>NZ_CAWRFG010000001.1:0-67500 GCF_963900955.1 Aeromonas sp. 9A
GGGCTGTGTGGGCGAGTCAGGATTCGCTCTGGTTCCTGTTGCCCATGATGGGGGGGGTCGTGGCCTTTGGTATCGCCATTCCCAATGTGCTCAGTCAGGCCTTGCTGACTTATCGGGAGGTGGCAGGCAGCGCGGGTGCTCTGTTCGGGCTGGCCTACTACCTGTTGCTCAGTCTGGGGTTGGCACTGGCGGCCGGTTTGCAGGATCTGGGCATGCTGCTCTTTGGCTGTGGCCTCTTGGCCGTACTGTGCAGCGGACGGCGTTCCACGTGAAACATCAGCTGCCGATAAAGCGGTAGCCGATGCCGGATTCGGTTTCGATCAGGCTGGGTTGTTGGGGATTATCCCCCAGCTTCTTGCGCAGACTGGCGATGACGATACGCAAGTAGTGGGTATCTTCCTTGTGGCTCGGTCCCCAGATGTCGTTGAGCAGCTGGGTCTGCATCACCAGCTTGCCCGGGTGGCACACCAGCGCTTGCAGCAGGGCGAACTCCTTGCGAGACAGGGGGATCTCCTCATCATGCAAGCTCACCTTGTGGCTGCTGGAGTCCAGGGTCAGGCCACATTGAGGAAAGTGACGGCGTTCGCCGCTGCTGACGCCGGCCCGCTGGCGCAGCAATACCCGGATGCGGGCCATCATCTCCCCAATGCCGAACGGCTTGCTCATATAGTCGTTGGCGCCGGCATCCAGCAGTCGCACCTTCTCCTGTTCCGAATCCCGCGCCGACAGTACCAGTACCGGATTCTGGTGGTGCTCGCGAATGGCTTGCAGTATCTGAATGCCATCCCCATCCGGCAGGCCGAGATCCAGGATCACCAGATCGGGATTGAGATGGCGATACAGCTCCAGCCCTTCGTTGACCCCTACCGCCTCGCTGACCTGATGCCCTTCGGCAATCAGGCTGATACGCAGAAAGCGGCGAATCGCCGCTTCATCATCTATGACCAATATGTGAGCCATCTAGTCTCCTGAGGCGAACATTGGGGGAGGGCTGAGGAGAGGGGGAATAGCACTCTCTGCCATCGCTGTGAGCCATATGCGGGCCATTATACCTCAGGTGCGTTGAGGGCAAGCGGCAGCGAGATGCGCATGCAGGTGCCGTTGCCATTGGGACCGGAGAATGCCCAGATACGGCCGCCATGGGCCTCTATCATAGCGCGAGAAATGGCGAGGCCAAGCCCGGTGCCTCGACTGCCGCAATCGCCGACAGGCTGGGTGTAGAACAGATTGAAGATCTTGTCCCGGTCCGACTCGGCGATGCCGACCCCGATATCTATGATGTCGAGGATGAGGTCCGGATCCGCCAGCATCACCTTGAACTCTATGGGGGTGCCGGCCGGTGAGTAGCGGGAGGCATTGTCGAGGATATTGACCAGCACCTGCTCGATAAGGGCACCGTGCACATAAAGCTGGGGGATCTGCTGATCGAAGTGCACCAGCAGCTTGTGCTGACGCCAGGAAGACTCCAGCCGCTTGCGGGCACTCTCCACCAGATCGGCCAGGTCGACCCAGTCGCGTTTCAGCTGGAAGTCGGGTGAACCGATGCGGGTCATGTCCAGCAGGTTCTGCACATAGCTGTGCAGGCGACGGGCCTCGTCCTGCACCGAATGGAGCAGTTCGCTGCGATCCTCCGGGCTGATCCTGTCACCGTACTCCAGCAGGGTGCTGCCAGCCCCCATTATGGTGGCGAGCGGGGTTTTCAGGTCGTGAGAGACAGACGAGAGCAGGGCGGCGCGCATCCGATCCGTCTCTGCCTGCAACTGGCTGTCGGCCAACCGTTCGTTGAGATCGATCCGTGCCAGAGCCGCGCGGATGTCGGTGAGCAGGGCTTGCAGCTGATGCTCGGCTGAAGAGGCGAGAGGGTTGGACAGTCGAATGCCGAGGATCAGCTCATCGGTAAGATGGTGATATTGGGCTTCGGCTGCATTGAGGGTGGCTGTGTGGGCACCGGCGCTCTGCTTCTGGGCCAGACACCAGTCGATGGCCGCCTTGTCGGTCTGGCCCGGATTGTGTTGGGCCGAGCCCGCCCTGTGCTGATAGTCCTGATCGAGGGCAAAGACGGGTTGGGCCAGGGCCAGCGAGATGGCCTGGGTGCCTTGCCTGAGCACCTCTTCCGGGCTGCTGGCAGTGGCCAGCCCCTGGCTCAGCGACAGCAGGGCGTTGCCGAGCTGCTGGGTTTCGCGCAAGCCCACCAGCTGTTGGCGCTGGCGGGAGGCGAGCCGCCCCGCCGTCATGCCGACGATGAGCAGCACGAACAGGGTGAGCAGATCACTGTGACTGGCCACGCTGAGGGAGAAGTAGGGAGCGGTGAACAGCAGATTGTGGCCGACGAACCCCAGCACGGCCGCCAGAATGGCGGGCACCAGGCTGGTGGTGAGTGCCGTCGCCAGCACCCCCAATACGAACAGCAGCGGCAGGGAGGCTGGGGGCAGCCAGTGAGAGAGTCCCCAGGCGGCAGCCGATGTCAGCCCCATTATGGTTACTGCCAGCAGACTCTGGCGAATGTCCTTGGGGTGAAGCGGCTGCAATCCTATGCCGGGTTTGCGCTTCTCGGTATCCACCAGCGTGATTTCGAGCCCTTGTGCCTGCTTGAGCAGGTGTTGCACCAGGGAGCGGCGCCAGGGGGCCTTGTGGGGTTTGCCGAGCAGCAGTTGTGAGACCTGTTGCTGCTCGGCCGTTTCCAGCAGGGTACTGGCTACCGCCGGGCTGGAGAGAGTCAACACCTTGGCCCCGAGGTGGGAGGCCAGCGCTAGTGCTTGCTCCAGCTCGGCGGAGCGTTGTCCCTTGCTGTCGATGTGGACCACCAGCCAGGGCAGCTGGCGGCGCTGGGCGAAACGGTGGCCGTAGCGCACCAGTGCAGAGCCGTGCTGATCGCCGAGGCAAACCATCAGCTTGCCTCGCAACGGCAGCGTTGTCTTGCCTGCGGCTTGCCACTGCAGTTGCAGGTCCCCCTCCACGTGGCTGGCGGCGGTCTGCATCGCCAGCTCGCGCAGGGCAGTCAGGTTGTTGAGGGAGAAGAAGGACTGCAGGGCGGCCTTGGCCTGATGGGGCACATAGACCTTGCCCTCCTTGAGCCGGCCGAGCAACTCCTTGGGGGGCAGGTCGATCAGCACTATGCTGTCGGCCTCCAGCAGCACCTGATCGGGCAGGGTCTCCTTGACCCTGACACCGGTCAGTTGCCACACCAGATCGTTGAGGCTCTCGAGGTGTTGCACATTGAGGGTGGAGTAGACGTCGATGCCGGCACCGAGCAGCTCCTCCACATCCTGCCAGCGTTTCTCGTGGCGGCTGCCGGGGGCGTTGCTGTGGGCCAGCTCATCCACCACCACTATGGCGGGTTTGCGTGCAAGCAGCGCATCCAGATCCATCTCCTCCAGACGTTGCTGGCGGTGGAGATGGAGTTTGCGCGGCTGGATGGCAAGTTTGTCGAGCAGGGCCAGAGTCTCCTGACGGCCGTGGGTTTCCACCACGCCGATCAGGATATCGACCCCCTCTCTTGCCTGCTCACGCACTGCCTGCAGCATGGCGTAGGTCTTGCCTACGCCGGGTGCGGCACCGAGGAATACCTTCAGCTTGCCCTTGTGTTCTTGCTCCAGGCTCGCCAGCAAGGCGTCGGCCCTTGCCTCATCACGCATCCCGGTGCTCCCGCTCCAGACTTGCCGCCTTTACCTCATCACGCATTATTGTCCTTATCGAGCAACCGCTGGCTCAGTTCGAAAATGTGGGTCATCGCCAGCCGTATGTGCCGGACTTTGCCGCCATCAGGCATCCTTGCCCTGATCGAGCAACAGATTCAGCTGGAGGATATTGACCACTTGCGGGCCAAGGATACCAGCTTGTGTCGCCGACTTGACCTGCTCCGTCAGCAAGGCGGGATCCAGCCCTCGCTGCTTGGCCACTCTGTTCACCTGAGCTAGCACGGCATCCACCGGCAGATGGGGATCGAGGCCCGAGCCGGAGCGGGTCAGCATGGCGGGTGACTGGACATCACCCTGTGCCTTGGCGAACTCGCTACGCAATGGTGAGCTGACCCCCAGATTGCTGCCGCCGCCACCTATGGTGGTGAAGTCACTGGCGGAAGGACGGGAATGAAAGTACTCGGCCCGCTCGAATTTCTGCGCCAGCAGGGCGCTGCCGACAAACTCTTGCTTCTTGTTGGTCAACTGGCTGCCATTGGCCTGCCAGGGAAACAGCAACTGGGCCACACCTGTCACTGCCAGGGGATAACCGACGCCCAGCAACAGGGTCAGGGTCAGCAGGGTTCTGATTGCGATCATGATTTTCTTGCTCCAAACAGGTTGATGGGATGCAAGCCTGGCTTGCACCCCGCTATGTTGTTACACCAGACCCAGGCCGGTAATGACCAGGTCGATCGGCTTGATGCCGATTAATCGGGTGCACCAGCAGGCCATGGACGCCATGGATTCAGCGCCTTGTGCCCTTGTTCCTACACCAAGCCCAGGCCTGTGATAACTAGGTCGATCGGCTTGATGCCGATTAGTGGGTGCACCAGCAGGCCATGGACGCCATGGATTCAGCGCCTTGTGCCCTTGTTCCTACACCAAGCCCAGGCCTGTGATAACTAGGTCGATCGGCTTGATGCCGATTAGTGGGTGCACCAGCAGGCCATGGACGCCATGGATTCAGCGCGTTGCGCCCTTGTTCCTACACCAAGCCCAGGCCGGTAATGACCAGGTCGATCAGCTTGATGCCGATTAATCGGGTGCACCAGCAGGCCATGGACGCCATGGATTCAGCGTGTTGCGCCCTTGTTCCTACACTAAGCCCAGGCCGGTAATGACCAGGTCGATCAGCTTGATGCCGATAAAGGGCACCAACAGACCACCGACACCGTAGATCATCAGGTTGCGGCGCAGCAGGCTGGCAGCCGAACCTTTCAGATCGACACCGCGCAGGGCCAGCGGTACCAGCGCCACTATGATCAAGGCGTTGAAGATGATGGCCGACAAGATGGCGCTTTCGGGGCTACCCAGCTGCATCAGGTTCAGCGCACCCAGTTGCGGATAGGCAGCGATGAACAGGGCCGGCAGTATGGCAAAGTACTTGGCCACGTCGTTGGCGATGGAGAAGGTTGTCAATGCTCCCCGGGTCACCAGCAACTGCTTGCCGACCAGTACCACGTCCAGCAGCTTGGTGGGGTTGGAGTCGAGATCCACCAGGTTGCCCGCCTCCTTGGCGGCCTGGGTACCCTCGTTCATGGCCAGACCCACGTCAGCCTGTGCCAGCGCGGGCGCATCATTGGCACCGTCACCACACATTGCCACCAGACGTCCGTCCGCCTGCTCCTGGCGGATATAAGCCAGCTTCTTCTCCGGCGTTGCTTCTGCGATAAAGTCATCCACCCCGGCTTCGGCAGCGATGGCGGCGGCGGTCAGCGGGTTGTCACCTGTGATCATCACGGTGCGGATCCCCATGTGACGCAGGATCTGGAAGCGGGCCTTGATGCCTGGCTTGATGATGTCCTTGAGGAACACGACTCCCAGCAGTTTCTCGTGGGTGCAGACCAGCAGCGGCGTGCCGCCCTGGCGAGCTATGTGATCCACCAACTTGAGGATTACCTCTGGCACTGCCTTGCGGTCGAGAGAGAGGTAGTTGAGCACAGCATCCACAGCCCCCTTGCGATATTGGTGACCGTTGCGATCCAGACCGCTCAGGCGGGTCTCGGCACTGAAGGGGATCACCTTGTCGCTCTCCAGCTGGCTCGGCTTGGCCATGCTCTTGCCCGCCAGGGTCAGGATGGACTTGCCCTCCGGCGTATTGTCGCCAAGGGAGGCCAGCATGGCCGCTTGGGCAAGCAGTGAGGGATCCACCCCAGGTGCCGGGATCAGCTCGTCTGCCATGCGGTTACCGAAGGTGATGGTGCCTGTCTTGTCCAGCAACAGGGTGCGCACGTCACCGGCGGCCTCCACGGCACGGCCTGATTTGGCTATCACGTTCAGCTTCACCAGCCGGTCCATACCGGCGATCCCGATGGCGGAGAGCAGACCGCCTATGGTGGTCGGTATCAGAGTGATGAAGAGGGCGATCAGATAGAGCCTGGGTACCTGGGTGCCGTTGTAGTTGAGGAACCAGGGCAGGGTCGCCACCACCAGCAGGAAGATCAGGGTCAGACCCACCAGCAGGGCGTCGAGCGCCATCTCGTTCGGGGTCTTCTGGCGCTTGGCTCCTTCGACCAGGGCTATCATCCGATCCAGCGTACTTTCACCCGGATTGTTGCTGACGCGTACCCAGATCTCGTCAGAGACCACAGTGGTGTTGCCCGTCACGCCACTGCGGTCGGTGCCGGATTCGCGGATGACGGGGGCTGATTCCCCCGTGATGGCGGCTTCGTTGACCGAGGCGATACCGGCGACCACTGCACCATCGGCCGGGATCATCTCGCCGCTGCGTACCAGCACCAGGTCGCCTTTCAGCAGGCTGGTGGCAGGCACCCATTCGCCCTGACCATCTTTGGCATCGGTCACCCGACGTGCCTTGAGCTGGCTCATGCCCGCCTTCAGACTGTCGGCTCTCGCCTTGCCACGACCTTCGGCCAGGGTCTCTGCGAAGTTGGCAAACCAGAGGGTCAGCCACAGCCAGGCGGTCAGTTGCCAGGCCAGACTGGGGGCGACCCCAGACAAGGGCTGCCCCAGCAGGGACTCCACGGTTGCCATGACGGCAGCCAGCCAGAGCGTGAACAGAATAGGGCTGCCAAACAGTGCCTTGGGATTGAAGCGGTAAAGCGCTTCGGCCATGGCCTGCACGATTTGCGAGCGTTGCTTTTTACCCTTCACCTTGTCGGTATGGGTTGTGATGGATATGGACTTGCTCATTGAAAAGCTCCCAGTATCAAATAGTTGACCATTGGCATCTGTGATGTGATCGCGCTGGCGTCGTTCATCAGAACGCTCCCAGCATCAGGCTCAGATGCTCGGCTACCGGTCCCAGCGCCAGTACAGGCAGGAAGGAAAGGCCACCTATCAGCAGTACTGTGATGATCAGCAAGGTAATGAACAGCGGGCCGCGGATCGGGAAGTCACTCTCACCCGTCTCCTGGCGCGGGGCGCGGGCGAGCTGACCTGCGATGGCCAGCACAGGGATGATGTAACCGAAGCGCCCGAGCAGCATGGCCAGGCCGATGGCGATGCATTGCCAGCTATCGGCGGCTGCGAGACCAGCAAAGGCGGAGCCGTTGTTACCCGTGGCCGAGGCATAGGCATAGATCAGCCGTGACAGCCCGTGGGGGCCTTCATGACCTATGATGGTGCTGGCATCCGGCATCAGCAGCGTCACCCCGCCGATCACCAATACCCCGACTGGCATCACCAGCATGCTGGCGACAACCCATTTCATCTCAGTGATACCGAGGCGCTTGCCCAGATAGGTCGGGGTGCGTCCCACCATCAGGCCGCAGAGGAACACGGTCAGCAGCACGAACAGCATCATGCCGTAGATACCGGCACCCACACCGCCAAAGACCACTTCACCGAGCAACATGTTGAACATGCCGACCATACCGCCGAGGGGGGTGAAGCTGTCATGCATGGCGTTGACCGACCCGTTGGAGGCGGCTGTGGTGGCGACTTCCCAAATGCTGGAGAGCACAGGGCCGAACCGGCTCTCCTTGCCTTCCCAGTTGCCCATCTGAGTTGTGAGGTGAGTCAGGTTCGGGTCTGGCTTCATCTCCTGAGTAACAGAGAGACTGAGCCCCAGTATGAACAGCAACGCCATGGCGGTGAGGATGGCGCGGCCGTGGCCCGTGTCCTTCACGTAACGGCCCAGTGTGCAGACCAGCGCGGCGGGAAGGGTCAGCAGGGCAACCATCTCCAGCCAGTTGGAGAGGGCTGTCGGGTTCTCGAACGGATGAGCAGAGTTGACACCGAAGAAGCCACCACCGTTGGAACCGAGCTGCTTGATGGCGATTTGCGAGGCAGCGGGGCCCAGTGGCAGCAGTTGCTCCTGACCTTCCAGACTGTGGAACGGCAGATAGGCAGACAGGCTCTGGGGCACACCCTGCCACACCAGCAGCAGTGCCATGATCAGCGCCAGTGGCAGCAGCACATAGAGGCAGAAGCGCACCAGGTCCTGCCAGAAGTTGCCAAGGTGTATGGTCTGCTGGCGGGAGATGCCGCGGAACAGGGCGACGGCGACGGTCGCACCGGTACCGGCGGAGACGAAGTTCTGGGTGGTAAGCCCCACCATCTGGCTGAAGTAGGAGAGGCTGGCCTCACCGGAATAGGCTTGCCAGTTGGTATTGGTCATAAAGCTGACCGCTGTGTTGAAGGCCAGTTCCCAGTTCAGCCCTGGCAATTGCTGTGGGTTGAGGGGAAGCAGGCCTTGTGCCATCAGGATCAGGAACAGCAGACCGAAACCGGCACCGTTGAAGGCCAGCAGGCTGAGGGCGTAGGACTTCCAATCCTGCTCCCGTCCGTCCGTGCCGCAGCAGGCCAGGGTGGCGCGCTCGATCGGCGACAGCCAGCGGCTCTTGCCTTCAAACACCCGATATATATAGCTGCCAAGCAGGGGGGCTGGCAGCAGGACCAGCAGCACAAAGGCTACCGGATAGATCACTTCTTGCCACATATCAGATCCCTCACTCGTGGCTGCGCGTTAACGCGCGCAACAGATAACCCATCAGGGCGAGGACCAGCAGCAGATATAGCCAATTCATATCGACTCCATTGAAATAATTAGCTGCAAGAGTCGATGTAAAACCGCATCGACTCCGTTGGTGTAGTTGACGCTGAAAGGGTATGTAAAACAGGCGTAAAGGCGCCATAAAGCGGCATGGGGCGGGCGTAAAATCGGCGTAAAAAGCGAGGGTTTTACTGGGCTACGGAAGGAAGGACATGAAAAAACCCGGCCTGGGCCGGGTTTGGTTGAAAGACGATGCGATTGCCAAATCAGCTGTCAGTTTTCATCAGGCATCACCACGCGCAGCGGGCGGGTCCCAATCTTTGCCCCGGTCACTTCATCGACCACTATGGCCTTGATTTCTGTGCCGGCCTCCATATCGAAGAAACGGATCATGTTGTCGTCGCCCCGATATTGGCGACCCCACTCACCAATCATGAAGAGTATCGGTAGAAAATCGCGACCGGCGGCGGTCAGCAGATACTCCTCACGGGGTGGATGTTCAGAATAAAGCCTTTTTTCCAGCAAGCCCTCTTCGGTCAACGTCGCCAGTCGGCGGGTCAACATCGTGGGTGCTATTCCCAGACTTTTCCGGAATTGGTCAAAGCGAGTGAGACCGGCATGGGCATCGCGCAGGATCAATATGCTCCATGCATCACCAGCAATCGCCATGCTGCGCGCGATTGGGCATGGGGTATCGTAACTTTTTTTTATGTTCATACTATTTTGATAGTGACTTGGTTGTGAATTGATAGTAAGTTGATATCAATTTGATAGTAACACTGCAACCACAAATAATCCACCCAACACGGAGCTCTCGGACATGGTTACAAAGAAGATGGGGATCGCCTTGATAACCGGGAGATCTGAAGGTCACAGCCCGGTGAGCACAGTTCGTCAGACAGGGCATATGCATTGGAAAGATGTGCCGACCCGTACCCTTGATGTGAACGGAACATCTTTTGCCTTTCGGGCGCTGGGCCCCGACACCGGTGTGCCGGTGATCTTTTTGCACCATCTGATGGCAGTACTCGATGACTGGGATCCCGGTGTTATCGACGGCATCGCGGCGAAGCGCCGGGTTATCGCTTTCGATAATCGCGGCGTCGGCGCCTCGGGGGGATCGGTGCCACATACCATTGAGGAGATGGGACGTGATGCCATCGCCTTTATTCGCGCCATGGGATTGTCGCAGGTCGATCTGCTCGGGTTTTCGTTAGGTGGTGGTGTGGCGCAAATGGTGGCGTTGCAGGCGCCGGATCTGGTGCGCCGGATTGTGCTTGCCGGAACCGGGCCGCGGGGAGGTGGTGGTATCGACGAGATCAACAAGATTGCCGCTACCGCCTACCTCAAAGCGGCATTGACGCTGAACGATCCGCGGCACTTCCTGTTCTTTCCCCGCACACCGGATGGCAAGCGCGCGGCAAAAGAGTACTTCTCTCGCCTGAAAGCGCGCACGACTGACCGTGACCAGCCCATCTCCCTGCAGGCCAGATATGCCCAGCTCAAGGCGATCCGGAGTGCGGGATTGAGTGTGCCGGATGATCTCTCGGTCATCACGCAACCGGTGTTCGTGGCCAATGGTGACCACGACCTGATGGTCGATAGCAGACTGTCAGCGGACATGGCTCGCCGGCTGCCGAATGCCCGACTGACGATTTACCCCGACTCGGGGCACGGTGGCATTTTTCAGCACTATCGGGCCTTTGTGCCCGAGGTGCTGGCCTTCCTCGCGGATGACGCAGACCTGACCCCGATGCACAGCCAAGGATGAATGACCGAACCATGAAAGCACTCACATTCAAACGCTACGGCAAGTCGCCGGAGATTGGGCTCACGGATATCCCGCGTCCCGCGCTGAAGGCGGACGAAATGCTGGTTCAGGTTTATGCCGCCGGCCTGAACCCGATCGACAACATGATTCCGACCGGCATGTTCAAACCGGTGCTCCATTTTCAGCTTCCCGCCACATTGGGCAGCGATCTGGCCGGTGTCGTGACCGAGGTTGGCAGTCAGGTGACCCGTTTCAAACCGGGCGATGCTGTCTTCGCCAGTATTTTCGATCTCGGAACCGGATCGCTGGCCGAATTTGCGGTGGTACCTGAGCGCGCAGCGGCGTTGAAACCCGCCAATCTGGATTTCGTGCAAGCCGCCTCGATCCCGATGGTCGGGCTCACCTCATGGCAAGCGCTGAAGGAGCGCGCCAATCTGCAGGCTGGCCAAAAGGTGTTTATCCCTGCCGGATCCGGTGGCATCGGCACCTTTGCTATCCAGCTTGCCAAGCTGCTGGGTGCCAAGGTGGGCACCACCGTCAGTAGCGGCAACATCGAACTGGTGCGCGAGCTGGGAGCCGATGAGGTGGTCGATTACAAGCAACAGGCATTCGAGCACCGATTGCACGGCTACGACGCCGTGCTGGGGACCGTCAGGGGAGATGCGATCGAAAAAGCCATCGATATCCTCAAACCGGGCAGCAAGATTATCTCCCTCACCGGCCCGCTGGATGCTGCCTTCGCTCGGGCCCGGGGGCTGAACATATTGCTCCGCCTCCTGTTCGGGCTGATGAGCCGAAAAATCAGGTCGCGGGCGAAAAAGCGGAACGTCGCCTACTCGTTCCTGTTTGTGCGTCCCGATGGCGACCAACTCACTGAAATCGGCGAGCTGCTCGATGCTCAACGCATCAAGCCGGTCATCGACAAGGTATTCCCGTTCGACCAAGCCAAAGAAGCGCTGGAGTACCTCGCCAAGGGGCACGCCAGGGGCAAGGTCGTCGTCAGCATCAAGCCGTGATCACGGCCGCATTGGCTCGTTCACCCACGCCACCTATATCAAGGAAATAACATGACCACACTTCCGACCGTCTTTATCACCGGCGCCTCCAGCGGTATCGGTGCCACCTATGCCGAACGTTTTGCTCGTCGCGGCCACGATCTTGTTCTTGTTGCACGCAACAAGTCGCGCCTGGATGCGCTGGCCATGCACCTGCGTGAGCAACACCAGATAGCCGTTGAGGTGCTGCAGGCTGACCTGACCAATTCGGCAGAGCTGCCGGCACTGGAAACTCGCCTGCGGCATGACGCACGTATCGGCATCCTCATTAACAATGCAGGCATGCCGCAATCCGGGCATTTTCTGGATCAATCTCCCGAGGCCATCGAATCCCAGATCGCACTGAACATAACCGCATTGACGCGGCTCGCCGCAGCGATCGCACCGCGCCTTGCGCAATCCGGCACGGGGAGCATCGTCAACATTGGTTCTGTGGTGGGCTTTGCACCTGAGTTCGGGATGTCGCTCTATGGTGCGACCAAAGCCTACGTGCTGTTTTTGTCGCAGGGACTGGCTCATGAACTGTCACCCCAAGGGGTCTACGTGCAAGCAGTGTTACCGGCCACAACCCGCACCGAAATCTGGGCGCATGCTGGTGTGGATGTCAACACTCTCCCCGAGGTGATGGAGGTGGGTGAGCTGGTTGATGCCGCACTGGTCGGGTTCGATCGCCGCGAGTTGGTGACGATTCCGCCGCTTCATGTCGCCGAACGCTGGATAGCTCTGGATGAGGCACGTCAAGGGCTGATGTCGGATCTTCGTCAAGCCCATGCGGCCGAACGATATCAGCCGCAAGCCTGAACACCTCAATCCGCCAGATTGGACTTGAATGCAATGCGAGGAGATACACTCGTCATACCATCCAGCCTGACAGCCCACAGCGTAAGAGCCGTAGTGTGATGGCGGTACTGATGCGCAGACCGTGGTCTAACCTCGCCGTGTGGCGATAGCGCTGCTACAGGAAGTGGTTGGCGTGTGGTGGCCCACTCTGCCATGCAGTCGGGAGGAGGGGAGGAAAGCAGTTGTCGAAGCCGGTCTGATGGTAATCAGGCCGGCTTCGACGTGCTTATCACATTGTCACGAGCTCTTCCGCGCTGGTGGGATGAAGAGTGGGAACGCAGTTGTTGAAGCGGGCCTGATAGTGACTGGCCAGCTTCAAACGTGCTTATCGCATGGTCACAAACTCTTCCGCGCTGGTTGGATGGATAGCGACACAGTTGTCAAAGTCTGCCTTGGTGGCACCCATCTTCATGGCGACACCGAAGCCTTGCAGGATCTCGTCCATGGCAAAGCCGATGCCGTGCAGACCGACCACTTTTTCTTCCGGCCCGACACAGACCAGCTTCATCCGGGTGGGCTGGCGATACTGGGTCAGCGCCGAGTACATGGCGGTGAACTGGCTGCGGTAGATCTTCACCTGATCTTCACCGTATTCGGCGATGGCTTCCGGTTCGGTCAGGCCTATGGTGCCAATGGGCGGGTGGCTGAACACCACTGTCGGCACCAGATCGTAGTTGAGGTGCTCGTTCGGCTTGTTGTTGAACAGCCGCTCGGAGAGACGACGGCCCGCCGCGACGGCCACCGGGGTGAGCTGGATGCGGCCGGTGTTGTCACCCACCGCATAGACGTTGGCGACGGCGGTGCTCTGGAACTTGTCGGTCGGGATAAAACCCTTGTCGTCCAGTTCGATGCCGGCTGCTGTCAGGTTGAGATTGTCGGTGGCCGGCGTGCGGCCAATGGCCCAGATCAGGCAGTCGACCGTGAGGTGGCGACCATCTTCCAGCTGCAGTGTCAGGCTGTCATCGGCGTTTTTGACCACCGCCTTGGGAATGGCATGGGTGTGCAGTTTGGGCCCTTCTTGCGCCATGATCTCCACCAAGGTCTCGTGGATCATGGGATCGAAGTTACGCAGCGGCGCATGTTTGCGAACTACCAGATGGGTTTCGGAGCCGAGGGCCTGCATCACGCCAGCAATTTCGACGGCGATGTAGCCCGCACCGACCACGGCAACCCGCTTGGGCTGCGCCTGCAGATCGAAGAAACCATCAGAGTCGATCCCCAGTTCGGCGCCGGGAATAGTGGGTACTTCAGGGCGGCCACCGGTGGCGATCAGTATGTGGTCGGCAGTGTACTGTTCACCATTGACCTCGATGGTGTTGCTGCTGACGAAGCGGGCGAAGCCCTTGATCACAGTGATCTGGTTCTTGCCCAGCACATTCTGATAGGACTGGTGGATGCGGCCTATGTAGGCCTGGCGGGACTCGACCAGCTTGGCCCAGCTGAATTGATTGAGTGTGGTATCGAAGCCGTAATCAGCGCCATATTTCAGGGCATCGGCGATCTGGCCTGCATACCACATGGCTTTCTTCGGTACACAACCGACGTTGACGCAGGTTCCCCCCAACTCTTTGGCTTCAATCAGGGCAACTTTTTTGCCGTACATGGCAGCCCGGTTCGCCGAGGCGATACCGCCACTGCCGCCGCCGATGGCGATATAGTCAAAATGCTGTGCCATTGCGAGATTCTCCGCTCATTAAGAAGGCAATCACAGCATGATGGGGATAAAGCGGCTGGCTCACAAGAGCCAGCACTCAGTTATGTTGGATTGGCAGGCGAATATGGAACTGGGCGCCATTGCCCGGCTCGCTGGCACAGCTGATGCGGCCTTTCAGCAACTGCACCACCAGGTTGTAGATGATGTGGGTGCCGAGCCCGCTGCCACCCTGGCCTCGCTTGGAGGTGACAAAGGGGTCGAAGATGCGCGGCAATATCTCCGGCGGTATGCCGCGGCCGTTGTCGCTGTAGTTGATCAGCAGCTCTTCACCCTCTTGTTCCACCTTGATGGTGATCTTCTTGGGCTTGTCCCAATTATCAAAACCATGGTTGATGGAGTTGAGGATCAGGTTGGAATAGATCTGGGTAAAGCTGCCGGGGAAAGAGAAGATAGACAGCTTGGGATCGCACTGGATATCCACTTCGCACTGGGCTTTTTTCAGCTTGTGGCCGAGGGAAACCACTACCTGATGCAGGTTGTCAGCGAGGCTGAAGTTGTAGCGTGCTTCCGATGACTGATCGACTGCCACCTGCTTGAAGCTGGCGATAAGCTCCGAGGCGCGTCTCAGGTTGCTCTGCAGCAACTGCATGGATTCATCGAGGTTGACGGTGAACTCATTGAGGTAAGAGCGCGACAGCTGTTTGGAGTCGATGTGCAGCTTGAAGTCAGCCACTCGCTCCTGCAGATAGGAGGAGGCGGTGACGCTGATGCCGATGGGGGTGTTGATCTCGTGGGCGACCCCGGCCACCAGGGAACCGAGTGACGCCATTTTTTCCGATTCCACCAGGGTTTGCTGGGCCTGTTTCAGATCGTCGTACGCCCTGCCCAGTTGATTGTTGGCATCGCTCAGGCTACGGGTCCGTTCCACCACCTTGCCTTCCAGCAGCTCGTTGAGCTGAATGATCTCCCGCTCAACCTTCTTCAGGCGGGTGATGTCATAACCGAATCCGATCAGATACTTGAGGTTGGGCCCTTCGTAGAAGGGGGCGAAGGTCCACTGCAGCACCAGCTCATGGCCCTGCTGGTCATGCATGATGACCTCTTTATCCTCGATGGCGCCGTGATCGGCCAGGGCCAGGGTCAGCTCTTCCCGCTGCTCCTGGCTGACAAACAGATCCAGCCAGTTGTGCTGCAATATTTCCTGCTGGTGGTAGCCGGTCAGCAGTATGGCCGCCGGGTTTATGCTGGCGATGTTGAGATCCGGCTCCATGCAGCAGATGACCATGTTGGCCGAGTTGATCAGGGTGGCGGAGAAGTCCCGCTCCTGTTGCAGCTGTTCTGCCGCCTGATGGCGCGCCGCAAACTCATCGTTCAGCCGTGTTCGCATCTGGTTGAGGGTGGCGACCAGGGTATCCAGTTCATCGGGTTTCTTGCGGGGCAGAGGGCGGCCTTCCAGCGTCAGTTCGACAGCCAACCTGTCCAGATTGAATTTTTGGGCGTAGTTGGCGATGCGGTTGAGATGACGAACCACCAGATAGTAAATGATGATCAGGATGCAGAATGAGACCACCAGCGTCTTGATGGTCTGACTGACCAGGATCAGCACGGACTTTTCGATAAGGCGCTGATAGATCTGCTCAAGGGAGGCTGCGACGAAGAGCTTGCCAACCACTTCACCCTGATAGGTGAGGTTGAATTCGCGGGAGATGTCGTAGCTTTCCCGTTCGACCCCCTGTGTCAACAGCGGGACTTCCGAGTTGCCGAGCATCTCCTTGACCATCACGAATTGCATGTTGGGCAGGTTCATGATGCCTTCGATCTGCACCTTGACCTGCTCTTCATCCAGATTCCATAAACTGGCGGCGATGGGCTGCAGGAAGGAAGCTTCGATCTGGCCGATGCTGCTTTCAATGACAGCGACATCTTTACGGTAATCCCAGGCAAGCTGAAGCGCCGTAATGATCATCGCCAATACGGTACTGCACACCAGAATATAGGAGAGCAGTCGGTATGAGAGTCCGTTGCGGCCGACGGCCTGCGCGGTCTTGGAGAAGAGTCCTGACATGGCGTCCTTGCGGTCTGGATATATTGCCATTTAGTTTAACTGCTTCATGCACTTATGTCGTGTTTCGTTAGCGTGATAAAAATAAGGCCCCGAAACGGGGCCTTGAGCAGTCAATTTGAGTATCAGTGACTCCCTTTCGCCTTGGGCGGAATGGATTCATCAAACACCGGCAGAGGTTTGTGTTCGGAGGCCAGGTAGGTATAGATCACCGGCAGCACGAACAGGGTGAAGATGGTGCCGATCGCCAGACCGGCCACGATCACGATACCGATACTGAAGCGCTGGGCCGCACCGGCACCCGCGGCATACAGCAGCGGGATCAGACCCGCAATCATGGCGGCCGTGGTCATCAGTATGGGGCGCAGACGCACCTTGGCTGCCTGCATCACGGCTTCCATCCGGTTCATGCCATGCAGCAACTGCTCTTCCTTCGCCACTTCGCAGATCAGAATACCGTGCTTGGTAATCAGACCCACTAGGGTGATAAGGCCCACCTGGGAGTAGATGTTCATGGTGGCCATGCCCCATGCCAACGCAATCAAGGCGCCACTGATGGCAAGAGGGACAGAGACCATGATGACAAGGGGGTCACGCACGGATTCGAACTGGATTGCCAGCACCAGGAAGATGATGGCCAGTGCCAGTGCAAAGGTGGCGTAGAGTGCATTTCCTTCGGTCACGAACTGGCGGGCTTCACCCATGAAGTCGTAGCGATAGCCTTGCGGCAGCTTCTCTTCGGCTGTGGCCTTGAACCAGTTGATCGCATCTCCCATGGCCACGCCCGGTGCCGGTACTGCGCCTATGGTGGCCGAGTTCAGCTGGTTGAAGTGGGGCAGGGCACGTGGCTCACCGACCACTTCGATACTGATGAGGCTCCCCAGCGGGATGGATTTACCGTCAGCCGCCCGCACGTAGTAACCCTTGATGGATTCCGGGTTCATGCGGTACTTGCGCTCGACCTGCGGGATCACCTCATAGGAGCGGCCATCCAGATCGATACGGTTGACGTAACCGTCCGCCATCATGGTGCCCATGGTGATACCTATGTCCTGCATTGTGATGCCGTAGGCACCCGCCTTGTCCTTGTCGATCTTGATCTTCATGGTGGCGGAGTCGTAGTTCAGATCGAGATCCGAATAGACGAATTGGCCGTTGGCCTGGGTGGCCGCCAGCATTTCACCGGCGATCAGGAACAGGCTTTCGAAGCTCTTCGGCGTTGTGATGACGAACTGGATCGGCAGACCACTCGACGCCCCTGGCAGTTCCGGGAACTGGAAGGTGGTGATGGCCATGCCGGGGATGTCTTTCACCAGATTGGCAACCCGGTCCAGTACCTCTTTCTGGCTCGCTTCACGCTGGCTCCAGGGCACCATGGAGGCGATACCAAACGCCTGGTTGGCATTGAACACACCGGAGAAGACCTGGGAGTAGGCGATTTCCGGCTGCTCATCCAGGATCTTGTTCACGTCCGCCATGGTGTTTTCGATGTAGTCCAGGTTGGCGTTGGACGGTGCCGTACCCAGCACGGCCATCACCCCCTTGTCCTCTGACGGAGCCAGTTCACTGGGGATGAACTTGAACAGCAGCGGCAGGCTGCCGAACACTATGACGGCAAACACCAGGACCACGATGCGCTTTTGCATCACGGCGTGCAGCATGCTGTCGTAGCGGTCTGTCATCCGTTCCAGCAGGTGATGAACCGTGCTCTCGAACTTGCCCGGCTTTTCGTTGGCCTTGAGCATCTTGGCGCACATCATGGGCGACAGAGTCAGGGCTATGATGCCGGAGACAAATACCGCCCCCGCCAGGGTCAGGGCAAACTCCTTGAACAGGGAACCCGTGATGCCGCCCATCAGGGCGATCGGCGCGTACACAGCCGCCAGGGTGACCGTCATGGCGATAACCGGCACGGCTATCTCGCGGGTCCCTATGATGGCGGCCCGGAAGGGTTCCTCTCCCTGTTTGATATGCCGATCGACGTTCTCCAGCACCACTATGGCGTCATCCACCACCAGACCTATGGCCAGTACCATGGCCAGCAGGGTCATCAGGTTTATGGAGAAACCGAACAGATCCATCATCATCACTACGCCGATCAGACTGAGCGGTATTGTGATAATCGGGATGATGACGGCACGGAAGGAGCCAAGGAACAGGGTGATCACCACCAGCACTATGGCAGCCGCTTCCAGTATGGTTTTGATAACCTCGTGGATGGACTCGTTGATGGCGATGGTGGAGTCATACAGCACATTGGTCTGCATGGTGCTCGGCATGTTGCTCTTCAGGCTCGGCATCAACTCCAGTACATCGTGGGCGATGTTGATGGGGTTGGCTGTCGGTGCTGCGTTGACCGCCATGACCACGGCTTCGCGACCGTTGGCACTGGCGCGGTAGATGTCGTGGCTCTTCTCCAGCGTCACCTTGGCGATGTCGGAGAGGCGGATCACCTTGCCGTCACGGGTGGCGACGACCAGCCGCTTGAGCTCGTCGGTATCGCTGACCTGGGTCTCGGCATTGCCGTTGAACAGGGTGAAGTAACCCGTCGCCTGACCGGTGGCTGACTGATAGTTGTTGCTGTTGAGCACAGTCATCACGTCGCTGGCGGTCAGGTTGAAGGCTGCCATCTTGGCTGGATCCAGCCATACCCGCAGGGCAAATTCGACCCCGCCGTAGAGGTCAACCTTGGACACACCGCCCACGGTAAAGAGCTGCGGCTTGATGACCCGTTCCAGATAGTCGGTGATCTGGCTGGAGCTCAGTTCTGGACTGGTGAAGCCAAGATACAGCACTGCCGTGGTCGAGCCGGTGGAGGAGGTGACCGAGGGGTCTTCCGCCTCTTTCGGCAACTGGGAGCGTACCGAGTTGACCTTGGCCAGTATGTCGGAGAGCGCGGCGTTGGGGTCCGTGTTCAGCTTCATAAAGGCCGTGACAGTGGAGCTGCCCAGCTGACTGGAGGAGGTCATGAAGTCGATATTGTCGGCTTGTGCTACCGCCTGCTCCAGCGGCTGGGTGATGAATCCCTGGATCAGGTCCGCACTGGCGCCATAGTAGCTGGTGCTGACCGTGATCACCGTATTGGTCACCTCGGGGTATTCGCGCACCTGCATCTTGAAGATGGCCTGAAAGCCCAGCAGGGCGATCAGGAAGCTGAGCGAGATCGCCAGCACAGGCCGTTTTATAAATATGTCAGTAAATCGCATTGCAGATCTCCGCGCTTACAGCATCGGGGTTTGTGCCGGAACGGCCAGGGCATCGTTTTCGACCACGTGTACCTTGGTGTCGTTGCTCAGGCGAACCTGACCCGACAGCACTATCTGGTCACCAGCCTTGATGCCGGACAGCACATGCACGTCATTGCCGCGACGCTCACCCGCCTTGACCACTACCTGCTTGGCCCGTTTCACGCCGTCCGCCTCATGAATGACATAGACGTTCTCGCCATACAGGGTGAAGGAGATGGCGGATTGCGGGATCACAACCTGGTCTTTTACCGTGGGCAGAATGATGCTGGCGCGGGCGAACATGCCGGAACGAAGCTGACCGCCGTTGTTCGGGATGTCTGCCTGTACCTGGATCAGGCCGCTCTGGTAGTTGACTGCGGGTTCAATGGCGGTGATATGCCCGTCAAATTGCACTTGCGGATAGGAGTCCACATTGATCTTGACGGTCTGGCCCAGAGTGATTTTGGAGATATCGGTCTGGGGCACGGTGAAGCGCAGGCGCATCACACTGGTATCTTCCAGCCGCACTATATCGGTACCCGGTTGCAGGTACTGGCCGAGGAAGACGTTACGCAGACCGACCACGCCACCGAAGGGGGCACGTACCTGGCGACGGGCAATGGTTGCCTTCAGGCTGTCGATGTCCGCTTCCAGTGAACGGTAGCTGGCTTCGGCATCATCCAGTTGATCCTTGGAGATGGAACTCTTCTTGTAGAGGTTCTGGAAACGCTCGAACTTGGCTCGCGCCGCCGGCAGCTTGGCCAGGGATGCTTGCAGATTGGCCTTCTCCACGCTGGAGTCCAGGCTCAGCAGCAGTTGCTCTGCCTTGACCGGTTTGCCCGACTCGAAGGTGATGGCATCGATTGTGCCTGCCAGTTCGGTGGACAGTGTCACCCCCTGATTCGGCTCGATGAAGCCGATTGCCTCTATGGTCGGCACCCAGTCCTGGGACTTGGTCACCATGGCGGTGACGGGGAACTCGGGCTCAGGCCGGTTGGCCATGAACTCTGCAATCTTCTTCTGTTTGAACATATTGAAGCCGATGACGCTGCCAAACAAGACGAGCGCTATCAGCAACATGATGGCCATCCACTTTTTCATGAACAGACTCCTGAGGTGGAAAAATTGGGGGTTAAAATGGCATTCCAGCTGGCCCGGATCGCGGCTTCCAGCTGTTCTTGCGTCAGCTCAAAGTGATGAACCTGGCGTTGTAGCGCCAGAGTTCCCACACAGTCCAGACTCAGCACCTGCAGTGCCCGGACGGGTAGATCGATAAACAGACCCTGTTCACGTCCCCGTTCGAAGAAGCGATCCAGAGGCGCCCAGGCGGCCATGATGACCGGGTCTTTCTCCAGTTCGGCTCCCAACGGGGAACACTCATATTGCAACTTGCATTTGAGTGCGTTGGGGTCGTCGGCAAAAAAAGCGTGGATGTTGAGCCACAGACGCCGAAATTGCTGAAATGACACCTCATCTATCTGCACACCTTCCATGACCAGGGGATGACACTGGAGGATACTGTGTTGATAGAGCTGACGGATCAGATCATCTTTGTCACTGAAGTAACGGTAGATGGTGCCCGCCGCCACCTTGGCTTTCTTGGCTACCACGGCAATGGACAGACCGTGGAAACCCTGCTCGCCGAGTATTTCATGAGCCGCATTGAAAATGCGTTCTTTCTTGTTCATGACTCGATTATCACAACGGCTGAATGAACGTTCATTCATTTTAGGGGGGCATTGAAGCAAGTCAAGTTCCACTACTGGATGCATCACCATTAGGGGGGAAACAAATTAGCGTTGCAGAGCTGGATCCAGCCTGAATGAAACAAAAATGGTGAAAAAGCGCCATAAACGATGGAAAAACAAGCGGTTGATTTGGCGGGAGCAAAAAAGTGTAGACAAGCCTGCCCCCATCATCAATAATGCGCCCCGTTCGACAGCGTAGCGCCCGTAGCTCAGCTGGATAGAGCGCTGCCCTCCGGAGGCAGAGGTCACAGGTTCGAATCCTGTCGGGCGCACCATTTAAAGTGCGCCGGTTAAACGGGCGTGTTGTGGAACGAAAACAGCTGTGGTGGCTGTAGCTCAGTTGGTAGAGTCCCGGATTGTGATTCCGGTTGTCGTGGGTTCGAGCCCCATCAGCCACCCCATTTTACAGCTTGTCAGGTATGCGAAGGTGGCGGAATTGGTAGACGCGCTAGCTTCAGGTGTTAGTGCCCCCCGGGTGTGAGGGTTCGAGTCCCTCTCTTCGCACCATACTTGCTGTATGATGAAGATGACCGAAAGTAGTTGTCTTGATGTTTTGAATAAAGTGTTGCAGTGAAAAAATTGTCTCGGTGATTAGCGCAGCCCGGTAGCGCATCTGGTTTGGGACCAGAGGGTCAAAGGTTCGAATCCTTTATCACCGACCATATTCAGAAAAACCTCGCTTCGGCGGGGTTTTTCGCTTTCCGGCGTTTCTTCTCTTCCCCGCCTCTGTGTTTGTCACGTCTGTTTACACTTCTGTTGGCACTTTCCTGTCACCGCTTCGGGTATGCTGGGCCGCAGACCCACAGCAAAGTGGGCATTATTGAACACTTTTCAGGCCAAAATGTCATATGCACCATAATACAGTTCGCGCCAGCACGTTGGCGCTGGTTGTCGTGGCCCTCAGCGGCTGCTCGTACAAACCCAAGCCGGATGAAATCCTGATGGGCGCAGCCCCCAGGCAGGCCATCGATGCTCCCTCTGCCCTGATGACCAGCGGTGGTTTTTGTGTGGCATTGAATGCCCAGGATCAACTGATCACTCAACCTTGTGAAAAGATAACCCGACAGCAGTTCAACTGGGATGCCGGCGCCCTGCAGCTTGAGCAGCGCTGTCTGGTGGCCAAGGGGGTAAGCGAACTCGTGCTGGCTGAGTGTCAGGATGATAGCCGCCAATGGCAGTGGCAGGCGGATCGTCTGCTCAATCACAAGGTTGATCGGTGTCTGGATGTCGCCGGTCGTCGCCACAAGCCCGGCACACCGCTCCGGCTGGCGGAGTGCTACGGGGGGGCCAACCAGAGTTTCGAGTGGAAGAGTAGCGCTAGCATGCTGGAGCAGTTGAATCTGAAAAGCCTCATCTGGTGAGGGGATAGGGGATGTGGGACAGGTTGCAGGCTGAGGGAGATTTCGCCTGTGTCTCGATTTGAAATATCTGCCAAACAACATGGATACCAGAGTCGTGGTATCCATGTTGTCACGGGTCAGGCTGCGCCAGCAGTACTGAGGGCGAACAGCTGCTCCAGATAGACGGCAACCCCATCTTCGTCCGAGCTCAGGGTCTGCTCATGTGCCGGCAAGGCGAGCTTGAGACGGTCGTGGGCATTGCCCATCACAACGCCACGGCCCACCATGTCCAGCATCTCGAAGTCGTTCATGCCATCCCCGAACGCGACGGCCTGAGACATATCCAGTCCATGCTGTGCCAGCACGGCGCGCACGGCATTGCCCTTGTGCACCCCGGCGTGCATCACTTCGAGGCAGTCCGGCAGGGAGAAGGTGACGTTGAGTCGATCACCATAATGCTGGTTGAGGTGAGCCTCGATCTGCAGCAGCTTCTCGTGCTCGCCGATGTAGAAGACCTTGTTGACCTTGTCCATCGGGTGGGTGGCGAGGTCGGTGAGGCGGTAGGTGAAGCCGGACTCGTCATGGAATTGCAGCAACCAGGGCAATTCCTCTTCTACCAGCCACTCGTCGCCATAGTAGACATTGAGGTGAATGGAAGGGTCGCGATCCAGTGCGATCAGCTCGGCGGCCACGGCAGCTGGCAGCGCCTGATTGAAGATGAGTTGATCCTGCTTGTCGTGCACCACGGCACCGTTGGAGGTGATGAGGTAGATGTCCAGCCCGAGGGTGTCGCGAATGCTGCGCACATCCACATGGTGCCGGCCAGTGGCCACCACGAACTTGATCCCCTGTTCCACCAGACGGTGCAGGGTGTCACGGGTGCGGGGGGAGATCTGGTGCTGCTTGTTGAGCAGGGTGCCATCGAGATCGGATACAACTACCTTGAACATCATTACCTCGGCATCAATTGAACGCCGGGGCAGTGTACCCCAGCGTTTTGCGTCACCCCATTTATTTAGGGATCCAAAAAATAACCAGCGCTAGAAGCGCTCGAAGAACGCCAGGGTCGCGCTCAGTGCGGCCTGACGCTGGGGGTCTGCCTCGATAAACAGCTCATGCCAGGCGCCCTCTATCCGCAGCGGCTTGCCCCCTTCACATCTGGCCTTGGCACAGAAAGCATCCTGGGCGGCATTGTCCACCACGCTGTCTTCCCCCGCCTGCAGCAGCAGCAGTGGCGTCTTGATCCGATCAGCGGCGGCAATGGCGGTATCTCCGGCGGCTATTCCCTCGCGTATCCAGTGGGCGGTCACCCCCCCCAGCTTGATTTGCGGGTGCTGTTCGTAGAGATCGCGAAACGCCTTATAGCGCGGCGCGCTATGGCTCAGGCCATTATCGGCAAATTCGTGTGACTGGTAGCTGCCCTGGCCGGGACCATAGGGTGGTTCGCCCAGCCAGCTGCCGACCGTGTCTATGCTGGCCGTGAGCCCCTGTGCCAGCCATTTGGGCAGACCGCCGAGGTTGATGCCCATCATGGGGGAGGAGAGCACGGCCGCCTTGATATCATCCGGCCAGCGTTCCAGGTAAAGCGCCGAGATGGCACCGCCCATGGAGTGAGCCAGCAGGAACAGTTTGGCGGGTTGGTCTGCCATGATGACCTGGTCGTGGAACTGTTTGAGATCCACCACATAATCTTCGAAATCAGCAACATAGCCTTTCTGCTTGTCGGCCAGCATACGGTCGGACAGGCCCTGTCCCCGGTGATCGATGAGGTAGAGGCTGTAGCCCTGGCGCCACAGATCCCAGGCCAGTTCCTGATACTTGAGATAGCTCTCGACCCGACCATTGACGATGACGATGGCGCGATCCACCTTGGCCTGGCGCAGGGCGGCATAGCGGATGGTGACGCCATCTCTGGCCTTGAACTCCCCCTCGATAGCATGTGTACGCCAGAAGTCGGGCAGCGTTTGCTGGTAAAGCGCGGGGATCTCGGCTTCGGATGTCAGCGGATAGGGATTGGTCACGGCAAGGGCTCCGGCAGAAAACAGGGTCAGTGCCAGCAGGGGCAGACAGTTAAATTTCATCGGTTGGATACTCCATATCCAGGGGATCTTCCTGTTGTGCAGCCCAGCCCTTGCGGGTCAGCTGCATCCGTTGCCACCAGGCCTCGTCCGCCAGAATTTCACCGGCCGGGCCGAGCTGGGGATAGGGCATCTCTTTCTCTTTGCAGAGCTGGGCATAGATGGGGTAGCCCCCCTCGAACAAGATAGTGTTCTGTTCTTCAAGCGTGAGGTGACAGCCGCGCTGATAACAGCCCGCCAGCTCGCGCTGACGCTGTGCCTCGTAGAGGATGGCGGCGGCAGCCACCGAGACGTTGAGGGACTGCACCATGCCCACCATGGGGATGACGATATGGTGATCGGCCAGGGCCAGCGCCTCTTCACCGATGCCGTGTTTCTCCTGACCCACCAGAATGGCGGTGGGTCTGGTGTAGTCGATGGTGCGAAAGTCCACCGAGCTCTCCGAGAGGTGGGTCGCCACTATCTGCATGCCGGAGGCTTTCAGCTCGGCCACGGCGCTGCCGATATCCGGGTGCAGCTTCACATCCACCCAGTTCTGGCTGCCGCGGGCCGTGCCCTTGCGCTTGTGGATCCAGGTCTTGGGCCAGACGGCATGCACCCTGTGGATGCCAATCGCATCGGCGGTACGCACTATGGCGGCCAGGTTGTGAGGTTTATGAACCTCTTCCATGCAGACGGTCAAGTCGAGCTGACGCTGGGCCAGCATGTCGGAAATCCGTTTAAATCGTTCAGGAGTCATATCAGTTTCTATAGGGTGAGGCGGGTGTGCCAAGAGTGCGCAGCAAGCGGGTTGAGCCGGGTTGAGGCTGGGTCAGTATGATACTGATTTGCTTGAGGCATTCGGGGATCATGGCTTGTCTCTATAAAAGCAGCAGGCGGCTTGCGCCGCCTGTTTTCAGTTCTTTTGTCGGCTCACCTTGAGCACATTGGGCATCACGCGGATCTTGCGCATGATGTTGGCCAGGTGGATGCGGCTCTTGGTGGTGATGAGTAGGGTGACCAGATAGACACGGCCATCCTTCTCTTCGGTGCTGATGGCGTGAATGTTGGCGCCGGTGGCTGCAATCACGTTGGCCAGCTCGGCCAGCGCACCCTGATGGTTGACTATCTCTATGCTGATGCCGGTGCGGAATTCCTGCTCCTGATCCTTGTCCACCTCCCACTGCACCGGCAGATACTTGTCCGGCTCGCGGCTGTAGCCCTTGATGTTGCGGCAGGCTTCCTGGTGGATCACCAGCCCCTTGCCCGGGCTGATGTGGGCAATGATGGCATCCCCAGGGATCGGGCGGCAGCAATTGGCGAAGGTGACCAGCATGCCATCGGCACCCTTGATCGGCATCTTCTTGCTGCTGGATTTGGGCTGCTCTTCCGGCGGCAGTTCATCCCCCAGCATACGGCGCGCCACCATGACGCTCATGGCGTTGCCCAGGCCCACGTCGGCCAGCAGACCTTGCAGGTTTTCGTGTTTGGTATCGGCTAGCACCTGCTTGATGCGGGGTTCCGGAATGTCTTCGATGTTCTTGGCGCCAAGTGCATGGTTGAGCAGGCGGCGGCCCAGTACCACAGACTCTTCGGTGCGCAGATTCTTGAGGAATTGGCGGATCTTGGATCTGGCCTTGGTGGTCACCACGAAATTAAGCCAGGCCGCATTGGGGCGGGCGCCAGGTGCCGTGATGATCTCTACCGTCTGCCCCGAATAGAGCGGGCTGCTGAGGGGGTAGGGATGTCTGTCAACCCGTGACCCCACACAGGCGTGGCCGATATCTGTGTGTACCGTGTAGGCGAAGTCCACCGGCGTGGCACCCGTGGGCAGCTCCATGATGCGACCTTCGGGAGTGAACACGTAGATCTCGTCAGGGAACAGGTCTGTCTTGACCCCTTCGATGAACTCAAACGAGCTGCCGGCACTCTGCTGCAGCTCCAGCAGGCTCTGCATCCAGCGCTGGGCGCGGATCTGGGCCGTGGTGCCCGAGCTGTCGCCATCCTGCTTGTAGGCCCAGTGAGCAGCAACCCCTTTATCGGCCATTTGATCCATGAACTCGGTACGGATCTGTACCTCCACCGGTACCCCGTGGGGCCCCACCAGCGAGGTGTGCAGCGACTGATAGCCGTTGGTCTTGGGGATGGCGATGTAATCCTTGAAGCGACCGGGGCGCGGCTTGTAGAGGCTGTGCATCTGCCCCAGCACCCGGTAACAGGTATCTATGTCCTTCACTCTGACGCGAAAGGCGTAGATATCCATTACCTCATGAAATTGCAGCTCTTTTTTTTCCATCTTGTTGTAGATGGAAAACAGGTTCTTCTCGCGGCCGCTCACCTGGGAGTCGATGCCGGCCTCATGCAGGCGGCCCTCGATCTCGCTCTGGATGGAGTCGATGATTTCACGGCGATTGCCGCGGGCGCGGCGTACCGATTCTCGCAATACCCGTGAGCGCATAGGGTAGAGCGCCTCGAAACCCAGCTCTTCCAGCTCGTTCTTCATGGTATGAATGCCGAGGCGGTTGGCGATGGGGGCGAAGATCTCGAGGGTTTCGCGGGCAATACGGCGGCGCTTGTCCGGTCGCAGCGAACCCAAAGTACGCATATTGTGGGTGCGGTCGGCCAGCTTGATCAGGATGACCCGGATATCCTGGGTCATGGCCATCACCATTTTGCGGAAGTTTTCGGCCTGAGCTTCCTTGCGATCGCGAAACTTCAGCTTGTCGAGCTTGGAGACGCCGGCCACCAGTTCGGCGACGGCATCGCCAAACAGTGCGGCCAGATCGGCCTTGGTTACCGGGGTATCTTCGATGACGTCGTGCAGCACGGCGGCCATCAGGGTTTCGTGATCGAGTCGCATGTCGCCGAGAATGCGGGCAACGGCAACCGGGTGGGTGATATAGGGTTCGCCACTGGAACGCATCTGTCCCTGGTGGGCATCACGGGCCACCACATAGGCTTGCCTGAGCTTCTCAACCTGCTCTGGAGGCAGGTAGGAACTGGCTATTTCTTTAAGATTTTCAAATAAATACAAGACAGTCCCCGCAGCGGTGAAACGGCAATCCGTGAAATTGAGGAATAGTCCTGAGTTTGCGAGGTTTTCGAGCGGTTGTAAATGGGAAGAACAGTCGGCACCCGGGCGGGCGCCGACCATGGGAAATTACTTACTTAACCGCGGCCTTCGGCGATGGCAGCAACGGCTGCCAGTTCGGCGGCTTCCTGTTCTTGCTGCTCGTAACGGTCCTGGGTATCCATCACTTGATTGTTCACCAGACCCAGTTCGATCTCGCGCAGGGCGATCACGGTCGGCTTGTCGTTCTCTTCGTCGACCAGGGGATCTTTGCCTTGAACCGCGATTTGGCGGGCGCGGCGGGCGGCGACCAGCACCAGGTCAAAACGGTTACCTACCTGTTTTACAGCATCTTCTACAGTAACGCGTGCCATGCAGGACTCCAGTGTTTGGGCTTTCTGTGTTTAAAAAAGCAGTGTTTAAAAATGACGCAAAAGTTTACTTGTTTTTGGCCTATTCTGCCAGTAGCTGTTGCAGCAAGTTTTGTTGTGCCTGTTGTTGCTGACGCATTTCCAGCCGTTGGCACTCAATAATGGCCCTGAGTTGGAACAGTGCCAGCTCAAAGTCCTTGTTGATAATGACATAGTCATACTCGTCGTAGTGCACCATTTCGGCAATGGCTTTCGCCATCCGGCCGGCAATCACCTCGGCGCTGTCCTGACCGCGCCCGATCAGACGCTGTTCCAGCTCGGCGCGGCTGGGGGGCAGAATAAAGATGGATTTGGTCGGCATCTGCTCACGGATCTGGCGGGCGCCCTGCCAGTCGATATCGAGGAAGACGTCGATCCCCTGAGCCAGGCAGGCTTCAATAGCGGCGCGAGAGGTGCCGTAATAGTTGCCAAATACCTCTGCCCACTCCAGAAAGTCACCGCGTTCGATCAGTTCCTTGAACTCTTCCACCTGCACAAAGTGGTAGTGCACTCCGTTCTCTTCGCCGGGACGAGTGGCGCGGGTGGTGTGGGAAACCGACAGTTGCATCTTGCCAGCCGGGTTGTGTTTGGTCAGCAAGGCATTGAGCAGGCTGGATTTACCCGCCCCGCTCGGGGAGGAGATGATATAGAGAGTGCCTTGTTGCGCCATGTCATTACCTTATTATCTAGAGCTGCGTTTTGGTTGTAGCAGAGGCCGCCGTCTTGTGCCCGAAAGGGAGACAGCCAAACGCAAAACGCAGGAAATTCTTGAGTCGGGAGGATGTAAAGGCGGAGAATTTTATCAGAAGGCGGCGGATAAAAAAACGGCTGGAATCATATTCCAGCCGATCAAAGTATTCGTTGCTTGCTGCGGGAGCGTAACCCACATCGGCTGCCATTCTGCCCCGCAGGCGGGACAGGGGCCATCAGGTTATCCCTGCCTCATGGCTCGGAATTTCCGAATCGCCCTCAGCCGGGCAGGTGACGATCGGCGCAGAGCCGGTCAAAGGTGGCGATGACCCTCTCAATCCCTATCTTGCCCATGGCATCCGGATCCTTGAGGCGGGTGCGCCAGCCGAGCTCGGCCAGCGGCTTGCCGGTTTCCTGTTCGATCAGTTCCTGATAGACGCTGACCACGTAGTCACGGCACAAATAGGGGCCGGTGCGAGCCGGATTGTGGTGGGCGTAGAGGCCGATGACAGGTGTGCCTACCAGGGTTGCCATGTGGGTGGGGCCGGTATCGGGGGCCAGCACCAGGCTCGCTTCACCAATCAGGGCCAGCAGCTGTTTGAGGTTGGTCTGCCCCACCAGATCCACCGGTTTGCTCTGGCTCAGCCGCTGTATGTCGGCCGCCAGATCCCGCTCCAGTTTGGCCGGGCCGCCGCACAGGTAGACCTGAAAGCCCTTATTGGCCGCGTGATCCGCCAGCGCAGCATAGCCTTCGGCAGTCCAGTTCTTGAATGCCTTGCTGGCGGCGGCGCAGATGAGCAGAGTCGGTTTTCCGCCGATTTTCTCCCTGGCCCAGGTTTTATGTTCGGCGCTGATAGGCAGTTGCCAGTCCGGTGTCAGATCCTTGATGCCGAGCTCTTTGGCAAAGGCAAGGAAACCGTCCAGCACATGGGGAGACGTGGGGGAGGGAACCCTGTGGTTGGTGAACAACCACTGACCGTCGTTGGCGCGCGCCTTGTCGAAACCGAGTTTGACCCTGGCCTTGATACCGAGCGTCGCTATGCTGGCGCGCATGGCCGCCTGCAGGTGGAGCAGCGCATCGAACTTGCGTCCCTTGAGGGTGCGCCACAGGTCGAGATAACCGCGCCAACCCTTGCTCTTGTCAAAGGCGATCACCTCGACCCCGGGCAAGTCGGCAAACAGGGTCGCTTCGATTTTGCCGGTGATCCAGGTGATGCGGGTCTGGGGCCAGGCCCGCTGGATGACGCGCACCAGCGCCAGCGCGTGGCAGCAATCCCCGATGGCGGAGAGCCGCAGTATGCAGATGGAAGAGGGCGGCGTTTGGAACAGCGGCATGATGTGGCGCTATGGTGGAAAAATGGATGGATGGCATTATGCAAACTCCCCTGTGGATTGTAAAATTGCGCGCAACTGGCAGCCGGTACTGGCCCTGATCCTCACAAGGTGCACGGGTCCGTGCTGGCAAGCCGCCTTATCGTGAATCGAACCATTGCGATTACTGACCGACCGGAATCACCAAGATGCGAATACAGACCGAACACAACCAGATCTGCTGGTACGCCGAAGGGGTTTTTCGTGACCCTTCTCCCGAGCTGTTTGATCCGGCCTGGTGGCAGACACATCGCCAGGTGGTGGGTTCTGCCATAGGGCGTGGTGTGACCTGGTTCGTAAAGGATGAATCCCGTCATCTGGTGCTGCGTCATTACTATCGTGGCGGCATGGTGGGCAAGGTGGTGCGGGATCGCTTCTGGTTCGAGGGGGTGGAATCCAGTCGGGCCATGGCCGAATACACTCTGCTGGCCAAGTTGAGCGAGCAGGGCTTGCCGGTGCCACGGCCGTTTGCGGCCCGGATGGCCAAACAGGGCCCCTTCTATCGCGCCGACATCCTGATCGAACGCATTCGCGGTGCCAAGGACCTGGTGGCCCTGCTCAAGCAGGGGCCGATCGCCGACCAGGTGTGGCACAAGGTAGGTCAGACGGTGCGCCAGCTGCACGATGCGGGTGTCTATCATGCGGATCTCAACAGCCACAATCTGCTGCTCGACAAGGAGGGCAAGGTGTGGGTAATCGATTTCGACAAGGGGGCGATCCGTTCCCCGGGCAGCTGGCAGCAGGCCAATCTGGAGCGGCTGCAACGCTCCTTCAGTAAAGAGTCCCAATTGCACACCAGTTTTCACTTCGTGCCGGAAAACTGGCAGGCGCTGATGAGCGGTTATCAGGGAAAAGCGAGCTGACCCTGTTGCTCGGCGCGAGAGCCAATGTTACTTATTGAGCAGGTATTCAGATTCGGTTTCGAGGCATTCGATGGACATGCTCAAGGCTCCCCTGAGGGAAGTGGTCACCCGTTTTGATCCGACGCTGATGGCGGATGCCATGGCTCTGCTGGAGGCGGGGCTCTGGAGCTGGAGCCCGCAACAGGGTGTGCAGCGGGATCTCTCCTGTCTGCGTCTGTTGGGATTGAGTGAAACCGGTCTGGACGATCTCGGCTGGCTGGAACGGGTGCATCCCGACGATGTGGCTGTGCTGCAGGAGGCTCTCGCTGCCTGTCAGAGCGGGCGAGTGCCCCAGATCCGGCTCGAGTACCGCATCCTGCATCACGACGGTCATTATGTTCGGCTGGAAGAGCGAGCCCGGCGCGATGTTCACGGTCAGGTGTTGGGGGTAGTACGCCTGCTCGAGTCACAGCCGGTGGCGGAAGAGCGGCATGGCACGGATCCCCTTACCGGACTGGAGAGCCGAAGCCACTTCGAACAGCTGCTCGACGAGCGGCTGGCGACCGAGAGCGGCAGCTTCAGCCTGTTGCAGTTCACCGTGGACCACAGTGCCAAGATCCAGCAACTGTTTGGCGAAGCGGCCTGCGATGCCATGCTTGCCAAACTGGCGCGCATGGTGCGCCACGAGCTGCGGCGGGAAGATCCCTTCGCCCGCTGGGACCAGGACGGTTTCATCCTGATGCTCTCCCAGACCGATCGCTTGAGTGGCCTCGAGATTGCCGAGCGATTGCGTCTCGAGATCGCCGATGCCAGCCTGCTGCCGCAGCGGCCTGTGACCGTCAGTGTCGGGCTGGTGCAGAGCCAGGCCGGCGAGCATATCGATCACTTGCTGGCCCGGCTGGCGACCTGCCACGGTCAGGCCAGACGGGAGCACAATGCCGTCGTTGGTTAATGCTTGCTCACGCTGGCGCGCTGACAGATCCACAGGGAGGCCAGCATCAGCAGGCCGCCAATGGCCAGCCTGGCGAGATTGGTATCCTTGCCCCAGATCAACAGATTGACCAGCAGGCCCGCCGGGATCAGGGCGTTGTTCATGATGGCCAGCACACCGCTGCTGACCCTGGTCGCGCCCTTGTTCCACAGGAAGTAGCCGAGGCCGGAGGCTCCCACCCCCAGCCAGAGCAAAATGCCCCACTGTAACCCGGAAGTCGGATACTGCGGCTTGCCCAGCAACCACCAGGCGGGCAGGGCGACAGCCAGTGCTCCCAGATAGAAGCAGCCGAATACCGCCTGCTGTGGCGGTTGCTGTGCTTCCCGTGCCAGCAGTACCTTGTAGCCCACTTGTCCCATGGCGAAGCTGAGGTTGGCACCCTGCACCACCAGGAATCCCAGTGCATAGCTTTCGGTCAGCCCGTCGAAGCGGATGACGGCTGCCCCCAGCACCGCCAGCAGGGCGCCCCACAGATACACAGGCTTGAAGCGACGTTCCAGCAGGTCGTGCAGCAGGGTGACGTAGAGGGGGGTGAAGATGGTGAACACCAGCACTTCCGGCACCGTCAGCAGCAGGAAGGACTGGTAGTAGAACAGATACATGATGCCGAGCTGGATGGCGCCGAGTCCCATCAGCTTGAGTGCGAAATCAGGCCGCAGCCAGCGGCGTCTGAGGAAGGGCAGAAACACCAGACTGGCGAGGACGATGCGCGTCAGCACGGAGAAGTAGGCATCCACCTGGCCGGCGAGATAGACCCCGATCATGCTGAAGGAGAATGACCAGAGCAGGGTAACTCCTATCAAATAGTTCATGTGTTTGATTTATCGTCAGTTGTCAATTTTGAGGGCGCTATGATGGCCGAGATGGAAGCTGTGATCCAGCGTTTATGGCACCAGTTGCCACAGATCCGCGCCTTTGCCTTCGAGGCAAGCAATAGTGCGGGGTCTGCGACTGACTGGTGTGGTCGTGGTGAGGGTGATGTGGAGGTGACCGATCATCAGGGGGGCTGGCTGTTCGCCGAGACGGGCCGTTACACCACGCCCCATGGCCGTGTACTGACCATGCACAACCGCTTCTGGTGGCAGCGCGGCGATCGGGGGATCCGTCTATCCCACCTGCGCTATGCCCAGCCGGTGGCGTTATTCGAGTTGCAGCCCCAGCTGGATGGACGCTGGCTGACGGCGGAGCCTCACCTGTGTGGCCAGGATCACTACAGTGCCGAGCTGACCGAGAGCGACAGTGGTTTTCTGCTGAGCTGGGAGATCACAGGCCCGCGCAAGAATGAGCGGCTCAGTTATCGCTACCTGAGATGACCCTCAAGTCGGGCACCTGTCCAATACAAGAGCATGAAAATGCAGAAATAAAAAAACCGGCGCAGAGCGCCGGTAGAGGGGACAAATCGGAGGTTTTTTTAAAACGGTCCCAAAAACAGGAGAGATACACTCTCGTCACACATTCAGAGATGGATGTCAGACACTCAACGCATAGCTCAGCATGGCTTGCAGCTTGCTGTCGAAGAACCAGGGCAGCAGCACCATCAGCAGGCCTAGCAGGCCGGCCAGCCGGTGACGATATTGCCAACCGGCAATCAGCACCAGGCCACCACACAAGGTGGTCAGGATGCCTGACATAGGGCAGCCTCCCGCTGGGCGCGGCGTTGCTGTGCCCACTGGTTCAGCGCGACCGAGCCCAGGATCAGGGCCAGTGCCACACCCGTGGTGGACTGGATTTGCTCGCCGAGGAACATGGCACCCAGCATGACGCCGAACAGCGGCACCAGATAGTTGCTGAAGGAGGCAAAGGTCGGGCCCGCCTTCTGGATCAGCGCCATGTAGAGGAAGTAGACCAGACCGGTACAGAAGACACCCAGCACGACAACGGCGCTGATGGCATGCTGGCTCGGCATGGTGAGCGCACTCAGATCGGTCAGGAAGGGGGCTGCCAGCATCAGCTGGATAGCCGAAGAGATCAGTATGTTGCGCGCCACCACCACAGGGTGGTCCTTGGCGAAGCGCTTGATCATCAGCAGGCCGATGGCAAAGCAGCTGGCCCCGAACAGTATGGCCACGGCGCCGAGCAGGCCGGCGTTCATGCCGTTGGCCAGTTTCGGCCAGAACAGCACCAGCACACCGATGAAGCCGATGATCACCGAGACCAGACCGCCCTTGGTGATTTTTTCACCGGAAAGCAACAGGGGAGCCATCAAGATGGTGACAAAGGGGATACAACCCATTACCACGGCGGCGATGGCGCTATCCACATACTGTTGACCCCAGGCCACCATGATGAAGGGCAGGGTGGCATCGAGCAGGGCGATCAGCATGTAAGTGCGCCATGGTGTGTGCTCGCTCTTGAGACGCATGAACAGGCAGAGCAGACCCAGGGTCAGGCTGCCGCACAAGGCTCGTCCGGCCGCCACCATGATGGGGGGCAACTCGGTCACGGCCTGATGCATGAAAATGAACTGGGAGCCCCACAACAGGCCAATCGCCAGCAACAATAGATAGCTACGCATGTTAATCTCCGATGTAATTCGCCAGCGCATTCTATGCAATCTGCTACTATGCCAAAAATGAATTGTCGTCATTCAACTATGGCAGATATCGATGGAACTCCCTCTCTCCCGCCTCGACCTCAACTTGCTGACCGTGTTCGACATGCTGATGCAGGAGCGAAACGTCACCCGTGCCGCCGAGCGTCTGCACCTTTCCCAGTCCACCGTCAGTCACGCGCTGGGGCGGTTGCGGCAGGCGCTGGATGACCCCTTGTTCGTCATGAGTCGGCGCGAAATGATGCCGACCGAGCGAGCCAAGACCCTGGCGGGACCCGTGCGTCAGGCGCTGGCCATGCTGGAACAGGGATTGCGGCAGGCGGAGGGGTTCGATCCCGCCAGCGCGCGGCGGATCTTTCGCATCGCCACCCCGGGTTCGGTGGAGCACGGTCTGGTACCGGCGCTGGTGGAACAGCTGCACCGGCAGGCACCACACTGCCGGCTGGAGGTGTGCGAGCTGGCAGACAGTGACTACGAGCGAGAGTTGGAGAAGGGGGAGCTGGATCTGGTGATCGGGTTCGCCGATGCCAATCACTTCTCGCCCCGGCTTTGGCGCGAGCCCTGGTTCAACAACCCGCTGGTCTGTTTGTCACCGCTAGGCAGTGAGTTGCCCGAGGTGCTGGGGCCTGCCGAACTGGTCAGCCGCCCTCATATCCATACCTCCAGCTGGGGTCACAGTCAGGCCATGGTGGATCTCTGGCTGGCTCGTTTCGGGGTTGAGCGTGAGCTGGGGGTGCGGCTGCCGAGTTTTATGGCGGTACCGCCGCTGATGGCGACCGGCCGCTATCTGGTGGTGGTACCCGAGATGATAGGGCGCCACTTCTGCCGCTACTACCCGCTGCGCCTGCATCAGCTGAACCCGGATATCCCCATCGTCTACCTGATGGCGGGCCACCCGCTCACCGCCCATGACCAGGCCATTGGCTGGTTCAAGGGGTTGCTGCACCGACTTGCCTTCGAACGCTATGGCGCGGATGCGCTGGGCAGCCCGGCGCAGCGCGGGGCGGATCAGGTCAGTGCGGCGAAGTAATCCAGTCCCATGGCGCTTTTTACCTCCGCCAGCACCTCGTCGGTGAGCGCACGGGCCTGCAGCGTGCCTTGCTGCAACAGCTGCAGCAGCTGACGCTTGTCGGCAATCGCCGCCTGGCGCCGCTCCCGCATGGGGGCGAGCAGGGTCTGCAGACAGTCATTCAATACCTGCTTGCAGCGCATGTCGCCCAGCCCGCCGCGTTGGTAATGGGCCTTCATCTCCGCCACCAGCGCCTTGTCCGGGTGGAAGGCATCCAGATAGGCGAACACCGTATTGCCCTCCACCTGACCCGGATCGCTCACCTTGAGGTGATTGGGGTCGGTGTACATGGCGAACACCGCCTGTTTTACCTCTTCCGCTGACATACCGAGTTCTATGGTGTTGCCGAGGGACTTGGACATCTTGGCCTTGCCGTCTATACCGGGCAGGCGGCCGGTGTCGCTCAAGATCGGCTGGCACTCGGTCAGCACTTCCTTGCCCACCAGGGCGTTGAAGCGGCGCACTATCTCGTTGGTCTGCTCCAGCATGGGCAACTGATCTTCACCCACAGGCACATGGGTGGCGCGAAAGGCGGTGATGTCGGCGGCCTGGCTGACCGGGTAGACCAAAAAACCCGCCGGCAGGCTGCGCTCGAACCCTTTCTGCTGGATCTCAGCCTTGACGGTAGGGTTGCGTTCCAGCCGTGCGACGCTGACCAGATTGAGGTAATAGGTGGTGAGCTCGGCGAGGGCGGGCAGGGCGCTTTGCAGGCAGAAGGTGGTCTTGGCAGGATCCAGGCCGGCTGCCAGGTAGTCGGCCATCACCTCCAGCACGTTGTCGGTCACCTTGGCCGGATTGTGGCCGTTGTCGGTCAGTGCCTGTAGATCGGCGATCATCACGAATTGGCGGTAGTGGTGCTGGGCTTCCACGCGCTGACGCAATGAGCCGACGTAGTGGCCTATGTGCAGTTTGCCGGTGGGACGATCGCCGGTCAGTATGATGGGGTTGTGCATGTCACTCTCTCCAGTGGGGTGGGCCGGGAGGCGACAAAGGGCTAAAAACAATGACCGCCTCTCGGCGGTCACGGTGTTTTCTTTGGGATATTTTACATAGAAAAGCAGTGCCGCCTGTTTAGAAGCAGCACCACCAGTAGTTGTGATTGAAGATGGTCATATTCATGGCAAATAAAACTACGCCAGTTTGATCACTTCTGCAAGGGAACGACCAGCAGGTCGCAGGGTACCGTATTCATCAGCTGACGGGCACTGGAGGTAAGCAGGCTCCAGAAGCTTTGACGATGACCGCACACCAGCAGGTCTATCTGGTAATCCTTGACCGCCTGGTTGACCCGTTCGCTCAGATCACCGCAGATCACCAGCTTCTTCTCGATGGGGTAGTCCACCGAGGCCAGGAAGGTCTCCAGCTTCTCTTTCGCTTCGGCGATCACCTGATCCTGCACGTTGTCGATGTCGATATCGATCATCTCGGTGTAGAGATCCTTGAGGTCCACATCAACATGGATCACGGACAGCTTGGCGCCGTTGGAACGGGCCCGATCAACCGCCTTCTCGATCACCTTGCGGTTATCTTCCGACAGGTCGATAGCGGCCAGTATGTGTTGGTAATAGGTTCCATTCATGGGAATTCTCCTCACTGATCCTGAGTTCACTATACCAATGTCTGATGAAACTAAAATGGCGTTCTCGACACAGTTTTGGGATTTAAATGAGTTTCTTATGGGGCTTCTTCTATGTCATGCGTCATAAATTGTCTATAAATCGAACAGGAGTTTGACCTGAGTCACACCCCTCGACTTGCCCGGCGAGGGTGGCAGGCATAGGATGTGCCCGTGCTTCGCAATGAACACAAAACAATAAAAAGCATCTGAATACCGCTTTGGGGGGCCTCGTGCTCCCTCTTGTTTTTCTGTCCCCTTACTGCCCATATCCCGCCCGACATCAAGGTAATCCGCAACTTCTTGGTTATGCTGTAGCCAGTTCCTTTGGAGATCCCGTCATGATCATTCATCCCCAGATCCAGGGTTGCGTTGCCCGCAACTGTCATCCCATCGGCTGTCGGGCCGCCGTGTTGCAGCAGATATCCAGCGTCAAAGCTGCGGGCAGTTTCAACGGGCCCAGGCGGGTGCTGGTGCTCGGGGCCTCCTCTGGCTTCGGGCTGGCTTCCCGCATAGCGCTGACCTTCGGGGCCGGTGCCGATTCCGTCGGCGTTTCGTTCGAGCGAGGCCCGTCCGACAAGGGGCTCGGCAGCGCAGGCTGGTACAACAATATCTGGTTTCGGCAGGCGGCAGAGCAGGAGGGGCGCGTCGCCGTCAACCTGATCGGCGATGCCTTTTCCGATGCCATGCGCCAGCAGGCGATCGACACCATTCGCCAGCAGCTGGGGCAGGTGGATCTGGTGATCTACTCGCTGGCCAGCGGTATCCGGGTATTGCCGGATGGCCGTCAGGTGCGCTCCGCACTCAAGACCACAGGCCAGCCTTTCAGCGGCTGGGGGCTGGATCTGGAGCAGGACAGGCTGGTGCAACAATCCCTGGCGCCCGCCACTCCGGAGGAGATCCGCGACACCGTCACCGTCATGGGCGGCGAGGACTGGCAGCTCTGGATGCAGGCGTTGCAGCAGGCAGATTGCCTCGCCCCCGGCGCCCGGACCGTGGCCTACTCCTACATAGGCCCCGAATCCACCTATCCCCTCTACCGGGACGGCACTATCGGCTACGCCAAGGAGCACCTGCATGCCACCGCCGAGGCCATCAACCTGCAACTGGCAGAACTGGGCGGCCACGCCTGGGTGTCGGTCTGCAAGGCGCTGGTGACCAAGGCTAGCGCCTATATCCCTGTGCTGCCGGTTTACCTCGGCTTGCTGATGGGGGTGATGAAGGATCGTGGCGTGCACGAGGGCTGCATCGAGCAGATGCAGCGGCTGTTTGCCAGCAAGATGTACGGGCCGCAGGGCATGGTGGCCGATGGCAACCGGCTGATCCGGATGGATGACCACGAGCTGGACCCGGCCATTCAGGCCGCCGTCTCGACACTCTGGTCAAAGGTGACGCCGGACAACTTCCATACTCTGGGGGATTTTGCCGGCTTGCGGCAGGATTTCATGCAGCTCAACGGTTTTGAGCTGCCCGGTGTCGACTATGGGGCGCCGGTGGATGTGGCGTCCCTGACCGAGCTGGCGCCCTGATCCCGCCCGGCTGGTCAAGTTATCCTGGTTTCATTCTGCGCGGGTGGCCGTGCTCACTGACCGTCAGGCCACGCTGCTGGTCAGTTCATCCTGCGTCGAAGGGGTTGTCGCCAATATGGTCTGGTTGCGGCCCTGGCGCTTGGCTTGATACATAGCCATGTCGGCGCGGTGGATCAGCGGGCCAAGCCCCTCATCAGCCTCTGAACGCCCCGCTATGCCGATGCTGATGGTCATATGCGGTGTGTCCAGCTGGGAAATCCTCAGGCGTAACTGCTCTGCCAGGTGCCAGCAATCCTCCGCCGCCAGTGGTACCGCCACCAGAAACTCCTCGCCTCCCCAGCGCCCGATCAGCTGTGCGTCCGGGGCCCAGTCGCTCAGCTCCCGCGCCAGCCGCTGGATGGCCCGATCACCCGCCTGATGGCCGTGTCTGTCATTGATCTGCTTGAAGTGATCGATATCGATGATGAGCAGGGTGAGCGGGTCTTCCAGTTGCCACTGGATGGCAAGCCGTTCCAGCAGGGCGCGGCGGTTTGGCAGCTCGGTCAGCTGATCGAAGGTGGCAAGCTTGTAGAGGTGGCGTGAACTGCGGTGCAGCCTGTGGGTGGTGATGCCGAGCAGGAGCAGGGCGCCCGCCAGCAGGCCGACCAGCATCAGCTGGTAGTTGCGGGCGCTCTGTTGGTGCAGTAGCTGCTGGCGCTTGCGCTCGTTCTCCTCTTGCAGCACCCGGTTGTTGGCCTCGCTGCGGGCCAGATCCATCTCGGCCTGAAAGGTGGCGGCATGCTGGCTCAGCGCCTGATTGAAGTGCTGCTTGTAATCGTTCATGTAGGCGGACAAGGCCTCATAAGCCTCCGGATAGCGGCCCTGCTGGGCCAGCAGGCTGGCTTGCAATGCCTTGCTGCCGGCGCTGGGGTGGCCCTGGGACGTCAGCAGTTGCAACGCCAGCTGTATCTCTCCCCGGCCCTGCAATGCCTTGACCCGGGTCTCGAGCAGGCGTTCCCCCGCATCCTGATATCCCAACTGCTGATAGAGTGCCTGCGCTTCGTCCAGACTGCGCAGGGCTGCCGTCCAGTCACCCTGGGCGTTGAGCGTCATGGCCTGATAGCCGAGGATGATGGCGCGGTAATCCGGCGCCAGATGGGGTGTTGCCAGCAGGCTGTCAAGCAGTTGTCTGGCCTGGGTGGGGCGATCCGTGTCTATGTAGAGTCGTGCCATGTTGGCTTTGATGATGGTCTGGCTGTTTGGCTCGTCCAGCCGCACCATCTGCTGCAAGGCTTCCCGATAATAGGTTTCCGCCTCTCTGGGCAGACTCAGGTCGGCATAGAGGTTGCCCAGGGTCATCAAGAGGCGGGCTGAGTCCAGGCTGGCAACCGGTTTGTCTCGTGCGGATTGCTTGAGGCGAAAGGCCGTCTTGAGTTCGGCGATCGCCTCTTTCAACTGCTGGGTGCGATAGAGTGCCAGCCCGTTCAGGGCATGCCATTCAGATGCTTGCATTGGGTGGTCGATAACGGCGGGTTTGAGCCGGGCCAGCAGACGGAGGGCTTCATCAGGTGCCTCTGTATCCAGGATCAGGGCAACCTCTTGCAGCTGAAAATCCAGCAGGCGCAGGGGTTGCTGCTGGGCACTGGCCAGCTCGCGGGCTCTGGCGTTGTCGAGCAGGGCCTGTGGATAGTGACCCAGGGCTGCCTGGGCCAGGGCTCTGGCATAAAACAGCTCCATATCCTGCTGCGGGCTGGCATCGAGGCGTTGCAGATAGCCGACGGGATCGCGCGCCGCCTGCAATTCAGCCTCTTCCAGCAAGGAGGGAGCGGCCTGCAACTGGGTTATCCAGAGCAGTGCCAGTGCCGTTATGAATCTCATTGAATCCTTTCCCTGACCACTGGCGCCATCATAATGGCTGAATCCACGTACACCATGTTTCTTTGCTTCTCTATACCTGTATGGGGGATAGGATGAGGCGAAAAACGATCACAACTGAGCAGTTTGGCCGCCGTATCTGGTTGATTCGTGTTAAAACAGTGGCGACAATCGTGATCAAATCACAGTGGAGAATCAGCATGTTGGCAAAAGCCATGATCGAGAAGTTGAACGAGCAGATTAATCTTGAATTCTATTCCTCCAATCTCTACCTGCAGATGAGCGCCTGGTGTGAGGACAAGGGTTTCGAAGGTGCCGCTACCTTCCTGCGTCAGCACGCCGTCGAGGAGCGCCAGCACATGGAGCGTCTGTTCACCTACGTGAGCGAGACCGGCGCCATGCCGATGCTGGGCGCCATCGATGCGCCTCCCCACGAATTCAAATCCCTGGGCGACATTTTCCGTAACACCCTCGAACACGAATATCACATCACCCAGTGCATCAATGGCTTGGCTCACGTGGCATTCACCACTCAGGACTACTCCACCTTCAACTTCCTGCAGTGGTACGTGGCCGAGCAGCATGAAGAGGAGAAGCTGTTCAAGAGCATCGTCGACCGTCTGTCGCTGGTGGGCGAAGATGGCAAGGGTCTCTACTTCATCGACAAGGAGCTGGCCGAGCTGGCCAAGGGTGCCCCCGCCAGCGTCATGGATGGCAACGCCTGATAGTCGTGGACACTTAGTGTTCACCCAGTACAATAACGGCCCCTTTATGGGCCGTTTTTTTGTTTTTTTATGGGTTGCCGTTACGGTGGTGCTTGGCAGGCACAATAACGGTTCTTTTTATGGGCCGTTTTTTGTTTTTTACGAGTTGCCGTTGCGGTGGTGCTTGGCAGGCACAAGAACGGTTCTTTTTATGGGCCGTTTTTTGTTTTTTATGAGTTGCCGTTGCGGTGGTTTTTTTGGTCGCGTGTTCGGCCGTCTGATGAGTAGGGCAGTGATGATGCAAGTGGATGTGGTGGTGATCGGGGCCGGTGCGGCCGGTTTGATGTGTGCCCAGCAGGCGGGTTATCGCGGGCGCTCCGTGCTGGTGCTCGACAACGCCAAGAAGCCGGGTCGCAAGATCCTCATCAGCGGTGGTGGTCGTTGCAACTTCACCAACCATCAGGCTGGGCCCCACGCTTTCCTCTCGGGCAATCCCCATTTCTGCAAGTCGGCGCTGGCACGCTACACCCAGCAGGACTTCATCGACCTGGTGGACAGGCACGGGGTCAACTACCACGAGAAGACCCTGGGCCAGCTGTTCTGTGACGAGAGTGCCAAGGAGATAGTCGATGTGCTGCTCACCGAGTGCGACTGGGCTGGCGTCACCCTGCAGTTCCAGACCGAGATCCTGTCGGTCACCAGGACCGAGGCCGGTTTTGTGCTCGGTACCAGCAAGGGGGTGGTGAGCTGCCACTCTCTGGTGGTAGCCACTGGCGGCCTCTCCATGCCCAAGCTGGGCGCGACTCCCTATGGTTTCAAGCTGGCGGAGCAGTTTGGCCTCAATGTGCTGCCGACCCGCGCCGGTCTGGTGCCGTTTACCCTGCATCAAGCCGAGAAAGAGGCCTTTGCCGATCTGGCGGGTATCAGCCTGCCGGTGGCGGTGACCGCCGAAGATGGCACCCGCTTCAAGGAGGCCATGCTGTTTACCCATCGCGGCCTCTCCGGCCCCGTCATACTGCAGATCTCCTCCTTCTGGCTGGCGGGGGAGAAGATCCATATCAACTTGCTGCCCGAGCTGGATATTCCTACGGCCCTCAAGGCATGGGCGCAGGCCCATCCTGCCCAGGAGTTGAAAACCGTGCTGGGTCGCGAGCTGCCCAAGCGCTTCGTCGACAAGCTGGTGGAGCTGGGTCAGCTCAATAGCAAACCGATGCGCCAGTACAACGAGCGAGAGCTGGAAGCCATCGCCACCCTGCTGGGGGACTGGCAGATACTGCCGAACGGCACCGAAGGCTATCGCACCGCCGAGGTGACCCTGGGCGGCGTGGATACCAACGAGCTCTCCTCCAAGACCATGGCGGCGAGCAAGGTGCCCGGTCTCTACTTCATCGGCGAGGTGGTGGACGTGACCGGCTGGCTTGGGGGCTACAACTTCCAGTGGGCCTGGTCTTCCGGCTGGGTGGCCGGCCAGTACTGCTGATCTGCGACGGCCCTGTTCCCGGCGGCAGGAAAATTGGTATAGAGTGGCAGTTCACTATTTTATCCGGCGGGGCTGCCTGCCTGTTCTTGTTTGCTGGCGAGGTGGAAGATGTTTGAGAGCCTGGGTGTCGTCAATGTCTGGACCTATCTGGTCGGTCTCTTCTTTATCATCATAGCGCCGGGCCCCAACTCCCTTTATGTGCTGCGCACCGGCGCGAGCCGTGGCGTAGGTCCCGGTTATCGGGCGGCGCTCGGCGTCTTCGTCGGTGATGCCATCCTGATCTTCTGTGCCTACCTTGGGGTGGCCTCTCTCATCCGTACCACGCCCCTGCTGTTTACTCTGGTGCGCTACCTCGGCGCCATCTACCTGCTCTATCTGGGGGTGAAGATACTGCACGCCAATTTTGTCGCCAAGCGGGAAGAGCAGGAGTCGGTGGTGGACCCGGGCGAGCGTTACTTCTCCAAGGCGCTGACCTTGAGCCTCACCAATCCCAAGGCGATCCTGTTTTACGTCTCCTTCTTCGTGCAGTTCATCGATTTCAACTATGCCCACACCTGGCTCTCCTACCTGGTGCTGGCTGGCATGCTGGAAGCCATGAGCTTCGTCTATCTGACCCTGCTGATCTTCGGCGGCACCCTGATGGCCCGCTTCTTCTGCCAGCGACAAACCGCTGCCCGCCTCGGCAATGGCCTCATCGGCCTCTTCTTCATGGGATTTGCCGCGAGGCTGGCGACACTGTCGTCCTGAGCTTTTTCGATAGCTCTACCTGATGATGCCGGGGGGCCAGCCGCGTAAGACCATTCTGAAACTGGCTGGCTACCCTTGTTAGGGGACTGACGACCTGATCCAATAGGGGTTTTTGGATCCCGTTTCACCCATGGTGCGTCAATCTCTACTGCTGCTGGTCATGTTGACCACGACCCCCTTTTCAGCGGCCACTGAAACCTTCTCGTTCCAGAGTTACCAGCAGGGCATGCTGCGTATGACTTTGATAAGTCCGAGTCTGGATGGGGAATTGCTGCTGCGCCGTGGTGAACAGTTTGAGCCTCTGAACAACATAGTACTGGAACGGCTTTTCACTTTGCGGGTGGCACTGCCCTGCCAATGGCTGACAGACGGCAGCATTCTCTATTGGTCTTTACCGGGTCGACCGCTGCTCAGTGCAACCATTCCTGCCCAGTCCTGCGTGACTGCACCTTCGGCGCCAACGCCACTCCCACCGGTTCTGGTATATGAAAAGCAGGGTAAATGTCTGATCGACACAGGTGGGAATACCTTGTGGCGAGTGGCAACCGAGCTTGCTAAACGCAATCGAGCCAGTATTTACCAGAACATCTACGCTATTTTTGTCACCAACAAGCCAGCTTTTGCCGGCGAGGACATCCACCGCTTGCGCAGTCGCAGGCTCTATTGCCCCGATCCCGCACTTGTTGACCATATAGAGCCAGAGCATGCCAGCCGGATGTTCAAAGAGACGGTCAGATAGGTGCGGGAGAAGGCGTTCTCTTGACCGCAAGTTCTTTAGTCGAGAGCAAGGGTTAATCTGGCCAGCAGTCCTTGCCAACTGCGATGAAGCGTGACTGATAGACGATCAGCTTCTGGTTGCCGGACTGACTAATCTTGGTGTTGCGATAGGTCTCGCCGGGCAGCAGGTACTTGCTGTCGGCTTCAATGTCAGACTGCTCACAGCCTTGTTTGACCATAAACTCGAAGTAGGTATTGCCGGTGTTGATGATGCTCCCTTCTGTCTGATTGAGCTGGTATTGAAAATGGACCTGGCGTGGGCGAACCACCAGAATGGACTGCATCTCTATCTTTACGTCCACCATACCTTTACGGCTCTTATTGTCATGACCTGCGACTTGGGCGGCTGGCGACTCGATGAAGGTGACCCGGTAGTAGCGCTCCTGATCGTCGGCAACCCCCTTATAGTAGAATTTGACGTTTTGCTGCTGTTTGGAATGCAGTACGAAGCGCTTGGGCGCATAAAGCAGCTCTCCCGGAGGCATGGCCAGCAGTTGCCCACTGGCCGTAGGGTTGCTGATCTTGGCCGCGCGAACCTCATAGATTTTGGGCGTGGTGCCATTGTTGGTTACGGTACGAGCCATGAACTCGTCTGTGTATTCAAGCTCGGCAGTCATGGGACCTATATCGATGGCGCTCACTGGCGACGCCAGTAAACATGTCAGTGTCAGCAGAGCTCTATAACGCATCCTCAACTCCCCAACCTATAACCAGATACCACGGATGGTAATGGTACCACTTTGCTGCGCGTTTCCTTCCCACATATCGCCAGTCGTGGTGCGCTGCGTCATGGGATCCGTGAGATCAAATTCGAGTGTCAGTGTATAGAAGCGGCTAAGTCCCGTGTCCCCGTTGGGATCTGTCCACTCAAAGGGGGGCTGACTATCCATAATCTGCAGTGAACGGATATTGACAGGGGTGCTGTCACAGCGGATCGGGTGTTTATAAGCCAGCCCGTACAGGGTTGAATTAAACCGCAGCCGAGTTGGCACAGGTACGGCGTTTTCCGCAGTTGTCTGACCGGTGGGGTAGAAGGTGCAGTGACCCTGATAGGGGCTCCCGCTATCTTGTGTTACCGAGATATTCAGGATATTGGCACTGCTTGGACCGCTGTCTGAAATATTGTAGGGAAAACTAAGAATATCCTCACCAATTTTTCCTTCCCGAGAGGGAGAGGCAGTCCCCTCGGCAGATAGAATTGAAACACTAAACATCCGTGGTTTTATAATAATCTCTGCGCTGGCACCAAATTCATAATAGCCACTCTCAGGGGCAAGGGTGTTGCGCATTGAAAAATCAATAAGATCTCGTGTTGAGATATTTGAAATATCTAATTCGGTCATGGCTTTTAGTAGTCTGGGTGACAAAAAAAGATATATCGTGTTGTAACCCTTTAATGCTTCTAGCGTCATCTCACTTGTATAATTTGTCCATGATGTTTTGTTAACGCTAAAGCGTAAGTCACTTGAAGATATTCGTGTCGACAATAGGCTTGTTTTAATTTTTGGGTTAATGCGGGCGCTCGACAGGTTGATACTGTTATATTGTAGTTCATAATTCACAAACGCACAGATGGCACCATCAATATTATTTACTCTAGCAGTCTCACAGCCATGTGACCCTGGTAGAACTACGGGGGTACCATTACTGTCGATGGTCAGCTCACTGAGTATATTATTCGGCGACAACCGCAAGTGGCCTACCTTTGTATGTTTTTGCTCACCCTTGCGCCAATATCCATTTGCTTGGTCCTTGCAGCGAGCGCCAGCCAGTGCATCATATATGACTCTGGTATAGCATGCATTCACGGTACGAGTGAGGACAGAGCCTACTTCCATATTCCGTAAGTATGTGTAAAAACTCGGACTTAATATTGCATTTGTCCAACCGCTTGCCGCCCCCATTAGACCGTAGAACCCTTTTTCATCAACGACTTGTGGTCTATTAAGTGCGTGGCTTTCGTTATCGCAATCTGCATAGCCGAGTATGCAACGCTGAGTTATATAAGGAAAGCGAATCGGACCATCATCCCACATATCTAGGTTATAACGATGTATGCCCCAAGCACCTACCAAACTGCCGTAACCTAGACTCACTTGTCGAGTGCCTTTTAATGATGTCCAACTATTTCCCCCTGTTATTCTGGGCGAAAGATTAGTAATTGGTTGAACAAAAACGTTGGTGTCGACGTTGTTTTCAACGAAGAGAATATTTGTTGCTGATGCGCCTTCAGCAATAGGCGTTAATGCGGCGAATGAAGGGCTCATGTTAAAAGAAAGAGTCATGGCAATTAATATTTTCTTACTCATTGTTTTCATTTTCAGTATTTTCCTATGCTGGCGTAAGTTGGCAGACCACGACAGATCACATCGCCCATCCAGACGGCGCCACTCTGTTGCGCCAGATCCAGTTCGGCTTCGCAGAATTCGTTGCCATGTTGGAAGCTCAATACCGGATTGGCCTTGTCCACATCCAGCGAAAATTCGCCGGCCTCATTGGTGACTGTGGTGCCGATATGGTTGTCGATCCTGGCGTTGGCGATCACGCTGCCATCTTCGGCGCGTATGACGCCAAAGACTGTGACCATCTCCTTGATCGAACTGGCGGCATCCAGCCTGGCCACGTTACCGGGAAACAGGGTGTAGCGCTGCTTGCCAGTATTGATGTCATAGCTGTCTTTGGTGGTCTTGCTGTTGAGCAGCTCCACTTCGTACTCCTGAAAGGGAGAGAGGGCGACAAAGGTCTTGCTGCCTTCGAGCGAGTACTCCTGGCCATTGATCTTGGCGAGCATCTTGCCCTCCCTGCCCATGCCGGTGTCGATCAGCAAGCCGGAGCCGGATCGGTTCTGGCTGGAGGCCAGGACCTCATCTCCTGTGGTGATGACAGCACCACGCGCAATCAGGTTGCCGTTCACATTGCCACCCGAGCTGCGACCCAAGGTCAGGGTGCCACCCGTCATGCTGTTTTCAAAACCCAGGGTACCGGAGAGGGATGGTTTACTGTTTTCCATGCCGTTGATGACTTTTTCAGTGTTGAAGGACGCCGTATTGATGAAGCCTTCCATGCGTTTCTGATAACTGAGGTTGGCTGTGGTGTAGCCCTGCTTATTACTGCTCATGCCCAGGCTAAACAGGTTGTCGAACGGGATCGAATAGTCCAGCGTTATGCTCTTGTTGTTGAACCCGCTCAGGACTGCGCTGTTGCTCTGCAGGCTGGCACGCAACCCCAGTTGACCATAACGACCGGTATAGAGGCCTTGATAATAATCGACATAACTGCGGTCGCTCTCTTGCTCACGGTCATAAGTGGTGTTGAACGAGAGAACCCCAAGTTTGTCATACCAGCCCCCCAGGTTGATGTTGATGCCGGCGGTATAGAGATCCATGGTGGCTGTGGTCAGCTTGCTGCCTGTGTCGAGCTTCTCCTGGCTGAGCCAGAGCGACAGGTTGTCATGTACCTGAGCTGTTATGCTGGACGAAATCCGCCAGGATGCGTCCGAAGCTAGCATGCCCTGCAGCTGGGTGCTTACCCTGTCGGTCAGTTGCCAGCTGGCTTTGCTCTCGCTGACCAGGGCATCCTTGAAGCCATACCCAGTCAGGGTCAGGTTGGTGGTCTCGAAGGTACGTGCCAATGACAACCCCAGCAGGGGTGAGCGGGAACCATCCAGGCTCATTTCCATCAGCCCGCCCCAGGATTGCCAGCCCCACTCCTGATCGAAGCCCAGGCTGTTGCCGAGTTTGGTGACGCGCTGGTTGCTGGATTCTGTCAGCCGGCCATCGATATGGATCTCGACCGTGATGCTGTAAGAGCCATAGGGGAAGCGGCTGGTATCAATGCGGTGGTTGCCTATCGAAAAGTTCTGCAGGCTGATCAGTTTGCCATCCCGATAGACCCGAACCTCGCCTGCAGAGGGCATGAAGACCTGGATCGGGGTGGTGGATTCGCTCTCATTGACGATACGTGAGAGGGCCTGATTGCCGTAAGAAATCCCGTAGATCCGGCCTGCATTCAGGGCTGATACCCCTCCTAGCGTCTGGAGATCCCAGGTCGATACCATACCGGTCGCAAAACGGCGATCCTCGATATCTCGCTCATACATGGCGCGATAAAGGGTGCCGCTCTGGTTCGTTTCCCCCAGATTGTAGAGAGAACCATCAAGGTCCAGATGGTGTTCACTGTACCCCACCAGAGTGTTCAGCTGGGCGAAGTTGGTGCTGGTGCTGCCCGCCTGACGACTGTTGGCAAAGGAGTAGCCGACGTTATAGCGGCTGACGCTGGTCAGTGCTTCAACGGAGGGCGTCAGGCTAGCTTTTGTGGTGTCGGCTTGCTTCTCGCCAAAGGCAGCCTTGGTGACCTTTATGGTCAGCAGCATGGCGATCAGATCCAGCTGCATGGTGGCGCTGTCGTTGATGACCAGCCGCCCGTCGCTGGAGAAGGTGCGCAGCTGATTCTGTTGCAACAGATCCACCAGTTCCTTGCGCAGGGCCACATCGCTTTTGCCCTGATTGAAGTCCAGATTCAGCAGGTGCAGTGCGCCGTTCTGCAAGATCAGTGTGGCGTTGCCGATGGATTCTTCGGTGGTGGTGTCGAGCGATAGTGCCTGATCTTGATATTGAAGCATGACTGGCACGGCAATGCCGTCTGCAAGTGCGCTGGCAAAGCTGGCAGGAATGATGATATTGGCAATTTTGAGTGGTGACGATGCGCTGGCCGATGCTGACATCATGATCAGCAATGCGGCTGGCAACAGGCAGGTTATTTTCAACATATCAACATATCCACATCATTTACCATGGCTTCACATTCCGACCAAACAACACAGCACTCCTTCCAAGGGATGATAAAGGCAGTAACAGAACAGCCGCGTTATTTGACGACGATGAATTCCTGACCCAACCAAAGACCGATATGGCTCTTTTGGTGTGAGATGTTGACCTTTTTAAAGTGGCGCTGTTTGCCTGGCAGGTCGTAATAGGTTTCCTTGCATTGCTCCTGGCTCTGTTTCAGGCAAGTGCCATAAGCAATGGTCCGGTATGAGGCATTTCCTTTATTGGTCAGGATGCCACCTTGCAGGGTGTAATCGAATTGCTGCTGGCGGGGGGTAACCACTAGGATGGTGCCTATCTGGGCAGAGGTGGTGGCGACTGCCTGACGGCTTTCATTGCGCTGTTCGTCCATCGACAAGGCGGTGTCCAGCCAGCGAATGCGGTAGTAACGTTCCTTGCCATCCTGTGGACCCTTGTAAAAGAAACGCACGTTGTTCTTGGTATTTGCGGGGAGCATCAATCGGCTGGGTGATAGCATCAGCTCACCATCTATCTCCATCGGCATCTCCTGTCCGCCCTCTTCCGGTGAGGATATGCGAGACACAGATATGGTGATCAGCCTGGCTTGATCGCTCTCATTCGCGATCTCCTTGGAAACGTCCTCGTTGCCTGCATCAATAAAAGTGGTAACCGAGCCGACGTTGATTGCCTGGCTGATTCCGGGAATAAACAGCATCCATGCCACTAGTATTTTCAAGTTCATGCGACCTCCATGAAACTATAAAGGGCCCTTATGGGAAGGGCCCCTGATTACCTTTGCCGAAACAATTAGGACCAGTTGGCAACGAACTCAACGCTGACTTCACCGCTCCACAGACCGTCTGGCAGGGTGTCAAAGGCTGCATCTGTACCTGCGTTGGTTGCGCTATCGATGATGAAGGTGAAGGCACCTTGTGCAGTCACATCCGCGCCGTAGTCTTGGGCTATGGGGGAGAGGTTCCCGCCGTTAATGCCGGCTGCCGTATCGATCAGAGTCGAGTAGGTAGTTGTGTTGACGGGTGCACCGGCCCACAGTACGCCGACATCGACGGTGGAGTTGCCACTCAGGTGATTCAGGGTGCCATTCAGCTTCTTGGCCTTCAGGGTAAAGTCGGTCGCAGTGGGATCACCCTTGATGGCGACGTCGAACAGGCCGTCGATGGTATTGAAACCCTTGACCCCTTCGGCGTACTGGAAGGAGAGGCTGTTGAGCGGGGTGACAACCAGTGCAGAGGTGGTATCTTTTTTCGCTGTGGCTTTCCAAGTCGCCGTAGATGATGCTTGTACGGCAGCATAAGAGGCGGTAGTAAAGCCGAGGCCAACGATAGTCAGTGCAATGAGAGTCTTTTTCATGTTGATGTATTCCATATGTATTTTTAAAAGCAGCAGTAGGCCACTCGTGTTTTTTCCGAGGTGTATTCGTTTACCCCCCCCCTCGAATCATCGTTCGCCAAGGGTGATGCAGAACATTAGGACTAACGTCAATCTGGCCTGCCGAACGCCGATAAAGATAACTTTTTGACCTGTTTGAATCGATTTAATTATGAGTAGGAAAAATCCTAAAGGGTGCTTGTTACGTACAACTCCGGGTAGATAAAAATGTAAATGCTATCCGCATCAAATTTTTTCATTTAACTATTTGTTTTTTAGATGTTTTACTGCTTACCTTGTCAAGGTGTTGACACCGAGTTTGGGTGAGCTTGAGTAAGCGGCAGAATGGGTGGGCAGGTCGCAAAGAGGATTTATTAACTTGTTGATAGTTATCTGAAATATTCATTCTTACATAATCGGCAAGGGACTTTGCTGTTAATGATTTTTAATTGATTAACATGTTATTAACGTAGGGCTATCGTATGGTGATGTTGTGACATTATAGTTATCATACGCCAAATAAAATTACTCAATGATAGGTTGCATATGGCAAAAATATTAATAGTTGATGATCACCCTGCGATACGAATGGCAGTTAATATTTTGCTGGAACAGGATGGTCATCATATTGTTGCTGAGGTAGATAATGGTGTCGATGCCATCGTTGCTGCTAAAAAGCATCAACCTGATATTATTGTTCTGGATATTGGCATCCCAAAGCTGGATGGCATAGAGGTGATAAAAAGAATAAAGGCCTTGAATATAGGAATCAAGGTTGTAATTCTTTCTGCACAGGCGACTCATCATATCATGGTACGTTGCCTGCAGGCCGACGCTGATGGGTTTATGTCTAAGCTTGATGATCTTTCACTATTAAAAAGTATGCTTTCACAGATAGAAAATGGTCAGGTTTGTTTTCCTAGAGATGTTATTACTGGTGCCAGAGATGCTTTTATACTTGATAAGGATAGGCTGCTGTCTTCCCTCTCAAATCGTGAGATGAGTGTACTCATGCATATATGCCAAGGCCATACAAATAAGAAAATTGCGGAACACATGCTACTGAGCGAGAAGACGGTAAGTACTTACAAAACTCGCTTGATGCAGAAGCTCAATGTAACCAACATGATCGATCTGATCAGCCTCGCCAAGCGGCAAGAATTGATGTGAGCAAAATGAAACTACTCCCGGTATTGCTCGTCTGCCTCTGCTCATTCTTCACTTCTGCTCATGAGCTGGGAGATGATTTATTACATGTCTATGCACGGAACGACAGTGAGTCTCTCGGGCAACAGACACTTCCCTTGCATGCCGATGACTGGTTGTGGTTACGTAATCGTGACCAGTTGATTCTTGGGGTTCCAAAGCCAGATGATCCCCCTCTGGATATCACCTTGCGCTCTGATGCCTATGAAGGTATTACTGCTGACATGATTGGTATGCTGAGCCATCTACTGAACATCGATATAGTAGTGAAAACTCTTCCATCACGGGCAGAAGCCATTGATGCGCTAAAGCGGGGAGAAATAGATCTCTTAAGCTCATCAAACTCCTATGAGGAGGATCAGCAACTATTATTAACCAATAGATATATCGCCGATGATCCTGCTATATATAAAAGCATTCATGTTCCAGAGCAGGATATAAAAACGGTAGCTGTTCCGCGTTATTACTTGCCCGCTATTGCAATTAAACGCTACCTGCCAAATGTGAAAATAAAAACATACCCTTCTCGATACAGTGCTATATCAGCCGTATCATATGGCCAAGTTGATGCCGTCATGGTGGATATGATTTCCGGGAATTTCATTGTCAATAAATTTTACCAAGACAGCATTCAACTACTAAAGCCCTTGTATGTGGATACTCATGGTTTTTCATTCGCGCTGGAGAAACAGAATCGGCGTCTCAAGAAAATCATTGATGTTGCTCTACATAGGATATTGGATGGCAAGCGTGACGAAATAGCCAAGCGTTGGAGCGGGGGGGGACTCTCTATCGATGCCAAGAAGATCGGGCTGACCCGTAGTCAGTGGGTATGGCTGGGGCAGAAGAGGACAATCCGGATCGCTGTTAACAGCGGCGTACCACCGCTGAGTTTTCTTGATGTCAATGGTACCTTGCATGGTGTGGTTGCTGATCTCATTCAGGTTCTGAGAGCAAAACTAGACGTCGAAATAGAAGCTGTACCGGTCAAGACGCCCAAACATATGTTACAGCTACTGGATGATGGGAACGTGGATGCAGCGGTAATGAGTCCATCTGCAGAACGTAAGCAGCGCTATCTATTCGGCAGGGCTTTTGCGCTTGATCCTCTGTCTTATGTTGTTGGCGTGAAGCATGGGGTGACAGAGCCTGAGAGTCTAATCAAGTTTGGGACTGTGGCCATCGTCAAAGGTTTTATCGCTACACAAGCCATATATAAGGCATATGGTAAAATGACAACTCGCTCCTTTGATCGCATTGAAGACGCGTTGCGCTGTGTCGCAACGGGGGTATGCGATGTAGCCATAGTACCTCTACGGGTTGCCAAGTATTACATCAATAGCAAGTTTCCCGATAGCTTGCTTATCACAGGCGAATTGTTTGAGTCAGTTCCTATTGGTGCTTCATTTGTTGTTTCTTATGAAAACCAAATGCTGCGTAATATTCTCGACAAGGTGGTGGCAACCATACCCCCAGATGAGTTGGAAGGGCTCTCCAACCGCTGGCGTGTCAGTCCTCAGAAAGAGGCCATCACTTGGCAGGAGTTTGTTCGGGAGTTTGGGATCTTCATTTCGCTGATCCTGTTGCTGACCATCTGGGTCAGCTTGTGGGGCCTATCCCTGCGCAAACAGATGCGTGAACGCCGACTCGCGGAGGAGGCGTTGAATGCTCAACTCAAGTTTATTGAAGACCTGGTGGATGGTACACCTCATCCTATTTATGCCAGGGATCAGTCTGGGCAACTGATCCTTTGCAATAGCAGTTATGCGAGTTTCTTTGGTGAACCCAAAGACAATCTGTTGGGGGGCAACTTGGATTCGGATCGTGAACGATGGCCTTTTCTTGCACCCTTGTTTACCGAGCTTGTTGTTGCTTGCGAAGAGCGGAGGGTGCAAGAGGGTGATCATCGTCTGGTTATGGCAAGAGGGGAGGTGGATGTCTATCACTGGGTTCAGCCTTATTTCGATCGGGATGGCAAGGTACAGGGTGGAATTGGCGGCTGGATCGATGTAAGCGAGCGTTTGCGTCTGCTTGACGAACTGGCCGTGGCAAGCCAGGAGGCGCAAGAGGCCAATCGTGCCAAGTCGACATTTTTGGCCACCATGAGCCATGAAATTCGTACCCCCATGAATGCCATCATCGGCTTGCTGGAACTGACCCTGAGGCGAGATCGTCTGCATGAGGAGGATAAGGCCTCGCTCTCTATCGCACATGGTTCGGCAGCAGATCTGCTATCCCTGATCGGCGACATTCTCGACATCTCCAAAATAGAGTCGGGTCGGCTCGAGCTGGTACCAGAACCTCATGATATTGTGGCCTTGACCGAATCGGTCGTTACCGTCTTCAATGCCTTGGCCAGACAGAAGAACCTGCAACTGGAGCTGGTTGTGGGTGCGTCACACTGGGTTCAGATAGATGGACTCTGCTACAAGCAGGTTGTCTCCAATTTGATCAGCAATGCCATCAAGTACACGGACAAAGGATCGGTTCGGGTGGAATTATTGTCACGGATTAGTGACGGTTGGTGCACCTTGCAACTGGCTGTCAGAGATACCGGGATAGGAATAGATCCGATGGAGCAAGAAAAGTTGTTCCATCCCTTCTATCAGGCCAGTCAGCCCAAACATATCGAGCAGTCAGGTACTGGTCTGGGGCTGATGATCAGCCGTTCTCTCTGTGAATTGATGGGTGGGTCACTGTTGCTTGAGAGCGAGCCGGGTCGTGGTACTAGTGTCTTGATAGAAATGAAACTCCCTCTGACTGATGCTGTGGAGCTAGTTCCGTCAGCTGAACTTGGCAACACAACAAGAAGCGATCGGCGGTTGCAGGTAATGGTTGTGGATGATCACCCCACCAATCGGTTGCTGATCAGCCAGCAACTGGCCTATTTGGGGCATGAAGCCCAAGCGGTCGAGTCAGGTGATCAGGCATTGAGACTTTCTGCTAAATACCCGTTTGATGTCATCATCACCGACTTCAACATGCCAGGTATGAACGGGTTTGAGTTTACTCGTCAGTATCGGGCGCGGGAACACCACAATGGGATACGGCGTTGTGTGATTCTAGGTTTGACGGCTGATGCTCGTCAGGAGCAGGTGAGTGAGGGCTATCTTGCTGGTATGGATGACTGCTTGTTCAAACCAGTTGGGTTGGAAGAACTCGGTCATTGCTTACATAGATACATGCAGCGTGAAGAGCAAGCAGATATTGCAACTTGCATGCAGGAAATCAAACATTGTCTCGGGCCTCTGACTGGCAATCAACCTGCATTGATAATGCCTCTACTGACAGCATTTATCAGTGCCAGCCATGACGATCTCCTGGGATTAGAACAAGCCGCTGATGTGCAAGATGTGCCACAGTTTCTGGATTATGTTCATCGCTTGAAAGGTGGCGCCAGAATCATGGGGGCCTCACAACTGGTTAAGGCCTGCGGCGAGGCTGAGTCCGATGAGCTGGATTCATTGGCTTTACCCTTGGCGTTGGAACGTTTGCAACGAAGCTATGAGGTGGTCAGGTTGGCAATTGTGCAGCTTCAGGAGGCTGAGTAAGGATAAAGGCATGACAAGCATGCCTTTACAATTTTCAGTCATGCCAATACACCATCAATTCATAGGCGGCCTCACCAATCTGGTTTGGCCGGACTGAGGCAGCCTCATAGCCAAGATAGTAGTGGGTGGCTTGTTCCAGTATCAGTGGGTGATTGGCTGGCAACAGCTGCCCATTGATTGTCAGCTGTATATCAGTACCGGCCTCTTGTGGCAGGCGGCCATATAGCTTGCGGGCTTGCAGCTGATAGGTGGTATTGAAATCCGGACTGCTGATATTGGCAGCCAGGGTATGGGTGGGATGCCGCGCCTGATTTGAATTGACGGGTTGAAGGCCTGGATGGGTGAGCGCTATTTCCATCCTGGTATCTTTACTGGCAATGGCCGGCAAGTTGAGCTGACGGGTTTGGGTATCGGCCTGTGCGGCTGAACCACAGCACCCAAGCAGTAACGCCACCAGAATTCCTTTCTGAGACATATGATCCTCTCCTGGATATAGAAGTTACTCCCGTTGGCAGGAGTGTTTATTTATCGGCCCTCCAACCGAGAAGCTTAGTATGGATCCAGTTATTCGAAATGAGCTGACACTGGATACGGGGTATGATCCCGCGCCTTGGTGCATATCTTCTTCATTGATACGGGATCCCTGTTTTGCTCGAAAATCAGATGATGTTGTTGGCGGTGTTTGAACGGGCGGCGCTGATGCTGATGACCCTGTTCTTTCTGACCCGTACAAGACCGTTCCAGCGGCTGTTCCAGAAGCGTGATCACACCCCGGCCGAGCTGGTGCTGGTCGCCTCCATCTTCGGCCTGTTCGCCGTGTTCAGTACCTATACCGGCATTCCGGTGGAGGGGGCGCTGATCAACGTGCGGATCATCGCCATCATTTCGGGTGGTATCCTGTTCGGCCCCTGGGTCGGCATTCCGGCCGGAGTCATCTCGGGCCTGCACCGCTACCTCATCGACATGTATGGTCACACCTCGATCCCCTGTCTCATCGCCAGCATCATTGCCGGTCTGCTCGCCACCTGGTTGCACCTGCGCTGCCGCAAGTCGCGACTCTGGCTCTACGGCATACTGGCGGGCATGTTGTGCGAGGGGCTGACCATGTTGCTGATCTGGCTGTTGACCGAACCCCATGAGGTGGGGGTGGAGATCGTCAGCCACATCGCCTATCCGATGATCGCCGGGGCACTCTGTATCGGCCTCATCATCAAGCTGGTGCAGGATCTGGATGACGAGAAGGAGCTGATTGCCGCCAAGCAGGCCAAGCTGGCGCTGGATATCGCCAACAAGACGCTGCCCTTCTTCCAGAAGGTCGATCGCCACTCCCTTGGCCAGGTGTGCGGCGTCATCTGCAATGAGATCCATGCCGATGCGGTAGCCATCACAGATACCCGCGACGTGCTGGCCTACGTGGGGGTGGGTAAGGATTACTACGCGCTGGACGAGCACCACGCCATCAGCGACATGACCCAGCGGGCCGTGCTGCTGGACCAGATCATCATCAACAACGATCTGCGCCAGTATCACCTTTCCGATTTTCACTCTGTCATCATCATTCCGCTGCGGGAAAACGGCGCCGTCAGCGGCACCCTCAAGATCTACTATCGCCGCACCCACAGCATTACCAGTTCTCTGCGAGAGATGGCGGTGGGCCTCTCCCAGCTCATCTCCACCCAGATGGAGGTGTCGCGCATCGAGCAGTTGAAAGAGATGACCCGCAAGGCGGAGTTCACCGCCCTGCAGAGCAAGATCAACCCGCACTTCCTGTTCAATGCCCTCAACGCCATCTCATCCTTGATCCGCATTCGCCCCCAGCAGGCGCGCCAGCTCATTGCCAATCTGGCGGACTATCTGCGCTACAACCTCAACAAGGGGGACGAGCTCATCGACATTCAGGAGGAGCTGCAGCAGGTGCGCGATTACATCGCCATCGAGCAGGCCCGCTTCGGCGACAAACTGGAGGTGGTGTTCGAGGTGGACGATGTGCACATCCAGGTACCGAGCCTGCTGTTGCAGCCGCTGGTGGAAAACGCCATTCTGCACGGCATCCAGCCCCGCAGCGCCCCGGGCCGGGTCACCATCGAGGTGAAACAGCTGGCGGGTGGCATTCGGGTGGCTGTGCGCGATACCGGTTACGGCATCAGTCAGGCGGTGATCGATGGCGTGGCCGCCGGTCGGGTGGAGAGCCGCAGCATAGGCCTGATGAACGTTCATCAGCGGGTCAAGCTGTTGTACGGTGACGGCCTGCAGCTAAGGCGGCTGGAACCGGGTACCGAAGTCTGTTTCTATCTGCCGGATCAGGAGGCGATGCCATGTTGAAAGCCATTATTGTCGAAGATGAATATCTGGCCCGGGAGGAGTTGGCCTATCTGGTGGGCCAGCACAGCCAGATTGAGATAGTGGCGAGTTTCGATGACGGGCTGGAGGCCTTCAAATACCTGCAGGATCACGAGGTGGACGTGGTGTTTCTGGATATCCAGATCCCCTCCATCGATGGCCTGCTGCTGGCCAAGAACCTGCACAAGTCGAGCCATCCGCCCCACATCGTCTTCGTCACCGCCTACAAGGAGTTTGCGGTGGAAGCGTTCGAGCTGGAGGCGTTCGACTATATCCTCAAGCCCTACAACGAGCCGCGCATCATCAATCTGCTGCAAAAGCTCGAGCTGGCGGGCAAGTCTCAGCCGATGCAGGGTGTCGAGGGGAGCAGCCCGCAGAATCGCACCGTCAATCTGGTGAAGGGGGAGCGCATCATAGTCACCCCCTGCGAGCAGATCTACTACGCGGAAGCGGACGAGAAGCTGACCTATGTCTATACCCGCACCGATCGCTACGTGATGACCATGACCATCAGCGAGTTTGTCAGCCGGCTGCCGGCGGAGGGCTTCTTCCGCTGTCACCGCTCCTACTGCGTCAACATCAACAAGATCCGCGAGATAGTGCCATGGTTCAACAGTACCTATCTCATCCGGCTCCATGATCTGCCGTTCGAGGTGCCGGTCAGTCGCAGCAACATCAAGGCGTTCCGTCAGCTGATGCGGCTCTGATTGTCATTCATTCCTGCCGATCTGCATTTCATGCCTTAATCGGTCGGTGCGAGCTGCGTCTTGCCTATAGTGGCCTCAATTTCCTTAAGGCCATCGACCGAGACGCATCATGACCAAAGAGATGAACCGCACCCGCTATCTGACCCTGATAGGTACCATCATTACCCAGTTTGCGCTGGGTTCCGTCTACACCTGGAGCCTGTTCAACGCCCAGCTCTCCGACAAGCTGGACGAGCCGGTCAGCCAGGTGGCGTTTGCCTTCGGTCTGCTCAGCCTGTCGCTGGCGGTCGCCTCTTCCATGGCGGGCAAGTTGCAGGAGCGGTTCGGGGTGCGCAATGTCACCCTGGGGGCCGGCGTGCTGCTCGGTATCGGCTTCTTCCTCACCGCCCACGCCAGCAATCTGGCCATGCTCTACCTCTGCGCCGGTATTCTTGTGGGGTTTGCCGACGGTACCGGCTACCTGATGACGCTCTCCAACTGCGTGAAGTGGTTCCCGGAGCGCAAGGGGCTTATCTCCGCCTGCTCCATCGGTGCCTATGGCCTGGGCAGCCTCGGCTTCAAGTACATCAACCTGCTGCTGCTCTCCAACAACGGCCTGGAAGCGACCTTCCAGCTGTGGGGGCTGATCGCCATGTCCATGGTGCTGGTTGGCGGAATGCTGATGAAGGATGCACCCAAGCAGGCCGCTTCGGCGCAGCAAACCGAGAGCCGTGATTTCACCCTGGCCGAGGCGATGCGCAAGCCGCAGTACTGGATGCTGGCGCTGATGTTCCTCACCGCCTGCATGAGCGGCCTCTACGTCATCGGCGTGGCCAAGGATATCGGCGAGAACATGGTGGGTCTGTCGACTGCGGTGGCTGCCAATGCGGTTGCGGTGATCGCCATGGCCAACCTGGGTGGTCGACTGGTGCTGGGCATTCTGTCTGACAAGATGTCCCGCATCCGGGTTATCACCATAGCCCAGCTGATCACCCTCGGTGGCATGGGATTGCTGCTGTTCGTGCCGCTCAATGCCAACCTCTTCTTCGTGGCGGTGGCCTGCGTGGCCTTCAGCTTCGGCGGTACCATCACAGTCTACCCCTCCCTGGTGAGCGACTTCTTCGGTCTCAACAACCTGACCAAGAACTATGGCGTCATCTATCTGGGCTTTGGTCTGGGCAGCATCATAGGCTCCATCGTGGCCTCCTTGTTCGGCGGCTTCATGGCGACCTTCAACCTGATCCTGGTGCTGATGGTGGTGGCCCTGGTGCTCTCCCTGACCATCCGCTTGCCGGCCCCTGTCGCGGTATCTGTCGACAGGGCCTGATCCCTTATTCCATTGTGATGACAGCATGAAAAAGAAGACCCGGGCTTGGCCCGGGTTTTTGCATTCAAGGGAGTGCAGCTCAGCGTGGGGGCAGCCCCAGCAGGCTGCGCACATGGCGGCTAGTATCCTCCACCGTGGGCCAGTCACGGCCTGTGATGGTGACATGACCCATCTTGCGGCTGGGGCGAGCCTCGCCCTTGCCATAGAGATGCAGGTGTACTCCGGGCAGGGCCAGCACCCCTTCCCAGTCTGGTGTGCCCCCGTGCCAGAGATCCCCGAGCAGATTGAGCAGGATGGCGGGCCGCACTTCGGCTTTCTCGGGCAAGGGGAGATCGCACAGGGCGCGCACCTGCAACTCGAACTGGCTGCACTCGGCATTGTCGAGGCTGGGGTGACCCGAGTTGTGGGGGCGGGGCGCCATCTCGTTGACCAACAGCCGCCCTTCCACCAGAAAAAACTCCACCGTCAGCACGCCGACGTAGTCGAGCACCGCGATCAGCCGCTCGGCGATATCTTTCGCCTCAGCCTCCAGCGCAGGGACATTTGCCGGGGAGCGGGTTTGATCGAGAATGCCGCCACTGTGCCAGTTCTGCACCAGAGGCAGGGCGCTGATGGCACCGCTCGGGCTGCGGGCCAGGGTGAGGGCAAACTCCCCCTCCAGCGGCAGGCGTTTTTCCAGTACGCAAGGTACGCCGCTGGCGGTCAAGGCCGCCTGCAAGGCGCTGGGGTCGGAAATCGTCCACTGGCCTTTGCCGTCGTATCCCTCGCGGGCGGTCTTGAGGATGGCGGGGAACAGCTCCGCACCCAGAGGGGGTAGTGACTCATCCGGCAGCAGAGTCAGGTGGGGGGCGACCGGGATGTCAGCCCCGCGCAGAAAGGCCTTCTCCTCGCGCCTATCCTGACAGATGCGCACCGCGCTGGCGGCTGGCCGCACCGGTTTTTGTTTTTCCAGCAGGGCGAGAGTGGCGGCGGGCACGTTCTCGAATTCGCAGCTGATGGCGGCGCAGCGGCTGGCCAGATCGTGCAGGGCTGCCTGGTCGTCATAGGGGGCGACAATATGGTGATCGGCTGCGGCACCGGCGATGCTGGCGGGGTCGGGATCCAGCACCACCACCTTGTAGCCGAGGCGGTGGGCGGCCATCACGAAGTAGCGGCCAAGCTGGCCACCGCCGAGCATGCCCAGGGTGGCGGGTGGCAGTATCATGCCGGGTCCTCCAGTTGCAGCGCCAGCACCCGGTCACGCTCGTTGGCGCGGAAGTCGTCGAGCTGTTGCTGGTAGCGGGGGGCATCGCCATCCAGGGTGACTGACAGCAATGAGACCGCGAACAGGGCGGCGTTGGCGGCCCCCGCCTCGCCGATGGCGAAGGTGGCGACCGGCACCCCCTTGGGCATCTGCACTATGGAGAGCAGGGAGTCCATCCCCTTGAGGTGGCGCGAGGGGATGGGGACCCCCAGTACGGGCACAGTGGTCTTGGCGGCGACCATGCCCGGCAGATGGGCGGCGCCACCGGCTCCGGCGATGATGGCCCGCAGGCCGCGGTCGCGGGCGCTGGCGGCATACTCGAACAGCAGGTCCGGGGTGCGGTGGGCCGAGACCACCCGCGCTTCGTAGGGCACGCCGTGTTCCTTGAGGATGCGGGCTGCCGCCTGCAGCACGGGCCAGTCGGAGTCGGAGCCCATTACTAGGCCGATCAGGGGAGGGGTGTTCATTTGTCTGGTTCCTTGCTGTTAAACGTTTGCTTTCGGTAAACAAAAAGAGCCGGCAAGCCGGCTCAGAATTTCTCGGGTCGCACGATTTCGACCGATTGCAGAAAAGCGATCATGGCGTAGTCGGGGTAGTAGCGACTCTGCAGGTGGGCGAGTAGTCGTTCCGCCTGCTCGCGGCTGCAAATCGCCTCCAGCCTGATGTTGGCGCTCTCGCTCCAGCTGGCGTTGCGCTCGCCGTGATCGCCTCGTCCGCGTGCATCCGTGATGGTGTAGCCCCGCAGCCCTTCCCGGGTCAGGGTGCGCAGCAGGGTGGGTTCCAGATTTGCTTCCGTGATGACGGTCAGCAGGGTACGGGTCTCGGTCTGCATGATGGCTACTCCGTGAAGTGGCGGGCCCAGCTGTGGTAGAGCGGGATCCCCAGCATGATGTTGAAGGGGAAGGTTACGCCCAGCACGGCGCTGAGGGACAACCCCGGGTTGGCCTGGGGCACGGCGATGCGCAAGGTCGCTGGCACGGCAATATAGGAGGCGCTGGCCGCCAGGGTGGCCAGCAGGGTGAGTCCGCCAAGGGAGAGCCCCATCAGCTTGCCGACCGTCAACCCCAGTCCTGCCGAGGCGAGCGGCATCAGCAGGGCGAAGCCGAGCAGAAACAGGCCATGGCGGCGCAGATCCTGGCACTGGCGTGCCACTATCAAACCCATCTCAAGCAGGAACAGGGCGAGCGCTCCTTTGAACAGATCCACAAAAAGGGGTTTGAGGGGGGCTATGCCTTGCGGCCCGGCCAGATAGCCGATGGCCATGCCACCGAGCAGCAGAGTCACCCCCTTGCCGAGGAAAGTTTCATGGGCCAGCATGCGCCAGCGGGTCTGGCGGCTCACCCCGCGCGCCAGCATTATGCCCACCAGGATGGCCGGGATTTCCATCACAGCCAGGAAGATGGATAGCTGGGATTCGAAGCTGATGCCGCGCTCGGTGAGCCAGTTTACCCCGACCGCAAAGGTCGCAACGCTGACCGAGCCGTAGTGGGCTGCGGTGGCAGCGGCATCGATCCGGTTCATCTTTATGCGCAACAGGGCAAAGCCTGCCAGGGTTTGCACCACACCGAGCAGTATCACCAGGGCGAGTTGTGGCAGCAGTGGCAACAAGGATTGCTGGGCCAGGCCCACACCGCCTTTGAGGCCGATGGCCAGCAGCAGGAAGAGGGAGAGGGTGTCATAGAGTGCGGGGGGCAACTTGAGCTCGGATCGCACCAGACCGGCCAGCAGGCCAAACAGGAAAAAGAGTACAACAACATCCAGCATGAGGGGTCGCAGGAGGCAATTCACAGGGTGCTTGCATGCTAGAGTGCATGATGCTTCGATAAAATCAGATTTTGATTGATGATTGTTCGGCAAAAACTGATAGGAACCCGGATGCTCAACTACAAACAACTCTATTACTTCTGGCATGTGGCGCGCAGCGGCAGCGTGACACGGGCCGCCGAACAGCTTCATCTCACTCCGCAAACCATCAGTGGTCAGGTCGCGGAGCTGGAGCTGTCTCTCGGGGTGGCGCTGTTCAGCCGGGAGGGGAGGCGGCTCGTCTTGACGGCTGCGGGGCGCCAGGCACTTGAGCAGGCCGGCGCCATCTTTTCGCTGGGGGCCGAGCTGGAACACACCCTGCGCCACGCCAGCCAGGAGCTGACCATGCAGGTGGGGATTGCCGACTCGGTGCCTCGCACCCTGGCGTTTGAGCTGCTGGCACCGGCCATGGCGCTGGCGACGCCGGTGCGGTTGATCTGCCATGAAGAGCGGGCCGAGCAGCTATTCAGCGAGCTGGCCAGACACAAGCTGGATATGGTGCTGATCGATCGCCCACTGCCACCAGATAGTGGCGTACGTGGCTACAACCATGAACTGGGACGCAGCCCGCTGGCACTGTTTGCAAGTCCGGCGCTGGCGGCTCGTGCCCGTTCGGGGTTTCCCGCCTCTTTGGAAGGGCTGCCGCTGCTTATCCCCGGCGAGAAGTCGGCGACCCATGATCGGCTGCTGGCCTGGTATCGCCAGCAGGGCATACATCCCCATCTGGTCGGCCAGTTTGACGACTCGACCCTGATGAAGTCGTTCGGCAAGGCGGGCATGGGGATCTTTCCCGCCCCCCTTGCGATGCGTGACGAGATTGAGCGCCTCTATGGTGTCGAGCGGATTGCCACCTTGCCCGAGGTCACGCTCTCCTATTATCTGGTCTCTGCTGGCCGTCACCTCTCCCATCCCGGTGTACAGGCGGTGATGGAGGGAGCCAGGCAGCGACTGGTAGAGCTGGAAAAGCAGAAATAGAAATCTGGATGGCTATACATCCAATCTGGCTCTGCCTATAATCCCCTCCGCTTTGGCGCATCATGCTTAATAGGGAATCCGGTGAAAATCCGGAGCTGGCGCGCAGCGGTAAGGGGGAACGAAGCGACATCAGGGCACTGCCGTCAGGTGGGAAGCCGTCGCCGTAGGCCATCAGCCCCCCAGCCCGAAGACCTGCCAAAGTTCGTATTTCGGGCCGAGAGAAACCGGCCACGAAGTAGATGCTTACGCGAACTTAAGGATCTCTCATGTCCAAGAAATTATTGGTGGCTGCCCTGTTGCCAACGGCGGCCTTCGCCCAGACGACCATCCCCGTCAATCCTACCATGGTGGTGACCGCAACCCGCGTAGCCCAACCTGCCTCCAGCGTACTTGCCCCGGTCAATGTAGTGACCCGGGACGAGATCGACCGTCTGCAAGCCCAGACCGTGACCGATGTGGTCAAGACCCTGCCCGGCGTGGAAGTGGTGAGCAATGGCGGCCGTGGCCAGCTTAGCTCGCTGCGGGTGCGTGGCGGTACCTCTTCCCAGACCCTGGTGCTGGTGGACGGGGTGCGTAGCGCCTCCCTGACCGCCGGGATGACGGAGCTCAACAACCTGCCGCTCAACCAGGTGGAGCGCATCGAATATATCCGCGGTGCGCGTGCCACTATCTATGGTTCGGATGCCATCGGCGGGGTGATCAACATCATCACCCGTCCCGATCCTGCGACCAACAAGCACAAATTCAATGTCGGTGCCGGCTCTCACAAACAGCGCCAGGCCGCCTTCAGCAGCGCCAGCCAGATCGGCGAAGCTGGCCAGCTCAAGGTTGCCGGGGGCTTCGATGACGAGACCGGCTACAACGTCCACCCCATCGCAGGGGTGAACGATGGCGACAAGCACGGTCACCGGGGCTATAACGCCATGCTGGACTATCAGCATGCGCTGACCGGCAACTGGGATCTGTTCGGCACGACCCGCTGGTTCCGCAACATTGCCCAGTACGACCGATCGTCCGCCGCTTCTGCCTGGGGCCCGGCCTACCATCAGCGCAACGAAACCTGGACCGAGAATCAGAGCTACCAGCTGGGGTCTCGTTATCACGACGAGCGTTACCTGAGCGAACTGCGCGGCGCCTTCTCCAAACAGGATGCCTACGACTACCCGGACAGCAGCGGCCGCGATCAGGCCACTGACCGAATCTATACCCGTCAGTACACCCTGAACTGGGTCAACAACGTCAAGCTGGACGAGAACTGGACCCTGGGTGGCGGCGCCGACTGGCAGCGCGACATGCTGGATGCTAGTTCCCGCTCCTCCGGTACCGCCTTCCCGAGCGATGCCGACGAGCGTGACAACACCGGGCTCTATGCTCTGGCCCAGTTTGACAACCAGACGTGGCAGGCTGAGCTGAGCGGTCGCAGTGACGACAACAAACAGTTTGGTCGTCACAACACCTGGCAGACCGGGGCTGGTTGGCGCTTTGCGGAGGATTATCGCCTCAGTGCCCGTTACGGCACTGGCTTCCGCGCCCCCTCCTTTAATGACCTCTACTACCCGAGCTCAGGCAACCCTGACTTGAAGCCGGAAGAGTCGAAGAGCCGTGAGCTGATGCTCGATGGCCAGACTGCCGGCGTCGAGTGGCGTGTGACCGGTTATCGCAACGACTTCGAGCAGATGATCCAGTGGGCACCCACTAATCCAAGTGATTCCAACAGCCTCTGGAGCCCTCAAAACGTTGGCAAGGCGCGGATCGAGGGTATCGAGCTGGAAGGGGAATTTGACACCGGCTGGCTGAGCCACCGGGTCTCTGCCGAGTACAAGGATCCCAAGGACAAGGTGACCGACAAACAGCTGCAGCTGATCTCCCGCAAGGGCGCCAAGTGGGTGACCCAGGCACAGTGGCAGCAGCTCGATGGCTCCCTGAGCTGGATCTATCAGGGCGAGCGCTATGGTGATGCGGCCAACACGACCCAGCTGGGTGGCTACAGTGTCTGGAACCTGGCAGTGGGTTATCAGGTCGCGCCTTCCTGGAAGGTTTCCGGCAAGATCAACAACCTGCTGGACAAGGAGTACCAGACTGCGGTGGGCTACCCGGCCGACGAGCGTGCCTATTACGTGACGGTCGACTACTCACTCTGATCTCGACCGTGATTGTATAAATGAGGGGCCCTGCCATTGGCAGGGCCTTTTCTATTGGCGGCAGGCGGGAGTATGATCGCTGCCTTGCACCAAAGGGGGAGGTCAGGTGGCCAATATTCTAGTGTTCGACTCCGGCATGGGTGGCTTGACCATCTATCGCGAGATCCGCCGTGCGCTGCCGGCATACAACTACTTTTATTGTTTTGACAATGCCAACTTCCCCTATGGTGAGCTGAGCGAGTCAGCGTTGATTGCTGCCTGCACCCGTCTGGTCAGTCACATGGTGGCCGAGCATGCCATCGATCTGGTGGTGATTGCCTGCAACACGGCCAGCACCATAGCCCTGCCATCCTTGCGTGCCGCCCTGACCATTCCAGTTGTCGGCGTGGTGCCTGCCATCAAACCGGCTGCAGCCCTGACCCGCAATGGGTGTATCGGCCTGCTGGCGACCCCGGGCACCGTCAGCCGTGAATATACTCATCACCTCATTACCCAGTTTGCCCCGGGCAAGCGGGTGTTGCTCAAGGGTGCGACTGAACTGGTGATCGAAGCCGAGCACAAGCTGGCGGGACGGCCGGTAAACATGGCGCTGTTGCAGGAGGTGCTGATGGACTGGATGGAAGGAGAGGAAAGGCCGGATACCCTGGTGCTGGGTTGCACCCACTTCCCGTTGCTCAATGACGAGATCCGGCAATTGATGCCAGGATGTCAGCTGGTGGATTCAGGGAGCGCTGTAGCAAGACGGGTGACACATCTATTGGCTACCGTGGCTGAGCGGCCTTCACAAGCCGTGGTGCAGGCCAGGGCATATTGCACCCGACTGGATGCACAAGCCCAAAAATTGACAGCCCCCTTGCAAGCTTGGGGGCTGTCATCACTCGAAGAGGTGCGGTACTAACTCGTGACCGCCAGGGGATCAGGCATCGACTTCGCTGCCTTCTCTCTCATCTTTATCCCGCTTGTCGTTGGCTTCACGTACCTTGAGGGTACGCTGCTGATACTCCTTGTCATTGAGCACGGCGATGGCCTTGGCGGCATCGGCGGCTGGCATCTCCACAAAACCAAACCCTCTGCGTTTGCCGGTGGCCTTGTCCTTCATCAGACGGACAGAGATCACCTGTCCCTGTTCGGCAAACAGTTCGCGCACGGCAATCTCGTTGGCGCGATACGGCAGGTTGCCTACATATAAGGTGCAAGTCTCTTGGCCGGAGGCCAGCTCGCCTGCTGCGGCAGGTGTCCGTTTAAGGAACAGCGGCACGATGAAACCACCGATGGCCAGACCCACAGCAAAAATCACTTCGGCTTTCAAAGAAAACTGCAGAGCCTGGGCAACCAGATAACCAACCAGCGCCAACACCAGGGCAAGGATGGCAGCCTGCACATAAACGGGAAACTTGGATAAATTCATCTTTAAAGACCTTTTGTAAATGAAAGCAAAAAAGGTGCAACACTCTATTCACCTCCATGGTAACCAGCTTTCCAGCCGGGCGCTACCATGGACCACTTGGGACACATTATCCGTTCCAGTATGGCATTCCCCAATGGGGGAAGGCGCACTTAAATGACGATAAAACAGGACTGAAATCATCAGGTTGTGGATAACACTGTATATATACACTGAGTAAGCTGTTTCTAATTGGATAATTTGAAGTTTCCGTGACTTTCTTCAAAAAAAGCCTTGTCATCGTGATCCTGCTCCCTATAATGCGCCCCTACCAGCACGGCGGAACACGCCAACCTGATGAGCCAGCTTCCTCGCGAAGCCGGCGCCGAAAGAAAAGCGAAAACAACCGCTTGACTTTCGAAGTGAGGAGTGTAATATGCGCCTCCTCAACGCGACAAGCGTGACGCTCTTTAACAATTTGAATCAAGCAATCTGTGTGGGCACTCACAGCATCGAACATCAAACAATTTTGTTGATTTTCAATGTCTGGTGAAGTGACCAAGACGATTTCTTAGCA
>NZ_CAWRFG010000001.1:72500-120479 GCF_963900955.1 Aeromonas sp. 9A
GGTGGTTCTGAATGGAAGGGCCATCGCTCAACGGATAAAAGGTACTCCGGGGATAACAGGCTGATACCGCCCAAGAGTTCATATCGACGGCGGTGTTTGGCACCTCGATGTCGGCTCATCACATCCTGGGGCTGAAGTCGGTCCCAAGGGTATGGCTGTTCGCCATTTAAAGTGGTACGCGAGCTGGGTTCAGAACGTCGTGAGACAGTTCGGTCCCTATCTGCCGTGGGCGTTGGATGATTGAAGGGAGTTGCTCCTAGTACGAGAGGACCGGAGTGAACGAACCTCTGGTGTTCGGGTTGTCACGCCAGTGGCACTGCCCGGTAGCTAAGTTCGGAATCGATAACCGCTGAAAGCATCTAAGCGGGAAGCGAGCCCTGAGATGAGTCATCCCTGACCCCTTGAGGGTCCTAAAGGGCCGTTGGAGACCACAACGTTGATAGGTGGGGTGTGTAAGCGCAGTGATGTGTTGAGCTAACCCATACTAATTACCCGTGAGGCTTAACCATACAACACCCAAGAAGTGTTTATCTGTTACTGAATACATAGGTAACAGAGGCGAACCGGGAGAACTGAAACATCTAAGTACCCCGAGGAAAAGAAATCAACCGAGATTCCCTCAGTAGCGGCGAGCGAACGGGGATTAGCCCTTAAGTTTCTTGGAAGTTAGTGGAATGGTCCTGGAAAGGCCAGCGATACAGGGTGATAGCCCCGTACATGAAAACGACCTTGAAGTGAAATCGAGTAGGGCGGGACACGTGACATCCTGTCTGAATATGGGGGGACCATCCTCCAAGGCTAAATACTCCTGACTGACCGATAGTGAACCAGTACCGTGAGGGAAAGGCGAAAAGAACCCCTGTGAGGGGAGTGAAATAGAACCTGAAACCGTGTACGTACAAGCAGTGGGAGCCCTTCGGGGTGACTGCGTACCTTTTGTATAATGGGTCAGCNTATCTGTTACTGAATACATAGGTAACAGAGGCGAACCGGGAGAACTGAAACATCTAAGTACCCCGAGGAAAAGAAATCAACCGAGATTCCCTCAGTAGCGGCGAGCGAACGGGGATTAGCCCTTAAGCATCTTGGAAGTTAGTGGAACGGTCCTGGAAAGGCCGGCGATACAGGGTGATAGCCCCGTACACGAAAACAACCTTGAAGTGAAATCGAGTAGGGCGGGACACGTGACATCCTGTCTGAATATGGGGGGACCATCCTCCAAGGCTAAATACTCCTGACTGACCGATAGTGAACCAGTACCGTGAGGGAAAGGCGAAAAGAACCCCTGTGAGGGGAGTGAAATAGAACCTGAAACCGTGTACGTACAAGCAGTGGGAGCCCTTCGGGGTGACTGCGTACCTTTTGTATAATGGGTCAGCGACTTACANAATTTGCCTGGCGGCCATAGCGCCGTGGAACCACCTGATCCCATGCCGAACTCAGAAGTGAAACGCGGTAGCGCCGATGGTAGTGTGGCATTCGCCATGCGAGAGTAGGACACTGCCAGGCACCCAACACGAAAAACCCCGCTCACCGAGCGGGGTTTTTTATTTCCTGAAATTTATCATTCCTGCGGTGTCCTCTGCGCTATGCCCCTTAGGCTCTCTCCGCACAGGGCAACTCCATATTGACCACCCCATCTTCCAGCTGGATATCGATCTTGAAACCAAGACGCTTGGCCAGATTGATCATGCCGCGATTGCTGGGCATGGTCATGCCGGATAGCTGGCCAATCCCTCTCTCTCTGGCGTAACGTACGATTTTCTCCATCATCAACTTGCCGAGCCCCAGCCCCTTTAGGTCGGATCGCACCAGAATGGCAAACTCTGCATCGGACTGATCCGGGTTTGAAATGGCTCGCACCACCCCCAGAATTTGCTGACTGAAGGCCCCGTCCTGTCCTACCGCGACAAAGGCCATCTCCCTGTCGTAGTCAATCTGGGTCATGCGAGCGAGCTCTTCGTGGCCCAGTTCTCCCACGTCAGCAAAGAAGCGTTTGTACCTGTCTTCATCGGAGACCTTGAGCACAAACTGTTTGTGAGCGGGTTCATCCTCCGGCCGGATCGGGCGGAGCAGCACATGGCTCTGGTCCTTGAGCCAGGCCCCCTCTTCCAGCTCGGTGGGATAGGGGCGTATCGCCAGCGGGCAACGCTGCTGCGTTATTGGCATCAGTGTCAGGCTGGCATCCAGGATCACCATCTCGGCCCCGCATGCTTGCAATGGATGCAGGTCCAGCTCCTGGATCTCGGGAAACGCCAGCAGCAGTTCCGACAGCTGGCACAACACCTGACCAAGCGCATCGATATCGAGTCTTTCGGGGGTGGCCTGCTCGCGGATCTTGCGGCTCTTGATGGCACCGATGACCTGGTAGCGTGCGAGAGCCTGGTTCAGTGGCGGGAGTGCGGCGACCATCTCCTGGGGTTCTGCTCCCGACTCGCCGAGCAGGATGACAGGACCGAAGACGGGATCCTGTTGCAGGCGGATCCTCAGTTCCAGCCCTCCGCTGCGGCGTGCCATACGCTGCACCAACAAGCCTTCGATGCGGGCCCCGGCATCGTGCTGTCTGACCCGATCCAGAATGGCATCTGCCGCCTGAGCAACCTCGGCAGAAGTCCGCAGGTTCAGCATGACGCCGTGCACCGCTGACTTGTGGGCAATATCCGGCGAGCGCAATTTGACCGCTACCGGATAGCCGATCTGTTCAGCCGTCAGGGTGGCTTCGATGGCATCGGAGACAATCCAGGTCGGCAGGGTCGAGAGCCCGGCAGCTTGCAGTATGGGTTGCACCAGATGGGTATCGAGGGTGAGTTGCTTGCGTTCCAGTGCCTGCCGGATCAGTTGTTGGCAGAGTTCGACGTTGAGCTTGTCCCCCTGCAGGGACGCGGGTGTTTCCATCAGCTGCTTCTGGTTGCGACGGTATTCCACCATATGCATGAAGGCGGCCACTGCACTTTCGGGAGTGCGATAGGTCGGAATGCCCGCTTCGGTGAAGAGCTTGCGTCCTTCCTGTGCCGAGTATTCCCCGGCCCAGTTGGTCAGGATATTGAAGCGCCTGGCTCTGGGATGCTGCCTGAGGTAATCGATCAGACTGCGCGCCAATTCGGCCCCGCGTGCTGTGAGGGAAGGCGCATGAATGAGCAGGATGGCATCTGCTTCATTCCCTTGCAGCAAGGTATCGAGTGCCTGCTGATAGGCGGTGATATCGGCATCACTACCTATGTCTTTTGGCGGCATGGCCAGTTTTCCGCCCCGCTCAAGCAGCACATCGACCGCCATGTTGGCCAGTCCGCGGCCGTTGGAGATGATGGCCAGCCGTTCCCCCTTGAGGGTCAGCGAATGGCTCAGGGTTTCGACCGCGGCAAACAGCTCGTGGGTATCTCGTACCCGCAGCATGCCTGCTCGCCGGATGGCGGCATCGTAGACGTTGTCCAGCCCCTTGGCCGGATCGTGGCGACCGCTCTTGAGCACCAGTATTGGCTTGTTGCGCGAAGCCGCCCGCGCTGCCGAGAGGAAGTGGCGGGCGTCGTGCAACTTGTCCATATAGAGCAGGATGGCGCGAGTGGTGCCGTCGCGAGAGAGCTGATCCAGCAGTTGGCCGAAGTCGATGTCACAGTGATCGCCGAGGGAGATAAAGGCGGAAAAGCCCAGCTCATGCTGTTTGGCCCAATCCAGTATGGTCGTGCTGACGGCCGCCGACTGGGAGACAAAGGCTACCTGCCCAGGTTTGGCGGCGATGGGGGAGAAGCTGGCGTTGATGCCCTGCGCTGGCAGCAACATGCCCATACTGTTGGGGCCAAGCAGGCGAATGTCATATTGGCTGCTCAGGCGCTGCAACTGTTCCCTCTCTTCCTGCGAAAAATCGGCGGCCAGTATGATGGCGGCCCCGGCCCCTTTTTTGCCGAGCGCTTCGATGAGCGACAGTACCCGTTCGCGTTTGGTGCAGATGATGGCGAGATCGGGGGAGAGCGGCAGGCTGGCAATGTCGGGATAAGCCAGCACTCCGGCGATGGCTTTGTTATGGGGGCTGACCGGCAGTATGGGGCCCTTGAACTGGCCTGCAAGCAGGTGCCTGATCACCACGTGACCCGCTTTCTGCGGGTCGGTCGAGGCACCGATGACGGCGATTGAGTGGGGTTTGAAGAGCCGATCCAGGCCGCTTGGTTTCATGGGCACTCCTCATGGCGACCCCCGGAGGCGAGGGTGACGGATGGTGCCAGTGTAATACGCTTTGATTGCCTGTTCTGTGACCGGTTGCGGATCACTGTGTGGTCAGGGCGCTGGCTCGCAGATAAAACTTCATCTTGCCCTGAATTTGGCGCACTGCCGCCAGCGGGCGCTCTTGCAGATAGATATCCTGTTCGTGATCCAGCAAGGTTTGCGGCACTCCCAGACTCTGCAGGTACTCTTCAAACAGCTGTGAGCTGTTGATTTCGATCAGGTGACGCATCATGGCGAGGCTTTTTCCATTCAGGTTGAACACCGAGCCTAGTCTGTGACCTGGATCTGGCTCTGACCATTGTCAGATTTGACACCAAGTCGCTCACACATCTGCGGGTCCATGCATCAGAACTGGGCGCTCACGCGTTATAGTGAGTGCATCAAGATCAGAGGTACGAGGCGCAATGATCAGGATTTGGCTGTGGTGCATCACACTGTTTGCGGGGAGTGCCCTGGCTGCCGAGTCGCACATTCGGGCCTGGAACCTGCTGTTGGAGCACCCCAATCCGGCTGTGGCGGGCTTGCTGCGGTTGTCGCTCGATCTCACAGTGCCTGAATATGGTCCCTATCAGCTGATTGCGAGTCCGCCAATGGAGCAGGGGCGGGCGGTCAAGGCGTTACAAGAGGGTGCCCTGGTACAGATAGGAGTCTTTGCCCCTGATGAAGAGCGGGAGCGTTCCCTGCTGGCGGTCCATATTCCGTTGGCGAAGGGGTTGCTGGGCTGGCGGGTCTGCCTCATCCGGCAGGGGGATGAGGGGCGCTTTAGCGGCATAGGGTCGCTGGCGGACTGGCATAGCGCCGGACTCACCATCGGTCAGCACAGATCCTGGCCCGATACCCAGCTGCTCAAGGCCAACGGCCTCAAGGTAACGGTGGGCAATCTCTACGAGGCGCTGTTCAACATGCTGAGCAAGCGGCGTTTTGACTGCTTTCTGCGTTCCGTCATCGAGATAGAGGATGAACTAAAGCTGCATCCGGAGCTCGCAATCGAACCCCATCTGGTGTTCCGTTATCCGTTGGCGCTGCTGTTTTTTGTTTCCCCCCAATATCCCGAACTGGCACAGCGCATCGAGCTCGGGCTGCAGCGGGCGCGCCAGTCCGGCGCCTTTGATCAGATCTTTGAAAAGGAGTTTGGCAGCACGATTCGTCGGTTGAAGCTGGACGAGCGGATCATGCTTGAGCTGCATAATCCGGATCTGCCCGCCAGGAGCCGCATCATGATGGCTGACCCCTCGCTAATCTATGCGCCGGTCACGGCCACCCCGTCAGCGCAGTGAACCCTGGCCGCGCGCCGTATCCCAGAAGGCGCGGATAAGAGGCTCTTCCAGCCGCTTCTTGAGTACGGCGATACCGACGTCGAATGGCTTGAGCGCCGGTCTGGGCTCGACGATGCGCACTTTCTCCCCCATGGGGCTGTGATCGATCACGGCGGCAGGCACCAGCCCGACGCCAAAACCGAGCGCCACCATGGCGACTATGCCCTCGTTGCCCGCCACCTCGGCATAAATGTTGGGGGCAATTCCCTTGTTGCGAAACCACTGGTCACAGCGCTTTCGTGCCAGACCCTGTTCGGAGAGGATCAGCGGCAGCCGCTCCCAGTCCGGCTCACCCTGTAAGAACCACTGGCTCTGTTGCGGTGCGGTTCGTGGGGCAATGAATACCAGCGGCACCTGCTGCAGGCTGGCAAATTCCAGCTTGGCGGAGAGCGCATCCGGCCGCGCGGCGATGGCGAGATCGGCCTCGTCGGCCAGAATCTTGTCCACCGCCAGCGCCGGGTCGCCGGTCTCCAGCTTGATCTCCAGCTGGGGGTAGCGGCGGCGGAAGCGCTCCAGCACCTCTGGCAGCAGAAAGTAGCTGGCGGTGACCGAGCAGAACACCCGCAGCCGCCCCTGCAGCGGTTCATCGCTGCGTTTGAGATCCTGCTTGAGCTGGCGCCACTCCTGCAACAGGCTGCCGCCAAACTCCCGCAGTTTCTCACCCGCCGAGGTGAGCCGCACGCTGCGATTGTCCCGCTCGAACAGCACGCAGCCGGTCTCCTGCTCCAGGCGCTGAATGGCGCGGCTGAGGGTGGAGGGGCTGACCGCCATGGCATCGGCACTCTTGCCAAAGTGAAGGGAGTCGGCGAGGTGGAGAAACAGTTCGAGATTACGAAGGTCCATCTTTCTATTCCTGCGGCGGCGCGTTTGCTGACGTGGGGGAGAAACAGCTTGAGATTGCGCAGAATCATCTTTCAATTCCTGCAACATACTGTTTCGAATATATCAGTTCAGGCAATGAGTGTCCCGCGCTATAGTGGTTCAGACAACGCCGCTACCCGGCATGGAATCAATCGAACGGAGCAATCACCATGGCTAACTATTTCAACACCTTGAACCTGCGTCAGCAGTTGGCCCAACTGGGCAAGTGTCGTTTCATGCAGCGAGCGGAATTCGCCGACGGTTGCGACGTGCTGAAGGGCAAGAAGGTGGTGATTGTGGGCTGTGGTGCCCAGGGTCTGAACCAGGGTCTGAATATGCGCGACTCCGGGCTGGATATCTCCTACGCCCTGCGCAAGGCTGCCATCACCGAGAAGCGCGCCTCCTGGCAGAAGGCCACCGACAACGGCTTCGCGGTTGGCACCTATGAAGAGCTGATCCCGACCGCTGATCTGGTGCTGAACCTGACCCCGGACAAGCAGCATTCCGACGTAGTGAAAACCGTGATGCCGCTGATGAAACAGGGCGCCGCCCTGGGCTATTCCCACGGCTTCAACGTGGTGGAAGAGGGTCAGCAGATCCGCGCCGACATCACTGTCGTCATGGTTGCACCCAAGTGTCCGGGAACCGAAGTGCGTGAAGAGTACAAGCGCGGTTTCGGTGTGCCGACCCTGCTCGCCGTCCACCCGGAGAACGATCCCAAGGGTGAAGGCATGGCCATCGCCAAGGCGTGGGCCTCTGCCACCGGCGGCGACCGTGCCGGCGTACTGGAATCCTCCTTCGTGGCGGAAGTGAAATCTGACCTGATGGGCGAGCAGACCATCCTCTGCGGCATGCTGCAGGCCGGTTCTCTGCTCTGTTATGACAAGCTGGTTGCCGAAGGGACAGACCCGGCCTACGCCGGCAAGCTGATCCAGTTCGGTTGGGAGACCATCACCGAAGCCCTGAAGCAGGGTGGCATCAGTCTGATGATGGACCGCCTCTCCAATCCGGCCAAGCTGCGTGCCTTCGAGCTCTCCGAGCAACTGCGCACCCTGATGCGCCCGCTGTTCGAGAAGCACATGGATGACATCATCGCTGGCGAATTCTCCCGCGGCATGATGGCCGACTGGGCTGAGGATGACGTCAAGCTGCTGACCTGGCGTGAAGAGACCGGCAAATCTGCCTTCGAGAACGCTCCTGCGTTCACTGGCAAAATTGCCGAGCAGGAGTATTTCGACCATGGCGTGGTCATGGTGGCCATGGTCAAGGCGGGTGTCGAGCTGGCGTTCGAGACCATGGTAGCTTCCGGTATCTACGAGGAGTCTGCCTACTACGAATCCCTGCACGAGTTGCCGCTGATCGCCAACACAGTTGCTCGCAAGCGTCTGTACGAGATGAACGTGGTCATCTCAGACACCGCCGAGTACGGCAACTATCTGTTCGCTAACGCTGCTGTGCCCTTGCTGCGCGAGCACTTCATGCCGACCCTGAAGGCTGGCGACTTGGGTGCCAGCAAGGCCGAAGGGCAGAACGTCGACAACCTGGCGCTGCTGGCGGCCAACGAAGCGACCCGCAACCATCCGATCGAAAAGATCGGCCAGGTACTGCGCGGTTACATGAAGGACATGAAGCGCATCGCCGTCGGTGGTTAAGCCTGCATCTGGCAGGATTGATGAAGGGGCGGGGATGACGATCCCCGTCGCCAGTCGGACTGGACACCCGACCGGCCAGCCAGAAAATCCGGCCCGACAGCTATAAAAAAGCCCCGCTCATCGAGCGGGGCTTTTGCATTCAGAAAGGCCGGATAAATCAGGCTTTCCACGCTTTCCAGGTGTTGATCAGACCGTTGGTGGAGCCGTCGTGGCTGGTGACAGCCGCATCGGTGTTGAGCTCCGGCAGTATCTTGTTGGCCAACTGTTTGCCCAGCTCCACGCCCCACTGGTCGAAGGAGAAGATGTTCCAGATTGCGCCCTGTACGAAGATTTTGTGCTCGTACATGGCGATCAGGGCACCCAGGGTTTTCGGGGTCAGACTCTTGAACAGTATGCTGTTGGTCGGGCGGTTGCCTTCGAACACCTTGAACGGCACCAGATCCTTGACCTGCTCCAGGGTTTTGCCAGCAGCAAGGAACTCGGCTTCAACCTGTTCTTTGCTCTTGCCGAAAGCCAGTGCTTCGGTCTGGGCGAAGAAGTTGGCCAGCAGTTTCGGGTGGTGGTCACCGATCGGGTTGTGGCTAATGGCTGGCGCCAGGAAGTCACAGGGGATCAGCTTGGTGCCCTGGTGGATCAGCTGGTAGAAGGCGTGCTGGCCGTTGGTGCCCGGCTCACCCCAGATGATGGGGCCAGTCTGGTAGTCAACCGGCTTACCGTTGCGATCCACGTATTTGCCGTTGGACTCCATGTTGCCCTGCTGGAAGTAGGCAGGGAAGCGGTGCATGTACTGATCGTACGGCAGAATGGCTTCGGACTCGGCGCCATGGAAGTTGTTGTACCACAGGCCAATCAGCGCCAGCAGCACAGGCACGTTCTGCTCATAGGAGGCAGTGGCGAAGTGCATGTCCATTTCGAAGGCGCCTTGCAGCAGGGCTTCGAAGTGCTCGAAACCGACGGACAGGGCGATGGGCATGCCGATGGCAGACCAGGATGAGTAGCGGCCGCCAACCCAGTCCCAGAACTCGAACATGTTGTCGGTGTCGATGCCGAACTCGGCCACGGCCTTGCCGTTGGTGGAGAGGGCAGCGAAGTGCTTGGCCACGTGGGCCTTGTCACCGGCGATCTTGATGAACCAGTCGCGGGCGGTCAGGGCGTTGGTCATGGTCTCCTGAGTGGTGAAGGTCTTGGAGGCCACCAGGAACAGGGTGGTTTCCGCATCAATCTCTTTGAGAGTCTCGGCGATGTGGGTGCCATCGACGTTGGAGACGAAGTGCATCTGCAGGTGATTTTTATAGGGGCGCAGTGCCTCTGTGATCATTACCGGGCCCAGATCAGAGCCACCGATACCTATGTTGACCACGTGCTGGATAGCCTTGCCGGTGTAGCCTTTCCACTCGCCGGAGATGATTTTCTCGCAGAAGCCCTTCATCTTGGCCAGCACGGCGTTCACTTCCGGCATTACGTCCTTGCCGTCGCACTCGATGGGGCGGTCGGAGCGGTTGCGCAGGGCCACGTGCAGTACGGAGCGCCCTTCGGTCATGTTGATCTTGTCGCCATTGAACATGGCATCGATCGCGCTGCGAAGATCGGTCTCTTTGGCCAGATCAACCAGCAACTTGAGGGTTTCCTCGGTGATCAGGTTCTTGGAGTAGTCGACCAGAATGTCGCCGCCAAAGGTAAGGGAGAACTTGTCGAAGCGCTTCGTGTCATGCGCGAACAGATCCTTGAGTCGAGTCTCTTTGTTAGCTGCAAAATGGGCTTCCAGCGCCTGCCAGGCCTGGGTCTGGGTTGGATTGATATTTTTCATAGGATTACCGATCTTCCAAGTTGTGTTTGAACCTTGCAGGCAAGGCTCCCGCCAAACCTTATTATTCGAGCACTATACCGGGCCCATTATACCGAGCCCATGGCGCGGCCCGTGTAACAGAGCTTTACCAATTGTCTGCCATCGAAGGAGTTTACAACCAAAACGCTGCGATTATGAGTCACTCATGGCCAGGGGATCTTGAGTTTGCTCATACTTCACCCGGCTTGGCCGGGGTGAAAGGGTTTTCATCTATGGCTGCCTGCCTGGCAAGTTTGTATTACAGCTAAAGGAGTATCTGACAGCCGTTTTTCGGCTCGTTTTATGAGCAAACGCAACTTGTCGGGGTTGGGCGTTGGCTAGTATGTGCACCGAATGGACGAGATCTCCCAGGGATGGCCACTGTCTGGAATGAGGAGATCGATATGAAACATGTTTTATCCCTGTTTGCCCTGAGCCTGATCGCCACCGGCCTCATCGGCCTGCTGACCCTGGCGCTGACAGCCGCCGCACCGACTCTCGAGATTCGGGTGTTGGCCGTGATCGGGGCCGTGCTGGGGGGCTATGCGTTGGTGCAGCCACTGCTCAACCGAGTCGCTCGTCGACTGGTATGAAGATGGGCAAGCCAACCTGGCTGCCCGGATTGACAGGTTTTCGACCCCATGATGCAAGGTGAGCTGCGGGTCGAGTCTTTATGCCTTGCGGCACGGCCGGGGGTTCAGAAACGACAATGCCAGCCCCGGGGCTGGCATTGTCGTGATCGTCTGCGCAGGTATCAGGCCTGGGGCTTTTGCATGTGCATGACCATCTGCGGGAAGGGGATCTCGATGCCTTCGGCATCGAAGGTCAGCTTCACCTTTTCGTGGAAGTCGAACCAGACGCCCCAGTAATCGGCAGTCTTGACCCAGGGACGCACTACGATATTGACCGATGAGTCGGCCAGGGCGGCAACGGCTATGGTGGCTGCCTGTTCCTTCAGGATGCGCGGCTCTTCACTCACCAGGCGCTCGAGGAGCTGTTTGGCCTTGCGCAGGTCAGAACCGTAGCCGATACCGAAGGTCATGTCGACGCGGCGGGTGTCCATGCGCGAGTAGTTGACTATGGTGCCGTTGAGGATGGCGGAGTTGGGTACCACTACCATCTTGTTGTCACCCGAGGTGAGGGTGGTAGTGAATAGCTGCACCGACTGCACTACGCCATTGGTGCCCGCCACTTCGATAAACTCACCGGCCTTGATGGGGCGGAAGATGATCAGCAGGAAACCGGCGGCGAAGTTGGAGAGCGAGCCTTGCAGTGCCAGACCTATGGCCAGACCGGCGGCACCGATAATGGCGACGAAGGAGGCGGTTTGCACCCCGACTCGCCCCATGGCTGCTATCACCACGAACACCAGAATGGTGTACTTGAGGATGCTGCCAACGAAATGAACCACGGTGGCATCCAGCTTGCGAGCATGCATCACCTTGGTCACACCATTGCTGAGCAGGTTGGCGGCGATGTAACCGACCAGCAGGGTGATCAGGGCGGCCGCAATATTGACGGCATACTCGATCAGCAGGCCCTGATTATTGACCAGCCAGGTCTGCGCTTCTGTGATGATTTCGGGTTCCATAGGATGTCCTGTCAGGCAGTAAAGGTTTATGACGCATGAATCTAACACTGGCATGCGACAGTTTGGGTCGCATCTGGTGCTCCCCTCCATTTTTTGCCATAAAAAACAAGGGAGGCCAAGGCCTCCCTCTGTGTATCCACCCGAATGGCGTCAGCTTTGCAGCAGTTGGCTGCGGATGAAGAGCCACTGATCTTCAAAGCCGGCGGTGGGCTTGAGTTTGAACTCGGAGCGGACAAACTGACTGATGCGTCCCTCGGTATAGGCCAGCAGCAGATTGGCGAGCATGGTCTCGTCGAGCTGGAAGCCCTGACCTTCCCGCAGCCGTTTTTCCCGCAACACCTGCTTGATCTGGGTTTCCAGCTTGTCGAACAGGATGCTGATACGATCCCGCAGTCGATCGTGCTCACCCAGCAGGGCATCGCCGTTGAGGATGCGGGTGATGCCGGGATTGCGCTCGGCGAACACCAGCAGCAGCTGAAGGATATGATGGCAGCGGGCCATGGTGTCCTTCTCTTCGGCCATGATCAGGTTGACCCGTGACAGCAGGGAATCCTCGATAAAGTCGATCAGTCCCTCGAACATCCGCGCCTTGCTGGGAAAATGTCGATAGAGGGCGGCCTCAGAGACACCCACCTCGGCCGCCAGACGTGCCGTGGTGATACGCTGGCCAGGGCTGGTCTCCAGCATATGGGCGAGTGCTTGCAGGATCTGATCGCGCCGACTCTGTTTCTGATTACTGCTTGCCATGGATTCCCCTAAAAAAAACAATGGCTTGATTCTGTTATTAGGCACAGGCCCGGGGGCCTGTGTGGTCTGTTATTGGCGACCAGAAGAACCAAAACCGCCTTCACCCCGTTCACTCTGATTGAACTCATCGACCAGTTGGAAGCTGGCCTGCACCACCGGCATGATCACCAGTTGGGCGATGCGTTCACCGGGTTGCATGGTGAAATTGTCGTTGCCGCGATTCCAGACCGAAACCATCAGCTGGCCCTGGTAATCGGAATCGATGAGCCCCACCAGATTGCCCAGCACTATGCCGTGCTTATGGCCGAGGCCGGAGCGGGGCAAAATGGTGGCGCACAAGCCGGGATCCTGAATGTGGATGGCCAGACCGGTCGGTACCAGAATGGTGTCGCCTGGTGCCAGCGTCATGGGCGCATCTAGCAGCGCACGCAGGTCCATACCGGCAGAGCCCGGTGTGGCGTAGGCGGGCAGCGGGTACTCGGTGCCGATGCGGGCATCCAGAATTTTCAGCTCAATTTGTGTTGTCATGAATCGTTCGTTTTTCAATGGGTTCTTGTGTGGACACCCAGAATGTTCGTTACAGTCCGGGCAGTCATGAATTGATCGTTGCTCAGTGAGTGTTGATGTGGGCGTCCTGCATGGGCAATGCCAGCGGGGTGCCATGTGTCTGCACTCAGCGCCGGTAGTGGCGCGCAATCAGGGCGATGAGGTGGCGAGCCAGCGTCAGCTTATCGGCCAGTGGCAGCGGGGCTTGACCCCCTTGCCAGAACACGGTCAGAGCATTGTCATCGGCATTGAAGCCCTGGCCCGCACGAGACACATCGTTGGCGGCGATCATGTCCAGCCGTTTTCGCTGCAATTTATCGAGGGCGTATTGTTCCACATCCACGGTTTCGGCGGCAAATCCGACGGTGAAGGGCTTGTCTGATAACGCCCCCACGGCAGCTATGATGTCGGGATTCTTGACCAGGGTCAGCACCATCTGATCGTTGTCGCCGGTCTTCTTGATCTTCTGGCTGGCGACTTGCTCGGGCCTATAGTCGGCCACCGCCGCGCAACCGATAAAGAGGTCGCACTCGCCGACCCGGCTCATCACCGCCTTATGCATCTGCTCGGCGCTCTCCACATCGACACGCTCCACCCCGCTCGGTGCAGGCAGGGCGACCGGCCCGCTCACCAGCGTCACTTCGGCCCCTGCCTCACGGGCGGCGCGGGCGATGGCGTAACCCATCTTGCCCGAGCTGTGGTTGCTGATGTAGCGCACCGGATCCAGTGCCTCGCGGGTCGGTCCGGCGGTGAGCAGCAGTCTGACGCCCGCCAGCAGCGGCTCGGCGGCCAGTTGCTGGCAGCAGCGCTCAACCAGTTCCAAGGGATCCAGCATCCGGCCCGGGCCCACGTCGCCACAGGCCTGGCTGCCGGAATCCGGCCCCCACAGCAGGATGCCGCGGCTGGCCAGGGTCTTGAGATTGGCCTGGGTGGCGGGGTTGAGATACATCTGCTGATTCATGGCGGGAGCCAGTGCCACCGGAGCCGGGGTTGCCACGCAGAGGGTGGTGAGCAGTTCGTCGGCCATGCCGGCGGCCATGCGGGCCATCAGATTGGCGCTCGCCGGAGCGATCAGCACCAGATCCGCCCATTTGGCCAGCTCTATGTGGCCCATGCCCGCTTCGGCAGCCGGATCCAGCAAGCTGTCAGCCACCGGATGACCGGAAACCGCCTGCAGGGTCAGCGGGGTGATGAACTCCTTGGCGGAGCGCGTCATCACTACCCGTACCTCGGCCCCCTGATCTTTCAGGCGGCGTACCAGTTCGGCACTCTTGTAGGCGGCGATCCCGCCACTGACACCCAACAGGATGCGTTTATCGGCCAATCTCATCTGCTGCTTCTCTTCCGGCTCACTCTGACTGGTCGGCTAAGATACCACAGGCAACGGACGACGACAGAGGCTGACATGGGGGACTTGTGGCCGGCCTCCCGCGATTTTTTGCTATGTTTTCTCTCAATAGGCATGAGGGAGAGACAAATGAGCATCAAGGAGTGGCCTGAGGATGAGAGACCCAGAGAGAAACTGCTACGGCAGGGGCCAGCGACGTTATCCGATGCTGAATTGCTGGCCATCTTCCTGCGAACCGGCGTCAACGGCCTGAGTGCTGTGGATCTCTCCCGTCAGCTATTGCAGCAGTTTGGTTCGCTGCGGGCACTGCTCGGGGCCGATCAAGGCACCTTCTGTCATGCCCATGGACTGGGGCCTGCCAAGTATGCTCAATTGCAGGCGGTGCTGGAGATGGGCAAGCGCCATCTGGCCGAGCAGTTGCAACGGGGCGATGCCCTGACCTCGCCCCAGCTGACCCGGGATTACCTGCAAGCCCAGCTGCGGGATCGGCCGCGGGAGGTGTTCGCCCTGCTGTTGCTGGATAACCAGCACAGAGTCATTCAATTCGTTGAACTTTTTTACGGCACCCTCGATTCTGCAAGCGTCTGGCCCAGAGAAATCGTGCAGATCGCGCTCAAACATAATGCAGCCGCAGTGATTCTGGCGCATAATCACCCGTCCGGCGTGGCCGAGCCCAGTCGGGCCGACCGCCAGATCACGGATCGGATCTTGGCCGCTTTGGCCCTGATCGATATCAGAGTGCTGGATCACTTGGTGATCGGTGACGGCATCACGGTTTCTTTTGCAGAGCGTGGTTGGTTGTAACTGGGCTCTGGCACTGTATTAGTTGATCTTTGATCACGGATGCTGTATAAAATGCCGCCTTCTGTTTGCCCCGCAATCGAAGGCCAGCGGGGCAGATATTTGCTCGAGCAATGAAGTAAGATTTGGAGAGACTGACATGTCTAGAGTATGCCAAGTAACCGGCAAGCGCCCGGCAGTTGGTAACAACCGTTCGCACGCTAACAACGCTACCAAGCGTCGTTTCCTGCCGAACCTGCACACTCACCGTTTTTGGGTTGAGGGTGAAAAACGCTTCGTAAGCCTGCGCGTATCCGCAAAAGGCATGCGTATTATCGACAAGCGTGGCGTTGAAGTGGTTCTGGCTGAACTGCGCGCCAGCGGTGTTAAGGTATAAGGAATTAGATCATGGCTAAAGGTATTCGCGAGAAAATTCGCCTGAACTCCAGCGCCGGTACTGGTCACTTCTATACCACTACCAAGAACAAGCGCACCATGCCCGAAAAAATGGAGATCAAAAAGTTTGATCCCGTTGTTCGTCAGCATGTGATCTACAAGGAAGGCAAAATCAAGTAATTACTTGATGCTGCATTCCCAAAAGCCCGGCCCAGTGCCGGGTTTTTTTATGGCTGGAATTCAGTACACTGCCGGTTCAACGGAGGCTTGCCATGTTCAAATTGAGCCGTAAAGGCTGGAATAACGTGATCATAGTGGCCGTGCTGGGGGTTGTGACCTTGTTGCACCGGCTGGAGGTTGCCCAGCAGGAGAACAGCGCCCAGCGGCCTCGTACCCTATTGCCGGACAGTGCAGTCGTTCTCACCTGGCAGGGGCCGAGCTGGCAGATAGAGCGCATCGGCCAGGGCTGGCGCAGCGGACCGGATCTGGGGCTCAGCAGTGCCCAGCTGGCGGCCCATGTCGAGGCGTGGCAGGCTTGGTTGCTGCCCCCTGGCGAGGCTGTGCGCGGCACGCCGGTCACCCTCAAGGTGTGGATCGCCGGTCAGAGCGATCCGATCGCAGTGGGGCTCTATCAGGACAACGGCAAGTTTGCCGCCCTGCTGCCGCCCTCAACCTGGCTCACCCTGAGTCAGGAGCAGTATCGCAGCCTGTTGCGCCCCTCGCCTTAATCCACCCTATTTGTTGGAGGCCTCATGCCTGAATTACCGGAAGTTGAAGTCAGCCGCCAGGGCATATCTCCCTGGCTCACCGGCATCAAGGTGACCCGCGTCGTGGTACGGGATGGCCGGCTGCGCTGGCCGGTACCGGGCGAAATCCAGGAGCTGGTGGATCTCACCATCCACAGGGTCAGCCGTCGTGCCAAATATTTGCTGCTGGAGACCGACTTTGGCACCGCTATCCTGCATCTGGGCATGTCCGGCAGTCTGCGGGTACTGAATATCGGTACGCCGGCCGAGAAACACGATCACGTGGATATAGAACTCGCCAACGGCAAGCTGCTGCGACTCAATGACCCGCGCCGCTTCGGTGCCCTGCTGTGGACCCGTGAACCGGCGGAGGCACACGCCCTGCTGGCCAAACTGGGCCCGGAGCCGCTGACCGATGCCTTCAACGCCGCGTATCTGCAAGGGCGGGCCAAGGGGCGCAGTACTGCCATCAAGACCTTCCTGATGGACAATCATGTGGTGGTCGGTGTGGGCAACATCTACGCCAATGAGGCGCTGTACGCTGCCGGTATTCACCCCAAACGGGCAGCGGGCAACATCAGTGCCGAGCGACTGGCGACCCTGGTGGCCGAGATCAAGCGGGTGCTGGCTTCTGCCATCCAGCAGGGGGGAACCACCCTCAAGGATTTCACCAGCGCCGATGGCAAGCCGGGCTATTTCGTGCAGCAGTTGCAGGTTTATGGTCGCGGCGGCCAGCCCTGTTTGCACTGCCATACCCTGCTCAGTGAAATACGGCTTGGGCAGCGTACAACCGTGTTTTGCTCCCACTGCCAGCGCTGAATCGCAGTTATTTTGGCCAAACATGGCCAAGTTGTAAGAGAGTATTTCCGGTCTGTTGAATATTTGGGCGCCTGTCACTAGTATCTCGACCGTTCAGGCGGTTTGAGAAAATAAAATGACAGCTAAATCAATGGACTGGGATCACTTATCCCGGCAGGGGCACTATTGCGCCCAAAAAATGGCCCGCTTCCTCTATCCCGATGACAGCGCCCGCAAGACCTTCAATCGCGCCAAGTTCGTGCTGCGCAGCCTGCTCTATCGGCAGCAGATGAGCCGGGTGTTCGAACTGTTTCAGGCCGAACCGCTCAAGGCCCTGCCTGCCCACTATCCCGAGCTGCTCGACAAGCCGATGCGACCCTATCGGTTTGCCGGCTCCACCGCGACCCAGCGGGCCGAGATGCTGGAAAACCACTATCGACTGCTGCTGGCCCGTTATCCCGAGCTGATAGATCCGCTCTATCTGGACGAGGGCATAGAGCTTGGCCACTATCCCCAGAGTGGATGTCGCATAGTGCTGCGCCACGATGGCACCTTCCGTCGTGAGGCCGAGCTGGCGCTCTCCATCGTCGATCAACAGGGCAAGCGCCTCTATAGTTGTGCCTTCTCGCTGGCGGGCACCCCCGGCAAGCTGGCGCTGGTGATCGGCTCGGTACAGGGGCCGGAACCCTGCGTCGAACAGGCACAGGACAAGGTTCGATCCCTGACCAAGGAGGGCCACGGTTTGCGGCCCAAGTCGCTGGTGGTGATGCTGGTGATGCAGCTGGCCGAGGCAATGGGGGCCGAGCATATCTCGGCGGTGCGGATGAAGGCACACATCTACCAGGCCAAGCGTTACAGCAAGAAGAAGAAAGCCTGTCTGCAGGCGGATTATGACGAGCTGTGGGAGGAATTTGGCGCCATCGATCAGGATGACAACTTCGTGCAGCTGTTGCCTGCGGTGCGCAAGCCGCTGGAGGAGATTGCCTCCAAGAAGCGGGCCATGTACCGGCGTCGTTACGAATGGCTTGACGAGCTGGCGCTCTCCTGCCAGCAGGTGCTGGGTCGCGCGGCGGGCTGACTGCCAGTGCGGACAATGGCGAGCGCGGCCCATGTGCGCCGCACTAAACAGGCTACCCTCGGGTAGCCTGTTTGCTTGTTACTTGCCTTGCTTGGCGGCAATCGCCTTGGCGACGATCGGGTCGACAAACTGGCGGATATCACCGCCATGCAGGGCGACCTCCTTCACCAGGGTCGAGGAGATGAAGGAGTTCTCCTCGGCAGGGGTGAGAAACACGCTCTCCAGCTCCGGCATCAGGCGGCGGTTCATGTTGGCCAGCTGAAATTCGTATTCGAAGTCGGAGACGGCCCGCAAGCCACGGATCAGCACGTTGGCTTGCTGCTCTTTGGCAAAGTCCACCAACAGGCCGGAGAAGCCCACCACCTTGACGTTGGGCAGGTGGGCCGTCACTTGCCGGGCAAGCAGGACACGTTCTGCCAGATCGAACAAGGGGCGCTTGCTCGGGCTGTTGGCTACCCCGACGACCACTTCATCAAACAGCCTGGCGGCACGACCTATCAGATCGGTATGGCCGTTGGTGATGGGGTCGAAGGTGCCGGGATAAATTACCTTGTTGGTCATGCTGTTGATTCCTGCAACCTGGAAATTTGGTCGCATTATAGGGTCTGTTGATGTTTTGTCGCGACCGGGACGATGTCCGTTTTGTGCGGGACCTGGCGCGAGACGCCCGGTTTGGTCGTCCAAATCAGTATCGTCTGGTGTCTTCGCTTGAGAATAGCTGTGCATCAGGCAAGAATACCCGCACCGCGCATCAAGCCTCCTTGCATTGGTGACAGGGAGCAAAGGGATTTTTTATGAAACGTATTCTGGTAGTACGCAACGACAAGATTGGTGACTTCATGCTGGCATGGCCGAGTTTTGCCATGCTCAAGCGCTCCATGGATTGTCATGTGACTGCCCTGGTTCCTGCCTACACGGCGCCGTTGGCCCGTCTCTGTCCCTGGATCGACGAGATTATCCTGGATCCGGGGTCAGGAGCCGACAAGGAACAGCAACGCGCCTTGCTGGCCCGCATCAAGGCGGCAGCCTTCGATGCCTCCATTTGCCTGTTCTCCAACACCCGTAACGCCAAGCTGGTGTGGAAGGCGCACATCCCCTACCGGCTGGCCCCGGCCACCAAGCTGGCCCAGGTGCTCTACAACCAGCGGCTGGTGCAGCGCCGCTCCCGCTCCCAGAAGCCGGAGTACGAGTACAACCTGGATCTGGTGCGTCGCTTTCTCGCCGACCAGCAGGTAAGCGTGGCCGAGCCACAGGGCCCCTACCTCAGCTTTGACCCCCAGAGCCTGCAGCTGGTGCGCGAACAGGTTGCAACCAGACTGAAGCTGGATGCCAGCCGTCCCTGGCTGATGGTACACGCCGGCAGCGGTGGTTCGGCCAACAACCTCTCCATCGAGCAGTACTCGCGCCTCATCATCAAGCTCAATCAGGCATGCCCGGAATTGCAGTGCATCCTGACGGCGGGGCCGGGGGAGGAGAAGATCGCCGAGCAGCTGGCGGCAGAATTGCTGGCCCACGGCGGCAATGGCTGGATCTATCGCTCCGACGAGGGGCTGCCCAAGTTCTGTCAGGTGATGGCCAACGCGGCCCTGTTTGTGGCGGGCAGCACGGGTCCCTTGCACATAGCGGCGGCGCTGGACGTGCCCACCATAGGTTTCTTCCCGGCGCACCGCTCGGCCACCCCGCTGCGCTGGCGTCCGCTCAACAGCGAGGGGCGTCACCTGGCGTTCAGCCCGCCGGAAGACAGCGATCATCCGGAAGACATGAGCCAGCTCGATCCCAAGACAATGGCGGCGGCGATAGCTCGCTGGGCACCGCCCTTCTGGCGAACAGAGAGCTGACAGATGCAAACAGGGCCCTTTCGGGCCCTGTTTCGTCATGCTGGTTTGAGCGGCTGCGCAATTAGTTGCGGGTCTGATCCGGCGCTTGCGGCTGCTGGCGGATCCAGAGGTCTGCGTACTTCGCGAAAGTGGAGTGGGCCGAGAGGATCGCGAGCAAGAGTCCCTGCTTGCCATCGAGGAAGCCGGCCTTGAGCAGGTACATCTTGAGGAAACAGCCCACGGCATGGACCAGTCCCTGGCCGAGGGAGCCCTTCTTGCCACGGGCGGTGCGCTGATCGGCCCAGGCCCTGGCATAGCCGGCGGACTTCACCAGATAGTGCTCCAGATCCCGATAGGTGTAGTGGAGCAGGTCGCCATGGATATTGACGATCTTCATGTTGGCCCGTACTTCCACCTTCTCGTGTACCAGTACCTCGTTGTAACGGGTGAGCGCCTTGGGATAGAGGCGCAGCACCCGATCCGGATACCAGCCGCTGTGGCGGATGAAACGACCAAACACCCAGGAGAGGCGGGGGATGGAGTAGATGGTGTCGCTGGCCGGATTGGCCATGACGGTCGCGATGGCCTCTTTCAGCTCAGGGGTGAGCCGCTCGTCCGCATCCAGCCACAGTACCCACTCTGACTGGACATGGGACTGGGCGAGGCGGCGCTGGCGGCCGAAACCGGGCCACACCGTATTGACGAAGAAACGGGCGCCGAATTCGGCGGCGATGGCGGGGGTCTCGTCCTGGCTGCCGGAGTCCAGAATGACGATCTCGTCCACCAGACCGTCGAGTGAGGCGAGGCAGGCTTTCAGGTTGTCGGCTTCGTTCTTGACGATCAGGACGGCCGCCAGAGTCGGTTTTTTCACGGGTTGAAGGCTCTTGTTGGCGCCCGGCTGGCGGGGCATGCTCGAATTGGCGCCCATTCTAGCCTAAAACGGCAGGCGGAGCATGGTTCCAGCGGTCTGAGTACGTCAGTTTCAAACGGCTTCTTTTTTATTAGAGGTGTACATGGTGCGGGGATCTTCTGTTATTTCTCGGACCATTCTTGGGGCATAATCTCGGCCAGCAATGATTAACCGCAGGGCTTGGCCCCAAGAGAAGCGTGAGATGAAAATATTGGTGATCGGCCCCTCCTGGGTCGGCGACATGGTGATGTCCCAGAGCCTCTACAAGGCGATCAAGACCAATCACCCTGACAGCGAGTTGCATGTGATGGCGCCAGCCTGGTGCGGTGCCCTGCTGGAGCGGATGCCAGAAGTGGACAAGGCTGTCCCCATGCCGCTCGGCCACGGAGACTTCAAGCTGGGGGCCCGCCGTCGGCTCGGCAAACAGCTGGCGGCCGAGAAGTACGATCAGGCGATCATCCAGCCCAACTCCATGAAGTCGGCGCTGATCCCCTGGTTCGCCAGGATCCCGGTGCGCACCGGCTGGAAGGGGGAGCACCGCTTCGGCCTGCTCAACGACATGCGCAGTAACAAGTCCGCCTTCCCGCTGATGGTGGAGGCCTATCTGGCGCTGGCCTATCCCAAGGCGCAGATGAAGAGCCGGGCCGATATTCCTACCATTCCCCACCCCTCCCTCAATGTGGATCTCATCAATCAGGGCAAGGCGCTGGAGCGACTCGGTCTGGATCGCGTTCGTCCCGTGCTGGTGCTCTGTCCGGGTGCCGAGTTCGGCCCGTCCAAGCGCTGGCCGGAAGGGCACTACGCCGTGGTGGCGCAGAAGTATCTGGATGAGGGCTGGCAGGTGTGGATCTTCGGCTCCGGCAAGGATGTGCCTGTGGCCAACACCATTCGCGAGCGGATCAATCCGCTGTCGCGCCCCAACTGCCACGTGCTGGCGGGCAAGACCAACCTGTATGAGGCGATCGATCTGATGGCGCTGGCCGGGCGGGTCATCTCCAATGACTCCGGCCTGATGCACATAGCCGCAGCCCTCAACCGGCCGTTGATCGGCGTCTATGGCTCTACCTCGCCGCTCTACACGCCGCCGCTGGCGGACAGGGTCGAGATAGTGCACACCGACATAGAGTGCCGCCCCTGTTTCAAGCGCACTTGCAAGTTCGGCCACCTCAAGTGCCTGATCGAGCTGATGCCGGAACAGGTGATAGAGGCAGGCCGACGGCTGGAGTGCGCCGAGTCGCCAGATCAACCGATCGCGTTGCAAGTGGGCGAACCGCCACGGTTTGTCTCCGATGCGAGCAAGCGATCGGAGCCGACATAACATGGGCTATCGGCTGCTCTACAACCTGCTGATCCACCTGGGGTTGCCGCTGGCGCTGTTGGCACTCTACAAGCCGAAGAAGGGCAAGCCTGGCTTTGGTGCGCGCTGGGCCGAGCATCTGGGACGGACGCCGGCCAGCGGGCAGGAGGCGCCGCTCTGGATCCATGCGGTCAGCGTGGGTGAAACCCTGGCCATCAGTCCCTTCATCCGTACACTCAAGGCCGAGCGGCCGGATTTGCCGATCCTGCTCACCACCACCACCCGCACCGGCGCCGAGCAGGCGGCCAAGCTCGGCGATCTGGTGGTGCATCGCTACGCCCCCCTCGATTACCCCTGGGCGGTGGCCGCGTTTCTCAAGTGCATCAAGCCTCGCGCCCTCTGGGTGATGGAGACGGAGCTGTGGCCGAACTGGCTGGCGGCCTGCGAGGCGCGCCATCTGCCGGTGACCATCATCAATGCCCGTTTATCCGAACGCTCCTGCCAGCGCTATGCCCGTTTTCAGGGGGCGTTCGATACCCTCAGCCGGCCACTGACCCATCTGCTTTGCCAGCATCAGGACGATGCCGAGCGCTTTGCACGGCTCGGCATCGGTCGTGAGCGGCTGGCGGTGACCGGTTCCATCAAGTTCGATATCCAGCTGGGTGACGAAGTGCAGGCCAGGGGACAGGCCCTGCGTCAGCAGCTGGGGCAAAGCAGGCCGGTCTGGATCGCCGCCAGTACCCATCAGGGTGAGGATGAGCAGGTATTGGCGGCGTTTGACCTGGTGCTGCAACGCCACCCCCAGGCCTTGTTGATCCTGGTGCCGCGCCATCCGGAGCGCTTCGATCGGGTGGCCGAGCTCTGTGTCCCTTACGGCTGTGTGCGGCGCACCGGCGGATCCCCGATCCGCGAGACAGACAGGGTCTATCTCGGCGATACCATGGGCGAGTTGCCGCTGATGCTGGCGGCGGCCGATGTGGCCTTCGTCGGCGGCAGTCTGGTGAAGGTCGGCGGTCACAACTTGCTGGAACCGGCGGCGCTGGGCAAGCCTTGTCTGAGCGGCCCTGCCTACTTCAACTTCAGCGACATCACCCGCCAGCTGGTGGCTCAGGGTGGTGCCGCCCTGGTGGCCGATGCCGCCGCGCTGGGGGAGAAGGTGAGCGAGTTGCTGGCCGACGAGGGCGAGCGCCGTCAGATGGGCGAACAGGCCCACGCTGTGGTGCTGCGCAATCAGGGCGCGCTGGCGCGCACCCTCTCTCACTGTCTTGCCAGCCTGGAAAGCGACTGAGCCCAGAGTGGCTATAAAAAACGGAGCGCCAGGCGCTCCGTTTTTGTTTTTCGTGCAGGCGTCGGTCAACGCATTATCAGGCCGAGCAGTATGCCCACCACGCCGAAGTCGGCATCGCTGAAGGTGGTGTTGGCAAAGCCGAGATCCCCCAGCACAGGCAGCAAGAACACCGGCAGGAAGGTGATCAGCAGGCCGTTGGCGAAGGCGCCAAGCAGGGCACCGCGCCGGCCGCCTGTGGCGTTGCCGAACACCCCGGCCGCCGCGCCGACGAAGAAGTGCGGTACCACGCCCGGTATGATGACGGTGAGCCCCAGCAGGTAGAGCAGCACCATGCCCACCAGACCGGCGGTGAAGCTCGACAGGAAGCCGATCAACACGGCGTTGGGGGCGTACGGGAAGACGATGGGACAATCGAGCGCCGGTTTGGCGTTCGGGACCAGCTTGTCGGAGATCCCCTTGAAGGCCGGCACGATTTCGGCGATGACCATGCGCACACCCTGCAGGATGACGTAGACACCGGCGGCGAAGGTGATGGACTGCATCAGGGAGAACATGAACCAGTGCTTGCCCTTTGCAACGCTGGTGACGAACTCGGGCCCGGCAAAGGCGGAGGTGATGAGGAAGATGATACCCATGGTGAAGGAGATAGCCACCGGGGTATCGCGCAGGAACAGCAGGCTCTTGGGCACCTGCACCTCTTCACTGCTGTGGGCCTTGTTGCCGAACTTGGCGCCGATCCAGCCGGCCAGCACGTAGGAGATGGTGGAGAAGTGGCCGAGTGCCACCTCGTCCGAGCCGGTGATCTGCTTCATGTAGGGGTGAGCGAGGGCCGGGAACAGCACCATGGTCACGCCGACCACCAGGCTGCCGACCGCGATCAGCTGAATGCCACTCATGCCGCCGGCGGAGAGGATCGCCGCCACCATCATGGACATGAAGAGGGTGTGGTGACCGGTCAGGAAGATGAATTTCCACGGGGTGAGGCGGGCGATCAGTATGTTCACCAGCATGGCGAAGAACATGATCATCGCCATCTCCTTGCCGAACGACTGCTGGGCGATGGAGACGATGGCTTCATTGTTGGGAACCACGCCCTTGATGCCGAAGGCGTGCTGGAAGATGGTGGCAAAATCGCCCAGCGAGTTCACCACCAGGGTGGCACCGGCCCCCAGGATGACGAAGCCCATTATGGTCTTGACCGTGCCCTTGATGCACTCGGTCACGGGTTTTTTCTGGGCAATCAGGCCGATGAGCGCGATCAGGCCGACCAGCACGGCCGGCTCGGACAGCACGTCAAACATCAGAAAATTGAAAAATTCCATGGTCAGCTCCAATCAGATGGAAGAGGCGGCCCGCAGGCCGCGAAGTCAGGTGGTCAGAGAGCGCCCAGTTCGCGCAGTGCGATGGAGAGTTTCTCTTTCATGGCGGCTTTGTCGACCATGTTGTCCAGGGACACCAGCCGGCCGTTGACCCCCATGCTGATGAGCTGCTCGGCGATGTCGCGGGTGGCCACGAACATCTCGGCGGTTTCACTGCCGGCGGAGGCGAGATCCCTGTGATCCACCTCGGCCGTCACGGCCAGCTCCTTGAGGATGCTCTTGATGCTCATCTCCATCATCAGGCTGGTGCCCAGGCCGTGTCCGCATACAACCAGAATTTTCATCGTCTCTTCCTTTGTCGGGCGCAGGGCGCCGCTCAGTAACGCGCCAGAATGCGCAATATGTCGTCTTTGGTGTCGGCTGCCATGATGGCCGCCACGTCCTCTTCGTTCATGAACAGCTCGGCCAGCTGGGCGATGGTCTCCACGTGGGAGTTGCTGTCGCTGGCGGCCAGGGTGATGAGCAGCCGGATCGGGTCATTGCCCTCGGAGCCGAAATTGACCCCGGTTTTCAGCACTGTCAGTCCCAGGCCGAGACGGTTGACGCCATCTTCCGGGCGGGCGTGGGGCATGGCCAGGCCCGGGCCCAGCACGTAGTAAGGGCCGAGCTCTTCGTGGGAGCGAAACAGCGCCGCCACATAGGAGGGCTCTATGGTGCCGTTGGCCAGCAGGGGAGCGGTGGCGAGCTCGATGGCATGACGCCAGTCGCGGGCTCCCGTTTCGATGGAAATGACCTCTTCGGTCAGCAGTTGAGTCAGCATGGCAATGATCCGGCTGGATGAGATGGCGCCAATCTAGCGATCTTGCCCCGCGATAACTGTGAGCCTGATCTCGAAAGTTAGCGCTACCAGATAGCGCTAACATGAAATTGTGATAGCGCTATCATTTATGCCATGAGTGGGATTCATCTTGCCCCGTCACTCGCTCAAAGGGGGTAAAATCCGGTTTGAGCAAATAGTCAGTGCCGCACTTTTGCCTTAAAGTGAGCACCCGTATGTCGAGGAAGGGAAGGGATGTCAGAAGCGAAGAAGCGCCGTAGCACGGGTCGGGTGACCCTCAACGATGTGGCCCAGCTGGCCGGAGTGGGTGCCATGACGGTGTCCCGTGCCCTGCGCACCCCCGAGCTGGTGTCAGACAAGATGCGCGAGCGCATCGATGCCGCCGTGGATGAACTCGGCTACATTCCAAACCGGGCGGCGGGTGCGCTCGCCTCCGCTACGTCCCAGACCATAGTGGTGATAGTGCCCAGCCTGACCGAGCGCGGTTGCGGCGACGTGATCGCCGGGCTGCAGCAGACCCTGCTCGATGAGGGCTACCAGATAATGCTGGGGGATGCCCAGCACCTGAAGCAGCAGGAAGAGAGCCTGCTGACCAGCTTTTTGCAGCACAACCCGGCTGCCGTTGTGCTGTTTGGTGGCGATCCCGGTGAGACCATCTGTGCCCGCCTGAAAGCATCCCGCCTGCCGGTCGTGGAGGTGGGCGCCATGGCGCGCAACCCTGTCGACATGAACGTGGGGGTCTCCAACTTCGATGCCGGTTATCAGCTGACCCGGCATCTCATCGAGCGCGGCTATCGCAACATCGGCTTTCTTTGTGCCCGCCAGGAACAGTGGATGCTGCAACAGCGCATGCAGGGCTGGCAGAAGGCACTGCTGGACAACTACCTCTCCCCCGATGCCATCATCAACACCTCTGAGCTGCCGAGTTTCAGCACAGGGGCCGCCATGCTGGGTGAATTTTTGTTGCGCTGGCCCGAGCTGGATGCACTGGTGTGCGTCAACGACGAGCTGGCGGCTGGGGTGCTGTTCGAGTGCCAGCGTCGTCACCTGAGCGTGCCTGGCAAGCTCGCCATCGCCGGATTCGACGATCTGGATGTGGCGCGCGCCTGCTATCCGGCGCTCACTTCGGTCCGGATCCCCTATCGCAAAATGGGGCAGGAGGCGGCCGAGCTTATCTTGCGCCAGCTGGCTGGCGAACCTGTCATGGGCACGGCCCTGACCCTGGATTTTCAACTGCAGAAGCGTCAAAGCAGTTGATCCCCGTTTCACACTTCATCAAAGAGGCAACCATGTTCAAGGCTCTGTTACTGGAAAATCAAGACGGCAAGACTGCTGCGACTCTGACCCGGCTGGCCGAGAGCCAGTTGCCGGCAGGCGAGGTGCGGGTGGCGGTGAGCTACAGCTCCCTCAACTACAAGGATGGGCTGGCCATCACCGGCAAGGGCAAGATAGTGCGTCAGTGGCCGCTGGTGCCCGGCATCGATTTTGCCGGTACCGTACTGGAATCGGCCGACAGCCGCTATCAGGTCGGCGACAAAGTCGTGCTGACCGGTTGGGGCGTGGGGGAAGGACACTGGGGCGGCATGGCCGAGCAGGCAAGGGTCAAGGCCGACTGGCTGGTGCCGCTGCCCGCCGGGCTGGATGAGCGCCAGGCCATGTGTATCGGTACCGCCGGTCTCACCGCCATGCTTTGCGTGCTGGCGCTGGAGGAGGCGGGCATCACCCCCGACAGCGGTGAAATCCTGGTGACGGGCGCGGCGGGCGGCGTGGGTTCCACCGCAGTGGCTCTGCTGGCCGCACTGGGTTATCAAGTCGCGGCCCTGACCGGTCGCCCCGAGGAGCAGGGGGATATGCTGATGGCGCTTGGTGCCAGCCGCATAGTGCCGCGCGGCGAGCTGCTGGAGCCTGCCAAACCGCTGGAGAAGCAGCTGTGGGCCGGGGCGGTCGATACCGTCGGCAGTCAGGTGCTGGCCAAGCTGCTGACCCAGATGAACTATGGTGGTGCCGTGGCCGCCTGCGGGCTGGCTGGCGGTTTCGATCTGAAGGCCACTGTCATGCCGTTCATCCTGCGCAACGTGCGGTTGCAAGGGGTCGACTCTGTGATGTGCCCGCTGGCGCGCCGCCAGTTGGCGTGGCAGCGACTGGCGCGGGATCTGCCCGCCCGCTTCTTCGAACAGGCGGTGACCGAGATAGCACTGGAGCAGGTGGTGGCGGCTGCCGAGGCCATCACGCAAGGCCGGATCGCGGGTCGCACTCTGGTCAAACTTTGATCCAGCCTTGACTGGCGAGCCCCATTTTTCTGGATAGACTTTGAGGGCGGGTGCACTATCCAAGGAGAATGAGCATGGGTGGACACAAGCCGGATTACGATCTCGATGATGAATGGGAACCGGAATCCTGGGAAGAAGAGCTGGATGAATGGGAAGACGAGAGCTGGCAGGATGATGACCCTCTCGACGATCAGTAATCCACGCATTGAGAGAACAGGCGGGCCTTGGGGCCCGCCTGATTTTTTGTGTGGCTCACAGGAATGGGGATGATCCCTTGGTCGCCGCCATCAGGCTGACTAGAATGAACTGCCCAAACGACACTCAAGGATGACTATGAGACTCACCATCATACTGTTTGCTGCCCTGCTGGGAGGCTGTGCCTCCAACGATGATCCGTGCGAGAAGGTATGGAGCGAGGTGGGGGAGGCAGATGGCAAGCTGGGCTTCACCACGGAACGGGTCGCGTTTCATCAGGACCTGTGCGGCAAGAAGGTGGATGTCGAGCTATGGAAACAGGGACGCCAAAAGGGACTGGCCTGGTATTGCCGGCCTGAACACCTCTATCTGGCCGGGCGTTCCGGCAGTGAATACCGTGGGGTTTGCCCCAATGACGGGCAGGCGCGCAGATTGTTCGAGCAGGGGCGTCAGGGCTGGACCGATCAATAGCCGGTCACGTGGTGGGGATGTCCAGTCTTACTCCTCTTTCAACCGCAGCGGCTGACACAGATAGCTTTTGTCATTGGCGCTGCGAGCACACTTGCCACAGACAAACTTGGGTTTGCGCACGATTTTGCGCAGTGTCTTGAGATCGGCGGGGATCTCGCTGCGGCGCCATTCACACAGGGTTTTGTTGCCCATAACGACTACCTCGACAACTCGGTGGGGGCCTAGTGTAATCACTTTTCATTTCGAAAACAGCGACAGGGCCACCTTGGCGTGGCCCTCGCTTAAGGCTTGTATCTGTTACTGGTAGAGGAACTTGGTGAAGATGAGCTCGCGTACCGCCTTCTTGCCGGTTTCTTTTACCAGCAGCTCGTTGACCTGGGTCTGGCACTCCTTGCGCAGCTCCTCACGGTTTACCAGCGATTTGACCTGCTCGGCGGTCTTGCTGCCCATCAGACGTATGATGGCGTCGCGGATCAGGGGGTCGTGCTGTTCCAGCAGTTTGAGGTCGCTCTCATTCTCGGCCATCAGCTCGACCGTGATCCGGATATAGCCGAGAGTCTTGCCGTCGCTGATGTAGTTGGTGATGATGTCGGGATCGAGGGCGTGGTAGGAAAAGCCGGGCTTGGCAGCGGCGTCGGCGCCCTCTGCGGACGGTTCCTCTTCGGACGAGGCCTGCACATGCAGGGAGCCACAGCTCAGTAACAACAGCAGCAGAATTTTGAAGATCTTCATATAGATGGCTCATCAGCGGCAGGTACCCCATTTTTGATGTTGCCATCGGGGCCGTCAAGCACGGATGTTCTTACAATTCTCGAATGATTTACGGATAATAAACCGGATTTTAACCTGATAACGTAAATCTCCGGATGGTGAAGCCGTGAAGTCCGAGTTGACTGTTCCCCTTATCCAGCTAGCGCCGTGGCGGGTTCCCGCAGAGTGCGAGCTGCCCGAGGCATTGCGGCCCTGGTTGCTGGAGGCCGATTCCATGACCCGGCGTCTGCGTCACCACAATCGCCACTTCTCGGTGCAGCTGCTGGGCAATCGCAGTGTCACCCTCTGCGCCGATGAACAGCAGCTGGTGGCCGCCGAGCAACCCATGGGCTTGTGCCGCGAGGTGATACTGCACGGTGATCGGGGGCCGGCTGTGCTGGGCTGGACCCTGTTTGCCGAAGCCGCCCTGCAAGAGAGCGGGCTGGGCGAGCTGGGTGAGCAGCCCCTGGGCGAGCGTATCTTCGGTGACGAGCCAGCCCGTCGCGATCACCTGCAACTGGCCTGTTTCGAGATTGCGAGCAATCCCTGGTGCCCGGCCGCCACCGTCTGGGGACGTCGTTCCCGTCTGTTTCTAGGGCAATGGCCACTGTTGGTCCATGAACTCTTCTTGCCCTCTCTGTCATGCAACAAGGAGCTGGAGTGAATCTGTTAACCAAGGAGCGGGGACTGGCCTATGTGCAGCTGGCCCGCATCGACAAGCCTATCGGGACCCTGCTGCTGCTGTGGCCGACCCTGTGGGCGCTCTGGCTGGCGGCCGGCGGCCTGCCGGATCTCTGGACCCTGCTGGTGTTTGTGGTGGGCGTGTTTCTGATGCGCTCGGCCGGTTGTGTCATCAACGACTATGCGGATCGCAACTTCGATGGCCATGTGAAACGCACCGCCGGTCGGCCACTGCCCATGGGCAAGGTCAAGCCGCGGGAGGTGCTGGCGCTGTTCGCCGTGCTGGCGCTCATCTCGTTCGCACTGGTGCTGACCATGAACTCCCTCACCATAGCGCTGTCGTTCGCGGCCTTGCTGCTGGCGGTCTGCTACCCCTTCATGAAGCGCTATATTCCGATCCCGCAACTGGTGCTCGGCATGGCCTTCTCCTGGTCTATCCCCATGGCCTATGCGGCTCAGGCCAACGCCTTGCCGCTGGTGGCCTGGCTGGTATTCCTCGCCAATCTGCTGTGGACCATCGCCTACGACACCCAGTACGCCATGGTGGACAGGGATGATGACCTCAAGCTCGGCTTGAAATCGAGCGCGATTCTGTTTGGTCGCCACGACAAGCGGATCATCGGCGTGTTGCAGCTGGCAACCCTGCTGATCCTGCTGGCGGTCGGCCAGTTGATGGGGCTGGGGGCTTGGTATTACTGGGGGCTGTTGGGGGCTGCGGCCCTGTTTGTCTACCAGCAGCGGCTGATCCGGGAGCGGCAGCGGGAGGCCTGCTTCCAGGCGTTTCTCAACAACAACTATGCGGGGGCGCTGGTATTCATCGGCCTGGTGCTCAACTACCTGTTGCCGTGATGAATGTCAGGATAAAAAGAAGGCCGCATGATGCGGCCTTCTTTGTTTCCGGTCTCTGTCAGAGCCGGTTGCCCGCCTGTATGGTGCGGCGGATCTTGTTGCTCAGCAGCGGCACTATGTTGTCGGCCAGCGCCTGGAAGCGGCCCAGATCCGGTTTGCACTCGGAAGAGAGGTAGCCCTCCTTGCGCAGGGTGTGGATCAGGGTGCTGAACAGCTTCTGGTCGAAAAACTCGGGGGCATTGATGCCGTGCAGGGTGCCGAGGCGCTCCGCCATCATCAGGCCGTCCGCCTCCAGCTGCTCCGCCTCGACATAGGGCTGGGCCAGCACCCGGGTCAACACTATGGCGTAGCGTTGCAGCGTCTCCTGAATGCTCTCGGCCAGCAGCAGCAGGCGCATCTGGTTGCCCGGATTGACCCAGTAGCCGCCATCGCGCGCCTCGACCAGTTGCTGGCGTTGCAGTTCGGCCAGCAGGGCATCGACCAGCTCCGGCAGCTCATCCTCTTCGTAGTGGAGGAACAGCTCCGTCTTGAGCAGCGGATAGATGTCGATGCAGCGGGCGACGATCTCGCTGCGGGATATCCCCTCGCAGCGCTCGATCAGGGCCGCCACCAGGGATGGCAATGCAAACAGGTGCAGTATGTTGTTGCGGTAGTAGGTCAGCAGGATCGCCTGATAGCGGTCCAGGCTGATGATCTGGCCCAGCTTGTCCTCGCTCACCTCGAACTTGTTGAGCTCCATCGCCTGATCCAGCAGTGTCTTGGCATCCTCAGCCGGGATTGTGCTCTGGGGGCTGTAGGGCACCTGCTTGAGCAGGTCCAGATAGGTGTTGAGCTGTGCCTGCAGTTCATCGCGAGTCAGGGCGTGGCGTTCGGCGGCCAGCAGTGCCAGCGCGCTCAGGGTCAGGCCATTGACGGCGGCGGCAGCGTTGATGCGGGTCATCAGCAGCTCGGCCAGCCGGGTGACTGTGGGTGCCATCCACTCTGGGCGCTCCTCCTGACCTATGTGGTCCTTCCACTCGGGCACATGTTCATTGAGGTAGCTGTTGAGGGTCAGGGGTTCGCCGAAGTTGACGAAGCCGCGGCCATAGTTGCGCAGCTTGCGCAGTATGCCGAGCACCTGCAGGAAGCTCTCTTTCTCCTTGCGGCTGCCCTTGAGCTCGTTGTGATAGGTATTCACCTCCATCACGTGCTCGTAGCCCAGATAGACGGGCACCAGGGTCACGGGTCTGTCCAGCCCGCGCATCATGGCCTGCAGTGTCATCGCCAGCATGCCGGTTTTGGGTGGCAGCAGACGACCGGTGCGGGAGCGCCCACCCTCGGTAAAGAACTCCACCGAATAGCCCTTGGCAAACAGCAGGTTGAGGTATTCGCGAAATACAGTGCTGTAGAGCGGGTTGCCCTTGAAGGTGCGGCGGATGAAGAAGGCGCCGCCATGACGGAAGATGGGGCCCGCCGGCCAGAAGTTGAGGTTGATGCCCGCCGCTATGTGGGGCGGCACCATCCCCTGGTGGTAGATGACGTAGGAGAGCAGCAGGTAGTCCATGTGGCTGCGATGGCAGGGCATATAGACGATCTCGTGCCCTTCTTGCGCCAGCTGGCGTACCTTCTCGGCGCCGTTGACCGAAAGGCCGCGATAGAGCTTGTTCCACAGCCAGCCGAGGAAGCTTTCACTGAGGCGGATCAGCCGGTAGGAGAAATCGGAGGCGATCTCGTCCATGTAACCGTGGGCGCGCTTTTGCGCTTTCTCCAGGCTGATGCCCTCGCGCTGCGCCTCCTCTTCTATGGCATGCTGGATCACGCTGGAATCCAGCAACTGCCTGAACAGCAGGCTGCGGTTCGGCAGCTTGGGGCCGGTGGCCGCCAGCTGCTGGCGGCTGAAGTGGGTGCGGGCCACCCGCGCCAGCTTGTGGGCGATAGCCTCGTCGGTGCCGTGCTTGTCCGCCATTTGACGCAGGGAGAGCGGCGGAGAGAAGCGCACCAGGTTCTCGCGGCCCTTGAGGATCACGATCAGCGCCTTCTTGAGGCGGTTCGGTGCCAGGCTGCTGATGATGTTCCAGCCGGAGGCCTCTTCCCCTTCCCGGCCGGGGGCGCGGCCCCAGAACAGGGTGACGGGCACCACCTGGATATCCAGTGCCGGATCCTGCTTGTGCAGATCCAGCAGCTGGTGGAACTCCTGCAAGAAAGGCAGCGGTTTGCTGCGCTTGCCGAACAGGGGAGGCGGGCGGTCCAGACAGACATAGCGCGGCAGCAACTGGCCGTTCAGCTCCAGCGGGGTGAAGGGACCAGGCAGGCCGAGATCCTCACAGCACTGTTGCAGTGTCATCAGGTCGGTGATCGAGCTGGTTTTCAGGGCATAGACTATGGGTCTGGCTGGATCCAGCTTGAGCTCTGTGATGGGATTTTCCGGCAGGCTCTTGTGATTGACCAAGCCACTGACCGGCCATTGCAAGATGGCTCTGGAAATCTTCTGTCCAAGGGACATGTGCGTCTGCTCTCCAAAAAAATGCGGCGTGAGCATAACAAATCACCGGCTGCTTGTCGCCGAGAGGTACGATGAGTCGGCTGCACAGCCGTAAAACCATGGCAAATAAGGGGTTGGCCGCGACAAATGTCAGCCGCGCCTTGCCTTGGCCACTGCACTGTATATACTGCCAGTGTGCTGTATAAAAAAACAGGTGCCAATGTTATGAAACCCCTAACCCCACGCCAGGCCGAAGTGCTGGAACTGATCAAGGTGAATATGAGCGAGACCGGCATGCCGCCGACTCGTGCCGAGATTGCCCAGAAGCTTGGTTTCAAGTCGGCCAATGCGGCCGAAGAACATCTGAAGGCCCTGGCCAAAAAAGGGGTCATCGAGATCATGCCGGGGACCTCTCGTGGCATCCGCCTGCTGATTGAAGAGGAAGCCGTGCTGGAAGAGACCGGCCTGCCTCTGATCGGCAAGGTCGCTGCCGGTGAACCCATACTGGCTCAGGAGCATATCGAGAGCCACTATCAGGTGGATCCCGCCCTGTTCCATCCGCGGGCAGATTTCCTGCTGCGGGTGCAAGGCATGAGCATGAAGAACATCGGCATCCTGGATGGCGACCTGCTGGCTGTCCACAAAACCCAGGAAGTGCGCAACGGCCAGGTGGTGGTAGCACGTCTCGACGAAGACGTCACCGTCAAGCGCTTCCAGCGCAAGGGCAGCCAGGTGTGGCTGCTGCCTGAAAATGAAGAGCTTGAACCCATCGCGGTTGATCTCTCCTGCCAGCAGCTCACCATAGAGGGACTGGCCGTCGGCGTGATCCGCAACGCCGACTGGATGTAACAGCACGGCCTCCCTCGGGAGGCCGTCTCGCTTCTGTACCCCTTTCCCCATGATTTCAATCAGATCCTGATACCCGTGATTTTTGTCTGTCGCGCCCGTCCGCATCCGGCTCATTTCAGATATATCCTTGGCTAAGGCAGTCACTTGCTTGATCTGCCCCCGAATGCTCGACAAGACGATCCTCTCCCACTTGGCAGGTGGCAGGAATCAAGGTCAGCAGGGATGCATAACAACAGCCTCAGGCGGCGCGCCGGACAGCAAGGGCGCTACCAGCCCAGTTGATGGAGGCGTTCGCGGAATAGAAGGGAGGGTGGCCAGCATTGCACCGGCGGCATCTGCCGTCTGGAGGATAAAGGCACACCTGCGCAGTCGACACGCGGCAGTCATCGATCTGGCCACCCAAGGGGGCTGTCGATGCTGACCGGCGTGACCTGTTGGTCAAGGAGGACAGGTATGGCTTCAAGCTCGCCATGGGATCCGGGTCTGGCATCGCCCGCTTCTTCCATCACCCGTTTCATCAAGGGTAACCGGATGACCCGCTTCTATGCTCTCTGGGTACATCACAAGGGTGCCTGCTGGACTGTCTGGCTTGGCTGCCCCAAAGACAAGATAGTCCGCCTGGTGCGTCTGTTTCACCGTCATAGCGACACGGGACAAACGGATCTTCCCTGGACGGCTCCCGTCATACCGCTGCGAGCCTTGACAAAGCGCGCCCATGAGCGGCGCAGACAACAACCCTGATGTTTCCTGGCCCTTGTCTCACAGCCCCACTTTGATGGTGGGGCTGTTGTTTTATGACCTCGGCCGGCTGACCAGTGATTATGGGAGCCTCTTTTGACCCAAGCGGCATCCGGTGCAAGGGATAACCCGGAGCGCGATGGGCTGGGTTACAATGGGCCATCCATTCGTGCCCACTCTGCGGGCATGTCGCAGTGAAAAGGTCTGTTGTTATGGTTAAACCGCGTTATCCCTTGCTGTTCCTGCTGCTGGTCGGGGGCATGATGGCTGCATTCCACTGGAGCCGGCCCTCCCTGCCCGAGCAGGCCGACTATTATCCGGCGGGGCGGGACATCAATCCGTTTGCCTTTACCGACGAGGAGGGGCAGCCCTTCGTTCCAGCCAGTCTGGTGGGACACTGGACCTTTCTGTTTGTCGGCTATACCTTCTGCCCGGATATCTGCCCGACCACGCTGGCGGATCTGCGCTCCGTCTATCCGGCGCTGAAGAAGATTGCACCGGACAGCCAGGTGGTGTTCATTTCGGCGGATCCGCAGCGCGATGACATCACTCGCCTCAAGACCTATACCGCTTTCTTCCATCCCGAGTTCAAGGCGGCAACCGGCCCCCACGAGAAGTTGTTCCCGTTTGTGCGCAACCTGGGCCTCATCTACTCCATTGCCGAACAGGGAGAGAAGAATTACCTGATCGACCACTCCGCCTCCATAGTGCTGATCAATCCGGAAGGCAAGCTGGAAGCCGTGTTCCGCCCCCAGATGAGCGAGGGGCGAGTACCCCATGTTGTCATGGAAACCCTGGTCTCCGATTTCGCCAAAATAGTGCGACTGGAGGGCGAATGATGCCGGATGAGTGGCTGCTCTCATGCTGATCCCGTCCTGGTTGACAGACAGGCGGCGCCATGGGGCCGTGTTTGCCCTGGCATTGCCCATGGTGCTCTCCAATATCACTACCCCATTGCTGGGGCTGGTGGATACCTGGGTGATAGGCCAGCTCGGTCAGGCCTGGTTTTTGGGAGGCGTCTCGGTCGGGGCGACCCTCATCAATCTCATCTTCTGGCTGCTCGGTTTCCTGCGCATGTCCACCACAGGGCTGACCGCCCAGGCTCATGGCGCCGGTAGTCCAGGTGACCAGCTCGACACCCTGGCGCGGGCGCTCGGTCTCGCCGTCGGGCTGGGCGTGCTGCTCTTGCTCTTGCTGCTGCCCCTGTTGCCCGTGCTGATTGCACTCAGTGGCGGGTCAGCCGAGGTGCAGGTTTATGCCAGCGAGTATGTGTCGGTACGGATCTGGAGTGCGCCTGCGGCGCTCTGCAATCTGGTGATCATGGGCTGGTTGCTGGGCATGCAGGATGCCCGCAGCCCCATGCTGTTGCTGATCTTCACCAACCTGATCAACATGGCGCTGGATACCTGGTTCGTACTGGGGCTGGGCTGGCAGGTGAAGGGAGTGGCCGCCGCCTCTCTGCTGGCAGATTACAGCGCCCTGGGGGTCGGGCTCTGGCTGGTGAGCCGCCATCTGCGCCGCCTCTCGCCCGAGGTGTGGCAGGGGGCCTGGCAACGCTGGCGTCAGTGGCCCGCGCTGTTGAGATTGCTCAGCCTGAATCGGGATATTTTCATCCGCTCCCTCTGCCTGCAGCTCTGCTTTGCCTTCATGACCTTGCAGGGGGCGCGTTTGGGGGATGTGGCAGTGGCCGCCAATGCGGTGCTGCTCAACTTTCTGATGCTCATCTCCTACGGGATGGATGGCTTTGCCTATGCGGTGGAGGCCATGGTGGGCCGCGCCATTGGCCGGCGGGATCGGCAGGCGCTGCGCGAAGCCATTGTCTTGAACCTTGGCTGGGCGCTGATCATAGCGATTGGTTTCAGCCTGCTGTTTGCGGCGGGCGGCAGCCAGCTCATCGCCCATATTACCGACATACCGGCGGTGATCGCCGAGGCAAACCGCCAGTTGCCCTGGCTGATCCTGATGCCGTTACTGGCGGTCTGGTGCTTCCTGCTGGATGGGGTCTTCATTGGCGCTACCCGTGCCCGGGAGATGCGTAACAGCATGCTGGTAGCGGCGTTTTGCGGCTTCTTCCCGGTCTGGTGGCTCTGTCAGGGCTGGGGCGTTGCCGCCTTGTGGGCCGCCATGGGCGCCCTGATGGCGGGCCGAGGTCTGACACTGGGGTATCTGTGCTGGCAACTGGAACATGATGGCCGCCTGTTGCATTCACCCCATGGGGTGAGTCAGGCTCAGAGCGAGCCCTCATAACCCAGCTGGCGCCAGCTCTCGTACACGAATACCGCCACCGCATTGGAGAGATTCATGCTGCGGCTCTGGGGCAACATGGGGATGCGCAGCCGCTGTTCGAACGGCAGGCTCTCTATGATCTCCAGTGGCAGACCTCGGCTCTCCGGGCCGAACAGCAGGGCATCACCGGGCGCGAACTGCGCTGCAGAATGGGCGGTACTGCCCTTGGTGGTGCAGGCAAATACCCGCTCGGGAGCAACGGCAGCCAGAAATGCCTCATAGCTCGGCCAGCGTTTCACCTCGGCAAACTCGTGATAATCGAGCCCGGCCCGCTTCACCCGCTTGTCATCCCACTCGAACCCCAGCGGTTCTATCAGATGCAGCCGGTAGCCGGTGTTGGCGCAGAGGCGGATGATGTTGCCGGTGTTGGGCGGGATTTCCGGTTGGTAGAGCACGATATCGAGCATGGCGGGATCCTGATGCGGGCCGAGATGGGGCGGAAAAGGGCGCCAGCATACCCAGCGCCCGCCTGGATGAAAAGAGATGGCTCAGCCAATAGGCAGACGTATGGTGATCGTCAGCCCGGTGGGCTGATTGCAACTGGCGCGAATGGTGCCGCCATGGCGCTGGATTGCCTCCGAGGCGATCGCCAGCCCCAGCCCGGTGCCGCCGGTCTTGGCGTTGCGGGCATCATCCACCCGAAAGAAGGGCAGGAACAGCTGCTCCTGTTGCGCCACCGGCACACCCGGGCCATCATCACGGATGGTGATGACCCACTCCCTTCCTTCCCGATACCAATCCAGTTTGATGAACTTGTGAGCGTACTTGAGTGCGTTGCGCAGGGGATTTTCCAGCGCCCGTGCCAGCAGCTCGGGCCACATCCTGATCGACTCGGTCGGCAGTGGCGGCAGCCGGAGTTGCTTGCCGCTCTGGTTGGCTTCGAACATGGCGTCGTCCAGCATGGGCTCCAGCAGTTCGGCCAACGGCATCACCACAGGTGCCTCCACATGCTGCTGTACCCGTGACAGGTCGAGCAGGTCGCCGATCAGCTTGTCCAGTCGTCCAATCTCCGACTCTATCCGTGCCAGCTCGTTGCTGTCGCCCTGCTTGCGGCGGATCAGCGCCTGCGCCAGCTGGATACGGGTGAGGGGGCTGCGCAGCTCGTGGGATATGTCGGACAGCAGCTGCTTCTGCTTCTGGAGCATGCTCTTGAGCGTGTCGACCATGTGGCTGACGTGATCCGCCAGCTGGCCAATCTCGTCACGCCGCCCCAGATTGGGGATCTGTACTTCCAGGTTGCCCTCCGCCAACTGGGAGACTGATCGCTGCAACTGCAGTATGGGACGAGTCAGTCGCCAGGCCAGCAACAGGCAGAGCGGTGTACTGACCAGCATGGCGATCCCCAGGATCTGGATCGGGTGATCCAGGATCTGGATAAACAGGAACAGATAGGAGTTTTCGACATTGAGGCCGAAGTAGACGTGATAGGTCTGACCGTGGTGCTCCATCTCGAAGGGACCGGCGATGGCTCTCTGGTGCTCGCTGCCCAGCATGGGTTTGGCCGGGTTGTCCGAGTCGACCATGAAGCGGACGACGAACTTGCTGAGCCGCGTGCTGGATTGCATCTGTCCCTTCTCGTCGCGCAGGTAGATATTGTCCACAGGCAACAGACCAGCAGCCTCTATGGCCTTGGCCAGATCGAAATCCTGATTGGGGTCGGCACCCCGCTGAAGGGCTTTCAGGTTGTTGTTCATCCGCACCATCTCGTGGGCGGGTAACGGGATTATGTTGCGGGGATCCAGGGTCGGCAGTATCACGACAGCGGCGACCACGACCAGCAACATGAACCAGAACCAAAGGAAAATCTGGGTGGAGAGGCCATTGAGGGAGCGAGCCGTTTTCATGCCTGTTCCAGCCAGAGGTAGCCGCGTCCCCGCACGGTTTTGAACCGCGGCTGACCATCGGCGCGTTCCGGCAGTTTCTTGCGCAGGTTGCTCAGGTGCATGTCGATGGCGCGATCGAAGGGTTCCAGCTTCTTGCCGAGCACCAGCTCCGAGAGCTGGCTCTTGCTGACGATCTGGCCGGGATTGCGCAGCAGACACTCCAGCAACCCGAATTCGGTGGCGGTGAGCTCCAGCAGCTGTTCGCCGCTACTGGCTTGCTGCAAGCCCGGTTGCAGCACCAGATCCATGAAGCGGATCTCTTCGGAAGTACCGCCACGCTGGGGTTGCGCACTCTGGGTCCGGCGCAGTATGGCGCGGATCCGGGCCAGCAATTCTCTGTCATCAAAGGGTTTGGCAAGGTAATCATCGGCGCCCGCCTCCAGCCCGTTGACCCTGTCCTGGCTGTCGCCCCGCGCAGTCAGCATCAGCACCGGGGTGTCGTGGGTCTCACGCAGCTTTGCCAGCATGGCGAAGCCGTTGAGCCTGGGCATCATCACGTCCAGCAGCACCAGGTTGAAGTCCTGCTCGGCCAGCCGCAGCAACCCCTCTTCGCCATCCTCGGCGACAGTCACCTGGAAGCCTTCCAGGGTCAGAATTTCGGTGAGCAGCTGAGTCAGCTCGAGATCGTCGTCGACCAGGAGTATTTTGTGCATCTAGGGTCATTCCGCTGATTTTTCGCGCCAAAGTGACGCAGGGGTCAGGGTATAATAGTTTTTTAACCGCAAGAGGAAAGCCGGTTTTGAGCCATCAACAATATTCCCGCTGGGTGACGCTGGCCAGTATGGCCGCCGTCACCACCGCCACCCTGCTGATCACCGGCAAGCTGATCGCCTGGCTCATGACCGATTCCTCAAGTCTGCTGGCGTCGCTCACCGACTCCTTCATGGATGTCAGTGCCTCCATCATCAACCTGCTGGCCATTCGCTATGCGCTGGCACCGGCCGATGATGAGCACCGCTTCGGCCACGGCAAGGCGGAATCGCTGGCGGGTCTCATTCAGTCCGCTTTCATCTCTGGGTCGGCCCTGCTGCTGGTGATGCACGGCATCTCCTCCCTGCTCAATCAGGCCCCCATTCTTCGACTCGAAGCGGGTATCTGGGTCAGCGGCGGCTCCATAGTGCTGACCCTGCTGCTGGTCAGCTTCCAGGGTTTTGTCATCCGCAAGACCAACAGCGTGGCCATCAAGGCCGACATGATGCACTACCGCTCCGATCTGCTGCTCAATGCCGGCGTCTTGCTGGCGCTGGTGCTGGCGGGGCGGGGCTGGTTCTGGGCCGATGGCCTGTTTGCCATCCTGATCGGTCTGTTCCTGCTGTGGGGCGCCATCCATATCGGCTATGAGTCTGTGCAGGCGCTGCTCGATCGTCAGTTGCCAGCCGAAGAACAAGCGAGAATAATGGCCCTCTGCTGTGAAGTCGAAGGTGTCCACGGGGTGCATGATCTGCGTACCCGCCAATCCGGTCCGACCCGTTTCGTTCAGTTGCATCTGGAACTGGACGATCAGCTCCCTCTGGTCAAGGCCCATCAGATTGCCGATGAAGCCGAACTGGCGGTGCGTCAGGAATTTGAACGCATGGATGTCATCATTCATATGGACCCCATCTCTGTGGTGCACAAGGAACAGCAAGGCACTCCATCAGAACAACAGTAGGCTGCAACATGGATGATCTGGTTGCCAGAACCTGGCAAAAAATTGAGCGAGAAGCGGCATGCATGGCAACCGAAGAGCCCATGCTGGCCAGCTTCTTTCACTCCACGATTCTCAATCACAAGAACCTGCGTTCGGCTCTCAGCTTCCAGCTGGCCAACAAGCTCGACAGCGCCACCATGCCCGCCATCGCCCTGCGTGAGGTGATCGAGCTGGCCCTGCGCAGCGAGCCCGAGTTGCTGGCAATGGTGGCGGCAGATATCTGCGCCGTGCAGGAGCGCGACCCGGCGGTCGATCTCTTCTCCACCCCGCTGCTCTACCTCAAGGGTTTCCATGCCCTGCAGGGGTATAGGGTTGCCAACTGGCTGTGGCGCCAGGGTCGTCGCTCGCTGGCGCTCTACCTGCAAAACCAGATTTCGGTGGTATTCGGAGTCGACGTGCACCCGGCTGCGCGGATCGGCAAGGGCATCATGTTTGACCATGCCACCGGCATAGTGGTCGGTGAAACCGCTGTGATTGAAGACGATGTCTCCATCCTGCAGAGCGTGACCCTGGGAGGGACCGGCAAGGAGAGCGGCGATCGCCATCCCAAGATCCGCGAAGGGGTCATGATAGGGGCGGGCGCCAAGGTGCTCGGCAATATCGAAGTGGGGATGGGCGCCAAGATAGGTGCCGGCAGCGTGGTGATCAACCCTGTGCCGCCGCACACTACTGTCGCCGGCGTACCGGCCAAGATAGTGGGCCGCCCGGAGTGCGACAAGCCTTCGCTGGATATGGATCAGTGTCTCTGATCCCCTGACCGAGACGATTCGATGGCCAAGCGCTGGTCAGGTTACCTGATCCTGGGGATGTGGCTGCTCAACCTGCTGCACCTCTATCTGGGATTCTCCCCCTGGCCGGCGGCCATCGCCGCCTGGGGGGCATCGCTCCTCACCTGGCCCTGGCTGGTGGGGGCTGCCAGACGACAGGCCCTTGCTCTGTATGGTGCAGCCCTCTTGCTGCTGATCTTCTCATGGTGGCGGGGGGCCAGCCTCAATCCGGGCGACTGGCTGTTGCCCAACATCAATATGCTCACCATGTTTGCCGCCGTGAGCACCCTCAACCTGGCAACGTCCGGCCTGCTGACCGGTACTGCCTCCTGGTCCGGTCGCAAGGGGCTGTGGAGCACCATGGCCAGCCTCAATCTGCTGGGATCCGTCATCAATCTTTCTGTGCTGTTCATCATCGGCGATCGGTTGGAACGTAACGGCACCCTGGAGCGGCGTCAGGTAATGGTGCTAAGCCGGATCTTCTGTGCGGCGGCTTTCTGGTCCCCCTTCTTCGTCGCCATGGCAGTGGCGCTCACGTACGCGCCGGGTCTGCAGCTCTCCAGCATAATGCCGTTTGGCGTGATTGCGGCTCTGCTGGCCATGGGGCTGACCGCATGGCAGGTGGAGCGACTCGGCGTACAGGATTTTGCCGGCTATCCGCTTCGACTGCAGACCCTGGGGCTGCCGGTGGCCTTGGCGCTGCTGGTGCTGCTGATCAAGCAGATCTGGCCAGCGCTTGGCATTCTGGCCGTGATCGCCCTGGTGGCACCGCTGCTGGCGCTGCTGTTCATGCCCAGAGCCGGGCGAGGCGCCGCCCTCAAGCGGCAGGTGGTGGAGCGTTTCCCTGCCATCGGTGGCCAGCTGGTGCTGTTTCTGGGGGCCGGTTTGCTGGCAGCCGGCATCAACAGCGCTCTGTCTGTGCTCCAACTTGGCGGTGAGCACGGGCTGCCACTCTTCAACCACTTCGGCTGGCTCGAGTCATCCCTGACGTTGCTGTTGATCTTGCTGGTGGCCATCGTCGGTGTGCATCCGCTCATCAGCATCTCCGGGCTGGCGCCGCTGCTGTGGCCCTTGTCACCGGACCCCAGCCTGCTCGGCATGTGTTTTTTGCTGGGATGGGGACTTGCGACCGGGACCAGCCCGCTCTCCGGCTCCAACCTGGCATTGGCATCGCGCTACAACCTGAGTGCGGGGATGATCCTGCGCTGGAACCTGCTCTATGGCCTGCTGATGTACGGGGTCGCCTGCTTGCTGTTGGGGGCTTATGTGGCGCTGCACGGATGAAGGCATAACTGGGGGGAAGTGCCCGGCAACATGCCCGTGGTGACTGGATTGGCAGGGCGTTGCCTGCTGGTTATGAGGCTCTTGTATCGGCCTGGGCGCAGGATGCGAGAAAAATAGACGCATATTTAGACAATACATCTATGGAAGGCGCATTTTACAGCGCGCTGGCTTGTTTGTGCCGATGTGCTCGGGGTATGCTGGCTTTACGCGCTTGAATCGCCCTCTGTGGGGCATCGCAATTGAACATACAGGTATGCATATGTCACTAGAAGTCCTTGAGCAACTCGAATCCAAAGTACAATCCGCCGTCGACAACATCTCCCTGCTGAAGATGGAGCTGGACGAACTGAAGGAGCAAAACAGCAAGCTGCAAGACGAGAACCATCTGCTGCGCAACGAGCACGTGGCATGGCAGGAGCGCTTGCGTGCCCTGCTGGGCAAGATGGAGCAGATGGGCGAATCCATCTAATCGGCAGCCAGCTGCAAGATTGAAAACAGGCCGCTCCATGAGCGGCCCGTTTGTTTGTGGCGGAGTGGGGATTACAGCGCCAGCAGCTGCTTGACCGTCTTCTCTATGCCATCTGCCGCTTCCACAATGTTGTTGGCCAGCATGTAGGCGGGGGTGGAGATCACCTTGCGCTCCTGATCCACCACGAACTCGTTGACCGGGCAGTTGAGATGGCTGCCCCCCATGGCCTCCATGGCATTGGCGGTGCCTTCGTCATGGCCAATGGTCGCCAGAGTGCCGGCGCCATAGATGAGCGGTATCATGGCGGGCGCGATGCAGATATAGGCTGCCGGCTTGTTGGCATTGGCAAAGCTCTGGCAGGCTTTGAGGACATCCGGCTGAATTTGGCACTCGGCTCCCTTGATGGCGAAGTCGCACAGGTTCTTGGCGGCACCAAAGCCGCCGGGCACCAGCAACGCGTCGTAATCGGCCGCATCCAGCTCTGCCACATCTCTGATCTGACCGCGACAGATGCGAGCGGCTTCAACCAGCACGTTGCGGCTTTCCCCCTCGCTCACGTCACCGGTCAGGTGGTTGATAACATGGAGCTGCGCCACGTTTGGAGCGAAGCATTGGGTAGTCGCACCCTGGCGGGCCAGCGCCAGCAAACTGATGACGGCCTCATGGATTTCGGCACCATCAAAGACGCCACAGCCACTCAAAATCACGGCCACTTTTTTCATGGCAAACCCCTCGTTGTTGAAAATGTGAGCCAGGATAGATTGTTGTACTTTTGTATGGTTATCGTTCGCCATCCGCTGGTCAAGTCATCCCGCTGTGCTAGGATTGTTTCGTTTTCGATCCTGCCGTATCTACTCCCTTAAATCTTTTTCCACATTGATCGAGATCATCTCAACCGTCTCAAGATCAGTTTTTACGATCTCATCGTATTGTTTTATATGTACTTTTATATTGTTATGCACAGCTTTGCCACTGTGGTCCGTAGTGAGCCCCATTTTTGAACACAGAGTTATCCACAGTGCGCCCCTTTTCAATGGCCTGTTGATGGTGGCGCTAGCCCCCTTGGTGTGAAGGGGGCCCTGTGGCATCCTAGCGGCTGTTTATCTCTGGCAGGACGATTTCATGGCCCCTAGCAATCCCCTTATTCTGGTCGACGGCTCTTCTTATCTTTACCGCGCCTTCTTCGCCTCCCAGCAGGCCGATCTGCGCACATCGACCGGTTTGCCGAGCGGTGCCGTCCGTGTCATGGCCAACATGATGCGCAGCCTGCGCAAGCAATACCCTGACTGCCATGTGGCCGTGGTGTTCGACGCCAAGGGCAAGACTTTCCGTGACGACATCTATCCCGAGTACAAGGCTACCCGTGCCAGCATGCCGGACGATCTGCGCAGCCAGGTCGCCCCCATTCACCAGATGATCAAGGCGATGGGCTTCCCCTTCTTGATGGTCGAAGGCGTCGAGGCCGACGATGTGATCGGCACGCTTGCCCGCCAGGCCACCGAGAAGCAGCTGCCTGTGCTGATCAGTACCGGCGACAAGGACATGGCACAGCTGGTCTCCGACCACGTCACCCTGATCGACACCATGAAAGATGTGAAGACAGACAGGGAAGGGGTGATTGAGAAGTTTGGCGTGCCGCCCGAGCTCATCATCGACTATCTGGCCCTGATGGGGGACAAGGTGGACAACATCCCCGGCATGACGGGTGTCGGCGAGAAGACAGCGCTGGCCCTGCTGCAGGGGATCGGCAGCATAGACGAGATTGCAGCCAACCTCGACAAGGTGGCGGGCCTCGGCTTCCGCGGCTCCAAGGCGTTCGCCGACAAGTTCCGTGAGCAGGAGGAGCAGGTTCGCCTTTCCTATGTACTGGCGACCATCAAGACCGATGTCGAGCTGGAACAGAGTCTGGAAGAGCTGCAGCTTGGCCCCATCGACAAGGAGTCCCTGCTGGCAGTCTACCGTGAATACGAGCTTCGTAACCTGATCAAGGAACTGGAGTCAGGTGGCGAAGAGAGTGCCGGACAGAAAGAGGCTGGCGATGACAGCGCTGCACCGGTTGCCGCCATCGAAACCGACTACCGCTGTATTCTGGACGAAGCCGAGTTTGACGGCTGGCTGGAACAGCTGAAAGTGGCACCGCTGTTTGCCTTCGATACCGAAACCACCAGTCTCGACTACATGGAGGCGCGCATCGTCGGCGTTTCTTTCGCCGTCGAAGCGGGCAAGGCGGCCTATGTGCCGTTCGGTCACGACTATCTCGGGGCGCCGGTGCAGCTGACCGAGGCCGTGGTACTGGGCAAGCTCAAGCCGTTGCTGGAGGATCCGACCCGGCTCAAGGTGGGTCAGAACCTCAAGTACGATCGCAACGTGTTGCTCAACCACGACATCGACCTGCAGGGTATCGCCTACGACACCATGCTCGAGTCCTACGTGCTCAACTCTACCGCCAGTCGTCACGACATGGATTCGCTGGCCAAACGCTATCTCGGGGTCGAAACCACCTCTTTTGAAGATATAGCGGGCAAAGGGGTCAAGCAGCTCACCTTCAACCAGATTGAGCTGGAGCAGGCAGCTCCCTATGCGGCGGAAGATGCTGATATCACCCTGCGTCTGCACCAGACCCTGTGGGGCCAACTGGAAGCCGTGCCTGGCCTGTGCCAGGTATTCAGCGAAATCGAGCTGCCGCTGCTGCCGGTACTGGCGCGGATGGAATTGCTCGGCACCACTATCGATCCCAAGCTGCTGCACCAGCAGAGCCAGGAGATAGAGCTGCGGCTGGCCGAACTGGAGCGTCAGGCCCATGAGCTGGCCGGGCAGGAGTTCAACCTCTCCTCGCCCAAGCAGCTGGGGGAGATCCTCTTCACCAAGCTGGGCCTGCCGATCATCAAAAAGACTCCGAAGGGTGCGCCGTCCACCGCAGAAGAGGTGCTGGCCGAGCTGGCGGAGACCTACGAGTTGCCGCGCCTGCTGATGGAGCACCGCACTCTGGCCAAGCTCAAGTCCACTTATACCGACAAGCTGCCGCTGATGATCAAGCCCCAGACCGGGCGGGTACACACCTCCTATCATCAGGCGGTGGCGGCCACCGGCCGTTTGTCCTCCTCTGATCCCAACCTGCAAAACATTCCGGTGCGCAACGAGCAGGGTCGCCGGATCCGGCAGGCCTTCATCCCGAGTGCCGGCTACAAGCTGGTGGCGGCAGACTACTCCCAGATCGAGCTGCGCATCATGGCGCACCTCTCCGGTGACAAGGGGCTGCTGACCGCGTTTGCCGAGGGCAAGGACATCCACAAGGCGACGGCCGCCGAGGTGTTCGGGGTCGCGCTCGATGCGGTTACCACCGACATGCGTCGCAGCGCCAAGGCGATCAACTTCGGCCTCATTTATGGCATGAGCGCCTTTGGCCTGGCCAAACAGCTGGGGATCGGTCGCGCCGAGGCGCAGAAGTACATGGACCTCTACTTCGAACGTTACCCGGGTGTGCTGGAGTATATGGAGCGTACCCGCCAGCAGGCAGAAGCACAGGGTTATGTCGAGACCCTGTTCGGCCGTCGTCTCTATCTGCCGGATATCAAGTCCCGCAACGCCGGTCTGCGCAAGGGCGCCGAGCGGGCGGCGATCAACGCCCCCATGCAGGGGACGGCCGCCGACATCATCAAGCGCGCCATGATCAACGTAGATGGCTGGATCTGCGGCATCGAGGATGAGTCGATCCGCATGCTGATGCAGGTACACGATGAACTGGTGTTCGAGATCCGCGAAGAGAAGCTGGAGGAGTACACAGCCATCATCAAGGAGAAGATGTCGGCCGCTGCCGAACTGCATGTGCCGCTGCTAGTCGAAGCAGGCACGGGCGACAACTGGGATCAGGCCCATTAACTTTCGGCACTCTGTTGCTATATAGATAGCTATAATAAGAAGAGAAGCCCGGCATCATGCCGGGCTTCCTGTTTGTGGGGTCTGCTCAAGCCTCTTGCAGATACTCGTCCTTGAGCAGGACATAGTTGTCGGCTGAGGTCTTGAGAAATGTGACTTCGGCAGGTTTGAGGGGGCGGACTTGCTTGACGGGGTTGCCCATATAGAGGAATCCGGATTCGAGTCGCTTGCCTGGCGGCACCAGACTGCCGGCCCCGATCATCACGTCATCTTCCACCACAACCCCATCCAGGATGATGGCCCCCATGCCGACCAGCACACGGTTGCCTATGGTGCAGCCGTGCAGCATGGCCTTGTGGCCGACGGTGACATCTTCCCCGATTAACAGCGGATAGCCTTCAGGATTGCTGGCACTCTTGCGGGTAAGGTGCAACACAGTGCCATCTTGAATATTGCTGCGGGCGCCGATGCGGATATGGTTCACATCCCCCCGCGCCGCCACCATGGGCCAGATGCTGGCATCTTCCGCCAGATTTATATCCCCCACCAGAGTCGCGCAGGGATCCACATATACACGTTTACCCAGTTGTGGGCGTTTTCCTTTGTAAGGTCTCAGTCGCAAGTCCATCTTGGTCTCCTTGTTTTTGGCCATTCTAGCAATCCGGAACTCGCTTCTGTGGATAAGTTTGTACAAAAGCTGTGGTTGGTTATGAATAACTAAAAAAGTGCCGATTTTTGCAATTTTATTGCCGATAAGGGGTTGCCAGAAAGATTCAACTCCCTATAATGCGCCTCCATCGACAGGGCAAGCGGCAACGCAAACAAGCCAGTCGGTGCCTCGAAAAGCCTTTGAAAATAAGGCTTGACTCGAGAAGGCGGTTGAGTAGAATTCCACTCCCGCAGCAACACACTGTTGCGTCGCTCTTTAACAATTTGAATCAAGCAATCTGTGTGGGCACTCACAGCATCGAACATCAAACAATTTTGTTGATTTTCAATGTCTGGTGAAGTGACCAAGACGATTTCTTAGCAATAAGAAGTCGAACAGTTTATTTCAGCAATTCATTGAGCCGCTGAAGTTCATTGCCT
>NZ_CAWRFG010000001.1:120536-255954 GCF_963900955.1 Aeromonas sp. 9A
GGTTTAATGTGATGGTCAGCCTGACCCACAGCCCAGCAGGCTACGCTTGCTGGGCTGTTTCTTTTCTACTTCAGGAGAGCATCATGGCAACTATCGCACTCTTTGGACTCGACATCGGCAAGCACTCCTTTCATCTCGTCGGACAGGATGCCAACGGCAAACCCGTCTTCAAACGCCAGTTCACTCGTTCTAGCCTCATTCATTACCTCGCTCAGCACCCCGCTTGTCGCATTGTGATGGAAGCCTGCTGTGGCGCACACTGGCTAGCCCGTCAACTCGCTGGTTTCGGCCATCAGGTGCAATTGATCGCACCACAGTATGTGCGCCCTTTTGTCACCGGCAACAAGAACGACTTCCTTGATGCGCACGCCATCTGTGAAGCGGCTTCCCGTCCCTCCATGCGCTATGTCGGCGTCAAAACACCCGAACAGCAGGCCAGCTCGGCACTGCATCGACTGCGCGAAGCCCGCATTGCCGACCGGGTGCAAACCGCTAATCAAATCCACGCCCTGCTGCTCGAGTTTGGCATTGTGCTGCCGCTAGGGGCGCGGGGCATCAAGCAAGTCCCTGATATCGTTATGAATGCTAGTGCTGACCTCCCACACGCTGCACGCCGGATCCTCTCGGCACAGTATGAGCACTATCGCTACCTGGCAGAGTTGATTGCCGGGCTGGATAGCCAGATTGGAGCGCAAGCCAAGGCCGATGCGTTGACCAGTCGATTGATGACCATTCCCGGCATAGGCCCCATCACTGCAAGCCAGCTGGCTGCCGATGCAGGCAACGCGCAGAGCTATGGCTCGGCACGCCATTTTGCCGCGTCCCTTGGGCTGGTACCGCGCCAACACTCCACGGGTGGTAAGAGCAAACTGCTGGGGATCAGCAAACGGGGGGACAAATCGCTGCGGCGGTTACTGGTGCAGTGCGCTCGGGTGGTGATGCAGAACGCTGCCAAATGGCAAAGTGCGGTGGCGCAGTGGACGCAGCAGTTGATGACACGACGGCACTCGAATGTGGTGGCCTGTGCGTTGGCCAACAAGCTGGCACGGATCGTATGGGCAGTGCTAGTGAAGGGGGAGGAGTATCGTCCGAACCCCAATGCTGCCTGAAGGTAAGTAACACATCGCCGAGTTTCCCCGGCGACATGAAGTAACACGCCTGCTTTTGCGATGTTCAGAAAATGATGACGACAACTGGCCCAACGGCCTGAGGGTAAACCTGACATAAAAAACAGTCTTCAAGACTGACGGTTTTTTGAGGTCCCTCAGGCGCGGCTCACATCATGGATCGGGCATGATAGCCCACCAAGAATCCGGATAGATTAGAGCAAGCCTGCCCTGTCAGTACTCATCATCAATCTGGCCTTGCAAAGTTCAGGCTGACCATAGATTTTTATGTCGCTCTTTAACAATTTGAATCAAGCAATCTGTGTGGGCACTCACAGCATCGAACATCAAACAATTTTGTTGATTTTCAATGTCTGGTGAAGTGACCAAGACGATTTCTTAGCAATAAGAAGTCGAGCAGTTTATTTCAGCAATTCATTGAGCCGCTGAAGTTCACAGCATCGAACATCAAACAATTTTGTTGATTTTCAATGTCTGGTGAAGTGACCAAGACGATTTCTTAGCAATAAGAAGTCGAACAGTTTATTTCAGCAATTCATTGAGCCGCTGAAGTTCATTGCCTCGGTAATGAATGAACGCAAACCAAACTTAAATTGAAGAGTTTGATCATGGCTCAGACCACGGTGTGATTCATGACTGGGGTGAAGTCGTAACAAGGTAACCCTAGGGGAACCTGGGGTTGGATCACCTCCTTACCTTAAGATGTCGAAGTTGTTGAGTGTTCACACAGATTGCCTTGATTCAAAGTAGTTAGAGCAAAGACCTGATGCACAAGCGTCAGTGCTTATCTGGCTTAGGTCAGATGAGAGAAGCCCTGTCATTGGGTTTTGGGATGTGAATAATGGCGCTCGGCCTCGCAGGCTCAGCACTCGCCATTACCCAAAATCTGCACTGCTAACGCAGCGCAAAGATGATTTTGGGTCCCCTTCGTCTAGAGGCCTAGGACACCGCCCTTTCACGGCGGTAACAGGGGTTCGAATCCCCTAGGGGACGCCACTTCTCTTCGCAGCTCAAAGAATGCAGACATAAGCATGTAATGTTTATGTCTGTTTTCTTCGGCCTTGAGCCGTTGCAAACATGCTCTTTAACAATCTGGAAAGCTGATTTAAAAAGTAGTTCTCAAACATTTGTTACAAGTGCTTTGGAAACTTCTTGGCGAAAACCAAAATTTATTTTGGTCNCATTGGGTTTTGGGATGTGAATAATGGCGCTCGGCCTCGCAGGCTCAGCACTCGCCATTACCCAAAATCTGCACTGCTAACGCAGCGCAAAGATGATTTTGGGTCCCCTTCGTCTAGAGGCCTAGGACACCGCCCTTTCACGGCGGTAACAGGGGTTCGAATCCCCTAGGGGACGCCACTTCTCTTCGCAGCTCAAAGAATGCAGACATAAGCATGTAATGTTTATGTCCTTCGGCCTTGAGCCGTTGCAAACATGCTCTTTAACAATCTGGAAAGCTGATTTAAAAAGTAGTTCTCAAACATTTGTTACAAGTGCTTTGGAAACTTCTTGGCGAAAACCAAAATTTATTTTGGTCCTTGTTGTACTTCAACAAGCCGTGCCGTTTCGACGACACTTCTTGGGGTTGTATGGTTAAGTGACTAAGCGTACATGGTGGATGCCTTGGCAGTCAGAGGCGATGAAGGACGTACTAACCTGCGATAAGCTGTGAGAAGTCGGTAAGAGACGCTATTACTCACAGATTTCCGAATGGGGAAACCCACCCNGAAAGCATCTAAGCGGGAAGCGAGCCCTGAGATGAGTCATCCCTGACCCCTTGAGGGTCCTAAAGGGCCGTTGGAGACCACAACGTTGATAGGTGGGGTGTGTAAGCGCAGTGATGTGTTGAGCTAACCCATACTAATTACCCGTGAGGCTTAACCATACAACACCCAAGAAGTGTTCTGAGGGTCCTAAAGGGCCGTTGGAGACCACAACGTTGATAGGTGGGGTGTGTAAGCGCAGTGATGTGTTGAGCTAACCCATACTAATTACCCGTGAGGCTTAACCATACAACACCCAAGAAGTGTTCTAAGGCTTGTAGCAAATCGTTGGAGACCACAACGTTGATAGGTGGGGTGTGTAAGCGCAGTGATGTGTTGAGCTAACCCATACTAATTACCCGTGAGGCTTAACCATACAACACCCAAGAAGTGTTCTAAGGCTTGTAGCAAATTGAAGAACTACTACCTAATTCAGTGATAGCGAAGCCAACAGGCAAATCGTTATTCACGTCAGCTTTCTCAGATTATTCGGTTCGTCCTGAACCTCACTCTTCGAGCCCGCCTTCGGCGGTTTCGATTTGTTCCGGACAAATCGATGAAGAATTTGCCTGGCGGCCATAGCGCCGTGGAACCACCTGATCCCATGCCGAACTCAGAAGTGAAACGCGGTAGCGCCGATGGTAGTGTGGCATTNTGAAGTAATTTGCCTGGCGGCCATAGCGCCGTGGAACCACCTGATCCCATGCCGAACTCAGAAGTGAAACGCGGTAGCGCCGATGGTAGTGTGGCATTCGCCATGCGAGAGTAGGACACTGCCAGGCTTCAATTAATGCCGATCAGTTAAGGATCCATTGACCGATCCTGCTGATGTGTAAAAATCCGAAACCTATTGATTGGTTTCGGATTTTTTATGCGTATCGAACAGGCCCTCGACTTCCTTCACGCCAGCAATGCTGCCCAGTTTGAGTCACTCTCCGACCTCATTCCCAACGAGCTCATCACCACTCTGCTCGCCGAAGAGGGCGTCGCTACCCTGCGCCGTCGCCGCCGCATGCCCATGGAGCGTTTGGTCTGGGCCATCATCGGCATGGCCATGTTCCGCCACGTCCCCATGACCCAGCTGGTCAATCAGCTCGATATCCTCTTGCCCGGTGACCGCCCCTTTGTCGCCCCCAGCGCCTTCCTGCAAGCTCGCCAAAAGCTTGGCCACAAGAGCATTGAGCGGCTATTTCACGACACCGCCGCAGGCTGGCACCAGCAGGCCAATCACCCCGGCTGGGCCGGGTTGCAACTACTCGCCGTCGATGGCGTGATGTGGCGCACGCCNGCCGTCGCCGCATGCCCATGGAGCGTTTGGTCTGGGCCATCATCGGCATGGCCATGTTCCGCCACGTCCCCATGACCCAGCTGGTCAATCAGCTCGATATCCTCTTGCCCGGTGACCGCCCCTTTGTCGCCCCTAGCGCCTTCCTGCAAGCTCGCCAAAAGCTTGGCCACAAGAGCATTGAGCGGCTGTTTCACGACACCGCCGCAGGCTGGCACCAGCAGGCCAATCACCCCGGCTGGGCCGGGTTGCAACTGCTCGCCGTCGATGGCGTGATGTGGCGCACGCCTGATACCCCGGACAATGCCGCCGCGTTTGCCAAGCCCGGTACCCAGCATGGGGAGACCGCTTATCCGCAGGTGCGCATGCTCTGCCAGATGGAGCTGACCAGTCACCTGCTTGTTCAGGCCGTCATGGAGAGCTGCGCCGTCAACGAGATGGCGCTGGCCGAACAGCTCATTGCACGCACACCGGACCACTCGCTGACCCTGTTCGACAAGGGGTTTTACTCCCTCGGCCTGCTCCACACCTGGCAAACCACCGGCAACGAGCGTCACTGGCTGCTGCCACTCAAAAAGGGCACGCAATACGAGGTGGTGCGCAAGCTGGGGCGCCAGGATGCACTGGTGCAGCTCAAGACCAGTCCGCAGGCACGCAAGAAGTGGCCACAACTGCCAGAGACGATAGAAGCNGAAGTGAAACGCGGTAGCGCCGATGGTAGTGTGGCATTCGCCATGCGAGAGTAGGACACTGCCAGGCTTCAATTAAGCAATCACAGCGATGTGGTTGGTCGTGTGACAACGTAAGGTTGTTGCGGACGAGAGTTTTAGATAACGCACGCAGTGCGGTCTTTACCGGTTAGTGTGCTGATATGGCTCAGTTGGTAGAGCGCATCCTTGGTAAGGATGAGGTCCCCAGTTCGACTCTGGGTATCAGCACCAGTTTTAAAGCTTTTGCCTGACGGCAATAGCGCTGTGGAACCACCTGATCCCATGCCGAACTCAGAAGTGAAACGCAGTAGCGCCGATGGTAGTGTGGCATTCGCCATGCGAGAGTAGGACACTGTCAGGCACCTATTTAGAAGAGGCCTCCCATCCGGGAGGCCTTTTTGCATTTGTGCGTTCCAAAATCTGCCCTGGCTCTGCTGCCGGCATTTTAGTAAAAATGCTGGGCTATCAAGGGATTGCCCGTTACTCTTTAGCCGTTACCGATTAACAAGTGATGCTGCCAGAGAGGTATTGATGGCTACGTTGAAGGAAATTGCACAGGAGGCGGGGGTGTCGCTCGCCACGGTATCCCGGGTACTGAACGAGGATCCCAGCTTGAGCGTCAAGGAAGAGACCAAGCAGCGGATCTTCGAGATTGCCGAGCGACTGGAGTACAAGACCAGCAGTGCTCGCAAGGGGGTTCACAAGAGCAAGCTGCACTTTCTGGTGGTCTACTCCTATCCGCAGAGTACCGAGGTCAACGATCCCTACTATCTCGCCATTCGCTATGGCATCGAGACCCAGTGTGCCCGCCTCAATATCGAGCTGACCCATTTCTACAACGGTGGTGAAGGGCGCGAGCTGACCGCGGTGGACGGTATCCTGGTGGTGGGGAGCCTCTCTGCCGAGCGTCTGGCGCAGCTGCGAACCTGCTCTAACATGCTGGTCTTTGTCGATTGCCGGGCAATGGAGGAATTCGACTCGGTCGACGTGGATCTCGCCCTGATCAGCCAGCAAGTGGTTGATTACTTTATTGCTCAGGGGTACCAGCGTATCGGCTATATCGGCGGACAGGATGAGAATCCGGACCTGCGTGAGCTGGCTTTCCGGGATTATGGCCAGCGACTGGGTGTGGTGCAGGAGAACGATATCTATCGCGGCGACTTCTCCAGTGCATCCGGCTATCGCTTGGCAAAAGAGATGCTGGCAGGGGATTGGCCCAAGGCGCTGTTTATCGCCTCCGACTCCATTGCCATCGGGGTGCTGCGTGCCATCCACGAGAAGGGATTGGCGATTCCCCAGCAGATTGAGCTGATCAGCGTCAACGATATCCCGACCGCCAAGTTCACCTTCCCGCCGCTCTCCACGGTGCGGATCCACTCCGAGTTGATGGGCTCCCAGGGAGTCAATCTGCTGGTCGAACGGCTGCGTGACGAGCGTGAGATTCCCCTTCGGGTATTGGTACCGAGTCGCTTGACGCTGCGTGGTACCACTCGCTGATTTTAGTAAAAAAACCTATTTTAGTTACGCCATCTCACGGTGGCGCGACTCCTTCCCTTCATCATCCTCTCCAATCCATCTCCTGATAAATTCATAATGCATTGTTTTACTCTTGTTTTAGCCAATCTCTGCCCGTGTTAATCAACATTCATGCCATCACTACCTGCTTTACACCCTTTTATCTTCCGCTTCTGATCTCGCTCACAAAACCATCTGTGCATTGTGATCAGGTTAAAACTTTACCAATCCAAAGCTGATATTTAGTAAATGTTTATCTAGAGTTTACCCAGTTAACGTTGCCTTGTTCCGGGAGGACATGTGAATAACTGGGAAAACGTCCAATTCGTTGGTGAAAACAGGCTGGCTCCGCGTGCCTACTTCTTCTCTTATGCCGACCATGCGCTGGCGGCCACCATGCAGCGTGAGCTGAGCCGCCGTTTTCTGTCCTTGAGCGGCCAGTGGCAGTTCCACTACTTCGACCACCCTCTGCAGGTGCCGGAGGCCTTCTATCACAGCTCCATGAGTGAGTGGGGCCAGATCACCGTGCCCAACATGTGGCAGATGGAAGGGCATGGCCAGCTGCAGTACACCGACGAGGGTTTTCCCTTCCCCATCGACGTGCCCTTTGTACCGACCAACAATCCCACCGGCGCCTATCAGCGAAGCTTCACGCTGAGCCCGGCCTGGGACGGCGAGCAGGTGATCATCAAGTTTGACGGGGTGGAGACCTACTTCGAGGTCTATGTGAACGGTCACTACGTCGGTTTCAGCAAGGGGAGCCGCCTTACCGCCGAGTTCGATATCAGCGCTTACGCCAACATCGGCGAGAACCTGCTGTCGGTGCGGGTGATGCAGTGGGCCGACTCCACTTATATCGAAGATCAGGACATGTGGTGGATGGCGGGGATCTTCCGTGACGTCTATCTGGTGGGCAAACCGGCCGCCCATGTGCAGGACTTCTTCATCCGCACTGCGCTGGCCGATGACAACCAGAGCGCTACCTTGAGCTGCGATATCCAGCTGGAAAATCTGGGGGCGGCTGCCCGTGATCACAGTCTGGTTTGGTCGCTGCTGGATCAGGGCAGCGAGATCGCCAGTGGCACACTCGACAATCTCGCCATCGACGGCGAGTGTGATTGCCGCTTCACGCTGGATCTGGCCACCCCCCATCTGTGGAGCGCCGAAGACCCTTACCTCTACCAGCTGCAACTCTCCCTCTACAACGGTCAGGGCGAGCTGCTGGAAGTGATCCCGCAGCGGGTCGGGGTGCGTGAAATCAAGGTCAAAGATGGCCTCTTCTACGTCAACGGCCACTACCTCAAGCTGCACGGGGTGAACCGCCACGACAACGACCACCTCAAGAGTCGCGCAGTCGGCATGGATCGGGTTGAACGCGATATCGTGCTGATGAAGCAGCACAACCTCAACTCGGTCCGCACCGCTCACTACCCGAACGACCCGCGCTTCTACGAGCTGTGTGACCAGTACGGTCTGTTCGTGATGGCGGAGACCGACGTGGAGACCCACGGTTTTGCCAACGTTGGCGATCTCAGCCGCATTACCGACGACCCCTTCTGGGAGCCGGTGTTCGTGGATCGCATCGAGCGCCACGTTCACGCCCAGAAGAACCACCCCTCCATCATCATCTGGTCGCTCGGCAACGAGTCCGGCTACGGCTGCAACATCAGAGCCATGTACCAGCGCTGCAAGGCGATCGACCCGACCCGGCTGGTGCACTACGAAGAGGATCGCGATGCCGAGGTGGTGGATGTGGTCAGCACCATGTACTCCCGCGTCTCCCAGATGAACTGCTTCGGCGAATTCCCTATGACTAAGCCGCGCATCCTCTGCGAATACGCCCACGCCATGGGCAATGGCCCGGGTGGTCTTAGCGAATATCAGCAGGTGTTTGACCGTCATCCCCACATTCAGGGTCACTACATCTGGGAGTGGTGCGATCACGGCATTCTGGATCAGGACGAGCAGGGCCGCCCCGTCTACAAGTACGGTGGCGACTACGGCGACTACCCCAACAACTACAACTTCTGCATGGATGGCCTCATCTATCCGGATCAGACCCCGGGGCCGGGCCTGCGTGAATACAAGCAGGTGATCTGCCCGGTCAAGGTGCGGGCGCTGGATCTGGCGAGCGGCAAGCTTGAGCTGGAAAACCGCTACTGGTTCTCCAATCTCGACGACATCCGCCTGTTGGTCGAAGTGAAGGCCGAGGGCGAGTTGCTGGCCAGCCAGCAAATCCGGCTGGAAGGGGTGGCTCCCGGTGCCATCACCGAGTTGCAACTCGAACTGCCATCCCTCGATGGGCGGGAAACCTTCGTCCAGCTGCGGGTCATCAAGGCCACCGCTACCCGTTACAGCGCGGCGGAGCACGAACTGGGCCAGTACCAGTTCCAGCTGAAGGCATCGACTCGTCAGCTGCAGCCCTTTGCCAATCCCAACGCCACGGCGTTGCAGATTGCCGATGAGCGGCTTGCGCTGACCTTGAGCGGCAGCGGCTTTGCCCTGCGCTTCTCGCGCCTCGACGGCAAGCTGGTGAGCTGGCAGCAGGATGGCAATGAGCTTATCGAGCGCTCGCCGCGCCTCACCTTCTTCAAGCCGATGATCGACAACCACAAGCAGGAGTACGAGAGCCTGTGGCACCCGAACCACCTGCAAATCATGCAGGAGCACTTCCGCACCCTGAGCTGGCGTCAGCTGGGTGACGCGGTCGAGGTGACGGTCGAGAGCCTGATTGCACCGCCGGTGTTCGACTTCGGCATGCGCTGCCGCTACGTCTACACCCTGAGCCCGAACGGCCAGCTGCACGTGGCGCTCTGTGGCCAACCCTACGGCGGCTATGACGACATCATTCCCAAGATCGGCCTCGAGCTGGGTATTCGTCAGGATCTCGATCGGGTGCACTACTACGGCATGGGCCCGGGTGAAAACTATCAGGACAGCCGCCAGAGCAACTGGATCGACAGTTTCAACAGCACAGTGGGCGAGATGTGGGAGCACTACCCCTTCCCGCAGGACAACGGCAACCGTCAGCAGGTGCGCTGGGCGACCCTGACCAACCGCCACGGCGCCGGTCTTTACGTGCGGCCCGATGCCCCCATCAACCTGAGCGTCTGGCCCTACAGCTGGGAGCATATCCACGCGGCGCAGCACATCAACGAGCTGGAGCCCTGCGGTTATCTCACCCTCAATCTGGATCTCAAAGTGCTGGGGCTCGGCTCCAACTCCTGGGGCTCCGAGGTGCTGGACTCCTGGCGGGTGCGCTTCGAGCCGTTCAGCTTCGGCCTGACCCTGCTGCCCATTGCCCGTGGCAACCTCAATCCGGCTGCGCTGGCCGGGCTCGATCTCACCATCAACGGCGGGAGGAGCCTCGCATGATCACCCTGGACAACCTGACCCTGTTCAAAAACATCTACCGGGAGGGCAAGAAGTGGGGCCGCTGCGTGGAGGCCATCAACAACCTGCCGAACCTCAAGCCCGGCATCTGCCACTCCATCGGTGACTCCCTCACCTACCGCTTGCAGGAGGGGGCCAGCCCGGCCACCTCCCTGTTCGAGGGGCAGCGCCGCTACTTCGACATCCACTACTACCTGGAAGGGGCAGAGACGGTGGAGTGGGCTGCCAAGAGCGAGCTGGGAGTCGAGCAGGGCTATGACGACACCACCGACCGCGAGTGGCTGGCCGGTGAGGTGCGTGAGCGCCAGCAGGTCGGCAACGGTCAGGTGGTGATCTTCGAGAACGACGAGGCCTACCGGTTCGTCGGCGACGGGCCGGTGCGCAAGGTGATCATCAAGGTCACCGTCGAAGGCGGCTACTTCAAGAACAAATAACAAGCCGCCGGTTCTGCACTGATAAAAGCCGGAAGGGCGGGGCACACCCTACAAACCATGCCCCGCCCTTTCGCTGCAATAACTACAGGTCTGGAGATGCACCATGTCTGATTCCAAACGCAATACGATAGGCAAGTTTGGTCTGCTGTCGCTCACCTTCGCGGCGGTATTCAGCTTCAACAACGTCATCAATAACAATATCGAAATCGGTCTGGCTTCGGCCCCGATGTTCTTTCTGGCCACCATTTTTTACTTCATTCCGTTCTGCCTGATCATTGCGGAATTTGTGTCACTGAACAAAAACTCCGAAGCGGGGGTGTATGCCTGGGTGAAGAGTTCCCTCGGCGGTCGCTGGGCCTTTATCTCCGCCTACACCTACTGGTTCGTGAACCTCTTCTTCTTCACCTCGCTGCTGCCGCGGGTTATCGCCTACGCCTCCTATGCCTTCCTCGGCTACGAGTACATTCTCACCCCGGTGGCGACCACGGCCTTGAGCATGGTGCTGTTTGCCTTTGCCACCTATGTCTCCACCAACGGCGCCAAGATGCTGGGCCCCATCACCTCGGTGACTTCGTCCCTGATGTTGCTGCTGACCCTCTCCTACATTCTGCTGGCAGGTGTGGCGTTAGTTGGTGGTGTACAACCGGCCGACCCCATCACGGTGGAGGCGATGATCCCCGATTTCAGCTGGGCCTTCCTCGGCATTACCACCTGGATCTTTATGGCGGCCGGCGGCGCCGAGTCGGTGGCTGTCTACGTCAATGACGTGAAAGGGGGCTCCAAGTCGTTCGTGAAGGTGATCATCATCGCCGGGCTCTTTATCGGGGTGCTCTACTCCATCGCCTCCCTGCTGATCAACGTCTTTGTTCCGAGCGATACCCTGCATTTCACTGGTGGCTCGGTACAGGTGTTCGAGGGGATGGCGGCCCATTTCGGTCTGCCCGCCGTGTTTATGAACCGCTTCGTTGGTCTGGTCTCCTTTACCGCCATGTTCGGTTCCCTGCTGATGTGGACGGCTACGCCGGTGAAGATCTTCTTCTCCGAGATCCCGGCTGGCATCTTCGGCAAGAAGACGGTCGAGCTGAACGAGAACGGCGTGCCTGCCCGTGCAGCCTGGATCCAGTACCTGATCGTATTTCCGCTGATGCTGATCCCGACCTTGGGCTCCAACACCGCGCAAGAGCTGATGAATACCGTCATCAACATGACCGCCGCCGCTTCCATGCTGCCGCCGCTGTTCATCATGCTGGCTTACCTCAATCTGCGCCTGAAGCTGGACCACCTGCCGCGGGATTTCAAGATGGGTTCGCGCACTACCGGTATCGCCGTGGTCTCGGTGCTGATCGCCATCTTCTCGGTGGGCTTCCTCGCCTCCACCTTCCCGACCGGCGCCGACATCATGACCATCGTCTTCTACAACGTCGGCGGGATCGTGATCTTCCTCGGCTTCGCCTGGTGGAAATACAACAGATACGAAGCCTCCCTGAGCGAGGAAGCACGTGCGAAAGAGGCCCTGCCGGCCGCTCAGGTGTCCATCCAGGCCTCCTGATCCCCAGCGCAAGCCGGCCCGAGTGGCTAAGAGAGAAAGCGGGTGGCGGCGGCCACCCGTGACCGGTTGAACCACAGAACAGAAGGAGAATGGAATGAGCGAGACGATCGAGTTTGCCGAATTCAAACGGGTCGAGATGAAGGTGGGCAAGGTACTGGAGGTGGTGCGCCATCCCGGGGCCGACAAGCTCTATATCGTCCAGATCGACGTGGGCGGCGAGCGGCCGCTGCAGACGGTCACCAGTCTGGTGCCCCACTACAGCGAAGATGAGCTGATGGGCAGCCAGGTGGTGGTGCTGACCAACCTCAAACCCGCCAAGATGCGCGGCGAGCGCTCCGAGTGCATGTTGCTCTGCGCCGAGACCCCGGACGAGAGCCAGAGCGTGCTGCTGCAACCCAGGGTGCCTATGGTGCCGGGTACCCCGATCGTCTGAACCACGGATTAAACGCCGGGGCAGCAGGGTTGCGCCGGTGTGTGAAGGGGCGCCATGAGCTGCCCCTCTGACCATAACAAGAGAGTAAACGGCGCGGCCAGCTGGCAGGCGCCGAACACATTCAGAGTCATAGCGCCCCGTACGAAGGGGCGTGAATCCACCGGAGGACATCATGTCTGAATCAGTACGCGGCACCATAGGCAAGTTTGCCCTGTTGTCGATGACCTTTGCCGCCGTGTTCAACGTGCGCAACATCGTCAACAACAACATAGAGCTGGGGCTCAGCTCAGCTCCCATCTTCCTGCTGGCCACGCTCGTCTACTTCGTGCCATTCGTCTTCATCATTGCCGAGTTCGTCTCGGCCAACAAAAACTCCGAGTCGGGATGTACGACTGGCTTAAAAAACCCCTCGGCACCCGGATGGCCTATCTGGGCTCGTTTCTCTACTGGTTTGTGAACCTGTTCTGGTTTATCTCGTTGCTGCCCAATGTCATCGCCTACGCCTCCTACGCCATGCTGGGCTATGAGTACAGCTTCTCGCCCATGGTTACCTCGATCATCTCCATCGTGCTGTTCGCGGCGGCGACCCATATCTCCACCAAGGGGGCGACCTGGCTGGGCAAGATTGCCGAACTGGTGGCCTACGGCGTGTTTGCCTTGTTCGCCATCTATGTGTTGGGGGCCCTGATGGCCCTCGGTGGTGATCATGTGGCGGCCCAACCCATCACCATGGCAGCCATGACCCCCACCATCAACTGGGCGACACTCGGCATCATGTGCTGGATCTTCCAGGCGGCGGGGGGTGCCGAGACTGCGGCGGCCTATCTCAATGACGTGAAGGGCGGCCAGAAGTCCTTTATCAAGGTGATTATCTCTGCCGGTATTCTCATCGGTGCCATGTATGCGCTGGGTTCCCTGCTGGTGAACGTGTTCGTGCCGCGCGAGAGCCTCACCTATGCCGGCGGCATGGTGGAGATCTTCACCGGTATGGCCCAGTACTTCGGGCTTTCCGAGACGTTGGTAGGTCGCGCGGTCGGTATCGTGCTGTTCATCGCCATGTTTGGTTCCATGATGATGTGGACCTCAGCGCCGGTGAAGATCCACTTCTCCGAGATCCCGCAGGGTGTCTACGGCGACAAGACTACCCGCCTCAATAAGCACGGGGTGCCGGTGCGCGCCGCCTGGTGGCAGTTTGTCTTCGTATTCGTGATGCTGGTGGTCAATGGCTTTGGCTCCGAGTCGGTGCAGCAGATGATGAACACCGCCATCAACCTGACCGCCGGTACTGCCATGCTGCCGCCGATCTTCATCATGGTGGCCTACTTCGTGTTCCGCTGGAAACATGACGACACCCCCCGCGACTTCCGTATGGGCTCGCGCAAGTTCGGCATGGCGGTGGTGTCGGTGCTGATCACCATCTTCGTGGTGAGCATGAGCGCCTCCGCCTTCCCGAGCGGGGTGGATCTGGTACGCGCCTTCTTCATCAACGTCTTTATGACTGCAGTCTTCTCGGCGCTGGCCTACTGGTGGATCTCCCGCTTCGAGAAGCGTCAGGCCCGCAAGCAGGCTGTTGGCACAGCAAGCGCCATGCTGGTGGAGCAGAGTTGACGGCTGAAGCCGCATGCATGACGGGTAGCCAGGGCCACCCGTCTTTACGATGTTTCCACTCTGGGGGGAAGGGACATTTTAGTGCTCCGACTCACGACAGGCTGGCGTTAAAACACCTTTGCTTAATTCATCAATCAAGAAACGCCCTCTGGCGTTATTGGTGGTGATGACACGTAGCATGTTGTTAGAAAAAGCCTTTTCGTGAAGGGCTATTCGCGAGATTTCTTCTGTGGGCATGGTTTTAAGCATGCTTGTCAGTATCGAAAAATTGATCGGGAAAGCATCGATTCTTTTTGAAAACAACAGCCCAAAGAGCTGACTCTCCTTTTTGACCAGTTGAATGGGGATCTTGTTTTTCAGCAGTAGCTCCGTATGGCTGTATCCGATCAAGGCTCCAATACTGTACTTTTTCAAATCATTAGCTGTATTCCATTTGAAGTCGTTTCCTTTTAGGTAAACAAAAACCTCTTTGGCCTCAAACAGAGGTTCACTGAACAGAACCTCTTTGACCCTGTCTCCGGTCATGTTCCAAGGGTAACTGATATCAACCAGGCCATTCTTTATCATTGAATATATTCGTGGCCATGGATAACTCTTGTATACCAGCCGATGACCCCGGACCGTCAGCGCACATTGGACAATGGTGTCTGCAACACCTGTATGGTCTTTCTGAACGTAGGGAGGCCAAGCTTCAACGGCTACCGTTATTTCATCTGCCTGTGTGAGGAAGGGAAAAAGGAGAAAAATAATTCTGAGCGATTTCATTTCTGGTCCCTCGAGTATGGTCATATACCATCGGTAGACTCTCGCCTGGCTCTGGGCTCTCCCGGCCCGTCGTTCAGTACTGGGGTTGAGATATTAGATACGACGCCTTGGTAACGTCAGCGCAACAGGCATGAAAACCTACTCTATACCGTGATGTAACCCTGTTTCCAACTGTAGTCTGTATCACTATGGCGGCATGTCGATAATGTCTTGATGCGATCTTTTCCGTTCGGTCTGCGCTCAATGTGAGCAGCGCAACAGGCATGGTCTTCTGGCTGCTCCAACTTTATGCCTGTTGGTTATCGGGATAAGCTGTTGGGCGTTGCAACGGGGGCCTGCCCTAGTATTGCATTTCTTGTTGTCCCCGGTCCCTAGTCTCTTGAGAGGGGGATGCGCTTCTGATGGAGATTCCTTATGCGTCTGGATCCCTTTACTTCTGTGTTGATTGCTGTGGTGGCCCTGGCTTCCTTCTTCCCCTGCGAGGGGCCGGTGGCCGTCTGGTTCGGTCTGCTGACCAAGCTGGCGGTGGCACTGCTGTTCTTCATGCACGGTGCCAAGCTGTCGCGCCAGAACCTGCTGGCGGGCCTCGGCCACTGGCGACTGCATCTGGTGGTGATGGCCAGCACTTTCGTGCTGTTCCCGCTGCTGGGAATGCTGCTCACTCCGCTGGTGCCGCTCTGGCTGAGCCCGGCCATCTACCTCGGCTTCCTCTATCTGTGCGCTCTGCCTGCCACAGTGCAGTCGGCCATCGCTTTTACCTCCATGGCGGGGGGCAATGTGTCGGCGGCGGTGTGCAGTGCCTCGGCCTCCAGTATCCTCGGCATCTTTCTCTCACCGGTACTGGTGGGATTGATGATCCATGTGCAGGGAGAGGGGATCGATACCTGGCACTCCATCCAGGCCATCATGGTGCAGCTGATGCTGCCGTTCGTGGTGGGCCACCTTTCCCGGCCACTCATCGGCCGCTGGGTCGACAGCCATCGCCCGCTCATCGGCAAACTGGATCAGAGCTCCATTCTTCTGGTGGTCTATGTGGCCTTCAGTGAGGCCGTGGTGCAGGGGATATGGCATCAAGTAGGCTGGTACGATCTGGCCAGTATAGTGCTGCTGAGTTGCGTACTGCTGGCGCTGGTGCTGGGTTGGAACGTCTGGATCAGCCGCCGCCTCGGTTTCGACAAGGCGGACGAGATCACCATCGTCTTCTGCGGCTCCAAGAAGAGCCTGGCCAACGGGGTGCCCATGGCCAACGTCATGTTCCCGGCCGTCAGCGTCGGGGTCATGGTGCTGCCGCTGATGATCTTCCACCAGATCCAGCTGATGGTCTGCGCCGTGCTGGCGCGCCGTTATCATGAGCAGGAGACCAGCCCCCTTGTTCCAAGCCGGGAGGGGTGACGTCACCCGAGTTGAAAAGAGAGGGAGGCCAGCTGGCCTCCCTCTCTTGTTTCTCCGGTTTGTGTCACCCGCAACGTCAGTTCAACGCTTACGCCAGACGGTCAGCTGCGCCACAGTATGTTGATACTTGCGGGCGGTCTCGCGGATGACGAAGGGAACATCTCGCGGTGGGCAGTGTTCCTCGAACTCCTCTGCCAGCAGCCGTTGCAACGCCTGATAGGTGCTGAGGGTTTCGCCATTTTCACGGATGCCACCGAGCCAGTTGGCCTTTGGTGTGTACTCCGTCAGCCAGGTGTAAGGGCTGGTGAGCACCAGCAGGCCGCCGCTGCGCAGACGAGGGGCAATGTCCCGCAGGAAGCGGACCGGTTCACGCAGTCGGTCGATCAGGTTGGCGGCGAGCACCAGATCGTAGTGGTCGTACTTGGGCTTGAGGTTGCAGGCATCCCCCTGACTGAAGTGGACCCGTTCGGTCTGCTCGGTGCCAAGCTGATGGCTCGACAGACGCGCCTCGCAATACTCCACCAGATCTCCCTCCAGCGGTACGGCATAGCGGAAGCTGTCCTGACTGGCGAGGGAGAGTGCCACGTCGATGAAGCGGGCCGAGTAGTCCACCCCGTCCACATGCTGAAAGTGGCGAGCCAGTTCAAAGCTGGCACGACCGGTGGCGCAGCCAATATCCAGCGCCCGTTGGTGATTGCTGCACAGCTCGCTGGCAAGATCTGCCAGGGTCTTGGCGTAGTTGGCGACACCAAAGTGGGTCGGGCCGTACTGGAAGTCCAGGTATTGGGCGACCAGGGTATCGGTTTCGTAAGGATTCACTATGACGGGTTCCTGATAACGTGAGACCAGATAGCGGAAGCCCGCATGCTGGAAGAAGTGGCGACGAAAGGCGTAACGGGACGACTTGAGCGCCTCGTTGCCTGTGCTTATCCAGCTGCCGCCCTTGATGAGGCTGTGCTTGCCATCAAAAGTGGGTGTAGAGAAGTCATCGTAGAGCGGGTGAACCCGAAAGCCGTTGAAGCCATCGATGGCGGTGCTGGTCCACTGCCAGACGTTGCCCACCAGATCGAAGAAGCTGCCCTGGGGGCAGGCATCCACCGGGCAGGAGGAGGCGAAGCGGGCAAGATTGATGTTGCCGGGCGCGTCGATCCAGTCCGGTTGATCCCCTGTCAGCTGTTCCCGCAGCAGCATCCACTCCCCTTCGCTCGGCAGCTGGATGGGTAGTCCGGTCTGGGCCGACTTCCAACGACAGAAGGCGGCAGCTTCCAGCTGGTTCACCTCGGCGGGCCAATCCCAGGGCATGCTTACCCGCTCCGTCATCAACCTCAGCTGCAACTGCTCAGGCTCGGCAGGGTCACCGACCCAGAAGGTGGGCATGCGCGCCCTGGCATACTGGCACCAACCCCAGCCCTCTTGATCCCACCACTCTTGCTGTTGATAGCCGCCGGCCTGAACGAAGTCGAGGTATTCGGCATTGCTCACCAGCATGCGGCTGGCCTGGAAGGGGGGGATCTCGATGTGGCGCTCGCCATATTCGTTGTCCCAGCCATAAGTAGCGTCCCGTTTGCCGAGGCGCACCTGACCACCGGCCACTGGCAGCAGGCTGTTGGCAGGCACCTCGTCAATCCGGTGGCGAGCTTCTGTGCAGGCGGGCCAATAAGGCTGTGGCTGCACCCAGGCCAGCTGCAGCTGGCGGATCAATACACTGGAGGTCTCGAGGTGGATACGCTCGTGCTCTATCCCCATCAATATGACCCAGGCCGGGCTCTGCCAGTCGATGGGCAGGGTCAGCGGCATGTGGCGGATGAAGTCAATCACGCGGGTGCGTACTTTGGCACGGTAGCTGCGCAGCTCGGCCACTCTGGGCCAGTCGTAGTGGGTTTCATCCAGATCGTCCCAGCTCATCTCATCCACCCCGATGGCGACCATGGCCTCGATGCGGGCGTCGATGCGGCTATCGATGAGCCGGGCTGCCAGCAGCTTGTTGATGAAGAAGGCAGCTGTGTGGCCGTAGTAGAAAATGAGTGGATGGCGTAGCGGGATCGCCTTGTTGAACCAGGCGTGCTCATCGGCCAGGCAATCGAACAGACTCTCGTAGAGATCGAAAGTCTGGCAGAAGTAGCCGAGCAGTTCGCGGCGCTTCTGCTCGGGATCGCTGCCGGTCAGCAGCGGGGTACGGGTCGGCGCGGGCAGGCCGACGGCGGTGGAAAACTGGGTGCTGACTTGGGTCACACTCTGACTCCTTGTTGGCAGTAGTAAATGGATTACCGCAATGGAGAGCTTTATACGCACAAGGTATCACTATTGGCTCAACAGACAGGTGCGACAACCAAAAACTTCCCTGGCCCGTCAGCTGGGTAGCCCGGCGGGCGGTTGCAAGCTGACCGGGACTTGCCCCCATTCGGGCATGGTCAGTTTTACCAACTTATGGTCTGAATGGCTCTCTACACTTTGATGACGATGCCATGAATAATAGGTATATCCATAAAAATCATATAGTTGGTTATATGGCACGATGTTTGCCCTCTTTGAGACCGAATGGGTCCGGACACGGCCAGAACACAACGAGGATAGTGACGATGAAACTGATAATGGGAATGATGCTGGCCATGGGGCTCAGTGGCTGCAGCTGGCTGGATGAGACACGGGTGACCGGGGCGGGGGCTGTCATCGAGCAGCATCAACCCATGGGCAAACAGGTGACCCGGGTGTTGGCCGGCGTGCCCGCCAATATTCATCTGGTGGCGGGTGAGGCGAGCGGCATTCATATCAAGGGACAGGAGAACCTCTTGCCCTATCTGGAGTTGACCGAGAGTGGCAGCAAGCTGGAGATAGAGGTGAAGGATGGCTACCGGCTTGACCCCACGGAGCCGCTGGATCTGACCATCACTCTGCCCGAGCTCCATGAACTGGCGCTGGCGGGCACGGGCCGTGGTGATCTGCATGGCTTCAAGGGGGACAGGCTGGTGCTGTCTGTGGCCGGAACGGGTGACATAGTCGCCAGCAAGCTGGATTTGACCCGTCTGGAGGGCAACATAGCCGGCTCGGGCAGCCTGGATCTGGGTGAGGGATCAGCCAAAGCCATGGCGCTGAACATCGCCGGTTCCGGCGATGTTCTGGGGGCCGGGCTCGCCAGCGAAGATGTCGAGGTCAACATAGCAGGCAGCGGGGATGTGGAGGTACGGGCGCAGGCGCGGCTCAAGGTCGGCATCGCCGGATCCGGCTCGGTCAGTTACTGGGGAGATCCCAAGCTGCAGAGCGAGATCGCAGGCTCGGGGGACGTGACCCGCCAGGGCAGCTGAAGCCTGACCGCAAGCAGATAATCGAAAATAGAAAATAAACAGGCCCTGCATGGGCCTGTTTTGATCAGAGATGGCGGGCGTGGAAGCGCAGGTGTGCCTCGATAAAGCTCGCCACAAAGTAGTAGCTGTGGTCATAGCCGGGGTGGCGATTGAGCTCCAGCGGCCAGGCCTTGCTGGCGGCAATATCCGCCAGGGCATCGATGTGCAGCTGCTCGGCGAGGAAGGGATCGTCCAGCCCCACGTCCACCAGGGTCGGCAGCGGTGTTACCGGGTGGTGGCGCAGCAGCTGGCAGGCATCCCACTCCTGCCACAGCAGGGGATTGTTGCCGAGGTAGGCGCCGAGCGCCTTCTGCCCCCAGGGGCAGCGGCTCGGATGGCTGATGGGGCTGAAGGCTGACACGGATCGGTAGCGACCGGGCTCGCGCAGGGCGGCGATCAGGGCCCCGTGCCCCCCCATGGAGTGGCCGCTGATGGCGCGGCGGGTCGAGACCGGGAAGTGGGTCTCTATCAGGTCAGGCAGCTCGCGGGTGACGTAATCATACATCTGGTAGTGATCACGCCAGGGGCTCTGGCTGGCGTTGACGTAAAAGCCTGCTCCCATGCCGAGATCGTAAGCGGGATCGTCCGCCACTCCTTCACCGCGGGGGCTGGTGTCCGGTGCCACCAGGGCGATGCCGAGCTCGGCGGCGATGCGGTGCGCCCCCGCCTTCTGCATGAAGTTTTCATCGGTGCAGGTGAGGCCGGAGAGCCAGTAGAGCACAGGCACCTTCTGGCCGGTGAGGGCCTGGGGCGGCAGATAGATGGCAAAGCGCATCTCGCAGCCGAGCACGCTGGAGCTGTGGCTGTAGCGCTTGTGCCAGCCATCGAAGCTCTTGTTGCTGCTGATAATGTCCAGATTCATCGAGGAACTCCTGCTCCCCGCCCGTCGAAGGACGGGCGGGGTGATCATGCTCAGTAGTGAATGACGGTGCGGATGCTCTTGCCTTGGTGCATCAGCTCGAACGCCTCGTTGATTTGCTCAAGCCCCATGGTATGGGTGATGAAGTCGTCCAGCTTGAACTCCCCCTGCATGTAGCGCTGCACATAGCTCGGCAGTTCGCTGCGACCGCGTACGCCACCGAAGGCACTGCCGCGCCAGACCCGGCCGGTGACCAGCTGGAACGGACGTGTGCTGATCTCCTGGCCCGCTCCTGCGACGCCAATGATGACCGACTCGCCCCAGCCCTTGTGGCAGCACTCCAGCGCCGCGCGCATCACTTTGACGTTGCCGATGCACTCGAACGAGAAGTCGACGCCACCGTCGGTCATCTCGACGATGACCTCCTGGATGGGCTTGTCGTAATCGTTCGGATTGATGCAGTCGGTGGCGCCCAGCTTGCGGGCCAGATCGAATTTGCTCTCGTTGATGTCGATGGCGATGATGCGACCAGCCTTGGCGAGGCGGGCACCGATCACGGCGGAGAGGCCAATGCCACCCAGCCCGAAGATGGCGACGCTCTCACCTTCCTTCACCTTGGCGGTGTTCATCACGGCGCCTATGCCGGTAGTGACGCCGCAACCGAGCAGGCACACCTCTTCCAGCGGAGCGGCCGGGTCCACCTTGGCGATGGAGATCTCGGGCAGGACTGTGTACTCACTGAAGGTGGAGGTGCCCATGTAGTGATAGATGGGCTGACCATCCTTGGAGAAGCGGGTGGTGCCGTCCGGCATCAGTCCCTTGCCCTGGGTGGTGCGGATCTTCTGGCACAGGTTGGTCTTGCCGGATTTGCAGAATTTGCACTCGCCGCACTCGGGGGTGTAGAGCGGGATCACGTGATCACCCACCTTGACGCTGGTGACACCTTCCCCGATGGACTCGACGATGCCGCCGCCTTCATGGCCCAGGATGCAGGGAAAGACCCCTTCCGGATCTTCGCCGGACAGCGTGAAGGCATCTGTGTGGCAGACGCCGGTGGCGACGATCCGCACCCGCACTTCACCGGCCTGGGGTGGCATGACCTCCACCTCTTCGATGGAGAGGGGCTGGCCCGGTCCCCAGGCGATGGCGGCTTTACACTTGATGCTTTGAACCTGTGCCATGAATGACATCCTTCTTGTTGCGGTAGGTGAACAGAGATGAACTCAGGTATGCAGTGTAGTTTCCCTTCGATTTGGTGATAATAAGGCTAAATATCAAATCACTTTTACACACAGGTAATAATGCTCGGCTGGGAAGGGATCTGTGAATTTGTCAGCGTGGCGGAGCAGGGAGGCTTTACCCCGGCTGCGCGCAAGCTGGGGGTGTCGGTGGCGCAAGTCAGCCGGCAGGTGGCACAACTGGAAGACAGGTTGCAGGCCAAGCTGTTGTTGCGCACCACCCGTCAGGTGCGGCTTACCGAGCTGGGCGAGATCTACTATCGCCACTGCCGTCAGCTGCTGGACAACCTCTACGAGGCAGAGCTGGCGGTGGGACGCCATCAGGCGGTGCCGCAGGGTTCCCTGCGCATCACGGCGCCCGTCTCTTACGGTGAAAGCCGCATTGCCCCACTGGTAAACGACTTCATGGTGCGTTTCCCCCAGCTGGAGGTCACTCTCAACCTCACCAACCAGCTGCTGGATCTGGTGCACGAAGGTTACGATCTGGCGATCCGGCTTGGCCACCTCAAGGATTCGAGTCTGGTGGCGCGCAAGCTGGCGCAACGGGTGCCCTATGTGTGCGCCTCGCCAGCCTACACAGCCCGCCACGGCATGCCCAACAGCCTCTCCGAGCTGACCCGCCATACCTGTCTGGTGGGCAATGGCGACGAGTGGTACTTCACCCTGGATGGCCGCCCTCACAGCGTGCGGGTGCACGGTCTGTTGCAGTGCAACAGCGGCCACGCCCTGCTGGATGCGGCGCTCAAGGGGATCGGCATCATCCAGCTGCCGGACTACTACGTGAGTGACCACCTGGCCCGGGGGGAGCTTATCGAGCTGCTGCCTGAGCTGCGGGCACCGGAGGAGGGGATCTGGGCACTTTATCCCCACAACCGCCACCTATCCCCCAAGGTACGGCTGCTGGTGGACTATCTGGCCGAGCGGCTGAGCGATCCTAACCAACCCGCCCTGGTTCGCCCGGTTGGCTGATAGGGGTAGCTGTATGTATAAAAGAGAGGGACCACAGGGGGCGGGCAGAATACCAATGTATCCAGATGGATTTTTGTTTCATATGAGCCTTTCTTGATGTAGCCTGTCAGCCGAATTAGACCTGCTCATGCTTGGTCTTTTTTCCTCTTCTTGCTAAAGGACAGATAATAATGAAAGGCACGGTTATTGATTTTAATGAAACAGCTCGTACCGGTTTGATTTCTGGGGATGATAGTAATAGATATCAGTTTGATATTACTGAGTGGAAAGGCAGCCAACTGCCTAAGAATGGCTTGAAAGTTGATTTCTCTATTGAAGGCGAGCACGCAAAAGCCATTTACGCCATCGCCTCTAATGTTGGGGCATCCAAGAAGGTGGCCGCTGCATTGTTTGCGTTTTTCCTGGGTGCCTTCGGTGCGCATAAGTTTTATCTTGGCTACACCAAGCAAGGTGTGATCATGCTGCTGATTTTCTTGTTTGGTTTTATTCTGTTAGGTTTGCCATCGGTCATTATCGGGCTTATTGCCTTCATCGAATTTGTTATTTATATATCTAAATCAGATGAAGAATTTGAGCAGACCTATATCATCAATAAAAAGGTATGGTTCTAGCAGATAGCTTATTCTGGTAATTAGCAATCCTCTAATAAACATCTCGGATTGCGGAAGAACCCACTCTTTGAAAAAGAGTGGGTTCTTTTCATTGCTCAAGTCAGCGTATCCAGGGCATCAGGTTGAGGCCCACTTCCGTGGGCCTCTTGCTGAGAGCAGCAGGGTTACTCCCGCTCCTTGACGTAGGGGGTACCGAGCGCCTTGGGGGCCACCGCCTTGCCGATGAAACCGGCCAGCAGGAACACCGTCAGTATGTAGGGCAACGCCTCTATGGCCTGCACTGGAATGGCGAAGTCACCTATGCTGACCCCTTGCAGCCGGATGGCGACCGCATCGAGGAAGCCGAACAGCAGGCAGGCTGCCATGGCACTCCAGGGTTTCCACTTGCCGAACACCAGTGCCGCCAGTGCCATAAAGCCCTTTCCCGCGCTCATGTTGGGGATGAACTGGGCCGTCTGGGCTACTGCCAGATAGGTGCCGCCGATACCGGCCAGCAGGCCGCCGATAATGAGCGCCGTGTAGCGCATCCGCACCACAGAGATACCTGCGGTATCGACCGCTGCCGGGGCCTCGCCCACCGCCCGCAGGCGCAGACCGAAGCGGGTACGAAACAGCACCCACCAGGCCAGCGGCACGCAGGCAAATGCCACGTACTCCAGCAGGGAGTGACCGCTCAGCAGCTCGCTGTAGAGCTGGCCTATCACGGGCACGTCATACAGCTCCCTGGCATAGGGCAGATCTATGGGGGCGAAGCGGGCCGCACCGGATAGCGCCGGAGTCTGGCCACCCTGATCGAACCAGTAACGGCCCAGGGTCACGGTCAGACCGGCCGCCAGTATATTGATGGCCATGCCGCTTACCACCTGATCGCCTCTGTGGGTGATGGTGGCAAAGCCGTGCATCAGGGCGAACAGGATGGAGACACCCACGCCGGCGCCCAGACCTACCCAGGCAGAGCCGGAAACAGCCGCGGCCGCTCCCCCGGCGAAGGCGGAGGCCAGCAGCTTGCCCTCCAGCGCTATGTTGACCACACCGGAGCGTTCGCAAAACATGCCAGCCATCGCAGCCAGAATGAGCGGCGGTGCGGTACGAATGGTCGCATCCAGCATCAGGATCAGCAGTTCAAACATGATCACACTCCCTTGGCTTGCGCGGTTGAGCGATTGGCAAACGCCAGATAGAGCTGCTCGATGCGCGGACGCATCATGTGCTCAAGGGCGCCACAGAACAGAATCACCAAGCCTTGCAGCACCACCACTATGTTGCGGTCGACCCCGAACTCGAAGCTGAGCTCTGCCCCCCCCTGATAGAGGAAGCCAAACAGCAGGCTGGCGATGATGACGCCGACCGGATGGTTGCGACCCATCAGCGCTACCGCGATACCGGTGAAGCCGAACCCTTCCACGAAGTTGAGCTTGATCTGGTGCAGTTCCCCCTGCAGCACGTTGAGGGCGAAGAAGCCCGACAGCATGCCGGAGATCACCATGGCCAGGATCACCACCTTGGGATAAGAGATGCCCGCGTAGGCGGAGGCACTCTGGCTCGCGCCGACTGCCCGGATCTCGTACCCCCAGCGGGTATGCCAGATGAAGACCCACACCAGGGCCGCACAGATCAGCGCCCAGAAAAAGCTGATGTTGAGCGGGCTGTTCGGCATCTCCATGCCAACACCGCTCGCCAGCTCGCTCATCTTGGGCAGCCAGCTCGTGACGGCAAACACCTTGCTCTCGGTGGCCATGGAGCCGGGCGGCTTGAACACCTCGACCAGCAGATAGGCCATCAGGGAGGCGGCGATGAAGTTGAACATGATGGTGGTGATGACGATGTGGCTGCCACGCTTGGCTTGCAGCCAGGCCGGGATAAAAGCCCAGGCCGCACCGAACAGACCACCGGCTATGATGGAGAGCGGCAGCAGCAGCGCAAACGGCAAGGTGTCGCCGAGCAGCAGACAGACCATGCCAACTCCGAGGCCGCCGATATAGGCCTGACCTTCACCGCCGATGTTGAACAGACCAGCGTGAAAGGCCACCGCTACCGACAGGCCGGTGAAGATGAAACCGGTCGCGTAGTAGAGGGTGAAACCGACCCCTTCACCGGTACCGAAGGCGCCGTACCACATGATCTGGGCGGCATCGACTGGATTGATGTCGAGGTAATAGAACAAAATGGCCGACACCAGGAAGGCCAGCAGGATATTGACCGCGGGCAGCACGCCCACGGAGATCCAGGCAGGAATACGTGCTTGGCTCATCAGTGGGCCTCCTTGGCAATCTCGTCAGGCACCCGCTGTGCCATCATCCAACCAGATCCGATGCAGCTAGAGAGAACATTCATGTTGTGGCTCCTTGGGACTGGCTTGCCGCCACCTCATCGGGAACTATGTTCGCCATCATCAGCCCTATGGTGCGCTCATCCGCCTTGGCGGCATCCAGCTCGCCGACGATGCGACCGTCGGCGATGACCAGGATCCGGTCAGACAGGCTCATGATCTCGTCCAGCTCCACCGACACCAGCAGCACAGCCTTGCCCTTGTCGCGCATGGCGATGATCTGCTGGTGGATGTACTCGATGGCACCTATGTCGACCCCGCGGGTCGGCTGGCCGATCAGCAGCACATCCGGGTCCTGCTCCACCTCCCGGGCGATCACCAGCTTCTGCTGGTTGCCACCGGAGAAGTTGGCCGTCTTGTGATCGGGGTGGGGCGGACGCACATCCCACTTCTCCATCTTGGCCTGACAATCCTGCTGGATCGCCTCCTTGTTCTGCAGCCAGCCCTTGTTGTACTGGGGGCGGCGGTGATAGCCGAGGATAAAGGCCTCTTTCGCCTCGAAGCGGTTGATGAGTCCCATCTTGTGCCTGTCTTCCGGCACATGGCCGAGGCCATAGTTGCGCACCCGCTCAGGGTCGGCTGGATGAGCCAGGCTCACCTCGTGGGTCTTGCCGTCGTTGGTGATGGTGAAACTGCCCTTGCTGGGCTTGAGGATGCCGCCGAGCAGGCTGAGCAGCTCGGACTGGCCGTTGCCGGATACGCCGGCGATGCCGACCACTTCACCAGCTCGCACCTCGAAGCTGACGGATTTGACCCGCTCCACCCTGGCGTCATCGATATAACTGAGGCCGTTGACCTTGAGCTTGGCTGCCCCCGGCAGATTCGGGCCCTTGTCGACCTTGAGGCGTACCTTGCGGCCCACCATCAGCTCGGCCAGCTGCTCCTTGTCGGTATCCTTGGTCGCCACGTGGGCCACCATCTCGCCGCGGCGCATGATGGAGACCTGATCCGTGATGGCCAGGATCTCCCGCAATTTGTGGGTGATGAGGATGATGGTCGCGCCCTGATCTCGCAGCTTTTTCAGCACCTCGAACAGGTGATCCGCCTCTTGCGGGGTCAGCACGCCGGTCGGCTCGTCGAGGATCAGGATGCGGGCGCCGCGATAGAGCGCCTTGAGGATCTCGACCCGCTGTTGCAGGCCCACCGGCAGATCTTCGATCTTCTCGTGCAGCGGTACGTCGAGACCATAGTCCCGCGCCAGCTCGCCGAGCAGCTTCTCGGCCGCCGCCAGACTCTGGCCCAGGTGCCAGCCGTTCTCCGCGCCGAGGATGACGTTCTCCAGCACGGAAAAATTGTTCACCAGCATGAAGTGCTGGTGCACCATGCCCACGCCTGCGGTGATCGCATCTTGTGAGCCATGGGGGTTGAAGGGGTTGCCGTCGATGAACATCTCGCCTCTGTCGGCGTGGTAGAAACCGTAGATGATGCTCATCAGGGTCGACTTGCCGGCGCCATTTTCGCCGACGATGCCGTGAATACTGCCTTTTTGAACCTTGAGGTCGATCTGCTTGTTGGCGTAAACGTCGCCGAACCGCTTATCGATACCCCTTAATTCGATGGCATAGCGATCTGTCTGGTCCATGATGCAGTCCTTGCGAGTCATGAAAAGAGACTAAAAACCGGCCCGTGCGGGCCGGTCATCGGGTTGAGAGTCGTAGCGGTAACTCAGTATTTGCAGGTGCTGTCGCTCATGTAGTCATGCACCTTGACCTTGCCGGCAATGATGTCGGCCTTGATGGCTTCCACCTTGGCTTTCATCTCGGGGGTGATCAGCTTCTCGTTGTCCTTGTCGAGTGCCCAATCCACACCGCCCTCGGCCAGGCCCAGGTTCTTGATCCCCGGTTTCCAGGTGCCTTTGGCGGCATCATCCCAGGTTTGGTAGGCGGCCAGACCGACCGACTTGACCATGGAGGTCAGCATGGTGCCCGGTTGCAGGTGGTTCTGGTTGGAGTCAACGCCGATGGCGAACTTGCCTTCGTCCTTGGCGGCCTGATAAACACCGATGCCGGTACCGCCAGCGGCGGCATAGACCACATCAGCACCCTTGGCGAACTGGGATTTGGCCAGCTCGGCACCCTTGGCCGGGTCAGCAAACGCCGCCGGTGTGGAGCCTGTCATGTTCTGGAACACTTCGATCTTCGGATTGACGTACTTGGCACCCTGCTCGTAGCCGCACTGGAACTTGCGGATCAGCGGTATGTCCATGCCGCCCACGAAGCCGACCTTGCCGCTCTTGGAGGCGATGGCAGCCAGCGCACCCACCAGGAAGGAGCCTTCATGCTCCTTGAAGATGATGGATTGCACGTTCGGCTTGTCGACCACCATGTCGATGATGGTGAACTGGGTTTTCGGGAATTCGGTTGCCACTTTCTCGACGGCCGAGCCCATGTTGAAGCCGACGGCGACGATGGGGCCGTTGCCACGGCTGGCCAGACGACGCAGACCCTGCTCGCGCTGGGCTTCGTTCTGGGGTTCGAACTCCTTGACCTTGACCCCCTTGTCCTTGTTGTAGACTTCGACGCCGTTGCGGAACACGGCTTCGTTGAACGACTTGTCGAATTTGCCGGCGGTGTCATAGATGACGGCGGGTTGGGTGGCTGCCTGGGCAGAGAGGGCAGCGAGAGTGAGGGCGGCCACGGTGGCCAGCTTGAGCACTTTAGTCACGATCGTATCCTTGATTGTTATGTGAGGGTCCACAGCCTGCCGGAGCAGGCATAAAGCACGCTGGCTAACTGTAAGTGAGCCATGGAGCGGGTCAAGCAGATCATAAAGGAAAAACGTTTGCGGTAACGGTTTGAAATATAAGCAGATCAATTTATAAGTGTTTGTTTTAATGTCTTTTTTTAGATTTAAATTCTGTGAGATTCAGGCTTCAAACGACATTTTTGTTTACATTCATATGGTTATAAGCAAGCGTTTTCGTCTGGACGGAGGAGAAGCGGTTTCTATTGGTGCCGGTTCATGATTTTCCCGGTCCCGGCCCGCCACCAAGCCGCCCCTGTACAAGCGCAGCGGCTCGTCATTCACTCGGATTTGGTCTGTGGCGCCACAGGTCGTATAATCCCCGCCTGTATAAATAAACAGGAGTGGTGATGGACGTTTCAACCCTGCTCGACGGGCTCAACGACAAGCAAAGAGACGCGGTGGCGGCCCCTCGCAGCAATCTGCTGGTGCTGGCGGGCGCCGGCTCGGGCAAGACACGGGTGCTGGTGCACCGTATTGCCTGGCTGATGCAGGTGGAGCGTTGCTCACCCTTCTCCATCATAGCCGTGACCTTTACCAACAAGGCCGCCGCCGAGATGCGCGGCCGGGTCGAGAAGGTGTTGGGCAGCATGCAGCGCGGCATGTGGATCGGCACCTTCCACGGCATCGCCCACCGTCTGCTGCGGGCTCACCATCTGGATGCGGGTCTGCCGCAGGATTTCCAGATCCTCGACTCCGACGACCAGTACAGGTTGATCCGCCGCGTCATCAAGGCGCTCAACCTCGATGAGAAGCACTGGGCCCCCCGCGCCGTGATGAGCTACATCAACGGCAAGAAGGACGAGGGCTTGCGCCCCGGTGACATCGATCTCTACGGCGACCCCGTCACCCGCACCTATCAGCAGATCTACAAGACCTATCAGGAGACCTGCGATCGCTCCGGGCTGGTGGACTTCGCAGAACTCTTGCTGCGCGCCCACGAGCTGTGGCTGGGCAAGCCCCACATCCTCGAGCACTACCGGGATCGCTTCCAGAACATACTGGTGGACGAGTTTCAGGATACCAACGGCATCCAGTACGCCTGGCTGCGGATGCTGGCGGGCGACAGCGGCAAGGTGATGATCGTCGGCGACGATGACCAGTCCATCTACGGCTGGCGCGGCGCCAAGATAGAGAACATCCAGCGCTTCCTGACCGACTATCAGGGGGCGCAGACCATTCGCCTGGAGCAGAACTACCGCTCCACCGCCAATATCCTCAAAGCCGCCAACTGTGTCATTGCCAATAACTCGGAGCGGCTCGGCAAGGAGCTGTGGACCGAGGGGGCCGAGGGTGACCCGATTTCCCTCTATGCCGCCTTCAACGAGGTGGACGAAGCACGCTTCGTGGTCGGTCGCCTCAAGGATTGGAAAGAGAAGGGCGGCTTGCTGGCCGACTGCGCCATTCTCTATCGCTCCAACGCCCAGTCGCGGGTGCTGGAAGAGGCGCTGATGCAGGACGCCATGCCCTACCGCATCTACGGCGGCCTGCGCTTCTTCGAACGGCAAGAGATCAAGGACGCCATGGCCTACCTGCGGCTGATCAACAACCGCGGCGACGACGCCAGCTTCGAGCGGGTGGTCAACACCCCGACCCGTGGCATCGGTGATCGCACCCTCGAGATCCTGCGCACCAACGCCCGGGATCAGGGACAGAACCTCTGGCAATCGGCCAAGGGGCTGCTCAATGACAAGGTGCTGACCGGTCGTGCCGGCAATGCTGTGCGCGGCTTTGTCGATCTGATCGATGCGCTGGAGGAACAGGTCGGCATGCTGCCGCTGCACCAGCAGGCGGATATCGCCATCCAGCATTCCGGCCTCAAGGCCATGTATCTGGCGGAAAAGGGCGAGAAATCCCAGGCACGGGTAGAGAACCTGGAGGAACTGGTCACTGCCTGCCGTCAATACCAGCGCCCGGACGAGCTGGAAGAGATGAGCGATCTCTCCGCTTTCCTCGCCCACGCGGCGCTGGAATCCGGCGAGAATCAGGCGGATGAATATGCCGACGCTGTGCAGCTGATGACCTTGCACAGCGCCAAGGGGCTGGAGTTCCCGCTGGTGCTGCTGGTGGGCGTGGAAGAGGGCATGTTCCCCAGCCAGCAATCGACCGAGGAGTCGGGCCGCTTGGAAGAGGAGCGGCGCCTCTGTTACGTCGGCATGACCCGCGCCATGGAGAAGCTCTACATCTGTTATGCCGAGAGCCGCCGCATCTACGGCCGCGAGATGTTCCACAAGCCGAGCCGCTTTATTCGCGAGATGCCCGCCGAGTGTCTGGAAGAGATCCGGCTGCGCACTCAGGTGAGCAGACCCACCCAGTACGGCCGCTTTAGCCAGAATGAGGTGCAGCAGAGCTTCGACGCCAGCGGCATCACGCTCGGCCAGCGGGTGCTGCATCCGAAATTCGGGGAAGGGATAGTGCTCAACTTCGAAGGGGTCGGCCAGCAGAGCCGGGTGCAGATCCAGTTCGACGACGTCGGCGCCAAGTGGCTGGTGACGGCGTATGCCCGCCTTGAGGCGCTGTGATTTTTCCCGTCTTTTGAAATAACCAACCCGGCTTAGGCCGGGTTGGTGTTTTTATATTAGCCATATCTATAGATTTAAGGACTCAATCGTTATACAATTTTCACCAATTCCTAGTTTCTATTAATTCTTCACGCTTTTCGCCAACTTTATCATAAAGCTCTGATACAAAATCAACTAAACCTGAGTGATGCTCATCTCTAGGGTCATAGGTAATTGTTTTTAGATTTCTGTTGTTTCTCAAAGATTTTTTCAGATCGCTATTGATACCTTCTCCGGTTAAGAAGTAATGGGGGTTGTTTGAACCTTGAACAGTGCTGAAGCACTGATTTTCTAATAAAATATTTATGTCTGGATCATTATGACCACAGCCTATAAACAAGAAGGAATGAGACATAAGTGCAGCATCAAACGCAGCGTAAAATAAATTATGTTTACTTCTTGCTTGAGCATACTCTTTCTGTGTAAAGATCAGATTTGCTGTAGAGGATAAACTGCCATGCACCTTAACGATATATCTTGACTCCCCTCTTAAAAACTCAACAATATCTGTGTCATAATAGTGTTTAACAAATTGAGATGTGTCATTTATTTCTCTTGATTTTGTTTCAAAAATATCATCAAAATTCAACGAAAAAACAACTCTTGTATCAATAAGGGCAATTAACTCATGCAATTTTCCAGGAGAAAATCTCGGCGTAATAAACTGAGATCTTAAATATGAAGACCAATCTTCATCATATAGATCTTTTATCCACTCACACGCATGCAGTAAATCACCAGAATTTATAGCATTATAAATATGCTCGGTTCTTTCATTTCTATCATAGCGTTCAATAGCAGACTGAAGAAATTCTTTCCAGACAGGAGGCCTTGTTACGCCATCAGCTGCTATAGCATGTTTTGAGACTCCAGAGCCGATAACAATGATTGTTCTACGGCGTGCAAGATCCTCTATTAATCGGGGTGGCCATGTATCTAGTAACATTTAGAATTACTCCGCCCCAGATCTGTCTGCAATTTCTTTTGCTACTTTTCCAAAAATATCTTTAGACTCTTTAACCTTCGCAAAATGTGCTCCAACTATACCATCTTGTGACGTCAGTGCAAAAACAGGCTTTCTTCTAGATTGAGACATTGGTGCTAAGCTATATAAATTAGGAATCTTACCTATTTCAAATGGAGATATCGGCTTGAGTGCACCGTCAAAGTGACTCTCTATTTGATAGTCTATTTGCCTAATTATTTCTTCATATGACTTTACTGGTCTACTTTCACCATTACTGTCTCTCTTAGCAATGTATTGCTGTGAAACATAACCAAGGAATTTAGCACCACAGGTTTTTTTGGCCCTCTTAACCACAGGGTCATTACCATCCAATGAAGGACTATTTATTGAATAATTCCATTGAGTTCTCCATTTATTCATCCATTCACTAATGTTTTCAAATGCCTTGAGGGAGAATATATCCACGGATAGCGGACTAACAAAGAAGTCGGTTGAGAGAAGAATGGAACGATTTATTGCGCCAAGTGAAGGGCTTACGTCAAAAAGAACAAAATCGTAGTCTGTAAGCCTAGATAACAAATCTTCATATATTAACGTGCTAGAAAGCCCCCTAACTTTATGTATCTGAGCCCATTCTTCAGCAAGAAAATCTTCAGCCATAGATAACCTAGGGCTACCACAGATAACATCTACATTAAATGATGCAGACCGCTCAACAGGGATTCTATTGGCATAACCAGTGCCTTCTATAACGCCTTTGAAAATAAAATCAATGTTTCTTGATTCATTATTTATGATCTGCTCTAACTTATCATCATGGAATATATACTGAGATGCGTTGCACTGTGGATCACAATCAACTATACACACACGGAATCCCATTTCTTGACTGAGATAGGCTGCGACGTTACATAGTAAAGTGGTTTTACCCACACCACCTTTATTATTAAAAAAACTAATGGAAATCATACCGTTACCTGACTTTTATGCATGTATTTCAAAGACTATATCATGATGAAAGGAAAATATAGAAATGAGAATCTGGGACACCCACGTTTTTGACGGTGGCGTAGCTGTGAAGCTACGCCGTGCTCTTTAAGTAAAGAGAGCAAGTCTAGTCACTTAACCAGCTTGCTCTCTATCACCCCTTGTTTGCCCTCCTCTTCACTGACCTGACTCAGCTTGGAGCGGGCCATCAGCAGGCCCATTTTGACCTCCTGCCAGACGTAGTAGTTTTTACCCGCCTCGGTGCTGAGGGTCAGGGTAGCATCGTTCTCCGACTTGGAGGTGATGGTGTGGCTGCCCGGCGTCACCTGCTTGAGGATATAGCTGTGGGCCACCGTATCGCCTACGGCAAAGCCATCCACCAGCACCGGCATTTTGACGGCAGTGCCGAAGGTCTCGTTGCGATAGATATAGAGGTTGGCCGCATCCTTGGGTGCCACAAACTGCTTGGCCTGGGCGTCAGCGGTGGCATCGGCCATGGGAACGGAAGCACAACCGGAAAGCAGGGCCGCCGACAGCAGAGCGGCACTCATCATTATTTGCCTGAACATAGTGATTTTTTTAGTGAGTGAACGGAGAAGAAAGGTTCGCATGGGGCTTGGTTGCCGGGCAACCACTCAAACCGCAGCCGGTGTGACGGGATTCAATATTCCGACAATTAACCGGCATAGTGCGGCACTTTGACTGTGCTACGAGCCGCGGCATACTGCCCCGTCAAAGATGGGAGTCATTAATGTCTAAATGGATACCGACACTGCGCCGGATGGGGCGCTGGTTTTTGCGAAAAACGGCGCTGGCGCTGCTGACCAGCCTGCTGTTTATGATCTCGTTCACCCTGTTTCAATACGCATCCTGGTTGCCTGCACTGACCGAGGATACGTCCCTCGAATGGAGTGGCCTCTCTTCAGGGCATACCTTTGCCGAACTGGCCCCGACCATGCTGGAGTTCAGCGTTGTGCTCGCTTGTGCTTTCTTGCCCCTGTTTTTGCTGACACCACGCACGCTGTTGCTGCCGCTCTTTGCCGGACTCTGGTTGTGGCAAACCTATGACCTCGCCTTTATGACGGCAACCGCTTCGACCTGGCTGCCGCACGAGATCATCTGGACCTTTATCCTGCCCCATACCCACTGGTTGCTGCTCACGTTGCTGCCGTCTCTGCTGCTGATCCGCCATCTCGGCAAACGGCTATTTGCCACGACACCAATAGGTGTCGTAGGTTCGATTAGCGAAGCGTAATCGGACGATCGCGTAATCGGCGCTTGCGGCGGAAAAATCCTTTCAAGGGGTTACTCCAATCTCTCCAACGGCCCATCCCCTGGCCCGCACCAATCCAGCGGATAGACGCCGCTCGCCACGTAATGATGGAAGGTGGAATACGGCCAATCGGCCACCCGTGTGACATGACCATGCTTGAGCGGGTTGATATGGACGTAATCCATATGGCGGCGGTAATCCTGCTTATCCCGGATCAGGTGTTCCCAATAATGGCGTTGCCAGATTCCCCGCTCCCCGTGGCGTAACCGGGTCTGGCTGCGCCGCTCGTTCACAGGCAATGCGCGGGAAAAGTGGCTTTTGATCAGCCGCCAACGCAGGGGGAAATCGCTGTCCCCTTCCGGCAAAGAGAGAATGCAGTGGAGATGGTCGGGCAACACCACCCATGCGTGAATGGCGAAGGGGTGAGCCTGTTGCACCTTGGCAACGCAGTGGCGCAGCAGGTCGATCTGCTCCACCAGCAACCGGTTGTTGCGCCGCTCCAGCAGGTTGACGGTAAAGAACCAGGTTCCTCCGGGCCACCACGCCCGTCGCCAATTGGCCATGCCCTTCCCCTCGCATAGGTCGAAAAGCCAAGCATAGCCTTGCCTCACTTCGATCTGCTTGCAGGCCGTGATGACGCGGATGTTACTTACGCGATCGTCCGATTACTCGATCGTCCGATTACGCTTCGCTAATCGAACCTACTCGAAGACTCAAACCGGCTTGAAGCAGTGCAATAGAAGGGTGGGTAAAACAGAGAGGGGAGATCAGAAACCCGGCCACCAGATGGGGCGCGGTGGCCGGGTGAATTGTAAAGAGTAGGGTGACAGGGAAAGGGATCAGCCTAGTCTAATCAACTCGATGGGCGCGTAACGCTCTTGAGTGTTTGCCAGCAGCACGCACTTCTCATGCTCCGCCTGATAGGGGGTCATGTTGTCGGTGTGGGCCTCTTTCAGAAAATCGACGGCGCCGGTGGCGGCAATCATCACACGCTGACCCTGCTTCAGCGCATTGCGGTTTCGGTCATAGATTTTCATGGCACTCTCCTTTTCTTGTGTTGTACCCGGTTGGAGGCCCGGGCTGCGGGATCAGCCTACGCCCCTGAAAAAGCGTGATGCATGTTGCAGATCAAAAAACAGCCAAAGAGGGACTCGGTGGATCGGCGAAGGAGAGCGTGCCTGCCGCGCAGTGTGGTCGTCCAATCCTGTCGCTGGGAGGGTAGGTAGATTCTGCTTTTTACGGGGGCGGGCTCGAACAAACGGGGGGATGCGCTATAGTGGTGCCGCTCGTTTTACTGCCTTCAACCAACCGAGAGTGCATTATGAATCGTGATATCGCAGCCCAGTTTATCAAGATGCTGACCAACCTCGACCAGTGCCTGGCCAAGGCCGAGGCCCACGCCGAGGCGAAGCAGTTCAATGTGGACAATTTCTTCAATGAGCGCCTCATCGTCGACATGCTGCCGTTGGCCAAACAGGTACTGATCTGCTGCGACAGCGCCCGCGCCGTGGTGGCCACCGCCAGCCACAGCGAGCTGCCGGTACTGGGGGATGAGCCGAAGACGATGACGGATCTGCGTGCCCACGTGACCAAGACCATCGCCTATCTGCAGAGCAAGCTGGAGGCCGACTTCAGCCAGTATGCGAGTGGCCATTACTACCCCTACTGGGCCGGTGGCAAGGGGATGGACGGCCATACCTGCGTCTATGAGTACGGTATTCCCAACTTCTACTTCCACCTCACCATGACCTATGCCCTGTTGCGCCGGGCTGGGGTCGATCTCGGCAAGAGGGACTATCTGGGTGGGCTCAATCTGCAATAAGACGCCCATCAGAGACAACAAAGCCTGCCCCGTGGCAGGCTTTGTTGTTTTCGGTCCGGGTCAGCGTCCCAGGTTGTCAGCCAGCTGTTTGGCGCGACTGGCAGCCCACTGGTCGATCATCTTCTCCATCTCCTCGGCGGTGATGGGTGAATCCTTGTGGGTGGTATCCGGGCTCTCGCGGGCATCCATCACCCGTACCAGCAGCTTGCCGCTTTGGGAGTCGAGCAGCTGGGCCATGCTGCCCACTTTGAGCAAATAGGGCTCCTTGCCGATCACTTCGCGGGTGACGTTGATGGCGAGCTTGGCGGGCAGCAGATCTCGCAGGTTGGGGTCGGGACGGGTCAGGTCGAAGTTGGTGACGGCCGCCTGGATCCGCATCACCTTAGGTCCGGGTGCTGTAGCAATCTTGACGCCGTGCTTGATCAGCTCACTCTGGAAGGTGTCGTGGTAGTAGCGACCAATCTGGTTCTGGTCGTTGGCTGTCAGCAGATACCACTGGCCATTCTCCTGACGGATAAACTGCAGCGGATCGAGCAGTACCTCATGGTATTGGCGCAGGTCCACACCGGGCTCTTTGTAGACGCGCTGGTTGGGGTTGCTCTCACTCGGCTGGAAGGCACTCAAGGGGACAGTGTGCAGTGACTGCAAGCTGTAGGAGACCTGATTCTTCACTGCGCAACCACCTGACAGCATGGCCACCATGCCTACGATTAAGGCTTTTTTCATCTTTGACTCCTGATTTCGTCAATTGCCCGACTCTGAGATCCGCTGCGCAGGGCAAGAGTGATAACCGATCCAAAGAGCGCCCACAAGGGGAGAGTGCCGACCGGTTCAGCTTGCATCCAAGGCGTCAGGCCGCCGGGTCCGGAGGCAGGCGCTGGCGCTAACAGCATGATTTTGCGTTGGATTGGTAAGGATTTGATCAAGGTTGAGGTTATTGCGGCCATTCGCTCATATAATCGCCGCCATGAAAATGATTCGGATGGATTCGATGGTCACGCTGATGGCGGCCCTGTTCGGGCTGCTCTGCACCAGTCTGGTATGGGCGGCACCCACACCTTTTGTCGCCATTCCGACCGGCCCGTCAGCGGCCAGTGCGACAACGACCCGGGCCGGCATGGAGCCGTTGCTCTCCTGGTTTACCGGTGAGTTTTCCAGTCGCGAGCAGGCCGGCTATGACACTCGTTTCACCAGCGCCGAGCTGCGGCTGGTGGAGATTTGGCCCGGTTATCAAGGCTTTCGCTGGGTCTATGCCGAGCAGTTCCTGACCGAGCGATCGGTGCGCCCGTTCCGTCAGCGTATCTACCGTTTTTCTCCCGTGCCCGACGGCCGCATCCTGATGGCCGAACTGACCATGCCCAGAGCCGTCGACTTTGCCGGTGCCTGGCGCGACCCCGGACTGCTTGACTCCCTTACCCCGCAACAGCTCTCTTTGCGCCAGGGCTGCGAGGTCTGGCTGAGCCGTCAACCCTCAGGGGAGTATGCAGGCCACAGCAAGGTCGGCAGCTGCGCCACCAACTTCGGCGGTGCCAGCACACTGGTGCAATATCTCTGGGTCGGCCCCGACAGCGTCAGATTGCTGGATCGCGCCTACGACAACGAGGCCCATCAGCGCTGGGGCAGCCCGGGTGAGGGTTATGTCTATCTGCGCAAGGTGAAGCAGCGCGGGGAGTAGCCGGCCTGGTCTCCCTCTTGAGCGGGCTAATCCAGTTCATGGCGCTGCTCGCTGAGGTAGTCGATCAGCAGTCGAAGCCGCAGCGGCATGGGTTCTCGGGCGGGATAGAGCATATTGACAGGGCGAGGGGCAGGTAGAGCATCCGGCAGTATTTCCAGCAGGACGCCGCTTTCCAGCTCCTGAGTCAGCAGGGCCCTGGGTTGCAGCACTATGCCCGCATGGTTGATCGCGGCTACCTTGAGGGCGCTGCCATGGTTGCTGATGAACTGGCTGTCCCACAGGTGCAGGTGTTCGAGGGGAAACTCCTCGGCCAGGCTCGATTGTGTCAGCCAGGGGGTGAAACCCAGGCACTGATGGCGGGCCAGGTCAGCCAGTGCCATGGGGGTGCCGTGGCGTTGCAAATAGCGCGGCGAGGCGCAGAACACAGAGGTTGAGCTGGTCAGTGGGCGAGCGATATAGGCGGCATCCTTGGGGGTGCCGACCCGAAAGATGAGGTCAAAACCGTCGCCAATCACATCGACCAGCCGATCGCAGAGATCCAGTTCGATGCGGATCTGTGGATACTGCGCCATGAAGCGGCACAGCAAGGGGGTCAGCCGATAGTTGCCGAAGGTGATGGGGGCATTGATGCGGATCTTGCCCGCCGCCTGACCTGTGTGGGCCCGGGTGTTCTGCTCCAGTTCCCGATAGTGCTGCAACAGGTTCTGGCAACCGCCGAGGTACTCTCTGCCCGCCTCGGTCAGGCTCTGGCGGCGGGTGTTGCGATTGAGCAGACGGGATCCGACCCTGGCCTCCAGCCACTTGATGTACTTGCCTATCATGGCCGGCGTCATCTCGAATCTCTCCGCGACGGCACTGAAGCTGCCCGCGCGGGCGACCTCGACGAAGATCTCGATGGCGGTCAGACGGTCCACTCTAAACTCCTGGTTTATAAAGCCGAGCGCCACTATGTCTGGCTGGCGAAGCGGCTGTCAATATACTGGGCGGCACCACACCGACCATGGAATGCCCTGTGATGAGTCTCGAATATTACGCCCTCTACCTGCTGCTCGCCGTGGGGACTGTGCTCAGCCCCGGGCCTGCGGTGATCTACACCATAGGCAACACCCTGACCCGGGGGACCCGCCACGCCATCGCCGGTTTTGTCGGGGTGGCGGTAGGGATCCTGCTGGTGGCGACCCTGGCCTCGCTGGCAGTGCTCTGGTTTACCGGCTGGCTGGCCGAGGGACAGCAGATTCTCACCCTGGGGGGCGCTCTCTATCTGCTCTATCTGGGGGTGAACTCCTGGCGCCAGCGCGCGGTCAGCCCGGTCGTCGGGGCCTCGACCGATCGGGATTGCGGCCGCAGTTTCGCCAAGGGTGCGCTAATCAGCCTGCTCAATCCCAAGGCGATCATTTTCTTCACCAGCCTGTTTCCCCAGTTCATCGATTTTCGTCAGGGGGCGCTGGGCCAGTGCATGCTGCTGGCGCTGACCTTCAGCGCCGTTGTGTTGGTGGTACACGGCGGCTACTGTCTGGTGTTTCGCTGGGTGGGCTTGCAGGGGTATGGCGAGCGTTTCGCCAGAGGTATCAACCGGTTGTCGGCCGTGATGTTCACCGGCTTCGCAATCCTGCTGCTGATGAGGGCGCTGGGCTGAAGTAAAGGAGAGAGCTGTTGGTATGACACCAGCTCCGCAGCCATCAGGCCGGGACATAAGGAAAGGTATTTCAACGGGATGGCGCACTTGTGCGCCATCCCGTTACTTCATTAGAGCTTGAACAGCGGCCGCAGGCGGCTGCCGATGCCAGCCTCGCCCCCAGGCTCCCCAGCCAGAATATGCCGACATGGAGTTGATAAAGAGCGGCTGGGCTAGCCTGGGTTCCCTTCTATCCTCCCAGACGTAGGCTCAGTGAAAATCAGATTCTATTGACGCTCGTAATACAGCATGCTCGGTTCTTTTGGGGGGAATTGCATGGCGATAGCCAAGACCCAGTCTGGAATGGTCGAGGCGATGCGGGTTGCATCGCCGTCTATGAGGTAGACATAGTGTCCTATTACGAACACAGCGTGGCTGGTCACCGCGATGCCGAGCTGGGGCTCTGCGGCGAGCGCAAGGTGCGCTACCGGATCCATGGCTCCGAGATGGCCAGCGCGGGGATTGTGGTCTATATACCGGGATTTGGCGGCGATCTGGGTGCTTATAGCGAGGTATTTTGCGAGAAGGTGGCCGGCCACCACGGCATGGCTGCCCTCTGCGTCGACTATTTTTGCATGCGGTCGCGACCGTCAGTAGGGGCAAGTATCTCGTTGCTGCCGGACGAGCGGGCACGAGCCCTCACCTTGCTGGGATTGTCACCAGAGACGGCAGACAGTGACCTGCTGCGGGCGCTGGACTGTTTCCGGCCGCGCGAGCCGCTGCGTTTTCATGGTTTGCTCACGCCCCCGACGGCGCCTACCAGAACTTCGGTGTGATGGCGGCGCTCGATATCCTCAACGCCATCGAAGATGCCATGTGCCGTTACAATGGCAATCGCGACAACCTGATATTGGTGGGATCTTCCTATGGCGGCTATCTGGCGCAAATGGTCAACAAGTTTCGCCCCGGTTATGCCCGTGCCCTGTTCGACAACTCCTCCTGGGCCGAGCCCAATCTGGCGTATGTGGTAGGGCGGGATATAGGGGCGGTGGAGTACCAGTGTACTTTGCAAGGAGGTGTGGAGCTGGCGTTGTGCGTGTGTTCTCCCTGGCGGATGGTGGCCGGGCACCCTCATGAGTTTGACGTGGATGCCTTCATCATCCGCTCCTTCAGTGCCTCCCAGCTCGATCAGATGGCGGCGCAAGGAGGGGTGGCCACCTTCTGTCTCATGGTGCACGCCATCCATGATCCCATCGCCCCCACCGAGGCAAAACTGGCCATGGCGCGAGCCATGCTGGCGCGGGGCTTCAACGCCGAGTTGGTCCTGTTCGATGAGTCCAGCATTGATGGCAACTTCATTCGCAACATGGATCACGGCATGGGGCTCTCCATGCTGCAATTTTTCGAGCAGGGGCTGGCCCTGCTCGCCGAACGCTCGCCGTACTTTCACGCCACCCGGGCAACCGAGGTAACCTTGCACGCTGGTCACTCTGTTTATCACCTGGACTTTGGTGATCCCTCGGTGCGATTGCATTGCCACCGTATCGAGAGCATGGCGCCGGCCTGACGCCCCATGCCGGGGTGGGGCGTTTGCCAAAACAACAACGGGGGCTTGGCCCCCGTTGTTGTTTATATGGATGGAAAGTAGATCAGAGCTTGAACAGCGGCCGCAGGCGAATGCCGATCAAGCTGCCGGCCAGGGCCATCAGCATCCAGACCCAGCCGTGCAGGCTGCCCGACGCCGTACCGTCGAAGAAGCCACCCAGGTTGCAGGCGCTGTACATGGCGCCCATCCCCATCAGCAGGCCGCCCAGGATGGATGCCAGGCTGTTGCCGAGCCGCATCGGGGCGAAGTTGCCGCCACCGCTGATGCAGCGCGCCAGCATGGCCCCCAGGATCCCCAGCCAGAACATGCCGACCATGGGGTTGATAAAGAGTGGCTGCGCCAGTTTCGGGTTCCCCTCGAACAGGCCGAACAGGGAGGCGCCGCGCAGCGCCATGTCATAGACGGCGCCGGTGATGGTCCAGGCCGAGCCGTGCAGGGCGACCACGGAGGAGTTGAGCAGGGCGATGAGGATGCCGCCGGTCAGCACGGTGAAGCGGCCGTCGCGCCAGAACAGGTTGCCACCGCTGAAGAGGGGCTTGAGCTCGCCGGTGCGTTTGAGTTCGCTCTTGCGAAACAGCAGGAAGAGCACGGCGACCAGCGCCAGGTTGAGCAGCATGCCGCTCCAGAGATTGCCGGTCAGATCCTTGGCCAGCACTACATGGCTGGAGAAGGTAGCTTCCAGCTCGGGGCGGAACTGGTTGCTGATCAGGGTGCCGATGCCGTAGCAAATCAGCACCAGCCAGAAGCGGGGTTGCCCCTCGCCGCAGCAGTAGAGGGTGCCGGTGGCGCAGACGCCCGCCAGCTGCATGCCGATGCCGAACAGGAAGGCGCCGACGATGAAGGGAATGCCGATGGCCATCACGTTGCCCACCATGGCGTCGCCAAACAGGGCGTGGCTAAAGGAGAGGAAGCAGGTGAACAGCAGAATTTCGATGGCGATGGTGAGCAGGTGAACCCGCACATAGTAGCTGTTGCGCTTGGTCAGCATTTCGCGCCAACCGAAGACGATGCCGAAGCGGCTGAAGGAGAGGGTGAAGCCGAAGCCGAATCCTAACAGGGCCATCAGGGCCCATTTCATACCAAAGGTGTTGCCGAGCCAGAGTAACGCTCCCCCCGCGATTGCCACGATGGGGAGCGACCATTTTCGATTCATCTTGTTGTTTCCTGTGCGTCATGTGTGAGTGGAAGCCGTGCATCCTATTCCCACATTGAGTCCGATTCCAGCGCGGATCCGTGCCTGTGGCGGAAAATGAAAGCGAAACCCTATCCAGATCAATTCCTGGCAAGGGCACATGGCGAAATGAGTATGAATCTATTTCAGGGGTGGGAAATAATGGTGTGACGAGTGTGAAACTAATTAAATGGAAAAAGATGAATTTAAATTTTGCGCCATCGAATGCTTTTGGGTAGAATCTCGGCGTGTTATCAACAGATGGAAGGATATTATGGAAAGCGACAGTTGTAGCCGATTGCAAATCGCGATGTGGGCTTGCCAGAGCTGAGGTTGATATCCTTTCTTCCCCCTCACTCTGATTGCTCAGAGTGCAGCATAGAGTGCAGCATTTATATGAGTCATCTTCGACTCTCACAACCGCTTAATCCCGGCCTTCATCAGGGATTACCGTTGTAAATCTGGATTGTTCCGCCCATCTGCGAGCCATGCCGCCTCGCGACCCTGCAATTGAACGCTTCATCATGCGCCCCGGGTGCTGCCCGTCAGGGCCGCCACAGCGTCGGAACCGTGCATCCGTACCGTGGCCGGGAAGTGATCGAGCGTAAAATAACAAGATGGACAATGCCATATTGAAAACAGATTCGTTTTCGATAGGACAGGTTGCGAAATAAAATAATTGACGTGATTGCTCAATATATTTCGGTCGTGGCAAAGGTTGCGCCGTAATATTTCCATGGGGCGCGGTTTTCTCCGTTATCTTCACCCGCCCGGCATCGCTGATATTATTCCCTGCCCGGCATCCAGTTATTTCAAGCTGTCGTTATCCTTATTTCCTTTATGGGTGTATGCCGCTCTGGTGGCGGGATCACCGGACTCGTCCGCCGATAATACAGACCCGTGGGTCATGCTCGCCAACGACAGTGTATCTGGCTGTCAGTGGCCGCGCACGGCCCTCTCTCCACCCCACTCGGAGGATATCGTATGACCGAAGAGCCCAAGCCTCGACCCTCGGGGTCCACGCCTCCCCACGCCTGATCCCCTGCGGGTAACAGGATGCGGAGTCCTGATCCCTGAGAGCCCCCTACCTGCTGGCAAGCGTGCCCGACAGACATATCGTCTGGCGGCGCCATGCTGCGCCTGCACCAACCGGGGCCCATTGCCTGTCTCACATTAGAACTGACGCCTGGCCTGGCCCGCGTCAGGGCCTTGCTGCAAGCGAAAATCAGGATAAAGACTTATGAAGCAACAACATACCGCCAGCCGGCACAAGCAAAAGGGATTCGTCTCCCCGGGCCGTGCCAATGAGAAGCTCTCCTCACGGGTGCTCGACGAGGCCGACAAGTCCCTCGAATACACCCTCACTGCCGTGCGCGGCAATATCGACGGCCTGACCTCGACCGAGGCGGCCAACCGTCTGGTCCAGTTCGGCCCCAACGAGGTGACCCACGACAAACCGCCCCATCCGCTGATCCAGCTGATGCAGGCGTTCAAGAACCCCTTCGTGATGGTGCTGATCGTGCTCGGACTGGTCAGCTACGTGATGGACGTGCTGATGGCCGAGCCGGGTGACGAGGATTGGGTCAAGGTGATCATCCTCGGCGTCATGGTCAGCCTGAGCGGCCTGCTCCGCTTCTGGCAGGAGTACCGCTCGGCCAAGGCGGCCGAAACCCTCAAGTCGCTGGTGCGCAACACCGCCACCGTGCTGCGCCGCCCTTCGCCGGGGGCCCCCTCCCTGCGCAAGGAGGTGGCGATGGTCGAGCTGGTGGCCGGTGACATAGTGCACCTGCAGGCGGGGGACATGATCCCTGCCGACATCAAGCTGATCGAATCCCGCGATCTCTTCATCAGTCAGGCGGTGTTGACCGGTGAAGCGCTGCCGGTGGAGAAGTACGACACCCTGGGGGCCGTGGCCGAGAAGTCGGCGGACGGCAGCAGCACGGGAGAGGTGGGCCTGCTCGACCTGCCCAACATCTGCTTCATGGGCACCAACGTGGTGAGCGGCACCGCCAAGGCGGTGGTGGTGGCGACCGGCAGCGACACCTACTTCGGTTCGCTGGCCCGCAACGTGGTGAGCCACAAGCGCATCGAAACCAGCTTCGATCGGGGTGTGAACAGCGTCACCCGGCTGCTGATCCGCTTCATGCTGGTGATGGTGCCCGTGGTCTTCATGCTGAGCGGCGTCAGCAGTGGTGACTGGATGTCGGCGCTGACCTTCGCGCTGGCAGTGGCGGTGGGGCTGACTCCGGAGATGCTGCCCATGATAGTCTCCGCCAACCTGGCGCGGGGCGCCGTGGCCATGGCCAAACGCAAGGTGGTGGTCAAGCGGCTCAACTCGGTGCAGAACTTTGGTGCCATGGACGTGCTCTGCACCGACAAGACAGGCACCCTGACCCAGGACAAGATCATCCTGGAGCACCACTACGACGTGCGCGGCAGCCGAGATGACAGGATACTGCAGCTGGCCTGGCTCAACAGTCATCACCAGAGCGGCATGAAGAACCTGATGGACATAGCCGTGATCGAGCACGCCGATGCGCTGGGGGCGGGCTGCAAACCGGCTGGCTACAGCAAGGTGGATGAACTGCCGTTCGACTTCGTGCGCCGTCGCCTGTCGGTGATAGTGCAGGATGAGAGTGGCCAGCAGCTGATGGTCTCCAAGGGGGCAGTGGAGGAGATGCTCTCCGTCTCCAGCCACATCGACGACGGCAAGCAGATCCGCGAGCTGGATGAGATTGAGCGCCGTGCCCTGCTGCGCCGCAGCGAGGAGTACAACGCCGACGGTTATCGGGTGCTGATAGTGGCGACCCGCGATATCCCGGCCGCCGAGTGCAAGCAGAGCTACCGCACCAGTGACGAGGCCGGACTGGTGGTGCGCGGCTTCCTCACCTTCTTCGATCCGCCCAAGGATTCAGCCGCCCCGGCCATCCGTGCGCTGAATGACTACGGCGTGGCGGTCAAGGTGCTGACCGGCGACAACCCCATCATCACCAGCAAGGTGTGTCGCGATGTGGGGCTGAACCCGGGGGTGCCGCTGCTCGGCAAGGACATAGAGGTGATGGACGACGTGGCCCTGTGCGCAGTCGTCAAGCACACCACCATCTTCGCCAAGCTCACCCCGCTGCAGAAGTCGCGGGTGATGAAGGCATTGCAGGCCAACGGCAACACGGTCGGTTTCCTCGGTGACGGCATCAATGACGCCCCGGCGCTGCGGGATGCGGATGTGGGGATCTCGGTGGACAGCGGCGCCGACATCGCCAAGGAGACGGCCGACATCATCTTGCTTGAGAAGAGCCTGATGGTGCTGGAAGAGGGGGTGATAAAGGGACGCGAGACCTTCGGCAACATCCTCAAGTACCTCAACATGACCGCCAGCTCCAACTTCGGCAACGTCTTCTCGGTGCTGGTCGCCTCCGCCTGGCTGCCCTGGGCGCCCATGCTGGCGATGCAGATGCTGATCCAGAACCTGGTGTATGACGTATCCCAGATGCTGCTGCCCTGGGACAAGATGGATCCCGAGTTCCTCAAGCGCCCGCGCAAGTGGGAGGCCAGCAACATCAAGCGCTTCATGCTGTGGCTCGGCCCGACCTCCTCAGTGTTCGACATCAGCACCTTCTGCCTGATGTGGTTCGTGTTCGGTGCCGGCGCCATGTATGCCACCGCCAACGGCAGCATGGATCCCCTGGTCAATGGTCAGGCCATCATGAACTCGGGCTGGTTCATCGAGGGGCTGGTCTCCCAGACCCTGGTGGTGCACATGCTGCGGACCCGGAAGATCCCCTTCCTGCAGAGCACGGCCACTTTGCCGGTGCTGTTGTCGACCTCCATCGCCATCGCCATCGGCTGCTACCTGCCGTTCTCGCCGCTGGCGGAGCACTTCGGCTTCATCACCCTTGAGGCGCCCAGGTACTTCATGTGGCTGGTGATCACCATGCTGGCCTACATGGGGCTGACCCAGGCGATCAAGACCATCTACATCAAGCGCCATGGTCAGTGGTTCTGACGGGATAGCCTGGTCATCAAGCACCACCATCGGTGGTGCCCGGTGTGAACCAGATTGCCACGCGGGTCTTTATCCGAGTGAATGCAAAGAGGGATGGCTCAGGCCATCCCTCTTTTTCATGGGGCCGGGAGGAGATCAGTGCGGGACCAGGGCATAGGCCTCGCCAGCCATGCCGGTCAGGATGGAGAGGCTGACGGCGCCGAACAGCAGGCCCGTGACCAGATTGAGTGGACGCTGGATCCGGCCAAGCAGGCGTTGGGCCCGCGGGGTGGAGAGGCTCCAGGCCAGCACGCCGAACCAGACCAGAGAGAGCAGGAACAGCTCCAGCACCAGCAGGCCGCGCGTCAGCCCATCCACCTGCGGCGTCACCATGGCCGCCAGCAGTCCCATGAAGAACAGCAGCGCCTTGGGATTGAGCAGATTGGTGGCAAGCCCGCTCCCTATCCCCTTGCGCCAGCCCTGCTGCTCACCGCCAGCCTTGAGGGCCAGAGTTGCCGAGCTGTGCCAGGCGGCCTTGAGCGCCCCCCAGCCGAGCCAACCCAGATAGAGGGCGCCGACCACCTTCACCGCCATGAAGAGCCAGGGATGTTCAGCGATCAGCAGGCTGATGCCGGTCAGGCTGAGGGTGGCGTGCAGCAAGATGGCGAGTGCTATGCCGAGCGCAGCCCCCAGTGCCGTTGGCCTGTGCAGGCTGGTACGCAAGATCAGCGCGAAGTCCGGCCCAGGGCTCGCCAGGGCGATCAGGTGGATGAGACCTATGGTCAGAAACAGGCTGGTGAACATGGTGAAACCTCGATAACTGTATGAGGGGACAGCATGGGGGATCAGGGCGGGGAGGCGATTGTAAAAGATTGCATCTGCTGCCGGTCATCGACCGGGCTGGGCTGTCATGGACCTGGCTAGCCGGGCTGGCCCGTAAAAGACTGCATCTGCTGGCGGTAATCGGCGGGGGTCAGCCCGAATGCCTGCCGGAAACCGTGGTGGAAGTGGCTCTGATCGAAGAAGCCGACCGCCAGCGCCACCTCGCTTACCGGCAGGCCGCTGCCGAGCAGGCGCTTGCCCTGCTCCAGTCTCAGTCGCTTGAGCCAGGCATAGGGGGTCATGCCTGTCTTCTTCTTGAACTGACGCAGGAAGGCGAAGCGATCCAGCCCGAACAGGGCAGCCAGATCCTCCAGGCTGTGGCGCTCATCCAGTCGGGCCAGCAGATAGTCGCGCAGGTATCTGAGTTGGGGGTCCGCCAGGGCGTGGCGCTCCGGCGCTATGTGCAGCAGCTCGCCGAGCAGGCCCAGCAACTGGCTCTCCGCCAGCAGACCGTCTGGCTCGGAACCGTCCAGATACATGTGCAGCCGGGCGAAGCCCTGATAGAGGTCGGGACGGCTCTGCAAGCCCTTGTCGAAGAAGGGCTCGGGACTGTCCGGCAGCCAGCGCGCCAGCTGTTCGGGGGCGATGGCAAATACCCGCACCTCGTACCCTTCCGGCAGCAGGCTGAGGCCGTCGTGCATCTCGTCCGGGTTGACGGTGGAGAGCTCGCCGCGCACCAGATTGTGGCTGCTGCCCTTGTGGATGAATTTCTGGCCGCCCTGCTGCACCAGACCTATGTGATAGTCCAGGTGAACGTGGCGGCCATAGCTGAACTCCCTGTGGTGGGAGTGGGAGAGTTCAACCCCCGGCAGCAGCCGGGATTGCCAGTAGTGGATGCGGGATTGGGGAGCGCTCATCGGCTATTGATAACCTGAAACCTGAATATTGGCTTGTAGATTATTGCAGTGTCGACGCGCCATGCCGTCAACCCTGACTGGCAGCCCGACGCCGCTTGCCGCTGCGCAGTCCGTCCAGGCTGAACAGCACAAGCGCACTCCAGATGCAGCCGAAGGTGATCAGCTTGTCCGGTGTCAGCGCTTCCCCGTACAAAGTCACCGCCAGTATGAACATCAGGCTGGGGCCTATGTACTGGAAGAAACCCAGGGTGGAGAGCTTGAGGCGGGTGGCAGCTGCGGTGAAGCAGAGCAGGGGCGCCGTGGTGACGGCTCCGGCGGCGATCAGCAACAGATTGAGGTGCCAGTCGTTCTCTGTCATATGGCTGGTGGGGCTGTTGGCAAATCCCCACAGGTAGATGGCGGCTGGCGGCAGCATGATCATGGTTTCGATCAGCAGGCCGGTGAGGGCATCGAGGGCCAGCTTCTTGCGAATGAGGCCGTAGATGGCAAAGCTCGAGGCCAGTACCAGGGCTATCCAGGGCAGGGAGCCGAAGGCGATGAGCTGGACGGCGACACCGATCACCGCCAGCCCCACGGCCCACCACTGCAGGCGGCGCAGCTGTTCGCTCAGAAACAGCATGCCGAGCAGCACGTTGAACAGCGGATTGATGTAGTAGCCGAGGCTCGCATCCAGCATGTGGCCGTTGTTGATGGCCCAGATAAAGAGCAGCCAGTTGCCGCCGACGGTGACCGAAGTGAAGGCCAGGGTGAGCAGCACTTTTGGCTGGCGCAGCACGGCCTGCACCTTGTGCCACTGGCGCCCGAGCAGGGTCAGCACCATCAGCAGAACGCAGGACCAGATCATGCGGTGGGTCAGGATTTCGGCAGCCGGTACGGTGGAAAGGGTTTTGAAATAGATGGGGGCGAGACCCCAAAGGGTATAGGCGCACAAGGCATAGATGATGCCCTGACGCTGAACTTGTTGCTGCATGCGTGAATGTTGCCTTATGGCTTGTTGGGGGGTGATGGAGATCACAGGGCAATGAGTGTAACGAGTACCGTAGCGGGATCAAAGAACCATGTTTTTATGTGAATTATTTTGCTCAAAAAAAACTGAAGGATCTATGTTTTGAGTAATATAATTCTCATAATATAAAAGGCGTCATAATTTTGAGCAAAATAATTCACATGGCGAGGTGTGATGGAACTGACTATCCAGATTTATGGTGGAAAGGGGTGGTGCGATGCAGCCCGTTTGCGGCTGAATGAGGGAGGGAAACGTTCGGCCCGGCTCGCCTATGAGTTTGATTATGCCCTTGAATATCTGCACCAAACACAGGGATGGCACGCCTGTGCCTTGAGGTACCCCATTGAGCTGATGATCCCTCATGATGGTGGCTGGTTTCGTTTTCTCGATGACATTATGCCAGCGGGTAGTGCGCGCCGTTACTGGGTCAGGCAGCTCGACATCGGACATTTGGGTGAAGAGGGACAAGACCGTACCCTTCTGGCTCTCGGTACTATTGCTCCGATCGGAAACTTGCGCATCAAGGAGGCTGTAGAGAGAGTCGCGGCTCAGATACCCGAGCAGAGCCAGGTCACGCAACTGCGCTTCCCTGTGGCGATGGTGTTGGAACGTGATACCGATTTTCTGGAATATGCCCAGCAGATGGGGGCCGCCAGCGGTGGTGCGACTGGGGCCGGTGGAGAGGCTCCCAAGCTGTTGTTGCGGCAAAATCGCAATCAGGAGGTGTGGATAGACACTTTTCAGGATGATCCCTACTGCCTGGATGATTTCTATCTGGTCAAGTTCCCGCGTAACAATCGCAGCGCCATTGATCAGGATATCCTCAGAGCTGAGTATCACTATTATCAAGAACTTAATGCCTTAGGGATCGATACGATTCCGATTCATGGCATGCGTCTTGACGAAGGGAGCAGATACCCTTCGTTGTGGCTTCCCCGCTTTGATGTAGCGGTGCAGGAGCAAAAATTGGTTCGCTTCGGAGTGGAATCTGTCTACAGCGTGATGGACGCAGCTCCAGGCTCGGACCTTAACCATCTGGATATTCTCGATACCTTGCTGCCCATGCTGGAGGGTGAGGCCCGACAGCGCAACACTCGTTTTAACGGCTCTGCATTTGTGATCGAGTGGGTCAGACGTGACTTACTCAACGTGGTCTTTGGAAATTCGGACAACCATGGCCGCAATACGGCATTGCTCAAGAGCGACGAGGGGATCTGGCTCGCACCAGTCTACGACTTTGCCCCCATGAAAGCCGATCCAGAGGGGATCCGTCGCACGACACAGTGGGGGTTGGGGCTCGAAGAGGGAGGGCAGTTTGATTGGGTAGCCATTGCGCAACGTCTGTCACACCGGGTTGAGCCTGACGTCTTGTTGGCATCGTTGACCGAGCTGGCACTAAGGCTCAAGGGGTTACCGGAACGCTTAGCTCGACGTGGAGTACCCGTTTCCATCCTGACTATGCCGACATTCAATTTCAATACGCTCGATGAAAGGCTGACAGTCTGGATTGAGCAGTGGGGGGCATGAGGATGAAAAAACTATCTATAGAGGAGCGTGAGGAGCTGCTGCGTGAACTGTTGGTCAAGTTGCATTGTGGCGTCATCCACGAAGGCGACCTGCTACGTAAGTTGCGCAAAGAGATGCTAGGGATGGATCAGGAGGGCTATGCCAGTCTAATTGGCATCAGTCGACGCACCTTGTCAGCAATCGAACGCAATACTGCCACTCCTTCAATGAAGACGGTCGATCAGGTATTCCGGCCATTTGGATTGAAGATGAGGCTGACACCATTGAACTTGGGTTTGCAAAAACAGGTTGCCGATCAACTGGTTGATAATGAGTGGGAGTGATCAACGCCCACGACGGATCTTCTCGACGTCCACCAGCAACCACAGCATGAGTGCGATGGCGGAGATCCACGGACCCCAGGTCACATAGGCCTCACCCTGCCCCAAGAGGTAGAACAGCAGGGGAAGTCCTATCACCAGAAACAGTACACTTCCCAGAAAAAATAGCATTTTTATCTTTATATTTAAGGGCTTGTCTATTTGACGATTATATCGATTGAGGCGGGCGATGAAAGGGCAAAAATGAAAAAGGAGGATTTCTCCCCCTATTTCACGAATGAGCGTCATTTCTGATGCTATTCGAGCTGGATCCAGGTGCTTTTCAGCTCGGTGTACTTCTCCAGGGCGTGCAGTGACTTGTCGCGGCCGTTGCCGGATTGCTTGAAGCCGCCGAACGGCATCGTCATGTCGCCGCCATCCCAGTTGTTGACGAAGACGGTGCCGGCACGCAGGGCGCGGGAGCCCTTGATCGCCTTGTTGAGGTCAGCGGTCCAGATAGCCGCCGCCAGGCCGTAGTCGGTGTCGTTGCCGAGTGCTATCGCCTCTTCCAAGTTATCGAAGCCGGTTACCGCCAGCACAGGGCCGAAGATCTCCTCGCGGAAGATGCGCATCTCGGGCGTCACCTCGTCGAAGATGGTGGGTTCGATGTAGAAGCCACCGCTCTCCATATTGGTGCGCTTGCCCCCCAGCAGCAGCTTGGCGCCCTCCTGCTGGCCGATATCGATGTAGCGCAGCACCTGCTCCATCTGGATGTTATCCACCATGGCGCCGATGCGGGTGGAGGGATCGATCGGGTTGGCCGCAATCCACTCGCGGGCATGGGCCAGCAACCGTTCCATAAATTGCGGCTTGATGCTGTTTTGCACCAGCAGGCGAGAGGCGGCGGTACACACCTCACCCTGGTTGTAGAAGATGGCGCCGGCGGCACTCTTGGCCGCGGCGTCCAGGTCCGGCGCATCCGCCAGTATGATGTTGGGGCTCTTGCCACCGCACTCCATAAAGGCGCGCTTGAGGTTGGATTTGCCGGAGCACTCCACCAGATGTTTGCCGATCTTGGTGGAGCCGGTGAAGGTGATGCAATCCACGTCCATGTGCATGGCCAGCGCCTCGCCCACCGTATGGCCAAAGCCCGGCAACACGTTGAAGACCCCATCCGGAATGCCCGCCTCTTTCGCGATACCTGCGATGCGCAGGGCGGTGAGAGGGGATTTCTCGGAGGGCTTGAGAATGACGGAGTTGCCGGTCGCCAGCGCCGGGCCCAGCTTCCAGCAGGCCATCACCAGCGGGAAGTTCCAGGGCACAATGGCGGCGACCACGCCAAGCGCCTCGCGGGTCACCAGCGCCAGGGCGGACTCTTCCACCGGTGCGACCTGATCGTAGATCTTGTCGATGGCTTCGGCGTTCCAGGCGATGCAGTTGGCGGCGGCGGGAGCGTCATACCCCATGGCATCGCTGATGGGCTTGCCCATGTCCAGCGACTCCAGCAGTGCCAGCTCCACCTTGTTCAGACGCATCAGGTCGGCGAAGCGCTGCATGATCAGCTTGCGCTGTTTCGGGGCCAGCCCGCTCCAGCGTTTGTCATCGAAGGCGGCGCGGGCGGCCTGCACCGCCAGCTCGGCATCGGCGGCATCGCAGGCGGCGACCTTGGTCAGCAACTTGCCGTTGGCCGGGTTGATGCAGTCGAAGGTGGCACCATTGATGGCATCCCGGTAGCTGCCGTCGATGAAGGCTTGGGAGGGCAGGGTCAGATGGGCGGCCTTGTGTTGCCACTGGGCCAGAGTCAGGTCACTCATGTTCACTCCTTGAACCGGCAAAGAATTGGTATCCGCGTATCAATATGCTAAACATACCGCCGCTTGTAAATCCATCCTGTAACATTTTATTAAACAGCTGAGGCTGTTCCCGTCAGAAACTGGCCGGGATGCTTTACCTGAGAGCGGCTCGAACACTGTTCAATGATACTGCCTTGCGACTCTGTGTGGCTGATGTGATCTGTTTGAGATCAGCCCGAACTCTGTCAAACGGCGGCTTGGAAACTGGCCGGCTTGATTTGCCCGAGATCAGCCCGAATTCTGTCAAATGGCGGCTTGGAAACTGGCCGGCGTGATTTGCCCGAGATCAGTCTGAACCCTGTCAAATGGCGACTTAGAAACTGGCAGGCGTGTTGGCCGAGATCAGCACGCACTCCTGCTCGCCCACGTTGCGAAAACGGTGCGGCGTGCGGCTGTCGAAGTAGTAGCCATCACCCGGTGCCAGCTGGTGGATCTGCTCGCCAATGGTCACCTCGACCGTCCCCTGAATGACGATGCCGCACTCTTCCCCTTCGTGGCTCAGCATGTCGTCACCCGTGTCTGCGCCTGGCGGCAGTATCTCCTGCATCATGCCGATGGCACGGTTGGCGCGGCTGTGGCCCACCAGTCGGTAGCTGATGGGATGGGTGCCAAGATCCGGCATGTCGCTGGCGCGGAAGATCACCTCTGTCCCCATCTCTGTCTCTTCGGTGAAGAAGCTGGCCAGAGACATGGGAATGCCTTCGAGTACCTTGCGCAGCGAGGACACTGAGGGGCTCACCTGATTCTTCTCGATCTGGGAGATAAAACCGTTGGTCACACCGGAGCGTTTGGCTAGCTCGCGCTGGGAGAGGGCCGCCTTGGTGCGAACCGCCTTGAGGCGGTGACCTATATCCATCAATAGACACTCCTTGACTGTTTACTATTATTAAAATTGTGTTAAATATCTTATACCACCCCGGTCGGGGTGACACCAAGCAGGGCAATATTGAGCCCTTTTTTATGGATTCAGGTGTTTAATTTAATAGGCATAAGCCGATAGTTACTAAACACCTTAAGGATGAGGTGACCATGAAACCGATCAGCGACATCAATACGCCCTCCGACATGTCCGCCTTCTGGATGCCGTTCACCGCCAACCAGCAATTCAAGGCGGCGCCGCGCATCCTGAAGTCGGCAGAGGGGATGTATTATCACTCAGAGGATGGCCGCAAGATACTGGATGGCACTGCCGGGCTCTGGTGTTGCAACGCGGGCCATGGTCGCCGCGAGATCGCCGAGGCGGTTTCCCAGCAGATTTCCCACCTCGATTTTGCTCCTACGTTCCAGATGGGGCATCCCCTGCCGTTCGAGCTGGCCAACCAGCTGGTGGAGATAGCCCCCCAAGGGTTCGGTCAAGTCTTCTATACCAACTCGGGTTCCGAATCTGTGGATACGGCGCTGAAAATAGCGCTGGCCTGGCAGCGGGCCCGTGGTCAGGGCACCCGTACCCGGCTGATTGGCCGCGAGCGTGGCTATCATGGAGTCGGCTTTGGCGGCATCTCTGTGGGGGGGATCCCCGGCAACCGCAAGTGGTTCGGCTCCCTGCTGACCGGGGTGGATCATCTGCCCCACACCCTCAATATTGCCAAGCATGCCTTCACCAGGGGATTGCCCGACGAAGACGTGACCCTGGCCGACGAGCTGGAGAAGATCGTCTTCCTGCACGATGCCAGCAACATAGCGGCTGTCATCGTCGAGCCCATAGCCGGCAGTACCGGTGTCATCATGCCACCCAAGGGTTACCTCAAGCGGCTGCGGGAGATCTGCACCAAACACGGCATTCTGCTGATCTTCGACGAGGTGATCACTGGCTTCGGTCGCCTCGGTTCCCCCTTCGCGGCACAGGAGTTCGATGTCATTCCCGACATGATCACCTGTGCCAAGGGGCTCACCAATGGCGCCATCCCCATGGGAGCCGTGCTGGTGCAGAAGCACATCTATGACGACATGATGGCTGCCGGCAAGGGTGCCATCGAGCTGTTCCACGGCTACACCTACTCGGGTCACCCGGTGGCCGCCGCCGCCGCGCTGGCGACCCTCGACATCTACCGCAACGAGAACCTGCTCACCCGCGCCGCCGATCTGGCGGGCTACTGGGAAGAGGCGGCCCACTCCCTCAAGGGCTGCAAGCATGTGAAGGATGTGCGCAACTACGGTCTGGTGGCGGGTATCGAGCTGGAATCCATGCCCGATGCCCCTGGCAAGCGTGCCTACGAGGTGTTCGTGCGCTGCTTTGAGAAGGGGGCCCTGGTTCGCGTGACAGGGGACATTATCGCCCTGTCGCCACCGCTCATTATCGAGCGCAGCCAGATCGACGACCTCTTCACCCTGCTGCAGGATGTGTTGCAGACCCAGGACTGACCTTTTTCACCTTGTTTCATGGCGCCCGGCTTGTCGGGCGCCATCTCCCTGTGCCCGGCCCGTAGGCCCGCAGGGGAATGCGGATTACTCATCATGGAGGATATATGACATACAGGGTCAGCAATTTTATCGACGGCCAGCTGCAACAGAGTCACAGCGAGCGGTTTGGTGCCATCTTCAACCCGGCCACCGGCCAGCAGCAGGGGAGTGTGACACTCGCCACCGCCGCCGAATGTGGCGAGGCCATCGCCGTGGCGGAGCGTGCTTTCACCGACTGGTCCCTGACACCGCCGCTGGTGCGCGCGCGCGTGCTTTTTCGCTTCAAAGAGCTGATGGAGCGGCACAGGGATGAGCTTGCGGAGCTCATCAGCCGCGAGCATGGCAAAGTCTTCTCCGATGCCCAGGGTGAGCTGACCCGGGGGCTGGAAGTGGTGGAGTTTGCCTGCGGCATTCCCCATCTGCTCAAGGGGGAGCACTCCCTCAATGTGGGCCGGGGGGTAGACAGCCATTCCATGATGCAGCCGGTGGGGGTGTGCGCCGGCATAACCCCGTTCAACTTTCCGGCCATGGTGCCGCTCTGGATGTTCCCGGTGGCCATCGCCTGCGGCAATACCTTTATTCTCAAGCCCTCCGAGAAGGATCCATCCCTCTCCCTGCGCATGGCCGAGCTGCTCAAGCAGGCCGGTTTGCCAGATGGTGTGCTCAACGTGGTCAACGGCGACAAGGAGGTGGTGGATGTGCTGCTGACCGATCCGCGGGTCGGCGCCGTCTCTTTCGTGGGCTCCACTCCCATCGCCGAATATATCTATGCCACCGCCTCGGCCCACGGCAAGCGGGTGCAGGCGTTGGGCGGCGCCAAGAACCACATGCTGGTGATGCCGGATGCGGATCTCGATCAGGCGGTCTCCGCCCTGATGGGGGCGGCTTATGGGGCGGCGGGCGAGCGCTGTATGGCCATTTCGGTCGCTGTGGTGGTGGGGGATGAGACCGCCGATGCACTGGTTGCCAAGCTGGCACCGCTGGTGGAAGCACTACGGGTCGGGCCTGGCCTGGGTCAGGTACCGGAGAACGAGATGGGGCCTCTCATCAGCCGTGAGCATCTGGCCAAGGTGCGGAATTATGTGGATCAGGGGGTGGCCGAGGGCGCCCTGCTGCGAGTGGATGGTCGCGGCGTGAGTCACGGGGAAGGCTACTTTATCGGTGGCAGCTTGTTTGACGAGGTAACCCCCGAGATGCGCATCTACCGGGAGGAGATTTTCGGCCCCGTGCTCGCCATAGTGCGGGCCCCGGATTACGAGACAGCGCTCGGGCTCATCAACCAGCACGAGTATGGCAATGGCACTGCCATCTTTACTTGCGACGGCGATACTGCGCGGGACTTCACTGCCAGGGTTCAGGTCGGTATGGTAGGGGTGAACGTCCCCATTCCCGTGCCCATGGCGTTTCACAGCTTTGGGGGTTGGAAACGGTCCATCTTCGGGCCGCTCAACATGCACGGGCCGGATGGGGTGCGCTTCTATACCCGGATGAAGACGGTAACGGCGCGCTGGCCACAGAGCCTGCGGGCCGGTGCCGAGTTCTCCATGCCGACCATGAAGTAAGCAACCATGCAGCAGCTAGTCCAGGCATGGCCCGGTGGTGAAACGCTGCCGGAGTGCCCCGCTATCCCTGTTGAAGGAGTAACAGATGCGACTGGGAATTCTCGATTGTGACCGGCTGGATCCCGATTTGGCGGATCATTTTGGCCCCGTTTACTCCGAGATGTTTATCAAGGGCTTTCGGGCGTTGGCCCCCGAGCTGGAGTTCAGGATCTGGTCGGCGCTCGATGGCGAGCTGCCGGACGATCTGCAAGAGTGTGATGCCTGGCTCATCACGGGTTCGCGGCACGATGCCTACAGCGATCTGCCCTGGATCCAGGCACTGCGCGCCTGGATCCGGCTGGCCCACGATGCCGACGTCAAGCTGGCCGGGGTCTGCTTCGGCCATCAGGTGATTGCGCAGGCGTTGGGGGGCGAGGTGGTGAAATCCACCAAGGGGTGGGGGGGGGCGGGGAGATGTGTAAAGGGGACGGGGGGGGGGGCGGGGGGTCTCGGTTCACCCCATGCTGGCGACCGGATCCTGGATGCAGCCCGGGCTGGATCAGATCCGGATCCTGGCCAGCCATCAGGATCAGGTGGCCCTGTTGCCACCCGGTGCGACCCGGCTGGCTGGCAACGATTTTTGTCCCAACTTCATGTTCTTGCAGGGGGACCACATAGTCGCCATTCAGGGGCATCCGGAGTTTTCGGTGGAGTACAACCGGGCGCTGATCGAGCGGCGGCGGGACTTCTTGTCCGATGATCGTTATCAGAGCAGCCTCTCTTCGCTGGAGGGGGAGGTGGATTCGGCCACCATGATGCAGTGGTTGTTACAATTTTTGGGCATCCTGCCCGGTAGCGAAAGGGCGACCGGCGGGATCACAGCAGGAGAGCGAGCATGATTATTGGCGTACCCAAGGAAATCAAAAACCATGAATACCGGGTCGGCATGACTCCCGCCGGAGTGCAGGAACTGGCGGCCCGGGGACACACTGTGCTGGTGCAACAGCAGGGGGGCGAGGCGATCGGGCTGTCCGATGCTGAGTACCAGGCTGCCGGTGCTGAGCTGGTGGCGAGTGCGGCTGAGATATTCGCCCGGGCCGAGATGATAGTGAAGGTGAAGGAGCCCCAGCCGGAGGAGTGTGAACTGCTGCGCCCCGGTCAGCTGCTCTTTACCTATCTGCACCTGGCGCCGGATCCGGTGCAGACCCAGCTGCTGGTCCACTCGGGGGCGGTGGCCATCGCCTACGAGACGGTGACCGACGAGCGTGGCGGTCTGCCGCTGCTGGCACCCATGTCCGAGGTGGCGGGACGGATGGCAATCCAGGCCGGCGCCCACAGTCTGGAGAAGGCGCAGGGGGGTAATGGCACCCTGCTGGGTGGTGTGCCTGCAGTGGCCCCTGCCAAGGTAGTGGTGCTGGGGGGCGGCGTGGTGGGCGTCAACTCGGCGCGCATGGCGCTGGGTCTGGGGGCTGATGTCACCATTCTGGATCGATCCCTGCCGCGCCTGCGGGAGCTGGACAGCCTCTATGGCCCGGCCCTCAAGACGCTTTACTCCACCCGCACCAATATCGAAGCCTGCATCGCCCAGGCGGATCTGGTGATCGGCGCCGTGCTGATCCCGGGAGCGGCGGCGCCCAGGCTGCTGACCCGCGACATGCTCAAGCTGATGCGCAAGGGTTCAGTGCTGGTGGACGTGGCCATCGATCAGGGCGGCTGCTTTGAAACCTCCCACCCCACCACCCATGAAGAGCCGACCTATGTGGTGGATGGCATCATTCACTACTGCGTGGCCAACATGCCGGGCGGTGTCGCGCGTACCTCCACCTTCGCACTGACCAATGCCACCTTGCCGTTCGTGCTGGCGCTGGCAGACAAGGGTTACGCCCAGGCGCTCAGGGATGACAAACACCTGCGGGCCGGCCTGAACGTGTTCAAGGGCAAGATCACCCAGGCGGCAGTGGCCCAGGCGCTTGGCTATGAGTACGTCAGCGCCGAATCCGTGCTGGCGTGACGCAGCCGGTGTGAACCCTGCCGGCAAACGTCGAGCTGGTTCACAAACCCCGCGATTTCAGGGAGGGCCGTCAGGGCCCTTTCTCATATACTGGGGTCCCTTGTCAGTGAGGCTTCTCCATGTCCCGCATTCTGCTGCTTGCCAATCTCAACTGTGATCATGTGCTCTCTCTCTCCGAACCCCTGGTGGCCGGGGCCCGTCTGCAATACGTGGATCAGGGCAGCAGGCTGGGGGGCGGAGCTGCCAATACCGGCATAGGGCTGGTATGGGCAGGCCACGAGGTGACCATTGCCTCCCGCATCGGGCTGGATGAGGCCGGTGACTGGCTGCTGGAGCAGGCGGCGGGTTACGGGCTGGACTGCTCTCATGTGGAGCGCTTCGGGGGCGAAACAGGGGAACTGCTGATCCTGGTGGATTCCACCGGCGAGCGCACCATCCTCAGGCGGCCGCGTCGCCCCGACCTGCCTGGCGACTTGCCGGTGGAGGGAGTGGACTGTCTCTACGTGAACTATCCCGGCACCGCCATCACAGGCTATATGCGCCAGATGCTCGGCAAGAGTTTCGTGGTGGCCCAGTATCCCAAGGGCGGGCAGGCTCGCCGTCCCTGTCACGTGCTGGTGGCCTCCCGCTCCGATCTCGGCGAGGTGAGCGACCCCTGGCTGCATGCTCGTCAACTGGCCGGGGATCAGCTGGAGTGGCTGGTGCTGACCGAAGGCAAGGCAGGGGCCGTGGCCATCCATGGTGAGGAGCAGATCCGGGTCGCGGCGCGGCCCGTGTCAGTGGTGGATACCACGGGAGCGGGGGATGCGTTCGCCGGTGGCCTGATCCACGGACTGGCGCGAGGCATGGCGATCCAGGATGCCTTGCAGTGCGCGGTTGACTGGGGCGCCTTCGCGGTTGCCTCCGAGAGCTCAATTCCCTCCACAGCGCTGAAAAACTGGCTCAAGCAGCCCCATTGAATCCACACAGCAGGAGTCGTGTGGTGCACGCCTATCCGCGCCGGCCTTGGGGATGGCGCGGCGAAGTTAGCCGCTCAAAACCCCTCAAACCCGGGAGCCAGCCTGCAAGTTTGCGATCAATCAAAGAAAGTGTCGATTTATGTGCATCTTCATCGACACCCGCCTGAGCTGCTCTTAACCTTGTCATTCCACGACTCGGATTAAGATGCGGACTCTGCGCGGGCGCAAGAGCTGTCCCGCCTCTTAGCTTTAGGTTGTCGTCCTGATTTCCAGCTTGTAGTAAGAGGCAAGTGCGACCATGCAACTGACACGATTTACCGACTATGCCCTGCGTACCCTGACTTTTTTGGCGGTTCAGCCGGGAGATCGCCTGTCGACCATCACTGAGGTGGCCGATACCTTTGCCATCTCCCGCAACCACGTGGTCAAGATAGTGCATCAGCTTGGCATCAAGGGGTACATAGAGACGGTACGCGGCAAGCATGGCGGCATCCGCCTCGGTCGCTCCGCCGTCTCCATCAACCTGCGTGATGTGGTGATGGACATGGAACACGTGCTCTGCCCTGTGGATTGCAAGCGCGAGAACTGCCGCCTCTCCGGTGGCTGTCGTATTCAGGGTATTCTGCGCCGCGCCATGAACGCCTTCCTCGAGGTGCTGGGGGAATACACATTGGCCGATGCAGTGCGGGATCCCACTCGTCTTTGCCACCTGCTCGGCATTGAGCACGACTCCATTCTGGCCATGGCATAGAGCCAGTGTCAGACCATGAGGGGCCCACGGGCCCCTTTGTGCTTTCTGGCGTCTGGTAGCAGGTGAATATGGTTTCAGTGCTGAAGACGGGGTTCTGGGGGGGGGTCAAAGGTCAAAGCTGGGGGATCAGGGTGATGGCGCCGTGCAGGCAGGCGAGACCGCAGGCACCACAGCCATCGCACGCCGCCATGTTGACGCTCACCCCATCGCTGGTGGCCTTGATCGCCTGCTGGGGACAGGCATCTTCACACAGCAGGCAGTAGAAGCCCTGTCGTGCCTGACAGCTCGCTTCAATCTGAACCCGGGTCTGCACCTGGCGCCCCCATTGCAGATCGAGGGCGCCGGTCGGGCAAGCTCTGGCACAGCTGCCACAATAGCTGCACTGGCCGCAAGCGAGATCCAGCACAGGGGTGCCGGCGATGGCGGTGCCCTCATACTCGGGTTGACTGGCCGGTTTGAGCAGGCCGTTGGGGCAGGCCTTGAAACACTCGCCGCAACGGGTACAGAGGGAGAGGTACTGGGACTCTTCGATGGCCCATGGCGGGCGAGCTTCATGGCAAACCACGGGGGCGGGGCGAGAAGCTTGCCAACCTTGCGTCAGCCAACGGAGGAAATAATGAGTCATGCTCACCCCTGATACCTATTAGGGGTTAATTTTATCCAAGTTTCTGCTGGCAAGCCAGAGAATAGCGGTGGGCAGGATCGCAAGCCGGGTTGCCCTTGTGTAAGCTAGGCGGGTCTTTTTGCGGGATTGAATGAACTCATGTGGTTATTTTTGTGGCGTGCTTCTCTGTTGTATATCTTCCCTCTGCTGATGTGGGCTTACTGTCGCATCAAGGGGATCGAATTCGCCGAGCTCGATACCGGGGTTAACAGTCACAAGTGGGTTGTGCTGGCCGCCTACCTCCTCTACGTGCTGCTCTGGCTATTGCTCAACCGTTACCTTGAGCTCTTCCTGCGTCAGCGGAGTCGTAAATGATCGCGCTGGCGACCTGGGGGCCGGCGCTGCTGGCAGCCCTGCTCGCCCTCTGTGTCGGCTGGCTGGCAGGGCGCCGCTTTGCCAGCGCCCAGGAGCAGGAGTTGCTGCTGACCCAGGAGCGCCATCAGGCGCTGCAGGATCGCTTCGACGAATTGCAGGATGAGCGGATGCAGGGACAGCAGAAGCTGGATCAGCAGCAGAACCTGCTCATCAAGCTCACCGCCCGCCTCAAGGATGCCGAAGCCACCCTGCGCAGCGAGCGACTGGCCGCAGCCGAGAAGCTGCAACTGCAGCGGGATGGGGAGCAGCGTCTCAGCCAGCAGTTTGAAAACCTCGCCAATCGTATTTTCGAGCAGAACTCGGGTAACTTTCGCGACCTGAACCAGAACAGTCTGGATCTGCTGCTGACACCGCTGAAAGAGCAGCTGGAAGGCTTCCGTCGCCAGGTGGGAGAAACCCATGCCCAGGAGACGGCCCAGCGCCACAGCCTCAAGTTCGAACTGGAGCGTCTGGCCGAGCTCAACGCCCGCATGACCGAAGAGGCGGCAGCCCTGACCCGCGCCCTCAAGGGGGACAGCAAGCAGCAGGGTAACTGGGGGGAGGTAGTGCTGGCCCGCATCCTCAGTGAATGCGGTCTGCGTGAGGGCCACGAGTACCACACCCAGGTCAATATCGAGCTGGACAAGGGCAAGCGCTATCAGCCCGACGTGATCGTCCACCTGCCGCAAGAGAAAGACATCATCATAGACGCCAAGGTGTCGCTGACCGCCTACGAGCGCTGGTACAACGCCGATGACGCTCTGGAAAAAGCGGTAGCGCTCAAGGAGCACGTCGCCTCGGTGCGCAACCATATCCGCGAGCTGGGCCGCAAGGATTACCAGCAGCTGCCCGGGGTGCGTACCCTCGACTATGTGCTGATGTTTGTGGCGGTGGAGCCTGCCTTCCTCACCGCGCTGGAGGCCGACCCTTCCCTGGTACGCTATGGGCTCGACAACAACATCTTGCTGGTGAGCCCCACCAACCTGATGGTGGCGCTGCGGACCATAGAGAACCTGTGGCGCTACGAGCGGCAGAACCAGAATGCCCGCCAGATTGCCGAGCGAGCCGGACGCCTCTACGAGAAGCTGCGGCTGTTTGTGGAAGAGATGCAGCAGATGGGGGGCAGCCTTCACAAGGCGCAGGAGAGCTATGACAAGGCGATGGGGCGGCTGGTCAACGGCCGTGGCAACCTGATCGCCCAGGTCGAGCGTTTCCGTGAGTTGGGGGTGGAGGTGACCAAACCCCTGCCCGAGGCGCTGGTCAACCGCGCGCTGGAACGGGAAGATCCGGCCGAATAACACCGAGTCTTGTCAGTATCATGAGATGGAGAAGGGCAGCCGCAGGGCTGCCCTTCTGTTTTCTGTGTTCTCGCTATCCTGGCAGGAATTACTGCTTCCAGAACGAGGGGAAGAAGATCACGGCCACTGTCAGGATCTCGAGGCGCCCCAGCAGCATGCCGAACGACAATATCCACTTGGCCGAGTCCGGCAGGGTGGAAAAGTTGGCACTGGGGCCTATGACGGGGCCCATGCCGGGACCCACGTTTGCCACCGCTGTGATGGAGCCCGAGATGGCGGTCAGGGGGTCCAGACCTATGGTGGCGAGCAGGGCGGCGATCAGCAATATGATGGCGAAGTAGGCCAGCACGAAGGAGATCATGGAGCGAATGATGGCGTCGTTGACCTGGCGGCCATTGTACTTCTGCGGAAAGACGGCGGAGGGATGCATCAGCTGGCGCATCTGCTTTCTGAACAGGGCGAACGCTACCTGTACCCGGAAGATCTTGAGGCCGCCGGAGGTGGAGCCGGAGCAGGCACCGAGCAGCATGATAAAGATAAACAGCACGCTGGTGAGCGGTCCCCAGGTGCCGAAATCGCCGAGGCCATAGCCGGTGGTGGTGATCACGGAGACGATATTGAAGCTGCTGATGCGCAGGGCATCCATGAAGCCGTAAATGTCTCTGATCCACAGATAGAAGGTGACGACGACTGTGATCCAGACCACCAGCCAGAAGAAGCCCTGTACCTGGGCATCCTTGAGCAGGCTGTGGTCACGTCGGCTCAGGCTCTGTACATAGAGCAGAAAGGGCAGCCCCCCCAGAAACATGAAGAGGGTACCGATCCAGTGTGCCGAATTGGAGAAGTGGGACATGGATTGGTCCGAGGTGGAATACCCGCCTGTACTGAGCGTGGTCATGGCGTGGTTGACCGCCTCGAACAGTGTCATGCCGCTCACCCAGTAGGCGAGGAAGCAGCACATGGAGAGCACCAGATAGACCACCACTATGTTGTTGGCCACTGTCTTGGCGCGGGGGGCACTCTTGTCAGACCAATCCGAGCTCTCGGTCTGGAACAATTTCATGCCGCCCACGTTGAGGTAGGGCAGTACCGCCACCGCCATCACGATAAAGCCAACGCCACCCAGCCACTGCAGGGTGGAGCGCCACAACAGTATGCTGTGAGCCATGCCATCCAGCCCTGAGAGCACTGTGGATCCCGTGGTGGTCACCCCAGACATTGTCTCGAAATAGGCATCGACAAAGCCGATGTGATTGATGAAGACGAAGGGCAGTGCCCCGAAGATGCAGGCAACCAGCCAGACAGAGGTGGTGAGCAGAAACATCTCCCGCACCCCGAGGTGAAATTCTGCCTTGCGGCCGTAGTGGAGGCAGAGCAGAGCGGCGCCGTGGGTGATCAGCACGGATTGAAGAAACTCGACAAATCCCTCCGAGCCTGTGAACAGGGCCAGCAGGGTTGGCAACCACATGAACAGAGCCAGCTTGGAGAGCACCAGCCCTTGAGTGAAGATGATAGGACGCAGCTTGATCATGCAGAATAACCTGATCGTTGAGTGACGAGAGATCCGGACATCCCCTTCGGGAGGCGATGCCGGATCTGGGTTGTGCTGACTTGAGGCATGGGTCGGTTACAGGAAGAAAGGGCTTGGCTGGAACAGCCGTTCCACTTCCGGTATGTACTTCTTGTCCACCAGGAACATCACCACATGGTCATCCTGCTGGATCTGGGTGCGATCGTGGGCGATCAGCACTTCATCACCACGAACAACGGCACCTATGGTGGTGCCGGGCGGCAGCTTGAGCTCACCCACCGTCTTGCCCACCACCTTGGAGGTGTTCTCGTCACCGTGAGCGATGGCTTCAATGGCTTCTGCCGCCCCGCGGCGCAGGCTGTAGACGTTGGCGATATCGGCCCGACGCACGTGGGTCAGCAGGGCCGAAATGGTGGCCTGCTGGGGCGAGATGGCGATGTCGATGGAGCCGCCCTGCACCAGATCCACGTAGGCGCTGCGCTGGATAAGCACCATTGTCTTCTTGGCACCCATCTTCTTGGCAAGCAGGGCCGACATTATGTTGGCCTCATCCTCGTTGGTGACCGCGATGAAGACATCGATCTGATCGATGTGCTCCTCGGCCAGCAACTCCTGATCTGCTGCATCACCACAGAAGACGATGGTGTTCTCCAGCTGTTCCGAGAGCTGCTCGGCCCGCTTCTGGTTGCGCTCTATGAGCTTGACGCTGTAGCGCTTCTCCAGCTGACGGGCGAGACCGGCCCCTATGTTGCCACCCCCGACTATCATGATGCGGCGATAGGGGCTCTCGAGCCGCTGCAGCTCGGACATGACGGCCCGGATATGACCGGCGGCAGCGACGAAGAACACTTCGTCATCCGCTTCTATGATGGTGGTGCCTTGCGGACGTATGGAGCGACCCTGGCGGAAGATGGCCGCTACCCGGGTCTCTATGTTGGGCATGTGATCCCGCAGCGTGGAGAGAGCATTGCCCACCAGGGGGCCACCGTAGTAGGCCTTGACTGCCACCAGACCCACCTTGCCACCGGCGAAGTCCACCACTTGCAAGGCGCCGGGATATTCGATCAGTCGGCGAACATAGTCGGTGACCAGCTGTTCCGGCGCTATCAAGTGATCCACCGGCACGGATTCCGGTAAAAATAGCCGGTCCCGCTCGGTCAGATAAGCCGGGGAGCGAATGCGCGCCACCTTGTTCGGGGTGTTGAACAGGGAGTAGGCCACCTGGCAGGCGATCATGTTGGTTTCGTCGCTGTTGGTGACCGCCACCAGCATGTCCGCATCCTGTGCACCCGCCTCGCGCAGTACCCTGGGGTGGGCGCCGTGACCATTCACCACCCGCAGGTCGAACTTGTCCTGCAGCTCCCGCAGACGGTCGCTGTCGGTATCGACTATGGTGATGTCGTTGTTCTCTCCGGCCAGGTTCTCGGCCAGGGTGCCACCGACCTGACCTGCGCCCAGAATGATGATCTTCATAGGGACCCCTCATGGGACGAGGATGGGTTGTTAGCGCTGGCAATATGGCAGGGATCAGTCATCAACATGGTGATCTTCATAGGGAAAACGTGCTCGATGTTGCGCAGTAATGGGGGCTGTCAACCAGCCCCCCTCATGATCATGGCCACTGCTCTGCCTATTGCTTGATCAGCTTGGCGTAGTAGAAGCCATCCATCTCGGCTTCGCCTGGCAGGAACTGGCGGCCCGGACAATCTGGTGTGTCCTGCGCGTGCAGCGGCACCAGGGTTGCATCCGGCGTGGCGGCCAGGAAGGCGCGGATCTGTTCGCGGTTCTCTTCCGGCAGCACTGAGCAGGTAGCGTAGAGCAGAGTACCGCCGCTTTTCAGTTTCGACCAGAGGGAGATCAGAATACGGCGCTGCAATTCGGCCAGCTCGCGGATGTCCTGATCCCGGCGCAACCACTTGATGTCGGGGTGACGACGGATGACACCGGTTGCGGAGCAGGGGGCGTCCAGCAGGATGCGATCGAACTGGCCTTGTGGCCACCACAGCTCAGGGGTGCTGGCATCACCATGGATCACCCGGGCCTGGAGGCCGATACGATCCAGGTTCTCCTGCACCCGCTTGAGGCGGTTCTCGTCGGCATCCACAGCCACTACGCCAGCCAGTGCGGGTTGACGCTCAAGCAGGTGAGCCGTCTTGCCACCGGGAGCGGCACAGGCATCCAGCACCCACTCACCCGGCTGCGGATCGAGCAGTCGGGCGGCCTGTTGCGCCGCACCATCCTGTACCGAGCAGTCACCTGTCACGAAACCGGGCAGCTTGGTCACGTCGCAGGGACGTTCCAGCAGAATGCAATCTTCGCCCTCCTGACCGGCAACCGCATTGATGCCGACCTCGGCCATGCGAGCCAGCATCTGCTCGCGGCCCTGGCGCTGGCTATTGTTGCGGATCCACATGGGGGGGCGCTGATTGTTGGCCTCCATGATGAATTCCCAATCTTCGGGATAGGCCTGACGCAAGCGCTTGGTGAGCCACTCAGGGTGACCGAGGCGAATGCTGGGGACGCGGTCGATGCGCAGCAATATGACTTCGGCACTGCGCTGGAAGTTGCGCAGCACGCCGTTGATGAGGCCGCGCAAGGAGGTACCCTTGAGCAGCTTGACGGCGTTGACTGTCTCGGCCACAGCGGCGTGAGCCGGAATGCGGGTGTAGATGAGCTGATAGAGGCCGACCAGGATCAGATAGTGGAAGATGCGGCTCTTGTTCTTGAGTGGCTTGTCCATCATCTCGCCCACCGCAGCGTCGAGGCGGGGTAGCCAGCGCAGGGTGCCATAGCAGAGTTCTTGCAGGAGGGCGCGATCGCGGGGCGCAACCTTCTCCTGGGCAGCAGGCAGAACAGCGGAAAGGGATTGACCCTGATCCAGCACCTGTTGAATAACGAGAGCGGCCTGTGCACGTGTTTTCATAGTGTTACCTTAGATGCGCAAGTCGGGGTTTGGGCCCCGCTTGTTTCAATTCAATTGCGTGCCGGGTTCAAACCAGTCGCGGCGAGAGTTGAGCAGATCCGAAACGGACATGGCCTTCTTGCCGGGTGGTTGCAGGGTCAGCAGGCGCAGGACACCCAGGCCGGTAGCGATGTCGATCCCCTGCTTGTCGGCCTTGAGCAGGGTGCCGGTAGGTTGGCCATGGTCGCTGCTGATGACCTCGGCCTGCCACACCTTGATAGTCTGTCCTGCCACCTCAAACCAGCTGATGGGCCAGGGATTGAAGGCGCGGATGCAGCGCTCTATGGCGACGGCTTCCATCGACCAGTCGATGCGGGCCTCCTCTTTGGAGAGCTTCTCGGCATAGTTGGCCAGCGCATCGTCTTGCGCCTCGGCTGCGGTTTCACCGGCGGCCATGGCATTGAGAGTCTCGACCAGTGCCTGTGGACCCAGCTCGGCCAGCTTGTCATACAGGCTGGTGGAGGTTTCGTTGGCGGCGATGGGACAGGTCACTTTGCTGATCATGGCGCCAGTATCCAGCCCCACATCCATCTGCATTATGGTCACGCCGGTTTCGGTATCACCCGCCCAGATGGAGCGCTGGATCGGGGCTGCACCGCGCCAGCGCGGCAGCAAAGATCCATGCACGTTGATACAGCCCAGACGCGGGGTATCGAGCACCACCTTGGGCAGGATCAAGCCGTAGGCCACTACCACCATCAAGTCGGCGCCCAGAGAAGCCAGCTCGGCTTGCGCCTCTTCCTTGCGCAGGGAAGCTGGTTGGTAAACCGGCAGATTGTGGGTCAGAGCCAGCTCCTTGACTGGGCTGGCGGTGAGCTTCTGACCACGGCCAGCAGGCTTGTCCGGCTGGGTATAAACGGCAACGACCTCGTGGTCGGAAGACAACAACGCCGCCAAGTGACGGGCGGCGAAGTCGGGAGTACCGGCAAAAATCAGTTTCAGCTTATTCAATGGGGCAGATCCTCAGAGGGCTTTGCGATCTTCACGGGCCATCTTTTCCAGCTTCTGGCGAATGCGCTGGCGCTTGAGCGGGGACAAGTAATCCACAAACAGCTTGCCGATCAGATGATCCATCTCATGCTGTATGCAGATAGCGAGCAGATCGTCCGCTTCCAGCTCGAACGGCTTGCCGTTGCGATCCAGCGCACGTACCTTGACCCACTCGGCGCGTGGCACCAGAGCTCTGTGGTCGGGCACCGAGAGGCAGCCCTCTTCGATGCCTGTGCTGCCCGCTTGCTCGAGGATCTCGGGGTTGATCAATACCAGAGGATCTTCACGGTTCTCGGAGACATCGATCACTATGATGCGCTGATGAATGTCGACCTGAGTGGCGGCCAGGCCGATGCCTTCCTCCGCGTACATGGTTTCGAACATATCATCTACAATGTGTTGTAACTCGGGTGTAAAGGTCTCGACAGGGGCTGCAACTGTGCGCAGACGTTCATCGGGAAAACGCAATACATCTAGAATGGCCATAGTTTTTTCTTTAGTTTCGTATAAATGCAGTCAATATTGGCGTAATTCTAGTCATTTACGCCGACAAAAAACAGCAACACTTTGCGCGCAGAAGTAACAGGGAGTGTTATGTATCTGAAGCAAACCATCCTCGCTTGCCTGCTGGCCACTCTGAGCCAGGCTGCCATGGCCGACCAGTTGACACTGAAAGCGGGTTATCCCGAGCGCTATGTCGTGCAAAAGGGTGACACCCTCTGGGATATTTCAGGCCGATATCTGGCACAACCCTGGCTCTGGCCCCGTCTCTGGAACATCAATCCCCAGATTGCCAACCCGCACTGGATCTATCCCGGTGACGTGCTGCATCTGAGCTGGGTCAATGGCGAGCCTCGCCTCGGCAAAGCGATGCAGGGGGGCAAGCCGGTGGTTCACCTCTCTCCCAAGAGCCGTTACGAGAACAAGGCCAATCCGATCCCGACGTTGCCGCTCAGCGAGATAGGTCCCTTCCTGCGTACCGACCATATCCTGGCCGACAGCCAGCAGGCGAAACAGCTGCCTTATGTGCTCGGCAACGATGAGGCGCATATCGGCATGCTGGAGGGAGATACCCTGTATGTGCAGGGATCGCTGACCCCGGGTCAGGACTACGGCATCTACCACCCGGGGAGCTTATACAAGGACAAGGAGACAGGTGAGTTGCTGGGGCAGGAAGCGGTGTTTGTCGGCACGGCCAGAGCCGAGGAGCGGCTGGCGGATGATCGTACCCGAGTCACGCTCAGCCACAGCCAGCGGGAGGTATATCAGGGAGACAAGGTGATGCCCTTCCCGCCGCAAGAGAGTCTCTTTGCCGTATTCACTCCTAAAGCCGCGCCCGTTATTTCGCCGGGTTACATCATAGATCTGCCGAGCAAGGCTCGTAGTGGCGGCAAGTTTGACGTTGTGCTCATCAATAAGGGGCTGCGCGATCAGGTTTCCCCCGGCGATGTGCTGGAGGTACGGCGACCTGGCGCCCAGCTGGTGAGCAAGAACGGCAAGGTATCTTACAAAGAGTACTCTTCGGTCTATGACAAGACGTTCTATTCTGCCGGCAAGCCCTCCCTGCCGTCGGAGGCGGTGGCGCGCGTCATGCTGTTCAAGGTGTACGACAAGCTGAGCTACGGCCTCATCATGCAGAGCCAGGGCATGGTCAGCTCCGGCTATCAGGTCAGTAACTTCTAACGTGCCATTTCCATCCGGGCAGCTTTCACTGTGGCTGACGCTGGATGCCGTTACTGGCATAGGCCCGGTCACTGCCTCCCGTCTGCTTGCCCGCTTCGATGGTGACATAAAAGCCCTGTTTGAGTGCGATGATGGCGGTTTGCGGGCGCTGGGTATGCACTCGTCCCAGATACAGCAGCTCAGATGGCCGCTGCCAGTGGTAGAGCTCGGGCTGAACTGGGCTGCCATGCCTGGCAATCACCTGATTTGTCCCGATGATCCCGCCTATCCCGACCTGCTGAAAGAGATCCCTGCCGCCCCTTTACTGCTCTATTGTCGCGGAAATGTCGCAGCCTTGTCGTTGTCGCAATTGGCTATGGTAGGGACGCGTCATCCCACTTATGCCGGCAAGGACAATGCCGCGCGTTTGTGTAGCGAGCTGGTAGGGTGTGGACTGGCGATTACCTCGGGGCTGGCGCTCGGCATAGATGGTGTCTGCCATCAGCAGGCGCTGGCGGCGGGCGGTATCACGCTTGCGGTTTTGGGCTCCGGCCTGGATTGTCTCTATCCCAAGCGTCATCAGGGGCTGGCTGGCCAGATCCTGGAGAGCGGCGGCTTGCTCATCTCAGAGTTGGCGCCAGACAAGGGGCCGCTGGCCGAACATTTTCCCCGTCGCAACCGCATCATCAGTGGCCTGTCGCTGGGTACCCTGGTGGTGGAGGCTGCCGAGCAGAGCGGGTCGCTCATCACGGCGCGTTACGCACTGGAACAGGGGCGCGAAGTGTTTGCCGTGCCGGGAGCGCCACAAAATGGGCAGGCGCTGGGTTGCAATAAATTAATCCAGCAGGGGGCCAAACTTGTGTTGAGTGCGGCCGATATAGTGGAAGAGCTTCCCGGATTGGTCAGTCTGGTGCGCAAAGAGGCTGGATTGCTTGAGCAAGAGCATAATAGCGAATTGCCTTATGCCGATTTGTTGGATAACGTAGATTATGAGACCACGAGCGTGGATACCGTCGCCGAACGGTCCCAGCTTCCTGTCGAAGTGGTATTGGGCAGGTTGGTAGAGCTGGAACTGGCAGGCGCAGTAATAGCGGTAGCCGGTGGATACGTCAGAACGAGGAGGGCGAATCATGTTTGATGTACTGATGTACCTTTTCGAGACCTACATCCACAGCGATGCAGATGTGATGGTCGAACAAAATGAACTCACCGACGAACTGAGCCGGGCCGGTTTCGACAAGGACGAGATCGAGAAGGCGCTCAACTGGCTGGAAAGGCTGGCCAATCTGCATGATAGCGAGCGGGAAGTGTATGTCGCCGCCAGCGCGCAAGGCTCGATGCGTATCTATGCCCCGCAGGAGCTGGCCCGTCTTGGCACCGAGTGCCGCGGCTTCCTGCTCTTTCTGGAACAAGCCCAGGTGCTGAATGCTGAAACCCGCGAAATCTGTATCGAGCGACTGCTCGAGCTGGATAAACCGGATATCGAGCTGGATGACCTGAAGTGGGTTGTCATGATGGTGCTGTTCAATGTGCCGGGCAGTGAAAATGCCTACCAGCAGATGGAAGAGCTGGTGTTTGATGAGTCCGATGGCGTCATTCACTGACAGTCTGGTGTCGCGCTGGTAGAATTCAGGCCATCTGAATTTCAAGGCGCGGCACATGTCAAAAATCGATCATCATCTCTTTTCTGCTCACGAGCATGGGTTCGAGCGAGAGCCGTGCCCGCAGTGTGGTGCCGAGCTGGTGATCCGCCAGGGCAAGCATGGCCCTTTTCTTGGCTGCTCCGCTTACCCCTCCTGCGATTACATCCGTTCTTTGACACCGTCCGGTCGTGACATCGAGAAAGTGCTTGAGGGGTCAGCTTGCCCGGATTGTGGCCAGCCGTTGGCAATCAAGAAGGGTCGTTACGGTTTGTTTGTGGGGTGTACCCAGTATCCGGCCTGTCAGCATATCGAGTCCCTGCAGGAGAGCGATGATACCCAGATCCTCTGCCCCGAGTGTGGCAAGGGTCATCTGGTGAGCCGTACCTCCCGCTACGGCAAGCAGTTTTACTCCTGTGATGGGTATCCCCATTGTAAATATGTGGTGAATGACAAGCCTATACCCATGCCTTGTCCCGAATGTGGCTGGGGCATCATGGTGGAGAAGAAAGTGAGGGGAAATCTGAAGTGGATCTGCCCGCAAAAGAAATGCGGCCATCAAAGTGAGCAGGTATAATCCCGCCGCCGTAACCAAATTGAAACGTTTTCGGCGCACTTCAACCCCCCACTTGGAGTAAGGAAATTCCCACCATGAATAAATCTTTTGTTGCCGTATTGATGGGCTCTGACTCTGATTTTCCCGTGATGCAATCCACCCTTGAGATCCTCAAGTCGTTTGATATCGCAGTGGAAGTGAAAGTAACCTCTGCGCACCGTACTCCGGCTGCGACCCATCAGTATGTGACCGATGCCGAGTCCCGTGGTTGCAAGGTCTTTATCTGTGCTGCCGGTTTGGCGGCTCACCTGGCGGGTGCCGTTGCCGGCATCACCACTCGTCCCGTGATCGGGGTGCCCATCGACGGTGGTCCGCTCAAGGGGCTGGATGCACTGCTCTCCACCGTGCAGATGCCGGGTGGCGTGCCGGTGGCAACCGTGGCAATCGGCAAGGCCGGTGCCAAGAACGCAGGTTACCTGGCAGCCCAGATGCTGGCGGTGGCTGATGATGAACTGGCAGCCAAAGTTCGGGCCGAACGCCAGAAGAATGCCGAAGAGGTGATGGCCAAGGATGCCGCCCTGCAGGCCCAACTCAAGTAAGTGATGAGGTGACAGCCCGCTGTAGATGGTGCGGTTGTCGCCTTGCAGGCTTAACTCAACCAAGTAATGAGGTGGCAGCCAGGCTGCCGCATTTTTCCTATGTCTACTGAATTTGAACAAGCGGTTGCCGCCCTTCACGGCGAAGGGGTGATCGCGTATGCAACCGAGGCCGTGTTTGGTCTGGGTTGTGATCCCGACTCCGAGCTGGCGGTGCAGCGCCTGCTGGCTATCAAGCAGCGTCCGGTGGAGAAGGGTCTGATCCTGATTGCCGCCGATCTGGCGCAGTTGCAGGATTATATCGATCTGAGCCAGCTTAGCGGTGAGCAGCTTGCGCGAGTGCAGGCCAGCTGGCCAGGTCCCTTCACCTGGATCATGCCCGCTCGCGGCACGACACCCACCTGGCTAACAGGCCAGTTTGATACGCTGGCTGTGCGAGTCACTGCACACCCACAGGTGCAGGCATTGTGCCGCGCTTTTGGCAAACCGCTGGTTTCCACCAGTGCCAATCTGACCGGTGAAGAGCCCGCCCGTCGGGTCGCCGATATCGGTGAGCTGCTGGCAAGCAAGCTTGCCTATATCCTGCCCGGTGAAGTGGGTGGGCAAGCTAACCCATCCGAGATCAAGGACGCCCGTACCGGCGCCGTCATTCGTCCCTCCTGAGCGGACAGACTCTTTTTTGCAGTAATGCCGATGGGCGTGGAGCTCATGGCGTGACATCACAATAAAATGGACAGGGCGTTCAAGATCCTGCCTGACTGGAGACAAGATGAGCAAACCGGATGTGGCCCAGGTCAAGGCCTTCCTGTTGCAGTTGCAGGACGAGATCTGCCGAAGTCTGGAGCTGGCTGACGGCGTTGGGCACTTTGTTGAGGATGCCTGGGCCCGTGAGGGCGGCGGCGGTGGTCGAACCCGCGTAATGCGCCACGGCGACATGATTGAGCAGGGTGGGGTCAACTTTTCCCATGTCTATGGTGATGCCATGCCAGCCTCGGCGACGGCTCATAGGCCCGAGCTGGCCGGTCGCAAGTTTGAGGCCATGGGGGTGTCGCTGGTGATCCATCCGCACAATCCCTATGTGCCGACCAGCCATGCCAATGTCCGGTTCTTTATCGCCGAGAAAGAGGGCGAGGAGCCCATCTGGTGGTTCGGTGGTGGCTTCGATTTGACGCCGTTTTATCCCTTTGCCGAGGATGTGCAGCACTGGCATCGAGCGTCACGCGATCTCTGCCAACCCTTTGGCGAAGATATTTACCCCGAGTTCAAATCCTGGTGCGATCGCTACTTCTTCCTCAAGCACCGCAACGAGACGCGGGGGGTAGGCGGCCTCTTCTTCGACGATCTGAATCGCTGGCCCTTTGCCGACTGCTTCGCCTTTATGCAGGCGGTAGGCCGGGGTTATCTCGATGCCTATCTGCCGATCATCGAGCGACGTAAGGCGCAGCCCTATGGCGAGCGGGAGCGGGAGTTCCAGCTCTATCGCCGCGGTCGTTATGTCGAGTTCAATCTGGTGTACGACCGGGGCACCCTGTTCGGGTTGCAGACCGGTGGACGTACCGAGTCGATTCTGATGTCGATGCCGCCACTGGCACGTTGGGAGTATGACTGGCAGCCGGAAGCGGGCAGCCCGGAGGCCTTGCTCTACACAGACTACCTCGCGCCGCGAGAGTGGCTGTGACCCGAGGGGCCATGACGGCCCCTCTTTATTGGCCGATATTCGGCTTGTTCCTGAGTGCGAAAACCCGTTAAATCGGAATATTGCCCTCTGATGGAACTCTTTGATGGATCGTTATCTGGTTTTTGGCCACCCGGTGCGCCACAGCAAGTCCCCCTTCATTCATACCCTGTTTGCCAGACAAACTCAGCAAGAGCTGGAGTATGGTCTGGCTGAACCTGCAGTCGACGAGTTTGCTACGACCCTGCGAGCCTTCTTTGCGCAAGGAGGCAAGGGATGCAATGTCACAGTGCCGTTCAAGGAGCAGGCGTTTGCGTTGGTTGACAGCTTGAGCCCCCGAGCCAAACGGGCGGGCGCCGTCAACACCATCAAGCTGACCGATGACGGTGTACTGCTGGGAGACAATACCGATGGTGCTGGTCTGGTGGCGGACCTGAAGTCTCATGGTGTGACTCTGGCCGGAAGCCGGATCTTGCTGCTGGGGGCCGGGGGAGCCGCCCGTGGTGCTTTGGCTCCGCTGCTGGCCGAGCATCCGACAGAACTGGTGATTGCCAACCGAACGCACGTAAAAGCGCAGCAACTGGCGGCTGAGTTTCATGATCTGGGGGTGGTGACAGCTCTGACCTACGAGCAACTGGGAGGGGCGTTTGATCTCATCATCAACTCCACCTCCGCCAGCCTGCAAGGAGAGCTGCCGCCCCTCGCCCCTGCACTGATCCACGCGGATATTGCCATCTACGACATGATGTATGGGTCCATGGATACCCCTTTCATCAGCTGGGCCAAACAGTACGGTGCCCGTCAGGCCATGGATGGGCTGGGTATGCTGGTTGAACAGGCGGCGGAGGCATTCACAGTGTGGCGAGGAATCCGCCCAGGAACTAAACAGGTATTGAGAGAGCTGAAACGAAATCTGGGGACTCTATGAATCAAGGCATCCTGTTTCCCGAACTGGCGGCCTGGCAGCCGAACGAACAGAGGATACATTTTCCAGCCCAGCAGATGGGGGCATTGATCAATTGCTACATCAGTCGTCGGCGCCTGGAAAAAATGACCGGACTCTCCCTCGTCAAGGAGGAGGACATACTGCGTGCTTTCGAGAGCGTTCGTTTTGACATTGAAGATGTTGCTGAGAAAATCATTGAAGAACAAGAGTTTGCAGAGGATGGAGCCATCTACCTCTGAGGGTTCCAAGTTTTTTCTCAAAGCGGCGGAACTTGTGAGAAATACCGCGGACTAACTAGATAGTTGAGGAAGTGCTAGCTAGTCACCTTTATAACTCCCCGGTATTCGTACTGGGGATTTTTTTATCTACATGAAAAGTAAGTGATTTTTACCAATCTTTCTTTCGTGAAACTTAATTACATAAATTACTTTCACTTTTTGCTGCTTTGCTATACAGTTAGCGACGTAGGGTACAGAGGTAAGATGTTCTATCTTTCAGACCTTTTATTTCACGTAATTGAATGTGGCTGAATAGCTGCCCCGATGAGTATTCGTCGGGGTGTTTTTTTATGCGCCACAGTTAGAGTAAATGCTTTAGTTTTGGCAAGTATTTGCTAGAATAAAAGGGCTTCTTGAGGAAAACCAGGCGTCTTTGTTCTCAAGATTTAGCTTCTTCCCAATTTTTGAACTGATTGTTTCAGGCCGGTACTGCACCAGTGGTACTGGCTTCATTTTTATCCCTTCCATACCTCAAAATGTAATTTAATTTCATTTTGGTACTTCTTGCGTGATGTGCTTGCCGCTTGATAGCAAAAATATGAAACCGTTATCATGTGGATGTGAAGTTAATTATTAATTGAAATTAACTTCGCACCCTATTGATTGATAATGATTTTACTAGGATTGCTAGAAGGGCATATCGGTGGGGATTGAGCGTTGGCAGGAAGCAGTTGAACTGAAAGTCTTTCAATCAGCGGAGGGTCAGCTCCGCTAATTGCAAGAGAGAAGCAGCAGGAAGATGGAGGAATGTATTATTCCTCAACCTGCTCTTGCTCATCGTTATCGGCAATTTCATCAGCACCCGCCAAGTACCAGCCAGACAGAGTCTGGGCCAATTTTTCCACCCCTATGTTGTTAAGGGAGGAGAAGGCTTCCACCTGGATCTGCGGGCCCAGGTCGGCAATGGCTTGGCGTACCTTGATGACCTGATTGTTGCGGGGACCAGGGCTCAGCTTGTCAGCCTTGGTCAGCAGCAGCATGACCGGCAATTCACGGTGTGAGCTCCACTCCAGCATGTTCATGTCGGTATCTTTGAGCGGGTGGCGGATGTCCATCAGGATCACCAGGCCTTTCAATGACTCGCGGCGCTGCAGGTACTCTGCCAGTGACTTTTGCCACTTGAGCTTCATTTCCAGCGGAACTTGCGCATAACCATAGCCCGGCAAATCGACCAGACGCTTGCCCGGCTCCAGTTCAAACAGGTTGATCAACTGGGTGCGACCCGGTGTTTTACTGGTGCGAGCCAGGTTCTTGTGTTTCGTTAAGGTGTTCAATGCAGATGACTTACCGGCATTGGAACGGCCGGCAAACGCAATCTCGACACCCCCATCATTTGGCAGGTGGCGGATGTCGGGTGCGCTGGTCACAAAATGCACCTTATTGAAATTCAGAGTTTGTGTATCCAACGTAAATTCCCCATAGAGATAGAGGGTTATAGAGTTACTTTTTTGTGAAATCGTGTAAAATGACGTCGCTTAAACGCGTTTATTTTAACATGCCTTCAGCGGCATGGGATCTGGAAGCCTAATAACGAGAAGTTGGAACGCCATGAAGAACCTAGTCATTACTCTTGCTCTGATGGTTGGCGTAACGGGGATGGCACAAGCCAAGGGCGATGCCGCTGCGGGACAATCCAAGGCTGCCGTGTGTGCGGCTTGTCATGGACCGGACGGAAACAGCCTTGTTGATATGTATCCCAAGATTGCTGGTCAGCACGCATCATATATCAAAAAGCAATTAGTTGAACTGAAGGCTGCAGCTTCTGGCCAAATTGGTCGAGTCGCACCTATCATGGGGCCTATGGCTCTCCCCTTGTCTGAACAGGACATGGAAGACCTTGCTGCCTACTTCTCCAGCCAGAAGGTAACACCGATAGCGGTGCCTGATGATGCTGTAGCAGCGGGTAAGGCGCTCTATATGGGTGGAGACATGAGCCGTGGTCTGGCTGCCTGCACTGCCTGTCATGGTCCGCGTGGGTCAGGTATAGAACAGGCGAAATATCCAAGTCTGTCCGGCCAGCATCCTGCTTATATCAAGGCTCAGCTCACCGCCTTTCGTGCGGCTGCCCGTGATAATGATCCGAATGGCATGATGCAGGATGTTGCCAAGAAGCTGACTGATCAGGACATCGAAGCGCTTTCCAAATATGTGGCCGGTTTGCACTGATCGTGTCTGATGATGTACCCCATTGATATGAACGAGGAGCCACTGGCTCCTCGTTTCTTTTTGACCTTTAACTCCATTTGGCCAGTTTTTCTCGCATTGCTGTAAGAGATCCCCCATTCATCGGCCTGGTCAAGGCTTAAACATTTTTCAAATTATGTTTAATAATTCATTAATTTCAATATGTTAAATAAGAGTGATAGGTTTATCTCCGTTTGAAAACGTTATCGGTGGATTGAGCCGCTTTATTAAGTTGATACAGTGGATATATGGAGCGGCCCACAGGGCCATTCACGACCGGGATGTTGTGAAGACAGGATGTCGATTTGGCGGGATGCCACAGAACCACGCAAATGATAGGCAAAGGATTGAAATACCAGGATGGTGACTGCTCAGGAAGAGCCGGGCTGCGGGATGCAACCACCCCAGAGTGATGACCGGATGTCGTCCCCATGGGTCAAAGCAAGCACACGCACATTCAGGATCGACCAATTAAGGTCAGGATGACCACATACAAAGATATGATGCGCAGAGGTATCACCACGGACAGGGTGATTTGCAGCCAGGGATGGGACTCGCATAAAACATATCAAGGCAGCTTCGGCTGCCTTTTTTCTTTTGGGTCATTAACCCGATTAGCCATTCTGTGTCAAAATACCAGCAACATGCCCAGAGGATACCGATCCTGCGGTGTTCAGAGGCCAGCAATGGCCGGATTGGTGCGGGATCCCATTCTTGTTTCTAATCCACTGTTCCCCGTGTCTGTATCTTCCCCGGATGATTCTCATCCCGGGTGCGGGCTTCAATCCAGTTATTTGTCGGAGTCAGTCATTCATGTCGGCTAAACAACCCAATCGCAAGCCTACCGGTAAGCGCAAAGAATCAGATGCCAGTGCCCTGGACGGCCGTGAGCGCAAACGCGCTGCCAAGCGTAAGGGCTTGAAGGCGGGTTCCCGCCAGCAGGCAGAGCAATCCAGCAAGAACAACAATGGCAAGCAGGCCAAGGATCCACGTATCGGTTCCCGCAAGCCGGTCGCCTTGATCGTAGACGAGAAAGGTGCAAAACCAGTTGCGCCCAAGCCTGCGAAAGAGAAGAAGCTGGTGATGACGCCGGAGCAGGAGCTGGCTGCCATCGAGAATGATGATCGCCTGAATGACCTGCTGGATCGCCTCGATGCTGGCGAGACGCTGGAAGCGACCGAGCAGGCCTGGGTTGACCAGCGTGTCGATCGTTATCAGGAATTGATGGATGAGCTTGGCATCATAGACAACGATGATGACGAAGAAGACGACGGCTCATTCGACGATGCCAGTTATGAGGCGCCGACCCAGCCCGCCTCCGAAGAGGAGCTGTGGGATCGTTTCACTCAGGTCGACTATCAGCCTGAGCCCAAGCCAGAGCCGAAGAAAAAGTGATGAGTGGATGGATGCTGGCCGCCTCGTTGGGCGGCCTGATTTTGCTGGGACTGGCGGTGTATGCCGGTACCCTGCTGGCTCGTCTCAAGCGCCAGCGCGATATGCAGCAGCAGGCCATAGCTGCGCGCAATGAACGCATTCTCGACAGCGTACGGGTGATCGCCCATGCGGTGCGGGATGGTCAGTGCGACTATTCCGAAGGTGCCATTCGGCTGACCAATTTGCTGGATGCCTTGCAGATCAAGGAAGGGCGCGTTTTTGCCAGCGAATTTCCGGGTCTGTACAGTCTCTATGAGAAGGTGAAAGAGATGCCGACTCATGAGGCGAGACGTGCCCTCAAGCGCAATGAAGTGATGAAGATGGATCTCGAACGCAGTGGCTATGAGGCCGAGCTGGAGGCACAGATCCTCAAGGATGTGGCCCAACTGAAGGATTTTCAGTTAAGCCGCTGAGCCCTGGATAACAAAAAAGAGGAAGCAAGCGTGCAAGCAGAACAGATTGTGTGGGATCAGGCCCTGATCGAAAAATATAACTACAGCGGCCCGCGCTACACCTCCTATCCCACCGCGCTGGAGTTCAACGAAAGCTTCGGCTATCCGGACCTGGTCCGCGCCGCAGGCCAGTACCCGGCGCGCAACCTGTCGCTTTACGTACACATCCCCTTTTGTCACAAGCTCTGCTATTACTGCGGCTGCAACAAGGTGATCACACGTCACCAGCACAAGGCCGATCAATACCTCGACTACCTCGAACAGGAGATCAAGGCGCAGGCCCCTCTGTTCAAGCATCGGCTGGTGACCCAGCTGCATTGGGGTGGTGGTACGCCTACCTATCTGAACGAAGCCCAAACCCGTCGCCTGATGGCCATGTTGCGCGAGCACTTCCAGTTCGCGGAGGAAGGGGAGATCAGCATAGAGGTGGACCCGCGTGAAATCGAACTCACCATGCTGGATGTGCTGCGAGAGGTGGGGTTCAACCGCATCAGTCTCGGTGTACAGGACTTCAACAAGGCGGTCCAGGTTGCGGTCAACCGCGAGCAGGATAACGACTTCATCCGCGCCATGCTGGAGCGCGCCCGCGCACTGGGTTTTCGCTCCACCAATCTGGATCTCATCTACGGCTTGCCGCACCAGAACAGGGAGAGCTTCCACCACACCCTGGAGGAAGTGCTCAAGACGGATCCGGCCCGCCTCTCCATCTTCAACTACGCTCATCTGCCGAGCCGCTTTGCTGCCCAGCACAAGCTGAAAGAGGAAGACATGCCGGCCCCCCGGGAGAAGCTGGCCATGTTGCAAGACACCATCGCCTTCCTCACCGGTCAGGGCTACCAGTTCATCGGCATGGATCACTTCGCCAAACCGGATGACGAGCTGGCGGTGGCGCAGCGCGAGGGCAAGTTGCACCGCAATTTCCAGGGCTACACCACCCAGGGGGATTGTGATCTGCTGGGATTGGGGGTCTCCTCCATCAGCATGATTGGCGATGCCTATTCCCAGAACCAAAAAGAGCTCAAAGCTTACTACGCCCAGGTTGAAGAGCTGGGGCATGCCCAGTGGAAGGGGTGCTCCCTCAATCAGGATGACCTGATCCGCCGCGAGGTGATCAAACGTCTCATCTGCGATTTCAGCCTGAACTTCGCCGCCATCGAGCAGGCTTATGGTCTGGTCTTCAAGGCGTATTTTGCCGATGATCTCAAGCTGTTGCAGACCTTTATCGACGACGGTCTGGTGCGCATGACCGACGATGGGCTGGAAGTGGTCTCCACCGGTCAGTTGCTTATTCGCAATATCTGCATGTGTTTCGATGTCTACCTGCGCAGCAAAGCGCGCCAGCAGCAGTTCTCCCGGGTGATCTGAACAGGCAGCCCTGTACTGAAGATAAAAAAAACCGCCTCGGCGGTTTTTTTATCGGGTAAGCAAACTGTTCAAGGTTTAGCTGCGGGCGGCGCGGGCGCTCAGCTCGGCTTTCTCGCCATCGCTCAGGAAAGCGAGGGTCAGACCGTTTTTCTGGGCGGTGCGGATCTCGCTGGCGGTCATGCCGGCGGCCGGGGCAGCCACGTCATATTCGTGGGGCAGGTCTATGCCTTCTACCGCAGGATCGTCGGTATTGAGACAGGCCAGCACGCCGGCAGCCAGGAACTGGCGAATTGGGTGCTCGGTCAGGCTCGCCACCGTGGTGGTCTGCAGGTTGGAGGTGAGGCAGGATTCGATGCCGATGCGGTGCTCCGCCAGATAGGCCATCAGGGCAGGATCCGCAATCGCCTTGACGCCGTGGCCGATGCGCTCGGCACCGAGATCGCGAATGGCTTGCCACATGCTTTCGGGGCCCGCCGCTTCGCCTGCGTGTACTGTGACGCGCATGCCCGCATCACGGACCTTGCGAAAATGCTCGGTGAACAGCTCGCCCGGGAAGCCCAGTTCGTCACCGGCCAGATCGACGGCAACCAGTTTGTCGCGATGGGCCAGACAGGCGTCCAGCTCCTTGCGGCACTGTTCGGTGCCGAAGGTGCGGCTCATGATGCCAATGAGGTTGGTCTTGATGCCAAAGTCGCGGCTGCCAGCTGCAACGCCGTCAATGATGGCTTCCACCACACCTTGTGGATGCAGTTTGTGGGTCATGGCCATGTAGGCGGGACTGAAGCGCAGCTCGGCATAGTCGATACCGGCACGCAGCAGATCCTCCACGTTCTCGTAGGCAACACGGCGGCAGGCATCGTAATCGGCCAGCACGGCCACGCCCCAGTCCAGTTTCTTCAGGAAGGCGACCAGACTCGGCTCATTCTCGACGATCTGCACGTGGGGGCGAAGTGCTTCCAGCTCAAAGGCTGGCAACTGGATATTGTGCTGACGGCCCAGCTCGAGGATGGTCTGCGCGCGGATATTACCGTCCAGATGGCGGTGCAGGTCGGTCAGGGGGAGAGATCTGTCAATCATGATGGCGCCTTCTTCGAGTCGGGTTTGAAAGCCTGCCATTCTAGGCAGGGCTCTCAAAAAAGATACCCCGTTTGAAATCAAACGGGGTCTTATTGGTCAGGGATTTGCCAAGGCGTGATGGGAATCGTTTTTCCAGAGGGCTCAGGAGAGGTCGAGCTCCTTGAGCTTGCGAGTCAGGGTGTTGCGACCCCAGCCAAGCAGGCGGGCAGCTTCCTGTTTGTGGCCATGGGTGTGATCCAGTGCCGTCTCCAGCATGATCCGCTCAAATTGGGGCAGGGCATCGGCCAGGATGTCAGTCTCCCCCAGTGCCAGCTTACTGGCGACCCAGTCCTGCAACTGCTGCTGCCAGCAGCCGGGCAGGGCAGGTTGGCCGGGCTCGGCCGTGTTGGTGATGGGGGTCAGCAGTTCGGCGGGCAGATCCCCTACCAGCACCTCCTGACCCGAGGCCATGACCGTCAGCCAGCGGCAGACGTTCTCCAGCTGGCGCACGTTGCCCGGCCAGGCGAGACGACTGATGTAGGCCTGGGTATCAGGGTGCAGGCTCTTGGCCTCCACGTTCAGCTCCTTGGCGGCGCGCAGCAGGAAGTGCTGGGCCAGTTGAGGTATATCCTCGCGGCGCTCCTTGAGGGCCGGAATATGAATGCGGATGACGTTGAGGCGGTGGAACAGATCTTCCCGGAATTCACCGTCTGCCACCCGTTTCTCCAGATTCTGGTGGGTGGCAGCGATGATCCGCACATCTACCTGCACCGGCTGATGACCGCCGACCCGGTAGAACTGGCCATCGGCCAGCACCCGCAGCAGGCGGGTCTGCACATCCAGCGGCATGTCGCCGATTTCATCGAGAAACAGGGTGCCGCCATCGGCCTGCTCGAAGCGGCCGTGGCGGATGTTGTTGGCACCGGTAAAGGCCCCTTTTTCATGACCGAACAGCTCGGATTCGATGAGATCTTTGGGGATGGCGGCCATGTTGAGGGCGATGAAGTTCTTGTGGGCGCGCGGGCTGTGCTTGTGCAGTGCGTGGGCGACCAGCTCCTTGCCGGTACCGCTCTGGCCGTTGATCAGCACCGAGATGCTGGAGCGCGACAGCCGGCCGATGGCGCGAAACACTTCCTGCATGGCAGGCGCTTCGCCGATGATTTCAGGTGTGGTGGCCGTCTCCTGCTGGCGTGCCTTGCGCTTGGTGCGCTGTTCTTTCAGGTGATTCTCGGCACGGCGCACCAGGGTGACCGCCTCGTCGATGTCGAACGGCTTGGGCAGGTACTCGAAGGCGCCCCGCTGATAGGCGTTGACCGCGCTGTCCAGATCCGAGTGGGCCGTCATTATGATGATGGGCAGATCGGCCTGGCGGCGGTGGATCTGCTCCAGCAGGCTGAGACCATCGATGCCGGGCATGCGGATATCGGAGAGGATCACATCGGGCGAACGTATCTCCAGCGAGCTCAGCAGAGCCTCGCCATCGGCAAAACTCTCGCACTCGAATCCTTCACTGCCGAGGGTGCGTTCCAGTACCCAGCGGATAGAACTGTCGTCATCAACGATCCACACTTTTGCTGTCATGACGTTCCCTTATTTGCGAAGCGGTAGAAAAATAGTGAATTCGGTGTGGCCAGGCCAGCTGATGCAGTCGATGCGCCCCTTGTGCTGATCAATCAGGTTCTGGGCGATGGATAGGCCGAGGCCGGTTCCCCCCTCCTTGCCGGTGATCATGGGGTAGAAGAGGGTGTCGCGGATGGCATCGGGAATGCCGGGGCCGTTGTCGATGATCTTGATCTCGGCCGCCAGCCGGTAGCGCTGACCGTGGATGGTGATCTGGAAGGCGGTGCGGGTCTTGATGCGAATCAGCCCCGTCTGTTCACCTATGGCCTCGGCGGCGTTGCGCACCATGTTGAGAAAAGCCTGCTGCAGCTGATCCGGCTCCATCTCGAACTCGGGAATGCTGGGATCGTAATCCCGCTCTATGCGAACAGTAGGTGGCAGCTCCAGTTCCACCAGACGGCGCACCTGCTCCAGCACGGAGTGAACATTGTGCATCTGGTGGCGACCCGGACGCTGAGGGCCGAGCAGGCGATCGACCAGCACCCTCAGCCGGTCGGCCTGCTCTATGATGATGCCCGTGTATTCGCGCAAGGCCGGATCCGGCAGCTCTTTTTGCAGCAGCTGAGCCGCGCCGCGCAGTCCACCCAGCGGGTTCTTGATCTCGTGGGCCAGCCCGCGCACCAATTCCTTGGCCGCCTGTTGCTGGGCATGTTGTTGCAGCTCCTGGCTGATCTTCTTCTGCTGATCAATTTTGCGCAGCTCCACCACCATCAGCCGCTGTTCATGGTCGGCGAGCGGGCTCACGCTCATCTCCACCAGCCTGGGTTCACCTTCCACCACCAGGGTCACTTCGCTGTCGGTGAAACCCTGCCCAGAGGTGAGGCATTGCTTGAGGCGCTGCAAATCGAGAGAGATATGTTCCAGCAGGTGGGGCAGCTCGATCCCGATCAGCCGACGCTGGCTGAGGGAGAGCAGTTGTTCGGCCGCCGGGTTGACGAACTGGATGCAGAGCCGCTCATCCATCAGGATGACGGCGGTCAGCAAGTTATCGAGCAGTATCTTGGCTTGATCCGGGCGGGTTGGCACAGGTTTCTCCCTAAAACGGTGCTATACACCAGTAATGCACCAACGTGGTGCATTTAGTCTACCCGTATCGATGCACAGGATCACCCCCTGTTGGGGAGCGGGGTCACTTTAGGTGCCGGATTGATACTGGCTCGGTGCAGGTAGAAGGTGACTACCCTTGATTTAGCAAGGATCGTACCGTCTTTGGCGAGTAGTTCGAGTTGTGCCTCATGTGCGCCGCGATCAAGGTTTTCGACCCGAATAGCTAAGCCGTTGCTGACGATGGGGGCCGCCTTGCCATCCAGGGTCAGGCGCACGTCGTACTGGGTCGGCGGTTTGGGGCTTATTTGCCCCTGGAACACCACATTGCCCGTGTTGTCGCGCAGTGTGCTGCCCTGTTCCGGGGAGAGCAGTTCGATTGCCAGCTTGGCGGCTTCCTCCTCTTTCTTGGCATCAACGCCGGTCAGGCTGTTGAAGTTGTCCACCTGCACCGAGCGGGGGGCACCACCAATGAGAGGGGCAACACGCAGATCCACTTCTTTGGCCTGCTGGCCGGGAGGGGGGGCATCCGTGTAGTGAACGACGCCCTTGCTGTCTGTCCAGGAGTAGATCTTGGTGGCTTGGGCGGTGGTGCTCGTCAACAGCACAAGTCCCAGAGCCCATAGGGGGCATGCGTTTTTCATCCATCTCTCCTTGACGGGATTTTGCTTAATCCTATCAGAGAAAAAACCCGCCTGTTGGCGGGTTTGGTCAAGTTCAGAGCTGTGGTCCGGATTAAACGGAGTAGTACAGTTCAAACTCCAGCGGGTGCGGGGTCATGCGCACACGGTCAACATCGTGCTGTTTCAGTTCCAGATAGGAATTGATGAAGTCATCGCTGAACACGCCGCCGCGGGTCAGGAACTCGCGATCGCTGTCCAGTGCGGCCAGTGCTTCGTCCAGAGAGCCTGCAACGGTCGGCACTTCTGCGGCTTCTTCCGGCGGCAGGTCATACAAGTTCTTGTCCATGGCATCGCCCGGATGGATCTTGTTGATGATACCGTCCAGACCGGCCATCAGCTGAGCTGCAAAAGCCAGGTACGGGTTGGCTGCCGGATCCGGGAAACGTACTTCGATACGACGCGCTTTCGGGCTCGGTACTACCGGAATACGGATGGAAGCAGAGCGGTTGCGGGCGGAGTAAGCCAGCATGACAGGTGCTTCATAACCCGGGACCAGACGCTTGTAGGAGTTGGTGGTCGGGTTGGCGAAGGCGTTGATGGCCTTGGCATGCTTGATGATACCGCCGATGTAGTGCAGTGCCATCTCGGACAGGCCGCCGTACAGGTCGCCGGCGAACAGGTTGACGCCGTTCTTGGCCAGGGACTGGTGGCAGTGCATGCCGGAGCCGTTGTCACCGAACATGGGTTTCGGCATGAAGGTGACTGTCTTGTTGTAAGCGTGGGCCACGTTGTGGATCACGTACTTCAGAACCTGCACTTCATCCGCTTTCAGGGTGAGTGTGTTGAAACGGGTGGCGATCTCGTTCTGACCGGCGGTTGCCACTTCGTGGTGGTGCGCTTCAACGACCTGGCCCATCTCTTCCAGCACCAGACACATGGCGGCGCGGATATCCTGGGAGGAGTCAACCGGTGCAACAGGGAAGTAGCCACCCTTGACGAAAGGACGGTGACCCTTGTTGCCGTGCTCATAGGCGGTGCCGGAGTTCCAGGCGGCTTCTTCAGATTCGATTTTCACGAAGCTGTGGCCCATGGTGTTCGAGAAGGTGATGTTGTCGAACATGAAGAATTCTGGCTCAGGCCCGAACAGTACAGTGTCAGCGATGCCGCTGGACTTCAGGAACTCTTCGGCACGTTTGGCGATGGAGCGCGGGTCGCGGTCATAGCCTTGCATGGTGGCCGGTTCCAGAATGTCACAGACGATGTTCAGGGTGGTCTCTTCGGTGAACGGGTCCAGCTTGGCGGAGGCCGCATCCGGCATCAGCACCATGTCAGACTCGTTGATGCCCTTCCAGCCGCCGATGGAGGAGCCATCGAACATCTTGCCATCTTCGAAGAAATCTTCGTCAATCTGATGGGAAGGGATGGATACGTGCTGCTCTTTACCCTTGGTGTCGGTAAAGCGCAGGTCAACAAACTTGACTTCGTGTTCCTGGATCAGTGCCATTACATTCTGGGCTGACATGCTAAGTAACCTCCGGTGTTAAAACTCTTAGGGTGAATGCGTCATCACATTCACATAAGCCAGTATCGTGCCAAGTTTGTGACAGCTTGATTTCAGGGCGTTTGCGGCTATAAGCCTGCCCCAAGACCTGCTGTCCCAGTGCGTTACGCCTCAAAGTAGTGCAACTGTGGATCGTTTTGGTGCACTAAAATGGTGCGCAGTATACGGTCAGCCCCCATCTAAACAGGCTTTGATCGGAAGGTCCATGATCCAGATCCCCTGTTAAACGTGATTGCACTGCAATTATGCTAGGCAGATCACAAAGGCGAGAGTACAATTAGCGCCCAATTTTACCCGGTGATTGAGGCGAGAATGTTAGAGAATTTACGCAATATTGCGATTATTGCGCACGTAGACCACGGCAAAACTACCCTGGTTGATAAGCTGCTGCAGCAGTCTGGAACCCTGGACCGTACCACAGATGGTCAAGAGCGTCTGATGGATTCCAACGACCTGGAAAAGGAACGTGGTATTACCATTCTCGCCAAGAACACCGCGATCCGTTGGAAAGACTACCGTATCAACATCGTTGATACTCCGGGTCACGCCGACTTCGGTGGTGAAGTAGAGCGCGTTATGTCCATGGTCGACTCAGTGCTGCTGCTGGTTGATGCTGTTGACGGCCCTATGCCGCAGACTCGTTTCGTGACCCAGAAGGCATTCGCCCAGGGTCTGAAGCCGATCGTGGTCATCAACAAGATCGACCGTCCGGGTGCTCGTCCTGATTGGGTTATGGATCAGGTATTCGACTTGTTTGACAACCTGGGTGCGACCGATGAGCAACTGGACTTCAAAGTTGTTTACGCTTCAGCACTGAACGGCTGGGCCACCATGGACCAGGGCGTTGAATCCGACAACATGGAACCTCTGTTCCAGGCGATCGTTGACAACGTCGAGCAGCCGAAGGGTGACCCTGCCGGTGCTTTCCAGATGCAGATCTCCCAGCTGGATTACAACTCCTACGTGGGTGTTATCGGCATCGGCCGTATCAGCCGTGGTCGCGTCAAGACCAACCAGCAAGTCACCGTCATCGGTGCCGATGGCAAGACCCGTACCGGCAAAGTCGGTCAGGTGCTTGGCTACCTGGGTTTGTCCCGTACCGAAGTTGTCGACGCGCAAGCGGGTGACATCATCGCCATCACAGGTCTGGGCGAGCTGAAAATCTCCGACACCATCTGTGACAACAGTGCTGTTCAAGCCCTGCCGCCGCTCTCCGTTGACGAGCCGACCGTGAACATGACCTTCCAGGTCAACACCTCACCGTTCGCCGGTAAAGAAGGCAAGTTCGTGACCTCCCGCAACATCATGGAGCGTCTGAACCAGGAGCTGGTCCACAACGTGGCCCTGCGTGTGGAAGAGACCGAAGATCCGGACAAATTCCGCGTATCCGGTCGTGGTGAACTGCACCTCTCCATCCTGATCGAAAACATGCGTCGTGAAGGTTACGAGCTGGCGGTATCCCGTCCGGAAGTTATCCTGCGCACCGTGGACGGCGTTCTACATGAACCGTTTGAAACCGTGACTGTTGACGTGGAAGAGATCCACCAGGGTTCCGTGATGGAGCAACTTGGCCTGCGTAAGGGCGAGATGACCAACATGACCCCGGATGGCAAGGGCCGTGTCCGTCTTGACTTCATGATCCCGAGTCGTGGCCTGATCGGCTTCCAGACCGAGTTCCTGACCATGACTTCCGGTACCGGTCTGCTGTACCACACCTTTGACCATTACGGTCCGCACAAGGGTGGCAGCATCGGCGAGCGTCAGAATGGCGTGCTGATCTCCAACGCTACCGGCAAGGCGCTGACCTTCGCCCTGTTCGGTCTGCAAGACCGCGGTCGTCTGTTTATTGGTCACGCTACCGAAGTGTACGAAGGCCAGGTGATCGGTATTCACTCCCGCTCCAATGACCTGACTGTAAACTGCCTGAAGGGCAAGCAGCTGACCAACATGCGTGCCTCCGGTACCGACGAAGCCCAGGTGCTGACTCCGCCGATCCGCATGACCCTGGAACAGGCTCTCGAATTCATCGATAACGATGAGTTGGTAGAGATCACTCCCAAGGCCATCCGTGTGCGCAAGAAACTGCTGACTGAAATGGATCGCAAGCGCGCCGGTCGTGCTTGATATCTGTTTATCGACAGACAGAGAGAGGCCTGCGGGCCTCTTTTTTTATGCCCCTTTGACGGTGGATCACCAGCCAGTATGCTCGGGCTGGTCGTACCGATCCGGTCCATGGGTGGTCAAATGACCATGCTATCTGACACAATGTCTGCATGATGAAGACGTTGAGAATCACAATGCAGCAGAAATTTGGTGGCCGTCTTGGCCACGCTCTCTCCTTTTTACGCCACGATGGCGGCCATTTCGCCCAGTTTGTCTGGAGCCGTTTCCAGCACGACAGGTTGACCGTCACCGCCGGTTATCTGGCCTATGTCACCTTGCTCTCTCTGGTCCCCATGATTGCTGTGGTATTTGGCATGATGTCCGCCTTCCCTGTGTTCCAGACCCTGAAACAGGCGATGGAGCAGTTCGTCTATCACAACTTCGTGCCGACCGCGGGTGAGATGCTCAAGGAGTACATAGATGGCTTCGTGGCGAATGCCACCAACACCACAGCGGTGGGTATCGGTGCCCTGATAGTGGTGGCGTTGATGCTAATCTCGGCCATCGACAAGAACCTGAACTACATCTGGCGCTCGACCCAGGGCCGGCCGCTGGCTCAGGCGTTTGCCATGTACTGGATGATACTGACACTGGGTCCTGTGCTTATCGGTGGCAGCATTGCCATCTCCTCTTATATCTTCTCGCTGCGGCTGTTCGGGGCCGAGAGTCTGTTCGGCATCGGCTATCTGTTGCTGCGCAGCTTGCCGTTCCTCTTCTCGGTACTCACCTTCCTGCTGGTCTATACGGTCGTGCCCAACTGCAAGGTGAGACTGGTGCACGCCTTCATCGGCGCCCTGGTGGCGGCGACCCTGTTCGAGCTGGCCAAGCGCGGATTTGCCATCTACATCACCAACTTCCCCTCCTATCAGGCCATCTATGGCGCTCTGGCGACCATTCCGATCCTGTTTGTCTGGGTCTATCTCAGCTGGTTGGTGGTATTGCTTGGCGCCGAGACCACGGCTTGTCTCGGCGAATATGAAAAACCGGTGAGCGAGGAGTTGGCCTGATCCATCGCTTTGCCCGTCATTTTCTTGGTAGCATCGACGACCGCCCCTGTGAGGGCGGTCGTTCTGTTTTGAGAGGAGAGGGATGTGATTGCATTGATCCAGCGGGTCTCCGAGGCCAGCGTGACAGTGGAAGGCGAAGTAACGGGGGCCATTGCCAATGGCCTGCTGGTGTTGCTCGGGGTGGAGCAGGGGGATGACGAGGCCAGGGCGGACAAGTTGCTGCACAAGGTGAGCGGCTACCGCATCTTCTCCGATGAAGAGGGCAAAATGAACCTCAATGTGAGTCAGGCCGGCGGCAGCCTGCTGGTTGTCTCCCAGTTCACCCTGGCGGCGGATACCAAAAAAGCATGAGACCCAGCTTCTCTGGCGGCGCCCATCCGACCGACGCCGAGCGGCTCTACGACTATTTTGTAGTGCAGGCAAAGGCCAGCGGCATACCGACCGAGACAGGCCGTTTTGCTGCCGACATGAAGGTGGCGCTGCTCAATGACGGCCCCGTCACCTTCTGGCTGCAGGTGTAGGCGTCATGGCCGGGATCCCGCTCCGGCTACAGGCCTTCATCTGCGGACGTGCAGACAGGGCCAGCCGTGGCATCCCGTAACAGGAGCTAGGGGGTCAGATTGGTGGCGTGCAGTATGACGTTGCGATAGCCGGGCACCCCGTGGGCGCTGGTGAGGCCAATCCACTCCTCCGCCAGCCGCCTGGCCTGCGCCAGTTCGAGATGTGTTCGTGGCAGCAGGTTGACGATGAGGGTACCGCGGAGGCATTTGGCCAGTGCCTGATAGAGCGGAGCCTGAAACAGCAGCAGGGGATTGCCATCCTGACTGAACAGGTCGAGCAGCACTAAGTCATAGGTGTCGTCGTGGGCCAGCAGGAAGGCGAGGGCATCGGCGTGGTGCAGGTGCAACGCCCGGTCAACGGGTTCCGCCGGGTGGCGGAAGAAGGTCTGAAACAGGGTCAGTACCTCTTCATCCAGATCGACGCAGTCGTGCCGAGCCTCTGGCCAGCGCGCCCCCAGATGACGAGTGAGATCGCCACCGCCCAATCCCAGTTCCAGCACCCGGCTTGCGGTGGCGGGCAGCAGGTCTGCGATGCACTGCTGATGGGGCAGGCAGAGGGCGGCAGGTTCGGCAAGGGACATGGCCGATTGCACCACACCGTCGATCTCCAGCCAGCGGTGATGGGCATTTTCCAGGATGGAGAGGCGTCGTTCCGGTTTGGCACTCAGGTGCAATAAGTGGTCGGCTTGGTACGCTTGCAGATTGAAGTCCATGAATTTGCACGGCAAGATGGTTTCCGGCCAGTGTAACTCAAGGATAGAACTATGTACCGGGTGGTCACTCCCCAGACGGCAGCCGAACTGGATGCCTATTATCAGTTGCGCTGGGGGGCATTGGTGCGCAAGCCCTTCAATCTGTCCGTCGGCACTAACTCAAGGATCGCTTTATGTACCGGATAGTCACTCCTCAAACGGCAGCCGAGCTGGACGCTTACTACCAGCTGCGCTGGGAGGCATGGGTGCGCAAGCCCTTCAATCTGTCCGTCGGCGCTAACTCAAGGATCGATTTATGTACCGGGTAGTCACTCCTCAAACGGCAGCCGAGCTGGACGCTTACTACCAGCTGCGCTGGGAACTGCTGCGTAAACCCTTCAATCTGCCCATTGGTTCCGAGCGAGACGAATACGATACCGTCGCCATTCATCGCATGATGCTGGCGCCGGACGGTACTCCCATTGCCGTTGGTCGACTGTTTATCGGTGGTGACGAGGCCCAGATCCGCTTTATGGCGCTGCACCCCGAGCATCGTAGCCAGGGATTGGGGGCTCGCATGGTGGAAGATCTCGAACAGCTCGCCTGCCAGGAAAAAGTGAAGCGGCTGGTGATGAATGCCCGTCAGGAAGCGGTGGAGTTCTATCGCAGGTGCGGCTTCCTCGAAGTGGGGGAAGGGCCTGTCAGCTTTGGCCGCATTCCCCATCGTCAGATGATAAAATCCTTGAGCCCCTTGCAGACCATCCAGTATCGCCCCGAGTGGTGCCAGGATCTCACCACTCGCTGGTCGCAAGGCATCCCCATCAGCGAGAAGATGGGGGTACACATCACCCACTATGACGGCCAGACTTTTCATCTCAAGGCCAATCTGGCGGCCAACCTCAACGTGCATGACACCATGTTTGCCGGCAGCATCTACAGTCAGTGCGTGCTGGCGGGCTGGGGTCTCATCTGGTTGCAGCTGAAAGAGGCGGGTCTGGTGGGGGATACGGTACTGGCGGAGGGCAACATCAAGTATTACCGCCCGGTCAACGAGGAGCCCGAGGCGCGGGTTGCTAGGGAGGGGATGCCGGCCGTGCTGGCTCCGCTCAAGGCGGGGGAGTCGGCCAAATTCAGCCTCATGGTCAAGTTGTTCAGCGGCGACAAGCTGGCGGTGGAATTCATCGGCCAGTATGTGGTGCAACCGGTCAAACGGCGAGGCCATTCCCCCGTTCTGTAAAAGCTACCTGAAACAAACAAGGCCTCGTGATGAGGCCTTGTTTGTTTTATTGAACGCTGGTCGATGCGGGCTCTTTGGGCTGTGGTGCTGGCCGCCAGAGCGGGCTGTTGCGCCCCTGAGCAGGATAAGGCACCCCCACCTCCCAACCACAGGAGGCCTGCCTGGCCGGAAACTCCCAGCTCAAGACGGGTGCATCAAGCGGGCCGCGCCAGTGGCTCAGCAGTTCGGCACAGCGCTGGCCATTCAGGACACCGAGATCCAGCTGCCACTGCTCCTTGACCAGATCCATGCCCCCTTGCAGGGCGAGCAGGTGAGTGATGGTGGAGGCACCAGCCTGTTCCACCTGCAGTTGGCCATGCTCGACCTTGCCTTGCAACTTGATGCGGTAGAAGGGGGTATCTCCTTCCTGCATCGCCTGCCACAGGCTTTCCGGCGTCAGATCAGGTGGCGTGGCGCCTTTGAACCACTCATCCAGCAGGGGATCTATCTTCACCTTGTCCCAGAAGGGATCAACCGCATCGAGGGCGAAGCTGCCCTGCAGGGTACTGCGCCACTCTCCTGCTGTCTTGCCATGCACGGCTTGCAGATCGGCACTCAGGTCGGCCTTGCCGGCGAAGGAGATGGGGGAGTGAAGTATCTTGCTCCACTGCACCAGATCCAGCTTCTCCCCCTTCACCTGCAGGCGGCTGCTTTGGCCAGGCTCCTTGCCCCACTGGCCGCTCAGGCTGAGTGAGCCTTCATCCGGCAGCGAGCTGGTCAGCTTGTTGAGTTGCCATGAGCTGGGGGTCAACTCACCATCCAGTTCGCCGTTGCGGGCACTGAGGCCGTCCCACACCAGCTCGAACCACTTGCTCTCGACCTTTGCCCGGCCGAGCAAGGGGGTTGGCTGCCCGCCTCGCAGGGAGAGATCGCTTAGATAGAACTGCCAGCCCGTCAGCGACAGGGGCAGGGTATCGTCGAAGGAGAGCACCTTGAGTTTGTCGAACGTCAGCTTGCGGATATCGATCTGTTGTGGCCGCCAGCTTTGCCAATCCTGCCACCACCTCTCTGGCAGGCTGATGTCCATGCCGCTCAGCGTCATGTCTTTGAGGGTCAGCTTCTGCTGCTGGGTATCGAGGGCCAGATCCAGATTGAATTCACCTTCATAGGCCTTGCCCTGCACCTCGGCATCGATCTGCTGTGGCGAGAAAGAGACTCGTCCCTTGAGATCTTCCAGCTGGAACAGGCCGCGGCCGAGATCACCGAGGCTACCCGTAAAGTAACCGGTCGGAGTACTGCCAGCCTGCCAGCTGAAGGCGGTGAGCTGGCCGTTGAAGTTGTTGAGGGAGATCTCCTGAGTGATGGCGTTGATGCTCACATCGCGCACCTGTCCCGTGTCCAGGCTGATGTGGCGCAAGGGCAGTTCAGGCTGGCCCATGGCTCCCCACTCGACCCGCATGCCTTGTGCCTTCAGATTGTGCAGTCGCAGGCTGCGGGCGGGCCAGTCCAGGGTCATGCCGGTTTCCAGCAGGCCATCGAACAGGTTGGCGGTCAGCCGATCCGTACTCAGCACCTGGCCTTCCAGTCGTCCCTTCAGATTGAGGCGGGAGAGGGCAAAGGCCGGGGTTTCCAGCTCATTGATGTTGAGGCTCAGGTTGGCCTGGGGCGGCCGCACCGGATTGAGCAGCTGCCAGTCGTTGAGGGTGGCGTTGAGGCCGTTCAGGGTCAGCTCGTCACTGTGCAGGCTGAGGCGATCGATAGTGCTGTCGCTGATGGTGAGGGAGTGAACCGGCAGGGTCGGCAAGGTGTTGGGCAGCGGCAGCTTGATGACGGGGCGAATGAGGTCGAGGTGGGCGATGCGCACGTCCCGGTTCAGCCAGTCGATGCTCTCTATCTCCAGATAGAGCTTGTCGAGGGCGATGGCGTCGCCATAGCTCACCTGCTCGGCCAGCAGGGTATAGGGATGGAGCGGGTTGAACACCAGCCGCCCTATGGTGACCGGCACGCCGGTTTGCTGGCTGATCCAGCTGGCGATGGGCCCCCTGGCCCGTTCGGCGTCGAACAGACCGAGCGCGACCCAGACAAACAGCAGCAGGAAGGCAAATGTGTAGAGCAGGGCGCGAAGCCAGGAATTCATCGGTGCTTTCCTCCAGGGTCTGAGTGTTGTGGTAACACATTTATTGGGAGCCTGAGTGTCACGTGCGTTCTTTCTTGTGCTGTTCTACTCAGGCGTTGGAGTAGTGATCCCGCAGACCCAGCCAGCGCCGGATGAGCGGTTCGACATGGGCAGGATGCCTGTCCATCAGGAAGCGCGCCATCTTCTGTACCTGAGGGATGAGTGGCTGGTCGCGCACCAGATCGGCAATTTTGAGATCGGCCAGCCCGGTCTGGCGGGTACCGAGCAGTTCCCCCGGGCCGCGCAGCTCGAGATCGCGCTGGGCGATCAGGAAGCCGTCGTTGGTCTCCCGCAATACCCCGAGTCGGCTCTGGGCCGTCTTGGACAAGGGTGCATGATAGAGCAGCACGCAATGAGAGGCCACAGAACCGCGACCGACCCGGCCGCGCAGCTGGTGCAACTGGGCCAGCCCGAGCCGCTCCGGGTTTTCGATGATCATCAGGCTGGCGTTGGGTACATCCACCCCCACCTCTATGACGGTGGTGGCGACCAGCAGCTGCAGTATGCCCGCCTTGAACTCCTCCATCACCCGTTGCTTTTCGACCGGCCGCATCCGGCCGTGTACCAGCCCGATATGCAGGTCGGGCAGCTGGTTTTGCAGTTCGGCGGCGGTATCCTCGGCGGCCTGGCACTCCAGCACCTCGGACTCTTCGATCAGGGTACAGACCCAGTAGGCCTGCTTGCCCTCTTCACAGGCCAGCTTGACCCGCTCGATCACATCCGGGCGACGGCTGTCCGGCAGCGCCACCGTGGTGATGGGGGTGCGGCCCGGTGGCAGCTCGTCGATGACGGAGGTGTCGAGATCGGCATAGGCGGTCATCGCCAGGGTGCGGGGAATGGGAGTGGCAGTCATGATGAGCTGATGGGGATGGACTCCCTCCCGCTCCCCTTTTTCCCGCAGCGCGAGGCGCTGATGCACCCCGAATCTGTGCTGTTCATCGATGATGACCAGCGCGAGGCGCTGGAACACCACCTGCTCCTGGAAGATGGCGTGAGTGCCCACCACCATCTTGACGCTGCCATCGGCGATGGCGGCGAGCTGGGTTTCCCGCGCCTTCCCTTTCTGCTTGCCCGCCAGCCAGCCGACCCCGATACCGAGCGGCTCCAGCCAGTTGGCGAAGTTGATGGCATGCTGTTCGGCCAGCAACTCGGTCGGTGCCATCAGCCCCACCTGGCAGCCGTTGCCGATGGCCTGGAGGGCTGCCAGCGCCGCAACCAGCGTCTTGCCGGAGCCCACGTCCCCCTGCACCAGCCGCATCATGGGGTAGCTGCGTTGCAGGTCCTGGTTGATCTCGGCTACCACCCGATTCTGGGCACCGGTCGGTTTGAACGGCAGCGCCTCCAGCAATTGCTTGACGAGGGCAGGTGCCGGCTTGAGGGCGCGTGCCAGCTGGGTTTGCGCCTGGGCACGCACTTTGAGCACCGACAGGTTATGAGCCAGCAGCTCTTCCAGCACCAGTCGCTGCTGGGCCGGGTGCTGGCCGCTCTCCAGCAAGGCCAGCGCCACCGAGGGGGGCGGGCGATGGAGCAGGCGCAGGGCGGCGGCCAGATCGATCTGCTGGGGATAGAGGCCTGCAGGCAGCAGCTCCTCCACCCCGTACAAGTCGAGTTGAGCCAGCGCCTGATCGGTGAGGCTACGCAGGGTGAGCTGGCGCAGCCCTTCCGTGGTGGGGTAGACGGGGGTGAGTGCCTCTTCGGTCTGACCTGCCTGTTCTTCACCGAGCAGCTTGTACTCGGGGTGGGCCATCTCGAGCCCATATTTGCCGGGGCGCACCTCGCCGAAGCAGCGGATCAACCTGCCCTGCCCCAGGCTGTTCTTCTGGGCTGCGGTGAAGTTGAAGAAGCGAAGGGTCAGGGTGCCGGTGCCGTCACTGATGCGACAGACCAGCATGCGGCGGCGCCCCATCACCAAGTGAGTGTCCTGGATTTCGCCCTCGACGGCGCCGTGCAGCCCGGGCGGCAGATCGCCGATGGGCCACACCTGGGTACGATCCTCGTAGCGAAGGGGGAGGTGGAACAGCAGATCCTGTACCGTGGCCAGCCCCAGTCGCTCGAGTTTCTCCTGCATCTTGCTGCCGACGCCCTTGAGGCTGTCGAGGGAGATTTTATCCAATTTCATCAATTAGATGCCCGAAAACACTGTAAATATGTCCAGATGATAGGGGTTATTGACGTCTCGGTGCAAGCCGCGTTGCAGTGACACCTGGCGCCAGGCCAGGGGTGGGATGCGGACCATGGCAGATCCTGACAAAAAAGCCTGCCGAAAACGGCAGGCCTTTGCACTGGTGTCAACGAGTGAGGACGGGCAGCGTGTACGCCGTGTCAGATGATGCGCTTGAGCAGTATATGGGCCCTGACCCTGTGGATCCGGGCCAGCAGCTTGCGTACCTGTTCCGGGTAGTCCTTGATCTGCTCTATCTGATCGAAGTGGCTGATGCGCTTGGTGTTGGCGAGTATGTTCTCCCGCTCCCCGTTGAACTGGGCGCGCAAGTGATGGCGACGATCGTACACCAGCAGGCCGTTCTCCAGATCCAGCGCCCAGGCGCGGGGGTTCAGGTTGTTGCCGGTGAGCAGTGCCCACTCGTCATCCACGAAGATCCCCTTGAGGTGGTAGGAGTTGCGCTCGCAGCACCACAACATCAGGTTGAGACGGCCGGCATCGATGTGATGCTGATTGCGCTCGGCAAACTTGCGCAGATTGGTCTCGTACAGATAGGGCAGGCCACCTATGGTGGTGAACTTCTCTTCCGGCGGGATGAAGAAGTCGTTGGCCGTCTTGTCACCCACCACTATGGTCACCTTGCAGCCGCGCTTGAGCAGGGCTTCGATGTCCTTGTTCAACTCCTTGGGCGGGTTGAAGTAGGGGGTGCAGATGAAGATCTCCCGCTCGGTGGCACGCACCAGGGTACGGATCATCTTGTTGAGCTGATTGCCCCGCTTGCCTAGCCCCGTCATCGGAGTGATGGCGATCTCCTGGCTGTTGACCGGCATGCTCTCGAAGCGGTACTGGCCCAGGCGCAGACTGTGTTTGAAGCGGCGGATCGGCCCCTTCAGTTGCTTGGCGGTGGGAATATCGCTGCGATCGAGTCGCTGCACCGCTTCGCTCTTGAGGAAGAGATCGTCCACATAGTTGACCATGCAGCGGGTCAGCTCGGGGCTGGTGATCTGGTGGTAACGGTCGAAACGGTAGCGATCCTGCTGATGTAGGTAGATATCGTTGAGGCTGGCACCGGAGTAAAGCAGGGTGTCATCGAAGATGAAGCCCTTGAGGTGCAGCACCCCGAGCAGCTCTCGTCCCTTGACCGGCACGCCGTAGATGGCGATCTGGTGTTCATGGCGGGCGGCCATTTCCTGATACATCAGGTGGTTGCCCCCCTGCTTGCCTTTGCCGATCAGGCCGCGCTGGGCACGGTGAAAATCCACGAACAACTTGATGTCGAGGGCCGGGTTGCGCTGTTTGGCGGCGTAGAGGGCAGACAGAATTTCCCGTCCCGCCTCGTCATCTTGCAGATAGAGCGCCACCAGATAGATGCGCCGAGTCGCGCTGGCGATAAGCGAAAGGATCCGGCTCTTGAAGTCCTTGGCGCTGTTGAGCACCTGAAACTGATCTGCGGCGACAGCGATCTGGGGCAGACGAGCCAACAGTTGTCGATAATGTGCCGATGAATGCATAGAGAAACCTGAAATCACTGCGTTAAGCGTTCCACTCGGAGCGATGGATAGGCGATTCTAGCAACCTCAACCTGTTAGCCAAAGAAAGAATCGTCATAAAGATGAAAAAGGCCTCACATCGGAGGCCTTTTTGACAGCGGTTATGTTCAAAGGAAGCTGTAGATAATCATCGCCATGACGCCACCTGTGGTGCCTATGATGGTCTCCATCACTGTCCAGGTTTGCAGGGTCTGCTTCTCGGAGAGGCCCAGGTAGCGGTTGGCCAGCCAGAAACCCGAGTCGTTGACGTGGGAGAGCACTATGGCCCCGCCGCCGATGGCGATGGTCACGGCCGCCAGCTGGGCTCCGTTCAGACCGAGCGGTTCCAGCATGGGCAGCAGCAGGCCGCAGGCGGTCAGCATGGCGACGGTGGCAGAACCCTGAATGACCCGCACGGCCGCCGCCAGGATAAAGGCCAGCGCGACTATGGGCAGGCCGGAGTCCGCCAGCATGTTGCCAAGGGCTGCGCCCACACCGGAATCCACCAGTACCTGCTTGAAGACGCCACCGGCACCGGTCACCAGTATGATGACACCGGCAGGCTGGATGGCGCTGTTGCAGACGTTCATCACCTCGTCACGGGACATGCCGCGGCGCACCCCCAGCAGATAGAAGGCGGCCAAACAGGCGACCATGATGGCGGTGAAGGGGTGGCCGACGAACTCCAGCCAGTTATGCAGGGTGGATCCTGCCTCGACGAAGCGGCCTACTATGGTCTTGAGGCCAATCATCAGCAGCGGCAGACCGATCAGGCCCATGGCCAGTCCGAAGGAGGGGAGAGTCTTGCTATCGTCATGGGCGCTGCTCTGGGCATCGGCAGGGAGCGGCACATCCACCACCTTGCTGATCAGGTCGCCGAACAGGGGGCCCGCCAGGATCAGGGCCGGCACGGCGGCGATCAGACCGAACAGTATCATGTAGCCAAAATCGGCCCCCAGCTGGGACGCCACCAGAATGGGGCCTGGCGCGGGGATGAGGAAGGCCTGGCAGGTGGCGATGCCCGCCAGCAGCGCTATGCCTATCTTCACCACGCTGCCGCCGCCACGGCGGACGATGGCAAAGGCCACCCCGATCAGCAGCACTACGGCGACGTCGAAGAAGAGCGGCAGAGCGCAGACGAAGCCAGTCAGTGACATGGCCCAGTTGGCGCGCTTGACGCCGAAGGTACCGAGCAGGGTATGGGCCACCCGGTCGAGGGCGCCGGTGACTTCCATCACCTTGCCAAACATGGCGCCCAGTGCCACCACCACGGCGACGAAGCCCAGGGTGCCACCCATCCCTTTCTGGATGGTAGTGGCGATCTCCGCCGGGTTCATGCCGGCGGCGAGGCCGGCCACCATGGAGACCAGAATGAGGGAGACGACCGCGTGCAGGCGGGCCTTCATCACCAGAAAGAGCAGCAGCACTATGGAGCCCGCGGCCGTCATGATCAGGGAGAGGTCAGACATTGTTGTGCGTTCCTTGTTCCAAGTTCAGTATCGACACCCTGCTGATCCGTCAGCAGACCATATCTTTATGATTTATTTAGATTTATGGCCAGGGCTCAAGGTCGATTGCCCAGGTGACTGTGAGTTCGCTCAGTCTGTGGCAGACTTCACATTTCTTGTTGTTACCGGTAACATGTTACCGGTAACGTGATAAGTTAGAACCCATCAGCAGCACGATTTTTGAAAAATGGGATAGAGGTCAAACAATGGCGGGCAAGAGCATTATCGTGATGGGTGTGTGTGGTAGCGGCAAGTCCAGTGTCGGCCTCAAGGTGGCCCAGGCGCTGGGTGCCAAGTTCATCGATGGTGATGACCTGCACCCCAGAGCCAATATTCAGAAGATGGCGGGTGGCAACCCCCTCAACGATGAGGATCGTGCCCCCTGGCTGGAGCGGATCCGTGATGCGGCTTACAGCCTGGAACAGAAGAACGAGGTGGGCGTGATCGTCTGCTCGGCCCTCAAGAAGCAGTACCGCGACCAGATCCGCGATGGCAATGAGTCAGTGCATTTCCTGTTTCTGGACGGTGATCAGCCGCTGATCCTCGAACGGATGCGGGCACGCAAGGGCCATTTCATGCGGGAAAGCATGGTACAAAGTCAGTTCGATACGCTGGAACGTCCGGATGGCGAGGCCGGGGTATTCCATATCGATATAGATGGCACCTTCGAACAGGTGGTCGACCGCGCCGTCTCAGCGTTGGAGCAAGCCGTATGACACACATTGTTATTTCCGAGGTTATTGCGCGCATTCGTGAGCGCAGTGTCGCCCGTCGCCAGGCTTTCCTGGCCCGTATTCAGCGCCAGGCCGAACAGGGCAAGACCCGCGCTGCCCTGGCCTGCGGCAACCTGGCCCACGCCGTAGCCGCCTGCAGCAGTGACGAGAAGGGTCGCATTCTCGACATGACCCGCGCCAACGTCGGCATAGTCACCGCCTACAACGACATGCTGAGCGCCCATCAGCCCTATCAGGGCTACCCGGATATCATCAAGGCCGCGCTGGCCGAACTGGGTCACAGCGCCCAGGTGGCGGGTGGCGTACCGGCCATGTGCGATGGCGTGACTCAGGGTCAGCCGGGGATGGACATGTCTTTGTTTTCCCGCGATCTCATCGCCCAGGCGACCGCGCTGTCCCTCTCCCACAATACCTTCGACGCCACCCTGCTGCTCGGCATCTGCGACAAGATAGCCCCGGGCCAGATCATGGGGGCCCTCTCCCACGCGCACCTGCCCACCGCCTTCGTGCCGGCCGGCCCCATGGCCAGCGGCATCAGCAATGATGACAAGGTGAAGGTGCGCCAGCAGTACGCCGCCGGTGAACTGGGCCGCGACGCCCTGCTGGAGATGGAGTGCGGCGCCTATCATGCGCCGGGTACCTGCACCTTCTACGGCACAGCCAACACCAACCAGCTGGTGTTCGAGGCCATGGGCCTGATGCTGCCGGGCTCCGCCTTCGTCCATCCTCACAGCGAGTTGCGCCACGCGCTCACTGAAGAAGCCGCCCGTCGCATCAGCGCCATGATCCCTGGCTCTCCTGCCTACCGTCCCTTGAGCGAGGTGCTGGATGAGCGTTCGCTGGTCAACGGTCTGGTGGCCCTGCTCGCCTCCGGCGGCAGCACCAACCACAGCATCCACATGGTGGCGCTGGCGCGGGCCGCCGGCCTGCACCTGACCTGGGACGACATCAGCGATCTCTCGGACGTGGTGCCGCTCTTGGTGCGCATGTACCCGAACGGCCCGGCCGATGTGAACGCCTTCGAACAGGCGGGCGGTGTGCCCGGCCTGATGCGCCGTCTGGCGCAAGAGGGGCTGATCCACATGGATGCCACCCCTGTGTTTGGCGAGATGCAGGATTACCTCAGCCGCCCCGCTCTGGTCGATGGCCAGCTGGTATGGCAGCCGGTGGGTGAAAGCAGCGATGGGAGCGTGCTGTCGCCGACCGGTTCCGTGTTCCAGGCCACCGGCGGCACCAAGCTGCTGGCGGGTAATCTGGGCCGCGCCGTGGTCAAGGTCTCCGCCGTGGCACCCGAGTATCGCGTTATCGAAGCGCCCGCCCGGGTTTTCTCCTCCCAGCACGCGGTGGAGGCGGCCTACAAGGCTGGCAGCCTCAATCAGGATGCCGTTATCGTGGTGCGCCACAACGGCCCGGCAGCCAACGGCATGCCTGAGCTGCACAAGCTGATGCCTGTGCTCGGCAACCTGCAGAAGGCGGGCCACAAGGTGGCGCTGGTTACCGATGGCCGCCTCTCCGGCGCCTCCGGCAAGATCCCGGCTGCCATCCATGTCACCCCGGAAGCGCTGCACGGCGGCGCCATCGGCTTGTTGCAGGATGGTGATCTGCTGCGGGTGGATGCGGTAAACGGTTGCCTTGATTGCCTGACCGATTTGAGTGGCCGTACCCAGGCCGAGATTGACCTCACTCTGGAACAAGAGGGGTGGGGTCGTGAACTGTTCAGCGTGATGCGTCGCGCGGTATCGAGCGCCGAGTGCGGCGCCACCATCTTTGATTAAGGAAGCGTTATGCAAAACTGGAAAGTGACCCCCGCCGAGGTGTTTGCCGCCTCCCCGCTGGTTCCCGTCATGGTCATAAGCGACTTGGAGCAGGCCCTGCCGATGGCCAAGGCGCTGCAGGGTGGCGGCATCTCGGTATTCGAGATCACACTGCGCACCCCGGTGGCGCTCGATGCCATCGCCCTCATCGCCAAGGCGATGCCGGATGCCATGGTCGGTGCAGGCACAGTGCTCAACTGCGCGCAGTTTGACGCAGCCGTGGCCGCCGGTGCCCGCTTCGTCATCTCCCCTGGGATGACACCGGCGCTGCTGGCCCATGCGGCCAACAGCACGGCGCCGCTGATACCGGGCGTTGCCACTGCCTCCGAAGTGATGCAGGCGCTGGAAGCAGGCTACGACCATCTGAAGTTCTTCCCGGCCGAAGCGAACGGCGGCACCAAGGCGCTGGCTGCCATCGCAGCACCGCTTCCCCAGATCAAGTTCTGCCCCACCGGCGGCATAGGCCCGAAAAACGTGGCCGACTATCTGGCGCTGAAATGCGTCGCCACCGTCGGCGGCTCCTGGATGCTGCCGGCCGATGCGGTCAAGAGTGGCAACTGGGAGGAGGTGACTCGCCTCTCTCGCGAAGCGGTCGAGCTGGTTACACGCTAAGCGCCAGTAGTGCAGAAAAATCAGACAGGCCACCCTTGGGTGGCCTGCTTTTTGGTCGTCCTAATGGTGAAAAGCCATTTGCAGCACGCAGCCTGCTCCCTTATGGTTATGGCCGGTTTCTCTCCGGCTGGCCGACATGTCCTTTCTCCATCGTTCCTGCCCGCAAGGGCACTTCACCCCGCTGCACTGCCATCCACAGGCCCAGTATTGCTACATGCACGATGGCGGCGGCGTCATTACTGGAGGCGGTGCCAGCGAGCTGCTGGTCGCCGGCCAGCTCTGTTTTATTCCGACGGGCTGGGAACACGAGTTTCGCGCGCTGCGCCACACCCGTCTCTCGCTCATCTATGCAGCGCCGTCCGGGCATGCCCCTTTTGGCCTGTGTCAGGTGACCCCCTTGCTGGCCGGTCTCTTTGCCCGTCTTGCCGAGTTGGGGGAGGGAAACGAGCGGGAGGCCTATTTGATGGTGATCGACCACGAACTGGCACGCTCTGTCCCGCAGGCGGCTCAGCCTGCGCTTGCAGCCAATCTCGATCCACGCCTGCTGCGGGTGCTGGAGCGGGTCTGTCAGGCTCCCTCTGTCAACATTACACTGGCGATGCTGGCAGAGGATTGCGGCGCCTCGGTACGCACTCTCAACCGACTCTTTCTCCAGCAGCTGGGTTGCACCTTTCGTCAGTGGCGGGAGCAGGTGGTGATGGGACGGGCGCGTCAGCTACAGCATCAGGGGCTCACGTTGGCGCAGATCGCCGACCAGCTCGGCTATGAGGATCCTGGTGCCTTCTCTCACGCTCTCCAGCGCTTTATGCGGTGCGACTCAGCGCAGTGAGCCTATGTCCTCATCCTGCGTGCTGCCAGTCAGCAGGCAGGTTACCTCGTCGGTCTGGCAGATCTTGCCGTCGCGAAAGGTAAAGAGGCCGCTCACCTTGCAAACGAGGGGGAGGCCATCGTGACGGGTGGCCCGCACCACGTGGGTCGAGTGCACCCTATTTCCTTGCGCCAGCACGGCGATAAAATCGATTGATGCACACGCCAGATGGTTTCTCAGTGCCGCTATGTGCTGGCGGAAAGCCGCGTAGTCGAGCTGCTCACCATTCACTTGCTGGCAGTAGTCCGGAGTGAACCACTGGTCGAGTTCAGCAAGGGTAAAGCGGGGATCGCAGATCACGTGTTGCAGGCAGGTTTGCAATCTCTCGGTGTTGTTCATCTTCTGCTCCTGATGATGTGGTCGGGATGTCGGGCCAGCATAGAGCAGGGGATGGAGAGAACAGGCGGGAGGATGCGCCATCATGGCTGGTAAATGCGCCATGATGGCAGGGGGTCAGCCCAGGCTCTCCCCGACATAGAGGGAGAAGCCCATGTCCTTGAGGGTGTCGGGCAGTGGCTGGCCGCTGAGTCGGGCCAGCAGCATGGTCGCCGCCTCACGGCCTATCTCCTTGCGTGGTGTGACGATACTGGCCAGCTTGGGGGTCATGGCATGGCCTATGTCGAGGGCGTTGCTGCCGGCGATGGCGATCTGCTGGGGGACGGGTATCCACTTGGCCTGACACTGCAGCAGGGCGCCCACCGCCAGATCATCGTTGGTGCAGAAGAGGCCATCGAGGTCGGGATAGCGCACCAGCGCCTGATCCAGCAGTTGACCACCCAGAGTGAAGCTGGAGGATTGCTCGGTCAGCAGGTGCTGGCCGGAGAGGCCGAAATCGGCCATCGCCTGGTAGTAACCCTCCATCCGCAGCTGGGTGCGCACGTCGAGCCGTGCCCCCAGGTAAACCAGCTTGCGTCGGCCCCGGCGCAGCATCTCTGTTACCATGGCCCGGGCGGCGGCCCTGTGATCCATCCCCACTACCATGTCGATGGGGGCTTGCGGCAGATCCATGGTTTCCACCACGGGAATGCCGGCGGTGGCGATCATCTTGCGGGTACGCTCCGTGTGCTGGCTGTCGGAGAGGATCAGGCCGTCCACGTGATAGGAGAGCAGGGAGGCCACCTGCTCCTCTTCCCGCTCCGGACTGTAGCCGTAGTGGGCGAGCAGGGTCTGGTAGCCGGCGGGCCGGGTCACCGACTCTATGCCATGCACCACGGCGGAAAACACCTGGTTGGAGAGGGAGGGGATCAGTATGCCGATCGCCTTGCTGGTGGCGTTGGAGAGAATGTCCGGCGCCCGGTTGGGGATATAGCCCAGCTCTTCCACTGCGGCGGCGATCCGCTCACGGGTGCCCTCGGCCACGGCGTGAGGATCGCGCAGATAGCGGCTGACGGTCATCTTGGTGACCCCGGTCAGGTCGGCTATGTCCTGCAGGGTAGGGCGGCGTTTGCGGGTGTCGTTCATCTGGGGATCCGGCAGGAATGTTACACGTAACATTACCGTTTTTGTTTAACAAAGTCAGCATATGACGCCATCAGGAGAGGATGACTCGGATGATCAAGGGCAAGTGCTTCGAGGGGAAGCGTTTCGAACAGCAGGATGTGGAAGAGGAACAGTTTGATGGTTGCCGCTTTGTCGACTGCAACTTCTCCTGGCTGGACTTGAGCGAGAGCCGCTTTGTTGACTGCATCTTCTATGCGCGGGAGCGCGAGCTGGGCTGTCAGTTGCAGGGTTGCGATCTGAGGGAGGCGAGCTTTCTGCGCTGCGATCTGACTCTGGCAGATCTCAGCCGCAGCCAGTGCCTGGGGCTGGAGATGCGCGACTGTCAGGCCATGGGCATCAATTTCGCCCACGCCAGCTTCGCCAACCAGATCACCGTCAAGAGCTACTTCTGCGAGGCCCATCTTACGGGCAACAACTTCAGCTACGCCAACTTCGATGGCTGCCTGCTGGAGCGATGCGAGCTCAGTGGCAACCGCTGGCAGGGGGCCAGCCTGCTGGGGGCCTCGTTGGCGGGATCCGATCTGAGTGGCTCCGAGTTTGGCCAGATAGACTGGGCCAGCTTCAACCTGCAGGGCTGTGATCTGCGTCAGTGCGATCTCCCCGGGCTGGATCTGCGCCGGATCAACCTGGACGGCGTACAGATCAATGAAGAGCAGCAACAGGATTTGCTGGAGCAGATAGGTCTGGTGGTGTTTCCTTGAAGGTTTCGGAAAAGAGGTAAATTTCCACCATCTGGCACTGAGCTGCGGTGAATGCTGCGATCAAAAAAAGCCTGCGTCATACAGGCTGTTTGTCATCTGGACCGAGCCCGGATCACATCAGCTTTTTGCCAACCATTTGGTGGGGTTGATTGCTTCACCCTGATAGCGGATCTCGAAGTAGAGGCCGGGTCTGTCCTGGCCGCCACTGTCACCGACCAGAGCCACAGGTTCGCCCTGTTCCACATTCTGGCCAACCTGGCGCAGCAGCGACTGATTGTGACCATAGAGGCTCATATAGCCACGGCCATGGTCGATCACCAGCAACATGCCAAAACCGTCCAGCCAGTCGGCGTAGACTATCTGGCCCGGTGCCACCGCCTTGACCTGGGTACCTTCGCTGGCACCGATCAGAGTGCCCTTCCACTTGAGCTGGGCGGTGCGCGGCGAGCCATAGGAGATGAGGATGGGCCCCTGCACCGGCCAGCGCAGGCTGCCGTTGGTCTTGAGACCGCCGTAGCCGCCACTGCTTGCCTTGGCGCTGCTGCTGCGCGCAGCGGCTTGCTGATCAGCCACCCTGTCTTGTTGTTCGGCGACTCTCTGCTGCTCGGCGGCGAGTCGTTGCTGCTCGCCGACCTTCTGCTGTTGAGCCGCGATCCGCTGTTGTTCTGCAATCCGCTTCTGTTCGGCGGCCAGTCGTTGTGCCTCCAGACGGCGCTGGCGTTCCTGCTCGGCTTTCAGCTTGGCCAGCCGTTCCCGCTCTGCCCGATCGCGACGCTCCTGCTCTTCCCGCTGGCGGCGAAGCTCTTCCAGCCTGGCTTTCAGGGCTTTTTCCGCCTTGACCAGCTTGGTCAGCTTTAGCTCGTCGTTTTGCACCGATTGTTGCAACTGGTTGCGCACCTTGGCACGGCTCTGCTGGCTGGCCAACAGGCTCTGGTGATGCTGTTGCTGTTCGCTCAGCAAGGATTGCAGCTTGCTCTCGGTCTCTTTGGTGGCCTGCTGGTTTTTGGCCAGCTTGGTGCGGGTCGCGCGCAGGGCTTCGATGGCCTCGATGCGGGCCTTGTTGAGATAGTCGTAGTAGTCGAGAGAGCGGCTCAGTTTGGCCGGATCCTGCTGGTTGAGCAGTAGTTTGAGGTAATCGTGGTTGCCCGCTTGGAAGGCGCTTTCCGCCTGCTTGGCCAGCAACTGCTTCTGATGCTTTGCCTGTTGTTCCAGATCCAGCTTGTCCTGTTGCAGGCTTACCAGCTTTTGCTGGTTTTTTTTCAGCTGTTGCCTGGTCTGCTCGAGCTTGGCCGCTGCGGCCGAAATGGCCTGCTCGTCAGCCTTGAGCTGAGTATTGAGTTTGGTCAGCTCTTGCTTGCTGAGCTTGATGGTTTTCTGCTGTTCCTTTATCTGGGACTGCATGTTGCCGAGCTGCTGGTTGGCAGCCAGGGCCTTGTCCGCGATAAACGACAGGCAAAAAAACAGCGCGCCGGCCAACAGGCCGACGCGACTGGTTTTGTTTGAAATAACTTCGCATCCCCGCATGGGGAAGGATTATTTCAGAATCATCAGGGGCTTGCCAGTCATTTCCGGCGGCACAGGAAGACCCATCAGGGTCAGCATGGTCGGGGCCAGATCGGACAGTTTGCCACCTTCAAGCACCTCGGCCTTGCGACCGAAATAGATGAGGGGAACCGGCAGGTTGGTGTGGGCTGTGTGAGCCTGACCGGTCTCTTCGTCCAGCATCTTCTCGGCGTTGCCGTGGTCGGCGGTGATCAGGCATTCGCCGCCTACTTCGGCCAGGGCCTCGGTGACGCGACCGACGCAGTGGTCAACGGCTTCACAGGCTTTGACGGCCGCATCGAATACGCCGGTGTGGCCGACCATGTCGCCGTTCGGGTAGTTGCAGATTATGGTGTCGTACTTGCCACTCTTGATGGCAGCGACCAGCTTGTCGGTCAGCTCTTCGGAGCTCATTTCCGGCTGCAGGTCATAAGTCGCCACTTTCGGGCTGGCCACGATCTCGCGGTCTTCACCGGTGAAGCAGGACTCTTCGCCACCGTTGAAGAAGAAGGTGACGTGGGCGTACTTCTCGGTTTCGGAGATGCGCAGCTGGGTTTTGCCCTGCTTGGCCAGCCACTCACCCAGGGTGTTCACCAGGGCAGTCGGCGGGTAGGCACAGGCAGTTTTGATGTCGGCCGCGTATTCGGTCAGCATCACGAAGTTCAGCGCAGGGGTGGCTGCACGGGCAAAGCCGGTGAAGTCACTGTCAACGAAGGCGCGGGTGATTTCACGGGCGCGGTCGGCACGGAAGTTCATGAAGATCAGGGCATCGCCATCCTGCATGGGGGCGGCAGCACCGATGCGGGTGGCCTTGACGAACTCGTCGTTTTCGTCGCGGGCATAGGCAGCGGCCAGGGCTTCGCTGGCGCTGTCGGCGGTGAACTCGCCCTTGCCCTGAGTCATCAGGTCATAAGCTTGCTGCACGCGATCCCAGCGGTTGTCACGATCCATGGCGAAGTAGCGGCCGATCATGGAGGCGAAACGACCCTTGCCCAGACGGGCAAACAGGGCATCGAACTGTTCGATGGAGGACTGGGCGGAGCGCGGCGGGACGTCGCGGCCATCTAGGAAGGCGTGGAAGTAGATCTGCTCGGCGCCACGTTTGGCTGCCATCTCGATCATGCCCATGATGTGCTCTTCGTGGCTGTGTACGCCACCCGGGGACATCAGACCCATGATGTGAACGGCTTTGCCCTTGGTCACGGCGGAATCGACAGCCTTGGCCAGTTCGACGTTCTGGAAGAAGTCGCCGTCCTTGATCTCTTTGGAGATGCGGGTCAGTTCCTGATAGACGATGCGACCGGCACCTATGTTGACGTGGCCCACTTCGGAGTTACCCATCTGACCATCCGGCAGACCTACATCCAGGCCGGAGCCGGAGATCAGTGTGCTGGTGTAGTCACGGGCGAGACGGTCGAGGTTGGGAGTCTTGGCGGCAGCGACGGCGTTGTGCTCTTGCTTGGTGCTGTAGCCCCAACCGTCCATGATGACCAGAACCAAAGGTTTCTTAGCTGTTGACATAAGGCTATGTCCTCTCGGATAGGAATGAATTGCGGGAAGTGAAACTAGCGTAATATTACTACATCTGCCGAAATAGTCACCTGATAGCCAAGCCCTTGCCAACACCCGCCGCGGACTGTTGCCAGCCTGTTTCCCCTTTGTCGCCGGCTTGTCCCTTCACTCGACGAATCCTCGCCCCAAGAGACGGGATGCCACTTTTTATGCCGATCCGTTATGGAGGTCCCGCCTGATGGGAGCCTGCTCCCGCTTTGCCGCCAAGATGGCTGATCTTGGTGGGGTCACCATGTATACTCGGGCCCTTGTCTTGGTCCCTGGATAGTAGAAGATGCAAGAGTATTTGGATTTTGCGGCCCGTAACCCGCTGCTGACCGCAGCCTGGTTCGGCCTGGCAGGCACCCTGGTTTACACCAGCGTGCGTGCTCGTTTTTCTCCGGTGAAGACGGTGAACAACCACACAGCTACCCTGCTGATCAACCGTGAAAATGCCACCGTGGTGGATATTCGCAGTCAGGAAGAGTTTGCCAAGGGTCATCTGGCCGGTGCCCAGCACCTGTTGCTCAGCCAGATCCAGAGCAATAATCTGGGCCCGGTTGAAAAGCATAAAGATGCCCCCATCATAGTTGTGTGCGAGTCGGGGATGACCGCTGGTGGCGCGGGTCGCCAACTGAGCAAGGCCGGTTTCAAGCAGGTGTATGTGCTCAGCGGCGGCATGACCCAGTGGCGTGCAGATAATCTGCCGGTGACCAAAAAACGCTGATTTAAGGGCCTGCGCCCACTCATTATCTTAAAAAGGAATCAAACGAAATGGCTGACGAAATCAACAACCAGGAAGTGCAACCGGAATTCCACATCCAGCGTGTCTACACCAAGGATGTCTCTTTCGAAGCCCCGAATACCCCGCACATCTTCCAGAAAGAGTGGCAGCCGGACGTCAAGCTGGACATGGACACCAAGACCAACATCCTGGCTGATGGCGTGTACGAGGTTGTACTGACCCTGACCGTGACCTGCAAGCTGGAAACCGAGACCGCTTTCCTGTGTGAAGTGCAGCAAGCCGGTATCTTCACCATAGGTAACCTGCCGGAGCCGCAACTGGCTCACTGCCTGGCAGCCTTCTGCCCGAACATACTGTTCCCGTATGCCCGCGAAGCCGTGGCCAACATGGTGAGCAAGGGGTCCTTCCCGCAGCTGAACCTGGCACCGGTCAATTTCGATGCCCTGTTTGCCCAGCACATGGCGCAAGCACAGGCCCAGCAGGCGACTGCGGAAGCCTGATAATGGCTGACCAGATCGCTATCTCGGTCTTGGGGGCGGGGTCTTATGGCTCCGCCCTTGCCATTTCTCTGGCGCGCAACGGTCATCCGACCCTGCTGTGGGGTCACGACCCTGCCCATGTCGCCGAGCTGGAACACGACCGCTGCAACAAGGCCTTTTTGCCTGATGTCCCTTTTCCTGCGGATCTGCAACTGACCGCCGATTTGCAACGGGCGGTACAAGCCGCTCCCGTCCTGCTGCTGGTGGTGCCGAGCCATGTGTTCGGCCAGGTGCTGAGCCAGGTCAAACCCTTCTTGCGCCCCGATACCCGTATCGCCTGGGCCACCAAGGGGCTTGAACCTGACAGCGGCCGTCTGTTGCAGGATGTGGCCCGTGATGTGCTGGGGGAAACTATTCCGCTGGCCGTAATCTCGGGCCCCACTTTTGCCAAGGAGCTGGCCGCCGGTCTGCCGACCGCCATCTCGGTGGCGTCGACTCACGACGACTTTGCTGATGAGCTCTCCCATCTGCTGCACTGCGGCCGTTCGTTCCGGGTTTATACCAATCCGGATTTCGTCGGCCTGCAACTGGGTGGTGCGGTCAAAAACGTCATCGCCATCGGCGCCGGCCTCTCTGATGGTCTGGGCTTTGGCGCGAACGCCAGAACCGCGCTCATCACCCGGGGTCTGGTGGAGATGCAGCGTCTCGGTGCGGCGCTGGGTGCCGATGCCAAAACCTTCATGGGCATGGCGGGGCTCGGGGATTTGGTGCTGACCTGCACCGACAACCAGTCCCGCAACCGTCGTTTCGGTCTGGCTCTAGGTGCAGGCAAGGCGGTGGAGACTGCCATGGCCGAGATCGGCCAGGTGGTGGAAGGTTATCGCAACACCAAGGAGGTGCATCTGCTGGCGGCCCGTTGTGGCGTCGAGATGCCCATCTGCGAGCAGATCTTCCAGGTGCTCTACCAGGGAAAGAACCCGAAAGAAGCCGCGATTGCTCTGCTCAGTCGGGACAAGCGCGACGAATAAGAGCAAATCCCATTAGGCTGTTTTATTAGCCATTTTGAACCTGGGCAGAGCTCGAAATCCTCACGTATGCCTATACGCTCCGGTTTCTGCGCGCTGTCCGTGTTCAAACTGCCGTCAACAACGACGCCTACTGAGATAGGCTCATTCGGTTCGTCGGATAGCAAAAGGCCCTGCCAGATTGGCGGGGCCTTTTCATGTGCGGTCAGAGGGGATCAACCCTGATGGATGATCGCCACTGGCACGGGATCAATAGTAGGAGTGATCGCCGCGCTGGTGCTCGGTGGCATCTTTGACACCGTTGAGCTCGCCAGGGAATTTTTCCAGCAGCTGCTTCTCGATCCCCTCTTTCAGGGTGTAATCGACCATGGAGCAACCGTTGCAACCGCCGCCAAACTGCAGGATGGCCAGCTTGTCTTCGGTCAACTCGACCAGAGTTACCTTGCCACCGTGACCGGCCAGCATGGGGTTGACCTCGGACATCAGCACATATTCAATGCGGTCGATCAGCGGTGCATCGTCGGCCACTTTGCGCATCTTGGCGTTGGGGGCTTTGAGGGTGAGCTGGGAGCCCATCTGATCGGTGACGAAATCGATGGTGGCATCGACCAGGTAAGGGGCGCTCAGAGGATCAACCAGGCAGTCAAATCCGCTGAAAGGCAGGTGTTGATCTTCCGGATCCACCGCGTCGGGCGGGCAATACGATACGCCGCACTCGGCATTCTGGGTTCCCGGATTGACCACAAACACCCGGATATTGGTGCCATCAGGCTGTTTTTCCAGCAGTTTACGGAAATGGGCCTGGGCGGTGTCGGAAATGCTGATCATCACTATCCTCATAAACCTGAGTGTACGACTAGGGTATTCATGATAACTCGCTTGGCAGTGCTTGGGTAGCATGCAGATGGCGCTTAACATATGTCAAATATACCTATGGCAGCCTGATGTGACTGAGCCTGCGGTATACATACCTAGGGTCATTTGAGATGTTTGAGCGTACGGCAAATGGCCCACACTTCCACTTTTTCGATGCCGCTCTCGTGCAGCAAGCGGGTGAGCTGGCCCGCCGTCGCCCCCGTGGTTACCACATCGTCGAGCAGGGCCACATGCCGATAGTGATGGGGGCGAACGTGAAAGGCGCCCCGCAGATTCCGCCGCCGCTGACCGGCACTGAGCCGGGTCTGTTGCGGGGTTGCCTTGGTGCGACTCAGCAACTGCTTATCACAAGGAATACCGGTGATCTGGCTGAGGGTAGTGGCTATCTCTTCAGCCTGATTGAAGCCGCGCCACCACTGCCGCCACCAGTGCAGGGGAACAGGGATGATGACTTCTGGGGGCTCGTCGCTTTTCAGATGATCGGCCAGCAGGCGTGCGAGCAGTGGCGCCAGCAGGATCTGGCCGGCGTATTTCAGCTGGGGAATGAGCATGGGGTAGGGGGCCTGATAGTCGCCAATGACCTGCAACCGCTCCCAGGGTGGTGGCCTGCGCTGGCAGCGGCCGCAGATCAGCTCCTTATCTCCCATGTATTCCGGCAAGGGGGCCGCGCACAATGTGCATCTGGGGTAGGGCTGGTACAGGGCTTGTCGACACCAGCTACAAAGCAGTGGCTGGCTATCACAAGCTTGCTGGCAGAGCAGACAGCTGCCCTGCCAGTCGGCGTGGCTGCCAAGGATCGGACTTGCTTTGGCTAGCAGCCGCTTTAACATGCTGACCCCAAGAGAATGAACAGGGATCTTGAGTCTAGATGAGCGTATCGGTAGAACGGTTTGGTCAGGGACCCGATCTGGTGCTGTTGCACGGATGGGGCATGAATGGCGCAGTCTGGCATGGTATTGCCCAGCAGTTGGCGGCACATTATCGGCTGCATCTGGTGGACTTGCCCGGGTTTGGCAACAGTCCGCTGCGCGAGGGGAGTGATTACAACCTGCCCTGGCTGGCAGAGCAGATTGCCACCGTCTTGCCGCAGAAGTGCCATCTGCTCGGCTGGTCTCTCGGTGGTCTGGTAGCAAGCCAGCTGGCCTTGACCCAGCCTGAGCGACTTCATTCGCTTATCACTGTGGCCAGCTCTCCCTGTTTCATGGCCCGGGATGAGTGGCCTGGTATAGCCCCCAAGGTGCTGACCGGTTTCAATCAGATGTTGGCGGGAGACTTCAGGCAGACCATAGAACGCTTTCTGGCGATCCAGGCCATGGGCAGCGAGCATGCCAGGGATGATATCCGTCAGCTGCGCCACTGGCTGGCGGAACGCCCCGTCCCCCAGTTTGCCGCGCTGGAGGCCGGGCTCGGTTTGCTGGCAGATGTTGACCTGCGCGATGAGCTGGTACCACTGAGCTTGCCCTGGCTGCGCGTCTATGGCCGGCTGGATTCCCTGGTGCCTAAAGCCTCCATTGCGCTGCTGGATGAGCGCTACCCAGCCAGCCACAGCGTGGTGCTGGAAAAGGCCTCGCACGCACCCTTTATTTCCCATCCACAACAGTTCGTTGAAATCGTTCGACATTTTGTTGGTTGAAAAACAGACGATTTACTTCATTAATCCTCTGGCGTGACGGATAATTAATCCAACGTCAGAGGAGAGTTGTCATGCGCGTAGATTCTGCATTGAACAGCGGAGTACAAGGGTTTCAGCGAGCGGAGCAGATTGCCGACAAGGCATCCAGCCAGATTGCCCGGCTCAACACGCCGAGCGGCGATCAGGTGCAGTTGCCTGACGAACTGGTCAACCTCAAGGTGGCCGAGGTGCAGGCTGGTGCCTCTGCCAAAGTGATCCAGACTGCCAGTGACATGATGGGTACCCTGATCGATATCCGGGTCTGACATGAACATCAATGTCAGTCTGCCGACCCTTATTCCTAATCAGCTGCAACCGCAGACGGAATCGGCACGCACTGACAATCGCCGTGCAGCACTCATCCCCCAGACTCGTCAGAGCGAGGCATTCAATGCAGAGCCTGAAGTCGGCTCGCAGAAAGACAAGTCAAAGGCCAGCCAGGCCAATGCTACCCAGACCTCTCAGCAGACGCGGGAAGGGTCACAGACCAGCAACCCGCAAACGCCCGTGGATAACCGCTTTGTTGAAGCCACGGGTGAGGATGGCCAGCGCAACAAGCAACAGCAGGATCCCAAGCAGCAGGAGCAGCAACAAAAGCAGGAGCTGCAGATCAAGGAGCTGGTGGACAGGGATCAGGAGGTTCGCACCCACGAGCAGGCTCATCAGGCTGCAGGCGGCCAGTTTGCCAGTAGCCCTACTTATCAATTTTCGATGGGACCGGACGGCAAGCGTTATGCCACTGGTGGTGAGGTGTCCATCGATATCGGGACTATCCCTGGTGATCCTGAAGCCACCATTGCCAAGATGCAGCAGGTACGGGCAGCCGCTCTGGCGCCTGCCGAGCCTTCCGCACAGGATCTGAGTGTGGCCAGAAGTGCCACAGCCAAGGAGGCCCAAGCCCGCAAGGCAATGATGACATCCAGCTCCCAGTCAGGCGCTACGCCTGCTGACGGTGCACGGACCGGCGTGCTGAATACCTATATGGAACAACGTAATCAGGTCATCGCCCAGCGATATCAACAGGCGGTCAGGCCAGCGGCGCAGCAGGATCTCAGCCTAAGCGTCTAGGCACACTACTTTTCCCCGATTTTTCTATCCCGACCCGGGTTTTTGCAACTAATCTGAGGGGTAATCCCATTCATCCTCACAGGAGTCGCCATGCACTTTGATGAAGTCAAACCGGAAGATTTTGCCACCTTCTCCCGTGTCCCCCCTCCTCACCTTCAGATGGAACAGTTCTTGATGCAACTCGGTGGCGGCGGGACTGAAGGGACCCATTTCAAGAAGAAGGTCATGCTGGCGGCCGGCTGGAGCCACACCGGCGTCGTTTCTTATGGCAAGTACCCGCAGGAAGCCTGCAAGGCATTCAACCGGCTGCGGGAGGTGCTGGTACAACATCAGGATCCGGAAGGTATTCTGGCTACCCTCAGCCAGTAAGCCTGGTCTTGTAAAAAAGCCCCTAGCGGGGCTTTTTTCATTTCTTGGTTTTGGAGAGAGCAGCAGCGAACGCACTGCCCATGGCGCCCCCCATGGGCGCTGCCTGACGGGGCTCGTTTCTGGGTTTGGCACAGCCAGCGCCAGTGTTGCGTGGCTCGGCAGGCTTGCGGGCCGGTTGTCCGGCTTTTTCGTCCAGCCGCATGGTCAGGCTGATCCGCTTGCGCGGGGCATCGACCTCCAGCACCTTAACCCTCACTATGTCCCCCGCCTTGACCACCTCGCGAGGATCCTTGACGAAACGATCCGTCAGGGAGGAGATGTGGACCAGCCCATCCTGATGGACACCGATATCGACGAAGGCGCCGAAGTTGGTGACGTTGGTGACCACGCCTTCCAATATCATCTCTGGCACCAAGTCGCTTATCTTCTCCACCCCATCCTTGAAGGTGGCGGTCTTGAACTCGGGGCGCGGGTCGCGGCCCGGCTTGTCCAGCTCGCCTATGATGTCGGTGACAGTGGGCACGCCGAACTGCTCATCCGTATAGTCAGCCGGCTTCAGGCTGCGCAGCAGGCTGCCGTTGCCGAGCAGGGTTTCAACTTGCTGCTGGAGTTGCGCCAGGATCCTTTCAACCACAGGGTAGGATTCCGGGTGCACCGCCGAGCTGTCGAGAGGATTGCTGCCCCCACGAATACGCAGAAAACCGGCACACTGCTCGAATGCCTTGGGACCGAGCCGGCTCACCTTCAGCAACTGCTGGCGGCTCTGGAAGGCGCCGTGCTCGTCCCGATAGGCGACGATATTCTGGGCTAGCGTCTGGGAGAGACCGGAAACCCGATTCAGCAGAGCGACCGAGGCTGTGTTCACATCCACCCCGACTGCGTTCACGCAATCTTCGACTACTGCATCTAGCCGCCGTGCAAGCTGACTCTGGCCTACGTCGTGCTGATACTGGCCCACACCGATACTCTTGGGATCGATCTTGACCAGCTCGGCCAGGGGATCTTGCAGGCGGCGGGCGATGGATACGGCGCCACGGATAGAGACATCCAGATCCGGGAACTCCTGGGAGGCAAGCTCGGAGGCGGAGTAGACAGAGGCGCCCGCCTCGCTGACCACAACCTTCTGCGCCTTGGCGGCGGGGTAGCGCTCGAATAGTTCGCTCACCAGCCGATCGGTTTCCCGCGAGGCGGTGCCGTTGCCGATGCTGATGAGCTCCACCTTGTGCTTCTGGCACAGCTCGCGAAGGGTTTTGAGGCTCTGATCGACCTGTTTCTTCGGCTCGAACGGGTAGATGGTGGCGTGATCGACCAGCTTGCCAGTGGCATCGACCACGGCCACCTTGACCCCGGTACGGATGCCCGGATCCAGCCCCATGGTGCAGCGCATGCCCGCCGGGGCTGCCATCAGCAGATCCTGGAGGTTCATGGCAAACACCTTGATCGCCTCCTCTTCTGCCGATTCGCGGATCCGGCCGATCAGCTCGGTCTCCATCTGCAGTGACAGCTTGATCTTCCATGTCCAGCTCACGACACCTTGCAGCCACTTGTCGGCCGGACGGCTTTGCAGATTGAGTTTGAGGTGGTGGGCTATGATGCCTTCACAGGGGCTGGCGCCCTCGTCTTCACCTGTGACCAGCGCCAGATTGAGGACCCCCTCATTGCGCCCGCGCAGCATGGCCAGTACCCGGTGGGAGGGAGCCTTGTGCAGCGGCTCATCATGTTCGAAGTAGTCCTTGAACTTGGCCCCTTCCTGTTCCTTGCCTGCCACCACGCGAGCGCGCAGGGTGGCGTTGTGCCACAGATAGTCCCGCAGTTTCTCCAGCAGGTCTGCCTGCTCGGCGAAGCGCTCCATCAGTATGTAGCGGGCTCCATCAAGGGCTGTCTTGCTGTCTGTGATGCCTTGCTCGGAATTGAGGAAGCCGGCAGCGGCCTGTTCGGGATCCCGCATCGGGTCCGTGAGCAGCAGGGTCGCCAGTGGCTCTAGCCCCGCCTCTATGGCCATCTGTCCCTTAGTACGACGCTTGGGTTTGTAAGGGAGATAGAGGTCTTCCAGCCGGGTCTTGCTGTCGGCGCCATTCAGCTCACGGGTCAGCTCAGGGGTGAGTTTGCCTTGCTCCTCGATGGAGCGAATGATCACCTGGCGCCGATCCTCCAGCTCGCGCAGATAACCAAGGCGGCTCTCCAGAGTGCGTAGCTGGCTGTCATCCAGGCCACCAGTCACCTCTTTGCGGTAACGGGCGATAAAGGGCACTGTCGAGCCTTCATCCAGCAGGCGAACGGCTGCCTGCACTTGTTCCGGACGGGCATTCAGTTCACCGGCAATCTGTCTCTCTATTACATGGCTGTGCATCGGGGGTCTCTGTGGTCGCTTCTATCCAACTGGCCTGGGTGGTGTCGACTTTCTGCGGCTGGGTGTACTGCCCGCCAGCAGGTCGCGTCTCTGCACCATGAGGATGTGCATCATGGCGTGTATCGAGAGTGCCACCGAGATCGGTTTGCGCCATAAGGCGCCAAATGTGAGCACTATATGGGGTCGCACGACTGTATGCCACCCTGGCGAAGTGACGTAAATGGCCGTTGAGCCCAAGGGTGAGGGAAGAGACCGAGCGATCCGCTCCCAGTCATGGAAGAGAAGATGTCCGGGAGGGAAGGGCACTATGCTGACCTGGATGGCGGGGAGGACACGTCTCCCCGGCTGCGTCATTTGGGATAGCTGATGTCATTGATATACCAGCAGGCGTCACCGACTGGCGTAGGTACTATGGCCTCATCCCCGACCTCTTTCTTGAGCAGGGCCCGAGCCATGGGAGAGTCGATGGAGATGTAATCCTTGCGGCCAAAAATCTCGTCATAACCGACGATGCGAAAGCGCTTGGTGTCACCCTCTTCGTTTTCCACCTCGACCCAGGCGCCGAAGAACACCTTGCCCTCCTGGGCGGGAGCATAATCGACGATCCCCAGCTCTTCGAGGCATTTGCGCAGGTAACGCACCCGTCTGTCGATCTCCCGCAGCCGCTTCTTGTTGTACTGGTAGTCTGCATTCTCGCTGCGGTCCCCCAGGCTGGCGGCCCAGGCCACCTTGCGCGTGGTCTCGGGGCGCTCTTCGCGCCACAGGAAATCGAGCTCTTCTTTCAGCTTGTTGTAGCCTTCGCGGGTGATGAGCTTGGTCTTCATGAATTTCAGGTACCTGCGTCAATGTGGGCTGATGAGCCTCTTATGGCTCGGCGGATCTTAGTCGCTGCCATTTCTGTGTCGAGCAAAAACTGCGTCGTCATCAGGGGGCAGCATGGTCGACAGGTGCTGACGGCAGAGGGATCAAGGGATGCCATGGGCAATAACCGGTAACATATTTATGCTTTGCCGTTGGGGCCTCGAGCTCTAGTATTGGCAACATATCGAGAGGAGAGGCAAGCAATGAGTCAGCAATACAAGGTTCTGGTCGTCGACGATGATTTGAAATTACGTTCCCTGCTGGAGCGTTATCTGACCGAACAGGGATTCGTTGTTCGGGGCGTCGCCAATGGCGAACAGGCTGACCGCCTGCTGACCCGTGAAAACTTCAGCCTGATGGTACTTGATCTGATGCTGCCGGGGGAGGATGGGCTTTCTATCTGTCGTCGCCTTCGTGAAGCCGGCAACCAGATCCCGGTGCTCATGCTGACCGCCAAGGGCGATGAGGTGGACCGCATCGTCGGGCTCGAGATGGGGGCTGATGACTATCTGCCCAAGCCATTCAACCCCCGTGAGCTGCTGGCGCGGATCCGTGCCGTGCTGCGCCGGCATACCGTCGAACTGCCTGGCGCGCCTTCGACCGCCGAGAAGATGGTGACCTTCGGCAGCTATCAGCTCAACCTGGCGACCCGGGAGCTCAGCCGTGATGGGGAGCCCGTGGCCCTGACCAGCGGTGAATTTGCGGTGCTCAAGGTGCTGGTCAGCCACCCTCGTGAGCCCCTCTCCCGCGACAAGTTGATGAATCTGGCCAGAGGGCGCGAGTACACGGCGACCGAGCGCAGCATAGACGTGCAGGTATCCCGCTTGCGCCGCCTGCTGGAGCAGGACCCGGCCCAGCCTCGTTATCTGCAGACAGTCTGGGGCCTGGGTTACGTCTTCGTGCCGGACGGTGATGGCGAATGAAAAAAGTGGGCAGCATGTTCTCTCGCATGCTCTGGTTTTTGGCCGCCGTGCTGGTGGTCTATCAGTTTGTCTCCTATGTCACCTTCTACAACTATCTGCTGGCGCCCACCGTCAAGCAGATCAGCCACCTGCTGGCCAATCAGGTCAAGCTCATCTTCCCGGTCGAAAGCAATCAGCTGGCGCTGAGCGAGGATGCCGAAGCGCTGGTTTATGTCGCGACCGGCAGTGACCTCTACACCCAGACGGAGGCCGAACAGCATGGGCTCAACGACTCCAAGCCATATACCTATCTGGAAGAGAGCATCAGTCGTGAACTGGGTGGCAAGACCAAGGTGCGGGTCGAGATCCAGGATCACTACATCATCTGGATCCAGCCGCCGCAGGCCAACCAGGTGTGGGTGCGTATCCCGCTGACCGAGATCGAAGATGACGATATCGAGCCGCTGATCCTCTACATGAGCGTGCTGCTGGTGGTCACTCTGTTTGCTGCCTGGCGTTTTGCCCGCCAGCTGGTGCGTCCGCTGGAGGATCTGGAGGCCGGCGCCGTAGCCGTGGCGCGCGGCAACTTTCCCGATGCGCTGGGGGAACAGGGGTCGCGGGAGGTACGCCGACTGACCCGGACCTTCAATCATATGTCGAGCTCCATCAAACGCTTGATTGAGGAGCGCAATCTGATGATGGCCGGGGTCTCTCATGACTTGCGCACACCGCTGACCCGCATCCGGCTGGCGACCGAAATGATGTCGTCCGGGGATGAGTGTCTCAAGGAGAGCATCAACGCGGACATCGACGAGTCCAACGGCATCATAGATCAGTTCATCGACTATATCCGGCCGGACGAGGGACTGGATACCCAGCAGATCGATCTGACTCAGCTGATCCACGACGTACTGCTGATGCAGACCGATCAGGGATTGGAGGTTGACCTCGAATTGCCGGAAGAGGCGGTGAGAGTGGCCTGCAATCCCATCAGTATTCGCCGTATTCTCAACAACCTGTCAGGCAACTCGCTGCGCTACGGCGCGAGCAGGTTGCACGCCGAGCTCAAAGATGATGGTCACTGGGTGCGGCTGCGGCTGTCGGACAATGGTCCCGGCATCCCCGAGCAGGATTATTACCGGGTGCTCAAGCCCTTCACTCAGGGCAACGAGGCTCGCACCGGCAGTGGCAGCGGCCTGGGATTGGCCATCGTCGCCAAGATCGTCTCCCAGCATCACGGCACCATCCGGCTGGGACGGGCCGAACTGGGGGGCTTGTTGGTCGAGGTCCGGCTTCCCAAGAACCAGCCACTGGAGTGGATGGATTGAGAAAAGGGCGTATCCGTGGATACGCCCTTTTGCATTATCAGGCTTGCGGCTCTGCTCCCTTGCGGTAGCGCTTGCCATATTTCATCTGCTGGATAAGCAAGGCGGCGACGATCAGCCCCAGCCCTATGGGGGTTGCCGGGTGTATGGTCTCGCCGATCAACAGGTTGAGCAGCACCAGGGAGGCAAACGGCGAGATGAAGATGAGGTTGCTTATAGGGGCCGTGTTGGTGGCATGGCGCAAAGCCATCAGCCAGAGCACGAAACCGAAGCCCATCTCGAACAGGCCCACATAGATGGCGCCGACCCAGCCTTGCCAGGCTGTCATGGCGAAATCGGAGAGCAGCCAGGTCGCCGCGACAATGAAAGGAAGGCTGATGATAAAGCCGAGCAATAGGCTGACGATGGGGTCGCCCTGATTGCGGGTGTTGAGGATCCAGTAACTGGCCCAGATAAGCGTCGATACCAGCGCCAGCGCGACCCCGAGCGGGCTGTCGAATTGCAGGCCGAACACATCCCCCTTGGTGGCGATCACCAGGGCACCGAAGTAGCCCAGCACTATGGCCACTCCATCGCGGCGGCGCAGTTTCTGGCCGAGAAAGGGGACTGCCAGCAGACTGAGGGTGATGGCCCAGGTGTAGTTGAGAGTCTGTGCCTGCTGGGCGGGCAGCAGATCATAGGCCTTGAACAGCAGCAGGTAATAGAGGAAGGGGTTCAACACACCCAGGGTCAGGTAATAGAAAGGGCGGGCCTTGATGTAACTCCGTAGCAGCGGCAGTTTACCCTGTTTGGCGACTATCGCCGTCAGCGTGAGGGTCGAGGTGAAGGCGGCTACAAGCAGCAATTGCACCGGTTCAAAGTAGGCGAGGGAGATCTTGAACGCGGTGGCGACTGTCGACCAGAGGGCAACGGCGCAGAGTCCATACTGATAGGCTTTTTTTTGATCTTTGAGCATTGGATGTCGTTCCACTGACAGAGGCAGGCGCACAGTCTACCAGCCTGTTTGTAACATTGTCGTTACCCCGAGTTGCCAAGGGGATGAGGTGTCGCCGGCGAGATCCATCTGTCACATAAAACTGCGCACAATCTGTTCGCCCTCCCTTGCGCAAATTTGAAAAATCCGTATAATCCCCTCCGCTTACCCATGAGGTAAGCCAGACGATATGTCTGCTGCTGAGTTGTTCGTTTACGGATGACCAGCCATACAGTCCTCCCGATATGGGGGGAAACGTGAAAAATCACACCTCTGGCGGGAGTAATCTCGGTCGGGCGGTGTTGGTTTGTGTTCTTTTATCTATTGGAGCTCTGTCAATGCAGAACCAAAGAATCCGTATTCGCCTGAAGGCTTTTGATCATCGCCTGATTGATCAATCCACAGCGGAAATCGTTGAAACTGCAAAGCGCACCGGCGCGCAGGTTCGCGGTCCTATCCCGCTGCCGACTCGCAAAGAGCGCTTCACCGTCCTGATCTCCCCGCACGTCAACAAAGATGCGCGTGATCAGTACGAGATCCGCACTCACAAGCGTCTGGTAGACATCGTTGAACCGACTGACAAGACCGTAGACGCCCTGATGCGTCTGGATCTGGCAGCTGGTGTAGACGTCCAGATCAGCCTGGGTTAATTACGGAAAGAGGTTGATAACAATGACAATCGGTCTTGTAGGTCGCAAAGTGGGTATGACTCGCATCTTCACTGAAGATGGCGTTTCTATCCCGGTGACTGTTATCGAAGTTGAAGCTAACCGTGTAACTCAGGTCAAATCTGTAGAAACCGACGGCTACAACGCTATTCAGGTTACCACTGGCGCCAAAAAAGCCAGCCGTGTGACCAAGCCGGAAGCTGGCCACTTTGCCAAAGCTGGTGTAGAAGCCGGTCGCGGTCTGTGGGAATTCCGCTTGAACAACGGTGAAACTTTCACTGTTGGTAGCGAGCTGAAAGTAGATCTTCTCGCTGACGTTAAGATGGTAGACGTTACCGGCACATCCAAGGGTAAAGGTTTTGCGGGCACTGTAAAGCGCCACAACTTCCGCACCCAGGATATGACCCACGGTAACTCCTTGTCTCACCGCGCTCCGGGTTCTATCGGTCAGAACCAGACTCCGGGTCGTGTATTCAAGGGCAAAAAGATGGCTGGTCACATGGGTGCTGAGCGTGTAACGACTCAGAACCTGGAACTGGTTCGTGTTGACGCTGAACGTAACCTGCTGCTCATCAAAGGTGCAGTCCCAGGTGCAACCAACGGCAACGTGATCGTCAAACCTGCCGTCAAAGCGTAACGTCTGAGGAGATAGTAATGGAATTGGTAATGAAAGACGCCAAGAGCGCTCTTGAAGTTTCCGAGACTACCTTCGGGCGCGAATTCAACGAAGCTCTGGTTCACCAGGTCGTCGTTGCATATGCCGCAGGTGCCCGTCAGGGTACTCGTGCGCAGCTGACTCGCTCTGAAGTGTCTGGTGGCGGCAAAAAGCCGTGGCGTCAGAAGGGTACTGGTCGTGCCCGTGCTGGCTCCATCCGTTCGCCCATTTGGCGTTCCGGTGGTGTGACTTTTGCTGCTAAGCCGCAAGATCACAGCCAAAAAGTAAACAAGAAGATGTACCGCGGTGCTATCCGTAGCATCCTGTCCGAACTGGTACGTCAAGAGCGCCTGATCGTTGTCGAGAAATTCGGCATCGAAGCGCCGAAGACCAAAGAACTGATCGCCAAGCTGAAAGAGATGGAACTGACTGACGTTCTGATCGTGACAGCTGAAGTCGATGAGAACCTGTTCCTGGCTGCTCGCAACCTGTACAAAGTTGACGTGCGTGACGTTGCCGGTATCGACCCGGTCAGCCTGATCGCTTTCGACAAGGTTCTGATGACTGCTGAAGCAGTTAAGCAAATCGAGGAGATGCTGGCATGATCCGCGAAGAGCGTCTGTTGAAAGTTCTGAAGGCTCCGCATATCTCTGAAAAGAGCACCATGGTCGCCGAGAAGCAGAACACTATCGTGTTCAAAATTGCTGTCGACGCCACCAAGGCGGAAGTCAAAGCTGCAGTTGCGAAACTGTTCGAGGTCGAAGTTGAGACCGTCCGTACCCTGAACATGAAGGGTAAAACCAAGCGCTCAGGTGCACGCGTAGGCCGTCGTTCCGATTGGAAAAAGGCTTATGTGACCCTGAAAGCTGGTCAGGACATCGACTTCATGGGCGCAGCCGAGTAAGAGGAGTTCTGAAAAATGGCAATCGTTAAGTGCAAGCCTACTTCTCCAGGCCGCCGCCACGTCGTTAAGATCGTCAATCAAGAGCTGTACAAGGGTAAGCCCTTTGCCGCTCTGCTGGACAGCAAGAGCAAGTCCGGTGGTCGTAACAACAACGGTCGTATCACTACCCGTCATATCGGTGGTGGTCACAAGCAGCATTACCGTATCGTCGACTTCAAACGTGACAAAGACGGTATCCCGGCCAAAGTAGAGCGCCTGGAATACGATCCTAACCGTACCGCTAACATCGCTCTGGTGTTGTATGCAGACGGTGAGCGTCGTTACATCCTGGCTCCGAAAGGCCTGAAAGCTGGTGACGCTATCGCTTCTGGTGCTGATGCCGCAATCAAGGTAGGTAACACCCTGCCGATGCGCAACATCCCGGTCGGTTCGACTGTTCACGCCGTTGAGATGAAACCTGGTAAAGGTGCCCAGCTGGCTCGTTCCGCTGGTACTTTCATCCAGATCCTGGCTCGTGAAGGTAACTATGTAACTCTGCGTCTGCGTTCCGGCGAAGTACGTAAAGTTCTGGCCGAGTGCCGCGCCACCATCGGTGAGGTCGGTAACTCCGAGCACATGTTGCGTCAACTGGGTAAAGCCGGTGCCAACCGCTGGCGTGGTATTCGTCCGACCGTTCGCGGTATGGCGATGAACCCGGTCGACCACCCGCACGGTGGTGGTGAGGGTCGTAACAAGGGCATGCAGCCTGTGTCCCCATGGGGCCAGAAGGCTAAAGGCTTCAAGACCCGCAAGAACAAGCGTACCGACAAGTACATCGTACGTCGTCGTAACAAGTAATTGTTAACATAGAGGAATCACCATGCCACGTTCTCTCAAGAAGGGTCCATTTATTGACCTGCACTTGCTGAAGAAGGTAGAGAAAGCGGTGGAAAGCGGGGATAAAAAGCCGGTTAAAACCTGGTCCCGTCGTTCAATGATCATCCCGAACATGATCGGTTTGACCATCGCTGTCCATAATGGTCGTCAGCACGTTCCGGTTTTCGTTACCGAAGAAATGATCGGTCACAAACTGGGTGAATTCGCACCGACTCGTACTTATCGCGGCCATGCTGCTGATAAGAAGGCTAAGAAGCGCTAAGGGATAAATGATGGAAGCTATCGCTAAACACCGTTATGCCCGTACTTCTGCCCAGAAAGCTCGTCTGGTAGCCGATCAAGTACGTGGTCTGTCCGTAGACAAGGCTCTGAATATCCTGACCTTCAGCCCGAAAAAGGCTGCAGTGCTGGTTAAGAAAGTGCTGGAATCTGCCATTGCAAACGCTGAGCACAACGAAGGCGCTGATATCGATGCGCTGCGTGTTGCTACTATCATGGTCGACGAAGGTCCCTCCATGAAGCGCATCCGTCCGCGTGCCAAAGGTCGTGCGGATCGTATCCTCAAGCGTACCGCTCACATCACTGTAGTGGTATCCGACGCTAAGGCTGGGAGATAAGCAATGGGTCAGAAAGTACATCCTAATGGCATTCGCCTGGGTATTACCAAGCCTTGGAATTCTACCTGGTTCGCGAACACCAAAGACTTCGCTGACAACCTGTACAGCGATTTTCAAGTACGCCAGTTCCTGACCAAGGAACTGAAAAATGCGTCCTTGTCCAAGATCACCATCGAGCGTCCGGCCAAGAGCATCCGTGTGACCATTCACACCGCTCGTCCGGGTGTTGTGATCGGTAAGAAAGGCGAAGACGTTGAGAAACTGCGCAAAGCTGTCGCCGTGATTACCGGCGTGCCTGCTCAGATCAACATTTCCGAAGTCCGTAAGCCGGAGCTGGATGGCAAGCTTGTTGCTGACAGCATCACTTCCCAACTGGAACGTCGCGTAATGTTCCGTCGTGCTATGAAGCGCGCCGTACAGAACGCAATGCGCCTGGGTGCCAAGGGCATCAAAGTGGAAGTGTCTGGTCGTCTGGGCGGTGCTGAAATCGCGCGTACCGAATGGTACCGTGAAGGTCGTGTGCCGTTGCACACCCTGCGTGCCGACATCGACTACGCAACTTCTGAAGCCCACACCACTTACGGTGTGATCGGCGTTAAGGTTTGGATCTTCAAGGGCGAAGTTCTGGGTGGTCTGGCTGCAGTCAATGCTGCCGCTGCTCAAGAGCAAGCTCCTGCAAAGCCCAAGCGCGATAACAAACGCCGCGGTAAGTAAGGAGATTCGGTAAATGTTGCAACCAAAGCGTACTAAATTCCGCAAGACCCATAAGGGTCGCAACCGCGGTCTGGCCAACACTGGTAACGAAGTATCCTTCGGTACCTTTGGCCTGAAGGCGACATCTCGTGGTCAACTGACTGCTCGTCAAATCGAAGCAGCCCGTCGTGCCATGACCCGTCACGTTAAGCGTCAAGGCAAGATCTGGATCCGTGTGTTCCCGGACAAGCCCATCACCGAAAAGCCTCTCGAAGTTCGTATGGGTAAAGGTAAGGGCAACGTGGAATATTGGGTCTGCCCGATCCAGCCTGGCAAGGTTCTGTACGAGATGGACGGTGTACCTGAGGCTCTGGCGCGTGAAGCGTTTGCCCTGGCCGCAGCTAAGCTGTCTGTTCAGACCACTTTCGTAATTAAGACGGTGATGTGATGAAAGCCCAAGATCTGCGTCAAAAGAGCGTCGATGAACTGAACCAGGAGCTGCTGGGCCTGCTGCGTGAGCAATTCAACATGCGCATGCAAGCGTCCACTGGCCAGCTGGCTCAGACTCACACTCTGAAACAAGTGCGTCGTGACGTCGCACGTATCAAGACTGTACTGACTGAGAAGGCAGGTGCGTAATGACTGACAAGATCCGTACTCTGCAAGGTCGTGTAATCAGCGACAAGATGGAAAAATCCATCACTGTTGCTATCGAGCGCAAGGTAAAGCACCCGATCTACGGTAAGATCATCAAGCGCACTACCAAGCTGCACGTACATGATGAAAACAACGAGTGTAAAGCTGGCGATCTCGTGGAAATCCGCGAATGCCGCCCGCTGTCCAAGACCAAGTCCTGGACCCTGGTTGCGATCTTAGAAAAGGCCTAATCGGTACTTTGTAGTCCAAACGGCCCCTTAGCGGGGCCGTTTGTTTTTTAGGCTACCTTTTCTCAAAATCATGTGTTATAGTTTCGCGCCTTTTGAAGGCAGCCAGATCCCGAAAGGGATAAGAAGTAAACAAAGCGGAGCACTAAAATGATCCAGATGCAAAGTATGCTGGGTGTGGCCGACAACTCCGGCGCTCGCAGTGTAATGTGTATTAAGGTTCTGGGTGGCTCGCACCGCCGTTATGCCGGCATCGGCGACATCATCAAAGTTTCCATCAAGGAAGCCATTCCTCGCGGTAAAGTGAAGAAAGGTGATGTATATAACGCGGTGGTCGTACGCACCCGTAAAGGCGTTCGTCGTCCGGACGGCTCAGTCATCCGTTTCGACAACAATGCGGCTGTGTTGCTTAACAACAACCAACAGCCAATCGGTACTCGTATTTTTGGCCCGGTGACCCGTGAACTCCGTAATGAGAAGTTCATGAAGATTGTGTCCCTGGCACCCGAAGTACTGTAAGGAGTCGAACGATGGCAGCTAAAATCCGTCGCGAAGACGAAGTGATTGTTCTTACCGGCAAAGACAAGGGCAAGCGTGGCAAAGTCACTCAAGTCCTGGTAACCGAAGGTAAGGTTCTCGTTGAAGGCATCAATCTGGTGAAGAAGCATCAAAAGCCGGTACCCGCACTGGGTCAGGCTGGCGGCATCATCAGCAAAGAAGCCCCAATGGACGTTTCTAACGTAGCGCTGTTCAACTCTGCCGCTGGCAAGGCTGATCGCGTTGGTTTCCGGATTGAAGACGGCAAAAAAGTTCGTTTCTTCAAATCCACCGGCGAACTTGTGAAGTAATTGGAGTTTAACGATGGCGAAACTGCATGATTACTACAAATCCGATGTAGTAAATGAACTGGCCAAACAGTTCGGTTACAAGACTATCATGCAAGTCCCTCGGATCGAGAAAATCACCCTGAACATGGGTGTTGGTGAAGCGATCTCTGACAAAAAGCTGTTGGAAAATGCCGCTGCCGATATGGCTGCCATTTCCGGTCAGAAGCCGCTGATCACCAAAGCTCGCAAATCTGTTGCGGGCTTCAAGATTCGTGAAGGCTACCCGATAGGTTGTAAAGTAACCCTGCGTGGCGAGCGTATGTGGGAGTTCCTGGAACGGCTGATTTGCATCTCCGTACCGCGTATCCGTGACTTCCGTGGCCTGAACGCTAAAGCGTTCGACGGTCGTGGTAACTACTCCATGGGCGTGCGTGAGCAAATCATCTTCCCGGAAATCGACTATGACAAAGTCGATCGCGTCCGTGGTCTGGATATCACCATCACCACTTCCGCGAATACCGATGAAGAAGGCCGTGCTCTGCTGGCTGCCTTTAACTTCCCATTCCGCAAGTAAGGTTAGGGTTATGGCTAAAACATCCATGAAAGCACGTGAAGCAAAGCGTGCGAAGCTGGTAGCCAAGTTCGCCACTAAGCGAACCGAGCTGAAAGCTATCATCGTTGATATGAACGCTTCTGAAGAAGCGCGTTGGGATGCTGTACTGCAACTGCAACAGCTGCCCCGTGATTCCAGTCCGTCCCGCCAGCGTAACCGTTGCAATATTACTGGTCGTCCGCACGGTTTCCTGCGTAAGTTTGGTCTGTCTCGCATCAAGGTGCGTGAGCATGCCATGAAGGGCGAAATTCCGGGCCTGAAGAAGGCTTCTTGGTAACGAATCTCGGGAGTTAGACTTATGAGCATGCAAGATCCGATCGCGGATATGCTGACCCGCATCCGTAACGGTCAGGCGGCGAGCAAAGTTGCGGTTTCCATGCCTTCTTCCAAGCTGAAAGTGGCTATCGCCAAAGTGCTGAAAGAAGAAGGTTACATTGCTGGCTACTCCGTAGCTGGTGATGTGAAGCCGGAACTGGAAATTGAACTGAAATATTTCCAGGGCAAGCCAGTTGTAGAACTGATCCAACGCGTGAGCCGTCCCGGCCTGCGTATTTACAAGCGCACTACTGATCTGCCGAAAGTTATGGGCGGTCTCGGTGTTGCTATCGTGTCCACGTCTAAAGGTGTGATGACCGACCGTGCTGCCCGCAAGGCAAGCATGGGTGGTGAGATCATCTGCTACGTCGCTTAATAGGAGGTCGGAAATGTCTCGCGTTGCTAAGGCACCCGTCACTATTCCTGCTGGCGTAGAGGTGACTCTGAACGGTCAGGAACTGTCCATCAAAGGTGGTAAAGGTTCTCTGGTTCGTTCCATCCACGCCGGTGTAGAAGTGACCAAAGAAGACAATGTACTGAAGTTCGCCCCGCGCGACGGCATCGCTGGTGCTGACGCTCAGGCCGGTACTGCACGTGCATTGGCTAACAACATGGTAATCGGTGTTACCCAAGGCTTCGAGCGTAAGCTGCAGCTGGTTGGTGTAGGTTATAAAGCCTCCATCAAGGGCAATGCTGTCGCGCTGGCCCTGGGCTTCTCTCACCCGGTAGAGCATGCGCTGCCGGCTGGTGTCACCGCTGAATGCCCGACCGCTACAGAGATCGTTCTGCGTGGTGTGGACAAGCAGCTGGTTGGCCAGGTCGCCGCCGATATCCGTTCTTACCGCGCTCCGGAGCCCTACAAGGGCAAGGGTGTACGCTATGCCAACGAGCAAGTGCGTACTAAAGAAGCTAAGAAGAAGTAAGGTAACACTATGGACAAGAAAGCAGCTCGTCTCCGTCGTGCTACTCGTGCTCGGAAGAAGATGCAGGAACTGGGAGCTACCCGTCTGGTTGTTCACCGTACCCCGCGTCATATCTACGCGCAGGTTATCGCAGCCAACGGTTCCGAAGTTCTGGCCTCTGCTTCTACAGTAGAGAAAGCCATCAGTGAAGCTCTTAAATACTCCGGTAATGCTGATGCAGCTACCGCAGTAGGTAAAGCAATCGCTGAGCGTGCTATTGCCAAAGGCGTTCAGAACGTATCTTTCGATCGTTCCGGTTTCAAGTATCACGGTCGTGTAGCCGCTCTGGCTACCGCTGCTCGTGACGCTGGTCTTCAGTTCTAAGCTAGGAGTCGAAGATGGCTAAAGTCGAATCTCAAGCCGGCGAACTGCAAGAAAAGCTGATTGCAGTAAACCGTGTTTCGAAAACTGTTAAAGGTGGTCGTATCATGTCCTTCACCGCGTTGACCGTGGTGGGTGATGGTAACGGCCGTGTAGGTTACGGTTACGGTAAGGCCCGTGAAGTTCCGGCCGCTATTCAAAAAGCGATGGAACAGGCTAAGCGTAACCTGAGCAAGGTTGAACTGAACAATGGCACTCTGCACCACCCGGTGCGCGGTGTTCACTCCGGTTCCTCCGTGTTCATGAAGCCGGCCTCACAAGGTACTGGTATCATTGCAGGCGGCGCCATGCGTGCTGTTCTGGAAGTTGCTGGTATTCACAACGTGCTGGCTAAGACCTACGGTTCCACCAACCCAATCAACGTTGTTCGCGCAACTGTAGACGCTCTGGTACAGGGTCAATCCCCGGCCCAGATCGCTGCCAAGCGTGGTCTGCGCGTTGAAGAAATTCTGGGGTAATGCGACATGGCTAACACTGTAAAAGTAACTCAAACTCGCAGCTCTATCGGCCGTCTGCCAAAGCACAAGGCGACTCTGCGTGGTCTGGGTCTGCGTCGCATTGGTCACACCGTTGAGCTGGAAGATACTCCCTGCGTACGCGGTATGATCAACCAGGTTTATTACATGGTTAAGGTGGAGGGCTAAGCATGCGTCTGAATACTCTGTCTCCGGCCGCTGGTTCCAAGCCTGAAAAACAACGTCGTGGTCGTGGTATCGGCTCCGGCTTGGGCAAGACTGGTGGTCGTGGTGTGAAAGGTCAAACCTCTCGTTCCGGTGGCGGTAAAGTCCGCGCTGGTTTCGAAGGCGGCCAGATGCCTTTGAAAATCCGTCTGCCGAAGTTCGGTTTCTTCTCTCGCAAATCTTTGGTTTCTGCCGAAGTGCGTCTGAACGAAATCGCCATGGTAGAAGGTGATGTGGTCGATTTGAGCACTCTGAAGCAAGCCGGTGTTGTTACCAAGAACATCGTTTTCGCTAAAGTTGTTCTGTCTGGCAACATTGACCGTGCTGTGACCGTTCGTGGTGTGTCCGTCACCAAAGGTGCACGTGCAGCCATCGAGGCCGCTGGCGGTAAAATCGAGGAATAATCAGTACAATGGCTAAGAAACCAGGATTGGATGTTAAAGCACAGGGTGGTCTGAGTGAATTGAAGAGCCGTCTGCTCTTCGTTCTCGGGGCGATTATCGTTTTCCGTGCAGGCTCTTATGTGCCGATTCCTGGTATTGACGCCGCCGTACTGGCCGAGTTGTTCCAACAACAGAAGGGCACCATCATTGAGATGTTCAACATGTTCAGTGGTGGTGCACTCTCGCGTGCTTCTATTCTTGCGCTGGGGATCATGCCGTATATTTCGGCATCGATCATTATCCAGCTGCTGACTGTGGTTCACCCCGCTCTTGCTGAACTCAAGAAAGAAGGTGAATCTGGCCGTCGCAAGATTAGCCAATATACCCGTTGGGGCACGCTGGTTTTGGGAACTTTCCAGGCCATTGGTATTGCAACCGGTCTGCCGAATATGATGCAAGGACTCGTGACACATCCGGGTTTGGGCTTCTATTTCACGGCCGTTGTGAGTCTGGTCACCGGTACCATGTTCTTGATGTGGTTGGGTGAGCAGATTACCGAGCGTGGGATCGGTAATGGTATCTCGTTGATTATTTTCACGGGTATCGTTGCTGGTTTGCCGCATGCCATTGGTGCTACGGCCGAACAGGCACGTCAAGGGGAATTGCACATCCTGCTGTTGTTGTTGCTGGGCTTGATTGTTTTCGCAGTGACTTACTTTGTGGTGTTCGTGGAACGTGGTCAGCGTCGTATCGTCGTTAACTACGCCAAGCGTCAACAAGGCCGCCAGGTATTCGCAGCGCAAAGCACACACTTGCCATTGAAAGTGAATATGGCCGGTGTGATTCCTGCGATTTTCGCATCCAGCATCATCCTCTTCCCAGGAACCATCACCTCTTGGTTTGGTCAGGGTGAGGGCAAGGTCGCTGATATCCTGCAACAGGTCTCTATGGTCCTGCAGCCGGGTCAGCCCTTGTATGAGATGCTCTATGCAGCAGCCATTATCTTCTTCTGTTTCTTCTATACCGCGCTGGTGTTCAACCCCCGCGAGACAGCAGACAACTTGAAGAAGAGTGGAGCCTTTATCCCGGGGATCCGCCCGGGCGAGCAGACAGCACGTTACATCGATAAGGTTATGACTCGCCTGACATTGGCAGGTGCGCTCTATATAACCTTTATCTGTCTGGTACCCCAGTTCTTGATGACTGCTTGGAACGTACAGTTCTACTTCGGTGGCACCTCGCTGCTGATTATCGTGGTAGTTATCATGGACTTCATGGCTCAGGTACAAACCCATATGATGTCTCATCAATATGGCGACGTCCTGAGGAAGGCCAACCTGAAGGGCTACGGCCGCTAAAGGTCGGCGTAGTTACGGAGTTAAGCAATGAAAGTTCGTGCTTCCGTTAAGGCAATCTGCCGTAACTGCAAAATCATCAAGCGTCACGGTGTGGTGCGTGTGATTTGCAGCGAGCCAAAGCATAAACAGCGCCAAGGCTAATTTTTTACGGTTAGTACTTGCAACAAATAGTTGTGCTGGCTAATATAGCCAGCCAACTTTTGTTGTGTATTGGTTGACCGCCACGTATCCGCTCACGGGCTTTGTGGTGGTCGTAATCTACTATATGTAGGAGTGAATAGTGGCCCGTATCGCTGGCATTAACATTCCTGACCATAAGCATGCAGTCATTGCTTTGACTGCGATTTATGGCGTCGGTCGTACCCGCTCCAAGGCCATCTGTGCCGCAGCCGGTATCGCTGAGAATGTGAAAATTAAAGACCTGGACGAAGCTCAGATCGAGAGTCTGCGTGAACAAGTAGGTAAATTCACCGTTGAAGGTGACCTGCGTCGTCAGATATCCATGAACATCAAGCGATTGATGGATCTGGGTTGCTACCGTGGTTTGCGTCACCGTCGTAGCCTGCCTGTTCGTGGTCAACGTACCAAGACCAACGCTCGTACCCGTAAGGGTCCGCGCAAGGCTATCAAGAAGTAACGGGAAGGTAGAAAATGGCTAAAACTCCGACTCGTGCTCGCAAGCGCGTTAAAAAGCAAGTGAGCGACGGTATTGCGCACGTTCATGCATCTTTCAACAACACAATCGTGACCATTACTGACCGTCAGGGCAATGCTCTGTCATGGGCTACCTCCGGTGGTTCAGGTTTCCGTGGTTCCCGTAAGTCCACTCCGTTTGCTGCCCAGGTAGCTGCTGAGCGTGCTGGTGAGATCGCCAAAGAATACGGCGTGAAGAACCTGGAAGTCATGGTCAAAGGTCCGGGTCCCGGTCGTGAGTCTTCCATCCGCGCTCTGAACGCGGCTGGTTTCCGCATCACTAATATTACTGATGTGACTCCGATCCCGCACAACGGTTGTCGTCCTCCCAAGAAGCGCCGCGTATAACGCTGTTGCAACTTGGTCTAGGATTGTTGGAGAAAGAAGATGGCAAGATATATCGGTCCTAAGCTTAAGCTTAGCCGTCGTGAGGGCACCGACCTCTTCCTGAAGTCTGGTGTTCGTGCGATTGATTCTAAGTGCAAGATTGACACCGCCCCTGGTCAGCACGGTGCGCGTAAAGCGCGTCTGTCCGACTACGGTGTTCAGCTGCGCGAGAAACAAAAAGTTCGTCGTATCTACGGCGTATTGGAAAAACAGTTCCGCAACTACTACCGCGACGCTGCCCGTCAAAAGGGTAACACCGGTGAGAACCTGTTGCAGCTGCTGGAAGGTCGTTTGGACAACGTTGTTTACCGTATGGGCTTCGGCGCTACCCGTGCTGAATCTCGTCAGCTGGTGAGCCATAAGGCCATCATGGTAAATGGTCGCGTTGTGAATATTCCTTCTTTCCAGGTTTCCCCTGAGGACGTGGTCTGCGTTCGTGAGAAGGCTAAGAAGCAAGCGCGTATCAAAGCATCCCTCGAGGTTGCTGGTCAGCGTGAGAAGCCGACTTGGGTAGAGGTTGACACCGCTAAAATGGAAGGTGCTTTCAAGCGTCTGCCAGAGCGTTCCGACCTGTCTGCCGACATTAACGAACAGCTGATCGTCGAGCTTTACTCCAAGTAAAGCTAGCTTCTAAAGAGAGGACACAATGCTGGGTTCTGTAACAGATTTTCTTAAACCGCGGCTAGTTGACATCGAGCAAGTTAGCCCGACTCATGCGAAAGTGACTCTTGAGCCACTTGAGCGTGGTTTTGGTCACACGCTGGGTAATGCCCTGCGTCGTATTTTGCTGTCATCTATGCCCGGTTGTGCAGTTACTGAAGTCGAAATTGACGGGGTACTGCATGAGTACAGCAGCAAAGAAGGTGTGCAGGAAGACATTCTTGAAATTCTGCTCAACCTGAAAGGTATCGCTGTGAAGCTGGAAGGCAAGGACGAGGTAACTCTGTCCCTGACCAAGTCTGGAACAGGCCCCGTTACCGCTGGTGATATCACTCACGGTGATGAAGTCGAGATCGTAAACCCGGAGCACGTAATCTGCCACCTGACCGGTGCCAATGCTGAAATCAGCATGCGCCTGAAAGTTCAGCGCGGTCGTGGTTATGTGCCTGCTTCTGCTCGTGTTCACAACGATGATGAAGAGCGTCCGATTGGTCGCCTGCTGCTGGACTCCGCGTTCAGCCCCATCGTTCGTATTGCCTACAATGTTGAGGCAGCACGTGTGGAACAGCGTACCGACTTGGACAAGCTGGTCATCGACATGGAGACCAATGGTACTCTGGATCCTGAAGAAGCCATCCGTCGTTCTGCCACTATTCTGGCCGAGCAACTGGAAGCCTTCGTGGATCTGCGCGATGTCAGCGTGCCCGAGAAGAAAGAAGAGAAACCCGAGTTTGATCCGATTCTGCTACGTCCTGTCGATGATTTGGAGCTGACAGTTCGTTCTGCGAACTGTCTGAAGGCAGAAGCTATCCACTATATTGGTGATCTGGTACAGCGTACCGAAGTTGAGTTGCTTAAAACTCCTAACCTCGGTAAGAAGTCCCTGACTGAGATCAAGGATGTGTTGGCCTCCCGTGGTCTGTCTCTTGGCATGCGCCTTGAGAACTGGCCGCCCGCCAGCATCGCTGACGAGTAATCCAGATTACGGGTTTCACAGATTTAGTTAGAAGGATAAGGTCATGCGCCATCGTTTGAGTGGTCGTCAACTGAACCGGAACAGCAGCCATCGTCAGGCTATGTTCCGCAACATGGCCAGCTCCCTGGTTCGTCATGAGATCATCAAGACGACTCTGCCTAAGGCAAAAGAGCTGCGTCGTGTAGTTGAACCGCTGATCACCCTTGCCAAGACTGATAGCGTTGCTAATCGTCGTCTGGCATTTGCCCGCACTCGCGATAACGCGATCGTGGCTAAGCTGTTCAATGAACTGGGCCCGCGCTACCTGGAGCGTGCCGGCGGTTATACTCGCATTCTGAAATGCGGTTTCCGTGCTGGCGACAACGCCCCTATGGCTTACATTGAGCTGGTAGACCGCCCGGCCGCTGCTGAAGCAGCTGCTGAGTGATAAAGAAAAAGCCGGGCTTGTCCCGGCTTTTCTTTTAATGAATCCTGATACTGCCTCAACTGCCTCAACTGCCTCAACTGCCTCAACTGCCTCAACTGCCTCAACTGCCTCAACTGCCTCAACTGCCTCAACTGCCTCAACTGCCTCAACTGCCTCAACTGCCTCAACTGCCTCAACTGCC
>NZ_CAWRFG010000001.1:256049-1558388 GCF_963900955.1 Aeromonas sp. 9A
GTCCCCATGACCCAGCTGGTCAATCAGCTCGATATCCTCTTGCCCGGTGACCGCCCCTTTGTCGCCCCCAGCGCCTTCCTGCAAGCTCGCCAAAAGCTTGGCCACAAGAGCATTGAGCGGCTATTTCACGACACCGCCGCAGGCTGGCACCAGCAGGCCAATCACCCCGGCTGGGCCGGGTTGCAACTACTCGCCGTCGATGGCGTGATGTGGCGCACGCCCGATACCCCGGACAATGCCGCCGCCTTTGCCAAACCCGGCACCCAGCATGGGGAGACCGCCTATCCGCAGGTGCGCATGCTCTGCCAGATGGAGCTGACCAGCCACCTGCTTGTTCAGGCTGTCATGGAGAGTTGCGCCATCAACGAGATGGCGCTGGCCGAACAGCTTGTCGCGCGCACCTCAACTGCCTCAACTGCCTCAACTGCCTCAACTGCCTCAACTGCCTCAACTGCCTCAACTGCCTCAACTGCCTCAACTGCCTCAACTGCCTCAACTGCCTCAACTGCCTCAACTGCCTCAACTGCCCGTTCCCTGATTTTTTAATCTCTTCTATATACAGCATTATGCTTTGTCCATAACCAAGTCCTTACGCCCTGGTCTTTATGACTACTTGTATGTGCTGCCTGGCGACACGTAAGAAAGGAGTGTAATTACCCTGTATCTATGTGTTTTTGTGGATAAGTTTGTACAAAAGCTGTGGTTGGTTATGAATAACTAAAAAAGTGCCGATTTTTGCAGTTTTATTGCATTGCGGCCCTTGCCAACGCGATCAATCTCTCTATAATGCGCCTCCATCGACACTGCCTCAACTGCCTCAACTGCCTCAACTGCCTCAACTGCCTCAACTGCCTCAACTGCCTCAACTGCCTCAACTGCCTCAACTGCCTCAACTGCCTCAACTGCCTCAACTGCCTCAACTGCCTCAACTGCCTCAACTGCCTCAACTGCCTCAACTGCCTCAACTGCCTCAACTGCCTCAACTGCCTCAACTGCCTCAACTGCCTCAACTGCCTCAACTGCCTCAACTGCCTCAACTGCCTCAACAGAAGTAGATAGCTTAACCTTCGGGAGGGCGTTTACCACGGTGTGATTCATGACTGGGGTGAAGTCGTAACAAGGTAACCCTAGGGGAACCTGGGGTTGGATCACCTCCTTACCTTAAGATGTCGAAGTTGTTGAGTGTTCACACAGATTGCCTTGATTCAAGTTTAGAGACAGTACACGAAGTGGGTCTGTAGCTCAGGTGGTTAGAGCGCACCCCTGATAAGGGTGAGGTCGGTGGTTCGAGTCCACTCAGACCCACCACTTCGTTCCCGATTATGGGGCTATAGCTCAGCTGGGAGAGCGCCTGCTTTGCACGCAGGAGGTCTGCGGTTCGATCCCGCATAGCTCCACCATAATCGGTACTGTATTTTGCGAGAAGCAAAAGCCATGCATTGAGCCTTGATGTTCAATCTATGCCTTTGACTTCTTTATGAAGTTTGCTCTTTAACAATCTGGAAAGCTGATTTAAAAAGTAGTTCTCAAACATTTGTTACAAGTGCTTTGGAAACTTCTTGGCGAAAACCAAAATTTATTTTGGTCACCTTCCTTCGGGAAGACAGTTGTGCAGCAACAAGCCGTGCCGTTTCGACGACACTTCTTGGGGTTGTATGGTTAAGTGACTAAGCGTACATGGTGGATGCCTTGGCAGTCAGAGGCGATGAAGGNTGAAGTAATTTGCCTGGCGGCCATAGCGCCGTGGAACCACCTGATCCCATGCCGAACTCAGAAGTGAAACGCGGTAGCGCCGATGGTAGTGTGGCATTCGCCATGCGAGAGTAGGACACTGCCAGGCACCCAACGTTGGAGACCACAACGTTGATAGGTGGGGTGTGTAAGCGCAGTGATGTGTTGAGCTAACCCATACTAATTACCCGTGAGGCTTAACCATACAACACCCAAGAAGTGTTCTAAGGCTTGTAGCAAATCGAAGAACTACTACCTAATTCAGTGATAGCGAAGCCAACAGGCAGTTCGTTATTCACGTCAGCTTTCTCAGATTGAAGAATTTGCCTGGCGGCCATAGCGCCGTGGAACCACCTGATCCCATGCCGAACTCAGAAGTGAAACGCGGTAGCGCCGATGGTAGTGTGGCATTCGCCATGCGAGAGTAGGACACTGCCAGGCACCCAATTAAACAGCGACGTGCACATCACGACGTTGGCCGAGAGGATGACACCTCTGATAATCGGCAAAAGATTTAGCGAAAGGCTAACCAAATAGCGGAGCGGTAGTTCAGTTGGTTAGAATACCGGCCTGTCACGCCGGGGGTCGCGGGTTCGAGTCCCGTCCGCTCCGCCACTACTTAAGAAGCCCAGTCGAAAGACTGGGCTTTTTTTCATTTCCGAAACTGCAAAGTCAGCGGTCACCATTCTCCACCTCCTCTTCTTTTCTCCATGCTGAGGCATCTTGATGTTCGCCGCTGGTTGTCTCCTTGCCACTGGCAGCCCGGTCCCTACCTATGTCCGCTTGTGCTTGAGCCGGACAGCACCCTCCCGTCCGCTCAGCCAGTAAATTGAGAAGCCCAATCTAACGACTGGTTTTTTTGTGCATTTTTGCTCAGTACAACAAGGCCCTCCTGCTTGGGCAGGTCTTTTGTGTTCCTGGCTACGGAGTAGCTAGCTTTGAGCTTTGGCAGATTGCCATTGCATCACCAGCTGGATGGATATCTTGCCCTGTTATGCAAGGTGGTTGCTCGGTTAAAAAGCGCTCAAGTAATGGGGAAATACAAAGTGGAGCCTGTAAATAATTCTGTGTAACTGCCCACCCCATTACAGGTGACCGTTCAAGCGATCACCGAACTCGATAATAAAGCGATTCAGGGCAGGCTTCCAATTCTGGATCGGCATGGTCCACTTCTTTGAAGCCTGCTGTATCGCGAGAAACGCCACTTTTAGCGCAGAGTCGTCGGTCGGGAACAGCTTCCTTTGCTTGGTCGCTTTGCGCAGCACGCTGTTCAGTGNCGCACACCGGACCACTCGCTGACCCTGTTCGACAAGGGGTTTTACTCCCTCGGCCTGCTCCACACCTGGCAAACCACCGGCAACGAGCGTCACTGGCTGCTGCCACTCAAAAAGGGCACGCAATACGAGGTGGTGCGCAAGCTGGGGCGCCAGGATGCACTGGTGCAGCTCAAGACCAGTCCGCAGGCACGCAAGAAGTGGCCACAACTGCCAGAGACGATAGAAGCCCGCTTGCTGACCCGCACTATCAACGGCAAGGAGCGGCAGGTACTGACCTCGATGGTCGACCCGATGTGTTTCCCTGGCGCCGATATCGTCGAACTGTATGGCCACCGCTGGGAAATTGAGTTGGGCTATCGGGAGATGAAGCACAGCCTGCAACAACACCGACTGACCCTGCGCAGCAAGAAGGCGGCGGGGATACGGCAAGAGCTGTGGGGCGTGCTGCTGGCGTACAACCTGCTGCGCAGCCAGATGGTGAGGATGGCGGCGAGTCTAAAGGGATACACGGCAAGCCAGCTGAGCTTTCACATGGCATCGGTGTACCTCATCCATGAGTTGAGCTGCATGCCGTACATGTCGCCGGGGACTATCCCGAAGCGGGTGGCGGAGCTGGAGCAGCAGGCGGGGCAGTTTGTGCTGCCGGCACGAAGGGAACGAAGTTACCCCCGCTGCGTGAAGCCAAGGCCACAGAAATACAGTGTAAAAAAAGCCAATAAAAACAATGCCAGTCAGGCTTAACTGACTGGCATTAGTGATGTCTTTGGCCAGCTCAGCGGCCAGTGCTTTGAGTTTGTCTTGGTCCATTTGCTTACCCACGAAGGTATCCTTTTGAAAAAGTTACTTATTCGTGGGCGGTTACACAATTGGATTTACAGGCTCACAAAGTGTGATGTAAGGCCGGAGGCGTTGGTCTGCGTGAAAGTGCCAACAGGAGGCTTGAGAATGTGTACATAAAGAAAAGGGGACGGCAGTTGCCGTCCCCTCAAGTCATCTAGTCCAGTCCATGAACTGCAATGCTCCCTGCGATCCCTGACTTTATCCTGATCCTTCGGAATATCCCCTTCCCAATCCGTTGAGGTGTCCTGTGACCATCCTAGTCTGGCAATCGTTCCTGATTGCTGCACTCTCTCCATCCTGGAGGTGTCCCTTACCACATCCTGTGGTGTTCCTTGCGTCGTCCTGACAGATAACCATCCGGGCTATCTCGCTTCATCCTGAAGCTGTCCTGCTCGCATCCGGCGAGGTCCTGTTCTTCCTGAAGAGCGGTAATCCGTACTGCTCTGCCTCATCCCGAGGTGTCTGCAACCACATCCTGTGGTGTCCTGTTCAATCCGTTTGATAACCGTCCCGGTTACCTGCCTCATCCTGAGGTATCCCTGACCACGTCCTGTGGATTATTCCCTGTTTATGCGCTGTTCCTGCATCCTGCCGAACCAGCTTCGTCCTTGTGAGACCCATATTAAGGGAAGCGCACAGAGTAACAAGGGAGCTTGGGTAGTTATCGGCATGAGCCAGCTTGATTAAACCCAATCATTAACAAGATAAATCCATATTAATCATTATGTTAGTTTGTTTCATTGGAAAGCACATGGATTCAAAGATGGCTTCGCGTACGGTGCAACACAGTGGCCTCTTACAGCCGCTATGGCGGATCTCTCACACGAAAAAACAGGGGGAAAACGATGGTACAAGACTGCTCAATTCAACTGGCAAGAGTTAAAAATTAGTTGAATAAATATGCTTGAAAAGAATACAAAAAGCCGAGGCTGAGCTCGGCTTTTTGGGATTAGCTAACCCGGCTGCTTGGCGTCGGGTATGCCTTGCGCAATGACTCTGGCGCCAGTACTTCCAGGTTACCGCTCATGTTATTGAGCCAGGTGCGAAATTCAGGGGTGTCCTGGACTTCGGTCTCCACCACGACACTGCGCTTGTCATAGCGAGTCATGCGTGGGTTGTGGCCCGGGATCTGACCATCGACCAGGGTCGGGCAGTTTGCATCAATGCGACCGACAAAGCGGATTGGACCGCTGACGTCCTGGTAGCCCTGGTCACGGATCAGCTTTTGGATATTGAAATCCTTCGGCTGGGTTGCGCTGAAGTTGGTCAATTCCACGCCCTTGATGTGATCGAACGGGATGCCGTATACCTTGGGATCCAGCTCGGACAAAGTACAGAGCAGGGTCGGACCATCGGCCTGATTCAGGATGCCGAGCGGATTGATGCGGTCATAGCAGAGCCATACAGTACGCTCCTTGATGACGCGCTGTATCTCGGCGCTGAACTTGCGACCACGCCAGAGAGCATCGCGGATCAGGGTGCTGCGACGGATCTCCGGGTTGCCGGCAAACGGACGCGGTGACTGATGTACGCTCTCGAGCCAGCGTTCGGCCAGTTCGCTCTGGCTGTCGCGGATCACCTGGCTGGCCTTGTCGATCAGCGGATTCAATTCGGTCAGCACACTTGCCGGTAGCAGTTGGCTTGCCTGATCACTCCAGGTTTTCAGGGCCACCGCCAGTGACAACGGCATGATATTGGCGAAGTCGTTGAGGCCATGGCGCTCAAAGCACCAGCCGTGGGGTTTGCTGCGCTCATCCGAGGTGAGGTCGAACAACCCCATGCCGGACATCTCTTCCAGGTCCCGTTGCACGGTACGCAGACTGACATGGATACCTTCCTCTTCCAGTTTTACCTGAAGTTGGCTGGCGGTCAGCTTGTAAGGGCGGTGCGGGATGCAACGCGCCAAGGTCAGTTGTCGTAACAGCTTCTTACTCATGGTGCATGCCTTCACTGGTTTAGCGTTGAGTGTATCCTAGCCATGGCATGCGACAGTCTATGTCGCAAGTTTTGCTGCGACAACTGTCGCCATTTTCATACAAACGTCATTAACTACATGATATTAAATATGATTACTGTTTTGTGGGGTGGCAATTGAGGCTTTTAATTGATGAAAAAATCGCAAATTAAAGTACTGTCTTGCGGTTTTTAGGGAGAAGAAAAAATAGAAATCACGTTAAAGGGCAGAAGATGATGTGGAGGGAATGGCTTCCCCCCACCAGGTGGACATTCTCGTCAAGCCAGCCAGGACCAGGCCGACTTGGTCATGGCGGCTCCCACCATGTAACCAAACACCGCCAGCGCGGCGACACCCGCCATAAGCTTCTGGCTGCGAGCAGGCCGTTTTAACGCCATGACACCGAGCCCTATGTAGACCACCAGGGCGATCAGCTTGGCCATCAGCCAGGGTTGCTGGCCCGGGCTCATCTGCAACGTGACAGCCAGCAGCACCCCGAACAGCAGCAAGAAGGTGTCGTTGACGTGGGGCGTTATCTTCAGCCAGCGCTGTTGCAGACGCGGGCTGGCATTGAGAGAGAGCATCCAGCGATAGACAAACAGCAGCAGGCTGACGATGGCGAGGGTCATGTGCAGGTGTTTGAGCAGAGGGTAATAGGCAATCATATTGCTTCCTTGTCGTTGTCGGGCAGACCGCTGTTCCAGTTGTGAGCGTGAATACGCTCTTGTCCTTCCTGATCGTCTTGCAACAGATCGGAAAGGATGTCCCTGTATTGCAGGCTCTTGTTGATGTAGGTGTGTTCGTCGTCCAGGTAATTGGCCTGCTCCCGCAGCAACCAGTTGTCGTGTTGTTTGAAGGTCTGTCCCGCCCGCCAGGCTTGGTTGGCCCGAAATCCCAGCTGGGTCAGCGCTTCCACCCCCAGATCCACAGCAGAACCCAGGGTTTCCCGATGCACGCTGTCCACGCCGTGGCGCAGGATCTCGTGAGCATGGGGTCTGTCTTGGGCACGCGCCAGTATCTTAAGGTGCGGGAAGTGTTTCTTCACCATTTCAATCACCTCAAGCGAGGTGGCCGGGTCATTGATGGAGAGTACCAGCAGTTTTGCCTTGTGGGCGCCGGCGGCATGCAGCAGATCGAGCCGGCTGGCGTCGCCGTAGAACACCTGATAGCCGTACCTACGCAGCATCTCTATCTGACTGGCATCCTGCTCCAGTATGGTTGTGCCTATGCCGTGGCCGTGCAGCAGGCGCCCCACTATCTGGCCGAAGCGGCCGAAGCCGGCGATGATGACGGGGTGCTCCACCAATTCAGGTTGCTCGTGCTGCGGCGAATCGCTGTGGGTACGGTAATCGAACCAGGGCTGGATCACCCGATCGTTGAGGATCAGCAAGAGCGGCGTCAGCGCCATGGAGAGGGCCACCACCAAGGTGAGCAGCGATATGGTGTCGCCAGGCAGCACCTTGTTCTGGGAGGCAAACGAGAAGAGCACGAAGGCAAACTCGCCACCCTGTGCCAGCGCCAGCCCGAAGGTCCAGCGCTGGTTGGGCGAGATACGAATGACAAAGCCGAGCGCCATCAGCACCAGCCATTTCAATGCCATCAGGCCGATCACCAGCGCCGGGATGAGAAAGGGGTGTTCGGCAAACAGGCTGAAGTTGATTCCGGCGCCCACCGACATGAAGAAGAGGCCGAGCAGCAAGCCCTTGAACGGCTCTATGTCCGCCTCCAGCTCGTGGCGATATTCGCTGTCGGCCAGCACCACGCCGGCGAGGAAGGAGCCAAGGGCAGGGGAGAGCCCCACCGACTCCATCAGCACTGCGATGGCGATCACCAGCAGCAGGGCGGCGGCGACGAAGATCTCCCGCAAGTGGGACTGGGCGATGGCGCGAAACACCGGCCGCATCAGGTAGTGGCCGCCCAGCACTATGCCGGAGATGGCCGCGACCACCAGCAGGCCGTGTTGCCAGCCGGCCAGCTCCGCACTGCCATTGCTGGCCACCGGTGCTATGGCGAGCAGCGGCAGGATCGCCAGTATGGGAATGACGGCGATGTCCTGGAACAACAGCACTGCAAAGGCGGATCGACCGCTTTCGCTCTGCATCAGTTTGCGCTCCTGCAGGCTCTGCAACACTATGGCAGTAGATGAGAGCGCCAGGATGAGGCCGATGGCCAGTCCCTGCTGCCAGGGCAGTCCGATGAGATATGCCACGCCAGTCAGAGCACCTGTGGTGAGCAGCACCTGCAGGCCGCCGGTGCCGAGTATGGGTCCCTTCAGCTGCCACAAGAGGGCAGGGCGCAGCTCCAGCCCGACCAGAAACAGCATCAGCACTACCCCGAATTCGGCGAAGTGCATCACATCCTTCTGCTCCCCCACCAGCCCCAGCAGGAAGGGACCTATGATGATGCCCGCCAGCAGGTAGCCAAGCACAGAACCCAGCCCCCAGCGTTTGGCCAGCGGCACGGCGATCACCGCCGCCGAGAGGTAGATAAGCGCATCAAACAGTAATCCATGACCCATCAGCCTGCCCTCCGTTTGAACGTCTGGTCAGGCTCATGGAGTCGGCCAAACAGCTGACAGTGTTTCATGAGAGCACCTCCAGCAGATCCCGCAGATAAGATTGCCCCGCGAGCTGATCGGGGGTCAGTTGCTCGTCGCGCAGGGCACACAACAGCTGGCGATAATCCTGGCCACAGCGACGCAATGCCTCCGGATCCTTGATCTTGTGAAAGGAGTGGAGCACGAACGGGGGCAGCCAGGTCATGCCGCACAGTTGTGCCGTTTGCTGGAACGGCAGCAAAAAGTCGAGCAGCGGGCGACTGTTGTAGCCTGCGCTGCAATAGGACTCGGGGGCGCCACCCGTGGTGATGGCACTCAGCCACTGCTTGCCATTGAGGGCATGGGCCTCGGGACCGTAGGCATAGCCGTATTCCAGCACCAGGTCCATCCACTCCTTCATGATGGCGGGGCAGGAGTACCAGTAGAAGGGGTGTTGAAAGACGATGATATCGTGTTCCGACAGCAGGGCCTGTTCCTGTTTTACATTGATGAACATGTCCGGGTAGTGCTGATAGAGGTCGTGAACTGTGACACCCTCCAGCCCTTCGATAGCCTGCAACAGCTGCTTGTTGGCTCTTGAGCTCTGCAGGGCCGGGTGTGAAAAGATAACCAGAATGCGTTTCATGGGGTCATAACCTGAAGACTGAGCCTGGTACTGGCAAAAACCAGTACTGGCGAAAAGAAGATGCATTGAGCGGTGACGTTATCAAGAAGTACCATGGCCCGCCAGTTCCGGGATCAGCTCCCGTTACCCCGGACGCGGCGATCCGTGGGTGAATCACGCCCCGTCAGACTACTTACATCCCGCGAACCACAGAGGGGAGGGCTTGACCCTCCCCCTGGGCCAGAGGTTACCATAGGGCACTTCTGCTTAATGAGTCATGTCATGGTTCTGACCCGTCGCCAACTCGCTCGCGCCCGCCGCTGGCTCCCCTTGTGGAGTCTGCTGATGGTGCTGATGTCGTTTGGCAGCCGGGCGGCGACCGATCTCTGTACCCTGACCCCCCATTGCAGCCAGAGCGAGCGTACCCTGGAGAAAGCCATGCCGTGTGGCAGCTTTACAGCGGCGCTCGCCATGACGGTGCTCACCAGCGACAGCCTGACGGTGGCCGTGCTGGAGCCTGACAGGCCTGAGTTTATTTCCCCTTCCCTGTATACGCCGGATGCGCCGCCCGAGCGGCTCGAGCGTCCTCCCCGTCATCCAGATTGAGTCGAGTTCCCCTGTTTTTTTGGGTATTTCTTCTTATCCGAGGTGAGTCATGTACAAGTCCCTGTTACTGGCCCTGCTGGCCGGTACCGTCAGCTTCTCCGCCCTCGCGGCCGAGCAGATGACCGTCTACAAGTCCCAGTATTGCGGCTGCTGCAAGACCTGGATCAAGCACATGGAAGAGAACGGCTTTGAGATCAAGGTCGTCGAAACCGAGCAGCTTGAACCCATCAAGCAGCAGTACGGCATCACTCCGCAGCTGGCGTCCTGCCACACGGGTGTAGTCAATGGCTATGTGGTGGAGGGACATGTACCCGCTGCCGACGTGCAGAAGCTGCTCAAGGAAAAACCGGCGATCCGCGGCCTGACCATTCCGGGCATGCCCCAGAGTGCGCCAGGCATGGATATACCGGGTCAGCCCTATCAGGTGCTGAGCATCAGTCATGAGGGCGCGACCAAGACCTGGTCGAGCTATCCCGGCTGACGCAAACTGGTCATGAGCAGACACAACTCCATCATGTGAGGCACACCTGAGCGAATCCGTGTCGCTCATGGTCAGGTTTGAGGGCCACTGTCGCGAGACAGTGGCCCTTTTACGTGTTCTGGCGGGTTTTGCGCTGATAACTTGCAACTGGGGGCGACAAGGGGCAGATTGTTGGCCACACCAAGGAGCCAAGGCTCAGGTTTGCCAACCCTTTTAAAGCGCAAAGGATGCGAGATGTTCACCTTTTCCCGAGGGCTTCTGCTGCTGGCTTGTCTGGCCGCCGTCCCCTGTTCATATGCCAATGATGAGTCCGCCATGCCCACAAGTGACACCCTGATCCAGCCTCCCGTGGCCGCCAAACATCCTCATACCATCAAAAAACACGGGGATGCCCGGGTCGACAACTACTACTGGCTGCGGGATGACGAGCGCCAGAACCCCGAGGTGCTGGCCTACCTCAAGGCTGAAAACGCCTATACCGATGCCATGCTCAAGCCCACCCAGCCGCTGCGCGATCAACTCTACAAAGAGATGGTGGCCCGCATTCCCCAGCAGGATGAGTCGGTGCCCTATGTGAAGAATGGCTACCGTTACCAGACCCGTTATGAGCCGGGCAAGGAGTACGGCATCTACTCCCGCACCAAGGTCGGGGAGAAGCACGCCGATGTGATGCTCGACAGCAACCAGCGCGCCGAAGGGCACGAGTTCTACGCCCTGGGCGCCCTGGAGGTGAGCCGCAACAACCGCTGGCTGGCGGTGGCGGAAGATTTCCTCTCTCGTCGTCAGTACCAGATCCAGTTCCTCGATCTGGAGAGTGGTCAGTGGGCCGGCGACAAGTTGGAAAATACCTCCGGCAACCTGGTATGGGCCAACGACAGCAAGACAGTGTTCTACGTGCGCAAGCATCCCAAGACCCTGTTGCCCTATCAGGTCTATCGCCACGAGCTTGGCTCGGATCCGGCGAAAGATGCCCTGGTGTATGAGGAAAAAGACGACACCTTCTACGTCAGCCTCTATGCCACCACCTCGGAAGACTTCATCGTCATCGCCCTTTCCAGTACCACAACGGGCGAGGCGCGTCTCATAGACGCCAACGTGCCGACCCAGGCGCCGCGGCTGTTCCTGCCCCGTCAGGTGGATCACGAATACAGCCTGGATCACTATCGTGGCCGCTTCTATGTGCGTTCCAACAAGGACGGCAAGAACTTCGGCCTCTACGAGACCAAAGAGAGCCCGGTCGATCGCTGGAAATCTGTGATAGCACCCAACCCGGACGTGCTGCTGGAGAGCTACGCCCTGTTCAAGGAGTGGCTGGTGCTGGAGGAGCGCAACCAGGGCCTGACCCGACTGCGCCAGATCAACTGGCAGAGCGGCGAGGAGAAAGAGATCGCTTTCGACGATCCCGCTTATGTCACCTGGCTTGCCTACAACCCGGAGCCGGATACCAGTGCCCTGCGCTACGGCTACTCCTCCATGACCACCCCCTCGTCCACCTATGAGCTGGATATGGCGAGCGGCAAGCGCACCCTGCTCAAGCAGCAGGCGGTGGCGGGCTTCAAGCCGGAGCTGTACGCCAGCGAGCGGCTCTGGGTGACTGCCCGCGACGGGGTGGCCGTGCCTGTGTCCCTGGTCTATCGCAAGGATCTGTTCAAGAAAGAGAGTGCCGGGTCGCCAAAAAATCCACTGCTGGTCTACGGCTATGGCTCCTACGGCGCCAGCATGGATCCCGACTTCAGCACCGCCCGTCTGAGCCTGCTGGACAGAGGCTTCGTCTATGCCATCGCCCATATCCGGGGTGGCGAGGAGCTGGGCCGTCACTGGTATGAAGATGGCAAGCTGCTGAAAAAACAGAATACCTTCAACGACTTCATCGACGTCACCGAGGCGCTGGTGGCGCAAGGGTATGGCGCCAAAGATCAGGTCTATGCCATGGGCGGCAGTGCCGGTGGCCTGCTGATGGGGGCCGTCATCAACCAGGCTCCCCAGCTTTATCGTGGCGTGGTCGCCCAGGTGCCGTTCGTGGATGTGGTCACTACCATGCTGGATGAGTCGATCCCCCTCACCACGGGGGAGTACGACGAGTGGGGCAACCCGAACCAGAAGCGTTACTACGACTACATGAAGGCTTATAGCCCCTACGATCAGGTCAAGGCACAGGCCTATCCCAATCTGCTGGTCACCACGGGTCTGCACGACTCCCAGGTACAGTATTGGGAGCCTGCCAAGTGGGTCGCCAAGCTGCGCGAGATGAAGACGGATGATAACAAGTTGTTGCTGAATACCGACATGGATGCTGGCCACGGTGGCAAATCCGGTCGCTTCAAGGCTTACGAAGACATAGCGCTGGAATTCGCGTTTATTCTGGATCTGGCCCAAGCCGGTAGCTGAGACAAGATGACACAGGCCCTTGCCCTGCAAGGGTTACAAAAGAATCCGTCATCGCTTTTTATTGCTTCCATCAGGTAGCAGATGGAATTAATCTTTGGTAGGAAAATGAATGATCAGCGTCATAATTTTCGAGATTTAATTCCGGGATTTTGCCATTTTGTTTGATTTGTGTTGGCTTAATGTGCTTAATCGGAGTGCTTATAACTTTTTCTTTGGCCCCTCAGGGGCCAAATTATCTTCAACTGGCACGAGGCCGGTTGACTCACCGCAGGATGAGGGTGATTTTTGGGAAAGGCATCGCAGCCCAACCCTTTTCTTGCATGAGGCAAGTTAGGCAAGCCCAGCGCAGAACAGGGTGTTGTCGTACATTCATCCGGGAATCGGATGAGATAAATCAATGAAAAGGATGGAAAACATGAAAGGATTATCCTTGGCGTGCGCCCTGTCGGCGGCTCTGGTCGGTGTTTCGTTTGGCGGCCAGGTACAGGCGCAGGAGCGCTTCGTGACCATAGGCACCGGCGGCCAGACTGGCGTCTACTATGTGGCAGGCCAGTCTATCTGTCGTTTCCTCAATCGCGGCGCTGCCGATCATCAGATCAAGTGCAACGCGCCAGCCAGTGGTGGCGGTGTTGCCAACGTCAACGGCATCCGCAGCGGTGAATTCAACTTCGGTATCATGCAGTCTGACCACCAGTTCAAGGCGATGAAAGGGCTGCCCCCTTTCCAGACCGAAGGGGCCATGGATGATATCCGTGCCGTCTTCTCCCTGCAGAGCGAGGTGTTCACCATTCTGGCTCGTCGCGATGCCAAGATCGCCAGCTTTGACGATCTGAAGGGCAAGCGCGTCAACATCGGCAACCCGGGCTCGGGTCAGCGTGACACCATGGAAGAGATCATGGCGGTCAAGGGCTGGAAGAAGGGTGACTTCGCGCTGGTTTCCGAGCTGAAACCGGCGGAGCAGGCTTCTGCACTGGGTGACAACAATATCGACGCCATGAGCTACTTCGTTGGTCATCCGAACGGCGCCATCCAGGAAGCCTCCACCACCACGGATGCCGTGCTGGTGCCGGTGACCGGCGAGGCTATCGACAAGCTGTTGGCAGAGAAGAGCTACTACACCAAGGCCGAGATCCCGGGTGGCCTCTACAAGGGCAGCGACCAGCCGACCCCGTCCATCGGTGGCAAGGCTGTGCTCTCCACCAGCGCCAAGGCCGATCCGGAAGTGGTCTATCAGCTGGTGAAGTCTGTCTTTGACAACCTGGATCGCTTCAAGCGCCTGCACCCTGCCTTTGCCGACCTGAAAGAGGCCGACATGATCAAGGTAGGGCTCTCTGCACCGCTGCATGAAGGGGCTGCTCGCTACTACAAAGAGCGCGGCTGGCTCTGATTGAGGGCCCAAGGGCCTTTGTCACTCCCTCGACACCCGTTGGCTGCGCTGTTTGCGGCGGCGGGTGTCGTTTTTGTTGTACTCGTTGGCACAAGTTAACCCTATGCAAGATACACAACTCTCTACCGAGGAACTGATCGCCCAGGATGTGGGCGCTCGTCTGCCGCTCGGCATCATGGGCTGGCTCATTACCGCCCTGGCGCTGGCCTGGTCCCTGTTCCAGCTCTGGATTGCCTCGCCACTGCCCTTCATGCTGGGTTTTGGCGTACTCAATGACACCGAAACCCGTGCCATTCACCTCACCTTTGCCCTGTTGCTGGCCTATCTGGTGTTTCCGGCATTTCGACGCTCTCCCCGGGACAGAGTCCCGCTCAGCGACATAGCGCTGGGGCTGATTGCAGCCGGTGCGGCCTCTTATCTGTTTGTGATGTATGAAGCGCTGGCCCTGCGTCCGGGCAGCCTCACCACCTCTGATCTGATCACGGCCTGCATCGGCATCCCCTTGCTGCTGGAAGCGGCACGGCGTGCTCTGGGCCCCGCCCTGGCGGTCATTGCCCTGCTGTTCCTCGTATACAGCCTGGCTGGCCCCTGGATGCCGGGTCTGCTGGCTCACCGCGGGGTGAGCTTCACCGCCCTGGCCAATCACCAGTGGATCACCACAGAAGGGGTGTTTGGCATAGCGCTCGGCGTGTCGACCAGCTTCGTGTTCCTGTTCGTGCTGTTCGGCGCCCTGCTGGAGCGGGCCGGTGCCGGTCACTACTTTATCCAGCTCGCCTTCAGCCTGCTTGGCCACCTGCGCGGCGGCCCGGCCAAGGCGGCCGTCGTGGCCTCCGGGCTGACTGGTCTCATCTCGGGGTCGTCCATCGCCAACGTGGTCACCACTGGCACCTTCACCATCCCCATGATGAAGAAGGTGGGCTTCAGTGCCGAGAAGGCGGGGGCGGTGGAAGTGGCTTCCTCGGTCAACGGCCAGATCATGCCCCCCGTGATGGGGGCCGCGGCCTTCCTGATGGTGGAGTACGTGGGCATCCCTTATGTGGATATCATCAAGCATGCCTTCCTGCCAGCCGCCATCTCCTATATAGCGCTGCTCTACATAGTGCATCTGGAAGCGCTCAAGCTCGATATGCAGCCCATCGGCGGCCATCAACCCAAGCCCTGGCTGCGTCGTTTGACCGGCTTTGCCTTCGGCGCGGCCCTCATCAGTGGCCTGTCGCTGGCGGTCTACTATGGCCTCGGTTGGCTCAAGCCCGCGCTGGGTGATTATGCCTTGCCAGGGATTTCATTGCTGCTGGCTGCCGCTTATGTGGGTCTGCTCAAGATTGCGGCCAGCAATGAACCATTGGCGGCGGAGGATCCCGACAAGCCGCTGATCACGTTGCCCAACACCCGCGCCGTGCTGCTCTCCGGTCTGCATTTCCTGCTGCCCGTGGTGGTGCTGGTGTGGTGTCTGATGGTCGAGCGCCTCTCGCCGGGTCTGTCGGCCTTCTGGGGCACCGTCATGCTGGTCATCATTTTGCTGACCCAGCGGCCGCTGCTCAACTGGCTGCGTACCGATGGCAAGCATGACTACGGCTCGCTGCTCGATGGCATGGTGGATCTGCGGGAAGGGCTGGTCGCCGGTGCCCGCAACATGATCGGTATCGGCATTGCCACCGCCACGGCGGGGGTCATAGTCGGTGCAGTCTCCCAGACCGGGGTTGGCCTGGTGCTGGCGGATCTGGTGGAGTTCCTCTCCATGGGCAACCTGCTGCTGATGCTGCTGCTCACCGCCCTGCTGAGCCTGATCCTCGGCATGGGGTTGCCCACCACCGCCAACTACATAGTGGTGTCCAGCCTGCTGGCACCCGTGGTGGTGACGCTCGGCCAGCAGAACGGCCTGATAGTGCCGCTCATAGCCGTGCATCTGTTCGTGTTCTACTTCGGCATCATGGCGGACGTGACACCGCCTGTGGGTCTGGCCTCGTTTGCGGCGGCTGCCGTTTCCAAGGGCGATCCCATCAAGACCGGTATCACGGCTTTCTACTACAGTCTGCGCACCGCGGCACTGCCCTTCCTGTTCATCTTCAACACGGATCTGCTGCTGATCGACGTGGACTTCGCCCACGGCGTGCTGATCTTCATAGTCGCGACCATTGCCATGCTGATCTTCGCCGCCGCGACCCAGGGCTGGTTCCTGGTGAAGAACCGCTGGTACGAGAGCGTCTTGCTGCTGCTGGTGGCTTTCACCCTGTTCCGTCCGGGGTTCTGGATGGACATGGTGCACGATCCTTATCGCAGTACACCGCCAGCCCAGCTTGCCCAGACCATGGGGGAGGTAGAAGCGCAGAGCACATTAAGGTTGCGGCTCAAGGGTGAGGATATGGTAGGCAAGCCCCGTCAATCCACCCTGCTGGTCGCAGTGCCGGATGGTGCAAATGGCGACGAGCGGTTGGCGAACCTGGGACTGACGATCTATGAGCAGGATGGCAAGACCCTGATCGACAGCGTGGCCTTTGGCAGCCCGGCCGCCACCATGGGGCTGGAGTTTGACCAGGAGATCCTCTCCGTCAAGGCGCCTACCGAGCGCTGGCCAAAGGAGCTGATTTGGTTCCCGGGCTTCCTGCTTTTTGGGCTGATCGTCTGGCTGCAACGGCGACGTGTGGTTCGCCAATAAAATGCCAATAAAAACGGCGCCATCAAGGCGCCGTTTTTATATCCCAAGCCGGGTCTTGCCGCTTGCTCGGAGCCTGTGGCTCATGCGATAGGGCTAGTTTGACTGAGCCTGCTGTTGCAGCTGATCCAGCGCCTGCTGTTCTTGCGGGCTGAGTCCAAGCTGTTCGCAGGCTTGCTCGAAGCTGATCCCCGGATCTGGAACATCATGATATCCATATCGGGAGTGCTAGTTTGACTGAGCCTGCTGCTGCAGTTGATCCAGCGCCTGCTGTTCTTGCGGACTGAGTCCAAGCTGTTCGCAGGCCTGCTCGAAGCTGATCCCCGGATCTGGAACATCATGATATCCATATCGGGAGTGCTAGTTTGACTGAGCCTGCTGCTGCAGCTGATCCAGCGCCTGCTGTTCTTGCGGACTGAGACCAAGCTGTTCGCAGGCCTGCTCGAAGCTGATCCCCGGATCTGGAACATCATGATATCCATATCGGGAGTGCTAGTTTGACTGAGCCTGCTGCTGCAGCTGATCCAGCGCCTGCTGTTCTTGCGGACTGAGTCCAAGCTGTTCGCAGGCCTGTTCGAAGCTGATCCCCAGATGGCACATCATGATATCGATAGCGGGCAGATAGTTTTTCATTTCGTCTTCCATGGTGATCCTCCAGACCCTTCCTTATGCCCTGACCTGGGCCGGCGGGCAATTAGACTTTAGGCGTAGACTGCTCATTTGCTGAGCTCCCCTGCCACTGGCCGAGGGAATTTGCTACTCTGCTGCCAGTCAGAAGATGTTGCCGTATGACTGCGAGCAACACGTGAGGAGCAGGGCATGTTATTGAGTTTCTTGATCATCGCATCGGGCTGGTGGCACATTCGTGCGGCCTACGGCTCAGACTCCCGTCAGTTCTATATCAGCAAGCCGCTGACCATGCTGTTCATCATAGCGCTGGCGTTTGGCTATCAGAGCGATGACCATGACGGCTCACACGCCTGGATCCTGCTCGGGCTCTGCCTGTCGCTGGCCGGGGACGTGCTGCTGATGTTGCCAAGGGATCGCTTCATTCAGGGCCTGGCGGCGTTTTTTGTCGCACACCTCTGCTACATAGTTGGCTTTGCCCAGGGACCCCTGGTGTTGAACTTGGTGGATGGTCTCTTGCTGCTGCTGGTGGCTGGCATGGTATTCGGCCTGCTGTGGGGCCGGTTGGGGGAGATGAAGATCCCCGTCTTCTGCTACATGCTGGTGATCATCGGCATGGCCTGGGTGGCCGCCGGTGCCTGGCACGCCTCCTTGACCGCGGGCAGTGCCGCCGCCCTGGTGGGGGCACTGATGTTCCTCTTTTCCGACAGCATGCTGGCGCTGGACAGGTTCCGGCGTCCCTTTCCTCACGCCACGGCCTGGATCATGAGCAGTTACTTCGCGGCCCAGTTTCTGATCGCAGCCTCTCTGGCGGGGTGAAGAGGAGCCGGTCTCTTTCGTCACTTGCAGTTGATCACCGGCAAGAAAAATGGGCCTGTTGGCCCATTCTTTGTGTCTGTTTTTACGCCTTGGCTATGCCTCGAGCGGTTCGGCATCGGCCGCTCTGGGGGCTGGCTGCTTGAGCAGCAGCATCAGGGCGCTGGCGATAAGCAGGAAGATCCCCATCACATAGAACACCTGGTTGTAAGCCATGATGGCAGCCTCGCGGCTGATGGTGTTCGACAGCATGGCCTGGGCCTGCTGTTGGGCCAGCTCGGGACCCGAGCCCTGCGCCATCATGCTCCGGGCCAGCTGCAGCAGGTAGCTCTGCCCCTCTATGCTGCTGGCGGCCAGCGTGCTGCTGATCTGGCTGACATGGACGCGGGTGTCGTTGTCGATCAGGGTCGCTATGATGGCGATGCCAAAGGCACCCCCCAGGTTGCGCAGCACGTTGAGCAGGGTCGAGGAGGAGGGGATCTCGTCGTGACTCAGGCTGGCTGTCGCCACCAGAGAGAGCGGCACCATGATGAAGGGTTGACCCAGGGCCCGCACTATCAGCGACTGGATAAGCTGGGGGCCGGCGTAGTCGGCACTCATGTTCATGTTCATGAAGCAGCTGATGGCAAAGACCAGAAAACCGAAGCTCACCAGATAGCGCGGGTCTATCTTGTGGGTCAGCTTGGGCACCAGCGGCAACACCAGCAGTTGGGGCAGCCCCATCCACATCAGCACCTCACCGATTTCCAGCGCGTTGTAGTTGTGGATCTGCGCCATGTAGAGCGGCAGCACATAGATGGAGCCCATCAGCGCCATGCCGAGCACCAGATAGGCAAAGCAGGCCAGCGCGAAGCGCGGGTTGTGCAGCAGCCGCAGGTTGACCAGCGGATGGCGTCTGAGCAGCTGGCTGATGACGAAGAACACCAGGGCCACCACAGAGATGACGGTGAGCCGCACTATGAAGCTCGAGCCAAACCAGTCCTCTCTGTTGCCCTCTTCCAGCACCACTTCCAACAGACCCAGTCCCATCGCCATTGTGATGATGCCGATGAGATCCACCTGCTTGATCACGGTCCAGTCGACCGGCTTCTTGTCCAGACCATGGGCCAGCATGGCCATCACCAGCAGGCCGGGCGGTACGTTCAGGTAGAAGATGTAGTGCCAGGAGAGCTGCTCCGTCAGCCAGCCGCCCAAAGTCGGGCCTATGGCGGGAGCGAAGGTGGCACAGAGGCCGAACAGTGCCATGCCGGTCGCTCGCTTGTGCAGCGGCAGCAGGCTGACAATAAGGGAGAAGGCCATTGGGATCAGCGCGCCGCCGGTGAAACCCTGCAGCGCCCGGAAGACGATCATGCTGGTGAGGTTCCAGCTGAACGAGCAGAGCACGGAGGCGACGATAAAGGCCCCCGTGGTCCACAACAGGTAACGACGCACGCTCAGACCCCGACTCAGCCAGCCGCTCAGGGGGATGGCGATCATCTCCGCCACCAGATAGGAGGTGGAGATCCAGGAGCTCTCGCTCAGGGTGGCCGACAGGGCCCCCTGAATATCCTTCAGGGAGGCGTTGGTGATCTGGATGTCGAGGATGGCCATGAAGGCGCCAATGAGGCCCCCCATGACGGCTATCCAGTTGCGACGTGGAATGGGTTCCATCAGTTGGCTGCCATCAGGGCGGCAGGATCACGGGTATCCACTATCACCTCGGTGGAGAGGCCCGGCAGCAGCTTGCCTGCCAGGGCACCCGGCTCGGGGATGCGGATCTTGACCGGTACCCGCTGCACTATCTTGGTGAAGTTGCCAGTGGCATTCTCCGGTGGCAGCAGGGCGAACCTGGCGCCGGTGGCGGGGGCCAGGCTGTCGATGATCCCCTCGACCGGTTGATCCGGATAGGCGTCAAGGATCACTTTGACCTTCTGGCCCGGTTGCATATGGTGCAGCTGGGTCTCCTTGAAATTGGCCTCGACCCATACCTGTTGCAGCGGCACCAGACTGGCGACCTGCATGCCGGACTGAACGTAGAGCCCTGCCCGCAGGCTGCGCTTTCCTATGATGCCGTCAGCCGGTGCCCGCAACTCGGTGTAGCTCAGCTCCAGTCTGGCCTGTTCCAGCTGCGCCTCGCTCAATGCCAGCCTGGCCTGATTCTGCTTGGCCTCGGCATCCAGCACCAGCAGCCGTTCACGGGCGGCCTGCAGGGCGGCCCTGGCTTCCTGTTCCTGCGCCTGATTGACCTGCAGTCCGGCCCGCACTTCATCCAGGCTGTCTTGCGAGCTGTAATGGCGCTGGTTGAGCTGGCTGACCCTTTGCACCTGTTGTCTGGCGCGCACCTGCTCGGCATTGGCGGAGGCGACCTTGGCCTCGGCCTGACGGATCAGGCTCAGTTGCTGGGTCCGGGTCGCGGCCAGATTCTCGGCGGTTGCCTGATTGAGGTGCAGGTCAGCCTCGGCCTCGGCCACCCTGGTCTTGTACTCCCGATCGTCCAGTCGGGCGATCAGCTGACCGGCCTTCACCGCCTGGTTGTCGGTGACCAGCACCTCACTGATGTAGCCGGGCAGCTTGGATCCGATCCCGGTCACTTCGCTCTGCAGGTAGGCGTTGTCGGTACTCTCGAAATAGCGGCCATGCAGATACCAGTAACCGGCGAACAGCAGGCCGAGCAGGGCCAGCACCATGGCGGCCAGCAGGGGGATTTTCTTGTGTTGGCTCATTTTGGGGATTCCTGAACTTAAGCAGCGCAGGCTAACACTGGCCAACTGTTTCGATTAGTATCCATTAATGAGATATACAGTTTCACTGGTGCAACAATGGATCTGAACGCTGCCTTGATCCTGGTGCGGATCGTCGACAAGGGCTCCTTTACTGGGGCTGCCCAGGATCTGGGCATGACCAAGGCGACCGTGAGTCGCCGCATCGCAGAGCTGGAGCAGCGCCTCGGCGTACGACTGCTCTACCGCTCAACCCGTCAGCTCACCCTGACCGAGGCCGGTGAGCAATACTATCTGCGCTGCAGCAAGGCAGTGGATGAGCTGGCTCAGGCCGAGCTGATGGTGAGCGCCAGCCAGCAGGAGGTGACCGGCATTCTCAAGCTGGCGGTACCCATCGAGACGGGGCAGCTGGTGGTGGGTCGGCTGGTGGCCAAATTTCTGCAAGTTTATCCGGGGCTGCAGGTTGAGCTGGAGCTGACCAATCGCATAGTGGATCCCATCAACGAGGGGCTGGATGCCATAGTGCGCATCGGCGACATGAGCGACTCCAACCTGGCGGCGCGGCGGCTGTGGAGCACGGAACGGCTGCTGTGTGCCAGCCCGGATTATCTGGCCCGCAGTCCGGCCATCACTGATCCCGAGGATCTGGTGCGCCATGAAAGGGTGGCGGTGAGCAGCGGGTTTCTGGCTTCGCACTGGTGCTTCGAGCTGGATGGAAGAGAGGTGCTGGTTGACCCTCCCTCCCGCTTTAGGGTTAATAATATAACCTGTGCCAGAGAGGCAGCGAAGGCGGGGCTCGGGCTCGCCTCCCTGCCCGCCATGCTTTGCCATGAGGAGCTTGCCAGCGGCGCCCTGGTGCCCCTGCTACCCGAGTGGCAGCAGCCCAAGGTGCCGATTTATCTGTTGTTCCCGGAGCGGCGGCTGATGCCGCGCAAGTTGCGGGCCTTTATCGATTTTATGGTGGCGCAGGGGGCGGATTACGGGATAGACAACTTGCTGTGACAGGCAGGTCAGGGGACGGGGAAGACTGGATCATGGGATCCAGGTTCGATCCCGAGGATGGAAGAGGGGCATGGTGCCAGCTAGACATGGCATCAACAAGCGGTTGCAGGGGGAAGGCATGGATCAATGGATCAATCTTTATCGGGCTTCCCATTCGCTGGAGGCCCATGCCCTGAAAGGGGCGCTGGAAGTGGAAGGGGTACTGGTGCGACTCAACGGCGAGGCCCTGTCGGGGGCGCTGGGCGATCTGCCGGTGGATCTGTTGCAGGTGACCCTGATGGTGCGGGAGCAGGATCGCAGCAAGGCAGGACGGGTCATCGAACGTTATCAGCAGCGCCAGGGCAATGGCTGGCTCTGCGGTCAGTGCGGGGAGGAGAACGGAGCCAACTTTGAGGTCTGCTGGCGCTGTCATCACGATCCCCACGATAGTTAATCCCTCACCCTGCCTCAGCGCAGGGTGAAGTCGATATCATCTCCTGCGCTGGCGTCGTGATAGGTCGCCAGATCCAGCTCCTTCTCGCTGCGAGCAATCAGCACGGACACCAGAATATCGCCGGACACGTTGACCGTGGTACGCGCCATGTCGAGGATCCTGTCGATCCCGGCGATGAGGGCTACCCCTTCCAGCGGCAACCCTACCGCAGTGAGCGTCAGGGTCAGCAACATGAGCCCTGTACCCGGTGTGCCTGCGGTACCGATACTGGCCAGGGTGGCGATGCTGATGATGGTCAGGTAATCCACCATGTGCAGATCCACGCCAAATGCCTGGGCCACGAACAGGGCTGTGACTCCCTGGTAGAGGGCGGTGCCGTCCATATTGATGGTGGCGCCGATGGGCAGCACCTTGGCGGTGATGGCGGGGGAGACCCCGAGCCGTTTCTCGGCGCAGGCCAGACTGATGGGCAGTGTGCTGCTGCTGGAGCTGCTGGTGAAGGCCACGGCCTGGGCATCGACGATGCTCTTGAAGTAGTGAAGCGGGTTGAGCCGCGCCAGCAGGATGAGCAGGCTGCTATAGACGCCAAGCACATGGAGCAGGCAGCCGAGATAGACGGCGCCGATAACCTTGAGCAGCGGCAAGAGCAGACTCACCCCGTATTTGCCCGTCATCCAGGCCATCAGGGCGCAGACGCCGTAGGGTGCCAGCGCCATGACCATCTGGGTCAGCTTGAACATTCCCTCCGCCAGCGAGGTAAAGAAGAGGATGGCGGGGCGACCGCGTCGGCCTGTGGCGTTGAGGGCGAGGGCGAGGGCGACCGCAAAAACGATCACCTGCAGTATCTTGCCATCCACCATGGCCTGCACAGGGTTGCGTGGAACCAGATGGCTCAGCACGCTGGCCAGGGTTGGCTGTTCCGCCATGCCGACCCGCTCATAGGGCCCCATGTTGGCGCCCATGCCGGGTTCCAGCAGCCAGCCCATCATCAGACCGATGCAGATGGCGATGGCGGTGGAGAAGAGATAGAGGCCTATGGCCTTGCTGCCGATCCGATCCAGGCTCTTGCCCTTGAGCAGGGAGGTGAGGCCGGCGATGACAGAACAGAAGATGAGCGGCACCATCAGCATCTGTATGGTGTTGACGAACAGGACGCCAAGGGGCTTGAGCTGCAACGCCTGTTCACTGAAGCCGAGTCCCAGCCCGATCCCCGTCAACATGCCGATCAGGGTCTTCAACCAAAGGGGACGGCGGGTCCAGATCCGCCAGGGCTTGAAAGCCAATCCATGGAACAGCATGACGCCAATGTCCTTATATTCTGTCTGCGATGGCAAAAAGGGGCGTTAGTGTAGCCATCCCCTTGTCAGGTTGCCACATTATCGACAAAGCGGTACTCACGACCAGCTTGCTATGAGGGAAATCGGCAATTTATTGGCCTATATCAAGGTCACCCCCTTCGGCGCAGGATTTAATAGGCATTAAATATGTTTATTAATGAGGTTTGCTATGACTCAATCGGTACACGGTCACGAGGTGATGGAGATGATGCTGGCACAAGGGGGGCAATTTACCCGTGCCAGCCTCAAGCAGGCGATCGATGAGCACTTCGGTGCCGATGCCCGTTTTCATACCTGCAGCGCGAGCGAGATGGATGCCGAGGCGCTGATCGCCTTCCTGGCACAGCGCGGCAAGTTCATCGAATCAGCGCAGGGTTTCCAGACCCACGCCGACAAGATCTGCAACCACGGTTGACCTTCACGGCGGGCACATCCTTGGTGCTCGCCGAATCTCTGTCCCTTTGTTAGTATTTCCTCCTGTTTTTCTCTGCCGAAGGCTTGGCCCGGGCATTGCCCTGGAATCGTATGGACACTTTCTCCGCTGCCGTCATGTTGTTTCTGATCATGGATCCGCTGGGTAACCTGCCGGTCTTCCTGTCGATCCTGCGCCATATCGATCCCAAGCGACGGCGCAAGGTGATGATGCGGGAGCTGTTGTTTTCGCTGGCCATCATGATGGCCTTCCTGTTTGCCGGTCAGCAGATCCTCAATTTCCTCAATTTGCGCCAGGAAGCGGTGAGTATCGCAGGCGGCATCATCTTGTTTCTCATCGCCATCAAGATGATCTTCCCGAGCGAGGGTGGGGTGACCGGGCTGGCGGCGGGCGAGGAGCCCTTCCTGGTGCCCATGGCCATCCCCATGATTGCCGGTCCTTCCATTCTTGCCTCCCTGTTGCTGCTGGCAAACCAGGAGCCGACCCGGATGACGGATTGGTCGCTGGCCCTGTTGATGGCCTGGGGTGCCAGCGCAGTGATCCTGATGTTCTACGAGGTATTCAACAAGCTGCTGGGTGAGCGAGGACTCACAGCCGTGGAGCGCCTGATGGGCATGCTGCTGGTGATGATTGCGGTGCAGATGCTGCTGGACGGTGTCCACCACTATCTGGCGGTGACGGGTCAGGGTTGACGGTCAGGCTCTCCCCTCGCCAACACTGATCATCAGGCCAGTCGTTGGCGGCGGTATCCGGCTCACTCATGATGAGGAAGGCCGGGCGTTCTCTTGCTCGGCGCTGATAGTCAGGACGGCTCGGTTGCCGAGGGTTCCAGCTTGCTCATGATGAGGGCGAGCAGTGTCTCCCGTAACCAGCGGTGGCCCGGGTCCTCTTCGTGGCGCTGATGCCAGATGAGCAGGTGGGAGATGCTGTCGAGTGCAATGGGCAGCGGCAGCGGCACCAGCGGATAGACCTGGGTGGCGTGGCGTGCATAGAGTCTGGAGAGGGTCACTATCATGTCCGAGTGCATGCCCATCCGCAGCGCGGCCTCGAACGAGGGCACGGTTGCCTCAATCCGGCGGTAGAGATCCATCCCCGCCAGCTTGTGATCCAGCATCCAGCGATCCCGTCCCTCGCAATAGGTCTGCACATGGGGATAGGCCAGGTAGCGGGCGAGGTCCCATTCGGGTTCGTGCAGGGCAGGGTGATCGTGCTGCACCAGACAGGTGAGATCATCGATGGCGAGCAGCCGCTGGCAGATGGCGTTGGGCAGGGTATCGAGCCGAAAGTCCGAGCTGATGCAGTTCTCCCGCACCGTGAAGGCAATATCCACCTGACCCTGGCTCATCTCGGTCAGGCTGTTCTCGGTCCACTCCTCGTAGCGCAGCCGTATGCCCGGTGCCTGGCGTTTCAGCTCGCTCAAATAGAGCGGGGCAAACAGGGTGAAGGCGCTGTCCATGCTGGCGATCACAAACTCCCGCTCTGTGCTGGCCGGATCGAAATCCGGTGGCTGGATCAGGTTGTCCAGGGACAGCAGTATGGGTTGCAGTTGCTGTTGTAGCACCAGAGCGCGGGCCGTGGGTTCCAGCCCGTAGGCGGAGCGCACGAACAGGGGATCGTCGAAGGTTTCCCGCAGGCGCCCCAGGGCCTTGCTGACGGCAGACTGGCTCAGATGCAGGCGACGGGCTGCCCGGCTACCATTTCGCTCTTCCAGCAAAACTTGCAGGATAATCAATAGATTGAGGTCGATACGCCCCAGCTGTTCCAACAACATGATATGAATCCTTTTCAATTCTTAGATGAATTTATACCATTTGTTTTCATATCTTGGCGACCCTATGCTCGGTTCGTCTCTCGCCTTCATGGCGGCTGGTACAGGATGTAGCGGTTGAGGGGACAAGTAGCATCAATTCATACGGCGACCCTGGGTCGCCGTATTTTTTTGGTGATTTATTTGCAAACTTGCACCTGTCTTGATTTTGCCCAACAATCCTTGCGCCTTCTTTTGATACAAACAAAGCGTATCTATCAGTCAGGAGTATCCCTATGGGACTCGGTGGAATTCATATCTGGCATTTGTTGATCCTGCTCGTGGTGGTGGTCGTGGTGTTTGGCAGCAAACGCCTGGCCGGCGCCGGTGAGGATCTGGGCACCGCCATCAGGGATTTTCGTAACGCCTTGCGTGACGATGCCAATCATCCGAAATAAGTAGGAGTGGAAGTATGTCTGTAGACGAGAAAGTTGAATTGAACGAAACCTGCGACAGCTGCGGCTGTTTTGCCGAGATCGGCACCATCATTGGTGAAGGTGACGATCTGATGGAGCTGGTGATCGAAGCTGCAACAGAAGCCGATGCCCGCGCCAAGCTGGCGGCCTATGAAGCGCTGGCCAAGCAGGTGACTGCCGAAGCCATGATCAGCAGCGAGCTGAGCCAGGGTGCCAGCGGCGTGATCCTGAAGGCCCGGTTGCAATTCACCTGCACCGCCGAAAAGCTGATTTTCGAGCTGCGCGCCCGCTCTATCTGAGCCCGGTAGTGACACGGCGGGTTCGCCTGCCGTGTTGACCCTTCTGCTGTGGGTCTGCGTTCTATAGTTAGTTATCCCACAGACGGTTTGCCCGGCGGGAGTCGGCCAACAGAAGGCGTACACATGATGACGCGGCGAGATCTCTGCCGTGAATCCCACCTTCTATAACGACTTATCCTGCTGACCAACAGTCCGGCGCAACCTGGTCCACAGAAGGCGATTACATCATGATGCAGCGATGGATCTGGGGCCTGCTGGCCCTCTGCTGTCTTCCTCTGCTGGCGGCGGACCTCAAGCCACAGCGCTTGCCCCAACCCGGGGATCTCGAACATATACTGCAAAAGAAAGAACTCAGGGCCCTGGTGGTCTATGAGCGGGGTTTCTTTTTTCTCGATAAAGGCGCCCAGCACGGCATTCTGGTCAATCAGCTGCAGGGTTTCGAGCGCTGGCTGAACCAGACCTACCTCGCCAGGGAGCAGATCAAGCTCAAGATCATCTACATACCGGTGCGCCAGGACAAGCTGCTGGACTACCTCACAGAGGGGCGTGGCGATCTGGTGGCGGCCAACATGACGGTGACCCCGACCCGGCGCGAGCAGGTGGCCTTCTCCAATCCGGTGATCACCCCCATCGAAGAGTGGATCGTGAGTCAGCACGCTCTGCCGACATTCAACCGTATCACCCAGCTTTCCGGCCGGCGCGTCTGGGTGCGGGCCAGCTCCAGTTATTACGAGAGTCTGCGCCAGCTCAACTGGTTGTTTCGAGAGCTGGGGCTTCCCCCCATCTATATCGAAACCGTCCCCGAATACCTGCAGGATGTGGATCTGCTGGAGATGGTGGCGGCAGGTATTATCCCCCTCACAGTGACCGACAGCTTCAAGGGGCGCATCTGGCTTGGGATGATCAGCGGCCTCAGGGCCCACAAGCTGATCCCGCTGCGGGATAATGGCCGCAGTGCCTGGGCTCTGCGTAAAAACAGCCCCGAGCTGCTCAAGGCGGTCAACGGATACCTGGCCGATACGGGCAAGCACTCCCTCTACAACGACATGACATTGCGCCAGTTGCTGGTGCGCAGCGACCAGATGAGCAATATTCTGGCGCCCGATCCCATGGGGCGGCTCTCGACCATCCGCAAGGTGCTTGAGCAGTATGCCGACAAGTATCAACTGGACTGGCTGATGCTGGCGGCACTGGCCTACAAGGAGTCTGGGCTCAATACCGGCGCGCGCTCGGTACGTGGGGCCGTGGGGATCATGCAGCTGTTGCCGAGTACCGGCAGCGAGGTGGGCATACGTGGCGCCAGGTTAGCCAGTCTGGAGGGCAATGTAGAGGCGGCTTGCCGCTATCTGCGGCTGATCCTGGACACCTATTTCAACGATCCTGCGCTGGATCAGCTCAATCGCCACCTGTTTGCACTGGCTGCCTATAATGCCGGACCGAACCGGGTACAGGCACTCAGGGCCAAGGCGCAAGCCGCCGGGCTGGATCCCAACGTCTGGTTTGGCAACGTGGAGCAGCTGGTGGCTAACGAGGTGGGGCAGGGCCCCATCAACTACGTCAGTACCATCTACAAGTACTATGTGGCCTATCGCTTCAGCCTGCCACAGCTGGAGGGCAAGGCGGCCGCCATAGAGGCGGCCCGGCCCTGATCACCCCACCGGTCAGGGGGATATCTAGTGGGGCTGCTCGGGAGAAGAAAAGGGTTCCCAGCCCTGATCCCTGTGATGCAGATACCAGGGCGTCAGCTGGCCGGTCGGGGAGGGATCCGGCTGGCTTGCTTGCGGTCGATAGCTGATGGCGGGGCGATCACTGAGTTCCATGGTAAATTCCTTTATCCACATTCCAACGAGGCCTGTAGCCAGCGTTATGCCATTCCTCCATGACAAGCAGATGACGCCATGATCCCGGGTGAGTTTGCACTGATCGACCAGCCCGAACTGGCACTCAAGGTGCGTTGCCAGCTGATCCGTAACGCCCGCAGCCGGATCCAGGCCCAGTACTACAGCTGGGAAGAGGACAGCAGCGGCAAGCTGTTGCTGTCCGAGTTGCTGCACGCAGCCCGGCGCGGGGTGCGGGTACAGCTGCTCATTGACGACCTTTATGCCGGTGACAACCGTTTTCTGGAGATAGTCGCGCGTCAGCCCGGCATAGAAGTACGGCTGTTCAATCCGTTCTGGTTGCGGGGCTGGCGTCCGCTGACCCTGCTGCTGGAGGGGTTGCTCAGCTTTCGCCGCATCAATCACCGCATGCACAACAAGTTGCTGCTGGTGGATGGCAGCCAGGCAGTGATCGGTGGCCGCAACATAGGTGACCGCTACTTCGGGCTGGGCGGTACGCCCCGATTCGTCGATCTGGACCTCGCCTGCCGCGGCCCTGTCTGCCAGCAGGCAGAACAGGGCTTCGACCAATTCTGGCGCAGCCGCTGGAGTCACCCGATCCGCCGTCTGTTGCGCCGTCCCCTGCAGCGGGCCGAGGTGACAGTGGTGAACGACTTCCTGCTCACAATGACAGATCCGCACGTAGCCGCGGTCTACGATCTGCCTGCCAGTCTGTTCGAAGCCGACCCCGTCTCTCTGACCTGGCATCAGGGGCGGGCCGAGGTGTGGTTCGACCGACCCGGCAAGGGGCTGGTGTCGCGACCGACCACGGCGCCCCTGCTCTGGCGCAAGCTGGCTGACAACGCGGGTTCCCTGAGGTTGGTGAGTCCTTACCTGATCCTGACCCGGGGGTTGCGCCGTCGGCTCAGGCAGCAGCGCCAGGCTGGGGTGAATATCGAGATCCTCACCAACTCCCTGGCCAGTACGGATGTACCCCTGGTGTATGGTGCTTACCGGCGTCATCGTCCCTGGATGATCCGGCAGGGGATAACGCTGTCCGAGCTGGAGGGGGATACCCTCAGCCTGCATGCCAAGCTGATCCTGATCGGGGACGGGGAGGCGCTGCTTGGCAGCTTCAATCTGGATCCTCGATCCCTGATGCTCAATACCGAATTGATGCTGCATCTCGAGTGCCCAGCGCTTTGCGCCGAGCTGCAGCAGTGGCTGACGCACTGGCAGCAGCTGTCTGCTCATTCAGTGGCTGCGCCTCACTCAACCCTGCGCCGGCTGTTGGCGAAGATGAGTGACTGGTTGCCCTTGCAGCGCTGGTTGTGAGCGTGTGCGAGATCTCGTAAAGCCTTGTGCGCCTTAGAGGATAACGTTTGCCATCCAAAGGCGACACTCTATCTTATCGTATTGTTTTTAATCAGATTGTTCTTGTGCAGGAATCCTGGTAGCGCACTGTCGCTTGCATGGCAGACTGAATAAAACGGTTTTTTATTTTATTTAAGTGCGTAATATTTCAATCGCAAGGACAAACACGGCGGCTCGTCCGTCGTGTGGAAAAAGGTCGTGAAGGGAACCGCCAGTTGGATCGCTCCAGCAGGCACCTGATTCGGATGGGTAGCGGAAACTCAAGAAACAGGGTAGAACCCGGCAGGACCGGACTCCAATATGGAACATGCTATTTGCGAGGGGGTGACATGGAAATGTCACCCCATTTTTTATGGCCAGACCCCAAGTTTGTGCCCATAAAAAGACCGCCGGTTGGCGGTCTCTGTGTGCTGTGGCGGGGCCTGTAACTCAGGCGATGCCCGCCAGCAACCGGCTCCAGTTGCGCTTGCTGGCAACGAAGCCGTCGTGCAGGTTGCGATACTCCAGTTGCAGTTTCAGCTTGTCGTAGCGGGCCAGCGCCTTGCGTTTGCGCTGCTCCAGCAGGGATTTGCGGCTGGCATAGTAGTGCTGCAACTGCTGGCTCAATTTGTCGTATTCTTCCTGCAACAATGCCTGCCACAGCTCCCTGTCTTCGCGTTTGCGCAATTTGGCCTGGGCGCGCTTGAGTTGCATCTCAAGTCTTGCCTGTTCGATCCGCTCTTCCGGGCAGGACCTCAGATCCCGGGCCAGCCCGCACCAGGAGGCGCTGCGGATCAGCCACTTGGTGGGATCGAACTGCCACCAGCTGATGCCGTTGCGGTAGTCGTTTTCGAACAGGTGGTGGAAGTTGTGATAACCCTCGCCGAAGGTGAAGAAGGCCAGGATGCCGTTGTCCCTTGCCGTGTTGCGGTCAGTAAACGGCTGACTGCCCCAGATGTGGGCCAGTGAGTTGATGAAGAAGGTGGTGTGGTGGGTCATCACCATGCGCAGCACCCCTGCCAGCAGCAGCATGCCGAGCAGATCGCCGTGGACAAGCCCCAGCAGCAGCGGAATGCCCAGATTGGTGGCCAGGGTCAGCGCCAGATAGTGCTTGTGTTGGAAGGCAACTATGGGGTTGTTCTGCAGATCCCGCACGTTGCTGTAATCGTTATAGATCTCGCGTTGGTACTCGCGCAGCATCCAGCCAATGTGGGAATACCAGAAGCCGCGACCCGCGCTGTAGGGATCCTTCAGGTTGTCATCCACATGGCGATGGTGACGGCGATGATCGGAAGACCAGTGCAGGGCCGAGTTCTGCAGGGCGAGGGCGCCGCCGATGGCGAAGATCCACTGCAGGATCCGGTGGGCCTTGTAGGCCTTGTGCGACCAGAGGCGGTGATAACCGGCTGTGATGGAGATGCCGCTGTAACAGAACAGCAGCAGGAAGCAGCTCCACTGCCAGAGGTCATAGCCATGGGTCATACCGTACCAGGGCACGGCGATCAGTGCGGTCAGCCCGGAGAGGGCAAACAGCAGGGTGTTGGTCATGATGATAGGTGGGCGTTCCATCTCACTCGGTTCCTTTCAGCGAACAGCTGTGCGCCATTCTCCATGTAGCAAGAATTCGGGTCAATGGTAAAAAAGTAGGAGACAAACCTGATCCTGGCTCGGCCTTCGGGTTATCATTTGGCCTCGATAACCTGAAGGTGACTGTTTTCGTGGGTATTCGCGCGCAACAAAAAGAAAAAACCCGGCGTACTCTGATCGATGCGGCGTTCAGCCAACTGTGCGCCAATCGCAGTTTTTCCAACCTCAGTTTGCGGGAAGTAGCGCGGGAGGCCGGCATAGCACCGACCTCCTTCTATCGCCATTTTCGCGACATGGAGGAGCTGGGCTTGACGCTGGTGGATGAAGGGGGCCTGACCCTGCGCCAGTTGATGCGTCAGGCTCGCCAGCGCATCGCGGGTGGTGGCAGTGTTATCAGCACCTCGGTGCAGACTTTCATGGAATTTGTCGAGAACAACCCGAATATCTTCCGGCTGCTGCTGCGCGAGCGTTCCGGTACCTCGGCTGCATTTCGTCAGGCGGTGGCACGGGAGATCCAGCACTTCATTGCCGAGCTGACTGACTACCTTGAAGCGACCTCGGGGGCTCCGCGGGAGGAGGCCTACATCCAGGCCGAGGCCATGGTGACCATCGTCTTCAGCGCCGGTGCCGATGCGCTCGACATGACGAGCGAGGAGTGTCGGGCCTTGTCAGATCGCACCATACGCCAGCTGCGAATGATCGCCATGGGCGCCGAGGTTCAAAACCAGAAGCGCCGTGAACCTCTCTCTTAAGTCAACAGGATGGACAGCTCCATGCATGACCAGAATCTGATCCCGAAGAAACCCCTGCTGCTGGCCCTGCTCGTTGGTATTTGTGGCGATGCTTCCTTGTCGGCCCTGATCGAGCCTGCGGTGCCCTTCTCCTTCTTTCCCATGATTGCCCTGGTGCTGGCGGCTTATCAGCTCTATCAGCACTACCGCCATGTCTCGCTGGAGGGCAATACCCCGGTTTGCATGCTGCTCTGCTTCTTCATCGGCGGGTTCGGGCATGCGGCGCTGGTCAAGGTGCAGTATCCCGAGCTTGGCAGCAATTTCTTCTCGCTCATCATGATGCTGTTGCTGCTAGCCGTGTTGTCGATCAAGCTGGGTATCAGTGTGGGGAAAAAAGAGAAGGAGTGACCAGCACCCCTTCCTGAACCATGACAGTGCCGGCATCAGTCGGCGCTGTTGATATCTGTACCGTGCTGTTTGGCTTCTATGATGGCTTTGAGTCGGGCGCGGATATCAGCCATGCCGAAGACACCGAACACCAGTATCAGTATGACTTCGAGCCGGGTGACCACGAAGTAGGGTTTGCAGGCAGACTTGACCATGCTGGCCTGCACCAGGTGGACCAGGGCGATGAGCAGGCCGCAGATCGGCAAAAGATCATTCAGCTTGCCGGGTAGCGGAGCCACCAGACTGACCAGCACGCCGAACCAGAAGAACAGGGTCAGCCCCATCGCCAACAGATTAAACATCCGCTTCATTGCTCACCTCCCGCAGATCGAGTTGATAGCAGACCTGACCGGCCTGCTTGTCCTTGAGTCGTTGCCCAAATTGACGGGGAGGGGCCAACGCTAGTCCCCTTCCTACACGGAATTTAAACCGCAGCGTCATTCTTGGTGTCCCGCAGATAGAGTTGATAGCAGACCTGACCGGCCTGCTTGTCCTTGAGTCGTTGCCCAAATTGACGGGGAGGGGCCAACGCTAGTCCCCTTCCTACACGGAATTTAAACCGCAGCGTCATTCTTGGTGTCCCGCAGATAGAGTTGATAGCAGACTTGACCGGCCTGCTTGTCCTTGAGCAGTTGCCAGCTGGCGGGCAACGCCAGGTCGGCCATCTCTTTCTCCCGCTCCAGATAGATCAGAGCATCCGGTGCCAGCCAGCCGTGCTGTTCCAGCAGATCGCACACCCGGGGCAGCAGCTCGCGCCGAAACGGCGGATCCAGAAACACCAGGTCGAACGGGGTGGCCGGGCCTTGCAGCCAACTGACGGCATCGGACTGGATCACCAGGCCCTTGCTGCTGCCAAGGGCGGTCAGGTTCTTTCTGATCTGGTCGGCGGCACCTTTGTCCATCTCGACCAGAGTGACCTGCTCGGCATAGCGCGACAGCGCCTCCAGCCCCAGGCCGCCGCTGCCGGCAAACAGATCGAGACAGCGCACTCCACGCACACGGGGAGCCAGCCAGTTGAAGATGGTCTCCTTGACGCGATCCGTGGTGGGTCTGAGCCCTTCCACATCCTTGACCGGCAATTTGCGGCCCTTCCACTGGCCGCTGATGATTCTTACAAAGCCCGATTTCCCCTGCGGGGCCGGGCTTTTGTTCGGGATGTTACGGCTGGGTTTCACTCTGGGCATCGCGTTTCGTCGTCAGAAAATAAAGTGGTAGTATAAGGCGGTTCATTTTTATGCCGACCCGCCGAGGGACGGCTATCTTAGCAGTCAGCCAACGAAGTGAGTATTTTTTAGATGGCAAAAGGTTTGTTTTCCTGGCTGGGTTTCGGCCGCAAGAAAGAAGAGGCTGAGGCTGTCCAACTACAGACACCCCAAGCCACCCCTGTTACCACTGAGCCTGAGGTCACTGCTTCCCCCGCTCCCGTTTCTGATACTACGCCGGTCGTGGTGCATGAATTGCCGGCCAGCGCACAAAATGATGCCCTGCATGCTGGCGCTCCACTTCATGATGACGATTGCCCTCCCACTGAGCTGGACGTGGCTCCACTGGTCGTGGAGGAGTGTGCCTCTGAACTGGAACCCGTCATCGTCAACGAATTGCTGATCGAGCAAGCGCGCGTTGAGGCACAGGCTGTCGAGACCGCTCGTGTTGCTGCCGAAGCGCAGGCCGCAGAAGCGGCCCGTGTTGCTGCCGAGGCGCAGGCTGCCGAAGCCGCCCGTGCTGCTGCCGAAGCGCAAGCCGCAGAAGCGGCTCGTGTTGCCGCCGAGGCGCAAGCCGCAGAAGCGGCCCGTGTTGCCGCCGAGGCACAGGCCGCAGAAGCGGCTCGTGTTGCTGCCGAGGCGCAAGTCGCTGAAGCGGCCCGTGTTGCTGCCGAAGCGCAAGCCGCAGAAGCGGCCCGTGTTGCTGCCGAAGCGCAAGCCGCAGAAGCGGCCCGTGTTGCTGCCGAAGTGCAGGCCGCAGAAGCGGCTCGCGTTGCTGCCGAGGCGCAGGCCGCAGAAGCCGCCCGTGTTGCTGCCGAAGCGCAAGCCGCAGAAGCGGCTCGTATTGCCGCCGAAGCCCAGGCCGCCGAAGAGGCTCGTATCGCCAAAGAGGCCCAGAGAGCGGAAGATCTTCGCCTGGTTGCCGAGATGGAGGCTGAAGCCGCCGCACTGGCTGCCTTGCCGCTGGCTGCCAAGGTGGATGATGACACTCAGGACAAGCCGCAGCGGGAGGGTTTCTTTGCCCGCCTCAAGCGTAGTCTGGTGCGTACCAAAGAGAATATCGGTTCCGGTTTCTTCGGCCTGTTCAGTGGCAAGAAGATCGATGACGATCTGTTTGAGGAGCTGGAAACCCAGCTGCTGACCGCCGATCTGGGGGTCGATACCACCCGTCGCATCATAGATGGCCTGGTGCAGCATGCGGATCGCAAGCAGCTCAAGGATGCCGAGGCACTCTACGGCCTGCTCAAGCAGGACATGGGCGCCATGCTGGCTCAGGTCGAGCAGCCGCTGGTGATCGACACCAGCAAGAAGCCCTATGTGATCCTGATGGTCGGGGTGAACGGTGTCGGCAAGACCACCACCATCGGCAAGCTGGCCAAGCAGTTCCAGGCCGAAGGCAAGAGTGTCATGCTGGCCGCCGGCGATACCTTCCGTGCCGCTGCCGTCGAGCAGTTGCAGGTATGGGGTCAGCGCAACAACATACCCGTGATCGCCCAGCATACCGGTGCCGATTCTGCCTCCGTCATCTATGACGCCATCGAGGCGGCCCGTTCCCGCGGTGCCGACGTGCTGATCGCCGATACCGCCGGTCGCCTGCAGAACAAGAGCAATCTGATGGAAGAGCTCAAGAAAGTGGTGCGGGTGATGAAGAAGCTCGATGAAGAAGCACCTCACGAGATCATGCTGACGCTGGATGCAGGCACCGGTCAGAACGCCCTGAGCCAGGCCAAGCTGTTCAGCGAAGCCGTGGGTCTGGACGGTATCGTCCTCACCAAGCTGGATGGCACCGCCAAGGGTGGCGTCATCTTCGCGGTGGCCGACAAGTTCCAGATCCCGATCCGTTATATCGGGGTGGGCGAGGGGATCGACGATCTGCGCCCCTTCGTCGCCAACGACTTTATCGAGGCACTCTTCAGTCGCGAGGAGTAAGCGCCACATGCCCCGACTCAGGTCGGGGCATGTCAATGTCAGGGTCCGTTATGATTCGTTTTGATAAGGTCAGCAAGGTATACAGCGGCGGCCATCAGGCGTTGCAGAAGGTCAGCTTTCACCTGCACAAGGGGGAGATGGCCTTCCTGACCGGGCACTCGGGGGCGGGCAAGAGTACCCTCTTGAAGCTTATTGGCGTGATGGAGCGACCGACCGATGGCCGTGTCTTCTTTCACGGCGACGATGTCAGCCATATCAAGCGGGGGGATATCCCCTATGTGCGTCGCCAGATCGGCATGATCTTCCAGGATCACCGGCTGCTGATGGACAGAACCGTGTTTGACAACGTAGCCCTGCCGCTGGTGATCGATGGTTACAGCCATGCAGACATCAACAAGCGGGTTGCGGCGGCGCTGGACAAGGTGGGCTTGCTCGGCAAGGAGCGCTACCAGCCGCGCATGCTCTCCGGTGGTGAGCAGCAGCGGGTCGGCATCGCCCGTGCCATCGTCAACAAGCCGCCGTTGCTGCTGGCGGATGAGCCGACCGGCAACCTGGATCCCCAGCTCTCCATGGATATCATGCGGCTGTTCGAGGAGTTCAACCGCTTCGGGGTCTCGGTACTCATTGCGACCCATGATCTGGGACTGATTGCCCGTATGCGCTACCGCACCCTGACCCTCAAGGCAGGCCGCATGTATTCGGCGGGGGAGAGCTCTGATGGCTATCGTTCGTCATAAACAACCGCCGCTGCGCCGTCTGATGATGGTCATGTGGATGGATCACGTCGCCGATATTCGACACGGGGGAGAGCTCTGATGGCTATCGTTCGCCATAAACAGCCACCGCTGCGCCGTCTGATGATGTACGGGGTTGATCACGTCCGTCAGGCGTTTGCCAGCCTGGGAGAGTTGTGGCGCAATCCGCTCGCCTCCCTGATGACCCTGGCGGTGCTCGGCGTCAGTCTGGCATTGCCCTCCTGCTTCCACGTCTTGCTGAAAAACGCCGAAGTGGTGGAAGGCAGCTGGCAGACCAGCTCCCAGATTTCTCTTTATCTGCGCAAGGATCTGCCAGAGCAGAGCATTCTCGACATGAAGCAGCGGATCCTGCTCTATCCCGAGGTGGAATCCGTCACCTACATGAGCCGGGAGGAGGCGCTGAAAGAGTTTCGCGAGATCTCCGGCTTCGGCGATGCCCTCGACTATCTGGACAGCAACCCCTTACCGCCCGTGCTGAGCGTCATTCCGGATCCTCGCTGGCAGAATCCGGAAGGGGCCGCCGAGCTGCTCGGCAAGCTTAACAATGAAGACGGGGTTGAGCAGGGCAAGCTGGATCTGCAGTGGCTGACCCGGTTGCAGGGGATCATGAACCTGCTGCGCCATACCATCACAGGCATCGCCGTGCTGTTGCTCTCGGCTGTGCTGCTGATCGTCGGCAATACCCTGCGCCTGAACATCCTCAACCAGCGCTCAGAAATCGAAGTGCTCAAGCTGGTGGGGGCGACTGACGCCTTCATCCATCGTCCCTTCCTTTATACCGGTATCTGGTTCGGGGTCATCGGCGGCATGCTGGCCTGGTGGTTGACCGAAGTCATGGTGATCTGGAGCGAGGGTGTGGTGAAGGAGCTGGCCGGGCTCTACAACAGCAATTTCCGGCTGGTGGGCATGGGGGCGATAGACGGGATCAATCTGGTCTTGCTGGGTGCCTTGCTGGGGCTGATCGCCTCCTGGTTCTCGGTACATCGGCACATTCGTGACATAGAACCATCCTGATTAATTTATCAGCGTTTCAAAGCGCTGGATTTTGAGAGCTGGATCAAGTAAAAGAGTGGCCGTTTCTGGCTCGGCCACTGTTCTCGGAGTAATCTGATTAACAGCTATCTTCAGGATCTGCTCTGGATCCGGTGAACCTTCTGATTTATAAGCAGTCTACAAGTGCTGAAGAACTTATACGGGTGTGGCCCCTCTGCCTTGCTCGTCTGACTTGGCAAGCATGTGAAGGTTGCGAGCTCCGCAACAATGGACTTAGCATGCTACTTTTCGGGGGTCCTTGATTGTGACCCCCTTTTTTTGACTGTTCATTCATGATTCATCCTGCCGCCCTAAGATAGCCCGAGTTCAAACTGGGCACAGTGTTTGATGTGGGCCGCAGAATGATATCCGGTCAGTAGACAGACCCTCTCAGGGTGTTAGACTGGTTCGATTGAAAAGAAAGAGGTAAAAAATGGGAACTTCATTGCAACGCACTATGGCTCTGATTCCGCAAGGTAGTCTGGAAGGCTATATCCAGGCAGTAAATTCGATTCCTGTGCTGACCGCAGAGGAAGAGCGTGAGCTGGCTGAGCGTTTGCAGCAGGGTGGCGATCTCGAGGCTGCCCGTCAGCTGGTCATGTCGCACCTGCGTTTTGTCGTTCACGTCGCCAAGAGTTATGCCGGATACGGTCTGCCCCAGGCTGACCTGGTTCAGGAAGGCAACATCGGCCTGATGAAGGCGGTCAAGCGCTTTGACCCGACCGTCGGAGTGCGACTGGTCTCCTTCGCCGTGCACTGGATCAAGGCCGAGATCCACGAGTATGTCCTGCGCAACTGGCGCATGGTAAAAGTGGCCACTACCAAGGCCCAGCGCAAGCTCTTCTTCAACCTGCGCAAATCCAAGAAGCGTCTGGGCTGGTTCAGCCATGACGAAGTGCAGGCCGTCGCCGCCGAGTTGGGGGTCTCCCCGACCGACGTGACCGAGATGGAAGCGCGCATGAGCAACTACGATCAGGCGTTCGATCTGGTCGGTGATGATGAAGACGAAGGCGGTTTTGCCCCCGTCCATTATCTGGAAGACAAATCCTCCGATCTGGCTGCCACCATTGAGAACGACAACTGGGACGATCACGCGACCCGTCGCCTGAGTTCGGCCCTTGCCACTCTGGATGAGCGCAGTCAGCACATCATCCGTGCCCGCTGGCTCGATGATGACAGCAAGACCACGCTGCAGGAGCTGGCCGACACCTATGGTGTCTCCGCCGAGCGGGTGCGTCAGCTTGAGAAGAACGCACTCAAGAAGCTGAAAGACGCCATGGAGGCCTGATGCCTCCCAAACAAAAACAGGGCCTGATGGCCCTGTTTTTGTTTCGCGAGTATCTGGTCGGCCTTGCCTTGGTTACCCTTGTCTATGTTATGTTGCCGCCACTGCCACAGTAGGGAGAGCAGATAGTGAAACTGTTGAACGACCTGTTTACCAACAACCGCGAGTGGGCGGAACGGATCAAGGCCGAGGATCCGAATTTCTTCGCTACCCTCTCCGCCCAGCAGGCCCCTGAATACCTCTGGATCGGTTGCTCCGACAGCCGGGTTCCCGCCAACCAGCTGATGGGCTTGCTGCCGGGGGATGTGTTCGTCCACCGCAACGTTGCCAATCTGGTGGTGCACACCGATTTCAACTGCCTCTCGGTGCTGCAATACGCGGTCGAGGTGCTCAAGGTGAAGCACATCATCATCTGCGGCCACTATGGCTGCGGTGGCGTCAAGGCGGCGATGCAGAACCAGGAGCTGGGGCTCATCGACAACTGGCTGCGCAACATCAAGGATGTCTACTTCAAGTATCGCGAACAGCTGGATGCCATCGAAGATGAGCACGAGCGTTTCGATTACCTGTGCGAGCTGAACGTGGCCGAGCAGGTAGCCAACGTCTGCCACACCACCATCATCCAGAACGCCTGGCGCAAGGGGCAGGAGCTGGCGGTGCATGGCTGGATCTATGGCATCAAGGACGGTCTGCTGCACGATCTGGATCTCTGCATCAGCGGGCCGGATCAGATCCCCGATGTTTACCGCGCCTGGCCGGACATGCGTCCGCCCCACCGCCGTCGCTGAGGAGCCTGCCGTTGGCGCCAGCCCTCTATCTTCAGATCAAGCAGCACATCCTGGACGGGATCCGTGAACGCCACTATCAGGCGGGAGACAGGATCCCGACCGAGGCGGCCCTGTGCGAGCAGTTTGCCGTGAGCCGCATGACGGTCAACAAGGCACTGCGCGAATTGGTGGCCGAGGGCTGGCTGGTACGCACCGCCGGTTCCGGCAGCTTCGTGGCGGACAGGCGTACCGAGTCGCCCTTGCTGGCCATTCGCAACATAGCCGACGAGATCGCCGAGCGGGGCAGCCAGTACAGCGCCCGGGTGATCCGGCTGCAACGCCAGGCCGCCGACGAGAAGGTGGCGGTCCAGCTCGGGCTGAGAGTCGGTGCTGCCATCTTCCACAGCCTCATCGTCCATCAGGCCGATGGGGAGCCGCTGCAACTGGAGGAGCGCTTCGTCGATGCCGAGCGTCTGCCCGGTTATGGCGAGCAGGATTTCACTCAGCAGACCCCGAATCGCTACCTGATGGACGTCTGTCCTCTCTCCGAGATGGAGCATGTGGTAGAGGCCGTGTTGCCGAGTGCCGGTGAAGCCGGTCTGCTGCAAGTGCGGGTCGATACCCCCTGCCTGTTGCTGCACCGCCGTACCTGGTCAGAAGGGTATCTGGTCTCCTATGCCCGTCTGCTCTCGCCAGGCTCCCGCTACAAGCTGAGTTCCAAGACCAGCCTCAGTTAATTGTATATACATATTGTTTTGGCAGAGCCCACCTCATGGTGGGCTTTTTTGTGCTTAAACTCTAATGAAAGCGCTGTTATCAAGATGTGAACTTGATCCTTTCTTTCCTGACAGAGATCGGATATAAGATAATGTATATACATTTAGAGGTCGGTATGAACAAGGAACTGTTGAACTGCGAGCGGGTCTGGCTCAACGTGACACCCGCCACCCTGCGCCCCGATCTGGCTGACTACGGTCTGCTGGAACCCCACGCCCTCGGCGTTCATGAAGGCAAGATCCACGCCCTGGTGCCCATGCAGGATCTCAAGGGCCCTTATCCTGCCCACTGGCAGGATATGAAGGGCAAGCTGGCAACCCCGGGTCTAATTGATTGCCACACCCACCTCATCTTTGCCGGCAGCCGGGCCGAAGAGTTCGAACTGCGCCAGCAGGGAGTGCCTTACGCCGAAATCGCCCGCAAGGGCGGTGGCATCATCAGCACTGTGCGGGCCACCCGTGCCGCCAGCGAGGAGCAGCTGTTCACGCTGGCGGCTGCCAGGATCAAGTCGCTGATCCGGGAAGGGGTCACCACGGTAGAGATCAAATCCGGCTACGGCCTCACCCTGGAAGATGAGCTCAAGATGCTGCGGGTCGCCCGCCGACTGGGGGAGGTTCTGCCCATTCGGGTCAAGACCACCCTGCTGGCGGCCCATGCGGTGCCGCCCGAATATCGCGACGATCCCGACTCCTGGGTCGAGACCATCTGCCAGGAGATAATCCCGGCGGCTGCCGAGGCGGGTCTGGCGGATGCGGTGGATGTTTTCTGCGAGCACATCGGCTTCTCGCTGGCCCAGACCGAGCAGGTCTATCTGGCCGCGGATCAATACGGTCTGCCGGTGAAGGGCCACATGGAGCAGCTCTCCAACCTGGGAGGCAGTGCGCTGGCCGCCAACTTTGGTGCCCTCTCGGTGGATCATCTGGAGCATCTGGATCAGGAAGGGATCCAGGCACTGGCCCACCGTGGCGTGGTCGCCACCCTGCTGCCCACAGCGTTCTATTTCCTGAAAGAGACCAAGCTGCCCCCCATCGCCGCCCTGCGCAAGGCCCATGTGCCCATGGCGGTCTCCTCCGACATCAACCCGGGCACTGCCCCGATTGTGTCGCTGCGCATGGCCATGAACATGGCCTGTACCCTGTTCGGTCTGACCCCGGTCGAGGCCATGGTCGGGGTGACCCGCAACGCCGCCCGCGCACTTGGCGAGCAGGAGCGTTTGGGGCAGTTGAGAGTGGGCATGCTGGCGGATTTCCTGGTCTGGAATTGCGCGAACCCGGCCGAGCTGAGTTACCTCATCGGGGTCGATCAGCTGGTGAGTCGGGTCGTCAACGGGGAGGAGACGCTTCATGGATAAGTTCAGCTTGCCCCATATGTCGGTCTGGCAGGGGCGCCAGGATCCGGAAGATGGCGAGCTCGCCCTGCGCTGGCACGACAAGGTGCAGGACTGGCCGCTGAGCGGTACTGCCGAACCCGGCGTCGCCCTGGTGGGCTTTGCCTGCGACGAGGGGGTGCGCCGCAACAAGGGGCGCGTGGGGGCCGCCGGCGCACCGCTGGCGATCCGCAAGCTGCTGGCCAACAGTGCCTGGCATCTGACCCGACCCGTCTATGACAGCGGGGATTTGACCTGTGACGACGGCGATCTCGATGCCGCTCATGCCCTCTTGGCCGAGCGGGTGGCGAGCCTGCTGGATGAGGGACACTTCCCGCTGGTGCTGGGAGGCGGTCACGAGGTGGCGTTCGGCAGCTGGAGCGGTCTCAACCGTCATCTGGCCGGTCAGGGCCGGGTCGGCATCATCAATTTCGATGCCCACTTCGACCTGCGCCGCAAGGTAGAGCAGGCGAGTTCCGGCACTCCCTTCTTCCAGATCGCCGAGCAGTGTACTGTTCAGGGAACGCCTTTCCATTACGCCTGCCTGGGGGTGGCCGAGACCGCCAATACGCAGGCGCTGTTTGTCCGCGCCGATGAACTTGGGGTCTGGTATGCGCTGGATGAGGCCATGACCCAGGCCGCAGTGCCCGAGCTTCTGAACGGACTGGATGCCTTTATCGCCCAGTGTGACCACCTCTATCTGACTATCGATCTCGACGTCTTGCCCGGCGCCGTCATGCCGGGGGTGAGTGCTCCCGCCGCCCGCGGTGTCGAGCTGGCTGTCATCGAACCGCTGATCGCCCATATCCGGGCCAGCGGCAAGCTGCGGCTCGCCGACCTGGCCGAGTACAACCCGAACCTGGATCAGGATAACCGCAGCGCCCGCGTGGCCGCCCGGCTGGTCCATCAGTTAACCAAGTAGCGCTCTGCCGAGGGCAGGTCGCGATGCTGCTGCATTGATAAAACAAGGAGTGTGTATGTCTGAGCAACACCTGGATCCCCGTCAGGATCCGAGCCGTGTCATCCGTGCCTCCCGTGGTACCACGTTGACCGCCAAGAGCTGGCTCACCGAGGCGCCGCTGCGGATGCTGATGAACAACCTGGATCCGGAAGTGGCCGAGCATCCCCAATCCCTGGTGGTGTATGGCGGTATCGGCCGCGCCGCCCGCAACTGGGCCTGCTACGACAAGATTGTCGAGGTGCTGACCCGGCTCGAGGAAGACGAGACCCTGCTGGTGCAATCCGGCAAGCCGGTCGGCGTGTTCCAGACCCACAAGGATGCGCCTCGGGTGCTGATCGCCAACTCCAACCTGGTGCCCCACTGGGCCAACTGGGAACACTTCAACGAGCTAGATAAGAAAGGCTTGATGATGTACGGCCAGATGACGGCCGGCTCCTGGATCTACATAGGTACCCAGGGAATCGTGCAGGGTACCTATGAAACCTTTTTCGCGGTGGCCAATCAGCACTTCAACGGCGAACCCAAAGGGCGCTGGATCCTGACCGGCGGTCTGGGTGGCATGGGTGGCGCCCAGCCGCTGGCCGCCACCATGGCCGGTTTCTCCATGATCGCCGTCGAGTGCGACGAGACCCGCATCGATTTTCGCCTCAAGACCCGCTACGTCGACAAGAAGGCCCACAGCCTGGATGAGGCGCTGGCCATGGTCGAGGAAGCCAAACAGAGCGGCACCGCCGTTTCCATCGGCCTGCTCGGCAACGCCGCCGATGTCTTTGCCGAGCTGGTGGCCCGTGGCATCACCCCGGACGTGGTGACCGACCAGACCTCGGCTCACGACCCGATCCACGGCTACTTGCCGCAAGGGTGGAGCTTGCCTAAGTGGCGCGAGCTGCAAAAATCCGCGCCCCAGGAAGTGAACCAGGCGGCACGTCACTCCATGGCCCGTCAGGTGGAAGCCATGCTGACCCTGCAATCCCGTGGCGCGGCGACCCTCGATTACGGCAACAACATCCGCCAGATGGCACTGGAAGAAGGGGTGAAAAACGCCTTCGATTTCCCCGGCTTCGTGCCTGCCTACATTCGCCCGCTGTTCTGCGAAGGGATTGGTCCCTTCCGCTGGGTAGCGCTGTCCGGCGATCCGGAAGATATCTACAAAACGGATCAGAAGGTCAAAGAGTTGATCCCGGACGATCCCCACCTGCACAACTGGCTCGACATGGCCCGCGAGCGCATCGCCTTCCAGGGCCTGCCGGCGCGGATCTGCTGGGTCGGGGTCAAGGATCGGGTGCGCCTCGGTCTGGCTTTCAACGAGATGGTGAAAAATGGCGAGCTGAAGGCGCCGATCGTGATTGGCCGCGACCACCTGGATTCCGGCTCGGTGGCGAGCCCGAATCGCGAGACCGAATCCATGATGGATGGCTCCGATGCCGTTTCCGACTGGCCGCTGCTCAATGCCCTGCTCAACACGGCCGGTGGCGCGACCTGGGTGTCGCTGCACCATGGTGGCGGCGTGGGCATGGGCTTCTCCCAGCACTCGGGTGTGGTGATCGTCTGTGACGGCACCGATGACGCCGCCAGACGCGTCGGCCGCGTGCTGCGCAACGATCCGGCCACCGGCGTGATGCGCCATGCGGATGCGGGTTACGAGATTGCCATCAATTGTGCCGTTGATGCGAAACTGGATCTGCCGATGCTGACCGCAACGGCCAAAGGGGTTAAATAAGATGTTTGAACTCAATCTGTTACCGGGCAAGCTCTGCCTCAACACCCTGCGCCGCGTCAGCCGCGAGCCGGTCCATCTCAGCCTGGATCCGGCCGCGCTGCCCGGGATCCGCGCCTCCGCAGCCGTGGTCACCAAGGTGATCGAGCAAAACCGCGTTGTGTATGGCATCAACACCGGCTTTGGCCTGCTGGCCAACACCCGCATTCCGGTGGAGCAGCTCGACGAATTGCAGCGCTCCATCGTGCTCTCCCACGCTGCCGGCATCGGTACCTACATGGATGACGCCACCGTGCGGCTGATGATGGTACTCAAGGTCAACTCCCTGGCGCGGGGCTTCTCCGGCATCCGCTTGACTGTGCTTGAGGCGCTGATGACCCTCATCAACGCCGAAGTCTATCCGGTGGTGCCGAAGAAGGGATCCGTCGGTGCCTCCGGCGATCTGGCTCCGCTGGCCCATATGAGCTGTTTATTGATTGGTGAAGGCAAGGCGCGCCACAAAGGCGAGCTGATGGACGCCGCCACGGCGCTGAAGATCGCGGGTCTCGAGCCTATTTCATTGGCGCCGAAGGAGGGACTGGCCCTGCTCAACGGTACCCAGGCCAGCACGGCGTTTGCGCTGGAAGGCCTGTTCCACGCCGAAGATCTGTTCGCCGGCGCCATCACCATAGGTGCCATGAGTGTGGAGGCGGCGTTGGGCAGTCGTCGTCCGTTCGATGCCCGCATCCATGAGGTGCGCGGTCAGCGTGGCCAGATCGATGCCGCGGCTTGCTATCGTCACCTGCTGGTGGATGGCAGCGAGATCGGCATGTCCCATCACAACTGCGAGAAGGTGCAGGATCCTTACTCATTGCGCTGCCAGCCCCAGGTGATGGGGGCCTGTCTGGCCCAGATCCGCCACGCCGCCGAGGTGCTGGTGTGCGAGGCCAACGCTGTCTCCGACAACCCGCTGGTGTTCGCCGAGGATGAGGAGATCCTCTCCGGTGGCAACTTCCATGCAGAGCCTGTGGCCTTCGCCGCCGACAACCTGGCCCTGGCCATCGCCGAAATCGGCTCGCTCTCCGAGCGCCGCATGGCGCTGCTGATCGATTCCCGCATGTCGGGCCTGCCCGCCTTCCTGGTCAACAACGGCGGCGTCAACTCGGGCTTCATGATCGCCCAGGTCACCTCGGCGGCGCTCGCCTCCGAGAACAAGAGCCTGGCTCATCCGGCCTCGGTGGACAGTCTGCCCACCTCCGCCAACCAGGAAGATCATGTCTCCATGGCCACCTTTGCCGCTCGCCGACTGGCGGACATGGCGGAGAACACCCGCGGCATTCTGGCGGTGGAGCTGCTGGCGGCGGCCCAGGGGCTGGATTTCCGTGCTCCGCTGCGCACCACAGCGCTGCTGGAGCAGGCCAAGGGCCGGCTGCGGGCAGAGGTGAGCTTCTACGACAAGGACAGGTACTTCTCGCCGGACATAGAGGCGGCGGCTGCGCTGCTGGCCAGGGCGAGTTACAACGACCTGATCCCGGTCGGTGTGCTGCCCAGCCTCTAAGCCCCTCCATTCGGCTCATAGCAAAAGACCGCCCATCGGGCGGTCTTGTCGTTGCTGGTGTTGGCTGGCGCGGGTTATTCGTGTTCAAACATCAGGAACAGATAAACCACGAACAGCACCAGGTGGGTAGCGCCGTGCAGCACATTGGTGCGGCCGCTGCTGAAGGTGACCTTGCATACCATAAGCGTGGTGACGAGCAGCACCATGTCGGCGGCGGAGAGGCCGAGACGCACCTCCTGGCCCAGCATGGCGCCGATGAACAGCACGGCCGGTACTGTCAGGGCTATGGTGGCCAGCACAGAGCCGAAATAGAGGTTCATGGCCCGTTGCAACTGGTTGTTGAAGGCTGCCTTGATGGCACCGACTGCCTCGGGGGCCAGTACGATACAGGCCACGATAAAGCCACCCAGCGCAGGAGGCGCCGCCATGATCTTCACGCCGAAGTTGATGGGCACGGCCAGGGTCTTGGCCAGCAGGATCACCACCACCAGATAGGCGAGCAGCAGTATGGTGTGATAGACGTTGCTGCGCAGTGGGCCGTGGTGCTCCTCGTAATCCTCGTGGTCGCTGTCGACGAAGAAGTGGCTGTGGCTGCGGGTCTGGATCAGCAGGAAGATACCGTAGAGCAGGATGGAGATGATGATCAGCATCCAGGACATGGGGCTCGACATGCTGCCAATGGTGCCACCCCGGGTGAAGTTGGGCAGCACCAGACAGAGCAGCGCCAGCGGTATGATGGCGACCAGATAGGATTTGACCCCATCCAGATTGAAGCTCTGGGTGTGGTAGCGCCAGCCGCCAAACAGCAGGGTGAAGCCCACCAGGCCATTGGTGACCAGCATCACCACGGCAAACATGGTATCGCGGGCCATCACGGGATTGGGGTCGCCTGTGAGCATGACGGAGGAGATCATCACCACTTCCAGCGAGATGACGGAGAGCGTCAGGATAAGGGTACCGAAGGGTTCACCCAGCTTGATGGCGAGGGCATCCGAGTGGCGCACCACAGAGAAGATGGCCCAGGTGACGATGGCAAGCAGCGCCGCCGAGACAGGCAGATAAATCCCGAGCGGAGTCGCCTCTGTCAGCAGCTCGCTCCCTGTGGTCTTGAAGAACAGCAGGGTCAGCAGGCCAACGGGCAGGGCAATCTCTTGCCGGATAAATGACTTCATAGGCAATGGTTCTCATCTCGGGGCGGCATGAGCCGACGGGGTATGGAGGCAAAACGGCACCGCTACGGGTGTGGCGGGCCTGCTAATGATAAAGGGAGTTGTATCGCCTGGGGAAAATCATTTTGTTACAAGATATGAGCGATCCGGTCTGACCGCCGGATCCGGCCCATCAGTGCTCGCCAGCGTGGTTCTGGTTCCAGGCCAGCAACCAGATCTTCAGCCTGGTCAGGGCCATGGGCTTGGCATACACATAGCCTTGGATCAGATGCACGCCGTGCTGGCGCAGATAGTCGACCTGTTCCCCGGTTTCGACCCCCTCGGCGATCATCTCCATGCCGGATTCGTGACCGAAGGCGATGATGGAGTCCAGCAGCGTCCGCTTGAGGTCGTCCGTGCCTATGGTGTCGACGAACATCTTGTCGATCTTAATCTGGCGGATGCCGAGTCGTTGCAGGTAGGCGAAGCCGCCATAGCCGGTGCCAAAATCATCCAGCTTGAAGTGATAGCCCAGCTGCTGCAGCGCCGTGATCTCGCCGATCGCCGCCTTGATATCGGTGATCGGCTTGCGCTCGGTCAGCTCGAAGGTGAGCCTGGTTGGTGAGGGCCAGCCGTGTCGCTGCAGCAGGGTGCGCAGATGGGCATGCTCGATATGGGCGGCCACTATGTTGACGCTGATCCACTGCGCCGGTGCCAGCCGGGGAAGATCCTTCATGATCCGCTCCAGCAGCTGTTCCGTCATCGGCAGGATCAGCCCCTGCTCCTCCGCGTAGTCGATGAAGGCACCGGGCGGCACCAGCTCGCGTCCCCGCTGCCAACGCAGCAGCGCCTCGAAGCCAACCACCTGCTGACTGCGGCTATCCACTATGGGCTGATAGAAGGGGATAAATTCCCGGCGGGCCAGCCCGGCTTGCAGCAACCCCTTGAGAGAGCGCCGATAGTTGCGCAGCCCCCAGTAGGCGGCGACCAGCAGGACTCCCAGTGCACCGCCATACCAGCACCCATAGTGCCGTGCCTGCTGCCGGGCATAGCGCTCCAGTGCCTGGCCTGCCCACAGGGTCTGCTTGATGCGATTGTTGGGATCAACGAAGCCTAGGCTTTGGGTACCCCCTTCTTCCTTGATGGACTTGCTGCCGCGGGGGAAAACCGGTGTGACCCCGTCCGGGATCTGTTGGTGAAATTCGAGGTAGAAACAGTCGGTGCAGGGATATTGCAACAGCGCATGGCTCCAGCTGTTGTTCAGTACCCAGTAGGCGATATTGTCGTTCACCTTGAAATAAACAACCAACTCCTGCTCCGTGTTGAAGCGGGCCTTGGTGGCCGCGAGGCCGAACAGCTCCTGACTGGAATAGGGGGGAGATCGGCGGCGGTGAAGGAAAGATCCTCACCCAAGCTGGAGCAGCCAGCTCCCGAGGCGAGCTTGAGCCCCTGGATTCGGATGTGACGGCTGTAGAAACGGGGATCCCGCAACAGCGCCATGTCCTTTTGCCCACAGTCAAACGTGAACTGGGCCAGTTGATCGCGAATGCTATCGTCCAAATCCCGGCGTCGTTCCACCAGCGCGTCCCCTATCTCCTCCCGCTTCTGTTGCAACATATGGTGCGCCAGCGGTTTGCCGAGCAATTGGCTGAGGGGCAGACTCACCAACACGGGCAGGCAGAAGAGCAACAGACTGATCCAGAGGGGGGAAATTCGTCGCAAGGTACACCTGCCTGATGTGGAGATAGGATGCATATGAGTGGCAATATCATAGTTCATTAGCTACATCGATTTGAGCGAGGAAGGTCACTCTTCCATCTAAAAAACTAACGCACTGATAAATAAGAGTTTTGTGAAATTAGATGATGAAGATTCAATCGCTTACCTGTCATAAGTGACAATTGTCCAGCTTATCTGAAATGGCTAGAGTAGCCGTGCGGTTTGACTCACCGTGTGTTCAATACTCCTGTATCTGTTTTTTTGTCAGTAGCACAGAGTGTTAGTTTTGATATGAGTGTTTCTTTCGGTCCCCTTAGTGGGACCATTTTTCTGCCTGTAAATCCCTGATCCCGCCACTTCGCTCCCATTTTTCTGCCCCGGTAGCCATTTTTCACGGATGGCTTGGTGTTCCTGTGCCCATTTGGTTATGCTCGCCCGCTTAATTCCAGAAGCGGGATCTTCGTCCATAGGCGCGCTTCGGCGTTGGCTGATACGATGAAGCCACATGGATGTTGTCGGGCATACGGAAGGCATATGAAACTGACTACTCAGCTTGTCTCGTTTATTACCCTGTGCGTGATCGCCTCCATGGCCATGGTGCTGCTAGGCGGTGTGTTCAGCTTTCGTGAGTTGGGGATGGAGCTGCAGCAAAAGAAGGTCAACTCTCTGGTCGAGGTGATCGACAAGCAGCTGGAGGTGGCCGATGACCATCAGGAGCTCACCCGCTGGTTGCCGACCCTGCTGCGTTCGGCCCACGTGGTGGAGCTGGAGATCCGTCAGGGCAAGCAGCGGATTTACTGGTTTCGCGACGTGCAGCAGCAGACCGACGAGAGTCTGTTGATCCCCTACAGCCAGCCCATCTCTCATCAGGCAGGCATGCAAGCCGACTTCAAGCTGGAGCGACCGTTCAAGGAGTTCGAATACTCCATGAAGGCCATGTCCGGCATCTCTCTCGGTATCTTCATCGTCATCTTCGGGCTCTGGTACTCCATTCGCTGGTTGCGGCTGCAACTGCGAGGTGCCGAGCTGCTGGCCGAAAGGGCCCAGCTTATTCTCGACAACAAGCTCACCAAGCTGGCCCACGATCCGGCGGAGGAGTGGCCCGTCTCCGCCAGTCAGGCCCTGGATCATCTGCTGGCCGAGCTGGCGGATGCCCGCAAGGAGCGCAGCCGCTTCGACAACTTCATTCGCAGCAATGCCTTCGTCGACAAGATGACAGGCATAGGCAACCGGCTGTTCTTCGACAACCGGCTGGAGAGCGCCATCATGGAGGCGAGCGTGATGAGCGGCGGCGTGCTGCTGATCGACCTCGCCGGTCTGGAGGATCTGGATCCCGAGCTGAGTGGGCGCCAGAGCCAGGATCTGCTGATGGAGGCGAGCGCCTCCATCGCCGCCTTCGTGCGCAAGCACAGCGGCGCCCTGCAGGCCCGCTATGCCGGTCAGGTATTTGCCGTGCTGCTGCCCAACATGTCCGAGAGCGAAATGGTGGATGGCGCGGGTCAGCTGCACAAGAGCCTGCAGCGACTGCACTGGCCCGCGGCGGTCAACGTCGAGACCGCCGTCTACCTGGGCGCCGTCTGCTATCAGGCGCAGGATTCCCTGCTCAAGGTGCAGGAAGAGGCCGAACTGGCGCTCAAGAGCGCGCGGCTGCAGGGTCATACCGGCTGGTTCCTCTACGAGAAGCAGCTGGATGAGGAGCAGAGCAGCAAGGGCACGGTACGCTGGCGCACCCTGATAGGGCGCCGCATCGAGGAGCATGGCATCGATTTTTACGTTCAACCGGTGCAGCAGGAGCGGGATCAGGTGGTGCTTCAGCAGGATTTGCTGATCCGCATTCACGACGAGCAGGGGCGGGCGTTGCAGGCTGGCGTCTTCATGCCCATGGCAGAAAAGGCTGGGCTGCTGTTGCCACTGGATCGGCTGGTGGCGGAGCAGACCCTGCGGCTGCTGCGTCAGCGCTCAGAGCAGAGCTGCCCCATCAGTCTGACCCTCTGTGCCCAGAGTTTGCTGCACCGGGAGTTCCAGCGCTGGCTCTTCTTCGACCTGTTCCAGCTGCCGCGCAGCACCAACGAGCGGCTTATCCTGCAATTGTCCGAAGCCCAGGTGACTCGCCACTACGAGGCACTCAAGCGGCCGCTGCGGGCGCTGCGCATGCTGGGCTGCCAGCTTGCCATCGATCACGCCGGTCAGGATGTGGTGAGTACCCAATACATCAAGGAGTTTGAGATCAACTTCCTCAAGCTTCACCCCAGTCTGGTGCGGGAGATCCACACCCGTCAGGTCAACCAGATGGCGGTGCGCAGCCTGGTGGGAGGCTGCGCCAACACCCGTACCCGGGTGATCGCCGTCGGGGTGGAGAGTGGCGACGAGTGGAAGATGTTGCGCCACCTCGGCGTTCATGCCGGTCAGGGCCCCTGGTTCGCCGAGCCGGAGCGGCTGGTGATGGAACCGGCCGGCGCCTGATGGTGTGACCGCAGGGCTGCCCTCAGATCCGGCCCTGCTCTTTCAAACCCGCCAGTCCCTGCATGCCACCCGTGTGGATAAAGACTATCTTGCTGCCACGGGGGATGCGCCCGGCGGCCAGCTCGCGAAACAGGCCCCACATCGCCTTGCCGCTGTAGATGGGTTCCAGCGGCAGGCCTGTCTCGGCGCTGAAATCCTGCACCCACTGCCACAGGGAAGGGCTGAATTTGGCATAGCCACCATCATGGTGATCCAGCGCTATCTGCCAGCCGGGCGTGCTGGCAGCGGCGGGATGGAGGCGGCGTACCTCGTCGGTGATGAAGTTTGCTCCTTTCAGTACCGCGATGGCGAGGATCTGCTCCCGATCCTGTTTGCTGGCGATCAGGCCAGCCAGGGTGCCGCCGCTGGCGCAGGGCAGTACCCAGAGATCCGGCGAGAAGGGCACTTCTTCGACCAGCTCGGCCACCCCGGGAATGGCGAGCGGGCTGCTGCCTCCTTCCGGCACTATCAGGGTATCGGACGCCGCAAACTGGGCCAGCCAGTCGGGGTCCTGACGCCGCCGGTAACTCTGGCGGTCGACAAAAATGAGATCCATGCCCCAGCCTTTTGCTGCGCTCAGGGTGGAGTTGCTGACGGCCTCTGCTTCACCACGTATGATGCCGGTAGTTCTCAGGCCAGATTGACTCCCAGCTGCCGCCAGCGCATGAATGTGGTTGGAATAGGCACCGCCAAACGAGAGCAGGTGCTGCATGCCCTGTTCCCGGGCATGTTGCAGCTGGTACTTGAGTTTGCGCCACTTGTTGCCCGAGATGGTCGGGTGGATCAGGTCATCTCGTTTGCACCAGAGCTGGACGTCGTATTGCCGCAGCAGAGGGTGGAAGATGGATTCCAGTGGCGAGGGCAGCCGGGCCGAACTGGGTAACAATGAGTAATCCGTCATTTATCTGGAGGCTAATGCCCTGTTTATGCTAAGGTTTAATGCGTTTTATGCAGCCAGGTGCGGGTTTCAATGAAACAACTTTTCAGACGTTCAACCCCAAGCCGTCAGGTGGGGCTCCTGCTTGCCAACGACCGGATCATGCTGGCCTCGCCAGGCAACCCCCCTGTCTTCGCCACCCGCGCCATCAACGGCCCGCAAGAGTGGCCGCTTGCCATAAGCGAGCTGTTCAGCCGCCATGGCCTCGCCAAGTCTAAAGTGCGGGTCGCCCTCGCCGCCACTCTTTATCAGCAAGTCCAGATCGACAAGCCCGCCGTGCCCGAGGCAGAAATGGCGGGCGCTCTGCCCTGGGCCATCAAGGATTATGTCAACGAGCCCGTGTTGCAGCTCGCCATGGATTACGTGGACTTGCCCACTCCGCCTGCTGGCAGGCCGCGGATCAACGTGATCTGCGTGCCCAAGGCGCGGGTGCAGCAACTGGCGGATGCGGTCAACAGCATAGCGAGTCTGGATGCCATCGTCAGCGACGAGCTGGCCATGACGGCGCTTTATGAGGCCGACAACACAGTACGCATGTTGCTGTGGCAACCCAGGGGGCAGGATCTGCAACTGCTGGTATTCCATCAGGGCGGGCTCTGTTTCTCCCGCCAGCTACGCGGTTTCACCGCCCTCACGGGGGAGCATGAGCCGGACAGCATGCTGCTCGATTCACTGGCGCTGGAGATCCAGCGCTCCCTCGATTATCTGGTCGGCCAGCTCAAGCTGCCGGAGCTTGGCCAGATGCAGCTCGCCATCGCCTCCTCCTTCATCGGCACCCTGGTGCGCCATATGGAGCAGACCTTCGGTTTTGCCGTCTCCGCCATGGCCAACAAGGCTGTGCTGGCCGGTGTTGAGTACCTGTCGGCCTATGCCGCAGCCATCGGGGAGCCTGCCTGATGAAACGTCAGATAAACCTCTATGGCGCAGAGTTTCGCCCCAAACGCCAGTGGGCCAGCCTTAATCAGATGGCGCTGGTGTGGGGGGGCTGCGTGACCCTGTTGCTCTGCATGGCCGCTTTTTACGGCTGGCAGCAGCAAGGGGTCAGCCGTGAACTGGCACAGGTGCGCGCGGCGCTGGAGGTCAAACGTGGGGAGGCCCAGCGGCTGGATGCCGCGTTGACTCGCCATCAGGCCAACACACAGTTGCAACAGCAGCTGGCCAACAAGCAGGAAGAGTTGACTGCCAAGCAGGGGCTGATGCGTCAGTTGGGCAGCCTGGCGTTGCAAAAATCTCAGGGCTACGCCGGCCTGATGGCCGATCTCTCCCGCATTCGGGACAAACAGCTCTCCTTGCAGCGGATCGAGATCGCCGAGGGGCGCATCAATATCTCCGGCTTCGCCGGTCGCAGCCAGGATGTGCCTGCCTGGGTAAACCGTTTCAAGCAGACACCGTCGCTGGCGGGCAAGCAGTTTGGTGAATTGACCCTGAGCCGTGACAAGGAGGGCCGCCTGGCCTTCCAGCTCAGCGGTATCGAGCGGGAGAAGCCCTGATGAGCCTGAAAGCACAATGGCAGGTGTGGGCAGACAAGATTGCCGCCCTCAGCCAGCGCGAGCGGATATTGATACTGTTGACCGGTCTGGTGCTGGTCTGTGCCGGTGGCATTTATGGCTGGCTGGATGATGCCACCCTGCGCCTTGAGCAGGAGCGAGCGGCCTTGACCTCGGCCCAGCGGGATCTGGAGATCATGGATCTCGAGAATCTGGGCAAGCAGGCGCGTCTGGCGCGGGATCCCGATCAGAATGTACGGGAACAGCTGGCGCGGGTTGAGGGTGAGCTAGGCAAGCTGGATGCCGAACTCAAGGCCCAGACGGTGGATCTGATCCCGGCCCACGAGATGCCGGAGGTACTGGAGGCCTTGCTGTCACGCTCCACCAATCTGCACATGCTGGCGCTGACCTCCCTCGCCCCTGAGCCGCTGATGGCGGGGGATCAGGGCATCAACCTGTTCAAGCATGGTATTCGTCTCAAACTGGAAGGCGGTTATTTCGATGTGTATCAGTACCTGAAAGCGCTGGAGGCGCTGCCTCGTCACTTCTACTGGAAGCAGTTTGACTATCGGGTGGAAGCGCACCCCAAGGCGGTGGTGGAGATGGAAATCTACACCCTGAGCACCAGCAAGGAGTTTATTCGTGGTTAGATGGCTGACGCTATTGTGTTGCCTGCTGGGCTCAGTGGCTCAGGCCGAGGTGCTGCAGGATCCCACCGAACCGCTCGAGGGAGTCAACAGCCAGGCGGGGGCGGTAGAGAGCCAGAGCGCCGGTCTGCCCAAGTTGCAGAGTGTGGTGCTGGGCAACGGCCCGGCGCTGGCGGTGCTCAACGGGAAAAGTTACCGGGTAGGCCAGCAGGTCGAGGGATATCGACTGGTGGCCATCAGTGCAGATGCCGTTGTGCTGGAGAAGGGGGGCAAGCGCCAGTCGCTGACCCTGTTTGCCAGCAAGGTCCGTATCTGAACGGGCCCTGCCCGGGATGGGCGGGGCAAGGTTTGTCGAGTTTAATTGCAAGTCAGGGTGCACTCATTACATGAAAAAAAATCATCTCTGCCTGATCTCCGTAGCCGTTCTGGCTGCAGGCTGTACTAGCTACCAGCACCCCGAACCCGTGCAGGCCAAGGACGCACTGAAACACGCCATGACCGAGCAGAACAAGGTCGGCGCCTTGGCGACCGTACCCAAGTCGGTACAAAGCGAACTGCTGCAGATGAACCGGCCGCCCCAGGCCATCAGCATGCCGGAGCAGCGGCTGCGCATCGCCGCCCACGATGTGGAAGCTGTGGAGTTTTTCGGCTCTCTGTTCAAGGGCTCCCGTTACAGCGTGGCCGTGCATCCAGGGGTGGGCGGGCTGGTTTCCGTCGAGCTCAAGGACGTGACCCTGCCCGAGGTGCTGGCCGTGGTGGGTGACATGTACGGCTTCGACGTGCAGCGCAAGGGTAACGTGTTCCACGTCTATCCGGCGGGCCTGCGCACCGAAACCATACCTGTGAACTATCTGATGATGTCCCGCCGGGGTCTGTCCCGCACCTCTGTCAGTACTGGCGGTGTGACGGCCAACGACAACAACAGCAATAACAGCAGTATCGACAATGCCAACGGCAACAGCAGTGGTAGCAACAACTCGTCCAACGGCAGTTCCGGCTCGAACAGCAGCAATGGCACCCGTATCCAGACAGACACCAACAGCGACTACTGGACCGATCTGCGTACCTCGCTGGAGATGCTGATCGGCAGCGGCGATGGCCGCGCCGTCATCACCAGCCCGCAGGCGGGTCTGGTCACCATCCGCGCCTACCCGAAAGAGCTCAAGGCTGCGCGTGAATTCCTCACTCAGTCCGAGACCCACCTCAAGCGCCAGGTGGTGCTGGAGGCGCGCATTCTGGAAGTGGCCCTCAACGAGGGGTACGAGCAGGGGGTGGACTGGAGCGGTCTCTCCGCCAGTTGGGATGGCAACAAGGGCATTACCGGTGGCGGCTCGGCGGCGAACTCCCAGCTACCCACCACTCCCAATCAGATTTTCACCGCACTGGGTGGCGGTGCTGGATTCACCATCTCGGATGGCAATTTCAACGTGGCGGTCAATCTGCTCAAAACTCAGGGCGACGTGAATACCCTTTCCAGTCCCCGTGTCACGGCAACCAACAACCAGAAGGCAGTGATCAAGGTGGGGACGGACGAGTATTACGTCACCAATGCGACCAGCACTGTGACGTCGACCGCGACAGGTACCGAACGAACCCCCAATGTGGAACTGACCCCCTTCTTCTCCGGCATTGCACTGGACGTGACGCCGCAGATTGATGAAGACGGCAAGGTGCTGTTGCATATTCACCCCTCCGTCATCGATACGGAAGAGCAGAAGAAAACCATAGATCTGGGTATCACGGGGGGAAAATTGGAACTGCCGCTCGCCAAGAGCTCGATCCGCGAGTCCGATACCGTAGTGCAGGCCAATAACGGCGACATCATAGTCATCGGCGGCCTGATGAAGACCGACAAGCAGGAGATCGTCAGCAAGGTGCCCCTGCTGGGGGACATTCCCTGGATTGGCGAAGCCTTCACCAACCGCCGCGAGAGCACCAAGAAGGTGGAGCTGGTGATCATGCTCAAGCCAACCGTGGTGGAGAAAGACACCTGGCAGAACGAGCTGAAACGCAGCGCCGATCTGCTGGACAAGTGGTATCCGCCCAAGGGCTAAGCCATGAAGCAGCGCGCGGTCAGCCTTACCCCATGTGCCCTCTTGCCCTGCGTCACCGCAGGCTGCTTGCTCGGGATGGCAGGTGACAACCCATGTACCTGAACCACTTCGGCTTGCTGGAGGCGCCGTTCGGCCTCACCCCCAACACGGGTTTTTACTATGGTTTGCCGCCCCACGAAGAGGCGTTGCAGGTGCTGAACTGGGCGCTGGCACAGGGGGAGGGCTTCATCAAGGTGACCGGCGAGGTGGGTACCGGCAAGACACTGCTCTGCCGCAAGCTGTTGAGCGAGCTGGGGTCTGAGGCTCACCCCGTGCGTCTGGCCTGGTTGCCCAACCCGCACCTCACGCCGGCCGAGCTGCGCACAGCCCTGGCGCTGGAGCTGGGATTGTCAGTGCGGGAGGGGGCCGAGCTGGATCTCACGGATCGTATTCATCGCCACCTTATCAGCCTGCATCAGCAGGGTAGTCGAGTGGTGGTGCTGATCGACGAGGCGCAGGCCCTGCCGGACGAGACCCTGGAGGCGATCCGGCTGTTTGGCAACCTGGAGACGGAGTCGAACAAGCTGCTGCAAATCGTGCTGTTCGGTCAGCCCGAGCTGGACGCCCGGCTGGCAAAGCCTCATTTGCGCCAGTTGCGTCAGCGGATCGGCTTCTCCTACTGCCTGCGCCCCCTGCGTTTTGACGAGACCCGAGCCTATCTGGAGCACAGATTGCAGATCTCCGGCTATCGCGGTGCACCGCTGTTTGCCGGTCGCGCCATGCGCCTGCTGTGGCGGGCGTCGCGCGGGATCCCCAGGCTTATCAACATACTGGCGCAGAAGTGCCTGATGCTGGCCTATGGCCAGGGGGCTCGCCAGATCGACAGCCGTCTGGTGCGGCTTGCCATTCGTGATACCGACGATGCCAGCCGCTTTGCGCCGTTGCGCTGGTGGCCCCTGTTACTGTTGCTGGGGTGTGCCCTGGCTTATGGAGTCTGGCCATGAGCGTGATCAATCAGATGCTCAAGGATCTGGAGCAGCGTCAGCAGGGCGGCGAGGGGGCCGTCTATGTGCCGCCCGTGCGGCAACAGGGCTGGTGGATGCTGGTGCTGACCCTGATCTGCGGCCTGGCCCTCGGCATTCTGGGCTGGCGGACCTGGATTTACTGGCAGCAGAGTCTGGTCCAGGCCAGTGAGCCGGGGGCTGATGCCATTGCCCGCGCCGTGCCCGCCACGCCAACCTATGTAGAGCAGGAGCCGGTGGATCTGGTGGTGGCTTTGCCCACCCCGGGTTCCGGGCCCGAGACCCGCTCTCGGCCTGCAGTCGAACCCGGGCTGGCGCAAGAGCAGGATGAAATCGCCTATGAAGAGGCTCCGCCGAGCGATGAAGAGCTGCAACCTGAGCTCTATGCCGAGCTGGAAGCGGAACAAGAGGCGGTCGCCCCGCCGCCGCGCAAACCGGGGGTGCTGAAGATAGAGACGGTGAACCTCTCCGAGGCAGAACTGGCCACCCTGGCCGAGCGCAAGGCCACTACCGCCATGGCCAGAGGGCAACTGCGCGACGCCCAGGACAACTACTATCAGGTGCTGGTTCACGACCCCCACAATCAGGGCGCCCGCGAACAGCTGGCGGGTCTGCTCTACGGCGAAGGGCGGCTGAGTGAGGCTGGCCAGTTGCTGGAAGAGGGGATACGGCTCGATCCGGCGCAGGCGGATTTCCGTCTGCTGCTGGCACGGCTTGCCATCAGCGGCGGCGATCAGCTCAAGGCTCTTGGCTGGCTGACTGGTTATCAACCTGACTTGGCCAGCAATCTGGATTATTACGCCACCTGGGCCGGGTTGACCCAGGAGCTGGGCCGCAACGCCGAGGCGGCAGAGATCTATGTGAAATTGCTGCGTCAGCAGCCTGATCAGGGGCGCTGGTGGCTCGGGCTCGGTGTGGCCGAAGATGGCCAGGGCCACAGCCTGCGGGCGCTCGATGCCTATCGCAATGCCCAGTTGCATGGCAACCTCGGCGAGGCGTCGACCAGCTGGATTGAACAGCGAATTGCCCAGCTTGCTCCCTGACGGGCGGGACAGTTAACTTTTTTGGAGTTTGCATGGCACAACCCAGACTGAAAATGCGCCTCGGCGACCTGCTGGTACAAGAGCAGATCATCTCGGATGATCAACTGCAGCTCGCCCTGCAGCAGCAGCGTCAGACCGGCCGCAAGCTGGGCACCACACTGATCGATCTCGGCTTCATCAGCGAGGTGCAATTGCTGCAGTTCCTCGCCCGCCAGCTGGACGTGCCCTTCTTCGATCTCAACAACCTCACCATAGACGCTTCTGCGGTGCCGCTTCTGCCCGAGGTTCAGGCGCGCCGTTATCGCGCCCTGGCGGTCAATCTCACCGACAACCGGGTGACTGTGGCCATGTCGGATCCGGCGGATCTGAGTGCCCTCGACGCCATCGCGGCCTTGCTCAGCCCCAGGGAAATGGTGCTGGCGGTGGCGCGGGAAGGTCAGCTGCTGGAGTATTTCGACCGCCTCTATCGCCGTACCCGCGAGATAGAGAGCTTTGCCGAACAGCTGCACGAGGAGTATCAGGACTCCGGCTTCGAGCTGGGTTCCAGCAACCTGGGCGCCGGCGACGAGGGGGAGGCGACGGTGGCCAAGCTGCTGCGCTCCCTGTTCGAGGATGCGGTGCAGGTGGGGGCGTCCGATATCCATATCGAGCCGGATGAGAAGGTGCTGCGCATTCGCCAGCGGATCGACGGCATACTGCACGAGAATATTCTCAACGAGGTGCGCATTGCCCAGGCGCTGGTGCTGCGCCTCAAGCTGGTGGCCGGGCTCGACATCTCCGAGAAGCGACTGCCCCAGGATGGCCGCTTCAACATGAAGGTGCGCGGTCGGGACGTGGATGTGCGTATGTCCACCATGCCGGTGCAGTACGGCGAGTCGGTGGTGATGCGGCTGCTGGATCAATCCTCCGGCATATTGTCTCTGAGCGAAACCGGCATGCCGCCGGAGATCCTGACCCGCTTCCGTCGCCAGCTCAAGCGCCCCCACGGCATGATACTGGTGACAGGCCCGACCGGGAGCGGCAAGACCACTACCCTCTATGGCGCTCTGTCTGAACTCAATCAGGCCAGCAACAAGATCATCACGGTGGAAGACCCGGTGGAATACCGCTTGCCCAGGGTCAATCAGGTGCAGGTCAATCCCAAGATAGGCCTCACCTTCTCCCATGTGTTGCGCTCCACCCTGCGTCAGGATCCGGACATCTTGCTGGTGGGGGAGATGCGGGACAACGAGACGGTGGAGATAGGCCTGCGTGGCGCCATCACGGGCCATCTGGTGCTCACCACATTGCACACCAACGATGCGGTTACCAGCGCCCTGCGTCTCATCGACATGGGCGCGCCTGGCTATCTGGTGGCGAGCGCGCTGCGTGCCGTCATCGCCCAGCGGTTGGTGCGGCGGGTGTGCGAGCACTGCGTCGAGGAGAAGGCGCCTGACGAGGGACAGGCGACCTGGCTGAGGGTGCTTTCCGGCGAGGCGCCGGGTCAGCATGTCTACCACAAGGGACCTGGCTGCCAGAGCTGCAACTTCACCGGCTACTCTGGCCGGATCGGTGTCTACGAGCTGCTGGAGCTGGATCAACCCATGATGGATGCCCTGCGCCGCAACGATGCGGAAGGCTTTGCCAAGGCGGCGCGTCAGCATGAGCACTACCGGCCGCTGGCCCTGACAGCGCTCGATTATGCCCGCCAGGGGATCACGTCGGTGGACGAGGTGCTGCGGTTGGCCGAGGACCTGGGGTAAGTGATGACCAACTTCATCGGTAATGAGCAACCCGGACGGCAGCGTCCTGCCACTTGGCTTGTGCGGGGCGCGGCATGAATACCTTCGCCTACAAGGGTCGCGACAGTCAGGGCAATGCCGTCAATGGCGTGGTCGATGCTGCCAACGAGATGGCTGCCGCCGAGCAGCTGATGCGCCGTGGCGTGATGCCCACCGAACTCAAACCCGGCAAGGCGAAATCCGCGGCCATCGACTGGTCTTTGCTGCTGGAAGGTGGCGTCAAGCTGGACGAGCTGGTGGTATTCAGCCGCCAGATGTACGCCTTGACCCGGGCAGGTATTCCCATTCTGCGTGCCATCGCAGGCCTGGAAGAGACAGCCCACAGCAAGCCGCTCAAGCGGGCGCTGCATGCGCTGGGAGAGGATCTCGGCAACGGTCGGCCCCTGTCCAGCTCCATGCAGGCGCACCCCAGGGTGTTCAGCAGCCTGTTCGTCGCCATCATTCACGTGGGCGAGAACACGGGTCAGCTGGAAGAGGCCTTCCTGCAACTGGCCAACTATTTCGAGCTGGAGCTGGAGACCCGCAAGCGGATCAAGACCGCCATGCGCTATCCCAGCTTCGTGATGATTGCCATCGGCATCGCCATGGTGATCCTCAACATCATGGTGATCCCCGTCTTCGCCGGCATGTTTGCCAAGTTCGGGGTCGAGCTGCCGCTGGCCACCCGCATTCTGCTCGCTACCTCCCACTTTTTCGTCAACTACTGGTGGCTGCTGCTCGGCATGCTGCTGGCCATGGTGTTTGGCTGGCGGCGCTGGGTCGCCACAGTCAAGGGCAAGCTGACCTGGCACAGATGGCAACTCAAATTGCCCATCGTCGGCACCATCATAGAGCGCTCCCTGCTTGCCCGTTTTGCGCGCAGCTTTTCCATGATGCTCAAGGCAGGTGTGCCGCTCAATACCGCACTGACCCTGGTGGCCGATGCGGTGGACAACGCTTATATGGCGGGTCAGATCCGCGACATGCGGGCCGGTATAGAGCGGGGCGAGAGCCTGCTGCGCACCGCCGGCAGCAGCGGTCTGTTTACGCCCCTGGTGATGCAGATGATAGCGGTGGGGGAAGAGACGGGTCAGGTGGATGATCTGTTGCACGAGGCGGCGGAGTATTACGAGCGAGAGGTGGATTATGACCTCAAGAGCCTGACCGCCCGTATCGAGCCCATCCTGATCGGGATCGTGGCCGTCATGGTATTGGTGCTGGCACTGGGTATCTTTACGCCCATGTGGGACATGATGAGCGCCGTACGCGGAAAATAAGCGGCATCTTTACCCTCCCGATGGTGGGACATGCTGGGCGCTGTAAGGGGTAAATAATGATCTTTCCTCCTCCTGGTGGGGGAATGATGAGCGCGGTGCGCGGAAAATAAGCGGCATCTTTACCCTCCCGATTGGTGGGACATGCTGGGCGCCGTACGTGGAAAATAAGTGGCATCTTTACCCTCCCGATGGTGGGACATGATGAGCGTCGTAAGAGGCAAATAAGCAGACTCGTCATTTCGACGTAGGGGCCTGATGCGGAGTGGGTGGTCAACAGGGTGCGGGAGAGGTGCGGTTGAACAGACAGTCACAACAGGATGATCGCTGGCTGGGAGGGTATCGACGGATGGCCGTGCTGATCTTGCTGCTGATCATGGTGGCGACATTGGCCCAGAGCTATCGTAGCCACAGGGCCGAGGCGCTGGCCCTCAGCCTGACCCTGCTGGGGGAGCAGTTTGCCGAGCGGGTACAAAGGTTGCACGGTCTCTGGCTGGATCAGCGCCGTCCCGCCGTCCTGCATGCAGATGGGGTGGCCTGGCGATTCGATGCCAGGGGCTGGCCCCTGGGTGTTGATGCGCTGCTGGCCCCTTCGGAAAATTGCCGCCAGCTCTGGTCGTCGATCATTGGCACACAGAGCCAGGCCTTGCCGCCGTTGCAGGCCATGGCGAGCCGAGATGGCACGGGATGCGAGTTCGGGTGGGAAGATAATTGGCTGATTTATCAATTTTATGATGGCAGAGTGACACTAAAGCCTTGAATGAGGCCGATAGTGTGGCTCAGTTAAATGATTTTTTTATATCTGCATGAAATAATGCGGGTTATTACGGAGGGACCATGGCAACAAATCGAATGGCACCAAGACATCCCGCGTCGATGATGACGAGTCGGGCAGCCGGTTTCTCGTTGATCGAGCTGGTGATCGTCATCGTTATCCTGGGAATACTGGCGGTGACCGCCCTGCCTCGCTTCCTCGATGTGACCGATGAAGCCAAGAAGGCCAGCGTGGAGGGGGTCTCTGGCGGTTTCGCCACTGCGGTTTCGCTGGTACGGGCCCAGTGGGAGGCAGAAGGACGTCCCAAGGAGGACGGTCAGAACACTGTGCTGTATGACGGCTCTCGTTTCTATCTGACGACCCCGACCGAGACGCAGGTCAGCAATGGTGAGCTCTCGCCCGGCTATCCCATGGATACATCGGCAGGGGGCGGCATAGATGTGGACCCGGCCAACCTGACAGCCCAGCGCTGTCTCAAGATTTGGGAGGGATTATTACAGAACCCACCCAAGGCTACCGCCAGCTTCAACGAGGTGAGCGGTAGCGGCAATGACCTGAAATACTATGTCAGTGTGACCAATAACGGCCTGGACTCGGTCTGCCGCTACTATCTGGTCAATAGTTTGAGTAAGGGTAGTGATGGCAAGTATCAGGATCCGCAAGGTAGTACTGATGCATTCATGAGTTTCAGTTACCGTCCGGCTTCCGGTCAGGTGACCACCAATATCAATTGACAGAGGATAGTAAAATGAAAAAACAGGCGGGTTTTACCCTGATCGAGCTGGTCATAGTGATCATCATTCTGGGCATTCTGGCAGTGACCGCTGCGCCCAAGTTCCTGAATTTGCAGGATGATGCAAAAACTGCCGCTGCCAGCGGTGTACTGGCCGCCGTGCAGAGCTCTTCTCAGCTGGTATACAGTAAGTCTGCACTGGAAGGCTTGGAAACCGCATCTTCCGGTGCAATATCAAGCTCTGATGGCACAGAAATTAAGGTTGTTTACGGCTATCCCGAAGCATCTTCTGACGGCATTGAGCAAGCAGTGACTATCGATGGTTCTTGGAAGGGTACTTCAGGCGCTTCTTCCACTTTCCGTTTTGCGCCAACTGATGCAAAAGAAAAGTCTGATTGCGTTCTTTACACTGAAGCGACCTCTTCCACACCTGCTAAAGCTGAGTTGGGGAAACTCAACGCAAGCAGCGTATGTGCTGTCACTCCATAATATTAAAAGGCGAGGCTTCGGCCTCGCTTTCTCTTTCCCCTTGTGAGAATCCCAATGCCTGCAGCCAAGGGCTTTACCCTGATTGAACTGGTCATTGTGATCCTGCTGCTCGGGATTCTGGCCGCCTTTGCCGTGCCCAAGTGGCTGGGTAAAGGCGGCTTTGAAACTCAAACCGTACGCGACGAACTGCTGGCCCGGCTGCGGCTGGTGCAGACCGTCAATATGCATGAAGCCACCAATCGCTGTACTCAACTCATTGTTGTCTCCCCCCGTTTTGCCCACCGCACTTTTGCTGCCACCTGCCCATCCAGCGATGATCTGAGCGATGGCTGGAACGACAATTTGCGTGCTCGTGGCCGTCTGGTTACCCCCTCAGCCGATATCGCTGTCACCCTGAACGGCAATACCCGCTTTGTGCTGCATTTTGATCATATGGGCCGCCCACAAGGGGATTGCTCCACAGCCAATGGCTGTACCCTGCAGGTAGCGGATGGCCGCGAAACGGGCCGCATCAAGATAGAGCCCGAGGGGTATATCCATGAGATCCCCTGATCGCGGTTTTACCCTGATTGAGCTGATTGTCGGCATAGTGCTGTTGGCGGTGGCGCTGACCGGCATTCTGGGGCTCTTGATCAATCAGGCGCCCCAGGCCGTGGATCCGGTGCAGCAGGTGCGTGCAGCCCAGCTGGCCCAGCGTCTGGCCGGCGAGATGTTGCAAAAGTCGTTCGATGAGCAGTCGGATCATAACGGTGGCCGCTATCGCTGTGGTGAGACGGTCACGGGCGTCACGATTCCTGCCTGTTCGAGTAGCTATGGCCCAGATGGCGAGCCAGCGCCTTATGCCTACAACGATGTGGATGACTTCGATACCGCAGGCAACTGGGTGGATGCCAATCGGTTTACCCAGACTGTGGCGGGGATCAGCGGAGAGGAGTATCGCAACTACCAGGTGAAAATTGCGGTGAGTGGGGTCGATTTCAGCGATGGGACATTCAATAACACCTGTGCTCCCCCTTGCTCTGTGGGAAAGCGGATTGATCTGCAAGTAAAGTTACCTGACGAGAGTCGGCTCGACTTCTCCTTCTATCGGGGGAACTACTGATGGGTCGGCTTTGCGATCGTATCCGAGTGTCCGATCTTGCTTCCGATGTCCGATTACGCCGACCGGCGAATCGAACCTGCGCCAGACGTGGGCGTGCCCGCGGTTTTACCCTGGTCGAGCTGGTGATGGTGATCCTGCTGCTGGGCATAATGGCGACCTTTACCAGCCAGTTCATCGGCATTGGCAGCCAGATCTATGGGGATGCCAGCAGTCGTGAGCAGCTGATGAGCGATGCCCGCTTCGCCATGGAGCGACTCAACCGTGAAGTGCGTGATGCGGTGCCGGGATCGGAGCGGATAGAGACGACAGATGGTGTTTGGGTCGACGCTGGCCCTTGTCTGAGTTTCTGGCCCATCAGCACCTCCAGCCGCTATCTGGTGCTAAACCGCGCCATATCGGGGAGCACGGCCACCCTTGAGCTGGTGATGGCGACCCCGGCCTCTGCTGCCAATCCACTGGATGTGGATGCCACCGCCGTCAAAAAAGATGACCAGCTGATCGTATTCCCTGTGCCGGACAAAAATGCCGGCTCGCTCACGGCAGGCTGCGATTATGGCCGCTGCGTAGCCAAGGTCACTGATGTGCTGACGCCCGTCTCCGGGGCGCAAACCATTCGCTATACCAGCGCCGAGAGCCTGGCGGGCCTCTCCCCCGGCAGCCGAGTCTACTTTGCCAACCAGCAGGTACGTTACTGTGTGGAAGGGAGCACGCTCACCCGTACCACAGCTCCCATTGGTGCATCTTTGCCTGCGCAGGGCGTGTTGATGGCAGATTCCCTTCGTATTGGCGCTTTCTATCGGGAAACCTCTGCGTTTAACGCTGAAGGGGAGTTTGGCATGCGCTTTGTGTTCGAGCGCAAAGGGGAGTCAGTTACCTTCAACCACAAGATAGAGGTGCTCAATGTGCCCTGATACACACGCGCTTGGACGCATGCGTGGCAGTGCTCTGATGATCGCCCTGTTTGTCATTGTGGTGATGGCGCTGCTGGCGGCTGCTATGGGTCGCTTTCTGGTGGACAGCAGCGAGAAAAATACGGTAGAGGTGCGCAGTGTACGCGCCTTGCTGGCGGCACAGAGCGGACTGGAAATAGCCTTGTATCAACTGTTCCCCAATAGACCGACACCGCCATCACCGCTTGATCGCTGCGAGTGGGTACTCTCATCACTTGTGTTTAATGGCAATTCTGGACTGGCTGGCTGCGAGGCAAGGATCAGTTGCGTGCAACTGCCCGTGACCTATAACGGAGAGGTGACCAATGGCTACCGTCTGCTCAGTGTCGGCTCCTGTGGCTCGACCGATCTCGGCAGTGCCAACCCCGATTTTGCCGTGAGCAGGACAGTGACGGCCGAAGCCTATGATGGAGGTTTGTGATGAAATGGCTATGGGCGCTGGCCCTCTTCACTAGCCCGGTCTGGGCATTTGACCCCATCGACACCAGCACCTTCTTCCCTGCCGTGGCACAGGGTCATCATGGTAACAACAACAACACCTGCCACCAGATCAGCGGCAACCAGCTCATCCAGCTTAACAATCCCAAGATCAATGGCACCGGCGGTCTGCCGCTCAACTTCTGTTCCATCCTACCCGATCAGAACAATACGCCCCGTTGTGATAACGGGGCTGGCGGTTACAAGGTCTGTGCCATCACCGGCAGCGATATCCGCGGCCTCCCAATGGCAACGGGGAACAACAAGTTCCCGACCATCACGTCTGTGATGCCGCTTCTTTGCCAGCAGGGCCAGCAAACCGCACTCTTCTCAGACTACGGGTCTGCCACGGTCGAGAATTGCACCGTGACCTTTCCGAGCCGCAGCACCTACCAGATTAAATCGCTGAGCGTTCGCAACAACGGTACTCTGGTGCTGGGGGATGGGGATTACTTTATCGATTCGTTGATCCTCGATAATGCCACCATCCGCCTGTCCGGCAACGGCACGACCCGTATTTTTGTCAATCAGGACGTGAAGCTGCTCAACACGGTCAACATCAATGCGACCAATCAGGGCAGCCTTGTCTGGGTCAACTATGGCGACATGACCATAGACAACAATTCTCGATTTTATGGCTACCTCTACACCGATGGTCGGTTGACCATGAACAACAATGCCACCGTTTATGGGCGGGTGACGGCCCGTTACCTGAGCATGGATACCCAATCCAGCATCAACGACTATGCCGTTCCTCCTCCGCTGACCTGTTTTGAGGACGGTTTTGACAGCGCCCAGATCAACCCGGACAGCTGGGTGGTGGCCCAGCGCAACAACAGCACCCTGCCATCGGTACAAAACGGCCGCCTGCGCCTCACCCAGAACGTCACCAATCAGGCCACCTCGGCCACCTTCCAGCGCCTCTTTCCGGGGGCCGGCAATCTGGTGACGGTCGAATTCGATCAATTCGCCTACAAAACCTTTGGCTCTAGCGGGGCAGATGGGATGGCGGTGGTGCTCTCGGATGCCACCCTGACGCCGCAGCCCGGGGCCTTTGGCGGCCCGCTGGGCTACGGCTTCAAGACCGGGATCAGCGGCTTCGCCGGCGGTTGGCTCGGGGTGGGGCTCGACGAGTATGGCAACTATGCCAATGAAGGGGGGTCCTACAATCTGGGATCCCGCCCTCAGGCAGTTTCCATCCGTGGCTCAGGCTCGGGTACCTCGGGCTACCGTTATCTGGCTGGCACTACAAGCAACCTGAACCCGGGCGTTGACAGTGGTACGAATAGCAATCGCCCCCACCGTTATCGAATTACTGTCGACTCCCGGACCACTGGCAGCTCGCTGACGAAAGTCGAGCGGGACACCGGCTCGGGCTACAGCACCCTGGTTGGACCCATCAACATGGCGAGTCAGACCGGTCAGTCTGCGGTACCGGCCAATTTCCTGCTCTCCCTGACCGGATCCACCGGCTCGGTGACCAACTTTCACGAAATCGACAACGTGCGGATCTGCGCCCTGCGATCCAGCCCGGTCGGCGTACAGATCGATCATTTCCAACTCGAACACTCCGGTCAGGCGCTGACGTGCAATCCGGAGACGGTCACTATCAAGGCCTGTGCCGATGCGGCTTGTAGCACCCTTATTACCGACCCTGTTACGGCGACCCTGAGTCTGATGCCGACGTCCAGCAGCAATGGCTGGGTCGGCGGCAATACGGTGACCTTCAGTGGCGGCTCCACCACGGTCCAGCTTCGCAATAACACAGCCTCGGCGGTCACTATCGGAGTATCAGGCTCGACCCCGACCACCAAACCATTCAGTACTACCTTGTGCAAGTCAGGTAATGGCACCCCCAGCGTAGCCGCCTGCACCCTGAGTTTTGCCGACAGCGGTTTTTTCTTCGACGCGCCGGATACCTATTCCAACCAGCCGCAGGATGTGACCATCAGCGCAGTCAAGAAAGACGATATTACCAAGCAGTGCGTACCCGGCTTTACCGGGGTCAGGTCGGTTGGTTTCTGGGGAACCTATAGCAATCCGAGTAACAATAACTTTGGCAGCCGGATATCCATAGATGGCAATCCCATCGCTACCTATGCCGCTAGTGTTCCTTCGCCAACGCCAACCACCCTCAACCTGACTTTCGATAATCAGGGTAAGGCGACCTTGAAAAAAGTGACCTACCCCGATGCGGGTCGGATGCAGCTTTCCGCTAGTCATAATGGCAGTGGGGAGACTGCGGGTCTGGTGATGCTCGGCTCGGACCAGTTCGTGGCACGTCCTGTCGGCTTGTGCATTACGCCCCCGCAAGGGGTCTGTACGGTAGGGAATGCCAGCTGCCCGGTCTTCAAGAAAGCGGGTGAGACCTTCCAGGTAGATATCAAGGCGATGGCCTGGGAAGCCGTCAATGATGGGGATATTTGCGCGGGGAATCAGACAACCCCCAATTTTGTGCTGAGCGGTGTTGGCTTGGGCAGCACCCTGGTGGCGCCAAGCACAGGTACCAATGCGACAGTGGGAACCACCACCTACAACCATGTGGCTGCGACCAACAGTCTCAACAGTGTCAACCAGACGGTGAGCGAGGTGGGGGTGTTCCGGATGACGGCGACTCCGCCCACCAGCAACTACTTCGGATATACCATCCCTTCTGCCCAGAGCCAGCCGGTGGGCCGTTTTATCCCTGCTGATTTTGAATTGGTCAGCGGCGACATAGTGCCTGCCTGTAGCGTCTTCTCCTACATGGGCCAGCCATTCGGGGTGACGCTGGATATCATTGCCCGCAATGTGGCTGGGGGACAGACCCGTAATTACACCGGCGACTTTGCCAAGGGCAATGCTTATATCACTACCGCCAATAGCAAGAATGGAACCTCTCTATCGAGCCGCTTGCGCAGCCTGCAACCTCTGCCCTGGCTAAATGGGCAGGCAGAGTTCAGCGGCAGCAGCGAGTTTGTGCGCCTCTCCGATACCCAGCCGGATGGCCCCTTCAAGGCACTGCTGTTTGGCCTCTATATGCAGGATAACGATGGCGAGCGCACCCTGATTGCCAGCCCCGATTTCAATGAGGTGGTGACTGGCGATTGCAGCGGAAGTAACTGCAATGCTCGCCTTATCGATGCGACATCCATGAAAGCCTATTTTGGCCGATTGCTGGCGGGCACTGGAGCGGGGCTCGCAGCAGCGCCGCTGGCCATTCCACTGCAAATGCAATATTACGAATCAGGCGACTGGCTGCTCAACGAGGAAGATCAATGCACTCTGCTCTCTCTCGCCGGTGATGGGGTCAGCTTCATCAATCCGAGTCACACCTTTGATACGGCCACTCAAGATCTGAATCTCGGAGCCAATCGCAAGATCCGGCTTGGGTTGGGTAGTACGCCTCCAGGGGGGATATCGGCAGTCGCCAAAGATGGCGAGATCCTGTTCAATTTTGCCGAGCCAAAAATTTCTGTACGCATCCCCTACAAGGTCGATTTGTCAAAACAGCCGGCTCAGCCGCTCTGGTTATCTGACCCCGTTAGCCTGCAAGGTGAGGCCATTTTTGGCTCCAGCAGAGGTAATGACAGAATTATTTATCGGCGTGAAGTGATGCAGTAGCGGAGGCGGGGCGGCGGATCTTCGGGATCTTCCCCCCTATCTTCTTGTTTATTAGCGTTTGTCGGCCTGTGCGAGTGAGTGATGACTCGCATTTTTGTCGCGACTGATTGATTGGCGACAGTTTGAGCGCTTGCCCATTGGGGTAGGCATTGGTAAAGTTAGCCGGTTTTCTGCACCTCCAAATTCTTAGGATTTCCCGTAGCCATGTTCAAAAAGCTCAGAGGCGTCTTTTCCAACGATCTGTCGATCGACTTGGGAACTGCCAACACCCTGATCTACGTAAAAGATCAAGGGATCGTCCTTAACGAACCCTCAGTTGTCGCCATTCGCCAAGAGCGCGGGAACGCCAAATCGGTCGCTGCCGTCGGTCATGCCGCCAAGCAGATGCTGGGTCGTACCCCAGGCAACATCTCCGCTATCCGTCCGATGAAAGACGGCGTCATCGCCGACTTCTACGTGACCGAGAAGATGCTGCAGCACTTTATCAAGCAGGTTCACGACAACAACTATTTCCGCCCCAGCCCCCGTGTGCTGGTGTGTGTGCCGTGTGGCTCTACCCAGGTAGAACGCCGCGCCATCAAGGAATCCGCACTGGGCGCTGGTGCTCGTGAGGTTTACCTGATCGACGAACCCATGGCTGCCGCCATCGGCGCCGGCTTGCCGGTCTCCGAAGCGACCGGTTCCATGGTGGTCGATATCGGTGGTGGTACTACTGAAGTGGCCATCATCTCCCTGAACGGCGTGGTTTACTCCCAGTCTGTCCGTATCGGTGGCGACAAATTTGACGAAGCCATCATCAGCTACGTCCGTCGCAACTACGGCAGCCTGATCGGGGAAGCGACCGCCGAGCGCATCAAGCACGAAATCGGCTCCGCCTATCCGGGCGAAGAGGTGCGCGAGATCGAAGTCCGTGGTCGCAACCTGGCTGAAGGTGTGCCGCGCAGCTTTACCCTCAACTCCAACGAGATCCTGGAAGCGCTGCAAGAGCCGCTGTCCGGTATCGTCTCCGCCGTTATGGTGGCGCTGGAGCAGTCTCCGCCGGAACTGGCGTCCGACATCTCCGAGCGCGGCATGGTGCTGACCGGTGGTGGCGCACTGCTGAAGGATATCGACCGTCTGCTGATGGAAGAGACCGGCATACCGGTAGTGGTTGCCGAAGATCCCCTCACCTGTGTGGCCCGTGGCGGCGGCAAGGCGCTGGAGCTGATCGATATGCACGGTGGCGACCTGTTCCACTACGAATAAGACCCAAAGCCGGCCAGCGCGCCGGCTCTTTTTTGACGACCCATGAAACCCATTTTTGGTAGAGGCCCTTCGCTTCAGTTACGGTTGTTTCTCGCCGTCATCATCTCCATTGCTGCCATCGTAGCGGACTCCCGCTTCGGTGTGTTTACCCACGTCCGCGTCTACCTCAGTTCCCTTGTCAGCCCGTTGCAATACATAGCCAATGCGCCAGGTATCATGCTCGATACCATGTCGACCCAGGTGCAGACCCGGGCAGGCCTTATCGAGCAGACCAAGCAGCAGGAGCAGCAGCTGTTCACCCTGCGTTCGCGCCTGCTCAAGATGGATCATCTGGAGCACGAGAACCAGCGTCTGCGTGAGCTGCTCGGTTCGCCGGTGCACAAGGAGTCCCGCAAGATGGTGGCCGAGCTGCTGTCTGTGGATTCTGACCCCTTCAGCCATCAGGTGCTGATCAACAAGGGGGCGCTGGACGGTGTCTATAACGGCCAGCCGGTGATCAACGATCAGGGGGTCATAGGTCAGGTGCTGCACGTGGGGTCCACCACCAGTCGCGTCCTGCTTGTGACCGACTCCAGCCACGGCATTCCGGTGCGGGTGCTGCGCAATGACCTGCGCGCCATCGCCTCCGGCAGCGGCGAGCTGGACAAGCTGGAGCTGCGCAACCTGCCGCGCAACACGGATGTGCAGGTCGGCGATCTGCTGGTCACCTCCGGGCTCGGCGGCCGCTTCCCGGAAGGTTATCCGGTGGCGACCGTGACCCGCTCCGACTATGTGGAGGGCAAACCCTTCGCCCAGGTCGAAGCCAAGCCGCTGGTGGCGCTGGACAGATTGCGCTACCTGCTCTTGCTGTGGACAGACAAGAAACCGGATGTGCATGATGATGACGTGGCGCCAGCCGCGCCGGCAACCTCGGCAGCGGGAGCAACACCCTGATGCTAGAACCCGCCAGCGGCAGGATCTGGATCTGGATCTCGATCCTGCTGGCTCTGTGCCTGTCGATCCTGCCGCTTCCCTTTCAATTTGAACCCTTCCGTCCGGACTGGCTCGCCATGGTGCTCATCTATTGGGCGCTGGCCTTGCCGCACCGTACCAACGTCGGCTCCGCCTGGGTGGCGGGCCTGCTGCTGGATGTGCTGCTGGGCAGCACGCTCGGCGTGCGGGCCATGGCCATGGCCATCACCACCTATCTGGCGGCCTTCCAGTTTCAGAAGATCCGCAACTTCTCCCTCTGGCAACAGGCGCTGATCATCGGCTGTCTCTCGCTGGTGGGCAAGGTGACCATCTTCTGGGCCGAGCACCTGTTCAGCCGTGCCAGCCTCAATTTCGCCTATTTTTGGTCGACCCTGAGCACGATGCTAATATGGCCCTGGGTTTTTCTGGTCTTGCGCAAGGTGCGCCGTCGCTTCAATATCAAGTGAATATGAGCAAAAACAACGAACTACAACTTTACCTCAGCTCATTAAGCGAATATGAATAAGCACAGCGAACTGCAACTCTACCTCATCTCATTAAGCGAATATGAACAAGCACAACGAACTGCAACTCTATCTTGCCTCGAGCTCGCCCCGCCGCCATGAACTGCTCGCCCAGCTGGGCTACCGCTTCGAGGTACTCAGATTGGACGTGCCAGAGCGGCGTGAAGAGGGTGAAAAGGCACAGGATTATGTCTGTCGCCTCGCCCGCGACAAGGCGATGGCCGGGGTGGCCGCCGCCCCGACCATGCTGCCTGTGCTGGGTGCCGACACCATAGTGGTGCTGGGTGATCGGGTGCTCGAGAAGCCCTCCGACCTGCTCGACGCCAAAGACATGCTGGAAGCGCTCTCCGGCAAGGTGCATCAGGTGATGACGGCGGTAGCGCTGGCTACCCCGGATCGCTGCGATGTGCGACTGGTCACCACCAATGTGGCGTTTCGCAAGCTGGATGAGGCCGAGATCGAAGCCTACTGGCGCACGGGTGAGCCCTGTGACAAGGCCGGTGCCTATGCGATTCAGGGGATTGCCGGCAAGTTTGTCAGCCGGATTGAGGGGAGCTACAGCGCCGTTGTCGGTTTGCCCCTGCTGGAAACGGATCTGTTGATCAAGCATCATCTGGAACAGGTCCGATAATTTTTCGTCAGCTGTGCTCTGCTGCGTTCTCCCTTGCGCGCGTTGTACCGGATTGGCTTTATAGAATTCAAAACTGGAACAGGCAAGGTAACTTATGTCGGTAGAACTGCTGGTGAACGTCACCCCCTCCGAAACCCGTGTCGCCCTGGTCGAAAACGGTCTGCTGCAGGAAGTGCACGTAGAGCGTCAGGCCAAGCGTGGCATAGTGGGCAATATCTACAAAGGCAAGATCAGTCGGGTGCTGCCCGGGATGCAGGCGGCTTTCGTCGATATCGGCATGGACAAGGCGGCGTTCCTGCACGCTTCCGACATAGTGCCGCACACCGAGTGTGTGGCGGTGAAGGAGAAGGAGCAGTTCCAGGCCGGTAACATCGCCGAGCTGGTGCGCCAGGGCCAGGACATAATGGTGCAGGTGGTGAAAGATCCGCTGGGTACCAAGGGGGCCCGCCTCACCACCGACATTACCCTGCCGTCCCGCTATCTGGTGTTCATGCCCGGCAGCGCCCACGTCGGTGTCTCCCAGCGTATCGAGTCCGAAGCGGAGCGCGAGCGCCTCAAGCGTACCGTGGCCGGTTATGTGGACGATCTGGGTGGCTACATCATTCGTACCGCCGCCGAAGGGGTGGGTGAGCAGGAGCTGGAGCAGGATGCCGCCTTCCTGAAACGCCTGTGGCGCAAGATCCTGGAGCGCAAGCACAAGTATCCTCCCTGCAAGATCCTCTACGAGGATCCCAGCCTGGCGTTTCGGGTGGTGCGCGACTTTGTCGGTGCCGAACTGGACAAGATCCGGGTCGATTCACGCCAGAGCTTCGATCAGCTCAAGCGCTTCACCGAGGAGTACGTGCCCGAGCTGGCTGGCAAGCTGGAGTATTACCCGGGCGAGTCGCCGATTTTCGATCTCTACGATGTGGAGAACGAGATCCAGCGCGCGCTGGAACGCAAGGTAGAGCTCAAGTCCGGCGGCTACCTCATCATCGACCAGACCGAAGCCATGACGACAGTGGACATCAACACGGGCGCCTTCGTCGGCCATCGCAATCTGGAAGAGACCATCTTCAATACCAACGTCGAGGCGACGGCGGCCATCGCCCGCCACCTGCGTCTGCGCAACCTCGGCGGCATCATCATCATCGATTTCATCGACATGCAGTCGGAAGATCATCGTCGCCGTGTGCTGCACAGTCTGGAACAGGCGCTGGCCAAGGATCGCGCCAAGACCAACGTCAACGGTTTCTCCCAGCTTGGTCTGGTGGAGATGACCCGCAAGCGCACCCGCGAAAGCCTGGAGCACGTGCTCTGCTCCGAATGCCCCGAGTGCAAGGGGCGCGGTCGGGTCAAGACGGTGGAGTCGGTCTGTTTCGAGATCCTGCGGGAGATCATCCGGGTCAACCGCGCCTATGATGCGGATCAGTTCACCGTTTACGCTGCACCGGCCGTGATCGACTATCTGCGCGGTGAGGAGTCCCACAGTCTCGCCGAGCTGGAGGTGTTCATCGGCAAGCAGGTCAGAGTGGTGAGTGAGCCCCTCTGTGGTCAGGAACAGTTTGATGTGGTGATGATGTAATTGGTCTATCGCTGGTTGAGTCGGGGCTGGTTGGCCCTCGGGGTCTTCTTCGTGCTGCTGGCCATTCTGGTCAGTCTGGCGCGCTTTGGCGGCCCCTTGCTCAATCAGCACAGACAGGCACTGCTCGATGCCCTGCTGGCCGGCAATCAGCTGGAGGCCAGTGTTGAACACATAGGCCTGGACTGGACCCAGCGCGGCCCGGCGCTCGAGCTGCAACAGCTGGCGATAGCGCCGGATTCGGGTCGCTTCACCCTGCGTCTTGGCAAGGTGTGGGCTCACCTCGACTTCTGGCGCTCCCTCAATGAACTCAGGCCCGTGTTCGGCCAGCTCATACTGAGCGATGGCGACATTGCGCTGGATCTGGCCCGGTCCGCCGAGCCCGATACCCGTGGTGGCGTCGATCAACAGCAGGCGTTGCTGCGCTTTTTTCTCACCCAGCTCTCCACTTTCGATATTCATGATACCCGCCTCAGCCTGACGACGGCGCTGGGGGAGGTGCGGGCCCTCGATATCGCCCAACTGCGCTGGCAGAACCGCGGCAAACGCCATCAGGGGGTCGGCAAGGCCTATCTCATCAACGGGGTGGGCGAGAGCACCATAGATCTCATCCTTGATGTGGATACCCCAGAGGATCGGTTCGATCGCTTGCGGGGCCAGCTCTATCTCGGCGCCAGCCAGTTCGACGTCAGCCCCATGCTGGCGCGGATCCACGCCGGTGAGCCCAAGGTCGCCGGCCAGCTCGATTTCCAGCTCTGGAGTGAATTTGCCGACGGTCAGCTGGGAGAGTCCCTGCTGGCGTTTGGCGACAACTACCTGATCTGGAAGGATGAGAAGCAGGATGTCATGCACCGTCTCGGCCTGCAGGGTGGCAAGATCCAGCTGCACCGGGATGGTGAGGAGTGGCAGCTCGCCAGCCATGACATGACCTTCAAGCTCGATGGCAAACCCTGGTTACGCAGCCGTTTGCAGCTCGAGCGGATCGGCTCCCGCATCCAGGGTTATGTGCCTGCTATCGACCTCGATCAGGTCGCCAACCTGAGCCAGCTGGTATCGGGTCTCTACCCCGAACTGACCGAAACCCTCAAGCGTACCCAGCCCAAGGGTCAGCTGCAGGATCTCATTTTGCAGGCCGATGCCGGCTGGCGGGGGCTCTCTCTCAGCGGCCGGCTATCCCACATCAAGGTCAGCGCCTGGCAGGATGTGCCCGGCGTGCAGGATCTCAATGGCGAATTCTGGCTGACCCCAACGGGGGGCAGTGCCCGACTGGCCCTTGCCAATGACAAGGTGGATCCGGCCCGCCACTTCAAGGAGCCGATCCCGGTGGACAGCTTCTCGGCACGGCTCGACTGGTGGCAAGTCCCGCAGGGCTGGGTGCTCTATGGTCAGGATGTGGCGCTGGACAACCCGGATTTGCGCCTCGACAGCCGCTTCAGGATGGATCTGTTCGAACATACTTTCCTCGCGCTGACAGGCCGCATCGACGTCAAGAATGCGGGCAATGCGGATCGCTACTACCCGTTGCAGGTGATGGACAAGAGCCTGGTGGATTACCTGAGCGGCGCCATCAAGGGGGGTCAGGCCAAGGGCGCCGACCTGCTCTGGTACGGCGAGTTCAAGGATTTCCCCTACAGCAAGGGCGAGGGCATCTTCCAGGTGGCGGTTCCGCTCGAGCAGGCGACTTTCCAGTTCTTCCCCGGTTGGCAACCCCTCACCGACCTGCAGATCGATCTGCTGTTCCAGAACGCCAGTCTCGACATGAACAGCCGTTCCACCCACCTTGGCAAGGCCAGCTCCGATTCGGTCCATGCCTGGATCCCGGATCTCTATCCCGGCGCCCATCTCTATGTGGATGCCAAGGTAGAAGGTGAGGGCAAGGCCATCAGCGACTACTTGCAGGACTCTCCGCTGGGGGATTCCGTGGGTCAGGCGCTGCGTGAGATAGAGATCCGCGGCCCGCTCAAGGGGTCGGTCAAGCTGGATATTCCCCTCGATGGTGAAAGCGAGGTCAAGGCGAGCGGCGATGCCCTGTTCAACAACAACAAGGTGCGGGTCGCCAGCCTGGATCTGCCGCTGGAGCAGGTACAGGGGCGCCTCGAATATGACAACGAGCAGACCCGGTTCAGCAACCTCAAGGCCAGCCTGTGGAACCAGCCGCTGACCCTGGATTATCAGGGCAAGCAGCTGCCGAACCGCTATCAGGTGGATCTCAAGTTCAAGGGGCAGTGGGACAGCCGCCGCGAGCAGCGCAAGATCCCCGCCCTCGATATCCTCAAGGGGCGCAGCAACTGGGCTGGTACCCTGGGGCTGACCCTGCCCAATGACAAACCGTTCAGCTTCCAGCTGGCGATGGACTCCAACCTGCAAGGCATGGCGCTGGATCTGCCGCTCCCCCTGACCAAGGCAGCCAACAGCCGATTGCCGCTCAAGGTGACAGTGCGCGGGCGTGACGGCAGTGCCGACATTCGCACCGTGCTGGGGGCCGATGTGGATTTGCAGAGCCGACTGGTTTATGGGGACGGGGTTCCTTACTTCAGCCGGGTCAGGGTGAACATAGGCCAGCCGGGGGCACGGGTGCTGCGTGACAAGCCCATGCTGCTCGCCATCAACCAGCAACAGGCCGATGTGGCTGGCTGGCTGGCCAGACTCAAACAGTGGGTGCCTGCGAGCAGTGAGCCGAGCGGCAGTGCCGTGGTTGGTCCTCCTTTCCTGCCGCAGGAGTGGTGGGTGGATGGCCAGCTGGCCCGCGCCGATATCGGCAGTGCCAATCTCAGGGCTGTACACTTCACCGTAGGCCCGGTCAAGGACGCCACAGAGGTGATGATCGACAGCCCGGACGTCATGGGGGTGATCCGCCTGCCGGTGACTGATCGCCAGCCCATCGATGCCAAATTCGCCCGCATCCATTGGTCCGGCAAGAGTTCGGATCTGAGCCCAGAGCCTGATGCGCGGCAGGACAAAGCCATCATGGATGCCATTCCCTGGCTCACCTTCAGCTGCGTGGATTGCCGCTTCGGCGAACTGCCGCTCGGCGAGGTGAAGGGAGAGCTGCTCCCCGGGGCCAACAAGCTGACCCTCAAGGGGCTGGATATGCGGCTGGCGGGGAGCCAGCTGACAGGCACAGTGGATTGGCTGGCTGAGCCAGGCCGGATGCAGACCCATGCCAGAGCCAAGATCACCAGTAAAAACAGTGAATTGCTTCTAAAACGGATCGGCTATACCTCACCCATTGGTGATGCACCCGGCAAGATGGCACTGGATCTGAGCTGGAATGATGTGCCCTATCGGCTGAGCCTGCCGACCCTGGCTGGCAGCGCCAACTATCAGCTGGAGGGGGGCACGCTGCGGGAGGTCAATGACAAGGGGGCGCGACTGCTCTCCCTGCTCAGTCTCGACTCCCTGCTGCGCAAGTTGCGGCTCGATTTTCGCGATGTGTTCGACAAGGGCTTCTACTTCGAGTCCATGTCCGCCTCGGCCAAGATCAAGCAGGGGGTGATGGATAACAAGGACTTCTACATGAAGGGGGCCGCGGGCAACCTGCGTGGTGAAGGCATCGCCGATCTGGTGCGCTGGCGGCTTGACTACGAGCTGAGCTTCTCCCCCAATCTGGGCGGCACCCTGCCGGTGGTAGCGGCCTTCTCGTTGACGCCGATCACCGGCCTCTATGTGCTGGCTCTCTCCAAACTGCTGGAGCCAGTGGTGGATGTGGTGACCCGCATCGATTTTAGGGTTGAGGGGCCGCTGGACAATCCCAAGCTGATCGAGGCCGGGCGAGATAGAGCCCGCATCAAGCTCAACCAGCAGCAGAAACAGGCGGTGGATACGGTAGCGCCCAAGTTGCCTGCCGCCGAAGTCACCCCTTTCCTGCTGAATCCGCAACCAGGGAGTCCCCGTCAGCCCTGATGCTGGCGCCATCCCTTGTCTCGACCTGCTTACGCTCAAGGAGAGAGCCATGATCCGACATATTCTGCTGATTGCCTTCAAAGCGGGCACCCAGGCTGGCGATATTGCCGCTGTCAGGGCGGCTTTTCTCGGCATACCCGCCAGGGTCAATGGCGTGGTGGCGGTCGAGTGGGGGCAGAATGACAGCCCCGAGGGGCGCGCCGAAGGCTTTACCCACAGCGTCTTGATGACCTTTGCGGACGAGGCGGCCCGTCAGCGTTACCTGCCCCATCCTGATCACGAGGCCCTCAAGGCCATCTTCCGTCCCGTGCTGGACCGTATCATAGTGCTGGACTACACACTGCAAGCCAAAGACGCTGTCAGCATCTGACGGCTTGCACCAAGGACAAGGAGCGCGTCATGTGGTTAGCCGCAATACAGCTGGTATCAGGCCGTCACTGGCAGGATAACCGGGAGCAGATCGCCGCCGAGCTGGCGGCGCTGCCAGCCGAGCGTCCCTTGCTGGTACTGCTGCCGGAAAACTTTGCCCTGTTTGGCGAGCGGCAGGGCTATCTCGATGGTGCTGAACGGATCGGTGAGGGGCCTATCCAGCAGCAACTGGCTGCCTGGGCCAAAGAGTACGGCATCTGGCTGGTGGCTGGTGCCATGCCGACGACTATCGCAGGTTCAGACCATATCCATACCAGCTCGCTGGTGTTTGACTCGGCAGGGGAGCTCAAGGGTCATTACCACAAGATCCACCTGTTCGATGTGGACGTCGCCGACAATCAGGGGCGCTATCGAGAGTCGGAGACGTTCAGTCCTGGTCAGGACTGCGTGCTGATAGACTCCCCCTTTGGTCCCCTCGGCCTCTCTATCTGTTATGATTTGCGCTTTCCCGAACTCTATCGCCAGCTGGCCCGCGCCGGTGCCAGGGTGTTGCTGGTGCCTGCCGCCTTTACCGCCGTGACCGGCGAGGCGCACTGGGAGCCGCTGCTGCGGGCCCGCGCCATCGAAAATCAGTGCTATGTGGTGGCCGCCAATCAGGGCGGTACCCATGAAACCGGGCGCCATACCTGGGGCCACAGCATGGTGATCGACCCCTGGGGCAGGGTGCTGGCATGCCAGCCGTCGGGCCGCGCGACCGTGCTGGCTGCCATGGATCCCGAGCTGGGCGACGAATTGAAGCGAACCATGCCGGTGCTGCAGCACGCCCGCCTGTTGTCGGCGGGTCAGGTCTCTGACAACGAATGAACAAGGCACGCCCCGCGTGCTGACCCAGGCCGCTATGGCATGGGATCTTATTGTGAAATCCCGGATCGGGAGTGGAGAGAAAGATTGAGTCTATTGAGCCAGGTTAGTGCCTCCCTGTTGGCCCCGAACGACCTCGACGAAGGGCGGCTGCAGCAGCTGCTCGGCAGCCTGATGAGCCACCAGGTGGAGTTCGGCGATCTCTATTTCCAGCGCAGCTGGCACGAGTCCTGGATGCTGGAGGACGGCATCGTCAAGGATGGTAGCTACAACATCGACCAAGGGGTCGGGGTACGCGCCGTCAGTGGCGAGAAAACCGGCTTTGCCTACTCCGACGAGCTGAGCCTGCTGGCGCTGCAACAGTCGGTCACTGCTGCCCGCGGCATTGCCGCTGCCGGTGCCCAGGGCAAGGTGAAGGCCTGGGCTCGTACAGAGGCCAACCTGCTCTATCCGGCCATGGATCCCCTGCAGACCCTCGACAAGCACCAGAAGATTGCCTTGCTGGAGCAGATGGACAAGTTCGCCCGCAGTCTTGATCCCGTTATCAATCAGGTGATGGCCTCCATCAGCGGTGTCTATGAAGAGATACTGGTGGCAGCCACCGACGGTACGCTCGCTGCTGACATACGCCCTCTGGTTCGGCTGTCGGTGACCGTCATCGCCGAGAAAGGCGAGCGCCGCGAGCGTGGCAGCGCCGGTGGTGGTGGTCGTTGTGGTTATGACTATTTCCTGGAGCTGGACGGGCTGGAGAGCCGCGCCTTTGGCTATGTGCGCGAGGCCGTGCGTCAGGCGCTGGTCAACCTGGAGGCCATTGATGCTCCCGCTGGTACCATGCCGGTGGTACTCGGTGCCGGCTGGCCCGGCGTGCTGTTGCACGAGGCCGTGGGCCACGGCCTGGAGGGGGACTTCAACCGCAAGGGCTCGTCTGCATTTGCCGGCCGCATCGGCGAACAGGTGGCCTCCAAGCACTGCACCATAGTCGATGACGGCACACTGCCGGGTCGGCGCGGCTCCGTCTCCATCGATGACGAAGGGACGCCGGGCGGCTACAACGTCTTGATCGAGAACGGCATCCTCAAGGGTTACTTGCAGGACAAGCAGAACGCCCGCCTGATGGGGGTTCCGCTCACAGGTAACGGCCGCCGCGAATCCTACGCCGCCATGCCGATGCCGCGCATGACCAACACCTATATGCTGGCGGGTCAGTACGATCCGGCGGAGATCATCGCCTCGGTGAAGAAGGGTATCTATGCTCCCAACTTCGGCGGTGGTCAGGTGGATATCACTTCCGGCAAGTTTGTCTTCTCCGCCTCCGAGGCTTACCTCATCGAGGATGGCAAGATCACCACCCCCATCAAGGGCGCGACCCTGATAGGCAATGGTCCGGAAGCCATGAGTCTGGTTTCCATGGTGGGCAGTGATCTGGCACTGGATCGTGGTGTCGGCGTCTGCGGCAAAGAGGGACAGAGCGTGCCGGTCGGTGTCGGCCAGCCCACACTCAAGCTGGATCAACTCACAGTGGGCGGCACCCAGTAAGGGGTTTAACCCACTATGTTGTGAATGACCCCGGCCATGTGCCGGGGTCATTGTTTTGGGTAGTGCAAGCCAGAGAACAAAAAGCCCCGGCGACTGGCCGGGGCTGCTGGATACGGGTGACAGGGTCAGTTGACCGATATGGCTCTGGCATCGATGTAGAAGCGGGCATTGCCTTGTTGGTCGACCCTGATTTGGGCCACCAGACGATCGCTTTTTTTGTACTCCCATCGGGTTTTTATCCGGGCCAAGGCTGGGCTGGCTACACCAACTACATTCAGATATTCATGAAACAGGCTGTAGCTTCCAATTTCGGTCAGCATCTTTTCCATCATTTGCACATCTCCTGAAGTAAGTGGGCGCCTGCCTGCAAACCTAACAACTGATCTCTGAACCGAATCTGTATGAAAAACACACTAACTCATTTGTGTGTCAGTAACATGATCAAGCGCAAGATCAGTGACGATTTTTGAGGCTTTTTGACACCGTTTTCAGTCAGGGGTGGCGCGGCTCCTGTCGTTGATCAGAAGTGTCTGGCAGGGATGGCAAGGAAGGCGTGGTGTGTATCGAGTGTGCGCCGTGGAAGACAGGATCCTGTGCCACTTCCTTGATGCCGTTGATACAGAATTGCATGCCCATGCACACCAGCAGAAAACCCATGATCCGGGTCATAGCATCGATGCCGGTGGCGCCGAGGATCTTGCAGACAGGATCCGCCAGCTTCAATACGCCCCAGCTGATCAGACTCATCAGGGCAAACGCTGTGACCATGGCGCCGTAGATGGTGAGGCGGTTGTACTCGTCGGGCAGCTCGGCAATCTGGGCTGCCCCGCTGATCACCAGCGCCATGGTACCCGGCCCGCACATGCTGGGCATGGTCAGTGGCACGAAGGCGATGCTCTGGTTGATATCGACCCCGTTGGTCTGACTGGGGGCTGGGAACAGCATGCGAAAGCCGATAAAGCCGATGATGAGACCCCCTGCCAGCCGCAAGCCCGGAATGGATATCCCGAACAGATCCAGAATGGAGGAGCCGATAAAGAAGGTGATGCAGAGGGTGAAAAACAGATAGATAGCCGCCAGGTTGACCTGGCGGCGCACATGCTCCCGCGACATGCCCTTGCTCAGCCCCAATAGCAGGGTGGCCGTGGTTGGCGGGTTGACCATGGGCAGCAGCGCCAGCAAGGCGAGAAATACGACTTGAAAGAACATCTTGAGCCTCGGATAACGGAATTGGGTGACAGTCTGGAGCCAGGTATTCGCCTGGCCCTAAGGGGGGAGGCTATCCTATGTCGGCCGTACTGAACACAAGGACAATAAAAAAGCCCCGAAGATGTCCGGGGCTTTTTCGTTGGTCAGGCGGCTTGTGGCGCCGTCTGCCGCTGGTTGCGCTGTTGCAGCCACAGCAGCACACCGATGGCAAAGCCCAGTGCCGAAAGGCTCACCACATAGTGGGAGGGCGCCAGTACGTCGTTCTTCATCCACAGGGTCACCAGCATGGGGGTGAGGCCGCCGAAGATGGCGTAGGCCACGTTGTAGGAGAACGACAATCCCGAGAAGCGCACTACCGCCGGGAAGGCGTTGACCATGACGTAGGGCACGGCCCCGACAATCCCGACCGCGAAGCCCGCCAGCATGTAGAGCGGCACCAGCTGCTCTGTGCCCGCTACCAGACCGTGATAGAAGGCGTAGCTGGAACCTGCCAGCAGCAATGAGCCCAGCATGAAGGTGGGGCCGCTGCCGAGGGCATCGATCAGCCTGCCATAGACGATGCAGCCCAGGGTCAGGGCCAGGATGGCCAGGGAGTTGGCGGTCAGGGCATCGGCCGGGCTGATGCCATGTACCTTCTGCAGATAGGTGGGGGTCATCAGTATCACCACCACGATACCGGCGGAGAGCAGCCAGGTCAGCAGCATGGAGATCACCACGCTGCCCTTGTGGCTGCGCAGCACCGTCTTGAGCGGCAGCTCCTCCGCCAGCGCCTTGTTGGCCTGCATTTCGGCAAAGACAGGGGTTTCATGCAGCCAGCGGCGCAGATACATGGCGACTATGCCAAAGATACCCCCCAGCAGGAAGGGAACCCGCCAGCCCCATTCACTCACCTCGGCCGGAGTCAGGTTCTTGTTGACCGCGGTGGCGATGAGGGAGCCGAGCAGTATGCCGGCAGTCAGCCCGGCGGTGAGGGTGCCACAGGCGAGCCCGACCCGGCGGGCGGGCACGTGCTCCGCCACGAACACCCAGGCGCCCGGTACTTCACCACCGATGGCGGCTCCTTGCAGTATGCGCAAACCCAGCAGGGCCAGTGGTGCGCCTATGCCCAGAACCGCATAGGTGGGCAAGAGGCCGATCATCAGGGTGGGCAGCGCCATCAGCAGTATGCTCAGGGTAAACATCCGCTTGCGGCCGATGAGATCGCCAAAATGGGCCATGATGATGCCGCCAAGGGGGCGAGCCAGATAGCCGGCGGCGAAGATGCCGAAGGTCTGGAACTGGCGCAGCCACTCGGGAATATCGGCCGGGAAGAAGAGCTCGCCGATCACCACGGCGAAGAAGACGAAGATGATGAAGTCGTAGAATTCGAGGGCTCCGCCGAGGGCTGCCAGGCTCAGTGTCTTGTAATCCTGTCGGTTGAGGGGGCGGCTGTGGTCGTAAGCTTGCGTGACTGTCGTCATATCCTTATGTTTCCCATCGCTTTTTTAGTTATTGTTCCCCATCCTTTCAGGGGAGACGCTCATTACCGAGGGTATGCTTTTGCATCCCGGTATGTAAATCGCACAATTCGCAATACAGTCTTGCAGCTTTTTGGTGCAGCAAGACCGGCAACATCATGACGAAGAGACAGTGGGAGAAATCATGACGAAGAAAAAGGTGCTGCTCTCCTGGAGCAGTGGCAAGGACAGCGCCTGGGCACTGCACAAATTGCAGCAGGATCCGGCCATCGAGGTAGTGGGGCTGTTTACCACCCTCAATCAGGCTTTCGAGCGTGTGGCCATGCACGGAGTGCGCAAGCAGTTGCTGATGCAGCAGGCCGAGTGTGTGGGGTTGCCGCTGACCACCCTCGATCTGCCCTGGCCCTGCACCAATGAGGATTACGCCCGCATCATGACCGACTTCATCGCGAGCGTGGTGGCAGAGGGGATCCACCACATGGCGTTTGGCGACCTCTTCCTTGAGGATGTGCGCGCCTATCGGGAGAAACAGCTGGTGGGAACGGGCATAGAGCCCTTGTTCCCGCTGTGGGGCAGCAAGACGGACGAGCTTGCTCGGCAGATGATGGCGGCGGGGCTGAGGGCCAGGATCAGCTCCCTTGACCCGAAAAAGCTGGATGCCAGCCTGGGTGGTCACGATTTCGATCCTGCCCTGCTGGCGGCCTTGCCGCAGGGGGTGGATCCGTGCGGCGAGAACGGCGAGTTTCACACCCTGGCCTATGATGGTCCCATGTTTCTGCGCCCGTTGACGATGTACGTGGGAGAGACGGTGGAGCGGGACGGCTTCATCTTCACTGACTTGTTGCCTGCGGACTCCGCCGCCTAGTCGAGGTTGGTCTCCTTGTCATCGTTGTAGCGCAGTGCAATTTCGTGAAACAGCAGGTGGATGCGGGCAAAGGCATCCGTGATGTCGGGATCGAAGTGACTGCTGCGCCCCGCCAATATGATGGGGACCACCTCCGTATGGGACATGGCCGCCTTGTAACACCGCTTGCTGATCAGGGCATCGTACACATCTGCCAGCGCCATCAGTCGGGCCGACAGGGGGATCTCATCCCCCATCATACCGTAGGGGTAGCCGGTGCCATCCCATTTCTCGTGGTGGTAGCAGGCGATCTCCTTGGCCAGCCGCAGAAATTCGACCTCCACTCCCAGCGCCTCCTCGGCGTGGACTATGGCCTCCTTGCCGAGGATGGAGTGGTGCTTCATCTGGGTGAACTCATCCGCATCCAGCTTGCCGGGTTTGAGCAGGATCCGGTCCGGTACGCCGACCTTGCCGATATCGTGCAGGGGGGCAGACTTGAACAGCAGATCTATGGTCTTGGGGGTCAGCTCTGCACGAAAGCGAGGGTGATCGCACAGGGTTTCCGCCAATAGCTTCACATAGTGCTGGGTGCGCAGTATATGGTTGCCGGTCTCGTTGTCCCGGGTCTCGGCCAGAGAGGCGAGGGAGTGGATGGTGATGTTCTGGATCAGCTCGTTTTCACGGGTGCGCCGTTCCACCTCTTGTTCCAGATAGGCGTTTTGGTCATGGAGCAGATCCCGTGCAGCTTTCAGCTCAAGGTGGTTTCTGACACGGGCCAGTACGATGGCGGGAGAGATAGGCTTGTGGATATAGTCCACGGCGCCGAGTGCCAGTCCGTGCGCTTCTGCGCTCTCCTCTACCTTGGCGGTCAGGAAAATCACCGGAATATGCCGCGCCTGCGGCATCTCCTGCAGTGCCTGCATCACCTGATAGCCATCCATCTGGGGCATCACCACATCGAGCAGGATCAGATCCACCCGGGTGCCTGATGACAGTATCTCCAGCGCCCGCTGGCCACTGATGGCCACCTTGACCCGATAGTGCGGGCCCAGCAGGGCGCTGAGCAGGGAGAGGTTTTCAGGGGTGTCATCGACCACCAGCAGTGTGGGTTTGGTGTCGGGATCCAGCAAGTTGAGCATAGTGGTGCCTCACTCTTGGTTGAACAGATCGGGCCTGAGGGCCCGGACTTGTTGCAGGTGTGCCAGTGCATCCGTAAAACGGAAGCGGGTCATGGCGTCTGCCATCGTCGATGCTGTTTCTCCCAGCTGTCCAGTCAGCTGTTTCTGATGTTGCTGGAACAGGGTCAGTGCTTCTGCATCATCTTCCACCAGCAGTTGGGTCAGCTGCGCCAGCAGGGGCGCTATGTCTGTTGGCTCTTGCTCCGGCAGGTCGGGGGAGGGCTGGGTGGGCAGCAGGGCCAGCACGCCATCGCTCAGTTGCTGTTGCATCTGCAGCCCTTGTTCGGCCAGCGGTAGCAGGCTGGTGGTGTCGTCTCCGCGGGAGAGCGCACTCTCCAGCCTGGCCGAGATATCTCGCAGTGGATCGGCGCCCAGAGTGGCGGCAATCCCTTTGAGGGTATGGGCTTGCCGATGGGCTTCCTCCCGGTCGTCTGTCTGCAGGGCGGTGATCAGGCTCTGCATGGGTTGGGTTCCCTGTTGGGCGAACCGTTGCAGCAGGTCCTGATACCACTCCCAGTTGTGCATCAGCCGTTGCAGGGCCGCCTCGGCATTGAGCCCGAGGGCCCTTAACTGCGGCAGTAAAGGCATGTCCTGTGGTGAGGGGGAAGTTTTGAGTGTTGCATCGGTTTCACGACTGAAGGCGGGCACCCAGCGCTGCAGGGCGGCATAGAGCTTGTCGGGGTCGATGGGCTTGGCGATGTGGTCATCCATGCCCGCTGCCAGGCAGCGCTCTCTGTCACCGGCCATGACATTGGCCGTCATGGCAAGGATCGGGATCTGGTGCCCATCGCCCTCTTGCTGGCGCAGTTGACGGGTGGCGGCCAGTCCATCCATCACCGGCATCTGCATGTCCATCAGGATCAGGTCGTATGGTTGTTGCTCTGCCATTTTCAGGGCTATGGCGCCATTGCCGGCGATGCTGACGTCGGCTCCCACTGCTCGCAGCAACTCCATCGCCACCTGCTGGTTCAGCTCGTTGTCTTCTGCCAGCAGTATGCGGAGTCCGTCGAAGCGATAGTTGTGGCTGGGCTGGGGGGTCTTCAAGGTGATCGCCGTGGTTTGATGGCCAAACAGCCCTATGATGGTATCGAACAGTACTGAGGCACACACCGGCTTGACCAGTACCCGGTCAAAGCCGGCTGCCTGTGCTTCACGAAAGACCTCTTCCCGCCCATAACCCGTCACCATGACCCGATAGAGCCGCTTGCCAAGGCCGCGGGCAATGAGGCGGCGCCCCGTCTCTATGCCATCCAGCCCCGGCATGTGCCAATCCAGCAGCACCACCTCATAGGCGTTACCTTCCTGTTCGGCGCTGGCGATCATCTGCAAGGCCTGCTGACCCGATTCGGCGGTGTCCACCACGAAGCTCATGCTGCGCAGCAGGGCAGCCAGTATGGTGCGGGCGCTGGCACTGTCGTCGGCCACCAGCATGCGGCGACCACGCAGGTCCAGACTCGGCAGATAGCGTGATCTGTATCTGCCACGGCCGAGTCGGGCGGTAAACCAGAAGGTGCTTCCCTTGCCCGGTTCGCTCTGCACGCCGACCTCACCCCCCATCAATGCCGCCAGTTCGCGGGAGATGGCGAGCCCGAGGCCGGTGCCGCCGTATTTGCGGGTGGTGGAGCTGTCCGCCTGCTTGAAAGACTGGAACAGCCGCTGCTGCTGCTCCTGGCTCATGCCGATCCCCGTGTCCTGCACCGAACAGTGCAACAGCACTTCCTTCGGCAGTTTTTCCAAGCAAGTGACCTTGACCAGTATCTCCCCCTGCTCGGTGAATTTGACCGCATTGTTGGCATAGTTGATCAGGATCTGGCCGAGCCGGAGGGGATCGCCATAGAGCAGGGTGTCGAGCTGGTGGTCGACCTCGAACAGCAGCTCTATGCCCTTGGCTTCGGCCTTCTCGCCCACCAGAGTCGCCAGATTTTCCAGCACATGGTCGAGATCGAACTCGATCTGCTCCAGATCCAGCTTGCCCGCCTCTATCTTGGAGAAGTCGAGGATATCGTTGATGATGCCGAGCAGGTGCTGGGCCGAGCGCTGGATCTTGCCCACATAGTCGGCTTGCTGCGGATCGAGCCGGGTTTGTAGGGCGAGGTGGGCCATGCCCAGGATGGCGTTCATGGGGGTGCGGATCTCGTGGCTCATGTTGGCGAGAAAATCGCTCTTGGCCCGGGTCGCGCTTTCTGCCAGCTCATAGGCCTGCTCCAGCTCCTGATTCTTGGTCTGCATCACGGCGAACAGCTCATCCCGGGTCGGTTCGGCGAACTGCTGCTGCATCTGCAACAGCAGAGCGTCATCGGGCCAGTGCGGCAGGTGGCACACCAGGGCGATGTCAGTGTCAGAGTGAGGAACCAGCCGGATGTTGCCATGGGCTGCGCCGGACGGACTGTGCTGCAGTGGCTCGTCCGCCGAGAGGGAGACCCACAGCTCCTGCGTATGGCTCTCCAGCCACAGCTGGAGTTGCAGCGAGTCGGTGGTCGCCGTCAGCTGGCGCACCAGCTCCGAGGTGGTACCCGCCAGCGGCGCCACGAAGGTGGGATTCTTGTCGATGCAGGTGAGCACCTGGATCACCTTGCGTCTGGCGGTGAGGGCTGCCGCCGGGCCAGAGAGCCTGATATCACCGATCCGCTGCCGCATCTAGCGCTCCTTCTCCGGTTGTACCCGCAACACGATACAACTCGCATCGTCCGTGCTGCGGCCGCTGTGGTCTATGACTTGACGGGCCAGGATGGCGGGATCCGCCCCCAGATCCAGTGCGCCGTCACGCAGGTTGAGCGACTCGCTGATGCCATCCGAATAGAGCATCAGCACATCCCCCGGCTCCATGGGCTGGCGTTGCAGCAAGGGGGTGGGGAAGCGCTCCCCCAGCACTCCATCGCGGGAGATGCCGCGCCAGAGGTCATGGCCGCGCAGACAGATGCGGGTGTTGCCGATACCGGCGTAGCTCAGTTCCCCCCGTTCACTGTTGACCAGGGCTATGCCAGCTGCCGCTCCCCGGGTACCGATGCAGTGTTGGTGCAACAGCTGCAGCAGAGGTGCCGGCTCCTGCTCAGGGGTGTTTTGCAGCGCCTCTTCCAGTGTCAGTGCCAGCTTGTTGGCCGAGGTGCCGTGGCCGCTGACATCGATCAGCACCAGCAAGGCGCCGTCGGAGGTGGGCCGGATAAAGACCAGATCGCCGGAGACCTTTTCCGGATAGCAGGGCCTGTTTTCGCTGGCCCATGCCAGTTTCAAACCAGGCTGACCCCATGACTGGGTTGGCATTGTGAGGCGTATCGTCGAGGGTGCCGAGCCCAGCCACTTTCGAGCCTGCACCAGGGTGCCCCCTTCCGGCGGTGTGCTGATGGTGAGCTCTGACATCATGCGTCGCACGCCGGGTAGCCCCAGCCCCAGGGTGCCCGAGGTGCTGTAGTGATCCTGCAGGGCCTGATGCACATCCGGTATGCCGGGCCCTTTGTCACGGGCGATGATGTCGATGCAGGCTCGTCCCTTGGGGTGATGGAGGGTCAGGGTGATTTCCCCCTGCCCGGCGTATTTCAGGATATTGCTGCCAAGCTCGGAAACCACGGTGGAGAGCATGGCACGATCCACGTCAGACAGGCTGGCGATAAAGGGAAGCCGACGCACCGCCATCACAGTCAGGTGCAGATCGATATCGTGGCGCAGCGGATAGTTGGCCTCCTGAGTCGCATGCTCTTGCATCATGGCGCTTTACTCCTCGCCCTTGAGATGGCGGACGTGGGCGAAGGCGTCGTCCATGTCGATGAAGCAGCGCAGCGGCCCGGGCTGCGCTTCGGCCAGCGCCAGAAACGCGGCGATCCCGGCATTGAGCCCCACTAGCAGGCAGATGGCGCCTAACAGGCGGCATACCTCGGCCAGCTTGCGTACCTGTCTGAATTCATGGTGATCCAGCAGCATGACGCCGGAGAAGTCGAGCAACACTGCATGGTGACGCCCGTGTACCAGTCGCTGGGAGAGGGCCTGCATCAGCATCTGCATGCCATCGTCACCGAGATCGGGACGCATGCTGACCACTATGCAGTCGGCCACATCGGCGATGCCAAGATCGTTGTTGAGCTGCATGGTCATGGCCGCATCCTAGAGGGTGGAACCGACCCGTTTGAGCGCTATTTCGAAGGCATCTCTCAGGGTTGCCGTGGTGCGGACGTCACCGACCGACACCCCCAGCTCCACCATGGTGCGGGCAATGGCGGGAGAGACTCCCGAGATGATGGCCTCACAGCCCATGAACTGGGTCGCCTTGGTGATCTTGATCAGCTGGTTGGCGACGCCGGTATCCACGGTGGCGACACCGGCAATATCCAGCACGAAGACCCGGGCCCGGGTTTCGGCGATCTTGGTGAGCGACTTGTTCATCACGTCGGCGGTGCGCATTGAGTCGATGATCCCCACCAATGGCAGGAGCAGGATCCCGTCCCAGATAGGGGTGACAGGGGTCGACATCTCTTGCAGCGACTTGTGCAGCTCCTCGCGCACTCTGGCGGCCTCTTCCGCTTCCACCATGGCACGCTTGAGCTGACGGTGCTGCTCCACCTGCGCCGTGATGTCGGTGGCAAATTTGACGATTTTGCTGGGCTTGCCGTTCAGATCCAGCACCGGGTTGTAGGATCCCTGGATCCAGACCTCCTGTCCCTGCTTGCCGAGCCGGCAGAATTCGCCTGCGAGAAACTCGCCCCGTCGCAGCGTTTCCCAGAAGGTGCGGTAATCCGCCGACTGGGCGTAGTCCGGGTCAACCAGCAGCCTGTGGTGCTGGCCCTTCAGCTCATCCAGCTGGTAGCCCACTATGTCGAGAAAGCGTGGATTGGCATCCAGTATGGTGCCATCCAGCGAGAATTCTACCTTGCCCATGACCCGGCTCAGGGCATTGAGCTGGCCCTCGAAGCTGGCAGTGAGCTGCTTCTGCCCGGTCAGATCCATGGCGTATATGATGATGCGGGTCAGCTGCCCCTCGGCATCCAGAACCGGGCTGCAGGCACCCCGGATCCAGATATCCCGCCCCTGTTTATCCAGCAGGTGGAACTCGCTTTCCTGTGACGTGCCGCTGCGCAGAGTCTCCCAGAAAGTGTCATAAGTGGCAGACTTAGCCTCATCCGGGGAGAGCAGCATGCCGTGGTGCTTGCCCTTTAGCTCATCCAGCGGGTAGCCCATGATGGTGAGAAAATGAGGGTTGGCATCCAGGATCTGCCCCTCTGGCGAGAGTTCGAGCCGGGCCAGCACCAGATCGATGGCGTCCATCCCGGCCTGATGAGGGGAAGGGGCCGAACCGGTGGTCTTGGAAGAGGAAGTGTGCGCGTCCATGGCATCTCCAGTGAGAGGGAGTCGTTGATTTTGATGTCAATAAAGGGTGCTAAGCAGTTATAGCCCACTCCGGCTCTTCCGGCTGGAATAAAGGGTCAAAAGAGGCTTGTCATCTTCCGGTTGCTGGATGTTTATTCCGAGGGGACAAAACAGGGCGGGAGCTATCCACCGAGCCCTGTTTTGTGGCGAGTTTCACGGTTTGTATCGGCAGTATGGGGCAGGATTGGCACCCAGTTTCATTCACGTCATGAGTTGTGCCATGCCCGCTTTTTCCCGTCTTACCCTGATAGCATCCCTGTTTGCCGCCACCTTCAGCCTGCCCGCCCTGGCCGATCAGATCGTGACCAGCCCGGCCGGTGTCACGACTGTGACCCTGGCCCAGCAGGCTCCAGTTCACTGGGTCTCGGTAGAGCAGATTGCCAAGAGTCTGGATGGTCTACCCCCGATGGCGGTAGGTTTTGATATCGACGATACCCTGCTCTTCTCCAGCCCGGGTTTCTATCGCGGCAAGCAGGAGTTCTCGCCCAACGACGAGAGCTATCTGAAGAACCCTGCCTTCTGGGAGAAAATGAACAACGGCTGGGATGCGTTCAGCATGCCGAAAGAGGTGGGCAAGGCGCTGATCGCCATGCACCTCAAACGCGGCGATCACATCTATTTCGTCACTGGCCGTTCTGCCACCAAAACGGAAACCGTGAGCCAGACCCTGCAGCAGACCATGGGGATCCCGGCCGATCGACTCAATCCAGTGATCTTCGCCGGCGATCAGCCGGGCCAGAACACCAAGGTGCAGTGGCTCAAGGACAAGCAGATGAAGGTCTTCTACGGCGATGCGGACGGGGATATCAAGGCGGCGCAGGAAGTGGGAGCCCGCGGCATTCGGCTGCTGCGGGCGGCAAACTCCAGTTATCGTCCACTGCCGCTGGCCGGCGCCCTGGGAGAAGAGGTGATCGTCAACTCCCAGTTCTGAGTGGCGTAAAACCGCTAGAAAAAGCCGGATCCTGTCAGGATCCGGCTTTTTAGTGAGTCTGTTGCGCGGATGCTGGCATCGTGGCATGGGTTGCCGACAAGCTCGTCTTGTTCGCGGAGGGCGGTTTATTCCGCCCAGGGCATCTCGGGCAGGGAATCCAGAAACTGGGCGTAGCGCTCTAGGTTGAAGGGGCCCTGTTCAGCCTCCATCGCCATCAGCTCGGCACCGAGGGCGCAGGCGATATATTGCAGCGCCTCGTCCCGTGGGGTGCCCTTCATCACCAATCGCATCAGGGTCGCCTTGACCTGCAACGGATGACCGTCGATCAGCTGGTTGTCGACCATCTCCAGCAGGGTTTGCTCGTCAAAGAACTCGGTGGATTCGCTCATGGTGTACTTCCTCGTCATGCCATAAAAGATGCCAGTATAACGAAGCTGGCATTAACACTTTGAAATATTGCGATAAAAACATTTCTGTGGCGCCAGTTTTTGTTACTCATACTTATCTGTGGGTTTGCTGTCAGCAAACGAAAACCATCATAAAATTGCATGGACGGATATCAATATGCCCACCATAGACTCTCTGTTATCCCATCCCCAAAACCTGCCCAATGTACCCGAAGTCATGCGCGATCTGGTGCAGACCTTCAATGAGAAGGAGCCGGATATCCTGTTGATCGCCAAGAAGATCAACAAGGATCCCGTCATCTCTGCCAAGCTGCTGCGGCTGGCCAACTCCGCCAAGTTTGGCGGCAATCGTCAGGTTGCCACCGTCAACGAAGCCGTGGTGCGGCTCGGCGTCGATGTGGTACGCAACATGGTGCTGGCCTGTGGCCTGACTGGCTCCATGCATTCGGTGCCCGGCATCGATCTCAGGCACTTCTGGGGCAACGTGTTCGATGTGGCCGAGCTGGCCAGGTTGCTGGCCAGGCTAAAGGGCATGAAAGGGGAGGAGGTGTTCACCTGTGCCCTGCTGTTCGACATGGGGCGCCTCATCATGCATGTGGGTCTGCCGGAAAACATGGTTAACCACATTCAGGATCTTGAACCCAGCAAGGGACGCGCCAAGGCAGAGGAGCTGGTGGTTGGTTTCAACTATGCCCAGACAGGGGCCGAGATGGCTAGGCGCTGGCAATTTCCCCTCAGTATCTGCCATGCGGTGGAGTACCACTACAACCCCATGCTGGCCAGGGAGTTTTCTGTCGAAGCTGGCCTGATCCATCTGGCCATCGCCCTGGCGGCCCAATCGGATGTGGGGGAGGTGGCGCCGCCCGAGTGGCCAACTCAGGTGGCAGACAGACTCGGTCTGCCATGGTCTGACTGCGCCTCCGTGCTGGTGGCGATGCGGGAGCACGGCAATGGCTATGCGGGTTTGCTGGCGGCCTGAGCCCGCTAAGTTATTGTCACCGGGCCGCAGTGCGGCCCTTTTTCATGGTGTTTGCCTTGCCAACCCTGCGGTGCAGAGGCAGTCTTGAAGGCCTGTGTTTTCTGAAAGAGCCCTTGTCATGATCCTCTCCGAGCGCCTGCTGCTGCGCGAACTGACCATCGCCGATGCTCCCTTTATCCTCGAGCTGCTCAACGACAGCGATTTCCACCGCTACATTGGCGATCGCGGTGTGCGTACCCTGGCGGATGCCGAACACTACATCCAGCAAGGGCCTGCGGTTAGTTATGCTCGCCATGGCCACGGCCTCTATCTGGTGGCACGTAGAGGCGATGAAGCCAAGATCGGCATCTGTGGTTTGATCAGGCGAGACACTCTGTCCTGTGAAGACATTGGCTATGCCTTCCTGCCCGCCTATCGTGGTCAGGGTTATGGCATAGAAGCGGCGAAGGCGGCGCTGCAGGACGGCCGGGAAAGGTTGGGGATTGTGCGTGTCATCGCCATAGTCACACCGGGCAACGAACGATCACTGACACTGCTGGCCAAGCTGGGGCTGGTACAAAGCCGGCTGGTCAAGTTGAGCGAGGATGCCGACGCGTGTCTGCTGCTGGAGGCTGCCGGAGCTGAAACGAACCTGGCCTGAGGTATGAAACGGGGGTGCGGCTGACAGCCAGTGATGGAAGGCGATGCTGACGGCGCAGGTTCAGGAGAATAAACAGGAGTTGAAACAAAGAGGCCGCCGTGAGTTGCGGCCTGTCTGCATCGGGTGCTGCCGGAGGGCAGGCAGGATCAGTTGAGGTCTTCGATGGGGAACTCTCCAATCCTCTTTATGTAATTGTTTTTAATGGTTAATTTTTTGTTTGATTTAATTTTTTATTCTTATAGCCCCACAAAAAACCCCGCATGTAAAAATTTAGCTCGTTTGTAAGGGCCCGGTGACTCCAAAACCGACGGGGCCGGGTCGGCCCGACATATCATCGGTTTGTCCGGCCAAGGCTCACTCTTTCGAATCGGCATAGCTACCGCTTTCAGGGTGGAACGGAACAATGGTTCCGTCGGCTAAGACTTCCCTGTACTCGTCCTGCTTAAACGCGGGATCTTCTACAGGTTTGCAATAAAGCACGCGATACGTATCACCTACCTCTGCTTTGAGCAGGCGGGTCAGTTGCAGGCCGCGCACGTGAAAGGCAGCCCAATCCCAGCGGTCGGGATCAAGAGCATGGTCGTTGTACATTGTTCGATTGAATTCGAGCGCCCAAGGGGAAAACTGCCTCCAGAGTTCCTCCGAAATGGGGTCATCTTCGCAGTATCCATCGCCCTCGCACATGCAGTCGTTCACGTAGCCTGGTTCATCTGGTGACTCTTTGAGCCACAGGAACGGTGCCCCTCCGTAGTCCACCATCACTGTAAGGACAGGAACAAAAGCTGGCTGATCGGTCATCATATGGTCTCCTTGGCATCATGTAGTAACAGGCTGGTGCTTGCGCCGTACAATGCCTGGTAGTTGTCTATCTCTGCCACCACTGATATGGTCTGTTTACCAAGGGCAATGCTTGCAATTGGGGTTCCGGTGGCGGGTCGGCCGGTTCGTAGTTCCAGTAGCGTAATCCTGTCAGCGCCCTCGACCCGTCCTATTTCCTAAGCTGTGCCCCCATCCACCAGCACTCTTTAAATGACCCCCCGCACAATCCCGGTGTTATGCCATGGTCCCATGTAGGTCGCTGTGGCAAGATAACTACCAGTTTTGTCTGACTCTGGCTAGCCCATGAAAGAAACCCTGCTCAGCTATGAAGCCATGATGCCGGCGGTGCTCAAGGTATCGAGAAGCATCGTGCTGTTCGACAGATCACATACTCATATGGAGTTCTGTAGTAGCCTCTATTAATCTCGATTAGCCCTAATTCATGCAGAGTCATCGCCCATGGCATTATCTGTCTTCAAGTGCTCTTTCTGGCTTCAAGCCTTTTTGTTGCGTCGTGGTCTACAAGCACCAGATCAACGCGGGCTCTACGCCTATCACTGTAGCCATGAAGAATATGTTGCTCTGCGGGATTTGCTCCGCCAACTAGGGGGGGGCGATGCGATATTACAGGACAAGGCTGCCTGTGCATGTTTGGTGCTATATGGCTCGGAGTGGTATCGACGTGAGTACCTCAGCGAATATGCCTGGACTTGGGATCCGATCTGGAAAACTTTGGGATTTAACCTGTCGCCGGGAGAACTGAGCAAGGCCATCCCGAAAGGGCTGGAGGGGTATTGGAAACGTCCCCTTCATTTCTACGAAGCAGGTCATCGGGATTTTCTGGGGTCGCTGTTTGGCGAGGGGGGCTTGCCCTTTCAGGTATTGCGTGAGGGAGGTAGCCGCTTCCAGTCTCTGTTTGATCGTTTGCTAAGGCAGAATGACCAGTGGCACCTGTTGGGATTTAACACCCTCCAGCAGGTGGAGCAACAGCTGGAAAAGGCAAACCTTCCTCAGGTGTTTGCCTCACGTACGTCGGTCGAACTGATTGCGCGCATGGTTGATGAGCTTGTCGCTTTGGTCCGAAATTATAGGTTGGCGCAGGCGGATGAGCCTGTTGTCCACCTGGATGCCCAGAATCCCAAGTGGCGAGAATTGTTTCCTCTACCTCTGGATAACGAGACTGGCAGCGAACTCCTAAATGGTTTGTTAAAGACTGCGACTGTCGAGGGCAAAAGGCGACACAGGGATACTAGGGGATGGTCCTGTCGACACCTTTGGCATGAGGCGCAGCCGGATGTGTTCAAGGTTCAGATCTCAACGCCTGAGGAAGTGGTGTTTCGTCTTACGGCACAACCATCCACCACTCGTTTTGAGCTGGTCATTGCCGAAGATGGGTTGGTGATTGCTGACCTTGGTCCCGGCTATGCGCTGGTGGACAATGGTGCTGCGCGCATTCGCTTGCGCCTGCGAGAGGTGATTGGCAAGCGGCGGGATTGCAGTATTCCTCTGAGCCTGGTGGCTATGGCTGGCGGTATGCAGATTGCTACCCTGCCGATAGAAGGCAGTGCGGTGGCGCTGGGTGAGGTTCCGTTAGGCTTTGAGCCAATGAACGACCGCTGCTGGCAGCTGTGCGGACAGGCCTCATTCAATATGGCCGGTGAAGAGTTGCTGCTGGTGTTGCCTGACGGCGGCAGTTTGAGCATACCTGACTATTGCGGAGAGGTCATTTACAGCGATATGCCCCCGACGCTCTCGCGTCGTACGGTCAAGGTGCAGGGTAAGGCGCAACTCCTGGTTGAGGGGGAAGAGTGTTACCGGATACGCACGGGCCATGTCGCCGGTATTGGGATTGAATTGGAACTGACTGGTGCCCAGACCGGATGGTCGACCAAGCCTGCTATGACCTTTGTCGGCCTGCCTCGTGTGCAGTGGCCGACCGCTGCTGGAGAGCTGCAACAGCAAGGCAGTGACCTATATGTGGCTGGCAAGCAGTCAGGTACCGGCTTGCTGCAGGAGATGCTCGGTACTCAGTATGTATCGGTGCGCAACCGAGCCGGCGATACCTTGCTGCGCCGCAGGGTAGGCATCTTGCCGACGGATTTCCGTGTTGAGCTGCGTAGTGGTGAGGCACCGGGGATGGGCAGCATTCTGGTGTACTCCCGGCAGCGCTGTCTGCTTCAGGTTGATGACAAAAGCCTGCAGGTACAGCAGGTAAAGCATGAAGATCATACAGAGCTTAAGCTTTCGGCAAAGGGCTTCCCCCCGATCAGGATCCGGCTTTCCGTTTTCCCGAGCTTGATGGCCGATCCGGTGGAAATTGATCTGCCATTTCCCAGCTCGGGTTGCTTGGCTTTTGACGGCAACGGGAAGCAGCTGAAACGTACTTTCAGTGTCGATGACCTGCTTGGGGCCAGATTGTTTTTGTTTGGCCGATCCGATACACCCACTCGCTTTGGTATTGAGCTGACCCTCAGGGGCAGCGTGGCTAGGAATGCTTGTTACAGCTGGTGCTACACGGCTGCTGAGAAGCCGCTAGAGATCAGTCTGTTCAGCATCCGTGAGCAGATTTTTGATCTGCTGTCGCTTCAGTCAGGTATCGATCAGGTCGCCGAGTTACGGGTGTTTGGTAACGGTCAAGACGTCAGTTACCGCATCCGCAGGTATGCGACGGAGATGCAACTGGATCTCGATGGTCGGATGCTGTGTGCTGCCAATCTGCACTATGACTCTGGCGATATCCCTAAGCCGGTATTTATGCTGTTGCATGACCCTATGCGCAGTCCCATCGAACTTAGTTCCCGAACATCTGATGGTGTACCCACTGGCTACTTCGAGTTGCCGGCAGCCGTTGAGAGGGACGGTCCTTGGCTGGTACTGCCCAGAGCTGACTCATCGGTATCCTTCCGTCCGCTCTTTTTCGCAGGAGACTGGCAGCCTGTGGTGTCTGGCGAAGATATCCAGAGTCTGCAAAAGGCAGTGCTTACCTTCGATCATGCTTCACCTGTCAGTTCTTTCGCGTCCGTACTGGATGCCATGGCGATAAACCCCATGCATAGCGGCTGGCAGTTTTTGCAGGCCTTGTATGAAGGATACGGCTATCTGCCGTTGGCTACCTTCGAGGTCTGGAAGGCTCTGGTGGGACATACCCACGCATTTGCGATGGCGCTATTCAAGTTTGAGATGGAGGCGAAATTTCTTGGCCGGTTGGAGGCTGAGTTCCCCCTTTTCTGGGAGTTTCTTCCCATCGCAGAAATCCATCTTGCGGCCAAGCGTTTTGCTGCATTCCTTAAGGTGAAGGGAGTTGCTGAAGAGGCTGCTGATACCCTGATCGGACGAATGTTTTCGAGATTGGGGGAAACTTATCCATCCTACGGTCAGAGTGTGCAGCACTTCCTTTCAGGCAAGCCTGTTGGCCCGGAGATCAAGGTGCCTCTAGCGGTCCTGTATGGCTGGTACCTTGAGTTGATTCGCGAGCGCAGCGAGGCCCAGTGGCCGGAGTTCGGGGGCAAGCGCCTAGAGCGTTGGTACAGCAGCCAAAGCGACTCGGTAATCGCTTTTAAGCCGGATATGGATTACCGCAATGCAGTGCGCTATCTCCCGGTTTTTGCTGCTGCAGTCGCCTGTGGCAAAGCCCAGTTCACCGATGTATTTACGGACGGAGTAGAGGCGATTTTCTTCCTGCGCCAAGTCCGCGATTTCGATTCAAAATGGTTCAACTCAATCTACCAGTATTGCTTGTTGAACAGCGTCATGGAAATGAATAAGGCCGAGTTGTTAAATGGATAAGTATTTTTCTGGGCTGGTCGAGCAGGCGCTTTCCCGCACCACTGAGTCCACCTTGAGCATCTTGAGTATCACCGATCCAGGCTTGCGTGAGCACCTCGGTAGTCTGATGCGTGCGGACTGCGGCAAAGATGGGGCATTCTTGGCACCCCCTCTGTTCGAACAGACCTTCGGTTGGGAGGAGTCCTCACTCACGATGGAGCAGTTGGCGAGTAATGAGCGCTTGCTTAGCAAGGCGATCGTTGCTTCGCTCGACGGTAAGGTGAATGGGCGTTACCGCTTTGGGGCAAGCTGGAAGCCCTTTACCCACCAGTTGGCGAGCTGGCGCTCCTTACTGGAGAAGAAGCACTCGGTAGTCGTCACCAGTGGTACCGGCTCGGGCAAGACCGAATGCTTTATGGTACCGGTGCTAGAGGATCTGTATCGCGAGTACCATGGCACAGGTCTTAAGCCGCTGGTCGGTGTCCGGGCTTTGTTCTTGTATCCACTGAACGCCCTGATTAACTCGCAACGTGAACGCTTGAATGCTTGGACTCAGAGTTTTGGAAGTGGTATCCGCTATTGCCTTTACAACGGTAATACACCGGAGCTGCAGGCCAAGGTGCGTAGCGAGCAGAGCCAAAAGCCTAACGAGATTCTGTCACGCGAGCTGATGCGCTCGCAACCGGCCCCCATTCTGGTCACCAACGGCACCATGCTCGAATACATGATGGTGCGCCAGGTTGATGCGCCCATTGTAAGAATTTCCAGAGAGCAGAAGTCGCTGCGCTGGATCGTTCTGGACGAGGCCCACACCTACGTGGGGTCGCAGGCGGCTGAGTTGGCATTGCAGCTGCGTAGGGTGATGACAGCCTTCGGCGTTACGCCCAAGGATGTCCGCTTCGTGGCGACCTCGGCGACCATTGCCGGTGAGGATGCCGCAGGACAGCTGAAGAAGTTCCTTTCGGATCTGTCCGGGGTGCCGGTTGCGCAGATCGATGTTTGGGGCGGGAGTCGGGTCATCCCTTCTCTGGCGCTTTGTAAACAAACGCCGACTGCTCTGGATACGATCGAATCCATGTCGGCGGTCAACGCTAACGATCCAGAGGTTCATCCCGACCGATACGATGCCCTGGTGCACTCTCCACAAGCCCGCGCACTGAGAAACCTGCTGATCACCAGTCCTAAACCATTGAAGCTGACCGAGATGGTCAGCCATATGCGTCAGAAGGGCGGATGGTCGCTATCGCAAGGAGAAATACTGCGCTGGTTGGATGTGTGTTCGGGTACTCGGCCTTCGGCTAGCGAGCCGGCGTTTCTGAAATTGCGAGCGCACTTCTTCCAGCGTACTACTCACGGGTTGTGGGCCTGTTTTGACAAGCACTGTTCCGCCAAGCAGGGCACACCTCTCCAGCAAAACTGGCCCTTTGGCTATGTCTATGCCAACCAGCGGCAAACCTGTACCTGTGGCAGCCCGGTTTTTGAGCTGGCTTTCTGTAATGACTGCAATGAACCTCATCTGCTAGCTCGGGATAAAGGGGGCAAGCTGATACAGTGGGAGAGTTCTGGTGGTGATGAGTTTTCACTCCAGGCTGAAATACCAGGTGAGGAGGATCGCTCTGAAACCAATGTCCCGGCAGGGCCACTCAAAATCCCGGTCATTCTCTGTTCTGCTGAGAACTACTCAAATGAGTTCATACCTGTCGAATTTGACAGGGAGTCAGGTTGTTTTTTTGCCAACACCGGTAAAGGTGAACGGCTTGGCCTGAATGACCATGAGGCTGTTTGCAGCAGAAAAAATTGCGGGTACAAGGGATTTCAAGGCTCATTCCCCTTTCGCCGCGCCATGTTAGGCGGGCCTTTCTATGTGGCCAATGCCGTGCCGACAGTTCTTGAATACTGTCAGGACTATCAGGAAGAAGATCAGAAGCCGGACTATGGTCCCCAGTCTCTGCCGGGTAGAGGCCGTCGGCTGATTACCTTTACGGACAGCAGGCAGGGCACGGCGCGCATGGCTGTTCGTATGCAGCAGGAGGCCGAGCGCAGCAGGTTGCGCGGACTTGTCTTGGAAATTCTGAGCTGGCACCAGCGGAGCCAGACCACCTCGTCGGCGGATGCCAGCAGCCTCGACCCGTCGGTGTTACATCAACTTATTGCCAAGGCGAAAGCTGACGTGGAGTTGTACCGCAGCATTGGCATCAAGGAGGAAGCCAGAGCCGCAGAGGAAAAAGTCGCGCGACTCTCGGCCATGCTAGCTGCAACTACTGGATCGAAAATTAGGCCAAAGCTGGTTTCTCTAGCCTGGCCGGATCTCGCCAATGAGCTCAAGCAGAAGGCGGACTTGAAAGGCTCGATGCTGCTTTACAACAAGTATCAGAAGCCCGAGATATTCAGAGACAATGATGGCCCCTACAAGCTGGCGGAGATGCTGCTGTTCCGCGAGTTCATGCGCCGTCCGAGACGGCAGAACAGTCTGGAAACCCAGGGACTGGTGAAGGTCGAATACGTTGGCTTGGCTAATGTCCAGGAAGTACCGGCGTACTGGGAACAGAAAGGCCTGACGCTCGATGATTGGCGTGACTTCCTGAAGGTGGCGCTGGACTTTCATGTTCGGGAAAACAGCTATATCCAGGTCGATGAGGGCTGGTTGAGTTGGATCGGCAGCCGCTTTTCTGCCAAGAGTCTGCGTAATCCCGAGTCGAAAGAGTCTGATGAGATTCGTGTCAAACGCTGGCCTCAGGTCCGTAACGGCAACTATTCCCAGCGACTAACTAAACTGTTATTGCTTGGTGCTGGATTGAATCCGGCCAGCACTGCCGACGTTGATTTGGTCAATGCTTGGCTGCGGGCTGCTTGGGCGCAGTTGACAAGACCAGGCTCAGCGCTTAAGGCTGACGAAAACCGATACTTCCTGCCCAGAGAGCACATGCTGTTCTCGTTGGTTGATCGGGCTTATGTCTGTCCGGTGACCAACAAGCTGTTGGATACCACCTTCAAAGGCCTTACCCCTTACCTGCCTACTCATCTGGATTTTTCGCGGCTGACTGAAGAGCAGCGTAAAAGCTATCAGGCGGAGCTGGTTGAGCTACCAAGCTTGTGGGATTTTGAGCGTTCGCAGGATGACTATGCGCCTGGACTTGCGCGACTAAGAAATCTGGTGGCGAATGATCCGTTGGTCAACGCTCTGCGAGCGCGGAATCTGTGGACGGACATCAATGATAGGGCTGTGGAGGGTGGCTACTATTACCGTACTGCAGAGCACTCTGCCCAGCAGTCTTCTGAACGTCTCGGCTCCTATGAAGAGATGTTCAAAAAGGGGCAGCTCAACGTCCTGAACTGCTCCACTACCATGGAGATGGGCGTGGATATTGGCGGTATATCTGCCGTGGTCATGAACAATGTACCTCCGCACCCGGCCAACTATCTGCAGCGTGCCGGTCGTGCGGGGCGAAGCAAGGAATCCAGAGCGCTTGCCTACACCCTTTGTAAAAACAACCCGCATGATCAACAGGTTTTCGCCAATCCGGGTTGGCCGTTTGAGACGAAGATCCCCGCACCAGTGGTGGCGTTGAACTCCGAGCGACTCGTGCAACGGCACGTTAACTCACTACTGTTGGCGGACTTTCTCTGCAATGTGGTGGGCCCCACTCAGACAGAGAAAACCAGTTTGAATACCCAGTGGTTCTACGACGATGAGCATGGTGCCTCGCAGTGTGACCGGTTTATTGAGCGAATGGGCCAAGTTGTCTCAAGCCTAGATGATGTACTGAAGGACTTGGTGAGGGGCACGGCTCTGGCCGGAGTGGATGTAGTACAGCTGCGTCGCCGTTCAGTTGATGCGATCAAGCCATTGCAGAGCCGCTGGTTGAAGAGTTATCGCTTCCTGCTTTCTGAGGAGAAGCAGACGAAAGCCAACAGCCCTTATCTGAAGCGCCTTCAAGTAGAGAAGACCCGCCATTGCAATGAGTACTTGTTGCGGGACCTTGCGGCGCGCACCTTTCTCCCCGGCTACGGCTTCCCCACCGATGTGGTTAACTTCGATAACTTCACGATAGAGGATTACGTTCGTGAGCGTAATCCTAGTAGCGCTCTGAAGCAGGACCGTGAGGACAATGTATCCCGATACAAGGGACTGCCTTCACGCAACCTGTCGATAGCCATTCGCGAGTACGCTCCTGGCGCAGAAATTGTTCTAGATGGTCGGGTGTTCAGATCTGCCGGTGTTTCCCTTCACTGGCATAACCTCAATGCAGACAGCAAAGAGGCGCAGAAATTGGACATCGCGTGGCGTTGTGATGTTTGCGGCACGGTGGATTATGAGGAGGCGCTGGTGAGGGCCGACGAGCTGACTTGCAGCAATGTCGACTGTCAGGCGCTGATTAAGCCCCAGAACATTCGTAAGGTCCTGCGGCCCACTGGCTTTGTCACCGATGCCTATGTGTCGGTATCCAATGACATCCAGCATCAGAAATTCATCCCAGTTGAAACTGCCTGGGTTTTCGTAAATGCCAGCAAGACTCCGCTGCCAAATCCGGCAGTTGGGGCGATGACCTATGGTGCCGATGGGAAGGTCTTCCATCATAGCTCAGGTGAGCACGGAGCAGGTTTTGCCTTGTGCATGAGTTGTGGCCGAGCGGAGTCCATGCAGCCGGATGGAACGTTTCCGCGAGACCTGTCACCGTCCGGTGACCACTATCCGCCGCGCCCGACCAAAGAGGATAAGGACCAGAACAACAAGCGCCTCCCGTGCCAGGGAAGCGGGAGCATTCTTCCAAGCGTAAGCCTTGGTGCTGTGGCTACCACTGATGTGTTTGAGCTCACCTTGCATCATCCAGTACGCGGTGAGTTTATTTCAGACTCGGCGCAGGGCAGTGTAATTGCCATGACGCTCACTGTAGCTCTGCGTGCCGCCCTAGCTGAGATATTGGGGGTATCTGCTTCCGAACTGGGCTATGCAACCCGCCCAAGCAAGCTGCCCAGCGGGCAGCCCATTCGCGTCCTTCAGCTTTTCGACGTCATCAGCGGTGGTGCGGGCTTTGCTACTAGCGCACCGTTGCATGTCGAACGACTGTTGCGCGGGATGGTGGAAAGGCTCCACTGCAAGCATTGTGAAACTGGTTGTAGTGAGTGCCTGCTGGACTCTCAAACGCGGCATAACCACGACAAGCTGGATCGCCAAGCAGCGCTCGACTGGCTAGACTCGGACTTCATTCATCACGTGGGGTTGACCACCGAAAACAAACTCTCCTTTGCTGATGGCCAATATGCGCCTGGCAGTATTGAGAGCGTTCTGCGCCGGCTGATAAATGAGGGGGCTGAGAGGGTCACTCTGCTGACCTCTGGTGATATGGGGGAGTGGGATCTTCTCGCACCACAGTTCCGTAAGGCGATTCAGACCTATGTTCTGGTTGATGAGCTGACTGTCGATCTGCTCGTGCCAGCGGATATCAACGATGAGGAGCTCGTGCAGGATCTCGAGCGTCTGTCGAGCCTTGGAGTGAATGTCGGGAATGCCATTACTAAGCCAGGTGAGCATGTCGTTGCCCAAGCATTTATAGGGGACGAGGTTATTACGCTGGCCTCGCGCAGCCTTGTGGCAACCGTCCCAGGCTGCAGTTGGCATCAAAGCGATGAGCTAGTCGTTCTCTCAAGAAGTCAGCCGGGTCTTGACTGGAAAGCGATGGACTTTTCAAGGGTTTTTAGTGGGTCCCGAGGTAAGGTAGGGATCGTCGATATATCAATTCATGATGAGCTCAATGGGTCGCTGCTGCAGTTCGGTGAGCGTTTCTGGGAGCTGCTTGGCGCTAGAGATCAGCAAGTTGCTGATGTGATTGCAACTGCGAAGATCAATAGGCTGACCTACTCAGATCGTTACATTCAGAACCCCGCAGTCGTGACGATCCTGGGTGCGGTTCTGAAGAATCTGAAGAGCCGTATTTCTGCCGACGCAGTTGTGCAGGTGAAGACCCTATTCAAATCAGGTCGGATGCAAGGGCGTAAGGCCTTTGATGACTGGGCCAGCCAGGACGATTTCGAGTTCTTTTCACGCAATTGGCTGTCGGCCATGGTTGGGCGTCAAGTTGAACTGATTATGGAGTCGTCGAATCGTGAAATCCCTCATCACCGTAGGTTGGAGCTTGAGTTTGAAGACGGCAGGACGCTGAAGGTCCGGTTCGACCAAGGTGTCGCCTATTGGCAGGTTCGCTTCGGCTCGCACAGTGACATGTGGTTTGACTTTGCTCTGCCAGCTCAAGACCAGCTCATGCACATGGCTAGGGTGGTTGAGGGTGCCCGGATACAAAACTCCGAGCAAAAGTGGGCAACAGATGTACTAGTCGAACTTAAGGTTGGCGTTAATTAATTGTGAGCATCGATTATCACCTGATGCTGGATTGAAGCCAGTATCAGGTGGCTAAAAAAGCTGGTGTGTTGACTTACTCCGCTCGACCGGTTTGCTGCGTACACGGCATTGACGTAAAGGCGGCACAAAACGCGTGGATGGAGGAATTGGCAGAGAGCCCGAAATACGATGAACCGAAGAGCAGAGCACACGCCACTGGTACCCGGCAGGTAAGAACGCAACATTCAGGCGCTTGGGTCTGATAATAGTCCATGCCGATTACTCGGAATGTGCCTCCGTGCTGGTGGTCAAACGCCCCGACATGTTCGGATTTCGCAATCCTGGTCTGATGCGCATCCCCCTGGAAGATGTGATTGCGGGTGGTAATACAGACTGCCGAAACCGACTGCTGCATCAGATGTTTCTGCTGATCGGCCTGGGGGAACGGGCTGGTTCTGGTATGCCGAAGATTTTCAGTGGGTGGAGGTCGGCCAACTGGCGGCCTCCCAAGCTATGAGAGAAAGACTCGCTGCCACAGACCTTGCTGGAGCTTTCCTTGGCGAGCCTGATTCTCGATGAGACTCGGCCCCAGTTGTTCAGAATGTTTGGTGAAGAGTTCAACCGGCTCGATGCTTTCGAGCAGCTGATTGTGACTACTGCCACCGTCGAGGGGGGGGTCAATCATGAGCGGTCCTGCCAGTTAACGACACAACACTCCCGTGAAGTGACCCTGGCGCTACCGCGCCTTGAGCACAGAGGTTTTTTGGCGGCCAGTGGTGAGTTCAAGCAAAAGATTTATACCCTGCATGGTGTCTCTCTCCCTACGCCGAATGAGGTATTCTCTTTTGCTTCCTCATCCCCAGAGATGGAAGATAGCAGCTCCACACATAGCGGCGAGGGCTCTACGGATAACGCCACCAGAGATCCGCACGGGCGACTAATCTCGGAGCATTTTGACGCCCCCTATATCGATGATGTGGCTCACCTAAGCGAAACCATGCGGCAGCAGCTCTTCCAGCTGGCCTGGGAGCCACGCCAGAAAAAGCGCCTGGATCGCAACACCATGGAGGCCGCACTGCTCCGGGTCTGTCAGGGGCATTTTGTCTCCATCTCGGCACTCGCCAACATCGTCGAGAGAGACGCGCAATCCATTCGGCAGCAGTATCTGAAGGGGCTGGTGGACACGGGCACGCTCAGGCTGGCTTTCCAGCAATTTAAGACTCATTCAAAGCAGGGTTATATCGCCGCCCCCGAGCATTCGACGCCATCACCACAAGGTTCATCATGAAAATACTGAACACAGAACAGCAGGCCAAACCCCGCACCCGCCGTCTGCGCAAGAAGCTGCGCGTCGGGGAGTTTCAGGAGCTTGGCTTTACCATCAGCTTCCGCTTCGATAGCCTGCGCCACACTCTGGATCAGGCCCTCGATCACTGGATCGAGTTTGTCGAGTCCCAGGGCTGGGGCTTTGGCGGTGGTGGCGGTGAAGATTCAGACATCCTGTCGGGTTATCTGGTCAGCTTTGAGCGGGGTACCCTCGGCGAAGTTGATCGGGAGCGCGCCCGCCAGTGGCTGGATAACCAGCCCGGCTTTGCCTGTATCCAATGTACCGAGCTGAGCGATGCCTGGCACGGTCCCTGGGAGGAGTGAGCTGGTGGCAATGGAGCATCTCGGCATGAGAGCAATAGCCACAAAAAACCAAGGAATACACCTAATTTTGGCGCGTCGGGTTTCGATCTCGGGAATCATCTGATCGCGTATGTGATCACCCGTAACGAGACAACCAAATTTTTTGACGGGCGTTGAGCGGCAGATATACACGCCTGCGGCCTTACCACTCAAATCACCATGATCATTACCAACCCTAGACAGGACGTGGCTTTGCTCGTTGCCATCTTCTAGGGATAGGTGATCAGGTAAGGCTGATCTGATCAGATTGCGCTCGGATCAGGCAAGGTTGATCTGATCAGATAGACCTGATCATCTCCGGTGATCAGGTCTCAGATTTTTTCCAGGTACCAGCCCCACGGCTCGTTTTTGTAGCCTATCGGACTTGAGACGCACTGCCAGCCAACGTGGTATAGGTCATTGTTCAAACGCCGAAACACCATTCTGTGGTTTGAGCTGGCCACTCCCACGTAATCCGTCAATTGTTGACTGGTTACTCCGGGGTAGGTTGCCACTGCCCAAATGTGGGCATGATGGGGATGCCAGGACATTTTGGTCACAACGTGCGTCACGTTATCAATCGGCCCCATATCTTCAAGGGCAATGCTTCTGGATAATTTATCCATAAGCCACCGGGAGCGTTGCCCGTTTTGCCGATTTATCTTAGCCACAGTTTTTGGGTCAGCGAAAATAGAGGGGAACACCAACGGTTTAACAATCGTTATTCTTTGACGTTCTATTTGTCTTTCCAGCTTCTTGCGCCGTCCGCAATAGTCATACCTCCACCACTCATCCTCTGTCATACGCTGGTATGCGTTATCACCATACATGAGGCGTAAGCTTTCCTCTATGGCGTGCCACTCGTTTTCCTCGTTCTCTTCTGCACTCATCCAATAGACCTTTGGTAAACTTCCGTTTGCTGATTAGAATATCCCTTAGTTTGGCTGTCCGGTCCTGTGTGGTATTTTTGGAGAATACCTTCTATTTGTCTTTGCTTAATTTACCCTGATACTGCGACTGAATTGATAATCCTTGACGGCGGGTGGCCGTTCCCCCTTGGTTTCAGCCTTGGCCAAATAGCTCAAGCGGTAAATCAGCAACCTGTGTTCATCCAGACGATCACGATGAACGTGATAAAAAGGGTTATCAGGTAGGGAAAGATTGCCATAGGTCCACATTGCTTTAGCTATACGGTAAACCGTGTCTGAGTGTTTAACCTTCTGCCCGTCAAGTAGTAGTGCCAAGTGGTAGTGCTGGGCTTTGGACTTTCCTTGTTCTCTGACCCAGATATAACCATTGTAAATCTGGCCATAATGATGGATTAACTGACATTTTAACTGTTGGCAAAATTGGCTGATCGGCCGGTTATCCTTTGTCCATTGCTTCATCTTTAACTCCAAGCGAATAGCCGTGAGCTTGCTTGTCTTACTGAAGAATTTTTCCATAATTTGAAAAATTCCATCCATTATCTCTCGTCTGATATGAAAGCTTTTGATGACCGCCCAAGCATAGCCTTGATACTCATAGTTAAAGGGTAATGATAAAGAAGAATCATTATTAAAATCGGGCATATATTATTAATATCCTAGCGATTTGGGCAGCAGTGGATCGCAGCTTTCCCCCGTCGTTTATGGCCGGATTGCTCTGCAATAGGCATTTCTGTTTAAGGAAAAAACGGCCTCAATGTTCCACTTTGTTACATCAAGTACCAAATAAGGGAGGCGATTGCCTCCTCTTTTTTATTCAGCGTTGTGTTAATAGGGCTTCAATCTGTTGTTTTGTCCACCCCATGATCCGCCCGTTATTATGTCTCAGGGGAGAGGGGAGCTTGGCCAGTGCGATCCAGCGATAGATGGTCGTTCTTGAGCACCCCAGCACTCGCTGCAGGTCTTTATGTTTGAGTATTGGTTGAAGAGTACCGCTATCTGCTGCTGCCAAAGTGCGATAGCAAAATGGCGATTTGGCCATTATTTGCCCTCCATCAGCTCGGCCAGCCACCGCTGGTAAACCGATTCAGGCCAACCCACCGTTTTGCCGTGAATCTTGATGGGTTCAGGAAAAACGCCATCGCGCACCCATGCCCACAGGGTGCGACGATTGCGACCTACCAGTTCACAAATTGCTGTAATAGAAAGGATTTTTTGAGAAATCATTACTCACCTCGTCTCATTGGATTTGATGGGTGCATCTTCCCGGATTTATTTTCAGATGTGAGGTGAGCAAAGGTTAAATCACGGTGAGTTAAGTTAACTCACCGTGATTGATTTTAATTTAACCAGTTTTGGATGGTGTTTTTGTCAATGCTGGCCAATTGGCACTGTATTTGATCCCGCTCTCTTGAGTCCATTAGCGTTTGTATTGCTTCTGCAATCGCTGTGTTCGACCACTCCTCGAACTGTTTGTTGACCAGAAAGAGAAAGGCTATCGAGGAGTGAGCGCACCGGCTCAGAAGTTGCCGGATCAGCTCCTCGGCAGGGCACTGCAGGGCGTGACCGAGCTCGGTGACCAGCTGGTGATAGTTCGAGGATATGAGGGAATGCTGCTCAAAGGCGATGGTGGCCAGTGCATCGTCCCGTTCCACCAGCAACTCGGTCAGAAAGCAGAGCATGGCATGTTTTTTAGGTGAGTATCGTTGGGGCTTGTTCAGCGGTTGTAAGCGTTGAATGGCTGAATGTTGGGCTGTGTTGCCGAGTAATCGCTGCATGCTTTCATGAGTCAACCACAGATGTTCCGGCAATACACGATGATCTGGGACCGCAGGTTTTTCAATAGAGGTCACAGGTACAATGGAGACCTGGAAGCCTTCAATCGGGTTATCAATGTTAAGCAAATAACCATGTTTCAAAAAGAAGGAGCGGAAATCCACTGCCCCATGAGATTCAAGCTGCTTGGTAAAGCTGTGTCCCACAGCCCAGAGTCCGGATGCCTTGGCCATCATGGTCAATGGAAAAGTAACCCCGCCGTAGCTGAAGCGGTAAAACATGGGGACGTCACCAAGCTGCTTTTTCGGACGCACATCATTGAAGTTGAGTTGCGCGAGTCCAAATTCTCCCTCAGTAATCTTCAGCGTAGCCCTGACCAGCCTGGCCTGATATTCCATCTGTTTATCGAGGGAGTCATTTGGCTGTATTGGAATTAGATTACGTATGATGACGGCACATTCAGCCTCTTTCAGCATCAAAAAAAGCGTGGTTTTCTGATTGGCTGCCCAATGGATGATATCGTCGATCTCACAACCCACTATGGTCGCAGCCCGAGAGATTTTGAGGTAGTCCCTATCCAGTAAAATGTTTCTTGTCATGATTACTACAATCGTCCACCAGCGTGATTGAACGGGATGATATTGGTGTTGGTGGGGCTGTTCCAGATAATTGACTGCCATAGTTCCAGAGCTACTTTTTGCTCTGACAGTCGATGATCATGGATGTAGTGGCTCATTACACCTTTGAGGCTATGGCCTGAGATGATCTCGATAACATGAGGCGCAATGCCTGCTGCGGTGAGATGGGTGGCTAGAGAACGTCGCAGATCATGGAAGGTCCAGTGGGGGGTATGGCCAAGCCTCTTTGATAACTTGTGGCCATAGGTGGACACAGTATTCAATTTCTTTAGCTGGCCAAGCAGATAGTGAGTTTTGTCCCGCTTCGCGTTGGCTATGAGTTCGGCTATCACAGGCTTAATCTGTTCTGGTATGGCACGAACAATCTTACGTTTAGCTTTGGAGTGTTCGATTGGCACTGTCCATGTCCCAGCAGACAAGTCCCATTCCGTAATATGCGATTCTCGCACTTCTCGAGTTCTGGAGCCAAAAGTCAGCAGTAAGAGTGCCAGCGCACGGTAATAGCTGTTGGAAGAGGGGTTTTTGATCCAATCCATGAGTGAGTGGACTTCTGTCATGCTCAGTACCCGATCTCTTTTTCCACCTCTCTTACCCACATCCGCAATGGTCAGATCATTGAGAGCCTCAGAGACAGCGTAACGCCGAACACGGCAATACTTCAGCGCCTGTTTTGAGATCTGGAAGAGCATGCCAGATGAAACAGGGGCATGTTTACTGCATTCATCAAATGCAGTCAGCCAGTGTCTGGTTTCACAATCCACCAGTGGCAAGTCACCGATCTTGGGAAAGAGCCACTTTTGGAATAGTGGCCTGATTTTGTGGGCGTTCTTTCTGTTCTGGGCGGCGTAGTTATCCAGCCAGTAACACATAGCATCTTTAACCGTTACTGGTTTTAGCCGTTCTTCTTTGGCCAGCCTGAGCATCAGTGCAGGGTTGTGGCCAGCCGCGAGCCATCCTTTGCATTGCTCCGTTTTTCGCCTGGCTTCATCAACGTCGATCCCCGCACTGTTGTCCGTGAACTTCCCAAGGGTGACTTCGAGGTTCTTTCCATCGAAGCGATAGCGGAAAACAAAGCTCACCTTTCCACTCGGATGCCAAAAAGCGTTAAGCCCATCACCACGATCTACTTTCCGAATCGGTTTGGGGCCATCGTGTTTGGTGCCCAGCATTTTTCTGAGCGCAGTGATCCCTAATGCCATTTCAAAACCCCACTAAACCCCATAAAAAACCCCACATATGTATCCCTAACTGATATCACAACCTATCACAAGATAGGACGGCGATTCTCATTGGGCCTTATATATCATGGGGCTTTAGGAGGCAAGGCGGGTTTTCTTTGGACGAGATGAAACGTCAGTTGAGGTCTTCGATGGAGAACTCGCCAGCGATACCATCACAGGAGATGGCGAAACCGCCGCTGAAGCGGGTGCTGAACTGGATCAGGAACGCATCGGAATCCTGCTCTTGTACAGGCAGGTTGATGGGTTTGCTACGACGCAGGGGTTTGTGTGTATGTATGGTTTTCATCATGGTATTTCTCTATATAAATTAAGTGTTTGCTCCTTGTGTTGGCAAATGTCAGGTTAATGGACGCGGTTGACTTTGTGGTCAACAAGCGCGCAGGAATACCCAGCCCTGTCAGGGGCGTCTGCACTATCAAGGAATATGCTGATGCATAAATCAAATTGGGTGGGCAGAGCGAGTCTGCGCCGTGAGAGCCGGGCAACGCAGGCAGACAGCCTGACGGTTCTCGAGGCGAGTAAATCAGAGGGAGGTTATGCGGATACTGACAGGATTCATCGTGAGTGAAGCATTGCAGGGTAAACATAAACAGGGCTGATTAACTAGCCGGCGCGCATTCTCTCCTCGATATGAATAAAAAGCAAACAATTATTTGGTGATTTTGTGCCAGATCCGTTTTTGTCGTGTTCTCCGAGATAAAAAGGGCTCCCGTCGGGAGCCCTTTTTCAGCAGGTCAATCACTGTCAGACGGTGACTCAGTAGTCGCCGCTGGCCTTCTTGGCGGCGGTGATCATGGGTGTAATGGTCATGCCCTGCACCACGATGGAGAACATCACCACAGAGTAGGTCATCACCAGTATGACCTGACGCAGATCGACGTTGTGCTCGGGTATCATCATGACACCGGAAGGCAGTGCCAGCGCCATGGCCATGGCCAGACCGCCACGCAAGCCGCCCCAGGTAAGGATGCGGATGGTGAAACGGTTGTAGGTGCGAAAACGGCGGAAGGCCATGAAGGGGACAGAGACGCTGATGAAGCGCGCCGCCAGGCAGAGCGGTACCGCGATAACCAGCAGGATCCAGTCACGCCAGGCGAGATCCAGCAGCACCAGCGCCAGACCGATCAGCAGGAACAAGAGCGCGTTGAGGAACTGGTCCATCAACTCCCAGAAGTGATCCAGATAGTGGCTGCTCTGCTCGGAGAAGCCGGAGTGACGGGTCCAGTTGCCGATCATGATGCCGGTGACCACCATGGCCAAGGCACCGGAGACTCCCATCATGTTGGCAAGGGCAAAGCCGGCCGTCGGGATGCAGAGGGTCAGCAGCAGCTCCAGGGAGCCATCGTCGGTGGCACTGATCATCACGTGGGCGAGCAGCCCCAGCACGGCGCCGAACAAGATGCCGCCGAGGGCCTCGTGCAGGAACAGACCGGCGACGCTGCCGAAGGTCGGTTCAACGCCGCCAAACGCCACGGCAAAGACGGTGGCGAAGATCACCAGACCGGTACCGTCGTTGAACAGGGATTCCCCTTCGATCTGGATAGCGATCTGGGGGGGAGCCTGCATCTTCTTGACGATGGCCAGCACGGCAATGGGGTCTGTGGGGGTGATCAGGGCCCCGAACAGCAGGCAATAGACCAGCGGCAGTTCCCAGCCCAGCAGCTTGGCGATGAACCAGAAGCCGTAACCGATCAGGAAGGTGGAGAGCAGGGTGGAGAAGATCGCCAGTATGGTGATTTCCCACTTCTGGCTGCGCAAGGCCTTGAGGTTGATGCCGATGCCGCCAGCGAACAGCAGGAAGCCCAGGATCCCCTTCAGCAGGAAATTCTGGAAGTCGATGCTCTTCATGGTTTCGATGGCCAGGGGCTCAAGGTTGAACCAACCCAGTTTGCCAAACAGCACCATCAGGGCGGAAATCAGCATGGATCCGGCAGTGATGGCGATGGTGGTCTGGATCTTCACGACATACTGGTTGGCAAAGGCGATCAGGATCGCCAACGCTGCCAAAAAGCAGAGTGTGTAGTAGACGCTCATGGTTATTTTTCTCGTTAGTAAACAGCAAGCACGTATCCTTCGCTGAGGACCGGCATAGGGTACTCTGGGGTCACATGTTACTCATTACCCATTTATGAGTATCCGTCGGTTATTGTGGACTCCGCCATGGACAGATAGACGGCTAGATTTCCATTTAATTTGTTTGCTGCTAGGATGACCTTCACGCAGTTGCATGGATGTAAGAGGAGCGAGCGGTGTTGAACGAAAAGCCGAGCATAAAGTCGGACCCAACAAAGAAACTGGAATCCTGTCTCAAGGAACGGATCCTGATCATCGACGGGGCCATGGGCACCATGATCCAGGGCTACAAGCTGGGCGAGGCGGATTATCGCGGTGAGCGGTTTGCCGACTGGCACACCGACATCAAGGGCAACAACGACCTGCTGGTGCTGACCAGGCCCGGGATCATTCGCGAGATCCACGATCAGTATTGCGCCGCCGGGGCCGACATCCTCGAAACCAACACCTTCAACGCCACTCGCATCGCCATGGCCGATTACGAGATGGAAGATTTTTCGGCCGAGATCAACCGCGAGGCGGCCAGGCTGGCCCGTGCCGTGGCAGACGAATGGACGGCCAGGAACCCCGCCAGACCTCGCTTTGTCGCCGGTGTGCTGGGCCCCACCAACCGCACCTGCTCCATCTCGCCGGACGTGAACGACCCCGGCAAGCGCAATGTCACCTATGACCAGCTGGTGGCTGCGTATACGGAGTCGACCCATGCCCTGATCGAGGGGGGCGCCGACCTCATTCTGATCGAGACCATCTTCGATACCCTCAACGCCAAGGCGGCGGCCTTCGCGGTGGAAGGGGTGTTCGAGGCGCTGGGTTACAGCCTGCCGGTGATGATCTCCGGCACCATCACCGATGCCTCGGGGCGTACTCTCTCCGGTCAAACCACCGAAGCCTTCTATCACTCCCTGCGCCATGTCAAACCCATCTCGTTCGGTCTCAACTGTGCGCTGGGGCCCGACGAGTTGCGTCAGTACGTGGAGGAGTTGTCGCGCATCAGTGAGACCTTTGTGAGCGCCCACCCCAATGCCGGTCTGCCCAATGCGTTCGGCGAGTACGATCTCGACGCGGGCGAGATGGCGGAGCATATCCGCGAGTGGGCCCAAAGCGGTTTTCTCAACATGGTGGGCGGCTGCTGCGGCACCACCCCGACCCATATCCGCGCCATGGCTGATGCCGTGGCAGGCATCAAGCCGCGCACTTTGCCCACGTTGCCGGTCGCCTGCCGCCTGTCGGGTCTCGAGCCCCTCATCATCACGGCGGACTCCATGTTTGTGAACGTGGGTGAGCGTACCAACGTCACAGGTTCCGCCAAGTTCAAGCGTCTCATCAAGGAGGGGCTCTACGACGAAGCCCTCGATGTGGCCAAGCAGCAGGTGGAGAGCGGCGCCCAGATCATCGACATCAACATGGACGAGGGGATGCTGGACGCCGAAGCGGCCATGGTGCGCTTCCTGAACCTCATAGCCGGTGAGCCTGATATCGCCCGGGTACCGGTGATGATCGACTCCTCCAAGTGGGAGGTGCTGGAAGCCGGCCTCAAGTGCGTGCAGGGCAAGCCTGTGGTCAACTCCATCTCCATGAAGGAGGGGGAGGAGAAATTCATCCAGCAGGCCAAACTGCTGCGTCGCTATGGCGCCGCCGTCATCGTCATGGCGTTCGATGAGGTGGGCCAGGCTGACACTCGCACCCGCAAGTTCGAGATTTGCCAGCGGGCTTACCGGATCCTGGTGGATCAGGTGGGTTTCCCGCCGGAAGACATCATCTTCGATCCCAATATCTTCGCGGTGGCGACCGGCATCGACGAGCACAACAACTATGCGGTGGACTTCATCGAGGCGGTGAAGGACATCAAGACCCATTTGCCCCATGCCATGATCTCCGGTGGTGTCTCCAACGTCTCTTTCTCGTTTCGCGGCAATGAACCGGTGCGCGAAGCCATCCACGCTGTCTTCCTCTACCACGCCATCCAGAACGGCATGGACATGGGTATAGTCAACGCCGGTCAGCTCGCCATCTATGAAGACATACCGGCGGAGCTGAAGGCGAAGGTCGAGGCCGTGGTGCTCAACTTGAGTGACAGTGCCACCGAGGATCTGCTGGCCATCGCCGAGAAGTATCGTGGTGCCGGTGCCCAGGCCGAGGATCCGCGGGATCAGGAGTGGCGCAGCTGGCCGGTGGGCAAGCGGCTGGAACACGCTCTGGTCAAGGGGATCACGGATTTTATCGAAGAGGATACCGAGGAGGCGCGGGCCGGGGCCGAGAAGCCGCTGCACGTGATCGAAGGGCCCCTGATGGACGGCATGAACGTGGTCGGCGATCTGTTTGGCGCGGGCAAGATGTTCCTGCCTCAGGTGGTCAAATCCGCCCGGGTGATGAAGCGGGCTGTGGCCTATCTGCAACCCTACATCGAAGCCGAGAAACAGGGCGGCTACAGCAACGGCAAGATAGTGCTCGCCACCGTCAAGGGTGACGTGCACGACATCGGCAAGAACATCGTCGGGGTGGTGTTGCAGTGCAACAACTACGAAATAGTGGATCTCGGGGTCATGGTCTCCTGCGAGACCATTCTCAAGACTGCCCGTGAAGTAGGAGCGGACATCATAGGGCTGTCGGGCCTGATCACACCGTCTCTCGACGAGATGGTGCACGTGGCCAAAGAGATGGAGCGTCAGGGCTTCAAGCTGCCGCTCTTGATCGGTGGTGCCACTACCTCCAAGGCCCATACAGCGGTCAAGATAGAGCAGAACTACAGCGAACCCGTGGTCTATGTATCGAACGCGTCGCGCGCCGTCGGGGTGGCCCAGAGCCTGCTGAACCCGGAACTCAAGCCAGCGTTTGTCGCCCGCATCGACAAGGAGTACGAGGTCGCCCGGGATCAGCATGCCCGCAAGCAGCCGAGATCCAAGCCGGTCAGCCTGGCCCATGCCCGCGCCAACCGGCAGCAGCTGGACTGGGTGAACTATCAACCGCCGCCCCCCCGTGAGCCGGGCGTACAGACGTTTGAGAACGTGCCCGTCTCGGTGCTGCGTCCCTACATCGACTGGACGCCGTTTTTCCTCAGCTGGGAGTTGGCGGGCAAGTATCCGCGCATTCTCGAAGACGAGATCATAGGTGAAGAGGCGACCAAGCTGTTTGCCGATGCCAACGCCATGCTGGACAAGCTGGAGCAGGACGAGAGCGTGCGCTGCGCCGGTATCATAGGTCTGTTTCCGGCCAACACGATCGGCGACAGCATAGAGGTTTATACCGACGAGTCGCGCAGCGAGGTGCGCAAGGTGCTGCACCATCTGCGTCAGCAGAGCGAGAAGCAGGGCTTCCCCAACTACTGTCTGGCGGACTATGTGGCACCGAAAGAGAGCGGCAAGCCGGACTGGATCGGTGCCTTCGCGGTGACGGGCGGTATCGGGGAAGAGGCCATCGCCACTGCCTACAAGGCGGATCATGACGACTACAATGCCATCCTCATCCAGGCGGTGTGCGACCGTCTCGCCGAGGCCTTCGCCGAGTATCTGCACGAACAGGTGCGCAAGGTGCACTGGGGCTATGCAGCCGACGAGGCCCTCAGCAATGAGGATCTGATCCGCGAGAACTACCGCGGCATACGCCCGGCGCCCGGTTACCCCGCCTGTCCCGAGCACACCGAGAAGGGCAGCATCTGGGAGCTGCTGGGCGTGGAGCAGGCCATCGGCATGAAGCTGACGGAATCCTACGCCATGTGGCCGGGGGCGGCCGTGTCAGGCTGGTACTTCTCCCACCCCGACAGCAAATATTTCGCGGTGGCGCAGATCCAGCAGGATCAGGTGGAAGATTACGCCGCCCGCAAGGGGATGACCCTGGCGGAAGCAGAACGCTGGCTGGGACCGAACCTGAACTGAATCCCGATTTCCCGAGTGACATTGGTTGATCTTTGACGAGAAACGGCGGCATCCTTGGGCTGGTGGACAGACCAGCTTAGGGCTGCCGTTTGACATATCGGTGACAACGGGATTGCAGTGTGCAGTTCTGCGTGGTTTGTCTTGTTGTCAGGAGAAACAATTGGCGTTGTCTTGGCGCTGTGGCACCTTATACTCTCCCGCCCCATCCTGCCCAGGCACTGCCTTCTAGCGGAATTGTCATGAAGATCGCCATTTTATCCCGTGAGCCCAGAAACTATTCCACCCGCCGTCTGGTCGAGGTGGCGCAGGCGCGCGGTCATCAGGTAGAGGTGCTCGACACCCTGCGCTGCTACATGAATATCGCCTCCCACAGCCCCTCCATTCATTACGAAGGACGAGAGCTGGAGAGTTACGACGCCGTGATCCCGCGTATCGGCGCCAGCATCACCTTTTACGGCACCGCCGTGCTGCGCCAGTTCGAGATGATGAACACCATGGCCCTCAACAGCTCTGTGGCCATCTCCCGTTCCCGCGACAAGCTGCGGGCCATGCAGTTGTTGTCGCGCCACGGCATAGGTCTGCCCATCACCGGCTATGCCCACAGCACCCATGATGTGCCGGATCTCATCACCATGGTGGGGGGCGCCCCTCTGGTAGTGAAGCTGCTGGAAGGCACCCAGGGAATTGGCGTTGTGTTGTGCGAGACCCACAAGGCGGCCGAGAGCGTGATCGAGGCCTTTATCCAGACCAACAACAACATCCTGGTGCAGGAGTATATCCGCGAGGCCAACGGCGCCGACATTCGCTGTCTGGTGGTCAATGGCAAGGTAGTCGCAGCCATGCGCCGTCAGGCCCAGCCGGGGGAGTTTCGCTCCAACCTGCACCGTGGCGGCACTGCCGAGGCGATCAAGATAAGCCCCGAAGAGCGGGCCACCGCAGTGCAGGCGGCCAAGATCATGGGGCTGGATGTGGCCGGTGTGGATATTCTGCGCTCTGCTCGCGGTCCTCTGGTGCTGGAGGTGAACTCCTCCCCTGGTCTGCAAGGAGTGGAAGCCGCCTCCGGCAAGGATGTGGCTGGCAAGATCATCGAGTTCCTGGAACTCAAGGCGAGCCGCAAGAACAAGCCTGCCGAATAAGCCGCTGACGGCTTGCATAGCGGTATAAACACAAGGCGCCCTCGGGCGCCTTGTGTTGTTTGCGTGTCGGTTATTCCCGCATTTCCAGTCTGGCGCTGAAGACGCCAGCCTCCAGCCGGGTGTCTATCTGCCAGCCGAGCTTCTCGCAGATGCGCTGTATGATGGTGAGGCCACAGCCGTAGCCGAGGATCTGATCCGGCGCGGCCGCAGTCGGGTTGCTGATGGTAAGCACGGGCCCGCACAGCTCGATCTCGATATGCCCCTCGGCATAGCTCAAGGCATTTTTCAGCAGGTTGCCGAGGGCAATGGCGAGCAAGGAGAGGGGGGCATTGACCTCGCTTGCCTCGTCCAGGGTGAGCCTGATATCGAGCGTCTCTCGCTGCAACAGCGGGGCGAGGCGCACCAGCTCCTGCCGGATCAGTGGTTCTACCCGTTGCAACGAACGCTCCACCGCCTCCTTGCGACCCAGCAGCAGGAAGGTCTCTGTGAGCAGCGCCATCTCGTCTGCAGCGGCGCGAATGCGGGTGGTGGCACGGGCGGCGGGGGCGGGCAAGTCCGTCACCTTGCCGAGCAGCGCTGCCGACCCCTGGATCACCATGTTGGGGGTGCGCAGCTCATGGCTGGCAAAACGGCTGAACTCCTGCTCGCGGGCGAACACGGCGGCCACCTCGTGTTTGCCGGTCAGCAGTGCCAGCTCGATCTCCCGCAACTCCTGCCAGGGGGCATCGGGCACGAAATCCGCCTGATCCGGGGTGAGGTGGGCGACCCTTTGCTGCAATCGCTGCAGTGGCCCCGTGATGTGGCGCACCAGCCAGATGCCGAAACCGATGCACGCGATCAGCAGGGTCAAGCCTATCAGCCGGGTAGCCAGATGCAGCTGATCTTCGTAAGGATCCAGATAGTCGTCGGCGTCGTCGTTGAACACCAGATAGAGCAGTCCCTGACCGGAGGGATGGGGCCGCACCAGGAAGTGCTTGTCCTCCTCGCCAAGCTGGTGCTCGAAGAAGCCCGGGCTCTGATAGGGCTTGAGCCAGGCTGGCAGTCGGCCCGCTTCGGTCCAGTAACTGGAGAACTGGCGCGGACTGGGGGCGGGGGCCGCCATGCCGAGCTGCAGCCAGTCATCGTTGTAGCGGGTGACCTCGGCTTCCAGCCAGTGACGCAGGCTCAACTCTTCCATCTTGTCTTCGGCCACCACCATCAACAGGCTGATGATGATCAGCAGCAGCATGCCCGCCCCGCTCAGGGTCAGGATCAGGCGATGGCGCAAACTGGGCAGGCTGACCTGGGTATCCGGTTGTGCCTGATCACGGCCTCCGGCTGGCTGGTTCATTGAATCACCTGATGGTGATGGGTCATGGCCTCCGGGTGTGGTCATGATGTCACCAGTCGATAGCCCTGACCGTGGAGGGTTTCCAGCATGGGGGTAGGGAAGGGTTTGTCGAGGGCGTTGCGCAGGGCATAGATGTGGCTGCGCAGGGCGTCGGAGTCAGGCTCCTCATCCCCCCAGACTGTCTCCAGCACTTCTTGCCGGCTCACCAGATGGGGGCCGCGGCGCACCAGCAGGGTGAGGATCTGGAACGGGATCTTGCCGAGCTTGAGCTCGACTCCGGCGCGGGTGGCGCGGCCACTGGCGGGATCCAGCGTCAGCTCGCCCACGCTGAGGGCCCCCATGTCGCTGCGGGGGCCACGCAGGGCCAGTGCCTGCAGCCGCACTTCCAGCTCTTCCATGGCGAAGGGCTTGACCAGATAATCATCGCCACCGGCCCGAAAGCCCGCCAGCTTGTCATCCAGACTGTCGCGGGCGGTGAGAAACAGCACAGGGGTCGCTATGCCATCGGCCCGCAGTCGCTCAACCGTGGAGAGGCCATCCAGACGCGGCATCATGACATCCATGATGATGACGTCGAAGCGCTGCTCGGCCAGCAGTTGCAGGGCAGCCTGACCGTGATAGGCGCAGTCCAGCCTGTGCCCGGCCAGCTCCAGGTAATCCATGATGGTTTCCGCTACCTGGGGATTGTCTTCCACCACCAGTATTTTCATGTTTTGATCTCCTGGTTTTGACCGATATTTCACGGTCATCTCACACTGGACGAGGCATCCTGTGTGGCAGTGTAACCCCGAGGATCCCTGATGAAGAAGTCTCTGTGCGCTCTGCTGCTGTTTATATTGTTGCCACTTGGCACTGCGCAGTCGGCCGAGTTCAAGTTGACCGGCCGCACCACCTGGCAACTGGGCCAGCTGATGGTCAACGGCATCCCCTTCGTGCTCGACGAAGGGACCCGCTTCAAGGATGGGCTGAGCGAGGACGATCTCGGTGGCCGCTGGGTCGATCTGGAAGGGGTGGTTGAGGAAGGGGTGAGGGTGATCCGCGAGGTTGAGGCGCTGGACGAAGAGGACGAGATGGAGCTGGAGGGACCGGTGGCGCAAGGACGGATCTGGGGCTATGTCACCTCGGATAACAGCCTGGCTCCCTTCGAAGGGCGCTGGCTGGAGCTGGAGTGCAAGTTCGACGGCATGCGGTTGAGTCGTTGCCGCCAGGATGATTGAGCAGCAGGCGCTTCTGGCGACCGGAAAAATTGCCCGCCCAGGCCCATAGTTAAACCTCATCAGGGTTTGACCATGGGCCTTCTGTCATGACACGCACCTCCCTCCTGCTGCTGGCTCTGCCGTTCTGCACCCTTGCCATCGATGGCGAGCTCTGGCAGGTGGAGCTGGAACACAACGATGGCATTCGGCTGCAATTTCAAGGGGCCGAGCTGGAGCTTGGCAGCGCCGCACTGGCCGGGGTGCGTCAGTTCTCCGACCTCAAGCCCGGTATGAAGCTCGCCATCCTGAGTCGCAACGGCGTCGCCGAACATATTCGCCTTTATGGACACGCGCCTGAGTCAGAACCGGCTGCCCAGTGGCGCCGGGCGGAGGGAACCTTGCTCGCCGTGACGGGCCATGCGCTGCAATTGCAGGGGCTGGGCACAATGACATTTGATGCCGGTACCCGCTGGCTCAACGGCAGCCCCGCCGATCTGCAACCGGGGCGTACCCTGGTGCTGACCCGTGACGAGACGGGCCGCGTGACCGAGATACTGATCCCGAATCCGGAGGATGAGCCGAAATAATGGCGAGGCCTTGCTCACTTAATTGGGGAATATTTAAATTGCTAAATTAGAGTTCTCTTTTTTAAGATGTTCTTAAATATGATTAAGTGACGAATAAAATAATAGAGTGCATGCTCTGATATTATATTGCTCAATATAAAATAGTGCTGAATTAATCTTCTGGTTAATTTTGTTTATATATTAAAGTGTGGGCTTGATCGCATAATGAAATTAATGCGACTGGTACTGTCATACTCACATGCTGCCCGTTGATATATAAATCGGGTGAATGCATGTCAGTGTTTAATATATTGGGGTTGCTATGAAAAAACTAAAAATAACTGGCTTGTCATTAATCATATCCGGCCTGCTGATGGCACAGGCGCAAGCGGCAGAGCCCGTCTATCCAGACCAGCTTCGCCTGTTTTCATTGGGCCAAGAGGTCTGTGGCGACAAGTATCGCCCCCTCAATCGAGAAGAGGCGCAGAGCGTCAAAAGCAATATTGTCGGCATGATGGGACAATGGCAAATAAGCGGGCTCGCCAACGGTTGGGTCATTATGGGGCCGGGGTATAATGGTGAAATAAAACCAGGCTCAGCCTCCAATACCTGGTGTTATCCGACCAATCCTGCAACCGGGGAAATACCGACTCTGTCTGCCCTGGATATTCCAGATGGTGATGAAGTTGATGTGCAATGGCGGCTGGTACATGACAGTGCGAATTTCATCAAACCAACCAGTTATCTGGCCCATTATCTCGGCTATGCCTGGGTAGGGGGAAATCACAGTCAATATGTCGGCGAAGACATGGATGTGACCCGTGATGGCGATGGCTGGGTGATCCGTGGCAACAATGACGGTGGCTGCGACGGTTATCGCTGTGGTGACAAGACCTCCATCAAGGTGAGCAATTTTGCCTACAACCTGGATCCTGACAGTTTCAAGCATGGCGATGTGACCCAGTCCGACCGCCAACTGGTCAAGACGGTGGTGGGCTGGGCTATCAACGACAGCGACACGCCTCAATCCGGTTATGACGTCACCCTGCGCTACGACACCGCCACCAACTGGTCCAAGACCAACACCTATGGCCTGAGCGAGAAGGTGACCACCAAGAACAAGTTCAAGTGGCCGCTGGTGGGGGAAACCGAGCTCTCCATCGAGATTGCTGCCAACCAGTCCTGGGCCTCCCAGAACGGGGGCTCGACCACCACCTCTTTGTCCCAGTCCGTGCGCCCGACAGTGCCGGCCCACTCCAAGATCCCGGTGAAGATAGAGCTCTACAAGGCCGACATCTCCTACCCCTACGAGTTCAAGGCCGATGTCAGCTATGACCTGACCCTGAGCGGTTTCCTGCGTTGGGGCGGTAATGCCTGGTATACCCATCCGGACAACCGTCCGAACTGGAACCACACCTTCGTCATAGGGCCATACAAGGACAAGGCCAGCAGTATCCGCTACCAATGGGACAAGCGTTATATCCCGGGTGAAGTGAAGTGGTGGGATTGGAACTGGACCATACAGCAGAACGGTCTGCCTACCATGCAGAATAACCTGGCCAGGGTGCTGCGCCCGGTGCGGGCCGGGATCACCGGTGATTTCAGTGCCGAGAGCCAGTTTGCCGGCAACATCGAAATCGGCGCTCCCGTGCCGGTCGCTGCCGCCAGCCACTCGAGCCGTGCTCGCAACCTGGGTGCCGGTCAGGGTCTGAGACTGGAGATCCCGCTCGATGCACAAGAGCTCTCAGGGCTTGGCTTCAACAATGTCAGCCTCAGCGTGACCCCTGCTGCCAACCAATAATGGCAGTGTGTTGCATTAAGAGAACCGGGCCCATGGCCCGGTTGTTGTTTGCACTGGTCGGTCTTGTTAAAGGCTTGTGCTTTCCATTTCCCCACTTATACTGGCGCCATCTTGTCGGAGTGCCAACCGTCGAACGATGCAAGGCTGAGACCGTTAATTCGGGATCCGTGGAACCTGATCAGGCTAGCACCTGCGAAGGGAAACAAGGGTAACCAGTGGGTTGCCGCGCCGGGGAGGAACAAGCTTCCCCGCTCGCCGAGAGGAGTGATCCGACCGGCAAGCCAGAGCGCACAAGAGGGAGCCTGCCATCCTGTTCTGTCGCCTTGTCCATCAGGGGGAGTACAGAAGATGCGCAGGAGGAAGCCAAGGCTTCAGTTTTGCTCCCTCTTGAATGCAAACCTCACCCACAGGTTCATCACTTCTCCTCGAACTCCAGACAAGCAAACACCCATAACTTCAATCAGTTAATGTGAGTTTTGCTATGTCTACCTCAAAAACTTCCGTACCGGAAAATGCCAAGTCAGTCCCCGTCGGCCGCCGCGAGCAGCGTGCCAGTGCCCAGCGTTTTATCGACAATCTCAAGGGGATGGCCCATCCCAACTCCAGCCGCATCTTTATCGAAGGTTCTCGCCCCGATATCCGGGTGGGGCTGCGCGAAATTGCCCTGGCCGACACCCTGGTGGGGGGCAGCAAGGATAACCCTCAGTTCGAAGCCAACGAGCCTGTCCCCGTCTACGACACCTCGGGTGCCTACGGTGATGAGCATGCGGTCATCGATGTGCGTCTCGGTCTGCCGCGCCTGCGGGAAAGCTGGGTGCGGGAGCGCGGTGACACCGAAGAGCTCGATGATCTCAGCTCCGCCTTCACCCAGGAGCGCCTCGCCGATGAGGGGCTGGATCACCTGCGCTTCGATAACTTGCCCAAACCCCGTCGCGCCAAGCCTGGCCGCCGGGTAACCCAGCTGCACTATGCCCGTCAGGGGCTGGTCACCCCCGAGATGGAATTTATCGCCATCCGCGAGAACATGGGCCGCGAGCGGGTGCGCTCCGAGCTGCTGCTGCGCCAGCATCCGGGTCAGGGTTTCGGTGCCCGCCTGCCCGAGAACATCACCCCCGAGTTCGTGCGCGATGAGGTGGCCGCTGGCCGTGCCATCATCCCCAACAACATCAATCACCCGGAAACCGAGCCCATGATCATAGGCCGCAACTTCCTGGTGAAGATCAACGCCAACATAGGCAACTCGGCGGTCAGCTCCAGCATCGAAGAGGAGGTGGAGAAGCTGGTCTGGTCCACCCGTTGGGGCGCCGACACCGTCATGGATCTCTCCACCGGTCGCAACATCCACGAGACCCGCGAGTGGATCCTGCGCAACAGCCCTGTGCCCATCGGCACTGTGCCCATCTATCAGGCGCTGGAAAAAACCAACGGTATCGCCGAAGACCTCACCTGGGAGCTGTTCCGCGATACCTTGCTCGAACAGGCCGAGCAGGGGGTGGATTATTTCACCATCCATGCGGGCGTACGGCTAGCGTACGTGCCCATGACCGCCAAGCGCCTCACCGGCATCGTCTCCCGTGGCGGCAGCATCATGGCCAAGTGGTGCCTGTCGCACCACAAGGAGAACTTCCTCTACCAGCATTTTCGCGAGATCTGCGAGCTGTGCGCCGCCTATGACGTGGCCCTGTCGCTTGGGGACGGTCTGCGTCCAGGCTCTGTCTATGACGCCAACGACGAGGCCCAGTTCGCCGAGCTGCACACCCTGGGCGAGCTCACCAAGATCGCCTGGGAGTACGACGTCCAGGTGATGATAGAGGGGCCGGGCCATGTGCCCATGCACATGATAGAGCGCAACATGACGGAGCAGTTGGAGCATTGTCACGAGGCGCCTTTCTATACCCTGGGCCCGCTCACCACCGACATAGCTCCCGGTTACGATCACTTCACCTCCGGCATAGGCGCCGCCATGATCGGCTGGTATGGCTGCGCCATGCTCTGCTACGTCACCCCCAAGGAGCACCTGGGGCTGCCGAACAAGGAGGATGTCAAACAGGGTCTCATCACCTACAAGATCGCCGCCCACGCCGCTGACTTGGCCAAGGGTCACCCGGGTGCCCAGATCCGCGACAACGCCATGTCCAAGGCGCGCTTCGAGTTTCGTTGGGAGGATCAGTTCAACCTGGCGCTGGATCCCGAGACCGCCCGCGCCTATCACGACGAGACCCTGCCCCAGGAGTCCGGCAAGGTGGCGCACTTCTGCTCCATGTGCGGCCCCAAGTTCTGCTCCATGAAGATCACCCAGGACGTGCGCGACTACGCGGCCAGTCTGGAGGCGGTCGAGGTGAAACTGGTGGGCATGGATGGCCAGCAGGAGCGGGTAGTGGCCGAGGTCGAGAGCGGCATGGCGCAGATGGCAGAAACCTTCAAAGAGAAAGGGAGCGAGCTCTACCATCAGGCGGCGGCCCTCAAACCGGCGCGGGAGGAGGCATGAACAGCCGACCCATCGTCTGGACCATAGCCGGTTCCGACTCGGGGGGCGGTGCCGGCATTCAGGCCGATCTGCATACCTTGCACGATCTCGGCGTGCACGGTTGCTCGGTTATCACCGCCATCACGGCCCAGAACTCGGTGGCGGTGAAGATGGTTGATCCCGTGCTGATGCAGACTTTCACCGCCCAGATCGACGCCCTCGGCGTCGACTTGCCCCCGGCGGCCATCAAGATAGGCCTGCTGCCGACCCGGCTCCATGTGGAGGTATTGGCCCGGCGGCTCGATACCCTGACGGCCCCCTTCGTGGTCTACGACCCGGTGGCCATCGCCAGCACGGGCACCCCCATGGCCGAAGCCAACATGCTGGCGGCGGTGCGCGAACATCTGCTGCCGCGCCTCTCCCTCATCACCCCGAACGGCCCCGAGCTGGAGGCGCTGACCGGCATTCCCGCCAGCAGCCCTGAGCTGGTGCGGGCGGGGGCGGCGCGACTGCGCGAACTGGGCGCCCGCGCAGTGCTGGTCAAGGGCGGCCATCTGGGCTGGAGCGACGAGCTCTGCCTCGATTACTACCAGGACGAGCACCGCGAGTTCTGGCTGGGAGCGCCGCGTATCGACACCCGCCACGGCCACGGCACCGGCTGCTGTTATGCCAGCGCCATCGCCGCCGTGGTGGCGCAGGATCACCCGGTCGATGACGCCATCACGCTGGCGCGTGCCTACCTGCAACAAGGCTTGGCTGGGGCGCAAGGGGTGGGGGCTGGCCCTGGCCCCATCGCCCATCTCGGCTGGCCGACCAGTCTCGCTCACTTCCCTCGCGCCGTGCTGGCAGGGTCAAGCCTGGATCGCCGCTTTGGTCTCTATCCCGCCTGCGAGGCCCGCCTGCCTGAGGGCCCCTTTGCCGCGACCGAACATCAGCTCGGTCTCTATCCTGTGGTGGATTCGGTCAAGTGGCTCAAGCGTCTGCTGGGGGCCGGGGTCAAAACCCTGCAGCTGCGCATCAAGAACCTGCCCGCCGCCCAGGTGGCACCGGCCATTCGTGATGCGGTAGCGCTGGGTCGCCGCTTTGGTGCGCGGCTCTTTATCAACGACCATTGGCAGCAGGCCATAGCCGCCGGTGCCTATGGCGTCCATCTGGGACAGGAGGACATGGGATCAGCGGATCTCGCCGCCATCCAGGCAGCCGGCCTGCGCCTCGGTCTCTCCACCCACGGCTACTTCGAGTTGATGCGGGCCCGCGAACTGGCCCCTTCCTACATAGCGCTGGGTCATATCTTCCCAACCAACACCAAGCAGATGCCGTCCCGCCCCCAGGGGCTGGTGCGACTGCAACGCTACCAGGCCCTCATGCGCGACTGGCCGACGGTTGCCATCGGCGGCATCGGCGAGGAGCGGGTGGCGGCGGTCAAGGCGTGCGGGGTCGGCAGCATTGCCCTGGTGTCGGCCATCACCGCCAGCGACGACTGGCAGGGGGCCACAGCCCGATTGCTGGCGGCAGTGGGGGAGGGGGATGAGCCCTGCTCTGCGCTTATCCATCAGGCCATCACGCAGCAGGAGGCCGATCATGCTCTCTGATGCGGAATACCTGCGCTACGGCAGGCAACTGATGCTGAGCGAAATCGGCGAGGCAGGGCAGGCGAGGCTGAAAGAGGCATCCGTGCTGATCGTCGGCCTCGGCGGGCTCGGCTCGCCGCTGGCCCTCTATCTGGCCGGAGCCGGGGTGGGCACCTTGTGGCTCGCCGACGGCGACGTGGTGGATTCCAGCAACCTGCCGCGCCAGATCCTGTTCGATGGAGAAGGGCTGCGCCGCTCCAAGGCCGAGCTGGCCCGCGAGCGGCTGGCGGCCCACAACCCCCATGTGGAGCTGATTGCCATCAATCAGCGGCTCGATGAGCAGAGCCTGCCCGCCTTCGTGGCCGAGGTAGATCTGGTGATCGACTGCTGCGACAACCTGGCCAGTCGCCACGCCATCAACACCGTCTGCGTGGCGCAGCACAAGCCCTGGATCTCGGCTGCCGCCGTTGGCTGGCAGGGGCAACTGATGGTGCGAACCGCCCCCGAACACGCCTGCTACGCCTGCCTCTATCCGCTGGATACCCGCATCACGGAGAGCTGCCAGAGCAGCGGCGTTGCAGGCCCATTGGTGGGGGTGATGGGCGCCTTGCAGGCGCTGGAAGCCTTGCGTCTGCTGCTGGGCAAGCCCAGTCCGGTGGCGGGCACCCTGCGCCGTTTCGATGCCCTGACCCACGAGTGGCAGACCCTGGGGTTGTCCCCCGATCCCGCCTGTTCCGTGTGCGGCGGCGCCACTCCCCTTGCCAATCCCATGGAGGATGCGCAATGAAGATCCGATTGAACGACAGCGAACTGGTGCTGACGACCAGCCCGGATAGCCAGATCTGCGTAGCCGAGCTGCTGGTGGCCCGCGAGGTTGCCCCGCAGGGGGTGGCGGTGGCCCTCAACGGCGCCGTGCTGCCCCGCAGCCGCTGGCCAGACACCCGGCTCAATGACGGGGACGAACTCCACCTTTTCACTGCCATCGCCGGAGGCTGAGATGCTGACCATAGCCGACCATGAATTTTCGTCCCGCCTCTTTACCGGCACCGGCAAGTTTGCCCACCCGGATCTGATGGCGGCCGCCATCGAAGCAAGCGGCTCCCGGCTGGTGACCATGGCCATCAAGCGCCTCGAACCCGGCAAGCGCCACGACGATATCCTCACCCCGCTGCTGGCTCTCGGGGTCAAGCTGCTGCCCAACACCTCGGGCGCCAAGACAGCCGCCGAGGCGGTGTTTGCCGCCCATCTGGCCCGGGAGGCACTCGGTACAAGCTGGCTGAAGCTGGAGATCCATCCCGATCCCAAGTACCTGCTGCCCGATCCCATAGAGACCCTCAAGGCCGCCGAACAGCTGGTGAAAGAGGGTTTCGTGGTGCTGCCCTACTGCGGGGCCGATCCCGTGCTCTGCAAGCGGCTCGAAGAGGTGGGCTGCGCCGCTGTCATGCCGCTCGGCGCCCCCATCGGCTCCAATCAGGGGCTGGTGACCCGGGATTTCCTCGCCATCATCATCGAACAGGCGCGGGTGCCCGTGGTGGTGGATGCGGGGATAGGTGCGCCGAGCCACGCCGCCGCCGCCTTTGAGCTGGGGGCCGACGCCGTGCTGGTCAACACCGCCATCGCGGTGAGCCGGGATCCGGTCGCCATGGGCCGTGCCTTCGCGCTGGCCTGTGAGGCTGGTCGCAGCGCCTATCTGGCGGGCCTCGGCGCGCGCGGGCTGCAAGCCTGCGCCTCCAGCCCGCTCACCGATTTTCTGGAGGCGCTATGACTCAGGGCATGGGGCAAGATGTGGCGTCTGTATGTGCCCCGCTCCGATTGGGAGAGGGGCTGGGGGTGAGGGAAGAGGCTGATCCGGCGCTTGAATGGGGCGAGCCCTGCGCTCCTCCCCCTCCCAAGGGGGAGGCCGGGAGGGGGTTGGGGTTTGCCGACCGCTGGCGCGAGCTGGAGTGGGACGATATCGGCATGCAGATCCGCGCCAAGACCACCCGGGACGTCGAGCGGGCGCTGGCCAGTCCGCGCCGCACCCTGGCCGACTTTATGGCGCTTATCTCCCCGGCCGCCGAGGCTTATCTACCCCAGATGGCCCAGTTGGCAGAGAGTCTCACCCGCCAGCGTTTCGGCAATACGGTGGGCTTCTATGTCCCCCTCTATCTGTCGAACCTCTGTGCCAACGACTGCTCCTACTGCGGTTTCTCCATGAGCAATCGCTTGAAGCGCAAGACGCTGGATGCAGAGGAAATTGAGCGCGAGTGTCTGGCCATCAAGGCGCGCGGTTTCGACAGCGTGTTGCTGGTGACCGGCGAGCACGAGAGCAAGGTGGGCATGGCCTATTTTCGTGAGCACCTGCCGCAGATCCGCCGCCATTTCAGCGCCTTGGCGATGGAGGTGCAGCCACTGTCGCAAGCCGATTACGCCGAGCTCAAAACCCTGGGATTGGATGCCGTCATGGTCTATCAGGAGACCTATCACGCCCCCAGTTACGCCCGCCATCATCTGCGCGGCAACAAGCAGGATATTGCGTGGCGGCTCGCCACCCCGGAGCGACTGGGGAGGGCCGGCATCGACAAGATAGGGCTGGGGGCGCTGATCGGCCTCTCTTCGGACTGGCGTGCCGACAGCTATTTTGTGGCCGAGCATCTGGCCTGGATGGAACGTCACCACTGGCAGAGCCGCTATTCGCTCTCCTTCCCGCGCCTGCGCCCCTGCACCGGCGGCCTGCAGCCCGAGGTGGTGATGTCGGACAGGCAGCTGGTGCAGCTTATCTGCGCCTGGCGTCTCTTCTCGCCGGCCCTGGAGTTGTCGCTCTCCACCCGTGAATCCCCGGCGTTTCGCAACGGTGCCCTGCGCCTTGGCATCACCCAGATGTCGGCCGAATCGCGCACCCAGCCGGGTGGCTATGCCGAAGGGGATGCCGAGGAGCTGGAGCAGTTTGCCATCCACGACGACCGCCCGCTGGGTGAGGTCGCCGATGCCGTCAGGCAGGCGGGGTTGCAGCCGGTGTTCAAGGACTGGGAACCCTTCTTGGGCCGATAGGGGCGGCCACGCCCCCTTTGCCGGTGGCATCCGGGCGTCCAGCCAGACTCCGTGCCTGTGGCGAGCAGGCACGGCTGTGCCATGCAATCGTAGGGTCGATTAGCCGTCAGGCGTAATCGTCCGTTCCGAGGTATGGCGTTGGCGGCAGGAGCCGTTGTGTGGTGGCACGGCTTTGCCGTGCAGGACGCGAGGCCGCTGGCCTCGAAGGGGTTTCGCCCGCCCTTCGGGCTGGGGCGAGTGACTTTGGAAAGACCCAAAGTCACCAAAGGTCTTTTCCCCCGCCAATCCGACCGCTACGCGGTTTCCCTCGGGTCAGGTGCAAGGTCGGACGGACCGCCGCAGACGGCACATCCCTGTGCCAGCTGCGTCTGCGCCATCATCCCTGATGGCGCTCCTGACCTTGCCCTTTCCCTCGGCGGATTGGAGGGGGAACAAATACCGGGCCCACCATAACATCAGGGCAATCGTAGGGTGCAATAAGCAGAGCGCATTGCACCGCCAACAAACTTGCCATGGTAAACGGTGCAATTCACGTTGTTCATTGCACCCTACGGATTCCTGTTATTTGAGCCACATTTATCTCCATGGCTGATGATGGGGGGGACGTGATGGCAGATTACAGGCGGGCATGGCAACCGGGAGGCACTTGGTTTTTTACGGTGGTCTTGGCCGATCGTCATAATAACCATCTGCTGACCGAACAGATTGATCTGCTCAGGCAGGTTGTCAGAGAGGTTCAAGATCGACACCCATTCCGGATCCACGGTTGGGTTGTCTTGCCTGAACATCTACATGCCTTGTTGGAATTGCCGCAAGGGGATACAAATTTTCCCCTGCGCTGGCGCCGAATCAAGAGCAAGTTTTCGCGAGCAATTCCCAAATCAGAGGCTCGCTCAGAATCTCGTTGGCGTCGTGGTGAACGAGGTATTTGGCAACGGCGCTATTGGGAACATTTGATCCGGGATCAGGATGATTTCAACAATCACCTCGATTACATACATATCAACCCCGTCAAACATGGGTTGGTAACAGCCCCAAAAGATTGGCCTTATTCCACCTTCCATCGCTGGGTTCAGCAGGGCAGGTATCCCTTGTCATGGGGAGATACCGCCATGCCAGAATATGAAGTGCCACACGACAATAAATAAACAGTGTTAACGTAGGGTGCAATAAGCGGAGCGCATTGCACCATTTTTGGCATCTTGTGGTTGGGTATATTGAGGTGCAATTCACTTCGTTCATTGCACCCTACGGTACTTATTGGGCCGATAGGGGCGGCCATGCCTCTTTGCCGTGCAGGACGCGAGGCCGCTGGCCTCGAAGGGGTTTCGCCCGCCCTTCGGGCTTGGGCGAGTAACTTTTCTTTGTGTGGCCAAAGAAAAGTCACCAAAAGAAAGGCCACCCCCGCTTATTCGCCCGACTTCGTCGGGTTCCTTCACCTCACCCGCTTGTCCGACGGCACGCGCCGACGGGCCATCCATGGCCCGGCGCCGCTCGCTCGACATCCTGTCTCGCGGCCTGGACAAGCGTGCTTGCCTCTGCGCATAAGAGGGGGATCTAAGCTTCAGCCTAGTGGGTCATGCTCCCGGCTCAGATGTGCGATTTAAGCTCAAACTTCCGTAAGTATCTAGAAAATACCCAACCTATTTTACGCTCACCGGTCTCGTCACATATAAATTCAATCTGAGTCCAGCGTTTTGATTTGGTGACGAATTTAACTACCATCCCATTTTTCAATTCGTCAACAACCTCTGCTTTTGTTGATGGTTCTGCTCTAACATTTAAAATTGAAACCAAAACAAAACGATAATTACTTAATTCATAAATATCGTACTCTTTATTGGCGGATTGGGTAATTAATTTGGTTGCGACCCTTGGCGTTTCTCTTTCAAACAGATACTCCCAGTTTTTATATAGAGGCATAGATAAATTACTAAATACATTAAGGAAGTAACTTAAAAAAAGGGTTACAATCAGTTGTGTCGATGAGGGCTGATTGTCATACCAACTTAGAAACCCTTCATTACTATTTGATGATGTTACTTGAGCAAGCTTTACAAAGGTTTGTTCTACAGAATCATCTTTTATCTCTATACTGTCCGAACTTTCTGACAGTAATTTATTGATCTGCTCCGTAATTACAGATAAATCCTGTGCTGCGAACAGCAATGTCATTTCTCTTGCTGCTTTCATTGCAGGCGATTCTGGGAGTGCAAATGATTGAACAATTTCTCTTGCAGCTTTCATCGTAGGCGATTCTGGGATCGCAAATGATTGAACAATTTCTCTTGCAGCTTTCATCGTAGGCGATTCTGGGAGTGCAAATGATTGAACAATTTCTCTTGCAGCTTTCATTGTAGGCGATTCTGGGATCGCAAATGATTGAACAATTTCTCTTGCAGCTTTCATTGCAGGCGATTCTGGAATCGCAAATGACTGGGCAATCTCTCTTGCAGCTTTCATCGCAGGCGATTCTGGGATCGCAAATGACTGGGCAATCTCTCTTGCAGCTTTCATCGCAGGCGATTCTGGGATCGCAAATGACTGAGCAATCTCTCTTGCAGCTTTCATCGAAGGCGATTCTGGTATCGAATATGATTGAGCAATTTCTCTTGCAGCCTTCATCGCAGGTGATTCTAGTATCTCAAATAATTGAGACATCTCTTTTGATATTTTTAGAGCTGCTAATCCATGTGATGTTTTCATGTGTAGGTGATTTATTTTCCTAAGTTCTTTCATGAAGCAGGTCCCTAAAAATATCTAAGTACTCATCTTAACTGGTAGAGCAGTGTACCTTTTCTTGGGGCTTGTATGAAGCCATTAAAACCTAGGCATAATTCATGAACACCGCCCTTTTGGCAAGGGGCTTAGTTCTTTAACTAAAGGCTTACTGGAAGGGCAGTTGCCATGACCGTATTCCTTTGTCTCTCAAATAAGCCTGCGAGATACGCCCTGCTACAGAAATCAGTCTGCGGGAACAAGGGCATAAATATGCGCATCAAGGGGCTGCCCATAAAGAAAGATGCGATTTCTTGCCCGGCATTCAAAGGTAGCCCCTGCTGCAATGGCAACCGCTTCGCTGGCGCTGTTGCCAATTCCCATCACGATCTCCAGCCGAAATAGACCCAACTGCTGAAAACCAAAGTCACGTAGCAGGGCGACTGCCTGTTGGGCGATGCCTTGGCCTTGTCGGGATTGCCGCACCCAATAGCCGATGTTGCCGTAACGATGATGGGGGGCCAGCTGATTGATGCCGGCGCCACCCAATAGTTGGCCGGTGGCGGCGCAGAAGAGGCCCATATCATAGGCACGCCCCGCCTCACGATCCTGATCGCAGGTGGCAAACCATTCCAGCGCTCTGTCCCGAGTAAATGAGTGGGAGCACCAGCTCATCCAGGTGCCGACCGTGTCGATGGATTCGTGCGCCGCGCGGACAAACTCGTCGGCATCGCCCGGTTCGAAGGGGCGAATAACGAGATTGGCATTGGCAAGTGGTTGGAATGTCATGGGTTGTCCTGCTTTTTCATTTGGATGAATGGTTAGGCCTTTTCGACGGCAACCCGCTTAAGCCCCATGCCAACACTGGCAGGAGCCGTGAGCGAGAAACCGAATTGTTGATAGAGTCGCTGAGCCTGCCCATCTGCCAGCAAGCTGACATAGCCTGACTCCGGCACTTCGCGGGCAATATAGTCCGCGATCTCCGCCATGATCTTTTTGCCTACACCTTGACCCTGATATTCAGGCAGGACTGCAATATCAACGACTTGATAAAATGTCCCGCCATCTCCGATAATGCGGCCCATGCCGATTGCGGTCTGACCGCAAAATATCTGGACGGCAAACAGCGTATTGGGCAGGCCACGTTCTGCGGCCTCAATAGTCTTCGAGCTAAGTCCCGCTGCTGTTCGAAGATAGCGATAGGTTTCGACGGGCGGCGTTGAGTGGACGACAGTGAAAACGGGTGTTGGTGCGGTCATTCGGGTAACTCCATGTAGGGCCTGATTGAATTAAATTCGCATATATCAAAATGGACTGGGGGATTGATGTGTTCTCTCCAAGGGTCTGGCCGCGGTGCCGCGAGCTGATGGGTAGGTTCTCCTCGACGCTTCCAGATGGACTGCTATAAACCCACCCTCTCCAATTCCGTAATCTCCCCGCCACCGATCAACAGCAGATTCCGGCTGATCTGCTCCACCGGCCAGTCCCACCAGGCGAGGGCGTTGAGGCGGGCTATGGTGTCGTCGTCAAAGCGGTAGCGGATCACCTGGGCTGGGTTGCCGCCGACAACAGCGTAGGCGGGTACATCGCCGGTAACCACCGAGCGGGCGGCGATAATGGCGCCGTTGCCTACCTTGACGCCCGGCATGATCAGCGCTTCATAGCCAATCCAGACATCGTGGCCAATCACCGTATCCCCCTTGTAAGGCAGCGTGCCCGGTGCGGGGGCTGCGCTCTCCCAGCCGTTGCCGAAGATAAAGAAGGGGTAGGTGGAGAAGCCGGAGCTCTGGTGGTTGGCGCCGTTCATGATGAACTTGACCCCGCGGGCGATGGCGCAGAACTTGCCGATGATCAGCTTGTCGCCGATGAAGGGAAAGTGGTAGAGGACGTTGCGCTCAAAGCCTGCCGAGTCTTCCGGGTCATCGTAGTAGCTGTAGTCACCCACCTCGATATTGGGCCCCTTGATGGTGTTCTTGATAAAGCACACCTGGGGGAAGCCCTTCATGGGATGGGGATTGGCGGGATCGGGTCCGTGCAAGATGCTCTCCTTTCGAATCTGTCGGCACACTACCGTAAAGGAAGTTGATGACGGTCTGCCACCTTTTTGTAGTGGTGCACTCGCCAGCCTTTGTCGCCCCGTCGTCATGTGCGCATCGACCCGGGGCGGGTTTGTCTCTAGCATGGAGCTGATGCGGGGCCTGGGCTCCGTCACGGGCTTTTGACGAAGTCCGTTCCACGGACTGATGGCGGAGAGAAGAGATGATGAATATGCGTTCCTTGTTGATGGTGGGGGCCCTGCTCCTGGGCGGTTGCAGTATCAATCCCTATGGCGGTACTCCGGCGCCTGTCACCGAGCCGGATCAGCCTGTGATCCAGCCAGAGAAACCAGTGACCAAGCCGGATGCCGGGGCGCCGCTACCCAAGCCGGTGGCCCCGACCGGGCTGGCGCTCGCCCTGGCGGATGCCTTCGTGCAGGCCCCCGAGGTGCGGGAGCTGGCGCAGAGTGGCAATGCCGTGCTGCTGCTTACTCCGCCCCGAGACGGTACCAATGACGAGCTCGATACCAGCACAATGGCGGCGGCCATGAGCAAGCGGATCCAGTCCAAGAGCGGTTTTCGCTTCGTCGATCCCGGTCAGGTGGCCGCCATCACGGGGCAGCTCGAGTATCAGCAGGGGAGAATGAATCCGGCATCCTTGGTGCGGCTTGGCCGCCAGACCGGGGCCGGTTACATGCTCTATGGGGATCTGGTGTCCGAGGGGAGTCGCTATCGGCTCACCATGAGCCTGATGGAGCTGCGCAGTGGCGAGCTGCTCTGGAACGGCAGCCGCTCGGCCAGTCATTGATATATCGGCAGAAGAGGGTTGCAGGAGCAACAGAATGTTATTGTTCCTGCATTCCCTTTCCTATGGGCACTTTGTAGCCCTTATATTTGAATGCTAGGGTATATCAGTTGACGAGAATGGCACGAGGCTTGTTAAGCGGAACAATATTCACATCATCAATGACGGTAAAGTGTTCCAATGAGTTGGTATCCGTTGTGAACTTTATGGTTGTACTGGGTTGGCCTGCCACGAAAGAAAATGAGAAATAAGTCCAGTCAATAGCATCGCTACGCTCTGTCTTAAGATTATATATATAGTGTTCATCGCCAATAATGACATTTAATTTGGCAGTGCCGTCCCGGTTAAAGTTCTTTTGTGTGCCAGCGTGGAATGTGACTAAGTACTTTGCTCCAACCTTGGTTGGGAATGATTGTTCGATACCCCCACCATTTTTTGAATAATAATTGTTGAGGTCAATCATATAGTCACCATCCGGTGTGTAGAGCTTGCTGCCACCTGAGGCGGATACGTGAGAAGACCACTCAACGCCCTCACCCAAGGTTTTCCAGCCAGGGAGGCTGGTCTCGTCATTCCCGGGCAAGGTTTCCCAAATGGAGGGTCTGGCAGGCGAGTTTTCGAAACTACCGTTGACTATCAACTGGTCACACTCATTGGCATAAACAAGATTGCTAAAAATAATGCAAAATATTAATGGGAAATTTTTCATAGATAAATCCTCTTTGTTTTAGAAGGTTATTTTATAACAAGCAGCACATATGTCATGTGCCCATATGGGGCTTGATAAGGGGGGTGTTAGGTGGTTGTATACAATAAACTTTATTGTAGGGGGGGTAATTTCAGTTTTAATCACTGCTGCCATTAATAAATTGGCATATGATAACGCCGCAATTCTCATGAGGCGTCATTAAGTATTTTAAGATATATTATTCTCAGCTCTATGCTGAAGTGCTCTGGCTTACTCCATCTTCTTCAGAAAATAGGTGATATGCCCAGGCGGCATATCAGGCAGTTCGCCAAAGACGGTGTAACCCTGCTTCTGGTAGAAGGGCAGGGCCTGGAAGCTGGTGGTTTCCAGATGAACGTTGGTGATGCCCTTGTCGCTGGCATATTGCTCCATGGTGGCGAGCAGGCGGGCGCCCCAGCCGTCCTTGCGGATGCCTTCGTCGATCCAGAGCCAGTCCACGTGCAGCCAGCCCCACTTGATATCGGCGACTATGCCGCCGAGCACCTTGCCTTGTTCATCCTTGATAAAGCTGGCGATCCGCTCGCGCAGGTGTGTACCAGCCTGGGCTGTGTTATAGCCAGACAGGCCGATCCGCAGGGCATCGAGCTCCTCATCCTGCGGGGGTAGGGGCGGGGTCAGTCGCATATTGGCTCCAGGTCCATGAAAAGAGCCTCAATAAATAAGACTTTGGACTCAATCTGGTCAAGCCTTCCGGCCACAGAACCGGAAATTATCTATTCCCGGTGACCTGTTTCGACGCTCAGATAAAAGCTTTACGACCGGGAGACTCGTCAAATCTCCGGAAAATAACAGGCAGCGATATCGACGGGCTGATCCGGGCAGCCGGGCAGATAGAAGTGCCAGCCTGCGTCGGAGAAAGCGCGCAGCTCACTTTCGACAAATTTCAGGGCTAGGCTCAGGGCCTGCAAGGCGTCTATGCCATGGATAAAGGTCTTGTCGCCAAGCCCGGCCAGCTTCACCTTGCAGCGATAGTCGCCACTGGTGGATTTGGGGTCGGGTTGCGGGGCGCCGATGGTAATTTTCAGGGTCACTTGTTCGCCCTCCAGGCTCACGGCATCGAATTTGGCGGTGACTATGGTTCTCTTCATCTGGATATTCCTTCTCCGGTTGACGGCCGTCCTCGCTTGCTGGCGCTGAGCTGGCGTCCCTGGGCGGCTGATGGGGTGACAATAGACTCAAGATGGTCAGCCTAAAGGAACTGCCCCAGCGAAACAATCACTTGCCTGTGTGCAGTGTGAGCGGGATCGGCTTCTCCGGGGACAGTGCTCGGCCCCGCATCACAATCCGCAGGCCCTGCTTGCCGGGGTGAAGGATATTCAGAACGCAGTCTTGTTATTGTTCAAGTCAATTAATTCAGAAGGCGGCGTAATTATTTTCACAAAACCATTATCTATATTTTTGATATTACCAGATGGATTGTTGATCATGTTTATATGATCGACTGATTAATGTATCGTTTGCCATGATGTTGTGATTCTGGAATCAAGCGGTTGTATCTTGAGCGAAATGACACATTCTGTTTTCATTTCAAACAAAGTTATTCAAACAGTCATGAATTATTAACCTTGACCTTGATTGCGTTTTCAACGATGGTAGCGTGGCATATCCGTTTCATATTGGCTGTCCTGTTGACCGCTGACGGGTTTGTGTTTTCTAAAAAATGAGTACGATGTGCGCAGACATATCACCTGCCTATTACACGGGCCAATAAAATAATGTGACAGATAAATAAGGTGTATATCGCAATGAGTATAGCTATTGCTGAAAAGAATAATTCAGTCTCACAGTTGAAATGGGAGAGAAGTGATTCGGTATGGACCATGGGCTTGTATGCCACAGCCGTCGGTGCCGGAACCCTTTTTCTCCCCATTACAGTCGGCAGTAATGCTCCGATCATACTGCTGTTTATTTTATTGGCAGCATTTCCGCTCTCTTATTATTCCCACCGAGCCTTGAGTCGCTTCGTGTTATCCAGTTCCCATCGGGAAGGGGATATTACCCATGTGGTGGAGGAACATTTTGGCCCCAGGGCAGGCAAGCTGCTGATGCTGGTCTATCTGATGGCCTTCTACCCCATCATTCTGGTCTACAGCATCTCCATCACCAATGCCATCGAGAGCTTCATGGTGCATCAGATGGGCGGCGCAATGGTCAGCCGTGGCTGGCTGGTGCTGGCGGTGATGCTGGGGTTGCACCTGATCTTGCTGACCGGCAAACAGGTGGTGGTCTCTGCCATCAGTGTGCTGGCGCTGCCGATGATCGCCTTCCTGCTGGGTATCTCTTTCTACCTGTTGCCCCAGTGGAGCCTCTCCTATTTCACCGAGAGTCAGGCGGTGGATTGGCGTGATCCCGCCGTCTGGAAATCCCTCTGGCTGATAGTGCCAGTGATGGTGTTTTCATTCAGCCATGCGCCCATTATCTCCTCCTTTACCGCCGCCCAGAAAAAGCGCTGCCATGTGAGCGCCCATATGCGCAGCCAGCGCATCATCAAGTGGAGCAGCCTGCTGATCTGCGGCAGCGTGCTGTTTTTTGTCATCAGCTGTGTGATGAGTCTGAGCCAGGCGGAAATGGCGCTGGCCCGTACCGACAATATTTCCGTGCTGTCGGCGCTGGCGAACAAATTTTCCAATCCGCTTATCGCCTATGTGGGTCCGCTCATCGCCATTCTGGCCATGTCCAAATCCTTCCTCGGCACGTCAATGGGGGTGAACGAGGGGACTGTGAGCATGGTGAGCGGCGCTTGCCGGGGGCTTGGGCTCTCCCTCGGGGAGGTCACCATAGCCAGGGTCTCATCCGTCATCCTGTTCGTGGTGACCGGCGTCATCACCTATCTGAACCCCAATGTGCTGAATATCATAGAGAAGGTGAGCGGCCCCCTGATAGCGGTGATCCTGTTTCTGCTGCCCGCCTACGCCATCTATCGTCTGCCGGTGCTCAAGGGGTATCGCGGTGCGAGCACACTGTTCGTGATGGTGGTGGGTCTGCTCGCCATCTCCGCGCTGATCTATGACCTGATCTGACGGCCTGCATGCCACATGAAACAAAAGGGGCGACCACCTAGTCGCCCCTTTTTCGTCTGCGTGACGGGTCAACCCAGCAGGGTCGAGACGCTCTGCCCCGCCATCAACAAACCTATGGCCAGGGCGCTGAACCAGACGAGGGTGGCGCTGACCAGCAGGTAACCGCTGGCGACGAACAGGCCGTCTCGCTGCAGCATGCCGATGGCCAGCAGCAGAATGGCCCAGGCGGGCATGGCGTTGGTGAAGGGGATGGCCCCCAGCGGCAGCATCAGCAACAGGGCGGCCAGCATGAGCAAGAGGCCGTTGCAGCGGTTGATGGCACTGCTGCCGGTCAGCAGCAAGAAGCGTGGGCGAATGAAGCGATCGATGCGGGCCAGCAAGTCAGCGCCCTTGTGCAGGGTCGGCTTTAGCTGATCGGCGGCGAAGCGGCGTTCCATCAGGATGGCGGGCAGCCAGGGCACACGGTTGAGGGTGATGCCGATACCGATAAACAGGATCAGCAGGCCAAACGGGGCACTGACGCCCGGGATGGAAACCGGCAGCAGGAAGGGCACAGTGAGCAGCACGCAAAACAGCAGCATGCCCTGCTCACCCACCAGGGCCAGCATCTGACGCAGGCTGATATGGCTCTCCTCTATGGCGTGGGCGGTTGCGCGCAGTGTGTCGGAGAGCTTGTGTTGTGGGTCCTTGAGTTGCGCGGCAACCATTCCCGAGTTTCCTTCTGATGAGTGGAATCGGGTCACCATGACCCGGTTGCGCGCCAGCATACGTGGCAGAGGTTAATCGCCGATGAATAACGGCGGCGGCGATGAGTGGCCTGGTGGCGGGATATGGTCGCGGCAGCTGAGTGTGATCCTCCCTGCGAAAATGGGTTGATACAGGCCTGGTTTAGGATGGGGGTCAGGGGGCTCTGATATGCTTGGTGGGCACTGGTGCACAAGCAGAGGAACTGTGATGAAACGAGCGGGGATCATGATGATGGGGCTCTTGCTGCCGCTGGGGCAGGCATGGAGCGCCGACGGCGAGGCAGGACTTGGCTGGCAGGTGACGCCGTTTTTCGGCTACAGCTCATCCATCGACTTCGAGGCGAACGATGACCCCCAACCCATGCCTGTCTCCACCAAGCTGGAGTCATTGCAGGGGGATAGTTCCGGCAGCTGGGGCCTGTTCATCAGCAAGGAGGTGGATGACCCCGGCATGATAGAGCTGCTCTACAGCCACCAATCCACTCGCCTCTCCCCGGATCAGTCGGAGCGGCTGACGGTGGATACCCTGCACTTCGCCGGAGCCCTCACCCTGTCGGACAACCTGATGGCTCCCTACATAGGCGCCGGCATAGGGGCGACGAGCTTCGCCGCCTACGACAGCGAGGTGGCCCCTTCCATGTCGCTGGCACTCGGGGTGCAGCCACGCCTGACCGAGCATCTGGCGCTGCGGGCCGAGGTGCGCGGCTACGGCACCCTGGTCAACGACAACAGCCAGTTTCTCTGCAACCCGGACGACTGCGTGTTCAAGGTGCGCGGCGAGCTGGTGACACAGTGGCAGGCCAATATCGGTCTGACCCTGAGGTTTTGATGCCTGCCAGCGCTGTGGAGTGCAGTGTCAGACAATACCGCGGGTGATCCGGCTAAGGGGCTCGTTGACGTCGAACAGCTTGTACTGCACCGCGCTGGCGCCCATGGCGAGCACTCGCTGCTCGTGCATCTTGGCGTAGTTCAGGGCGCTTGCCTCATCCTCGAACAGATAGATGCCACCCGCCTCGCCGGTGCGCGGGTTCTCGGTCCAGATCTTGGAGATAAAGCCAGGCTCCCGGGTGATGGATTCGGCCAGCGGCATGGCGGCGTCAGTCAGTGCCGCCCCCATCTGCTCGGCGGGAAAGTTGAAATGGATTTGCAGCAAACTGGACATGATGAACCTCTGGTGCGGATTGAGTGACGGAGTCCGCATCATAGGAAGCCGGCATCTTGGCTGCAAGAAGGCACTTTTTCGTGGCATAGTTACCGCAAAGTAACCACTCACGAGCCATCACGTGTCCTCACTTCCTTGCCCTGCCTATCGGGTGCTGCGGCTGCTCGCCGGTAAATGGAAACCGGCCATCCTGTTTCATCTGCGCGAGCAGACCCTGCGCTTTGGTGACTTGCGACGCTGTTTGCCAGAGGTGAGCCAGAAAGTGCTCACCGCCCAGCTCAAGGAGCTGGAGGCCGATGGCGTCATCGATCGCACTCTCCATCCCCAGGTACCTCCCAGAGTGGAATATGCCCTGAGCCCGCTTGGTATTGCTCTGCTCCCGCTGTTGCAGCAGATGCACGACTTGGCGTTGAGCCACAGTGACCTCTTGGTGCGGGCCGGGGATGGCCCCGGCTCACCGGCTATCGAACCGGGCTAGCCTGCTGCCGACCAGGCCATTACCCATTCGGCGCAGTGGGTGTGGGGATCCTGCTGTTCGGCCTCTATCTGGAAGCCCTGAGCGAGATAGAAGTCGCAGCTGGCACGATTTTGCTGGTACACCTGCAGGCGCAGCGCTGGCCGTTGCTGTTTGGCGTGGGCCAGCAGAGCCTTGCCATAGCCCCGTCCCTGCTGCGCCGGGGTAACGAAGATGGCGGCCAGGGTCTCTTCATACAGAGAATAAAAACCCAGCGCAGTGCCATCTTGCCAGAGCACATAAGAGTCGGCGGCGGGCAGGTAGGTCTCCCGCATCGGCGCCAGGTTGGCGTGCCAGTAGGCCGGGTCGATGAAGTGGTGCGCCTGCAGGGAGGCCTCCAGCCAGATGGCGAGGACGTCCTCCATGTCGGACGGAGTGAAGGGGCGGATCTGCATGGGTGTCTCGTCTGGATTCGTTACAAAAGGAGCATGGTAACAGCGCCAGTCTCGCCGTCACCTTGTGGGTGGCCAAAGTGCCGCCCTCATAACAAAAAGGCGACCCGCAGGTCGCCTTTTGCCGCTTAACCGGCGTAGGGGAGGGAAGAGTGGTGCAACACTATGCGGACTTTGCCGTCATCCCCCTTCTTGAAGCCCCAGGTCTTGTCGACCGTGGTCTCCTTGTTGTCCCTGTCTGTCAGGTGAACCTTGCCCATGGTCAGGGCCATGTCGCCGTTGATATAGACGGCAGCGTTGTCGTAGTTGTAACTTTTCCAGTTCTTGAGGGCGAAGCCGGTGTCGGCGGGATAGGCCTTGTTGTTGCCGACGAAGTAGGCCAGCGCCCCTTCCTGATTGATGCGGAAGGTCTGTTCGCCTCCGGCCAGGGTGGGCTTGAACAGGACAGGGCCATTGTTGTAGCCGTAGGCGCTGTCGAGCACTGTCGTGGCCGTCGTTTTGGCCTTCTCTATGCCGCCGGTGCGGTAGTCGTCGCTGATCTGGATCAGGGCCTTGCCCCAGGCATCCTGCGCGGCTTTGATCTCGGCTTCAGTGATGTTGTTGTTGGCGATCTCGGCGGCACTGAGGGAGCCGCTGGCGGCGAGCAGAACGAGGACAAGGCCGTATTGCTTGGTAAACGACTTCTTGGTGAGCAACTTCATGCGGTCATGACTCCAGGTTGGGTTTCGCGTTAAGGAGACCGGAGTTTATCTGTCGGCGATGAATAAAAATTGAACCACCCGTTCAGTCGCGAGTAGGGAGGGATCGGCATAGCTCCCGCCTCCTCTCCTCTCAGTCTCATATGTCCCTCATCAACGGGCGCGCAGCAAGCTGCGGCTGGCCGGGGTTGCCGCCAGCAGCCGGTAGGCGAGCAGGGAGAGGGTGATCAAGGCCGGTACTTTCAGCAGTTCCCACCAGAGCAACTTCCCCTGCGGGCCAAAGATCATCAGCCAGACCACCAGCATCATGTGCAGGCAGTAGAGACCCAGCACTCTTGGAGCCTGGCGTTCCAGCCAGCTGCCTTGGCCCCAGCCCGGGTTGGCCAGCAGCAGGCCGAACAGGCCCAGGCCCCAGAGCAGCGAGCCGAGCAGAAAGTCGTGGCGACTGAGGGGCACGTCGGCGAAGTGCAGCAAGCCCCAGGCTTCCAGTGCATAGATCCCCATCCCCACGCTCAACATCAGGGCGCTGCGCCGGGTGTCCGGCCGCCAGTGACGGGCCCGCAGCTCGGCGCCCAGCGCCACGAAAATCGAGGAGAAGAAGGGACCGTTGCGGGTCAAGAGTGCCCACTCGCCCCCCAGCAGAGGCTGGCCATAGGAGCCGCCGAGCAAGGCCAGCAGGTAGAGCAGGACACCGAGCACCAGCGCCAGCCGTGGCAGCCCAATCCTGTGACACAGTGCCTGCAGCAAGACGGCCAGCATCAGGGCGGGCAGGAACCAGAGATGGATCATGCCACCCACCCACCAGGCGTTGAGGGGATCCCCCAGCTGCATCTGCCACTGGCTCGCCATGGCCGGCAGGTAGCCTTGCTCAATCGCCGCCAGCGGGTTGAAGGGGATCAGCAGATAGAGCAGGCTCCACACCAGCCAGAGTCCCAGCAGAGGGCGGCAGTAACGCAGTGCTGCCGTCATGGGGTTGCCTGCGGCGAGGGCTGGTTGCAGAAAGTAGCCGGCGCAGAGAAAGAAGAGCGGGACCGCGAAGCGGCACAGCTGGTTGATGATGCCCCCCAGCCAGAAATAGAGGGTGCCGTCCCACAGGGCGGGATCGAACGGATTGCTGAGGGGGGAGAGGTGAATGGTCATCACGGCCATGATGGCCACTACTCGCCCGCACTCTATGCTGGAGATGCGCATTATGCCTGTGGCCGTCTGGAGTCAAGGCCGCACCCTAACAGTCGCGAGCGGCCCCCATCCAGTCACGGCGCCGACAAGTGTGACCCCCATCGGCAGCCGGTTACCCTTTGTTACTTCGGCGGCGAGCAGGGTTACCGCCCGTGAGAGCCTGATCCCGCTTTGGTGTCGGTAAATGGGCTAGAGCAGAGCGACCATCACTGTGGCGATGGCGCCTGTCAGCAGCAGGGCTATGCCCCTGCCGGCCGGGCCGTGCAGTTTGTTCCACATCAGCAAACTGGTGAGCGCCAGCAGCAACATGGCCAGCGCCGCCAGATCGCCGAACAGCTGCCAGGAGAGGCCGGTACCCATGCCGCGATGCAGCCGGTTCAGGCTGGCGGCGAAGTTGGCCTGCTGCAATTCGGTGCGAACCAGCAGGGTCCCCTCCACATAGCTGGCCGTCACGCTCTGGCTGAGGGTGACGCCGCGCATCTCCCAGCGGGCCGGCAGTGTGAGAGGGCCAGCCGGGGTGGGCAGGGTCTGGGCCGGGGTGATCATGGCGCGTCCCTCCTCAAAGCCCTCCGGATAGCGCTGTTGCAGCAGGGTTTTCAGCTCGTCCGGGCTGGCCAGCGGCGCGTTCAGCGCTATCTCCTCGCTCGACTTGTCGGTGTGGGGGCCGGGAATGGGCAGCACGGCCCTGTGTTGCAGCCACAAGCCGGTGAGGCCGTAGAGCAGCATCAGGGTGAGGGTGGCAAAGCCGGCCCAGGCATGGATGCGGCGCACCCATTTGTTGTTGTGAAGAGGGAGTTTTTTGCGTTTCATATTTTGCGCTTCATAAAAATCTGGCCAGCAATCGCTGGCCAGGGGTCATCTGTGATGAAAGGAAGATCAGAAACGGTAGGCTGCGCTCAGATTCAGCTGGCGGGGCGTGCCCGGCAGGATCTGGGAGGCACTGGTGGCGCTGACGAAGTAGTCGTGGTCGGTCAGGTTCTCGGCGCTCAGCTGGGCTTCCCATTGCTGCCAGCGGTAGCCGGCGCGGGCATCGAAGCGGGCATAGCCGGGCAAGGTGGTGGTGTTGGCGTTGTCGGCGAAGCGATCGCCTACCGCAGTCACGCCGGTTTCGCCGAACCAACCCTGCTGGCCGCTCTCATAGCCGGCAAACAGCTGGCCGTTCTGGCGGGAGACGTTCATCGGTCGCTTGCCCTGCAGATCCGCATCCGCCTTCACCTGCTCGGCATCCTGGATGGCGATGCCGCCGCGCAGGTAAAGCTCGTCGGTCAGCTGGGCGCGGGCACTCAGCTCTATGCCATCTGTGCGCTGCAGACCGGTGAGGGTCACCTTGGTGGGATCCAGCGGGTCCTTGCTGCGCTTGTTGTACATCTCCAACCGGTAGAGAGAGAGGGTGGTCGCCAGGCGGCCATCCAGCCAGTCGCTCTTCACGCCACCCTCATACAGCCGGGTGTTCTGGGGATCCAGACTGTTGTTCTTGTCCCCCGGTGTGATGCCGATAAGCTCCCCGCCAACCGGCGTGAAGGTCTTGCTGTAGGAGGTGTAGAAGGCGTGATCCTCGAGGGGATTCCACACCAGCCCCAGCCGTGGGCTCAGGCTGGTGACCGAGAGGGTCTCTTCCTTGTTGAGGTCGTTGCGGCGGCTGGTGACGGTGAAGTCGTCGCGGCGCAAGCCGCCTACCAGATGCCAGTCACCCAGGCTGAGTTGATCCTGCAGATAGAGGCCGTAGCCGCGCACCTTGTGGTTGGCGTCGCTGGATAACTTCATGGCGCCATCATAGGTGGGCAGTGAGCCGGGATCGTAAAGATTGCCGGCCGGGATGGGGCTGGTGTTCTGGTAGAGCTTGGGGGTGCGCTCCTGCCAGTTCTGCTCGAACCCGATCAGCAGACGATGCTCGACGGGGCCTGTCTGCAGCTGGCCTTCGGCCTCTGTGTTGCTGATCAGGCTGTTGGCCTTGAGATCCTGCTGCCAGCGGGCACGTGTGACCTGATCCCCTTTGACGCTGGTGACATAGGTGTTGTCGAACTGGCTGTCGAGGGTGCTGTAGCCCAGCTGCTGGCGCAGTTGCCACTGATCATTGAGATCCCAGGAGAGGCGGGAGCGGGTGGATTGCGCCACGTCGTCGATAAAGTCGCGGCGAGTATCGCTGTAGACATATTCCTTCGGCACGTCGGCCGGACGGCCATTGACGCCGGGAATGCCGCGATCCGGGGTGCGGTCGTGGGCATTGCGCTCGTACTGTACCAGCCAGTTCAGCTTGTCGCTGATCTCCCAGTTGGCGGAGGGGGCCAGCAGGGTGCGCTTGCTGGTCACGTCGTTGCGAAAACTGTCCTTGTCTTCCTGTGCCAGGTTGAGGCGCAGCTGCACCCGTTCACCCGCCTCGGCATTGAGGTCGGCGGCCACGCGCCTGGTATCGAAACTGCCCACCAGGGCGGTGACGCTGGACTCCTGGCCCTTCTGCGGTTTCTTGCTGACCCGGTTGATGATGCCACCCGTGCTGCCACGGCCGTACAGCACCGCCGCCGGGCCCTTGAGCACCTCGACCCTCTCTATGTTGCCGAGATCCCGGGTGTACTGCATGTCATCGCGAAAGCCGTCCAGATAGAAGTCATTGCTGGCACTGAAACCACGGATATTGACGCTATCGAAGCGGGTGTCACCGCTGGCGTTGACCCCGGGAATACCGGTCAGGGCCTCGCTCAGGGTGGGTTGGCCGAAGGCGGTCAGTTCGCTGGCCTTGACGCTGTCGATGGCCTGGGGCACCAGTTTGGCCGGGGTGTTGGTGCGGGTCGCGGTGGCGACCTCTTCATGCTGGCTGCGTTTGCCGACGACCGTCATGGTCTCGTCTTCGGCGCGAGCGCCGGCACTCAGGGCCAGCAGAGCCACGCCCAGCAGGGCGCGTGGGTGATTCGGTGTGTACATGTTGCGTGTTGACTCTTGAGGAAGCGACCTGATGGTCTGAACTTATTGATTTATTTATAATTATTGGTTTCTCTCATCCGAGAGGATGCTAATGATATTGATTTTCATTAGCTCTGCAACATAAAGATGTGATGCAAATATGCAGGGGGATCGGATGGAGCGCACATGATGTCAGGCCCGTGTGGCTGGACGAGTGACTGGGGGTTGAGGGTATGGGCAGAAAAATCCGGTGCTATGGCGCCAGTTGCTTGCCCAGCACCAGTCGCGGAGCCGGATCCGTCTGCAGTGGTATCTCTTGCAGCGGCGTGCCCTGCAAGTGGCGGTGGATGATGCTGGCCGTCATTCGTCCCAGGGTGTCATAGCTGCTGATGGTGCTGACGGTACAGTCGTGTTGGACAAACTGCTCGGCGCTGCAGATGGTGGGGATGCCCGCCTCGTTGAGGGCGGCCAGCAGCTCGGGGGCGATGGAGAGCAGATAGCTGTCGGCGGCAAGGAAGACGATGCTCTGTTTCGCATCTTGCTGCAGGCGTTTGAGCTCGTTTGTGAGCCGCCGTTTGTCCGGTGCTATGCGCCAGGTCGTGAGGTCCCACTGGTAGCGCTTGGCTTCACGCAGCAGCAGTTCAGCGGTCAGCAAGGTATTCTGCTCGCGGGGGTTGAAGGGCAGCAGCAGTCCCTTGCTGTTGGGCAGATGTTTGCGGGCGTTGGCGAGCTGGAGTGCCATGGGCACCAGGTTGCTGGAGCCGGCCACCATGGGGTTGTCGCTTCGCTCTTCTGACAGGATCCCGGCCCCGACAGGGTCAGAGACTATATTGAAAATCAGCGGCTTGCGCTCACCGATGAGACTCTTGACCATGGTGGTGGCCGTGGTCCCGAAGCTGTAGATATAGTCGTATTGGGCGAGGGAGGGCAGCAGTTGCTGGCGCAGCAGCGTCGCCAGAGCGGAGCGATCCTGATTGGCGTTGAAGGTGATGAAGGTGGGGTTGTATCCCAGCCGGATCAGTTCGGCACGAAAGCCCCGCTCGGCATCGGTTTCACCGCGCCACAGCACCATGGCGATGGTCAGCGCCTGAACGGGAAGGGTGAACAACAGGCAGCAGCAGACAAGCAGGCGTAACAGCATGGTGATCTCCTCTTCATGGTTCTGTTGAGCCTAGATCATGGCTGGATGCCGGGTTGACAGGGGGCCACAAAAAAACGCGCCGGCATAAGCCAGCGCGTTGTTTTTCTTGCTGAAAACCCGACTTAGAAGTCGTAACGGGCCGCCAGCTGGAAGTCATCCTTGTTGGCGGTTGCTTTACCGGCAACGCTGTCCAGGTTGTTGATGCGGTACTCGCCGATGACGCGCAGGTTCTTGTTGAACTTGTACTGGGCGCCCAGGGTGTAGTAATCCAGATTGTCTTTCTTGGTACCCGCCTTGTCCTGTTCCTGCTTGTTCCACAGTGCCATCAGGCCGAAACCGTTCTCGAAGTTGTAACCGAGCGCGGCTTCCCAACCGGTGTGGTCAGTGCCGGTGGCCAGGAAGTCGGTGCCGTCGGCATAGCTCAGGGCGGCATAGACGGCCTTGTTGTCGTATTTGGCGGAGATGAGCCACAGCTTGGCATCTTCTTCACCGTTCTTGTCACGGATCCCCACGTTGTAGGCGGTACCCAGTGCCAGATTGAACGGGAAGGTGTAGGCCACAGCGGCACCGTAGGCGGCATCGCTGTCCTTGCTGGTGGTCTCTTCGGTATCACCGCCATCGAACTTGTAGCTGGTGTCTATCTGGAAGCCGTTGAACAGGCCGGAGTACTTCAGCACTGAACCGGCACGGTTGGTGGCGAAGGTGTCGGTCTTGGCGCCGAGGGCTTCGTTGCCATAGCCATCGGAGAGGGAGACGTCAGTCCAGTCGGCCAGGAAGCCGGGGGCTCCCTTCTGGCGACCGAAGGTGATGTTGCCCCAGTCAGCGCCCACACCGGCGAACGCCAGGCGGGTACGCAGGTTGTCCGAGTTGTCGCTGATGGTTTTTTCGCTGTCATTGATGTACATCTGCACTTCGTACTGGGCCAGCGCCTTCAGTTGGCTGTTGATCTGGCTATCCACCTTGGCACCGAAGCGGACAAACTGGTTTGCACCCTGCTTGGCACTGTAGTCATGAGTGCCATTCGGGTTTGCAGTGTCGACCCCTTCCTTCTTGTCACCGAAGAAATGGCCAGCGTAGATACGTCCATACAAATCCACCATCGTGGTGTCGTTTTTGTACACTTCAACGGCCTGAGCCTGGAAGGCCGCGGTGAGAGCCAGTGCCACTACAGTCAGCTTTTTCATCTTGATCCCTTGTTGCAAGCTTTTGTTTTAAAAGACGGGGCCATGCTAGGCAGGGGGAATGACGGCGGGGTGACAATCCCGTTAAGTGTCGATGGCGGTTTGATGTCAGTTTGGTGACGGCCCGGGATTTGTGTGACCATCCGCCACTTTTGCGCGCAAAGGTTTGCCCTTGTGATAGAATGCCGCCCGTTTTCGAGCTCCAAAGGTTGGATATGCGATGAGACGTGAACTGGCAATCGAGTTTTCCCGAGTGACGGAAGCGGCTGCACTGGCTGGCTACAAGTGGCTCGGACGTGGTGACAAGAATATCGCCGATGGGGCGGCCGTAGCGGCCATGCGCCATATCCTCAATCAGATCCAGATCGATGGTGAGATTGTGATCGGTGAAGGTGAAATCGACGAAGCCCCCATGCTCTACATAGGCGAGAAGGTGGGGACCGGGCTGGGTGATGCCGTGGATATCGCGGTCGATCCTATCGAAGGTACCCGCATGACCGCCATGGGCCAGGCCAACGCCTTGGCCGTGCTGGCGGTCGGCGATAAGGGTTCCTTCCTCAAGGCGCCCGACATGTACATGGAAAAACTGATCGTGGGTCCCAAGGCCAAGGGGGCCATCGACCTGGATCAGGCCCTCGAGCTGAACCTCAAGGCCGTGGCCAAGGCGCTGGGCAAGCCGCTCTCCCGCCTGACCGTGATCACCCTGGCCAAGCCGCGTCACGACAAGGCGATCAAGGAGATGCAGGGGCTGGGCGTGCGGGTGTTTGCCATCCCTGATGGCGACGTGGCTGCGTCCATCCTGACCTGTCTGCCGGACAGCGAAGTCGACATGCTGTATGGCATCGGCGGCGCGCCGGAAGGGGTGATCTCGGCGGCGGTGATCCGTGCGCTGGATGGTGACATGCAGGCTCGCCTGATGCCCCGTCATCAGGTCAAGGGCGACAGCCCGGAAGTGCGTGCGCTGGGCGAGCAGGAAATTGCTCGCTGCGTGGAGCTCGGCATCGATGTGACCAAGGTGCTCAAGCTGGAAGATCTGGCCAAGAATGACAACGTCATCTTCTCGGCGACCGGCATCACCAAGGGTGATCTGCTGGACGGCATCACCAGCGATGGCGTCATGGCGACCACAGAGACCCTGTTGATCCGTGGCAAGTCGCGGACGATTCGTCGCATCAAGTCGATCCACTTCCTGGAGCGCAAAGACAGCGTGGTGCGCGACATCATTCTGTGATGCGCTGACGCTGCTGTTGAAAAAGCCCGACGGCTGTTGCCGTCGGGCTTTTTGTTGTCTGGGAGGTCGCTATTTCAGGGTGCGCCGGGATAAGGCTAAGGGGAATCACGGCTTTTTGCTAGACTGGTTCGCCACGCACAGGAAAGCGTTACATGGAATGTCGTCAAGGTTGTGGTGCCTGCTGCATTGCCCCCAGTATCAGCAGTGCCATCCCGGGTATGCCCGCCGGCAAGCCGGCCGGTGTACCCTGCGTACAGCTCGACATGCAGCTGGGTTGCAAGATCTTCGACCAGCCTGATCGGCCGGCGGTCTGCGGTGGTTTTCGACCCATGCAGGATGTGTGCGGCTTTCATCGGGAAGAGGCCATCTGGCTCATCGGTGAGCTGGAGCGACAGACGGCATAAACCGGCCGCGGCGTAAAATCAGAGCAGATCAGAAAAAAGAGAGGCCGCAATCGCGGCCTCTCTTTTTGGGTGGTATCCGTCAGCGGCACCCGGGTCAGACGTCGGCCAGCGCCAAGGCCTGACGATAATACTCGTTGGCCTTGTTGGTGAGCCGGCGCTTGTCCATTACCTGGCCAAGGGCGTGGTAGATGGCGGCGCTAGGTGTCTTGGCCACTTCCTGCTCCAGCAGGCGCTGGGCTTGGTCCAGCTGACCCGCCAGCAGATAGACCTGGGCCAGGGCCGCCTCGACGCCCGGTTGATCCTGTATCTTCTGCAACAGGGTCAGCACCGGCTGGTAGCTCTCGAGCTTGAGTTTGGGCAGGCGAGCCAGCAACTGGGGGGATACCTGCTTGCGCAGCGCGTCCAGCCAGAGTTCGGCGGCTTCGCTGTCGGCGCCGAGCTCACGCAGGCGATCGCCGTAGGCGGCCAGCAGATCCGGATCCTGGCGCAGCTTGCGGGGCAGATCCTGCCAGACAGGGCGCAGGGTTTCGAGGGCGTCACTGGCAGCCTTGAGCCGACCGGTCCAGGCCCGATGCAGCAAATCTTCTTCCTGTTTGGGGGTCAGCTTGCCCACCTTGTGCAGCACGGGGATCAGGTCGATGAGGGCCGCCCAGTCCTCGCGCGCCAGATGTACCTGACGCAGCTGATCCAGCACCATGGGGTGGCGCGGGTTGAGGGCGTAGACGGATTCCAGCATGGCCAGCGCAGTGTCGTACTGGCCCTGCTCAATTTGCAGCTGGGTCTGGGTCAGGGTCAGTGCCAGCTCGGCCTTGGGGTTCTCCTCCTGCGCCTTTTGCAGGTATTGATCCCGGCGCACGTCGTCGCCACGGGCCTGGGCGGCCTTGGCGGCACTCAGGTAGTTGAGCAGCGGGGTATCGCTGTTGCTGGCGCCCTTGAGCATCAGCTTCTCGGCCTGGCTGTAGTGACCTTCGGCCATGGCCAGTGTCGCTGCCACCGTCTGCTGGTTGGCCTTGCGGCGCCGGCGTGAACCGTACCAGCCCAGCGTCTTGCGGCGCAGACCGAATACCCTGGCCAGCAGCCATTCGATGACAAGCAGGGCGCCGTAGAACAGCACAGCCAGGATAACGGCACTGGTGACAGAGGACTCCACCGTGTAGTTACCCAGGGCGATCAGCACATACCCCTTGTTGCCGGATGCTTCAGGGCCAAACATCAGCCCGGCTATCATCACGGCCACCAGAACAATCAGACGAATCATGGTGCCCTCCTCAGTTGCTGGCCAGAATGCGTTGCAGGCGCTCGGTCAGCACCTCTTCCAGCATGGCTTGGGTCTTGAAGCGATCCGGATAGGTGAACTGGATCTGCTCGCTCTTGAGCTTGTCCAGCTCGGACTGCATGTAGTGAGTGGCGCTGTTGTCGGTATCGAAATACTGGGTCAGCCAGCGTTGTGCCTTCTCCAGGCTGTCGTCATACAGTGCCTGCTGCTCGCGGTAGACGGCGAGCTGGGCTTGCAGCAGCTTGGTCTTGAGGTTTTCGCGCAGGAAGATCTCCTGCTGCGGGGAGAGCAGGGCTTCCACGGCGCCATCGCGGCGACGTATGGTGATGAAGTTCTCGGTGAACTTGACCCAGTTCTTCTTCAGGTTGCTTTCCCACTCGTCCGGATTGGTGCTGACGGCTTGATCCGGCTCAGTCTTGGCTTCCGGCATGCTGACGGTGGAGAGGGGCAGCAGCTCTATCTGGTCAGAGAGGGCGGCCAGTTTCAGAGTCAATCCTTCACGGTCGATGCGCGGCATCCCCTTGAGCTGGGCTATGTCTTCCGCCAGCGCCTTGCGAATGGGCATCAGGCTGGGATCGTTGAGCGCCTTGATCCGCTCGTCGGCATTGCCAAGCAAGGTAATGGCGGAGATGAGGTCATGTTCCAGCCACAACTTGCGGCCCGCCATGCGTACCAGGTATTCGGATTCGGCCAGCATCCAGTCGTTGGGACGCTTGTCGTTGAGATCCAGCACCCGATTCTGCAGACCCTTGAGCTCTTCTTGCAGTTGCTGCTGGGTTTTGCCCAGCGCACTCAGTTGCTCGCTATCCTTGCTGTTGCTCTGATCCAGCTTGTTCATGGCCTCGGCCAGTTGCTGCTTGAGCTGATCCAGTTCCCCCTGCTGGGCTAAGGCGCTCTGGTGGCCATGCAGGTAGAGACCGCCAGTCAGGCCGAGGGCCAGCAGTATGGCAACGCCACCCAGCAGAACGCCGGAGCGGCTCTTGCCGCCATTGACCACGGCGGTCGGCTGGGGCTTGACCTGGGATTCTTGTTGTTCAGTCATTCCATCTTCCTCAGTTCCAGAGCGGCCGTCAGGGCCTGGTTGGATGCACCCTGGGCAATCGTGATATGGGTAAAGCCCGCCATCTTGGCCATGTCGGCCACGCGGGGGCTGGGTACCACCAAGAGGCGGTCATAAAGCCAGGGCTGCTGCTGGTCTGGCACCAGCTCCAGCAGCCGTTGCAACAGTTCACCACTGGTAATGAGCAGGCTGTCGAGCCCGGCTGCCTGCCAATGGCGAGTCAATGCGTCCCCGTCGAGTTCGGGGTAGTGGCGCTCATAGGCCGCACAATAGTGCACCAGAGCACCGCGTGAGGCCAGCGTCCGGGCGATAAGATCCCGGCCCCCGTTGCCTCTGAGTATCAATACCCGCTTGCCGCTCACCTGTTGCAGGGCGGGCAGGGCCAGCAGCCCTTCGCTACGGGGATCGTCAGGGCAGCTCGCCTCTATACCGACGTCGGCGAAGGCATCCGCGCTGGCCTGGCCGACCGCAAAGTAGTCAATACTTGGCCAGGTCTGACCAGTTTGCAACAGAAAATGATGAGTGAAATGAACTGCATGCACGCTGACTGCAATGACGATGTCAGCCTGGGGCAGCAGTTCGGGCAGGCGGGGGAGTTCGCTGCCCGCTGCCGTTTCAAGCAGTGGACAGCAGAGCGGTGCGTGGCCGTGCTGGCGCAGCAGTTGCACCAGCTCGGTGGCCTGAGCGGCCGGGCGCACCACCAGGGGTATCATGCCCGGTAGACCTCGGCCAGGATAACGTCGGCACCGGCCGCCAGCAGACGCTGGGCCAGGGTGTGGCCGAGGGCCTCACCGTCTGCCAGCGGACCGCGGATCTCGTCGTGGATCACCTGACAGCCATCCGGGCTGCCCACCAGACCGCGCAACCAGACCTCATCCCCCTGCACCAGGGCGTAGGCGCCGATAGGCACCTGGCAGCCCCCTTGCAGGGCGCGGTTCATGGCTCGCTCGGTCAGCACCCGTATCCGGGTCTCGGCGTGCTCCAGCGGTGCCAGCAGGGTGTGCAGCTCGTGATCGTCGAGGCGGCATTCGATGCCGACCGCCCCCTGGCCGTTGGCAGGCAGGCTCTGCTCCGGCTCGATGAAGGCGGTGATGCGATGTGCCATCTCCAGACGCTTCAGGCCGGCGGCGGCGAGAATGATGGCGTCATATTCACCGGCATCCAGCTTGGCGAGACGGGTATTGACGTTGCCACGCAGGTCGCGGATCACCAGATCCGGGCGGGAGGCCCGCAGCTGACACTGACGGCGCAGGCTGGAGGTGCCGACCACGGCGCCCTGCGGCAGTGCTTCTATCTGGCTGAAATGGTTGGAAACGAAGGCATCGCGCGGATCTTCGCGCTCACAGATGGTGTGCAAGCCCAGCCCTTCCGGGAACTCCACCGGCACATCCTTCATGGAGTGGACGGCGATGTCGGCGCGGCCCTCCAGCATGGCGGTTTCCAGCTCCTTGACGAACAGCCCCTTGCCACCCACTTTGGCGAGAGGGGTATCCAGGATCTTGTCACCCTGAGTGCTCATGGGCACCAGCTCGACCTGCAACTCGGGGTACAGGGCTTCCAGCCGGTCTTTGACGAAGTTGGCCTGCCACAGGGCCAATGGGCTCTTGCGAGTGGCAATTTTCAGGGTTCGGGCTGCCATATCAATCAGTTGTTTCATCTTTAGAAGGAAAACGATCTTACCACCCTTTGCAGGGGCTTTCATGGCGCAGCCAGCAAAAGCGGGGCCAAGCTCAAAAAGGGCTGCTGAAAATGATTTTCATTAAGGTGAATTAATTTATTAACTACATGAAATTATTAATTTTTATTGCTTTCCATTGATACTGTTTAGTGGCTTGTCAGAAATAATCCGGTGATTCAGTGCGGGCTTGTTTACCACCGCTGTTTGCATTGTTAACATGATCACACTTTTTTGACGTCTCCCCGTTTTGGTGCGTCATTTCTTACCTTGGTATAGGCAGGGCATTGCTGGTAAAACTCGATACGCTGGTGGCGCGCTACGACGAACTCAATCGTCTCAAGACGCAACGGGCGTTAGGTCTCATGAGTCGCTATGGGCAGCAGGTCTTCCAACTGCTGCCTGTCATGCTGCACTTCAATCATCCCCTGTTGCCCGGTTATGTGGCAGGTGATGTGCCCCACGGCATCTGGAGTTTTACCGCCAACGAGGCCCAGCAGGCCTTCATCCAGGATCTGTGCCAGAACGCCAACTGCCAGAACGGCCTCACTACCCATGACAAGTCGATCCAGGGGCTCTACTCCATGGGCAGCACTTCGTCCATTGGTCAGTGCTGCCACTCGGATCTCGACATCTGGGTCTGCCACGTGGCCGGTTTGTCGCAGGCGCGGCTCGAGTTGCTGGATCTCAAGTGCCAGCAACTTTCCAAGTGGGCCGAGCAGCGGGGGGTGGATCTCAACTTCTTCCTGATCCCCGAAGACAAGTTCCGCCAGTGCAACGACGCCCAGATGCAGGGAGAGAGCTGTGGCAGCGCCCAGCACCTGCTGCTGCTCGACGAGTTCTACCGCAGTGCCATGCTGATCGCCGGCAAGCGCCTGCTCTGGTATCTGGTGCCTGCCGAGTATGACGATCACTACGACGAGTATGTGGACAGCCTGTTTGCGGATGGCAAGCTGAGCCAGGATGACTGGCTCGATCTGGGTGGGTTCAACCGGATTCCTGCCGAGGAGTACTTCGGTTCCGCCTTGTGGCAGCTCTATAAGGGCATCGACTCCCCTTACAAAGCCGTGCTCAAGTCGGTGCTGATGGAGGCTTACTCTCACGAGTATCCCAACACCCGTCTGCTGTCAGTCACCAGTCGCGACTGGTTCCAGCACAACGATGGCATGCACTACCGGCTCGACAACTACTGTCTGATGCTGGACAAGGTGACCAACTACCTCAAGTCCATTGGTGACATGCAGCGCCTCGATCTGGTGCGCCGCTGCTTCTATCTGAAAGTGTGTGACGGCCTCAGCCATCCGAAGGAGGAGCACTCCCCGGCCTGGCGCCGCGAGCAGATGACCCAGCTGGTCTCCTACTGGGGCTGGAGCCCGGAGCGGCTCCACCATCTGGATCACCGCCAGGAGTGGAAGGTCGAAGACGTCAAGGTAGCCCACGCCGAGTTGCTGGAAGCCCTGATGCAGAGCTATCGCAACCTGATCCAGTTTGCCCGGCGCAACAACATCAGCGAGTCCATCAACCCGGAAGACATAGGCATACTGTCACGCAAGCTCTATGCCGCGTTCGAGAGCCTGCCGGGCAAGGTGCAGCGCATCAATCTGACCATAGCGCCGGATCTGAGCGAGCCGGATCTCAGCCTGGTGCAGGTGCCCCATGGTCGCCTCAACCGCGCCGGCTGGTATCTCTACAAGCATTCACTGGATCCGGTAGACATCATTGGCCGGGCGCCGCTCGAATATAACGGCTACATCAGCAAGCTGGTCTCCTGGGCCTACTTCAACGGTCTGCTGACGCCCCAGTCCCGGGTGCACCTGTTCAATCAGGGCTCGGATCTGCACATCGACAATCTACACCAGTTCTGCCGCGACCTGTCCGGTACCTTTCCGGTCAAGTATCCCCGCGCCACCAACCTGGCCCTCAGCCGTCCGTGCGAGATCCGTCAGCTCTCCATTTTCCTCAACCTGGAGACGGATCCGACCAGCCACTGGATGGGTCAGGTGATCGAGTTCGACGCCAATGCTGCCGATGTGTTCTCGTTCGGTCGCAATCAGGAGTGTCTGGTGGGCTCGGTGGATCTGGTCTATCGCAACTCCTGGAGCGAGATCCGCACCCTGCACTTCCAGGGCGACGAAGCCGTGGTGGATGCTCTCACCACCATTCTCGGCAAGATGCATCAGGATGCGGCCGCTCCCGAGATGATCGAAGTGTTCTGTTACAGCCAGCACTTCCGCTCTCTTATCCGGACCCGCTTCCAGCAACTGGTGGCCGAGTGCATCGAGTTGCGTCTCGCCCGTGACAAGCTGCAACTGGTCAAGACGCTGGCGCTGGGGCGCGAGAAGTACGGCATCTTCTTCGAACGGCGCGGCGTGTCGGTCAAGAAGCTGGAAAACGCCATCGACTTCTACCGCCATATTTCCCACAACAAGCTGGATCACCTGCCGCTGCGGCTCGACAAGACCCACAGCCAGCATCTGCCCGACATAGTCGATGCCTACGCCAGTGAAGGGCTGGTGCAGTTCTTCTTTGATACCCGGGATGCGGGCACCAACATCTATATTCTGGATGAGGCGAACCGGGTGGAGATCTACCAGCATTTTGCCGGCAACAAGGATGAGCTGGTGCAGGGGGTGAACCGTTTCTATGCCTCCAGTCACGAGCGTTTCAGCGATGCGGGCCAGTTCAGCAACTTCAACTTGCCCCAGTACTACGAGATAGTGCAGATCAACGGCGAGCTGGAGGTGATCCCCTACCGCAGTCAGGGGCAGATGCGTGACAACGCCAGTCCGGCCCGCGAGCTGGGGTCTGCCACTGGCTAGCTCATGTGGCCCGGCGAAGGGTCGCAAGAGAGGCAAACGAACAGCCTCGAACAAATCGAATATAAAGCGGCCTGCAGAAGCAGGCCGTTGTTTTATCCGTCGTGAACCCGATCAGGCACTGAGGCGGGCCAGCAGCCAGTGACGGATGTCGTCAAGCTGGGGGCGGCAGATCTCGTGGCGCATCGGGTATTCGTGCCACTCGAGGGTGAGCCCCGCCGCTTCCAGCCGGTTCTTGGCATCCCAGCCCATGGAGAGATTCACCACGTCGTCATAGATGCCGTGCATGTAGCAGATGGGCAGGGCGCGGGTGACCTCGTTCATCTCGGCCAGCAGGGCATCTGGCGCAGCCAGATAGGTGGACATGCAGAGCAGGCCAGCCAGCCGAACCGGATGGCGCAGGGCGGTAAAGGAGGCGATCACTCCGCCCTGGGAGAAGCCAGCCAGCAGGATGCGCTCTGGGGCAAACCCTTCGGCCACCAGCTGGTCCAGCAGGGCGGCGATACGAGTGGCGGATTCACGCACATGGGACTCAACGGCGCGGTCCGCCGGATTGTCGAAGCTCTTGATGTCGTACCAGCCGCGCATCTTGTAGCCCATGTTGATGGTGATGGGCCGCTCGGGCGCGTCGGGCAGCAGATGACGAACCGGCAGGTCGGCAGGCAAGTCCAGTGCGTCCACCAGCGGGGCCAGCCCGGCCCCGGAATCCCCCAGCCCGTGCAGCCAGATCACGGCTTGGCGGGCGTCCTGTGGATAAATGTCAATCATGGGAATACCACTGACTCACCTGCCTGGGTGGTGCAGGCTTTGGTCAGCAGCGCCTTGAGCTCATGGCCGAAGCGGTTGTCGATCCAGGTTTCCCCTTGCAGCTCGAAGTGGAAACCGTTCTCGCGGGTGGCGACCCAGATCTGGTGCAGGGGCTCCTGCTTGTTGATGATGACCTTGGTCTTGTTCTCGAACGACAGGGTCAAGACCCCACCGGCACGTTCACAGTCAATATCCGGATATCCTGCGTCGACAGTGTCTTCCACATATTGGAAAAAGGCGTCGGTCAGGGCGTGATACTCGTGATCCTTCATCGGTTTATCCTGTTGCTTTTAACAATGTGAGTGCGATTATAGAGGGCCAAAAATTTTTTCGCAGCGAACCATTATGATTACCCAGCTTACCAAGTGTCTGCTCGCCACTCTTCTGTCTCTTGGTTTGGCCGCGTGTGGCCTGACGGGACCGCTTTACATGCCGCCTCCCGAGCAGCCCCAGACCGAGAGTACACCGCAAGCACAGACGCCTGCGACCGTTGAAGCTGCCCCAGAGGCCGCGCCGCAATAATTTAGGAAGGAACCGCCCCCTTGGATCACTTTAACTACGATGCCGACGGCCAGCTTCAGGCCGAGCAAACCTCGCTGCAACACCTTGCCGAGCAATACGGCACCCCGCTGTACGTATACTCCCGTGCGACCCTGGAACGCCACTGGCATGCCTTCGATCAGGCAGCGGGCGATATTCCCCATCTGATCTGCTATGCGGTCAAGGCCAACTCCAATCTGGCGCTGCTCAACCTGCTGGCCCGCCTGGGCTCGGGTTTTGACATCGTCTCCGGCGGCGAGTTGTCGCGGGTACTGGCGGCGGGCGGTGATCCGGCCAAGGTGGTTTTCTCCGGCGTGGCCAAGAGCGAAGCCGAGATGCGGCTGGCGCTGGATAAAGAGATCCTCTGTTTCAACCTGGAGTCGGAAGCCGAACTGGAGCGTCTGAACCGGGTGGCGGGCAGCATGGGCAAGAAGGCCCGAGTCTCGGTGCGGGTCAACCCCGACATCGACGCCGGTACTCATCCCTATATCTCCACCGGCCTCAAGCAGAACAAATTCGGCATCCCCATCGAGCAGGCGCCTGCCATCTATCGCAAGGCGGCGGCCATGGCCAACATAGAGATCAAGGGGGTGGATTGCCACATCGGTTCCCAGCTGACCGAACTCAACCCCTTCATGGAGGCGGCCGACAAGCTGCTGCGCCTGATCGATACCCTGGCGGCGGAAGGCATTCACATCCATCACCTGGACGTGGGCGGCGGCCTCGGGGTCAACTATGGTGCCGAGCAGCCACCTCATCCCACCGAGTATGCCGAGGCGCTCAAGCAAAAGCTGGCGGGTAGGGATCTGACCCTGCTGTTCGAACCGGGCCGAGCCATCGTTGCCAACGCCGGTGTGCTGCTGACCCGGGTGGAGTACCTGAAGCCGGGTGAAACTCGCAACTTTGCCCTGATCGATGCCGGCATGAACGACCTGCTGCGCCCCTCTCTTTACGGCGCCTGGATGAACATCATAGAGGTGGACAGCCGCACGGCCCATGAGAAGGCGCTGTATGACGTGGTCGGCCCGGTCTGCGAGACCGGCGACTTCCTCGGCAAGGAGCGCACCCTGGCCATCGCCGAGGGCTCCCTGCTGGCGGTACGCTCCGCCGGTGCCTATGGCTTTACCATGTCATCCAACTACAACACTCGTCCGCGTGCGGCCGAGGTGCTGGTGGATGGCACCCAATCCTTCCTCATCAGAGAGCGCGAGCAGTTGGCCGATCTCTGGCGTGGTGAGCATCTACTGCCCTGAACACAGGAAGGCACCACGGCGACTGGATTTTCCAGATGCGTCTCTGTGTGCGTTGAACGCGCGAGCAGTTGACCGATTGCCGGTGTTGCGAGCATTGACGGCCCTGATAGCAGGGGAACGCACGATTGAGCGGATCGCTGGTGCGCCGAGCATTTACTGCCTAAAGGGTACAGGAACGCACTATGTTGATAGATTTTTCCAAGATGCATGGGCTGGGCAACGACTTCATGGTGGTGGATGGTGTCACCCAGAAGGTGTTTTTCAGCAATGACGTCATCAAGAAGCTGGCGGATCGCCACTTCGGGATCGGTTTTGACCAGCTGTTGTTGGTGGAGCCGCCCTATGACCCTGAACTCGACTTCCACTATCGCATCTTCAATGCCGATGGCAGCGAGGTGGAGCAGTGCGGCAATGGTGCCCGCTGTTTCGCCCGTTTCGTGCGCCTCAAGGGGCTGATCAACCGGGATCGCATTGCGGTCAGCACGGCCCGTGGCCGCATTAGCCTGCAGCTGGAAGGAGAGAATCAGGTCACGGTCAACATGGGGGTTCCCCAGTTTGAGCCGGGCAAGATCCCGTTTCGGGCCCAGAAGGCGGAAAAAACCTATCTGTTGCGGGCACAAGAGCATACTGTGATGTGTGGTGTGGTCTCGATGGGCAACCCCCACTGCGTCATTGAAGTTCCGTCGGTGGCCGATGCGCCGGTGGAGACTCTGGGTGCCATCATGGAGCGGCACGAGCGTTTCCCCGAACGGGTCAACGTCGGCTTCATGGAGATGGTCAACGCCACCGAGATCCGTTTGCGGGTATTCGAGCGCGGTGTGGGGGAGACCCTGGCCTGCGGTACCGGTGCCTGTGCGGCGGCGGTGATTGGCATCAGTCAGGGCAAGCTCAAGGAGCGGGTCACCGTCAGTCTGCCGGGTGGCAAGCTGACCATCGCCTGGAAGGGGCCGGGTCAGCCGGTCTATATGACGGGCCCGGCCGAGCATGTATTCGACGGCCAGATAGAGTTATAGGCATGACGAGGGCGCAAGCCCTCTCTGCTGCGCGATAATGTCAGGGCCCAGTGCCCTTTTTCTGTAATGGACCAACCAATTTATGAGCGAACTCAAACGGCAGGAGCCACTGGTGGATGAAGCCACAGTGCTGGAGTACCTGGCCCGTTATCCCGAGTTTTTCCAGCGCCACGCGGCCATGTTGGACCGGATCCGCATTCCCCATGAACGCAAAGGCTCGGTCTCTCTGGTTGAACGCCAGATGGACAGGCAGCGGGAGCGCATCGAGCAGCTGGAGCAGGAGATCACCGAGTTGATGGGGATTGCCAGCGAGAACGAGCGGATCTTCCGGGTCTATGCCGACCTCTACGGCGAGCTCTATGGTTGCCAGTCTCTGTTCGAGGTGAGTGCCGTGATGGGCAAGGCGTTCGTGCAGCGGCTGCGGCTGACCGGCCTGCGGCTCTGGCTCAGCCCGAAGAAATTCCAGTTGAGCGGCCCCGAGCTGCGCTTCATGGCGGACGGCAAGCAACTCGAGCAACTGCTGGGTCAACGGCTGCCGGGGCAGGATTACTATTTTGGCCGCCTCAACCAGAGTGAGAAGCAGGCCTTGTTTGGCCACGATGTGCTGGTCAACTCCGTGGCTCTGATGCGGCTCGGCGATCTCGGCGTGCTGGCCTTTGCCAGTTCCGATCCCAGCCACTTCAGCCCCCATAACGACACCCTGCTGCTGGGTCAGCTGGGTCGCTTGTTGCAGTTGCGTCTGCCTGAACTGACCCATGGCTAGGGAACCGGCCAAAGCGTCTCTCCCTGCCGCCGAGCCTCTGCCAGCCTCTCTGGCCGATGAGCTGGCGGCCTTTATCGAATACCTGAGGGTCGAGCGCCAGCTCAGCCCTCACACTCGCAGCAACTATGAATCCCATCTGCAGGCCATGGCCACCGAGCTGGTCAGGCTGGGTGTAAGCGACTGGGCCCGGCTCGAGGCGAGCCAGGTGCGCAGTCTGGTGACCCGGATGCACAAGGCCGGGCTCGCTCCCCGCTCCCTTTCTACCAAGATCTCCGCCTTGCGCAGTTTCTGCGACTGGCAGGTGCGCCAGGGACGGCTCACCGCCAACCCGGCCCGTGGCATAGTGACCCCCAAGCAGGGGCGACCGCTGCCGAAAAATCTGGATGTGGACGAGATGTACCAGTTGCTCAACATCACAGACGAGCAGGATCCCCTGGCGGTACGGGATCGGGCCATCATGGAGCTGATGTACTCTTCCGGCCTGCGGCTGGCCGAGCTGGTGGGGCTCAATCTGGGTGACATCAAGCTCGATGACCGTCAGCTCAAGGTGACCGGCAAGGGCTCGCGGGAGCGGGTGCTGCCCATGGGAAGAATGGCGGTGGAGTGGCTGCACAAGTGGCTCAAGGTACGCCATCTGCTGGCGGGGGACGAGGCCGACGCCTTGTTCGTCTCCAAGCGCAAACAGCGGCTGTCGGCCCGTTCCGTACAGGAGCGGCTCGATGGCTGGGGCAACAAGCAGGCGCTCAATGCCCACGTCCATCCCCACAAGCTGCGCCACAGCTTCGCTACCCACATGCTGGAGTCCTCCGGCGATCTGCGTGCCGTGCAGGAGCTGCTGGGTCATGCGGATCTCTCCACTACCCAGATCTATACCCATCTCGACTTTCAGCATCTGGCCAAGGTCTATGACAATGCTCACCCAAGAGCAAAGCGGGATCCTGCCACGCCGGAAGATGAGTGACCTTTACCTCTGTGAAGGAGTGTCTGCGGTTATCTGAACATCCACGCCGCCAGGGTGCCGGAAGATGAACAAGGGGGCTTGATAACCCCGCAGTGAAGGAGCATGAATGCATTTTTATCGCCGTTGGCAGCCGGTTGCTGCCATCTCGTTCGACCTCGATGACACCCTCTACGACAACGGCCCGGCCATTGAACGGGCCGAGCAGTGGATGCTTGAGCATCTGCGCAGCGAATACCTGGCGACCGCCATGCTGGACAAGCCGCGCTGGCTGGATCTCAAACGCACCATGCTGATCGCCCATCCCGAGCTGCGCCAGGATGTCAGTCTGGCGCGCCAGCGGACCATTCATGAGGCCATGTTGCAGGGCGGCATGGCGGCAGCCATCGCCAGTCGCGAGGCGGAGCAGGTCTTCGCCGGCTTTCTCGCCGAACGCTCAAAGATTGAAGTGAGTGACGCGGCCCATGAGTTGCTGGCACGACTGGCCGAGCGCTATCCGCTGGTGGTGATCACCAATGGCAATCTGGACCTGACCCAGGCCGGGCTGAATGATTACTTCACCCTGGTCTGCAAGGCGGGGGCGGGTGCCAGGATGAAACCGGCGCCGGACATGTTTGTCCAGGCGCAGGCCGCCCTCAAGCTGGCACCAGACCGGATACTGCACGTGGGGGATCATTCAGTGACGGATGTGCTGGGCGCCCGCCTGCACGGCTTTCGCGCCGCCTGGCTCAATGACCGCCAGCGCTCCTGGCGGCAGTTGCCATTGTTGCCGGATGTGGAACTGAACGGACTGGGAGAGCTGGCAGACCTGCTGCTCTGATCGTTTTCTCCGGCTGCTGTTAGCGGCCCTTATTGACGGCAAATCAGTCCGCGCAGCTGGTCATGGTCGGTCTGGTTGACGCGGCAGTAGTTGATGCCCGGGGGGAGCGCCTGCTGCAAGGTGATGGCTGTGCCTCCATAGTGGCAGACCAGATAAAATGGTTGCGGATTGCGGCTGTCCAGACTCCAGTAGTGAGTCTCGTCGTTGTCACCATTGTCCGGTTTGAGCTGGGCAAGCTCGCCCGGATCACCATCGAACAGGGCCAGGTTATCCAGCCTGTGGCTCAGGGTCTGGCCCGCTTCTCCCTGGTTGTTCCGGGCCACGGCTTGCCAGCCGAGAGGCTGGCTCAGCAGCTGCTGGCGGGTGTCTATGGCTGGCGGGCAGTCAAATCGCAGACTGGCGCTCAAAGCCAGTGCGGTCAGTAACATTGTGTGGGGTCTCCCGGCATTATGTGGTGCCCCATGCTACGTCATCCTCCACTGAACAGCTTCATCAGTTTATTGAGCAGATCACGCGGCTGCGGCGGTTGCTTCATGGACTCCGCCTCCCTTGCCAACAGTGTCTGCTGCTCCTGCTCGCGACTGCTCAGCACCCGATAGAGCGGCTCGACCAGAGACTCCCTGTGCATCACCAGCTCCTGGAACATGGCCTGATTGATGCGGTAGGTTTCAACGGTGCCGAGTGCCCGCACCGTGAATGGACTGGGGTCGCCGGTGAGCAGGCTCAGCTCGCCGAAGAAGTCGCCGGTGTTGAGGGTGCCGAGCGGCAATTCACGCCCCTCCACTTTGACCAGCATTTCAGCTTCTCCTTTGACCAGCACGAACAGCCAGCTGGAAACCTCCCCCTGCTCCAGCATGATGTCGCCACTGACGAAGGGGGCGAATTTGACCTGATCGGCGAGCTGGATCAGCTCATCCTCCTGCAACATGGCAAACAGCGGCAACTTGCGCAGGGTGGCGGTGCGCTCGACTGTGTGGCGCTTGTGGCGGGCATCCTGATGCTGTTTCTCCTTGGCCATGAAGACATTGAAAATGGGGGGTGTGAGACGCCGGTCGTTACGGCGCAGGGCGGCATCGATCAGGCTGCGCACCATGGAATCGGTCGGGTCGTCCCGCGCCAGGTCGGTCAGCCAGTAGCGAACGGCATAACGGGCAATTCCCCCTTCCACATTCATCAACAGACAGTCGGGTTGAGGATATTTGGCCACACAGGGCAGATTGGTTTCCCGCAAGGACTTCTCGATCAGGGCGATGATCTGGGTCGGCAATGTATCCAGGGTCAGATCGAACCAGACCCAGCGCCGCCATTGGAGGGGGGCATTTTGTCGCCGTCCCAGCACGGTGAAACGCTGCTTGAGCAAGTGGCTGTTGGGGATCACCACGGTTTCCCAGTTGCGGGTCTCCATGGTGGTGGCGCGCCAGTTGATCTCCACCACCCGGCCCTGGATGGCTTCCACCTGCAACCAGTCACCGATGGCGATGGAGTTGTCCAGCTGGATGGAGACTCCAGCCAGCAGGTTGCCCAGTGTGTCCTGCATGGAGAAGGCGATGATGGCGGTGATGACGGCCGAGGTGGTGACTATCTCGCCAAGGGCCATGCCGGAAGCGTATAGCCGGAACAGGCACCAGCTGATGTAGCCGACGGTGATGACGATGTCCGCTATGATGCGCGGTATGCGGATCTGGCACAGGGGCAGCAGAAACTGGAACAGCAGTATGCCCCAGACCTTCACCAGCACCAGACCGGCCAGCAGACTGGAGATCTCCACCAGCCAGTGATGGGGTAGCGGCAGGCGGAACCAGCCTCCCTCGAACTGGATCAGCAGGATCACGACCATGCTCATCATGACGAAGCCGAGCTCGGAAATCAGCTCGCGCCGCCGCCCCGGGCTGCGCAGAAAATGGGTGATGAGCAAGAACAGGGTCAGCAGGGTCCAGAACGGGTGTTCGCCAATCCATTGCAAGGTAGGTAGGGCAACGAAATTATCGCTAAACATAACAGCCCCTTATCGTTGGATATTTCCAGCATAGCTGGTTAGACAAGGGTAAAGGGTGCGCTGGCGACACGATTTATTTATGCTGTTGTCAGTCTCGACAGGAGAGTGTGACTTGGTGCAATTAACAAAGAAAATCATCTGCTTGGTGGCATTGTTGCCACTGGCTGGATGCGATCTGTTCACTGACAGATACAGGGTCGAGTTCAGGGATGGATCCTGGCGCGAGATTGCCATTACCCCTTTCTCCGACGAGGCCCGCTGGCTTGAGGGGTGTGCCACCGGCGAGGTGCTGACCGACATGACGCTGCCACTGAAGCGGGGCAAGGTGGTGGATGGTCGTGAACAGATGCTCATTGGTGGCGAGCTGTTCGAGCTCGACGATGACAACCTTTATCGCAGCAACGGCATGGTGTTTGGCCACACGCCGGATCATATCCAGCGTGGGCTCAAGGGCATGGATGTGTGCAGCACTATGCGTCCCGAGCGCGGTGGCTTGCCCAAGCTCAAGCCGCGTGGGTTCGGTGACTAGTTGTCGGGAGTGGCATCACGGCGTTGGCGGCAGGCATCACCAAAGGCCTGGAAGATCTTGATGGAGTGGGGATTTTCGGTCGCCTTCCACTCAGGATGCCACTGTACCGCCAGCAGGAATGGGGAGAGGGTGGGGGCATGAATGGCCTCGACCAGCCCGTCTTCGGCATGGGCCAGCGGCTCAAGCCCCTTTGCCAGCGTCTTGATCCCCTGTCCATGCAGCGAGTTGACGGGGATAGCAGGTTGCCCCATCAGATCTGCAAACCAGCTGCCGGGCACTAGTTCAACCTGGTGACTCTCCCCGTACTGTTCATCGACCGGATCGTCTGAATCTTCCCTGTGGTCGTCAAAGCCGGGTTCGCTATAGACCTTCTGGTGTATGTCGCCCCCGAGGGCCACGTTGATCTCCTGCATGCCGCGACAGATCCCGAGGATTGGCAGACCGCGATCGAGAGCGGCACGTACCAGCGGAATGTCGAACAGATCCCTGTCTCTGTCCTGCTGCTTCTCCGGGGTAAGGTTCTCCTGGCCATAGAGGGCAGGATCTATGTTGGATCCGGCGCCGCTCAGATAGACGCCATCGGCCAGATCCAGATACTGCGCCAGGTCTTCTGTTCCGCAGCAGGTGGGGACCAGTAGTGGCACACAGCCACTGATGTCCACCAGGGGGGTGATGTATTTGTGGGTCATCACCTGATAGGCATGACCGTTGCGGGGTTGGGCGCCCATTGTCATCAGTACGACGGGTTTACGCGGGGTGTGGGGGATGCGAGTCATGATTCACCTTGGCTATCCTTTGCGGTCCTGCGCCTTGGGAAGGCCCTTGCTGCCAGCGAGAAGGCAAGGGCATGCCTCAAGGCATGGTCGTGGGATCAGGGTCGTGCCGCAGTACCAGAATCGTCGGTCAGCCTGGGCAATGACGGCCTGGATCCTGATCTCAGTCTGCCAAGGCCGTTCAATATGTCAAACGAAATGATACTGAAATGTTAATCGCCATGATCGACACACAGGCTTGAGTCCCTTTTATAGAGGCTTTGACGGGATGCAGTGGGTATGAAGGGGATACTTGTGGTGGATATATTAAACATCTGGTCAGGTTGGCCAGATAGCAGAAGGGGCCCTGGTGGAGGCCCCTTGTTTGGCTCAGGCGTTCAGGATGAACCGTTCGATCACTTGGGCGACGCCATCCTCGTCGTTGCGACCCGTGATGTGTTGGGCCAGCGCCTTGATTTCATCAGTGGCGTTGCCCATGGCCACGCCCAGTCCGGCGTATTCAATCATGTGATGGTCGTTGCCTGCATCCCCCACGGCGATGACCTGGGAGGCGTCAAGGCCCAGATGTTCGGCCAGTGCGGCGACTCCTGTGCCCTTGTTGCTCTGCTTGTTCATGAATTCGAGGAAGAAGGGGGCGCTCTGCACCACAGTGTAGCGCTGGTACAGTTCGGTTGGCAGGCGTTCGATAGCGCGGGAGAGCCGGGGTGGCTCGTCGATCATCATCACCTTCATGATCTGTTCGTCGGCCGCCAGAGTGGCAAAATCGATCAGATTGATGGGCATGCCGATGAGGCGGGATTCGTGCTCTGTATAGGTGCTGACTCTGGGACTGATGAGGCCCTGACTGACCGAGAAGCCGTGTACGTTCACCTCCAGCTCGTCGGCCAGTCTGGCGATGGCGCTGGCGTCGCTTCCGGTGAGCAGCTGGCTGCGAATGATGCGCTGGTCGGCAACCTGCTGCACCAGAGCGCCGTTGTAACAGATGACGTAGTCATCCTGCCCCGTGAGGCCGAGCTCTGCCAGATAGCGGCTCATCCCTTCCAGCGGGCGGCCCGAGGCAAGCACCACTGTCACTCCCTTGGCGCGGGCGGCGGCAATGGCGGCGTGGGTGCGGGGTGAAATCTGGCCCTGGGGGTTCAGCAGGGTGCCATCCATATCCAATGCGATCAGCTTGTACATCTCTCACTACCTGAAGTCTGGCTGGCCCGCCCTATGGGGCCAATGGGAGGCCGAGTGTAGCGAAAATCGCCGTCTTGATCACGGATTGACGGGATGGATTCCGAGTATTGGGCGCCCGCTCGCAAGGTGGAAGGGCGATGAGGAGAGGGCCGGTTGTCTCCGGCCAGGGTCATTTTTGCGGTACGTAAGGGGTCAGCTGCACCTGATCTTCGCGAATGGCAAAGTGGATGGGGCCATGCTCGATATCGACCCGGCAGTGATAGTGGGCCATCTCCACCTCGACTCCGGAGAAGACCCGTTGGGTGGCGATGATATCCATCTCCGCCATCAGCTTTTGCAGCTCCTCCTGAGCAGCCTCCAGCTGCTCATCCAGCAGCTTGCTCTCCTCGAGATGCTTGGTACGGATCAGCTTTATCTTCTGCAGGGTCTCGGGGTTGCGTTTGTCGCTGGGCAACTGCAACAGCTTGAGCAGCAGATCCTGCAGCTTGTCCAACTGATCCCGGCACTCCTGCTTGCGCTGGCGCAGGGCCAGCTCCTGCTCCTTGTGGGTGAAGTAGCCGCCAAGGATCTGCAACTTGGTGTGGTTGGCCGCTGAGGCGCCCAGAATGGGGGCCATGATGAGGCGATTGGCAATGCTGGTGCCGCCGAGCAGATGCCCTTTACGCATATTGGTGTCGCCCACTTTGATGTCTTGCCCGCTGCAACTGTAACAATGGTTGAGCTGGCTCTGGATCTGGATGTCGCCCCCTGCTTCCAGCTTGGCGTACTGGGCATAACTGGCGTGGATCTCGCCCTGGGCACTGAGGCGGCACAGGTATTCCCCCTGCTCGTTGCGCCGACCTATGATGCCATGGCGTACCGTTATGCTGCCGCCAGCTTCGATCTCGGCCCCTTCGATAAAACCACCGATGACGATGTCGCCACTGACCTTGACCTTCATGCCGGGCTGGACGTCGGCATTGACGATGAGCCCCCCTTCAAAGGTGATATGGCCATGGCGAGCATCCACCTGCTTGACGCTCAAGACCTCATCTACCTTCATGCCCGCTTTTTCCTTGCAGGGGAGGCCTGCCCGGCTGGCAAGCAGCAAATCCGGATCGTCAGGGGAGAGACAAGTGCCATCGCCTGCGCTCATGGTGCTGTCTTTGCCATCTTTGGCGGGCAGATCCTGGCCCGTGACGGTAAAACCGGGCACCCCCTTGGTCGCAGGGTGGCGCCGCATCAACTGGGCACCGGCTTTGACCGTGACTATGGTGCCCAGATCCCGCATGTCGACCCGGCCATTATCTTGTTCCTGGGGCTTGAGGATCCGCTCGGCGGGTGTCTCCACCAGCAGCTCCAGATGGGTGTCCTTGCCATTGACCGCTGCCTGGCCCAGCGCCACCGGCAACTTGAGCAAGGAGCCCGGTGCCGCTTCCCTGGCGGTCTGTATGGCTGCGGCAATGAGCGCATCCTGAATTCCCTGGTTGGCCTCGCTGGCCTGGATTGCCAGCTCCAGCTGTTCTGTGGTGAGACACTTGCCACCCCAATCGGCGGTTATCTGGGCGACAGCGCTCATCCGGTCCTTCTCGACGATCAGCGTGACACGGGCATCGTGGCGCTGGGCGATGGGCACGGGGTTACGGGGCAGCGGGGCGGCCGGGTTGCTCAACAGGGTATTGAGCAAGCTGATGGCCTGCTTGATCCCCTCAGGCAGCGGCTGGTAGCGGCGACAGTTGGAGGCCTGCAACAACGCCAGGATGTTGCTCTCCGAAACGGGTTTGGTCAGCCCGGGCACGATGCGCAGACAGGCGTATTCCATATCGGCTGATAACAGTAACCACTCTTTGCTTAACACCCGGCTCCCTTACTCTCGTCATGATCCCCAGTGAGATCGCTTCTTGCTTCCATTTAATCGGCTTTTTATTAAAAACGCGAGTCATCAACATCACGCCGGTCTGCAGTATTCGGGTATTTCTCTTTTTGGGTCAACGCGCTAAGTACAAATGGGTGAGCTGGGACGAGGAAATCAGGGATGACAGCGGGTATGCTGACCACTCAATGAACCGGCTTGTCAGTGAGAGACGTGCCGGCCCAGCGCCCCGGAATGCCTTGTATCGGGACGAGATTGCAGGTCACGAGAGGAGTGTCGATCTTGCGTCATTGTCTGTTGCCTTTGGGCCTGTTTAGCCTGCTGACTGCCTGCCAGCCGCAGGTCTCTACCACGGCGCTCGGTACGCTGGAGCGGGATCGGGTGCTGCTGACCGCCACCGCCAGCGAGATTATCCGGGCCTTGCCGGTGGCCCAGGGGAGCATGGTGGAGGAGGGGACCCTGCTGGCAAGGCTGGACGATCGCCGCCAGCAGGCGGTGCTGGCCCGTGCCCGTGCCGGGGAGGCGCAAGCTCGTGCGGCCCTCGCCCGCATGACCAATGGCGAGCGACCGGAGGACATTGCCGCCGCCCGGGCCAGCCTCGACAAGGCGCAGGCCAATGTCAGGGAGAGCGAGCGCAACTTCGTACGTATCGACCGACTGGTGCGTCAGAAGCTGGTCAGCCCGGCGGATCTCGACAAGGCCCGCGCCCTGCGCGACGGCGCGCTGGCAGAGCAGGATGGGGCCCGCCAGCAGCTCGACAAGTTGGCCCGTGGCGTACGCAGCGAAGACATTGACGAGGCCGATGCGGCCCTGCAGGCAGCCAGTGCCGAGGTAGCGCTGGCCGAACGGGAGCTGGCGGATCTCTCCATCGTCGCCACTCGCAGTGGTCGGCTCGACAGCCTGCCATATCATATCGGCGAAAGGGTGTCGGTCGGTGCCGTGCTGGCCGCCATTCAGGCGGATCAGGCGCCCTACGCCCGGGTCTATGTGCCTGAGCCCTCCCTCGCCAGTTACCGCATCGGCCAGCCGGTGCGGGTGGTGGTGGATGGGGTGGCCGAGCCGCTCACCGGCCGGTTGCGCTGGATCTCGAAAGAACCGGCTTTCACTCCCTACTACGCCCTCAACGAACAGGACAGGGCCCGACTCGTCTATCTGGCCGAGATAGACCTGCCCGACGGGGCGCAGGATCTGCCGAGCGGCTTGCCGCTGCAGGCCGATCCCGGCGATGAGGGGCCTGCTCATGAGTGAGCTGGCGATCCGTGCCAAGGGGGTCAGCCGGCGCTTTGGCGATGTTCTGGCGGTGAACGGGCTGGATCTCTGCGTGCCCAGAGGGCAGATCCACGGTTTTCTCGGCCCCAACGGCTGCGGCAAATCCACCACACTGCGCATGCTGACCGGCCTGCTCACTCCCTCGGCGGGAGAGGTGGAGGTGTTGGGTCTGAGCATTCCGAAACAGGCCGAAGCGCTCAGGCGCCGGATTGGCTACATGACCCAGAAGTTCTCCCTCTATGACGAGCTGACGACCTGGGAAAATCTGGAGTTTATGGGGCGTATTCACGGCATGGCTGGCCAGTCGCTGACGGCGCGCCTGCACGGGTTGCTGGAAACCTATGAACTGACGTCGCTGACGCGGCAGCGGGCCGGTGCCATGAGCGGCGGCCAGAAGCAGCGGCTGGCGCTGGCGGCGGCAGTGATCCACCATCCGGACCTGTTGCTGCTCGACGAACCCACCTCGGCGGTGGATCCGCAGAACCGGCGCGATTTCTGGGAGAAACTGTTCGATCTCAGCGAAGGGGGCACCACCATACTGGTGACCACCCACTACATGGACGAGGCGGAGCGCTGCCATGCGCTGGCCATCATGGAGGCGGGGCAGGTGCGGGCCCAGGGGTCACCACAGGCGCTGATGGATGCCATGAGCATCCAGGTGGTGGAGGTACAGACCAGCGACTTGCGGTTGCTCAAGCAGCAGTTGCTGCAGCTGACACAGGTGCGATCCGCCGCCCAGCTTGGCCAGCGGTTGCGGGTGCTGGTGGACAAGGAGCTGGCTGAACCGGTTGCCTGGTTGCAGCAGGTCTGTCCGGCCTTGAGCGGGGCTGCCATGGCGTTGGTCAGGCCCAGTCTGGAGGATGTGTTTGTCAGCTGTACCGGTCAGGAGCCGGGGGTATGAACAGTCTGCGACGGCTCTGGGCTATTACCCAGAAAGAACTCAGGCAGCTGGCGCGGGACAGACTGACGTTTGGCATGGTGGTCATGATACCCCTGATCCAGCTGCTGCTGTTCGGCTACGCCATCAACACGGATGTGCGCCACATACCGGTGGGGCTGGTGGAGATGAGCCAGAGCGTGCCGGGACGGCTGCTGGTGGAGGCGGTGAAGGCGAGCCAGGTGGTGCGCATAGAACACCATTATGTGGGGGTACAGGAGGCGGAGGCCGCCCTGACCCGGGGCGAGGTGCGGGCCGTACTGGTGCTGCCTCCCGACTTGAGCCGCCGCCTCAGCGCCGGTGAGACGGCGGGCCAGTGGCTGGTGGATGGCTCGGATACCATGATAGCCGGGGCCCTGCTCGGTCTTCGCAACATGCCGCTCTCGGACCTGAAACCGGGCCTTGAATCTGCCCCACCCACTTTCGAGACAGTGCTCTACTTCAATCCGGCCCGGCGATCTGCGGTCAACATAGTGCCCGGCCTGCTCGGGGTGATCCTCACTATGACCATGATCATGTTCACTTCGGCGGCCATAGTGCGCGAACGGGAGCGCGGCAATCTGGAACTGCTCATCACTACCCCGGTCAGCTCCATGGAGCTGATGCTTGGCAAGATACTGCCCTATATCGGGGTGGGGCTGGTCCAGGTGGCCATCATACTCGGACTCGGCCACTTCATCTTTGACGTACCGATCAACGGGGCACTCAGTCAGGTGCTGCTGGCGACCCTGTTGTTTATTGCCGCCAGCCTGACTCTGGGGCTGCTCATTTCCACTCTGGCACAGACCCAGTTGCAGGCGATGCAGATGACGGTGTTCATACTGCTGCCATCCATATTGCTGTCGGGCTTCATGTTTCCCTATGAGGGGATGCCGGTGGCGGCCCAGTGGATTGCAGAGGTGCTGCCTGCCACCCACTTCATGAGGCTGATCAGGGGCATAGTGCTGCGGGGCGGGGAGCTGTCGGAGTTGCTGCCGGATGTGCTCTGGTTGGCGGGGTTCACCCTGCTGGTGCTGACCCTGGCCGCCCACAGGTTCAAGAAGAGTCTGGATTGAAGCGTACGCCGATGCCAGCTTGCGCGGGTAGCGGCGGTTGATGCCTAGCTGCTGCGCTGCGTCGTTCTGGCCAGAGTGAGGTAGTCGCCGAGCACGGGCAAGCCTTGCAGGTGGCGGCGCAGCATGTCGAGGGCGGCGAAGGCGAGGATCTTGCGTCGGCTATCGGGGTCCGGATGGTTGACCCTCACCGTCTGGCCGGTCTGCTGCCCATGAGCGCAGAGCAGCAGCGGCACGCCGTCAGCCCCCTCTTGTCCTATGGTCAGATACAAGCCCGCTGTGGTACCGGGCAGCAATGCCAGCTCGCTGGCAAGATGGGGGCTGTAGTGAGCCTCCAGCCGGGGGTGATCGTGGCAGAGCGCAAGCAGGGCACCCCGACTCTCCCCCTCCAGCAGCGTCAGCGGTTTGTCTCCCAGCAGGGTCAGGATCTGCTGCGCGGGTTCGTCATTCCCGCGTCCCACCAGCCAGGGCTGGATGGCTGCGAGCAGCCGCGCCTCGGCGGCCTCCATGTCTGCCCTGGTCGCTCCGTGGCCGATGAGTTTCAGCTCGATCAACGGCATGGCGGAGCGATAACCCAGCTCTATGCCTGCCGGCCAGGGCGCCGCATCCAGCATGTCCGAGAGGGCCGATTCCGAGATGCCGAAGCTGTAGAAACGGCGCAGCTCGGTATCGGTCTGTGCGCCAGCCAGCTGTTTGAGGCGCGGCAAAATCTGCTCGCGCACCATCTGCTTGAACTCGAACGGTACGCCCGGGGTGAAGAAGAGCTGACTCCGGCCCTGGCTGTGCATCTGACTGACCACGAAACCGCAGGCGGTGCCGACCGGGTTGTCCAGGATCTCGCACCCCTGTGGCAGCCAGGCCTGCTTGGCGTTGCTTTGCGCCATGGGGCGGCCCCGACTGGCGTAGCGCGCCTCTATGGTGGCCAGCCACTCAGGGAACAGAGTGAGCGGTTGTCCGAACGCTTCGGCTGCCGCCTGCGCTGTGAGGTCATCGGCGGTGGGGCCCAGACCGCCGCATACCAGCACCACGTCGGCGCGGCTGGCGCTCTCCTGCAGCACGGTTTTCAGGTCGGCGAGGTTGTCCCCCACTGTGGCGCGGCGGCGCACCTGCCAGCCCTGATCCAGCAGCAGGGCGCTGAGCCAGGCGGCATTGGTATCCACCACCAGCCCAGTCACTATCTCGTCTCCGGTGCTGATGATCTCGATACGCATGGGTGCTCCTTGGGCTGGGGAAGTGAACTGGGACGGCCATGCAGCATGGCCGGGGCAATCAGGGTTTGGCTTGTTCGAAGTAGTAGCTGATCCGGGTGCGTGGATTGAGGTATTCAAACACGGCTGGCGGCAGTCGCTTGGGGTGGATTACCTTGGCGATGGACAGCTCGGCCTGCTGCAGATCTATGATGACAGCCTCCTGACGAGGGATACGCGGATCGTACACCAGCACAGAGGGGTAGAGCAGGCGGGAGGCATTGACCGACATCACCAGTCCCACCTGACCGTTGGAGAGCTGCACCACGCTGCCTGGCGGGTATATGCCCATCAACCGGATCAGCATGCTGAGGTATTCAGGGTTGAACTGGGCCTTGCGCTGCTTGTAGAGGCCGCTCAGGGCCGAGTAGGGCACCTTGGCCTGCATGTGGCAGAGGTTATCGTACTCGTTGATAAGCGACACCATCTGGGTGAGCGGGTCGAGTTGCCCACCCTTGAGCCCCTCGGGCCCGCTGCCATCCAGATATTCGTGATGATGCAGCACTATGCCTTTCGCCTCGGCCGGGAAATCCTTGGCCAGATTGAGCAGATCCAGGCCGTAGCGTGAATGCTGGGCCATCAGGTTCTGCTCCGGCTTGGTGAGTGGTGCTGTCTTGCGCAGTATCTGGCTCGGGATCTTCAGCTTGCCGATGTCGTGGAACAGGGCGCCCATGCCGACCTGGCGAATTTCGTCGGCCGACATGTTGCACTCCTTGGCCAGCAGCATGCTGAGCACGCTGACGTTGAGGGAGTGGAAGTAGAGGTTGTTGCTATCTTCGCTGTCGGAGACCAGGTGCAGCACCATCTCATCCACCGCCAGCAGTTGCTCCGTCATGGCGTTGATCAGCTCCTGGGCCTCGCCGATGGCGTTGAGGGGACGGGACTGGATCTTGCTCATGACGCTGCGTACTTGCGCCAGGGATTGCTGGAACTGCTTCTCGCACTGCTGCAAATCACGACGATACTGTTGCAACTGCTCGATGCGCTGCTCTTTATCCCGCTGCATCTCGGCCTGGCGCAGCGAGGTGTCCGGCACCTCGGCAGGCTGTGCCTGGATCTGGCTCAGTGGCTTGGGCGGCGCATCACTTTTGTCCGGAATGATGGTGACCATCTTGAGCCCGAGCCGACGGATCAACTCTATCTCTTCTTCATTCTTGAGCTTGAAGCTGGAAAACAGGAAGGGGTGTTCGCGCCAACCCAGTGGCAGAGAGACGAAATTGCCGACTTGCAGTCGGTCTACGGAAATTTTGATACCTGTCATTGTCTTGGCTGCGAGAGACACACTGAGCCGTATGCTAGTCAAAGGTGGGGGTGAATACAAAAGGTATCTGATGACAGGCTGGGTGGCTTTGTTATAGGCTTCTGGATGTCCAGACATATTTACCGATGCAGTACAGGGAGTAAGCATGCCGATCAAGATCCCGGATCAGTTACCTGCCGCCGAAGTGCTGGGGCAGGAGAACATCTTCGTGATGACGGAATCCAGGGCCGTCACCCAGAACATCCGCCCATTGCGGGTGTTGATCCTCAACCTGATGCCCAAGAAGATTGAAACCGAGATCCAGCTGATGCGGATGCTCTCCAACTCGCCGCTGCAGGTGGACGTGGATCTGCTGCGGATCGACGATCGGGAGTCGAAGAACACGCCTCAGGCCCATCTCGAGAACTTCTATCACGATTTCGAGCAGGTTCGCGGCAACAACTATGACGGCATGATCATCACGGGGGCACCACTCGGGCTGGTGGAGTTCGAGGAGGTGGTCTATTGGCCGCGCATCGTCGAGATCATAGAGTGGTCCCATCAACACGTGACCTCGACCCTGTTCCTCTGCTGGGCCGTACAGGCGGCGCTCAAGGCCCTGTATGGCATGGAGAAGCAGACCCATGGCGAGAAGCTGTCCGGTGTCTATCGCCACCATCGCCTCGATGAGAACGAGCCGCTGCTGCGCGGTTTCGACGACGAGTTCGTCGCGCCTCACTCCCGCTATGCGGCCTTCGACGGGGATCTCATCCGTGCCCACACCGACCTGCAGATCTTTGCCGAGTCCGAGGAGGCGGGGGTCTACCTGGCGGCCACCAAGGATTGTCGTCAGGTATTTGTCACCGGCCACCCTGAATACGATGTGCTGACCCTGGATGGAGAGTATCAGCGGGATCTGGCGGCCGGGCTCGACCCCATCATTCCGGTCAACTACTACCCGAACAATGATCCAGCCCAGCCGCCGCGCGCCAGCTGGCGCAGCCATGGCCACCTGTTGTTTTCCAACTGGCTCAACTACTACGTCTACCAGCTCACCAGCTATCGGGTGGAAGATATCGGCAAGGTGTTTACCTACCAGCAACCCAAGTAGGGCCAGCGGTCAGGGTCAGTCGGCCTGATCCAGCCGCGTGGCCAGGGCATCCAGCCATTGGCGATGCGCCGGCAGGGTGAAGGCCTTGGGCCTGTGGGCCTTGATGGCGGCCATGGCCTCCTGTTGTGGCTGGCCGAGGGAGATCAGCAGGGCGGCCGCGACCAGACCGGTGCGGCCACTGCCCCCCTGACAGTGGATGACCAGATGCTTGCCATCGTGCAGCAGCGCGCTCAGTTGTGGCAACGCCAGCTGCCAGGCGTGTTCGAAGGCGGCATCGGGGGCCTGATCATCTTCGATGGGCAGGTGAAACCAGCGCATGCCTTCCTGCTCGACCTGACGACCGAGGTGCGCCAGATCCAGCTCTGCCAGCTCGGTGGTGGTCATGAGCGTCACTACCCCGTGGGCACCGGCAAACCTCAGCTGATCCAGCGCCAGTGGCAGCGGTACTTGCTGGGTGCCGGGGCAGGGGGTCAGCAGCAACTGGCCATCGACGCGGGGCACTTCCTGGCTCCAGAAGGGATGAGACGAGTACATAAAGGTCCTTATGAGGCCTGCAAGGGGGAGGGGGCCTGACATGGCCCGGATCCTGAGTGCGCCAAAGCATAGGGGGTGCTGCCTCTATGTCAATCTGCGTTGTGTTCGGCCCGGTTTACGGGCAGAGTCTAAAAAATTGATCGGTTCAAGGAGTTAAGATGAGAAACCTGGATCAACTGGATTTGGATATCCTGGCCCATCTGTTTCGCGATGCGGGCATGACCAACAAGGATCTGGCTGCCCTGGTCGGGGTGGCTCCGTCCACTTGCCTGGAGCGGGTGCGCAAGCTGCAGCAGGACGGGGTGCTCAAGGGGGCACATTGCGAAGTGGATCATCAGGCGCTGGGTGGCCATATCCAGGCCATGGTTTCGCTGCAACTGGCGCGCCACAGCCGCCAGATCATCGATGCCTTCCGCGATGCCATACTGGCGTTGCCCGAGGTGATCAGCCTGTTTCACATGGGTGGCAAGGATGACTTTCTGGTGCACCTCTGCGTCGCCGATACCGAGCATCTGCGCAACTTCGTGTTCGATCACTTCACTTCACGGGAAGAGGTGGTGCACCTCGAAACCTCGCTGGTGTTCGAGCACAGATTCAGCCGTTCCCTGCCCTGTTTCCTCAATATCTGATGGCATGTCTCGCCCAACATAAAACCCGCCAACTGGCGGGTTTTATGTTGTTGCGTTGGCGGGATCAGTTCAGCACTGTCCGGGTATCCGGCGCCGTCTGGTAGAGCCCTTTCTGGTAGGCCAGACTCCCCCACAGCGCCAGCCCGAGGGCGGCATCCTTCATGGCATCCGGTTGCGGTGCCGGGGTAAGCGTCTCGGTGGTGCTCTCGTAGATAAAGCCTTGCGCCGGACGTTCCGGTTGCAGGATCACCACATCCTTGCCCCGCATCAGGGCGAAGTTTTTGTCGTACTGCATGATGGCGCGCCCCGGCCAGTCGGCTGGCATGCGGGTCAGATCCTTGCCCAGCATGGGATAGTCGGCGCTTATTCCCATCAGGGAGAGCAGGGTCGGTGCCATGTCGATCTGACTGACGATGCGCGGGTCCTGCTTCGGGGCTATGCCGTCACCGACGATGACGCCGGGAATGTGGAAGCGGGGGATGGGGACCAGACTGTCACCGCCAACCCGACTGTCGTGGTCGGCGATGACCAGAAACAGGGTGTCTTTCCAGTAGTCCGATTGCTTCGCCTTCTTGAAGAACTCGCCGATGGCGTAGTCCGCGTACTTGGCGGCGTTGTTGCGGGTCTGCTTGGGCTGCTCAAAGAGCGCGATGCGATCGTCCGGGAATTCAAAGGGATCGTGGTTGCTGGAGCTGAACACCAGGCTGAAGAAGGGCTTGCCCTCCTTGTGCAGTGCCTTGAAGGTCTCGTCGGCCTTGGTCATCAGGTCCTCGTCGGAGGCGCCCCAGGAGCCCTCGAATACCGGGTTCTTGAAGTCTTTCTGCTCGACTATGGTGGTGAAGCCGTTGCCGAGGAAGAAGCTGCGCATGTTGTCGAAATGGCTCTCGCCACCATAGATGAAGCTGGTGTCGTAGCCGCGCTGCTTGAGCAGATCCGCGATGGTAAAGAAGTTGGTCTGGCTCTTGCCTAGCTTGACCACGGCCTGGGCCGGGGTCGGCGTGAAACCGGTCAGCACAGCTTCTATGCCGCGCACCGAACGGGTGCCTGTGGCGTAGAGCTGCTCGAATGCCCAACCCTGTTGCGAGAGCGCATCCAGATTGGGGGTGAGTGGCAGACCGCCGAGGGAGCCGACGAACTGGGCTCCCAGGCTCTCTTGCAACAGGATCACCAGATTCTTGGGTTGGCCGCTATAGCTGGCTTCGTTGAAGGTCTGGCTGGGCAGGGCCGTCGAGCTGAAGTCATGGGGCTCGCGGCCGCTCTCCTGGCGAATGAGGTCGAGGATCTGTTGCCGAGGCAACTGGCCATAGAACTGGCTGGCATCCTCTTCGCCCCCCATCTGCTTGATGGCGAAAAACACCGAGTAGGCGGAGTTGACGGTGAGGGCATTGATCAGAGGGTCGCTGGCAAAGGCGACCATGGCCGGATTCAGAGGGCGATGACCCAGACTGGAGCGGGCGCCGAGGAAGCCGATAGCGAGAATGAGCAGGGCGAAGGCCGGGCGCAGATACCAGCGGGGAAAGCTCAGTCCGCGCAGCAGACGACCGCTCAGCCACCAACCCCCTGACAGCACAGCCATGCTGAACAGCCCGGCGATCAGCAGTTCACCCTTGCGGCCGGCCCACAGCATGGAGAGCACCTCTTTCGGATAGATGAGGTACTCCACATAGAGGCGGTTGGGCCTAACGCCGTACTCGGTCACGAAAGAGGGAGTGGAGATCTCGAGGAAGAGCATCAGCCAGAGTCCCAGCGTCAGCCAGACCCTGATGAGCTGCAACCAGGTCCGGCCAATGGCGTGGGGCCCGGCCAGCAGCATGGTCAGCATGGCGGGGACACCCCATATCCAGCAGAGGGTCGCGATATCGACCCGCAGCCCTTGCAGCAGCATCTCTGGCCAACCTGCGACGGCATCGACCCGTTCCAGTTGCCAAACGCCGAGGCCGATTCGGCTGGCGGAGAGAGAGACAAGCGCGATAAATGAAAAAACGGCGATGGGCCAAAACGGTCCCAGCCATTGTCTGATAGTGGTCATTGTTGTTCCTACAAGCCTGTTTGCACCCGTCCTCGGGCACATTGTTTTTATATTGCAGGCTTATGACACTGAGCTTTGAGAAAGGTTGCGTGTAGTTGCCGATAAAAGGGATGTTTTGGCACGATTTATGCCTTTTATGTGACAAGACTCAGGGATTGAAGACAGCATAAATGGCTGGGAAAAGTGTGATCCGTCCTGCAAAGCAGTGCTGGGGGCTTGTTTATAATGGCGCCGAATTTTCTCAATCGGAGCCGAAGGGATGCCGGTCTTTATCGATGTGGAATATTTGCAGGGATGGCGGCTGTTTGTGGTGCTCTCCGACGGTACCACGGGAGCGCTGGATTTGGCCCCCTGGCGCACACAGCCCCTGTTTGCGGCGCTGGATTCGGAGCGGCGCTGTGCAAGGGTCTTCATCAACCGCCGTCATCAGCTGGAATGGCCCGCTGGCTGCACCCTCTCGGCCCACGAGGTGTATCACCTGATCAAACCCATCAATGAGCGGGAAGCCTTCAACTAACCCTCTTTTTTGTGAGCCACCCCCAGATTCCTGTAACTGGAATGTTTGTCCGTTTGCCTTCTCTACCCAATTTGGATAAAACCTGCGCAACATTTTGCCAATCTTCTCTTGCCGTCGCCTGACAAGGCTTGCCACATCTTGGTCGCGGGCCTTTTTTGCGGCCAGATGGCAAACCTTACTGCAGCGGAAAGGTTTGTTGGTGGAGATTAAAAAAACAAGATAAACAGATAGATAAGGAAAATTCATGGCTCATTTTATTCGCACCCCTCTCGCCTTGCTGGTGGGTGGCCTCGCCTGCCACGGCGCAGCCGGTCAGGAGCAGGTGCAACGGCTGGAGCCCATGGTGGTGGTCGCCAGCCGCCCGACCAGCACTCTGGAAGTGACGCTGGATCCCAAGAAGCCTGGCTCCCCCATGCCTGCCGCCGATGGCGCCGGTTATCTGAAGAACGTCACCGGCATGAGCATGGTGCGCAAAGGGGGGCTGGGGGGCGACCCCGTGCTGCGGGGGATGGGCATGTCCCGCCTCAACGTGCAGATGGATGGCGGCATGCTGGCCGGCGGCTGTGGCGGTCGCATGGACCCGCCCACCGCCTATGTATTTCCCCAATCTTTCGACCGGATACGGGTGTTGAAGGGGCCGCAATCCCTGGAGCAGGGTGCCACCCTGGCGGGTACCGTGCTGTTCGAGCGAGACAGACCCGAGTTCAGTGCTCCCGGTGTCAAGGCCGAAGCCTCGGCGCTGTATGGCAGTTCCGGTCGTGACGACCAGATGCTGGATGCCACCGTCGGCGCCCCCGAGGGCTATCTGCGCGGCCAGTTCACCCACTCCGACAGCGATGACTACCACGATGGTCACGGCGACAAGGTGCGCTCCTTCTATCGTCGGGAAAACGGCACGGCCCAGCTGGGCTGGACGCCGGGCGACAACACCCTGCTCGAGCTGACCGCCGAGCGCAGCAACGCCCGCGCCGCCTATGCGGATCGCATGATGGATGGCCCCATGTTCGACCGGGAGTCTTTCGGTCTCAAGTTCAAGCAGGAGGCGATCAGCCAGCAGTGGCGCCGCAGTGAGCTGACGCTGTGGGACAACGACATAGACCACATCATGGACAACTTCAGCCTGCGGCCAAACAGCGGCATCAAGATGCTTTCCAACCCGGATCGTCGCAATACCGGCGGCCGCTGGGCCAACGATATCGCCCTGCCGGCCGACTGGTTGCTGACCGCCGGACTCGATGCCAACCGGGATCAGCACAGGGCCCGCAGCGGTGTGGATTACGCCAGCCAGCCTCGCCAGCGTACTTTGCGATTCGAACAGCAAGGCTGGTTCAGCGAGCTGGGTCGCCAGCAGGGAGCCCATAGCTACAAGGGGGGTTACCGTCAGGATCGGGTGGAGACCACCAAATATGGCGCCGGCGATCAGACCCTCTATAGCGACAAGCGGGTGCTCGACAGCGGCTTTGGCCGCTACGAATACCAGTGGTCGCCAGCCTGGTCGAGCTATCTGGCCTGGGGCCAGGCCGAGCGGGCGCCAGATTACTGGGAGCGCAGCAAGGACAGCATCCCCTTCACCCTCAACCCCGAGCGCAGCCGCCAGTGGGATGCCGGGCTGGCCCTGCGCAGCCGCGATCTGGATCTGACCCTCTCCCTGTTCAGTGCCGACATCAAGGACTACCTGCTCTATCACAGCAAGTCGAACCAGGTGCGCAACATAGAGGCCCAGACCCGGGGCGGCGAGCTGGAAGGGCGCTGGCAGTTTGCCGAACAGTGGCGCCTCGATGGTGGTCTGGCAGTGGTCTACGGCGAAAACCAGAGCGACAGCAAGCCGCTGGCCCAGATGCCGCCACTCGATGGCAAGCTGGCCCTGGGCTGGCAGCCGGATGAGGACTGGAGCTTTACGCTGCTGGGGCGCGCCGTCGCGGCGCAGAAGAGGGTAGATGTGGGGTCTGGCACTGTGGCCGGTCAGGATCAGGGGGAGACACCTGGTTTCTTCACCATGAACCTGAGCGGGGCCTGGCAGGTGAGCGAAGGGTGGCAGTTGTCCGCCGGTATCGACAACCTGTTCGATACCTTCTACTACGAGCACCTCTCCAAGTCGGTACACGCCAGCCAGGCGGGGCTGGGGTATGAGCAGATTGGTCGTATTCCCGAGCCGGGGCGCGCCTTCTGGCTGTCAGTCAACTATCGCTTCGCCTCTGCCGGCGTGCTTTGAACCGGGTACGTGCCAACTGCCAGTCAGAGAGGCTCTAACCGACTGAAGCGGGTAACGTTTTCAGTCACAGACCTGCAGTGGTGAGCTGGGTATCATGGCTTCAAGGGTGGCGCGCTCTGCGCCAGCACCACCACAGCGGGAAGATAACAATGAAACAAGGACGTTTGCGCTATGGCGGCCTGCTCGGGGCCGCCTTGTTCCTGACGGCGTGCGGCAGCGGGGGCGGCGGCTCCAGCAGCGAGGCTCAGCCCCCCGTGGTCAATCCACCGGTGACCTCTGCCAGCCGCGCCTGTTATGGCAATGACCAGGCCGCCTGCAACCTGAGAACCTATCAGGTGATGGTGGAGTCTTTCGTCGATGGCGACAGCGCCGCCAACTATGGCGTCGGCTATGGCCCCTCCGGGCACAACGGCGATCTGCAAGGGATCATCGACAGCCTGGATCACATCAAGAGTCTCAACGTCAACGCCATCTGGCTCACCCCTGTATTTGACTCCTGCGCGGGTCAGGGGGGGGATGACAAGCTGGATGCTACCGGCTACTTCGCCTGTGATTTTTTCACCGTGGATCCCAACTTTGGCAGCAATGCCCAGCTCAAACAGCTGGTGGATGCGGCGCACCAGCGCGGCCTTTACGTCTTCCTCGATGGCGTGTTCGGTCACGTCAACAAGGTGGGAGTGAGCAAGCCGTCGCCAGAGGGGCGCCAGCCTGTGCTCAAGAGCGGGGGTGCCGGTTATCCCGGTCAGCTGGTGGATTACAGCCAACCCGAGAGCCTCGCCTACTTCAAGGAGGTGGCGCGTTACTGGGTCGAACAGTACGGCATCGACGGCTGGCGACTGGATCAGGCCTATCAGCTGGGGCTGGACGAATGGCGTGCCATTCGCGGCGAGGTCGAACAGGCCAGTGCGGCACGCAAGGCGGCGGGCCAACAGTGGGGCACCCTGGGCTACCTGGTGGGTGAGGTATGGAAGAGTGCTGACGAGATCCGGGCCCAGGCCTATGGCCCGAGCGACAAGCCGGCGCTCTCCTCGGCATTCGACTTCCCGCTGCGCTACGGCATAGTACAGGCGCTGGCGGTGGAGGAGTCCGGCAAGGGCGGGCAGGGGGCCAGCGTGCTGGATGCCAGCTGGAACAAGGTAGAGAGCTATCCGAACCACGCCATGCCAAATCTGATGCTGGGCAACCACGATTTGGTACGCTTCGGTGACCTGCTGGAGCGGGGAAATTTCAATCCGGCGGACTACTGGCAGCGCCACAAGGCGGCCTTCAGCTTCCTCGCGGCGCGCTCAGGCCCCATCACCTTCTATTACGGCGAGGAGTTTGGCGACGAGGTGCCGGGCTTTGCCAAGCAGGTGAGTGGCGACTGTGCGGCGCAGGGACTCTGTGACGATCACGTGGCCCGCAGCGATGGCAAGGTGCCCGGTGTCACCGGTTTCGTGCCGAGCAGCGATCAGGCCGAACTCAAGCTGTGGCTCAGCCAGTTGCTGGCGATGCGCGCCACGCATCCCGCCCTCTATCAGGGGGAGCGAGTCAAGCTGGTGGCCGATGGCAGCGTTTATGGCGACATCAAACAGACGGCGGCAGAGCAGATTGTCTACCTGCTCAACGTCTCCACCACGCCTCAAAGCTATGCCCTGCCGGTCGGCAAACTGCGCAGTGGCAGTGCCCTGGTGGATCTGCAAAGCGGCGAGAGTCTGGCGCTGGGTGGCAGCAGCGTGACGGTGGACTTGCCACCGCTGAGCGGTCGCTTCCTGCTGTTGCAATAAGGCTGGCGAGTAACAACAAGGGCTCCAGTTTGGAGCCCTTGTTCATTGTGGTGGGTTACTTCTCGATACCGCTGCCAAGCTCGTCCTGATGGGTATTGGCGGCAGGCGCATGGCTATTGCCGTGGCGCCAGCTCTCCAGCCGGTTGTGCACCCCGCGGCGCAGACTCTTGAAGCTGGTCTCGAGATAATCCACTCCCACCAGAATGGCCAGGGTGACGCCGGTGAGCATCACGGCCTGGTGCAGCATCTCCATGCCGATGAGGGCGCCGAGTGCCGCCAGCATCCAGACGGTCGCAGCCGAGGTGACGCCCAGTACCTGACCATCCCGGGTCATCATGACGCCGGCGCCGAGAAAGCCGATCCCCGTGATGAGTTGACCCAGCACCCGTGCCTGATCGGCCCCCTGGGGGCTGACGGCGGCACCGATGGCGAGAAAGCAGTAAGTGCCGAGAATGATGAGCGAAGAGGTGCGGATCCCGACCGGCTTGCCACGCAGTTGCCGCTCCAGCCCCACCAGGGTGCCGCATACCAGGCAGGCCAGGATGTTCTCCCAGCCAAGGGGCGCTATGTCCCACCAATCCGCTGTCATCATAATCACCTCTGCTGTCGATGCTTGTTATCCTGCCGCGCTCTGCCCCCGGTTTTCCAGCCGTTGCCGGAAGGCCCTGGCCAGGCGCTCGTAGAGGTCCTTTGCCTCTCTGTCCTCAATATCGCCACGTATCCAGGGATTGTCGATGATTTCCAGCAGCACGCAGTCGCGCCCCTGCTGGCGCAGGTCGACCCCGAACAGGCCGTTGCCAAGCTGATGCACGGCGCGGCGGGCCGTTTGCAGCACTCGCTCCGGTACCTCGGTGAGCGGTAGTGCCTCTATCCGGCTCATGTCGAGGGGGTGTTTGCGGCGGCGGATGCGGTTGCCGGGTTCCGGGCGGTAGCGGCGACAGGCGAACAACGGCGAGCCGTCGAGAAAGCCGATGCGCCAGTCAAATTCGGCAGGGATCCGGCTCTGCACCAGCAGCAGGGCGGAGCGACCCAGTCCTTCGTCCAACAGGCGGGCGAGCTGCTGTTCATCGCTGGCCATGGCGAGATCCCGCCCCTGGGCACCGTCGGGCACTTTTACCATCAGCGGCAGGCCGAGCCGCTGCACCAGCTCGTCCACCTGGTGGCGACCACGGCGGGTGACCACCATGGTGGGCGGCATGGGCACGCCGCTGCGCACCATCAGCTCGTAGAGATAGAGCTTGTTGCTGCAGGCGAGGATGGCGCGGGAGCTGTCGATCACCGGCATCTTGAGCTGTTCGGCGCGGCGGGCAAATTCGAAGGTGTAGTGGCCGACGGCGGTTTCTGCCCGCAGCCAGAGGGTGTCGAACTCCGGCAGCCGCTCTATGGCGGAGGGGGCAAGTATCTCGGCCTGGATCCCCTGTGCAGCGGCCGTCTTGATGAAGCGGTCGAGGGCCAGGGCATCGCTGCTGGCGCGGCCATCATCGGGATCCACCAGGATGGCGAGCTGGTAGAGCGGCGCCGCATGTTCCCCATCCCCGGCGCCAACCAGCGCCTGGGCATGGTGCAGCATCAGTGCCTTCTCGCTCTGGCTCAGATCCAGCGGAGACAGGCTTTGTTGCTGGCGCACCGACCAGCCGTGCCGACCGCGTTTGAGGGTCAGCTCCTGCAGCGGCAACTGGCTCAGGCCGTAGTAGTAGCGGGCCAGTCCCGCCAGCTCGCTCTGTTCACTCTGACCGAAGATGGCGCGAACCCGAATGCGATCCTCGCTCTGCTGGGCCAGCCAGCCCTGCACCTTGCGCCACAGCTTGGCCGGCGGCTGCTGGGGTTGCAACACGCTGATGGCTTGCAATCCCGGCAGACAGTGATGGCCCCGGGCCTGCGCCAGCAGGGAGCAGTAGTAGCCCGCGCTCAGGTGCTCCAGATCGCGGCAGAGGTTGATGATGCGGGGTCTGCCGCCCGTGGTCGGCACGCCGTGTTGCAGGTAGGTGCGGGCGGTCAGCAGATAATCGGCATGGCAAGGCCAGTCGCCCAGCTCTTCGACGATGACATAGGTACTCATAGTTCTTCGGCTCCACAGAAAGGACTGCCTTGAATGGCAGTATCCCCAGTGGGCTTCGATGCACCGACAAGCACGACAATGGCGCGAGGGGAAACAAGAGGTTACAGTGCCTAATATTCTGCTTTGGTAACTTGTGATACAAGTCGCATTTCTGGTGCTGAAGATAAATAACCGAACAAGGACTCCCTGTGTTGACCGTGCGCGCGGCCCGAACCGATGATTTGGGCGCCATCGTTAAGCTGGAACGCTACTGCTTTCCCCCCGAAGTCGCCTTTGGCCGCAGCCGCTGGCACTATCTGCTCACCCACGCCAAGGGGCGCACCCTGCTGCTGCTGGATGAGACGTCGCAGCTGATGGGATATCTCAGCCTGCTGGAGCACAGAGGGTGGGATCGGCTGGTGATCCAGACCCTCGCCATCCGCTGGACCATTCGTCGTCAGGGCTGGGCCCGCCGTCTGCTGGAACAGGTGATCCGGGAGGGGCGCGAAGCTGGCTGGGGGGCTGTGCGCCTCGAGGTGGGCGATGCCAATGAAGAGGCGCTTGCCCTCTATCAGGCGCTGGGATTCAAGGCTCAGCAGAGGTTGCCGGATTACTATGGCCGAGACCAGCATGCTCACCGGCTGGTGTTGTCACTTATTGGTGACGAGGAGCGTCAGCTGCGCGGTCTGGCCCGCAAGCACCGCATAGGCGGTAAAGCAGCCTTGCAACACGGCAAGGCGGGCTGCTCAGGATGAGTTGTGAAGACTGCCTTGCCACCGCCATCAAGGCCAAGCTGGGGCGCTGCCCCGTCTGTGCCATCCAGACGTTTGTCATCGGCCTGATCGGCTGGCTGGTGTGGTGGTGGTTTGGTGCCGACACCTCGGTCAATGCCCTCACTGGTCTGCTGTTCGCGCTGGGAGGCTCGGGCCTGTTTCTGCTCCATCTGGTGGTATTTGTCTGGCGCAAGGTGACCGGGCGTGAATTGAGCGATGAATGAATCTGAGTGGATTCAAACACATAAATAACAATATCGGTGTAGATATGGAGGTTCAGATGATTGCAATGGTAACGGGTGCTTCGTCCGGCTTTGGGGAGGCCATCAGCCGCCAGCTGGTGAACGCGGGTTACAGGGTGATAGGCACAGGCCGACGTGCTGAACGTCTGGCTGCCTTGGGCGATGAGCTGGGTGACAGCTTCCTGCCGCTGGTATTCGACGTGCAGGACAAGACTGCGACTCAAGCCGCCATCGCTGGCTTGCCTGCTGCCTGGCAAGAAGTGGATCTGCTGGTCAACAATGCCGGGCTGGCTCTGGGGCTGGAACCTGCCCACAAGGCGGACCTCGAAGACTGGGAGCAGATGATAGCCACCAACATCAGCGGGCTGACCCTGCTCACCCGATTGCTGCTGCCGGGCATGGTGGCGCGTAATCGCGGCCACGTCATCAATATCGGCTCCATCGCCGGCACCTACCCCTATCCGGGCGGCAACGTCTACGGCGCCACCAAGGCGTTCGTGAAGCAGTTCAGCCTCAACTTGCGTGCCGATCTGGCGGGCACCGCCATCCGCGTCACCAATGTGGAGCCGGGTCTGTGTGGCGGCACCGAGTTCTCCAACGTGCGCTTCCACGGTGACGACGCCAAGGCGGCTACCGTCTATCAGGGGGTGCAGGCCATTCAGCCGGAAGACATCGCCAATACAGTGCTCTGGGTCAGCCAGCAGCCCGCCCACGTCAACATCAACAGCATAGAGATAATGCCGGTGGCCCAGACTTTTGGTCCGCTCCATATCAGCCGTGGCTGAGTTCCCTGCTTGATGAAATGAAAGAGGCACCCCGGGGTGCCTCTTCTGTTTTCCAAGCCGGTCAGAGGCTCATGATCTTCTTGAACTCCTCCTCTGAATACTTCTTCTCCGTGCTCTTGGTGAGATCCGTCATCAGCTTGTAGCGCAACTCTTTGGCCATCTGGTAGGTCTGCTCCAGCTGGCCGTAGGAGTAGTCGGCGGCCAGCCCGAGCGCGGTGGCCTTGTCGTTGGTGTAGGTCTGCTTGAGGGTCTTGTCGAGCACCGCCACTTCTTTGTAGAGCTTGGCGCTCTCCTTGCTCCAGACGCCCCGCAGCAGCGGCAGATATTTGTCCGGATTGGTGTTGGCCAGCGCGGTCAGGCTGCGGAACTGCCAGTAGGCGGAGTCATCGGAGTAGCTGTCGCTGCCGGTGCGATAGGGCAGGGGGTAGGACTCCAGCGTGTTGTAGAGCGGCACCATCACGGATTCGGCCAGCACGCCGTAGCTCTGCCAGATGAGCCCCTGCAGCTCCTTGGGCATCTCCTTGCGCAGCTGGATCACGTGAGATTCCAGCTGGCGATCGATGCGGATCGGTCGCTCCGCCTTGCCAGCGAGCGGCGTGCCCTCATAGGTGGCGCTCAGCACCCTGGCCACGTCCGGCACGGCGATGGGGGCATCCGGCTTCATGAACAGCGGATATTGCGCCTGCCGGGTCGCCTGCTGGTGGGAGGCGGTCAGCATTTTTTGGCCGAGCCACTCCCGATCCACGTTGTAGGGGTCGGCAATCACCCCGAACGCCTTGGCGAAATTGAAGTCCTTGGGGTCGGCGTTATCCAGCAGTTTGTGCTCGCGCACGAACTCCAGCAGCTTGGGCGAGTGCAGCACATCGGCGCTGTCTAGATTGACGCCGTGGATGCGCAGGCCGTTGGCCACCATGGCGTAGCTGTCGTCCGGCACCCGCACAGCGATCCAGTGGTGGCCGGAGCCTATCTCCATCAGCCAGGCCTCGTTCACATCCGCCAGGTAAAGGCTGTTGCCCTCACCGGCGCCATATTGCTCCACATAGCGGCCAAGCAGCGCGACGCCTTCTTTGGCCGTCCTGGCCTGCGGCAGGAGCAGGGTGGGGATGATGGCTTCAATCACTCCCTTCTCGATCAGCGGATCGGCTTTTTGGGCCCTGTCGTTGACCTCGGCACTGGTGGTGGCCGAGAGGGCGACGTTGAACTCGTTGATGCCGCGCTCCTCATAATATTTGCCTGCCGGGTCGCTGGTGGCGGCGTCCCAGTCACGAATGGCGGAGTAGGCGAGGAAGGCCTTGGGCATGGGCACTTCCAGCCCGTTGCCCAGTTTCCAGCTCTTGCCCTCGTTCTGCTGGGCGGGCCGGAAGGCCAAATACTTGTTCCAGTTGTTGACGCCAAAATCCTCGTTTCTGGCGATCATCACGCTGCCATCCGCGCTGGCGCCCTTGCCGACGACAAGGCCGGTGCAAGCGTCGGCACTGGTGCCAAGCAGGGTGAGCAGGGTGGCGGAGAGGAGACTCAAGGTGTGTTTTTTCATGGCATTGCCCGAAGCGTAACTGTGAGTGAAAGTCAGGCGGTGGAATGGGATGCGCGCTGCCGCAGGCCGATGGCGGCATGGAAGTATGCCGGTGGATTGGTCTGCCGATCATTGATGTCGCAAACATTTCATCCATAACACTGCTTGCTGGTTCTATCGTGCGCCAAAATTGTAGGCTTCTGCAGTTTTTTGTTTTGTGATCTGCGCGCTAATCCTTGGCTTTCTCTGGCAGAGGCGCTCGAGTGTAGAGAGATGTGCCGCAATATCATGACGGGGCGGCGCAGGAGTCATGATTCTGACGCCTGGCTTGCTGCGAGCAATGGGCGCGGCGCCAGCCTGAGTGCGGGATTTGGCCCCATCTGGAAAGTTGGCCTGTAACTTGCTGGTTTAATTGACAATGGTGGGGCCTGGCGCCCCATGTTATCGAATCAGCCAAAGCGTCATGCCGGATCGGCATACAGATTGGAGTCCCCATGGATATCAAACCCTACAGCCAGCAACTTGCCCAGAGTGCGTCCAACTCCCGCGCCCTCGCCACCCTCAGCGGTGCCGACAGTGGTCAGGGTGGCGGCTGGGAGGAGTTGGTCAACCTCTCCTCCCAGCGACTGACCAGCAAGGCGCAGCAGGCGCTCACCTATGAGCATCTGGCCAAGAACAGCAAGCTGCCGCCCGCGCTGGACATGAACTCGGACAAGGGGGGCATGATGCAGCAGCTGGTGGACAAGGCGCTTGGGTTTGATCGCAAGAAGTTCAACGAGATAGAGGAGAAGCTCAAGGCGATCGCCGACAACAGGCAGTTGACCCCCGAAGAGCGCGAGCAACAGAGCAAGGCCTTGAACGAGCAGAAGGAGACCATGCTGCAAAATGCCATGGATCGCCTCACCGGCAAGAAGAGCGAGCCAAAGGAAGAGACCAAGACTACCTGAGTGATTGCCTGCACGACTCGAACGGCAATCTGTGGTCATCGGGGGCAAGGTGTTGCCTCGGGTAATGACGCCGCCTTTCCCATGTGGAAGGAATGATGACATCACAATGAGAAAGGGAGGGGTGATGTCCCTCCATTTTTGACGGGCTCTTGGGAGCCTGTAAATCCAATTGTGTAACCGCCCACGAATAAGTAACTTTTTCAAAAGGATACCTTCGTGGGTAAGCAAATGGACCAAGACAAACTCAAAGCACTGGCCGCTGAGCTGGCCAAAGACATCAAGTCTGAAAAAGATCTCGGCACCCTCACCCAACAGCTGATCAAGCTTACCGTCGAGACCGCGCTCAATGCCGAGATGGATGAGCATCTGGGCTACCAGAAACACGTCCCACAAGGCCGCGGGACCGGCAACAATCGCAATGGCTATTCCACCAAGCGCCTACAAGGGCAGCACGGAGAGGTCACCATCCAGGCGCCTCGTGACCGTAACTCGTCCTTCGACCCTCAGTTCGTCCGCAAGGGCCAGTCACGCCTGACCCAGATGGACGACCAGATCCTCGCCCTCTACGCCAAGGGCTTGAGCACGCGGGATATCGTGGACGCGTTCCAAGAGATGTATGACGCCGACATCTCGGCGGGGCTGGTATCGAAGGTGACCGAACGCGTCATCGAGCAGGTCCACGAATGGCAAAACCGGCCGCTGGATCCGCTCTATCCCATCGTCTATCTGGACTGCATTGTGCTGAAGATCCGCGCGAACCAGCGGGTGATCAACAAGTCGCTCTATCTGGCACTGGGCATCAATATGGAGGGGCACAAGGAGCTGTTGGGCCTGTGGCTGGCCGAGACCGAAGGGGCAAAGTTCTGGCTCTCGGTCCTGACCGAGCTGAAGAACCGCGGCCTGGAAGACATCCTGATCGCGTGTGTGGACGGTCTCAAGGGCTTCCCTGATGCGATTGCCGTGGAGTATCCCCAGACCAAGGTGCAACTGTGTATCGTCCATATGGTGCGCAACTCGTTGCGCTATGTCTCCTGGAAGGACTACAAGGCGGTGACGGCTGAACTGAAGCAGATCTACCAGTCTGCGACGGAACGTGAAGCTCAACAGGCACTAGCGACCTTCGGCGAGCGCTGGGATAGCCAGTACCCGCAGATAGCGCGCTCGTGGCAGAATAACTGGGACAATCTGATCACGCTGTTTGATTATCCCCCCGCAATCCGGAAGGTGATCTACACCACCAATGCCATTGAGTCACTGAACAGCGTGCTGCGCAAAGCGACCAAGCAAAGGAAGCTGTTCCCGACCGACGACTCTGCGCTAAAAGTGGCGTTTCTCGCGATACAGCAGGCTTCAAAGAAGTGGACCATGCCGATCCAGAATTGGAAGCCTGCCCTGAATCGCTTTATTATCGAGTTCGGTGATCGCTTGAACGGTCACCTGTAATGGGGTGGGCAGTTACACAGAATTATTTACAGGCTCGCTCTTTGGGGCTGCTGCCTTCCCGGCCCAGTTTCTGCTCCGGCGCTATGTCTTCTCGGGTACTATTTTTTCTCGGGTACTATGCCGATACCCACCGCCTGGGTCTGGACGGCCTTGATCTGATCCCCTTTGGCGATCAGGGCAAATTGCGCCGGGTTGTGCACCTTGACCACCAGGGTGTGATCCACCCCTTTGACCGTGACCGTCTGCTGCACCTTGTCGACGTCGATGACGTCCCCATACAGTGTGACCTTGACTCCCACCCCGGCCCCCGGCTTTTGGCCAGCGGCGGCCTTGTCCGCATCCATCTCGACGACGCGCTGTCTGACGCCAGCCGTGCCCTTGAGCAGTTCCAGATCCAGCATCTGCAGGTATCTCAGTGCCACCGTATCGCCAACCTTGAGGTTTTGCAGGTTGGTGACCTGTTCACCGGCGACTATGTCGAACGCTTCACCGGCGTCATTTTTCAGGCTGACCCTGCGGCTCGCCATGTCGATGGCAGTCACCGTCGCCTGGGCAGTCACGGCTTCAACCAGACTGGCCTTGCCCGGGGCGGTCGCGACTTCGGTGACCACCTCGGCGGCTTGCACCAGGCAGGTCGAGAGGGAGAGCAGACCGGCAATCCATGCATGCTTCAATTTCATGTTTCAGACCTTATGACGGGAAATGAGGATGAAAGGAGGTGGGCATGCAGGCCCGGATGGCACATGGCACCGCCTTCCTGACAGACCATAGCAGAGCCGCGCCTGACCAACCCGCTGGACTCGAACGCAATGCGTGTTTTGATAGCCGGCTCCCGTTTTTTGACCTGCCGGAGCCACGGGCGCACAATCCCCTTGCATGCATTCAACCGAGGGCTTTGCCGTGTACAACTTCCAATATGCCAATCCTACCCGGGTCTGTTTTGGTGACGGCCAGATAGCCACGCTGCCCGACCTGATCCCGGCAGGCAGTCGCCTGCTGGTGCTCTACGGCGGTGGCAGCATCAAGAAAAACGGCGTCTATGACCAGTTGACCCAGGCGTTGGCGGGGAGGGATTGGCAGGAGTTTTCAGGCATAGGGGCCAACCCCCATTACGATCAGCTGATGGAGGCGGTGGCGCTGGTCAAGCGCGAGCGCATCGACTTCCTGCTGGCGGTCGGCGGCGGATCCGTGGTGGATGGCACCAAGTTCGTGGCCGCGGCGGCCTGCTTCGAGGGCGGGGATCCCTGGGAGATACTGCTGCACAAGGCGCCCGTCAAGGCGGCCCTGCCGCTGGGTTGCGTGCTGACCCTGCCCGCCACTGGCTCGGAGAGCAATCCCGCCGCCGTGGTGAGTCGGGGGGAGGCCAAGCTCTCCTTCATGAATCCGCTGGTGCAACCTGTGTTTGCCGTGCTCGATCCCACCACCACCTACAGCCTGCCCACCCGCCAGATCGGCAATGGGGTGGTGGATGCCTTCGTCCACATCATTGAGCAATACCTCACCTTCCCTGTGGGGGGCGAGGTGCAGGACAGGCTGGCGGAAGGCTTGCTGCAGGTGCTGGTGGATAACGGCCCCAAAGCCCTGGTGGATCCCACCCATTATCAGGTGCGCGCCAACCTGATGTGGGCCGCCAGCCTGGCGCTCAATGGTCTCATCGGCCGCGGCGTACCACAGGACTGGTCCACCCACGCCATCGGCCACCAGCTCACCGCGCTGCACGGGCTGGATCATGCCCAGAGTCTGGCGGTGGTGCTGCCCTCCCTGCTGCGTGAGCAGGCGGCCCAGAAGCAGGAGAAACTGGCCCAGTTCGCCGAGCGGGTCTGGCATTCGAGCCGGGAGGACAAGGCGCTGCGCATCGAGGAGGCGATCATCCGCACCGAGCAGTTCTTCCAGCAGATGGGGGTGGGCACCCGCCTCGCCGACTACGGCCTGAACGAGAGCTGCATCCCCGGCATCTGTTCCAACCTCAAGCGCTTCGGCCTGACCGCCCTCGGTGAGCAGCAGGACATAGATCCTGACAAGGTAGCGCGGATCCTTTCCCACGCGCTCTGAGCATTTGGCTGACGAGCTGAAAAGAAAACGCCCCGTTTGTCGGGGCGTTTTGCATTCCGGGGTGAGGCGCTGAAGGCAGAGGGTCAGGCGCCCAGATCCAGCTCGCGCTCCAGCACAGCTGCTTTTTGGCGGGCTGGATGGGTATTGAGGCGTTCCCAGTAGGTTTGCAGGTGCGGGAAGTGTGCCAGCTGGCCGCCCTGGGCCAGCAGATCCACCAGGAAGGAGTTCATGATGTCGGCGCCGGAGAGACGGTCCCCCACCAGATAGTGGCGGCTTGCCAGCACCTGGTTCAGATAACCCAGCACCTTGGCGCACTCCGCTTTGGCGTAGTCCGGCAGGAAGCGCATCGGGCTGCCATCCTTGCGCACGAACATGTCGAGCAGCAGCGGCAGTATGCCGGAGCTCTCGGCAAAGTGGATCCACTGCAGGTATTCGGGGTAGTCGGGGCTATCCTGAGCTGGCGCCAGCCGCTCGGGGGCGTGGCGGGCAATCAGGTACTCTGTGATGGCGCCGGATTCCGCCATCACTCGTCCTTCCCGCTCGATGACAGGCGACTTGCCGAGGGGGTGGATGGCTTTCAGCTCGGGCGGCGCCAGAAAGGTGGTGGCGTCGCGCTGGTAGGCCTTGATCTGGTAGGGCAAGCCCAGCTCTTCGAGCAGCCAGATGATGCGTTGGGAGCGGGATTTGTTCAGGTGGTGCAGGATTATCATTGGAACCTCGATTCGGTGGCAGGAGTCGGTATACGCGTCGGCGAGGTGACTGGTTCACCGGCATGGAGAAATCAAGAGAGCGGGCAGTGCCCGCTCTCTTGTTGGCTGACTCAGGCCTCCAGCGCCTGATCCAGATCCGCCAATATGTCCTCGATCGCTTCTATCCCCACAGACAAGCGGATCATCTCCGGCTTGACCCCGGCCCTGACCTGTTCCTCCTCGCTCAGCTGGCGATGGGTGGTGGAGGCGGGGTGGCAAGCCAGCGACTTGGCGTCACCTATGTTGACCAGCCGCTTGAAGATCTTGAGCGCATCGTAGAAGCGCACCCCGGCCTCATAGCCCTCCTTCAAGCCGAACGAGAGGATGGCCGACGGCCGGCCCCCCATGTACTTCTCCGCCAGCAGGTAGTGGGGATGTCCCGGCAGACCGGCGTAGCTGACCCAGGCTACTTTCGGGTGATGCTTGAGGTGGTGGGCGACCTGAAGGGCGTTGTCCACGTGGCGCTCCATGCGCAGGCTCAGGGTTTCAAGCCCCTGCAGCAGCAGGAAGGCGTTCATGGGTGCCAGCGCCGCGCCGGTATTGCGCAAGGGCACTGTGCGAACCCGGCCGATAAAGGCGGCGGGGCCGAAGGCTTGTGTGTAGACCACACCGTGGTAGGAGGGCTCGGGCTGGGTGAGCTGGGGGAAGCGTTCGGCGTTATCCGCCCAGGGGAACTTGCCCGAGTCGACGATGACGCCGCCCAGCGAGTTGCCGTGACCGCCGACATATTTGGTCAGGCTGTGCACCACTATGTCGGCGCCGTGTTCTATGGGTTTGCACAGCACAGGGGTGGCGACCGTGTTGTCGACGATGAGCGGCACGCCACGGGCGTGGGCCACCTTGGCGAAAGCTGCCAGATCGACGATGTTGCCCGCCGGGTTGCCTATGCTCTCGCAGTAGACCGCCTTGGTCTTGTCGTCGATGAGGGCGGCGATGGCCTCGGCGCTGTCATCTTTGGCGAAGCGTACCTCGACCCCGAAGCTCGGCAGCATGTGGGCGAACAGTGTGTAGGTGCCGCCATAGAGCTGGGGTGTGGAGACTATGTTGTCACCGGCGGCGGTCAGCGCCTGGATGGCGTAGGTGATGGCGGCGGAACCTGCCGAGACCACCAGCCCGGCGATGCCCCCTTCCAGCGCGGCCATCCGCTGTTCCAGCACATCGTTGGTGGGATTCATGATGCGGGTATAGATGTTGCCCGGCACCGCCAGATTGAACAGATCCGCCCCGTGCTGGGCGCTGTCGAACTCGTAGGCCACCGTCTGGTAGATGGGCACGGCGACCGCCTTGGTAGTGGGATCGCTGGAAAAGCCGTGGTGCAGGGCCAGGGTCGCATCTTTCATCACACACTCCTTGTTGGATGTTGCTTGTCGCAGTGACAGCTGGGCAGTTATAGATGGATAGACGTCCAATCTATCAGGCTCAGCGGCGATGTAAACCACCCAATCCGGTAAAGCAATGGCATCCGCTGACGATGGGCCTCGCCCTTGAGCAACTGACGCTGCACTCAGAGGCGGCGACGATACTCCTTGTCATCGATCTGGTGCATGTCCCACTGCATCAGGCGGTTGAGCTGGCTCATGGGATCCTCGATCAGGGTCAGCGGGCGAGGCAGGATCCGCTTGAAGTAGCGACGCAGGGTTTGCTGGATCCGGTTCGGTTTGGGGGCGCTTTGCTGGTTCATGATGATGCTCCTGTGCTGTGGCTCTCATGTTCATCAGCAGTATTGAGTTAAAATGAGGAAGTAAAAACTGATGAATTATAGCAACAGGATTTCCTCTTTTATGCCGACCAGTCGCCTCTATCAGCAGTTTCAACGACTCGCCCAGCAGCTTGGCTGCGATGAGCGGGAGGCAAGTCTCGCCGAAGTGGCGGACCTGCTCTGCTGCACCCCGCGCAACGCCCGCCTGCTGCTGCGGCGGATGCAGGATCAGGGCTGGCTCAGCTGGTCAGCCGAGGCGGGCAGGGGACGGCGCTCCCGGCTCACCCTGCTCGACAGCCAGGAGAGTCTGACCCGGCGCCGCCTGCGGGATCTGTTGAGTCAGGGCCAGCTTGCCCAGGCGGTGCGGCTGGCGGAAGGTCGGCTGGATCTGCTCACCCCGCTGCTGATCGAGCAGCTCGGCCAGGCCACCCGGGAGGGGCGCCAGATCCTGCGGGTGCCCTACTACCGGCCGCTGCCCCAGCTGCTGCCCACGGATCCGCTGCGTCGCTCCGAAATTCACCTGAGCCGGCAGATCTTCAACGGTCTCACCCGACGAAATGAGGAAAATGGGGAAATCGAAGGAGATCTGGCCCACCACTGGGAGTGTCTGGGGCCCTGCCACTGGCGCTTCTATCTGAGGCCGGTGGTGCGCTTTCACCACGGTCGCGAGCTGGTGGTAGAAGATGTGATGGAGAGTCTGCTGGCACTGCGGGATCGCCCCCTGTTCGCCCATCTGGTTCGGCTGGAGAGCCCCTGGCCACGCACTCTGGATATGTATCTCGACAGCCCGGATCCTCTGCTGCCCCATCTGCTGGCCGAACCGGTGGCGACCATATTGCCACGGGAGCTCAATGGGGAGGCGGGCTTTGCCCTGCAGCCGGTGGGCACGGGCCCCTACAAGGTGACCGCCAACGATCCCCTCCACCTTTGTCTGGAGGCGTTCGACGACTACTTCGGTCTGCGTGCCCTGCTTGACGAGATCGACATCTGGATGCTGCCGGAGCTGGCGGAGCGGCTGGAGACCCACCTGCAGCTGGGACGTGACAGCCCTGAACTCGGCACCATGCGCGGTGAGTCCGAGCTTGAATCCGGCTGCTACTTCCTGCTGCAGGACGACAGATCCGTCTCCTTGCAGGCTCCCGCCCTGCGTCACTGGCTGGCCCAGCTGCTCAACCCCATCGCCCTGATGGCACGGGTCGCCCCCGAGTTGCAGCGGGGCTGGACCAGTGCGCTGGGTCTGTTGCCCCACTGGCGCGAGGCCCTGCCTGCGTCATTGCCAACGCCGGAGCAACTGCCGACGCGGCTGGTGCTGGCCTGTTTCAATCAGCATCTGGAGTTCAACGAGTGTGCCGGCGCCATGGCCAGCCTGCTGGCAGAACAGGGGATCCGGCTGGAGGTTCGCACCCTGGATTACGGCCGCTGGGTGAGCGGGGTGGATGAGGATGTGGATCTCTGGCTCGGCACCCTCAATCTGGAGCACGAGCATGCCTTCGCCCCCTACGCTTGGCTGCTGGGCACGCCGCTGCTGCACAAGGTGTGGGCCAGCCAGCATGCTTTGTGGCAGGGCCTGACCCGGTGGCGTGCCAGCGGTGAGGAGCCGGGCCCGCGCGCCCTGCTGGCCCGGGTGCAGCAACAGGGCTGGTTCGTGCCCCTGTTCCACCACTGGCTGGAGCTGGAGAGCCGGGTCGGCGTGCACGGGGTGCGCATGACGGCCCTCGGCTGGTTTGATTTTCGCAGTGCCTGGCTTCGCCCCGAGTAAGGACGATGCTTATGTGGCGGGTTGAACCTGCCTCGCCTCACCTTGTACCTGCAAGGTGCTCTTCCGGCAGATTGTCATCCTGTTTTAATTGCCGTTTTTACTATGGGTCGGCGGGCCGCAGTTCATTGGACATTCAATTCCAAAGTGCCATGCTGGTTCAGGTTATGGAAAGCAGAGCAAATGAGGAAAAAGATGAGCAACAATTCAGAACGTTCCCAAGGAAAATGCCCGGTCATGCACGGTGGTACCACCTCCGGCGAGCAAGCCAACATGGCGTGGTGGCCGAAGAGCCTCAACCTCGACATTCTCCATCAGCACGACACCAAGACCAATCCGCTGGGGCCCGGTTTCAATTACCGGGAAGAGCTCAAGAAGCTCGACATGGCCGCCCTCAAGCAGGATGTGACCGCCCTGATGACCGACAGCCAGGATTGGTGGCCGGCAGACTGGGGCCACTACGGCGGCCTGATGATCCGCATGGCCTGGCACTCGGCCGGCACCTATCGTATCGCCGATGGCCGTGGTGGTGGCAGTACCGGCAATCAGCGTTTTGCTCCGCTCAACTCCTGGCCTGACAACGCCAACCTGGACAAGGCCCGGCGTCTGCTGTGGCCCATCAAGAAAAAATACGGCAACAAGATCAGCTGGGCCGATCTGATCATTCTGGCCGGCACCGTGGCTTATGAGTCCATGGGGCTCAAGACGTTCGGCTTCGCCTTCGGCCGCGAGGATATCTGGCACCCCGAGAAAGACATCTATTGGGGCGCGGAGAAGGAGTGGCTGGCACCGAGCAGCAAGCCCGGCGGTCGTTACTCTGGCGAGCGGGATCTGGACAACCCGCTGGCGGCAGTGATGATGGGGCTCATCTACGTCAACCCGGAAGGGGTCGACGGCAATCCGGATCCTCTGAAAACCGCCAAGGACATGCGGGTCACCTTTGCCCGCATGGCGATGGATGACGAAGAGACGGTCGCCCTGACGGCCGGGGGGCACACGGTAGGCAAATGTCACGGCAATGGGGATGCCCGGCTGCTCGGGCCCGAGCCGGAAGGTGCCGCAGTCGAGGATCAGGGGCTGGGCTGGCTCAACAAGACCCAGCGCGGTATTGGCCGCAATGCGGTGACCAGCGGTATTGAAGGGGCCTGGACCACCCACCCCACCCGTTGGGACAACGGCTACTTCTACCTGTTGTTCAACTACGAGTGGGAACTGAAAAAGAGCCCGGCCGGTGCCTGGCAGTGGGAGCCCGTCAATATACGGGAAGAGGACAAGCCGGTGGATGTGGAAGATCCTGCCATTCGCCACAACCCCATCATGACAGACGCCGACATGGCGCTGAAGTTCGACCCCGAGTACCGCAAGATCGCCGAGCGTTTCCGTGCTGATCCGGCGACTTTCTCGGATGCCTTTGCCCGCGCCTGGTTCAAGCTGACCCACAGGGATCTGGGGCCGAAAAGCCGCTATGTGGGGCCTTATGTGCCAGCTGAAGATCTTATCTGGCAGGATCCTGTGCCTGCCGGGCGTACCGATTATGACGTGGCTGCGGTGAAGGCCAGCATTGCCGCCAGTGGCCTCTCCATCAGCGATATGGTCAGTACCGCCTGGGACAGCGCCCGTACTTTCCGGGGCTCGGATTTGCGTGGCGGTGCCAACGGTGCCCGTATCCGGCTGGCCCCGCAGAAGGAGTGGGAAGGCAATGAACCGGCCAGACTGGCGCGGGTACTCAAGGTGCTCGAGCCCATCGCCGCCGCCAGCCAGATCAGCATGGCGGATGTGATAGTGCTGGCGGGTAACCTGGGTGTTGAGCTGGCGGCCAGGGCCGCCGGAGTCGAGGTGACAGTCCCCTTCAGCCCGGGTCGCGGTGATGCCAGTCAGGCCCAGACCGATGTGGCGTCGTTCGACGTGCTTGAGCCGCTGGCCGACGGTTACCGCAACTGGTTGAAGAAGGACTATGCGGTCACTGCGGAGGAGCTGATGCTGGATCGCACCCAGCTGATGGGGCTGACGGCCCATGAGATGACGGTACTGGTGGGCGGCATGCGAGTGCTCGGCACCAACCATGGCGGCACCCGGCACGGTGTCTTTACCGAGAGGGAAGGGGCCTTGACCAACGACTACTTCGTCAACCTCACCGACATGGCCAACACCTGGCACCCGGCGGGAGATCGTCTGTATGAAGTGCGCGATCGCAAGAGCGGCAAGGTGAAATGGACGGCGACCCGGATCGATCTGGTGTTCGGCTCAAACTCGGTATTGCGTGCCTACGCCGAGGTCTATGCCCAGGATGACAACAAGGAGAAGTTCGTCTGCGATTTCATCAGTGCCTGGAACAAGGTGATGAATGCGGACCGCTTTGATCTGATGAGTTAAGGCTGACCCGACGGCCCCGCACACCCGGGTGTGCGGGGTATTTTTTTGTCCTGAGCCAAGACTTGCCTGGGGTTGCGACAGAGATTGGCCAGTACCGGAGAGCAGTGCCGCCCCTGTCCTTTTGGACTGGATATCAGGTAACATCTTGATTCATTGATGATGGCTAGCTGCCAAGCCCCTGCTGACAAGGAGTCGCCCATGCTGGAAATGCAGATCCAACCCCGTTTTCAAGAGACAGATGCCCTCGGCCACATCAACAATACGGTGCCGGCGGTCTGGTTCGAGGCGGCGCGGGATCCCCTGTTTCGCATCTTCTCTCCCGAGCTGGATGTGCATAACTGGCACCTGATCATCGCGGGCTATACGGTACAGTTCAAACGCGAGCTGTTTTATGGTCAGCAGGTATCGATCAACACAGGGGTGCGCCGCATCGGCTCCAGCTCCTTTACGCTCTGGCAGGAAGCCTGGCAGGGCGGTGAGCTGGCCGTCACCGGCGAAACGACCCTGATCCATTTTGACTATCAGACCCGCCAATCCCTGCCCTTGAGTGACAGGCACAGGGAAGCGCTGCGGGCCTGGCTGATAGAGAGTTAACCTTGGCCTGTTGGCCCACCACAGGAAAACCATGCATAGGAACATAATGCGCAACACAGTGACTGCTCTGACACTGGGACTCTGTTCCCTACCTTCTCTGGCCGCTTCTCTTGCGGAGCAGTTCACCCTGATCGACCGGGGGGCCGAGAGCGCCCTCGACACTCGTCTGTTCAGTCATGACGGTGTGGAGATCAAGGCCTGGATCGATGGCACCCCCGTCATCATAGCCGTGCCCATCATGAACGAGCAGGGCAAGCTGCAAGGGGAGAGCCGTTACTACTTCAAGGGGGGCAAGCTGTTCGGGGTCAGAGAACCTGCCGCCCAGTTTGCCTTCGATGAGCAAGGCAAGCTGACTCACTGGCTTGACAACAAGGGACAGCCTGCCGAGTTCGTCAGCAAAATAAGCATGCAACAGCGTGAAGCCTGGCTCACCAAGCGATCTGCTGACCTGGCCAGGCTGTTTGCCATCAGCCCTGCGGAGCAGAAAGCCAGCAGTGGCAGCGTCAAGCTGAAAGGGGCCGAACTCACCCACTGGCTCTGCAACGGCAAGCTGATGGATCTGGCCAGGGGCGACAAGGTGACCTTCGAGCAGAAGACGCTCAAGGTGAGTGAATCGGGCATCGAAGGAGAGGTCTCCCTGCGCCAGGACAAGGGCTGGCAGGATCTGAACCTCAAGTGCGACGTGCAAGGCACCCAGGTGACCCGTCTCACCTGGCAGCCACTGCCCGGCGCCAACAAGCCGCAATAAGTGCGGTTGCAGCATGAAACAAGGGGGCCGTCAGGGCCCCTTGTCGTTATGGTCTATTCCCCTGAACCTGGCAGCCACTGCCCGGCGCCAACAAGCGACAATGAGTGCGGTTGCAGCATGAAACACGGGGGCCATCGCGGCCCCCTTGCTGTTTATGGCTGTTCTTCGAGCCGCAGTCGGGTCAGTGCCTCGACCCGCCGCCACTGCTCGGCGGGAAACCAGCGCGCCAGTATCTCCTGTTGCTGCTCGGCCCGATCAAGGGCGGGCAAAGGGGTAAGCTCGGCCAGATAGCCTGCCAGCTGCTGCTCGAACCCTTGCTGACTCTGTTCCAGCTGATGCAGCCGATCCACGGCCTCTGGTCCCAGCTGCTCCAGCAGCACGGCTTCTCGCTCGGCGGGGGGTAATTGCGCCAGCGTCTGCAACTCGCTGAGCAGGCGGCTGTTGACCTCTGCTTCTCTGAACCATTGGGGCTGCTCCGTCAGCCAGAGTTCGAGTTCATCGGCCAGCATCTTCTTGTCGGCCTCGCTCGCCTGGGCCAGCGCCTTGCGGCGCAGGGTCCACTGCTCCATCAGTCTGTCTTCGGCAAACAGCTGATCCTGCTCGGCCGGGGTGAAGCTCTGCTGGCGAAGTTGTTCACGCTGGTCAAACAGCTGCTGCAGGCTGGCGAGGTCCGGAGCCGTCGGCACCGTCAGGCGGCCCTCCGCCGCCAGAAAAACCTGGTAGCGGGCCAGTAGTGGGCTCTCTGCGTCAGCCTCGCCCTGTTCCAGGCGTTGGGCCAGCTGATGACGCAGGGCTCCCTGTTCGGGGGCGGCATTCAGACTCGGCGGCGGGTCGGGCCATAACAGGGCGGCCCCCAGCAAGAAGGCTCCGCCCAGAGGCAGGGCGAGAAGGAGGGATCGCTTCATAGCCCCAGACCCTGCAAGCGGTTGGCGTGCTGGCGGTAGAGGGTGACAGGATCGGTATCAAACAGGTGATGGATGCCAAACGACTGATTGACCTCGTCCAGATGGTTCATCCGGTAGCCGGTACCGATCACCTTGCCGAGGTGGCTGCTGCATACCCCGACCAGGCCGTCATTGGGCTCGCTGAAAAAGGTGCTGGTGAGGGCCAGCGCAGGATCCACCGGATCCAGGACATTGGTCATGCTGCCGCGCCCGCTCCAGGAGAAGTAATAGACGCCGTTGGCGGCGCGCAGCGGCCCTTCGCCACAATACTGGCTAGGCAGCCCCTCGGGGTAGTGCTGGTTGAAGCGCTGGGCTCCCACGCTGGTGAGCGCATCGAGGGAGGCGAGAGGATCCTGTGGCAGATCGCTGCCGCCGGAGAGCAGCGAGATGACACCAGAGAGTGCCGAGGCGGCCGCGACCGCCAGTTTCTCGGCTATCGAGCCAGGGGTTACGTTGGCACGCACCAGGTCTGCTATCTCGGAGCCATAGTTGACGCCCCCCACGCTGGTGGCGGAGGCGACCAGTTCCGGGGCGACAGAGGCGACATAGCGTATGGTGGGGCTGCCGTGGGAGTGACCTATGAGGTTGACCTTGTCAGCCCCCGTGATGGCGAGCACCTGCTGTACCTGCTTGAGCAACTGTTCACCGCGCAGTTCCGAGCTGTGGGTAGCCGAGACCTGCGCGACATAGACGCGGGCACCGTCCCGGGTCAGGGCCTGGGGGATTCCGTAGAAGTAATCGACCCCGAGCAGCTTGTCGAAGCCGAACAATCCATGCACCAGCACCATGGGGTAACGGGTCTGGGTATAACCTGCCGCCTGACCCAGCATGGGCAGGGCGCACAGCAGCACCAATAGCCATCTTTTCATCGTCATCATCCTTGTGAAATAGGCTGTCCATCCGACAGCCACCGGCTTCATGCCAGTACCCGCCAGCATGGCTAACCCGGCCAGTTGCATCTGTGCAAGTGATCACTAAACAGACAGATTCAGAAAAGCCCTACCCATATGGGCAGGAGGGGTGAGGGCGTCAGGCCGGCGAAGATCAAGTATCCCTTGTATTCGGCCATCACATAAATTAAATAATAATTATTATCATTTGAGTGGCTGGGATCATGACAGGAACCTGGGTGAAGGGATGGGTCGGGACAACCGACTCGGACAGCAGCATGGTGCATTGGAAGCAGCAGACCCTGAGTGGCAATCGCTATTTCGATGCCGGCGAGTACGCCAAGGCACTCTCCTATTATCAGCAGGCGCTGTGGCTGGCTCGCCAGCAGTTCTCTTTCTGGCACGATGCAGACGAGGCAGTGGCTGCCCTGGTGGTGGCTCACCACAATCTGGCGGATCTGTTGATCGCCATGACGCTGCCGGACCGCGCAGCCGATCTGCTGTGCCATATCCACGATTGCCTGCTTGCTACCAGTCAGTCCCCCGCCTGTCCGAGCCCACTGCGGGCCGCGGCTCTGCGCCATACCCGCAGCACCCATACCGAGCTGATCGCCTTCGTGCGCAAGCACGGCACTCAGGATGCCATTCAGCGTTGCCTCGGTCAGTGCCTGTGCCACGCCGAGCCCGCCCATCAACTGCATTAATCACAATAAAAAGAGGTGATCATGAGCCATACCCTGCCAGACCTTTCTTACGCCTACGATGCGCTGGAACCCCACATAGACGCGCTGACCATGGAGATCCACCACAGTCGTCACCACCAGACCTACATCACCAACCTCAACGTCGCACTGGAAGCGTTCCCCGAGCTGGCCGCCCTGCCGGTGGATGAGCTGCTTGCCCGCTTCGACAGCCTGCCGGTCAAAGTGCAGGGGGCGGTGCGCAATCATGGGGGGGGCCATGCCAACCACAGCCTGTTCTGGCAGGTGATGAGCCCGCAAGGCGGCGGTGAGCCGACTGGCGAGCTGGCGGAGGCGATCCGGCGGGATCTGGGAGGGTTGGATGCTTTCAAGCAGGCTTTCACCCAGGCGGCGTTGAGCCGCTTCGGCAGCGGCTGGGCTTGGCTGGTGGTCGACAAGGAGGGCAAATTGCAGGTGGAGAGCAGTGCCAATCAGGACAGTCCCCTGATGCAGGGCCATGTCCCCATATTGGGGCTGGACGTGTGGGAGCACGCCTATTACCTCAAGTACCAGAACAAGCGTCCCGACTATATAGCCGCGTTTTACAAGGTGATCGACTGGGACGAGGTGGAGCGTCGTTACCGGCAGGCGCTGGCCTGATCTGCTAGCGTCTTGTTCCATTCACAAAAAGAGACCCGCTATCCGGCGGGTCTCTTTTTGTCTGGTCAGGGTGTTGGATTGGCGCCTGCTGAACTGGTTGCCGCCGACGCACTGGCCGATGTGGCTGAACTGGTTGCAGCTGATGCACTGGTTGTCGTGGCAGCACTGGTTGCAACCGACGAACTGGTCGCTGTGGCAGCACTGGTTGCAGGCGATGTACCTGTCGTTGCTGCTGCGCTCGTGGTCGATGCGGCACTGGTCGCCGCGGCCGAGCTGGCGGCATTGACGGCGGGAGTGGTCTTGTCGCGCGGCTGCTTGTCCTGCGTCACAGGGGGAATAGGCAGGCAGGGCTGGCTCATACCCAGGGTACTCAATGTCAGGCAGGGAACCGGGCCGCCGATGACGATGGGCTCGCCGAGAAATTTGGGTCCCTTGTCCAAAACATAGAGGTCGAGCAGCCCCATCAGCCGGGCAAACACCTCGCGCACCCGGGTCTTGATACCCTGATAGGCGCTGGGATCCTTGGCGTTGAAGCCGACGGCCTCGATGCCGAAGTGGCGGGCGATGAAGATGGCGCGCTCGTTGTGAAAGGCCTGCGACACCACTGTGAAGTGGGCCTGACCAAACACCTCCTTGGCGCGCACTATGGAGTCCAGGGTACGAAAGCCGGCGTAGTCGCTGTAGATCACCTTGGCCGGAATGCCTGCCTGGATCAGGGCGCGTCGCATCTGGCGTGGCTCGTTGTACTGGACGGTCGCGTTGTCACCGGAGACCAGTATGTAGTCCACCTTGCCATTGTTGTAGAGCTCGGCGGCGGCCTTGATCCTGTATTTGAAGTAGTGATTCGAACTGCCACCAATCAGGTACTTGGAGGTGCCGAGCACCAGTGCGACCCTGTTGTAGGGCACCGCATCGACGTCGTCATAGGTGTAGTGGCGGGTGTCCGAGACGGTCCACTCGCTGTAGCCCAGCAGCATGGCGGCAGCTACCAGCAACAGGCAAAAGCAGGCGAGGAGGATCTTGGCAAACTTCTTCATGCGCGGTGCAGTTCGGGTCTGAAGTAGGAGGTGACAGAGGGTCATTCTATTACAAGTTGCCGCTGCGCGTCAGGCTTGATAACTGCCTATGGCGTCACTCGGGCAGAGGCTGTCGCATCTGGCTGTCTTCTAACCGCTTGATCCGTCACTTATATAAAGTACTCATATAAAAACAGAGGGCAGCCGTGGCTGCCCTCTGTCGCTAACGTCTCACCCTCAGTGGGAGGAGTCGTTGGCCTTGCACTCGTCAGATTCCTTGTTGGCCTCCCACCAGGGCAGCAGATCGCGGCTCAGCCAGCTCTGGTAGGCCTCGCTGTCGCTCGCGATCAACTGATCCAGCTCGGCTTCGAAGGCGCTCATCGCCTGCTGCTGATCCGGGTTGCGCAGGGCCTGGGCCATGGCAAGCCAGCTGGCACCGCGGCCGGTCTCGTTCAGGAAGCGATGCACCGTATAGGACCAGGAGTAGACCATCTCGCCACCCTTGTCGTAATCCAGGTGCAGTATGTCGGCCAGGCTCGGTCGTTCGGCCGCCGGGCGACCCGCCACATTGTCCATGCCACGGGCGAAGCACTGACCGTGGGCGATGAACTCCGCCAGCCCTTCCGACCACCAGGTGGTGCGATTGAGCGGGTAGTGACCGAAGCTGCCGTACTGGTTGAAGCGGCCATCCAGATAGTGCACATACTCGTGGCGCAGGTTCCACACCTGGAAGGCGGGGCGTTTCCACTCAGCCTCATAGGCGAAGAAGCGGGCCTGGTTGCCGGGGCGAGCCGGATCTCCTTCGATGTAGATGCCGCCGTTGTCGGTAGAGACACCACCAAACAGGGCGCCGCCGTAGCGTTTCCAGTCGGCGGAGGAGTTGAAGATCACCAGCTCCAGTGCCTCGTTGTTGTCATCCGCCACCGGCTGCCAGCCTGTTTCCATTTGCTGATGGAACTGCTGCTCCTCGGCGCCCAGCTCGCGGCAGATGCCGTCGGCCTGATCCTGGCTCAGCTCCTGGGCCCGCAGGCGCAGGGTCGGCGAGCAGGTGTGCTCGAACGGCAGCACATCCTCCAGCCGTATCGGGGTGCAGAGACCGGCAAACTCGCCGCTGATGCAGGCTTCGCTGGTGCGATCCGTGTAGGTCAGATAGTAGGTGGAGAGGGTCAGTGACATGTCCTCCAGCAGATCCTGGCTCTGCTGGCCACCCGGGATCAGGCTGTGATGACGGATGAGGTCGATGACTGAGCCATCCAGCAGCTTGCGATAGTTTTCGCTCTCGTCGGGACGGGTATAACGGGTGACCCGATAGAGGCGGGTGTAGGCATCCAGCACGTTGTTGAGCAGGAACAGATCCTTGCCATCCCGTCCTTGCCACAGCGACAGCTCGCTCATGCCGAGGGCGTGCAGCTGTTTGCGCAGCTCACCATCCTGCTGGCGGAAATCGGTGGCGAAGGCATCACTGTAGTCACTGGCGAAGTCGAGGAAGTTGAGCAGATCAAACAGACCCGTTGCCCAGGCATGCTGACCATTGATCTCGCTGGCGTGGCGGGTGCTGTAAGCCAGCATCTGGTTGAACTGGCCGAGCAGGGTACCGAACCGGCTCTGCACCGCCGGGCTTTTGAACTGGCCATGCAGGGCGATACTCCAGGCACCCATGACGGCTCCCACCTCATCGCTGACCTGCTCCGGATAGAGCAGCGGATGGGCACCGAGCGCAGTCAGGGCTTCAGCCAGCGCCTCGGCGGCGGCCGGGCCATCTTCCTTGTGCTTGCCGTAGTTGTGATAGTTGTGGGCGCGCACATATTCGAGCAGCAGCTTCATGGCCGGATGGGCGGGCTGATTGGCCGCCAGCAGACTCTGCATGCCCCGTGATACGGCCAGCAGCTTGGTGTCATCGTGGCCATAGTTTTCCTGCCAGACGGGAGCGGGCTGACCGCTGGCGTCCTGCACTATCCTGGCGGCATCGGTATCCAGCAGATCCGTGCCCGGTTGCTCCGGCTCGGAGCAGGCGCGGCCATCGGCGCGACGGCAGTCGAGCTGCTCCTCCTTGCTGGCCAGCACTATGGGGCGATTGAGCACCCGGCTCTCTTGCCACTCGTCGGTTTCCGGCAGTGTCTGCCATTCGCTGCCACCGACCGGGTATTGATAGCCGGTGTCTTTCAGTACTACCTGCACCTCGCTGCCGGCGGGCAGGGTCTGGCGGCAAACCCGATAGCTGATGGTCTTGTCCCCTTCCTGGCGGGTCTGGGGTTCATCGCACTCCTGCTGGGCCCTGGTTTCGTCCAGCTGCCAGCTGTACTTGCGCCATACGTGGATCTCGCTCACCTGGCTGGCGGCCTGACTGCCTGGCACGGGTTGCAGGCGGAAGAAGATCTGCTCGAGGCGGCCATCCCGCTCGTTGGGGGTCTCTTCCAGCACGCTGAGTTGCTGCCAGTTTTGCGGCTGATATTGCCAAACCTGCTCGGCGCAGCGGCCCTGGGCGTTGAGCTCGCAGCGATCCAGCTCCTGCTCGCTGTGACCCAGTATGATGCGCTCGGCCAGCGGCATACGATCCTGGCGAGGTGCGGTTGGGGTGCCGGTCAATGGCTCCCAGCGGCCCTGCTCCATGCCGTAGCCATAGTCATAGCTGCTGGCCGGGATGGCTTTGCCTGCCGGCACCACCTGCTCGCAGCTGAGGTAACGGATCTGCCAGCCCTGCTCAATCCTGAGCTGCGGCTCGCCGCAGACTTGCTCCGCCAGAGCACTGAGGTCGCTATCGTTCCAGTCGAAGCGGCGATAGACGCGCAGTTGCTGATAGGGGGCATCGTCATTGCGGGCGCTGAGTTCGTAGGTGACTTCGGTGACGCGATCGCTCAGCTGGCGGCTCGATTCACCGTTCAGCCGGTATGCTTGCCAGTCGGTGGGGGAGTAATTGGCCAGCGCCGAGGTGGCGAGCAGGCCCGGTGCTACCAGAAGCAGCAACCTTGTACCCAGATTGTTCATTTTTATCCCTTTGGATGAGAGTCTGCGTGGTTATCGCGGGCAATGTACTCAGTTCCAAAAGGGTATCAACTCACCAATCAGGCCATATAAATCATTTATTTAGCATCTATCAAAATAAATTGAGTCTCATTGGGGGCTGCAGTGATAGCAAGGACTCATCTGCCATCTGGGGGGGATCTAAGCCTCCACGCTGTGAATGTGATCCAGCTCTCGTTTGAGGTTTGCTGTGCCGTGGGCAGGTGGGCCTCATGTCCGAATGGTATGGAGGCTCTGTACTGGCGATCGCCAGGCGTTTATGTGGTCATGATGCTGTGACCCAGGAAAGGGTGAATAGGGAAGGGGAACAGATCGAGAGGACTCGGAGCAGAGGGGCAACCGAGACTGACAAGAGGGACGCGACACAAAGGCAACAGAGGTTGCTTTGCCAGTGGCCAAGGCAGGCTGCCGACAAACCAATCGGTATGCCGGCCCTTATCCTCAAGCAATCCTGAGCCAGGCTCAGGAGGAAACTAGAGGTAACTGACGGTCACTATGGCCATGCTATTGCTGCCTTCTGACAGCTTGTAATTTAGGGTGCCATTGATGGCGTTGAGGCTGCCAGTTTGTCGCAGGCTGGCCAAATCCAGGGTTTGGCGCTGTGCGCCGGAATAGCAGGTCACGCTGTTGTCAGAAAAGTCACAGGGTGATTCATAAATGGTGCCAGTCAGGGTCACTGTGCCATCGTAAGCCGACGCGGTAGCTGGCAACAGTGCAGCACCAAGCAGCAAGGCGGTGGCGGCTGAGGAAGCGCAACGGATAATGCTTTTGCGGACAGAACCGGTGGAGGGGATGCAAGTGTTCATTTTATGTCCTTTTCGTCACATGTCGTTGTACGAAAAGGGCAACGCAATCAAAGAGAATGGCATTCAGATCATGACATCACTCTTCTCAGTTGGCAGCTCCGCTGTCTTAGGTATCTACACCCTTAGACCGGTGGCTTTGCGTCCCGACCTTTCGATCGGTTTGCCCTTTACTCTATGTTCGGATGATAACACCCCACTTTGAGAAATCAATCGCTATAAAAAAAGATGGGATATAAGTCACACCTCACAAGTGCCGATTAGTATTGGTGGGAAAATATGCCTGTTCCATATTGATGATTTTTTATTTCCTTCCAATTAAATTAATTGTTATGAATGCCTGTAAAGAGTGAGCCAACAACTGCGGATGTTTTAAAGCCAATGTTATTTGACATGGAAACGTTGAATGTTATCCCTGCCGTGAGAGCAAGGTGTGACCTCTTGTGCATCACAGTCAGCTTCAGATAATCCTGATTGCCTGATTGCCTGATTGCCTGATTGCCTGATTGCCTGATTGCCTGATTGCCTGATTGCCTGATTGCTTGAGCGTGATCAGAAGCATGGCCAGGAGAGTATATTTATCGTGCTCGATGTTGTTTTTTTGTTAATTTGGTTTGTTGTGTGATTAGGTTATTGGTTAATTTAATATCGCCAATGTTCAATGCAGAGTTGTTAATGGTTTTTTGTTATTTTAAAGTGTCACAAGATGAGCTTAAGTGCATGATTTTAAAGTGTTTAAAAAAAGATTTATAAAAATCAAAATGTATTTGATATGTATCAAATGCGTCGTTAATTTGTTTCCCAAGCAAAGGTTGAAAGCAGTATTTCTACACGGCTTACATGGATATGTATTCGTGCAGATATAAAAGGTAGCGGGAACTGCCTTTGATACGGTCTTCTACCTTGGCTTGATAAAATTGGACATACACAGATCAACTGATTGTCTGGCTCATATCTTCACCGGCTTAATGAAGAGAAAGTCATGCAAGAGTAGCTTTGTGGCATATCGCCTCATTATTTAACACTGTGACTCCAGCATGGTTTAGGTGATGAGATAAAACACACGTTAATGTAGGTATAAAGAATGAACGCTAATAAAATTTTGGTTGCTATGGGTGTTGGTTCCATGCTGCTGTGCGGCTCTGCTGTTGCTGCCGGCGGTGCTGGTTCAGGTAAAGTCACCTTTAACGGTGAAATTATCAATGCCCCTTGCTCTGTTGCTCCCGAGTCTGTTGACCAGGTTGTTGAAATGGGCCAGATCAGCACCAAAGAGCTGGTCAAAGGTGGTGAGTCCAACTCCAAGCCGTTCAGCATCAAGCTGCTGAACTGTGAAATTACCCCTGATGAAGATGCTGTTAAAGTGACCTTCAGCGGCGCCAAAGATCCTGTCGATTCCAGCCTGCTGGTGATCGGTGGCGGCCAGGCAGCTGGTGCTGGTATCAAGATGACAGCTCCGGGCGGCGCCCCGATCGTACTGGGTACCCCGACTTCCGCCTTTGGCTTGGTGAATGGTGATAACGAGCTGCCCTTCAGCGCCGTGCTGAAAGGCTATGCCGACCAGACTGCCAACCCGCTGACTGCCGGTGCTTTCACTGCAGTGACCAACTTTACTCTCTCCTACGAGTAATAGTCTGCCTTAACGTGTGATACGGGTTGTGGTGGTGCAAACCACCACAACTTCACACATGGTTTCCCCCACATCGTGCCTTGACCATGAAAACTCCAATGATTGTGCCAGTCGTGTTGCAGGTTGTGATGATGGCAATGCCTGCGTATGCAAATGAAGTAACGGATGGGTTGGCCGAGTCAGGCTGCACTTTGGATGAACAAAGAAAAACTCCCCAGCAACAAGCCAACCACAGAGTACTGAAAGTCAGTGGGTGTCAGATAGAAGGGCGAGCGGATACCTCACTGCCTTTTATATCCATGTCTGTTCATGGTGTCATGAATGATGAACTGGGTATTGTCAGTGACGGGAAATATCACAAGGTATCTGGGGAATACTTTATTATCTCCGATATTGTCAACCGTGATATGGAACTTGATTTGAGGGTGAATAATGGTGTGCTGTTCTATCCGAGCAATACAGCCCTATTTGAACTCAACTATATGTAAGCAACCCGATTGCTTAGTGTAGATACCTCATTATGTGAGACCGTTATGTTACCCCTAGAGTGAATATATGAGCGTTTCAACATCAAACTCTGTTAGAACACATTATCTAAAAATGGCTTTTATGCTATGCGTGCCTTGCCTGTTGGCAGTGGCAAATAACGCGTTGGCAGAAACGGAGTTTAATATTGATGCGCTTGATCTGGACGAGCGAACCAAGATAGACCTTTCCCAGTTTGCAGATGAAGGTTATATCCTGCCTGGTGATTACTATCTTGAGATTGAGGTCAACAAGAACAAGCTACCACTCCAGAAAATCCCTTTTTATGAAGTGGAAGACGGCAAGGGAAAGGGCGGCGTTGCCTGCTTGCCTCAGGATCTTGTCCCCAGGATGGCGCTGACGGATGAAGCCATCGCCAAGATTGACAGCTGGCATCAGGGTCAGTGTGCCAACCTTCTGGCGCTGGATGGGGTCATCATCTCCAATGATATTGGTAACGGCTTGCTGAGGATTGCCGTCCCCCAGGCCTGGCTGAAATACAGTGACCCCAACTGGATTCCGCCCGAGCAGTGGGACGTCGGCGTCACTGGTCTGATGCTGGATTACAACCTCAATGCCCAGGTCAATGAAGGGCGCGACTACTCCAACAGCAACCTCAGCAGTTACGGTACCCTGGGGGTGAACTATGGTCCCTGGCGCCTGCGTGGCGATTACCAGGCCAGCGCTTATTGGGGGGATGACGAGCGGTCGTCAGCCGAGCTTAACCGTCTCTACGCATACCGGCCTCTGTCGACCATGGCCGCCAAGCTGACCGTGGGCGAACAACAGCTCAACTCCCAATTGATCGATGGTTTTCGTTATACAGGTGTCAATCTGGCCAATGATGAGCGCATGTTGCCGCCCAGCTTGCAAGGCTATGCCCCCGAGGTGAGCGGCATCGCCAAGACCAACGCCAAAGTCACCATCTCCCAATCTGGCCGCATCATTTATGAGACCAACGTGCCTGCCGGCCCATTTCGTATTCAGGGATTGGACAGTTCTGTGCGTGGTCGCCTCGATGTGCGGGTGGAAGAGCAGGATGGCAGCGTCAGCTCTTTTCAGGTGGATACGGCAACCGTGCCTTATTTGACCCGGCCAGGGTATGTTCGCTACAACATCTCGGTCGGCGCCCCATCAGAACTGGGTGACTCTGCTCACGATATCCATGGTCCTGGTTTTGTGACGGGGGACTTCTCATGGGGGGTGGCGAACTCCTGGTCTCTTTATGGTGGTAGTCTGGTTGCTGGCGAATATAACTCCATGGGCCTGGGGATTGGTCGCGACCTGTATGCATTCGGTGCTATTTCTGCTGACTTGACCCAATCCATTGCGAAATTACCGGGTTTATCTACCAAGATTGGCCAGTCATTTCGGTTGAACTATGCCAAGCAGTTCGATGAATACAACAGCTCCATCACCTTTGCGGGTTATCGTTTCTCGCAACACAACTTCATGACAATGTCGCAGTTCCTGAATAACAAGGACCGACTGGAAAATAATAACGTTGCGTCGAGTGATGATTACAATACCTGGGGTGATAAAGAGCTATATACCATTACTGCCAACAAGACATTCTGGGCTGATGATGCTGCCAAGGCATTGACCATGTATATGGATTACACCCATAGAACCTATTGGAATCACGATGCGGAAGATCGTTACGGCCTGTCCATCAACAAGAGTGTGAATATTGGCAGTTTCAAGGATGTCTCTCTCTATTTGTCTGCTTACAAGACCAAGACAGAGAATTATGAGGATGACAAGAGTGTCATGCTGACGGTCAGCATGCCGATCGGGGACAGGAAGAGTGCGGGATACAGCGTGCAGTCTTCCAACGGCAAGGTCACCCACCTGGCAACCTATCAGGATTACAGCCGGCCGGATGATACCTATCAGCTGGGGGCCGGGGTGCAGAGCAATGGTCATGCGGTCGCGCGAGGCTATTACAACCACAACAGTGACATCGGCGCCGTCAGCCTCAATGCCTACAGCGTACAGAGCGAATACACCTCGGTCGGTGCCAGCATGCGGGGCGGTTTGACGGCGACCGAACATGGCGCCGCCTTGCATCAGGCGACCCGACGTGGAGGAACCCGCATGATGGTCGATACCGGCAAGGTCGCCGATGTCTCTTTCAATAATGGGCGTGCGGTAACGAACCGGTTTGGCGTGGCCGTGATCAGCGACATGACCGATTATCGCAAGAGCGATACCCGTATCGACGTGGACCAGCTGAGCGATGACATAGATGCCATGAATGCCATCAAGCAGGGAACCCTGACGGAAGGTGCGATTGGGTATAATGCCTTTGAAATTGCCCAGGGCTTCAAGTTGCTGGCCAGCGTCAGGCTGCCCAATGGTTCCTATCCGCCCTTCGGTGCGACCGTCGTCAATGACGCCGGACGGGTACTCTCCGTTGTGGATGAGGATGGCCTTGTCTATCTGGCGGGAGTAAAACCGGATGAATCGTTTGAACTTTCCTGGGGTGGTGCCCGTCAGTGCAAGATAGCGGCACCGCACGAAGTAACCGATCTGTCGATGAAGACGCTCACTTGTAAGTAATGGGAACCCGATGAAAAAGCTGCTCTCTTTTACCTGTCTGGCCGTATTGGGTATGACGTCACTGAACGTCAGTGCCGCGATTGTGCTGGATCGTACTCGCGCCGTTTATCCTGGTGGTGCCAAATCCATCAGTCTCAACATCAAAAACGAAAATCAGAAGCTGCCTTATCTGGCGCAGGCCTGGATTGAAGATGCCCAGGGGCAGAAGATCGCTTCGCCTTTCGTGGTGCTGCCGCCAGTGCAGCGGGTGGATGCCAATCAGAAGTCGATTGTCAGGATCGCCTCTGTGCCTGCGATCGAGACGTTGCCAAAAGATCGCGAATCTATCTACTACTTCAACCTGCGCGAGATCCCGCCCAAGAGCGAGAAGAGCAACGTCATGCAGATTGCCGTGCAATCCAAGATAAAGCTCTTCTACCGCCCCGAGGCCATCCTCCCGGAGCGTGGTGCCGTCTGGCAGGATCAAGTGACGATCACCAAACAGGGCACAACCCTGAAGGTCAATAACCCGACCCCTTACTACGTCACCTATGTCGGTCTGGCTCATCCCAAGGGCAAAGAGAAAACATCCATTAAAGGCTTCTCTGCCTTTATGGTGGCCCCCAAATCCGAGCTGGATGCCAAGATCCCCGAGACGTTGGGCAGTGAATTCATAATCAGCTATGTAAACGATTACGGCGGATATATGGATATCAAATACCAGTGTGTCGGCAATGCCTGTAAAGCCATAAAGGGGACATGAACATGATATTTCGTGCAGGCGTACTTGGTGTCATGTTTTTGTCCATGCCAGCGATGGCCATTAATGGTGAGGTTAGGGCAACCACAAAAACCTATGACATTGAACTGACAAAGGAAGATATAGCCAACCAGGTCAATGCAACGAAAGAATTCAAGTGGGATTTGAATGGTACTTACCCTGGTACGGCATTCTGTCCTGCCCAGGACATTATCAATCAACCAATCTATTACAAAGCAGTCATGAGTGCAGGGTTACCCAGCGTTGGCGGTGGATTCGTCAAGTTGAATGAATTTCTGGATCTCAAGGTTGATATCTGGATTGAAGGTAATCGTCAGGCATATGTAACGGCCCCCTTTAATGAAGAATCCAATCAGGGCAGGTTCACCTGCTACAAGAGAAATGGCTCTGCACAATTTGGTTTTAGAAGTGGTAGCAAGGGAAAAGTGACCTTCCGCGTTCGCAAGCCAATTATCAATGGTGTGCAAATTGCTGACCATGAGATAGTCGAGATGTTTGGTCGATTGGGTAAAACTGATGTTGGCTTCAATAATGACGTCATGTCAAGAATAGTCATCAAGTCTTCTGTGCTTTATGTACCAGAAAAATGTACTATTAATGGCGGTCTGTCAATAGAAGTTGAATTTGGTGATCTGCCAGGGGTCGGTTTAGATGGCAATAATTATGAAAAAACAGTTCCGCTAAGCTTTGTTTGTAGTGGCGGGGTGTTTGATAAAGATGCATCAATGAAAATAAATTTGGCGATTTCTGGCAAGCCGGTTTCTTTTAACTCAAATTATTTGAGAACCACTCGAGATGGCTATCAGGGTGGAAATACCATTAATAACCTGGGTATAAAATTCAAACAACTGGATGGAGCGCCTCTCAACCTGAATGACTGGTATCCAGTTTCCATGCAGGGAAATATCGGTGACTGGGGGTTTATTGCGGCACCTGTAAGTCCTGCCGGTGTTGAAGTCGAAGCCGGTGATTTTTATGCGACCGGTACGATCGTTGCTTCATTTCAGTAGGAGGGGGGTATGTTGCGCTTAGTCTATTTCGGGTTGCTAATTATCCCTTTATGGGTCAGTGCTGCGGCTGACGACCTTGAACTCCTTGGCGGCGCACTCAACCTGCATGGCCGAATTATTGACCAGCCATGCCTGGTATCACCCGAGTCAGCCGATCAGTCGGTCGACATGGGGGTAGTTGACGTCAGGGAACTCTATTCAGCCGGTGCCGGGGCCCAGGTGCCTTTTGTTATCCGCCTGACCAACTGCAAGCCAGGCATCTTCCGCATGGCCAAGGTGACCTTCAGCGGTTCGGCAGATCAGCAGATGAGCGGTGCTCTGGCTTTTTCCGCAGGTTCTGCCAAGGGGGCGGGTATCCGGTTGTATGATGTCACTCAATCCCCGCTGGATTTGGGTACTCCTTCCCGTGGCTATGTGCTGGGCAATTCAACAGAGAATGAGCTGAATTTTTTCGCTCGGGTTGAAGGCCACCCGGATGCCATCGCCGCAAGGAATATCAAACCTGGCGATTATACCGCCGTGGCCAATTTCATTGTTGCCTATGAATAACTCAAGGGTCATTGCGCTGGATGACCTTCAAGTTTTCTCTGCTGGGCCAGGAGAGAACGCCCCCCATATAGCTGGATAAATATATTCCACCCGGCAGTTGGATGAACAGCGCCTTCTGTTTTGGTGGCGTCAAGGCTGCGACCAGAGTGGCGACCATGCTATTATTGATGAGTGCTTTCTGGTCAATGAAGTTGACAATGGTATTCTTTATTTCGACCGCAATATCATCATCATCACGTTCTACATCCCCGACGGAATCTAGGTTGAACAGTGTCTGTCCCTTATGATCGGTTGCAATCACGGTCGCTACCACAATCTCTCTGTTCATGGTGACAATCATCTTGCTCTTTCTGGTTATTTCTACCCAGTTCTCTGGCGCCAGGCAGCTGCTATGATATCTGACAACGGTATGTGGATTGTTATAATAATTGTGGGAAACATTCTCTCCCTGCAACGCCATCGTTGCTACGACACATTGCAACTCTTCCATGACAGGGTGGCCCGCTCTCAACAGGAAAATATTTTCTGACAGAAGTTTGTTTTTATTGTCAATGGAAAAGTAGCTGATAGCTTCCTTTCCGATGAGAATGGAAACATGTTCATCTTCATAATGAGGGATGCGCTGAGCAAGCGGTTTCAGGTTTTCTATCTTCAATTTCAGGGTTTGCTCTGTATCACTGGTCATATAAAGAGATACATGGCTGAGATTGATCGTTCTCAGGGTATTGGCATTGGTATAGTGGTAAATTAATATCACCAATGAGGTAATAGATACCATGATCAATGCAAACAGCATGATGCGTTTTGGACTGAAATAGCGGTCATATCGTCTACGGCTATATTGTCGTCTTGGTTGTGGCATGTTTGCAGGCGTTGGCACTATGTTATCAGTAGCTACCGTTTCCTCTTCTTCTCCGCTGATCTCAACCGGTGCACAGAAGATATAACCGACTCTCGGAATAGTATCGATTGCGTCCAGTAAACCAATGGATTCCAGTTTTCTGCGCAGAGAGAGGATCTGACGGTTAAGGTTGGTATCGGTATTGTCCTGATTTGGCCACAAGGTCTCCTGCAGCTTGCCTCTGGCAATGACACTGCCTGCCTCATCACACAGCATTTCGAGTAGCTCTGCTTCCTTGTTGCTGAGCTTGATGTCTCTTTCTCCCTTTGAGAGCTTGAATATTGCAGCGGAGAAAATAATATCCTCTGCAATTTTATAATTTTTGTTACTCATGTGTGACTCGTCTTACCGCCAAGGAGTGCATTTTACCATCATGTGGCAGTTGTTCAAATAATGAAAAAACTACAATATCTTTAATTATCAATTATTTAGGTTTCCATTGAGGTGCCTGGCAGCGGGTATGGTACTACAGGTTATTAATTTGGTTCAAAAAACACTCAAAAAGATGGCCGTTTATGTAATCGTTCTCACTTAGCCTGCAGCCTGAGTATGTTTTTGGCCTCGTTCGCGAGTTTTGTTGAATACGGTGCGGATCGGATGGATCTGTTGTGCCAGATCTTGTCGTATGGCGGTTTATTGCTTGAAGATTGACTGCTGATACAGCTTTCGCTGTGGTTTGAGAGCCCCGCCCATGTCCGGCCAGGGTTGCCAGAGGTCCGGCACCATAAAGCCGGGTAATGTCTGCCTGAGCCAGGCGGCCAGCTCCGGATAGGGCACAGGTTCCCCATGCCAGTCGATGAAGGCGGCGGGTCTTTGCCCCCACTCCTCACTCGGTATGGGCACCACCAGTGCCTGGGCCACGGCAGGGTGATCCACCAGTCGCTGCTCTATGGTCTCTGGCTGGATATTCTCCCCGCCCGAGATAAACAGATTGTCGATCCGCCCCTCCACCACCAGCTCTCCGTTGGCGGTGACATGCCCCTGGTCGCGGGTGTGAAACCAGCCAGCCTCGTCGAGCGGTCGCTCCAGTACGCCCTCCTTGAAATAACCGGCAAACAAGGTGTCACCGCGTACGCAAATTTCCCCTTGTTGAATGCAGACTTCCCGCCCTGGCAGCGGCCTGCCGACCAGACCCGCAGTGGTCGGCAGGCCGGTACAGACCTGGCTGGCCATTTCGGAGAGGCCATAGCTCGACTTGGGGGTGAAGCCCATGGCCGTGAGGCGAGCAACCAGCGGCTGCGGGATGGCGGCGCCACCGAGCAACAGCTCGCGCAAGCGGGTGCGAGCGGGGTCAAAACCCTCAGCCATCAGCCGCCAGAGCTGGGTCGGTACCAGCGACAGGTGAGTGATGGGTTGGCATTCGAGACGCGTCTTGAGGGGCTGGCTGCGCTCGTCCAGCACCAGGCTGGCCCCTGCCAGAAAGACCCGGAACAGGATGGCGTAGCCGCCGACGTGAAACAGCGGCAGGGAGAGCAACCAGCCGCACTCCTCATCCAGCGGGATAAGGGAGGCTGAGCCTCGCGCCGAGGCCAGGTGGTTGGCGAGACGATGCACCACGGCTTTCGGTGCGCCGCTGGAGCCCGAGGTGAGGATCATGTTGTTCAACTGGGCAGGCGCGAGTGGCCAGGGCTGCTCGGTAGCCGCCACTTCTGTGCTGAAATCCAGCCGCAGTGGGCACCCACTTCCAGCCGGAATTTCGCCCGCCGACCAGAAGGCGGCCACGTCCAGCTGCTGTGCCAGCTCGGCCTGTCTGGTCAGTGGAAAGGCGGGGTTGAGCGGGCAGAAAATGATGCCGCTGCGCACGCAGGCCCAGGCCAGCAAGACGTCTGGCAGAGCGCCGCGCACCACGGCAGCCAGCCGGTCGCCGCTTTTCAAGCCGGCCCCCTCCAGTTGCAGGCACAGGCTGTTGAGCCTTGCATCCAGCTGCTGGTAGTTGAGGGGACTTGCTGTGTGGATGGCGATCCGGTGGGGCGCGGCTTGTGCCCAGTGGCGCACCGGGCATGGCTCTAAATGGGAGTGATGGTCCGATGTCGGCAGCATGCAGGCCCCTTCAGTCACGATGAAACAGGGGCTCCAACAGACTCAGGTCGGGTTTGCCTTGAGTATCCAGCAGGTCGCTTGCCAGCCAGCGTTTGGTGTCCAGGCCCGGTGCCTGATCCGGCGCCCATTCACCCGCGAGACGGACGAGCTGGCCGAGGCCGACCCCGGACTCGAAACAGGAGGAGACGATCACTTTCAGGCGCAGCTCGCGGGCGCGGGCCACCAGGGCTTCGCTGTTGGCCAGCGAGCCGAGCAACATGGGTTTGAGCACCAGGGCTCTCAGCTGCGGGATGGGCTCCCAGGGTTTGCCTTGTGCCAACAGCTCGTCGATGGCGACCGGCATGCCGGTGCGGTTTGCCACGAAGGCGATGTCGTCAAAGTTGGCGCAAGGGTCTTCCAGATATTCGATCCGGTTCGGATCCAGATGACCGCAGAAGGCCCAGGCTTCCTCACGGGTCCAGCCCTGATTGGCGTCCAGCACCAGCTTGAGAGTGGGGATGCGATCGCACAGCAGGCGGATCAGCGCCAGCTCGTCGCGCATGGGATAACGGGCCACTTTCAGCTTGGCCTTGGTGGGCGTCTGATGCAGCCAGTCCTTCCAGTGTTTGAGCAGCTCCTGGGGGGAACCTTGAATAAGGGGATAGGGTGCGGGCAGGGTGGCGGTCTGTTCAGGCCAGATTCGGCGCGCGCAATCGAACCCAAATTGCACCGAAGGCAGCAGGGGCGAGATGGGCTGTCCCTGAGCCAGTTGCTCCAGACAAGCGAGCGCTTCGGCTTGCGCTTCGGCCAGGGTCTCTTTGGAGAAACCGGGCAGGGGAGCTATTTCCCCCCAGCCCTTGTCAACGCGAACCAGCAGGCCCTCTCGCGCCACCTCCACCTTGCCGTGAAAGGTCAGGGGCTGGGTAAAAGGCAGTTGGTAGCGATAGAGAGCGAGTTTCATCAGGGATTCCGCTTGTATTTGGAGAAGTCGGGACGACGTTTTTCGTTGAACGCGTTACGCCCTTCCTGACCCTCTTCGGTCATGTAGAACAGCATGGTGGCATTCCCCGCCAGCTCCTGCAAGCCGGCCTGGCCATCGCAGTCGGCGTTGAGGGCCGCTTTCAGGCAGCGCAGCGCCATCGGGCTGTTTTGCAGCATCTCGCGGCACCAGCGCACGGTTTCGCGCTCCAGCTCGGCCAAAGGTACGACTGTGTTGACCAGCCCCATGTCGAGCGCTTGCTGGGCATCGTACATGCGACAGAGGAACCAGATCTCGCGGGCCTTCTTCTGGCCGACGATGCGGGCCATGTAGGAGGCGCCCCAGCCACCGTCGAAGGAGCCGACTTTCGGACCTGTCTGGCCGAACTGGGCGTTGTCGGCGGCAATGGTGAGATCGCACATCATGTGCAGCACGTGGCCGCCACCGACCGCGTAACCGGCCACCATGGCGACCACGGGTTTCGGGCAGGTGCGGATGTCACGCTGGAAGTCGAGCACGTTGAGGTGGTGAGTGCCTTCGTCGTCCTGGTATCCACCGTAGTCGCCACGGATCTTCTGATCGCCACCGGCGCAGAACGCCTTCTCGCCGAAGCCGGTGAGTATGATGGTGCCGATATGATCGTCATAGCGGGCATCGGCCAGCGCCTGCAGCATCTCTTTGACGGTGCGGGGGCGGAAGGCATTGCGTACCTGAGGGCGATTGATGGTGATCTTGGCAATACCATCGCCGGACTTGTGATAGAGGATGTCCTCGTAACCGGCGGAGCAATCGCGCCACTCGACAGGTGCGTACAGTTCCGCTTCCGTCATTGCCTCAATCATGGTTTTTTCCTTCTGATCTGGTAGAGCAGAGTTGAACAATAGAGTTGAGCAATATCGTCATGCTGGACGAGGGTATACAGTCCCGCTTCCGTCATTGCATCAATCATGTGCACTCTCTTTTTCTTGTTGGTGATAAGCCCGCGACGCCGGCTCGGGTAAAGGGTGTCATGCCGTTTTATGGCGTACTCGCAATCCAGTCGCGCAGGCACGAGGCAAAGCGCTCGGGCTGGCTGGCGTGCAGATTGTGGCCGCCATCCAGGGTCAAGTGATTGATATTGCAGCCCTGCTTTACCAACTGGCAAGCCAGCTGATGGAATTTGTGATCCCGGCTGCCGGAGAGCCAGGTCACCGGCAACCGGGTGCTGACGAGCCAGGGCGCGAGGTCTGGCTGCTGGCCCAGCGAGGTGGCGCGCAGCATGGTCGCGACGGCCGGGCCCTGATTGCCAAGGCGTCCGGCTATCTGGCGGGCGCGAGCGGCCTCGTCGAGATCGGCAAAGACTCCCTGCTGATACCAGTCGGCCAGCACTTCTGTCAGCGGTTCGCGCTCAAAGCGCCGGGCCCAGCACTCGTCGTGTTCGATGCGAGCGGCCCGCTCGGCCAGCGGCAGGCCGGTATGGCAATTTTCCAGCAGCAGTGCCTGCAATCCGGCAGGGGATTGGCTGGCATGATAGAGGGCGAGCCGCCCGCCCAGCGAATAGCCGGCCAGTCGGTACTGCTCGATGCCGAGTGCTTTTAGCTCATCGCAGAGCCACTGATTAGCCTGCTCGAAGCCGGTCACACTCACCCCTTGATGGCTGCCGTGGCCCGGCAGATCCAGCGCGTGGCAATCTATTCCAGGCAAGGCTTCGATCACTGGCTGCCAGTCGCGGCCATCGCCGAGCAGACCGTGCAGCAGTACCAGAGGCAGTTCCTGGCTGTTCGGGTTAGAGGCCACGAATAGCCGCCCCCAGTGCCTTGAGATCCTCGGCGACTTCGCTGCTCGGTACCTTGATTTCAATCAGGGTTACTTTCTTTTCCAGCGCCGGTTTTTTCAGGGCTGCTGTGTAGGCCAGCTCGAATTCAGCCAGCGTGGTTGGCGCCCGATAATGGAGGCCGAACATGGCGGCGGCGTGCTCGAAGTGCAGGCCGTGGGGCAGGCAGTAGTAGGTCTCCAGCAGCCGATCGCCGGTGGGCACCGGCAACATGCGAAAGATGCTGCCACCGTCGTTGTTGAGCAGGATCACCACCAGTGGCCGGCTCGATTTGCCGAGCAGGGCCAGACTGTTGAGATCGTGCAGGGCACTGAGATCGCCAATCAACAGGGTTGTTGGCTGGTCGCTCGACTGGGCAAAACCATAGGCGGTGGCGATGAGGCCATCGATGCCGGAGGCGCCGCGGTTGGTCATCACCCGGCTCGGCCCCTTGCCCGCTTCGCCGAGCATGTCCATCAGCCGGGCCGGCATGCTGTTGCCGACAAACAACTGGCCTTGAATCAGGTTGCCCAGCCGATGACAGACACCGAGCTCGGAGAAGCGATCGCAAGCGCTGCGGATCTGGCGGGTGGCGCTCTGCTGGCGCTCCGCCAGCCGGTGCCAGGGCAGGTGGCGAGTGCTCACTTTGTGGGTCGCGGCGAAGACGGCGTGCTCGCATACCAGACGGCGGCGCAGCCGGTAATCGGGATCGAGCCGCGCCGGCTGTGGGTCCACCAGCCAGTAATCCTGCCAGGGATGTTGCTTGATGAACTGGCCGAGCCGCTTGGAGATGAGGCGGGCACCGAATTGCAGCAACACTTCGGCGCGGGCCAGCTCGGCCACGAAACAGCTGTTTTGCAGGGCAAGATCCATGTGGATGAGGTTGCGGGCATCGAAGCGGATCTGGCTCTGCAGGTCCGCCAGCAGCGGCCAGCCGAGGCGCTCGGCCAGCTCGGCCACCACCTGCGCCTGGGCGGGATCCTGAATGCGTCCCGCGACTATGATGCCGCGTTTGCCCTGCAAGGCCGCCCAATCGGGCTGGCGGGGACAGATCTGTTCATTCTGCTGCCAGGGGCTCCAGGGCTCGTTTGAATGGAGCCAGTCGCCGAGGGGGGCTAGATAGCCGGAAAAATCCAGGTACTCATCACCGGGATAGAGGGGCTCGGGGTACATGCAGTTGAAGTGCACCGGCCCCGGCGTCAGAGCCTGCTGGGCCAGCGCCTGATCCACCGAGCTCAGCACGAAGGCCGCGGGTATGGTCGGGGTGGGGCTCGGCAGGTTCTGCTGATAGACGGGGTAGCGACCGAAGATCCCCTGCTGATCGATCGCCTGGTTGGCGCCGTTGTCGATAAGCTCGGGCGGACGATCGGCCGAGAGGATAATCAGCGGCACGCCTGTGAGTTGCGCCTCTGCCACGGCGGGCCAAAGGTTGGCGACCGCTGTGCCCGAGGTCATGATCACCGCCACCGGTCGACCGCTGCCCTTGGCCAGCCCCAGCGCCATAAACCCCAGGCCCCGCTCGTCAAAATGGAGGTGGCGGCGAAAGCCGGCATGGGCGGCTGCGGCCATGGTGAGCGGTGCCGAACGTGAGCCCGAGGCCAGCGCTATGTCTCGCACGCCGAGGCGATAGAGCTCTTCCAGCAAGAGGGAAGACCAGACGTGATTGAAGGTGGCATGTTGACTGGCAAACATGAGGCTCTCGCTGAATGAGGGGTCGATGAGAAAACGCTATCCCAGCAGGGAGAGCACATTGGCGATCTTGTTGTCGAGTTCGGCCCACTCGGCGGCGGGCTCGGATCCCGCCACTATGCCAGCCCCGGCATAGAGTGTGATGGTCTGCGCCGTGACGCGGGCGCTGCGGATGGCGACGGAGAACTCCGAGGTCTCCCGGCTCAGCATGCCGCAGGCACCGGCATACCAGCCGCGATCATGGGGCTCGAACTCGCGGATGAAGGCCAGAGCGGCTTCGCGCGGGGCGCCGCCCACTGCGGGGGTGGGGTGCAGGGCGTCCAGCAGTTGCCAGTCACACACACCAGGCTTGAGTTCGGCCTCTATGTCGCACTTGAGGTGTTGCAACAGCCGCAGTTTCAGAATGCGCGGCTCGGTCAGGCTGGCGCCCGTAGTGAGCGGGGCCAGTCGACTGAGTATGTCGGCATGCACCAGCCTGTTCTCCAGCCGGTTCTTGCTGTCGGCCAGCAGCTCCGCGGCCAGGGCTGCATCGGTCGCCTCATCGCCGGAGCGGCGTATGGTGCCTGCCAGCGCCTCGGTGAAGAGATGATCCTGTTCCCGGCGGTAGAGCCGCTCGGGGGAGCAGGCGATAAAGCTCTGCTCGGGGGAAAACTGAAAGCCGAAGTGGAAGCAGTCCTGGGCATGCTGTGCCCACTGTGCCAGCAGGGCCCAGGGGGAGACGGCATTGCCGGCATTATGTGTGGCATCGGTCCTTGCGTCATCCAGGGTAAGACGGCTTTCCCGTGACAGCACTACCTTGGGGGTGTGCGCCTGAAAATCGGGGGCTGTGACCCGTTCCACCAGTTGCTGCCAGTGCGGCTGGGCAGGGCAATCCTGGCGTTGCCAGTCGCGCCGCAGCAAGGGGGAAAGCGGCGCTTCCGGCAGCAGGGCATCAAGCGCTGCTTCGGCGGCCAGCATTTCGGCATCGAACTCGGCCACTGCTTGCTGCTCCGGTAGCCAGAGATTGAGGCAGAGGCTGACACACTCGCCCCGGCGCACCAGCTCGATACGGGGCAGCACGAAACGGCAGGGGCCGAATCCCTGCCAGCCGGGCTGGGCGGGATCGAACGCCAGCCCGCCGTAGTAGCGCGGGCTGTCATCGTGGAGCTGGTTGGCGTGCTCACAGACCTGTTGTATGTCTTGTGGACGGGTCAGTTCGCGAATGCAGCCCAGCGCCACATACTCGGGCTTGTCGTGCCCTCTGGCATGCCAATAGATGCGGGGATAGAGAGTCTGCGCCGCGAGCCAGCCCAGAAAGGAGCCTACCTCGATCGCCACGCGCAGCCGGACGAAGCCGCTGGCGTTGCTGTGACGCAGGGCGTCCAGTTGTTGCTTGATATGGGTCTGAGCCAACATGGATTTCGTCTATGAGCCGATAGTGACGGTCAATCCTGCAGAAGGATGCCGTTGGTTTATGCCAAAGGAGCGATTATTCCTATATATTATCTGCCCATTCGTCCATGTAAATCGCCCGGGGAGCTTACCTCCCGAGGCGCCAAGTATACCGAAATCCAGTTCGATAACCCTTAACACGATCAATATCTGATTGTTTGGCCATCACAATATGACAAATACCTTCTCTATCTGGTTGCTGGCGGCGCGTTTGCGAACCTTGCCGCTCGCGTGCTCCTCCATTTTGCTGGGCTCGGGGCTGGCGGCCAGTCGTGGGGCCTTCGATGGCACCATAATGGCACTCTCCCTGCTGACCGCCATACTGCTGCAGATCCTCTCCAATCTGGCCAACGATTACGGGGATGCGGTATCCGGTGCGGACAATGGCGAGCGGATCGGTCCTCAGCGCGCCGTGGTCTCGGGTCTCATCACCCAAAAGCAGATGTGCGTGGCTATGGGGCTGACCGCCCTGGCTGCCGTGGTGAGCGGCCTCTCTCTGCTGGGTTGCGCCTTTGGCGATCAGTGGCTGCAGATCCTCACTTTCGTGGTGCTGGGTGGCGCAGCCATAGTCGCGGCCATCACCTACACGGTGGGCAAGACCCCTTACGGCTATCGCGGGTTCGGGGATATCTCGGTGTTCCTCTTCTTCGGTCTGCTGGGGGTACTCGGCTCCTACTATCTGTTTACCAAGACACTGGCGTGGGATCTGCTGCTGCCGGCCACTGCCTGCGGCCTGCTGGCGACCGCCGTGCTCAACATCAACAATGTGCGGGATATAGAGACGGATGCGGTCAGCGGCAAGATCACCCTGGCGGTGCGGCTGGGTCGCAACCGTGCCATCGCCTACCACTGGCTGTTGCTGGGGGCGGCGCTGGTCAGCACCATCGCCTTCCTGCTGACCCAGCCCGCCAGTTTCTGGCCCTGGATCTTCCTGCCTGCCATGAAGCCCCTCACCGATGCTGCGCGCACCCTGCGTGAAAGCTACGATGGCGAGGTGCTGACCGGTGCCCTCAAGAAGACCGCCATCAGCGCCTTCCTGTTCAGCCTGCTGCTCTCCATCGGGTTGGCGCTCTCCTGATGGGATGCTTGCTTGTTTTTTATGTGAAAAGGGCTTCCGATGCGGGAGCCCTTTTTGTGTGCTGACGCGACTCGTTGGCACGTTACCAGTCAGACAGGAGAACGCCTTATGCGCGAGTCACTCAAACAGAAAATCATCCAGGTTTGCCGCCAGAAAATAGCGCAGAAGGGGGAGACGGTCGGGCTCTCTTTTTATGCGTTTTTCGCCAACAGAAATGACGACCCCGACTTGCTGATGGAGGCGGCGACCTGGTGGATCCAGACTCACAGACTCGACCATTTCGAGAAGGCCAGAAAGATCCTCCAGCTGGTCGAGGGGAGCAAGTAGGACAGGGATGAAACAAGCAGGGCTCCAAGAAGGAGCCCTGCCTGCATATGGCGTTGTCACCCCATCGTTCGGGTGAGTGACACTCAGCTGGCTTGGGCCAATCTGGGGGCCCGGCGGGAGAAGAAGAGGCTGTCCAGCAGCCAGATGACCAGCATGGAAGCGCCCACCAGCGGGAAGGCGATACCGAGCAGGATCAGCAGGGCGATGGCACCGCGCATAGGGGGCAATTTGGCAGGCAGCGGCGGGGCGGCGAGACGCCCCTGCGGGCGGCGGCTCCACCAGATCCAGAGGCCGCTCACCGAGCTCAGCAGCACCATCAGGCAGATGACCAGCATGGCGAGCTGATGGGGCCAGCCATAGAGTTTGCCCATGTGCAACATGACGCCGGTTTCCACCGTCTTGGCGACCGGGCCGTAATCCTGCCAGCGCACGTCGGCCAGTACCTTGCCGCTGTACTGATCGATATGCAAGGTGGCATCGTTGCGCGGATCGTCGGCGAACAGGGCTATGGTGTAGACGCCGCTCTCACCGACCGGTGGTGTGATGCTATAACCCGGGCTGACCTGGCGTGCCTGTGCGATCTCAACCACCTGTTGCAGCGGGATGCGGTGGCTGGCCATGACAATGTCATCCTGCTCGCCGCCCTGGTGCATGGCGCTGTGATCATGACGCTTGGCTGCTGGCTGTGAACTCGGCATCGGCATTGTCTCCACCGCCCAGGGCACTGTCTGTTCATGGGAATGGTTGAGGTTGCGGACGAGAGGGGCGGATTTTGGGACCTCGTTCCACATGGCGGCGGGGAAGCGATTCCAGAGGTCGGCGAATTGAGCTCCCCAGAATCCGGTCCAGGTCATGCCGCTCAGCAGCAGCAACAGCAGGAAGCCCGCGCCCCAGAAGCCGACCACGGCGTGCAGATCGCGCCACCAGAGGCGTCCTCGCTGGTTCAGTCGTGGCCACAGGATACCGCCGACACCCGGGCCCTTGCGCGGCCACCAGAGATAGAGGCCGCTGACAAGCAGCACTATGCCCCAGCCGGCGGCCAGCTCGATCAGCCGATCCCCTGTGGTGCCGAGCAGCAGATCGGCATGCAGGGCGCGAGCCACCGCCTGCAAGTTCCACTTGTTGTCCATGGTGCCTAGCAGGGTGCCGCTGACAGGATCCATAAACAGGGTGAGTTCATTGCCTTGTTGCGTGACGATAAACTGGGCGCTCAGATCCGGTGCGGCCGGTGGCAGGTATTTGCTCAGGTTGGCGTCCGGCATGGTGGCCCGTGCCTTGGCCCACAGGGCATCGGCGCCAAGGGGCTTGCCCGGCAGTTGATCGGCGCTCAGGATGTGGGCGGCGGGGGGTACCTTCATCAGCTCGGGATAGAGCAAATTGTCGAGCTGGGGTTTGAACAGATAAACGATCCCTGTCAGTGAGAGCAGGATCAGGAAGGGGGCGACGAAGAGGCCGGCGTAGAAGTGCCAGCGCCAGATCCGCTGGTAATGGCTCGAGGCCCTGTTTTTCATCTCTGATCCTTGCGCTAATGACCAACGTTTCTGCTGGTGGAATGTTTGTGGCGGCGCGGATGATAACAGCAACGTTTTGTTAACTGCAACAGAACATGATGGGCTCACTCTGGGAGTGATACAGAGCGTCAGCGTGAGGCTCGGGGAGTCAAAAGGTGGCGCTGTCGGCGTCAGGGTGCTGGATGTAGCATGGACTTTTTGTAGATAAATCCTTACCTTGTTGCAACATCCGGCTGTGCTGGCACAGTGAAAATCCATGGAAGGAGGCGGACGTGACGTTACAAGCACACGGTCATTTCAAGATGCAGCGGCAGGGACAGGTGCTGATCTGTCAGCCGAGTGGTCCCTTCAATCTGATGGGGGCCATGGCCTATGAGTCAGCCTTCAGCCAGCAGTTCGCCCAGTTGCGTGATGCGCCCTGGGGAATTGTCGAGGTAGCAACCGAATTTGAGGCAGCAGGGCCCGAGGTACTGGCCCGTTTTCGTCGCCAGTTCGGCTGGTGCGCCGCCAACGGCTGCGCCTTTCTGGCTGTGGTGCTGGCGGGGAGCTTCAAGCAATACCTGGCGGATCAGATATTCCACGACCTGCCGTTTCAGGAGGTTCGCTACTTCGGGCAGACCGACGAGGCGCTTCACTGGCTTAAGCAGCAACTGGCCGCGAAACCGGCTTAGGTCAGTACCTTCGTATCGTGACTAGCTCAGGTTGATAAACCATTTATCCCGCTCGTCAACGCAGTCGGGCTCGCCCATCTCGAATTCACGGCAGATAAGCGGGCGAACTTCGTAGAAGCGGCACATCGTTGAGAGTGCGGTCCAGCGCAGCTTGCTATCCCTTGATCAACTCAGGTTGATAAACCATTTATCCCGTTCGTCGACGCAGTCGGGCTCGCCCATCTCGAATTCGCGGCAGATAAGCGGGCGAACTTCGTAGAAGCGGCACATCGTTGAGAGTGCGATCCTGCGCCGCTTGCTATCCCTTGGTCAACTCAGATTGATAAACCATTTATCCCGTTCGTCGACGCAGTCGGGCTCGCCCATCTCGAATTCGCGGCAGATAAGCGGGCGAACTTCGTAGATACGGCACATCATGGTATTGCGATCGAGCGCCGCACACCAACCATCTTCCAGCCGGTGCATCACGGGCACCTGTCCCTCTATCTCGTCCACGTAGCGGTCCGGTACGCCGGTATCGGTAAACAGCATGACTTCGAGGCGGCAGCAGCAGGCTTCGCAATTCTGACAGCTGACTTCGGCTTGGGGTTCTCTGTTCATCTGTGTTGTCCATGCCATGGGAATGGCACATGTTCGATAAAAAACAGGCGCCTGCAAAGGCGCCCGAGTCGTGGTCAAGATTGAGCCCGGCAGATGAGCTGCCAAGCTGCGTCGTTAACCCAGTTTGCGGGCGCGGTAGGTACGGCCCTTGATCTTGCCTTCCTGCAACCGCTTGAGGGCGGCGCTTCCTACGCTGCGCTTTACCGCCACGTAGGAGTACTGTTCGGAGATCTGGATCTTGCCTACATCGGCACCGGCAATGCCGCCTTCACCGGTCAGGGCGCCCAGAATGTCACCGGCGCGCACCTTGGTCTTGCGGCCTGCATCGATGGAGAGGGTCACCATCTGCGGCGCAATCGGCTTGATCTCGCGACCAATCTCGGCCAGATCGCCCTGCGGCATGGGGGCCTGCTGGTACTCTTCGATGAGGTTGACGCGCTGGGCCTCGTTCGGCTGGTAGAGGCTCAGGGCCAGACCCTGCTGGCCGGCGCGACCGGTACGACCGATGCGGTGCACGTGCACTTCCGGATCATAGGTCAGCTCGTAGTTGATGACGGCGCCCAGCTCCTTGATGTCGAGCCCACGGGCGGCCACGTCGGTGGCCACCAGAATGGTGGCGCTGCCGTTGGCAAAGCGCACCAGCACCTGATCCCGCTCCCGCTGTTCCAGATCGCCGTTCAGTGCCAGCGCCGAGAAGCCCTTGGCGGCCAGATGATCGGCCACGTCGTTGCAGGCCCGCTTGGTGTTGCAGAACACCACGCAGGAGGCCGGTTGATAGTGGCTCAGCAGCCAGGTGAGGGCGTCGAGGCGCTGACCGGCCGGGACTTCATACAGCTTCTGTTCGATGGCGCTCCCCTCGTGCAGGGACTCCACGCTGACCTCGACCGGATTGCGCTGCACACCGCGGCTCATCTGGGCGATCCCCTCCGGATAGGTGGCGGAGAAGAGCAGGGTCTGGCGCTGCTCGGGTGCATAGCTGATGACCCGGTTGATCTCTTCGCCAAAACCCATGTCCAGCATGCGATCCGCTTCGTCCAGCACCAGCGTCTTGAGGCCGGAGAGTTCGAGAGTGCCCTGCTCCAGGTGTTTGAGAATGCGACCCGGGGTGCCGACGGCGATGTGGGCACCAAAGCTCAGGGTGGCAGACTGGGGGGCAGTCTGGGTACCGCCGCACAGGGTGACCAGCTTGACGTTGGGCAGGGCGCGGGCCAGACGACGGATCTCCTGAGCCACCTGATCCGCCAGTTCGCGGGTCGGGCAGAGTACCAGCGCCTGCACTTCGAGGCGGTTGACGTTGAGCTTGGCGAGCAGGCCGAGGGCGAAGGCCGCTGTCTTGCCGCTGCCGGTTTTTGCCTTGGCGATCAGGTCTTTGCCGTCGAGCACCAGGGGCAGGCTCTGGGCCTGGATCGGGGTCATCTGCAGATAACCCAGGCTGGTGAGGTTCTCTTGCAGGGCGGGGGAGAGATTGAGGCTGCTAAATTCGGTGTTGTTCACAAAAGGACTCTATTTCGGAGAATACGGGGTGCGCACAGCGCTAAGGGCGCGCATTGTACCAGAATGCGGCACCGGATGTGGCGGATTTTTGAACGCTGGTTTGACGCTGTTCATCCCATCGGCTGCCAGCCTGACCACCAGCCGGCCGCCAGCAGGGTGAGAGTGCAAAAGCCGGTTTCGATGGCTCCCCCACTCTTGAGGGGCCAGCCTGGCAGCCGGTAGCGGCGCTTGATGGGCCAGAACAGCGGAATACCCGCCGGCGTGAGCCAGTCCCCCAGCAGGTGGCTGAGGTAGCCGATAATGAGCGCATCCTTGATCCCGGCGGGCAGCAGGTCGGGCGCCAGGCTTTGATCCAGCCCCCACACGGCTGCGGCGACCGCCAGCAGGCTGTGAGTGAAGCCGCGATGACCAAACAGTCGCGAGAGCGGTTTCGAGATCCAGGGCAGCCGCTGCCCCAGCACGGACTTGGGGTGGTCGAGATCCGGCAGCAGGGCGCTGGCCAGCGCCGCCGGTATGGTCTGCCACAGGCTGGCATCCGACAGGGCTGGCGTGAGCTGGAGTTTGTGGGCGAGCAGGGTGCAGGTAACGGAAAACAGCAGATGCCCTTGGGCGGTCATGGTGATTACGGCGTGGAGAAATGGCGGCGCATCTTACCAGTGTCGCGGGCCATTGCAGCAAAAAACCGGGGCCGGTGGGCCGGCCCGGTCATTAACTGCGCGGATCTTCCACTCTGGCATCGGCGGGCACCCGTTTTTTCCCTACCACCATGGCACGCAGCAGATCGCTGCGGGTGAGGAGGTCGGTCAGGATCACCACGGCGGCGTGCACGGCTATGATGGCCAGCAGGGTATTGGCGACGACCTCATGGGCCTCTTCCATCCACTCTTCCCCCCAGAATGCATCCCAGCTGGTGAGCCAGCCGGTGGTTATGGTGCCGACCAGTGACAGCAATAGCACCCAGATCATCAGGGCCCCGAGCGGGTTGTGACCCAGATAGTAGGGGTGACGACCCCGGGCCAGCTGGCGCAGGTAGTCACGGACGCGGGTAGGGGTCGGCCACCATTGGCCGAAACGGGCATAGTAAGAACCCACCAGACCCCACAGCAGCCGGATCAGCAGCAGGGCAGCCAACCCATAGCCGACATACCTGTGGTTCCTGCTGCCCTCTTCCAGTACGAAGAAGTTGAGCAGGCAGAGGATCACGGTCGCCCAGTGAAACCCTCTGATGAGGGGATCCCAGACCTTCACTTCAGACGAGGTTGTCATGGCAAGACTCCGTCAAAGAGGCCGGCGACGGACCGGCCCATGGTTGCGCTACTGGTCGATCTCTTCTTTCACTTTCTTCAGGTCGGTCGGGTCGAAGTAGATCTCGACCCTGCGCTTGTCCTTGTCCCAACCGTAGATCTCGTAGCAGTGGGTCTTGGTCACCTTGAACTTCTTGATGTCGTAGCCCATGGCCTTGATCTGCTGCTGGGCCTCCGCTTCGCTCAGCCATTGCGTCTTGTCGGTCTGGGTACACTGGGGGCCGGCCAGTACAGTGGCGCTAAACAGGGGGAGCAGTAACAGCAGTGGTGTCAGTTTCATTGCGGGTTCCTTGCGGGTGGGGGATGAACAGCCGCAAGGTTAGGGCGTCAGACTTAAGGAAAAATTAAGCAAAAGGGGATAGGCATGAATATCCCCGGCCGCAAGCCGGGGAGGCGGGATCAGCTCAGCTTGCCCTTGAGCAGCCACTTGTCGAGAGCGTTGGCGAAGCGCTGCTTGTCGGCGGCGTTGAAGGGAGCCGGGCCGCCTGTCTGCACCCCGGCCGAGCGCAGCTCTTCCATGAAGTTACGCATGCCGAGTCTGGCCTGTATGGTCTCGCGGGTGTAGATCTCGCCACGGGGATTGAGCGCCTCGCCACCGGCATCTATGACCCAGGAGGCGAGGGGAATGTCGCCGGTGATCACCAGATCCCCCGGTATGACTTGCTGGGCAATGACATGATCTGCCACATCGAACCCCTTCTCTACCTGCTGGGTTTTGATGTAGGGGGAGGGCGGAACTCGCAGTCCCTGATTGGCCACCAGGGTGGTGACGACCTGGGCGCGGTGGGCGGCGCGGTAAAGGATCTCCTTGACCGGGAGGGGGCAGGCATCGGCATCAACCCAGATGGGCATGGCATGGTTTCCTGTGTCTGAAACGAGGACCGCATCTTAGCACGGCTGGTGAGGAGCGGCTGCCCCGGGGCTGAGTCAGGCCGGGCTTTAGTGTAAGCTGGCCCGATGAGACTGAATGAAAAGGACGAGCGGATGGATCGGGTACCCAGTGATGTGATTTATGCCCTGACCCTGGATGGCAAGGGTGGCATGCAGCCACTGGCGGCGGGGAGCGAGATCCCGGGGCAGAGCCCCGGCTGGCTGCATCTGGATTACGGCAATCCGGAGGCGGCCCGCTGGCTGCTGCAAACCCCCTTGCTCAATGAGGCGGCCAAGGAGTCCCTGCTCGGCCAGAGCAACAGGCCCAAGCTGGTGCGGATGGGAGAGACTGTGCTGCTGATCCTGCGCGGCATCAATCACAACAATGATCACAGGCCGGAAGAGATGGTGGCGCTGCGTATCTTCATCACGCCGGATCTCATCATCAGCAGCCGTCGTCGTCCGCTGCTCTCCGAGCAGGACGTGTTCAACCAGCTGACGCAGGGCGGTGGTGCCGATACCCCGGCCGACTGGCTGGTGGAGGTGTGTGATGCCCTGACTGACAGGGCGGGGGAGTTTGTGGAAGAGCTACACGATCAGATCCTGGAGCTGGAGGAGCATGTGCTGGCCCGCGACCTGCCCGCCAACGGCCGACTGGCGCGGATCCGCAAGCAACTCATCATGATCCGCCGCTACCTCTCCCCCCAGCGGGATCTGGTGGCGCGTCTGGCCAACGAGAAGATCAGCTGGCTGGACGAAGATGACCGCCGCCGCCTGCTCGACATCGCTGACCGTCTGCGCCGCTGGCTCGATGATCTCGATGCCGGCGTGGCCCGCACCGGTGTGCTGGCGGACGAGATCAACAACCTGATGGCGGAGGCGACCAACCGCCGCGCCTACCAGATGTCGGTGATGGCGCTGCTGTTCTTGCCCGCCAGTTTCCTGACCGGTCTGTTTGGCATCAACCTGGGCGGTATTCCTGGGGCCGAGAGCCCGACCGCATTCTGGGTCTTCTGCGGATCCTTGGTGGCGCTGGCCACCGGGCTGGCGGTCTGGCTCAAACACAGACGCTGGTGGTAAGGAACAATCATGACAACCTGGCAATCTTTTGGCGTGACCCTGCTGCTGTTGCTGGGCCACACCCTGATCCGCAGCCTCATTCACAAGAGCCTGCTGGCGCTGGCCCATACCCGACAAGTGAGTGAAAACCGGGTGCTCTATGTGGAGCACGTGTTCCACTTTTTGCTTGGCTGCGCCACCCTGCTGATCCTGGCCGGGGTATGGGGGCTCGATTTTTCACGGCTGGTGGTGCTCGCCTCCTCCTTCTTCGCCGTGCTCGGGGTGGCCATGGTGGCCCAGTGGTCGATCCTCTCCAACATCACCGCCAGCATCACCATCTTCTTCGCCTTTCCCTACAAGATTGGCGACCGGATCCGCATCCTCGACAAGGATGATTCCGTCACCGGCGTCATCACCGAGATCGGTCTCTTCTATGTGCGGGTACGGGATGACAACGGCGATCTGGTCACCTATCCCGCCAACCTGATCCTGCAAAAGCCGGTCAGGCGACTGGAGGGCAAGGTGGCAGACCCCCTGCAGCCAGAATGAAAAAGGCTCCACGAGGAGCCTTTTTTTGATCATGTGTCTCTATCAGCGTTCGAAGAAGCGATAGAGATGCTCGACCTGGATGGGGCAGTCTGCCACCAGATGAATGTGCTGGCGGGCCTCTTCGACCGATCCGAACGAAAGGGGGCAACCCAGGGTGTCAGTCATCTCGTACAAGCGGCCATCTTGCCCTCTGAACTCCACGATCCAGCCCGGCAGTATGGCATCTTGCAGTATTTCGGCTTCCTTGAAGGCTTGCTGCTGATAGAGCTGGCGAAGTTCATTGACTGTCATGACGTCCTCCTGTGACTCATAGCGCCTCTTCAAGTCTAGTGGCTGAATCTGCCTGATTCATCTGGCCGTGTTCAGACACTCCCAGGCCCAGCGCATGCGGATGAAGGTCTCTGCATCGCCACCCCGATCCGGATGGTGTTGCAGGGCAAGCTCCCGCCAGCGTCGGCGGACTGTCTCCTGGCTGGCATCGGCAGTCAGCTCGAACAGGGCCAGCGCTTCCGCCCTGTGTCCCGCGCCGTCATAAGTGCGCCAGAAGCGGTTGAGCAGAGCCTCCACTTCTTCCCGGTCGGTCTGCCAGAACACCTGCCAGTCGAGGTAGTAGTTGCGCAGAGACTGGCCGAGGGCCAACCTCTGGCGAGTATCTGTTGCCCCGGTAAGGGGCTCTAGCCGGATATCCAGGGAGCTGATCACCAGCCACCACCCAGCGTCATAGAGCTCAGCCTGCAACTGGTAGAGGGCATTCATGATCAGAAAGTTGACCCGAAACAGCTGCAGCTGTTCATCCCCGGCCAGGGTGGGAATGGCCCCTTGCTGGCGCAGGGCGGCCAGCAGTTCGTGCACCTTGTAGCTGGCCGCCGCCTCTTGTAGCAGTGTCAGCAGGGGGGCGAGCAGCGGGTTGTGACAGTGCTCTGTCTCACTCATGAGCTGGCGGTCTCCTTGGGCGGTTGCAGGGCGATCAGCAACTCTCCTGACAGGGGCGTGACTGGACCTGTGACGATGCGGGGCTGCGCCCTGGCATCCAGTACGAACAGCGGTATGGCTCCGGGGTTGGCATCCTGATATTGCACCCAGTCGAAGGTGTCGCTCAGACGAGTCGCCTTGATCTGGCCGCCCCGGCTCAGCAGGCCGCTCAAGCGGGCGTAGTTGATATCGGGCCCGAACAGGTTCTGGCGGGCGCGGAAGGTGGCACTCTCCCGGTTCGCCTTGCCGTGCTGTTCGCTGGAGCGCAGGGAGTAGACCTTCTCTTCACCGTAGAGGTGGGCGAAGTGCAGTACGCCGAGGGCGTTGTTGTGACGGTTGGGGGAGAGCGCCAGCACTGTACTTATGCTGGTGAGCGGCAGATGCAGCTCGGCATGTTCCGACTGGGGGTTGCCGAAATAGCAGGGCAGGTTGCTCATGCGTGCCTGCTTGTAAAATTCCCAAGCAGGATCAGAAAGATAGACAGGGACTCCCTGATCCGCCAGCGCCTTGCCTATGGCCCTGGCCACAGAGTTGGCACCTATGATGAGCCAGGTGTTGGGGGCGCTCTGACGCATACCTAGCAGGCCCGCCAGCGGCGCCGAGGTGAGGCTCTGCAACACCACAGTGGAGATGATCACCGCAAACACCAGGGGCACCAGCTTGTCCGCATCGGGAATATCGGCCTGATGCAGGCTGATGGCGAAGGAGGCACTGACCGCCGCCGCCACTATGCCCCGCGGCGCTATCCAGCTCAGCAGGGCGCGGGCCTGCCAGGAGAGATCTGAGCCCCAGGTCGAGACCAGGATGCAGAGCGGGCGCGCCACGAACTGCACCACGCACAGCAGTGCCAGCACCATGGGGCCGAGCTGCCAGAGCTGGGCCAGATCGAGGCGGGCCGCCAGCAGGATAAACAGGCTGGATATGAGGATGACGGCGAGATCTTCCTTGAACGCCAGTACCTCCTCCAGATCCAGCCCCTCCTGATTGGCGAGCCAGATGCCGAACACGGTCACCGCCAGCAGGCCGGATTCGTGACTGAGCCAGTTGGAGAGGCTGAAGGTGACCAGCACCAGCGCCAATACCCCGAACTTGTGCAGGCTGACCGGCAGCCAGTCCTTGCGGATCAGCAGTGTGGTGAGCCAGCCGGCTCCAACCCCGATCAGGGTACCGACTCCGACGGTTCTTGCCAGCGCCAGCAGGGTGTGACTGAGCAGATCGCCCTGACTGCCGAGGCGCACCGCCTCGAACACCAGTACCGCAAACAGGGCACCGATGGGGTCTATGACTATCCCTTCCCAGCGCAGTATGCGGTCCACTTCCCGGGTGGGACGGATCACGTTGAGCATGGGCGCAACCACAGTGGGGCCGGTCACCACCAGCACGGCGCCGAGCAGCATGGCGACCCGCCAGTCCAGTCCTAGCAGGAAGTAACTGGCGCTGCCGATGACGGCGAAGCTGACCAGCATGCCAGTGGAGCAGAGGTTGCGCACTACCTTGCCGATCCCCTTGAGTTCCGTCAGATGCAGGGTCAGGGCACCCTCGAACAAGATGATGGCCACCGACAGGGAAACCAGTGGGAACAGCAGATCCCCGAGCAGGGCATCGGGGTCGAGCAGGCCGCTGACCGGGCCCAGGGTCAAGCCGGTGAGCAGCAAAAACAGGATGGCCGGTACTCGTAGCGACCAGGCGAGCCACTGGGCCAGCACTGAGACCAGGGCGATCCCGGCCAGGGAAAGAGCAGTCATGCAGACCTCGATTCAGGTAATGAGCTTGGAGGAAGTGTAGCGGGGAAGATGGCCAGATTGACACCCGCAGAGGTCGGGAGCAAGTGCCGCGGGGAGCTGCGCGACAGTCGGCGTCATGGTGGGCCGGAAAGGGCGTGGCCGCAGAGGAGTGGGGGGCGCTACGTAGCCATTATCCGTCGAATTAGATGGGGCTCTCTTTGTGAAGGTCGGTGACACAGTCGGCCACCGCCAGCACCAGGGCCGAGCGCACCACCTGATCGAGCCGGTTGAGTTGCATCTGGTAGAAGGCCCAATCCTCTTCGCTGGCGGGGGGCTCGAGCTTCATCATGCCGCCCTGATTGACCCCGTGCAGGCGGTCGAGCAGGTCGCGGATCGGCTTGTCGCTGAAACGGTAATCCTTGGTGTCGCGCACCAGAAAGTCGCGGATCTTGATATAGGCTTCGATATCCTGATAGCGCTCGAGGGAGATGAGACCGAGGGCGAAGATGAGCTTGAGGCGCACCTCCAGCTGGCCGAGGGGGCCGCTCTGGTTGAGCAGGGGTTCGATGGCGTATTTGACGGCATACTCCTCCTGACGGAACGCGCGTCGCATCAGGGAGTCGACCGCCTCTTCCAGGATGGTCACGGCTTCGAGAAAGAAGCCGCGGGGGCCATCCTGCTCGTTCAGTCGTTCCAGTACTTCATCTTCCTGGTGTGTGGTCATAGGTGTATAGGGTCCAGCTGACAGGGAGAGAGTGGGCCTCTCTCCCGGTTTTTATCATATGGGGCACATTCCCTTGCCATTCAAGCGCTTGGGACGCTATCAGTGGTGGCTGAATGCGCCGCAAGCAGGGTCATTACAGGGTTTCGTAACGGGCGACGATGGCGCGAACCACCTCGCTCTCTTCATCCAGTCCGGTGACGCGGGCCAGCGCTTTGGCCGGGCCCAACTCCGCCAGCAGGGCTTGCAACTCCACCGCCTGCGGGTCATCGGCATTGCGATAGTGCAGCGCAGCGGCGATCCCCTCCTGCAACTGCTCGTTGGGCAGGCCGTATTCCAGCGTGCCGAGCAGCGGCTTCACCAGCCGATCCCCCGCCGCCAGCTTGCGCAGCGGCTGACGACCGACCCGGTCAATCTCGTCCACCAGATAGGGGTTGGCGAAGCGGGAGAGGATCTTTTCGATGTAGGCGGCATGCAGGCGCGGGTCGAAGCCGTAGCGTTTCACCAGCACGGCACCGCTCTCCTCCATGGTGCGGCGCACCTTGCTGCGGATCACCGGATCCTCGATCGCCTCACGAATGGTGCGGTAGCCCCGCAACTTGCCGAGGTAAGCGGTGACGATATGGCCGGTGTTGAGGGTGAACAGCTTGCGCTCGACGAAGGCCATCAGGTTGTCGGTGGGCTCCATGCCCGCCACCTGGGGCAGTTCGCCCTTGAACTGGGTCTGGTCGACGATCCACTCGCTGAAGCTCTCCACCGTCACTTCCAGCGGATCGTCGTTGGCCGCGGCAGGCGGCACTATGCGATCCACCGCCGAGTCGACGAAGCCGACGCAGGATTCGAGCGTGGCATGATACGCGACCGGCAGGTACTTGAGTACCTCCTGCTTGAGGTGGCTGGTGCCGCGCACCATGTTCTCGCAGGCGATGACGTTGAGCGGGCTCAGGTTGCCGGCATCGAAACGGGCCTGCAGCCCCTTGGCCAGGGTGCTGGCAATCTTGTCCAGAATGTTGGGGCCGACCGCCGTGGTGACCAGATCGGCGGTGATGATACGGGCTATCACCTCGTGTCCGGCGGAGCTGACCGCCGCTACGTTGCGTACTACGTCCAGCTTTTGATCCGCCCCCACCACGTGCACCTTGTACTCCTGGCGGTGGTTGAGCTGATCGATCAGGGTCTCGTTGACGTCGGCGAAGGTGACCTGATGGCTGGCGTCGGCCAGCAGTTTTCCGATGAAGCCACGACCGATATTACCGGCACCAAAATGCAATGTTTTCATGATATTAACCTCTACAACCAAAGACGATGAAGGATGATTACGCAGCCTGTTCGGCACCCAGCAGATCCAGAAATTCCTGGGGATCCGTGGTGCTGGCCAGCCGGTCGATGAGACCGGGTTCATCCAGTGCATTGGTCAGGCGGGTTATTACCTGCATGTGTTCGTCGTTGCGGGCGGCGATGCCGATCACCAGTCGTGCCACCTCGTCCGCCGCCTCGCCAAAGGCGACACCGGCCGGATACTGGCAGATGACGATGCCGGTACGCTTCACAAACTCCTTGGCGGCTATGGTGCCGTGGGGCACGGCGATGGACTCGCCGAGGTAGGTGGAGACCAGCTGCTCGCGCTCCAGCATGGCGTTGACGTAATCAGGTGCCACATAGCCCCGTTCCGCCAGCAGTCTGCCAGCGGTCAGGATGGCGGCCTCCTTGTTGTCGGCCTTGAGCCCCAGATGCACGTCGTGACGGCTCAGGGTGAACACTTCAGCCGCTTGAAGTTCGTAGTTGTCGTCGTTGGCCGCGACCAGCAGTTGCGGGTTGGCGACGTCATCGTTGGCCGCCAGTGTCAGGTTCTGCACCAGCTCCTGATAGAGGCCGTTGTCGAGGAAGTTGGTCAGGGAAATATGGTGGGCGTTCGGCGCATGGCGACGGGCCCGCTCGGTCAGATCCTTGTGGGTGATGACCCAGTCCACCTGATCGTCGAGCTGATCGATGGCGCGGTTGGTGACGCTGATATCGAGCCCGGCGGCCTGCACCCGCTTGCGCAGCATGCCGGCACCCATGGCGCTGGATCCCATGCCCGCATCGCAGGCGACCACGATATTGCGCACCGCCATCAGCTCGCCGCCCGGCTTCTTGGCCGCCGCGGTTTCGGGCTTGCCGCCCTTCATGGCCTTCATCTTGCGGGTGGCTTCACCCAGGGCATCGGCCTCGTCGGCTTCCGGCTGCTGGGCGCGAACGAACACGGCGGCGACCAGGAAGGAGACCAGGGTCGAGCTGATGATGGAGAGGGCAACCCCGATCAGGGAGGCTTTCGGCGTCATCAAGAGCACGGCGAAGATGGAACCCGGTGAGGCAGGGGAGACCAGACCAGCGTTGAACAGAGTCAGGGTGAAGACCCCTGTCATGCCACCGGCGATCACCGCCAGAATGAGGCGCGGGTTCATCAGCACATACGGGAAGTAGATCTCGTGGATGCCGCCGAAGAAGTGAATGATGGAGGCGCCAGCCGCGGACTGCTTGGCGGCGCCACGGCCGAATACCATGTAGGCCAGCAGCACGCCCATGCCCGGGCCCGGGTTCGCTTCGATCAGGAAGAAGATGGATCGGCCCTGTTCGGTCGCCTGCTGGATCCCCAGCGGCGAGAAGATGCCGTGGTTGATGGCGTTGTTGAGGAACAGGATCTTGGCCGGTTCAACGAAGATGGAGGTGAGCGGCAGCATGTGGTTTTCCACCAGGAAGCCGACGCCACCCGCCAGTACGCCGGAGAGCACCTTGACGAAGGGACCGATCACGAAGAAGGCGAGGATAGCCAGCAACATGCCGATGAGACCGGCGGAGAAGTTGTTGACCAGCATCTCGAAGCCGCTCTTGACGCGCCCTTCCATCACTTTGTCGAAGCGCTTGATGGCCCAGCCACCCAGCGGACCGACCATCATGGCACCCATGAACATGGGGATGTCGGTACCGACGATCACGCCCATGGTGGTGATGGCACCGACCACGCCGCCCCGTTCACCGCCCATCAGCTTGCCGCCTGTATAGCCAATCAGCAGCGGCAGCAGATAGGTGATCATGGGGCCGACCAGCTTGGCCAAGGTTTCGCTTGGCAGCCAGCCGGTGGGAATGAAGAGAGCGGTAATAAAGCCCCAGGCGATGAAAGCGCCTATGTTGGGCATGACCATATTGGACAGGAAGCGTCCAAAATTCTGTATCTTGACTTTGGTATCCGGTGATAACATGTCGGGACCCCGTTTTAAGCCTGTTTGATTAAAAGTGGTAGTCGGGATGACGGGTTTTGCCGAACCCCCATCCCAGTCGTCTAAGCAACTTCAATCTACCAGCTTGTGATCAAATTAGGCTGAAAACGGGGTGTCTTGTGACGCACCTCTCAAATACCCAGCCATACCCCCTCCCTCGGTAGTGACCCTGATCACATTCAGGCTCTGTAGTTTGGCTACATTTCGATCTTTCTTGCCGCCATTATTCATTTAGTGTGACTTGAGTCACCTTTTTTGGTTTGCGCAAACCCGTTGTCAATGTGATGGCTGTCACGAATACTTAATTTGTATTCAAACGGGTCGATGTGTGAAATGCAAAATCCGAGAGGGATAACGATGGATAGATAGTATTTGCTCATTAATCGCCAATGAATCAGTAGGTTTGTAACCCACTTTCAGTTTTTCATGATTTGCATTCAACCGCACAAGCGGCGCATTACCCCCTCCAGTGGTCCTCTGGCGAAGCGCAGGCTCCACAGATTGGCGAACAACAGAGCCGTCAGGGCAAAGAGGGTGGCGGCCAGTACCACTTCGGGCAGATCTTGCCCCTGCAGCCAGCCCAGCCCCTCCAGTACGCCCATACCGAGCATGATATGGGCGATATAGAGTGTCAGCGTCTGCCGTCCGACCGGCAGCCAGACTCGCCACCAGCGAGCAGTGGGCAGGGCGCGGCCGAGCCAGAGGCAGAGCGCGATCAGGGTGCTGGCCGCCCCCATGCCAAACAGCAGGTAGAGCGGGGCAGGAGGAATGGGCCCGGTCGCGAGCAGGGGGGCCAGTTCGGGCTGGGGGAACAGTGTCAGCAGCCAGAGCGACAGCCCCCTGGCCAGCACCATGGCCCCCACACCGCCGGCCAGCAGCCATCTCTGTACGCTCGCGTTCGCGAGGGCCTGACGACTCAGCCAGAGGCCGTAGAGCAGAAAGCCCAGCCAGGGCACCACAGGGTGCCAGCCATTGAACAGCAGATTGCGGACGAAGCCGTTCAGGGTCCAGAACTCGGGGTAGCTGAAGCTGTGCCACTGCCAGCCCTGATCGTAATTGAAGTGAAACAGCAGGATGACGAAGCCCGCTGCCAGCAGGGGGATCAGGGAGAGCAGCCAGAGGGAGGGTAACCGCAGGCAGCAAGCCCCCAGCAGGAAGTAAACGGCGTAGTAATGGATGATGTCGGCTGGAAACACCAGATAGTTGAGCAGTCCCAGGATCAGCAGAAACAGCGCCCGCTTGGCGGTGTGCTGCATGGCCGTCGGCCAGCTCAGCTTGCGGGTCGAGAGACCGAGACCTATGCCGGCCAGCACCACGAAGCTGGCGGCAGAACGACCCTCCAGCGCATCCAGCATGGGTTTGAGCCAGTCAGGTCCGCCTGTCAGTACACCCATGGCGATGCGAAAGTTCACCAGCACCATGCCGAGCAGGGCCATGGCGCGAGCCAGATCCAGTCCCTCCAATCTATTGGATGACGATGTCATGATCGGCTTGCCTCGCAGGAGATGAATCCATGTCTCAGTTGGCCGGTCCCAGCAGCAGGTCCAGCAGCTGTGGCAGTCGTTGCGCCGTTGAGGGCTGATCCGGATGGAGAGCAAGTGCATCGCGCAGTGCCTGCCCTTCCAGCCCGTCCAGCAGCAGTTGGGCGGTGAGAGCGGGGTCCAGTCTTGCCTCCAGACATCCCTCCAGCTGTCCCCGCCGTACCGTATTGGCAAGGGCATCGCACAGCTGGCGCTGGTTGCTGGCGAAGGTGGCGGCCATCTCGGGGTGGCGGGTCAGCTCGGCCAGGATCTCGGTGCCGAGCAGCAGGTTCTCCGGCGTCTGCGACCAGGCGAGATAGCCGGCGGCGAAGCGGGCCAGTGCCGCGTGGGCGGAGCCCTGATCCAGCTCATCCAGCAGGGGCTGCAACTCGGCGGCTTCCAGCGAGGCGATCAGCGCGATCAGCTCCTCTTTGCGGGCGAAGTGGTTATAGAGGTTGCCCAGACTCACCCCTGCGGCGGCGGCTATGTCGCGCATCCCTGTCTGGTGGAAGCCCCGCTCGATGAAGCAGCCGAGGGCTGCCTGGATGATCAGCTCCCGCCTCTGCTCCAGGCGGTTGTGATTGATGGACATGGCCGGTTTCCCCTATGCTTGTTCAAGATTTATGAGCGAACGTTCGTTCGTTTGCGGTATTCACCTTATCCCCGGTGTGAAAAATAAGCAAGCCACAGGTGGCCAAGGGGGCGCACCTCCTCGGTCGGCAGGCTCCGGGGCAAGCCATGCGTCCGCCGAGCGGTCAGTGAGGTTTCCGAATAACCCGGTCCCAAAGCCGGTCAATGCCATGACAGCTAGAAGGTCATTGCACTCCTGGCCATCTCCTCGTCGGGCCAACCGCTCATCAGAGCGCTCGTCTGTTGGCTCAAGGGTGCTGAAGGCGAGGGCATCGTCTTCCTGCCAGCCATAAACAAGGGGTATAAAAAAGCCCGCAGGGTTGCGGGCTTTTGCATCGAGCTGTAGAGGCTTGGCTTATTCCGCCTTGGGGGCGGCCTCGGCTGGTGTCTCAGTGCTTTCGGCTACCGTGTTCTCGGTTACGGCACTGTCGGCCACCGGGGCTTCCGGTGCCGGGCCTGGTACCAGCTCCACTGCCGGTTTGGCGATGAGGGAGCGAGTCTCTTCCACCGCTTCACTCAGCTTGACCTCGATAACCTGACCCAGTTCATAGACCACTTCGGTCTTGTCCAGGTAGACACGGCCGTTGTCCCAGTTGCACTCCAGTCGATCCTTGTTGTCCAGGATGTGACGGGCTGGCATGAAGACAACGGCGCCGTTTTCGCGCAGGCGCAGCTTGAGACCGGCGCGCATCACGTCGATGATCTCGGCGTTGAACACCTGATCGGTGCCGGCGGCAGCCTTGAGGTAACGGACATAGAGCCAGTCGCCGATGTCGCGTTCCACCATGCGGTGCAGGCGACGACAGGCGGTCAGGTGCTCGGTCAGTTCCTGGCTCGGCCGATCGCCCGGTGTCTTGCCGGCGATGACGGCCTTGAGCAGACGATGGTTGACCATGTCGCCGTATTTGCGGATCGGGGAGGTCCAGGTCGCATAGGCATCCAGCCCCAGGCCGTAGTGGGCACCCGGTTCGGAGGACATCAGCGCATAGCTCTGGAAGCGGCGGATCTTGCCATCCAGCCAGCGGGTGTCCAGGTTGTCTATCCAGCGGCGCAGGGCGCAGAAGCCGGTCAGGCTGGCGATCTCGTCGCGCTCGAACGGGGCCTCGGCGCTTTTCAGCAGGTCGATGGCGCCGTCGAGGGACTCTTCATCGAACCCTGTGTGGACGTTGAAGATGCCGTAGCCGACGCTCTTGCCCAGCACGCGACCGGCGCAGATGTTGGCGGCGATCATCGACTCTTCGATCATGCGGTTGGCGATGCGGCGCGGTTCCACGTGAATGGCCAGCACTGCGCCATTTTCCCCCAGCTCGAAGTCGTAGTCGGGTCTGTCCGGGAACACCAGGGCGTGCTCGGTACGCCACTTGATCCGCGCCTCCGTCATGGCCTTCATCAGCGGCAGCTGGGCCATCACGCCGGCGTCGATCTCGAGAGGTTTACCCTGTTCGGCCCAGTCGGAGACCTCGTCATAGTTGAGACGGGCATGGGAGATGATGCGGGCGGCGAAGAACTCAGTCTCCTCCAGCAGCAGGCCATCTTCGGCGATCAGCAGGCGGGCGCAGAGCGTGTTGCGCTCCTCGCCCTCTTTCAGGGAGCAGAGCTCGTCCGAGAGGGTGCGCGGTATCATGGGCACGTTGCGACCCGGCATGTAGACGGTGAAGGCGCGCTGGGCGGCTTCCTTGTCCAGCTCACTGCCTTCGGCCACATAGGCGGTCGGGTCGGCGATGGCGACCAGCAGCTCCCAGCCGTTGTCCAGTTTGCGGATGGCCAGGGCGTCATCCATGTCCTTGGTCTTGGCGCCGTCAATGGTGAAGAAGGGGGTCGCGGTCAGGTCGGTACGTGGCAGCTCCTCTTCCTCGATAACCTTCCACTCCGGCAGATCCGCCGGTTCTATCTGGGCCAGGTTATGGCGAGCCAGTACTACCCACCAGGGCACATTGTGGTCTTCCTGATCGGCGATCTTTTCGATGATCTCGGCAGAGAAGTTGCCATCACTCAGGGCGTGGCGCTTGAGGGTCGCAACCACCCAGTCCCCTTCCTTGAAGGACTTCTCATCCAGACCCTTCTTGGCGCGGGCCTTGATGGCATCCTTGATCAGCGGATGGTCCGGCACCACGTTGAGGCGGTCACGGAACATTTTGACGCGACCGACGAAACGGGTCACTGCCTGCTCCAGCAGGGCATCCGGTTCGGCCACTTCCTTCTCTTTTTCGGTACGGATCAGGGCGCTCACCCGGTCACCGTGCATCACCTTTTTCATGTAGGGGGGCGGCACGAAATAGCTGGTCTTCTCATCGACTTCCAGAAAGCCGAAGCCCCGGTCCGAGGCGCGGATAACACCCTCTTTCTTGGGGATGTTTTCGCGGATTTGTTGCTTGAGCTGGGCCAGCAGCGGATTGTCTTGGAACATAAGTGAGGAACCTGAAGTGGAAAAACTGGGTGGAGACCTGATGAAGGATCGCCCAGCACTATACGTTTTTACCCCTCCAAAGCCAAGGTGAATGGCCCCGTCAACCGGGTTGCAGTGCGCGGCGCCCCTCGCTGATCAGACGCTGGGAGATCCGTTTGTGCAACCCGCGCTCCAGTAACCAGCGGTGCCAGTAGAGGCGCTCGATGAGGTGATGTGACGGGCTGAGATCGAGCAGTCTCCCCTGTGCCAGCTGCTGGCGGATCTGCAGTTCCGGGATGAGGCAGTAGGCGAGTCCCTGCTCGGCCATGGCGACGAAGGCTTCTGACGAGCGCACCGTGTGGCAGGGATAGCCGCCGGGTTCCAGCCCGAAGTGGCGCGCCATGAAGCTCACATGCATGTCGTCGCGCTGATCGAAGGCCACCGCCGGTGCCTTTGCCAGCGCCGCCGGGGTGAGCCCGGCGGGAAAGTGACGGGCGACGAAGGCGGGGCTGGCGGTGAGCAGGTAGCGCATCTCGCCGAGCTCGTCCACGCAGCAGCCCGCCAGTGGCTGGCCGTGCAGGCTGACGGCACCGAAGGCCTGACCCTCGCGTACCCGATCCAGGGTGCGGCATTCGTCATCCACCAGCAGGTTCAGCTCTATGGGGTGCTGCTCCAGCAGAGGTGCGAGGGCTGGCAGGAACCAGGTTGCGAGGCTGTCGGCGTTGACCGCTATGCTGACCCGGATCGGGGCCTGTGGTTCGTCGGGCGCGATCTCGCCGGCCAGCTCCAGTTCCAGCTGGCGCACCTGGCGGTAGTGGGCCAGCAGCTTTTGGCCAAGAGGGGTCGCCTGCAGTGGCTGGCTGCGAATGAGCAGCGGCTCGGCAAACTGCTGTTCCAGCTGCTTGATGCGCTGTGAGATGGCGGACTGGGTGATGTGCAGGCGCTGGGCGGCGCGCTCGAAGTTCTGCTCCTGCATCACGGCATCCAGCGCCAGCAGCAGCTTGTAGTCCAACGCCTTCATCAGCATTCCTTATCAGAGAGGGTATTGAGAAGAGATGCTACTGGAGTGACGGCAGGACGACAACGAAACTCTGACCGGATCGCCGAGAGGCACGGCTGGCGTGGTGTGCGGGGTGAAAGCGGGTTTGTCACTGCGAGATGTGACAGTGGTGGTCAAAAGGTATTCAGGAGATACTCTTTTGCGTCCGTTTTTGCATGGGGTGGAAACGGGCCATAGCGAGAACTTTTAATCCCGGGCCTTATCCCGGGATTTTTTTATGTGGCGTTTACTCGGTGACCAGTTCCCTGGCATCGGCATACTCGCCCTGCATGGGGTGGCCGACGGCACGGGCGAAACGTTCATCCAGATGAAAGCGGATTCCGACCCCGCGCACGGCACCCAGATCCACAGCCTGACGGTGACCGAGTCGCTCTATGGGCAGGCCGAGACGGCGGAAGATACGCTCCACCGGCAGGCTGACCACGGCGACCAGTTCCCGGATCCCCTTCGCCCTGGCGAAGGCATAAACCTCGCGGAAGATGACGCAGGTCAGCTCGCTCACCCCGTTGCCCATGCGCGGCGCCCGGTTGGCGTCGATGGCGAGGCGGGTCAGTTCCCACACATCGCTGCTGCGTGGTGCCATCTCCCCGGCGAGAGCGGTGGGGAATATGCTGGGCAGCATGTAATCCTGGGCGCAGCTGAGCAGACGGATGCAGCCGCACAGGCCTTCTTCGTCCTCGATCAGCACCCAATGGGTGTCCGGGGTGTCGAAGCTGTCCTGCTCCAGACCACGGTGAGACTCCACATCCCAGCCGAGACGATCGGAGAAGACGCGATTACGGAAGCGATAAAGCTCGTTTTCTACCTCCCATCTGGGGTGTTCTTTTAATTTTCCTTTGAAAACAAGCATTCAGATGTCTCCATTTCAGTGTTCGGCGCTATAATCGAGGCCCTGGCCAGGGGGGCTAGCATATGAAACAAGACCAACTGCTTGAGTACCTCGAACATTTCACTTCGGTAACAGACGGGGATCGTTTGGCCGAGTTGATCGGTCGATTCACGCTCGGTATGGGCTATGACTACTATCGGTTCGCACTGATCATTCCCATGTCGATGCAAAGGCCCAAGGTGGTGCTGTTCAATCAGTGCCCTGACTCCTGGGTGCAGGCCTATACGGCCAACCATATGCTGGCCTGTGATCCCATCATTCAGCTGGCCCGCAAGCAGACCTTGCCCATTTATTGGAACCGACTGGATGAACGGGCGCGTTTTCTGCAAGAGGGCAGTCTGGATGTGATGGGGTTGGCGGCGGAGTTCGGGCTGCGAAACGGTATTTCGTTTCCGCTGCACGGTGCGGCGGGGGAAAACGGCATACTGTCGTTCATCACTGCCGAGCGGGCGTCAAGCGATCTGCTGCTGGAGTCCTCGCCCATCCTCTCCTGGATGTCCAACTACATCTTCGAGGCGGCGATCCGGATTGTGCGGGTCAGTCTGCGGGAAGATGACCCTCAGGAGGCCCTGACTGACCGTGAGACCGAATGCCTGTTCTGGGCCAGCGAAGGGAAAACGTCGGGTGAAATTGCCTGCATCCTGGGGATCACGGAACGTACCGTGAACTACCACCTCAATCAGGTCACCCGTAAAACGGGGTCGATGAATCGCTACCAGGCCATCGCCAAGGGGGTGAGCAGTGGCATTTTGCTGCCCAATCTGGAGCAGGTCGTTGTCACCAACTTCCCCAAGCTGATGCAATAAAACCCAATGATTCTCGGGGCAGAGCGACAGGCTCACAATTGTCAGATCATGCAATTGACAGTTGGTGCCGGATGGAATTCATCCCTGCCCTCAGGATCCCGCTTGATTAGAGAAATGAATCACTCAGCAGATTAATGAATTTCTCTGAACACCCCACCGCCCTTTATAGTGCCGTCCACTCACTCTTCTGGACGGTTTATCCATGTTCGCGACCACTCTGCAAGGCTTCACCCTTGGCCTTGCCATGATCATTCCCATCGGTGCCCAGAACGCTTTCGTGCTGAGCCGGGGCATACATCGCAATCACCATCTGCTGGCTGCGACGCTCTGCTGTCTGTGTGATCTCATCCTGATCGGGATTGGGGTATTCGGCGGGGCCAACCTGCTGGCAGCCAGTCCCATCGGGCTGGCGCTGCTGACCTGGGGTGGTGTGCTGTTTCTTTGCTGGTTCGGCATTCGCTCCCTGCGCAGTGCCTGGCAAGGGCAGGGGGCTGCGCTGGTGGATTCACCCCGGCTGATGGGGGTCAAGAGCGTGCTGGCCATGACGCTCGGGGTGACCCTGCTCAATCCTCATGTCTATCTGGATACCCTGATGCTGCTCGGCTCCTTTGGCAGCCAGTTTGCCGAACCGTTGCGCCCGGCTTTTGCGGCAGGGGCCATGCTGGCTTCCCTGGTCTGGTTCTACAGTCTCGCCTTTGGTGCGGCCGCACTCTCGCCCTGGCTTGCACGGGGCCGGGTGCAGCAAGCTATTGATACTATTGTTGGTTTAATCATGTTGGGGTTGGCATTGCAACTGGCGAGCGGGGCCTTGCTGGCCTCATAAGGCTATTTTTGTGCCACACCTCATAAAAATTAATCCCGGCTTCATGCCATGACATATTCGTCTGTTAAATTCCCGTCGCTGGTAAAGCGACACTCATAATAAAAGGGAAAAAACAGTGAATAAAACCATGAAGCTGGGTGCTATTGCAGCCATAGTGCTGTTGTCTGCCTGTAGCAATGAAAACGACAGCAAGACGCAACCGGGCGCGGTTGCCCTGCGTCTGATCCAGACCTCCGATATCCACTCCAATGTGCTGGGATACGATTACTACCAGAACAAGGAAGATCGCAAATTTGGCCTCTCCCGTACCGCCTTGCTGATCCGTGCTGCGCGCTCGGAAAACCCCAACAACCTGCTGCTCGACAACGGTGACCTGCTCCAGGGCACGCCGCTGGCGGATTACATCTTCGAGCAATCGGGCGCCGGTTACCTCGACAAGCAGGCCCACCCCGTGTTCAAGGCCATGAACGAGCTGGGTTATGACGCCGGAAACCTGGGCAACCACGAATTCAACTACGGGCTGGATTACCTCACCAAGACACTGCAGGGTGCCAAGTTCCCCTATGTGAACGCCAACGTGTTCGAGGCGGGCGCCTTCAAGCGCGATGCAAAGGGGCAAATAGACTGGAGTGGCAACAAGTTCACCCCTTACCTGCTGCTGGAGCGCAAGGTGAAGGATGACAAGGGGCAGGAGCAGACCGTCAAGGTGGGGATATTGGGGCTGACCCCGCCGCAGGTGCTGCAGTGGGACAAGCGTCATCTGGAAGGCAAGGTGGTGGTGGCCGACATGGTCGAGACCGCCAACCACTATGTGCCCGAGTTGCGTGCCAAGGGCGCCGACATAGTGGTCGTGGTCGCCCACACCGGTATCAACGCCAGCAGCTACGAAGCCATGATGGAGAACTCCGCCTGGCACCTGGCCAAGGTAAAAGGGGTAGATGCCCTCATGCTGGGGCATGCCCACAAGAACTTCCCCGGTGATTTCCCGGATCTGCCGGAGGTGGACAACCAGGCCGGCACCCTGAGCGGCGTGCCGACCGTGATGCCAGGCTATTGGGGCAACCATCTGGGCATCATAGACCTCACCCTGGAGCAGGTTGAGGGCAAGTGGCAGGTGAAGCAAAGCCAGGCCAGCCTGCGCAAGATCGATTCCAGCGAAGGCAGCGCCGTGGATCAGCGGGTCGTCGATCTGGTGCAGGCGGATCACGATGCCACCAACCAGTGGCTGGATGAACCGCTCGGCAAGATCACCTCCTCCATCCACAGCTTCTTCGCTCTGGTACAGGACGACCCTTCGGTGCAACTGGTGAGCGATGCCCAGCGCCGCTATGCCGAACAGCTGCAACAAGACGGTCTGCTCAAGGAGTCCTACCCCATTTTGTCGGTGGCGGCCCCCTTCCGTGGCGGTCGCAACGGCATCAATGATTTCACTTATGTGGCCCAGGGCGACATCTCCCTGCGCAACGTCTCCGACCTCTATATCTATCCGAACACCTTGCAGGTGGTCGAAGTGAACGGAGCCACCGTCAAGGAGTGGCTGGAAATGAGCGCCGGTCAGTTCAACCAGATCGACACCGGCAAGACAGAGGTGCAGTGGCTGGTGAACGAGAAGTTCCCCACCTACAACTTCGATGTGATCGATGGCGTGAACTATGAAGTAGATATCACCCAGCCGGCCCGTTACAACAAGGAAGGGGACAAGGTCAGCGACGGCCAGCGCATCAGTGCACTCACCTTCAACGGCCAGCCCATTGACCCGGCCCAGAAGTTCTACGTGGTGACCAACAACTACCGCGCCAGCGGTGGCGGCCACTTCCCGGGCATAGACGGCAGCAACATAGTGCATGAAGATCCCTTCGAGACGCGGGAGATCATTGCCCAGTACCTGAAGGCCCAGTCTGCCGACAACCCGGGTGGTTTCAGCCCGGCGGCCAACAACAACTGGCACATGAAGGCCCTGCCCGCCAACGTGGACGTGCGGCTCTACTCCTCTCCCCGCGAGGAGGCCAAACAACTGGCCGGCGCGGATCTGGAGTACAAGTCCACGCTGCCGATGGACGATGCCAAGCATCCGGGCTACGCCATCTTCCGCCTGATCCGTCAGTAACCCTGGCTGGAAAACACGATAAAAAAAGCCCTCGCAGTGCGAGGGCTTTTTCGTGGGCGTTTGGTGGTTGGTACTTAGTTCACCACTGCCACGTTGATGCTGCCGTTGCCCTGGGTCATGCGTACCCGAGCGCCAGGTACGAAGGTGGGGCTGGCTTTTTGCACCACCACGATGGATTCGCCGTTCTCTTTCTTGATCTCGAGCTCGACGCCGTCAACCTGATTGAGCTTGTCGCCGGCAGCTTTACCGGCGGCGGCACCTGCGATGGCACCCCCTGCGGCGGCGATGTCGCTGCCCCGGCCACCACCAATGGTGCTGCCGAGCAGGCCACCGACCACGGCGCCGCCTATGGTGCCGACCAGAGAGTTCTCATCGGCCTGGATCTTGACCGGGCGGGTGGAGAGTATGGTGCCGTAGCTCACTGTCTGGACTTGCTTGGCACGATCCTTGGTGTAGACATCGCCGGAGTAGACATCGCTGTTGGCACAGCCGCTGAGGGTGGTGGCAGTGGTGGCGGCCAACAAGGCGATAAGGGTCATACGTTTCAACATGGTGGGCCTCCTGGGCAAGCATCTAATCTGGTTAATTCGGTCAGTGAGTGCAACTTTACGCCAACCGGATTGAGCATGAAACCAGCAAAGTGTAACCAATTATGAGGCTTACTGGCGGGAGGCGACGCCTGCAGCGGGATTAGCCGAGGCTTTTTTCAAGCAGCAGGCGATCTTCACCCGGACCGAAATAGTCGCGCTCCTCGGCAACTTGCTGATAACCGAGTCGAAAGTAGAGGCGTTTGGCCGGATTGGCCGGATCCACCGTCAGTCTGACCCGTTCGACCAACACCTGGGTCAGTGCCTGCTCCAGCTGCAGCATCATGCGCTCGGCGAGACCGAAGCCACGCGCCTCGGGCAACACAGCCAGGGAGAGCAGCCAGCCTTGCGACCGATCCTGTCCCAATCCACCCAGGGCATAGCCAAGCAGCTTGCGATCCAGTTCGGCCACCAGCAGCAGCTCGGGCCAGAGATCCATGGCCTGGCGAAAGAAGAAGCCTGGATAGACATCCTCCCCGAAGATGTTGACGTCTATCTGCCAGATGGCGTGCATGTCGGCGTGGGTGGCGACACGCAGAATGGGTGGGGTATGCATCGGGACTCCGGGGTCAATATTGGCGGAAGGTGGCGCCTGGTGTTTGTACTTTGCGGTCTGTGCCGCCATGCCATGATGTGCAGTTGTTCAGCCGGTACACATCCAGGGCAGTGAACGCATTTTTCCCCTGGAACAGGCTCTCAGCCAGCTCTTGGCGCAACAGTGACAGGCTGTGCTGATTCAGCTGCCATGATTCGACCAGTTGCGGGTCTGTTTCATGTCGGTAGAGGGCAAAGTAGTAGCTCAGCCAGCGGGTCCGCAGCTTGTACCGCAACGCCTGGGTCAGCAATTGACCTGCGCTGTACTGCTCTTGTGGGCCATATGCCTTGACCAGGACCACAGCCATTTTCAGATAACTAGTCAGTGCACGGCGCTGACGCAAGCGGATAAGCCAGTCCATCTCTATCCTCCGTAAAGCCGAGAGTCCGCATTCTAGCAACAGCAAGATGAATCGGGAATGAGCGACTAGGGTGGCAATGGTCTGCTGTTGGGCAATCTGGGAGTCTTGTGCCAGCGGTCGAGCAGGTGACGGATTGCAAGCCAGGGGTGACGCCACAGCATGCGCGGACCGCTCCATTTCATGATCTGCTGGATCTGCTTGCGCATGGCGGGGGCATAGCAGTGGATGTGGCAGTTGGCGCAGGTCGGTTTGTGGCCGTGACCATAACGGCAGCGCCGCAGTCGCTGGTGGGCGAAGGCTTGCAACTGCTGGCAGTGCCGACAGGCGGGATCCTGATGGTGGTGGTGGCAGTAGAGGCGGATCATGGCGCTGACCGTTTGCTGCTCCCGCTTGAGCCTGGGGTGCTCGGGTACCTTGCTGGTACGAGTGCTGTGCATTGAGTCGGGATCATGGGGTTTCATGGCGGTCATTGTCCTGACCTGAGGGGACTGGGTGTTGATACAGGTCAAGACGGGAGGCAAAAAACAGGGCCCGCAGGCCCTGTGTCATCAGATGAGGCTGGTTGCTTGTTCCAGCCAGAGGAGATCCTCGCCCTCCAGCAGGGGGCTCAGGCGGCGGAACACCTCGACATGGTATTCGTTGATCCAGCGGAACTCGGCCGGGCTCAGCAGGCTGCGATCGATGAGGCGGGTATCGAACGGCACATAAGTCAGGCGCTCGAAGCCCAGCATCGCCAGTTCGCCCATCTGTTCCTGTTCGGTCACGACCACCAGGTTTTCGCAGCGGATACCGAACGCATCTTCCCGGTAGTAACCCGGTTCGTTGGAGAGCACCATGCCCGGTTGCAGCGCCACCAGGCTCCCCTTGGGCGCGATGCGCTGGGGGCCTTCGTGCACGCTCAGGAAGTGACCGACACCATGGCCTGTGCCGTGGTCATAGTTGTAACCCGCCTGCCACAGGGGCATGCGGGCCAGCACGTCGAGCTGGATGCCGGCGGTACCGCGCGGGAAGCGGGCCTGATCCAGCGCGATATGGCCCTGCAGCACCCGGGTAAACATGGCCTTGTGCTCGTCAGTCACCTCACCCACCTTGACGGTGCGGGTGATGTCAGTGGTGCCGTCCAGATACTGGGCACCGGAATCCACCAGATAGATGCTGTCCTGACCGAAGGGGCGTGGTGTGCCGTTGGTGTGACGGTAGTGGCACATAGCGGCGTTGGGCCCCAGCGCCGAAATGGTGTCAAAGCTCGGCTCGACGTAGTGTTCCTGCTCGTGACGGAAGGCTTCCAGCTGATCTGCCAGGGTGCCTTCATCCACCCCCTCGAATTCGCCGGAGGCGATCAGCCGATCCAGCCAGGCGAGGAAACGGGTAACGGCGACGCCGTCACGCAGGTGGGCGCGTTGCATACCGGCCAGCTCCACCGGGTTCTTGCACGCCTTCGGCAGCATGGTCGGATCCTGACCGGCCACCAGGATGGCGCCTGCCTCTTCCATGATGAGCTGGGTCCAGGCGTTGGCCGTGTTGGGGTCGGCCAGTACTCTTTGCTGGTTTTCACCAATGCGTTGCAGCACGTCACCCAGCTTGTCGATGGGGTAGACGGAGACATCCTGTCCCACATGTCTGGAGAAGGCGATGCAGTCAATCTTGTCGGTGTCGACGAAGAAATCCATGCTGGTGTTGGCGTAGAGCACCGCAAAACCCAGCACTACCGGCAGACGCTCCACGTCACGGCCACGCAGGTTGAGCAGCCAGTTGATGGGCTCGGCCTGGGTCAGCAGTACGGCATCCAGCCCGCGCTTGCGCAGGTCTGTGGCCAGCAGTTCGCGCTTGGCCTGGCTCGACTGGCCTGCCAGCTCTTCGCTGTAGAGAATGACCGGGGTTTTGGTCGGCGCGGGGCGATCGCTCCAGTGCAGGTCGATGGGGTTCTCATCGACCCGTACCAGCTCGATGCCGCGTTCGGTCAGCAGGGCCTTGGCGTGTTGATACCAGGCCAGGCTGTGCAGGCGGGCGTCAAAGCCGACCCGGGAGCCGGACGGCAGTTGTTCAGCCAGCCACTGCACATGGGGATCTTCGTTCAGATGAAGAAACTCGAATAGCTCGGCCGGTGCCTGCATGCGGGCCTGCACCGTGTAACGACCGTCGATGAACAGGGCCGCCCGCTGCGCCATTATGATGGCGAGCCCGGCGGAGCCGTTGAAACCCGTGATCCAGTCCAGACGCTCTGCGTAGGCGGGAATGTATTCGCCCAGGTGCTCGTCATCGTGGGGGACTATGAAGGCGTCCAGCTCTTGAATGGCCAGAGCGGCCCTGACCTGGGCGACGCGGGTTTCAATAATCTCGAAATGATTCATGTCGTTAATGCCAGATTGTAGTGATGTGAGTGTTCAGTGGTTGTGGCCGCTGTCCAGGATCCGTTTGATCGACTGGCCAGCCGCCTCGATATGTTGTTTGAGCAGCACCACAGCCTCGTGTTTGCGGCGGGCGCGACACAGCGCCAGCAACTGGGCGTGCTCACGTTCGGCCTTGTCCACTCCGTCGCTGGCAAACAGCAGCTCGAAGCGTACATAGCGGTCACAGCTCAGATTGATCTGGGCAATCAGCTCCAGCGCCTGGGGGCGACCGGCAGCCTGATAGAGGGTGGCGTGAAAACTGTGGTTCAACTCTGCCCAGTGTTCGATCTGGGTGCCTGACTCGAGCGCCTGATCAAACTGGGCCAGGATGGCCTCTGCCTTGGCAAAGGTCTCCTCCGTCATCAGGTCGACGGCGTGAAACAGGGTATCGGCTTCCAGCAGGGCTCGCAAATAAAAGAGTTCCTCGATGGCCGAGGCGTCCAGCATGGTGACCACGGCGCCGCGGTGGGCCTCGAATTTCACCAGTCCCTGGGCCTCCAGTTGCATCAGAGCTTCGCGCACCGGAATGCGGCTCACCGCCAGCTCCTTGGCGATGGCATCCTGACGAAGAGGGGCGCCGGCGGCAAACTCCCCACGCAGGATCCGGCCGCGGAGGTTCTCCATCACCATCTGGGTTCGGGTCTTGTAGGGTGGGGTCATGGTCGGGTCACAGGGGAATCGTTACAAAATTGTATATTGTATAAAGTTGGGCTGAATCTAACGCGCAACCGCCCACAAGGCAAGGTTTGGCGGGGATCAAACGCCGCCATCTGGTTAAAAAAATACCGGTCAGCAGGGCTGACCGGTATTGGAGTTTGCAAGAAGACGGGTGCTGGCGTTACAGCTGCGGACCTGCCGCGACCAGGCGCTTGCCCTCTTCGTTGTCGGTGAAGCGCTCGAAGTTCTTGATGAAGCGCTGGGCCAGATCCTCTGCCTTGGTATCCCACTCGGCCTTGTCGGCATAAGTGTCACGCGGGTCGAGGATCGCCGGGTTCACGTCGTGCAGTGCGGTCGGCACTTCCAGATTGAAGACCGGCAGTATCTTGGTCTCGGCCTTCTCGATGGAACCGTCCAGGATGGCGTCAATGATGGCGCGGGTATCCTTGATGGAGATGCGCTTGCCGGTGCCGTTCCAGCCGGTGTTGACCAGATAGGCTTCCGCGCCGGCCGCTTCCATCCGCTTCACCAGCTCCTGACCGTACTTGGTCGGATGCAGGCTGAGGAAGGCCGCACCGAAGCAGGAGGAGAAGGTCGGAGTCGGCTCTGTGATGCCGCGCTCGGTACCGGCCAGCTTGGCGGTGAAGCCAGACAGGAAGTGGTACTTGGTCTGCTCCTTGGTCAGCTTGGAAACAGGAGGCAGCACGCCGAAAGCGTCGGCAGTCAGGAAGATCACCTTGTTGGCATGACCCGCTTTGGAGACCGGCTTGACGATGTTCTCGATGTGATAGATGGGGTAGGAGACGCGAGTGTTCTCGGTCTTGGAGCCATCATCGAAGTCGATGGTGCCATCGGCGGCAACGGTCACGTTTTCCAGCAGCGCATCGCGACGTATGGCGTTGAAGATGTCCGGCTCGGCTTCTTTGGAGAGCTTGATGGTCTTGGCGTAGCAGCCCCCTTCGAAGTTGAACACGCCGTCATCGTCCCAGCCGTGCTCGTCATCGCCGATCAGCTGACGCTTGGGATCGGTGGAGAGGGTGGTCTTGCCGGTGCCGGAGAGGCCGAAGAAGATGGCAACGTCGCCGTCCTGACCCACGTTGGCGGAGCAGTGCATGGAGGCAATACCGCGCAGGGGCAGGAAGTAGTTCATCATGGAGAACATCCCTTTCTTCATCTCGCCACCGTACCAGGTGCCGCCGATGAGCTGGATCTTCTCGGTGAGGTTGAAGGCAACGAAGTTCTCGGAGTTGAGACCCTGTTCCTTCCAGTTCGGGTTGGTGCATTTGGCACCGTTCATCACCACGAAGTCAGGTTTGAAGGCTTTCAGCTCTTCATCGCTCGGGCGAATGAACATGTTCTTGACGAAGTGAGCCTGCCAGGCCACCTCTGTGATGACGCGCACGGCCAGACGGGTATCCGGGTTGGCACCGCAAAAGCCATCGACCACAAACAGGCGCTTGCCGGAGAGCTGTTTGGTCACCAGGGATTTCAGATGTGACCACACTTCCGGGGTAATGGCTTTGTTATCGTTTTTACCCTGGTCAGACCACCACACAGTATTCTGGGTGGTGGCGTCTTTGACGATATATTTATCTTTCGGGGAGCGGCCTGTAAAGATACCTGTGTTGACATTAACGGCGCCCAGTTCGGTCACTACACCGCGCTCGAACCCTTCCAGGTCAGAACGTGTCTCTTCCGCGAAAAGCTGGTCGTAAGAGGGGTTGCGAACGATTTCTTGGCTGTTTTTGATGCCGTACTGGTCCAGTTCTAATTGTTGGGCCAGGGTGGGTTCTGCCACGATTGTCATTGTATTCTCCTGGGTTCAGAGGTTGGTAGGGTTCTATCTGGCATTCATCCTATCACTTAGGTGGTAGAGTTTAGAGATCGCCATCAAACTTTATAAAATAGGGTATTTTTTTGTTATTTAAGTTAAAGGCGGGTTTTGCCCGCCTTCAATTAGTGTAACTTGTTTGCATCATTATCGGGAGCCCTGCTGAACAGGGTTTCGACGTCGATCCCATCAAATTGGTACTGGGCGCCGCAATAATCACAGTGCATGTCGATCTTGCCGAGCTCCTGCACCATCTCCAAGACTTCTTCCTTTTCTATCTGCAGCAGGGCCCCTTCACAGCGTGCGCGGGAGCAGGTGCAGCGGAATTCGACTGCCTGGGGATCGAACACTCGCACCTTGTCCTGGTGGTAGAGGCGGTAGAGGATCTCTTCCGCTTCCAGCCCGAACAGCTCTTCATCCTTGATGGTGGCGGTGAGCTGGGTCAGGTGATCGAAATCTGCGCTGTGATCCTCGCTCTGGGCGGGCAGTGCCTGCAGCAATATGCCGGCAGCGCGCGGTTCACCCTGGTGGTAGCCGGTACGGATCCAGAGCTTGGTGGCCAGCTGTTCGGATTGGGCGAAGTAGTGCTCCAGACAGCCCGCCAGGGTATCGGCGTCCAGGGCTATGATGCCCTGATAGCGCTCGCCCTGCTCCGGAGTGATGGTGATGATCAGCTGGCCGTTGCCAATCAGGCTCTGCAGCTTGCCATCGCTCGGCAGCTCCCCCTCATAGCGGGCCACGCCGCGCAACTGCTGGTTGTTGTCACCATTGATCACCGCCAGACGGACAGGGCCATCACCCTGCAATTGCACAGTGATGGAGCCTTCGAACTTGAGGGTGGCGGTCAGCAGGCTGGTGGCGACCAGCAGTTCACCCAACAATTTTTGCACCTGCACCGGATAACTCTGGGCTTCCACCACGTGGCGGTAGGTGTGATCCAGCTGGACCAGCTCACCCCGGACTTCGTACTCTTCAAACAGATAGCGATACAGGAGATCTTGGTTACTCATCATGCATTCCTGGGTTCTTAGGTGAGGTGAATAGATAAAAACAATAATAAACAGGTGGTTAGGAACTTATCTCGCTGCCTGTCGTCATAAAAGGGCCACGTTGGCGAGTCAGTATTGCTTGACCTTGATCAGCTGGCGCCGCTCCTGCTTGTCGGGGCGACGCTCGGGGCTCGGGGCAAACTGGCTGTTGAAGCGGCGCGCCTCGCTGTTCTCGGCCCGTTTTTTCAGGCTGGCTTCCGTCTCTTCATAGAGCAGCTGGGCCAGCGGGGCGGACTTGCGCTGTTCGCTCACTTGCAGTACCCGTACCTCCCGCTCGTCCTGGCCCTGCCAGACACGGATGAGGGCGCCGGCTTCAACGGCCTTGCCAGGTTTGCTGCGCTGGCCGTTATAGTGCACCTTGCCCCCTTCAATCTGATCGCGGGCCAGGCTGCGGGTCTTGTAAAAACGCGCGGCCCACAACCATTTGTCGAGGCGGACCTGGGTTGTGGTTTCTGCGGGATTCGGCATGAATCGACTCCGGGATGGCTGAAAGGGGAGCCTGATTATACCAGAGGCAGGCCTCGGGATAGAAACAGGGGGGCTGATGGTGTGACGGAATGTCAATTTTCACAGCTTGATACCATCCGGTCGGTTGTCTCTGGGTCCATTGCCGTACACAATAGCCAACCGATTTGGAAGCCAGAATATATTGATAAACATGACGCTACCGTTCAGGGATGACTTGTTGAGCTCCCTTCTGGCCCGTTGCAAAACCGTGCCGCTCTCCCGTTTCAGCCAGCCCCTGTTCTGGCTCTTGCTGCTGTTGCTGGCCCACCAGTGCGCCGGTCTCACCTGGCGTCTGCTGGATCTCGGTAGCCAGCAGAGCAGTCAGCCCTGGCAACCGGCCGAGGCAGGCAGTCAGGGTCAGGACAAGGCCCGGCTCGATCTCGGCGGCGTCAGCCGGCTGGCACTGTTTGGCAAGGCGAAGCAGCAGGCCCGGGCGGCCGATGCTGTCGCAGCCGACGCACCCAAGACCCAGCTCAATGCGCAGCTCAACGGTGTGCTGGCCAGTTCCGATCCCGCCAAGTCCATCGCCATCATAGCCCACAGCGGTGTGCAAAATTCCTATGGCATAGGTGACTTCATCGATGGCACCCAGGCCAAGGTTCGCCAGGTGTTTGCCGACCGCGTCATCATAGAACGTGACGCGCGTGACGAGACCCTGATGCTAGACGGGGAAGAGTACGGCAAACCCCTGCCCAAGCAGGGCAACCCGGATGAGAAGCTCTCCTCGGTGCGCAGCGAATTGCTGGGCAACCCCGGCAAGATCACCGATTACCTCAATATTTCACCGGTACGAGTGGATGGCCGCATGGTCGGCTATCGCCTCAATCCGGGCAGCAATCCAGAACTGTTCAATCAACTCGGTCTGGTCGCCAATGATATGGCGGTCAGCATCAATGGTCTGGATCTGCGGGATAACGCTCAGGCCATGCAGGCGATGCAGCAGGTGGCTGGCGCCACGGAAATGACCGTCACCGTCGAACGGCAGGGACAGCTCTACGACGTTTATGTCGGCTTGTCAGAATAATGATTTGGAGTAGCACCAAGAATGATAAATAAAGGGAAGAGCTGGCGTCTTGCCACGGTCGCGGCGGCGCTGATAATGGCAGGCTCTGCCTGGGCCACCGAGTATTCTGCCAGCTTCAAGAATGCCGACATCGAAGAGTTCATCAACACGGTCGGCAAGAACCTGAGCAAGACCATCATCATAGAGCCTTCGGTGCGCGGCAAGATCAACGTCCGCAGCTACGACCTGCTCAATGAAGAGCAGTATTACCAGTTCTTCCTGAGCGTGCTCGACGTCTATGGCTTTGCCGTTGTGCCCATGGATAACGGCGTGCTCAAGGTGGTGCGCTCCAAGGATGCCAAGACCTCGGCCATCCCCGTGGTGGATGAGACCAACCCGGGCATTGGCGACGAGATGGTGACCCGGGTGGTGCCGGTGCGCAACGTCTCGGTGCGCGAACTGGCCCCCTTGCTGCGTCAGCTCAACGACAACGCCGGTGGCGGCAACGTGGTGCATTACGATCCCTCCAACGTGCTGCTCATTACGGGCCGTGCCGCCGTGGTCAACCGTCTGGTGGAAGTGGTGCGCCGGGTCGACAAGGCGGGCGATCAGGAAGTGGACATCATCAAGTTGAAATATGCCTCCGCCGGCGAGATGGTGCGACTGGTGACCAACCTCAACAAGGATGGCAACACCCAGGGCGGCAACACTTCCCTGCTGCTGGCTCCCAAGGTAGTGGCCGATGAGCGCACCAATTCCGTGGTGGTCAGTGGTGAACCCAAGGCGCGGGCTCGCATCATACAGATGGTGCGCCAGCTCGACCGCGACCTGCAGAGCCAGGGCAATACCCGGGTCTTCTACCTCAAATATGGCAAGGCCAAGGATATGGTGGAGGTGCTCAAGGGCGTCAGCACCAGCATAGAAGCGGACAAGAAGGGGGGCGGCACCACGGCCGGTGGCGGCAACGCCAGCATAGGGGGTGGCAAGCTGGCCATCTCGGCCGACGAGACCACCAATGCGCTGGTCATCACGGCCCAGCCGGATGTGATGGCCGAGCTGGAGCAGGTGGTTGCCAAGCTGGATATCCGCCGTGCTCAGGTGCTGGTGGAGGCGATCATCGTCGAAATCGCCGATGGTGACGGTCTCAACCTGGGGGTTCAGTGGGCCAATACCAACGGTGGCGGTACCCAGTTTACCGACACTAGCCTGCCCATTGGCTCTGTGGCCATCGCCGCCAAGGATTACCAGGATAATGGCACCACCACGGGTCTGGCTGCCTTGGCGAAAGACTTCAACGGCATGGCCGCCGGTTTCTACAAGGGTAATTGGGCAGCACTGGTGACGGCGCTCTCCACCAACACCAAGAACGATATTCTCTCCACCCCGAGTATCGTCACCATGGATAACAGAGAGGCCTCTTTCAACGTCGGCCAGGAAGTGCCTGTGCAGAGCGGCTCCCAGAGTTCCACCACCAGCGATCAGGTGTTCAACACCATAGAGCGCAAGACGGTAGGCACCAAGTTGACGGTGACGCCGCAGATCAACGAAGGGGATTCGGTGCTGCTTACCATAGAGCAGGAGGTCTCGAGTGTTGCTCAGACCCAGGCGCCTGGTACCGGTACACTAGGGCCAACCTTTGATACCCGCACCATCAAGAACGCCGTGCTGGTCAAAAGCGGTGAAACCGTGGTGCTGGGTGGCTTGATGGATGAGAAAACCCAGGAGAAGATTTCCAAGGTGCCTTTGCTGGGTGATATCCCTGTGTTGGGCTATCTGTTCCGCTCTACTTCCAATTCGACCTCCAAGCGTAACCTGATGGTCTTTATCCGCCCCACCATTTTGCGCGATGCCAGCGTCTACTCGGGGATATCCAGCAACAAGTACACCATGTTCCGGGCCGAGCAGCTGGAGGCGGCTGCACAGGAGGGTTACCTCACCTCACCGAAACGCCAGGTGCTGCCTGAATATGGCCAGGATGTGGCCCAGTCGCCCGAGGTACAAAAGCAGATCGAACAGATGAAGGCCCGCCAGCAGGCGACGGCCGACGGGGTGCAGCCGTTCGTACAGGGTAACAAGTAATGGCGGCGTACCAGCTTGACGGAACGAGTCTGCCTGCAGCCCTGCCAGAGCTGCCGTTTGCCTTTGCCCGCAACTTCGGTGCCATTCTGACCGAGCGGCAGGGGACCCCCCTGCTGATCTGTCGTCAGGGTGTCGCGCCGCAAACCCTGCTGGAAGTCCGGCGGGTAGCGGGCTGCGCCTTCGAGGTGGAGCAGCTTGGCAGTGACGAGTTTGAAGAGTTGCTGATGGCTCACTACCAGCGCGACTCTTCCGAGGCGCGCCAGCTGATGGAAGATCTCGGCAACGAGATGGACTTCTTTGCCCTGGCGGAAGAGTTGCCCCAGAGCGAGGACCTGTTGGACGCCGATGACGATGCCCCCATCATTCGTCTCATCAACGCCATGTTGAGCGAGGCGATAAAAGAGGAGGCGTCCGACATCCATATCGAGACCTTCGAACGGGTGCTGGTCATTCGCTTCCGCATCGATGGCGTACTGCGGGAGATACTGCGTCCCCATCGCAAGCTGGCCTCCCTGCTGGTGTCGCGCATCAAGGTCATGTCGCGGATGGACATAGCCGAGAAGCGGGTCCCGCAGGATGGCCGCATCTCATTGCGTATCGGTGGCCGGGCGGTGGACGTGCGGGTTTCGACCATGCCGTCCAGCTACGGCGAGCGGGTGGTATTGCGTCTGCTCGACAAGAACAACGTGCGCCTCGAGCTCAAGCAGCTCGGCATGACGCTGGCCAACCGCAACATCATCAGCGAACTCATTCGCAAGCCCCACGGCATCATATTGGTGACGGGTCCGACCGGTTCGGGCAAGTCCACCACCCTGTATGCGGCACTCTCCGAGATCAACTCGCGGGATCGCAACATTCTCACGGTGGAGGACCCTATCGAATATGACCTCGAAGGGGTAGGTCAGACCCAGGTCAATACCAAGGTGGACATGACCTTCGCCCGCGGCCTGCGTGCCATCTTGCGTCAGGATCCGGACGTGGTGATGGTGGGGGAAATCCGCGACCTTGAGACCGCCCAGATAGCGGTGCAGGCGTCGCTGACCGGTCACCTGGTGATGTCGACCCTGCACACCAACACCGCCATCGGTGCCATCACCCGAATGCGGGACATGGGGATAGAGCCTTTCCTGCTCTCCTCATCCTTGCTGGCGGTACTGGCCCAGCGGCTGGTGCGTACCCTCTGTCCGGATTGCCGCACTCCACGCCCCATCACTGAGCAGGAGCGGGAGGCCATGGGCATGGAGCTGGCACCGGATCAGCAGGTGTGGCGCCCGGTTGGCTGTGAGCAGTGCAACCACACCGGCTATCGCGGCCGGACCGGCATTCACGAGCTGGTGGTGATCGACGAGGCGGTGCGCGAGGCGATCCACAGCGCCAGCGGCGAACTGGCCATAGAGCGGCTGATCCGGGACCATACCCCCAGCATCCGCCGGGATGGCATCGACAAGGTGCTCAAGGGCCAGACCAGCCTTGAAGAAGTGCTGAGGGTGACCCGGGAAGATTGATGTTCGGTCAGGGAAGCGATTTGAATCGGGATAGCAAGACGTCACAGTGCTAGGGCAGAGGAGCAAGAGTATTGTCAGCATTTGAATACAAAGCCCTCGACAGCAAGGGGCGCCAGAAGCAGGGGGTGACCGAGGGTGATTCGGCCCGTCAGGTACGCCAGCAACTGCGCGAGCAGGGGCTGACCCCGCTCGAGGTGAACGAGACCACAGAGAAGGCAAAGCGGGAAGCGAATCGCTTCGTGCTGTTTCGCCGTGGTGCCTCCACTTCCGAGCTGGCCCTCATTACTCGCCAGTTGGCGACCCTGGTGGGTGCAGGCCTGACTATCGAAGAGGCGCTGCGGGCAGTGGCCGAGCAGTGCGAAAAGGCCCACCTGCGCAGCCTGGTGGCAACCGTGCGCAGCAAGGTCGTAGAAGGCTACTCGCTGGCCGATTCGCTGGGGGCCTTCCCCCACGTGTTCGATCAGCTGTTCCGCTCCATGGTGGCGGCCGGTGAAAAATCGGGCCATCTGGAGAAGGTGCTGAACCGGCTCGCCGACTACACGGAGCAGCGCCAGCATATGCGCACCAAGCTGCTGCAGGCGATGATCTACCCCATAGTCCTCACTCTGGTGGCGGTCGGGGTCATTTCGATCCTGCTCACTGCCGTGGTACCCAAGGTGGTGGCCCAGTTTGAACACATGGGCCAGCAGTTGCCTGCGACGACCCGTTTCCTCATCGGCACCAGCGAGCTGATGCAGCATTACGGCCTCTGGTTCCTGCTGCTGCTGTTTCTGGGTGGCTTTGTCTGGCGCTGGTGGCTGACCGACGAGAAGCGTCGCCGTCACTGGCATCAGGTGATACTGCGCCTGCCGGTCATAGGCCGGGTCAGCCGTGGTCTCAACACAGCCCGCTTCGCCCGCACCTTGAGCATCCTCAATGCCAGTGCCGTGCCCTTGCTGGAGGGGATGAAGATCGCCGGCGAAGTGCTCTCCAACGACTTTGCCCGTACGCGCATTGGTGAGGCTACCGAACGGGTACGCGAGGGGACCAGCCTGCGCAAGGCGCTGGATGAAACCAAGATTTTTCCGCCCATGATGCTGCACATGATCGCCTCCGGCGAGCAGAGTGGCGAGCTCGACAACATGCTGGAGCGGGCGGCGGACAACCAGGACAGGGAATTTGAAACCCAGGTGAACATAGCCCTCGGCGTGTTCGAGCCCCTGCTGGTGGTCTCCATGGCCGGGGTTGTGCTGTTTATCGTGATGTCGATCCTGCAGCCGATCCTCGAGCTCAACAACATGGTGAATCTGTAGGTTCGGGTGTCCGAATACGCTTCGCTATTCGAACCTACAAATCCAATCGAACGATCGTGGTTTAACAGTTAATCGTTGATGGTTCATGCCATCTCATTTCGTTAGGGAGTAAGTCATGCAAAAGCGTCGTCAATCCGGTTTTACCCTGCTGGAAGTCATGGTGGTCATAGTGATCCTCGGGATCCTGGCCAGCCTGGTGGTGCCCAACCTGATGGGCAACAAGGAGAAGGCTGACCAGCAGAAAGCCGTCTCCGATATAGTGGCGCTGGAAAATGCCCTCGACATGTACAAGCTGGACAACAACCGTTATCCGACCACGGAGCAGGGCCTGGATGCGCTGGTCAACAAGCCGACCGCCGCCCCCGAGCCGCGCAGCTACCGTGACGGCGGCTACATCAAGCGCCTGCCGCAGGATCCCTGGGGCAATCCTTACCAGCTGCTGAGCCCGGGCCAGTTCGGCAAGATCGACATCTTCTCCATGGGGCTGGATGGCGAAGCCGGTACCGATGACGACATCGGCAACTGGAATCTGAAGGATTTCCAATAAGTGATTGATTGCGCTGCCATCAAGGTGCTGTGGGCGAGGCTGCCGTGAGGGGCTCCTCGTCTCGTCATCGCCAAGCCGGTTTCACCCTGCTGGAAGTATTGCTGGTGGCCATGCTGATGGGGCTGGTGGCCACTGCCGTCACCCTCAGCATGGGGGGGGCCAGAGGCGATCGCGAGCTCGACAAGCAGGCGCGCCGCTTCATGGCGACCCTGCAACAGGCACAGGAGTATTCGGTGATGGATGGCCGGCTGGTGGGGCTGTGTATCGAGGCGAACGGCTGGCAGTTCATGCAGCGCGGGGCCAAGGATCGCAAATGGCAGGCGTTGACCGACGACAAGATCCTGGGGCAGGTCACACTGCCGGATGAGATGACGCTGGCCATCGAGCTCGAAGGGTTCAGCTGGCGGACCGAGTCCGACGAGAAAACCGAGCAGGGTCGGGACGAGAAGGAGCGCACGCCTCAGGTATTGATCTTCCCCGGTGGCGAGCTCAGCCCTTTCGTATTGACCCTGACCCAGCAGAATGAGGACGTGCGCTACCTTCGGACTGTCAAGGCGGATGAATTCGGTCGCTTGCGACTGCTGCAGGACGAGGAGGAAGAGGAGTGAACGCCCGTGGCATGACATTGCTCGAGGTCATGGTCGCACTGGCGGTGTTTGCCATCGCGGGTCTCGCCGTGATGAAAACCGCCAGCGAACACCTCTCTGCACTCAGTTATCTGGAAGAGAAGACGCTGGCGACCTGGGTGGTGGAAAACCAGCTGGTGCAGCAGAAACTCGAAGCCAAGTGGCCCGGCGACAGCTGGGTGGAAGGGGACGAGAAGATGGCTGGGCAGACCTGGTATTGGCGCTATCGCGGCGTCGCCACCGCCGACAACAACTTCAAGGCGCTGGATATGGAAGTGCGTACTGCCCCCAAGGCCGATAGCCCTGTGGCCATGATCCGGACTTATATCAGCCGATGAGCCTGGCCAACGATATCCAAATGACGTCCAGTCAGGACGATTTCACTCTGCTGGAGAAGCCGATGAGGCCATCGCCAGTACCCAGGCCGCGAGCTCGGCATCATGGCCGTCAGGGTGGTTTTACTCTGCTGGAGATGCTGGTGGCCATCGCCATCTTCGCCAGCCTCAGCATGGGCGCCTATCAGGTGTTGCAAGGTGTGCTCACCAGTGACGAGGTGGCCAAGAAGAAAGAGGCCCGTCTCTCCGAGTTGCAGCTGGCCTTCACCCTGATGGAGCGGGACATCACCCAGATGGTACCCCGCAGTGGCCGTATCGATGGCGAGAACAACAAGGTGCTGCTGGCGGCGTCCCGTTTCGGCCAGCAGAGCGATGATTGGGGCATGGCTTTCATTCGCGGTGGCTGGCTCAATCCAGATGGTATGCTGCCACGCTCCGGTTTGCAGCGGGTTGGCTGGCGTCTCAAGGATCACAAGCTGGAGCGGCTGAGCTACCTCTATCCGGATCCGGTGATCGGCACAGAGCCGCGTATTCAGCCCATGCTGGATCGGGTGACGGCGCTGCGGCTCTATTTTTACGACAAGGGAGCCTGGAAGGAGGAGTGGACCCAGCGCAACGTGCTGCCTTACGGCCTGGCGGTGGAGCTGGATCTGGAGGATTACGGCACCATTCGTCGTCAGTTCCTCATCGGGGCCGGTGGCCAGAGGGCTGACAATGGTAATTGATCGCCGTTTTCCCCTGAGCGTCACTGAAGATGACGGCACAATTCGTCGTCGTCAGTTCCTCATCGGGGCCGGTGGCCAGAGGGCTGACAATGGTAATTGATCGCCGTTTTCCCCTGAGCGTCACTGAAGATGACGGCACAATTCGTCGTCGTCAGTTCCTCATCGGGGCCGGTGGCCAGAGGGCTGACAATGGTAATTGATCGTCGTTTTCTCCTGACCGTCACTGAAGATGACGGCACAATTCGTCGTCGTCAGTTCCTCATCGGGGCCGGTGGCCAGCGAGCTGACAATGGCAACTAGGGGCAATCGGGGATGGCACGCAGCCAGACCGGGTCGTCAGGGCGGCATGGCCCTGCTGGTAGTGCTGCTCATCTTGTCGGTGATGGTGATCATCGCCAGCAACATGAGCGGTCGCTTGCAGCTGGAACTGCGCCGCACCGGCAACCTCACTGCCGGCAAGCAGGCATGGTGGTATGCCATGTCGGCGGAAGCCCTGGTGAGCAAGGTGCTGGCTCAGGATTTCAAAGACGACCCCAATGTGGTGAGCCTGGGCCAGAACTGGGCCAGGCAGGATGCTGTCTTCCCGGTGGATGACGGCAAGCTGACCGGTCGGGTGCGGGATCTGCAATCCTGCTTCAACCTCAACAGCCTGAGCGTGCCCCTGAAAGACGGGGTGAGCGGCGATGATCTCGAGAAGCAGCCCTATCAGGTCAAGGCGTTTCGCGCCCTGCTCAAGCAGCTCGAAGTCGAGGATTACGAGGCGGTGCAGCTGACCGATGCCATCCGCGACTGGACCGACAAGGATACGGCGCTGGTCTCGAGCTACGGTGCCGAAGATGCCTATTACGAAGGGCTGACTCCCCCTTATCTGACAGCGAACCAGTGGATGATCAGCACGGATGAGCTGAGGGCAGTACGCGGTGTGAGTGCCAAACTGTATGCCCGGCTGGCGCCCTATGTGTGCGCCTTGCCGACCGACAAGCTGGTGGTGAACATCAACACCATCAAGCCGGAGCAGGCCACGCTGCTGGTGGCGCTTTATCAGGACAAAATTGGTCTCGATGACGCCAAACGGGTGCTGACCAGCCGCCCCCAGAAGGGGTGGAAGGATAAAAAAGCGATGACGGATCAGATGCCGGTGCAGGTGAGCACCATCCAGGGGCTGGATGCGGCGCTGGACGTCAAGAGCAGCTATTTCGAAGCCAAATTGATCGCCGAAGTCGGTGATACCCGGGCCAGGCTGGAGAGTGTCTTCGTGCGTGGCAAGGACAACAAGCTGGTGATGCTGCGCCGCCTCAGCGGTGGCGCCGAATAACAAACAGGTGTGGGTGACGGCTGATGGCCGAACCCGCTCTGAATCCGTATTGGACAGCAGCCAAAGGCTGCGCTCCCGCCCATCCCTTGGATGCGGACGGGAATGGCAGGAGAGATATTTGTGAGCGAGAGTCTGGTCATCCGTCTGGGGACCAATGCGCAGCAACCGGTCGAGTGGCTGGTGTGGTCGGCGAAGGAGGAGGAGATCATTGCCTCCGGTACTCTGGCCTCGGCCCATGCCCTCGGCGAGCTGCGGGAGCGTGCCGGTGGCCGCCCCGTGGTGACCCTGGTGCCGGGCAGCGACCTTATCTTCCGGCGGGTGAGCCTGCCGGGCAAATACAGTCGCCAGGCCGCGGCTGCCTTGCCCTATCTGCTGGAGGAGCAAATCGCCTCCGATGTGGATGAGCTGCATCTGGTGGTGCTGGCCCACGAGGGCCACGATGTGGACCTGATGGCGGTCGACAAGGAGAAGATGCAGACCTGGCTGGGCTGGCTGGAGGCGGCGGGCCTCAAGAGCCAGCAACTGCTGCCGGACGTGCTGGCGCTGCCTCAGGCCGCCGATGGCTGGTCAGCCCTGCAACTGGGCAAGGAGTGGCTGCTGCGCCAGGGCCCTTGCCAGGGCATAGTGGCCGACGAGCCGCTGCTGGCCATGTTGCTGGCGGTCGAAGCCGAACCGGTTACCATCCACAGCCATACCCCGGTACCGCCGATCCCGACTGCCAACTGGCAGGCGGCAGATCCCGAACTGCCCATGCTGCTGCTGGCCAAAGGGGCGTTGAACTGTCAGGCCAACCTGTTGCAGGGCCCCTACCGGCCGCAAACCGAATACTCCCGTTACTGGTTGCAGTGGCGCAAGGTTGCCGTGGTCGCCGGCTTGCTGCTGTTGGTGGCGCTGACCCAGCGCGGTGTGCATCTCTATCAGCTGGCGGAGCAAGACAAGGCTCTCAAGGCCGAGATCCGGCAGGTCTACACCCGCATCTTCCCGGGGGAGACCCGCATAGTGAACGTGCGCAGCCAGATGGCGCAGCACCTCAAGTTGCTGGGGCAGACGCCGCAGGATGGTGTGCTCTTGTTGCTGACCGAACTGGCTCCCACCTTCGCCGAGGTGCCGGGTCTCAAGCCGCAGGTGCTGCGTTTTGACGCCGCCCGGGGCGAGCTGAGATTGCAGGTGACTGCGCCCGGTTTCACCGAGATAGAGCGTTTTCGCGAGCTGGCGGGCAAGCGTTTCGAGGTGCAGCAGGGTGAGGTGCGCAGCACAGAAGGCAAGGTTGAAGGGGCACTGGTGCTGAAGGGTAAATCATCATGATGGATAAACTACAAGGCTGGTGGCGCAGCATCAGCGCCCGCGAGCAGCGGCTGGTGGCAGTGGGTGGCAGCTGCCTGCTGATCGGGCTCTGCTACTGGGTCGTCTGGCAGCCCATCGCCAACCGCATCGCCGAGCGCGAGCGGCAGGTGCTGAGTCAGCAACAGACGCTCGCTTGGCTCAAGGAAAAGGGGGAAGAGGTGCTGGCGATGCAGGGTGGTCAGGGCCGTCAGCTTGACACCAGCGGCACCCTGGAAGGAGTGGTGAACCGCACTGCCTTCAACCAGAAGATCAAGATTGCCCGTCTGCAACCCCAGGGTCAGGAGCTGCAGGTGTGGATCGACACAGTGCCGTTCGATGATCTGCTGATCTGGCTGGCGAGCCTCGCCGATCAGCACGGTGTCCAGGTACAGGTGATCGAGGTGGCCCGTGAGAATCTGGCCCCGGGTCTGGTCAAGGTCAGACGCTTGCAGTTGAGTCGTCCCCAATGACATCCAGCGGACTGAGTGCCGCCGAGTGCCCGGTATTTCATCCCTGTGGGGCTCCGGGCCTGGTCAAGGCCAGACATTTTCAGTTGAGTCATTTTCTATGAAGAAAAAAGTACTGATCGCCGCCCTGTTTCTGGTGGCCTATCTCGGTTTTCTGTTGGTGAAGTTGCCCGCAACCCTGGTGGTGCGCCATCTGCCGCTGCCACCCAACCTGGTGCAGCTGGAAGGGGTGAGCGGCACCCTCTGGAGTGGTCAGGTCGCCCGGCTGCAATATGCCAGCGAATCGCTGACCCAGCTGCGCTGGGAGCTCAACGGCTGGTCACTGCTGCGCTTCGCCCCCGAGGTCTCTCTGCGTTTCGGCGATCGCAGCGGCCTCAATGGCCAGGGTGTGGTCGGCTGGAACGGCGCCGCCTTTGGTCGCGACATTACCCTCAATGTGCCCGCACCCTGGGTGCTGGATCGGGTGCCCATGCGGCTGCCGTTCCCGCTGACGGTGGCGGGTCAGTTGCAGCTCAAGGTCGATCAGTTTGCCCAGGGCAACCCCTGGTGTGACAACCTTTACGGCAATCTCTATTGGTATGGCGCCGATGCAGACACCTCGGCCGGCAAGCTGCCGCTGGGGGATCCCGAGATCAAGCTGACCTGCATCGACTCCCGTCTGGTGGCCGAACTCAAGCAGAGCTCGGAGGCGGTGCAGGTGATGGGCAAACTGGAACTGCAGGCCAATCGCCAGTACCTGTTCCAGGGCTCCCTCAAACCTGGCCCTGAGCTGCCGGAAGAGATGAAGCAGGGACTGCCCTTCCTCGGTCAACCCGACGGTCAGGGCCGTTTCCCGCTGCGCTATCAGGGGCGTATCTGACGATACTGTCTGGTGTTGTGGACGCATGATGAAAATAACCCCGCTTCGGCGGGGTTATGTCGTTATGGGGTTTGTATGTCGCCAACCGGCGCCGTGATCAGATTGTTCAGAAAGAGATTGAACAGCTCTGCCCGCGAGCCGAGCCGCAGCTTGCCATAGAGGTGCTTGCGGTGATTCTTTACAGTGCCGCCGCCAATCCCGAGCGCCGCGGCAATCGCCTCGGTATCCAGCCCCTGCAGCAGCAACTCCGCCACCTGCCGCTCGCGCCGGGTGAGCCTATCGCCCCCCACACTTGCCATCGCTTGCTCCACAGCACTCTTGAGGCTTGCGCTGTCCGGCTGCGCGCTGCTCTGGGGCAGCAGCGGCGGGCTCTGCTGCCACTGCTGACGACAGAGCGAATGTACCAGCGGAAACAGCTGCTCCAGCCTCGCCAGCTCGCGCTGGCTCAGGGTGCTGCGCTTGTCGAGGCGGCCGAGAAACAGCATCAGCGTCAGTCCGTCCCGTACCGGCAGGATCAGCCCCACCTCCTCCTGCCAGCCGGTGGCCTGATAGAAGTGGTGGCGATATTCGGGATCGAGCCGCCCTTGTGACACCTGCGCCAGGGTCCAGACGCCGGCAGGCAAGCCCTGTTCCAGCGCCTGCATAAAGGGATCCTGACTGAAGTGGCTGGTGAGGTAGCGATCAAACAGCAGAGCCCGCTGATGATTGAGGTTGTCGTAGAGGTAGACGGGCCGCTGCCCCACCCCGAGCAGCAGGGCGCAATCAAACTCTACCTGCTGCTGGATCAGCCGCACCAGCGCCGCAGGAAAGGCGCTGCTGTGCAGGGCATCGACCACCTCGGTCATGCTGCGGGTCAAGGCATCTGTGGTGAATGGCTGGATCATGGTGGCACGTTTCCGGTGGCGGGGAGCTATTCCCTACTATGGCTGGATGCTAGCACGAGAGTGACAAAACTGTCCCTCAGGGGACATATTCGCCACCGACCAGAACGGCGAGGATGACGGCTTTCCCCCCTGCTGTTGGAGAACCCATGATCAACCCTCACCTGCTCGATGAGCTGATCCAGCGCGGCCTGGTGGCCCAGAATTCCGACCCGGCGGCCCTGGCCGACCACCTCGCCACCCCGCGCACCGTCTATTGCGGGTTCGATCCCACCGCTGGCAGCCTGCATATCGGTCATCTGGTGCCGCTCTTGATGCTGCGCCGCTTCCAGCTGGCAGGCCACACCCCGGTGGCGCTGGTGGGCGGGGCGACCGGCCTTATCGGCGATCCCAGCTTCAAGGCAACCGAGCGCAGCCTCAACAGTGCCGATACCGTGCTGGGTTGGGTCGCCAGCCTGTTGGCCCAGATCAAGGCGCTGCTGCCCGCCGATGACGGCCTGTCGGCCCCGCAACTGGTCAACAATGGCGACTGGATGGGGCAGATGTCCGCCCTCGATTTTCTGCGGGATATCGGCAAGCACTTCTCGGTCAACGCCATGCTGGCGCGGGAATCGGTGCGCCAGCGACTGGCCCGTCCGGATCAGGGTATCTCGTTCACCGAGTTCTCCTACACCCTGCTGCAATCCTACGACTTTGCGGTGCTGCACCAGCGGCTCGGCTGCACCCTGCAGATTGGCGGCAACGATCAGTGGGGCAATATCACCAGTGGCATGGATCTCACCCGTCGCCTCCATCAGGCGCAGGTGCACGGCATGACCCTGCCCCTTATCACCAAGGCAGATGGCACCAAGTTCGGCAAGACAGAGGGCGGTGCCGTCTGGCTGGATCCGGCGCTCACCTCCCCTTACGCCTTCTACCAGTTCTGGCTCGGCACCGCGGATGAGGATGTCTACCGCTTCCTGCGCTACTACAGCTTTATGTCGCTGAGCGAGATTGATGCACTGGAGGCGGAAGATGCCCAGCGGCAGGGGCGCAAGCAGGCCCAGCAGGTATTGGCGAACGAGCTGACCGAACTGGTGCATGGCAAGGCGGCACTGGCGGCGGTGCAGCGAATCAGTGAGCTGCTGTTTAGCGGCGAGGTGGCCCGCCTCGGCGAGAGCGATCTCGCCCAGCTGGCGCAAGATGGCATGCCGAGCAGCACAGTCAGCGGCGAAACCGATCTGGTCAGCTTGCTGGTCAGCTGCGGTTTGGCGAACTCCAAACGCATTGCCCGCGAGCTGCTGGCGGCGGGGGCCATCAGCCTCAATGGCACCATCAGGCAGGATGAGCAGCTGAGTGCCGAGGATCGGCTGTTTGACCGCTACCTGCTGCTGCGTAGGGGCAAGAAGCAGTACCAGCTGGTGGCGTGGCAGGGGTGAGTCGACCCGGGATCGACAAGGGCTGCCTGGGCAGCCCTTCTGTTTATCCGTCAGTTTGGAGAGCCCTGCCCCCCATCTGGCATCACACGGCCAGCGGCATCAGCTCGGCGTAGTCGCGGATTGCCGGGAAGGCTGTGATGCTCTGCTCGGGCTGCCGGCTGTCCGGGTTCTGGATGGCGAGCTGGTAGCCGATGCCGTAGTCGGCGGCGGCGCGCAGGATCCGCTCGCTGTCATCCACAAACAGAGTGCGGGCCGGATCGAACGCCAGCCGCTCGGCCAGCGCCTGCCAGCAGTGCTGGCTCTCCTTCGACCAGCCCAGCTCGTGGGTGCTCACCATCAGGTCCAGATGCCCGGCGAGCCCGAGTCGCGCATCCTTGACCGACAGGCTGGCGGGGTGGGCGTTGGTAAACAGCACCAGCTGCTTGCCAGCCGCCCGCAGCTCGGCAAGGAAGGGGATGACGTTGGGCCGCCACTGGATCTTCTCCAGGATCTCCTGCTTGAGGGCGCGAATATCCAGCCCCAGGGTCTGGCTCCAGTAATCCACACAGTACCAGTCGAGGGTGCCGCTGACGGCGTGATAGTGGGCATCGATCTGTGCTCTGGCTTGGTCCAGCGGCAGGGCGAGTCGCTCTGCGTAGCGTACCGGCACCAGTTGTTGCCAGAGGTGGTTGTCAAAATGGAGATCGATCAGGGTGCCATCCATATCGAGCAGGACTGTGTCTATCTGGTGCCAGGGCAGCTGGGTCGGCATGGGGCCTCTTGGTGTCAATATTCGGGAGGAAAACGGGGCGGCATTATAACGGATTTTTCCGTCCGTTTTCCCACCCTTGCCCCGTGGTGTTCGGTGTGGGAGTCGTTTACTCTTGAAGCACTATTTTTTAACGAGCAGCCAACGCCCGATGAGTGACCACCACAAGAGCAAGCCCGAGCATATCTGTGTCGAGACTCTGGATCTCGACAAGAACAAGCCGGAGATCCTCAAGGCCGAGATAGTGGCCGAGAGCCGGCTGTTCAAGGTGGAATCCCTGCACCTCAAATTCTCCAATGGCGAGGAGCGAGTCTATGAGCGGATGCGGGGTGGCAACCGCGGCGCCGTCATGGTGGTGCCCCTGTATGACGCCCACACCCTGCTGCTGGTGCGTGAGTATGCGGCTGGTACTCACTCTTACGAGCTGGGCTTTCCCAAGGGGCTGATCGACCCGGGTGAGAGCGCCTTCGAGGCGGGCAACCGGGAGCTGATGGAGGAGGCCGGTTTTGGCGCCAACAGCCTGATCCCCCTCAAGCAGGTGTCACTGGCGCCGGGTTACTTCTCCAGCCGGATGGACATACTGCTGGCGCGGGATCTCTTCCCCGAGCAGCGAGTCGGCGATGAACCCGAGCCCCTGGAGGTGATCCCCTGGCCGCTCAACCAGATTGATGAATTGCTGGCGCGTTCCGACTTTACCGAGTCGCGCAGCATCAGTGCCCTGCTGCTGGCCCAGAAGTGGCTGGCGGAGCAGGAAAACGAGCCCGAACGTGGGCAAAGGCAATAAAAACAGAGGATAACAAGATGCAGGAGTTGTTGGCCTGGGTTCCAGGGGTCAAGGAGATCGCCCGCGAAGCGGGACGTATCCTTCACGAAATCTATCACGGCGGTCAGTTCGAGCGTCAGCTGAAGGAGGATGCGACCCCGGTCACCAGTGCCGATCTTGCTGCCGATGCCTACCTCAAACAGGCGCTGTCGGCGCTCACCCCCCATGTACCCGTGCTGACCGAAGAGGCGGCCGATGTGCCCTTCAGTCAGCGATCCAACTGGCGGCAGTACTGGCTGGTGGATCCCCTTGACGGCACCGGCGAGTTCATTGCCGGCAGCGGCGACTTCGCCACCCTGATCGCCCTGGTGCGGGACAATGTCCCCGTGCTCGGTGTCATCTACGCCCCCGAGTCTGACGTGCTCTACTGGGCGGTGCGTGGTCACGGCGCCTTCAAGGAGGTGAACGGCGAGACCTTGCCCATCAGCGCCATGCATCACGAACATGACCAGCCAGACTCTCTTGTGGTAGCCATCAGCCGTCGCCAGAAGCTGGAGAATCTGACCCGTCGCCTCAATCCGGCCATCAACTACGAGCTGATACCGCTCGGTTCCAGCTCCCTCAAGTCCTGCCTGGTGGCGGAAGGGGCTGCCGATTGCTATGTGCGACTCGGCCCCACCGGCGAGTGGGATACCGCCGCTGCCCAGTGCATCGTCGAGGCGGCTGGTGGCCGTATCCTCAGCCTGGCGTTGCAACCGCTCAGCTACAACGAAACCGAGTCGCTGGAGAACCCGGACTTCATAGTGATGGGAGATCCGGATCTCGCCTGGGGCACTATCCTCGCTCACTGAGTTGGCTGACATTTCATCGCAAGACTCAATCAGGCGACCTCATGGTCGCCTGATTGTCTGGTGTGATCCGCTGCTTTTATCCGGCATGCATAGGAGTATCCACTGGCAAAGAACGTGAATGACAGTGGAACGTCATCATCGAGCGGGAAGATTTGGCATGGATTTTCAGGTAATCCTGCGAACGATCATTTGGTCAAAATAAAAAAGTGAGTATGAATTTAAATTTGGATTTATATATCGCATTTTTTCTTATTTGTAGTTTTACGCGATTATCCAATCTCGATTGAATTCCCTATCTCACTGGCTTGAGCGCGTTATGGTAGTGATATGTTTCAGTCCCTTATTTTGAGAATTAAATCCTGATAAACCACAATATGCTCAGATTAAAACACTGACAAAAAGTGGATTAGTAATGAGTTTATCTGTAGATGTCGTCAAGGAGCTGTCTGCTTCCCAGCCAGCCGTTACCAGCACTGCCCGTTGGCGCAGTCATGATACCCACTGGGTGATCAGCCTGTTTGGCACCGCCGTCGGCGCCGGCATACTCTTTCTGCCCATCAACCTGGGTCTGGGCGGTATCTGGCCCCTGGTCATAGTCGCCGTACTGGCCGGCCCCATGACCTTCCTGGCTCACCGCGGGCTGGCCCGCTTTGTGCTTTCTTCCTCCCGTCCCCATGCTGACTTCACCGAGGTGGCCGAGGAGCACTTCGGCAAGATGGCCGGTCGGCTCATCTCGGCGCTCTATTTCCTCTCCATCTTCCCCATACTGCTCATCTACGGCGTCGGGTTGACCAACACGGTCGAGAGCTTCATGGTCAACCAGCTCGGCATGGCGACCCCGAACCGGGTGATGCTCTCCGGCATGCTGGTGTTTGCCATGATCGCCGTGATGATGGCGGGGGAGAAAGCGATGCTGCGCGCCTTTGCCTTCATGGTCTATCCGCTGGCGGCCATTCTGGCGGCGCTCTCCTGCTATCTCATTCCCCAGTGGCAGTGGCCGGAAGTCACCGCCTTTGATGGCGGCAGCTTCCTTAATACCGTCTGGCTGGCACTGCCGGTGACCGTTTTTGCCTTCAGCCATGCCGCCGCCATCTCCGGCTTTGCCAACGTGCAGCGGCGGGAATATGGCGAGCAGGCCGAGGCCAAGAGCGGCCTGATCCTGCGCAACACCACCATAATGCTGGTGGGCTTCGTGCTCTTCTTCGTCTTCTCCTGCGTGCTGAGCCTCACTCCGGCCCAGCTTGCCGAAGCCAAGGCCCAGAACGTCTCAGTGCTCTCCTATCTCGCCAACATCACTGACAACCCTGTGATAGTGACGCTAGGGCCGCTCATCGCCTTTATCGCCATCAGCTCTTCCTTCCTCGGCCACTTCCTCGGTGCCCGCGAGAGCCTCAAGAGCCTGATTGCCAAGCCCACCGGCCTGTCGCTGGCCAAGGCCGACAAGCTCGGCATCGCCCTGATGTTCTTCGCCATCTGGGGGGCTGCCGTCATCAACCCGGGTATCCTGGGTCTGATGGAGACCCTCTCCGGCCCCGTCATCGCCATGATCCTCTTCATCATGCCTGTGATAGCGGTCTACAAGGTGGAGGCGCTGGCCCGCTTCCGCCAGGGCTGGACCAACGGCTTCATCCTGCTGACCGGGTCGCTGGCGGTCTCGGCGCTGATCTTCAGCCTGTTGAAGTAACAGCGAGCTGCGGCAACAAAATGAGAGAGGCGACCCCGGGGTCGCCTCTCTTTTTTCATGGGGCCAACGGCATCAGCCCAGCTTGGCGCCGTTCTCCACCGCCTGCTCAGGGATGGCCATCACAACCGCGCCGTCAGCCCGGTAGAAACCGGTCAGTAGAAACTCCGACTGGATGGGGCCTATCTGTTTGGGGGGAAAGTTCACCACGGCGACTATCTGGCGGCCCACCAGATCCTCCGGCTGATAGAGATCCGTTATCTGGGCGCTGCTCTTGCGCACCCCGAGCTCGGGGCCGAAATCCGCCCATACCTTGTAGGCGGGCCGGCGTGCCTCGGGGAAGGGCTCGACCCGCACCAGGGTGCCTACTCTCAGCTCTATCATCTCGAACTGCTGCCAGCTTATGGTCTGCATCTTGGCTCCTCGTTTCATACACCTTGCATTGGCCTCAGCATGCCTCGAAACGGCGCTGGCTGTCTTCGGTGACTGGCCGCCCTGTTACGGCAAAAGGCCGTTTTGCTGGCGCCAGAGGGAAGGGGTCAGCCCGCTCTCTGTCAGGAAGCGCTCGGCGAAGGCTCCCTGATTCTGGTAGCCGCAGCGACTGGCGATCTCGCCTATGGGCAGTTGGGTGTGGGAAAGCAGGGTGCGTGCCAGTGTCATGCGCCGTGCCCGTATGTAGTGGGAGACGCTCATCCCCAGCTGCTGGCGAAAGGTGTGCTTGAACTGACTCTGACCGAGGCAGACGATGGCGGCGAGCTGCTCATTGCCAAGGGGCTCGGCGAGGTGGGCCTCGATATGGTGCTGCACCTTGAGGATACGGGCGGCAAGGCGCGGGGGAGCAGAGGAGTGCATCCCTTGCCCTTGTGCCAGCAGGGAGAGCCACACCTGCTCCATCCCGGCGACCTGTCTCCCCTCGGCCACCATGCGGTGCAGGAAGGCGAGGTAGTGGCGCTGGGGCTCGTCCAGCGCGATAAAGGGGCGGGCCGCCAGATCGCCGGGGAGCCAGTCGCTCTCCTGTACCAGAAACGAGAGGGCCGGATCGGCGGCGTAGTCGTGCCGTTCGCCGGGGGCTATCACGCAAACAAAACCGGGGGCAAGGCGACGCCCCTGGCCCTGCACCTCGATCTCAATGGGACCGCCGAGAGGGATCACCAGCTGGGCGAAGTCGTGGCTGTGGCTGCTGATGTCGCTCTGGTAGTGGCGAAGGCTGAAGGGGGAGGCGGCGGATAGCAATGACGCGGCCCGGGGCCGCGTCATCTTCAAAGAGGGATTGCTGTTTGGCATAGGTCGCAGGTATTACTCTGCGTCGAAATCTTCGATCTCTTTGCCCAGCGCTTCCATGATGGCGCGCACCTCGGCGGGGACGCTGTCCGGATGATCCTTGCGCAGATCGTCGTCGCAGGGCAGCGGCTGACCGGTGAAAGCGTGCAGGAAGGCTTCACAGAGCAGCTCACTGTTGGTCGCATGACGCAGGTTGTTCACCTGGCGACGGGTGCGCTCATCGGTCAACACCTTCAACACCTTGAGCGGGATCGAGACAGTAATCTTCTTGACCTGTTCGCTCTTCTTGCCGTGTTCTGCGTAGGGGCTGACGTAGTCGCCGTTCCACTCTGTACCCATGATTCACCTGTTCTCATTTGGCCGTGAGCGCGGATTTTAACCCTTAAGGAAATTAATGGCAATCCAACAGCAAAGCCATTTAGACGTCCAGAAGTGTTGACGGCTTTTTTGCAGTGGCGTAGTGTGGTTCACCATGAGCCAGCAATGGCGGGGATGAGTGTGGCAGAGAAACCGCAGACACAGTCCCGAGACACATCAAGGAGAGCGGAAATGACCCACAAGGCTACCCTGCCGGTACGTTGCATCGGAAATCGAGCCGGATCAATCGCCCAGTCACAAAGCCAAGGAGAGCAGCATGAGTCATAAGGCTACCCTGGCGGTACGCACCGGGATTGAAACAGACACGCAGCACGGTGCCGTGGTGCCGCCCATTTACCTCTCCAGCAATTACACCTTTGCCGACTTTGGCGAGCCCCGTCAATACGATTATGCCCGCTCCGGCAACCCGACCCGCACCAATCTGGCGGATGCCCTGGCGGCGCTGGAAGGGGGGGCTGGCGCCGTTGTGACCGGCACCGGCATGGGGGCCATCCATCTGGTAACCACGGCTCTGCTCAAGGCGGGGGATCTGCTGATCGCCCCGCACGACTGTTACGGCGGTACCTGGCGCCTGTTCGAGTATCTGGCTGCCAAGGGCCACTATCGGGTGCAGTTTGTCGATCAGGGGGATGAGGCCGCACTGGCAGAGGCGCTGACACAGAAGCCGGCGCTGGTGTGGGTGGAGACCCCTTCCAACCCCTTGCTGCGGGTAGTGGACATCACCGCCATCGCCGCCGCCTCCCATGAGGTGGGTGCCCAGGTGGTGGTGGACAACACCTTCCTCTCTCCGCTGCTGCAACAGCCGTTGTCGCTGGGTGCCGATGTTGTGGTGCACTCCACCACCAAGTACATCAATGGCCACTCCGACGTGGTGGGGGGCGTGGCCATTGCCAAGGATCCCGCGCTGGCTGAATCACTGGTGTGGTGGGCCAACTGTCTGGGGCTCACCTCCGGGGCGTTCGATTCCTACCTTACCCTGCGCGGCCTGCGCACCCTGGCTCCCAGATTGCGCGCCCATCAGGAGAACGCGGACCGCATTCTCGCCTTCCTGCAGCAACAGCCGCTGGTCAAAAAAATCTATCATCCCAGCCTGCAGAGCCATCCAGGCCATGATATTGCGCGCCGTCAACAGTCCGGCTTCGGCGCCATGCTAAGTTTTGAACTCGATTGCAGCGAGGCGGGATTACGCACCTTCCTCGCGGCCCTCACCCTCTTCTCGGTAGCCGAGTCTCTCGGCGGGGTGGAGAGTCTGGTGGCCCATCCGGCCAGCATGACCCACAGGGCCATGACACCGGCGGCGCAGCAGGCGGCGGGCATCAGCGCCCAGCTGCTGCGTCTGTCGGTGGGTATTGAACACGGTGAAGATCTGGTGGCCGATCTGGCTCAGGCTTTTGAACAGGCGCAGCTGGCAGAACAGGTGGCGAAGTAATGGAACAGCAGCAAGGAGATATAGCGGTGGCAACACAAGCAGGGTTGAAGCGGCGGCAGGTACACAAGTTTGGTGGCAGCAGTCTGGCGGATCCGGTCTGCTATCGCCGGGTCGCCGCTATCGTCGAACAGCAGGTTGGCGGGGATGAGCTCGTCGTGGTCTCCGCCGCCGGCAAGACCACCAACCGCTTGATCCAGCTGGTGGAGCTGGCCGATGCGGGGGATGAGGCGGCCGGTGAAGCCATCTCTGCGCTGCAAGCCTATCAGCAGAGCCTGATCGATGGCCTGCTGGAGGGAGAGCTGCAGCTCGATCTCAGCCAGCAGCTGGCCGACGACATGCAGCTGATCGCCAAGACCCTGGAGGGGCAGTTTGACCGCTTCGCCCGCAACGGCTTGCTCGCCTTTGGCGAAGTGTGGTCGGCGCGCCTGCTGGCCGCCCTGCTCACCAGCCGCGGTGAGAAGGCCATCTGGCTCGATGCCCGCAGCTTCCTGCGTGCCGAGGATGGTGCCCTGGTCAAGGTGGATACGGCCCTTTCCAGTGAACTGCTCAAGGCCCGTCTGGCCGAACATGCCGGTCGCATCGTGGTGACCGGTTTCATCGCCGCCGACATGGAGGGGCGCTCCCTGCTGCTCGGGCGCAACGGCTCCGACTACAGTGCCAGCCTCTTGGCAGCCCTGGCTGATGGCGAATCCACCACCATCTGGAGCGACGTGGCCGGTGTCTACAGCGCCGATCCGCGCCGGGTGAAGGAGGCGCGCCTGCTGGAGCGTCTCAGTCTGGCAGAAGCAAACGAGCTGGCTCGCCTCGGTTCGTCCGTGCTGCATTCGCGCACCCTGCAACCGGTGGCGGACAGTCGCCAGCGTCTCACCCTGCGCTGCAGCTACAACCCGGATGAGGGCTGCACTCACATACTGCGCCGGGCGCCGCGCTCCGGTGGTGCCCGCATCGTCTCCTCTGTGGATCAGATCGCTCTCATTGAGCTGAAAGTGCTGCCGCAGACCCACTATGAGCAGACGGTGGCGGCTATCGAGGCCCATCTGGCCCGCCACCGCCTCAACCCGCTCACCCTGCAGCGTCAGCCTGATCGGCGGGTACTGCGTCTGGCCTATACCCTGGAAGTGGCGGAAGGGGCGTTCGAGATACTGCGCGACTTCCAGCTGCAGGGCAGTTTCACCGGTCTCATCCAGAAAGAGGGGTTCAGTCTGGTGGCCCTGGTGGGCGCCGGTGTCACCGATAACGCAGAGCAGTGTCACCGCTTCTATCAGTTGCTGGCGGATCAGCCGCTGGAGTTCGTGCAGGTGGCCAGAGATGGCCTGAGCCTGGTGGCCGTAGTGCGTCAGGTGGTGCTGGAGCCCCTGCTTATCGCCCTGCACAGCGCCCTGTTCAGCCGCCCGACCCGGGTCGGACTGGTGGTATTTGGCAAGGGCAACATAGGCGGCCACTGGCTCACCCTCTATGCCCGCGAGAAGGCGCGGCTCGAACATGAGCTCAATCTGGCGTTGACACTGTACGGGGTGTTCAGCTCTGAAGGGGGGCTGCTTGACGAAGAGGGGCTGGATCCCCTCAAGGTGCAGGACAAGTTCAACCCCAAACCGCTGATCTGGCCCGAACTGCTGACCCAGCTGGAGCAGCACAGTTTCGATACGCTGATTGCCCTGGACTTGACCGCCAGCGAGACGGTGAGTCGCTACTACCCGGACTTCGCCCAGCTCGGTATTCATATCATTGCCGCCAACAAGTTTGCCGGTGCCGCCGAGAGCGAGTTCTACCAGCGCATCAAGCAGACCTGCCGCGATCATCAGGTGCAGTGGCGCTACAACGCCACCGTGGGCGCCGGGCTGCCGATCCAGTCCAGCATCCAGATGCTGCGCCAGAGCGGCGACCGCATTCAGGGGGTCTCGGGTATTTTCTCCGGCACCCTCTCCTGGCTGTTCCAGCAGTATGACGGCACGCGCCCCTTCTCCGAGCTGGTGGACGAGGCGTGGCAGCACGGCCTGACCGAGCCGGATCCCCGCGAGGATCTCTCCGGCCAGGATGTGCGGCGCAAGCTGCTGATCCTGGCGCGGGAGGCGGGCTTCGAGCTCGACTCCGCCGATATCGAGCTGGAGAACCTGGTGCCCGTGTCCCTGCGCAAGGCGAGTACGGATCAGTTCATGGACAGGCTGAAAGAGTTGGACGGCCCGATCCAGAGCGCCTTCGAGGGAGCCAAGCGCCTCGGCAAGGTGCTGCGTTACGTCGCCCGCTTCGAGCACGATGGCAAGGCCAGGGTCGGGCTGGAGGCGCTGGAGCCTCACCACCCGTTCGCCAATTTGCTGCCTTGTGACAATGTGTTCGCCATCGAGAGCGATAGCTATCGTACCAACCCGCTGGTGATACAGGGGCCGGGGGCAGGGCGTGAAGTGACGGCCGCCGCTATCCAGTATGACCTGTGGCAGATCTGCGCCAGCCTCTGAGAAGATCGCTGAGGTGGGGAAAGTGGCGCTCGGATCTGGTGCTGTCACCGCAAATAAACAGAGGGCGCCCGGTTGGCGCCCTCTTGCTATGGCTCGCCCGGCCCGAACCGACTGTGGACCGGATCGTAGAAGTAAGCCTGGTAGTTGAAGCCTATCCCCTTGATGAAGGGGTTCTCAAGCCGAAACAGGCGGCGTGTATCGAGGTGGGCGAAGGTGAGGGAAGGTTTGAAGGTGTTGAGCCAGAGGGTTTGCAACGAACCGTCTTGCCAGGCAGCTTTCAGCCCGGCCTCTACTCTCTGTATGGCCTCCCGATTGGCATTGTGGGCGAAGAAGACCCGGGGCAGGGGATAGTAGAGGGCTATGCTCTCATCCATGACCAGGTCCCTGATCTCCTTGTGGTTCAGTTTTTCCTGCGGCAATTCGCTGATCCCGCGACAGAAGAGATCGAAGCGACCGCGCGCCACCATCTTGAACAGCAGCTCATAGCCTTCTACTTCCTGCACCTTGAACCCTGCCTGCCTCAGGATCTGTACATCGAGCCAGCCCTTGCCCTGGCCGAGAGTAAACTTCTTCAGCTGATCCAGGGTGGTGACGCTGGCGACCGCTGCCTGCTGTTGGGGGCTGACGAAGCAGATGCGGTAGCTGACGATCCCGAGATGGATGGGGAAACGAACATAGTCGACCCCCGTCATGTCACGGTCTGAGCGGTAGCTGTCCATGGCAAACAGGTTGGGATAGTGGTTGAAGCGCAGGCTGATCCACATCCTGGCCAATGTCATGGGTGGGGCGGCTCGCAGTTTAAAGTCACCATGGCTGGCGCGAGTCTTCTCCAGCGCCAGTCGCAGCAGTTCACGGTCATAGGTGACTCTGGGATCCCGTTCACTCTCCGGGCTCATATGGGTGAACAGAGTCGGTGTGGCAGCCTGCGCTGACAGGGTCAACAAGAGGAGAAGCAGAGAGAACCAGATCATCACGACCTCCTGTCGAAAAATAGACTCTTCTGAATATAGTGGCTGCGGCCGTGTTACTGCGTCTGTGTCACCTGGCGTCAGGGCTCGCCGTTTCTCGTGCCTCCTGAGCCAAAGGTGCCCCTGAGCGGATCGTAGGTGTAGTCGCGGTAGTCAATCTCCAGCTCCCGGAGTTGCGGATTGTCCAACCGGAACAGCCGTCGTTTATCCAGTCTGGCAAAGTCGAGGGCAGGCTTGAAGGTCTTGAGCCAGAGCGTCTGCAAGGAGCCATCTTGCCAGGCCAGTAACAGTCCTGTCTGGATGCGTTTGAGGGCGTGCTTGTTCCCCTTGTGGGTATAGAAGAGATGGATGAAGGGATAGTGGAGGGCTATGTGTTGATCGACTGTGAGGCGGGTGAGATCCCTGTGGGTTTCCAGCTCGGTAAGCAGCTCGTTGGCCCCCCGGCAGAACAGGTCGATCCGGCCCCGCTCTACCAGTTTGAACAGGCGCTCGTAGTTGTCGACCTCCTGCACTCGCATGCCTGCATGACGCAAAATGGTGACATCCTGCCAGCCTCGCCCCTGGCCATGGAGGAAGCCTTTCAACTCATCAAGGCGGGTCAGTCTGGCTAGTGCCTGTTGACGCTGGGGACTGACAAAACAGATCCGATAACTCAGTATGCCGAGGTCTACCGGGAAGGGAACATAGTCGAGAGACTCGGCTTCACTGGCCGGGCGCTGGCTATCCACCGCAAAAAAGTTGGGATAGCTTCCCTGCTGTATGGCTAGCCGCAGCCGTACCCGATTCATGGGCGGGGCGGCCTGCAGCTCATACTCGCCGTAGCTGTCACGGGTTTTATCCAGCGTCAGCTGCAGCAGGTCACGGTAATAAGATGCCCGCTTGTCCTGTTCGCTCTCCGGGCTGGCATGCGTAAAAATCTCGACCGCCAGCAAGGGCTGGGTCAGCAGCAGGTTGCCAAGCAGCAACCAGAACGAGAACAGGCCATAACGGATCATGCGATGTTTCCAGACACACACTTGTTTGAGTGTAGTGTGCCCAGCCTGTTTGCCCGTGCTACCAGAACATCCGGCCGAGCAGTGGGGCGAGCAGCACAGTCACCATGCCCGCTATCATCATCACCATGCTGGAGACGACGCCCTCCTCGTTACCCATCTGGTACGCCTTGGCGGTACCGGCGCCATGGGCCGAGGCGCCGAAACCGGCCCCCTTGCCGAGGCGGCTGCGAATGGCGAGCAGGGTGAGCACGCTCTCCCCCACCGCCATACCGATCACCCCGGTCAGCACCACAAACAGCGCTGTGAGATCGGTCTGGCCGCCGATGGCGCGGGTCGCTTCCACCGCGAACGGTGTGGTGATGGAGCGCATCGCCAGGCTGCGCTGCAACATGTCGGAGAGGTGCAACCAGCGCGCCAGCAGCACTGTGCTGCCCACGGCCATGATGACGGAGGCGACGACGCCTACCGAGAGGGAGAGCCAGTGCCGGTGGATCAGCTGGCGGTTCTCATAGACGGGTACGGCGAAGGCGACGGTGGCCGGTCCCAGCAACCAGAGCAGCCAGTGGGATTGAGCCATGTAGTCCTGATAGGGGATGTGAAACAGCAGCACCACGGCCACCAGCAGGGTGGGCGCCAGCAGCAGCGGCATCAGGGGCAGTATGCGCTTGCGACCATAGAGCCATTTGCTGGCGTAGTAGAACAGCAGGGTAAGGGCGAAGCAGAGCAGGCCGAGCAGGGTATCAGACATGGCGGCGACTCCGGCGGGCGAGCTTCAGTTCGAGGCGATAGACCCTGTCCACCACCAGCGCAGTGGTGCCCAGCACCAGAGTGGTGCTGATCAGCAAGACCAGCATGATGCGCCACCCCTCCTGCAACAGCAGATCCTGATAGTTGACCACGGCCACCACGGCCGGCACGAAGAACAGCAGCATCTCGGCCAGCAGCCAGCGGGCACCGGCGCTGAACCACTGGGTCTTGACCACGCCGAGCAGGATCAGGACCAGCAGCGCCAGCATGCCGGTGAGGTTGGCGGGCAACGGCAGGTGGAAGGTACGTACCGCCGCATCGGCCAGCAGCCAGATGGCGGCCAGCAGGGCGATTTGAAAGGGAGTCTGGAACCAGCGAATGCAGAGGGCTTTCATGATGGGTGTCTTTCTGTGAACTGGCTCACAGTATAGAGACGGGTTAAACCTGCAAAAAATGAATTTAAATTATCAAATTCATGCCAAAGAGGCATGATTAAGGTTCCAGCCAGCATAGAGAGCACCATGGATATCCGAGCCCTGCGTTACTTTGTGGAACTGGTGCGGGAGCAGAGCTTCACCCGAGCCTCCGAGAAGCTGTTCGTCACCCAGCCCACCATCAGCAAGATGATCCGCAATATTGAGGAGGAGCTGGGCCAACCCTTGCTCAACCGCGAGGGGCGCCGCTTCACCCTGACCGACAGCGGCCAGGTGCTGTTCAATCGGGCCCAGACCATACTGGCCGAGATGCAGCAGCTGGAGGCCGAGCTTGCCGATCTGCAGAGCCTGCAATTTGGCCGGTTGGCTCTCGGCATACCGCCCATGGTGGGCCACGTCTATGCGGATCTCATTCGTACCTATCGCAGCCGCTACCCCAAGGTGGAGCTCTCCATCGTCGAATATGGTGGTCGGCGCATCGAGCAGGCTGTGCTGGCGGGGGAGCTGGATCTCGCCATCACCATGCTGCCGACTCGGGAGGGGGGGGCCCTGAGTGCGCTGGAGCTGGATCAGTATCCCATTCAGGTGGTGCTGCCTGACTTGCCGCGCTGGCGCGCATGCAGCGAGATCCGGCTGGAGGATTTGCGTGATGAACCCTTCCTGCTCTACACCCAGGCCTTCACCCTGAGCGAGCGGCTGGAGCAGGCATGCCAGCAGGCGGGCTTCGTGCCCCAGGTGGCGGCCCGCAGCAGCCAGTGGGATTTTCTCACCGCCATGGTGCGCAGCGGCATGGGCGTCGCCTTTTTGCCCGAACCCATCTGCCGTCGGTTGACACCGGACGGGCTGGTGCTGCGGCCGCTTTTGCCTGAACTCAGCTGGCGGCTCGGGGTGATCTGGCCGAGCGATCGCTATCTCTCCCGCACCGCCGAAGCCTGGCTCGCGCTCTGCCGCGAATCGCGCTGACCCCGTACTTGGCCTGTGGCCCACCAGGGGCTTTGGGCAAGCGGAGGATCAGCAGGAATGCAGCAGCTTCCCCAGCTGCCGACAGAGTTGACGCAGTGTCTGGTTGTCGAGGGCGCCAAAGCCGAGCAGCCAGCCCTCCAGATTTGGCTCGCCGAGGTAGAACTGGCCGAGTGGACGCAGACCTATGCCCCGGGCATTGGCGGGGTTGGTCCAGCGGGTCTCGCCGCCAGCGGGCAACAGTACGGCGCATTGCAGCCCGGCGCCGCTGTGGATGGGGGTGAGCTGCGGGCAGTTGCTGGCCAGCTCGGCCAGCAACAGATCTCGCCGACTCTGGTAGATGAGGCGGCTTTGGCGCAGGTGGGCGGCAAAATGACCGGCGCGGATGAAGTCCGCCGTGACCGCTTGCTGCAACTGGTTGCTGTGGCCATCAAAGGCCGCCCTGGCCTGGCAGAAGGCACTCATCAGCGGCCTTGGCAGCACCAGATAGGCGAGTCGCAACGAACCGAACAGCACCTTGCTGAAGGTCCCCACATAGATGACTCGCCCCTGGTTATCCAGCCCCTGCAGGGCGGGCAGCGGGCGCTGATCGTACTGATATTCCCCATCGTAATCGTCCTCCAGGATCCAGGCGCCGTGACGCTCGGCTTCCCTCAGCAACGCCATTCGGCGGGCGAGACTCATGGGCACGCCCAGGGGGTACTGGTGGGCCGGTGTGGTATAGATGAGGCGGGGCGTCGGGTGTTCTCCCTGCGCATTGAGCCCTTCTCTATCCACTGGTACGGGGTGGACCCTGGCACCGGCGCTCTCCATGGCGGTACGGGCCCCGGGGTAGCCGGGATCCTCTACCCAGACGGTATCACCGGCATCGATGAGCAGCTGGGTCGCCAGCAGTATCCCCTGCTGGGAGCTGGTGAGGATCAGGATTTGATCCGGTTCGCACACCACGCCGCGGGACTGCACCAGATAGCTGCTGATGGTGGCCCGCAGCTCAGGCAAGCCTTGCGGGTCGCCATAGTTCATCCAGCGTTCGCCTTGCTGACGCCACTGCTGCTGCATCAGCCGACCCCAGAGCGCATGAGGGAAGAGGCGGGAGTCCGGCTGACTGGACGCAAACGAGGTGCCGACTTGTGGGGTGTCATGACAGGCGCCGCCTGCGGCCATCTCCTGACCACGGCGGGAGAGTCCGGCCGCCGACTGGGGCGGACGTGGCGCCGGGCACACCGCTGCCAGGGCTACGAAGCTGCCGGCCCCCACCTTGCGCACCAGATAACCTTCCGCCTCCAGCCGACCATAAGCCAGCTCTACCGTGCTGCGGGAGACCCCCAGATCCCCTGCCAGCATACGGCTGGCGGGCAGCCGGCTGTGCTGGGGCAGATGGCCGGCCAGGATGGCACCGCGCAGGGTGCGCACCAGCTGCTCGTGCAGCGGCAGCTCGCTGGCTTGCTGAGTGGCAAACAGGGTTGGCAGAGCGGGCATGGCTATCTCCGGCGCTTGGCATAATTGGTCTGCCCATATTGGCAAAATTGGTCGGCGTGGCAAGGCCATTATCCCGTTACATTGGTGCGCAAGGAACATGATCAACCATATTGGCAACGAAAGGAGTCTGCATGTCGGAATACAGCGCCATCATCAGCTGGGAGCGAGGTGCCAGCGAGCGCTTCCTCGATCAGCGCTACAGTCGGGCCCATCAATGGGAATTCGACGGCGGCGTCAGGGTGGCCGCTTCTTCATCCCCTCAGGTCGTGCCCTTGCCCTGGTCGGTGGCCGAGCACGTCGATCCGGAGGAGGCCTTTGTGGCCGCCCTCTCCAGCTGCCACATGCTGACCTTTCTCTGGCTGGTGGCCAAGCAAGGCTATCTGGTGGACCGCTATCGGGATCAGGCGATTGGCATCATGGAGACGGATGAACGGGGGCGTCAGTCGATTACCCGGGTGACCCTGCGTCCGCAGGTGTTGTTTGGCGGCGCACGCCAGCCGACCCTGGCCGAGCTGGAGCAACTGCACCACCAGGCCCACGAGGAGTGCTTCATCGCCAACTCGGTCAGGACCACAGTGACCACCCAAATCGTATTGTGGCCAAGGGAGGCTTCCCTATGAGCCATGTATTGGCCTCCGACCTCATCAGCCAGGTCAACACCATCGTCACCACCCGGTTCCGGGTTTAGCCACAAGGAGCTTCACCATGAGTCATGTATTGAGTACGGGTCTTGCCAGCCCGATGGACGCCAGCGCCTTTTTCGAAGCCCAGCTGAGATTTCGCACCGACCCGGCGGACCTGGCTGCCGATCTGCTGGAAAAAGAAGAGCGCATCGTCGTCATCGACACCCGCTCCGCGCAGCATTACCGGCTGGGGCATATTCCAGGGGCCGTCTCTTTCCCCCATGGCTCCATGAATCCGGCGACGACGGCCACCCTTGCGCGGGACAAGGTTTATGTCTGCTACTGCGATGGCATAGGCTGCAACGGCTCGACTCAAGGGGCCTACAAACTGGCGGCGCTGGGCTTTCAGGTCAAGGAGTTGATCGGTGGCCTGCACTGGTGGCGTCAGGACGGCTTTGCCGTCGCCCTCGGTGAAGATGCGGGCGTTTTGCTGGAAGGAGGAATGACCTGTGGCTGCTGATCATCATCTGAACGAGTTCGGCCAAGCGGTTGGCGTCCCCTTGCCCGACTGGCACGGGGCCGAGTTTCCTCCCCATCAGCAGCTGTCAGGCTGGGGCTGCCGGCTGGAGCCGCTGGATCCCGAGCGCCACGGACCCGCTCTCTGGCAGGCGTTCGGCACCGACAGTGGGGCCATGTGGACCTATCTCACCAGTGGTCCCTTCGCCGATGAGGCGGCCATGCAGGCCTGGCTGCAACAGTGCGTCGCCAAGGCTGATCCCCAGTTCTACGCCATAGTAGACGCAAAAACGGACGCCGACAGCGGCAAGGCGCTGGGGCTCGCCAGCTACCTGCGCATCGATCCCCAGGCGGGCAGCATTGAGGTGGGTTGGCTGCACTTCTCGCCGGCCCTGCAACAGTCGCGTCTGGCGACGGCGGCCATGGCGCTGATGATGGCCAACGCCTTTGCCCTCGGCTACCGGCGCTACGAGTGGAAGTGCAATGCCCTCAACAAGCCCTCCTGGCGGGCGGCGCTGCGGCTCGGTTTCAGTTATGAGGGAACATTTCGCCAGAACAGGGTAGACAAGGGACGCAGTCGGGATACCGCCTGGTTCTCGGTGATCGACAGCGAGTGGCCCGCCCTGCAGGCGTGTTTCGCGCGCTGGTTGGCAGAGGAGAACTTCGATGAGGCTGGCAGGCAGCTGCTGCGGTTATCCGATCTGACCACCGCCTGTCACATGGGAAAGCCGAGTGACATGGAGAGGCTCAGGGCCGGCCTGGGCCTCTCTTTTTGACTAGTCCCCCTGGTGTTCACCAATCGGGGCCGCAATCCATTTCATCAGCGTCAGCATATCTTGCGGCGCCACCCCGACCGAGAGGCCGCGTTTGCCGCCGCTCACCAGGATCTCGTCAAACGCCATGGCGGAGTCATCGAGTACGGTTGGCAACAACTTCTTCTGGGCCAGCGGGCTGATGCCCCCCACCTTGTAACCGGTCAGCTTCTCGGCCTCCGCCGGTGTCATCATCTCCACCTTTTTCAAACCCGTGGCCTTGGCCAGCTGTTTGAGACTGCACATGCCGGATGAAGGCACTATGGCCACCACTGCCTGCTTGTCATGATGGGCGATCAGGGTCTTGAACACCTGGGCTTCCGGCAGGCCGAGCCGGGTCGCGGCGTGCTTGCCGAAATCGTCGTGAGCATCGCACTCATAGGGGTAGAGCTTGTGGGGTATCTTGAGCTTTTTCAGCAGGTTGATGGCAGGAGTCATGTTGGTTGCCTTGAGTCAAAACAAGGCCAAACAGTCTGCTCTCGCGAGTCGATGGATGCAAGCCACCGCTGGTCTGTTCTGATGAGTGCCGAGGTTTCGTCAGAAGGGAAAGGTGCAGTATGTCTGACTGTAAGGTGTTGAGCTTGACGCACACTGCGATCCGGTTTCCCGTGTGCCATGAGCACAAGATAGCGCCATAAAAAAGGGGAACCGCAGTTCCCCTCATCATGAGTTGCCAATAACAGCGTTATCGCAGCAGCAGAACGGATGCCTGCGTGGTTTTCACTATGCCAGTGGTGGTACTGCCCACGATGAATTGCCTGATCCGTGAATGACCGTAAGCCCCCATGACGATAAGGTTGATCCCCATCTCGGTGGCATACTGACAAATCCCGGAGACAACCTCTCCCTGAAGCAGTTTGGCTTCGACCCTGATGCCGCCACTCTTCAATACCTGTTTGGCCTGCGCCAGCTGACGCTCGTGCTCGTCACTCGGCTCGGCGACCATCACCAGGTCACATTCAAGTCCTTTGAGCAGGGGACTGCTTGCGATCAACTCCAGCACCTTTTTGGCGGTCGGGCTGGCGTCATAGGCAAACAGGAAGCGGCCTGGCGCCTCAAATCCCGGCTGCACCACCATGATGGGATTGGCCAGGGTGCGGATGACGTTCTCGATATTGCTGCCAATCAGGTCGTGATCATGGGAGTGGGTCGTCCCTCTCTTGCCCATGATCATCATACGCATCCCGGGTGACAGCACCTGGGCCGCCTCCACCAGTTGCCCGTGGCGTTGCAGGGTATCGACCTCTGTCATCCCCAAGCCAGCCAGATACGCCTGGCCGCTCTTGAGCAAGATGCGTCCCTGCTCCTGGGCGAGACGGCTGCGTTGATGATCCAGCTCGGCGAGCTCCTTGAGCAGGTGCTCACGGCTGCCCAGGCCAATGTTGCCGGAGAGATCGGCTTGCCCTTCAAACTCGTTCTTTTCCAGCACATGCAGCAGGGTGACTGGCAAGTCGGTCGTGGCGCTGGCCCAAACGGCTGCGTCGCATACCGCCGTCATGGCATTGGAGCCATCGATACAGGCAAAAATTCGTGTCATGGTAAATCCCTTCTTGTTATCAGTGGCCAGCCAGCAGCTTTTCAACTTCTTCGGGTTTGTCGTGCACACCGAAGCGGTCGACTATGGTGGCGCTCGCTTCGTTCAGGCCAATGAGTTCCACGTCGGTTCCTTCACGACGGAACTTGATGACCACCTTGTCCAGTGCCGTGACGGAGGTGATGTCCCAGAAATGGGCATGGGTCAGATCTATCACCACCTTGTCCAGCACTTCCTTGAAATCGAAACCGGCAAAGAATTGCTCGGCACTGGCGAAGAAAACCTGGCCCCGCACCTGATAGGTGCGCACCTCGCCACTGCGCTCACTGTCGCTCTTGACCAGCATGAAGCGAGCGACCTTGTTGGCGAAGAACAGGGACGCCAGCAGCACACCGACAAATACCCCGAGTGCCAGGTTATGGGTAGCCACGACCACGGCCACTGTCGCGACCATCACTATATTGGTGGAGAGCGGGTGCTTTTTGAGATTGCGAACCGACTCCCAAGAGAAGGTACCGATAGAGACCATGATCATCACGGCCACCAGTGCCGCCATGGGGATCTGGCGGATCCACTCATCCATGAACACCACCATCAGGATCAGCAGGGTGCCTGCGAAAAATGTGGAGAGACGGCCACGGCCGCCGGATTTGATGTTGATGATCGACTGGCCAATCATGGCGCACCCCGCCATGCCGCCCATCAGACCCGCGCCTATGTTGGCGATCCCCTGGCCCTTGCACTCGCGATTGCGATCGCTCTGGGTATCGGTCAGGTCATCGACAATGGCCGCCGTCATCATGGATTCGAGCAGACCAACGACTGCAAGCGCCGCAGAATAGGGGAATATGATGGCCAGCGTCTCGAAGTTGAGGGGGACTTCTGGCCACAGGAAGATGGGCAGGGTATCAGGCAGTTCGCCCATGTCACCCACGGTGCGGATATCGATACCCATTGTGATGGCAATCGCCGTCAGTATGACGATGCAGAGCAGCGGGGAGGGAACCAGCTTGCCCACCACGGGAATGAGTGGAAACAGATAGATGATGCCAAGCCCGGCTGCCGTCATGGCATAGACCTGCCAGGTGACGTTGGTCAGCTCCGGCAACTGGGCCATGAAGATGAGGATCGCCAGCGCATTGACGAAGCCGGTGACCACGGAGCGAGAGACAAACCGCATCAGGCTGCCCAGCTTCAGGTAACCCGCCGCTATCTGGAAGAGGCCGGTCAGCAGGGTGGCGGCCAGCAGATATTGCAGACCATGATCTTTGACCAGGGTCACCATCAGCAGCGCCATGGCGCCGGTGGCGGCGGAGATCATGCCCGGGCGGCCACCGACGAAGGCGATGACGACAGCGATACAGAAGGAGGCATACAGGCCGACCTTGGGATCAACGCCGGCGATGATGGAGAAGGCGATGGCCTCCGGGATCAGCGCCAGCGCCACCACTGTACCGGCCAGCAGGTCGCCACGGATGTTGGAGAACCACTCTTGTCTTGCACGTTCTAGCATTCGGGATTTTCTCGCTTGTTATGTGTCCATAGCCGCACGCATCCACCAACCTGAAGTCAGATGGAGTGAGGGCATGAACAGATAGTTTTGTTGGTATTCAAGGGGTAAACAAAAGCGCTCCGGTTGGGATGACCAGAGTCTGGCGGCAGCAGCCGCTAAGGAGGGGTTAAGGCGGCGTTACAGTCACGCCAGAGCATAAATTAATCATGGAGGCGGCATGTTAACAGCCATTGCATCCACAGGAAAGTGTGGTTGGCATCACGATAGCACTGTGCGTTTGTTGTGATAGCGGTGCCGATCACGTTGAGCCTGGCTGGCTGTATTGATTTCAACCAGTTGATATATAGTCGAAAACTGTTTTATTGGCTCCATCGCCTTATGATGGCGGCAGATATTTCATCATCACCTTGATCTATGTCTGCCGTGACTCAGGCTTTCCTCCCGTTTTCCCGCCCATTGGCGCAATGATGAGCTCTGAACGAATGACATCAGGCTGCCAGTATGTCCGTGCTGGGACGGGCAAGGCGGGCTGCTGCCCTGCTGCGGTTGCGGGGGATGGCGGCAGGATCGCATAATGAGCCTCCTCAATGAGCTAGGGAGCCGGGATGAAACTGGACGCAGAGATAGAGCACCTCGCCACCGAACTGGGCAAGGCCCTGGGCCAGCGAGGCTGGCTGGCGGCTACCGCCGAATCCTGTACCGGCGGTGGCGTGGCAACGGCCATCACCGACATTGCCGGCAGCTCTGGCTGGTTCGATCGCGGCTTCGTCACCTATACCAACCAAGCCAAGCAGCAGATGCTGGGGGTGAGTGACGAGAGTCTGCAGCAGCACGGCGCCGTAAGCGAGGCCGTGGTGCTTGAGATGGCCCGTGGCGCCTTGGCCCACTCGTCGGCCGCCATCAGCGTGGCCATCAGTGGTATCGCAGGCCCGGGTGGTGCAACCGAAGACAAACCTGTCGGTACCGTCTGGTTCGCCTGGGCGGAACAGGGTGGCCGCCATCACTCCCTGCTGGCCCGTTTCGACGGTGACCGGCGTCAGGTGCGCCAGCAGGCGGTCAGACAGGCCTTGTCCGGACTCTTGGCCCTGCTCAGATAAATTGGGCTTGATACTGTATGAATAGACAGTATACTTAGCCCAACTTCACTTATTACTCACGATTTCCAGCGGAGATTGGCATGGATCAGAACAAACAGAAGGCACTGGCGGCTGCGCTGGGTCAGATTGAAAAGCAGTTCGGCAAAGGCTCCATCATGCGTCTGGGCGACAGCAAGACCATGGATATCGAAGCCATCTCTACCGGTTCCCTCTCCCTGGACGTGGCGCTGGGTATCGGCGGTCTGCCGTGCGGCCGTATCGTCGAGATCTATGGCCCGGAATCTTCCGGTAAAACCACCCTCACCCTGCAAGTGATTGCGGAAGCCCAGAAGAAAGGCAAGGTCTGTGCCTTTATCGATGCGGAACACGCCCTCGACCCCATCTATGCAGCCAAGCTGGGCGTCAACGTCGATGACCTGCTGATCTCCCAGCCGGATACCGGTGAGCAGGCGCTGGAAATCTGCGACATGCTGGTGCGATCCAACGCCGTTGACGTCATCATCGTCGACTCGGTGGCCGCTCTGACGCCGAAAGCAGAAATCGAAGGCGAGATGGGTGATTCCCACGTCGGCCTGCAGGCTCGTCTGATGTCTCAGGCGCTGCGCAAGCTGACCGCCAACATCAAGAACGCCAACTGCCTCTGTATCTTCATCAACCAAATCCGGATGAAGATTGGTGTCATGTTCGGCAGCCCGGAAACCACTACCGGTGGTAACGCGCTCAAGTTCTACGCCTCAGTGCGTCTGGACATCCGTCGCATCGGCGCCATCAAGGAAGGTGACGAAGTGGTCGGTAACGAGACCCGCGTCAAGGTGGTGAAGAACAAGGTTGCCCCTCCCTTCAAGCAGGCTGAATTCCAGATTTTCTATGGTGTCGGTATCTCCAAGGAAGGTGAGCTGGTGGATCTCGGCGTCAAGCACAAGCTGATCGACAAGGCCGGTGCCTGGTACAGCTACAACGGCGAGAAGATAGGTCAGGGCAAGGCCAACGTGATGAAGCTGTTCACCGAGAACAAGGTGATGGCGGCCGAGGTGGAAGCCAGACTGCGTGAGTTGCTGCTCTCCGGTGATGCGCCGGCCGAGAAGCCGGTCGTGGCGGATGCCGACGAGCTCGAAGCCGAAAGCGAACAAGAGTTCGAATAACAGTGAGGCCGGGCTAACCCCCGGCCTTGTCATTTATGACTGATACACCTAACTGCGAACCCACTGAACCCTCCTTCGAAGAGCAGTTTGCTGCCGCCCGCGCTTTTGCCATGCGCAGTCTGGCTCGCCGTGAGAGCGCCGAGTCTGAACTGGCCAACCGGCTGCGCCAGCAGGGCTTCAACGAAGATGTCGCCTGCGCTGTCGTCGACTACTGCCGAGGGTATAACTGGGTCAATGACGAGCGTTATGGCGCCATGGCGGTGCGATCTGGTGCTGCCAAGGGTCATGGTCCCATCAAGATCCGCTTTGAGCTGCGTCGCAAGGGGCTGGACGATGGCCAGATAGAGGCCGCGTTCGATCAACCTGAACTGGACTGGTTCGAGCTGGCTCTTGCCCTGCTTGAGCGACGAGCCAGAGTCTGCGATCTGGGAGACTTCAAACTGCGGATGAAGTGGCTCAAGTATCTGCTGGGACGCGGGTTTAATCAGGATCAGGCCCGTTATGCCATCGCGACCATGATGGAGAGCGAAACTCAAGACGATTGATCTGGAAGCGGCATGCCATCAACCGTGCTGATTGCGCCATTATCCCGATACAGGCCTTGTTCCTGCATTGTTCTGGGTGACCGCCAGTCAGCCTATGAGGCCACAGGTCGCGTCACATCAAGCCACCAAGCGGTGCACAGTTCGAACGGCAGGTCCACGTCCGGGTATTGAGGGTGGGTTCCTTTTTTCTGTAGGCTCACCGACCCGTTTTGCCACGAATATTCCCCCGCGTGTGGCCGTAATTTCTCTGCAAAAACGGCTTGTCTGCCTCCATTGCCCGCCAACACACATTTATGCGCACTTTTTCACCCGTGACCAGCTGGCACGTTTTACTTTACCCCGCAGAAAACTTACATTAATGCGGTTAAAAGTCCGTATTCGAATCAAGCAGGATTTTCCATGTATATGTCCACGTCAGAGATACGCGCTGCGTTTCTCGAGTATTTCCGCTCTCAGGGGCACCAGGTTGTCTCTTCCAGCTCGCTGGTACCGCATAACGACCCGACCCTGTTGTTTACCAACGCAGGCATGAACCAGTTCAAGGATGTGTTCCTTGGTGCAGACAAGCGTGCCTACAATCGGGCAACCACTTCCCAGCGTTGTGTTCGTGCCGGTGGTAAACACAATGACCTGGAAAACGTCGGCTATACCGCTCGTCACCACACCTTCTTCGAAATGCTGGGCAACTTCAGCTTCGGTGACTACTTCAAGCAGGACGCCATTCGTTTTGCCTGGGAATTCCTGACCGGTACTCTCCAGCTGCCCAAAGAGCGCTTGCTGGTAACCGTGTATGAAACGGACGATGAAGCCTTCAATATCTGGGCAAACGAAGTGGGTGTGCCGGTTGAGCGCATAGTGCGCATCGGTGACAACAAAGGGGCAGCCTTTGCTTCCGATAACTTCTGGCAGATGGGTGATACAGGTCCGTGTGGCCCCTGCACCGAGATCTTCTATGACCACGGCGATCACATCTGGGGTGGCCCTCCCGGCTCACCGGAAGAAGATGGCGACCGTTTCATCGAGATCTGGAACGTGGTGTTCATGCAGTTCAACCGTCAGGCTGACGGCACCATGGAACCGCTGCCCCGTCCATCCGTGGATACCGGCATGGGTCTGGAGCGTATCTCCGCCATCATGCAGGGCGTGCACTCCAACTACGAGATCGACATCTTCCAGGCGCTGATCAAGAAAGCGGCCGAGATCGTCGGCACTACCGATCTCAGCAATCAGTCCCTGCGCGTCATCGCCGACCACATCCGCTCCTGCGCCTTCCTGATCGCTGACGGCGTCATGCCGTCCAACGAAGGTCGTGGCTATGTGCTGCGCCGCATTATCCGTCGCGCCGTGCGTCACGGTCGCAAGCTGGGTGCCACCGACGTCTTCTTCTACAAGCTGGCTGCCGAACTGGCGGTGCAGATGAAAGACGTGGGCGCCGAGCTGATTGCCCAGCTGCCGCTGGTCGAGCGCGTGCTGCGCATCGAGGAAGAGCAGTTCGTCCGCACCCTGGATCGCGGCCTGCTGCTGCTGGAAGACGTGCTGGCCAATCTGGGTGATGCCAAGGTCATACCTGGCGAGGTGGTGTTCAAGCTGTATGACACCTACGGCTTCCCGGCTGACCTGACCGCCGACGTGGTGCGCGAGCGCGAGATCGGCATCGACGAAGAGGGCTTCAATGCCGAGATGGAGAAGCAGCGCGCCCGCGCGAAAGAGGCCTCCAGCTTTGGTGTGAACTACAACGAGGTGCTCAAGCTGGACTTCGAGACCCCGTTTACCGGTTACAAGCAGCTGAGCCAGAAAACCAGCGTCGTCGGCATCTACAAGGATGGCGTCGAAGTGAATGGCCTCATCGCCGGTGAAGAAGCCGTAGTGGTACTGGCCGAGACTCCCTTCTACGCCGAGTCAGGTGGTCAGGTGGGTGATTGCGGCGTGCTCAAGGTAGATGACGGCATCTTCGCCGTGACCGATACCCAGAAAGCGGGCAAGGCCATCATCCACAAGGGTTATCTGGAGCTGGGTACCCTGGAGAAAGGCGCCCTGGTCGAAGCCGTTGTCGATGGCGAGCGTCGTCAGGCTGTGGCCCTGAACCACTCTGTGACTCACCTGCTGCACGCAGCCCTGCGCCAGGCGCTGGGGGATCACGTGACTCAGAAAGGGTCTCTGGTGGGGGCTGAGCGCATGCGCTTCGATTTCTCCCACTTCGAAGGGCTGACCATGGCGACCATTCGTCGGGTCGAGGAGCTGGTCAATGCCCAGATCCGTGCCAACCACGACATCGCTACCCAGGTAATGGATCTGGAAGCGGCCAAGTCGGCCGGTGCCATGGCGCTGTTTGGTGAAAAATATGAAGACGACGTGCGCGTAGTGCGCATGGGCGACTACTCCACCGAGCTGTGCGGCGGTACTCACGCCAAGCGTACCGGTGACATCGGCTTCTTCAAGATCATCGCCGAGAGCGGCATTGCCGCCGGTGTGCGTCGCATCGAAGCCGTGACCGGCAAGGGCGCCATCGATTTCATGCACCAGATGGGTGAGCAGATCGAAGAGGCAGCGGCTCTGGTGAAGGGGGATCAGTTCTCCATCGCCGATAAAGTGCGCCAGATACTGGACAAGTCCAAGATGATGGAGCGCGAGCTGGAGCAGCTCAAGGCCAAGCTGGCCGCCCAGGCTGGTAGCGACCTGTTGAGCCAGGTGATCGAGATCAACGGTCAGAAGGTGCTGATAGCGGCGCTGGAAGGGGCGGATCCCAAGTCACTGCGTGGCATGCTGGATGAGCTGAAAAACCGGATGAAGTCCGGTGTTGTGTTGCTGGCAACAAGCAGCGATGACAAGGTCAACCTGATCGCCGGCGTGACCAGCGATTTGACCGGCAAGGTCAAGGCCGGTGAGCTGGTCAATCTGGTGGCCCAGCAGGTGGGTGGCAAGGGTGGTGGTCGTCCTGACATGGCTCAGGCGGGTGGCACTCAGCCGGAAGCTGTGCCTGCGGCACTGCAATCCGTTCACTCCTGGCTGGAAGAGCGCCTGTAAAAGGGCGAGGTGATCTGTGGCACTCTATGTACAGAAGTACGGCGGCACCTCGGTCGGCACGCTGGAGCGGATCGAGGCGGTGGCTGAGCGGGTTCAACTGACCCGCGCCCAGGGGCACGACGTGGTGGTAGTGGTCTCTGCCATGTCGGGGGAAACCAACCGGTTGCTGGGTATGGCCCAGCGGCTGGATCCTGATGCCAACCGGCGCGAGATGGATGTGCTCGTCTCCACCGGTGAGCAGGTCACCATAGCGCTGCTGGCGATCGCGTTGAACAAACGCGGTTGCGCTGCGGTCTCTATGACCGGCGATCAGGTACGCATTCATACCGACTCCGCCTATGGCAAGGCACGTATCACCCACATCGACACCGAACAGGTTCAGGCTGAACTGGGGGCGGGCAAGGTGGTGGTGATCGCCGGTTTCCAAGGCCGTGATGAGCACAATGCCATCACGACCCTGGGGCGCGGTGGGTCTGATACCACGGCAGTAGCGGTAGCCGCGGCCATCAAGGCCGATGAATGCCAGATCTTTACCGATGTGGATGGGGTCTATACCACGGATCCGCGCATCGAGCCCAAGGCCCGTCGTCTTTCCACCATCACCTTCGAGGAGATGCTGGAGATGGCGAGCCTGGGGGCCAAGGTGCTGCAGATCCGTTCGGTGGAGTTCGCGGGCAAGTACCGCGTACCACTACGGGTGCTGTCGAGCTTTGTCGATGGAGAGGGAACCTTAATCACATATGGAGGTGAGAGGATGGAAGCTCCCCTGGTATCCGGGATAGCCTTCAATCGCAACGAGGCCAGTCTGACCATTCTGGGTGTGCCGGACAGGCCCACAGTTGCGGCGCAGATCCTGAATCCGATCAGCGACGCCAACATAGATGTCGACATGATAGTGCAGAACACGCTGGGAGATGGCACAGCCGACTTCACCTTTACGGTGAATCGCGATGACTATCGCCGGGCGCGCGCCTTGCTGGAGGAGACCGCCAGTGAACTGGGGGCCGCCTGCGTGCAGGGCAACGGCGAGATAGCCAAGGTGTCCATTGTCGGTGTCGGCATGTGGAACCACCCCGGTGTCGCCCGCACCATGTTCAAGGTATTGGGCGAGGAGGGGATCAACATGCAGTTGATTTCCACCTCTGAAATCAAAATATCCGTGGTGATTGACGAGAAGTACCTGGAGCTGGCCGTGCGCGCCTTGCACGCCGCTTTCGGGCTGGATAATGAGCCTCATGAGCAGCCCTTGGGGAACAATCCCTGATTGATTTAGTTTCAACCATTTACCATATCGGTATCTTTGTAAGATAATGTCGCATATCGATATAAATACAAAACAGGATACAGGAGCAAGCGAATGCTTATTTTGACTCGTCGTGTAGGGGAAACCCTGATGATTGGTGACGAAGTGACTGTCACCGTACTGGGCGTTAAAGGCAATCAGGTTCGTATCGGTGTTAACGCACCGAAAGAGGTCTCCGTACACCGTGAAGAGATCTACATGCGGATACAGGCCGAGAAAGTGCCGGGCCAACCGAATTTCTAAGCCGCATCGATAGCTGCTTTAAGGCGACACTGGTTGTGTCGCCTTTTGTTTTTTTGCGCGTCTGAAATGGCCCTGCAAGGCACTAAACTGCGGGGTAAGTGCCGATATTGTTTGAATATTCCACGCTTTGTCCAAATGCTGAGCGAACACGCTTTTTTCTCCAAAAAAGTGTTTGACTAAAAATCCCTGTGAAGTATTATCAGCCCCGCAAACGGAGAGGTGGCCGAGAGGCTGAAGGCGCTCCCCTGCTAAGGGAGTATGCGGCTTATACCCGCATCGGGGGTTCGAATCCCCCCTTCTCCGCCATTTGCGCCCGTAGCTCAGCTGGATAGAGTACCTGGCTACGAACCAGGTGGTCGGAGGTTCGAATCCTCCCGGGCGCACCATATTACGACTCAAGCAAGAGTCATGTGTTGACCATCAGCAAGTCGACACTTTGGAAAAGGCTTACTGATAAGTAAGCTTTTTTTATCGTTTTAAATCAGGGCGCCCGTAGCTCAGCTGGATAGAGTACCTGGCTACGAACCAGGTGGTCGGAGGTTCGAATCCTCCCGGGCGCACCATTTTGAGCAGTACACAAAAGTTTGTGAGCGCCCGTAGCTCAGCTGGATAGAGTACCTGGCTACGAACCAGGTGGTCGGAGGTTCGAATCCTCCCGGGCGCACCATTTTGAGCAGTACCAAAAGTTTGTGAGCGCCCGTAGCTCAGCTGGATAGAGTACCTGGCTACGAACCAGGTGGTCGGAGGTTCGAATCCTCCCGGGCGCACCATTTTGAGCAGTACCAAAAGTTGATGAGCGCCCGTAGCTCAGCTGGATAGAGTACCTGGCTACGAACCAGGTGGTCGGAGGTTCGAATCCTCCCGGGCGCACCATACAGACAGCCTCGACTTAGGTCGGGGCTGTTTTTTTATGTGCCGGGTCTGGCCAGACAGCCCTTGATGCCTGGCAACATGACCAATCGTCCCCTTTCTCTCCCCTCATCTATGGGTTTCCACCCGGCCTCACCCCTGCGTACCCCTCGTCTTGCTGATGCCCCTGAATACCTTGCACCCTAGCGCCATTCTGCGCTCCTCTGCCAAATAGCGGGATGAGCCAAGCCGATGGGCAAGCGTGGCAGGCTCGACGTGACGAGACCCGTAGAGCTGCGGCCAATAAAAAAGGATGCCGCAGCATCCTTTTTCTCACACCTGTTCAGAGACTCAGCTTTTCAGCCATTTGCGAATGCGGTTGGCATCGCCGATGGGGGTGCGCTTGCCCACAGAGTTGAGCAGTACTATGGCCAGCTCACGGCTGTCGGGTTTGGCGCGCATCACCAGACAGCGGCCTGCCTCATCGGTGAAGCCCGTTTTGGAGAGGCGCACACCCCAGTCAGGGTTCTTCACCAGCGGGTTGGTGTTGTTGAACATCAGGCGATAGGCGGGGGTACTGAAGCGCATATCCCGGTTTGCATCCTGAGTGAACTGGCGGATCAGTGGCTGGCGATAGGCGGCGGAGACGAGTTTGGCCAGATCCTGGGCGGTGGAGACGTTGCGCGTCGACAGGCCGGTGGAGTCGTGGAAGCGGCTGTTGCGCATGCCAAGCTGTCTGGCTTTGTTGTTCATGGCGCGGATGAAGGCTTGGCGGCCGCCGGGATAGTGGCGTGCCAGGGCCGAAGCCATGCGGTTTTCGGAGGACATCAAGGTCAAATGCAGGGCATCACGACGCGTCACCTTGGTGCCGAAACGGATGCGTGAATAGGTGTGCTTGACGTTGTCCCTGTCATTCTGATCTATGGTCAGGGTCTGGTTGAGGTTCTGTCGCCCCTCCAGTACCACCAGCGCCGTCATCAGCTTGGTCAGCGAGGCGATCGGCCGAACCCGGGTGGCGTTCTTCTGATACAGAGTCTTGCCCGTGTTGACGTCCACTACAAGGGCACTGCTCGATCGCAGTTGCAGTTTGGCCGGGTTGGGGGCAGCCAATGCTGCTGGCAAACCCAGCAGTCCAACCAATGCATATACCAGCGCCATTGCGCTAACCCGACACCGCATACTACCGACTCCGTTTACATCGAAAAAAAGGCGCTAGATTCACGCATTTTTACTCTGGTTTTACAAGGGTGCCCGTGGGAATTCGCCACTATTTTGGTAAAAAAAAGAGCCATCTTGCGATGGCTCTGTTCGTTTGACTCAATCCCGTGGGAGAACGGCTTTGCGTTTGCTCAGCCAGCGCCAGAGCAGGGCGACAATGCCCCCCAGCAAGAGCACCAGCGGCAGGTAGAGAATGATGCTGAGAAACTGTGACTCATACTGGGCTGCAAGCTTGGTGTGGCTCAGATAGTAACCCAGCCCGACCAGCGGGCAGATCCACATGATGGAGCTGATCAGATTGACGATGAGAAAGCGTCCCTGGGGGATCTCGGTCGCCCCGACGATATAGGGATAGGCAGTGCGTACGAAAGCAATATAGCGGGCAGTGATCAGGGTCAGGATGCCGTACTTGTCCAGCAAATAGAAGACCTTCTCCTTGTGCCTCTCTTCCACATGGGACAAGAGACGATGGTACATCTGGGTGTGGCCGAGGAAGCGACCCTGCATATAGCCCAGCCAGGTACCGACGAAGGTAGCCAGGATAAGTAGCGGCACTATGCTCAGGGAGAGCACATCCTGATAGATGAGTACCCCCGTGAGGATAAGCAGGCTATCACCGGGCAAGAAGGCGGTAGGGATGAAGCCATTCTCCAGCACCAGAAACGTCAATAACACGCCGCAGACCATAAAGGCCATTTTGGGATCGGACAAGGTCACCAGATCCTGATGCATAAAGGCGTGAGCCAGTTGGTAAAACTGCTCCATTCTTGCAAACTCCGCAGGTTAGCTGGGTTGATCGAGCAAAGGCATAGCGATCACCTTGTCGATGCGCAGACCATCCATGTCAACAATTTCCAGTTGCCACTGTCCCAGTGTGACCAGATCTCCGATCCTGGGAACACGGCCAAGGAGCAGCATAATAAGCCCTCCGAGGGTGTGGTAGTGATGTTTTTCTTCTTCCGGCAGTTGAGCCAGTCCCAGGCAGTCTTTCAACTCCGGCAGGGGAATGAGGCCGTCCAGCAGCCAGCTGCCGTCGGCTCGCTGGAATGCCCAGTTATCTTCACTGTCTTCCTGCTGAAAATCGCCTGCCAGCGTCTCCAGCAGATCCTGCTGAGTGACCAGCCCCTGCAACTCGCCATATTCGTCCACTACCAGCACCATGTGCTCGGCGTGGGTGCGAAAATGATTGAGCAGCTCGAGTCCGTTGAGGGTCTCCGGCAACAGGCTGCCATCCTGGGTCAGGGCCGCCAGATCGATTGGCTCCCCCTTGATGTAGGCGTGCAGCACCTTGCTGACGTTGATGATGCCCACCAGGTCGGAAAGGCTGCCATCACAGACGGGGAAGCAGCTGTGGCGATATTCCACCAGGCGCTGCAGATTCACCTCCAGTGGCAGCGCGAGATCCAGATAACGGATGTCGCTGCGCGGCACCATCAGGGAGGCCAGACTGCGTTCGTCGAGACGAAACACGTTGCGCAGCATAGTGTGTTCATGATCTTCGATGACCCCGGCTTCCGAACCCTCCGCCAGCATGGCGTGGATCTCCTCCTGGGTCACGTTGGCACCACCATCCTGCTTGGCCCTGAGAATACGCAGGCTGGCGTTGGTGGAGGCCGACAGCAGCCAGACGAAGGGGCGGGTGACGGCAGCCAGCCACATCATGGGGCGCGCGACCAGACAGGCGAGGCGTTCGGCGTTGAGCTGACCGAGGCGTTTGGGCACCAGTTCACCGACAACGATGGAGAGGTAGGTGACGATGACGATCACCAGCACGGTCGCAAGCATGCTGCTGCTCTTGGCGGCCATGCCCCACTCCTGCAGCCAGAGCGCCAGCGGTTGGGCCAGCAGTGATTCGCCGTAGATGCCGTTGAGCAGACCTATGCTGGTAATGCCTATCTGGACGGCGGAGAGGAAGTTGGTCGGATCTTCGCTCAGTCTGAGGGCTATGGCAGCAGAACGACTCCCTTCGCTCGCCATCTTGCCGAGGCGGGCCTTGCGTGCGGTAACAATGGCGATTTCCGACATGGCAAAGACGCCATTGAGCAAAATCAATCCAAACAGGATCAATATTTCCATACTGCCACTGCACTCCCGATAGAAAAGATCGCTGGCAGTGTAATGAATTTGGGGGAAATTCGCTTGTGAAAGCAGGTGATTTGGCTCGCTAAATTTGTATGAAAATGTGAGCAAACCCGCAGGGATGGGGCAGATAAACAAAAGCCCCCTGTGAAAAGGGGGCTTTGTCAGGACTGCAGCCGACTTACAGGGCGGCGATCTCTACCTGCTGTGCCTCGAGCGTCACCAGCTGGGCACGGTACTCTTCCAGCTTCTCGCGCTCCTTGGCAATGACGGCTTCCGGTGCCTTGGCCACGAAGGCTTCGTTGCCGAGCTTGCCTTCGATACGGGCGCATTCACCGACCAGCTTGGCCACTTCTTTGGCCAGACGGGTCAGTTCGGCATCCTTGTCGATGAGGCCAGCCATGGGGATCATCAGCTCGGTGGCACCGATCAGCTTCTTCACCGACAGGGGCGCCACTTCGCCGTCCGCCAGTACGCGGATGGACTCCAGACGGGCCAGGGACTTGAGGAAAGCCTCGTTGTCACCGGCGCGCTGGGTGTCCTTGGCATCGCACTTGAGCAGCACGTTCAAGGCCACGCTCGGCGCCACGTTCATCTCGGCGCGGATGTTGCGAATGCCGACGATAAACTCCTTCACCCACTCCTGATCCGCCATCGCAGCGTCGTCTACCTTGGCGGCATCGAACTCGGGGAAGGCTTGCAGCATGATGGTGTCGGCGTGCACGCCGGTCAGCGGCGCCACCGATTTCCAGATGGTTTCGGTGATGAACGGGATGATCGGGTGCGCCAGACGCAGCAGGGTTTCCAGCACAGTCACCAAGGTGTGACGGGTGGCGCGCTGCTCGGCCTCGGAGCCTTTGCCCAGTACCGGCTTGGTCAGCTCCAGATACCAGTCGCAGAACTGGTTCCAGATAAATTCGTACAGCACGCCAGCCGCGATGTCGAAGCGGTAGGTATCGAGCGCGGTGCGGAAGTCGCGGATGGCGACCTGCAGCTGGGACTGGATCCAGCGATCCGCCAGGCTGAACTGCATTTCGCCGCCATTGCCTTGTGAAGAGAAGCCGCAATCCTGATCTTCGGTGTTCATCAACACGTAGCGGGAGGCGTTCCACAGCTTGTTGCAGAAGTTGTTGTAACCGTCCAGGCGCTTCATGTCCCAGTTGATGTCACGACCGGTAGAGGCCAGCGCCGCCAGGGTGAAGCGCAGGGCATCGGTGCCGTGAGCCTCGATCCCTTCCGGGAACTGCTTGGCGGTACGCTTGCCGATCTTCTCGGCCATCTGCGGCTGCATCATGTTGCCGGTGCGTTTCTCCATCAGGTCTTCCAGCGAGATGCCGTCGATCATGTCGAGGGGATCCAGCACGTTGCCCTTGGACTTGGACATCTTCTGGCCTTCTTCGTCACGGATCAGACCCGTGATGTAGACGGTCTTGAACGGGACTTGCGGCTGGCCGTTTTCGTCCTTGATGAAGTGCATGGTCATCATGATCATCCGGGCGATCCAGAAGAAGATGATGTCGAAGCCGCTCATCAGTACGTCGGTCGGGTGGAAGGTCTTGAGCGCTTCGGTGTTGTTCGGCCAGCCCAGGGTGGAGAAGGTCCACAGAGCGGAGCTGAACCAGGTGTCGAGCACGTCTTCGTCCTGACGCAGCACTGTCACGGACGGTATGCTGTGCTTGGCACGCACTTCTGCCTCGTCACGGCCCACGTAGACGTTGCCGGCGTCGTCATACCAGGCAGGGATGCGGTGACCCCACCACAGCTGGCGGGAGACGCACCAGTCCTGAATGTCGCGCATCCAGGAGAAGTACATGTTCTCGTACTGCTTGGGTACGAACTGGATGCGGCCATCTTCCACCGCTTCGATGGCGGTCTTGGCCATCGGCGCCACGCGCACGTACCACTGGTCGGTCAGCATCGGCTCGATGGGCACGCCACCGCGATCGCCGTAAGGCTGCTGCAGCACGTGATCCTTGATTTCAGCCAACAGGCCCAGCTCATCCAGCTTGGCCACAATGGCCTTGCGGGCGGCGAAGCGCTCCATTCCGGCGAACTCGCTCGGCAGGGTGGCGTCGTAAGCGGTGCTGGGGTTGCCGTTGGTGTCGACCACTTCGGCCTCGGCGCGCACGTGGGCGTCCAGGGTGAAGATGTTGATCATCGGCAGGTTGTGGCGCTTGCCCACTTCGTTATCGTTGAAGTCGTGAGCCGGGGTGATCTTCACGCAGCCGGTGCCCTTCTCCATGTCGGCGTGCTCGTCGGCAACGATGGGGATCAGACGGTTCACCAGTGGCAGCAGTATGTGCTGGCCGATCAGCGCTTTGTAACGGGGATCTTCCGGGTTCACGGCCACGGCGGTATCGCCCAGCATGGTTTCCGGACGGGTGGTGGCGACGATCAGGTGATCCTGACCCTCGGCGGTCTTGGCGCCGTTGGCCAGCGGATAGCGAAGGTGCCACATGTGGCCCTTGATCTCGCGGTTTTCCACTTCCAGGTCGGAGATGGCGGTGTTGAGTTTCGGATCCCAGTTCACCAGACGCTTGCCGCGGTACATGAGGCCATCTTCGTAGAGACGGACGAACACTTCCTGCACGGCGCTCGAGAGACCCTCATCCATGGTGAAGCGCTCGCGCTCCCAGTCCACGGAGTCGCCCAGACGGCGCATCTGGCGGGTGATGGTGCCACCGGACTCTTCCTTCCACTGCCAGATCTTGTCGATGAAGGCATCACGGCCGTAATCGTGACGGGTCTTGCCCTCTTCGGCGGCGATCTTGCGTTCCACCACCATCTGGGTGGCGATACCGGCGTGGTCGGTGCCCGCCTGCCACAGGGTGTTCTTGCCCTGCATGCGGTTGTAGCGGATCAGGGTATCCATCAGGGTTTGCTGGAAGGCGTGACCCATGTGCAGGCTGCCGGTGACGTTCGGCGGCGGGATCATGATGCAGAAGGAGTCTTTGCTGGTGTCGCCGTGGGGCTTGAAGTAACCCTGGGCTTCCCAGTGCTGATAGAGCGCCTGTTCGATGGCGTTGTGATTAAAAGTCTTTTCCATGGTCTCGCCGTAATCTGGATGGATGAAGTCTGGTGTTGATTCGTCGTGGATCGAGGGTGGTGCAGTCAGGGCTGCGCCGGATCCGGTGCGGCAAGGACGGGCTGATCCCTCATCTCGAGGGCATGGCCTGCCTGGCGATAGTGCTTGTAGCGCTCGCGGGCTTGCTGCTTTTGCGTTTCGTCAGTGGGGACAAAATCTACCACTTGAGCGAAGTGTCCTGCAAACAAAGGTGTCTCTCTGGCCAGATTGATGAGGCGGGCGTAGCGCCGTTTCGGCGGCTGATGGCCTATCTCCACCGGCGCCTGACCGCTCTCGCCTTGCAACTGGTGCGGCACGAAACGCTCCGGTGGCAGTTGCCACAGCAGCTCGTCCAGGCGCAGTGCCTGGGCCTCATCGTCGCAAAACAGGTAGAGGTGGCCTGCGCCCCACGACTCGGCCGCCAGTTGGCAGGCGAGCCATTCGACGGCGCTGGCCTGTGCGTCATCCTGTTCGTTCATCAGGTAAAAAGTCACTTGGCTCATCAGGTTGATCCCGTTTTGCGGTGACGGACTATTGACCGCCGAAGAGGCTGACAGGGAGTTTTCCCGCCTGCTGCTCACTGATTCAAGAATGAAACAAGGAAGAGGCGGGCCTCTTCCTTGTGGTACTGGGCAACTCCCGGGCTTCCGATGCATTCATCGAAAGGGGCAGGGGAGTTACTCTTTTTCTTCGATATCCACGCCTGCCCGGTTGAGCAGGAACTGGGTCAGCAGGGGAACCGGACGACCGGTGGAGCCTTTGTCCTTGCCACTCTTCCAGGCAGTCCCGGCGATATCCAGGTGGGCCCAGTTGTACTTCTTGGTGAAGCGTGACAGGAAGGCGGCAGCGGTAATGGTGCCGGCCGGACGCCCGCCTATGTTGGCCATGTCGGCAAACGGGCTCTCCAGCTGTTCCTGATACTCGTCGAACAGCGGCAGGCGCCAGGCGCGATCGCCAGCCTGCTCGGAGGCATTGAGCAGTTCGTGAGCCAGCGGGTTGTGGTTGGCCAGCAGACCCGTGGTGTGGTGGCCCAGCGCTATGATGCAGGCACCGGTCAGGGTGGCCACGTCGATGACGGTCTCGGGATCGTAACGGTCCACATAGGTCAGCGCATCGCACAGCACCAGACGGCCTTCCGCATCCGTGTTCAGCACTTCAATGGTCTGGCCGGACATGGAGGTGAGGATGTCACCCGGGCGATAGGCGTTGCCACCCGGCATGTTCTCGCAACCCGCCAGTACGCCGATGACATTGATGGGCAGCTGCAACTGTGCCAGGGCATGCATGGTACCGAGCACGGAGGCGGCGCCGCCCATGTCGTACTTCATCTCGTCCATGCCTTCGGCCGGCTTGATGGAGATGCCGCCCGAATCGAAGGTCAGACCCTTGCCGACCAGCACTATGGGCTTGGCATCGGCGTTGCCCTTGTATTCGATGATGGCCATCATGGCTTCATTTTCGGAGCCACGGGCTACCGCCAGATAGGAGTTCATGCCGAGCTCGGCCATCTCCTGCTCGCCGATCACCTTGGTGGTGATATTGTCGAAAGAGTCTGCCAGACGGCGGGCCTGGGAGGCCAGATAGGCCGGATTGCAGACGTTGGGCGGCATGTTGGCCACGTCGCGGCAGACTCGGACTCCTTTCGCCACGGCCAGACCGTGGGCGATGGCTTTTTCACCAATGGTCAGTTCCCGACGCGTCGGCACATTGAATACCAGCTTGCGCAGCGGGCGGCGCGGCTCGGCCTTGTTGGTCTTGAACTGATCAAAGTTGTAGAGGCCCGCCTTGGTGGTTTCTACCGCCTGACGCACCTTCCAATAGGTATCCCGCCCCTTGACGTGCAACTCGGTCAGGAAGCAGACAGCCTCCATGGAGCCGGTTTCGTTCAGGGTGGTGATGGTCTTGTTGATGATCTGCTTGTACTGGCGTTCGTCGAGTTCCCGCTCCTTGCCACAACCGACCAGCAGCACGCGCTCACTGAGCACGCCTGGTACTTGATGCAGCAACAGCATCTGGCCTGGTTTCCCTTCCAGGTCGCCACGGCGCAGCAGCGAGCTGATGTAGCCATCGCTGATCTTGTCCAGTTGTTCGGCAACCGGAGAGAGACGACGGGGCTCGAATACGCCGACCACGACGCAAGCACTGCGTTGCTTCTCAGGACTGCCACTCTTTACACTGAACTCCATGGAATCTCCTACATCCTAAAGACAAAAGGCACCTTTTATTGAATAATGCGGTGCTTGTTGGGGTATCAGAGGCGGAGCGAACAGCCATAGGCTCCGCAGTTCAAACTGGTAAAAATCCAATATACGGCCCTATTTTTCAGGCATTCGACTAAAAACACAAGTTTACTTGGGAATGACTGTGATCGTTTTCCGATATTTGTTCAGGGAAACCCTGAAAACGCAGCTGGCAGTGTTATTCGTATTGCTGCTTATCTTTGTCAGCCAACAATTTATCAAGATCATCGGCGATGCCGCCGATGGCGAGGTACCGACACGCCTGGTTTCCACCCTGTTGCTGCTCAACCTGCCCAATATGGCGTTGTTGATGCTGCCTATCAGCCTGTTTTTAGCCATCTTGTTTGCTCACGGGCGCCTGTATGCCGAAAGTGAGATGACGGTGCTGCATGCGGTGGGATTCAGCCACCGCTTCGTGATGCGCTGCGCCATGGTACTGGCCCTGTTGACGGCCGCCGTTGCGGCCTTCAACACCGGCTGGATAGCTCCCCAGGCCAAGGAGCGGGAGTATCAGGTGATCGATGAATTCAAGGCCGATCCGGGTATCTCCTTCCTGCAGGCGGGTCGCTTCATGGAGCTCGACAAGGGACGCCTCGTTGCCTACATCCAGGAGTTGAATGACAAGGGGTCTCTGCTGCAGAAAATCTTCGTGCTGCAACGTTCCCATGATGGCAAGCCGCCCTCTGTGGTGGTCGCGACGGAAGGGGTGGTGACCCTCGACAGCAATGGCCTGCAATGGTTGACCCTGAAAGATGGTTCTCGGTATGAGGGGCACTTCAGCACCAGGCAGTTCCAGATCTCCGAATTTGACGAGTACAGTCTGGTGATCCGTCAGCAGGAGATGGAGCGTTCCAACCGCAAGGCGGCCGCCAGGCCGACGGTCGAGCTGCTGGGGACTCAGGACAACAGCATGATGGCCGAGCTGCAGTGGCGTATCTCGTTGCCGCTCTCCATTCTGGTGCTCACCTTCCTGGTGGTGCCACTGGCGCGGGTCAACCCCCGTCAGGGCCGTTATGCCAAGCTGCTGCCGGCCATCTTGCTCTATCTCTCCTACTTCCTGTTGCTCAGCGCGGCGCGCTCGGCCATCGACAGCGGACGTCTGCCCCATTGGCCGGGTATGTTCCTGGTGCCCCTGGTCTATCTGCTGTTGATCGGTCTGCCGCTCAACTTGCAGGGCACCAGTTGGTGGAACGGAGTGAAAGGGCGTTATTTCAACAGAAAATCAGCATGATGCTGCAACTTAGGAATCTCGCCTGATGTTTGGCATTCTCGATAGATATATCGGCAGGGTCATTTTCATGTCGATCCTGCTGTGTGAACTGACCCTGGTCGGATTGGCTGCACTCATCAAGTATGTGGAGCAGCTCAGGTCGGTCGGGGAAGGCAACTACGACATGATCAATGCCCTCTATTACGTCCTGCTCTCCATGCCCAAGGAGGCGGTTCAGTTCTTCCCGCTGGCTGCCCTGCTGGGCGGACTCATAGGGCTGGGCCAACTGGCGACCAGCTCTGAGCTGGTGGTGATGCAGGCGGCGGGCCGCTCCAAGATCAGTATCGTGATGGCGGCGCTCAAAACCGCTATTCCCTTGATGATACTGGTGGGATTGATGGGTGAATACGTGGCGCCCATCGCCAAGCGGATGGCCGACGACGTCAAGGCTGGCGCGCTGTCAGAGGGAAGATTGACTGTTTCTGCTTATGGGGTCTGGGCACGTGATGGCAACAACTTCGTCAATATCAATGGGGTGCGCAACGATGGTGCACTGACCGGCATCACCCTCTATCGCTTCACGCCAGAGCGTAAACTGATCGATATCCTCCAGGCTCGCGAAGGCGTGTTTGAGCAGCATCACTGGCTGCTCAAGCAGGTTCAGATCACCCGTTTTGACGATCCCGCGCAGATCCTGAGCGAGACGCAGGCCCAGATGGAGTGGAGCTCCGAGCTCACGCCCAAGCAGCTCGGGGTGGTGAGTATCGACCCAGAAAACCTGCCGGTTGCCGGTCTGCTCGACTACATCGGCTATCTCGATGCCAACAAGCAGGACGCCGGGCGTTACAAGCTGGAGATGTGGCGCAAGCTGTTGTCGCCGCTCTCCGTGGTGGCCATGATACTGCTCGCTTCCTCCTTCATCTTCGGCCCGCTGCGCTCGGTGAGCATGGGGGCTCGCATGCTGATGGGGATCATGACAGGTTTCGCCGTCTATGTGAGCGATCGTGTGTTCGGGCCCATCAGTCTGGTGTACGCAGTGCCGCCGATCCTGGCCGCCATTGCTCCCAGTCTGTTGTTTGGCGGTATCTCCTTCTATATCTTGAGCCGCAAACAGTAGCGGCCTGCATAGACCAAACAAGAAGGGCACCCACTGGGTGCCCTTCTTGTTATTCATATCCTGCTCGCCAGCTCACTTGTTCAGCTGCTCCAGGTTCTCCTGCTTGCTCAACACCACCACTTCGCACTCGGACCAGATGTCCTGAAAGGCGCGGGGTGCCTTGCGGTTGAACAGACACATCAGGTTGCCAAGGCCGAATGCCGCCGTCGCCAGCCGGATCAGGGCCTGGGTGATGCGGATGTTGCTGCCATCCGCATTCTGGATGCGCAGTCGCCAGGCGCGCATGCCTATGGTCTGACCGGCACGGGTCCAGAACCAGGTGTAGAAACCGCAGATGATGAAGGCGAGCCAGGCGCTGTAGATCGGACTGGTCAGCAACCAGGACGCGTCTTTGCCTTCCGGAAGGGTAGCTGCGCCGGTTGCCAGCAGCAGATGCGCTACCCCCATACCGATAAAGCCTGCGATGATCAGCAAAGAGATGACCACCAGATAGTCATAGAGCAGAGCGCCGAGGCGGCGTAGCAGACCCGCCGACGGGTAGTGCGGGGTAGCGGTAGAGACAGGTTTTGGTGAAACGGGTGTACGCTTGGCCATCGTTTTTATTCCATTAATATGATGCGGGCATTCTATGTAACTGACCTTGCATCGGCAAGGCGTTGAATAAATGAGCAAACGAGAGCGTGCACAAGAAAAACACCTTGCATGGCATCGCGCCATTCGTATAATCCCTCGCAGTTGCCCGGGTGGCGAAATCGGTAGACGCAGCGGATTCAAAATCCGCCGATGAATAATCGTGTCGGTTCGAGTCCGACCCCGGGCACCATATTACAGTTTCATGCCGTACCACGGCAGACCAGAAACCCGCATAGCGTAAGGCTTGCGGGTTTTTTGTTGTCTCTTGTCGTATCATAAAGCCTCATGACATCCCCCCATTTCTGGGGGTATCTCTGGGGGTACAGTCCCTAGAAGGGGTAAAAAGTACCCCCACAGCTCGCTATCCCTTGCCATTCCTGGCCTGTGGAGTTGCGACTTATACCCCCAGCGTCTGTCACGTACCCCCAAGTTAAAACGGGAGATACCCCCATGCCGCTATCCGATACCGCTGCCCGACAAGCCAAGTTCAATGGCAAACAGCAGAAGCTGTCTGATGAAAAGGGCCTGTTCTTGCTGGTCACTTCGTCCGGAAAATACTGGCGCCTCAAGTTCCGCTTCGGTGGCAAAGAGAAGGTGCTGGCTCTGGGGGTCTACCCAGAGGTTTCTCTGAAAGAGGCAAGAGTTAAGCGTGAGGATGCCCGCAGGCAATTGGCGGAAGGTATCGACCCCAGCCTTGCTCGTAAGCAGAGCAAGGTTGCCAGCCGGCTTGCCAGCGAGCACAACTTTGAGGCCATAGCCAGAGAGTGGCACCAGAGTCAGTTAGCTATCTGGAGTCCAGGTCATGCCAAGAGGGTGATCGAGTCCTTGGAAGTGGATGCCTTTCCAGACTTAGGGCTGGTGCCAGTTTCTGAGCTGACAGCTCCCATCATGTTGGATGCTCTGCGCAAGGTAGAGGCAAGGGGAGCCACCGAGACCGCTGGACGGGTACTGCAGCGGATCAGTTCAATCATGCGTTATGCCATCCAGACTGGGCGGGCAAGCTACAACCCGGCCCAGGATTTGAAAGGGGCTCTCAGGGCCACCAAGCAGGAACATCGGCCGGCACTGCCGCGGGCTGAACTGCCGGAATTTTACCGACGCTTGGCTGCTGAGCCGTTGAACCCCGCAACCCGTCTAGCTTTCCATCTGCTGATGCTGACTATGACTCGCCCTGGTGAGGTCCGTTTTGCTCGCTGGGATGAGTTCGACATCGAGCGAGCCGAATGGCGGATCCCGGCTGAGCGGATGAAGATGCGGGCTCCCCATATCGTACCGCTATCCCGACAGGCTCTTGCTGTGCTTGAGGAGCTGCGCCAGGTATCAGGGCATTGTGAGCTGCTGTTCCCGAGTGAGCGTAAGCTGACCGACCCCATGAGTGAGAACACGCTGAGTTATGCCATGGGACGGATGGGCTACAAGGGGATTGCCACCCCACACGGCTTTCGGGCTTTGGCATCCACCACCCTCAACGAGGAAGGCTTTGATCCGGATGTCATTGAGCGTCAGCTTGCCCATGCTGAGCGTAACAAGGTGCGGGCGGCCTACCATCGAGCGGAGTACCTGGACGACCGGCGCAAGCTCTTGCAGTGGCTGGCTGATTTCTATGAATCGCAACAGGGTGGCAATGTTCGCCCGGTGAACTTCCACAGAGCAGGGTAAGCGGTAGGAGGGGGCGGGACGTTAAGCGACCGCTTGACTCGTTATCACACCAGCGTTAGGATTTACCCATCATGGCCCATTCTTTAGAGATTGGGCCTTTTTCATACCCAAACATATCCAAACTCGGCCATCGTGCCGAGTTTTTGCGTTGGAGAATCCCAAGTCAAAATCAGCATCATTCATCATCAACAACAACTGCTTTATCCCTTTCAAGCCCGACCACTGTGTCGGGCTTTTTCATTTCAGGAGAACTCACATGAAAATACCGGAAACAGGGTTTATTCGAGAGGCACAACTGGTTACCACGGCAAGCAAGGTGGGCCCGTTACCGTTCAGCAAGTCAACGCTGTGGAGGATGGTTGGTGAAGGCAAGTTCCCTAAGCCAATCAAGCTGGGAGTCCGGGTCACAGCCTGGCGCTGTGAAGAGGTTCACGAGTGGATCAACGCTCAAGGTCAAGCAGCGTAAGGAGGGAAAGATGCAAAACGAAAAAGGCCGTACCGCGAACGGCACGACCCAGCTTGAGCAGGGTCAGCATATTACCAAGTACGAATTGGTCGCCACCCACCTGCTGGAGCAGGGAGCCCAGGGCGTCAGCGCTTTGTCAGGCCTGGCTGGGCTCCATGACCTCAACTTGCGTAACAGCATTGGCCTACTCCGTCGAAACCACGGGGTAGCTATCACTGATGCGTTTTTTGAGCACCAGCATAGCGGCGGCGGGACGACTCGCTTCAAGCGCTATTGGCTGGCTGACCGTGATCAAGCCCATAAGTTGGTGGCACTGATCAACCACTGGCGACACCAGCGCCAGGCTGCCCCATTGGCAGATGACTACGCTGCCACTCTGTGCGCTCGCACGCCGGCAGCAGTCCCCCTTCCTCCCGCCGCTTAACCCCGAGGTATTTCATGCCAAAACATTATGGGCTCATTGCCCAGGGCGAAGCTTTGCCCAAATTCCAAGGGGTGGGCTTGTCCCACAACTTCCAACAGGGTACGATTCTCCACGCAACGGCAAAATCCGCTGCCGAGATTGGCGTCTCGAAAATATCTACGGAGCCGACCCACGCTCTAGCGTGGTTTTTTGTCGGTACTCGTTCCTCATTTCTTGGGGCGCTGCTGGCCTACCTGGTCGGTGGCCCCTACAGTGTTATGGCGGTTCGGGCGAGGGCCTCGCAAGGGGCGCTGGGTTCCGTAGTGACCAGTTACGCCAACCTTGTCCGGGCTGCCACCAGTTGGAGATTGGCGTCTTCCGGTGGCAGAGAAAATCTGACCACTACGGAGGCTGCCATCATGGCTACTGTCCCCATCCCAGCTTTACCCAAAATATTCACCTTCCTGATCCAGTGTCCCCGTGTCTGCCGCTTGGCAGAGCTTCGTCGTATCCGCATTGTCTGCATCATCGCCAACACCGAGGCTCAAGCCCGCGCCAACTTGCCTGGCTTGTCGTTGGTGTTTATGTCCCGCACCCCTAGCAAGGAGGTGGCAGCATGACCAAGTTCACCCCATCCCGTCTGGATTCCCTGCTCGAGCAGTTTGCCAACGTTCTGGAACAAACCGATTTATGCCGCCAGGAGCGGGCTCAGTTCCATGCTTTGCTCGATGCCCTGCGTATTGAGGTTGGGCTCTGCCAGGAGGTGCTGGCATGACCTACTTCGCATGGGCCAATGGCAGCTCGCCGGCCACCTTCATCGGCCCGACTCATCCACGTACTGGGAAACGGTCACAACAAGGCAGCCTGAGTGCCTTCATGTGTCGAAGTGACCGGGATCATTTTCTTGCCCAAACCAAAGGCGCCGCGGTGGCTGTCACCGCTAAAGAGGCTCGAGAACTGAAAGCCGGTTTAGATGATCGGGCGTTCAAGGAGCTGGTTGTTGTTCTGCTGGGAGGTGCCCGCCATGAGTAATCGACTGATCAATGCCCTCAATGTCCGTATGTGGCACGAGTTATCGCGCAATCCGCAGCGTCCCGCGGTGCTGCGAGAGCTGTTCAGGCGTCTGACCAAGGCCCAGAAACAAACAGGCGAGAGCAATGCAACAGGGGGATACCATGACTGAGATAAATAAGCTGGTGGATCAGTTGGCACAGGCCTACTTGGTCGCCCGGGGCAATGTGTTTACCCACCTGGGGATCCAGCTCCCCCTTGCTACAGACTCACTGACGATGGCCATCCATAACAACATCGTGGGCGCTCACCTGGAGCATGCCGGGGCGCAGCAGGGGCAAGCTGATGCTTTGCTGATGCTGCGGCATATGGTGGTGAACGATGAGCTCACTCCTCTGGGAGCCTTGGTGGTGGATCAGATGTATTGCGCCTTCTGCGCCGATGTTCACCAGATGCTTGAAGAGGGAAAGGACCCCGTGGTTGAGCTGACCCAGGAGAGCAAGCGGAGGGCGATGCAATGACAGTGGTATACCAAGGAACTTCAGGCTCTAGTCATCAAAACAGTCCCCCATCCCGGGCCGGTACCTTCCTCAAGTTTGCAGACCTGGACGATCTGCAGGTGGTCGTGATCCACACCGGTGAGCAAGCCAGTCGGGATGCAGGTATCAGGGCCACCCTGCAGCGCGCCCACAACGAGGCTATAACCACAGATAACCCTATTGATCCGGAGGTGGAACCAGAGCAGGCGCTGTATGTGGGGCCTGCCCAGCTGGATGAGGAGGCCCGCCTCTACAAGATGGCCGATCGGGATGCCACCAAGCGGGTCATCATTCACCAGTTTGGCAACCTGGCCCCCGAGAAAGCCAAGCGGTTGATCGTGGCACTGCGCAAGCAAGCCCCTAGGGCAGAGCTTTACCGTGGTCATCAGAGCCAGAACGCCGAGCCTTGGCAGCTGGTGGATGTGGTGGCCTTTGAGCAGAGACTGGCGGCAGGCACTCAATCGGACGACGCGCCCTGGTCAGACAATGTGGCTCCACTCCATTTGGTGAAAGGCAATCCAGAGGATGGACAAGATCTACCTGCCGGGTTCGAGGTTCGGGGATCGCGCCTGTGTGCCTTAACGATGGTGGGCCGGGGGGAGGATGCCCGGCAAGAGTGGGTACCCATTGCCAGCCCCGTCCATGTACTGGCAGAGACAGCTGATGAGCAAGGCCGCGGCTATGGCCGCTTGTTGGAGTGGCGGGACAGCGTGGGGCGGGTGCGCCAGTGGGCCATGCCGGTGCGTTCCCTGGTCCCGCGCAACGGTGAGGAGGTGTTTGCCGCGCTGCTGGATGCGGGCTTGCCCTTCATCGAGCTTGGTCATAAGCGCAAACTTGCATCCTACCTGATGAGCTGCCAGCCCAGGCGGCGGATCACCTGTGTCGAGCGCACTGGGTGGCATGGCCATGCCTATGTGTTACCTGGTGGAGCCATTGGGCCGGATGCGGAAGGGGTCATTCTGCAGACCGCCGGCTACACCGCCAGCGACTTTACCGAGCGCGGTACCTTGGCCGGCTGGCAACAGGGGGTTGCAGGGTTGGCCGTGGGCAACTCCCGGCTCTGCTTTGCGCTGTCACTCGCTTTTGCTGCTCCCTTGCTCTCCTTGGTAGGCATGGAGGGCGGTGGCTTCCACCTCAAGGGTGAGAGTACCGACGGCAAGACCACCGTGATGAAGGCGGCCGCGAGTGTTTATGGGTACCCGGATCGGTATTCCCAAACCTGGCGTGCCACAGGTAATGCCATCGAGGGGATCGCTAGCCGGCGTAATGATGCCTTGCTCTGTCTGGATGAACTGGGCGAGCTGGACGGCCGGGAAGCAGGACAGACTGCCTACATGCTGGCCAACGGCCAAGGCAAGGGCCGCAGTAAGCAGGACGGCGAGCTGAGAGAGCGTAAGGCCTGGCGGTTGCTGTTCCTCTCCACCGGTGAGTTGAGCCTCGAGGACCATGCCGCCAGTGCTGGGAAGAGTACCCAGGCCGGGATGGAGGTGCGGACAATCCAGATCCCCAGCGATACCGGGCACCATGGCGCGTTTGAGTGGCTGCATGGCATGGATGGAGGCCGCAGCTTTGCCGACACCCTGAAAGCCAATACAGAAGCACACCACGGCATCGCTTTTCGCACCTATGCCCATGCCCTGACTCAGGCTATGGAGGAGCAGAGCGAGCGGCTGAGGGCCGAGATTAAGCAATTGGCAGCCGAGCTGACTCCCAAGGGCGCGGGTAATCAGGTTGGGCGGGCCATCAACCGGTTTGCGCTGGTGGCCGCAGCCGGGGAGCTGGCCACCCGATTGGGGGTGACCGGCTGGCCAGAGGGGGAAGCCATCAGGGCGGTGAGGGTCTGTCTCAAAGCTTGGCTGGCAGAACGGGGGCACCTGGGCAACCAGGAGGACGCAGCCACCTTGATGCAGGTTCGTGGATTTGTCTTTGCCCACCAGTTCACGCGCTTTGCTGACTGGTTCGACTCTAGCCATCGTCCAGCCAACATGGTGGGCTTTCGCAAGGTGGAGTCGGATGGGGTGAGCTTCTTTGTGCTGCCCCAGGGCTGGCTTGAGATCACCAAGGGGCGAGATCCCAAGCGAGCGGCCATCTTGAGCCTTGAGGCTGGCTATCTGCTGACAGGCAAAGACAAGAAGCGGCTCCAGCGACAGGTCAGATTGCCAGGCATGGGTAAGGGGATGAGGGTCTATGTGCTGGGTGAGCGAGTATTGGGTGATGAAGGGGATGGCTTGGAGGATGAATAACCTCAGCCAACTGGAACCAGAGGGCCACCGAGTGTGGCCCTTGCCTTTTCTGCCTCAGGCGCGCGCGTGAAAGAAGAAAAAAAATGGTGGCTACAGTGGCTACACCACAACAAAACACCTCTGTAGGCCTTATGTATCAAGGGATAGAGGTGTAGCCACTAGGCTGATTTTTAGTGGCTACACATTGGCTACAGTGGCTACAAAAGGGGGCTGTAGCCACCGAGTAAGAGGTGTGTAGCCACCTGTAGCCACCACCTTTTTGGGTAGTGGCTACACGACAAACCCAGCAATGGCGCGGCCTAGAGGGGAGTTGTAGCCGCGTAGCCACTGTAGCCACCGTTTTTTTCATACATAGAGTGCAGACAGCCGATCGAGATCACACTTTTACTGCAACAGGGGGTTGCCTTGAGATTGACCAACGAACAACGAGAGCGGGTGTTCGAACTGCGCCGCCAGCACTCAATGAGGGAGGTGTCTGACATAGCCGGCCTGCCATTGGGTACCGTGAAGTCCATCATCAGCCGGTCGGGGCTGTTTGCCGATAACCCAAGGCACCGGGCCATGTTCACCTTGCCTCCACGGCAAAGCAGCAGGGAGACCTTACCGGCGGCTCCTGAGCTGCCTCCCCAGCAGGTGGTGACTGATGGCAAGGAGACTAATAACTTACTTTGGCTGCATCTGGTGATTGAGCGCTATATCTACGATTTTCAAATCTCGTCGCTACGTCCACGAACCCAATCGTGGTCGGGAACAAGCATCGAGCCGATAACGCCATCAGCCCGGAGTGCCAAGACTTGTTCGTGTTGTGAAATCGAAAGTGCAAGCATCTGGATAGCTGATCTAGCAACACGTAAAGCACGCAAGACCTCTTGTGTAAACGACTCCCGTCGATGATGCTCAACCTCAGGAGACTGTCTACTTTGTGCTGGGTCGCCAAAGTCATGTAACACTACGAACCGGTGCGTTCCTGCGTTACGAAGATCCTTTTGAGAGCGTAAAATCCCGGAACTGTTGTCATAATCTTCGGCAAGCTCAACAAGACCATATAGGGCAGGAGTGCCCCCACGAATTACTCGCTCCACCTTTACATGGAGCGGTCTAATGCCTGTTGTCTTGTCAATATTACCTCGCCAAACTTTGCCAAAGTAGACCTTGTCCGGCGGTAATCCCAACTCAAAGTAATGGTTTGCCACTACGGCTATTTTATCGAGCAGATCAAGAGCAGTGCGATGAACCAAGATCAGTGCTGACGTATCTGGTCCATAGGTCGCATAGTCAAGGGTATCCCCAAATCGACCTGTAGTTGGCCACGCATTTTCGTCAAGTGCCCTCCATAACAAGTCACGTGCTAGGATAAAATCGCTTTTTAGCATGTTGAACATTGCAAACACCGGAGGGGGCATCACGGCTACACTGGGCTCTCTCTCCATTATCCCTGGTAGCATAAGCCAATCCAGCTTTCCCATGGAGGGATCGATGAGCTCCACAGCTGGTGCAAGTGTTAAACGTTCACGTTCTACCCAACTAATAAAAGGGTCTAAATGCGGTGAGCGTGTTGGCGGCTCTTCCAACTGACATGCAAATTTTGCGATCTGTTCTGCAGCTTGTACGCCGGCATATTGAATAACTCGTTCCTTATGCTGATCTGCAATCTTGGCTAGCATGACCGCCTCGATACGAGTCAGTTCTGAACAGCCACCAAGCTCATAGAGCCAAAGCAGATTACGGGCTGCAGCACATGCAGCGACTCCATTTTGCGGATCAAGACCTAATGCGGAAAGCCATCCGTCTTGAGCTTCCCCAAGTCGATAGCTATTGCTGAACTGGTTTGCGAGGTTTGTCCAAGCTTGAGTTCGAAGTGCTAAATCAGCATCCACATCTTGAGCTACTTTCCAGAAGCATCGCCGGGCTTCTGCGCGACGCTCTCTTGTTAACTCCTGATGGCTCAACCAATCAGCATTTCGCGGTGGATAACCTGTCGCGGCGGTCAGCGCGTTACCTAAGTTATAGGTGAAGCTAACAATTGGGAATAAGTTGTGAAGTTCGCAAAATAGAGCGAGTCCTTCTTCAATCGCATCTTGCTGTTTAGTTAACGTACCACCATCAACCAAAATCGCCGCTTTTAAACTCATCAAGTTGACTCGTTGAGGGCCGTCGAGGTATGCATTGAGGTCTATTTCCTGGGCTTGTTTTACTGCCTCGATAGGATTGCAGTCCAGTAAGGCACTCAGGTGGGAGGAAAGCTCATTGAATTTGTCTTGTATTGATGGCACGACAGCACCTCAGTTGTTGGTATCAGACTTGATAAGCTTCATTCCACAACTGCAGCCTCGGACACGGGAATAAGCCAAGAATTCGCTTCGCTACTTGATGGCCAGCGATCACCAAAGTATGACAGAAGCAGAGCTGCTTCTGGAGAACCTTGTCAGCTAGCGTGGGCTAGTGATGCTTGGGGGCTATGTCGTTCCAAGGCATTTCAATTCGTATCCTTAATGGGCTCAAGATCAACCAAATTGGGTTAGTTCTATGAAATGATGGTCAGAACAACCGTTGAACTCAGACATGGCGCCATGGTGGACTGAATCCTTAACCGACGAAGCATAATGTTCACCACCGGACCATAAATAAAACCAGCATATAGAGCAGATACTTGTAATTTTCTAGCTTACAACATGCGGTGATCAACGCAGATTTTGTGATGGAGATATGAAGGAGAGATCATGCAAAAGCCACGAAATGAATCAGACATTCTGGATGATTTAATCGCATTAACAACGTCACCTGGATACGTTCATGCGGTCGCAAATATATGCCAGCGAGATAATGTCATTTACTTTAAGGATAAAGTTAAGCCATCCGATATGGACCGCTTATTTAGTCGAGATCGACTGATTCGGACAGAACTAACAACTGTTATGGGTCTAATGGTGAAGAAACCTTTGGACTTATCTCTACCATCGCCAGATGTAGTCAAAAAGTACATCCAGCAGACTGATACGCTGATGGCTGAACTCCATAATTCAATTTCTTATCCTATGTTTGCTGCCATGTTTGAGGGTGTTCAGGCGGGGATTGCGCCGCCCGACCCATGGCATGGCCCTGGGATGCGAGAGCCCATATTTTATGGTTCTGAATCGGCCTACGCTTTCCAGTACAGGGATCTAGTGCCTGAAAAGTATGGGGCCGATGACGAGTGGTTCCTCAGGGTAAAAGGTTTTACTTCTGATCAAGCAAGAACCATCGCAAAGACTATGTGTGACTTGATGGAAGAAAAGGGAACACAACTGTTTAGGGACGCTATCGCGGAAAAAGTTCAACCTGAAACATGGCTGCCTTCATTCGAGTTTTCTGTAGAAGAAGTAACGATCCGAAGCCAAGTTCCTCAAAATGTAGTCGAGGCGTTCTTTGATGCCTTTCTCTTCAAAGGTGACAACGCTGCGTTTAGAGAGGTGGGAGATTTCAACGAGGTCTCGGCTTGGCCACTAATTCCAACCGGTCGCAATACCGTGATTCTTTTTTCTCAATACGCGATTTATGAGGCTCTTTACGAATCGCCTTTCTTCTGGATGTTAGGCGATAAGTCTTACCAAGCAACAGCTTCCAAGCACCGAGGTGCCTTTACTGAGCAATTCGCAGCGCACCGATTAGCAAGAGTTTTCGGTCGCGAGAATGTCTATACGAATGTGAATCTGCATCGTGGTAAGGGTATTGTGGGTGAAGCTGATGTCTTAGTTATTTATGCAGACCGACTCATTATCGTTCAAGCGAAGGCCAAGAAGCTGACTATTGAGGCACGAAAGGGAAACGACAACCAGTTAAAAGCCGATTTTGCTGCCGCCATCCAAGACTCTTATGACCAAGGTTGGACTTGCGCCAATGAAATCCTGGCTGGTGGATGTCGCTTAGTGGACGACGAAGAAAACCAAATTAGCTTACCCCCAAGAATCAAAGAGGTCTTCATATTCAATCTTGTGTCGGAACACTATCCGGCGTTGGCCTTCCAAGCAAGCCAGTTTCTGCAATCCCAGACCACAGATGTTATCCGGCCCCCATTCGTCATGGATGTGTTTCTGCTGGACACACTAACAGAGATGTTGACGACCCCGCTGAGGCTACTGAGCTATGTAAAACTGCGTGTGGCTGTCTTAGATAAACTAATGAGTGGGCATGAACTGACCGTGCTCGGCTACCACTTGAAAATGAACCTGTGGTTGGAGGAGAAACACGACTTTGTCGTGCTTGAGGATTCCATAGCGCAAGAACTAGACACTGCAATGATGGTTCGTAGGGATAAGTTGCCTGGTGATGATACGCCAACAGGTATCCTTACAAAAATGCGTGGGACCCGATACGAAAGTCTAATAAAAGAAATAGAAACAAAAGCTGACCCTGCCATCTTAGAGCTTGGATTCCACCTCCTTTCGATGGATGAAGATGCGTGTATTAATATCCATCGTCTGCTTGAGATAATTACACAGGCGGCGTTACGTGATGGAAATCGACACGACGCAACACTTGGTTCTAGTACCGCATCATGTGGGGTTAGCTTCCACTGTAATCCAACGATATCTCCTGAAGCGATTACAACGTTGAGGGCCCATTGTACAAAACGTAAATACCAGCAACAGGCCTCACAATGGTTTGGTGTCTCTGTGAATCCAGATGGGCAGGTTCAATTTGGAGTCACATTAGACTTTCCGTGGGAGCAGTCGGACGAAATGGATCGGTTAACTGCGAACATGAAGCCAGCGTCTCATGTTCGCAATTTACTTCCTCAACCTCTGCAAGCATCTAAGCTTGGTCGGAATGACCCGTGCCACTGTGGTAGTGGGCGCAAGTACAAAAAGTGCTGTTTGAAGTAGACATAGAGCGCAAAGAGAGGCGTACATATCAAGAGATAATGTCCAGAACCAGGGAGGCCTGCTGATTGAGCCACTAGGGGGGGCGGGGTTGTCCAACCAGGCATCTAGTAACCCCCTTTCTTTGCTCATTTTAGGACATGCGTTACTGGTTAAAGTGCTCATGTTCTTAACCGAAGTCGGCTATGCTTCCTGCCGCCACCTGATGGGCCCTGTTCATGCGGCGCCATTCCCTGGCCATTAGCTGTGCTCACCAGGTGGCCCTATTCAATGGCTGTGTCGTGGGTTTCCTGACACTGTCCATGTTTCACCGCTCCGATAGCAGCAACTCCGCACCTAACTCGACAGGGCTCCGTTACACCCGGTGCCACCACTGACCGCAAACTCCACGCCTAAGCCGGCAGAAAGCCAAGGGGTGATGGAGCGCGTCTGCCACGGCAGGTGAAACGACCTCCCACCGCTACCGAATGAATCACCCTCCTGGGCCAGTCACTTGCCCCTCTCACCACTTGGGCAATCCCCTCAGAACTGCGCACTACAAACTGCGCAAATTGTGCATCTTTCTGCGCACAAGCCGTTGTGCAAAATCGAAAAACAATGGTGGTCCAATACTGGAAGAGCTAAGTGTGGTAAGGGCTGGAGGCGTTGGTGGAGGCTTAGATATTGCGCAATTGCGCAGAACTGCGCAAAACGAAATACATCGGCGCGAAGAACAACTCGGTGAGTTATGAAACAGGGGGGAGTGCAATAGGGAACTGACCTCTACCCAGTTGCTCTTGGTGTAGCTGGTGACCTGACCCGACATTTCGGCGGGGCAGACTGGTACGCCGACCGATACACTGGTGGCCACTCCGGCCATGGACTTAGCTGGGTATGGTGGCTCGCGGACCGGTATGCCGGTGACCAAATGTAGGGGCGCTTATCTGGACGGCCCGGCCCCTCACTGCCCCCAAACAGGGAGCATTTCCCCGAGACAGGGAAGGGGCTTAGCCTTGAGATATCCCGTAATGATCCAGAGATACAGACGCCACCGTCACTGTGGTGGGGGTACTTGTGGGGGTATAAATAAAAATCACATGTGACATTTTCCTTTAAAATCATGTATGTAACTCCTAATTTCGATAGAGACCCCGGCACCATCAACTAATTCAATGACGTAAGGCCACCCAAGCGGGTGGCCTTACGTTTTTTCAGTGTCTGAACATTGTGTTATGACGCCAAAGTGGCGGCATGTTCATGACTGTGCCCTGTCAGATCCCTACCAATATCAAAGACCATCCTTGCTGATGGCCTTGGATATTGTGTCAATGCTTACCTCTCTTCACTGCTTTCTCTCTGTGTCCGCATTCATCACTGGCGGTAGCCAGGTATATCCCGTTGTCACCTGCGGTTTTGTCGTCACCGGTCTGTCATCTGCCCTAGCTTATGCTCTGCTCTATTTCGGTGCGAGCGGGTTACCCTGCACAGCATAAGTGCGCCCCTTGCTCCCATGCTGACGTACCTTGTGATCAACTCTGGTGCATTGCTCAGCCTGTATGACCACAAGATATTGATCTTAAATGATTTAATGAGTTGGCCTGTTTTATGCTTTGAAATTGCCATGATGCTGGACAAGTCGATGCACTGCCGAGTAACAGTGGTGCAACAAAGTGAATTCAGTGTGCGGCGCGACTCATGGATTCGATATTCATATCAGGAAATGGACCCGGACTGGTGCCGGGACGACAGGGAAGGAGAAGGCAGTATGCTCAAGAGACTCGTGATGACAGGCTGGTTGGCGCTTGCCGCCTTGCTGGCCAGCCCCAGTTGGGCTGAAGAGCTGGTGGCCGCATCGGTCGATGTTGTGCAGGCAGCGGCGCCAGTGGTGGCTGCCGTGACCATCAACAAGGGTGACAATACCTGGATGCTGCTCTCTGCAGCTTTGGTGATCCTGATGTCGATCCCCGGGTTGGCGTTGTTTTATGGCGGTCTGGTACGTAGCAAGAACATGTTGAGCGTACTGATGCAGGTGTTCACCCTGTTCTCGCTCATCTGCGTGCTGTGGGTGATCTACGGTTATTCACTGGCCTTTACCGAGGGCAACAGCCTTTACGGTTCTTTCAGCAAGGTGCTGCTCAAGGGGGTAACCCCTGATTCCATCGCGGCCACTTTCAGCAAAGGCGTCGGTATCAGCGAGTTTATCTATGTGGTGTTCCAGGGGGCTTTCGCGGCCATTACCTGCGGCCTCATCGTGGGGGCCTTCGCCGAGCGCATCAAGTTCGCCGCCGTCTTGCTGTTCTCGGTGATCTGGTTCACCTTCGCCTACATACCGCTGGCCCACATGGTGTGGTACTGGGCGGGCCCGGATGCCTATACCACGGTTGATGCTGCAGCCGCAGCAACGGCGACGGCCGGTTATCTGTTCCAGCATGGCGCACTGGATTTTGCCGGTGGCACTGTGGTGCACATCAACGCCGCCGTAGCCGGTCTGGTAGGGGCTTATCTGGTGGGCAAGCGTCTGGGTTACGGTCGTGATCCCATGACACCGCACAGCCTCACCATGACCATGATAGGTGCCTCCCTGCTCTGGTTCGGCTGGTTCGGGTTCAACGCAGGATCCGCGCTGGAAGCCAATGGTACCGCCGCGCTGGCCTTTATCAACACCTGGGTGGCCCCGGCGGCCGCTGCGCTCTCCTGGACCTTGGCCGAGTGGGTGATGAAGGGGCGTCCCTCCTTGCTGGGCGCAGCCTCAGGTGCCGTCTCAGGTCTGGTGGTGATCACCCCGGCGGCCGGTTTTGTCGGTGTGGGTGGTGGCCTGGTGATGGGCCTGATGGGTGGCGTGGCGGGGTTGTGGGGAGTTCACGGTCTCAAGCGCTTGCTTGGCGCCGATGACAGTCTTGACGTGTTTGGTGTGCATGGTGTGTGCGGCATTCTCGGTGCCCTGCTGACTGGCGTCTTCGCCAGCCCGGATCTGGGCGGTACCGGTGTGTGGGACTATGTCACCAACCAGGTTGCGGAGGGTTACTCCATCCTGGCTCAGGTGAAGATCCAGGCCATCGGGGTCGGGATCACCATCCTCTGGTCCGGTGTTATCTCTGTGGTGGCTTTCAAGCTGGTGGATCTGATGGTCGGTCTGCGAGTCAAAGAAGATGCGGAGCGTGAAGGGCTGGATGTCACCACCCACGGTGAGAAAGCCTATAGCCTGTAACCCAGTCGTGGCCATGTGCCAACAAGAGTGCGCCGCCGGTTATGCCGGCGGCGTTTTTATGCCTGCAAAAGTAGAGTGCGCTTTACCCAACCTTTTATGCCTGCAATTTGGGCAGATCTCCGCTAAACTCTGCCACCCTTAATGGGCTTGCCCCATTTTCCCCATCATTTTCTATGCCTTTGGAGCCGCTCATGCCGTTAGTGGGACATCAACACCAGATCGAGATCCTGGAACTGACTGACAAGGGAGATGGCAAAGGACGCCTGTTCGACCGCCCCCTGTTCGTCGAGGGTCTGCTGCCCGGTGAGCAGGCGCTGGTGGAGCTGACCGAGGTCAAGCCGAACTATCTGCACGGCAAGGTCACCGAGCTGCTCCAGCCCTCTGCCGATCGGGTCGCCGACTTTTGCCCCAACACAGAGTGCGGTGGTTGTCAGGTACGCCCGCTGGCCTATCCGGCCCAGCTCAAGCTCAAGCAGGCTCTGGTGCAGAGCGCACTGGAGCAGGCCGGGCTGGGTGATACTCCGGTCAAGGCGATCCTTGGCATGGAGAGCCCGTTCGCCTATCGCAACAAGGCGCAATATGCGGTGCGTGGCTGCGACGCCGGTGCCGAGATTGGCTTTTATCGCAAGCACTCTCACGACCTCATCACCGCCGACGATTGCGCTGTGCAGGACTCGTTGCACGTGGAGCTCAATGCCCGGGTGCGCAACTGGATGCGCGAGCATGACATCGCGGCCTATGACGAGGTGAACCACACCGGCTGTGTGCGCAACCTGATGACCCGCAAGGGCTTCAAGAGCGGCGAGCTGATGGTGGTGCTGGTCACCCTGGGTGAAACGCTGCCGTTCGAAGCGGAGCTGCTGGCTGCCCTGAGCGATCTGCCCATTACCACCCTGGTGCAGAGCATCAACGATGAGCGTACCAACCGCATTCTGGGGGCCAACAACCGGGTGCTGCTGGGTGAAGGAGTGATCCGCGACAAGATCCATGAACTCGAGTTCGAGATCTCGCCGCTCTCCTTCTTCCAGAACAACCCGACCCAGACTGACGTGCTCTACTCCAGCGCCCTCGAGTATGCCGAGCTGACCGGCAACGAGACTGTGTTCGACATCTATTGCGGTATCGGCACCATCTCCCTCTTCCTGGCTGGCAAGGCCGCCAAGGTGGTGGGGATAGAATCGGTCGAGAGCGCCATCAGCGATGCCCGTCGCAACGCGGCCCTCAACGGCATAGAGCACACCGAATTCCATGTGGGCAAGGCCGAGCAGCTGATGCCCGAGCTGTACGCCCAGGGCGTGACCGCCGATGTGGTGGTGATGGATCCGCCCCGCAAGGGTTGTGACAAGGCGGTACTGCAGACCCTGGTCGCCATGGCGCCGCGCCGTCTGGTCTATGTCTCCTGCAACCCGCAGACTCTGGCCCGCGACCTCGCCTGGTTGGTCAAGCAGGGCTTCGTGCTGGATGAGGTGCAGCCGGTAGACATGTTCCCTCACTCCATGCACGTTGAAGCGGTTGCCAGACTCAGTCTGCCTGCCGGCAACTGATCTGCCGGTATCGCCATTGATTGAACTGGCCGGATCACAGTCATAAAAAAACGACTCCAAATGGAGTCGTTTTTTTATGACTGTGATCCGGCACTGCAGTCAAACAGGGAGGGGGAGCATGACGATTCGTCTGGCAAACGTGGAGGATGCGGCGGCGCTGGATCACTTCTTTCAGCAGCTGGATCGGGAGACCCGCTTCATGCTGTATGAGGCAGGGGAGCGCCCCTCCGATGTCGAGGGACAGCGCCAGCGTCTGGCGGCTATGCAGGCCAGCCTCAATCAGCGGATGTTGCTGCTGAGCCAGGGCGGTGAGGTGCAGGGTTTTGCCGTCCTGTTGGGAGGGAACATGCATCGCAATCGCCATTGTGGACTGGTGGTGATGGGGCTGCGGCCGAGTGCGCGCGGTCAGGGCTGGGGAGAGCGGTTACTGCGCACGCTTATTGAGGCGGCCAGCGATCTGGGTATCAACCGGCTGGAGCTGGGTGTCATGGCCCATAACGAGGTGGCTCATTCACTCTACCGCAAGTGTGGTTTCAGGGATGAGGGGTTGCGGCGGCAGGCGTATCGGCTGGACGAGGGCTATGTCGACGAGATCAGCATGGGGCTGCTGTTGCCGTCCGAAGCGCCATGATGCCGTTGGCCCGATTGTGCTTGGCCGGTATGAGGCAATGGAGCAGGGTATAGAACCGCTTTATAGCAACCCCAAGGAGCAGACGATGAAAGGTGTCTTGTTACGCTGGTTGGCCCGTTACGATGGCTGGTGTCAGGAGTGGGGACTCACCCCGGAGAACCGGCGCTGCTGCATGCCGGTTCGTTATGATGAAGATGAGACAAAGAAGGCTGAGCCAGAGTGCGATGCAGAGTCTCTCAATCAAAATTGCGAGTCACGGCCCCGGTAACGCTGTTGTAGTCGAAGGAGAGGCCATCCGGATAGGCCGGGAAGCGGTCGATGGAGGCGCGCAGGATATAGCGGCAGTTGTTGTGACTGAGTCCGTTATCGGCCTGATCCGGCACATTGAGCTCTTGCGAGATGTAATGGGTGTCAGCGCTCTTCTTGCCCTGGTCAGCCACGGTTTGATCGGTGTCCAGTATGGCGGTGAAAAGGGACTCGCAATCATCCGGACTGCTGACGGAGATCTGATCACTGTCGCCACCCGGGAAAATGGTATCGGGGCTCTGGCCTCCCTGGTCTTCCTTGGTGCCCACCGGCCAGCCAAACCGGTTGATATCGAGATCCTGCTTACCCATGCCGCTAAAGTTATAGAGTGCCAGCGGCTCCCCTTTCGTCTTGACCGCCCAGCCAGCGTGGGCCAGTTGCACCGCACCGGCAAAGCTGGCTGAGGTGGTGGAGACAGTGCTCTTGAGCGCATCATCCTTGATATTGATGAAGCGGGGCAGGGCGGTGACGGCCAGGATCCCCAGCACTATGATGACCAGCACCAGTTCAATCAGGGTAAAGCCAAGGTTCGAGCGTTTCATTATTGAGTAGACCCATCAAATACGACAAACAGGTGAAAGTGACATGCAACTGATCGACACCCATTGCCATCTCGACTTTCCGGTCTTCGATCCCGACCGGGCGGCGCTGCTGGCCGAGTGCCGGCAGCTGGGGGTCGGCGAGTATATCATTCCCGCCGTGGGGGAGGAAAACTGGGCCCGGGTGATGGCGCTGAGCGAACAGCATGCGGGCATTGCCTATGGACTGGGTATTCATCCCTGGTACGTAGGCGCCCAGACGCCAGGGGTATTGACCCGGTTGCAAGGATTGCTGGCTGCCCGGCCTCGCGGTCTGGTGGCGGTTGGGGAATGCGGGCTGGATCTGCGCTCCCATGTGCCGCAGGAGGGGCAGCTTGAACTGTTCGAGGCGCAGATCAGGCTGGCCATGGATCATGAGCTGCCACTGATTATCCACTCGGTGCGGGCCAATGATACGGTCGCGAAAATATTGCGCCGCTTCAAACCGGCCAGAGGCGGCGTCATTCATGCCTTTAGCGGTTCGCTGCAACAAGGACAGGCATTCTGGCAATTGGGGTTTCGATTGGGGGTCGGAGGAGTGATCAGCTTTGATCGGGCCAACAAGACACGAGAGGCGATCCGCGATCTGCCGCTGGAAGCCTTGCTGCTGGAGACGGACGCGCCGGACATGCCGTTGCAAGGGCTGCAGGGGCGACCAAACACCCCCGCCAACTTGCCAAAAATTGCGCAACTATTGGCCGAGTTGCGGCAACAGCCATTGTCTCATGTTGCTTCGGTGTTACATGAATCCACTTTGCGTGCTTTCCAGATCGAAAGAGGGTTTGGCAACATTTGATTAACGTCAGGTTGCGTTGTGCTGAAAGTTGCAGGGAGTAAAAATCGTTTGCGGTCTAATTTGGCGACCTCCAGCGTATTTCATGCTTATAAAATGTGACCAGCATTCTACTTTGTCTTCCTGTAATTAGTATAATGCGCACCCTTGATTGACAGCAGAAACACACAAGTTGTTAACAAGCTGGAAGGTGCTACTAAAGAGGAAGTGTTAATAATGAATTTGATAATGGGTCTGGTGGGGATGGCAACGCTCATCCTTATCGCGGTGCTGTTCTCCAGCAACCGCAAGGCAATAAGAATTCGCACCGTGGCCGGTGCCTTCGCAATCCAGGCTGGTCTGGGTGCATTTGTACTGTATGTCCCTGTGGGTCGCGATATTCTGGTGGGTGTATCTGATGCCGTTTCCAGCGTCATCGGTTATGGCCAGAATGGTATCGACTTCCTGTTCGGTGGCCTGGTCAGCAACAAGATGTTTGAAGTGTTCGGTGGCGGCGGCTTTATCTTTGCCTTCCGCGTTCTGCCCGTCATCATCTTCTTCTCTTCCCTGATCGCAGTTCTTTATTATCTGGGCATCATGCAGTGGGTGATCAAGCTGCTGGGTGGTGGCCTGCAAAAAGTACTGGGCACTTCCCGTACCGAATCCCTCTCTGCGACTGCCAACATCTTCGTTGGTCAGACTGAAGCGCCGCTGGTTGTGCGTCCTTTCATCTCCAAGATGACTGACTCCGAGCTGTTCGCCGTCATGTGTGGTGGTCTGGCCTCCGTTGCCGGTTCCGTGCTGGCAGGTTACGCCTCCATGGGCGTCAAGATGGAATACCTGATTGCCGCCTCCTTCATGGCCGCGCCGGGTGGTCTCCTGTTCGCCAAGCTGCTGGTGCCGGAGACCGAATCCCCCAGCTATGACGAAAACTCTGCTGAAGGCGATCTGGAAGACAAGCCTGCCAACGTGATCGATGCCGCCGCTGCCGGTGCATCCGCCGGTCTGCAACTGGCTCTGAACGTAGGTGCCATGCTGCTGGCCTTCATCGGCCTCATCGCCATGATCAACGGTATCTTCTCTGGTGTGGGTGGTTGGTTCGGCATGCCGGAGCTTTCTCTGGAACTGCTGCTGGGCTGGTTGTTCTCCCCGCTGGCCTTCCTGATCGGTGTACCCTGGAGCGAAGCCGTGGTTGCCGGTTCCTTCATCGGCCAGAAACTGGTGGTGAACGAATTCGTGGCTTACCTGAACTTTGCCCCGTATCTGAAGGATGAAGTACTGATCAACGGTGTGGCCATGTCAGAGCACACCAAGGCCATCATCTCCTTCTCCCTGTGCGGCTTTGCCAACCTGTCCTCCGTTGCCATCCTGCTGGGTGGTCTGGGATCAATGGCACCGAACCGTCGCAGCACCATTGCCAAGTTTGGTCTGAAAGCCGTACTGGCTGGCTCTCTGTCCAACCTGATGTCTGCCACTATCGCAGGCTTCTTCCTGGCACTGACTGCCATGTAATATTTGCCTGACACACAGGTAAAGACGAACGCCACAGCGAAATGCTGTGGCGTTCGCGTTTGGGGCGGTGACAACCGTTTTCCTTTCTAAACTAATAATAAAATGAGTCAAATCGGAGGTTATATGAATGAAGTGCTACTGGCGATGGCGGCCGGCTTTATCGTTGGCTTGTTGTTTTCTTTCCTCAAATTGCCGATCCCTGCACCACCCGTCCTGTCCGGGGTGATGGGGATCGTTGGAGTCTATCTTGGGGGCATTGCTTACTCCTGGGTACTCACACGTTTCTTCTCTTGACGCACTTTCCAGTACCGGATTTGCCAGATGTGAGGTACCTCTGAAATTGGCAAATCCGGCTTGCAAACACGGGGTATCTCGGCTGAAATAGGCATTGCCAGCAGGGTGCTGGCATTGACTAATGCCCGATCAAGTCGGGTGTTGGCGGTCAAATGGAATTGATTGGGAAGTCGGGTCAGAAGTCGTCGGCCTTTCTCAAGTCTTCATGGAACCAAGTCCGCACTTTTGTAAGAAAGTGACAGGGCTCTTGCCTTATTTACAGTCGTAGTGCCTGCATGGTGCCTGTGCATTCGCGCTGTAATTCCATTCCCGTATCCTGGGAAGTCGTGTCTTGCTGGTTGCGTTGCGACAAGCAGACGCTCGCCCTTGAGATCTGGATTAAATCGAGACTTTGGAGAATAGAATGACTGATCTGAAACTGGCCGCCCAACGCGCCCTGAACCTGATGGACCTGACCACCCTGAACGATGATGACACCGATCAGAAGGTTGTCGACCTGTGCCGCAAGGCCAAGTCACCGGCTGGCCTGACCGCCGCTGTCTGCATTTATCCCCGTTTCATCCCCATCGCTCGCAAAACTCTGCGTGAAATCGGTGCCGCCGACGTGCGCATTGCGACCGTGACCAACTTCCCCCATGGCAACGACGACATCGAGATCGCCGTGGCCGAGACCCGCGCCGCCGTCGCCTACGGTGCCGATGAGGTGGACGTGGTATTCCCGTACCGCGCCTTCATGGCTGGCAATGAACAGGTTGGCTTCGATCTGGTCAAAGCTTGTAAGGAAGCCTGTGGCGACAAGGCTCTGCTGAAAGTGATCATCGAGACCGGCGAGCTGAAGGAAGAAGCACTGATCCGTCGTGCTTCCGAGATCTGTATCGATGCCGGTGCCGATTTCATCAAGACCTCCACCGGTAAAGTGCCGGTCAATGCGACCCCGGAAGCGGCCCGCATCATGATGGAAGTGATCAAGGCCAAGAACCCGAAAGTCGGCTTCAAGCCAGCGGGTGGCGTGAAGGATGCAGCCGTTGCCGGTCAGTATCTGGCTATGGCCGAAGAGATCCTGGGCAAGGACTGGGTATCCGCCCGCACCTTCCGCTTTGGTGCATCCAGCCTGTTGGCCAGCCTGCTGGCCACGCTGGGGCATGGCGACAAGCCTGCCAACACCAGCGGTTACTAAGTTGATGAGAGGGCGAGCGCGGCTCGCCCTGTTATGCCCCCGCCAGATGGCGTGCGGGCAGGGATAACGGCTTAGGTAACGCCAGCAATGGCGGAGGGAATGAAAGATGTTTTTGCCTCAAGAAATTATTCGCAAGAAGCGCAACGGTGAAGCGCTCAGTACCCAAGAGATTCAATTCTTCGTTCAGGGCATTACCAACAACACCATAGGCGAGGGCCAGATTGCGGCGCTGGCGATGGCGGTCTACTTCAAAGACATGACCATGGATGAACGGGTCGCCCTGACCTGCGCCATGCGTGATTCCGGCATGGTATTGAACTGGGAGCACCTCAATCTGGGTGGCCCCATTGTCGACAAGCACTCCACCGGTGGCGTGGGTGATGTGGTCTCCCTGATGCTGGGCCCCATGGTCGCCGCCTGCGGTGGTTTCGTGCCCATGATCTCCGGCCGCGGTCTGGGTCATACCGGTGGTACTCTGGACAAGCTGGATGCCATTCCCGGCTACCAGACCTCGGTCGACAACGATCGTTTCTTGAAAGTAGTGAAAGAGGCGGGTGTGGCCATCATAGGCCAGACCGGCGATCTGGCGCCCGCCGACAAGCGCATCTATGCGGTACGCGACATCACGGCGACCGTTGAATCCATCGCCATGATCACCGGCTCCATCCTCTCCAAGAAGCTTGCCTCCGGGCTGGAAGCGCTGGTGATGGACGTCAAGGTGGGGTCAGGCGCCTTCATGCCGACCTTTGAAGCGTCCGAAGAGCTGGCCAAGAGCATAGTGGCCGTGGCCAACGGGGCTGGCTGCCGCACTTCAGCGCTCTTGACCGACATGAACCAGGTGCTGGCCTCCAGCGCTGGTAACGGGGTGGAAGTGCGTGAAGCGGTACGTTATCTGACCGGTGAATATCGCAACCCGCGCATTCACGAAGTCACCATGAGTCTGTGTGCCGAGATGCTGATCTCTGCCCATCTGGCCAGCGATGACGCCGATGCTCGCCGCCAACTGCAGGCGGTACTGGACAACGGCAAAGCGGCCGAGATCTTCGGGCGCATGGTCACTGGTCTTGGTGGTCCGTCCGATTTCATGGAACGTTATGACAGTCACTTGCCCAAGGCTGCTATTGTGCGCCCTGTGTATGCTGCCAATGCCGGCTTCGTGACCGCCATGGATACCCGCGAACTGGGTCTGGCCGTGGTTGCCATGGGTGGCGGTCGCCGCGCGGCGGGTGACAAGCTCGATTACGCCGTCGGTCTGACCGACTTTATCCGACTGGGTCAAAGCGTCGATGCTGACAAGCCGCTCGCGCTGATCCACGCTCAAACTGAAGATCAATTTGCTCAGGCTGCCAGCATGGTGCAGGCAGCTGTCAAGATCGGTGATACCCAGCCCCAGGCGTTGCCTGAGGTTTACCGTCGCATCGGTCTGGCTGATTTGTAACAAGGGGAAAACCCATGAAACGTACCTTTATTCTGATGATGGACTCTTTCGGTATTGGCGCTGCTGCCGATGCCGACAAGTTCGGAGATGTGGGCGCCAACACCCTTGGCCATATCGCCAAGGCCTGCGCGGCGGGTGACATTGAAGGCCGTGGCGCCCTCAATCTGCCGAACCTGAACAAGCTGGGCCTGGGCCATGCGGGCGAACTCGCTTCCGGCTACTTCCCGGAAGGGTTGAAGAAGGATATCGAGGTTGTCGGTGCCTACGGTTTCGCTCAGGAGCTCTCTTCCGGCAAGGACACACCGTCCGGCCACTGGGAGATTGCAGGTGTGCCCGTGCTGTTCGAGTGGGGCTACTTCAAGGATCACCACAACAGCTTCCCGCAGGAGCTGCTGGACGCCATCGTCGAGAAGGCTGGGCTGTCGGGTTACCTCGGCAACTGCCATGCCTCCGGTACCCAGGTGCTGGATGACCTTGGCGAAGAGCATATGCGCACCGGCAAGCCGATCCTCTACACCTCTGCCGACTCCGTGTTCCAGATCGCCTGTCACGAAGAGACCTATGGCCTCGAGAAGCTCTATGAGCTGTGCCACATAGTGCGTGAGCTGCTGGAGCCCTACAACATAGGCCGCGTCATCGCGCGTCCGTTCGTGGGTAGCGGCAAGGGCAACTTCAAGCGTACCGGCAACCGTCACGACTACTCTGTGCTGCCGCCGGCGCCGACAGTGCTGGACTACATGAAAGAAGCGGGTGGCCAGGTGGTCTCCATCGGCAAGATCGCCGACATCTATGCCAACCAGGGCATCACCAAGCAGGTGAAGGGCACGGGTTTAACCGAGCTGTGGGATCGCACTCTGGAAGAGGTGAAAGCGGCCGGTGACAACACCATCGTCTTCACCAACTTCGTCGACTTCGACTCCTCCTACGGTCACCGTCGTGACGTCAAGGGCTACGCCGATGCGCTGGAGTACTTCGACTCCCGTCTGCCGGAGCTGTTCGAGATACTGCAGGACGGCGATGTGGTGGTGCTGACCGCCGACCACGGCTGCGATCCGACCTGGGGTGGCACGGATCACACCCGTGAATACATCCCCGTGCTGTTCTTCGGCAAGCCGGTCAAGGCGGGTTCCGTCGGTCGTCGCGAGACCTTTGCCGACATTGGCCAGAGCATAGCGGCCTACCACGGTTTGCCGAAATTGGAATACGGTACCAGCTTCCTGTAATTTACCCGCCCGTCACCCAGGTGGCGGGCAACCAATAAAGACAATAAAACTCAACCTAGTGTGAAGGAATCAAGAGAATGGCAACTCCTCATATCAATGCGAAAGATGGCGCCTTTGCTGATACCGTACTGATGCCGGGTGACCCCCTGCGCGCCAAGTACATCGCCGAAACCTTCCTGGAGAACGTCGAGCAGGTGTGTGACGTGCGCAGCATGCTCGGCTTTACCGGCACCTACAAGGGTCGTCGCATCTCCGTCATGGGCCACGGCATGGGCATTCCGTCCTGCTCCATCTACGCCAAAGAGCTGATCACCGACTACGGTGTGAAGACCCTGATCCGCGTGGGTTCCTGTGGTGCCGTGCGTGAAGACGTGAAACTGCGCGATGTAGTGATCGGCATGGGTGCCTGCACCGATTCCAAGGTCAACCGTCTGCGCTTCAAGGATCACGACTTCGCTGCCATCGCCGACTTCGACCTGGTCGCCAATGCAGTGCAAGCCGCCAAGAACAAGGGCGTGCCGGTGCGCGTGGGTAACATCTTCTCCGCCGACCTGTTCTATACCCCGGATCCCTCCATGTTCGATGTCATGGAAAAATACGGCATCCTGGGTGTCGAGATGGAAGCTGCCGGTATCTACGGCGTGGCCGCAGAGTACGGTGCCAAGGCACTGACCATCTGCACCGTCTCCGACCATATCCGTACCGGCGAGCAGACCACCTCCGAAGAGCGTCAGCTGACCTTCAACGACATGATCGAAATCGCGCTGGACTCCGTCCTGCTGGGCGACAAGTAATCCCCATTTACATCATGCAAAACGGCGACCCTAGGGTCGCCGTTTTTTTATGAGCCGACTGCCTGTTGCCGGTTCAGCTTGCCGGCGTATCCGATGAGGGCGGACTCTTCTTCTTGTGTTTGCGCACCCGCATGTAGTTGCGGCGTACACCATAGGAGATAAGCAGACCGGCCAGCAGCGCCACCAGCAGCATCAGCCGCTGTTTTTCTTGGATCACCTTGAGCCGGGTGTCCTTCTCCGCCAGTAATTGATGCTCTTCCAGCGTGATGCGCAGGTAACCCAGCGTCTGTTCCTCATCCAGTATCTCCTGCACAAACTGGATACGTCCCTTGCCCTGCTCAGGCAGCGACTTGTTGTCACCGCCGATGGGGAGCAGGCTGTCCAGTGGCACGGCCTGATCCGATTGGGCGAGGGGAATGCCACGGGCATCATAGAGGGTGGCATCGAGGATCTCGGGCTCGGCGGCCAGATCCTGGGCCAGCCGTTCCAGCTCGCTGTTCTTGTCCTCCTTGATCCAGCGTTTCATGTCGCGGGCAGCATAGGCGACCAGTGCCTGGGCCCGGTTGCGCGCCTCGCTGTGCAGCGATGCCTGGCTCTCGCTCTGCATGTGGATGAGCACACCGAGCACCCAGAGGCCGAGCAGTATACCGGCGCCCAGGCTGAGAACGCGTTTGATGGGAAGATGACGCAAGCGTTGAGCCTCCTGATGGCAAGCGGTGGCGGGATCTTGGCGCTTGCCTGTACAAAAAGCAATACGCTACTCTGGGCCAGTTTTGTAACCCCATGATCACCAAGGAAGGTTCTATCCCTATGCTGTTGTCCCAATTACCCGCTGCCTTGTCCGAGTGGCCAGAGTGTCTGCACAGCGCCCCCTGGTGGCAGTTGACGCCACAAGCCTTGCTGCCCGTTGCCCAGCCGCTGGACGGCGCCTGGCTGGTGCTGTTTGGCAAGTCTCTTGCCGCCCGGCATCTGGCGCGTCTGGCCGAGCTGCTGGCGGCGCAGGATATTCAGGCGCAGCTCTATCCGCCGAGTACACCAGCCGGGGTGCCCTTGCTGTTGCTGGGCGCGGACAGGTTTTCCCCCGAGCTGGTGCAGTTGCTCAAGGCCGAGGAGTGGGACATCGACATCTGCCATCTGTCCGCGCTGCCTACCCTGAACGAGCCCGGTTTGCTGGTAATGGACATGGACTCCACCGCCATCCAGATCGAGTGCATCGACGAGATTGCCCGTCTGGCTGGCGTGGGAGATCAGGTGGCCGCCGTGACGGCCGCCGCCATGCAGGGCAAGCTGGAGTTTTCCGACAGCTTGCGTAATCGGGTCGCCCTGTTGGCGGGGGCACCAGTGACCATTCTCGATGAGGTGGCGGCCCAGATGCCCTGGATGCCAGGGCTGCAGCTGATGGTCGATACCCTCAAGCAGGCCGGTTGGAGGGTGGCGATCGCCTCGGGCGGTTTCACCCGTTTCGCTGGTGAGTTGCAGCAGGCGCTGGGGCTGGATGCCATCTTCGCCAACGAGTTGGCAGTCGAGGGGGCACAGCTGACCGGCCAGGTGAGCGGGCGCATCGTCGATGCCAGCGTCAAGGCAGAAGTGCTGCAACAGCTGGCGACAGAGTTCGGTATTCGTCCTGCCCAGACAGTGGCCATTGGCGATGGCGCCAATGATCTGAAAATGATGGGGGTGGCCGGACTCGGCATCGCCATTCACGCCAAACCGCTGGTGCGGGCCCATGCTGCGGCCACCCTGAACCATCATGACTTGGAAGGGGTGATCTGCCTGCTGGGGGCTCTTGCCTGTCGCGATCGCCGCTGGGATCGCAACTGATACCTGATTAGCCGCGAACAACTGACCCCACGTCACGGAGGACGTCACATCGAGATGGAACTGTTACAGCAATCCCTGTTTATCCCCTGTGGCGCACATCAACTGCATGTGCGCCACATACAGCCGCGGGTGGCGGTACATGGCGAGCCGATCCTGATGGTGCATGGCGCCATCGAGAATGGCCGCATCTTCTACACCGAATCGGGCAAGGGGCTGGCCTGCTTTCTGGCACGCCACGGTTATCAGGTCTATGTGGCCGATCTGCGGGGGCGGGGCTTGAGCACACCGGCTATCGCCGAGCAGTCGGAGCATGGTCAGCATGAGTTGATCACCGAGGATCTGCCCGCTTTGCACCGCTGGATTGCGGCGCGTCACAGCGGTTTCAAGCTGCACTGGATGGCCCACTCCTGGGGTGGCGTCATCATGGCGTCTACCCTGGTGCGTTTTCCTGAGCTGATCGAGCAGATCGCCAGCCTGGTGTTTTTTGGCACCAAGCGCGGGGTATCGGTACAAAACCCTGAGCGCTGGTTGAAGGTGGATCTTATCTGGAATCGACTGGCGCCCTGGCTGGCCCGTCGCACCGGTTTTCTGGCGGCCCGCCGTCTGAAGATGGGGGCGGATGACGAACCGCTGCGCTACTTGCAGGAAACGATTCCCTGGGTCAAATGCGGTCCCTGGCAGGACCCGTACGACGGCTTTGCCTATGACGAAGCCGCGGCGCGGGTCAACTGGCCGCCGCTCTGGATGATCTCGGCCAAGGCTGACAAGGTGCTGGGTCACCCGACCGATGTGCGCCGCTTCACTGCCGAGATGGGGACAGCTGCGCGCCACACGAGGCTTGGCAAGGATAACGGCAACCGGCTCGATTACGATCACATCAATATGCTGACTGCGCCGCAGGCGCAGGAGGATCACTTCCCGCAGATCCTCGCATGGCTGCTCAACCCGCAGGCGGCATGACAATAAAAAAGGGCGCATGTTGCGCCCTGTTTCGTTCAGGCGGGCTCAGTGTTGCGGCGAAGTGATGCCGAGCCGGAACAGGGTGGCCTGACTGGTATCTGTCAGCTCGCCTACCCCCACCACGCTCCACAGCTCCTCTTCCAGCTTTTTGGCCTTGTGAATGGCGAACTTGGCGATGTAGTCCAGCTCGTTGGCGATAAAGTTGGTGTCGGGTCGGCCGGTGCGGGAGATGCCGACCAGCACAGAGTAGAACTCCCCCTGGCGTAAGGCCTGTTCGATGAAGCTGCGTTTTTCCGCCAGGTTCTGAAAGCTGCTGGCCAGTCGGCTGGTAAACACGGGCAGGCCGGCTGGCGTATGCAGGCTGGCGATGTAGACCTCTTCCTCCTGGGGCTTGTCCTCCCGCTCGATGGCGCGCAGCGGGTTCATGACCAGCTGTTTGAGCAGGTCCCCCTGGAACAGGGGATAGAGGTTGTCTTGATCGCTGCGCTCGGCATAGGCCCGCAGCAGACGTGACAGGCTGCGTGTATGAGGGGCATGGCCGATGGAGGCCGGTCTCGGGGCTCCTTTCAGCTTGTTGATGTACACAGGAGTACTGAAGACATGGTGGGTGTAGATGTTGCGCAGCGCCCTGGCCATGCCGCGATAACGGCGCTGTTCCTGCGCCGCCTTGAGTTTGTTCTGGTTGCTTTCAATCAGCAGGCTGAAGAACTGGCGGCCGGTATGGCGCTCCGGGTCCCCCTCGATGCAGAGATGCAGCACAGTCCGTGTCTGGTTGATGCTGACCAGCCGGTAGGAGAGGTGTTGCAAGTCCATGCTCTTGGAGAGCTCCTGCAAACGGGGCAAGGCGATGGTGACGATGTCGTCTTTCGCGCCATCGATCGCCTCTTCCAGCTCTATCTGCATGCCGTGGGCCGAGATGTCGCGGGTCCAACCCAGCCAGGCTTTGCCATTATGCTTGATGGCAACGGCAGTCTTGTGGATGTAGCGTGCCTCTTTGCGCAGTTGAACATAGTGCAGCGTCTCGATTTCAAAGGGGGCCGCCCCGGTATCGTGGCCGAAGCGCTGCAACTCGTTGGCGTTGTGCTGCAAAGTGGCGTCGTATTGAAACTCTTCCCGCTGGTTTTCAAGGCCAATCTCCTGCAGCAAGCCGACATGGCTTATCTGTTTGAGCCGCTCTTGCAGCAGCATGTCCTGCAACTGCAGGTTCTCCTGGTTCTGCTGGCTGGCGAGATCGGCCTCGTGCAGCGCGCAGCGTTCGAGGCTGAATTTATAGACGCGCCAGCTGGGCCGACGAGCACCAACCTGGAAAAACAGTGAGGTCAGGCCGCTCTGCTGCAACTCTTCCCGGGTGGCGGAGAAAAAATAGAGGTGGCTGCGAACCGAGTGGGTGAAGCAGTAGATCAGGGTCTCACGCAAGGTGCCCGCTGCGGGCAGCAGGGATTGCATGCGGGCTGCCGAAAAGAGGCTGGCGAGCATGTCGCGGTTCTTGGCATCGCGCCAGTATTCGAGGATGTGCTGGTTATTCTCGGTGCGAAGGGCAATCTCGAGGCTGGGGCTGTCTCCCGAGCCGAAGAACAGCGGCATGCCGGTCATGCGAGGCAGGTAGAACTGCTCGTAGCCCTTGATGATGGCGGCCGACAGCAGGTAGTCGACACTGACCCGATAGCGGCTCTTGTTATTCTCGATAAATTCCGTGAGGAAGGCATCAAAACCTGGGTGCTCACCTGTCTTGACCAGCCTCAGCCAATATTTCCCCTCCTTGCTCTCTTCCCCCAGGATTTGGTAGCTGACCGGTTGGTGCAGCACTGGGTTGGGATGGTCCCGTTCCAGGCCGGTAAAGAAGACTTCGACCTGGGCCCCGGTCTGGTAATTGGGCAGATAGGAGACCGAGACGCGAATGCCGCCGATGGAGAGATCCGAGCTCTTGGCAAACAGCTTTTCTCCATCGGCAAACTTGATCACCACGGGAGAGCTGAAGTGCATTCGCTCCTGACGTCGACCATAGTAGCTGGCGAAGGGAATGGCATTGACGTCGAACTGCCGAAATGGGCTGGTGGGCGGTTGCAACTGATTGTCGCTCTTGTGCTGGTGGTGTTTCTGCCAATATTGCAGCGTCTCGTACACGCCAAGAGTGTACAGATCGCGATAGAGATAGCATTGTGACTGGAACAGGCCTATGGCTTCGGCAGGCATGAAGTGGGTGACCCCTTCAAACTCATGCACCAGGCAGGCGTCTCCCAGCTCGTCACGCATGTCGATGACCCGCCGGCAGAGAGTACATCTGCGCTTGATCTCCATCTTGATCAGAAAGCGGCTGTTGCTGTTTTCACCTTGAGTCAGGCGGTTGAAAATGTCATCGAAATCTTTTTCTCTGAGCAGAGGAATGAGCTGTTCGATCAGGTGTTGTTGTTCTGAATCCATGTGTTCCTGCCACGGAAAGTCATTTTTCCGATTCTGGGTTTGATCTGTCGGTCGCAAACAAGTATATCAAGCAGGAATTCATCCTGTCCCCGAGTTATCCATGGCCAAAAATAAAACTGCCTATGTTTGTACCGAATGTGGTGCCGACTTCACACGCTGGCAAGGCCAGTGTGGTGAGTGCAAGGAGTGGAACACCATTACCGAGGTTCGTCTGGGGTCGGTGACGCCAGGCAAGAACGCCCGCTATACCGGCTATGCTGGCGCCATCGGCAGTCAGGTACAGACGCTGGCGGAGATCGCCACCACAGAGATCCCCCGTTTCTCCTCCGGTTTCAAGGAGCTGGATCGGGTGCTCGGCGGCGGTGTCGTGCCGGGTTCTGCCATCCTGATCGGCGGTAATCCGGGGGCGGGCAAGTCCACTCTGTTGCTGCAGACCATGTGTGGCCTGGCCGAGCGGATGAAGACCCTTTATGTCACGGGTGAAGAGTCGTTGCAGCAGGTGGCGATGCGCGCCGGCCGGCTGGGATTGCCCACCGACAAGCTGCGGATGCTGTCGGAGACCAGCGTCGAGCAGATCTGCATCATAGCTCAGCAGGAGCAGCCGCAGATCATGGTCATCGACTCCATCCAGGTGATGCATGTGGCGGATGTGCAGTCATCTCCCGGCTCCGTCTCCCAGGTGCGGGAGGCCGCGGCCCTGTTGACCCGTTATGCCAAGCAGAATCACGTCGCCATCTTCATGGTGGGCCACGTCACCAAGGACGGCACCCTGGCGGGCCCCAAGGTGCTGGAGCACTGTGTCGACTGCTCAGTGCTGCTGGATGGGGCCAATGACTCGCGTTTTCGCACCCTGCGCTCCCACAAGAACCGCTTCGGTGCCGTCAACGAACTCGGTGTGTTCGCCATGACGGGGCAGGGCATGCGCGAGGTGAGCAATCCCTCAGCCATCTTCCTCAGCCGGGGTGAAGAGCAGGCGCCTGGCTCCATCGTCATGGTGATCTGGGAGGGCACCCGGCCACTTCTGGTCGAGCTGCAGGCGCTGGTGGATTACTCCCAGCTCTCCAATCCGCGTCGGGTAGCTGTGGGGATGGATCACAACCGGCTCGCCATGCTGCTGGCCGTGCTGCACCGCCACGGCGGGCTGCAGATGGCGGATCAGGATGTCTTCATCAACGTGGTGGGGGGCGTCAAGGTTGAAGAGACCAGTGCGGATCTGGCTCTGTTGTTGGCCATGGTCTCCAGTTTTCGTGACCAGGCCCTGCCCAAGGATCTGGTGGTCTTTGGCGAAGTGGGTCTGTCCGGCGAGATCCGACCCGTGCCGTCCGGTCAGGAGCGGTTGCAGGAAGCGGCCAAACACGGTTTTCGCCGTGCCATAGTGCCCTATGCCAACGCACCCAAGTACCCTATCGAGGGGATGGAAGTGGTACCGGTGAAGAAGCTGGCAGATGCGCTTGAGGCGTTGTAACCCCCCATCCAGCGCAGTTTGCACAGCGTGAAGATTCAGCAATAAAAAGGAGCGCAAACTGGCGCTCCTTTTTATTGATTCTGGACTGGGGCTCAGGGATGAGGATGTTCCAGGTGCTCGTCCAGCAGTTGCTCCAGTTCACGGTGGAGCAAGTCCTCGTCGCCGACATTGAGCTCTATCATCCGCTTGAGGTGGGTCGCACTGTCGATATCGATATGGTGGCAGTAGAACCCCAGTTTCTTGCTGGCTTCATGGGTCAGCTCCACCTGCATCTTGATCTCGATGTCGCTGCCGCTCAGGACAAAGCCGAGTTCATACTCTTTGTTATCACGGCTCTCCCAGTCATCGGGCCGGATCAGAAGCGCCCCTTGCAGAGAGACATCGACCAGTTGGGTCCGCCATGTTTTATCTCCCTGGACGAGGTCGGCCATGGTCAAGTAGAGGATCCGTGAGAAACGGCGACGCTCGGACATTATCATCTCCTGTCAGCAATAGGGATTAGCGCTATAAGGTCATGACATAGAGTGTAATGCACCTTGCGCATCAGGATCTTGAACTGGCTCCGAAATTGGATATCAAACCCGTTGGGCGCTGAGTGACTCTACCACTTGCAGTGCCTTGACCAGCCGATCTTCCTGTTTGAAGCGATCCTCCAGTACAGGTCCCAACTGATTCAAATCCTCATCAAGCAGCAACATTTGAGCTTCGTCTGCGTTGCTGTACTTGTCGTTGAATTCCAGTGCGAATTCAGTGCATTCCCGAATGTGGGGATAGATGCGCTTGGCCAGTTCCAGCTTGTCACCGCTGGCCTGTTCAAAGGCGGCGACCACATGGTTGTAGATCTCGAAGTGACCGGCGCTGACGTAGTCGACCAGCTGATCGCAAAAGCGTTGCAGCTCGGATGGACTGGGCAGTGAGCGTTGTTTGTTGCGGGCGGGGGTCAGCCCGGCGAGCCGCATGTATTCGACCAGCAGTGCCTGCCTGGCATCCAGCCAGTCATCGATAGCACGGTGTTTTCCTGCCAATGCGCGCTTTGTTTTTTCCAGTTCAGTTAACATAATCCCTCCGTGGGGCATAGGCATGGAGTGCTATCGCTACAGGCCTCCGGCCTTTCTTATTGACTGACGACACTCCCTATAACTAGGGAAAATCCGGTTGACCGTCAATAGGTGTATGGGGATATTGTTACGTCAGGTGGTGTTTTGGCTACAAGACGTCATCATTTGTTCTCCCCTTCCTGTCGCTCACGATAACGAAGTGGCGAGATATGTGACTATTTCCGCAGATCTTGATGAAAACCCCAGCATTCAAGCCAATCTGGCTGATAAAGCCTTTGCCTGAGTGTTTTTTTTTGAATAGAGTGGCCCGGTGCTAAATGCCCGATCATAAAGGAAATGTTATGAACAAAGCTCAACTTGTCGATGCAATTGCAGCCAAAGCAGATCTGAGCAAAGCTCAGGCCAAAGTGGCTCTGGAAGAGATCATCAATGGTATTACCCAGAGCCTGAAAGAAGGCGATGCCGTGCAGTTGGTGGGTTTTGGTACCTTCAAGGTGAACCATCGCGCTGGCCGTACTGGTCGTAACCCGCAGACTGGTAAAGAAATCCAGATTGCAGCCGCGAATGTGCCGTCCTTTGTGGCAGGCAAGGCGCTGAAAGACGCCGTCAAGTAATCGTGTAAAACCCGGCGCCAGCCGGGTTTTTTATTGCCATCGTCAGCGGAATTTGTTTCAGATACACTCAAGATATGGCGTGCGCCGTAGTGAGGTGGATGATGGAACAGAAAAATGCCATTCGGCAGGTTGCCGTACCTTGGGCTCCGTCCCGCCAACTCCCCCCAGGCTTAGTTGTGGCCGAGCTTCATCAGGATATCTGGAGTGACTCCCTGACCGTCATGCTGGGTCGGGCGCGCAGTATCGATCTGCCGCCACAGATCCTGTGTCGAGTCTATTTTCGTCATATCTTCGCCGTTCGGGTCATTGAGGACTGTGATCTGTCGGAAGGCAAGGAGAGCCATGCCATCGAGGAGCAGATCCAGCTCATCACCCCGTCCCGTTTCGCCAGCTGGTTCCATCAGGAGTCGGAGGGTCTGCATCTGGATGAGGATCTGCAGCACTATCGCATCTCGACCTGGGACTACTGTGCTGATGTGTTAACGTCATTTGCGCCCGAACTGCAGTTTGTGGACAAGGGGGAGTAACTCAGGAGCGATGGCCCCATAGAGAAAAGCGGGTAACACCTGGTGTTACCCGCTTTTTCATTCGTTGGCAGGGAGGTGACAAGGATCAGCTCAGCAAATGATCCTTGTGCAGGCCCAGCACGATCAGCAGACCGAGAAAGTAGAAGGCGCTGAGCTTGATGCCGAGGATGGCCAACAGTCCGGCACAGAGCCGGACAACTGCCTTGTGCAGCCATGAACCCGTGAAGCGGTACATGATCACTCTACCGATTCGGCGCTGGCAAATTCCGGTACCTTGGCCATGGCATCCAGCACGACTTGAATGCCGGCACCCGGCTTGCAGGCGTTCTCGCTAAGGTGACGACGCCAGGCACGGGCTCCCTGCATATTCTGGAACAGGCCCAGCATGTGGCGGGTCATGTGGGAGAGATAGTTGCCTTTGGCCAGCTCCTGCTCCATGTAGGGAAGCATCATTCGCACCACTTCATGGCGGCTCGGGATCTCGCTCGTCAGACCGAACAGCTGGCTGTCTACCTGCGCCAGTATGTAGGGGTTCTGGTAGGCTTCGCGTCCCATCATGACCCCATCCACCTGCTGCAGATGTTCCAGCGTTTGCTCGAGGCTGGTGACACCGCCGTTGAGGGCTATGGTCAGTTCGGGATAATCCTGTTTGACCCGATAGACGCGGGGATAGTCGAGTGGCGGTATCTCGCGGTTTTCACGTGGGCTCAGACCACTGAGCCATGCCTTGCGGGCATGGACGATAAAGGTATCGCAACCGGCATCGCGCACCTGCTCGATAAAGGCCTGCAAAAATTCGTAGGAGTCCTGATCGTCGATACCGATCCGGGTCTTGACCGTCACCGGGATATCGACCACATCGCGCATCGCCTTGACGCAGTCGGCCACCAGCGCCGGTTCACCCATCAGGCAGGCACCGAAGCGGCCATTTTGAACCCGATCTGACGGGCAGCCGACGTTGAGGTTGATCTCGTCATAGCCGCGCTCCCGGGCCAGCTTGGCGCAGTGGGCCAGATCCGCCGGATTGCTGCCACCCAGTTGCAGAGAGACGGGGTGCTCCTGCTCGCTGTAACCCAGATAATCTCCTTTGCCATGGATAATGGCACCCGTGGTCACCATTTCGGTATAAAGCAAGGTCTGGCGGGTCATCAGACGGTGGAAATAACGGCAATGCCGATCGGTCCAGTCCAGCATGGGGGCGATGGAAAAACGCTGCGCCTGCATAAAAATCATCCGGGTTGGCTAAACAAAGGGGCGGGATTTTATCACAACGTGAGGCAGCCCCAGAAAATGAATTTTGTCGCCGCGCCATGCGAGGCCCTGTGGTAGTATCCGGCTAATAGAAAGGGTATTTGCGTGATCATGAATCAAGACCAACTTTTACAACGAGCCGAACGACTCTGCGAACAACGCGGGATCCGCTTCACCCCTACCCGGCGCCAGGTATTCACTCTGCTGGCCGCCCACGGCAACGCCATTAGCGCCTATGATCTGCTGGCTCAACTGCAGCAAACCGAGGCTCATGCCAAGCCGCCGACTGTCTATCGAGCGCTCGACTTTTTGCTCGAGCAGGGTTTTGCCCACAAGGTGGAGTCGCTCAACGCTTTCATATTCTGCTGTCATTTTGACCATGCCCACCCGATGCAGTTGCTGATCTGTGACGAGTGCGGGGATGTGGTAGAGCTTCATGACACTGCCATCGATAGCGCGTTTTCCGAGCAGGCCCACCAGCATGGTTTTACTATTACCAATAAGACAATAGAGGCACATGGACAATGTGCTCGCTGTACGCCCACCGTAGGAAGTCAACATGAAGGCTGATTTTGTAAACCCATTCCTGCTTTCCCTGCTCAATGTGCTTTCTACCATGGCACAGCTGGAGCTCAGACCAGGGAAACCCAAGCGCAAGATGGACGAACTGGCGCGCGGCGATGTCTCTGGTCTTATCGGCATGGTCGGCCCGCAGACCCGTGGTTCCCTCTCCATCAGTTTCGAGAAAGGACTGGCACTGGAGATCATGCGCCGCATGCTGGGTGAAGCTCCGGCGACCATCAACGAAGAAGTGACCGACATGGTGGGCGAGATCACCAACATGGTGACCGGCGGCGCCAAGCGCATGCTGGGAGAGAAGGGGTACGAGTTTGATATGGCGACCCCCATCATAGTTTCAGGCCCCAACCACACCATTACCCACAGGGCCGACGGTACCAAGATCATGATGCCGTTCGAGTCAGACTACGGTCGTGCCACCATCGAAATCTGTTTCGAGTAATCCCATGTGGAAAGTGCTGAAATGGCTTGTCATCGGCGGGGTCTTGCTACTCATATTGTCTGATGTCCAGATCAGCACTTCGCTCTACAAGTACGACGACAACAAGGTGGTTGTGAGTTTTCCGCGCTGGCAGGCAGACAGGCCCTGGGGCACGTTTCAGTGGCATGCCGGTCGGATCGAGACGCGCTGGTATGGCCTGGAAGGCAAACCCAAACCGATAGTCCCGCTGCTTTGATGTTGTGGTGACGGATCAGAGAAAAGAGAGAGGCCAGCATATGCTGGCCTCTTTTTATATCGGAACAAATTGTTGTCAGGCGGCTTCGGCAGCCAGCTTCTCGCTGGAGCGCACCGCCATGCCCAAGCCACAGGCCAGCAGGGTCGGCAGCAACCAGGCCAGGCCCTTGTCAAACAGTGGCAGGAAGGCAAAAGCATCCATCTTCATGCCTGCAGCACCCAGACCATCCAGGCAACCGAACAGGAATGCCACCAGGAGTACGCCACGGAACACTAGGCGAGGGCGCCCGAAGTATCCCTTCAGGAAGGTGACCAGCACCAGAGCCACTGCGACCGGATAGATGGCGACCAGCACAGGGATGGAGAGGCTGATAAGCTGGCTCAGACCCACGTTGGCGACGATGGCGCAGATGGTACCCAGCAGGACAACCAGCTTCTTGTAGCTCATGCCAGTGAGATTGTGGAAGAAGTCGGAGCAGGCGGAGATGAGGCCCACTGCGGTGGTGAAGCAAGCCAGGGTGATGATGCCGGCCAGAATGAACTGACCCGGTTGACCGAACAGGCTCAGCACATAGGCGTTGACGATGGCGCCGCCATTGCTGACGTCGGTGGCAACCCCGGCTGCGGTATTACCCAGCTGGAACAGGGAAACATAGACCACGGACAGACCGATGGCAGAGATAACACCCGCAATGGCCAGATACTTGAACTGGCTCTTGTAGTCGTTGATCCCCTTCTGGCGCAACAGATCGATGATGAGGGCGCCAAACATTAGGGAAGCCAGGGTATCCATGGTGTTGTAGCCTTCCAGGATCCCCTTCACGAACGGGCCCTCGAGATAGTCACCGGTGGCGCTTGGCATTGTGCCTTGCGGCGCGACGAAGACGCCGACGGCCAGGGTCAGCAGCAGTACCATCAGCAGTGGCATCAGGTACTTGCCGATGTTATCCATCAGCTTGCCCTGATTGAGGGAGACCAGTATGGCAATGCCGAAGAAGATCACTGTATAGGCGGCAAGACCGGCTTGACCCATATCACCGATGAAGGGCTTGAGGCCCATTTCATAGGCCACCAGACCGGTACGGGGAGCAGCAAAGGCCGGGCCAATGATGATGTAGATGGCCACGGCCAGTGCGGTTGCCAGACCGGCAGGCAGCAATTTGGTCATGCCAGCCCAGCCATTGCCCGCTTTGGCGACGGCAATGATGGTGATGAGGGGCAGGCCCACGGCTGTGACCAGGAAGCCCAGCATGGCAAGGGAGAGGTGCTCACCTGCCATGTAGCCTGCCAATGGCGGGAAAATGATGTTACCGGCGCCCAGATAGAACGCAAAGGTCATGAAGCCCAATCCGAGTACATCGGATAATGTGAGTGATTTCGTCAAGTTCAACCTCGTCTGTCTTGTAAACTATTGCTTGTTATAGTTTTTTATTGGTCAGTGACCGGCGTTGTTCAGGGGTAAAAAAAAGAGCCCCGCGTGTTTTTTCATCACAACCAGTGGTTTGAGCTGGTCTGGAGCGGGCGCTCGTTTGAGAGTCAGCATAATGGCGTGAAAAAATAGTTCAAGACGAAATTTACATCTTCAAATAGAAGGGGTGGGTCAGTTGGATGTATCTGTCGGAATAGGCTCCCCCAGCAGAATGGATCACAATCTCACCCTGCTCGCACCTGTTTAATCCTCTGCCAAGTAGCAATAAAACACGATTTGCCTCTTTCCCAGCTCTGGTGATAACAGCTGTATAACAAACTCCATGCAGATCATAATCTGCCGAGATGCATAAAATTTCATCGGCCATGGCGGTCGGTAACACCAGCGCGATTTGTCCGACAGGGGTCAGCAAGCGATCGCATGCGGCCAGCAGATCCCGGCTGTCGAGGGAGCCTGTGTGTCGAGCCAGTGCCCTGGCCGGGTCGCGCAGAGACTGGCCTGCCCCAAAGTAGGGGGGGTTGGAGACGATGAGGTCATAGGGGGTCGCCTGATAATCCTGAATGGCACCCTCCATGATGTTGATCCGGGTTGCCCAGGGGGAGGCAGCCACATTTTCTCTGGCCTGAGTCGCTGCATTCATATCCAGCTCCACCGCATCTATGATGCAGTCGGATCTGCTGCGCTGGGCCAGCATGAGTGCAACCAGGCCGCTACCGGTACCTATGTCCAGCACCCGGCGGGTGTCGGCCACCGGTGCCCAGGCGCCCAGCAGTATGCCGTCCGTGCCGACTTTCATGGCGCAGCGGTCGTGCTCGACGTGAAACTGTTTGAAGGTAAAGCCGCTGTTTCGTCCCATCTGACCCTTGCCATATGCCAGTTACACACAAAATGGTCGGCGATTATAGCGACTAAGCCACAGTCACCATAGGAGCCGACGGCATAATCGCCTATAATCTGCCGTTTCCTTAATGACCGAGTATTGCCATGAGCCAGTCCTTTGATGATTTCGACCTGCATCCAGCCCTCAACCGGGCCTTGGCCGAGATGGGATTCACCCGCCCGACCACCATCCAGCAGATGGTGTTGGAGCCAGCCCTGGACGGCCGCGATATTCTGGCATCCGCTCCAACCGGTACCGGCAAGACGGCTGCCTTCGTGTTGCCAGCCCTGCAACATCTGCTGGATTTCCCGCGCCGCAAGCCGGGCCCGTGCCGCATGCTGATCCTGACCCCGACCCGCGAACTGGCGTTGCAGGTCACTGCCCACGCCAAGGCGCTGGCGGTGCACACCAACCTCAGCATCGAGACCATCATTGGCGGCGTCAGCCACGAAGAGCAGCTGCCTGCCCTGACCAAGACCACCGACATAGTGGTCGCGACTCCGGGCCGTCTGCTCGAGTACATAGATAAAGAAGAGTTCGAGAGCCACGACATCGAAGTGCTGGTGCTGGATGAAGCTGACCGCATGCTGGACATGGGGTTTGTCAAGGATGTGAATCGGATAGTGGCGGAGGCGCGCTATCGCAAGCACACCATGCTGTTCTCTGCGACCCTGGAAGGGGCAGGTCTGGAGAAGTTTGCCAACGAGATCCTCAACGAGCCGGTTGAACTCCATGCCGAGCCGCCCCGCAGCGAACGTCGCCCAATTACCCAGTGGGTACATCTGGCCGATGACGCCGCCCACAAGCTGGCCTTGTTGATCCACATCCTCAAGGATCCGGAAACCCAGAAAGCCATCGTCTTCGTCAGAACCCGCGAGCGCCTGGCCGAACTCTCTGGCCAATTGCAGGCTGCGGGTATTCCATGTGCCTGGATCCGTGGCGAGATGGAACAGAGCAAGCGTGTCGAGTCGATCCGCAAGTTCCATGCAGGGGAAGTCCCCTTCCTCGTTGCCACCGACGTTGCCGCCCGTGGCATTGACCTGCCCAACGTCAGCCATGTCATCAACTACGACATGCCCTATGGTACAGACGTCTATGTGCACCGCATCGGCCGTACCGGTCGTGCCGGCAACCGTGGTTGCGCCATCAGCCTGGTGGAAGCCCACGACATGGGCATGGTCGCCAAGATTGAGCGTTACACCGAAGAGCGTCTCAAGCGTCGGGTGATCGACGAGCTGCGTCCCAAGCACAAAGAAGCACGAGTGCCGGTGAAGAAGAAAAAGCCGAAGGATGGCAAGAAGAAGAGTGCCAAGAAGAAAAAGAAGTAAGCCATACCTGCAGCAACGGCCATCCTCGGATGGCCGTTTTGCCAAGTGGATCCTGGATGGGGTAGTAGCGCGGGAATCACGCGCAGAAAAAAGCCGACGCATAGACGTCGGCTGATAAAAAGTGCTTACAACAGAGGATTCACGTATTCAGACCCGGGGATCCTGAATTTGGTTCCCTCTTTCTGTAATTAATTTTCGGCACGTTTAAACATCAGGGTATGAGCGTCAGACTCTTCTGGCACGAAGTAGTAACCATCGACGTTGAAACCAGTCAGTTGCTCAACCTCGGTCAGCCTGTGTTTGATGATGTGGCGGGCCATCATGCCGCGCGCCTTCTTGGCGTAGAAGCTGATGATCTTGAACTGGCCATTCTTCTCGTCCTTGAACACAGGGGTGACGATCCTGCCCTTCAGTGCTTTCGGTCGTACCGACTTGAAATACTCGTCAGAGGCCAGGTTGATCAGCACCTCGTCCCCCTGCGCCGCCAGCGCTGCATTGATGTGCTGGGTAATCACATCCCCCCAGAACTGGTAGAGGTCCTTGCCGCGGCTGTTATCGAGCCGGGTCCCCATCTCCAGCCGATAGGGCATCATGAGATCGAGCGGGCGCAGTACGCCGTAGAGGCCGGAGAGCATGCGAAGGTGCGCCTGGGCAAAGTCGAAATCCCCGTCGCTGAAATCTTCCACAGCAAGCCCTGTGTAGACATCTCCTTTGAACGCAAGCAGCGCCTGGCGGGCCTTGTCCGGATGGAAATCAGGTTGCCACTGGGCAAAACGGGCGGCGTTGAGGCCGGCCAGCTTGTCGCTGATCTTCATCAGGCTGGCGATTTGATCCGGGCTCAGCTGGCGGGCCCGGGTGATCAGCTCAGCCGAGTGATCCAGTAATTGGGGTTGGGTAAAACGGGGTGTCACCAGAGGTGACTCGTAATCCAGCGTCTTGGCCGGGGAAACCACAATCAGCATAACGATCCTTTATAGCGGTGACACACGCCCCTCATTCATCCAGGGTGACGTTGTCGAGTGTGCCTGCACCCATCTGCTCACGGCCGGACAGTTTGATCAGCAGTCTCAGGTCGTTGGCCGAGTCGGCATGGGCAAGGGCCTCACTGTAGCCAATTTGGCCGGCACAAAACAGGGTAAACAGCGCCTGATCGAAGGTCTGCATGCCAAGCTCGGTGGACTTGGTCATCACCTCCTTGAGACGATGAACCTCGCCTTTGCGGATGATATCCGTGATGAGCGGCGTGTTGAGCAGCACTTCAAAGGCCGCGAAGCGGCGGCGACCATCCAGGCTTGGCACCAGTTGCTGGGCGACGATGGCGCGCAGGTTGAAGGAGAGATCGAACAGTAACTGGCGGTGTTTCTCCTGCGGCACCAGATGGAGGATGCGATCCAGCGCCTGGTTGGCATTGTTGGCGTGCAGGGTCGCTAGGCAAAGATGGCCGGTCTCGGCAAATTGCAGTGCGAACTCCATGGTTTCCTGGCTTCGGATCTCGCCGATGAGGATAACGTCAGGTGCCTGGCGCAGGGAGCTCTTCAGCGCCACATCGAATGATTCCGTATCTATGCCCACTTCCCGCTGGGTGATCAGGCTGCGGCCGTGCTGATGCACGAACTCCACCGGATCTTCCACCGTCAGGATATGGCCATCCGCATTCTGGTTTCGATAGCCGATCATAGCTGCCTGAGTGGTGGATTTGCCTGTTCCGGTGGCGCCGACGAACAGCACCAGACCGCGTTTGGCCATGGCCACCTCCTGCAAGATGGGCGGCAGGGTCAGTTCGTCGAAGGTTGGAATGCGGGTCTCGATACGGCGCACCACCATGCCCGGCAGCTCCTGCTGCCAGAAGGCACTCACCCGAAAGCGTCCCAGTGCCTCGCGGTGGATGGCGTAGTTGCCCTCCCTGGTGCGGATGTAGCGCTCGAAATGCTCAGGGCTGAGCGTCTCCCTGACCAGGGTCAGCGCGCTCTGCTTGTCGAGCGCTTCGCTGCCGAGGGAGGACAGATGCCCGTTGATCTTGAGGGTGGGGGGCGTACCAACCGTGATGAACAGATCCGAGCCTTTGCGTGCGACCAGTTCGGCCAACAGGACATCCAGATTCATAACGACTCCTTCCTTAGATTCGTTTTTCATTGTGGTTACACGCTATTGGGGTCGACCGCCTTGGCCTTGGCATCAAGTGAGGCGACCACACCACGGCTGACCAGCTGCTTGAGGCTCTGATCCATGGTCTGCATGCCATGGGTCATCCCGGTCTGGATCACCGAGTAGAGCTGGGCGATCTTGTCTTCCCGTATGAGGTTGCGCACAGCGGGTATGCCCATCATGATCTCATGGGCCGCTACCCGGCCGCCGCCTATCCGTTTGAGCAGGGTCTGGGAGATAACCGCCCGCAGGGATTCGGAGAGCATGGAGCGCACCATGTCTTTTTCCGCACCTGGGAAGACGTCGATGATACGGTCTATGGTCTTGGCTGCCGACGAGGTGTGCAGGGTGCCGAATACCAGGTGGCCGGTCTCGGCCGCCGTCATTGCCAGACGAATGGTCTCGAGGTCACGCATCTCGCCCACCAGTATGATGTCCGGGTCTTCCCGCAGTGCCGAACGCAGGGCGTTGCTGAAGCTCTTGGTGTCCCTGTGAACTTCCCGCTGGTTCACCAGACAGCGTTTGTTCTCGTGCACGAATTCGATGGGGTCTTCGATGGTGAGTATGTGGTGATGGAAGTTCTCGTTGATGTAGTTGACCATGGCTGCCAGTGTGGTGGACTTGCCCGAGCCGGTCGGTCCTGTCACCAGTACCAGGCCGCGCGGGTATTCGGAGATCTTGCGGAAGATTTCGGGGGCATCGAGATCCTCCAGGCTCAGCACTGTGCTGGGGATGGTACGGAATACGGCGCCCGAGCCGCGGGATTGCTGGAAGGCATTGACCCGGAAGCGGGCCAGATTGGGGACTTCGAACGAGAAGTCGACCTCGAAGTTCTCTTCCAGTTCCTTGCGCTGGTGGTCGTTCATGATGTCGTAAATGAGGGCATGCACTTCCCTGTGTTCCAGGGCGGGCAAATTGATCTTGCGAACCTCACCATCAACCCTGATCATCGGGGGAACCCCGGCCGAGAGGTGTAGATCCGAGGCTTTATGCTTTACACTGAAAGCCAATAACTCTGTGATATCCATAGACTTGTCATTCTCCCATCACAAGATCACTAACGAAATATGAGCCAGATTGCCCAGCACCTGCTTCAGGTAAAGGAACGTATTGTACAGGCCGCTCGCCAGGCGGATCGCTGTGTCGATCACATCAACTTGCTTGCGGTCAGCAAAACCAAGCCGCTTGAGGCCATTCGCGAGGCCTATACCGCCGGTCAGCGACGCTTCGGTGAGTCCTATGCCCAGGAAGCGGCGACCAAGATAGATACACTGCGCGAGCAAGCCGTCTGTACAGACATAGAGTGGCACTTTATCGGCCCCTTGCAATCGAACAAGTCCAGGCTGGTGGCCGAACGGTTCGACTGGGTACAGAGCGTGGATCGTGACAAGCTGATCGAGCGTCTCAACAACCAGCGTCCAGCCGAGTTGGCGCCGCTAAATATCTGTCTGCAAATCAATATTAGCGGAGAGAGCAGCAAATCCGGAACGTCGGAGCAAGAGATTTTCCGGCTGGCCGAGCTGGTCTCCCACAGTGAAAGGCTGGTATTGCGGGGGGTGATGGCTATTCCGGAACATACCAGTGACGAAGCGGTATTGGCTGCCCAGATGGTGCGCATGCAGACTCTGTTCACCGAGCTTGCGCAACAATACCCGAGCGTCGATACCCTCTCGATGGGGATGACCGAGGATCTCGAACTGGCCATCGCCCATGGCAGCACCATGGTGCGGGTCGGTACCGCCATCTTCGGTGCCCGTGACTATTCATAAGCAAGACCACCTGATGCAATATGGAACCCTCGCCTTTATCGGCGCAGGCAGTGCAGGTGTTTGCAGCCATTTCATCCACAGGAGTGTTTGATGCAGCAGAGAATCCTCGCCTTTATCGGCGCAGGCAATATGAGCCGCAGTATCATTGCCGGCCTTGTCCAGGCGGGTTATCCGGCCGAGCGTATCATCGCCGCCAATCCCAGCCGCCCCAAGCTGGATGCGCTGGCGAGCGAATATGGCATTCGCATCACCCAGAATAATGCCGAGGCGGCCCGCGAGGCCGACGTCATAGTGCTGGCGGTCAAGCCCCAGCTGATGGCGGGCATGCTGAGTGCGCTGGTCGGTGAGCTGGGGTCCCTTGAGGGCAAGCTGCTCATCTCCATCGCGGCCGGCATCAAGGTGGCGCGTCTTGGCGAGATGGCGGGCGGTCACGCTCGCATCATCCGCACCATGCCCAATACCCCTTCTCTATTGGGGTTGGGCATGACGGGTCTCTATGCCCCACTCGGGGTTGAGCAAGCCGACCGCGACTTTGCCGAACAGATGATGCAGGCCGTGGGCAAGACCCTCTGGACAGCGCAAGAGTCCGGCATCAATGGCGTGATAGCGGCGGCCGGCAGTGCACCTGCCTACTTCTTCCTGTTCATGCAGGCGATTGCCGAAGAAGCGGAGGCCCTGGGCTTCTCGCCCGAGCAGGCGCGCCTGCTGGTGCAGCAGACCGCCCTTGGCGCCGCCGCCATGGTGGAGCAGAATCCCGATTTGTCGCTGCAAACCCTGCGCGAGCAGGTGACCAGCAAGGGGGGCACCACAGCCGAGGCCATCAAGACATTCCAGGAACAGGGGCTGATGCCGCTGACCGCTCACGCCATGCAGGCAGCTGTTGCACGGGCTGCCGAGATGGAAACTCTTTTCTGAACACTCTTCTCTTACCGCTGGAGCTCAGATGAACACCGCTTACTTTCTGATTAACACGATTTTTGATCTCTACCTCATGGTGGTGCTGCTGCGCGTCTGGTTGCAGTGGGCCCGCGCCGACTTCTACAACCCCATGAGCCAGATGGTGGTCAAGGTGACCAATCCGCTGGTGATACCGCTGCGCCGGGTGATTCCTGGCTTCGGCGGCCTGGACATGGCCTCGGTGCTGCTGGCGATTATCATTGCCTTCGCCAAACTGGCACTGCTCAAGAGCATGAACGTGCTGCTGGCCGACTGGCTCACCATCAGCCTGTTTGCCGCCCTGACAGTGCTGAAAAAAGCGGGTTCCATGATCTTCTGGGTACTGCTGATCCGCGCCATTCTGAGCTGGGTCAGCCAGGGTCGCAACCCCATCGAACACGTGATGCACCAGCTGACCGAGCCCTTCCTGGCCCCTATCCGCCGCATCCTGCCGGCACTGGGCGGGCTGGATCTCTCCGTGCTGGTCGCTTTTATCGGGCTACAGGCCATCAACTATCTGCTGGGTGATCTGTTCGGCCAGCTGTGGTGGATGATTTGATGCCAGCCGTCCTGCGGGAAGGGGATGAGCTGATATTGCATCTGATGATCCAGCCCAAGGCGAGCCGGGATCAGATCGTCGGATTGCACGGAGACGAGTTGAAAGTGGCCATCACGGCGCCGCCGGTGGATGGCCAGGCCAACAGCCACTTGATCAAGTACCTGGCCAAGCAGTTCAAGGTGGCCAAGGGACAGGTTCGCATAGTGCGCGGAGAGCTGGGACGGCACAAGACGGTTGCCATCGAGTCGCCCAGGCAGATCCCCGCCGAGATCCATGCCCTGCTGGAGACTCAGGGATAACAAGAGAAGGATGACACCATGAAAACAGCCTGGATAAGCTGCCTGCTGGCACTGCTGATGACGTTGCCGCTGCGGGCAGAACAGATGAAGGAGCTGGGGCCCTGGCAAGTGCACTACAGCGCCTTCAACTCCAGCTTCCTTACTCCGGACGTAGCCAAGGCCTACGGTCTGGAGCGCAGTCGTTACAACGGCATCATCAATATCGCTGTGCAGAACAAGCAAGGGGTGGCACAGGCGGTGGGGATCACGGGCGAGGCCAAGAACCTCACCGGCACCCTGCGCACCCTGACCTTCCAGGAGGTCAAGGAGGGGGACGCCATCTACTATCTGGCGGTGCTGCCCTATCGCAACCAGGATACCTACCAGTTCACCTTGAAGATCATGGGGGAGGGGCAGCAACAGACGCTCACCTTCCAGCAGACCTTCTACGTCGACTGAGGCAAGTGTCTCGTTCGATAAATGAAAAAGCCCCGAACTCTGGTTCGGGGCTTTTTCATTTGGCTGATTCAGCTGGCGGGCGTGAAGTCGTGGATCTCCCCCGGTCTCGGGTTGAAGCGGGGGTCCTGATCCTGGTGATGCGTCGCCCACTCCATGGCCTGACAGAAGCTCTCCTGCTTGGCAAATTCGTCGCGCATCTGATCGATGGCCCGCTCGGCCAGGCGTCGCTTCATCTTGCTGGCATTGCGATCGCTGAATTGCTGGTGCTGGGTCAGCATCCAGTCCGTGAACGCCTGACGGCATTGTGACTCGCTTGCAGCGTGGGTAGGCAGTGTGACCAGCAGGGGGATCATCAATAAGAAACGCATAACAAACCGGATAAGAGAGTGGAGGTTGATGGAAAGGGCGGCATTTTATGCCGAAAACTTGAGCATGAACAGCCCTGAATGGGGGCCAGTCAGGCTGGCCCCCGCATGATCAGTGCTTGATGAGGTAGAGCTGGCGGCTATAGGCCACGTCTTCCGGGTTGTTGATGGGATACCCCTTGAGCCAGGGTTTGATCAGCCGTGCATTGGTGTACTGATAGATGGGGGCGATCGGCGCCTCATCTTGCAAGATGGACTCGGCTTCGTCGAACAGGCGGGCGCGCTCACCGGGATCCCGGCTCTTGGCCGCTTGAGTCAGGATCTCGTCGTAGCGTGCGTTTGCAAAGCGGGCCATGTTGCCACTGTGTCGGGAGCCCCACAGGCCGAGGAAGGCGGAAGGATCGTTGTAATCGGCCACCCAGGAGGAGCGGATCACCTCGAACTGACCGCTCTGGCGGCTGTCGAGATAGGTCTTCCATTCCTGATTGGTGAGCTCGACTTGCGCCCCCAGTTTCTGCTTCCACAGGTTGGCGATGGCCAGCGCCATCTTCTTGTGGATTTCGGCGGTGTTGTAAAGCAGGGTCAGCTTGAGCGGCTTGGCCGGGCCATAGCCCGCCTCTTGCAGCAATGCTCTGGCCCTGGCATCGAGAGCTTGCTGGCTGGTGCTGGAGAGCAGGTTGGCCTTGGGTTCAAAATCGGCCGTCACATCCGGCGTGAAGCGATAAGCCGGTTTCTCGCCAGTGCCCAGTACCTTGGCGGCAATGAGGCCGCGGTCGATGGTGTAGGAGAGCGCCTTGCGCACCCGCACATCGTTCAGTGGTGGCAGCTGGGTATTGAAGGCGTAGTAGTAGGTGCCGAGTTGATCAGGGGTATGGACCTCACCCGGGATCTGCTGCATCAGCTTGTGATACTGCTCCTTGGGGAAGGATTCCGTGATGTGCAGATCCCCTGCCAGGTAGCGATTGGTGGCGGCGGTTTCCTGGTTGATGGGGACGAAGGTGACCTTGGTCAGCACTGTATGAGCCCTGTCCCAGTAATGGGGATTGGGGGACAGCTCCAGCTTCTCGTTCACCACCCGTTGGCTCAGCACGAAGGCGCCGTTGCCGACCAGCTTGCCCGGCTGGGTCCACTGGTTGCCGTACTGTTCCATGCTGGCCTGATGCAGGGGTGACAGGCTGGGGTGGGTCAGCAGGCTCAGGAAATAGGGGACCGGCTGGGAGAGGGTCACCTGCAGCGTGTGCTCGTCGAGGGCTTTTACCCCGAGCGCCTCGGGCGGCAGCTTGCCAGCCACTATCTCGTCCACCTTGGTGAAGTGAGCCAGCTGGGCAAACCAGGCGAAGGTGGCGGCCTCCTTTGGATCAACCAGCTTGCGCCAGCCGTAGACGAAGTCGGCAGCCTTGACCTTGTCACCGTTGGACCAGCGTGCATCCGGTCGCAAATGGAAGGTAAACTGCTGATTATCCTTGTTGTCCCACCGCGTCGCGACGCCAGGCAGCACCTTGCCATCCGGCCCCTGGGTCAGCAGCCCCTCGTAGAGGTCTCGCAATACCTGCAGTTCGGGCAGGCCGACCAGCTTGAGCGGGCTCAGGCTTGCCGGTTCATCTTTCAGGTGACGCACGACGGCCTGTTCGGCGGCGAGTTGGGTGCCGGGCGGAACATCGGCGGCCTGGACACAGGCACAACCCAGCAGGGCCAGCAAGGGACTCCATCCTTTCATGGTTAATCCTTCAAATAGTGTGAAGCGGGGAGAAAACTCGGCGAGAAATGATCGCCGGCAGACGGGAAATCATGATATCCCCTTTGCTGGTCAGACCGCCAGTATGAGTCCCGGTATTTCAGGGACGGTATGGAACCTTATTTGACCCGCTGATCTGCGATCAGGGGAAGAGGAGTGAACGATGAGAGCATGGATCCTGTTGGCCTTGGCCATCAGTCAGGGCGCCTGGGCGCTGGCGCCTTGTGAGCGCGAGACTCAGGTCGGCAGCTGGTGCGAGGTGAACATAGATCAGTTGCATCCGACCCAGGGCGGTGTTGGCCAGATCCAGGTCGACAATACTCAGGCAGAACTGGCGGGCAAGAGCGAGAAGCAGCTCGATAAAGTGATGAAAAAGAAAGAGATCCCCATCGTCATAGCACCGGATGGCGGCTACTGGCTGGTGGACAGGCATCACCTCACCAAGGCGCTGTGGCAACTGGGAGTGAAGCAGGCCAGGGTCAAGGTGATAGCGCGGCTGCAGGACAAGTCCAGCTTCTGGAGTCAGATGCAGGGCAATCACTGGGCCTGGCTCAAGGATGAGAAGGGATCGCCCCTGACACCGGAGCAGTTGCCTGCCCATATCGGCGACTTGCCCGATTACCCCTACCGGACTGTGGCGGGCATGCTGCAGGATGCGGGTTATTTCGAGAAGCGGGATCAGGTCTATTTTGTCGAGTTTGCCTGGGCCAGCTGGCTCGGCCAGCAGCTGAACTGGCTACCGGTCGATAGTGCCAGCTTGATGGAACGCCTCAATCAGGCCAAACGGCTGGCGTGCAGCAGCAAGGCCAGTGATCTGCCCGGTTATCCCGGCAAGCAGTGTCGGGTCAACCAGTCACGCAGCGGCAGCTGAATCAGGGGAACGGCAGGTCGAGTAAGGGGCGCCCAGGCGCCCCTTACTCGTGTTTTTACTCCTGTTCGGCTGAGTGCCAGCGAGCGGCGGCCTGTTCCAGCAGCGCCACCTCTCCTTGCTGGATCAGCGGCAGCAGGGCTTGCACCTGCTCATCCGGCCAGTCCCACCAGGCCAGCGCTTGCAGCCGTGTTGTTTCTTGCACAGCAAAGCGCTGGCGGATCACCCTGGCGGGCGTACCCGCCACCATGCAGTAAGGTGGCACGTCCTGTGTCACCAGGCTGCGGGCGGCGATAATGGCACCATCCCCGATAGTGACCCCCGGCATTATCATGGCGTCCATCCCGATCCAGACATCGTTGCCGATACGGGTATCGCCGGCGGGGCGGTAGCTGCGCTTGAGGGCATCCGGATCGGCAAACGGATAGGTGCTGATAAACGCCGGGTTGTGGGTGTGGTTGCCTCCCATGATGATCTTCACGCCCGCGGCGATTTGCACATAGTCGCCGATATGGAGCCTGTCTATGTGCCAGAGTGGCTCCCAGCCGGTGTCGGGTGAGCGGCTCCAGCTGTCACCGTGCAGATAGCGCACGGCCTCCTCTTCAAAAGGACCGTCCCAGGCCCCCGAGTAGTAGCTGTGCTGCCCCTTGAGGCTGGTGTTGGGATTGGTCACCGTCAGATGCAGGTACTCGACCTGCGACCAGTGTTGGCAGTGCTTCATGGCTGTGTTCCTCGTTCAATGGATAAAGGGATAAATGGCACGAGGAGCGCAGCTAATAAATCCAGACCAGCAGGCGGGGCACGCACAGTGTCGAGCAGCCCAGCGCCTGGGGTAAACGGGGTCGCAACATGAAAAGGGGATCCTGACAGTGGAGGCCAGATAATGGGACCGGATGGTAAGACATGAGAAGGACGATGCCAACCGGTTGAACGCCTTGCTGGTTAAATCCTGCACAAAAGGTCCGGTTGATATTCATTCTCAACTGGGCATGATAAGGATCCCACCCATAGACTCGGGAGATCAGCATGACCCATCATATCTGGCAGCGTTACATGCTGGAGGCGGAAAACGCACTGGGCGCGGGGGCGCTGGGTGCGGCTATTTGCCTCTATCAGCAAGCCCTTGCCGAAGTGTACGAACTGGCCAGCGATGATCTGGATGATCTGGCCAGCATGCGGGTGGCAACCTGCCATCGACTGGCGGATTTCTGGCGCGCCATGGAAGAGCCTGCCTATGAGCTGCGCTACCTGAAACTTGCCTCCGAGCTGGTGACGGCGCTGGTGCCCCAGTGCCCGAACCGGGAGTGCGAGTCCCTTGTCAGCGAGCTGGGTTGCTGCCAGGCGGCGCTCATCTCCTTCCTCAAGCGCCACCCCAATCCCGAGATCGCCCGACTGATCCAGCTGCAGGACAAGGTACAGGGCTGCGAGCTGATAGGTCGGTTTCGTCTCAACTGAGGATCAGGCCCTGGGTTTGAGCCTTTGCGCGATCCTGTGTTGCGCCTCTTCCCCCTGCAAGGCGAGGGAGAAGGCGCGCGCCTCCAGATCGATGACGAAGTGTACCGCCTGTTTCAGCTCCTGTTTGAGCAGTGCCTTGCTCTTTTGCAGCGCCTTGGGCGGCTTGGCCGCCAGCTTCAATCCCTGATCCCGAGCCAGTGCCAGCAGCTCATCGGCGGCAACTACCCGGTTGGCCAGACCCAGGCGCAGTGCTTCATCAGCATCGATGGCCTCGGCCAGCAGCAAGAGTTCCGCCGCCTTCAGATGACCCACGGCGCGGGGCAGCAGCAGGCTGGAGGCAAACTCCGGCACCAGCCCCAGTTCGACGAACGGCAGTTGTAGCCGGGCATTATCCCCCAGATAGACAAGATCGCAGTGCAGCAGCAAGGTGGTGCCGATCCCGACGGCAGGGCCACCGACGGCGGCGATGACGGGCTTGGGAAAATCCGCCAGTGTGTGCAGGAACTGCAGTATGGGGTCATCGGCATCCAGACTCGATTTGCCCATGAAGTCCGCCAGATCGTTGCCGGCGGTGAAACAATCGCTTTGTCCCTGTATCAGCAACACGTGTACGGCGTCATCTTGTGTCGCTTGCCGCAGTGCTTGAGTGAGCGCACGATACATGTCGGTATTGAGGGCATTGCGCTTGTCGGGGCGATTGAAGGTCAGGGTGAGCAAGCCATCCTGCTGCTCGGCAACGATAATGGGGTCCATGTCTAAATCCTTGTTATCACAGGCTGCCAAAAGATTACTGCTGCGGTAAGCTTCACGGCGTTTAACAACATCATAAAAGGATTTCAACCATGTTTAAACGTGCGTTTTACTCCCTGCTGGCGCTCGGTCTGGCCGCACCGGCCCTGGCCAAGGTCGAAGCCGTCGATGGTTATGTGCGCCTGTTGCCTCCGGGATCCCCCAATACCGCGGCTTTTCTGGTGCTGAAAAATGACGCCGACAAGCCGGTGAAGCTGGTGGCCGCGGCCTCGCCCGAGGTGGGGCGCGCCGAGCTGCACACCCATCTGCATGAAAATGGCGTCATGAGGATGCGTCAGGTCGAGAGCATAGCGATCCCGGCCAAGGGGGAAGTGGCACTGAAACCCGGCAGCTTTCATGTGATGTTGTTCGAGGTACGCGAGTTGTCACAAGGCACTCCTTTCCCGCTGACCCTGACCATGGATGATGGCCAGACGCTGGAATTGAACCTGCCAGTGAAGCCGATTGAACCCATGGCAGGGATGCAGCACTGACATTAATGGACGCTTGTTCAGCTTTTTGCACTGTGTATTCCCGTCACACTGGGTAAAATGATGGCCTTTCCAGTCCATAAGAGAGTGAAATGATGAAGAAGACCTTGATTGCCGGTTGTGTGCTGGCCTTGTTCAGCCAGGCTGCCATGGCCGCTGATGACTGGCGTATCGCTGCCGGTGCCGATGTATGGAACGCTCAGGGCAGCGGCCAGATTGACGGTATCGGGGCCAACGGCAGCTATGACGAGAACTACAACTGGAGCGGCTACCTGCAACTGGAGCACGGTATCATTCTGCTGCCCAACGCCAAGTTCGAGATCTCCGATTTCGGTACCAGCGGTGGTGCCCTCAACAACGATCTGATGGCCTACGACCTGAGCCTCTACTATCGCCTGTTCAACAACGACCTGTTCCAGATCGATCTGGGCCTGACCGGTCGTCGTTACGATGGCGATTTCAACACCCAGCACTACTCCTATGACAAGGATGTGCTGATGGCTTACACCGGTGCCGAAGTGCGCATTCCGGGTACCGGCTTTGCCGCCTTTGGCGATGCCCGCGTGCAGGATGCCGACAACTATGACTACCGTCTGGGTGGCTCCTACAAGTTCGCTGCCGTACCTCTCAAGGTCCGTGCCGGCTGGCGTGATGCGAGCATGGACTTCGATCGCGTTGATCAGCGTGTAGATGGCTGGTTCATCGGCGGCGAATTCACATTCTGATCTGACTGACAGGAGCTGATAATGGGTCACATCATAGTGACGGGGGCCGGGTCCGGTCTGGGCCGAGCCCTGACCATAGGACTGGTTGAACGGGGCCATCAAGTCTCCATGATGGGGCGTCGTTATCAGCGACTGCAGCAGCAGGAACTGCTGCTCGGGAGCGCCGTAATCGGCATAGTCGCCGATTTGGCGCACCACGAAGACGTGGATGTGGCGTTTGCCGCCGCCGTGGAGTGGGGTGGTCTGCCGGAGCTGGTGCTGCACTGTGCCGGCACTGGCGAGTTCGGCCCGGTCGGTGTCTACACCGCCGAGCAGATCCGCCGGGTGATGGAGAGCAATCTGGTCTCCACCATACTGGTGGCCCAGCAGACGGTACGCCTCATCGGCGAGAGGGGCGGCGTGCTGGCCAATGTGCTCTCCTCCGCTGCTCAGGTAGGCAAGGCCAACGAGAGTCTCTACTGTGCTTCCAAGTGGGGCATGCGCGGCTTTTTGGAGTCCTTGCGCGCCGAGCTAAAGGACTCTCCATTGCGACTGGTGAACCTCTATCCGAGCGGGATCCGCAGCGAATTCTGGGACAACACGGATCACGTCGACCCGAGCGGTTTCATGACACCGGAAGATGCGGCCGCCTACATGCTGGATGCGCTGGAAGCCAGAAGCAGCTGTCATGTGACCGACCTCTTTATCGGTCGCAACTAGGCCCCGTCGTCAGCCAGTACGCCACTGCTGTGATGCACTTCAAGGCCCGCTGCCCACCTCTGGGCGGCGGGCCTTATCACAGCGCCCAGATGGTGCATCGAGTTGCCTCACGTCAAACACGGGCTGCTTCTCCTCGAATGCCTTGCTTCCTACTGCCTGCCAGGCGCCCGTTCAACCCCTTCCCGCTACGCCAATCTCCCCAACACCATTTGCACGCCAGCTGTTTATGGCTGGCTCACCAGTTCTTTCATCAGGTCTTTCAGCCATATCAGAGCGGGTTGCTGTGCATGCACCGGGTGCCAGACGCAGTTGAGGTGGTAATCCGGTACATCCGCAGGCAGGGGCAGGCTTTTCAGCGGCCAGTGGTTGGCGAGCAGTTCGGCCACCATGCTCGGCAGCACCAGCAGATGGTCGCTCTGGCTGACGATGGTCGCTGCCGACATATAGCTCTGGCTGTTGACCGAGATGGTGCGGCTGTGGCCCTGAGTGCTGAGGTAGCGATCCAGACTCGCCTCCGAGGTGCCCAGCGGCGAGTGGAACACATGGGGCATCTCGATAAGCTGCTGCAAGGTGATCCGCTCCTCCTCCAGCTCCAGAGTGGCTCGCACCAGACCGGCCAGGGGCTCGGTGAGCCAGGTCTCCTTGCCCAGATACCTCGGCACCTGCATGTATTCGTCAAACCCCAGCACCAGATCGATTTCGCCGCTCGCCAGCTCGGCTTCCGGCAGCGTGTCGCGCAGTATGCGGATCTCTATGGTGACGCCGGGTGCCAGCTTCTTGAGGCGCTGCATAAGCGGCGGGATCAGCACGCACTCCACATAGTCAGTGGTACAGAGCACGAAGCGCCGTTTGGACTGGCTCGGTTCGAACACCTCCTCGTCGCTCAGTTGTTGCTCCAGCAGCCGCAGCGCCTGCTGTACCCCCAGATGCAGTCGCTGGGCGCGGGGAGTGGGCAGCATGCCTTGCGGGGTTCGGACCAGCAGCGGGTCGCCAAAAAAGGTGCGCAGCCGGCCGAGGGCGTGGCTCATGGCGGGCTGACTGATAAACAGCGCTTCGGCGGCGCGGGTGACGCTGCCCTGTGTCATCAGGGCGTCAAAGGCGAGCAGCAGATTGAGGTCGAGCTGGTGCAGTTTCATGGAGGGATTATTTGCCTTGCTTATGGGACAATCCATCCTATTCATTTGATGGATGTGAGCGCAACTTCTTACACTGCGGCCACACTCATTTTTTCCCGGGTGCGCCAGGCGGTTGCGCAGCCGATGACCAACTGGTGGGCCGTCCGGCACGCTGCCGGGGCGATCGACCGCCCGTTTTCCCTCTTACCGGCCCTGTGAGGCCCGCAAGGATATTGCGATGAGCATCAAGACTATTGACTCCACCCCTGCTGCTGACGGCTTCACCATGCCCGCCGAGTGGGCACACCAGCAGGCCGTCTGGATGATCTGGCCGTTTCGCCCGGACAACTGGCGTGAGGCCGGTCGCTTCGCGCAAGCCACCTTCGCCAAGGTAGCCGATGCCATAGGGCAGGCCACCCCTGTCTTTATGGGCGTGCCCGCCCAGTTTATGGCGCAGGCCCGCGCCATCATGCCCGCTCATGTGACCCTGGTCGAAATGGCCAGCGATGACTGCTGGGCCCGCGATACGGGCCCCACTATCGTGACCAATGCCGCTGGCGAGTGCCGTGGCGTGGATTGGGGCTTCAACGCCTGGGGCGGCCACAAGGGCGGGCTCTACTATCCCTGGGATCAGGATGAAAAGGTGGCGGCCCAGATGCTGGAACAGCACGGCATGGATCGCTACGACGCGCCGCTCATTCTGGAAGGAGGCTCCATCCACGTCGATGGCGAAGGCACCTGCATGACCACAGCCGAGTGTCTGCTCAACGAAAACCGCAACCCGCACCTGACCAAGGATCAGATCGAAGCTTATCTGCGCGACTATCTGGGCGTGAAGAGCTTTATCTGGCTGGACGAAGGCGTCTACATGGACGAAACCGACGGCCACATCGACAACATGTGCTGCTTCGTGCGCCCGGGTGAAGTGGCCCTGCACTGGACTGACGATGAGAACGATCCCCAGTACGCCCGCTCCCTGGCAGCCCTCAAGGTGCTGGAAGCGGCGGTCGATGCCAGGGGTCGCAAGCTGAAAGTGTGGAAGCTGCCCCAGCCGGGCCCGCTCTACTGCACTGAAGAGGAGTCTGCCGGTGTCGAGAGCGGTACCGGTGTGCCGCGCGAGGCTGAAGGTCGTCTGGCCGGTTCCTATGTGAACTTCCTCATCACCAACGATCGCATCGTTTACCCGCTGCTGGATGCCGCCACCGATGGCGAAGCCCAGCGCATTCTGGAAGAGATTTTCCCGCAGCATAAAGTGGTCGGCGTACCGGCTCGCGAGATCCTGCTGGGCGGTGGCAATATCCACTGCATTACTCAGCAGATCCCATCTGGTCAGTAATCTGGCCGAAGAGTGTAGACATTCAAAACCCCACGCCGTGGGGTTTTATCTCTTGATGACGTGATGGTCGAAGGCGCTGATGCGGCGATCATCATGACAAACCGTCACCCTTTACAGGAGATCCAAATGATCGAAGTGACAGAGGTTTCCATTGCCGAGCTGCGCGGTGCGCTCGAATCAGGCCGCACCACAGCGGTCGAACTGGTCAAGGCCTATCTGGCCCGTATCGAGGCCTACAACGGCCCCGAGACACAAACCCGCCTCAACGCCGTCGTGGTACACAACCCCGATGCGCTGAAAGAGGCGCAGGATTCTGATGCCCGCCGCGCCCGTGGTGAGATCCTGAGTCCGCTCGACGGCATCCCCTACACCGCCAAAGACAGCTATCTGGTCAAAGGGCTGACGGCCGCTTCCGGCAGCCCGGCCTTCAAGGATCTGGTAGCCCAGCGTGATGCCTTTACCGTTGAGCGGCTGCGCGCCGCAGGTGCCATCTGCCTTGGCAAAACCAATATGCCGCCGATGGCCAATGGCGGCATGCAGCGCGGCGTTTATGGCCGTGCCGAGAGCCCCTATAACGCCGACTACCTGACAGCGCCGTTTGCCTCCGGCTCCTCCAACGGTGCCGGTACCGGCACAGCCGCCAGCTTCTCCGCCTTCGGTCTGGCGGAAGAGACCTGGTCGAGCGGCCGTGGCCCTGCTTCCAACAACGGTCTGTGCGCCTACACACCGTCCCGTGGCGTGATTTCGGTGCGCGGCAACTGGCCACTGACCCCGACCATGGATGTTGTTGTGCCCTACGCCCGCACCATGGCGGATCTGCTGGAAGTGCTCGACGTAGTGGTCGCCGATGATGCCGATACCCGTGGCGATCTGTGGCGCATGCAGCCCTGGGTCAAGATCCCCAAGGCCTCCGAGGTGCGTCCGGCCTCCTATCTTGAGCTGGCCGCCGGTGCCTCTGCCCTCAAGGGCAAGCGCCTCGGCGTGCCGCGCATGTTTATCAACAAGGATGAACTGGCTGGCACCAGCGAAAACCCCGGCATCGGCGGCCCGACCGGCCAGCGTATCCATACCCGTCCATCGGTGATCGCCTTGTGGGAACAGGCCCGTCAGGCGCTGGAAGCCGCTGGCGCCGAGGTGATCGAAGTGGACTTCCCGCTGGTCTCCAACTGCGAAGGGGACAGACCCGGCGCGCCGACCGTGTTCAACCGCGGCATCGTTTCACCTGAGTTTCTCAACGACGAGCTGTGGGAGCTCTCCGGTTGGGCATTCGACGACTTCCTGCGCGCCAACGGCGATCCCAAGCTCAATAAATTGGCCGATGTGGATGGCCCCAAGATCTTCCCCCACGATCCGGGCACCTTGCCGAACCGCGAGGGCGATCTGGCGGCGGGCATGGACGAGTACGTCAAGATGGCCAAGCGCGGCCTCAAGCGTTTTGACGAGATTGCCTCCGTGCCGGATGGCCTGCGTGGCCTTGAAAAGACCCGCAAGCTGGACTTGGAAGACTGGATGGACGAGCTCAAACTCGACGCCGTGCTGTTCCCCACCGTTGCCGACGTCGGCCCGGCTGACGCGGATGTGAATCCGGCCTCCGCCGATATCGCCTGGAGCAACGGCATCTGGGTTGCCAACGGCAACCTCGCCATTCGCCACCTCGGCGTGCCGACCGTCACCGTCCCCATGGGCGTCATGGCCGATATCGGCATGCCGGTGGGCCTGACCTTCGCCGGTCGTGCCTATGACGACAACAAGCTGCTGCGCGTTGCCTCGGCCTTCGAGTCCACCGGCAGCAAACGCAGGGTGCCGCCACGGACACCACCGTTGGGGTGAGTGGTTACTGGGGCTAAATAGCCCGTGGGCAGTGCCTTCAATCGGTTGAACTGGTGTCATGGGTGCCTTTGAGACTCATAGCTTCATGGCATCCATCACCGTTTACTGTCCTCGTTGAAACTCTGACCACGTATATCGCCATGGGAAGACCCCTACCGGCCATGTTCGCTATCGTTGCCCTGCCTGTCCCCACGTCTTTCAGCTCACCTACACCTATGAAGCCCGCAAGCCTGGCGTCAAAGAGAAGATTGTTGATATGGCGTTCAACGGCTCAGGTGTTCGTGATACTGAGGTATCCTGATTTTCACAGACAGTCCCGATTGTTACGATGAGACAATCGGGGGTATTGAATGAAATCGAGAGAACACTATTCACCAGAGTTTCGGGCAGAGGCGGTTCGACTGGTGTTGGAGCAAGGCCTTAGCCAAGCTGAAGCCGCCAGAAGGTTGGGTATTGCCAAAGGCACACTGAGCAACTGGGTGGTCGCAGCCAAAGGAGGAAAGGATATCTCGGTCATTCCCGGAGCGCGTTCTGTCGCCGAGCTGGAGGCTGAAGTGGCCCAGCTACGCAAAGCTCTCGCACAAGCCAACATGGAGCGCGACATCATAAAAAAGGCCGCCGCGTACTTTGCTCAGGAGTCACTGCCAAGTACACGTGGATAGCCAAGCAGCAGGACCTCTATCCCATTTCCGTTATCTGTCGTGTGCTGGAGGTCTCTCGTGCGGGCTTCTACCACTGGCGCCAGCGTCCACCGTCACAGCGCCAACAAGAAGATGAACGTCTTAAAAATGAACTGGTTCATCACCATAGATTCAAGACGAGAGCGGAGGCCAAGGCAGCGATTCAGGAATACATAGAGATTTTTTACAACCGCCAACGTCGGCATTCACGACTTGGCAATGTCAGCTCGGCAGAATTCACAAAGAGATATTGGAGAACGGCTCAGGCTACTTGATCCGGGACTGTCCGATCTTGTCAGGACACCTCACCCAGGGGGTAAAAGAACCAAGAGGGAGGCATTATGCCTCCCTGCCTTTTAGCGGCTTTTTCAGATCACAGTAGTGCGGGGCGACGGCGGCACAGATACAGGCCGATATGGGTAAAGAGGGCACCCAAGATGCCACCGGCAACGACCTCCATCACCCGTTCAATGAGCACGGCTTGGCTTCCCTGGAAGGCTCCTGCGCTGATGACAATCAGTAGGCAGCGACTGGCGAAGGATACGCCATATGGGCGCATCGCCAATGTGAGCGGGATCAGCAGGCTTCCTATCGTGGCCACATAGTGCGCAGGGTGTAGCGCCATTAACGCAACGCCAATTCCTCCTCCCGTGAATGCTCCCAAGATGCGTGTTTTGAGCTTTTTATAGATCCCGGATATATCCACCATGCTAACACTCATCGACGACCAGATGATCCACTGCCCGTGGGGAGGGCGGTGGTAGGCGACCCAGAGCGAACAGATCAGGACAGCACATCCCAGGCCTACAGTGGCATAGACGGTGTTTGTCATTGAGTGGGTACTGCTCTGCTTAATCTCAACCCGCTTCTTGGTGCGCAATAATAAAAATGGCCCTGCCAGGGGAAGAAGCAAGAGTGGTGAAGCGGTAATATCGAGAAGGAAGCTGGGATGGTCGTAGGCAACATAGAGAGCGGGTATAAAAATCCAGGTCCCCAGTGACCGCCAGTGGTTTCCCCAGTGGCTGATTCCTATGCAACCCATAGCAAGCACGGTTGTAAGAAGTGCGAACGGCCACGGATAGGGAATAAGCACTGAGAGCACTGCAAGCGATGTCATCAGCAGTAGCAGATGCGTTAACATTCCTCGCCTACCCCAGCCCAGAGCATCTGCTGCCCGCTGAAGTGCTACACAGACCAGGAGCATTTCTAACCCCGTACGGCTTGGTGCAATAAGATAGCAGAATACTCCTGGTAAAAGAGTCAATGCCGTTAGCAGTAACTCTCCCTGCGGGTCTAGCTTGCGCCACGTTATCATCTCATCACTTCCTCATTTTTAAAGCATGATGTAAGCGCGTTCGCTACAAATGTTAATATGCACCGTCGGAATGACTGCCCACAGGGGCTCCACAAGCCGCATATAAAGCTGGGGCCTTCTCAGGGCGAGATTGCGAATGTTATTGAGCTATTTGGACGTGGGAATTGCACAAATCGGCCAAAGAGGCATCAGAAATAACTTTGCGTGCATCAGGGGGGCTTGCAAACCGTCCATCTTGGGTGGTTTTGCTCACACATGCTCTCGCCCTGGGGGTTTTATTACTCAAGTGACAGAGGCTGATTCTTGGTCGAAAATGGGCGTTGTTTCCCAAATCAGCCAGCAAGTCATGACTTCCCCTGCCCCGGGTGACCGCTACAATCGGGGCTTTCTTACAGGTAAGCCAAGGGTGCTCAGTTTGTTTATCGCGCTCACATACGCCATCACTTCTCCCACTTGACCATTGTATTTTCGCAGGGTGATTTGGCCTGCCATTAACTGTTTGAACCGGAACATAACTGTCTCTGCCAGCGAACGACGGTGATACCCCGATATCTTCTTCCAGTGCGCCAGCCCTTCCTTGCGCATCACCTGCACCGCCTCATTTCTCGGATGGCCCTTTTTCCATAGCCCTGCGTTCTTGCGAGGCGGGATACACGCCGTCGCCCCTTTACGCGCAATCAACCGATGGCTGGCTTTGCTGTCATAGGCGCTATCTGCGTAAACACGCCCCAGCTTGCGACGCAGAGGATTGAGCAAGGTCGGCAACACCTCTGCGTCATGCACATTCTCCAGCGACACTTCTGCCGCCACGATATCGTGAGTCACCGGATCTACCGCCAGATGCAACTTACGCCAGACTCGACGTTTCTCAGCGCCGTGTTTTCTGACTTTCCACTCGCCTTCACCAAACACTTTCAGACCCGTTGAGTCGATAACCAGGTCGGTGATCCGCCCCTTGGGGGGCTGCCGATAGGCCACCTTAACTGTGCGTGCGCGCTTGCTGACACAGGTGTAGTCCGGGGCACACAGCGGCACATTCATCAGCTCGAACAGGGAATCGAGTAGCCCCTGAGTGGCTCGCAGCGTGAGGCTGAAAATCCCTTTGAGCATCAGGAAGGTACAGATGCTCTGGTCGGTGTAGAGCTGGCTGCGTCCCCGTTTTCCGTGATGGTCTTGGTGGAACCAGTTATCCATGGCCTCGGCATCAACCCAGAAAGTGAGAGAGCCACGGTTGATCAGAGACCTGTTGTATTGAGGCCAATTGGTGATGGGGTGAAGCGCTTTGCCCATGATGCAGACTTGAGGGGGATGGTGGTGATCAGATCACTGGGTTTTCAATTAGTTCCATTCAAGCTGCATCGATTTAGGAAACAACGCCTCGAAAATGGCCTGCTTCAACTTAAACTCACGCCACGCCTCGCTTAAATGAGGGGCTGATTAGGCGCGATCATGGTTGGGCGCTGAGCATCTCTTCCACGGTCATGATGCGTGCGATTCGAGAGAGCATGGTGATCGAGTGCTGATGCTGTGACGCGTTTCCTGCGGCGCAGGCATCTTCAAGCACCGTGACCTCATAGTCTCTGTCATGCGCATCGCGAACCGCAGACTGGATCGCCCATTCGGTACTGACGCCACAGATCCAGAGGTGTGAGACATTATTGGCTCTGAGCACTGCTTCAAGAGAGGTTGCATAAAAAGGGTTCACACGAGGCTTGCTTATGATGATATCACTGGTCGTGTCCACATCCAGTGCCTCGTGGAAGTCGGTGCCGATACTACCCAGCATAAGCGCCTTGTATTGGTGCGCCTTGCCAAACATGGGGGAGTGTTTTGGTTGTGCGTGGTAGTGCGGCTCGAAGCCGATTTTAACAAAGATGACCTTCCAACCCCGCTCGCGTGCGTAACTGATGGCCTGATTTGCATGATGGATTGCCTGCTGCTCCTCACTGTGTGCTGCACAGCTTGCGAGTTTGCCTTGGGGATGAACGATATCATTGATGAAATCGATGACAAGTAGTGCCTGATTGGATGTCTGCGTCATGGGATGCCTCCTTGGTTGGTTTGTAATACAAATGTACTGATTGCGAGGGGTTTGAGAATCGACATATAGTGAACACTATGTAAGTAAATCTAACAAATCAAACGCGATGCCTCTTCCTCCACTCAAAACATTGCCGGTATTTATCAGCATTTGTCGTCACTTAAGCATCAGTCAGGCTGCCGATGAGCTCTGCCTCACCCACTCAGCCGTCAGCCAGAGTCTCAAGAGCCTGGAGGCATTTTTGGGATGCAAGCTGCTGGATCGCAATACCCGGGGCATGCGTCTGACAGAGCCTGGCCGCCGCTTCTTGGTGGCGGTAGAGGAGGCGCTGGGGGGGATCTCTCAGGCGACTCACCAGATCATGAAGACGCAAGAGGGAGAGGTTAGACTCAATGTGGCACCCACGCTGGCGCTGCGTTGGCTGATCCCGCGCCTGCCTGCCTTACAGAGAGATCTACCTGATGTCGCGTTGCGTCTTAGCACCTACCGCAATGATGAGCTGGTCGGCCGCAGCGGTGGCCTAGATATGGCGCTAGTGAGTGGCGAACCGTCAGCTCTGGAAATATACGAGACCTACCCCTTGTGTCCTGAGAGACTGATCTTGGTCGCGGCACGCGACACACAGCCACTGCCTCTTGAGCATCTGCTGAGCCATTTGCCTCGTATTTGCGTGAATGACCCACTCCGGGAGAGGGATTGGTCAATCTGGCTTGGGGTCAGCGGATTGGAGGCTAGCGAGCATAGCCTGATGTTCAAAAGCTCGCCTCTGGCGATTCAGGCAACCATCGCGGGCTTGGGCCTTCTGGTGACCCATCATCTCTTTGTGGTCGAAGAACTGGAGGCAGGGCTGTTGGTCCAATTGGGGGATGCGGTGGTGGCCGGTGCTCATCATCTGGTGGTGCATACACCTGGCGGCTTGAGTAAGCCTGCTCGGCAGGTGTTGGAGTGGCTACAGCAGGAGGTGAAAGAGTGTGAACGTGGGTGGCAAGAGGATGATGGCGTGTGAGTCTTACCCGCACGCCATTAGGCTCACAGGGTCGGTAGCCGTCCGCCGAGACGCCAATCTGTACGGCGACGATAAGCCCCCCCAGAGTGGCGGCGCCGGCCAGAGCCAGGTTACCGCCCGGGGCGCTGTACGCCCCCTGTACCCCTGCCTTGCGTGCCTGCCACACCAGGACAACCGGCAGCAGCACCGCCAGCACGGCCAGGGCGATGGCGGCATAGCCCAGCGCCATGATAAACCCTTGGGGAAAGTAGAGGGCGAAAAGCAGGGGTGGCACGTGCTATATCAAGCACGGGCTCCATATCCGGGTGGAGTACCTGCAACTGGTGGGGATCATCTTCGGGCTGGGGCTCAAGGTCTACTTCACCAATCTGGTGGCCATGTACCGCATGTATGACATTTCCAACAAGGTCACCTGGCTGGAGCCGCTCGCCAACGCCCTGATGTTTATGGCCTGCAACTTCGGGCTGGGGATGGATGCACTCTCGTCGCTTTTCTATGGGCTGACGCTCTCGTCGCTGGGCATTGCCCTCTATATGTATCTTTATCGCCACCCGACCGCTCGCCAGGGTGGCGCTCGGCCCGGAGATGCGCAGCTATGTGAAGAAGAGCTTTACCGCGTCCCTCGAGGCGGGGGCCAGTATCCTGATGATCTACATCACAGTGCTGCTCACCATACGCCACTTCAGCATCGACGAGCTGGGGGATTTCCAGGTGGTGGTGCGCCCCATCTTCACCTATATGACGCTGCTGTTTGTCTTCCCCATCTACCGCTTCGTGCTGCCAGAGCTGGCGGTCAATCTGCGCAACGGTGATCACCGCCAGATCAGGATGATCCGCCGCTGGATCTTCCGTCTCTCCGCCATCGTCAGCCTGGTGTTCTTTGTGCTGATGCTGCTGGCGGGCAAGCCGCTGGTGTTGCTGCTGTTCCCGGCCGAATACGGGGGGGCCGTGCCCGTGCTGTTCCACTTCTCCATCTTCTTCATCTTCATGATGCTCAACGGCTATCAGCTCGCCTATATCAAGGCCCACGGCCACTTTACCCAGAGCCTGCTGATCCGGCTGGCGGGCATAGTGGCGCTGGTGGCGGCCTACTATCTGGTAGCCCGCTTCACCACCAATGTGGTGGCCATTATCGTGGCGCTCGGTCTCGGTTATATGGCGATGTTTATTCTCTCCACCCTGGCGGAGCGGCAGATCCTGAAATCCCTGCCATTGGTGCTGGCGACCCGCTAGGGTGTTCAGTAGCCAAGGGTGGCGCTGGTCTGTATTGGATAATAAAAAACGCCCATGCGGGCGTTTTTTATGGGCGGCGTTGAGGCGGCTTAACGCTGGCCCTTGCCACTCTTGTTGCCGCCGAGGGCCTGCTTTCTGGCACGCTGCTTCTGGGCTGCCTTGCCGCTGCGGCGTGGCTCGGGCTCGAAACGGGTGAGGTCTGGCTCAAAGCCCGGGAACCACTGCTGGGGCAATCGGGTGTCGAGCACTGCTTCCACCTTCTCCAAGAGCGGCGCATCTTCCGGGCTAAATAGAGTGATGGCCAGCCCCTTGTTGCCTGCGCGGCCGGTGCGACCGATACGGTGGACGTAATCCTCGGCCACAAAGGGGAATTCGAGGTTGATCACGTAGTTGAGGTCACTGATGTCGAGGCCGCGGGCCGCCACGTCGGTGGCAACCAGCGCCTGTAGGGTGCCGGCACGAAACTCCAGCAGTACCTTCTCCCGCGCGCTTTGCGACAGATCGCCATGGAAAGCCAGCGCATTGATGCCCGCCTTGCCCAGCTGCTGGGCCAGCTTGTCGGCCCCCTGCCGGGTACGACTGAAGATAAGTACAGGCGCCCAGCCCTTCACCTTGATCAGGTGCTCCACCAACGCCAGCTTGCGATCGCCATCCACCGCATAGACCCGCTGCTCCACCTCGGCCGCCGTGGTGTTGCGCGGGGCCACTTCGATCAGTTCCGGGTCACGCAGCAGCACCTTGCTCAAGGCAAACAGGTTGTCATCGCAGGTGGCCGAAAACAGCAGGGTTTGGCGATCCGCCGGTATCTGTTTCAGCAGCGCTTTGATCTCGTCCATAAAGCCCATGTCGAGCATGCGATCCGCCTCGTCAAACACCAGATGGCGCAGTGCGGCCAGACTTAAGGCCCCCTGACGCAGATGGTCGAGCAGCCGGCCCGGCGTGGCGATCAGCAGATCCACACCGGCTTTCAGCGCCTCCACCTGCGCCGCGATACTCACCCCGCCGTAGACCAGGGCGCTGATGAGACCCGTACCTTGCCCGTAGCGCACCACGCTATCAAAGACCTGCACCGCCAGCTCGCGGGTCGGCACCAGCACCAGGGCGCGGATCGGGCGGGGAGCGTCGCTCGCCGGGTGTTGCATCAGTTGCTCCAACAGCGGCAGCACGAAGGCAGCGGTCTTGCCTGTGCCGGTCTGAGCCCCCGCCATCAGATCCCGCCCCGCCAGAATGACGGGGATGGCGCGAGCCTGAATGGGAGTGGGCGCGGCATAACCGAGCTCGCTCAGAGTCTGCTGCAAACGGGTGGAGAGGGCCAGTTCGGCAAAGGAGGCAATGGACATAGAAGGCACCAGTGTGGGGTTATCGCGGCCAGGGCCACGATGGAAACAATCATAGTGGCCGGCATGTTAACAGAAGCGGGGGCATGGGCAGAAGGCGGGGAGGGGACTGGCCTCTATCCCTCGCCATATTCCCCTGCTCGGGCTCGGGAGCTGCGCCATGGCGAGCAGCTCCCTGTGCTGGAACACGCTGTGCTGGTTAACGGCAGTGAAACACCTCTTCCAGCACATCCACTACGGCGCGTACCCGGCTGGCCTTCTGCAGGTCGGGGTGGAGCACCAGCCAGATATCGACCGGATCGCTGAGGGCGGGCAGCACCCGTACCAGCTCGGTTTCTTTGTCTGCCAGAAAGGTGGAGAGCAGCGCTATCCCCAGCCCCTGACGGGCCGCCGCCAACAACAGCAGCTGGGCATTGCACTGCAGCACCACATTCGGCTCGTGCAGCGGCTCCCCGCACAGGCTGTGCCAGTGGCGGGAGACCAGCTCTTTGGCAAACAGCAGCAGGGCATGCTGGCTCAGGCCGAGGCCGCACTTGGGCGTGCCGTGTCTGGCCAGATAGTCGTGAGAGGCGTAGAGCCCCATCTCTATGGTGGTGAGGCGCTTGATCACCAGCTCGTCGTTGTCGGGGCGCAGGCCCCGAATGGCGAGATCGGCCTCGAGACAGGCGATATCACTGACGTTGACCGCCGTCTGCAGGCTGAGACGAATGCCGGGATGGCGCTCGCGCAGCAGGGTGAGGGCAGGCAGCACGAAGGCTTGTGCCAGGGTGTCGGTGGTGGCGATGCGTACCTCGCCGCACAGGCTCTGATCCCCTGCGCTTGCCTTGCGTTCTATGGCCTGGATGGCCTGCTCCATGGCGCTGGCATCGGCCAGCATGGTTTCGCCGAGCGGGCTCAGATCATAGAGTTTTGGTGTGCGGATAAAGAGTTTGGAGCCCAGATTCTGCTCCAGCGCCGTGATGCGTCGCCCGACGGTAGCCTGATCGACCCCCAGCACCCCGGCCGCGCCACGCAGTGTGCCCTGTCTTGCCAATGCCAGAAAAAAACGCGCGTCATCCCAGTTGATCATCGAGCCTCCCACTCAAGTTCCCCCCGCTGGGGCGAGCCCATTAGAAGCCAGCACAGGCGGGATCACAAGCCAAGTGTGCCCTGGTGTGCGTGCAAATAGATGCCGATCGCATGCATTATTGAAGCCGCATGATGCATTTGTGCTGCTGTCGGCGGCGCTGTGCGGGCGCTATCATGGCCGCCTCTCACCAGCGGGGTTTGGCCCCGCGCCCATCGGAGCCGTGCATGTCATCACCCTTGTCTACCCCCGGGCCCTGCCAGTCGGGCGCTGCCCATGGCGCCATTCTACTGTTTCTGCCGCTGGCCCTGATGTCGGCGCTGCTCAACAGCAGCGTGCCTACGCCGCTCTATCCCCACTATCAGCAGATGCTGGCGTTGAGCGATGTGAGCCTCACCCTGATTTATGGTGGCTATGCGGCCGGCGTGCTGATCTCGCTGTTCGGAGTGGGCAATCTGGCAGGCCGGGTGACGGACCTGCGTGCCATGATATTGCCTGCGCTGCTGGCGGTGCTGGGGGGAGCCCTGCTCTTCTCCCTGGCCGATTCGTTCTGGTCGCTGCTGCTGGCGCGGGTCTTGGCTGGCATTGGCACGGGTGCGCTGACCGGCGCCGCCAATGTGGCCTTGCTGCGCTTCGGTCCCCGGGATGGCGGCAAGCGGGCGGCGCTCAGTGCGACCCTCTCTTTCACCGTCGGGCTGGCGCTCGGCCCGGTATTCAGCGGCTTGGCGCTGCAACTGGACTTCTATCCGACTCAACTGCCCTTCCTGCTCATCATGGGGCTGGCGACCTGCGCCATGGTCGGCGTTGTGCTGAGCTGGCCCGCCAGCGCACGAGCGCAGCCGCCAGTGGCATCGGGGCAGGGCAAGGGCTCCTTGGGGGAGGGGCTCAAAGCCACGGGGGCGGCGTTCTTCCTCTGCGCCGTGGCTCTGTTTACCACCTGGGCGGTGGCGGCCAGTCTGCTGGCAATCGGCCCCAAGGTGGCGAGCCAGTTGCTGGGGATGCGGGATCTCGGCCTGTTCGGCTATCTCATCGCAGCCTATCTGGTGTTCTCCGGCCTGTGCCAGCTATGGGCTCGCCGCCTCGATGCCCGCCACACACTGCAGAGCGGCTGCCTTGCCCTGGCGCTCAGCGTGCTGCTGTTTACCGGCGCCGTTCACTATCAGTCGTTGTGGTTGGCAGGGTTCGGGCTGCTGGTGTCCGGTTATGCCCAGGGCGCCGCCTTTGTCGGCAGCGCGACTTTGGTCAATCGCATTGCCCCCAGCTCCAGCCACGCCCGGCTGGTGTCGCTCTTCTATGTGATCGCCTATGTGGCCAACTGGGTACCTGTGCTGCTGGGCTGGGTGAGCGACAGCGTCGGCCTGCTGGCAGCGGTGGATGTGCTTGCCGTCGGCAGCATTCTGATCAGCCTTGGGCTGGCCTGGGTTGTGTCGCGAACCCGCTTCGAGCGAGCCGCGGCCTGAGCCATTTATCCGCCAGCACTTACTCCGCCACGACTACCCGTTTGGCATCCAGGTGGTGCATCCATTCCCGCAGGATCAACAAAACGGCGGCAAAGTGCCGCCCCTTGGGCAAGTGGGCCGCCGCCAGTGGGTCCCCTTCCACCATGGCGGCAAACTGGCCGAACAGCTGCTCTATGCTCTCCCGACTCAGCTCATGGCTGCCGAGCTCGCCAGCCAGCGGGATCGGGCTGTGCAGCGTCACCAGCTCGTGGGCCGGAATGCGGGCCGCCAGCGGCATGAGCGCATCTTCCACCACCATGATGGCCCGTTCCAGCTCGTGCGCCGTCGGCGGATCCTGGCGAAACGGCCCCGGCGTCATGGCGTCGAGACCAAATGCCAGCTTGTAGGTGATGGTGATGCCATCGGCCTGGGTGATCAGCACCTTGCTGATCTGTTCACCCAGATTCAACGCCAGGGTGGGGGCTTGGGGTCTGGTCATGTTGCTTCCTCTGTGATCCCGTCACGGCAAAGCCTATCCATACACCCGCCAGCATGCACTGGCGAGTGCTTTTCTGTTTCCCCCATACAGGTGAAACGACTTGCAATGCTAATGATAGGTGGCATTCTGGATGTCTAAATGGCTATTTTGTTCATCTATCACGATTCAGGAGTTCTGATATGGATATTCGTACCGCTCCCCGGGCCCTTGCGCTCGCCCTCCTGCTGACCAGCGGCATCGCCGCCGCCAACGAGGCACTGGTGATCCAGACCGACTTTGGCCTCAAAGATGGCGCAGTGTCAGCCATGAAGGGGGTTGCCTTCGGTGTGGACCGCACTCTGCCGCTCTATGATCTGACCCACGAGATACCGGCTTACAACATCTGGGAAGGGGCTTACCGCCTCTATCAGACCCTGCAGTATTGGCCCAAGGGCACTGTGTTTGTCAGCGTGGTAGATCCCGGTGTGGGCACAGATCGCCACTCTGTGGTGCTCAAGACCAGGAGTGGCCACTACATAGTCACCCCGGATAACGGCACCCTGACCCTGGTGGCCGAGCACTTCGGCATAGACGCTGTGCGTCAGATCGATGAGAAAACCAACCGCCTCAAGGGATCCGAGAAGTCTTACACCTTCCACGGCCGCGATGTTTACGCCTATACGGGCGCACGGCTCGCCTCTGGTGCCATCAGCTATGAGCAGGTGGGCCCGCTGCTGCCCGCCGACGTGGTGAAGATCCCTTACCAGCCGGCTGTGGCCGAGAAAGATGGCACCCTCAAGGGCACAATCCCGATCCTGGATGTGCAGTACGGCAACGTCTGGACCAATATCGACGAGACACTGCTGACCCAGGTGGGGGTCAACAAGGGGGACAAGGCCTGTATCAAGATCAGTGAAGGGGATGTGGTCAGGTATGACGGCAAGGCCCCTTATGTCAGCAGCTTCGGCGACGTGCCGGAAGGCCAGCCGCTGGTCTACCTCAACAGCTTGTTGCAGGTCTCGGTCGCCCTCAACATGGACAGCTTCGCCGCCAAACATCAGGTGCAGTCGGGTGCCAACTGGCATATCAGTTTGAAAAAGTGCTCATGATCATCCGCTGACACACATAAAAACGGGCGCCTTGGCGCCCGTTTTGTTGCTGCTTACCGCAGCGCGGCGGGGGGCGGCACTTCCGTGTAGTGCCCGTCAATCTCCCGCTGATAGTAGTGGCCGTCTCTGACGTAGTAGCGGCGACCATCCAGATCCAGCGGGATGAGGTGGGTCTCCGTTTGCACCAAGATGGCTTGAGTGGGTGGCGTGACCACCACATAGTGGCTCTCCTGTTGCTGGTAATAGATGCCGCCGAGCACATAGTAGGTGAGCCCCGCCAGTAATATGGTCTCCACCCCGCCTGGCAGCCTGTCGATGCGATGGCCCGGCGCTGGAGCTGACCAGGGGCCCGCATAGTGACCATGGCGGAGGGCGGAAGGTGACATGTCTCGTCCCGGCGGGCCGCCCGGTCTGCCCATCTCGCCCGGGCCCGCGAGCGCAGGAAGGGTGATGAACAGCGCCAGCGCCCAGGGCCAGAAGCGATCCTTGTTCACCTTATTGGCCCTTGAGCGGGGCAGTGGTGGGCTGGGCCCGGATGGCTTGCGGCGGCAACTCCCGCACACTGATCACCACCTCATAGCGTTTGTCTGTCTCGGCGGCAGGGATGTTCTTGAACAGCTCCTGAGCAGTCGTCTGAGGATCCTTGCTCTGCTTGCTGGCCTGGTAGAGAACCGAGGGTGGCGGCATATGAGCGCCGGGGCGATCGGGAAGGGGAGGCTGCATGTCGCTGGCGTGCACAGACAGGCTGCCGAGCAGCAGGGGCAATAGGAGGGCTTTGCATGACATGGGATGACTCCATCCGGGTGAATATGGCCCATCAAACGCCACACCCATGCTGCGCTCAATCGCTTTTACACACCCTTTTCACCCCCTTTACAGTTGTGACAACGGGCGCCTGGGCGCCCGTTGTGTGTCATGAAACCGGGTCGGCCTCAAAACTCGTTGGAGAGCGCCTTGTAACCTTTGACCAGGTCTATGTTGGTGTGAGCCACATCTTCGGAAAACTCGGTGGCATCCACAGTGACTCTTGGGATCTCGGCCAGATCGCTCTGCTGGTTGATGCGGGTCGTGGAGGGCACATAGAAGCCGGGGGGCAGATCGCAGCCATCCACCACAGAGTTGTGGCGCACTACGGAACCTTCACCTATATGGCAGTTGAATAGCACGCTGTTGAAGCCGATGAAGACCCGGTTACCGACTTCGCAGGGCCCGTGCACTATGCTGCGGTGGGCGATGGAGGTGTACTCGCCTATGGTGACGGCAGCGCCGGACTTGGAGTGGATCACCACCCCGTCCTGAATGTTGGAGTTGGCGCCGATGACAATGGGCTCCATGTCGCCATTGGCATCCACCTCGTCGGCGCGGATCACCACATAGGGGCCGACAAACACGTTTTCCTTGATGATCACCTTGCCACAGATGATGGCTGTCTTGTCGATATAGGCGGACTCGTCGATGACCGGCAGGTGGCCGGATGGATTCTTGCGGATCATGTTGCATCCTGTTGAAGATGAAATCGGGATGGGGAAAGGGCGAGGCACGAGGGCCTGCCGGTGGGTCAGCTTACGCCTGTGGAACGGGAGGGGGAACCCTTTACTGGTCTGACCCCCAGTGGCGCGCTGTCATCTTGCCGGGGTGTTCCCCCTTCTCAAAATATGGGAGCATGACGTTTGCCGACGGGGCTGCGCTGCTGCGTTGGCACTCTTTTGATATAACGCTGGAACCCAAGATGAAGAAGATTGTTGTGCTGCTCGGCACCCTGCTGCTCTCCCCCTTGTACTCTTCTGCCGTGCAGGCCAGGGGGCAAGCGGGCGAGTTTGACTATTATGCCCTGGCGCTCTCCTGGTCGCCGGAGCATTGCGCCATCAAGCCGGCCGATCGGGATCAATGCTCCCGCCAGCTGGGCTTCGTGTTGCACGGCCTCTGGCCCCAGTACCAGCGCGGCTACCCGAGCAGCTGTTCCCGCGAACGGCTAGATCCTGACATGGAGCAGCAGTTTGCCGGGCTCTACCCCAGCCGCTTTCTCTATCGCCATGAGTGGGAGAAACACGGTACCTGCTCAGGCCTCAGCCAGCGCCAGTATCATCAGCTGGCCAGCGACCTGCGTCAGAAGGTGAAGATCCCGGCCGCGTATCAGTCCCCTGCCGAGCCTCTGCGCAAAAGCCGCTTCCAGCTCAAGGCGGATCTGGCCAGTGCCAACGACTGGCTGGCGCCAGACAACATCACGGTTGCCTGTGCCGACGGCGGTCGCTTCCTGCGGGAGGTCTACATCTGCATCAACAAGGAGGGGACGGATGCCGTCACCTGTTCCGACGAGATGCAAAAGCGTGAACTGCGCTCCTGCGGTCAGCCGGACTTCCTGCTGCGCAGCGTGCGCTGATCACTCTCTATCTTCATCGGGCCCCTTGCGGGCCTGATGTTCAAATACCGCCATAGGAAAGGAGTCTGGGCAATGACCGACATGAAACAGTTCTCGGCACAGGAACGAAGCTTGCTGCTAGGGGTTAAAGGGGTGGGTCCCACCGTCATAGGGCGGCTCGAACAGCTGGGTTACCACACACTGAGCGAGCTGGCCGGGGCGGATAGAGCCCATATAGTCCAGCTGGTGGCCAGCATGCTGGGGTCGACCTGCTGGCAGAACAGCCCGCAGGCCCGCGGCGCCATCGATGGCGCCATAGCGCTGGCGCGCAGCCAGGTCGCTGCTGTTTCGGACTGTACGCGGGGTACATAGCCATGGACCTGTTTGCAGAGCTCGGGATGCGTTATCCCATCATTCAGGCCCCCATGGCGGGAGTGCAAAACAGTGCTCTGGCGCTGGCCGTCACCGGCGCAGGTTGTCTGGGCTCCTTGCCGGCGGCCATGCTCAGTCCGAGCGACCTGCGAAGCGAGCTCGCTCGGCTTGCCGCCAGCGGTCTGGGGCCATTCAACATCAACTTCTTCTGTCATCAGCAAGGGGGTCCCGATCCGCAGCAGGTTGCACGCTGGCAACAGGCGCTGGCGCCTTTTTATGCCGAGTTCGGTGTAAGTACCGATGCTGTATCGAATGGGCCAGGTCGCGCCCCGTTCAACGCCGAGCATGCCGCCATCCTGACCGAGTTCAACCCCGCCGTAGTCAGCTTCCATTTCGGCCTGCCCGAACCGGGCCTGCTGGCCCGGGTGAAAGCCACGGGAGCAAAAGTGTTTGCCAGTGCGACCACGGTAGCTGAAGCGAAGTGGCTGGCCCGCCATGGCGCCGATGCCATCATAGCGCAGGGGCTGGAGGCAGGCGGCCATCGCGGCCATTTCCTCAATGAGGATCTCGCCTTGCAGCAAGGTACCTTTACCTTGCTGCCACAAATAGTCGCGGCGGTAGAACTGCCGGTCATCGCTGCCGGTGGCATAGTCGATGGCAAAGGTATCAGGGCCGCCCTGGCGTTGGGCGCCAGCGCCGTCCAGACGGGAACTGCCTTCCTCTGCTGTCATGAGGCGACGACCTCTGCTCTGCATCGTGCCGCTATTCGTTCTGCCCAGAGCCAGCACACTGCCCTGACCAAGGTGTTCAGCGGCCGCCCGGCGCGAGGGATAGTCAACCGGCTGATGCGGGAGCTGGGCTCGCTCTCGGATCTGGCACCTGACTTCCCCCATGCCAGCAGTGCGCTGGCTCCGTTGCGTGCGGCCGCTGAAAAGGTGGGTGATAGTGGCCTCTCGCCATTGTGGGCGGGGCAGAATGTATCGGGTTGCCGTGACCTCCCGGCCGCCGAGTTGATCGACGCATGGGTGAAAGAAGTGGGCCTGGCGTGATCGCTTCTTTATATAGGTAGATGAGCGGGAGGGTCGGCATGCAAGGAGTGGCACTTCCACCGGCTAAATGTGGGGCACTCATGATGCCAATAGTGCCGTTTTACGGTCTTTCTGTGGATAAGTTTGTACAAAAGCTGTGGTTGGTTATGAATAACTAAAAAAGTGCCGATTTTTGCAGTTTTATTGCATTGCGGCCCTTGCCAACGCGATCAATCTCTCTATAATGCGCCTCCATCGACAGGGCAAGCGGCAACGCAAACAACCTCGTCGGTAACCTCGAAAAGCCTTTGAAAATAAGGCTTGACTCGAGAAGGCGGTTGAGTAGAATTCCACTCCCGCAGCAACACACTGTTGCGTCGCTCTTTAACAATTTGAATCAAGCAATCTGTGTGGGCACTCACAGCATCGAACATCAAAAACAATTTTTGATTTTCAATGTCTGGTGAAGTGACCAAGACGATTTCTTAGCAATAAGAAGTCGAACAGTTTATTTCAGCAATTNATGTGAATAGCGGCGCAAGTTGCTACCCAATTCAGAGTTAGCGATAACAACGAGCTGCGCTAAAGACGACATGTCGCTCGGCCTCGCCGGCTCGGCACATCGCCTTTACGAAAATCATTGCGAAGTTACCTTCGCAAAACATGATTTTCGTCCCCTTCGTCTAGAGGCCTAGGACACCGCCCTTTCACGGCGGTAACAGGGGTTCGAATCCCCTAGGGGACGCCACTTCTCTTCGCAGCTCAAAGAATGCAGACATAAGCATGTAATGTTTATGTCAACCCTAGGGGAACCTGGGGTTGGATCACCTCCTTACCTTAAGATGTCGACGTTGTTGAGTGTTCACACAGATTGCCTTGATTCAAAGTAGTTAGAGCAAAGACCTGATGCGCAAGCGTCAGTGCTTGTTTGGTGAAAGCCAAACGAGAGAAGCCCGTTCGTTGGGTTGGGATGTGAATAGCGGCGCAAGTTGCTACCCAATTCAGAGTTAGCGATAACAACGAGCTGCGCTAAAGACGACATGTCGCTCGGCCTCGCCGGCTCGGCACATCGCCTTTACGAAAATCATTGCGAAGTTATGTGAATAGCGGCGCAAGTTGCTACCCAATTCAGAGTTAGCGATAACAACGAGCTGCGCTAAAGACGACATGTCGCTCGGCCTCGCCGGCTCGGCACATCGCCTTTACGAAAATCATTGCGAAGTTTACTTCGCAAAACATGATTTTCGTCCCCTTCGTCTAGAGGCCTAGGACACCGCCCTTTCACGGCGGTAACAGGGGTTCGAATCCCCTAGGGGACGCCACTTCTCTTCTTGCTAACAAGAATGCAGACATAAGCATGTAATGTTTATGTCTGTTTTCTTCGGCCTTGAGCCGTTGCAAATATGCTCTTTAACAATCTGGAAAGCTGATTTAAAAAGTAGTTCTCAAACATTTGTTACAAGTGCTTTGGAANGAGGGTCCTAAAGGGCCGTTGGAGACCACAACGTTGATAGGTGGGGTGTGTAAGCGCAGTGATGTGTTGAGCTAACCCATACTAATTACCCGTGAGGCTTAACCATACAACACCCAAGAAGTGTTCTGGGCCTTGTAGCAAGTGAACGAGCTACTTACAAATTCAGTGATAGCGAAGCCAACAGGCAACTCGTTATTCACGTCAGCTTTCTGGATTAAGAATTTGCCTGGCGGCCATAGCGCCGTGGAACCACCTGATCCCATGCCGAACTCAGAAGTGAAACGCGGTAGCGCCGATGGTAGTGTGGCATTCGCCATGCGAGAGTAGGACACTGCCAGGCACCCAACACGAAAAACCCCGCTCACCGAGCGGGGTTTTTTATTTCCTGAAATTTATCATTCCTGCGGTGTCCTCTGCGCTATGCCCCTTAGGCTCTCTCCGCANTCATTCAGACAGCGCTGCGTGAATGGGCTTATGCACGGAGCTATGACTCGTCAGCGCAACGGGCAGAACACCTGCAACCGTGGCTGCATGAGTACAACTGGCATCGTCCTCATGCAAGTCTGGGCTACCAGCCCCCCATCAGCCGTCTTCAATCTGTGAACAACCTAGTGGGTTTACACAGCTAGCCCGGCAGGGAGAGGGTGACTATCAAACCGCCGTTATCGCCGTTTTTGGCCTCGACCCGGCCGCCCTGTGCCTGAATGGCCTTGCGAGTGATGGCGAGCCCCAGCCCATAGCCCTTGCCTGCAGAAGGGGACCCGATCCGCACAAAGGGATCGAACATGCTGGAGAGCCTGGTCTCGTCCACCCCCATGCCCTGATCAGCCACCTCGATGGAGAACTCTCCCCCTTGCCTGTACAGGGTCAGGGTGATGGCGTGACCCGGGTGAGAGAAGCGTAGGGCATTGCGCACCACATTGTCGAGCGCGCGGCGGATAAGCTCAGCCTGACCACAGATGGTGTGGTCCACCGCCTCATCCACCAGTTGCCTAATCTCGACACCCATGTGCTGCGCCTCGTAGCGGGCATCGCTCACCACTGCCTCAACTAGGGCTTGCAGATCGTAATACTCCTCACAGTCCCGTTCGCCGTGGCTGGCGCGGGTGAGGGTGAGCAGTTCGCCGATCATCTTGTCCATGCGATGGGTTTCGAGCTGGATCCGCACCAGGGATCCCTCGATCCTGGCCGGATCCTGCTGGGCCAGACCGATAGCCAGTTGCAGACGTGCGAGGGGAGATCGCAGCTCGTGGGAGACGTCGTGCAGCAGCTGTTCACGGCTCTCGACCAGCAGTTGCAACCGCTCGGCCATGGCATCGAAGTCACGGGCCGCCTCGCTGATCTCGTCGTGGCGTCGTCGCATCAGAGGATAGAGACGCACGCCCAGATCACCCTGGGCGAGACGCTCGAATCCCTGCCGAAACTGGTTCATGGGTCGGGTCAGATGCCAGGCGAGCAGGGCGCTGAAGAAGAGACCGCCGAGGCCGCCTATCCACCACATGGGCGGCGGCATGTTGAGCCAGTCGTTGCGTCGCGGCGGCGGTGCCAGTTGTTGCTGCAGGCCGGACGTGTCGTAACCGAGCCAGTAATGCTGGCCATCGGCTCCTTTGACAGTGCGGGTAAGCAGATGGGGGAAAGGGGATTGGGCGGCTTCACTCTGCTGGATATGCAGAAGCGGGCGTTCCCCTGCGGGCCAGCTGGTCGTCAGGCTGTTCAGGGCTGCGGGCCCCTTTTCTTGCAACAGGGTCGCCGCCGAGTTCAGTTGCCGCCCGGCCAGCTGCCGCGTCATTCTCTCCTCTGGCGGCCCTTCATGGCTGTAGAGACTGAAAGCGACCCACAGCAGCTGGCTCATCATTATGATGGTGAACCAGAAGCCGAACAGTATCTTCCAGAACAGGTGGCCCTTGAGGATCATGTCAGCCGGTATCCTATGCTGCGCACCGTCTCTATGCCGATGGCCTCACCCGCCAGCGCCTGCAGCTTCTGGCGGATATTGCAGATGTGCACGTCGACGCTGCGATCATAGGGCTCGCGCGGGCGGCCCAGCCCGTGCAGGGAGAGTTCATCCTTGCTGACTACCCGCTCCGGCGCCCGCAGCAGCAGTTCCAGCAGATTGAATTCCGTGGCGGTCAGCTCCAGTGGCTCGCCTTGCCAGTGACACTGGCGAGTGGCGGGGGAGAGGGTCAGTTCCGCCAGCCGCAAACCGTCACCCTGGCCTGCTGGCGCCGGTGCAGGTTCGACTCGTCGCAGCACGGCCCTCAGCCTGGCGACCAGCTCTCTGGGGTAACAAGGCTTGGGCACATAGTCGTCGGCCCCCATCTCCAGTCCGATCACCCGGTCGATGTTGTCCCCCTTGGCGGTGAGCATGATGACGGGGATCTTGCTGTCGTGGCGGATCTGGCGCAGCACCTCGCTGCCGTTGATATCGGGCAGCATGATGTCGAGCACCACGGCCACATAGTTGCCGGAAAGAGCGTGTTGCACACCGCTTTTGCCGGTCAGCACATGGGTGGTGACAAAGCCTTCGCCGCCCAGGTATTCACTCAGCATGGTGCCAAGCTCCAGGTCATCGTCCACCAACAGGATCTTCATTGCTCTTCTCCCTCTCGAGTCGGCGCCATTTTCTCGTGTCTGCATGCGGCTGGCAGCTGCTTTTACGCAATCCTTACACTGCCCTGCAGGAGGCTTAACCGGGCATTGGGGTACATTGCGCTGGCTTGTTTCATCCAAGGATATCCCCGATGACCCATACCCGTCTGTTCGTTGTCCGTCTGCTGCTGCCAGCCCTCTTGCTGATTGCGGTGGGCTGGTTTTTCAGCGCGACCGGTGCGGCGCCGGTGGCCTCCTATATCACAGCCACCGCCGAGCGGCGCGATCTGGAGCAGAGCGTGCTGGCTGACGGTACCCTGCAGGCCCAGAAGCTGGTGAGTGTGGGGGCGCAGGTCTCCGGCCAGATCAAGGTCTTGCACGTTGCGCTCGGGGATCAGGTTAAGCAGGGCGATCTGCTGGTCGAGATCGACGATCTCACCCAGCAGAACGCCCTCAAGGATGCCGAGGCCGCCCTCGACAATGTGCAGGCCCAGCTGGCCTCGCGTCGGGCGACCCTGCGCAACAATGGGCTGGTGTTCGATCGTCAGCGCAAGGTGCTGGCTCGGGGGCTCGGTAGCCAGGCCGACTATGACAGCGCAGAGGCGACCCTGATCGCCACTCGCGCCGATATCCGGGCACTGACTGCGCAGGCGGTGCAGGCCCGCATCGCCGTGGATACCGCCAGAGTCAATCTGGGCTATACCCGCATCGTCGCCCCCATGGCGGGCACCATAGTGGCCATTCCGGTGGAACAGGGACAGACGGTCAATGCGGTGCAGAGTACCCCGACCATCGTCAAGGTGGCACGGCTCGACACCATGACGGTGGAGGCCCAGATCTCGGAGGCGGACGTGATCAGGGTGAGCACGGGCCTGCCCATCTACTTCACCATACTGGGGGCACCCGAGCATCGTTACGAGGCCAGGTTGCGCGCCATCGAGCCCGCGCCGGACTCCATCAATGATGACACCAGCAGTTCGACCACCACAGCCGTCTATTACAACGGCCTGTTCGAGGTGAGCAATCCGGAAGGTGCCCTACGCATCGGCATGACGGCTCAGGTACACCTGGTGCTGGCGACCGAGCGCAATGCGCTGGTGATCCCGGCCATCGCCCTGAGCGGTGACAGGGTGCAGGTGGTGGATGGTGCGGGCAAGCTGCAGTGGCGTCAGGTGAAAGTGGGCCTCAACAACAAGGTGGATGCCCAGATCCTGAGCGGCCTCGAGGCGGGGGAATCCGTGGTGGTGAGCCAGTTGACGGCCCAGAACCAGCAGAGCGGGCGCATGGGCCCGCCCATGGGGATGTGATCATGACCCAGCCACTGCTGCAACTGAGCGGGATCCAGCGTCACTTCGGCGAGGGGGATCAGCGTGTACTGGTGCTCAAGGGGATTGACCTGACCATAGAGAGGGGGGAGATGGTGGCCATCGTCGGTGCCTCCGGCTCCGGCAAGTCGACCCTGCTCAATATTCTGGGCTGCCTCGACCAGCCGAGCGACGGTCTCTACCGGGTTGCCGGTCAGGAGACGAGCAAGCTGGCCGCGGATCAACTGGCGGCGCTGCGCCGCGAGCATTTCGGTTTCATCTTCCAGCGCTACCACCTGCTGGGGGATCTCAGTGCCCGCGACAATGTGGCGTTGCCAGCCATTTATGCCGGTCTGGCTGCCGGTGAGCGACAGGCCAGGGCAGAGACGCTGCTGCGCAGGCTGGGGCTGGGTGCGCGGCTCGACTACAAGCCGAGCCAGCTCTCCGGTGGCCAGCAGCAGCGGGTCAGCATAGCCCGTGCCCTCATCAACGGTGGTCAGGTGATACTGGCGGATGAACCGACCGGCGCGCTCGACAGCCACAGTGGCACAGAGGTGCTCGGCATACTGCATGCCTTGCATGAGCAGGGCCACACTCTGGTGATAGTGACCCATGACATGCGCATTGCCGAGCAGGCCGAGCGCATCATAGAGCTCAAGGACGGGGAAGTGGTGGCCGATCGCCGCCGCGTGCCGGCATCTGACTCCCCACCTTTTCAGGATAAACCCCGGCCTGGCCGCTCTGCATGGGGTGGCGGGCTGGACAGGTTTGCCTCTGCCTTCAGGATGGCGCTGCGGGCCATGCAGGCTCAGCGGATGCGCACCTTCCTCACCATGCTCGGCATCATCATAGGTATCGCCTCCGTGGTTTCCGTGGTGGCGCTGGGGCGTGGCTCCCAGCAACAGGTGCTGGCCAATATCAATGCCATGGGCACCAGCACACTGGAGATCTTTCCCGGCAGCGGCTTCGGGGATAGGCGGGCCGAGGCGATACAGACCTTGCGGACAGAGGATGCCGATGCCCTGGCCGGGCTCGATTATGTTCACAGTGTGACCCCCAGTCTGGCGACCAGCACCACGCTGCGCCGGGGCAGTCAGGCTGTCTCCGGCACGGTAAACGGGGTGGGGGATCAGTTCTTTCAGGTGCGCGGCTATCGGGTGTTGCAGGGCATGTTGTTCGATGCCGGCAGCGTGGCCAGTCTGGCGCAGGAGGTGGTGATAGACGCGAACAGCCGGGATCGACTGTTCGATGCGGGGGAATCACCACTCGGGCAGGTGATCCTGCTGGGCAAGCTGCCGTGCCGGGTGATCGGTGTGGTGGCCCGCAATCAGAGCGGCTTTGGCAGCGACGAGAACCTCAATGTCTGGATCCCTCACACCACGGCCATGAAGCGGATGCTGGGTCAGAGCTATCTGCGCAGCATCAGCGTGCGGGTGCAGGATGAAGTATCCCTGGCCGCCGCCGAGGATGGTCTCACCCGGCTGCTGCGCCAGCGCCATGGCAGCCAGGATTTCTTCGTGCTCAACACCGACAGCATCCGTCAGGCCATCACCAGCACCACTGCCACCATGACGCAGCTGGTTGCCATGATAGCGCTCATCTCCCTGGTGGTGGGCGGCATAGGGGTGATGAACATCATGCTGGTGTCGGTGACGGAGCGTACTCGCGAGATAGGTGTGCGGATGGCGGTAGGTGCCAGGGCCAGCGACATCATGCAGCAGTTTCTGATCGAGGCTGTGCTGGTCTGCCTGCTGGGGGGCGCCGCCGGTGTGCTGCTCTCCCTGCTGGTCGGCGTCTTGTTCGAGCACTTCAGCAGCCAGTTTGCCATGCGTTACTCCGCAAGCGCCGTGCTGGCTGCCTTCTTCTGCTCGAGCCTGATCGGCGTGCTGTTCGGTTTTTTCCCGGCTCGCCGGGCGGCGAGGATGGATCCCATCCATGCACTTGAGCGGGAGTAGCCAGACTTTCGGCGCCTTTGTGCGCCAACTCATTCGCATCCGGGGGCGGGAGATCATCCCTCTTCAACCCCCGGATGCGGATTGGCCGGACGGCATGGACTGCCAGTCTGGCAAGCCTGAACTGTGTCATTGACGTGACACGCCCTGCTCTGCGCAGGTTTTTCAACCGGGCCCCGTGCCCGGTTTTTTTACGCCCTCCTTTACCGTATTGAGGGGGATGCGATGGACGCGGCTCTTTGTTAACCTGCCTGTTTCACCCGAACCGCAGGGAGCTGCATCGATGCGATCCATTGTCAGCCTGCTGGCTTTGTCACTGTTGTGTGCTTGCAGCAGCCACTCAACCCGAGAGGATGTCATGTCAGGGAAAGAGCGCCTTCACTACCCCGTCAGCCGCCAGAGCGATCAGGTGGCTCACTACTTCGGTCACGCCGTGGCCGACCCCTATCGCTGGCTGGAAGACGACCGCAGCGCGGAGACCGAGGCCTGGGTCAAGGCCCAGAACAGTGTCACCCGGGATTATCTGGCACGTATTCCGTTTCGCGATGCCATCAAGGACAAACTGGCCGCCTCCTGGAACTACGCCAAGGAGGGGGCGCCGTTTCGCGAGGGGCGCTACCACTACTTCTTCAAGAACGACGGCCTGCAAAACCAGCATGTCTTGTGGCGCCAGCAGGCGGGCAAACCCGCCGAGGTGTTCCTCGATCCCAACCGCTTGAGCACCGATGGCACCACGGCGCTGGATCAGCTGAGTTTCTCCCGGGATGGCAAGCTGCTGGCCTATTCCTTGTCCCTGGCCGGCAGCGACTGGCGCGAGATCCACCTGATGGACGTGGAGAGCAAACAGCCCCTTGAGGCCCCCCTCAAGGACGTGAAGTTCAGCGGCATCAGCTGGCTGGGCAACGAGGGCTTCTTCTACTCGAGCTACGACAAACCCGATGGCAGCGAGCTGTCGGCCAGGACAGATCAGCACAAGCTCTACTTCCACCGGCTCGGCACGGCGCAGCAGGATGACCGCCTGGTGTTCGGTGCCATCCCGGACCAGCAGCACCGCTACGTGGGGGCAACCGTGACCGAAGATGATCGCTACCTGCTCATCTCGGCGGCGAACTCCACCTCCGGCAACCGCCTCTATGTGAAGGACCTGAGCAAGGAGAACGCGCCGCTGCTGACGGTGCAGGGGGATCTGGATGCGGACGTGAGCCTGGTGGACAACAAGGGCAGCACGCTTTACTTGCTGACCAATCGGGATGCTCCCAACCGCCGGCTGGTGACGGTGGATGCGGGCAACCCCGGCCCCGCCCGTTGGCGTGACCTTATCCCCGAGCGCCAGCAGGTGCTGACGGTGCACCGCGGCAGCGGCTATCTGTTTGCCGAATACATGGTGGATGCCACCGCCCGGGTCGAGCAGTTCGACCATGACGGCACACGGATTCGTGAGGTGGCGCTGCCCGGTCTTGGCAGCGTCAGCGGTTTCAACGGCAAGCAGGATGATCCCGCGCTCTACTTCGGTTTCGAGAACTATGCCCAGCCCCCCACTCTCTACCGGTTCGAGCCAAAAAGCGGGGCCATCAGCCTTTATCGCGCCTCGGCGGCGCCGTTCAAGCCAGAGGATTACGTCTGTGAGCAGCGCTTCTACCAGAGCAAGGACGGCACCCGGGTGCCGCTCATCATCAGCTACCGCAAGGGGCTGAAACTCGATGGCAGCCATCCCACCATCCTCTATGGCTATGGCGGTTTTGACGTGAGCCTGACCCCGAGCTTCAGCGTGGCGGTCGCCAACTGGCTGGATCTGGGAGGCGTCTATGCGGTGGCAAACCTGCGGGGCGGCGGCGAGTATGGTCAGGCCTGGCACCTGGCGGGCACCCAGATGAACAAGCAGAACGTGTTCGACGACTTTATCGCGGCGGCCGAATACCTGAAGGCCGAAGGCTATACCTCCAGCGACAGGCTGGCTGTGCGGGGTGGTTCCAACGGCGGTCTGCTGGTGGGTGCCGTCATGACCCAGCGGCCGGATCTGATGCGTGTTGCCTTGCCTGCGGTGGGGGTGCTCGACATGCTGCGCTATCACACCTTTACCGCCGGGGCTGGCTGGGCCTACGACTACGGTACCAGCGCCGACAGCGAGGCCATGTTCGGCTACCTGAAGGGCTACTCACCGCTGCACAATGTGCGGGCCGGTGTCAGCTACCCCTCTACCATGGTGACCACGGCGGATCACGACGACCGTGTGGTGCCAGCCCACTCCTTCAAGTTTGCCGCCACCTTGCAGGCCGAGAACACTGGGCCCAACCCCCAGCTCATTCGCATCGAGACCAATGCCGGGCATGGAGCAGGTACGCCGGTGGCCAAGCTGATCGAGCAGAGCGCGGACATCTACGCCTTCACCTTGTATGAGATGGGCTACCGGCAGTTGCCGCGTCTACCCTGACCCATGCGAGATGGGCTACTGGCCGTTGCCGACCAGACCATGACATAAGGGCCTTGCGGGGCCCTTTTCTTGTGGCCGGTGAGCGACTCACGCCTTGTGCTCCCATGTCGCGACCATCCCTGTCTCGCCATTCTCCCGTTTTGGGTGGAGGGGGCCATCTGTCCCGTCCCCGGTGGTATAGTCAGCCACAGGATCAGCATTCAAGGAGTCCATCGTGAAGAAGATCATTTACATCTTGCTGGGGCTGGCATTGGCCGCCCTGGTAGTCATCACAGCCCTGGTCAAGCTGATTGACCCCAATGAGTTCAAGCCACAACTGGTGGAGCAGGTACGCAAGAGCACAGGCCGCGAGCTGGTGATGGAGGGGGATATCGGCTGGCGTTTCTGGCCGAGTCTGGGTCTCTCCCTCGAGCGGGTGGCGCTTCGCAACCCGGCCGGTTTTGCCGAGCCGGATCTGGTGCGCTTCGAGCGGGGGGATGCCTCGGTCGCCGTGTTGCCCCTGCTCTCCCATCGACTGGACATTGGCGAGGTGACCCTGACCGGTGCCCATCTGTTTATCCAGACCAAGGCCGATGGCAGCTCAAACCTGAACGATCTCATCAAGACGCCTGAGGCGGCAAAGGACAGCGAGCCCGCGCCAGGTGGCCAGAGCCAGCCCCCTGAGAGCAATGGCCAGACCTGGCAGATCACTTTGCAGGGGGTGGTGCTGGAGCAGGCCAGCGCTCTGGTACAGGACGATCGCAACGGCACTCTCTCCCGGCTCGATCAGCTCGATCTCGCTCTCGGCCAGCTGACGCCGGGTCAGTGGGTGCCGGTGACCCTGGCCGCCAAGGGGGCGCAAGGCAAGCTTGCCTTCGATATCAAGGGGGAAGGAGAGGTCAAGCTGGCACAGGATGCGCTGGCCAGCGAGCTGAAAAACCTGAGTCTGAGCGGCAGCCTCAGCCAGCCGCAACAGCGGCTGGATAGCTTCTCGGTCAAGGCCGATCGGCTGGCACTGGGAGAGTGGAGCAGCCTCACCCTGAACCTGCAAGGCGCCCAGCTGGAAGGTGACCAACCGACTCTGGCCGGCTCGCTGGAGGGAACTCTCAAGGTGCGAGTAGACAAGGGTTTGCAACTGGTCGAAGTCTCGGATGCGAAGCTGGCGGCCAATCTGCAAGGTAAAGCACTGCCACGCCCGCAGATGAACCTCAAACTGGCAGGGTTTGCCCGCGCCGAGCTGGATCAGCAGAAGATCACCCTGAGCAAGCTGGTGATGAGCGCCGACGATGCCCTGCTCCGTGGTGAAGGGACGGTGCGACTCGGTGCCGTGCCCAAGATTGAATTTGATCTCAAGGGCGACAAGCTGGATCTCGACAGCTGGCTCGGCGAACCGGCAACGGTCAAGGCAGCCGCTCCGGCGCAGCCCGCTGCGGCGAAAGCGGATGATAAAGGCGCAGTGCCCGCCAAGGCTGCCAAGGGGCTCTCGACGGTAGAACCGGACCTGAGCGCGCTCAAGGCATTCGATCTTGCCGGGCGCTTGCAGCTTGATAGCCTGCGGTTGAAGGGGCTGGACTTGAGCGCCGTCGATCTGCAACTTGCCCTGGCCGGTGGCCAGCTCACCCTCAAGCAATTCAGTGCCGGTGTGGCCGGTGGTCAGGTGACCGCCGAGGGTGCAATAGATGCGCGTCAGCAACCAGCTCGTTATCAGGTACACAAACGGGTGCAAGGGGTGAATGTGCGCCCGCTGCTGCAAACCCTGGCCCAGAGCGATCTGCTGGAAGGCAAGGGGGATCTCGAGGTACAGGTGCAGGGCACTGGACTGTCTGAGCAGGCGCTGCGCGACAAGATGCAGGGCAAGGTGAGCCTCAAGTTGAGCGATGGTGCCCTGCATGGCATCAACCTGGCGGAGATGATCCGCGAGGCGCGAGCCACTCTGACCGGCAAGGGGACAGATCAGGTCAAGGAGGCACGCAAGACCGACTTCAGTGCCCTCACCGCCAGCTTCCAATTGGCGAACGGCGTGGCGCGCAGCGACGATATCCAGCTGTTCGCCCCGGCACTGCGAGTGCGGGGTCAGGGTCAGACGGCATTGGTGCCCCAAACCCTCGATTTTCTGTTCCTCACCTCCATAGTGGAGAGCAGCAAGGGCCAGGGGGGCAAGGGGGTGGATGAGCTGAAGGACATCACAATACCGGTACGCATCGGCGGCCACTGGCAGGCCCCTACCTATCGGCTGGATGTGAAAGAGCTGCTCACCAACAACAAGGTACTGGAGGAGAAGGCCCGCAAGGAGGCCGAGCGCGGTCTCAAGAAGCTGTTGGGTGACAAGGCTGACAACGACGCTGTCAAAGGGGTGGCCGATCAGCTGCTCAAGGGGCTGTTCAAGTAGCAACTCCTTCCTGTTATTGCCATTCAGAGCCCGCCCCGTGCGGGCTCTTTGCTGCCGCTTGTCCATGCGTCGGAGGGCAGGCGGCAAGAGAGCCATGGCTGCTTCTGGTTAAAAATGGGGATGTACCCTTGTCCCAAAGGTGATATCACTGTTGTTTTGCCAAGGAGTAGATGAATGAGTCGAAGTGAAGTAGTGAGAGAGATATCCCATCCAGACTGGCCTCTGGTCTGGCAGATCTATGGCAGCAGCTTTCCGCACTACGAGCAACGCCAGCCGCAACATCAGCAGGTCAAGATGGCGGATCCTCACTTTCACTGTCAGCTCTTTTATCAAGGCGACTTGCTGCTCGGCTTCATCTTCTGGTGGGCCTGCGGCGAGCAGATCTATATCGAGCATCTGGCCATCAATCCGGCCCTGCGCGGCCAGAACCATGGCTCCCGCCTGCTGGCTGACTTCTGCGAGACGGCGGGGCGCTCCGTTATCCTGGAGATTGATCCGCCAGAGGATGAGATTGCCATCCGGCGGCTGCGCTTCTACCAGTCGCTGGGCTTTTGTCTCAACGACCATGACCATGTGCATCCGCCCTATCATCCTGACTATCAGGGGCACGAGCTGCGGGTGTTGAGCTACCCAAATCCCATCAACCTCTATGAGTACCAGCAGTTCAACCGGATGCTGGTGGCGCGGGTGATGGACCATGGCGTGACCGCCTGACCGGCATCCTGGTTGGCCCGCTATCGGCCAGTATCGGAGACCGGCAATCAGGGTGAAGAACAAGGAGGTTCAATGAACAGGAATGTGCTGATCACGGGTGGCAGCCGTGGGATAGGGGCGGCCACTGCCCGCTATCTGGCGGGGCAGGGTTATCATATCTGCATCAACTATCGCCATGACTGGCAGGCTGCCGAGACGCTGGTGGCACAGATCCGGGCGCAACATCCGGTATCCTGCATGGCGGTGCAGGCGGATATCAGCGTCGAGGCCGAGGTGGTGCGCCTGTTCGAGGAGATGGACGAGCGGCTCGGGGTGGTCACCCATCTGGTCAACAACGCCGGTATCTTGCAGCCACAGATGAAGGTGCTGGAGATGAGCGCCGAGCGCATCAACAAGACACTGGCCACCAATGTGACCGGCTATTTTCTCTGCTGCCGTGAGGCGGTGCGCCGCATGACGGCGGGCAGCGCCATCGTCAATGTCTCCTCGGCTGCCGCTCGCCTCGGTTCGGCGGGTGAATACGTGGACTATGCCGCCTCCAAGGGGGCCATAGACGTGCTGACCAAAGGCTTGTCGCTGGAGGTGGCGGCGCAGGGGATCCGGGTCAACGGGGTACGCCCTGGCTTTATCTACACAGAGATGCATGCCGACGGCGGTGAACCCGACCGGGTGGAGAGGGTGAAAAACCAGATCCCGCTGCAGCGGGGCGGCCAGCCAGCCGAGGTGGCCGCCGCCATTGCCTGGCTGCTGTCTGACGAAGCCTCCTACGCCACCGGCACCTTTATCGATCTTGCCGGGGGGCGATAGGCATTTTGCGCAGACTTGGTTGAAGGAGGGGGGACGGAATTAATCCGCCCCCAATCAGGATTATTCGTAGACGGCAGTGGCCGTCAGTAGCTGGTCGGCAAAGGTAAATATTTCATCGATAGAGCTAATGGGATGCCTGGTTTCTTTTTTGTCAGCGTCAAACAAACCAATATATTTTTGCTTTGCATTGAAATGTAACCGGCATAGTGGCTTGCGGTTATTGTCATCGAGCAGTATGCCAAAGTAGCTTTGAGTATCTCTGGCTGCGATCCTGGTTACATCAAACTGTTGTCTCAAGATGGCCTTGACGACATTGAAACCTTCCATCTCTTCAATTGTGGTATCTACCTTTGATTTTTCCTCACTATTATCGACTTCATTGTTATCACTTGATAGGCCACTATCAAATGCAGGCTGGATAGCCGAGGAGCTAACTGTGCTACCAATTGCTGATTTTAACCGTGCATTGATGCTGTCATTGAGAAACTGACTGAGGGCTTTCTTGGTTATATCGGTAAAGGACTGCTTGACCCTTGCGGTAAGCACACCATCATAGATCCTGGATGCAAAGAACTTAACAAAGTCCTCTTCTGGCGAACCAAACTGCTCAGCCAGTAGTCTCTTGATTTGACTGAGATATTTTAGCTCTCCTGCTGCATCGACAACCGACTCTACATCAAAGGAGGTCTTGGTCAGCTTCAATACCTCAGGCACTATGTGTTCATCAATGTCTTCTAAATCGAGCGTTAGAAATGGTTTCTCGTCCATCTTGTTTGGTGCATCAAGGTCGGTATAAAACTCATATTGAGCACCATTGGTCAGGATGCCGATGCGGGCATTAGTGACAGAAAAATAACGAAAGAGTTGCCCCGAGTGCTTGGTTGACAGTTTCTCACTGTACTTTTTGCACTCAACCAGAATCTGAATCTGTCCATCCTTAAGAATGGCATAGTCAACTTTTTCCCCCTTTTTGATACCAGTATCTGCGGTGAATTCTGGAATTACTTCGGTGGGGTCGAATACATCATACCCCAGTACGCGGTTGAGAAATGGCATTACAAACGCATTCTTGGTTGCCTCTTCGGTCGTGATCATCGACGACTGTTGAGCAATCTTTTTGGCTAGGCTCTGTAACTGTTCTGAAAAATCCATTTTTATCTCCACATGGACACTGGGTGTTGGCATGGCTGAATTGACATTCCCCTTTCACCATTTCGGGCTAGAAATCGGGTGATAACGTAGACATAGTTGATCTCCACTTATATTCAGCAAAGTGTCATACGATGCCAAGTTGTGAATGCTTGAAACAGGATCCAGCTCACCGCTATTGAGTATTATGTGAAGGAAACTCGGGTTCCGGGCTGATATTCATAATGAAAAGGGGCGCTGAAGCGCCCCTTTTCATTGATCCAGCCGAGCCTTGTTTCACTCCCCCAACAGCCGTTGCCAGACAGCTCCGTTCGGTCAGCAACTGGTTTTCACCCACCTTGCGGGAGGTCTCCGGGAGATTGCGGTGATGACCCGGGTGGCGGATCTCCAGATAGGCGTGTTTCAGCCCTTTCGTCTGCTCCTGGGGGATGCCCCCCATGACAAACTCGGTCATCGCCCTAGATGGAACGGGCTCGTACCAGCAGCCTGCTGGTACTGCTCACAGGCGGCGGCTGTCGATGGCTCGTGCCCGTCTTTGTCGCTGTCGGGGTTGCCGCCGTGCAAGAACACCAGACCCGAGCCGTAGCCGAGCGCGATACCGCCGATCTTGCCATAAGCCACCACGGCGAAACCGCGTTGGTCTCTCACAGCCACTTTGGGCGAGAGTTTGCTCATCTTGGTCCAGCGGCCTGATTGACCACCAGGGCATCAGTCGTGGCGCTCTCATACAGGGTTTGCAGGCTTCACTGCTCAGCTTGAAGCCCAATAAGTGCGCCCGTTTTTCAGTGAATTGCCATGTAGTTGAACGATGGGAGCTAGCTTTGATTTTCAATATGAAAAACTCGATAGATGTAGAATTTCTGCTGTAACGATTCAGCTTGTTGTGTTTAACAATTTTTGAGATTGTCAGCCTTGGCTTGCTCGCCACAGGTGGCATCGTTAGCGAAACTCAAGGGTAAAAACGGAAAAAGTGCTACTGAAATCACACATTGAAAATCATTTTGTGAAAATTGCCTTTCATTGTGAAAGTATTGGGTTGCTGGGGTCGCACGCTATCAAGGAAGCAGCCAAACCCCCGTCACACAGCTGAAGTCATCCACATTCTGTGTGCCCTTATCAACCACTGGAGTTACTTGAGGACTACACCATGGATATCATTATTCATGCAGCGGAATGGTTCATTGGACTGTTCCATAAAGGAGGTGAGGTATTTGTCGGCATGATGACTGGCATTCTTCCCTTGCTCATATCCCTGATGATCGCAATGAATGCCTTGATTGCATTCATTGGTCAGGAGCGGGTGGAGCGCTTGGCCGCAAAAAGCGCTGGCAATCCCATTTCCAGATATTTGATACTGCCGGTCATTGGTACATTTGTTTTTATGAACCCGATGACCCTCAGTTTGGGGCGTTTTCTGCCTGAACGATATAAGCCATCTTATTATGCAGCAGCCTCCTACAGTTGCCATTCGATGAATGGTCTATTTCCTCATGTTAATCCTGGTGAGCTGTTCGTTTATCTGGGTATCGCAAGTGGGCTGACTCAGCTTGGTTTACCATTGGCACCTTTGGCCATGAGTTATTTATTGGTTGGCATGATAAGTAATTTCTTCCGCGGCTGGGTAACAGATTTGACGACGGCATTTGTTGAGCGTCAGCAAGGGATTTATCTTAGTGGCGAAGTCAATATTAAAGTCACTGCTTAAGTTCACTCAGGAGTTTCATCATGGATAATGTACTCTATATAACAAAAGGCGCTTCGGGTTGGGGTGGTCCACTGATTGTGCCGATCAAGCCTGGCAATAAAATTCTGTATATAACGGCAGGTACCCGCCCCGATATTGTTGACAGAATGGTAGAGTTGTCCGGTATGGAGGCAGTGGATGGCTTCAAGTCTTCTGTACCCGAGGAAGAGATCGCAGTCGTCATCATCGATTGTGGTGGTACGCTGCGTTGTGGTCTCTATCCTAAAAAGAAAATTCCTACTGTGAATATTCATTCAACCGGTAAAAGCGGGCCAATGGCACAGTTTATCGTTGAGGATATTTATGTTTCCGGAGTCACGCCTGATAATATCAGGTTGCAAAATGCCAGCGGGGATGTGTCTACAGAGGCAGCCCCACAGACCTTGGTTCAGAATGCAGACAAACCTCAATACGACAGTAGCAAAAAACTGAGTGAGCAAAGTGACAGCTTGCTTGCAAAAATAGGGATTGGCATGGGCGGGGTCATGGCAACCTTCTTTCAGGCTGGTCGGGAAACCATCAACACTGTCATCAACTCCATTATTCCCTTCATGGCATTTGTATCAATGTTGATTGGGGTAATACTGGCTTCTGGAATCGGTGATGTGATAGCGCATGCACTTATTCCGCTAGCTCAGAATCCGGTTGGTCTAATCATACTGGCACTTATTTGCTCTTTTCCGTTCCTCTCTCCCTTTCTTGGACCAGGGGCCGTTATTGCACAAGTCATTGGTGTCTTGGTAGGAACCCAGATCGGTTTGGGTAACATACCGCCTCATCTGGCATTGCCCGCTCTGTTTGCTATCAACGCCCAGGCTGCTTGTGACTTCATACCGGTTGGGCTAAGCCTGGCAGAGGCAAAACCAGACACGGTACAGGTAGGTGTCCCATCGGTACTTTATTCCCGTTTTCTAACGGGAGCACCTACGGTTGCTTTTGCCTGGTTTATTTCATTTTTCATTTATCAGTAATCACGCTTGTAGAGAAGGACACAGACAATGCTCTATCGGACGCAAGTAACTAAAATTGGGGAATTCGCAACAGAATCACTCAATGAAAATATGATGATTATCTTCAATGACAATGCACCAAAGGATGTCGCTGACTATTGCTTCATTCATCCAGATGCCGAGTTGAATGGTGAGATTCTGGTAGGTGGACAATTTTTATTAGGCGCAATCAGCTATCCCATTACGGCGGTTGGCTGTGTAGTAAGCCACAACCTTGATGCATTGGGTCATATTACCATTCGATTTGATGGCGCTTCAGAAGCTGAATATCCGGGGACTGTCCATGTCAATGGCACATGCCCAAAGGCTCTGGAGATTGGCACAGAAATCATATTTACATCGAATCACTGAAAACTCACACCCCCTCTACACATTATTGAGTTTGGTCGCTCTGATGTAGAGGAGGGTGAGATACAACCTTGGGAGAATAACATGTCTAAAGTAGCGCTGATAGTTGGTAGCGGTAAAAGCCTGGGAGCTTTTCTGGCCAAAGGGTTGGCTGATGATGGCTATCGTGTGGTCGTCGCCGATCTGGATGGCGAGGCTGCCCGGAAAACAGCGGATGAAGTGGCTCATGACCATGGTGCAGAAAATGTCATGTCGATTCAGGCCAATGCGATTCAGGAAGAAGATGTCATCCGTATGGTAAACGCCATTGATGAGCGCTTCGGTCGTATCGATCTGCTGGTATACAATGCGGGAACGGCTACCGCCGCCAAGATCGACAGCTTTCCTCTCGCTGATTGGCATCGCTCACTGGATATCAACCTGACAGGTTATTTCCTTTGTGCAAAAGAAGTGGCGCGGATCATGATACGGGAATCTCACGGTGGTCGTATCATCCAGATAAACTCCAAGTCTGGCAAAGTGGGTTCCAAGCATAACTCGGCTTATTCAGCTGCAAAGTTTGGTGGTATAGGGCTGACGCAATCTCTGGCTCTGGATCTGGCAGAGCACAACATCACAGTGCATTCACTGATGTTGGGAAATTTGCTCAAGAGTCCCATGTTCCAATCGCTAAAACCCCAGTATGCGGTAAAGCTCGGCATTCCAGAGGATCAAGTGGAACAGGCTTATATCGATAAAGTTCCCCTCAAACGTGGCTGTGACTTTCAAGATGTACTCAATGTGTTGAAATTCTATGCCAGCGACAATGCTTCTTACTGTACTGGCCAGTCCATCAATATTACTGGTGGTCAGGTCATGTTTTAAGTCCATCATGGCTTGTCACCAGATATTTCGGCAGTGCATGAGGCACTGCCGTTTCACTTTTTTTTCGTCAGTGAGGTAACTAATGGATACGGTAAATGCCTTGATTTTTGTTGCATTGACTGCATGGATTTTGCAAATGGTCTTGGGATTTTTCCAATTAAAATCTTTCAACCGTATGTTGCAGGAGCTGAGCCGAAAGGGAGTGGTCAGGATAGGCCGAACAGCTTCCCGTTGGCGGCCACGCACCCTGGTGGTACTCGTCCATGATGCAGAAGGCGTGATCCTTGATGCTCGCCTGATGAAAGGGATCAGCACCTTTACACGCCCCAAGCCACTAACCGCGTTATTGCACGCCAGTTTGCCCCTGAGTGAGCAGGATGTGACTGGGTTATCTCCCTCCATCCGGGAGGCGATAGCGTGCGCTTTATCAACTAAGTGACGTTTTTCCTGTACATTTGTTTTCATTTTGAAAAAATGGAGGTAGATTCCTGAACTGGTCAGACTTTTAATCACTGTGAGAATCCTGAATGTCTATAGAAACTCGACGCGATATGCTGGTTCGTTATCTACGTGAAAATGGCAGAACGTCAGTGAAGGAGCTGGCTGACTATTTCAACATCACAGGAGCCACAGTTCGTAGCGATCTTCGCTTTCTGGAGCAGGCACAGCTGGTGATGAGGCGGTATGGCGGGGCGGAGGCATTCAATGGTGCCGCTCTGGAAGACCGTACCATGGACGAGAAAACCACGCTCAATTTGAACATCAAGCAGCGTATCGGGGCCAAGGCTGCCAGCCTTGTGCAAAATGGTGAGTCCATCGTGCTCGACAGTGGCAGTACCACCTTGCAGATGGTGCCCTGGCTGGCTGAACATGTCGGACTCAAGCTGATGACCAACAGCCTGCACATCATGAATGAAGCGGCTGCCCTTGAGAGTTCCCTGACATTGCTGATGCCTGGCGGCACCTATCGCAAACGCTCCGCTTCCTTTCATGGCAGGTCGGCCGAGCAGGCTTTTCGGGACTTCACCTTCGACAAACTCTTTATCGGTGCTGATGGTTTTGATGTTGAACAGGGGATCACCACCTTCAACGAGGCATATCAGGTGAGTCAGGCCATGTGCCAGTCAGCGAAAAAGATCATAGTGGTGACCGACTCCTGCAAATTTGGCCAGCGAACCCCCAACGTGGTCGTGCCGATCGACAAGATAGACATCATCATTACCGACCCCGGAATTAGCGATGCGGACCGTCAGGCACTGGAACGACAGGGTATCGAGATCTTGCTGGTTTGACGCCCGATCCAGGGCAATGGCCTCCAGAATATGCCTGAGAGGCAGGTATAGGCTCTCAGGGACAGAATCATGATTCCGTCGATTGGCCTGTGTGCGCTTCTGAAGAGATACCGCTTATGCTGCCGACTTTTATCGAGCTGGCCGCAGGGCGATAGGGCCAGATGCCACCGACCATTCCGGAAAGTACAAGGGGCGCTGAAGCGCCCCTTTTCATTGCTCCGGCCAAGCCTTGCGTCACTCTCCCAACAGCAGTTGCCAGACCGCCAGCACATGGCCTCGTTCGGTCAGCAACTGGTCGTCACCCACCTTGCGGGAGATCTCCGAGAGATTTAGGCGATGACCGAGGTTGCGGATCTCCAGATAGGCGTGTTTCAGCCCTTCAGCCTGCTCCAGGGTGAGCACTCCCGCCATCACGCACTCATCGAAGATACGCACGTTATCGGACCAGCGGGTCAGGGCCTCGGGTTCGCCGTTGGCGTGAGCCAGCACCAGATACTGGGCGATGAACTCGATATCCACCATGCCGCCGGGGGATTGCTTGAGATCGAGCTCCCCCTCGCCGGCCTTGAGCAGGTGATCCCGCATCTTGTGGCGCATCTCGCGCACCTCTTTTGCGAGGATGGCGAGGTCTCGCTCCTTGGCCAGCACGGCGCGGCGGATCCTCCCAAACTCGGCGATGACGGTCTCATCGCCGTAGATGGGGCGGGCCCGCACCAGTGCCTGATGCTCCCAGGTCCAGGCCTCGCTGCGCTGATACTGCTCATAGGCGGTCAGCGACGAGACCAGCAGGCCCGAGTCGCCTGAGGGACGCAGTCGCATGTCGATGTCGTAGAGGATACCGGACGGAGTGCGGGTGCTGAACAGGTGCAGGATCCGCTGGGCCAGGCGCAGGTAGAACTGGCGGCTGTCGATGGGTTTGCGCCCGTCTGTGTAGCTGTTGGGATCGCCGCCGTGCAGGAAGACGAGATCCAGATCCGAGCCGTAGCCGAGCTCGATACCGCCCAGCTTGCCATAGGCCACCACGGCGAAACCGCGCTGGCCGGTGGCAGTCACTTCGGGCGGTACTCCGTAGCGTTCGCTCATCTGGGTCCAGGCTTGATTGACCACCTCTTCGGTGATTGCCTCCGCCAGCCAGGTGAGGTGGTCGCTCACCTTCATCAGCGGCAGGGCGCCAGCGATGTCGGCTGCGACGATGCGCAGCAGCTGCACCTGCTTGAACTGGCGCAATGCCTCCATCTGCTGCTCGACGTCCTCCTCGGGGATGCGCAGCAGGAACTGGCGCAGCTGGGGCTTGTACTGATCCAGCGGGGTCGGGTGGTAGAGGTGCTGGGGATCCAGCAGCTCGTCCAGCAGTATGGGGTAGCGGGCCAGCTGCTCGCTCACCAGATGGCTGGCATCGCACAGCCGTACCAGCTGGCGCAGGGCGGCGGGGTTCTCCGCCAGCAGTTGCAGATAGGCGCTGCGGGTGAAGATGCGGGTCAGCAGCTCGCACACTCGCTCGAACAGGCGGGCAGGCTCACGGCTTGCCACCACCAGTCGCAGCAACTCAGGCATCAGCCAGTCCAGGGCGATGCGCCCCTGCGGGCCCACCTGGCGGCGCTTGTACTCTTCCTTGAAGCGCAGCAGGGCGGTGCAGAGTGGAACTGGATCCTGGACGCCTTGAGCGATAAGCAATGTCTCCAGCTCGGCAGCATCGAGTTCGGTGCGCCAGAGATCGAGCCAGAGTTGTTCCAGATGGGCGGGGGCCTCTTTCTCTTCGCCTACCACGGCGGCGAACTCCTGATGAACGGCGGCCATCTCCTCATCCAGATGGGCCATAAAGGCGCCCCAGTCCGTAAAACCCAGGGCGGTGAGCAGCCGCAACCGATCCCGCTCCTCGGTGGGCAGGGTTTGGGTCTGCTGATCGCCTATCTCCTGCAGAATGTTCTCGACCCGACGCAGGAAGCGGTACGCCACCAGCAAGCGGTCGCAATGCTCTGCCTCGAGGGCGCCGCACTGGGCGATGGCGGCCAGCGCCTCCGGCAGGTGGCGCACCCGCAGCGCAGGCTCGCGACCGCCGCGAATAAGCTGCAGCGCCTGGGCGATGAACTCCACCTCGCGAATGCCGCCGGCCCCCAGCTTGATGTTGCCCTCCAGCCCTTTGCGGCGCACCTCGGCGGCGATCATCGCCTTCATCTGGCGCAGGCCGTCGATGACGCCAAAGTCGATGTAGCGGCGAAACACGAAGGGGCGCAGCATTTCGGCCAGCGCGACCCCGTGCTCGCACTGGGGGCCCAGCACCCGCGCCTTGACCATGGCGTAGCGCTCCCAGTTGCGGCCGTGGTGCTGGTAATAGTCCTCCATGGCGGCAAAGGAGATGGCGAGCGGGCCCGCATCGCCGAAGGGGCGCAACCGCATATCGACCCGGAATACCTGACCATCCTGGGTGGGCTGGTGGAGGGCATTGATCAGCCGCTGCCCCAGCTTGATGAAGAAGGGCTGGTTGGCGAGTTCGCGCCGTCCGCCGACCGTGTAGCCGTTCTCGGGGAAGGTGAAGATAAGATCGATATCCGAGGAAAAATTCAGCTCGCCGCCCCCCAGCTTGCCCATGCCGAGGATCAGCAGCGGCTGCGGGTTGCCATCCCCGTCCATGGGGGTGCCCAGCTCGCCGCACTGCCTCTCGTAGAGCCAGTCGCGGGCGGAGCAAATCAGGGCATCCGCCAGTTTGGTGAGATGGATAAAGCTCTCTTCCACCGCCGAGTGCCCCAACAGCTCGCGCCAGGCGATCACCAGCATGCGGCTGCGGCGGAACTGGCGCAGGGTGCGCTTGAGCGCCTCTTCATCATCCACCTCGGCGAGCAGAGTGGTCAGATCGCGCTGGTAGGCGGGCCAGCGTTCGGACCGCTCGAGATCCCCCGAGGCGAGGATCTGCGTCACCAGTTCGGGCTGCTTGATGAGCGAATCGGAGACAAAATCGGAGAGGCCAAGCAGGGTCAGCAGGGTCTGGCGAATCGTATCGGGCAGGGCGCCATAATCGGGCGCCAGCTCGATCAGCCGTTGCCACTGGCGCTCGGCCTGATCCTGTAGCAAGGGCGGAAGAGAGGAGGGAGAAGAGAGAGAAGAAAAATGCTGGGCCACGGTTGCCGTCCTTGTGGTTAACGGGTCTGCAGAGTGAATGAAAATCCTGGCAGCCAATCTAGCACTGTCGCGCTGCTCGGCACAGTACGACAGAGGTCAATTAGACCAGGGGGTTCAGTGACCTGACCCAAGGACAATCAAGTCGCGGACACCCTCATCAGGCACTGCCACGCCCCTGCGCTACAAGCGCAGGGACGTGCTGCATGAACCGACGAGCGCCACGGGCCGCCTGCGTGGCAGAGCTCAAGGGCGCAGATAAATCTCGGGATCGTACTTTTCCATCAGGCTGGCCGGTTTGCGCGGCGGTTCGAAGCCAAAACCGGCATAGAGGCCGTGGGCATCCGAGGTCGCCAGACTGAGGCGGCGCAGTCCCTGCAATTGCGGGTGAGCCAGGATGGCCGCCACCAGCGCCTTGCTGTGACCCCGGCCGCGATGGGCGGGCAGCACGAATACATCCGCCAGATAGCCGAAGGTGGCCCTGTCCGTGATGACCCGGGCGAAGGCCACCTGCTGGCCTGCCACGTAGCCACCGAAACAGAGGGAGTGGTTGATGGCTCTCTGTACCGTTGCCTGTGGAATGCCGAGGCACCAGTAGGCCTCCTCGGACAAAAATCGGTGGATCAGCGGCACGTCTAGCCGCCCCTTGTCGTCGCTTATCTCCAGTTGGGAGTGATCTTGTGGGTGCTGCATCCTGGCTCCTTGCCGTCACATGAATAAGAAAGGCCCCTGACGGGGCCTTCCAGTTTACTCAAATCGCGGCATCAGGCCAGCAGCATGGCGGCGCCGACCAGCAGTCCCGCAAGGGCCAGAATGGGCAGCTTCAAGACGCGCAACAGATAGAAGCCGATGGCGGCGAGTGCGAGATCGCTAGGGGCCTGCACGGCGCCCAGCCATACCGGCTGGTAGAGGGCGGCCAGCAGCAGCCCCACCACGGCGGCGTTGATCCCTGTCACTGCACCTGCCAGCCGGGGGCGGGCCAGCCAGCTCTGCCAGCTTGGCCCCAGGGCCCACAGCAGCAGAAAGCCCGGCAGGAACAGCGCCAGGGTTGCCAGCAGTGCGCCAAGCAGTGGTGTTGTTGGCTGCAACTGGGCACCAAGGTAGCTTGCCAGTGTGAACATGGGGCCGGGCACCAGCTGGGCCAGACTGTAGCCGGTCAGGAACTGTTGTTGAGTGAGGGTATGGCCCACGCTCTCTTGCAACAGGGGCAGCACCACGTGGCCGCCACCGAATACCAGGCTGCCCGCCTGATAGAAATCGGCGACAAGGCGGCTGACGGAGCCGTGAGCCAGCAGTGGCAGGCCGATAAACAGCAGCGCAAACAGGATCAAGGCAGGCCAGTGGGGCGGGTGNGGCCTTGTAGCGAATGAACGAACTACTAACTAATTCAGTGATAGCGAAGCCAACAGGCAACTCGTTATTCACGTCAGCTTTCTCAGATTGAAGTAATTTGCCTGGCGGCCATAGCGCCGTGGAACCACCTGATCCCATGCCGAACTCAGAAGTGAAACGCGGTAGCGCCGATGGTAGTGTGGCATTCGCCATGCGAGAGTAGGACACTGCCAGGCACCCAATTAAACAGCGACGTGCACATCACGACGTTGGCCGAGAGGATGACACCTCTGATAATCGGCAAAAGATTTAGCGAAAGGCTAACCAAATAGCGGAGCGGTAGTTCAGTTGGTTAGAATACCGGCCTGTCACGCCGGGGGTCGCGGGTTCGAGTCCCGTCCGCTCCGCCACTAATTTGAAGGCCTTCCCAATCGGGAAGGCCTTTTTTCTTTTTAGCATTTGCGAACGGGATAAGGAAACAAGGGGCAGCAGACAGGGCTGCGACTTGCCGCTGGCAACTCGGTCCCTGCCTGCAGTCCCTTGTGCTTGAGCTGGACTGCGTCCATCTCCCCGTCCGCTCCGCCACTAAGTTGAGAAGCCCAGTCGAAAGACTGGGCTTGTTTTCGTCTGTTTTTTGCCAATGTGCATCACAGCTAGGCTCCATCACAACAAGGCTTTCCCGCTTGGGAGGGCCTTTTGTATTTCGGTTCTGGGGCTCACTTGCTTGTAGTATCTGCCGAGCAGTGGGCTCTATGCAGGCTGATTTGAAGAGGTTTGCGGCATACAATGCACTTTGGTTTCAAATGGGAGGTGGCCTCTATGTTTTGCCCGCGCTGTGGTATCGAATCGCTGCAAAAACGCAGCGAGAAAGAGTTTGCCTGTGGTTGTGGTTTCCACTATTTCCAGAATGTGGCGTCGGCCGTGATGGTGGCGCTTTGCTGGCAGGATGAAGTGCTGGTTGCGGTGCGAGGGCGGGAGCCTGGCAAAGGACTGCTGGATCTGCCCGGTGGTTTCGTCGATCCTGGTGAGTCACTGGAGGCCGCATTGGTTAGGGAGCTGAAAGAGGAACTGGGGCTGGATCTGGGGAGAGAGGCGCCTCGCTATCTAGGCTCCTTTGCCAACGTCTACCCCTATGACGATGTTGTCTATCACACCTGCGATACCGTCTTCATGCTGGAGCTGGTGCACAAACCTTCTGTCGTTGCGGCCGATGATGTGGCCGCCTGTGAGTGGCGCAAGCTGGCCGGGATTTCGCCCGCCGAGTTTGCCTTTTGCTCCACCGCTGCTGCCATCACCCAACTGCAACGCTTGCGGGGGTAAGCAGCTGATCCACTGTTTCAGGCACCGCGAACTAGGGCAGCGAGAATGCTGAGGATGAATGGCTAGCTGTGATCTCTCTGTAGGTTGTTCACTCGGAGCATTCCCGGAAAACTGGAGGCGCCAACCAAACCAATCATCCGAGGTGCCCCAGTGAACAACCATAAAAATGCCCGATTAACCGTCTTTGGTCGACAGCTCCTTGTCCAGCGTATCCTTGAGCAGGGGTGGGCGACAGGGGGGTGAGGCTGCGATGAGAGCGGCGTTGCTGGTTGCTGCGCACTGAACCGGGCACAGAGCAGGGCGGCGCCGAGCAAGAGGCCTAGCTGGGTCAAGAGCTCGGGTTGCCACCAGAGTACTGCGGCGGTGGCCACCATGACGCCCTGTTGCAACTGTGTCTTGCAGAACTGGCGGCTCATGGTGAGCACCGCATCCGCCACCACCACCAGTGCCAACAGCTTGAGGCCGTGCAGGGCGGCCTCAAGCCATACATTGGCGGTCAGCTGTCCCAGACCGATGGCGGCGGCCAGCAACAGCAGGAAAGAGGGCAGGGTAAAGCCGACAAAGGCGGCCAGCGCCCCCGTCAGGCCGGCCCTGTGGCGCCCGATGGCAAAGCCGAGCTGGCTGGACGCGGGGCCCGGCAGCAATTGGCACAGGGCCAGCAGCTGGGCAAACTCGGCCTGACTCAGCCAGCCCAGCCGCTCGACGAAGGTGCGCTGGAAATAGCCGATATGGGCGGCGGGCCCACCGAAGCTGACACAGCCCAGCCATAGAAATTGAATGAATACCTGCCCCATCTCGTCACTCCCTTGTTGTCCTTGTCGAGCCGGTTGGGATGATATGACAAAGCGGTGACTTTTTTATGACAAATCAGGGGGCTGATGGCAGGCAATGGTCACTCTGTCGGTTGGCCTGGTTGTGGCAGATAGCAACGACCGGCAAGCCAGCAGGCTATCGATTGGCGACTGGCATCGAAGTGGGGCTCTGGCAGATCGCGGGGATCGCACCATATCCAGCCCTCGCATTTTTCCGGCTCCAGCAGTTGCGGCTCTCCTCCCACCAGGGCCAGCAGGGTGACGGAGATGTAGTGCAACCCGCTCTCGCGCCATGTCTCCAGGTTGTTGGTGACGGCGATGACGCTGGGCGCCGTGATGACAAAGCCGGTCTCCTCCGCCACTTCCCGGATCGCCGCTGACTCGAAGCTCTCCCCCAGTTCCAGATGGCCGCCTGCGATGGACCAGTAGGGGGCATGGCTGCCCTTGCGCTTGCCAAGCAGCACCTGGCCCTGACTGTTGGTCAGAATAACGCCGACACCGACGCGGGGGTAGAGAGCGGACATATGCGAGGCTCCTTGCTGTGGTTATGTGGGACAAACGGGTTGGTCAAGATAACACTGTCATCGACCACCGACGCGGGGGGAGAGAGTGGACATATGTGAGGCTCCTGGCCGAAACGGAATTGCCCCATAAAAAACGGGCCCACCTTAGGTCGGTTGGGCCCGTCATGCAAGTTGCTTGCTGTGTGATGGTCCAGTCCGGTGACTTAGTCCAGCTTGACCAGCATCTTGCCGGTATTGCGTCCTTCGAACAGACCGATGAAGGCCTGCGGCATGCTGGCCAGCCCCTGATAGATGGTCTCTTCGGCTTGCAGTGCACCGGCCTCGAATGCCGGGATCACCTCGGCCAGAAACTCGCCGTAGTGCTGCCAGTGTTCAAACACGATAAGCCCCTGCATGGTGAGGCGTTTGCGGATCACCTGAGAGAGGTTGCGCGGGCCGCTTGCCTCGCCCTTGCTGTTGTACTGCTCAATGAGGCCACACAGCACTATGCGACCGTGCACCGCCATGTTGTTAAGGGCGGCATCCAGCATGGCGCCGCCCACGTTCTCGAAGTAGACATTGATGCCTTCCGGGGCGAGTCGCGTCAGCTCGGCGTCGAGATCCGGGTTTTCACGGTAGTTGATCACCTCGTCAGCCCCCAGCGTCTTGAGGTAGGCGACCTTGTCGGCCGAGCCGGTGGAACCGATCACTCTGGCCCCCACCCGCTTGGCGAGTTGCACCACCATGGATCCGACCGCACCTGAGGCCGCCGACACCAGCACGGTTTCGCCGGCTTGCAGCTTGGCGATGCGCTTGAGCCCGACCCAGGCGGTCATGCCCGGCATGCCGAGGGCTCCCAAGAATAACTGGGCTGGCAGTGTTGTGTCGGGCAGGCGGGTCAGCTGATCGGCCTTGGCGACCAGGCTATCGCGCCAGCCCAGCATGCTGCTCACCCGATCACCAACAGCAAAGTCGGGATGGCGCGAGTCCTGCACAGTACCGATGGCACCGCCATCGAGCGCACTGTTCAGGGCAAAGGGCGGCACATAGCTCTTGGCCTCTGTCATGCGACCGCGCATGTAGGGGTCCACTGACAGCCATTGGTTGGCGACCAGCACTTCCCCTTCCTGTAACTCGGGCAGCGCGACCTCGGCCTGGATGAAATCGTCCTGTCTGGGCATACCGACCGGGCGGCGCAGCAGCTGGATTTGATGACTGAGCAGACTCATTGTTTTTCCTCCAGTTCGATATCGTTTAGCCGCAGGCGGGTGACGACATTGCCCCGCATGGCATTTGAGAAGGGGCAGGTCTGGTGGGCCAGCCGCACTAGCTGCTCGGCCTGTGCCGTCTGTTCAGGCTGCGCTGCGGCGAGCGCCACGTCCAGCGTGATGGCGAAGTTGAAGCGGCCATCGGCCAGTGCCAGCAACTCGACGCTGGCCGTGACCTGTGCGCTGGTGATGGGCGCGCCGAGTTTCTGGGCCACGTGGATCAGGGCGTTGGAGAAACAGGCTGCGTAGCCAGCGGCCAGCAGTTGCTCCGGATTGTTGCCCTTGCCGTTGCCGCCGAGGGCGGTTGGCAGGGCCAGTGCCAGTTGCAGGCTGTTGTCCAGGGTGTGAACTTCGCCGTTGCGGCCCGCCTGGGCGATGGCCTGTGTGCGATAGAGTGTCTTCATGTCGGGTGCTCTGATTTGTTTTGTGTGCAAAGTAAAATCAGACTAGTCCTGAACGCGAAGGTTGGCAACTGTTTTGTGTGCAAATCATTTTTCCCTCCACCTTGCTGGGGTATACTGGCCCCACTTGCCAATGAGGTGCCCCCATGAGTGAATTGAAAAAGCAGGTCTGTTTTGCCCTCTACAGCGCCTCCAACGCCGTGATGCGCGCCTATCGGCCGCTGCTGGACAAATTGGACCTGACCTATACCCAGTATCTGGTGATGTTGTCGCTGTGGGCGCGGGATGAGGTCAGCCTCAAGGAGATTGGTCAGGAGACCGGGCTGGATGCGGGCACTCTGACCCCCATCGTCAAGCGGCTGGAGAGCAAGGGTTGGCTGACCCGCACCGTCTCCAGCGAGGACGAGCGACAAAAATGCATCTGCCTGACCGAAGCGGGGTGCCAGCTGCAACGGGAGGTCAAAGCGTGTTGCCTGGCAGACAACTTGCGCAATCAGGTGGATCTGGCCGATGCTGAACTGGCCCAGCTCAAGCAGCTCTGCGATCGCATTTCGGCGCAGCTGGGGCGCTGAGTTCGGCCGACCCATACAGCTGAGGATCCACCCCATGAAAATCCTGTTGCCCCTGTTTACCCTGTTGCTGACCGCCTGCAGCACAGGTTCTCGCTCTCCTTCGATGGCGATCGATGATGCAGATGCCTGGCAGGCCATCTGTAAGGATGGCACCCGGGTACGTGCCGTGATCGAAGAGGGGATCTGCGCAGATCATAGAGGCGTTGCCATGTGGACGAATAAGCCAAGAGCGGCCCGGATGGCAGAGGAAGCCGCCAAATAGTGTGATCTCGGCGCCATAAAATGACATAACCGGCCCATTGGCCGGTTTTTTTCGCGATCCCGCCTGCACTTTGCTACCTTGTTCATGGTGTGCTCACGCTTCTCTTCCCATACTGGCTCCACAGTTCCAAAAGAGGAGAGACAAGATGCAAACATCTTTGGTCGGGCTCTCCATTCTGTGGGGGCTAGCCAGTTTTGGTGTTCAGGGGGATTTCATCGAGAGCCGTGATTCCGTTGCGCCTTCCTGGCAAGCCGAGTCCAGAGTGGAGATGGAAGGTTATCTGATAGAGTCGCTGGGGGAAGATCGCTGGCTATTCGACAATGGCAGCGAGAGTCTGCTGGTCTCCCTGCCCCAGGGGCAGTGGATACCGACCGGTGAGCGATTGCGGGTGAGCGGTGAGCCCCAGCAGGAGCAGGCTGGTTGGCTGCTGCAGGTGCAGGATGTCAGCCAGGTCGCGGTCTGATCAGACTCCGTATCAGGGCATTGAGTCGCGACATGAGCGAGTGTCAATAGATAGCAATCAATAAAGAGAGGAGGCCCCGGGGCCTCCTCTCTTCGTCAGGTGTCTCTCATGCTCCAATCCGCCACACCTCGCGTGTCGAGGTGGACACATGGCAGCATGCTGATCCCTTACCCCAGATGGTTCAGCGGCAGTGCCGTCTTGTGCTTGATGCGGCGCAGCACGAAGCTGGAACGGACGCCGGTCACGCCTGGTATGTGGGTCAGCTTGTCCAGCAGGAAGTGCTGGTAGTGTTCCATGTCCCGCACCACTACCTTGAGCTGATAGTCGGCATCGTTGCCCGTGATGAGGTCGCACTCCAGCACTTCGGGCAGCTCCTTGATGGCCTTGTCGAAGTTCTCGAACCGTTCCGGCGTGTGTCTGTCCATGGAGATATGGATATAAGCGGTGAGGGTGAGCCCCAGCTGACGAGCGTTGAGCAGGGTGACGTGGGTATCGATGAGACCGGCATCCTCCAGCGCCTTGACCCGGCGGGAGCAGGGGGAGGGGGAGAGCCCGACCAGCTCGGCCAGCTCCAGGTTGCTGATGCGGCCATTCTCCTGCATCAACTCCAGAATATGCCTGTCTATGCGATCAAGTTTCAGCATTCTCCGTTCCTCGTTGCAATTATTAATTCACTTTTCCTAGATTAAGGGTGAACTATTGCAAAAACAACTGAAAATACATGCTACTTCGCAACCACTCACCGCACCGGGAGGGATACTATGGTTGCATCTTCCGGTGGCAAGACAGATACCCAACCCGGTCTCTGTGGTGAAGGACCTTACCGGGTCACACACCCCATCAGCCGTCCGACCTTATCGGGAAACGACGGGCTGGAACGAGAGCACCTCCTCCCCGAAGGCAACAAAGCAGGCATCCCGGCGCCTGCTTTGTTGTTTCTGGCATTCGGCGATCACGGAGTCGGCGGCGTGATGCGGTAGAGGCAGCGGTGATCCCCGTCCAGCAGGTATTGTTCCCGCTCCACCCTGGCCGGTGCCAGCAACTGGCGAAACATCTCCAGCTCGCTGCGACAAAACCCCCGACAGGCCCGCGCTGCGGCGCAGATGGGGCAGTGGCTCTCCCATAGCAACCAGCTGCCGTCCTCCTCCTGGCGCATATCTGCCATATAGCCCTCTCGCGTGCGCTGCTCTTTCAACGTGGCCAGCCTGTCTGCCAGCGCAGGCTGGGTCAGCTGTGCCTGATAACGGCCCAGCTGTTGCTGTTCCCGCTGCTGGATCAGTCGCTCCATGCCCACCTCGCCAAACAGCTGCTGGATATTGTCGATAAGCTGCAAGGTCAGTTCGCTGTGGGTATCGGGGAAGCGCTGCCAGGCCTGTTCGGTCAGATGCCACAGGCGTACGGGACGGCCACGGCCGCGCGCTTCATCGCTAAAACCCACCCAGCCGTCGGATTCCAGCGCGATCAGATGCTGGCGGGCGCCCATGGAGGTCATCTGCAACTGCTCCCCCAGCGCTGCTGCGCTCTGGGGGCCGTGGCTCTTGAGCAGAAACAGTATCTTGTCGGTGCTGGCGTTCATTGAGGGCTTCCCGTTATCGACAGGTACGCCAAGGATCCAGGATATCGGAGGAGGATCTTGTCAGTACGGATGTTCATGGGGTCATTATGGATAGCGGCCGTTTTTAAATCAACAATTCACTTTACTTAATAATGCGCCTTGCTCAGTATAAATAAACCAATAACTTTACTTAATGAGGCTGACATGGAAGGGATCAAGGGGCAGGCAACCCTCTGGGTATTGGTGATGACGGTGACGCTGGCTGTGGCGGGTTTCAGCCTGCCCTCGCCCGTGCTGGCGCCGCTGATGCTGGATCCGGCGCAGGGCATGTTGACGCCACAGGCGTCTGACTGGAGTCGCAAGGTGTGGCTGGGGGTCATTATGGGGCTCTACCCGCTGTTTCAACTGGTGGGATCCCCTTGGCTGGGACGGCTTTCCGATCGCCACGGCCGCAAGCCGATCCTGACAGTCTGTCTGGTTGGCGTGCTGGTCGGTTATGCCCTGATGGCGTTGGGGATCGCATGGCGATCCTTGCCACTGTTGTTGTTGAGCCGGGTGGTGGAGGGCTTTTTCAACGGGGATATCGCCATAGTGCAGGCCATGGCGGCTGACATGAGCACCACCAAGACCAAGGCCCGCAGCTTCGCCTGGATCAACATCGGCATGAACCTGGGCTGGGTGCTTGGCCCCATGATAGGGGGTTATGCGGCCGTGGTATCGGGAGATTACAGCCTGGCCGCCTGGCTGGCGGTGGCCATGACCCTGGTCAACCTGTTGCTGGTGCTCTGGTTGTTGCCCAATAAGGCCCCGGTTGCCCCCAGCCAGCAGGCGCCGTCGCTCTCTTCCCGTCAGCTCTTGCTGCAACCGGCTCTGTTGCCCTATTTCGTGCTGACCCTGCTCAGCTACGGCGCAGTGCAGCTTTACTTCACCTACTTCAACGTCTGGCTGGTGGATCGGCTGGCCTGGGATCCGGTACAGCTGGCGCAGGCGGCCGTGCTGGTGAGCGTGCCCATGATGCTGGGATCCTGGCTGGGATCCCGCCTCGCTCGCCACTGGCGTGGTAGCAGCCTGGGGGTCGTCGGTCATCTGGTGATGGCGGCGGGCATGCTGATGTTTGTGCTGCCGGATCACTGGTGGGGGTTGGCACTCACCTTCATTCCAGCAGGGATCGGCATGAGCCTGGGGGAACTGGCGACCTCGGTAGCCGTCTCCAACCGCAGCCATGCCGAGCAGCAGGGGCAGGCGATGGGGATCTACCGTGGTCTGGCGGTAGGCAGCGAGATCCTGGCTGTGCTGGTGGGCAGTCTGGTGCTGCTGGCAGGGACAGAGTGGCCCTTCTATCTGGCTGCCCTCTCAGGTGTGGTTTGTGCCATCGGTTTCTACGGTCTGCGCAAACGGGCCGATCGACGCCAGCGTCTGGCTAGCTGTGCCGAGCCGGGTTGAGGAGCCGTGGACGGGAGGGACTTGCCGTGTGCCCCGGTCAGATCACAGATTGGGGGCCCGGTCCCTGACAGGGCTTGCATCGGGGCGCCGGCTCTGGGACGGTAAGGCTCTTTGCTGATTTGTTTGAGGCTGGAGGAGCTATGAGTGAGTACAAGGCCATCGCGCTGGATATGGATGGTACCCTGCTGACCCGGGATCACAAGATCTCGTCCGCGACCCGAGCGGCGCTGGCCCAGGCACGGGCCCACGGCATCAAGGTGTTGCTGGTAACGGGCCGCCACTTCATGACGGCGCGCCCCTTCCATCACGAGCTGGCCCTCGATACCCCCATCATCTGCAGCAACGGTGCCTACCTCTATGATCCGGCACAGGAGAGGATCCTGGCGGGGGATCCGCTGGCGGTGGCCCCGCTCACCGAGCTGTTGGCTCAGGTCGAGGCGCAGCAGATGGGGGCCCTGTTCCACCTTAGCGAAGGGATCGGCTATATCGGCTGCGAGGATCACATCACCCGGATGCGCCACTGGTCGGCCAACCAGCCGGATCATCTCAAGATATCCCTGCTGCCTGCGGACGATCTGGTGAGCTGGCTGAAAAATCCGATCTGGAAGCTGGAGCTGTTCAACCAAGATCCTGCCCTGCTGCATCAGTTCATGGGGGAGGTGGTCGAGGCCATGCCCTTTACCCGTGACTGGGCGGCGCCTTATGTGGTGGAGCTGGTGCAACCGGGGTGCAGCAAGGGCAACCGGCTGGCCCTGTGGGCCGAGAGCGAGGGGATAGCGATGGAAAACGTGGTGGCGTTTGGTGACAACAACAACGACATCAGCATGTTCGAGCAGGTGGGGCTGGCGGTTGCCATGGGCAATGCCGCCGCCCATGTGCAGGCCCATGCCGACCTTGTGACCGCCGATCATAACGAAGACGGGATCGCGCTGGCGCTGCAGCGCTGGGTGTTGCCCTCGTAAGGATCCGCGGCCAGAGGAAAGGGGCCATCCAGGCTGGGAAATAGCCCGGATGGCCTTTTCTTTTCGCATTCATGCCCGAAAGATAAGGGGATCATCCGGGCCGGGAGGAGGTGCCGGCTGTACTCGGTGCAGCCCGAGTCTTAATTGCCGAAAGAGAACTGGATCACCCGATCAGGGAAGCGGATCCGGTTGTAGTCTCGGCGCAGTCCCTCGTAATGACGGATGGCCCGCTCTCGTTTGGCGCGGTAGTAGTCGCGCTGCTTGCTGTCGTTTTCGTTGCGGATCTGGCGCTCCAGCTGTTCGATATCCCGTTCTGTCTGCTGCAAGTCGCTCTTGATCTCGTTGAGCTGCTTCTCCAGCAGGTACTCCTTGCGACCACGATCGTACTGGGTGAGGAAGCTGGCATCGTTGGGACAAACCCCCAGATACTCATGACCTGACTTGGCCTTGCTGTAGGCCAGTTCAGGAATGCAGTAGAGCTCCAGCCCCTTGGCATAGCCCCGTTTCCACTCGGCTTCATCCACCTTGAGGCCGTACTCGCCACAGGTCGAGACATAGTCACGGGTTGCCTGACGGGTCTTGCCCTGCTCCCCATCCTGATAGCCCAGGTTGTACCAGCTCATGGCACGGCACTCCTCTTCCGACAGCGAGCTGCAACCGGCGAGCAGAAAAGGCAGGGTCAGCAACAGGATCTTGGGGGACATAAACGGGCTCCAGCGTGGATGATGGGGGCATTCTAGTGAGGATGCCGGGTCAGGACAAGGGAGGATCTCGGGTCTTGGCTGGCGCCGTTTTTTGACGTTTTTGTCACTATTTGCGACAGGCCGGGGTGGGAGGGGCGGCTCACTTTCCTTGTGGTCATAGGCGAGGTAAACTGCGCCAACTTTTAACTGGCGCGTAACAAAAACAATGAAAGTCCTGACCGTCGATTACCGCTCGCCCGATGCGGCGCAGCGCTTCACCGAATCCCTGCGTACTACGGGCTTCGGGGTATTGACCCACCACCCCATCCCGAAAGAGCTGGTGCAGTCCATCTATGACAATTGGTATCGCTTCTTCATGAGCGAACAGAAGCAGGATTTCCTGTTCAACCGCGAGACCCAGGATGGCTACTTCCCGCCGTCTGTGTCCGAGGTGGCCAAGGGTCACAGCCAGAAGGACATCAAGGAGTACTTCCACCTCTATCCCTGGGGCCAGATGCCGGAAGCGCTCAGGGAGCAGGCGATGGAGTACTATCGCCTCGCCAATGACCTGGCCGCCGAGCTGCTGGGCTGGGTGGAGCAATACACCCCGAGCGACATCGCCACTCACTACAGCTGCCCGCTCTCTTCCATGATTGAAGAGAGCCAGAAGACACTGCTGCGGGTGCTGCACTATCCGCCGTTCGACGGCACCGAAGCGCCGGGTGCCATCCGCGCCGCCGCCCACGAGGACATCAACCTGCTGACCATTCTGCCTGCGGCCAACGAGCCGGGCCTGCAGGTGAAGGGAGCCGATGGGGAGTGGATGGATGTGCCCTGCGATTTTGGCACCCTCATCATCAACATCGGTGACATGCTGCAGGAGGCCTCCCGTGGCTACTACCCCTCCACCACCCACCGCGTCATCAATCCGACCGGCGGCAGCGCCGCTAAGTCCCGCATCTCCCTGCCGCTGTTCCTTCACCCGCGGCCGGATGTGGTGCTCTCCGAGCGTCATACCGCCCACAGCTACCTGATGGAGCGACTGCGGGAACTGGGGGTTATCTAGGCGCTCAATGCGAGTCCATGACAGTCAAAACCGGAGCAAAAATGCTCCGGTTTTTATTTTTCGGCACGATAACGCGTAAAACTGAATATTATTAGGTAATGATGCCAATAAATCGTTTTTTAGCCCGATAAGCGGCGTTGTGATTGCGTGGCCTTGACCGTACTCTGAGCGCCGTTTTGGGCCCAGCTCGTGGGCACCTGTATTGGAGTTCTTATGAAGCAGTCCCAATGGTCATCCCGGCTTGGTTATATTCTGGCCGCCGCAGGCTCCGCCGTCGGTCTCGGCGCTATCTGGAAGTTTCCCTACGTGACCGCCGCCAATGGTGGCGGTGCCTTCCTGCTGGTCTTTTTGCTGTTCAGTTTCACCCTGGGGGTGGCGGTGCTGATGGGAGAGACACTGCTCGGCAGCATGAGCCGCCGTGGTGTGGTGGGGGCGTTTAGCGCCCTGATGGGCAAGCGCTGGCGCTGGGTCGGGGCCATGGGCCTGCTCTGCAGCCTGCTTATCTTCAGCTTCTACAGCGTGGTGGGCGGCTGGACCCTGGGCTACACCGGCATGGCGCTGGCCGGTAGCCTGCAGCATGGGGATGGTGCCGCCCTGACCGCCCGCTTCAACGACTATGTCGGCGATCCGCTCTGGCCCGTGTTGACCCACCTGCTGTTTGCCGCCCTCACCTGGTGGTTCGTGCAGGGGGGCGTGCAGCAGGGGGTGGAACGTACCTTGCGCTGGATGATGCCGGCCCTGTTCATCATGATACTGCTGCTGGTGGCCTTCGGTCTTACCCTGCCCAATGCCATGGCCGGGGTACGCCACTTCCTGATGCCGGACTTCAGCAAGCTCGGCATGTCCGGCGTGCTCGATGCCATGGGGCTGGCCTTCTTCTCCCTCTCCATCGGGCTCGGCATTCACACCACTTATGGTGCCTACTTGCCTTCCAGCGAAGGGGTAGGTCGTTCCAGCCTCTGGGTGGTGCTGCTGGCGAGCCTGATCGCCGTGCTGGCGGGCTTGATGATTTTCCCTGTGCTGGCGGCGACCGGCATAGATCCCGCCTCCGGCCCTGGCCTCACCTTCATGACGATGCCGGCGGTGTTCCAGCAGTTGCCGTTTGGTCAGGGACTGGCGGTGATCTTCTTCTCCCTGCTGGTGGTGGCGGCGCTCTCTTCGGCCATCTCGCTGCTGGAGCATCTGCAGTGCTTCATCTGCGAGAGTCTGAGCTGGTCACGCCGCGCGGCCTGCAGCCTCATTACTCTGCTGGTGATGGTGAACGGCATTCCCGTCAGCCTGTCGTTCGGCCCCTGGGCGGATGTGACCCTGTTTGGCAAGAACATCTTCGAGCTGCTGGATTTTGTCACCTCCAACCTGATGATGCCCATGTTCGGGCTGGCGCTCACCCTGTTGCTGGGGTGGAAGCTGGGTCAGCGAGCCTTGCCCCAGGGATTGGCGCAGCACTGGCGGACCCTGGTAATGGGCTGCTGGCGCTGGCTGGCACCCTTATTGATCGGCGGGATCCTGTTGCGCGGCTTGATGTGAGGTTCGATCTTGATGGGGGGGCAGCATGCCCCTCCCACTTTTCAACCTGACCTTGTCGAGCGCGGACTGCCAACGGGCTATGACGGCATCATCCTGATCCCTGGAAAAGGCGAGGTAGAGCCATGACTCATGAAGGACTACCCCCGAGTTTGTCACGCTGCTATGTGATAACCCTCGCTGTGCCAAGGTGGCATCCAGCACCATTTCGCCTACCGGAAATGCATCAATTTTGCCCAGTACCAAGCGTTGCAAGGCTTCCTCAACCGATTGGTAGCGCACCAGATTGGTATATCCCTCGCGGGTGAGCCGTTCGTCATCGGCATTACCGAGCACAACCCCGACCCTTGGCAAATGACGCAAGTCGTCGAGGCTCTTCAGTTTGTGTCTGGGTGACGGGGGCTGATAGATGATCACTTTGTTCCGAAACAGTGGTCCTACCCATTTAAAGAAGGGTTCTCTCTCGGGTGCCCACTGGGTAACAAACAGCGCATATCCCGGCTCCAGTCTGGTCAGTGCCAGGGCCCGTTTGAAGGGGTAAATCCGGATGGGATACGTTTCTCCCAGTTCATCTTGAATTTGCTGGATCAGGCGAACGGCGAGCCCGTCGAGCTTGTCATCATGGTGGTGAGTGAAAGGGACGAGTTCATGGCTGAGCAGGGTCAGCGAGGGTTGTGCCGACAGTGTCAGGCTGAGGCTGAAGAGTGCTCCGATGAGCAGAGTTCGTTTCATGCGCTGTCCTGTTGCATATGCTGAATCAAGTGGCCGCAGGGGTGACATTATCATGGTCAACAGGGCGTCCCTGATTGATAAATATAGGGTTTTCAATGGGAGTTGAAAAATTTTATTTCTCATTATGTCAATTTTTCTTGCCATGGTTTAGGCTGTGGCTCCTTTTTGGCGTTCAGGTCATCCTATTCATGTCACCCGTTTTCGCGCTGTCAGGCCGATTTTGCAGCTCTCAGGAGAGGTGACCTTGCACGCGCAGTTTGTCAGAATGTTCATTGCAAAGGTCGCCGCCAGGCGGCCTTTTTTGTGGTTACCCGTTTGATGTTTACCCATGGAGTATCGATTCGATGTTGTGTTCCCCGGAGGTTGTATGAGCCAGGTTCAGTGGTCTTCCCGTCTCGGTCATGTGCTGGCGGCGGCCGGTACGGCGATCGGCCTTGGCGCCATCTGGAAGTTTCCCTATGTGACGGCCACCAATGGTGGCGGTGCCTTCCTGCTGGTGTTCCTGCTGTTCAGCTTCACCCTGGGGGTAGCCGTACTGGTGGGGGAGACATTGCTCGGCAGCCGCAGTCAACGTGGTGTGCTCGGTGCCTTCCACAAGCTGGTCGGCCCGAACTGGCGCTGGATGGGCTACATGGGGATACTGTGCGGCTTCTTCATCTACAGCTTCTACAGCGTGGTGGGCGGCTGGACCGTGGGGTATGCGGCGCTGGCGGTGGCGGGCAAGCTCAACCTGAGCGAGGGCAGCGCCCTCACCGCCCTGTTCAACGGTTATGTCAGTGACCCCTGGTGGCCCGTGCTGACCCATCTGGTGTTCGCCGGACTGACCTGGTGGTTCGTGCAGGGTGGCATTCAGAAAGGGGTGGAGCGGGCACTGCGCTGGATGATGCCGGCGCTGTTCATCATGATGTTGCTGCTGGTGGGGGTGGGTCTCTCCATGCCGGGTTCCATGGCCGGGGTGCGTCAGTTGCTGGTGCCGGACTTCTCCATGCTGACCGGCCAGAGCGTGCTGGATGCGCTGGGGCTGGCTTTCTTCTCCCTCTCCATTGGCCTCGGGGTGCATACCACCTATGGTGCCTACCTGCCGAGCAGCGATGGTGTGCTGCGCTCCGGGGTCTGGGTGGTGACGCTGGCGAGTCTTATCTCCGTGCTGGCGGGTCTGATGATCTTCCCGGCGCTGGCCTCGACTGGTATCGATCCCACTGCCGGTCCCGGCCTCACCTTCATGACAATGCCCGCCGTGTTCAGTCATCTGCCGTTCGGTCAGGGGCTGGGAGTGGTCTTCTTCCTGCTGCTGCTGGTGGCGGCACTCTCCTCTTCCATCTCCATGCTGGAGCATCTGGTGCGTTTCACCACGGAGGAGTGGGGTTGGTCACGGCGCGGTGCCTGTCGGGTGCTGACCCTGCTCATCATGGTGTCAGGTATTCCGGTCAGCCTCTCATTCGGCCTCTGGAGCGAGCTGACCCTGTTTGGCAAGACGATTTTCGATCTGCTCGACTACCTCACCTCCAACCTGATGATGCCGCTGTTTGGCCTGGTGCTGACTCTGCTGCTGGGCTGGCGACTGGGTGACACCATACTGCCCGCCGGTCTGTCACCCGTGCTGCGATTCGGCCTGCTCTGGTGCTGGCGACTGGTCGCACCGCTGCTGATCGCCGGTATTCTGGTGCGGGGTCTGTTTTAAGAGGGCTTCTTGCGAGGTCCGCCAGCCCGGCCATCACCGGGCTCAGTTGGGCGGGGAAGAGGATGACTTGGGGTGCAGGTGTGATCGGATCTGCAGCAAGGTCTTCTGGTATGCATCGGCATGGTGCTCCATGAAGGTGGCGCTGTGGGTCAGGCGCCGCTCCAGCCGATCAACCAGCAGTGCCACCTTGGGTGCCGGCATGCCGGCAGGCCAGCACAGCTGCAGCAACTCCAGCAGTTGCCAGGCATCCCCCGGCAGTGCCGGGAACTCTTCCTGCAACGTCAGGGCGTATTGCACAGCCAGCTGATGCTGACCCGATACGCTGGCCCGTTGCCGCTCCTGACGCAGATAGGTCAGGCGCTGTTCACGCCGGTCCAGTTGCACTTTCAGGTCGATGACCACCTGCGTGAACAGTCGCTGGAGCAGCGGTGATGGCGCCACTTTGGCCTGGTACTGGCCGAGCTTTGCCAGATAGCGTTGGGCGTGGTGGGGCAGGCCGCAAAACTGGCTGACGGCAAAGCCGAGCAACTGGTTGAGATGATTGTCCCGCGCCGCCTCAGGCGGGTGTTTGGCCAGCAGCACTATGGCGTCATCGAAGCGATAATCCAGACCCAGCATAAGGGCCTGCAACAAGGCAGCCTCGTGGGCCCGCAGTGTGGTGGCCTTGCTGAGATAGTCAAACTCCTGTTGCAGGGCACTGATCCTGGCTGCCGTGGGGTAGTGCCAGAGCACGGCCAGACTGGCATTCAGGACGAAATTCTCGATAGACAGGCGGAACCTGTGCTCGCTGAAAAAACGCAGGCTGAGCGCGTTGGCCTGTTCGAGCGCCTTCCCTTCATCTTTCAGCAGCAGAGCCAGCAAGATGGCCGCCTGGCACCACTCGGGTGACCAGGGCTGTTTTTGCAGCAGCTTGCCGAGTACTTCCCAGGCCGATTCCCACTGCGCTTCGTGCAGCAGGCAGGCCAGCATCAGCTCCAGCTGGATTGTCGGCGGCAGCCGTTCCTGATTGCGGGTCAGGTCCTTGCGGGCGCTGTCCAGCTTGTTCAGCCCTAGCAGAGAGTGGATCAGCCCCTTGCGTGGCCACCAGGCGTCGTGCTCAGTGGTACACATGGCATAGTGCTGGGTAGCATGGAAGTGATCCTGCTCCTGCAACAACATGTAACCCTTGACCCTGTCCAGCAGCGGGCCCAGCGCCTTGTTCTTCTGGTGCTGATAGAGCAGGTCTTCGCACAGGGAGCAGGCGAGGCGCCACTCCCTGAGTTTCATCGGTGCGGCCAAGTGGCGGGTCAGCCCGGTCAGCAACACCAGTTCGTGCAAACAGCGCGTCAGCTGATCCGTGTTGAAGGGCATGGATAGACGCAGTGGAAAATAGAGATCGGAAGGGGGGTACTGAAGCAATTCATCGTCCCCATCCAGCAACAAGAGTACGCAGCCAGGTTCGAGCAGCCCCAGATAGTGGGCCTCCTGCAGCAGGCGGATCCCCTCATGGGCCTGATGACGAGATTGGCGGCAAATGATGGCGTCGAACGGCTGCTGACGCAGCAGGGCGGGCAGTGTGGTGAGCTCTTTGCAATAGGTCAGTTGGGATGGCGTGACGCCATGATCACTCAGTCCTTGGGAGAGGGCCGAGCTGAGCATGGCATCGTCTGCGATCAAAAGGATCTGCATCCTTGGCGCTCCCTTGCTGGTTCACGATATGAAAAAGTATGGCATGGGATGGAGTCAAAAAGAGCTTCCACTATTGTCTGTAAATTGTACTCGGGTCAATACCCCGCCGGGGTCAAGGAGGGGGCGGATTGATCAGAAACACCACAGCTCCCCCGTAGGCGGGGATCTGTGCCAATCTCGCTTCCCAGGCGGGATCCCACTCTCCCCCCTGCGCCAGCCCCAGCTTGAATGGCAGTGTCAGCCGGTGCAGCGTCTGCAGATAGCGGGCATAGCCCGGTTCGGTATGACGGCCCCGATAGGTCTGCACCACCAGCTCGTCGACCACAGCTGTCAGGGCATTCAGCTCCCTGATGTCACCGGTGCGGGTCCAGTCCAGCAAGCCTGTGATGCTGATGGCGTAGCGAGCGGGCAACTGTTGTCGCAGCTGACGCAGGAAGTGCCCATAGTCGGCCAGCTGGTGGGTGCGGGCATCGAAATCTATCTGGACGCCGCGCACTTCATTGCCCTTTCGCTGCCAGGCCGCCAGCTGGTTTTGCAAGTTCTGCAACAGGGTGTCATCCCAGTCGAGCCGTTCCACCCGATAGGCGAGCCAGAGTTCGCCCACCGGCAGCTTGCTCGGCGCTATGCCCTGCCCCTGAAAGCGCAGGGGCAGGGCCGGGTTCAGGGGGCCTATCTCCCCTTGATGCAGATAGAGGCGATCTACCTGCTGCAACACGGGTTGGGGTCTGACCCCGGCCCACAACCAGAACTGGCGGTACTGGCTTGCCTCGACGCTTGCCCTGGCCTCGGTGCCGAGCAGGGTCAGCATCACCAGTAATATTTGAGCTGTTTTGCCCACTGGCTTGCCCCGTGTTGCTGCTTGAGGGTGTTGAACCAGGCCTTGCGCTGGCTGACGGGCAGATCCCGACTGCCGCAACCGTTGCTGCCGCTCGGGGCGTAGCAGTTGATGGCGCGATAGAGGGCGTAGGCCTTGTCGTCCTTGGCTGCTTTGGGATTGGCGATGACCTGCTGATACCAGTCGAGGCGGCTGCGCTGCTTGCCGGCAAACAGGTCCTGGCTCCCCGCCAGGGTATCGGCTCCCGGTCGATGGAGCAGGGGATCCCAATCCAGCCCTTGTGCCAGGAAAAACTCGCCCAGGCAGTTGAGGGCTCTGGGCGTACCAGGCGCCTTGGCGAGGGTGGCGACCACCTCGGTCAGGGCCGGGCACTGATAACCCTGGCTGCCTTGCCAGTTGAACGGTGCCGCAGGGGGAGCGCCCGCCACATCTTGCAGGAAGCCCTGGTAGTCGCCATGGGTCAGCTGCTTGTAACTCAGGGTGTAACTGGCACGCTGACGCAGGGGCTCGGAGGCGGTTTCATCCCGGGCCATGCGGCGCAGCAGGGGCGCCGGTGCCACATACTCCAGCAGCGGGATGCGGTAGTGATCGCTCTTGATGGGGCTTTCCTTGGCAAACACCTGCTCCAGCTGGCCTGCCCGTTCCAGGGTCATGGCCAGGGCAAGCTGCAACAGCTGATCCTGCAAGGGGGTTGGCTGGTTGGCGAGCAGGGCGCGCCACTGCTGTTCGGCGTTGGCCCACTGCTGCTGGGCAGCCAGTGCCATCCCTTTCAATACCTGCTGGCTGAAGGCCAGATTATTCAGGGGGCCGTTGGCCAGCGCAGGGGCGGCAGCGACCACGGCGGCATAATCCTTGGCGAGATAGTAGCGGCTGGACTGCTCCAGATAGGCCAGCCAGGGGGCGTGCCGGGCAAACTGGGGGGCCTGCTGGCCGATCTCGGCGGCGAGCAGCGGCTGCCACTCATCCCAGCTGTCATGGATCCGCAGCCGGCGCAGATCCTGCACCAGGGTCAGCATGGGCATGGTTGCCGAGCCGGTGAAGCCGGGTTGCATCAGCAGTTTGAGATCGATCTCGTTGACCAGATCCGGCTCGCTCTGCTGTTGGCTCGCCTGCAGATAGTGACTGGCCAGCAGCTCGTTGTCTCCCTTGAACCAGGCCAGCCGACGCAACAAGCCGGTGGCGGAATCCAGATAGCGCCCCTGTGGGTAGCGGGTACGGTAGTCGGTGATGAGCTGCTCGCAGCGCTGCAGCTGAGCCTGATCGATCCGGCTGCGGTCCAGGCTGCCCCAATCGTCGAAGGCGCTTTGCTGGGACTGGTTGAGGGCGACCCGGATCTTCATGTAGTCGGCCGTCTCCTTGAGCCAGGGCTGGTCCTGTTCGGCGAGGGTGGCAAACAGGGCGTCGGCTTGCGCAAACTCCCCCTGATAGAAGTGCTGGCTGGCGGTCAGGTAGTCGGCAAACCCCTTGGCGGCGGCGGACAGCGGCGCCGTCTTGCTTTCGCCCTGGGGCATGCTTTCTGCCGCGTCCAGCGCCTGGCCGCACTGACCCAGCATGGCGAGCCGCTGGCTTGCCAGCTGGCTGCGATCACTGGCGGTAAGGTCGGGCGTTTGCACCAGTGCCTGCAAGAAGGCCTCGGCAGAGACTGGATTGTTGCTGATGCAGCGCCCCTCGCTCCAGCTGCCGGCCCGGGTGATGGCCGCTTCAGTGGTGGCGGCCTCTATGCCCAGCGACGCGGCCAGCGCCAGCAGCGGATCCGGTCCGGCAGGTGCGGTATCGCCAGCGGCCGGGCTTATCAGCTCATCGACCCGAAATGGCAGAGGCAGCGCCCCACCGGGCAGGGAGAAAGCCTGCTCATCGGCCAGCAGCAAGGCCAGATTGGTACGGGTGTCGTTATCGGGGGAGAGAAATGGCAGTCCGTTCAGATGGCACTGGGCTGCGGTCAGTTGCAGGGTGAGCGGTGTTTCGCAGCCATCCGGGCCACAGGCCAGCACAGGCAGGCTGCACAGCGCCAGCCACAGGGGAGTCAGTTTCATGAGGGCGGTTTCCGGCCAAGGGAGTCAAGAGAAGGGGATGGAGGCAAGCTACAAGATGTAGGGGCGCCTTTCAACTGACCATAGGGGGCGCTCGGATTGAGCAAAGGCGGCTTATTGCAGGCCGGGCCCACTGGCCGAGAAGGGGCAATCGCGCTGGTGGATCAGGCGGGAGCCCTGAGCGTTGCGTCCCTGCCAGCTGAGCGCAAGCTGGCCCAGACGACCCAGATGGCGCAACTCGAACTCATAACGCAGGCAGGGATTGTCGAGGGGCAGGGCCGTCATGCCATCCGGCAGCCGGTAGTGATAATTGAGCCGTGGCCCATCCTGCAACTGGCGACGTTCGAGCCTTACTCCTGCTACCTGAGGGGAGGCGGCAACCAGATGGCGGCGCAGGCTCAAGGGGGCATCGATCGCCTTCTGGTAATGGAGGCCGTTCATGGCGGCCAGCTCCTCTTCCAGCCGTTGCAGCTCCCCCTCCAGCCCGCTCAGTGCCGTGCCCAGCTGTTGATGACCAGGTGCAGCGCAGCCCCCCAGCAGCAGGGTGACAAGCAGAAGCGAGACGCGGGTCGGGTGCATGGGCTCTCCTTTGGGCGCCCGGATCTGGGCGTGCCGGGCCGGATAGTGGCTGACTGATGGTGGCTGACTATAGCAGGGGATTGGTGGGCGGCGCGGCGCGCAGCAGCTGTGCCAGTCGCTCCAGTCCCTCGGCGACACGGGCATCTGTGGCCGGTTGGCTCAGGCTCAACCGTACCCCTTGCGGCGCGGCGAACTGGCCGGCGGCGAAGTGTTCTCCGCTCGCCACCCCGACGTCAAGGGCGTTGGCAGCCTCGGCGAATTCCTGACTGCGCCACGGTTCCGGCAATGGCAGCCAGGCGTGCATTGAGCCAGCCTGCCAGTGAGCCCCCGGCAACAGGTGGCGCAACAGCTCGCCGCGACGTGCCAGGATCTGCCGCTGCTGCTCGACCAATGGCATTATCTGGCGCTGGCTGACCAGCTTGCAGGCCAGCTCGATCAAGAGCGGGCTCACCATCCAGCTCGACAACCGCATCGCCTGGGCGAAGGCGTTGCGCAGGGCGGGCGGCGCCAGCACGAAGCCGACCCTGAGCCCGCCACAGGCGATCTTGGCCAGGCTGCCCAGATAGATGACCCGCTCCGGCGCCAGATTGACCAGGGGGGCTACCGGGATACTGGGCAGCAGGCCGTTGACGTCATCTTCGATGATCAGCAGGTCATGGTGGCGTGCGATGGCGACGACGGCCTCGCGCCGTGCCTGGCTCATGATGGCGGTGGTGGGGTTTTGCAGAGTAGGGGTGAGGTAGAGCAGCTTGGCCCGCCGCGTGCGGCAGGCGGCCTCCAGCGCGGCGGGGATCAACCCCTCCTCGTCCATCGCCAGCCCCACCACCTGGTTCTTCAGCTGGCGGGCATTGCCCAGCATGCCGGGGTAGCTGAGGCCTTCACATAAAATGGTCTCCCCCACGCAGCCGGTGGCCAGCAGAGAGAGCATGATGCCGTGCTGGGCGCCGTGGCTGAACAGCAGGCGATCCTCGCTGCCGTGCACCCCCTGCTCGGCCAGCCAGTCGATGAACAGCTGACGCTGGCCGGGCTGACCCGCCTCCTTGTCATAGCCGAGCAGGGCATTGAGATCCCCGTCGGCCACTTCCCCCAGCATGGGGCGAATGATGGCGGCCCTGTCCAGTTGTACCGGCAGGTTTTGCCACAGCTCGATGCGATGTCCCTCTTCCTTACGGATCACCCACTCATTGGCCGGATCCGTGCCTGTCCCTTTGACCCAGGTGCCGTGTCCCACTTTGGCAGCCAGCAGGCCGCGCCGTTCCGCCTCGCCATAGGCACGGGTGATGGTGCCGACGGTCACTCCCAGCTGATCCGCCAGCGCCCTGTGGGTCGGCAAGCGGGTCAGGGGTGGCAGGTCGCCACTGAGAATGGCCTGTTCTATGGCTTTCACCAGCTTGAGATAGAGGGGGCCATCGAAGGGGGCAAGGTTCGGGGTCCAGATTGTCATGGTGACAATAAATCCATTGATCCAAAATTGTCCTCAATATAGCGTGAAATCCAACCTGTTCACAATCAAATACAGCACATTGTATCGATACAATGTAGCAATAAAGGAGTCACAAGATGACGATGGAATGGTATGTCACCCTGTTCGGCTTTGCCGTGCTCACCTGCGGTACGCCGGGCCCCAACAATCTGATGCTGACGGCATCTGGCGCAAACTTCGGGGTGCGCCGTACCCTGCCACACCTGACCGGCGTGGCTGTGGGTCAGCCCGTGTTGCAACTGGTAATGGCATTGGGGCTCTATCCCCTGTTCGAGAGCTGGCCTCTGCTGCGGTTGGGGCTGCAGATCTTCGGCAGCCTCTATCTGCTGTGGCTGGCATGGCGTATCGCCGTGGCCGGTGCCCCCGGTGATCCGGCCCGGCGGGCCCGTCCGTTGACCCTGCTGGAAGGGCTGGGCTTTCAGTTTCTCAATCCCAAGGCCTGGATGATGGCCATCTCCGCCATCAGTCTGTTCAGTCTGCCAGGTGCCAGTTACTGGCCTAGCCTGTGGGGGATCATGCTGGTGTTTCCGCTGGTGGGCTTCCCGGTCTGTTTTATCTGGGTATTGTTCGGTCACCAGCTGAGCAACTGGATCAGCACGGATCGGGGCTGGCGGCGCCTCAACGGCTCCCTTGGTGTGCTGACGGCGCTTTGCGTGGTGATGCTCTGGTATTGAGCGCGCGCCGCTGGCAGGCAAGAAAGAGCCATTTCTGACTTGTCGCCACTGGGCTGGCTCTGCATATTAGAAGGCTTGCCGTATATCGGACGCTTTGTATCACCAAGAGGTTGAGATGGATCTGAACTGGTTGCTTCCCCTGGCGGGCTTTGCCCTCATTACCTGTGGCACGCCGGGCCCCAATAACATGTTGCTCACCAGTGCCGGTGCCGCCCAGGGATTTCGCCGCACTCTTCCCCTGCTGGTGGGGGTGGTGGGGGGGATCAACCTGATGATCCTGGCCACGGCGCTGGGGCTTGGGGTGATGTTTGAAAAGGTGCCGCTGCTGCACGATGGCCTCAAGCTGATTGGCTCGGCCTATCTGCTCTGGCTGGCCTGGAAGGTGGCGACCGCCAGTGGCCCGGCCGAGGGCAACCGACCGCTCATTCCGGCCCATCAGGGAGCCATGCTGCAACTGCTCAACCCCAAGGCCTGGATGATGGCGCTCTCCGCCATCAGTGGCTTTACCCTGGCGGGGGAGGCTTACTGGCCCTCGGCCAGCTGGGTGCTCGGCATCTTTTTTGTGACTGGCCTGTATACCGGTGCCTTTTGGGTGCTGTTCGGTGCCCAGGTGCGCCGCCTCATCCGCACCGCCACAGGTTGGCGTCGTTTTAACCTTGGCATGGGGCTCGCCACGGCAGCCTGCGTGCTGATGATCTGGATTTAGGCGTCCAGGATCCCTTGACGTGTCGGTCCGGCGCGACAGACGTCAACAGACCCTGGACCTTTGGCCTTACCTTCTGTCTTGTTGGCCCTTCGGGGCCTTTTTTATCTCGCTGGCAGCGCCGTACTGCACTGGCACTGTATTAAAGGAGTCCCCATGAAATGTATCGGTCTGCTGGGTGGCATGAGCTGGGAATCCACCGTCAGTTACTATCAGGCGTTCAACCGGGATGTGCGGGCACGGCTCGGCGGCCTGCACTCGGCGCGGGTGCTGCTGAGCAGCGTCGACTTTGCCGAGATAGAGCGGTTGCAGCATGTCGGTGACTGGCCCGCGACCGCGCGCCTGCTGGCTGCCGAGGCGCGCAAGCTGCAGGCTGGCGGCGCCGATTTTCTGCTGATCGGCACCAACACAATGCACAAGGTGGCGCCCGAGATTGAGGCTGCCATCGAGATCCCTTTGCTTCATATCGCCGATGCCACCGCCCGCCAGTTGCTGGCGGACGGGGTGCAAAGAGTCGGGCTGCTTGGTACCCGTTTCACCATGGAGCAGGATTTCTACAAGGGCCGCCTGCAAACCCTGTTCGGGCTTGAGGTGCTGGTGCCGCCAGCGGCGCAGCGGCAGCGGATACACAGCATCATTTATGACGAGCTCTGTCTTGGCGAGATCCGTGCGTCATCGCGCGCCGAGTATCTCGCCATCATCGCCGGGCTGGCCGAGGCGGGTGCCCAGGCCGTGATCCTGGGATGTACCGAGATTGCCTTGCTGGTGGGTGACTCAAAAGCAGGCGTTCCGCTCTATGACACCACTGCGATTCATGCCGAAGCGGCGGTGACACTGGCATTGCAGCCTGATTAACTGGTCAGATCTCACTATTCGTACTCGCTCCATACCCCTTGCCATAAAAGCGTGTAAAATTGCGCCCTGAATTTCCCGGCCAACTCGGTTGGCCGCGACTCCTTACACGCAAGGCTGACATTGTGACTGAAGTAGATAGATTCGCGGACATTCGTCCCTACCGCGATGAAGAAGTGCCGGCAGCCATCGAACGGCTGATCCAGGATGATGAATTTATCGGCGCCATCGCCAAGTATCGTTTCGGTTCCCTGATGAGCTGGCTGGGCTGGGCCATTCGCCCGCTGATCCGCCAATTCCTGCGCTACAAGTGGTCCAAGGTGACCACCATCCATCAGGTGCAGATGGGGGTGACCCGTTACATGTCCCGCATGATCGCCACCTCCACCAAGGGCGTGACCTTCTCCGGCCTCGAACACCTCAAGAAAGAGCAGGGTTACCTGTTTGTCTCCAACCACAGGGACATCGCCATGGATCCGGCGTTCGTCAACTGGGGGCTGCATACCCATGGTTTTGATACGGTGCGCATCGCCATCGGTGACAACCTGCTGCGCAAACCCTGCGCCACCGAGCTGATGAAGCTCAACAAGAGCTTCATCGTCAAGCGCTCCGCCAAGGGGCCGCGGGAGATGATGAAAATGCTCGGCGAGCTGTCCGCCTATATCGGCCAGTCGGTGCACGAAGGCCACTCCATCTGGATCGCCCAGAAGGAAGGGCGCGCCAAGAATGGCGATGACAAGACGGATCCCGCCATCCTCAAGATGTTCTATGTAGACGGCAAGAAGCAGAAAATCGACTTCGTCGACTACATGCGCAGCCTCAACATAGTGCCGGTCAGCATCAGTTATGAGCTGGATCCCACCGACAAGGCCAAGGCGCGCGAGCTGTACGAGAAGTCGGTCAACGGCAGCTACGAAAAAGGCGAGTTCGAGGATATCGAGAGCATAGTTGCCGGCATCGTCGGCCAGAAGGGGCGGGTACATGTCTCCTTCGGCGCCCCCATCAGCGAGGGTTTCAGCGATCCGGACGAGCTGGCTGCGCTGATCGACAAGGCAATCTGGGGCAATTATCGCCTCTTCCCGGGCAACTACCTGGCCGCAGATGTGTCCGGCAAGGCCAATACCATAGAGCAGGCGGCCTTCCTGACTCGTCAGTCAGAGGTGCCACAAGAGCACAAGGCCATCTGGCGCGCCATGTATGCCAAGCCGGTGGAAAACGCTCGCAAGGCTTGAATGACACCGGTTGTGTGAAAAAAACGGGAGCAGATGCTCCCGTTTTTGCGTCTGGTCAAAGTCGACGACGATGGAGTAGTGAATAATATTGTTTCAGCTGGTACGATCACCGGACGAATGCGTTTTCGTCTCTTGGCAAGCAGCGGATGAGTGTGTAACAGTGACCTCAGACGCTCGGCACGAGCAAATAGGCGCTTCCTGTCTGCATGGATTGCAGATGGTGCGACACAAGGACCTGAACAGGGTCCTTTTTCATTTTGCGGCAAAGATGCCGCCTGAATACACCTAAGGATCCGCTCGCCATGATCACCGGCAGTCTGAATACCCTGCAGCGAACGCCGCTGCCCGCCCCGCTGGCCCGCATCATGGTCGAGGTGGTGAAAAGCGTCGACCATTGGCTGAGTGCGCCGCTCGGCAAGACAGAGATCGACGGCCTCACGCTGTTCTGTCTGGTGAGCGAAGAGCTGACCGAGCCGGCAGCGGATCGCCGTGGCGAGTTCCATCAGCAGTATCTGGATATACAACTGCTGCTGCGCGGGGAAGAGTGGATAGGTGTCGGGCCTCACAGTTACGTCAATGACGGCGCCGATTATCCCCACCCCGATCTCTGGTTCGTCGACGACGAACAGACCAGTTATCTGGCGTTGCAGCCCGGTGATTTTGCCATCTTCTGGCCGGGAGAACTGCATCGCCCTCTCTGTACCCCCAACCAGCCGGCTCACGTGAAGAAGCTGGTGGTCAAGGTGCACAAGGATTTGCTGGCTGGCCTGTAGCCGTCAGCACGGCAGCTCAACGGGTGCGCGGCACCCTCCGGGTTCACACCGACCCCATGATGAATCGAGTGCACAGCGTCTTCGGGACCCGCACTTAACGTATTGAAAAATTGGGCGCACTTTCCTGCGACCATAAGCCCCCGGCAGGGGAATCCCATCCATTGTTGGATGACACGACACTGTCGGCATAAAGCCGAAGCACAGGAAGATGTAGAACATGAGCAAGTTGGTATTGATCCTTAACTGCGGTAGCTCTTCCCTGAAATTTGCCGTAATGGACGCCGAAACAGGTGAGGACATGCTGTCCGGCCTGGCCGAATGCTTCAATCTGGATGATGCACGTATCAAATGGAAACTCCACGGGGTCAAGGGCGAAGCCATGCTGGGAGCGGGTGCCGCTCACCAGGCCGCCCTCGACCACATAGTGGGCCACATCCTGCCTCAGGATCCGACTCTGGCCGAGCAGCTGGTGGCCATCGGCCATCGCATCGTGCACGGTGGCGAGCAGTTCTCCCGCTCCGTTCGCATCGATGATGGCGTGATCGCCGGCATCGAGGCCGCCATTCCGTTCGCCCCCCTGCACAACCCGGCGCACCTCATCGGCATTCGTGCCGCGCTCAAGGTCTTCCCGCAGCTTGCCGAGAAGAACGTGGCCGTGTTCGACACCGCCTTCCACCAGACGCTGCCGCAGGAAGCCTATCTCTACGCGCTGCCCTACAAGCTCTATAAAGAGAACGGTATCCGTCGTTATGGCGCTCACGGCACCTCTCACCGCTTTATCGCGGAAGAGACCGCCAAGGCGCTGGGCAAGCCGTTGGCCGAGCTCAACATCATCAACTGCCACCTGGGCAACGGTGCCTCCGTCTGCGCCATCAAGAACGGCGAGTCCGTCGATACGTCCATGGGGCTGACCCCGCTGGAAGGGCTGGCGATGGGCACCCGCTCCGGTGACATCGACCCCGCCGTCGTCTTCTTCATGCACGATCAGCTCGGTTACAGCGTGGACGAGATCAACCACACCCTTACCCGCGAGTCCGGTCTGTTGGGTCTGACCGAGGTGAGCAGCGATTGCCGCTATGTCACCTCCAACTATGCGACCGACGCCGGTGCCAAGCGTGCGCTGGATGTCTTCACCTACAGAGTTGCCAAGTATGTTGGCGCTTACGCTGCTGCCATGGAGGGTCGCCTCGACGCCCTGGTGTTCACCGGCGGTATCGGTGAAAACGCCGCCATGGTGCGCGAGATGGTGCTGGATCGTCTGGCCCTGTTCGGCTTCAAGGTAGATAAAGAAGCCAACAATGCCGCCGTGCTCGGTGGAGAAGGCCCCATCACGACTGAAGGCAGCCGTCTGGCGCTGGTGATGCCCACCAATGAAGAGCTGGTCATTGCCCGCGATGCCCTGAGTCTGGTCGGCTAACGCCCCTAGCTCCGATACAACGCCCGGCCTGCGCCGGGCGTTGTCGTTTCAGGCTTCCGGCTGAGCGACTTGTCATTTGACATGGGATGGCAGATACGTACCCTGACCACTGTTTCAGCACGAGGAGGTAGGGATGAAAGAGATGTTTTTCAATTGGTTGGCTGGCCTCGGGGTGGAGGTAACCAGCCTGATGGCGCTGGTGATCGCCCTGGGCTTTATCGTCCTTACCTCGCTGATATTGCATGTGTTGTTGCACCGGGTGTTGCTGGTGCGGCTGGTGGGTATCCTTGGCAAGACCAAGCAGGTGTGGCTGCCATCTCATCTGCAACAGCGGCTCTTCTACCGCTTGGCGTTCGTGTTGCAGGGAGCCGTGCTGCTCGGTCAGGCCGAACTCTGGCTGCCGCACCGATCCGAGAGTCTGCAATGGATCGAGATGCTGGCCCAGCTCTGGATCCTGCTGTTCCTGCTGCTGGCCCTGTTTGCCCTGCTCGATTGCCTGTTGTCGGTGAGTCGTTACACTCGGCTCGGGCGAGACTTGCCCCTGCGCGGCATCTTTCAGGGGGTGAAGCTGGTGGCCAGCATACTGGTCGGCATCCTGATGATCGCCCTGCTGCTCGGCAAGTCACCGCTCTTCCTGTTCAGTGGCCTGGGTGCCATGACAGCCGTGTTGATGTTGGTGTTCAAGGACCCCATCCTCGGCCTGGTGGCGGGGATCCAGCTCTCCGCCAACCGCATGCTCAGCGTCGGCGACTGGTTGCAGATGGACAAGTACGGCGCCGACGGCGAGGTGACCGATATCGGCCTCACCACCGTCAAGGTGTCGAACTGGGACAAGACCATCACCACCATCCCCACCTATGCGCTCATCTCCGACTCCTTCAAGAACTGGCAGGGGATGACAGAATCCGGCGGCCGCCGCATCAAGCGCAGCGTCAATATCGACATGACCAGTGTGCGTTTCCTGACCGCCGACGAGCAGTTGCAGCTCAAGCAGGCCCAGTTGCTGGCACCCTACCTGAGCCGCAAGGAGCAGGAGTTGAGCGCCTATAACCAGCAGCTCAGCGATGCCCTCAGTTGCCCCATCAACGGGCGTCACCTTACCAATCTTGGGACCCTGCGCGCCTATCTGGACGCCTACCTGCGCGCCCATACCGGTATTCGCAAGGACATGACGCTGATGGTGCGCCAGCTGGCACCGACTACCAACGGTCTGCCGCTGGAGATTTACTGCTTCACCGCGACCACGGCCTGGGCGGATTACGAAGGGATCCAGGCCGATATTTTCGACCATATCTTCGCCATCATTGAGCAATTTCATCTGCGGTTGCATCAATCTCCCACAGGTTACGATATGCGTGCCTGGCAGAGGGGACAAAAGGAGTGAGGACACGGGTCGAGGTGGCAGGGGAAACGCCATATTAATCATCGACCCGTATCCAGTTGTCAGTTGAAATTTGGTGTGCAGAGGAGAAAAATGGCGGCCTTCTCTTCGCGCCCCTGATCCCTCTTGAATCAGCTGTCAGCCCTGAGACGTCAATCAAGTCATCATCATGGGAAAGTTATGAAGCTCCTTCGCAATAGTGCGGCTGCTCTGTGCTGCAGCCTTGTTCTGGCCGCCGCGCCTGTGTTTGCCGTTCAATACGATCTGCCCGGGGCCAACAGCCGTCTGGTGGGTGAGAATATGGAATACGTGGTGCCGGCCGCCGAAAACGGCCAGCCGCTGGAGGCCGTGGCCGCCAAATTCCAGCTGGGGCTGACCAATATGCTCGAAGCCAACCCCAAGGCGGATCCCCTGCTGCTGCAGACCGGCGAGAAGCTGGTCATCCCCCATCAGCTGATACTGCCGGATGCCCCCCGCGAAGGCATAGTGCTGAACGTGGCCGAGATGCGCCTCTACTACTACCCGAAAGGCAAGAAGGTGGTGGAAGTGCTGCCCATCGGCATAGGTCAGCTCGGCACCGACACCCCGGAAAACTGGGTGACCAGCGTGCAGCGCAAGAAGGCGGGCCCGACCTGGACCCCTACGCCTAAGATGCATGCCGAGTATGCCGCCCGTGGCGAGAGCCTGCCGGCAGTCTGGCCCGCCGGCCCGGACAACCCCATGGGGCTGTTTGCGCTCTACATCGGCAAGATGTACGCCATCCACGGCACCAATGCCCAGTTCGGCATAGGTCTGCGGGTGAGCCACGGTTGCGTGCGGCTGCGTAACGAAGACATAGAGTACCTGTTCAAGCAGATACCGGTCGGCACGCGAGTGCAGTTCGTCAACCAGCCCATCAAGGCCACCGTCGAGCCCGATGGCCGCCGTTATCTGGAAGTACATCAGCCGCTCTCCCGCAGCGAAGCCGAGTTCAACTCCAGTCTGCCTGCTCCGCTGCCCATGACCCAGGCCGCGACCCGCTTTATCGCCCATGCCGACAGCGACTCCCAGTTGGTCAAGCAGGCGCTGGAGCAGCGCAGCGGCATGCCGATCGCCATCAATCGCTGATCCTGTCGTTCATCGTCTCAAGCCCCAATCTTTGGTCGGGGCTTTTTTTGCGCTCATGCCACTTGGCGCCAGGGGGCGGGGGGAGCAGACAAGCCCTTGCTGTCTCAGGATAAAATCCGGCGCATCTCTCCTTGAGTGGTTCGTTAGTTAGAGATGAAACGTTTATATTGTGTTTTTTATTTGTTAAAAGTGGTTGAGGTCATGGGATCTGCTGATTAAGCTAGGGCGGTTTTTTAAGGAAGAGCCCGTCGTCAGAACGGGTACACACGTCACCTAATGGAGTTTTGAATGACAGCCAGCACCCCCATGCTTATCACCTTTCTGGTGTATATCCTCGGGATGGTCTTGATCGGTTTTATCGCCTATCGCGCCACCCGCAACTTTGACGACTACATTCTCGGCGGCCGCCGAATGGGGAGCTGGGTCACCGCCCTCTCCGCCGGGGCCTCCGACATGAGTGGCTGGCTCCTGATGGGCTTGCCGGGCGCCGTTTTCATCGGCGGTATTTCAGAGAGCTGGATCGCCATCGGCCTCACCATAGGGGCCTATCTCAACTGGCGCTGGGTGGCCGGTCGCTTGCGGGTTCACACCGAGAAGAACCGCAACGCCCTGACCCTGCCGGACTACTTTACCTACCGCTTCGAGGACAAGAGCCGGGTGCTGCGCATCCTCTCCGCCCTGGTGATACTGCTGTTCTTCACCATCTACTGCGCCTCCGGCGTGGTGGCCGGTGCCCGCCTGTTCGAGAGCACCTTCGGCATGAGCTATGAGACCGCCCTCTGGGTCGGTGCCGCGGCCACCATCACTTACACCTTCTTCGGCGGCTTCCTCGCGGTGAGCTGGACTGATACGGTGCAGGCGACCCTGATGATCTTCGCCCTGATCCTCACCCCGGTATTCGTCATCATCGCCGTCGGCGGCATCGACACCGCCATGGTGCAGGTAGCGGCGCAGAACGCCAGCAACCTCGACATGTTCAAGAACCTGGACCTCATCGCCATCATCTCGCTGATGGCCTGGGGCCTGGGCTACTTCGGCCAGCCCCACATACTGGCGCGCTTCATGGCGGCGGACTCCCACCACTCCATGGTCAATGCCCGCCGCATCAGCATGACCTGGATGGTGTTCTGCCTCGGCGGCGCCGTGGCCATCGGCTTCTTCGGCCTCTCCTACTTCTCCACCTTCACCGAGCAAGCCGCCGGTGTCACCGGCAATCCGGAGCGGGTCTTTATCGAGCTCTCCAAGATACTGTTCAACCCCTGGATTGCCGGCGTGCTGCTCTCCGCCATTCTGGCGGCCGTGATGAGCACGCTAAGCTGTCAGCTGCTGGTCTGTTCCAGCGCCATTACCGAAGATCTCTACAAGCCCTTCCTGCGCAAGAACGCCTCCCAGCAGGAGCTGGTATGGGTTGGCCGTGCCATGGTGCTGGTGATTGCGCTTATCGCCATTGCCGTGGCCGTGAACCCGGAGAACCGGGTACTGGGGCTGGTGAGTTACGCCTGGGCTGGCTTTGGTGCCGCCTTCGGTCCCGTTGTGCTGCTCTCCGTGCTCTGGTCGCGCATGACCCGCAACGGCGCCCTCGCAGGCATGCTGGTCGGTGCCATCACCGTCATCGTCTGGAAGCAGTTCGGCTGGCTGGGGCTGTATGAGATCATCCCGGGCTTCCTCTTCTCCGCTCTGGCGATTGTGGTGTTCAGCTTGCTGGACAAGGCGCCCTCCAAGGCCATGGTGGATCGCTTCAACGAGGCCGAGCGCGAGTTTCAGACTCCGCCGCCTGCCAGCATGAGCGAGCCGGTCGCCGTCAACTGAGTCGGCCACCGCCAATAACAAAAAGCCCCGCGATGCGGGGCTTTTTCATGTGCGGCGACTTAGCCGGCGCACATCGGCGCGGGCCGCAGCGCTGGTCTCTGTCAGCCAGCGGGCCCTGTCCTGATCGCTGGCTGTGTGCATGGGCCCCAGGTGCTGGCGGTGGGTAAGCCGGATGCCGCACAGCCCCAGTACCTGCTTGTCGAGGATGCGCGAGGCGGGATCCCCCAGCCACCAGCGGTAATACCAGACAGGGCTGTCCATGGTAAGCAGCAGGCGCGCCGTCTTGCCCGCGAGCAGGCGCAGGGGCTGGGCCTTGCCCTTGACATATTGAAAGGCGAAGCCGGAGAGCAGGGTGCGATCCAGCAGACCCTTGAGACGGGCCGGCATGCTGCCCCACCAGAGGGGGGAGACGATCACCAGATGATGGGCGGCACTCAGGCTCTGCTGCAACGCCAGCAGAGCCGGCTCCAGCGGCGGCATAAGGTCATAGCCATGGCGCAAGTCCGGCTCGAAGGCCAGCTCCCCCACGTGCAGCAGTGTGACCTCTGCGCCAGCCTCCTCGGCGCTGCGAGCATACTCGCTGGCCAGGGCATGGCAGAAGCTGTCGGGTTTGGGATTGCCGTTGATGACAAGCAGACGGGGTGGCATGGGCAGGACTCCTGATGGGGTGAGCCCGCATTAGACCCTCTGTCCCATGGGACAGAGTCAAGGGGGGGTAGTTGCCCTCTTTCATGAGATCGCTGGTCAGTGCAACCGGCCTGCTATTGAAGGGCGTTTGTCAGGGCTTAGTCTTGCTGGAGGAGTGGCGTGCGGCAGGGATGCTGTTGCAGCAGCTCGGCGAACTGTTCCAGCTGCTGGTGCTGGTGTTGCAGGCGGGCAGTCTCGGCGGCGAGCTGGGCCAGCTTGCAGGCGATCAGGCGTTCGGCTTCCTGCCAGGGAAATTGCGCCATATCGGTCAGGCCAGCCAGCAGGGATCTGAGCTCACTCAGTTTGCAACCCAGCTGCTGGGCCTGGCGAATAAACCCGACCCACTCCAAGTCTTCCGCACGGTAGACGCGATACTTGCCGCGCCGCCTGGGTTCTGGCAGCAGCCCGAGCTGCTCGTAGAGACGGATCGCCTTGGGTGTGGTGCCCGCCAGACGGGCAAATTCGCCGATATACATATTGCTGCTCGCAAAGGTTGTTCGAGTAGGGGCTCACTATAGGTCAGTGGCTGGCGGGAGAGAATCCCCGTGGGGGAGGGGAGAGTTGGATTGGCAGGGGGCACCCACCTTGCCAGACAAGTCTGCTATCGAGATAGTGGGTGTCCTAATTTTTGTTTAGGTTACGAGTCATTCCTTGATGCTTTTCGATGCTTTAACTTGGCATCGATTTTATCCGAAAGATCCGAGAAACCGTCCAGATCAAAAGGGGCGTAAATGTGCTTGAGGCTGTTGGTTCGAATGACCATGCAGTTGACGATGAGCAGTTTTCCCATACTCACCCCCACCATTTCCGCATATGGTATGGATACTTTTCGGAAAAATCGGTTTCTACCAGCAACATCCTCACTTCTCAATTCGACTGAACACAACCTGGACGCTTGCGCCATCACGAACAATACAGCGAAGGCTGCTAGCAGTATTTTCAGATATTGGTAAAAGAGCCAGACACCCAGCTCCATGCTGAGTTGAGTTTTGTATGTACTGAGCGCAGCGCATCCTGCAAACATCAATGTGATAAATATAAAGAAGCGCTTGCTCATTGAGAGTAATGGCTGCTTCCAATTTAATGAATACTTCATCACTGTTCCTGTTGGATTAATAAATAACGCCCATTGAATAGGCTGCCAAGGTACTACCACCAAACTAAAATGTAACAGCCGTAACCACGCCAATTCATGGGGGGGCGATCATCATCCATTGACAGGGGAAGGCCTTATCATTATCTGGTTAATTGTTGTTTGGTATTTTTTTTCGCGATAGCTCGAATATTATTAGCTATTCTAACCTGCGGGCTCCGTGAAATCTAACGCTCGCCTAAACGGCGAGCAACTTGTTGCGAGTCCAGCGGCCGTAGGCCGCGATGTTTAAGGCGATTGTTAGAGCTCACAGCTTGATGACTGCCAACATATCTTCACCATCTTCATCCAACCCCACTTCCTGAAAGCCAAAACTTGAATAAAAATTTTTGGCCACTGGGTTTTCAGGGTCATAGCAAATTTCTATTTCTTTTACTTTGTCACTGGCTTTGATTTCATTGAGCGCCAAATTTAGTGCAACTCTGCCAATACCAGATTGTTGATAGCGTTGATCCACCATAAAGCGCCAGATAGAAACTTTTTCAGGCGTTTCAGATACCCACATGAAAAAACCGACAGGCTTATCGTTCTGATAGATAGCTCTGCAGGTATGCCCTTGGCAGTAATGTGATTCAACCAAAGACCACATATTGCTCGCAACATATTCCTGTTGCTCATCCGTGACATCTAAGTCACATACGTCTTCATAATTTGAACTTGTAATCTCTTCCAATGTGATATTCATGACTTTCCTTAGCTCTAAAGCCCGCGTAATAGGCGTGAGCTTGCGAGCGTCCTAATTGACGCGCTTGTTAAATGGCAGCCCGAACCATGCGCAAATTTCTTTGAGCGAAGATAGCTGTGGTTGACCAAAATTTTTACCATTTCTTCAAGTTTGGCAATGTTATTTATGAGGCTTTCAGGATCTTGTGAAGTATCCGCCTTACGCCCAAGGATAAGAATAAACTGGAGGTGTTCATAGAACAGGCTTTCATCATTCTCATCGATCGCAGTGAGTAATTTTTCCGCGTGCAGAAATTTGTTAAGTTTCTTTACGAATAAAACCCTCTGTGAGTAGTCGCTCTTTGATGAGATTGTAATACTCACTGGGCAGATCAGGAGATACCATAACATCGTCCCCCTCTTCAATACGACTGTCTCGTATCCAGAATGAGCCGTCTGCAATATAGCTATGAATTCTAATCTTAGAGTAACCATTGGATCGAAGTGGATCTTTATGCTGATTAAATAGCGGAAACTTGTTTACATAGTAATAAAGAATAATAAAAGGTAGATTTTTTGATAACTCCAACAGAGCGATAAAAGCATCCTTCGAATGAAAGTGTGTATCAATCACCTCTATAGCTACATATGGAGATGAATCTAACAGAGAAATATTCTCTGATGAACGACCGAGAATGTCAAATATGACGTACTTCCCATAGGCTAGCCCAAAGCCTACTTCCTTACCCCATTTAAATGATTTTGCTTTAACAATACTTCCAAAACCTTTGTCTTTAGCCCACGGCCTTTCATAGTAACCAAAATCGTGCTTGCTGAATTTTTGGTCGAGATATTTCTCTAAAAACCCAACTACATTATTATGTTTTTCCGACTCATTCATACCTTTTTCGATGTTTTTACGAATTAATCGTTTCCTGAAGAAATGAGGCGTATCGGGGTGATTTCTTATCCCGAGTAATATTTCCCCGCTTTTTCTTTCTCGCAAGTCTTTATCACGAAGGCGGGCACGCATATTCTCATCCCTTAACTCACGATATGATACTGGTTCCCAAACGTTGTCATCATTCAAAAAATATGCAGTTTCATATTTTGGCATGTTCTCTCCTTGAGACTTAACGTTTGGTTAAGGGGCGGGCTTTAGTCCGTCCCAGTGAGCGCAGCGAACGGTTTGAACCAGTTGTTAGGCGGTTGACCCTCAAAAGAACGGCTCTTCGATAAGTTCCGAGGAGCTAACCTTTACCTTGACGGAGTACTTGTCATTAACATCATTCACCAAGTCAACGAACCAGCTTGGCGCCTTTGGAGAAACAAAGACTTCTTCGATAAGAACACTTAAATCGCAGGGAATAATTTTCCCGATCTCCTGGCTTTCATAGTCAGTGACAATAGCTCTGACCTCTCTTTCATGCTCAAAATATTTTCGCTTCCTCCAGAATACGTCGTTTACCCCTGCATAACTTTCTTTCATATCTATATATTCAATGCGGCCAATGCTTATCGAAGGATTTTGCCCCAAGGCCATATATAGACTTTCATAAGATGTTCGCACTGCTACTGCGTTGGAAAGGAAGCTCGAGTAAAGGCGCCACATCGCCTCCGACTCGTGTTCGCTTGCATGCCAGCAGCTGATAAAGGTTCGTTTTCGATGGTATTCTCCCCCAACTTCCATATCTCGTAGCAGTTTCTGAGCCTGCTCATCGATTTCACTATTTGAAAGTTTGCATTCATAGCCTTTCGGTGGGTTTTCTATTGCTGCACGAAAGAATTTTAGATAGTAATCATCCCATCGCGCCTTGTTCCGCTTAAGGCCTTTTGCACCCTCAAACGTGTCTTCGAAGCAATTCGCACGGGCAAAGTACAACCCTCCAGAGGAGAGGAGGCTTACATACTTCGTGAAGTCCATATATCGCCAAAGTTTGCTTGATGGCTCGGGAACTGAGTAGGGTCTTGGTGAGAAATAGTGACGTATAGCTGTTTCTTTCAACTGCTTTGAGCAAGCGTCGCAAACATAGAGGGGAGCATTGCTCTTGCAATATCCAAGGTGGGATGTATCACCCTCTTTAAATTGATAATTGCAAGATACACAGTGGTCGTGGTTCTCAGATGCTAGGCGACGAAGCTCTAGAGTCAATCTGTGGGTCATCTTTTGCATGACAAGCCTAACGTTTAGTTAAGGGGCGGGCTTTAGCCCGTCCCAGTGAGCGAAGCGAACGACTTAAACTTTTTGTTATGTATATTACTCGGCCTCACTAAGCTTGTTTAGTCTTTCACGAAATCGTTGTGGTGACTTAGAACAATAGTCACTAAGCTCTTTAAAATCTGCATCGTAAGCAGGAAGGTTTTTTGCTAACTTAAATTTTTCAGGCAAAACGTTTCGTTTATCGTCAATACGCTCAAATTCAATTACGTTTTTCCGTTCATCAACATACACCAACTGATACTCCGCAACAATTTCCATTTCCCCGCCTTTCAGCTGCTTGAGGAAGAATCGCCGTTCAAAAATAAATGAGCTCAACCCAGGCTCAGGACTTTCCATGGAAATTACCCATGTAAGAGGCAAAGCATCACACACTGTATTGCTTAGAATTTCACCGTTGACTTCACCAAATTCGTTAACATTAAGACTCATTGTAATTGTTGGTTGTTCAAGACCTAGACCAAGCTCTTCACCGTCTAGAAGGTACTCAGTATTCGTAGACCAATTGCCAGAAAGTAGCTCTGCATCATACAGATAGACCTTTTTAAATTCTTTATATGAACTTGGTATATTAGTCACATTATCCAAAAAACCACTAAAGTTTGTAAGGAAGCCTAAGCAAAAAACAGAAAAATACTTCAGCATTGGAATAAGTTTATTATTCATGGTTCTCACAAAGTCCAAAAATTATACATAACAATGATTAGATGGAGGGCGGTACTAACACATTAATACCGCCTTCTATCTAACTCCGCTTCACCTTGATTCAGTGTGTTATAAATAATGTTTTAAATCAATAGCTTACCTTCCGGTCTCTGAAGCTGAGTATATTCGCTTGACCTCTTCTTTTTGCACAACCTATACGACTGTATAGAAAATCAGTGTGACCTTGACCTTGACCTTGACCATGGCAAATGCCGGCATGGCTACCGCACTGGATTTCAGCTTCCAGCTTGCCGCGATTGACCAAAGGGATTTGGCTGGCAGGGCTCATGGGGGAGACTCCGACGAGGCGAGTGTTGCCAATCGAATATATTAGCGGTGGTAGTGCAGAGGGGAAGGGCAAGATGTCGGATTTCTGTGCAAGATCAATAAATTAATCGATAGGCCAGGGGGAACTGTGGATAGCCGGGAGGCGGTGGATGACATCTCCTGACGGATAGCCGCAGAGGATTCGTGGTAATAATAAGCTTGAGTTAGCATAAAACTCTTTGTTATTGTCGCTATCACCGGTGAATATAGTTTATTTATCTATAAATCAACAAGATAGTGTTCTGTGATGCCGTGGTGGGGGCAGCGCACTCACTATCGTAAGGAGTGTTATGACATTGCAGTTCAACGCAATGGCACTGGCCATATTGATCCTCTCCGCCGTTCAGGGCTGCCGCGACCCTGACTCGTCCGCCACGGCAACCCCATCCGCGCCAGTACTGGCTGTTCATTACGAAAGTGCTCCCCTGATACCCGTCACCATAGCCGGTGAGCAGTACCAGTTTCTGCTCGATACCGGGGCCAGTATCACCTTTATCGATCGTCGTCTGGCCAGCCGCTTCAAGGCGCTGACCTTAAGCGAATTGCCCAGGGCCTATCAGGCTGATTTTGCCACTGTGAGCAGCGTTTCGAGCCAACTGGGCAGCGAGCAGCTTGGCTTTGTTGAGCCGCAGCCCTTCTCGGTGGGGTCGGTCACCATTGATGACAGCGAGCTGTGGGCAACTATTGATTTCGATCTCATCTCCCAGTCTCTTGGCAGCCGTATCGATGGCATCCTCGGGATCGACACCATCCGCCGTTTCAACTGGGTGTTTGATCGCGACAAGCATCAGCTCACTGCTTCGCTGACGGCACCCTCGGCAGCCACCTTCGAGCGTTGCATCGGCTATGAAGACAGCTACAACCGCTCCCCGGCAATGTATCTGACCCACGGCGAGAGCAGTGTGCGCATGTATCTGGATACCGGGGCCGATCAGAGCTATGCCGACCATGCCTTTATCGACTTTATGGCCAGCCAGAAGGCGATCTCTGGCGAAGATGCCACACCACGCAAAGGGGTGGATGCCAGCGGTATGGTGGAGGGGCGTGACCATATCCTCACCGGCCTGCACTTTGATGAGCGCCAGCTCGGTGAGCTGCGCGTGTCGGAAAACAGCAATGAGCAGTATGGTCTGGGTCTGGATTTTGTTAACCGCTTCAATCGCTTTGCGATCATGCCCGCGCGGATGATGCTCTGCTACGACGCCGACAGCCTGGCGCGGAAAGTGCCGCCAGTCCTGCGCAATATAGCGGTGCGTTTTGATGGCGAGCATCTGCAGGTCTACTACAGCGACGAACGGGATCTTGCCCCCTATGGTCTGGCCAACGGCGACATTCTGGAACAGATCAACGGGGTGGCTTATCGTCCCCTCGAGATCGATAAGGTGCGTGAACTGCTCAGCACCAGCAAGCCGGGGTCGCTCAAGTTGCGGATTGTGCGGGAAGGAAAACCGCTGGATATCGCTATCTAGTCAAGGTGGGGCGGCAAGACGAGCCGCCCCTATGAGCCTCAGCCCTTGGTCGGATTTTCCATGCAGGTGAGGGTTGGCTGGCCGTAACGCTCCAGACTGGCCTCGTCCCCTTTGGTGAAGAGGCTGAGGTTCTGGCCTTCATAACGGGCGCCACTGGCGCTGGGCACTTCATAGGCGAGCACCTGTTGCTGGCTATCCCCTTCGCTCAGGTTGATCACGGCGGCGGGCAGCTTGGCATCGTTGTAGAAGTAGGTCGAGAGGGTGACCTTGTTGCCGCACTGGTAGTCGACCGGCGTCGTGACCATCAGCTGGCCACCTTTTATCTGCAACTCAGTGATCCGCTGCTGGTAGTTCTCCTCCACGCATTGGCGCAGGTCCTTGGCCTTCCAGCAGTCGTTGCGACCCTTGATCCAGCCGCGCTGCATGGCCTTCTGTGTTTTGAGCTGTTCGGGGGAGAGGTTGGCGAGCGCCTTGGGGTAGAGGGCGGCCAGCTCGTTATCCAGCGCCGCCAGCGCGGCATCCTTGCAGATCAGGGTTTCGGCCGCGCCGGCTGCCTTGGCACAATCAAAGGAAGGGGTAGCGGCACAGGCCAGCAGAGGGGCAAAGAGAAGGGGGCCAAGCAGCAGCTTGTTCATCGGAAAGACTCCAGTAGAAAGAGTGGGATACCCGGCTACTACAGCACACTCTACAGCACAATGCAGCAGGGCCACCGAGCGCTTTTTGCGCCGGGCGGCCCCGAACAAGGCAAGGGGGTCAGGCCAGCGCCAGTTGCTGGCGGGCGCGCCACAGCCGCTCGTGGAAGAAGAAGACAACAGTGTTGATGGCGGGCTCTATGATGGCCATCACGCCGCCGGTGAGCAGTTCGCCGCTCAGCAGGAAGGCGACGGCAAAGGCTACGCTGAAGTGTACCAGGGCGAAGCTGCTGGTCTTGGCCTGCAGGCTGTGACTGGGCTTGAGCTTGTGCCAGCCCAGATCATGAAAGTAGAAGGCGACCGTGTTGACTGCGGGCTCTATCAGGGCGATCAGGCTGGCGGTCAGCAGCTCACCGGTCAGCAGGTAAGCCACGGTAAAGGCGACACCGAAGTGCAAGATGGCAAAGCTGATGGTCTTTTTCATGATGGTGACTCCCTCTGGTGATGACAGCAGTATCCACCAGAATCACTTTAAATGAAAACTATTCTCATCTAATGGTTGGATAGGGAGAACCTATCAAGGGTGATGGTTCTGCCACCATGATGGGGAGTTGCCGCAGACCACAGCACCGCTAAACTGGGCTTTTGCCATGAAAAAGGAGCTTTCATGAGTCTCAATACCACCCTGTTTGGGCAGTTTATCGTGCTGCTGATGATCATCGTTGGCGTTGTTGCCTATCGGCTGGCGCGTCGCAAGAGTGAGCATCCTGCCCTGATTACTTCGCTGTGCGTTCTGCTCTGTCTGTTCCCGCCATTTGCCATATTGGCCTTGCTGATATTGGCGCTGCGGCGGGATCTGCCAGTCGCCCAGTCATGAATATCCCGGCCCGGAATGACAAAAAGCCCCGAAAGGGGCTTTTTGTTTCAAATCTCAGGGCTGGCCTCAGGCTTCCGTTTTGCTTAACCATTCCACCTTGTACTTGGCGCCAGCCCCCTGTGCCAGCTTGGCGCACAAGGGTTTGAGGAAGGCTTCTATCTGCTCGTCCAGCATCCAGGGGGGGCTGATAATGAGCATGCCGGAGCCGTTCATGCCCCAGTCGGCGGTCTGACCGGCGACTTCCAGCTCTGCCACCAGCACGTTGCCGAAGTTTTCCCGCTTGATGGCGCGCAGCATGTCGCGTGATTTGTCCGCCTCTTGCCCCAAGATCGGATACCAGAGGGCGTAGATGCCGGTGGCCCAGCGCTTCTGCGCTTTTTTCAGGGTATCGACCACGGCGAAGTAATCTTCTTTGAGCTCATAGGGTGGGTCGATCAGCACAAGCCCGCGGCGCGGGGTCGGTGGCAGCAGGGCTACCAGCCCTTCGAAGCCGTCACGGTGGTGCACGACGACGCGAGGGTCATAGCCCATGTTGGCGCGCAGGTCTTCCACCTCGTTGTTGTGCAGCTCCATCAGGGCCAGCTTGTCCTGCTCGCGGGCAAGACGGCGCGACAGCTCGGGGGAGCCCGGGTAGTAGTGCAGCTCACCGCCCTGATTCATCTCGTCGATGACGCCAAGATAAGGGGCCATGGCGGGCCATTGGGCCCGCTCATCCCACAACCGGCCTATGCCATCGGCATACTCGGCCTTTTTCTGGGACCAGTCGCCGCGCAGGTCGTAGAGACCGCCGCCGGCATGGGTGTCCAGCACGATGAAGGGTTTCTCCTTCTTCTTGAGGGACTCGATGATCAGGGCCTGAACGGCGTGTTTCAGCACGTCGGCGTGGTTGCCGGCGTGAAAGGCGTGGCGATAACTCAGCATGTCAGATCTCTGAGGGGGCCCTGCTGGGCACCCAGTAACGATAAATAGTTCAACAGATTGCGGCCCTTGCCGCGAAACAGGGTGAGGCCGCGCAGTGTCTGCAGCAGGACCCCTTGTTGCAAGCGCTCCAGCTCCAGCTCATGGGCCAGCATGGCCTGGTATTCCTGCTCATCGAGTCGCGATTTGGCGTTCTGGCGCAGGGCGCGCCAGGGAGCCAATACCGCTTCTGTCTGTACCAGTGCCGGCTGCAGATCGGTCAAGTCGACGGCTATGCCTGTCTGATCCAGTCGATGCAGAAGCAGGGCCAGGTTGACGTTGCCCCCTTGTGCCTGCACCGTAAGCCAGTCCTGGCTGCGCTCGCCATAGACCTTGCCGCTCCAGTGCCAGAAGCCGATGGGCGTCGGCAATTCGTGTACGGCGACCCGCTCGGTCGCTATCAGCGGGTCATCATGCAAGGAAGGTCTGCTCCATGGTTTCCAGCTCTTCAGAGAGGCTCATCCACTCCAGCTCGACACCATCCAGCTCTTCCTTGATGGGCCCCTGGGATTTGAGCAGCTCAGAGAGCTTGTTCTTGGCCGCCTCTTCATAGATGGCGGGGTCGGCCAGTTGCTCTTCCACGGCCGCCAATCGCGTCTGCAATTTCGCCATGCTGGCTTCCAGCTTCTCCAGCTTCTGGCGCAGGGGGCGGGTCTGCTGGCGGAATTCCGCCTCGCGCCGCTTCTGATCCTTGCGCGCCAGCGCCGAGTTGGCGGAGATGATGCCGTCGCTTGGCTTGGCGTTGGCCTCTTTCTCCTGCTCACCGAGCCACTTGTGGTAGTCGTCCAGATCGCCGTCGAAGGCTTCGACCCGGCCACCGTGGACCAGATAGAAGTCATCCGTGGTGGTGCGCAGCAGGTGACGGTCGTGAGAGACCACCACCATGGCGCCCTCGAAGCCTTGCAGCGCCATGGTCAGGGCGTGGCGCATCTCCAGATCCAGGTGGTTGGTCGGTTCATCCAGCAGCAGGAGGTTCGGTTTTTGCCAGGTGACGAGTGCCAGCACCAGCCGTGCCTTTTCGCCGCCGGAGAAGGGAGCCACCTTGTCGAGCGCCTTGTCACCGTGAAAACCAAAACTGCCCAGATAGTTGCGCAGCTCCTGCTCGGACTTGTCCGGCGCGAGGCGGGCCAGGTGATCGAGGGGGGTATCGTCCAGACGCAGGGTTTCGAGCTGATGCTGGGCGAAATAGCCGATGCTGACGCCGGCGCTCACTTCCAGCTTGCCCGACAGGGGCGGATTGGTGCCCGACAGCATCTTGATGAAGGTGGACTTGCCGGCGCCGTTGCGACCGAGCAGGCCGATGCGCGAACCCGGCACCAGGTTCATCTTTATCTTCTCCAGGATCACTTTGTCGCCGTAACCGGCGCTGAGGTTCTCCATGGCGATGAGCGGGGTCGGCAGAGCCGACGGTTCGCGAAACTCGAAGCTGAACTCGGAATCGGCGTGGGCGGGCAGGAGTTTCTCCATCCGCTCCATGGCTTTGAGGCGACTCTGGGCCTGACGGGCCTTGGAGGCCTTGTAGCGGAAGCGGTCCACATAGGCCTGCATGTGGGACACCTCCCGCTGCTGCTTCTCGTACATGGACTGCTGCTGGGCCAGCTGCTCGGCACGCTGCAGTTCGAAGTCGGAGTAGCCGCCAGTGTATTCGTTGAGCTTGCCGTTCTCGATATGGATGATGCGGCTGATGACAGAATCGAGGAAGTCGCGGTCGTGCGAAATCAGCACGAGCGTGCCCTGATAGCCCTTGAGCCACTTCTCCAGCCAGATGACGGCATCGAGATCCAGGTGGTTGGTCGGTTCATCGAGCAGCAGCAGGTCGGAGCGGCAGAGCAGGGCCTGGGCCAGGTTCAGACGCATGCGCCAGCCACCGGAGAAGCTGCGTACCGGCGAGCCGAGTTGCTCGTCGCCAAAACCCAGACCGTGCAGCAGCTCGGCGGCGCGGGCCCGAATGCTGTAGGCGCCTATGGTATCGAGCTTGCCGTGCAGCTCGGCCACCAGTATGCCGTTGTCATCCAGCTCGGCCTGGGCCAGCTGGGCTTCCAGTGAGCGGAACTCCTTGTCGCCGTCGATCACGTAGTCCAGCGCAGAGCAGTCCAGCGCCGGCGTCTCCTGGGCCACACCGGCAATCTGCCAGCCGGCGGGCAGGCTGAAGCTGCCGCTGTCGATGGCCAGCTCGCCCCGTACCAGTGCAAAAAAGGTGGACTTGCCACTGCCATTTTTACCCACCAGGCCCACCTTGTGGCCCGGGTGAATGGTGGCGGAAGCGTTGTCCAGCAGCTTGCGGCCGCCGCGGATCAGTTCGATTTGACTGGCAACTATCATGGGTGGGGTCTGCTTGCTCAAAATGGAGGAGAAAATCTGGCGCGGATCTTACGTGAAATGGCGCAGATTTGCACTTGGGCTAAGGACGGGCGACTGGCTGGCGTGGTAAAAAGATGCCATAACAGAGAAACCAGTCGGGTTACGGGAGGTTAGCATGCTTATCAAGGACATCATGACGACCCGGGTCGCCACTGTCTCCATGGACGATCGGCTCAGTGTCATCAAGGATATCTTCGAGCAGGCCCGCTTTCGCCACCTGCTGGTGCTGGAAGAGGATCAACTGGTGGGAGTCATCTCGGACAGGGATCTGTTCCGCGCCATCAGCCCCTACCTCGACTCCGAGGCCGAGATGAGCCGAGATACCGAGACCCTCAACCGGCGGGCCCACCAGATCATGAGTCGCCAGCCCGTCACCATTGCTTCCCACCTGCCGGTCCGTGACGGCGTCAAGCTGATGCTGAAGAAGGGGGTCTCCTGCCTGCCGGTGCTGGAAAATGGCGCCCTGGTCGGCATCATCAGCTGGAAGGATCTGCTGCGCGCTGCCCTCGAAGATGATGGCTTCTAACCCGCTGCGTCACTTCATGAAAAAGGGCTCCGTGGAGCCCTTTTTGGTGTGGTGAAGCCGGTGTTCGCTCGCCGGGTCAGGGCAAGGGTTCCACCAGCAGGATATGGGAATCCGTCCCGACCACCTTGACCCGGCTGCCAGCGGTGAGCGGCATCTGGCTGCGCACCGTCCAGACGGTGTCATCCAGATGGACCCGGCTCAGCCCCTGCACCACGTCATCCAGCAACACCAGCTCCCGACCCACATAACCCTGCATCCGTTCATTGATGGGAGCGGCCGCATCACGGCCCGAGCGGTCGCGCTTGTGCTGCCAGCGCCACCAGGCCCAGGTGGTGAGCAGGGATTGCACCGCAAACAACAGCAGTTGCGCCTGCCAGCCGAAGGGCCACAGCAGCAGCAGCAGCCCCACTTCCAGCGCGGCTATGCCGGTCCAGAGCAGAAAGCCCACCGACCCCAGCACTTCTATGGCCAAGAGGATGAAACCCAGCCCCAGCCAGTGCCAGTGGGTCAGCCCCTCGAGCAGGGCTGTCATGACTTGTTACCCTTGCCATCTTTGTTGAACATCTCGGCCATGCCGGCTATCGAGCCGATCAGGCTGCCCGCTTCCAGCGGCATCATGATGATCTTGCTGTTGGGGCCTTCGCCGATACGGGCCAGTGCTTCCGTGTACTTCTGGGCCACGAAGTAGTTGATGGCCTGCATATCCCCCTCGGCAATGGCCTTGGAGACCATATGAGTCGCCTTGGCTTCCGCCTCGGCAGCCCGTTCCCGTGCTTCGGCGGCGAGGAAGGCGGCCTGACGCTCACCCTCGGCCTTGAGGATCTGGGACTGCTTCTCCCCCTCGGCTTTGAGGATCTTGGATTGACGCACCCCTTCGGCTTCCAGCACTTCGGCCCGTTTCTGGCGCTCGGCCTTCATCTGGGCGTTCATGGCTTCCACCAGTGCCAGCGGCGGACGGACATCCTTGATCTCGATCCGGGTCACCTTGATGCCCCAGGGGGCGGTGGCGGCATCCATGGTGCGCAGCAGCTTCTCGTTGATGGTGTCGCGCTGGGAGAGCATCTCGTCCAGCTCCATGGCGCCCAGCACTGTCCGCATATTGGTCATGGTGAGATTGCGAATGGCGCTGGTGAGATCGTTGACCTCGTAGGCGGCTTTGCGGGCATCCACCACCTGCACGAAGCTGATGGCGTCTATGGTGACGTTGGCGTTGTCGCGGGAGATCACCTCTTGCGCCGGTATGTCCAGCACCTGCTCCATCATGATGATCTTGTGACCGACTCTATCCACATAGGGGATAAGCAGGTTGAGGCCGGGGGAGAGTGTGCGGGTGTAGCGGCCGAAGCGCTCCACTGTCCAGTTGTAGCCTTGCGGCACTATCTTGATGCCGGCACCCAGGGTGACGATCACCAGGAACACGAAGATCCCTAGCACAATCAATGACTCATTCATTATCTAGCTCCTTATGAAACACATTCACTAGCCTATGGCCTTGCGCCGAGCACCACAAGGATGATCGTCCGCCTTTGTCATCATATGGCTTTGCTAATTACTAAAATGCATTAAAAAGCATTTTTTATTATTTTGAGGGATAAGCAGCCCTGCCTATAGTCGCCCCATATTAGTCGTGTTCCGAGGGATGGGCCGAAATGGATTATTTACCTATGTTTGCCAGGTTGGAAGGCTGCCCCGTCTTGCTGGTAGGCGGGGGCGAGGTTGCCCTGCGCAAGGCGCGTCTGCTGCTGGCGGCAGGCGCAAGGCTGACCCTGGTCTCCCCCGAGATTGAACCCGAATTCGCCGAATTTGCTGGCCGTTTCACCCATCTGGTCGAGCGCTTCACCCCGGCGCACCTGGCCGGTCAGCTGCTGGTGGTGGCCGCCACCGACAATCTCGAAGTCAACGCGCTTGTCTATCAGAGTGCCAACCAGCTGGGTCTGTTCGTCAATGTGGTGGATGACCCCAAACGCTCCAGTTTCATCTTTCCCTCCATCATAGATCGCTCGCCCCTGATGGTTGCCGTCTCCAGCGGTGGCAAGGCCCCTGTCCTGGTGCGTCTGTTGCGCGAGCGACTCGAGAGTCTGCTGCCCCGCCACCTGGGGGGGCTCACCGAGCTCTCCGGTCGGGTGCGTGACAAGGCCAAGCAGGTGCTCTCATCCATTTCTGATCGCCGCCGCTTCTGGGAGCGGGCCTTTGCCTCCAACACTCTGGCCGGGCTTATCGAAAAGCAGGATTGGCAGAGTGCCGAAACCTGGCTCAATGACGGGCTCGACAAGGCCCAGAGCGAGGTGGGCGAGGTGGTGCTGGTCGGTGCGGGCCCGGGCGATCCGGGCCTGTTGACCCTCAAGGCGCTGCAACAAATTCAGCAGGCGGAAGTGGTGCTCTATGACCAGCTGGTCTCTCCGGAGATCCTGGATCTGGTGCGCCGTGATGCCACCCTGGTCTCGGTCGGCAAGAAGGCCGGTGCCCACAGCGTGCCCCAGGAAGAGACCAACCGTCTCTTGGTGGAGTACGCCAGGGCGGGTAACCGTGTGGTGCGCCTCAAGGGCGGTGATCCCTTCATGTTTGGCCGTGGCGGCGAGGAGCTGGAGGTGCTGGCGGCAGAGGGGATCCCCTTCTCTGTGGTGCCCGGCATCACGGCCGCCGCTGGCGCCACCGCTTATGCCGGTATCCCGCTTACCCACCGCGACCACGCTCAGAGTGCCGTCTTTATTACCGGCCACTGCCAGAAAGAGGGCAAGGAGCCTGACTGGCAGCAGCTCGCCATGACCCAGCAGACCCTGGTTATCTACATGGGGCTGATGCGCTCCGAACATATCCAGCTGCAACTGGTGAGCCACGGCCGCAGCAGCCAAACCCCCATCGCCATCATAGAGCGGGGCACCACGGCCCGTCAGCGCGTGCTGACCGGCACCCTGGCTGAGTTGGCTGTGCTGGCCCAGCAAGCAGTGAGTCCGTCCCTCATCGTCATCGGTGAAGTGGTCTCCCTGCGCAAACAGCTGGCCTGGTTTGGGGAAAAGAGTGGTGAAAAGTGCGATGTGCAAGCCGGTGCTGACATGAATGGCTGCGACCTCAAGCTGGTCAACCTGGCCTGATCCCCACTCCTGAATGTTGTGACCATGAATCGATTTGACGGTGCGGCGACAGCGGCACCGACCTGAACCCGAATCGCGCCCTGACCCGGCGCGTTAGCCAGACCAGAGGACCCGACATGGACCGTGAAAGACTGACGCATTTGCAGCAACTGGAGGCCGAGAGCATCCATATCATCCGCGAGGTGGCTGCCGAATTTGAAAACCCGGTGATGATGTACTCCATCGGCAAGGACTCCTCCGTCATGCTGCACCTGGCCCGCAAGGCCTTCTATCCGGGCAAGATCCCGTTCCCCTTGCTGCACGTCGACACCGACTGGAAGTTCAAGGAGATGATCAAGTTTCGCGACGAGACCGCCAAAAAGTACGGGCTGGATCTCATCGTCCACAAGAACCCGGACGGCCTCGCCATGGGGATCAACCCCTTCGTGCACGGCAGCGGCAAGCACACCGACATCATGAAGACCGAAGGGCTCAAGCAGGCGCTCAACCAGCACGGCTTCGATGCTGCCTTCGGCGGTGCCCGTCGTGACGAGGAGAAGTCCCGTGCCAAGGAGCGGGTCTACTCCTTCCGTGACAAGTCTCACCGCTGGGATCCTAAAAACCAGCGTCCCGAGCTGTGGCGCGTCTACAACAGCCAGGTCAACAAGGGGGAGAGCATCCGGGTGTTCCCGCTCTCCAACTGGACCGAGCTGGATATCTGGCAATACATCTATCTCGAGAACATCGACATAGTGCCGCTCTACTTCGCGGCCGTGCGCCCGGTCGTTGAGCGCAATGGCATCAAGATCATGGTGGATGACGAGCGCATGCCCATCGGCCCTGAAGATGAAGTGAAGCAGGAGCTGGTGCGCTTCCGTACCCTCGGCTGCTACCCGCTGACCGGGGCCATCGAATCTGATGCCACCACGCTGCCGGAGATCATCGAAGAGATGCTGCTCACCACTTCGAGCGAGCGGCAGGGACGGCTGATTGACCACGATCAGGCAGGCTCCATGGAGCAGAAGAAGCGTCAGGGCTATTTCTAAAAAAATGTTCTAAGGAATCGCATCATGAACAACCATATTCAGACCGCCATCAGCGAACAGGGCATTGAAGCCTACCTGCACGCCCAGCAGCACAAGAGCCTGCTGCGTTTTCTCACCTGCGGCAGCGTGGACGACGGCAAGAGCACCCTGATCGGTCGCCTGCTGCATGACTCCCAGCAGATCTATGAAGATCAGCTCAAAGCGCTGGAGTCCGACAGCCAGAAGCTTGGCACCACAGGCGAGAAGCTGGATCTGGCGCTGCTGGTGGATGGCCTGCAGGCCGAGCGCGAGCAGGGCATCACCATAGACGTGGCCTACCGCTATTTTTCGACGGCGAAACGCAAATTTATCATCTCGGATACCCCGGGCCACGAGCAGTACACCCGCAACATGGCCACCGGTGCCTCCACCTGCGATCTGGCCATCATTCTGATCGATGCCCGCAAGGGCGTGCTGGATCAGACCCGTCGTCACAGCTTTATCGCCAGCCTCTTGGGCATCAAGCAGTTCGTGGTCGCGGTCAACAAGATGGATCTGGTGGAGTTCAGCCAGGAGGTGTTCGATCGCATCAGTGCCGATTACCGCGAATTTGCCAAAAAGCTCAACGTCGACACCATACAGATAGTGCCTGTCTCGGCGCTGGACGGCGACAACGTGGTCAACCAAAGCGACAAGCTGGCCTGGTATCAGGGTGAGACTCTGCTTTCACTGCTTGAGTCTGCCGACGTTGAGCGTGAGCTGGAGCGCCATCCGGTCCGTCTGCCGGTGCAGTACGTGAACCGCCCGAACCTGGATTTTCGCGGCTTTGCGGGTACGCTCGCGGCCGGTATTTTGCGGGTCGACGACAAGCTGGCGGTGCTGCCGTCCGGCAAAGAGAGCACAGTCACCCGCATCGTGACCTTCGACGGGGATCTGGAGTACGCCCTGCCGGGTCAGGCCATCACTGTGACTTTTGCCGATGAAATCGACATCAGCCGCGGCGATTTGCTGGTGGATGCGGCGAAAAAGCCTCAGGTGACCCAGAACCTGCTGGCCCACATCGTCTGGATGGGGGAGGAGTCCCTGCAACCGGGCCGTGTCTATGACGTCAAGCTGGCCACCAAGAAGACCCGTGGTCAGGTGGAGGTCATCCGTCATCGCATCGAAATCAACAAGCTGGACGAGCTGGAGGCGAGCGAACTGCATCTTAACGAAATCGGTCTGTGCGAAGTGAGCCTGACCGACCCTGTGGCGTTTGATCCATACACGGATATCCGCGATACCGGCAGCTTCATCCTGATCGACCGGTTGACCAACGTCACCGTCGGGGCGGGCATGATAGTGGAAGGCCTGGCTGCGAAAGCAGTGACTCTTGGTGGCAAAGCGGAGCAATACAGCGAGTTTGAAATCGAGCTCAACGCCCTGGTACGCAAGCACTTCCCGCACTGGCAAGCACTCGCCATCGGCAAGGAGTAACCCCATGACCTGGCAACAATCCCTGGTGCTGGGTCTGCTGGCTGCCCTCGTCGCCCTGCTGATCCAGGGCAAACTCCGCCCGGCGCTGCTCTTCTCGGGCGCCGTGCTCATCACCTATTTGAGTGGACTGGCGGACATCAACGCCGTGGCGGCGGGTTACACCAACAGCGCCCTGCTGACGCTGGTGCTGTTGCTGCTGGTATCGCTGGCAGTGGAAAAAACCCGCATCATGAGCTGGTTCGCCAATCTGGTGGGTTCGGGCTCATTCAACAAGGTATTGATCAAGCTGTGGTTTTCCACTGCTTTCCTGTCGGCCTTCGTCAACAACACGGCCGTGGTGGCCTCCATGCTGGGGGCGATCAAACGCAATCCCAATCATGCGCCTTCCCGGCTGCTGCTGCCCATGTGCTTCGCCGCCACCTTTGGCGGCGTGCTGACCCTGATCGGCACCTCCACCAATCTCATCGTCAACAGCTTCCTCGAGAAGATGGGCGCCGAGCCACTGGGCATGTTCGATTTCTTTATGGTGGGGGGCGGCACCCTGCTGACCGGTCTGGCGGCCGTGCTGCTGTTTGCCCGCTATCTGCCGGAGCAGGATACCGAGATGAGCCGGGAGTCCGGCTATTTTCTCGAAGCCAAGGTAGGCGCCGGTTCGCCGCTGGCGGGGCGCAGCGTCAAGGAGAACGGCCTGCGCAGCCTCAAAAGCCTCTATCTGGCGGAAGTAATTCGTGGCGACCAGGTGATCTGCCCGGTGCAACCGGAACACGAGCTGCACGAAGGGGACGTGCTGCTGTTTTGCGGCGAGGTGGAGAGCGTTGGCGTGTTGCAGGAGATGAAGGGGCTGGATCTCTACGGCCAGCATCGTCTCAACGGCCAGCATCTGGTGGAGGTGATCGTCAGCCACAGCTCGCGACTGGTGGGGCAATCCATCAAGGATGCCGAGTTCCGTACCCACTTCGATGCCGTGGTGCTGGCGGTGCGCCGGGGCGAGACCCAGCTTACCGGCGGCCTCGGCCAGATTGAGCTGCACGCCGGCGATACCCTGCTGCTGGCCCCTGGTCCCAAGTTTGCCAGCAACAAGTCCCTGTCGCGGGAGTTCGTGGTGGTGAGCGGGCTAGAGGCCTCCACCCGCCTCGATGGCAAGCGCAGCGCCGCCGTTGTGCTGGGCTTCCTCGGTGTGCTGGCACTGTCGGTGTTTGAGCTGGTGCCGCTGTTCAAGGGGCTGCTCATGATGCTGGTGGCGTTGCTGTTCTCCCGCATCCTGACCCTGGACGAGATCCGCCGCCGCTTTCCGCTCGATATCTGGCTGGTGGTGGGCGGTGCGCTCGCCATCGCCGATCAGCTTGAGAAGAGCGGTCTGGCCAAACTGATTGCCGACTGGCTGATGGGGGAGTTCAACGGTTCCAGCCCCATCATCGCCTTTATCGGCATTTACCTGTTTACCCTGGTACTGACCGAGCTGATGAGCAACAACGCCGCTGCTGCGCTGGCCTTCCCCATGGGCTACCAGCTGGCGCTCAGCATGGACGTCTCGACCATGCCGTTTATTCTGGCGGTGCTGTTTGGCGCAAGTTCCAGCTTTATCCTGCCCTATGGCTACCAGACCAATCTGATGGTCTATGCGGCGGGCAATTACAAGATGCCGGATTACCTCAAGCTGGCGCTGCCGGTCTCCCTGGCCTACAGCCTGGGGGTGATTATCATGGTGCCCCTGCTGTTTCCGTTCTGAGGCGTGATGGCGGGTGATAAAGGCCGGGTCATGCGTCGCGATCCAAGGGGTTGAGATGAGCAATCATGACCATGGCACCGGCAAGCCGTCCATTGATGGGCAGCGGCTTGGCTGCGGGGGGTCAGAGAGAGTTTCAGCGTGGCAGCGTCAATGCCAAACAAGGAGTTTTAGATGAGCAATATAGTGTGGCACCAGCATGCTGTCAGCAAACAGAGCCGGGCCGAATTGAAGGGGCAAAAGCCGCTGGTGATCTGGTTTACCGGGCTCTCCGGGGCGGGCAAATCCACCCTGGCAGGGGCGCTGGAACAGGCGCTGGCGGCCGAGGGCAAGCACACCTACCTGCTGGATGGGGACAATGTGCGCCACGGCCTGTGCGGGGATCTCGGTTTCGATGATGCGGCCCGCCAGGAGAATATCCGCCGGGTCGGCGAGGTGGCAAAACTCATGGTGGATGCGGGCTTAATCGTGCTCACCGCCTTTATCTCGCCGTTCCGTGCCGAACGGGAACTGGTGCGCAATCTGTTGGGCGCTGACGAGTTTGTCGAGGTCTTTGTCGATGCGCCGCTCGCCGTCTGTGAAGAGCGTGACCCCAAGGGGCTCTACAAGAAGGCTAGGGCAGGGGAAATTCGCAACTTCACCGGTATCGACTCTGCCTATGAGGCGCCGGAGCAGCCTGAAATTCATCTGCTGAACGCCGGTAAATCGGTGGAAGCGCTGGTGGATGAGCTATTGACTGCACTGCGGCAGGGGAACTACCTGTAGTTGTTGAGTGGCGCCAGCGAGCCTTGAGCTGCTTCAAAGCGGTCGATAGCAACCCCGCAAGAGGATCTTCCTATCCTTGCTTATATCGCGGCGGGGTTATTCGCGATTGTCCGAATATGCTGCGCTATTCGAACCTACGGGCTGAACGCAACGCATAGTAAAAACCCCATGCGTTGCGAATCAATTTTTAATTGTTAGTTAGGTCATTGTACTCACGAGCAAGTGACACTAGATCGAGTCTTGAATAACGGTTTCTGGATTCAACAGGGTATGTTGAATATACATAGTCAATAAAGTCGTCAAAATATAAATTCTTGGTTTTATTAATTACAAAATCTAATATTTGACGCTCTCTATATGGCAGGGAACTTTCATCAAAGTGACCATTAAAGCTAATGAGGTACTTGTCAGAACCGTACATGGTTTGTTCTGAAACTATGGAAAAATAAGGGCTGCGGCTAGCTACTTCAACCACATCATCTACATAAGGTCCGTAATGGTTAAACAACCAGTCAATATCAGTGAGCTGACGATCATCGATTAAAGCGCTAAACCAATCTGCTAGGTAAACTAGCTTTGTTAGTCTAGCTTTTGATAATTCACCTTTATGAGGATATTTAACGCAGAAATATGCAATAATTTTTTGAAGTCTATTCATTTCAATATCTCCTTTAAGGAGGCTATATCTTCCATGTTAACTTGAGATTTATGATGATTTCTCGATGAAGCCTTATCGTAGTTTCGACCATTTCTTACAAATGCACACAAATGGCTTTGATATTTTTCACAATAACTAATGATGCTTTCTCGCACTTCGTCATTAAAGCTTTCTTCTTTTGTACTTTCAAAAAGAATTACACCAATATGATCATCAACATCTACTATCGCGAGGCCGAAATATCGGCAGCTTTTCATCTTAATAGCATCTAACTCTTCTTGAGTATATTTGTAGCGAGCCATCATATACTTATCATATTCATCTTTATCTGTAGTATATGATGGTGCTTCACATTCATACCAGCGTCCATGCTCCCAACTCTGACTTATTACACCTTGATTAAGCGCAAATCGTTGCTTATGCATCTTTGATAGTGCAGGGTTTTGAGAGTATCTAGCTAATATTGAAAAGCTTTCATCATCTTCATGGTAAATAGAAACTCTAGAGTGCGTATCCAAGTCTATAGACTTGGCAATACCTTTAAGCCAAGACTCCACTAAACTGCTATGAATTTCACTAACTTTGGACCTGTGTAATTGTGCTTCTTCTTGCGACCTGTCAACCTTTATTTTTAATGCTTGTATTTCGTCTTCTTTAGAGCGTTCAAAATTTGTTTTATTTTCTTTCAATGCTGAGTTTTCGTTATTTAATCGTTTGTTATCAGATGCCATTTCACTTTGATCTTTATAGATTCCTAGTGCGCCAACACAAAATAAAACAATACCAACTAAGATATAACCCCATGGGTTGTGTAGAAGAAACTTAGTAAAGCCGGAAAAATCTTGAAATTTACCCCATTCAGTCTTGATGACATAAGAACCTACAAAGGCACACCCCAGCGATAAAGAAATTGTTCCAATTGCAGACGACACGATATAAGCCCCCTTTCCAAAAGACACTCCTAGGTCTTTGAAAAAGTTAGACTTTCCTGTAAATCCAAATCTATTTGACACTCGTATCAACCCTTAACAAACACAAAACCACCGTTCAAATATACAATAAATAGAGGCGATTTTCGAATACTTTTCGATACATCTCGTATGTTGGGCTGACAAAGTCGTAGGTTGGTGCTGAACGAAGTAAAGCCCAACGTTTACCGCGAAACGTATCTGCAAATTATTTTACCAAATGACCTATTTCATGATTATTTCGCTCTGGTTGGCGTAATAATGCTAGTCTGTTGGGCTTCGCTACGCTCTGCGCCAACCTACAAGAGCGAGGCTACCGAGTATAAATATCGGAACGCTCATTTATTTTACCTAGACGAACTAACCTGGAGGCAATGGAACCTTTTGTTCTTTTATGGATTCTTGATAATTCATCAACACCTAAGCCTGAATCAAAGCTATTTGCCAATAGCTCATCTTCGTCTGGCTTCCACGGCTTCCCAGCATTTTCTGGTAAATCAGATTTACGCTTTTCAGAAATGATTGATGCTTCGAGGCTCTGTTTTGCGATAAATAAAGCTCTAATGACTTCCGGCTGATTGAAGCAGCTTTCTTCAGATAACTCTTCACCGGTTTCAGGATTAACACCTTCTGACAATGCTGAGATGATTTCTAAAGCCTTAATGACATCCATATTTTTCCCTTTAACGCTGAAGAACTTGTCTGTTGGTCTTCGCTACGCGCTGTGCCAACTTACAAAAACCACGCTACCGCCCCTGAATTCCAGCCTCCAGTCTGCTGCTTTTACCGGCGATTTGGAACTGGCTTGACTCATGGTTGACTCCGACAAGAGGTTGCCAGGCGGATATGTTACCGAATGGGGCTGGGGTGAAAAGCGTAAGCGGGCCATTTCCTGAGCAAGATCAATAAATTAATCAGCAATGGGTTTAAATGTGGTCGCTCAACCGCGGCGGCCATCAGCACAGAGGGAGAGCGGACGAGGAAACGGCTGTGCCGTCCTCTTGCTGGCGGGCATTAAAAACCCTATGGGCCCAAAGGCCCATAGGGTTTGTCTGCGGTGATTGTTTGTGTAGTGGTTATCTGGCTTGGCGTACCGGCACGGCGCGGGTGGTGGCCACTTCGTAGCGGCTTTGGCTCGCCGGGGCGGTTTTCTGGAACTGGCGTACCAGCCGGTCGAGATCGCTCAACTGATCCACCAGCTGGGTGATGCCGTGCACGGCGTGCTGGCTGCCTGTGCTGGAGTCATCGGCCAGGGTCTTGATGCTGAGTACATTGCGGTTGATCTCGGCAGTCACATGAGATTGTTCCTGTACCGCCTGGGCAATCTGGCCGCTGCCAGATGCAACCTGCTGCAACATGCTGTTGATCTGCTGCAGTATGCTGCCGGTAGCCGACGCTTTTTGCTGGCAGCTCTCCGAGAGTTGACACCCTTTCTCCATTGCCTGCTCAGCATCCCCGGCGCTGGTTTGCAGCTCGGTGATCATCTTCTGAATTTCGCTGGTGGAGGCTTGGGTCTTGATGGCAAGCGAGCGGATTTCGTCCGCCACCACCGAGAATCCCCGACCCGCTTCACCGGCGCGGGCCGCTTCAATTGCCGCATTGAGCGCCAGCAGGTTGGTCTGATTGGCGATGTTGTTGATCACATCGAGAATGCCGTCGATATCGCGGCAGTGGCCAACCAGTTCGCTGATGACCGTCTTTGAGGTAGTCAGCTCGCTGTTCATGCCTGCCACGGCCGCCACTGTCTCGGCGACGCTGCTGTTGCCGTTCCTGAACAGGTCGGTCGTCTCGTCCAGCAGGCTGGAGGCGTCGCTGGAGCTTTGCGATACCTCGCGGATGGACTCCGACATCTCTGTGATGGCGGTGGCCACCTGATTGGTCTCGGCTTGCTGCTGTTGCAGGTTGTCGGTGATGGATTCGGCGTTGCGCAGATCCCCTTCTGCGGCCTGCAGTATTTGAGTGCAGGTTTGCTGGGTGCGGGCCAGTACGGCATTGAACTCGGCCTGATTCATCAACATGGCGAGCTCGATGGCGGCGATGTTGTCGACCTTGTTGGTATAGAGCAGCTGCATCAGCGGGTTGTCAAAGCGGCTGCGAGCCATCTTGTTAAGCTTGCCCAGACGGCGGGAGAGGGCATGGATAACCACAGCCGCGAGTGCCAGCGGGAGGGCTGCCAGCGTCAGTTGCCAGTTAATGCCCTGGCTGTAACCCAGGCCAAGCATGGTTGCCAGACTTAGCAACAGGCAGAGGTTGATGGTCAGGGTATGGGAGAAGGTGGGCAGCCTGAGAGCCAGTGGAACCTTGTCATTGCGCAGGTCGGCATAGACGCCCTCAGCACGCTGTTTGAGCGCTTCGCTCGGTGCAGTACGTACCGATTGAAATTCGGCTATCCGTCCATTTGTGTCTTTGATCGGGGTGACAAAGGCGCTGACCCAGTAGTGGTCGCCATTCTTGCAGCGGTTCTTGACCGGCCCCATCCAGCTCTTTCCCTCCTTGATGTGGTGCCACATATCTGCAAAGGCCTGTTTGGGCATATCCGGATGGCGCACCAGATTGTGATGTTGACCTCGTAACTCGTCAGGGCTGAATCCTGCGATGTCACAGAATTCATCGTTGGCATAGGTAATGCGACTTTCCAGATCCGTGGTGGAGATCAGGTTCTGGTGGTCCGGATAGAGGCGTTCGCGCTGAGTAACGGGTTGGTTGACTCTCATGGAGCTGCTCCAGAATGGGGTTGTTAGGAAAGACGTATTGCCAGTGCAAGTGGCGCACCAAGGTGACACCTTTGGTGATAATTTTGTAAATAGAGGCTTTATCCGACCAAAATGGTCAGACTTTGCCGGGAGTCCGGATCATGGAGGGGTGATCAAACAGATCGATTCGCATTTCGAGAACCGATTTGGGAGCAACAGGGGGAATTTCGCAAGATGGGGGGACAGGCGTGTCATGACAGGGGAGCCCGCCACGGGCTCCCCTGGGATCAGACGGTGGGTGTCGGCGAGAGGGGATCTTGTTCGGGCGGCGGGGGCAGCGTCATGGTCTCTATCTGCAGCCCCTGCACCAGCACGGTTTTCAAGTCCTGCAAGTACTCCTCCAGTGGCGACTCTTGCAGCAGATGGGCGAGTTCATTGCCCACAGGCGTCAGGCGGTAGTAAAGCAGGGTGATGTTGGCCTGCTTGCGTTGCAGGCGCCAGTGCTGGTTGCCGAAGGCCAGCTCCACCCCATCGGCGGGCAGCGGACCGGATTCCAGCTCCCCTCTGTGCAGCAAGCCCAGTTCGAACAGTTGCAACATGGCGTTGTAGGGGAGCCGGTATTTGCCAAGGCCAAGACGGGTCACCTTGGCGCGGGTGAGCAGGCTGGCACCCTTGTGCAGCCCCAGCAGCAGACGCTGCTCATCGCTGCCCGCATAGTGGCAGGAGAGGGCGCAGACTCGCTGAAACAGCATGGCTTCGCGCTGGGTCATCTCTTTGAGGGTGGTCAGGGCGCGGATGGAGAAGCGGCCGGGAGTGGCGACCTCGATGGCGAAGATGCGGCCCCACAGCTGCTGCATGGGCACCATGCTGATGTCTTCCGCCAGTTGCAGGAAGCGGGTCAGCCAGTCGCTGTCCATCTCGCCGCCGGCAGCCGTCTCCTCACAGTGACGGGAGGCCATCACCATGATGGCTTCCAAGTTGCGCTGGCGAGCGGCTTGATCCGCCAGATGGCGAAAGGTGGCGCGTTGCTCGAAGGTGCTGTCGCTGTTGCGAGTGAGCATGCCATCGATGCCGCGGCTGCGGGCCAGGCGCAGGGTCTGCTCCTGGCTGCTCAGGATGGCACTCTCTTTCTTGGGCGGGGGCAGGTCAGCCATGCTGGCTCCGTGATCGCAAGGTTTGGCCTTGAATGTTACTCCAACCGGCATGGCGGGCAATCCCTCAGGCAGGGACTATGTCTGGATTTTTGCCCGTGACGGGACAAAAAATGGCCTCCGAACGGAGGCCGTCTCGTGACTGGCGTTATTGCAGGGCCGGGGTGTGCGTCATGGTGGCCAGTGCCCGAGCACCTTTCATGGCCAGGATCACTCTTCGTAGACGCTGACCTCGATCCCTTCCATGGAGTAGGAGGCGGTCGCCATTTCATGGCTGGAACTGATGGTGCGCATCTTGCCCTTCACCCAGATGGCGTCCCAGAGATCATCCACGGGGGCGCCCTTGGGATAGCTCACATAGATCACCTGATTGGTCGGGGGTGGCGGCACATGGATGCAGGCGCCGAAGTAGGGCACCAGCAGGAAGGCGGTGATCTTCTTGGCATCTCCCTCCAGCGGCACCACGAACCCCGGAATACGCACATCCTGCTGATCCAGCTTCTGATTGACGCCCCCCACGGGTTGAGGAACCGACATGGGATCTTCATGGTTGACCTGGGGCGGTGGCAGCAGCCTTTCCCCTTCCGGGATCAGCACATCCCAGTCGATGGTCTTGTAATCGGCGGCCACTGCCGGCAGCACCAGCAGGCTGGCCAGCAGCGCCATTATTTTCCACTTCATCATCTGTCCTTCTGTTTGTCGCTCACTAGACCCGGATGCTCATGCCATCGCTCAGGCTGTAACGGTAGGCGCGGGCCGCTGGCAGCAGGCCGATCACCATGCCAGCCAGCCACACCAGCCCCAGCAGTTGCCATTCATAGGCGCTGGGCAGCCCCAGGCTCAATTGCAGGCCATAGTGGCTGAGCAACCAGGGAGTGGCAAGCCCTTGCCCCAGATAGAGCGCGGCTACCCCGACGGCTATGCCCGCTGTGGTGAGGGCCATCGCCTCCAGCGCCAGCAGCAGGAAGAGGTGGGCCGGACCCGCGCCGAGGGATCTCAATATGGCCAGCTCGCGCCGCCGCTCGTTGAGCCCCGCCAGCAGTGTGGTCAGCATGCCGATGAGGCCCGCCACCACCACAAATCCGGCGATCACCGAGAGCGCGGTTTCTGCCACGCTCATCAGGCTCCACAACTCCTGCAGGGCCGCCCCCGGCAGGATCGCCATCAGCGGCTCGCCTCTGTAGGTATTGACGCTGCGCTGGAGCTGGAACGCCAGGATGCGGTTGCTCAGCCCCACCATGAAGGCAGTAATGGTCTTAGGCGTCAGATCCTGCGCCAGTGCCTGCTCGGCGGTCACATTCTTGCTGTGACGACCCGTATCCCAGCCGAGGTGGATGGCCTCGATACCGGCCAGCGGCACATGAATGGTGCGATCGATGGGGGTGCCGGTCGGTGCCAGTATTCCCACCACCTTGAACGGCAGGTTGTCATGCTGGCTGAAGGAGGTATTGCCGGCGCCGTGGGCGATGATGATGGATTGATCCAGCTGGTAGCCCAGCTTCTCTGCCACCTGGGCGCCAAGTACCGCCTCGAATGGCGTGTCGAACGGCCGCCCCTCCCGCAGTTGCAGTGACTGCTGCTGGCCGTACTTCAAATGAGTGAAGTAGTCGCCATTGGTACCGAGCACCCGAAAGCCCTTGTGGGAATCACCGAGGGAGAGGGGAATGGTCCAGGCCATGCCGGGTTTCTGCTTGATGGCTTGATAGGCATCCCAGCCTACGTTGTTGGTGGGATTGCCGATGCGAAATACCGAGTAGAGCAGCAGGTTCACCTGGCCGGAGCGGGCGCCGACGATAAGGTCTGTGCCAGATACCGTATTGGAAAAGCTCTCGCGGGCCTGGGTACGAACCCGCTCCACCCCGAGCAGCAGGGTGACGCTGATGGCCACGGCCAGCAGGGTCAGCCCGGCGGTGAGACGACGGGCCCAGAGACTTTGCAGAGCAAGTTTCAGCACGTTAGCCTCCGGTTTTGTTGTTGCGATGCATCTGCGCATGCGGATCTGGCCGGGCGCATGCCGTGGTGATGAATGGTCAGCATATGGCCCTCCGGTTGAGCTGTTGCAGGTTTTCAACCCGCGGGAAGAGAGGTTCGAGGTAGGGATCGTGACTGACGAAGATGAGGGTCGAACCCTGCTTGTCACACTCTTCGAACAAGAGCTTGATAAAGGCGGCCCGGTTGTCGGTATCCAGGGCCGAGGTGGGTTCATCGGCGATCACCAGCGGCGGCGAACCTATCAGCGCCCGTGCGGCGGCAACCCGTTGCTGTTGACCGATACTGAGGGCGTGAACAGGGCGATGCAGTGCTTCGGCCGGCAGTTGCAGCTCTGCCAGCAGGCGGTGCGCCTCCTGTTCGGGGCTCCCCTGCAGACGAGCCCGTTTCTCGGACGAGAAGGTGAGGGCGGCGGTGACGTTGTCCAGCACGGATAAAAATGGCAGCAGATTGAACTGCTGGAAGATATAACCCAGATTGGCCGCCCGGAAGTGGTCACGGGCACGGCCAGATAGCTGGGCCAATGGTTGGCCCAGTACCTCCAGGGTGCCGTGGTTGGCGGTCTGGATCCCGGCCAGCAAGCCGAGCAGGGTCGACTTGCCAGAGCCCGACGGCCCCTTGATAAACACCCGCTCACCTTGGGATATGGTGAGGGCGGGCAGATCGAGTACAGGCTCGTGACCCGGCCAGGAAAAGGCCAGATCGCGGATCTCAACCACGGCTTTTTTCATGGGATTACCAGCTCAGCTTGTTGGCGGATGGGGTCAGCTCGGCCGCAGTCTGGCCGCTGGGCAAGATGCCCTGCACGCTCAGCTTTTCCAGGCTCGGGTAGACGCTGAACAGGGTGGCTTCCAGGCCGGTCAGCTTGGCAGGTGTCTGGCAGGTGTAGGTGTACATGGCCCCCAGATCGGCGTGACCCGCCTCGTCATGGTGGTGTTCATCGTGATCGCTGCCAGCCTTTTCATGGTCATGGTCATGGTCATGGTCATGGTCGTGATCTTCCTTGGCCGCCCGCAGCTCCTGGTGAGTCAAGGTGCAGCCCGCCGCCGGGTCTAAACTGAACAGAGCATCAGGCTGCTTGAGCTGAGCCATGGCCTTGGCGTATTGCGCCTTGTCCGCATCGCTGTTGGCTGCGTGCTCGAATCCGACCAGATCGGCGCCGGGTGCCTGCAACTCTATCATCAGCTGGTTGCCATCGAGCACCAGATTGAGGTGAGCGTGACCGTGCTCGTGGGCACCGTGGCCGTGGCTTTCATGCTCGTCGTGGTTTGCTTGCACGCCAAAGGCGGCGGCTGCCAGTAATAAGGTGACTGCTTTCATCGTTAATCCTTGCGAAACAATTAATAAGAGGAATGTTCAGAGGGAAAAGCGATGAGGGGTGGAGGCGCGCGGATGCGGCAATGACCTGTGGTCCTGTGCTGCGGGGTGGTGAAAGTGATGGGGGCGAGATGACCTGCGACAAAGAGTGGCTGTGGGACTGGCAGTGTCGGCGTCAGAGCCAGCTTGCCATCCAGATGGAGGGCGCAGAGAAGGCAGCTGTGATTGTGGTCCGGCAGGTCTGCTTCCAGCGGGTGTTGTGCCAGCGCCGGTTGTATCCACAACCAGCCCAGCAGCAACAACCCGATTTTCAGCTTGGAACGACCCATAGACCCTTATGAAAAGGCGCCGTCAGCGCCCCTTCTCTCTGATTCAGAGATGGGACTGGATGAGCCCCATCACGGTAGCAATATTGGTGGCATCGAGCTGGCCGTCTTTGGCGAACAGCACCTTGCCCTCTTTATCCAGCAGTATGATGGCCGAACTTTCCGGCGCGAGATCCCAGGCGTTGCGAGCCATGCCTTTGGCATCCAGTACCATGGCGGACCAGGGGAACTCTTTCTTGCTGTCTTCGGCACTGCTCTTCACAAAGCCGGAAGTACCCCAGATGGCGTCATTGCTGTTGATGATGGTGACGGTCTGGTACTTGTCGTGGGGTAGCTTGGCCGCTTTGATCGCCTCGATCATGGGGGCGTTCAGTTCCTTGGCACTGGAGCGACCCGCTATGTGCTGGATCAGAAAAACTTTGCCAGTCAGTACCTTGCTTTGCCAGGGTTGGTAGCTGACCTCTTTCTCTTTCAGCACCAGTTCACCCTTGTCGCTGATATTGACCAGCGGCACCTGGGCAGACTCCTTGATGTTGTGAGCCATGGCCAGGGTCGGCAGCAGCGCCAGAGTAAGTACGAGATGTTTCATCCTGATGACACTCCTTTTGTTATGTTATAACGATTTTTCACTTGAGGGAATGGGGCAGAACTCATCCTAAACTGATCGGATCTGTTTAAAAAGTGTTAAATAAACTCGCAAGGGCGTCGACGATGCCGCCCGTCAGCGCTGAGCTCGGCGGACAAAGGCGGCAAGGATGGCACGCAGTCGATAAAAATCAATTGGTTATCAACTGGTTTGATGAGTGTAGAGCTTAGTACAAGGGTTCGCTGACCAGCGGGATCTTGGCCATGGTCATCTGTTCGACCAGCAGGGGCGAACCTGTCAGCAAGACGTGGCGCTGATTGCCGATCACTACCGTATCCCCTTTCAATCCACTGTCGGCCGTGATGGCCAGCCAGGCTGGCGAGACGCTGCCGATGCTGATATTCGGGTAGATGATGCTGAGCATGTATTGCGGTGCCAGCTCTGCCAGCAGGCTTGCCATCAGCAGTGCCTTCTCATCGCTGTCTGCCTTGTTGTTCTGCAATGCCTGCAGGGGCGGGGCGAAGTGATCCATCTGTTCCGGTGGCGTGGGTATCCCGCTCAGCCACTCCTGCAACAGGCCGACGCTGGTGGCCAGATCCTTGGCGGAAAACTGTTTTGCCAGGGGTTTGAGATCCCCCTTGAACTGGTAGAACAACTGGGAGTAATTGGGGCGCACGCAGGGCAGCTTGCGGTTGGATGGATGAACGCAGGGCACGACTCGCATCTGATAGAAGGCGTCGTCCTGATATTGCTGGTAAGCCTGCCAGAACAGGGTCGACTCCATGCTGTCGTCGCGCAGAGTGAAGGCCTGCTCCAGATTGCGAAACTTGGTGGCGGTCTCGGGACTGTTCTGATTGATGAGGTTGATACTGTTGTAAAGGCGCGGGCTTATGTAGGAGTAGAGTGTCTCCAGCGGATAGTTGAGGGCGGCATCGAGCAGGGTCATTTCGTGGCGGCTGACCGACATGATGCGTTCGTTGGTATTCAGTTGCAGTCGCTTCTGTTGCCCGTCGGCAGATTGCCACTGCCAGCTCAGGTTGACCTCGCTTGCCCCGACCGTCGATGCGACCACTAGACTCAACAACAGACCTTGTGCCAGTTTCATGATGGTGCATCCTGCTCGGGGTGATACTAAACAACTAGGTGAGCCGACCGGATTTGGATTGGTTTAGTTTTTGTGATCTGGGTAACAGCCTGATAAGGCTTTAAATTTAATTCTCGAAATAAGTCATACAGGAAACTGCCATGAAGCGAATTCCCATACTCTTGCTGCTGTTGGCGGCCTTGCCTGCGGCGGCGGGCCAGGTGATCGTCAACAAGGGCATGTCCATTGAGGACACTTTCGCGCTGCGAGACAAGCTGGCGCGGGAGCATGAATGGCAGGAGTGGCTGCGTTTCCAGCAGGCCATCAAGTGGCTGGAAGTATTGCCGGTCAACTGTGAGTTGATGAGTCAGCCGGGCGGTGGTTATCGCTGTGGCAGCAACCATTACCGGTCCTATCAGCAGGATGGACGGGAGATTTACATCCAGGGTGATCCAGCCGGTGTGACGCCGGGTCAGCCTCCGTCGGATCCAATGAAGAAGGCGCCCTGAGGCCAGTGCCGTTCAGTCAAGACTGGGCAGATATTCTGCTTTATCTGCACGGCATCAAGGCATCGATGGCGGTCCCGTCATACCTCTTCAATGCTCGTGTTGCTATCTCTCGGCCAAGGGATATCACCTCAACCGTTTCCACCTCTTGTTCAACACATAAATGAAGCAAAGGCGCTATTGGCGCTTTGGTGCCGGACCTTTTTTGGGTGACCGGAGACGCCTTTGTTTGGTGCTGCATCATGGCTCGGGCTCGGGTTACACTGTGCCATCGTTGGGCGCAGAAAAAGCAAGATGAGCGACCGTGAGGAGGCCGGACAAGTGGCGTCCTCACGGCAGTATCCTTGGCCATGGCAGGAGACAGGATGAGCAAGAAATCGTTGGATTGGGGTATCGATCTCGGTGGTACCAAGTGCGAGTGTGTGGTGCTGGATGGCGACGAGGTGCTGCTGCGTCATCGCATCCCCACTGAACGTCAGGGCGGTTATCAGCATATGATCGGCCAGATTGCGAAACTGGTAGAGGAGTGCGCGCTCAAACTGGGTCAGCGCCCAACCATCATAGGCATGGGCACGCCTGGCGCGCGTGATCCCCAGACAGGGGTAATGAAGAACTGCAATACCACCGAGCTCAACGGCAAGCCGTTCAAGGAAGATCTGGAACGCAGGCTCGGCGTTCCCGTGCTCATCGCCAACGACGCCAACTGCTTTGCCCTGGCGGAAACCCATCTCGGTGCGGTGCGCCAGCACCATCCCGATGCGAAGGTGGTGTTCGGCATCATAATGGGCACCGGCGTGGGCTCCGGCATCGTCATCAATGGCAGTATCTTGAATGGCCATCACGGCATCGCCGGTGAGTGGGGCCACAATGTGCTCTCCCCCGATGGTCCCGAGTGCTACTGTGGCAAGCGTGGCTGTGTCGAGACCCTCATCAGCGGCCCGGCGCTGGAGGCCTGGTATCAGGCCAAGACCAAGCGTCATCTGTCGCTGGCCCAGATTGCGGCGGCGACGGCTTATGATCATGTGGCCAAACTCACTATCGATCGCTTGCACTTGCTGTTCGGTCAGGCGCTGGCCAACGTGGTCAATATTCTCGATCCGGATGTCATCGTCATCGGTGGTGGCGTCGGCAATGTGCAGAGCCTCTACAGCGCCGGGCGGCAGACAATTTTGCCCTTCCTCTTTAATCCCCGCTTCGCCACCCCCATTATTGCTCCAGCCCTGGGAGACAGCGCCGGTGTGTTCGGGGCCGCACTGCTGGCCCGTGGCGTATTCCAGGACGCCCTGCTGTCGTGAGTCATCCATCCGTTCGTCCCTTTGTTGCAGGTAAGGACACACTTTTTTCATGATCAAGATTGCCATCAATGGGTACGGGCGGATCGGCCGCAACGTGCTACGTGCTCTTTATGAAAGCGGGCGCGACAAGAACATCAAGATAGTTGCCATCAACGAGCTGGCGGCGCCTGAAGCCATGGTGCACCTCACGCGTTTTGACACCAGCCACGGTCGTTTCCGCTATCCGGTACAATTGGCGGGTCACAGCATGCTGGTGGGGGAGGATCTCATTTCCCTGTTTGCCGAGCGGGACCCCGCCAATCTGCCCTGGCGGGCGCTGGGGGTGGACGTGGTGCTCGATTGCACCGGTGTATTCGGCTCGCGGGCCGACGCCGAACTGCATCTGGGCGCGGGGGCGGGCAAGGTGCTCTTCTCCCATCCGGCGGATGCGGATGTGGATGCCACCATCGTCTACGGAGTGAACCATCAGCTGCTGACGGGAAGGGAGCGGATCGTCTCCAACGCTTCCTGCACCACCAATTGCGTGGTGCCCGTCATCGAAACATTGCATCGAGAATTCGAGATAAATTGTGGTACTATTACGACAATTCATTCGGCCATGCATGATCAGCAAGTCATCGATGCCTACCACAGCGACTTGCGTCGAACCCGTGCTGCCAGCCAGTCCATCATTCCTGTGGATACCAAGCTGGCAAAGGGGTTGGAGCGAATCCTCCCCCACTTCGCCGGCAAGTTCGAGGCGATCGCGGTACGGGTGCCGACCATCAACGTAACGGCAATGGATCTCAGTATTACTGTTCGTAAAAAAGTGACGGTTACTGACGTAAATCAAGCCCTGCAACGGGCATCCAGAGGTACATTAAGCGGTATTCTGGATTACACGGAGGAGCCATTGGTCTCCGTAGACTTCAATCATGATGCACACTCCTGCATCATCGATGGTACCCAGACACGGGTAAGCGATGCCAACCTCGTCAAGATGTTGATGTGGTGCGATAACGAATGGGGCTTCGCCAACCGTATGCTGGATACCACCCGGGCCATGATGGCCGCAGGCTGAGAGCCTGAACGGGCGCAAGGTTACTGTTTTTAACATTACCTGAAAATATAGAGGACTGAATATGTCTGTTATCAAGATGACCGACCTGGATCTGGCGGGTAAACGCGTTCTGATCCGTGCTGACCTGAACGTACCGGTAAAAGACGGCAAGGTCACTTCCGACGCACGTATCGTGGCGACGCTGCCGACCATCAAGCTGGCTCTGGAAAAGGGCGCCAAGCTGATGATCACCTCCCACCTGGGTCGCCCGACCGAGGGTGAATACAACGAAGAGTTCTCCCTGGCTCCGGTTGTCAACTATCTGAAAGACGCTCTGTCCTGCCCGGTCCGCCTGGCCAAGGATTACCTGGATGGCGTAGACGTGGCCGCCGGTGAGCTGGTCGTGCTGGAAAACTGCCGTTTCAACAAAGGCGAGAAGAAGAACACCGAAGAGCTGGCCAAAAAATACGCCGCCCTGTGTGACGTCTTTGTAATGGATGCGTTCGGCACCGCTCACCGCGCCGAAGGTTCTACCTACGGTGTGGCTCAATTTGCCCCGATCGCCTGTGCAGGCCCGCTGCTGGCCGGTGAACTGGAAGCCCTGGGCAAAGCCATGCTGAAACCCGAGCGCCCCATGGTTGCCATCGTTGGCGGCTCCAAGGTCTCCACCAAGCTCACTGTACTGGAATCCCTCTCCAAGATCGCTGACCAGCTGGTGGTCGGTGGTGGCATCGCCAACACCTTCATCGCCGCTGCCGGTCACAACGTCGGCAAGTCCCTGTGTGAACACGACTTGCTCGACACCGCCAAGAAACTGGCTGCCGAGACCAACATTCCGGTCACCACAGACGTGGTCGTGGGTACCGAGTTCTCAGAAAGCACTCCGGCCACCATCAAGTCCGTCTCCGACGTGACCGACGGCGACATGATCTTCGACATCGGCCCTGACTCTGCCAAGGCTCTGGCCGACATCATCATGAACGCCAAGACCATTCTGTGGAACGGCCCGGTCGGCGTGTTCGAGTTCGACCAGTTCTCCGCAGGTACCAAGGTGATCGCCGAAGCCATCGCTGCTTCTCCGGCTTTCTCCATCGCTGGCGGTGGTGACACCCTGGCTGCCATCGACAAGTTCGGCATCGCCGACAAAGTCTCCTACATCTCCACTGGCGGCGGCGCCTTCCTGGAGTTTGTAGAAGGCAAGGTACTGCCGGCTGTTGCGATGCTGGAACAGCGCGCCAAAGCCTAATTGACCCGGGACGGGGGGCAAAAGCCTCCCGTTTCGTTTATCATGTGGCCGCTGTGCCGGTTCATGATGAACCCCCCATTTTTTATTAACGGCATACGAGAACAGGACGATTAAACATGTCTAAGAAAATTTTCGACTTCGTAAAACCCGGCGTGATCACTGGTGATGACGTTCAGAAAGTGTTCGCCATCGCCAAAGAGAACGGCTTCGCTCTGCCAGCTGTAAACTGCGTTGGTACCGACTCCGTCAACGCCGTACTGGAAGCTGCTGCCAAGGTCAAAGCGCCGGTTATCGTTCAGTTCTCCAACGGTGGTGCCGTGTTCACCGCCGGCAAGGGTCTGAAGCTGGAAGGCCAGCAAGCCGCCATCATAGGTGCCATCTCTGGTGCCAAGCATGTTCACGCCGTTGCCGAAGCCTACGGTGTACCTGTCATCCTGCACACCGACCACGCTGCCAAGAAGCTGCTGCCGTGGATCGACGGTCTGCTGGAAGCAGGCGAGAAGCACTTTGCTGAAACCGGCAAGCCGCTGTTCTCCTCCCACATGCTGGATCTGTCCGAAGAGTCTCTGGAAGAGAACATCGACATCTGCTGCGAGTACCTGACCCGCATGGCCAAGATGAACATGACTCTGGAGCTGGAACTGGGTTGCACCGGTGGCGAAGAAGACGGTGTGGACAACAGCCACATGGATCAATCCGCCCTGTACACCCAGCCGGAAGACGTGGCTTACGCCTACGAGCGTCTGTCCAAGATCAGCCCGCGTTTCACCATCGCTGCCTCCTTCGGCAACGTACACGGTGTATACAAGCCGGGTAACGTCAAGCTGACCCCGTCCATCCTGGACGCTTCCCAGAAATTCGTTTCCGAGAAGTTTGGTCTGCCTGCCAAGTCTCTGGACTTCGTATTCCACGGTGGTTCAGGTTCCACTCTGGAAGAGATCCGCGAGTCCATCTCCTACGGCGTAGTGAAGATGAACATCGACACCGACACCCAGTGGGCTACTTGGGAAGGTCTGCTGCACTTCTACAAGACCAACGAAGCTTACCTGCAAGGTCAGCTGGGCAACCCGGAAGGCGCTGACAAGCCGAACAAGAAGTTCTACGATCCGCGCGTATGGCTGCGTGCCGGTCAGACTTCCATGATCGCCCGTCTGGAGAAAGCCTTCTCCGACCTGAACGCCATCAACGTACTGTAATTCGTTACCGTATCTTGATTGCATGCAAAGGCGTCCTTCGGGGCGCCTTTTGTGTATGTGGGTCAATAGAGTGCCGTGGCCATCAGCCCATGGTGTGACCGAAGCAAAAGGTATCCTCCGGGATGCCTTTTGCATTTCTGTGATCCTCATTGACTGGATTGGTGGCGGGGGGCTGGGTATTATCGATAACAGGTCGTTTATTTTAGTAAACACATGGTCACCAAGGCGGGATGCTGAGTATGCAGGCAGGAAAGTTCAACGGATATCAGGAACATGTGGCCTCCTATTATGCGGCCACCCGCAACGACAATCAGCAGTGGCCAGAACTTGGCGGTGAGCTGAATGTCGATGTCTGCATCATTGGTGGCGGCTTTACCGGCCTCAATACCGCCATCAACCTGGCACAGGCGGGCTACAAGGTGGCCCTGCTGGAGGCAAACCGCGTCGGCTGGGGGGCGTCCGGTCGCAACGGCGGCCAGCTCATTCGTGGCATTGGCCACGATACCAGCCAGTTCGCCCGCTGTATCGGCGAGCAGGGAGTACGGGAGCTGGATCTGATGGGGTTGGAGGCGGTACAGCTGGTGCGAGAGCGCATCGAGCACTTCAACATCGACTGCGATCTCACCTGGGGTTACTGCGACCTCGCTACCCGTCAGCGCCATCTTGCCGGATTTGAGGAAGAGGCGGCACATCTGGCCAGCCTGGGTTATCAGCACGAGATTACGCTGGTGCCACGGGAGGAGATCCACTCAGTGGTGGGGTCGGATCGCTATATCGGCGGCATGATCGACATGGGCTCGGGTCACCTGCATCCCCTCAATCTGGCACTGGGTGAAGCGCGCGCCGCCGCCAGCCTGGGTGTTGCTCTGTTCGAGCACTCCCGAGTGGCCCATATCGACTATGGCAAGCGGGTGCAGATCACCACGGCCCGTGGCCGGGTGAGTGCCGATTATCTGGTGATAGGTTGCAACGCCTACCTCAATGATCTCAATCCCGAATTGGGGGGCAGGGTGCTACCGGCGGGCTCTTACATTCTCGCCACTGAGGTGCTGGAAAAGCGGCTGCGCCAGCGCTTGTTGCCGCAGAATATGGCGGTGTGCGATCAGAACGTGGCGCTTGACTACTATCGCCTCTCCGCCGATGGTCGCCTGTTGTTTGGTGGTGCCTGCAACTACTCGGGAAGGGACCCGCGGGACATCAAGGCCTTTATGTTGCCCAAGCTGCTGAGAGTCTTTCCCGAGTTGGCGGGGACGGCCATCGAGTTTCAGTGGGGCGGCATGATAGGGATAGGGGCCAATCGCTTGCCGCAGATCGGCCGCTTGCAGGATCATCCCAACGTCTTCTATGCCCAGGCTTATTCAGGTCATGGCCTCAACGCCACGCATATGGCGGCCAAGCTGGTGGCAGAGGCGATCCGCGGCGAGAGCCGGGGCTTCGATCTGTTCAGTAGCGTGCCCCACATGACCTTCCCCGGTGGCCCGGCGTTGCGCTCCCCCCTGCTGGCGCTCGGCATGCTGTGGCACCGGATGAAGGATCTGTTGTAAAGGGCAAGCGCAAGCACCCCGAAGGGGGCGGCTTTCACAAGGGGCTCGTGGGGAGGCGTTATTGAGCGGGTTCGGCCAGACGCCAGCCCTGTTCGGTTTTCATCATCCAGACGTCGGTCTCTTGCTGCAGCACCTGACCGGCTTCGAAGTCGCCATATTTGCGCTCCAGCTCCATCAGTCTCATCTCTTGCTGGAAGGGGCCGACCCTGTCATAGACCAGGTCCTCGTCGTGCAGTACCTGCAACTGATCCAGCCCCAGCTTGAAATAGAGCTGGTAGCTCACCTTGATCAGATAGACGCCCTCCATCCGCTCTTCTTTACCGAGAATGGCGAAGTCACTGATCTCGAACAGATTGTCGTCTGTGTCGGACTGGAGTTTGGCGGTGACCTGATGCTGGATTGCCTCTTCACCGGGTCCTGCGTAACAACCATATAGCCAGAGGGCCAGCAGGGGGATGAACCACTTTTTCATCAAAACTCCGGACAAGTGCAAAACGGGAGGGCAGATTGTGCCACGCCAACGTGCGGTGGCAAACCTCGGCTCACGGTTCCAGAGTGCGTTCCAGCACTATGGCCTTGGCCCGATAGACAGCCAGCTCGCGGCGATAGCACTCGGTGAACCCTCTGCGCAGCCAAAAGGATACGGCGGCCTCATTGCTGGCAATCACCGACAGGCGCAGCCGGGTTGCCCCCCAGGTGCGCGCCATCATGCAGGCGTGGAGATAAAACGCCTGACCCCGGCCGTTACCTTGCCAGGGTTCGCCCACCAGCAACAGACCCAGATAAGCGGTGGCAGGATCGGGATAGCCGCGCAGCAGATCGACCACTGCGGTGAGTTCCCCATCTTCCCAGCGACCGATGAGATGTTTGTCAGAGAGCGACAGGTTGGGCGGACATGCCACTAGCGCTTCCTCCGCAGCTCGCGCGGAGAGGGGCTCATGACTCACGGCCGCCTGATAGGCAGGGGCAAGTTCGAACAGACGCTGCAAGGCTGGACCATCGGTTGCCAGCAGCCGACGCAACTCAGTTTGCATCGCGCACCCTATCGAGGTGTCCGGCAAATGCTTCCGGCCCCATAAAGCCGGTCACCCGCTGGCCACTCACTTCCTGGCCGGCACTGTCGAAGAAGATCAGGGTCGGCAGGCCCAGCACGTTCAGGCCGTTGAGCAGCTCCACATCGGCATCGTCGTTGGCGGTGACGTCCGCCTGCAACAGCACCATCTGGCCGAAGCGCTCACGCACGGCGGGATCGCTGAAGGTCTTGTGCTCGAACTCCTTGCAGGCCACGCACCAGTCGGCATAAAGATCCAGCAGCACAGGTGTGCCACGGGCGGCGGCGAGTTGCGTCTTGAGGTCATCCAGGGTCTTGATGTGGATAAATTTAGGGGCCTGGGTCTCGGCGCTGGCCTTGACGCCGGGCACGGGCAGCAGCAGATCCTTGCCCACCACAACGGCGCTGATCATCGCCAGCAGCAGCACGAAGCCGCCGAGACTCTTGCCGACCGAGTGGGCGCGATGCTGGTTGTGGTGATAGAGATAGCCGCACAGCACCAATCCCCAACCCAGCCAGGCCAGGGTGGCCATCTGATCGCTCCACAGCCGTGACAGCAGCAGTATGGGTACCGCCAGCAGTGCAAAACCAAAGAGTTGCTTGATCACATCCATCCAGGCGCCCGCTCTGGGCAGCAACTTGCCCCCTGAGGTGCCGAGCAGCAGCAACGGCAGTCCCATCCCCAAGGAGAGGGCATAGAGGGCCGCACCGCCGAGCCAGAGATCGCCGCTTTGAGCCACGTAAATCAGGGCGCCGGAGAGCGGTGCCGTGGTGCAGGGGGAACAAACCAGGCCCGAGATCATCCCCATGATGCCGACCCCGAGTACAGAGCCTCCCTGTTGGCGGTTGGAGAGGCCGCTCAAGCGGGTTTGCAGGCTGCTCGGCAGTTGCAGGGTGTAGAGCCCGAACATGGAGAACGCCAGCAGCACGAACATGACGGAGAGCCCGATCAGCACATAGGGGTGCTGCAGCGCCGCCTGGAATTTCAAGCCCGCCGACGCCACCACCAGCCCGAGCAGGGTGTAGGTCACCGCCATTCCCTGCACATAGACGAAGGAGAGCAGGAAGGCGCGGCGGGTGGAGAGCCTATGACCCGCGCCGGCTATGATACCGGTCAGGATCGGGTACATGGGGAAGACGCAGGGGGTGAAGGCGAGGCCGAGCCCCAGCGCGAAGAAGGCGGCGATGCTGAGCCAGAAGCCCTGGCTGCCGAGGGCCGCGGCCAGTTGATCCTGCTGACTGCTGGCTGGGGCGCGTGTCATGTCATCGGTGGTGGCCGGATCTGTATCGTTAGCGACGACAGGCTGCACCGCAATCTGCTTGTCGGTGGGCGGATAGCAGAGGCCGTCGGTACAGCCCTGATAGCTGACGGTGAGGCTGGCCTGCTGGCTCGCCTCGGTCAGGGTGACGGGGATCTGCACCTCACGGTAGTAGACCCGGGTCTTGCCGAAGAAGTCATCCTCATGCTCTGCCCCGGCAGGCAAGACGGGTTCATTGAAGGCGAGGGTCTCGCCCTTGAAGCGAAAACTGTGGCGGTAGAGGTAGTAGTCATCGGCGATGCGCAGGGTCAGCAACATCTGGTTGCCTTGCTGTTCACTCTCGAGCACGAAGGCGTCGTCGACTTTCAGAAACTTGGGCTGGGCGTTGGCCTCGATGCCAAGAGCGCTCAGCAGACTGTCACTGCTGGCCTGAACCGGCGTCACACTTAGGGTGGACAGCAGCAGGGCGAAGAGCACAAGCAGGGGGAAGAGCAGGCGAGACAGTGTCATGAGGTTTCCTGTGTTAACCAGTCGAGATAGGGCCGATGGCCCTGGCTTGTCGGGAGTGCCAGGATCTCCGGCACCTCATAGGGGTGATGGCTGAGAATGCATTGGCGCAAGAGTTCAAACAGCGAGGCCCGCGACTTGATGATGAGCTGGATCTCCCGTGCCCGTTCGATCTGCCCCTGCCAGCGATAGACGGAGGTGAGACCGGGCAGCTGATTGATGCAGGCCGCCAGCCGCTGGTTCAGCAGTTGTTCGCTGATGAGGTCGGCACTGGCCTCATCCGGGCAGGTGCAAAGCACCAGAATGGCATCTGTCATGGTGAAATTTCTCGTCCGTTCGAGGCGGCACGACGCCCGTAAACCAGTGGCTACTATACCTAGCGACGGGGTAAATAGCATCTGGCGGCCTTTATCGGCTCGACATGAAAATAAGTGGGGGGCATGAGATAGACGCTGTCAAAGGGACAGGGCAGAATGAGCGGGCTTGTTCCCATTCGACGTAAGGAAATGTATGACCCAACAGAATGAGCAGCAGAGAAACCGCATGTTGAGCCTGTTGCGCGAAGGTGAGCGCCGTATGTTGGTGCAACTGGCCGGTCTGCTGCGTACCAGTGCCGATGAAATCAATGCCGAGCTGGAAAAAGAGGAGCTGCTGGCTACCCTGGAGCAACCCGTCACGGTGGAGTATCTCAACGGCGTGGTGCAGCACCATCTGTTCGAGCGTCTGCACAAGGGTGACATGGTGGCGGCCCAGCGCCTGCTGAACCAGTACCAGAGCGACCTCGAGGCCATGCTGACCCAGGAGTCGGCCGAGGCGGATGCCCCGACCGAAGAGCTGAAGGCGCAAGCCTGAACGCTGCGGCAGGTCTTGCGGGCTTGTCTTCCTCCAGCACCATCATGCCAGTTGCATGATGGTGCCTAGTGTTCCCCGCTTTATTTTCCTGCCGTTTAGCCCAGTGCGTTCTGCTGTATCTGGCCCGGTATCGGGAAGACCTTGTCATAGCTCCAGTTGTAGATGAAGGCATAGACCAGATAGAACAGCACGAAGCCCAGATCCAGCACCAGCGCCTCCATCATGCTGATTTCGAGCCACCAGGCCATCACTGGCAAGGCGACAAACAGCAATCCACCCTCGAAGCCCATGGCATGCCATACCCGTTGCCAGAGCGTCTTGTGGGTGTGACCCTGATACTTGAGCAGCAGTTTGTCCACGCCGATGTTGTAGACGTAGTTCCAGACGGTGGCGAGCACCGAGAAGAACAACGCCAGCGGCCCCATATGGTTGAGTCCTACGCCAGTGATCCAGCTTGCCAGGGGGGCGGCGATCAGCAGGCCAATCAGTTCGAAGCCAATGGCATGGCGCAGGCGGTCACGGGTATTACGCATGATCTGTCTCTCTATCTATCTGTGTCTGAGTGTCTATGGTGGCCAATTTATCGCGAATTTGTGATAGGTTCACGTTGGTATCTATCGATTAAATAGATAGGTTGACGCACAACCAGGTCATGACAGGAGCAACCGGATGAACCCCTCGCTGGAACAACTCAAGGCGCTGCTGGCGGCAGCAGAGACGGGCTCCTTCTCGGCGGCTGCCCGCAAGCTGGGCAAGGCGCAGTCCGTGGTCAGTACGGCCATCTCCAACCTGGAGATAGATCTCGGGCTGGAGCTGTTTGATCGCTCTGCCCGCTATCCCGTGCTGACGGAGGCGGGCACCCGTATCCATCAGGAGGCCACTATCTTGCTGGCCCAAAGCGAGCGCTTGCAGGCGATCGCCGGTGAGCTGGCCGCAGGCGTAGAGTCGAGGCTCACCCTGGCCATCGATGATGACTCCCATCTGCCCTGGCTTGGCTCCCTGTTGGAGGCGTTCGCCACCCGCTACCCCGGCGTCGAGCTGGAGTTGCTGTTTCCGCTGATGGAGGATGTGACCGAACTGCTCAAAAGCGGCCGGGCCCAGCTTGGCATCAGCTATCAGAAGGAGCGGCCTGAGCGGGAGCTCGCTTCCTGTTCACTGGGCTCCGTCAAGATGCCGTTGGTGGTCTCCCCCGATCATCCGCTGGCCCGCAAGACGCCACTGCGAGAGAGCGACTTGCAAGGGGCCCGTCAGCTGATGGTGACGGGGCGACGGGAAGGCACGGAACGTCACCGTTTTCGCCTCTCGGCACAGGTGTGGTGGGTGGAGGGGGATCTGGGCATTTTGGAGCTGGTCAAGCTGGGGTTGGGTTGGGCATCAGTGCCGGACTTTCTGTTGCACCGGCCGCTGGCGCGAGGGGAGGTAGTGGTGCTCAATCCGGACTTCATTGCGCTGGCTGAGCTGGCACTGGAGCTGCAATGGTATCGCGCCCGCCCGCTGGGGCAGGCGGGGCGCTGGCTCAAGGAGGCACTGCTGGCGCGGGTGCCTCGTTAGCCGACCTTACTCGGTCAGCGAGTAGGGCAGGGCTTGCAGAGCAAGGCTGGAAGCCTCCTCCTGCTTGAAACGAAAACGGGCATCGGCCTCTGTATCCTTGGGCAGCACGGCCGTGATCCACACCTGATCTGCCTGTTGCCAGACGTTGAGCACCATGCCGCTGCGTCGCCAGTTGTCACCGAGCTGGATCTCCAGAGCATCGCCACAGGCGACGGGCTCGCTGGCAGTCCCGGCCAGCACGAACAGGGCGCGATTGTTGGCCCCGCGATACTTGGCGCGGGCGACAGTCTCCTGCCCCATGTAGCAGCCCTTAGTGAAGCTGATGCCATCCAGTGCCTGCAGGTTCAACATCTGGGGTATGTACTCCCCCTGATGCACGGATTCCAGATGGGGGATGCCAGCCTTGATATCCAGTCCCCACCAGAGTGATTCGCTACCGGCAGGCAAGTCTATGGTCAGTGGTTGCTCGCTCACCAGCAGCCAGCGATCCGTTTCAATCTGCACTGCCATGCCATCGTCGATCATGCCGGTTTGTGACACGGCAAATCGGGCCGCCATCCACTCATCTGTGCCCTGGCCAGCCACGCCAACTGCCTGACCATGGTTCTCGGCGATCTCGACCTTGGCAAACACCGCAAACTTCTTGAGTTCGGGCAACTGACGCGCCAGCACAGAGGGCTTGGTCAGCATCAGCAGGCGATCGCTCAGGCAGAGCAGACGAAAGTCGCTCCACAGCTTGCCCTTGGCATCGCAGTGGCCGCCCAGCGTGCTTTGGCCCGGTTGCAGTGCATTGACATCGCAGGTGACCTGGCCTTGCAGATACTTGACGCGATCTGCACCGGTCAGGCTGGTGATGGCCAGATCGGTCAGGGGGAAAAGGGTTGGCTCGGCAGGAAAAACAGGCGTTTGCAGGCTCACGATGGTATTCCAGAGACAGAAAGTATGTGACCTGCATGGTAAAGACGTAAGGAATGTTTGTCAGCCGGAAAATCCAGCTGTTACCATCCTCGGGTCTTTGTAAGGAGAGTTCCATGTTGAGCCCAATTGAAAAATCCCGCCTGAAGTGGGCCTGCCGTCGTGGCATGCTCGAGCTGGATGTGATCTTTATGCCGTTCTTTGAACACGAGTTCGACAGCTTGAGTGACGATCAGCAGCAGACCTTCATCCGCTTGCTGGAGAGCGATGACCCTGACCTGTTCAAGTGGTGCATGGGCCACGGCGTTCCTGCCGATCCCGCATTTGCCGCCATGATCGCTCTGATCCTGGAGCGCAACCAGGCTCGCCACGATAGCCTGAGCTGATCCCGTATGCGGGTTTACATGCCCGTCATTCCCTCCCGGCAGCAGCGTGTCCTGCTGCTGATCCTGTTTCTGCTGCTGTTGTGGCCGGTTGCCAGCCTGCTCCATGGTTGGCAGTGGGCACTGCTGCTCCCCTGCTGGTTGGTGGGGCTCTGGCTTGCCTGGCAGGATGCCAGCCGTATGGCCGGTTTGCTGGAATGGGATGGGCAATGGCTGGTGTGGCAGGGTTATCGCTACCAGCTGGGGGCGCGCAGTCGCGTCCTGCCCGGTGTACTCTGGCTGCAACTGGTGGCAAGCGACAGACCTGATGCCCGTCTCTGGCTCTTCTCCGACGCACTCGCGCCGGAACATTACAGGGCGCTGGCCCGCGCCATCAGGCTAACGCCACCCGTCCGTTAATCATCCTGCCTGTTTCAACCCTTCTCCCTCATAGCAAATGACCCCGCCGGGGCGAGGTCATTTGGGTGACTGCTAGCGGGTCATTACTCCCGATCTTGCGTCAGTACTGTGGGCCTGGAGTTAGGCTGCATGTCCGGGTAGTCCGGGATGTGGGGTGCAGGATCACTCCCGCTCCGGGGTTAGTACCGTGGGTTTGGAGTCTGGCTGCATGTCCGGATAATCCAGGTTGTAGTGCAGTCCGCGTGACTCCTTGCGCTGCAGTGCGCAGTTGACGATGAGCTCGGCCACCTGCAGCAGGTTGCGCAGTTCCAGCAGGTTGTTGGATACGCGGAAGTTGGCGTAGTACTCCTGCACTTCCTGCTTGAGCAGGTCGATACGGCGCTTGGCACGGGCGAGGCGTTTGTTGGTACGCACTATCCCCACATAGTCCCACATCATCAGCCGCAGCTCATGCCAGTTGTGCTGGATAACGACCTGTTCGTCCGAGTCGTCCACCTTGCTCTCATCCCAGGCGGGCAGATGGGGCGGTTCCACACTCATGGGCAACTTGGCCATGATGTCGGCTCCCGCCTGATGGGCATAGACCACGCACTCGAGCAGGGAGTTGGAGGCCATGCGGTTGGCACCGTGCAGACCCGTGTAGGTCACTTCGCCAATGGCATAGAGACCGGGAATGTCGGTCTGGCCATTGTTGTCGATCATCACGCCACCACAGGTGTAGTGGGCCGCCGGGACTATGGGCATCGGCTCCCTAGTGATGTCGATGCCGACCGCCATGCAGCGCTCGTGGATTGTCGGGAAGTGCTTGATGATGAAATCAGCCGGCTTGTGGCTGATGTCCAGATACATGCAGTCGGCACCGAGGCGTTTCATCTCGTGGTCGATGGCGCGTGCGACTATGTCCCGCGGGGCCAGCTCGGCCCGCTCGTCGAACTCCAGCATGAAGCGGCTGCCGTCGGGACGGCGCAGATAGGCGCCTTCCCCGCGCAGGGCTTCGGTCAGCAGGAAGTTGGGGTCATCGGGGTGGAACAGGCTGGTGGGGTGGAACTGGTTGAACTCCAGGTTCGCCACCCGGCAGCCGGCGCGCCACGCCATGGCGATACCGTCCCCCGAACTCACGTCCGGGTTGGAGGTGTACTGATACACCTTGGAGGCACCGCCGGTGGCCAGTGCCACGAAGCGGGCGCGGATCACCTCGACTTGCTCTGCGTTGCGGTTCCAGACGTAGGCGCCCAGCACCTTGTTGCCCGGCAGGTTGAGCTTGCGGGTGGTGATGAGGTCGACCGCGTTGAAGCGCTCCATCAGCTGGATGTTGGGGTGGGAGCGTACCTGATCGATCAGGGTGAGCTGCACCGCCTTGCCGGTGGCATCGGCCGCGTGGAAGATGCGGCGATGGCTGTGGCCCCCTTCACGGGTCAGGTGATAGTGGGATTCGCCCTCGGCGTCCTCCTCCTGATCGAAGGGAACCCCCTGCTTGATCAGCCACTGGATGGATTCGCGGGCGTTGCGGGCGGTGAACTCCACCACGGCAGGGTCACACAACCCTGCCCCGGCGTTGAGCGTGTCGCTCACGTGGGATTCGATGCTGTCGGTTTCGTCGAAAACGGCAGCGATGCCTCCTTGCGCATAGAGAGTGGCCCCCTCACTGATGGGCCCCTTGCTCAGAACCAGGACTTTGGCCTGGTCTGCCAACCGCAACGCGAGGGACAGACCAGCGGCACCGCTGCCAATGATCAGTACATCGCAAAGGTATTCAACACTTGCTTTCATAAGTATCATTGGCCTGGATTAAGAACTGGCACCATGGTAGCCCAAGCGAGGGCGGTGATGCAGCCTGCGTCACATTTTTTTCAATGCAACCGAACTTTCCCTGATTCCTCCTGTCTGAACTTGTGCGCTTAGGAAGGGCCGGAAAAGAAAAACGATAACCTGATGGGGGTTTTACGGCTCTGATGAGCGACCAGAATCTACTGGACGAACAGCTGGTTGAACGGGTCCAGCGTGGCGATAAAAATGCATTCAACCTGTTGGTAAAAAAATACCAGCATAAAGTGGTCAACCTGGTTGCCAGGTATGTCAACAATCCGGGCGATGTGCCGGATGTAGCGCAGGAGGCGTTTATCAAAGCCTACCGGGCGTTGCCGACATTCCGTGGCGAGAGCGCGTTTTACACCTGGTTGTACCGAATCGCCGTGAATACGGCCAAAAATTATCTGACCTCTCAGGGGCGCAGGCCGCCTAGCAGTGATGTAGAGGCGGACGAGGCAGAATACTATGGTGGTGGCGAAGCCTTGCAAGAGGTTGCCACACCGGAAAACCTGGCGCTGACCGACGAGATCAAGCGTACCGTGTTTTCCGCCATAGAAGCTTTGCCTGAAGACTTGAGGACAGCCATCACCCTTCGCGAAATGGAAGGGCTGAGCTACGAAGAGATTGCCGAAATCATGGATTGTCCGGTGGGTACGGTGAGATCCCGCATCTTCCGGGCGAGGGAAGCAATCGATAAAAAGCTGAAACCTCTGATCGAGAATTAACTGGGGAAAGACAGGTTAACTATGGCAACTAAAGAGCAACTCTCGGCCCTGATGGATGGTGACTTGAGCGATGTTGAGGTTCTTGGCGAGCTGGGAATGGATCCGGCGCTGCAAGATACCTGGTCTCGTTACCACTTGATCGGTGATGCCATGCGGGGCGACCTGCCGGTCAATCTGCAACTGGATCTCAGTGACAGTATCATGGCTGCACTGGAAGACGAGCCCACCATACTGGCGCCCAAACCGGTGGAGAGCAAGCCAACTGCACCGCAGGTTCACACTGCAGCCAAGGTGGTTCCGCTTTTTCGCCGGGTCGGTCAACAGGTGGGGCAATACGCCATCGCCGCGTCGGTCGCCGCTGCCGTCATCTTCGGGGTGCAGCAGTATCAGGGTCAGGACGGCATACCGACCAATCCTGTGCTCAACACCATTCCTGTCGGTGGCAGTGCCTCGCCAGTGAGTGTGCACTACCCGCAAGATGGCAACCGGGCTTCCACCCGCCAGCAAGGGTTGAGCGAGCAACAGATGCAGGAGCAGCGTGAGCGTATCAATGCCTTCCTGCGTGACCACCAGTTGCAACAGCGTCTGCTGCAAGACAAGCAGATTCAGGAATAACGCATTTTTAGGGATCAGACCGTGCGCCAGTCCAGCCGTATTTTGCTGGCCTCTCTCCTGCTGATTTGTGCCAAGGCCTCGGCCGACGATAAGTCGGCCGAGGCCTTGTTGCAGCAGATGCAGAGTGCCGTTTCGCAACAAAATTTCGAATTATCCATGGTCAAGGCCCGTCAGGGGCGCCTCGAACCCATACGTTTCAGCCATGGGGTGATCGATGGCAAGGAGGTGGCTCATCTGAGCTATCTCGACGGCAAGACCATAGAGTACCTGCAGCGCCAGGATGAGTTCACCTTCTTCGAAAATACCCACGAACCCTACACCCTCAAAGGCGCCCGCTTCCCCGGTGTCTGGGCGACGCTGGTGAATATGCCGCTGCCCCGTGTGCTGGAAAGTTATGATCCCGTGCTGGCCGGCCGCAGTCGGGTAGCCGGTCTGGTGGCGCAAGTGGTCAGGCTGGTCCCCAAAGAGGCAGACAAGTATGGCTTCATGCTCTGGATCGATGAACAGAGCAGCCTCTTGCTGCGGGTGGACATGGTGGATCGGGAAGGCAATCTGGTCGAGCAGGTGCTGGGGGTGGATCTGGACAGGCTGAGCGCGCCTGCGCCCTGGCTGGTGAAGCTGGCCGGCAGCAAGCTGCCCCAGGCGCTGGCGCTGGAAGATGCCTATCCGGCACCGCAGCAGACGCTTAACTGGCACCTGACCTGGTTGCCGGATGGTTTCAAGGTATTGTCTCAGGACAGGCATCAACTGGTGACCACCAGTTTGCCGGTCGATTATATGATGCTCTCCGATGGGCTGGTGGATCTCTCCGTCTATGTGGCCAGGGTTGACCCCAAGCAGGCGGTGCGTCAGCAGCTGATCCGTCAGGGCGCTACTTCGCTGGTGAGCTACGTCAACGATGTGGGGGTCGAGATCACAGTCGTCGGTGAAGTACCGGCCGACACAGCGAAACGTATCGCTGAGTCGGTGCAACCGTTGGCTCGCAATGAGACTGTACAGTAGTCGTCTGCACATGCTTGCTTGCCCGAGCGGGTCAGTCATGTTCAGATGGGGTCAATCTTTCCCTCGTTATTGTGGAACCGTCTTGTGAGTGAAATGAGCGAAGAGCTGGCAACCGTGGTGGCCATTGATGGACAGCATGCCTGGGTGGAGTGCGAACGGCGCTCTGCCTGCAGCAGTTGCCATCAACAATCCAACTGCGGTACCGGCACGGTTGCCAAGGCGTTTGTGATGAAGCAGCAACGACTGCGGATTGCCCTCACCGCCAAGGTGAGCGTTGGTCAGCAAGTGAGACTCGGTATTCCCCAGGCGAGTATCCTGCGGGGTGCAGCACTGGTGTATGTATTGCCGCTGTTCTGTCTGCTGGCGGGCGCCCTGCTCGGTCAGCTCTGGTTGGTACCCTTGCTGGCGGGCGGGGAGGGGATCACCATCCTCAGTTGCCTGCTGGGTGGCGTCATCGGATTTTCACTGGTTCGTTACTTTTCCACTCGACTCGAACAGGGGGCATACGGCCCCCGCATGCTGGGTGTGGTACTCCATACCCGCAACCTCTCCTGAGCGTGCAGGCCTGTATTTCTGGTGCTCCGTCGACTAAAGATTGGCCGTCGACCGGGTTATCCAGTAAAATCCTGCCTCCATATCCGGCCCTAACCTAATTTTGAGTGATTCTTGCTCGATGAAACACATTCGTAACTTTTCGATTATTGCGCACATCGACCACGGTAAATCGACCCTGTCGGACCGTCTGATCCAGACTTGCGGCGGCCTGTCCTCCCGCGAGATGCAGGCTCAGGTGCTTGACTCCATGGATTTGGAGCGCGAGCGCGGCATTACCATCAAAGCACAGAGTGTGACCCTGAACTACCAGGCACAAGACGGTAACACCTACCAGCTGAACTTTATCGACACCCCGGGCCACGTAGATTTCTCCTACGAAGTCTCCCGCTCATTGGCGGCCTGTGAAGGGGCGCTGCTGGTGGTAGATGCCGGCCAGGGGGTTGAGGCACAGACTCTGGCCAACTGCTACACCGCCATGGAAATGGAGCTGGAAGTGGTGCCGGTGCTGAACAAGATTGACCTGCCGGCCGCAGAGCCCGAGCGGGTTGCCGAGGAGATCGAAGACATAGTCGGCATCGACGCCATCGATGCTGTCCGTTGCTCCGCCAAGACCGGCCTGGGCGTTGACCTTGTGCTGGAAGAGATAGTGGCTCGCATTCCGGCGCCGGTCGGTGATCCCGATGCACCGCTGCAAGCGCTGATCATCGACTCCTGGTTTGACTCCTATCTGGGCGTCGTCTCTCTGGTGCGGATCAAGAACGGCTCCCTCAAGAAAAACGACAAGATCAAGGTGATGAGCACCGGTCAGGTGTGGGGTGTCGATCGTATCGGTATCTTCACGCCCAAGCAGGTGGATACCCAGGGTCTGGGCTGTGGCGAGGTAGGTTGGGTCGTCTGCGGCATCAAGGACATCCACGGTGCCCCTGTGGGCGATACCCTGACTCAGGCCAAGAATGGCGCCGAAAAAGCGCTGGCGGGTTTCAAAAAGGTGAAGCCACAGGTGTATGCGGGTCTGTTCCCCATCTCCAGCGATGACTATGAGTCATTCCGTGATGCCCTCGACAAACTGTCCCTGAACGATGCTTCCCTGTTCTTCGAACCCGAGAGTTCCACCGCGCTGGGCTTCGGTTTCCGTTGTGGCTTCCTCGGTATGCTGCACATGGAGATCATCCAGGAGCGTCTGGAGCGGGAATACGATCTGGATCTCATCACCACGGCCCCGACCGTGGTCTACCAGATTGAGCTCAATGATGGCTCAACCATCCACATCGACAGCCCGTCTGCCATGCCGCCGGTCAACAACATCAAAGAGATGCGTGAGCCGATCGCCGAGTGCAACATATTGCTGCCGCAGGAGTACATGGGCAACGTCATCACTCTCTGTATCGAGAAGCGTGGCGTGCAGACCAACATGGTCTATCACGGCAATCAGGTTGCACTGACCTACGAAATCCCGATGGCGGAAGTGGTGCTCGATTTCTTCGACCGCCTGAAATCTACCAGCCGTGGTTACGCCTCGCTGGATTACGGCTTCAAGCGCTTCGAAACCTCCGAGATGGTCCGTCTGGATATCATGATCAACGGTGAGCGTGTCGATGCGCTGGCCATCATCACCCACAAGGAGAACGCCCAGTATCGCGGTCGCCAGGTGGTGGAGAAGATGCGTGAGCTGATCCCGCGCCAGATGTTTGATATCGCCATTCAGGCATCCATTGGCAACCAGATCATCGCCCGCAGCACCGTCAAGGCCCTGCGTAAAGACGTGACCGCCAAGTGTTATGGCGGTGACGTGAGCCGGAAGAAAAAGCTGCTGAACAAGCAGAAAGAAGGCAAGAAGCGGATGAAGTCCCTGGGCCGTGTCGACGTGCCGCAGGAAGCCTTCCTCGCAATTCTCCATGTAGGAAAGGATTAATCGATGGCAAGCACGTTTTCCCTGATCCTGGTGGTGGTCTGCGTGATCACCGGTATTATCTGGTGTCTGGACAAGATGATCTGGTCCAAGCAGCGGGCCGCCAAGATTGCCGTGGCCCGTGCCCACGGCGGTGCTCATCTGGATGAGAAAACCCTGGCCAAGGTTGCCCCCATGCCGGTCTGGATTGAACAGACCGCAGGTGTGTTTCCGGTCATTACCCTGGTGCTGATACTGCGCTCCTTCCTGTTTGAGCCGTTCCAGATCCCGTCAGGCTCCATGATGCCGACCCTGCTGGTGGGCGACTTCATTCTGGTGCAGAAGTTTGCCTATGGCCTCAAGGATCCGGTGACCAACACCCGATTCCTCGAGACTGGTGAACCTAAACGCGGCGATGTGGTGGTGTTCAAGTATCCGCTGGATACCCGGGTGGACTACATCAAGCGAGTGGTCGGCATGCCGGGGGACAGGGTCATCTATCGCAACAAGGAGCTGATGATCCGGCCCAAGTGCGAGGAGCAGGAAGGGAAAACGTGCCCGGGCTTCAAGAAGCTCGACGTCAAGTTTGAACAAAGGGGTGAATTTACCCAGATGGGGATCCCGCTTGATCGCTATACCGAGCAGCTGGGTGAGGTGTCTCATGAGACCCTGCGTAACCCGCTGATGCCCGATATGGTCGGCCGCTATTATCGCCAGCCCGGTACTTACCCCGATGAGTGGGTGGTACCGGAAGGTCAGTACTTCGTGATGGGTGACAACCGTGACAACAGTACCGACAGCCGTTTCTGGGGCTTTGTGCCCGAGCAGAATCTGGTGGGCAAGGCGGTCGCTATCTGGATAAGTTTTGAATTTGAGCGTGAAGAAGGCTCCCTGCTGCCAAGCTGGGTACCGACAGGTGTGCGCTTCAACCGCATTGGCGGAATCAAGTAAATGAATATCAAAATGAACAGACTGCAGTCCCGTCTCGGGCATGTCTTTCACGATAAAGAGCTGTTGACCCGGGCGCTGACTCACCGCAGCGCCGGTTCCCGTCATAATGAGCGACTGGAATTTCTGGGTGACTCCATCCTGAGTCTGGTGATTGCCGATGCTCTGTTCCACCGCTTCCCGCAAGCGGCGGAAGGAGATCTCAGCCGGATGCGCGCCACTCTGGTGCGTGAGAAGACCCTGGCCGAACTGGGCCGGGAGTTTGACCTTGGGGATGACCTGATCCTCGGGCCCGGCGAACTCAAGAGTGGCGGTTTTCGCCGCGAATCCATTCTGGCCGACACGGTCGAGGCGGTGATCGGCGCCGTCTATCTGGATACTGGTCTTGAGACGGTGCGGGTGCTGCTGCTGAGCTGGTATGCCAGCCGTCTGGATGAGATCAAGCCAGGCATAGAGCAGAAGGATCCCAAGACCCGCCTGCAGGAAATTTTGCAGGGAAGCCGCAAATCCCTGCCGACCTACACTGTGACCAACGTCAAGGGCGAGGCCCACAACCAGGAGTTCACCGTCCAGTGCGACGTGGAAGGGCTGGATGGTCCGCTGGTCGGGGTCGGCACCAGCCGTCGCAAGGCCGAACAGGCTGCGGCGCAGCAAGCATTGGAAAGACTGTCATGACTGCTATTGATGCAAGAGGCCGCGGTCTTTCAACACAACAGGCATTGGAAAAACTGTCATGACAGATACGACTTACTGCGGCTTTGTCGCCATCGTGGGCCGCCCCAACGTGGGCAAGTCCACCCTGCTCAACAAGCTGCTTGGCCAGAAGGTCAGCATCACCTCGAAGAAACCCCAGACTACCCGTCACCGGATTTTGGGGATCGACACCGAGGACAACCATCAGACCATCTATGTGGATACCCCGGGTCTGCACATCGAAGAGAAGCGGGCCATCAACCGCCTGATGAACCGCGCCGCCACCAGTTCGCTGGGGGATGTGGCCATGGTGGTGTTCGTGGTTGACGGTACCCACTGGACCAAGGATGACGAGATGGTGCTCGGCAAGTTGCGCCATCTGCCCTGTCCCGTTGTGCTGGCGGTCAACAAGATCGACAACGTCAAGGACAAGGAAGACCTGCTGCCCCACCTGGAGTGGCTGGGCCAGCAGATGAAGTTCTCCCATATCCTGCCCATCAGTGCCGAGAAGGGCACCAACGTGGAGAAGATCCGCGAGTGGTCCAAGGATCTGCTGCCAGAGAACAACTTCTTCTTCCCGGAAGATTACGTGACCGACCGCTCTTCCCGCTTCATGGCCTCCGAGATCATCCGCGAGAAGCTGATGCGTTTCACCGGTGAGGAGCTGCCTTACTCTGTGACCGTGGAGATCGAGCGCTTCAAGGTGGAAGAGAGCGGCATCTATCACATCAATGCCCTGATCCTGGTAGAGCGCGATGGCCAGAAGAAGATGGTCATCGGCAACAAGGGTGAGAAGATCAAGACCATAGGCACAGAGGCACGCATCGACATGGAACGCCTGTTCCAGAACAAGGTGTTCCTTGAGCTGTGGGTCAAGGTCAAGGCAGGCTGGGCCGATGACGAGCGCGCTCTGCGCAGTCTCGGTTATGGCGATGACTGATTGCTGAGTCCAGCCTTCGTCATCCACAGTCGGCCCTATCGGGAGACCAGTCAGCTGGTCGAGGTGTTTACCCAGGATAGTGGCCGATTTACTCTGGTGGCTCGCGGTTCTCGCGGGCCACGCTCCCCTCTGAAAGGGCTGCTTCAACCTTTTTCCCTGCTCACCATCAGCTGGCGTGGCAAGGGGGATCTCAAGAATCTCGCCCAGGTCGAATGTCCGGATCACTCCTTGCGACTCGGTGGCGATCGCCTCTTCTACGGCCTCTACCTCAACGAGCTGGTCTACTACCTGCTGGAAGCCCATACCCCTTTTCCCGAGGTGTTTGACGCCTATGCCCGTGCCCTGATGGCGCTGGCGGATGGCGAGACGCCCGAGCTGCCGTTGCGCCGCTTCGAGTTCCTGCTGTTGCAGGCGCTTGGCTATGCGGTGGACTTCGAATACGCTGCCGACGACGAGTCCGCGATCCAGCCCGAGCAGCTCTACGGCTTCGAGCGCGAATTGGGCTTTGTTGCTTGCGAGCGGGCGCCGGATCCCCGTACCCTGTTCCTCGGTGCCCACCTGCTGGCCTTCGCCGAGGGACGTTTCGATACCCCTCCCTTGCTGCAGGCGGCCAAACGTTTCAGCCGACTGGCGCTGCAACCCTATCTGGGCAGACGGCAGTTGAAGAGCCGGGAGCTGTTTTTAAAACGCCGCAATAGATTGGGTTAACCATCCTGCGGCGTTACCCGGCACGGTAAGAATGTTACCTACGTCCGATTACGCTGCGCTAATCGAACCTACTAGCTGATATATGGATATCCGCGCGGTAGCCGCGCAGTCAACAGATGAAGCTTTTCAAGGAGTTCTCAATGAGTGAAATCTATCTGGGTGTGAACATCGATCATATCGCCACCCTGCGCAATGCCCGTGGCACCCAGTATCCGGATCCGGTACAAGCTGCCTTCGTGGCCGAGCAGGCCGGTGCCGACGGCATTACCGTCCACCTGCGGGAAGACCGCCGCCACATCACGGACCGCGATGTGGAGATACTGCGCCAGACCATACAAACCAGAATGAACCTGGAGATGGCGGTGACCGAGGAGATGATCGGCATCGCCTGTCGTATCAAGCCCCACTTCGTCTGCCTGGTGCCGGAGAAGCGTACCGAGGTGACCACAGAGGGTGGTCTGGACGTGGCTGGTCAGCTCGACAAAATCACGGATGCGGTGACTCGCCTGTCGGCCGTGGGGGCCAAGGTGTCGCTGTTTATCGATGCCGACCCGCTGCAGATCGACGCGGCCGCCGACAGTGGCGCTCCCTTCATCGAGATCCACACAGGCCGTTACGCCGATGCCACCACGGATGCCGATCGCAACGCCGAGTTCAAGCGCATCGCCGCCGGCGCTTCCTATGCTGCCGGCAAGGGGCTCAAGGTCAATGCAGGTCATGGCCTGCACTACCACAACGTCAAGGCCATCGCCGCCATCCCCGAGCTCTATGAGCTCAACATAGGCCACGCCATCATAGGCCGGGCCGCCTTCGACGGCCTGACCAAGGCGGTCAGCGACATGCGCCTGTTGATGCAGGAAGCCCGTCAGGGGATCTGACCGTCGGATAAGCTAGCGGCCATAGACGAACTGGTTGCATGAAATAATAAAGGGACGCTGCGGCGTCCCTTTATTATTTCTGGCACTTAGGGGAAGTAACGTTCCAGCAGGGCGGTGAGGATGGCCTGGCTCTGCTCGTCGGGCTCGCCGCTGACCAGGGCCGGGCGGAAATGGAGCTGGAAGGCGCGCAGGGCGGCGCGGCTCTGTTCATCCCAGGTGCCGCTGGGGGCGACCCAATAACCGTAACGGGCGAGTTGCTGTTGCCAGTTGAGGGCATTCCAGGCGGGTGCTGGCTGCTGGCGCAGTGCTGTGACCCTGGCTTCATCAGGCCAGGCGCCGACCCCGTAGTGCAGGGCGAGCTCGCGCCAGGGGAAGTGGGGGCCTGGATCCTGCTTGCGTTCGGGGGCGACATCGCTGTGGGCCAGCACCTGAGTTGGCGGAATCCGGTAGCGTTGCACCAGCTTCTGAGTAAGGGCGCCGATGGCGGCGATCTGCGCCTGGGTGTAGGGCTGCCAGCGCCGCTGGTGGGCGGGTAGCAGCGCATCTTCCGGCGGATAGCCCAGGTTGACGATTTCGATGCCGAGGGAGCTGGCGTTGAGCCCCGCATACTGGTGCCAGCGACTGCGGCCCGCATGCCAGGCGCGCTGGCTGTCGGGCACCAGTTGGTAGACGGGCAGCGGTGTCTGGTCGGTGTCGCGGGGGATCAGGTAGTGAGCGCTCACCTGATGGGCTGGTTCGGTCAGCAGGCGCAGTGAGTGGGCGTCGTCCTCGTCCGTGTAGTGCAGGATCAGGAAAGCGATGCGTTCATTCTGGCTGGCGCTGGGGTAACGGGAAGAGAGCTGATAGGGGGCAGGCTGGCAGGCGCTCAGCAGCAGTATGAGGCAGAGTGACCATAACCGCAGCCATATGGCCCTGTTCGAGCTCGGTTCGGGAAGGCGCGACGGCCAGCGCCGCCCACTGGCCAGCGGGACACGGGCTGACAGTGAGCAGATACGCTGGCCCATGACTCAGGCGCGGTACTTGGCGGTGAGGCCGATGAGGAAGTTGCGCAGGATCTGATCCCCGCAATCCTGATAGTGCTTGTGATCCTTGGAGCGGAACAGGGCACTCAGTTCGGACTTGGAGAGGTTGAAGTCGGCGAGCTTGAGGGTGCCGAGCATGTCCTCTTCTTTGTAGTTCAGGCCGATGCGCAGCTTGCGCAGTATCATGTTGTTGTTGATCCGGTTCGGGATCACCTGGGCCGGGGCATCTTCCCGCACACCGCGGCGCGCTATGATGAAGCCGTCGAGGAACTGGCTCAGGGCTGCATCGGGACAGGCGACATAGCCCGCTTCCTGCTCTTCCCCTTCAGCCGCCTCTTTCATCAGCCAGCTGTGCAACTGGGCGTGAGTGACCGTCAGATTGCCTTTGGCAAACATCTCGACCATCTGGTCGTTGCTGATGGTGAGGGCGTAGCGCAGACGGCGCAGAATATCGTTGTTGGTCATGTTGACTCCTGTAGAAACGGCGCAACTTTATCATCTGGCGCGCCCCGCGTCAGAAAAAGCAGGGCCGACTCTGTTCATTAACGGAGGCTGATAGCGGCTGCCAACCGGCGCCACGCTGCATCCACGGCATTCAGGCGAGGTAAAGGGGCGCCTCCCGACGCACCTGCTCCATCGCATCTTGCAACTCCAGCAACTCGGGCTCCAGCTCGCTGACCGGCACCCCGTCGCGCAGTTGTTGCTCCAGCTGGGAGAGCAATCGTTGCAGGCCGGGCACCCCGGAATAGGCACAGCCGCCATTGAGGCGATGCAGCTGTGCCAGCACCTCGGCATCCTCCACCTGACCGGCGAACGCTGCCTCCAGAACCGGGTCCACCTCGTCGAAGCTGGCCATCAGCATGGTCAGCATCTCTTTGGCGAGATCCAGCTTGCCAGCGGCCTGACGCACCGCCAGGGACCAGTCGATCTGCTGATCCCCGTGGTTCTGGTGGCGACGGTTGGCGAAGTCGGTGATCAGCTGGGCCAGCATGCTCTCGTCGATGGGCTTGGCCAGATAGTCATCCATCCCCTGCCGGATCAGCCGTTCCCGCTCGCCGGGAATGGCGTGGGCGGTGACCGCCACTATGGGCGTCTCAGTGTTGAGGGACTGGCTGCGGATCGCCTGGGTAGCACTGATGCCATCCATGATCGGCATCTGTATATCCATGAAAATGATGTCGAACGGCTGACTCTGGGCCAGTCTGACGGCCTCCTTGCCGTTCTTGCACACCACCACCTGGCTCACCATCTCCTTGAGCATAGCGGCGATCAGCTTGAGATTGGCCGCATTGTCGTCCACCGCCAGCACCTTGATTGCCTGCACGCTGCGTGGGGAGGGGGTGGGCAGCGGCGCGCTCTTGGTCGCCTCGGGGGAGAGCAGGGCGTGCAGCAGCTTGCGGTGGTTGGTGGGCTTGGAGAGACAGTGCTGGGCACCGTGGGCCAGCATGGCCTCATAGAGCGATGGCTCGTGGCTGCTGAGCAACACTATGGTGTTCTGCTGGCCGTCCAGCGCATCGAGGCGAGCGATCACCTGCTGCGGAGTGTGCAGTGTGCTGCTGCCGATGATCACCATGTCCTGATTGCTCATCTCGGGCCAGATGGTATCGATGGCGAGAGATTGCACATCCAGCTGCCATTCGGCCAGCAGGGCACACAGGGAAGAGTGGCTGAAGGGATCCGGCTCCAGCAGCCAGACCCGCTTGCCCTGAATGCGATCCAGCGGCAGCTTCTCGGTCTGGGGCAGGGGAGAGACGTCCATGTCCAGGCTGAAGGAGAAGATGGACCCCTTGCCCAGCTCGGATTCAAAACGGATCTGGCCTCCCATCTGCTGTACCAGCTTCTGGGTGATGACCAGACCGAGACCGGTGCCGCCATAACGGCGCGAGATGGAGGAGTCGGCCTGATTGAAGGCCTGGAACAACTGGCGCTGCTGCTCTTCAGAGATGCCGATACCGGTATCGCGGATCAGTACGTTGAGCCGCACCTTGTTGCCGTTGCTGCCGCCGGTCTGCTCTATGTGGACATCCACGTTGCCACGCTCGGTGAACTTGATGGCGTTGCCGGCGAGGTTGGTCAGCACCTGCTGCAGGCGCATGGGATCGCCAGTGAGATAGTCCGGCACCTCGGCATCTACCTGCAGGGAGAGTTCGAGCTGCTTGTCGTGAGCACTAGGGCCGAGCAGGTGCATGGTCTCGTTGAGGGTGTCGCGCAGGCTGAACGGGATATGCTCCAGCTGCAGCTTGCCTGCCTCCAGCTTGGAGAAGTCGAGGATGTCGTTGATGATGCCTAGCAGGTTGCGGGCCGACTTCTCTATGGTCTGCATGTAGTCGGTCTGGCTCGGAGTCAGCGCCGTCTTGAGCAGCTGGCGGGTGAAGCCGATGACGCCATTGAGCGGGGTGCGCAGCTCGTGGGACATGTTGGCCAGGAACTCGGATTTGACCCGCGCAGCCTCCTGCGCCCGCTTCTTGGCCATGTCGAGCTCGACGTTCTGGATCTCTATCTGTTCAAGTGTTTCCCGCAGATCCGAGGTAGCCTGATCGATATTCTGCTGCATCTCCTCGTGATATTCGGAGAGCGCCTTGGCCATGGCGTTGATGCCGTTTTTCAGCATGTCCAGCTCGCCGGTGAGCTGACCGCTGACCCGGGTATCGAGGCGCCCCTCCCTGATCTTGTGCACCGCTTGCACCATATCGGTGATGGGCTGGGTCACGCTCTTGACCAGCCTGAAGCCAAACAGGGTACTGAAGGCGATGCCGATGAGCACCATGATCACCGCGAAGAAGGTGTCGCGATACTGCAGGATCATGGCCCTGTCCGTGGTCATCTGCATGGAGATGTAGCCGATCATCGGCGGCTCCACGTCGCTGGGCAGCGGGAAGCCATCCATGCTGGTTTCGGCCTGGATCGGGGTGCGCAATATGATGTCGTCACCGTACAGGGTGACGCTGGTCAGCTCGGGGATCTGGCTGCCATCGGGCAGCCGCAGTCGGGTGAAGTCCCTGTGATAGTTGGACGTCACGAACAGCTGGTTGTCCTGGGTGAAGACGGCAATGGACTTGATGAGCGGCGAGTTTTTGCGGTGGGTCAGGCCAATCAGCCGCTTGAGCGACTCGCGACTGTGCTGGGTCATGCCGTACTCACTGGCGATGGCCAGGGGCTCTATGATGTTGATGCCCTGATCGATCAGGTTGTTTTCCAGCTGCTGGTAGCGGTGGAAAGTAAAATAACCTGCCATCAGGCCGCCAATGATCAGGGTCGGCAATATGGTAAAGGCCAGCACCCGGGCTCGAAGGCCGTACTTGGTCATGCGAATGGTCCCCCGATCATCAGGGTGGGCAAGATGGTCAATGACACGGCATGAGCGCGCAGGCCGGATTGGGTCATGCGGATAGTCCCCCGATCATCAGGGTAGGCAAGAGGGCAAACGACAGTGGGCGGGCCCGCAGGCCGGATTTGGTCATACTATTATTCTTGTGGGACAATAGCCTGCTGCAGATTCCACAATCATGACATAGCCACCTATAGGCACCAAGTTTTATGGCCCAGTTTTTCAAGCCCCAAAAGAAATCCACCCAGCCCCAACGTATTGAATTTACGGTAGACAGTCTGGATCACCACTGCGTCGGTATCGGCCGTCATCAGGGCAAGGCGATCTTCATCGAAGGGGCTTTGCCCGGCGAGCAGGTCAAGGCCCGCATCCTCGACGACAAGAAGCAGTATGCTCACGCCGCCTTGCAACAGGTAGTGACCCCGGCGGCGAACCGCATCGCCCCCTTCTGCAACCACTACCGCGAGTGCGGCGGCTGCAATGCCCAGCACCTCGGCGAAGCGGATCAGCAGGCTGCCAAAGAGGCCGGGCTGGTCAGCCTGTTCGAACGACTGGGGCAGATCAAGGCGCCAGTGCTGGAGCCCGTGCTGACTGGGGAGTCCCGCGCCTACCGTCGGGTCTGCCGGCTGGCCATCAAGTTTGACAAGAATGGCCGCTGCACCCGGGTCGGTTTTCGTCGCCGCCAGTCCAACGATCTGGTGGAGATTGAGGGTTGCCCCGTGCTGGCCGAGCCGCTCTCTGCCCTCATAGCACCGCTGCGCGAGTGCCTCAATCGCCTCAAGAGTCAGCGTGAGCTGGGCCATGCGGAGCTTATCCAGGCAGAGCAGGGGATCATGATGCTGCTGCGCCACACCGGTCGTCCCAACGAGGCGGATCGCGCCCTGCTGGTGGCGTTTGCGAAGTCGCAGGGGATAGACCTCTATCTGCAGGCGGCCGATGAACGCATCGAGCCACTGCACCAAGTATTCCAGCCATCCTACTCACTGGATGGCCTGTCTCTTGCATTCGCTCCCGGTGACTTCATTCAGGTCAATGGCCCCATCAACCAGAGCATGGTGGCCCAGGCGCTGGCGTGGCTCGGTGCGAGCAAGGATGACAAGGTACTGGATCTGTTCTGCGGCATCGGCAACTTCACCCTGCCACTGGCCCGTCAGGCCCGTGAAGTGGTGGGAGTGGAAGGGGATCTGGCCATGGTGGCCCGCGCCGAGGAGAACGCCCGTCGCAACGGCATCGACAACGCCCGTTTCTACAAGGCGGACTTGAGCGGCGACATAGTCGGCATGTCCTGGGCGCGGGAAGGGTTCGATCTGGTGCTGCTGGATCCGGCTCGCCCCGGTGCGCTGGAGGTGATGGGTCACGTCGTGAAACTTTCACCCAAGCGAGTGGTCTACGTTTCCTGTAACCCGGTCACCCTGGCCCGTGACAGTCAGGTGCTGGTGAAAGGGGGCTACCGACTGGTGCGCCTGGGGATGCTCGACATGTTCCCGCACACGGGTCATCTCGAGTCAATGGCGCTGTTTGAGCGGGGCTAAGCAGAGGATGTCCGGATGTTCCGTCGCTGCGGCCATCTGGACGCCATTGCGCTGTTTGAGCAGTAATGATTGAGGTAATCTAGACCCTCGTAAATCGGCAGGGCCTGTTGGAGAACTCTATTGTCTTTATTGACAATATGCCTTGAAAAGTTCTCCAGATATCCCCATTTGAGGCAGTCTCATCAGGTGAGGGGGAGGAAGCGGCAGCTTTCGGCCCAATAATTTAAAGGATTGATACCATGGTTGCGGTTCGCGATATTCATTTGAAAGACAACTTCACCCTGGAAGAGTGGGTCAGCTCGCTCAACCTGAGTGACAGTGACAAGGATCAACTGCGAACCGTTTATCAGTACTGTCTGACGCTCGGTGACGAGGCGATCACCAACCGTCTGCTGGTGCGTGGTGTCGAGATGGCGGGTATTTTGCTGATGCTCAGCATGGATCTCGGCACTCTCAAGGCCGCCATCATCTACCCCTTCGTCGAAGCCGGCCTCATCAGCCAGGAGCGGATGGACGAAGACTTCGGCCCCAAGATCGCCAAGCTGGTGGAAGGGGTGCTGGAGATGGAGGCCATCCGCTCCCTGCAGACTCTGCACCGCAGCGAAACCTCACCGGAGCAGGTCGACAATGTGCGACGCATGTTGCTCGCCATGGTCGAGGATGTGCGCGCCGTTGTCATCAAGCTGGCGGAGCGGATTGCCTGCCTGCGGGAAGCCAAGAAGGCAGATGAAGAGACCCGGGTGTTGATGGCCCAGGAGATCACCAACATCTATGCCCCGCTGGCCAACCGGCTTGGCATTGGTCAGCTCAAATGGGAGCTGGAAGATCTCGCCTTCCGTTACCTGCACCCGGATACTTACAAGCAGATCGCCAAGCAGCTCGACGAGAAGCGGCTCGACCGGGAGCGCTACATCCGCGAGTTCGTGCAGTCCCTGCGCGACGGGCTCAAAGAGGCCGGAGTGGAGGCGGAAGTCTATGGCCGCCCGAAACACATCTACAGCATCTGGCGCAAGATGCAGAAGAAGCACCTCGAGTTTAACGAGCTGTTTGACGTGCGTGCCGTGCGGGTGGTGACCAAGCGGCTGCAGGATTGCTATGCGGCACTCGGTATCGTTCATACCCATTTCCACCATATTCCCCGCGAGTTTGACGACTATGTCGCCAACCCCAAACCCAATGGTTACCAGTCCATCCACACTGTCGTGGTGGGGCCAGAGGGCAAGACGGTGGAGATCCAGATCCGTACCGACCAGATGCATCAGGATGCCGAGCTCGGCGTTGCCGCGCATTGGCGTTACAAGGAAGGGGCGCAGGCTGCCAACAAAGCCAACAACTTTGAAGACAAGATCGAGTGGCTGCGCAAGCTGCTCGCCTGGCAGGAGGATCTCTCCGAGAGCGGATCCTTGCTCGAAGATCTGCGCAGTCAGGTATTCGAGGACAGGGTCTATGTGTTCACCCCGAAAGGGGATGTTATCGACCTGCCGGCGGGCGCCACCCCACTCGATTTTGCCTATCACGTCCACAGCATGATCGGCCACCGCTGCATCGGTGCCAAGATTGACGGCCGCATAGTGCCGTTCACCTATGCACTGCAGACCGGCGATCAGGTGGAGGTGATCACCCAGAAGGAGCCGAACCCGAGCCGCGACTGGATGAACCCCAACTCCGGCTTCCTGCGCTCCAGCCGGGCACGGGCCAAGGTGGCCACCTGGTTCAGGAAACTGGACAAGGACAAGAACATAGCCGCTGGCAAGGAACTGCTGGAAAAAGAGCTGGACAGACACAACCTGACCCTCTCCAAGGTCGACAAGGTGGTGCTGGAGCGTTTCCACGCCGAGGAGCTGGAAGACCTGCTGGCCGGCATTGGTAGCGGTGACATTCGCATCAACCAGCTGCTCAACTACCTCGACACTCGTTACAACAAGCCGACGGCGGAGGAAGAAGATCGCCGGGTGCTGGAAAAACTGGAGCAGAAGGCCAATACCCCGATCAGGCCCAAGCCCAAGGATCACATAGTGGTGGAAGGGGTCGGCAATCTGATGACCCACATAGCCCGTTGCTGCCAGCCCATTCCGGGCGACACCATACAGGGTTTCATCACAATGGGGCGCGGGGTCTCCATCCACAGAGATGATTGCGAGCAGCTCAAGGAGCTCTCCCGCCGCAACCCGGAGCGGTTGATCGATGCGGTGTGGGGAGAGAATTACTCAGGTGGCTATGGCCTTACCATCCGTATCCTCTCCAATGATCGCTCTGGTCTGCTGCGGGACATCACCACAGTGCTGGCCAACGAGAAGATCAACGTGATGGGGGTGCGTTCGCGCTCCAATGTGCGCGAGCAGACTGCCGAGATCGACATGGAGCTGGAGATCTACAACATCAACGCCTTCAACCGGGCCTTGGCCAAGTTGAGCCAGCTAAATGACGTGATCAGCGCCAAGCGCCTCTGATGGTGACCCGCCCGCAGCAATGACCGACCGCAAGGTCGGTCACTGTTTTCCTCCTGATCACGCCCCCTGCAACCACGAATGGAAAGTTAACATCCCATGTCCCAACGTTACGACCTGCCCCAACTGCTCGATATCATGTCTCGTCTGCGTGACCCGCAAGGGGGTTGCCCCTGGGATCTCAAGCAGAGCTTCCAGACCATAGTGCCCCACACCCTGGAAGAGGCCTATGAGGTAGCCGATGCCATCGAAACGCAGGATTGGCAGGGGTTGAAGGGGGAGCTCGGCGATCTGCTATTTCAGGTGGTCTTCTATGCCCAGCTTGGCAAGGAGCAGGGACTGTTCGATTTCGCCGATATCGTCGATGCGGTGAGCGAGAAGCTCATTCGCCGTCATCCCCATGTGTTTTCCGATGCGGATCTTGGCGATGAGCAGGCGGTCAAGGTGAACTGGGAGGCGGAAAAAGCCAAAGAGCGGGCGGCACTCGATAAAGAGAGCGTGCTGGATGACATACCGCTCTCGCTGCCGGCCCTGACTCGCGCCGCCAAGATCCAGAAGCGCTGCGCCACAGTCGGCTTTGACTGGAAAACCCTGGGGCCTGTGGTGGACAAGATCCACGAAGAGATCGACGAAGTGATGGAAGAGGCACTGATGGCCGACGTGGACGAGGCGCGGGTGAGCGATGAGCTTGGTGATCTCCTGTTTGCCACCGTCAATCTGGTGCGTCACTTGGGCAAGGATCCGGAGCAGGTGCTGCGGGGCGCCAACGCCAAGTTCGAGCGTCGCTTTCGGCAGGTTGAGCAATTTATCGCTGCGGAAGGCTTGAAAATGATCGATTGTTCGCTCGAAAAGCTGGACTCCGCCTGGGACAAGGCCAAGGAAACCGAACAAAGTTGATTTGGCGCAAGACGATGGCGCTGTGAGCCTGATAGATTTTTGTTCATTGTTTGGGAGTGGGGGTTTTGGTATACTGTTTCCCCGTCCTGCTTCATCCCCGAAGCACCCCTTAAAATTCCCTAAACTTCTTTCAGGTTCAGCATGACGACAAAATATATTTTTGTAACTGGTGGCGTTGTTTCATCCCTCGGCAAAGGCATTGCCGCAGCTTCTCTGGCAGCCATTCTGGAAGCCCGTGGTCTGGATGTGACCATCATGAAACTGGACCCCTATATCAACGTGGATCCGGGCACAATGAGCCCGACCCAGCACGGTGAAGTGTTCGTAACCGAGGACGGGGCCGAGACCGATCTGGATCTGGGCCACTACGAGCGTTTCATCCGCACCAAGATGACTCGCCGCAACAACTTTACCACTGGCCGCATCTACGCTGACGTGCTGCGCAAAGAGCGCCGTGGCGACTATCTGGGCGCCACTATTCAGGTTATCCCGCACATCACCAACGCCATCAAGGAGCGGGTGATTGCCGGTGCCGAAGGCCATCAGGTTGCCATCGTCGAAGTGGGCGGTACCGTGGGTGACATCGAGTCCCTGCCGTTCCTCGAAGCCATTCGTCAGCTGGCGGCTGAAGTGGGCCGCAACAGCGCCATGTTCATGCACCTGACTCTGGTTCCTTACCTGGCGGCTGCCGGTGAACTGAAGACCAAGCCGACCCAGCACTCCGTGAAAGAGTTGCTCTCCATCGGTATTCAGCCGGATGTGCTGATCTGCCGTTCCGATCGCACCATTCCGGCCAACGAGCGTGCCAAGATCGGTCTGTTCTGCAACGTGCCGGAGCGCGCCGTCATCTCCATGAAAGACGTCGACTCCATCTACAAGATCCCGGCACTGCTCAAGTCCCAGAATCTGGACTCCTACTTCACCGAGCGTTTCGGTCTGGAGTGCAAGGAGGCCGACTTGTCCGAGTGGGAACAGGTTGTCTTCGAAGAGGCCAACTCGACTGCGGAAGTGACCATCGGCATGGTCGGCAAGTATGTTTCTCTGCCGGATGCCTACAAGTCCGTCAACGAGGCGCTCAAGCACGGTGGCCTGAAGACCCGTCTCTCCGTCACCATCAAGTACATCGACTCTCAAGACATCGAGACCCGCGGCTTCGAGCTGCTGGAAGGCCTGGATGCGATCCTGGTTCCGGGTGGTTTCGGTGAGCGTGGTGTGGAAGGCAAGATCCTGGCTGCCCAGTATGCCCGTGAGAACAAGATCCCTTACCTGGGGATCTGTCTCGGCATGCAGGTTGCCATGATCGAATTCGCGCGCAACGTCGCTGGCATGACAGGTGCTCACTCCTCTGAATTCAAGAAAGATTGCGCCTATCCGGTTGTCGGTCTCATCACTGAGTGGGTGGATGACGAAGGCAACGTCGAGACCCGTACCGAGAAGTCCGATCTGGGTGGCACCATGCGTCTGGGCTCCCAGCTCTGCCACCTGGTCGAGGATTCCAAGGTGCGTCAGATGTACGGCAGCCCGACCATTTACGAGCGCCATCGTCACCGTTACGAAGTGAACAACAAGCTGCTGCCGCAGATTGAAGCGGCAGGTCTGAAAGTGACCGGTCTCTCCGCCGACAAGAAACTGGTGGAAATTATCGAGATCCCGGATCACCCCTGGTTTGTGGCGGCGCAGTTCCACCCGGAGTTCACCTCAACTCCCCGTGATGGCCACGCCCTGTTTGCCGGTTTTGTGAAGGCGGCAGGCGAGTATCAGAAGCGTAATCTGAAGTAATTGAAAATAAATGCGGTTGAGGCTCTGTGCCACAGCCGCTTTTTTTGGCATATTTTTGTTGTTTTTTTACGAAACCTGAGGAAATACACATGTCCAAGATCGTTAAAGTGATCGGTCGTGAAATCATCGACTCCCGTGGTAACCCGACCGTTGAGGCCGAAGTTCACCTGGAAGGTGGTTTTGTTGGTATGGCAGCTGCTCCGTCTGGCGCGTCCACTGGTTCCCGCGAAGCGCTGGAACTGCGTGACGGCGACAAGAGCCGTTTCCTGGGTAAAGGCGTGCTGAAAGCCCTCGAAGCCGTAAACGGCCCGATCGCTCAAGCTCTGCTGGGTAAAGATGCCAAGGACCAGGCTGCTATCGACCAGATCATGATCGACCTCGACGGCACCGAGAACAAATCCAAGTTTGGCGCTAACGCCATCCTGGCTGTTTCCCTGGCCAACGCCAAGGCCGCTGCTGCTGCCAAAGGCATGCCGCTGTATGCTCACATCGCCGAGCTGAACGGCACTGCGGGTGTTTACTCCATGCCGCTGCCGATGATGAACATCATCAATGGTGGTGAGCACGCCGACAACAACGTCGACATCCAGGAGTTCATGATCCAGCCGGTTGGCGCCAAGACCCTGAAAGAAGCCGTTCGCATGGGTGCTGAAGTGTTCCACAACCTGGCCAAAGTGCTGAAGTCCAAGGGCTACAACACTGCTGTTGGTGACGAAGGTGGTTTCGCTCCCAACCTGAAATCCAACGCCGAAGCGCTGGAAGTGATCGCAGAAGCCGTTGCTGCTGCTGGCTATGTACTGGGTAAAGACATCACCCTGGCCATGGACTGCGCTGCTTCGGAGTTCTACGACGCCGAGAAGAAAGAGTACAACCTGAAAGGCGAAGGTCGTATCTTCACCTCCAACGAGTTCTCTGACTACCTGGCTGATCTGACCACCAAGTTCCCGATCGTCTCCATCGAAGATGGCCTGGACGAATCTGACTGGGACGGTTTCGCTTACCAGACCAAAGAGCTGGGCAAAAAGATCCAGATCGTGGGTGACGACCTGTTCGTAACCAACACCAAGATCCTGAAGCGCGGCATCGACAACGGCATCGCCAACTCCATCCTGATCAAGTTCAACCAGATCGGTTCCCTGACCGAAACTCTGGCTGCCATCAAGATGGCCAAAGACGCTGGTTACACTGCCGTCATCTCCCACCGTTCCGGTGAGACCGAAGACGCGACCATCGCCGACCTGGCTGTGGGTACCGCTGCTGGCCAGATCAAGACAGGTTCCATGAGCCGTTCTGACCGTGTTGCCAAGTACAACCAGCTGATCCGTATCGAAGAAGCTCTGGGTGCCAAAGCTCCTTTCAACGGTCTGAAAGAAGTGAAAGGCCAGGCTTAATTCCAGCCTGCCCTTAATCTGCTCAAAGCCCCGCTAATCTGGCGGGGCTTTTTCGTATCCGCCTCAGCCGTTTGCGGTTTCTGCATTTTTTATTCCGGCCCAACCCATACGGGGCACAGGCTTCCTTTTGTCTTGCCTGCGAATATGGGAAACTAGGCCGCTTGAAGGAGACTCAGTGCATGCGGCTACTCACTCTTATCCTGCTCTTCCTGTTGGGAGGGCTTCAATACGACCTCTGGCTGGGGAAGAATGGCCTGTCCGATTATCACGAATTGTCTGATGCCATCTCCCGGCAGCAGCAGGATAATCTGGTACTCAAGGATCGTAATAACCTGATTTATCGCGAGATTGATGATTTAACCTCGGGCCTTGAGGCCATCGAGGAGTTGTCGCGCAACGATCTTGGTTACATCAAGCAGGGCGAGACCTTCTACCGGATTATCCCCAAGGATAAAGATCAGGAGACGGCGCCGGACGATGAGCCCTACGATGACTGATGCGAAAATCACTGGTGTGATCGCTATCGTTCCGGCCGCTGGCATCGGCAGCCGGATGGGGGCCGATTGTCCCAAGCAGTACCTGCACCTGGCGGGCAGGACCATTCTCGAACATACCCTGGAGCGGCTGCTCTCTCACCCGGCGATAGCGCAGGTGATAGTGGCGCTGGCGCCTCATGATCGCTGGTTTGAAACCCTGCCCGTGGCGGCCGACTCGCGTATCCTGCGGGTAGAGGGGGGCGCCGAGCGCGCCTTTTCCGTTCTCAATGCGTTACATGCGGCCGACAGTGACTGGGTGTTGGTTCACGATGCCGCCCGCCCCTGTCTGACCCATGGCGATCTCGATGCCCTGATCGCCGCCGCCATCCAGTGTGGGGGCGCCATTCTCGGCAGCCGGGTGCGCGATACCATGAAGCGCTCTGATGCTGCAGGCAACATCATTGGTACCGTCGATCGCGAGCAGCTCTGGCATGCGCTGACGCCGCAGATGTTCCCCGCTCGCACCCTGAAGCGAGCGCTGGAGGAGGGACTGGCACTGGGGGCCACCATCACTGACGAGGCCTCTGCCATGGAGCGTGCCGGTTTCACGGTGCGTATGGTGGAAGGACGTGCTGACAATATCAAGGTAACCCGGCCTGAGGATCTCTCTCTGGCTGGGCTGTTTTTAAGCCAGCAGACATAAGCCGTTGTTGCGACGGATGTGTCCACTGGCGATGAAAGTGACTTAAAGGAGCAGGCATGATCCGGATTGGACGTGGTTTTGACGTGCACAAAATTGACGAGGTAGGTCCCTGTATGTTGAGAGGACGCCAAGCATGATGCGAATTGGTCATGGTTTTGATGTACACAAGTTTGGTGGAGTGGGTCCCTGTATGCTGGGCGGGGTTGCTGTGCCGTACGAGCAAGGACTGCTTGCTCACTCCGACGGTGACGTGGTGCTGCACGCTGTGAGCGATGCCTTGCTGGGCGCCATCGGCGCCGGTGACATAGGCCGTCACTTTCCCGATACCGCTGCGCAATTCAAGGGGATCGACAGTCGTATCCTGCTGCGGGACGTGTTTGCCCGGGTAAAAACCGCGGGCTATGCCATCGGCAATCTGGATGTGACCATCATAGCCCAGGCCCCCAAGATGGCGCCCCATATCGACGCCATGTGCGCCGTGCTGGCCGCAGACCTGCAATGTGATTTGAACCGGGTGAATGTCAAGGCGACTACCACAGAACAACTCGGCTTTACGGGGCGCAAGGAAGGGATCGCCACCGAAGCCGTCGTCTTACTGGTGAAACAATAATGTTGGAACAGCTCAGTTATTTGCATGGTGTGCCTGCCGCCAAGGGTATTCTCAAGGCCGAGGCCAGCGATTTTGTGGTGGTTGAGGATCTGGGCTTCGAGCCTTGTGGTGAAGGTGAGCACATCTTCGTCCGGGTTCGCAAAACCGGCGAGAACACTGCCTGGGTTGCGGGCCTGCTGGCCGATGCAGCCGGGGTTAACCGCAATGCGGTGACGTGGGCTGGCCTCAAAGATCGCCACGCTGTGACCGAGCAGTGGTTCGGCATCCACTTGCCGGGCAAAGCCGAGCCGAACTTGTCGGTGGTCGAGAGCGACAGCATCCAGATCTTGCAAGCCAGGCGCCACAACCGCAAATTGCGGGTCGGCTACCTCAAGGGCAACCATTTCACCCTGCGTCTCACCGGTCTGGCGCAGGCCGACGGGCTGGAGGCCCGCCTGCAAGCCATCGCCACTCAGGGGGTGCCCAATTACTATGGCGAGCAGCGTTTCGGCCGGGGTGGCAACAACCTGGAAGCGGCCAAGGCGATGTTTGCCGGCAAGCGGATCAAGGATCGCAACAAGCGCTCCCTCTATCTCTCCGCCGCCCGCAGCATGCTGTTCAATGCCATCGTCAGTGCCCGTATCGAGCAGGGGTTGGCCCATCAGCTGTTGGCCGGCGACTGCGTGATGCTCAAAGGCAGCCATTCCATCTTCAGTGAAGAGGTGCTGAGCCCTGAGCTGGCTGCACGGCTGGCTTCCGGTGACGTGCAACTGACCGCCCCCCAGTGGGGACGCGGCCGCCTGGCAAGCCAGGGCGCTGCCGCCGAGTTTGAGCAGGCGGTGTTGGCTCCTTATGCCGAGTGGTGTGACGGGCTGGAAAAAGCAAGACTGGATCAGGATCGCCGCCCGCTGCTGCTCAAGCCGGAGCAGATGAGCTGGCAGCTGGACGGCGAGGTGTTGACCTTGTCCTTCTTCTTGCCGGCCGGCGCCTTTGCGACCAGCGTGGTACGTGAATTAATGCAGGCCGAAGAGGCCGATCATGGTTTCAGGAATCAGTCCGATGCGAATTCTGGTCAGTAATGACGATGGTGTGCATGCCGAGGGTATTCGCGCGCTCAGCGATGCACTGAGGGCGTGTGGCGAGGTTACTGTGGTGGCGCCGGATCGCAATCGCAGCGGCGCGAGTCACTCCCTGACGCTGGAAGTACCGCTACGGGTCTCCCGTATCAGCGAAAACGGTTACTATGCGGTGAAGGGCACCCCGACCGACTGTGTGCATCTGGCGGTCAACGAACTGGTGCGCCCAGAGCCGGACATGGTCGTTGCAGGCATCAATCATGGCGCCAACCTGGGAGATGATGTCATCTACTCAGGCACGGTCGCGGCGGCGACCGAAGGACGCCATCTCGGTTTTCCCTCCCTTGCTATCTCACTGGTAGGACGGACCCACTTCGCCACGGCGGCCCATTATGCAGCCCAACTGGTGAGGGGGGTGATGGTGCATCCGCTGCCTGCCGATCAGATCCTCAATGTGAACGTGCCCGACCTGCCCCTTGATCAGGTAAAGGGGATCAAGGTGACACGCCTTGGCAATCGACATCGGGCGGAGTCGGTGATCTGTACCGAGGATCCCCGTGGTCAGCCGATCTACTGGATTGGTCCCCCCGGCAACCAGCAAGATGCGGGAGAAGGCACGGATTTCGCCGCCATCGAGCAGGGCTATGTCTCGATCACCCCCCTGACCATCGATATGACTGCATACAGCAGTCTGGCGGGTCTGGGGGCTTGGTTAGACCTGCAGGGATGAAGGTGTGATAGTACAGCGCCTGTTGAACCAGCTGATCGCACAGGACATTCGTGATTTCCGCGTACTCGCGGCGATTGCGAAAGTGCCGCGTCAGCTGTTTGTGGATGAAGCCATGGCCCACAAGGCATGGGATAACACGGCGTTGCCCATCGGCAATGGTCAGACCATCTCCCAGCCTTACATGGTGGCGCGGATGACCGAGCTGCTGATCCAGAATGATCCGGCCCACGTGCTGGAGATTGGTACTGGTTCCGGTTACCAGACCGCCGTGCTGGCACATCTGGTGGAGCACGTCTATACGGTGGAGCGGATCAAGTCGCTGCAGTTCCAGGCCCGGCGCCGACTGCGCCAGCTTGATCTGCACAACGTCTCGGCCAAGCACGGCAACGGCTGGCTGGGGTGGCCCAATAAAGGGCCGTTCGATGCAATCCTGGTGACGGCAGCGGCCAGTGAGGTGCCTACTGCTCTCACCGATCAACTGGCCGATGGTGGCCGTCTGGTGCTGCCGGTGGGTGATAGTCATCAGACCTTGCAACTGATCGAACGGGCCGGCTCCCAGCTGACCAGCCGGATCCTGGAGCCTGTGCGCTTTGTTCCCCTAATTGATGGAGATGTTGAGTGAAGCTGTTTTCTCGTCTGTATGTGCTGGTGATGCAGTGGGCTCGTCACAGGTATGCCCCTTATTATCTGGCGATCACTGCTTTCATCGAGTCGGTGTTCTGGCCTATTCCGGTTGACGTCATGCTGGCGCCCATGGCGCTGGCCAAGCCGCACAAGGCGTGGCACTACGCTACCCTGGCGACGATCTTCTCCGTATTGGGGGCCGTGTTCGGCTATGCGCTCGGCTATGCCCTGTGGGAGCCGCTGGCACAGCCGTTGGTGGTCTCTGTGGGGTATGAAGGCAAGATTGCCCTGGCACAGCAGTGGTTCGAGCAGTGGGGCATCTGGGTGATTTTTATTGCCAGCTTCACGCCAATCCCCTACAAGGTGTTTACCGTCACGGCGGGCTTGCTGCATATGGCACTGTTGCCCTTCATTGTGACCTCGCTGATCGGCCGTGGCATGCGCTTCTTCCTGGTGGCAGGCCTGATGCGCTGGGGCGGTGAGAAAATGGAGCGCAAGCTGATGCACTATGTGGATGTGCTGGGCTGGCTCTGTATTGGTTTGGCCGTTGCGGCCTATTTCTGGTTTAGTCGTTAAGGATCCACTATGCGTTCGCGTGTCTGGCAAGGAAGCAGTATCGTCGTGTTGTCATGGCTGCTGCTCGCTTGCTCTTCCAGCAAGACTGCTGCTCCGGTACAGGGATTGAGCAATGATCGCCTTGTCTCCACCATACCGGCTCGTCATGGGGCGGCCCAACCTGCTATTCAGGGCAACAGCTACACGGTGAAAAAAGGGGATACCCTCTACTCCATCGCCTTCAATTCGGGTAACGATGTGCCATCACTGGCCAGCCTCAACGGTATCAGCCCTCCCTATAACATCTACCCGGGACAGCAACTCAGGCTCGATGCATCCGGTAGCAATACCCTGACTGCCAATCGCAGCGCCAGCACCTATCAAGTGCGTCGTGGCGACACGTTAAGCAGTATTGGCCGTCAGTTTGGCATGTCGAATCAAACACTTGCACAGCGCAACAACCTGCAGGCACCCTATGGGCTCCATGTTGGTCAGGTGCTGAACGTACAGTCTGCCGCTATGGGCGGTGGCCAGATGGTTGCCGTGACGCGTCCTGTCACACCTCAAAGTAGCGGCCCCAAACCGCTAGCAATGGCACCATCAGGTACGACCACTCCATTTATCAAACAGAAAACGATTGCTCAGCCATCTTCAAAAGAATACGCTCAGGTAAAAGAACAAAAATCAGACAAATCCTACAGCAAGCTATCTTGGCACTGGCCGACCAAAGGCCAGATCGTCGAGGGTTTCTCCGTTGCAGAACAGGGAAACAAAGGCATAGATATCGCTGGCCAGAAGGGGCAACCCGTCTACGCTGCGAGTGGCGGAAAAGTCGTCTATGCGGGTAGCGCACTAAGGGGTTATGGCAAGCTGATCATCCTCAAGCATGATGATGACTACCTCTCGGCTTATGCTCACAACGACGAGTTGCGAGTAAAGGAAGGGGATAGCGTCAAAGGCGGAGCGGTCATTGCCAACATGGGTAGCACGGACGCGCCGGATGTGCGTTTGCACTTTGAAATCCGGTATCGAGGCAAGTCGATAAACCCGATGAGCTATTTGCCAAAGCGTTAACCCCAGAGAGTTAAGTCTTACTCTGGTTCAGGTCAGGGAGACACACCATGAGCCAAGAACAACTGGTTATGCAGGATGCCGAGTTAGAGTTCGACGAAGAGCTGGAGACCCGTGAGGAAGAAGAGGTTCAGGAAGTAGCCGCTGAAGTTGAAGAGACTATTTCCGATGAACTGATGGCTCCAGAAGTCAACAAGGTGATGGATGCTACCCAGCTCTATTTGGGGGAGATTGGCTTCTCCCCCTTGCTCACCGCCGAAGAAGAAGTCTATTACGCTCGTCGTGCGTTGCGAGGCGACAAAGCCGCCCGCAAGCGCATGATTGAGTCCAACCTGCGATTGGTGGTCAAGATCGCCCGTCGCTACAACAACCGCGGCCTGGTACTGCTGGATCTCATCGAAGAGGGCAACCTTGGCCTCATCCGCGCGGTAGAGAAATTCGACCCGGAACGCGGCTTTCGTTTTTCCACCTATGCCACCTGGTGGATCCGCCAGACCATAGAGCGGGCCATCATGAACCAGACCCGCACCATCCGTCTGCCTATCCATGTGGTCAAAGAGCTGAACGTTTATCTGCGTACTGCTCGTGAACTCTCCCATCGTCTCGATCATGAACCGACTGCAGAGGACATCGCCTTTGCACTGGATCGCTCGGTAGACGACGTAAATCGTATGCTCAAGCTCAACGAGAAGATCACCTCTGTGGATACCCCCATCGGTGGCGATCGTGACAAGGCGCTGCTGGATGTGCTCTCTGATGAACGTGGCATGGGGCCCGAGCTGGAGTCGCAGGATGACGACATGCGTGCCAGCATAGTGCACTGGCTGGAAGAGCTTAACCCCAAGCAGCGCGAAGTACTGGCACGTCGTTTCGGTCTGCTCGGTTATGAACCGGCCACGCTGGAAGATGTTGGATCCGAGATAGGCTTGACCCGGGAGCGGGTACGCCAGATCCAGGTGGAAGGACTGCGTCGCTTGCGGGAGATCCTGCTGGGCCAGGGGCTCTCCATTGAGGCGCTGTTTCGTACCAATTAGTTAGTACCAAGGCAGTCTGATACTGCTGATAGAAATGAAGAAGGGGCCATGGGCCCCTTCTTCATTGCAATCGGATCCGCAGGATCACACCGGATCCAGAGTGTCCAGTGGCCAGCGTGGCACTGCTTTGACAGCCAGCGGCTCGAACACCCCTGCCTTCAGGCGCTGCATGCCAGCATAGGCGATCATGGCGCCGTTATCGGTGCAATACTCGGTACGCGGATAGAACACCTCGCCTTTGAGACTTTCCATCAGCTCGGCCAGCTGGGCACGCAGGTGACGGTTGGCGCTGACGCCACCGGCTACCACCAGCCGCTTGAGGCCGGTTTCCTTCAAGGCGCGGCGGCACTTGATGGCCAGGGTATCGACCACCGCATCTTCAAACGCACGGGCGATATCGGCATGGGTCTGCTCATCATCACCGTTGGCAGCTATGGTGTTGGCGGCAAAGGTCTTGAGACCGGAGAAGCTCATGTCGAGCCCCGGGCGGTCAGTCATGGGACGGGGGAAGTGGAAACGTCCGGTGGTGCCCTTTTCTGCCAGCCTGGAAAGCAGTGGGCCACCCGGGTAGTCCAGTCCCATCAGCTTGGCAGTCTTGTCAAAGGCTTCGCCAGCCGCATCGTCGATGGATTCACCCAACAGCTGATAACTGCCGATACCGTCGACCCGCACCAGCATGGAGTGACCACCGGAGACCAGCAGCGCCACGAAGGGAAACTCGGGGGCTCTCTCTTCCAGCATGGGAGCCAGCAGGTGGCCTTCCATATGATGCACGGCGATGGCCGGTTTGTTCCACGCCATCGCCAGCGAGCGGCCTATGGTGGCCCCTACCAGAATGGCGCCAACCAGACCCGGCCCCGCTGTATAGGCGATGCCATCTATGTCATCTTTACCCAGTCCCGCCTCTTGCAATGCGGCCTGGATCAAGGGGATCGTCTTGCGAACGTGATCCCGGCTGGCGAGCTCGGGGACAACGCCACCGTAGTCCGCATGCAGCTTGACCTGGCTGTACAACTGATGGGAAAGGATCCCTTTTTGATCGTCGAAGATCGCGATCCCGGTTTCGTCACAGGATGTCTCTATGCCCAATACACGCATTGCTAAAAAATTTCACTGCTAAAATGAGACGGCTATGGTAACCTTCGCGGGTTTTTTAAACCAGAGCGATCTCTGCGGGTTTACTTTCATTCCCTGTCCAGAGTATAATTTCGCACCATTTTAAGACATGCTGATCGACTGATGGTCAGCTAACAATATATCACTGAGGTGAAAGGCACATGCCAGTAATCAAAGTCCGTGAAAATGAGCCGTTTGACGTTGCTCTGCGTCGCTTCAAGCGTTCTTGCGAAAAGGCCGGTATCCTGTCTGAAGTTCGTAGCCGTGAGTTCTACGAGAAGCCGACTACCATTCGTAAGCGCGCCAAAGCGTCTGCTGTAAAGCGTCACGCCAAGAAGCTGTCTCGCGAAAACGCACGTCGTATCCGCCTGTACTAATCAGGAGATAATGCCGTGTCTCTGAAGGATCAACTCAAGGATCAACAAAAACTTGCCATGCTTGCCAGAGATAAGGCTCGCTTGGGGGCGATCCGTTTGTTGATGGCAGAAATCAAGCAACGTGAAGTTGATTCCCGTATCGAGCTCAATGATGAGGATATCCTCGCTGTCGTGACCAAAATGGTCAAACAGCGCCGCGATTCCATCAGCCAATTTGAAGCTGCCGGTCGCCAGGATCTCGCCGACAAAGAGTCCGCCGAGATCATTGTGCTGCAGGAATTCCTGCCACAACAGCTGACCGCAGACGAAATTGCCGCACTGATTGAGCAAGCCATCACTGAAAGTGGTGCTGCCGTCATGGCTGATATGGGCAAGGTCATGGCTGTTTTGAAGCCGAAAATTCAGGGGCGTGCCGATGTCGGCGCCGTCAGTGCTCAGGTGAAAACCCGCTTGGCGTAACAGGCAACTCTCTTGTTTGGTCGAAGAAGCCGTGCTTCCCTGGGAATGCGCGGCTTTTTTATTTTCTACGCAGTGAAACAGGACGGTTATGGCAGGCAGGATCCCACAATCCTTTATCGATGATCTGCTCGTACGCACAGACATAGTCGAGCTGATCGACTCGCGAGTGCGGCTGAAAAAAGCCGGTAAGAACTACCAGGCTTGCTGCCCTTTTCATAACGAAAAAAGCCCTTCTTTTACCGTCAGCCAGGAAAAACAGTTCTATCACTGTTTCGGTTGTGGTGCCCACGGCAATGCCATCGGTTTTGTCATGGAGTACGACGGTCTCGAATTTCCCGATGCAATCGAAGAGCTCGCCAGCATGCAGGGCATGCAGGTACCTCGCGATCAGAGCATGGGTGGCTCCGCCAGTTCCCAACCCGCCGTCAGCAAGGATCTCTATGAGCTGATGAGCCAGATCGCCCGCTTCTATGAAAGCAACCTGAAGAGTGCCCCCCAGGCGGTGGAATACTTGAAGGGGCGCGGGCTGACAGGGGAAGTGGTCAAGCGTTTCAATATTGGTTATGCCCCAGCAGATTGGGATCAGGTGAGACGCCGTTTTGGCGCCAGCCGCGATCACGAGCAGTTGCTCATCTCGGGTGGCATGTTGATCACTCGTGACAGCGGTGCCGGCAGCTATGATCGCTTCCGCGATCGCATCATGTTCCCGATCCGGGACAAGCGGGGGCGAGTCATAGGTTTCGGTGGCCGGGTGCTGGGTGATGGCACGCCCAAGTACCTGAATTCGCCGGAAACCCCGATCTTTCACAAGGGGCGAGAGCTGTTCGGCCTCTACGAGGTAAAGCAGGCCCACAAGGATCCTCGCAGGATCCTTGTAGTCGAAGGCTACATGGATGTGGTGGCGCTCGGTCAATACGACATCGACTATGCCGTTGCTGCCTTGGGAACCGCCACCACCACTGACCATATCCACACCCTGTTTCGCACCACGGCAGAGGTGGTTTGCTGCTACGACGGTGACAATGCCGGTCGTGAAGCGGCCTGGCGAGCGCTGGATAATGCACTGTCCCATCTGCAGGATGGACGTGAACTCAAGTTCGTGTTCCTGCCCGATGGAGAAGATCCGGATTCGCTGGTGCGTCAGATTGGCAAGGAAGGTTTTGAGGCCTTGCTGGATCAAGCTCAGCCCTTCGCCGACTTCATGTTCGAGCGTCTGGGGCGGGATGCTGCCCTCTCCGGTGAGGCGGGCAAGTTCGAGGTGGCCAACAAGGCGGCCGAGCTTATTCGCCGCGTACCGGAAGGGTTTACCCGCGAGGGGCTGATCACCCGCCTCTCCAGCATGATGCGCTGGGGGGAGAATAAACAGCGTATTGCCGAATTGTTCGCCCGCAATAGCCAGCCGAAGGCAGAACTCACCAAACCCAAAGCTGCCAAGCTGACGCCATTGCGCCGAGCACTGGCGCTGATGGTGCAGTATCCGTCGGTCACCGCCGAACTGCCGGCCATGCCTGAGCTGGCAGGATTGCGGGTACAAGGCATCAAGTTTCTGCTGCAGCTGCATCAGCAGATCTTGGCGCAATCCGGCATTACTACCGGTATCTTGCTGGAACATTGGCGTGGTACCAAAGAAGGCGAGATCCTGGCCCAGTTGGCAATGCACGACTTGTTTGAAGAGGTAAAGCTCGACCAGGAGCCGGATATTCTGGGAGAATTGCAGGATACCTTTGTCGGCTTTATCAACCAGTTTCTGAAGCAACGAATTGAAGAATTGCAGGCCAAGGTGGCTCAGGAAGGGCTAAGCTCTGAGGAAACACAGGAGCTGATGATGCTGATCAGAGAAGTACAGATTGAGAAAAGAAATGAGAGTGGGGCTTGATAATTGAGTGATTAGTCCCAATATAAATAGCGTTGCCCGAATCGACGGGATTAAAAGCAAACACTTTATGACCGCCTGGCCCCGACAATACTGCGGGCAGGGGTTTCTCACGACCGACGCCGCAACCAGACATAGCATGTCTGGCGGTTTTCTATTAGAATTGGCTATTTGCGCAGCAGCGCACTGTACGCGCAACCTAGCATCACCAACCGGATGAGTTCTATGGAGCAAACCCCGCAGTCTCAGCTTAAACTCCTCGTTGCCAAAGGTAAAGAACAGGGCTACCTGACCTATGCCGAGGTGAACGATCACCTCCCGCAAGACATTGTCGACTCTGACCAGATCGAAGACATCATCCAGATGATCAACGACATGGGTATTCAGGTGGTTGAAAACGCCCCGGATGCCGATGACCTTATCATGGCTGAAGGCGGTACCGCCGATGAGGACGCTGCCGAAGCAGCTGCCCAGGCACTGGCATCTGTTGAATCTGAGATTGGTCGTACGACCGATCCCGTCCGCATGTACATGCGGGAAATGGGTACCGTCGAACTGCTGACCCGCGAAGGCGAAATCGACATCGCCAAGCGGATCGAAGACGGTATCAACCAGGTACAAAGCTCTGTGGCAGAGTACCCGGAAGCGATTACCTATCTGCTTGAGCAGTATGATAAATACGAAGCCGAACAGCTGCGTCTGTCCGACATCATCTCAGGTTTTATCGATCCCAACGAGGCCGATGATGTAGCACCGACTGCTACCCATATCGGTTCCGAACTCGGCGAAGACGATCTGGCCGACGAAGACGAAGACGAAGACGAAGATGAAGACGACGATGGTGACAGCTCGGATGACGAAGGTGACGGTGGCCCTGATCCGGAAGTTGCTCGCGAGAAGTTTGGTGATCTGCGTGCCCAGTATGAGGTAACTCGCCTCTCCATTCAGAAGAATGGCCGTGCTCACGAAGATACCCAGGCTGCGATTGCCCAGCTGGCCGATGTGTTCCGTCAATTCCGCCTGATGCCCAAGCAGTTCGATCGCCTGGTCAACAACATGCGCGAAATGATGGAGCGTGTCCGCGTGCAGGAACGCATCATCATGAAGCTCTGCGTTGAGCAGGCCAAGATGCCGAAGAAAACCTTCGTTGCGGCCTTCACCAACAATGAGTGTGAAACTGCTTGGTTTGAATACCAGAAACAGGCTGGCAAGGCTTGGTCTCCACGTCTGCTTGAGATGGACGAAGAAGTACTGCGTTCCATCGGCAAACTGCAGCAGATTGAAGAAGAGACGGGGCTGTCCATCGCCCAGATCAAAGATATAAACCGTCGCATGAGCATTGGTGAGGCCAAGGCCCGCCGTGCGAAGAAAGAGATGGTTGAGGCCAACTTGCGTCTGGTTATCTCTATCGCCAAGAAGTACACCAACCGTGGTCTGCAGTTCCTGGATCTGATCCAGGAAGGCAACATAGGTTTGATGAAAGCGGTAGACAAGTTTGAATACCGTCGCGGCTACAAGTTCTCGACCTATGCCACCTGGTGGATCCGTCAGGCCATTACCCGCTCCATCGCGGATCAGGCCCGTACTATCCGTATCCCGGTGCACATGATCGAGACCATCAACAAGCTCAACCGTATCTCCCGTCAGATGCTGCAGGAGATGGGTCGTGAACCGAACCCGGAAGAGCTGGCCATGCGCATGGGCATGCCGGAAGACAAGATCCGCAAGGTACTGAAGATCGCCAAAGAGCCCATCTCCATGGAGACGCCCATTGGTGATGATGAAGATTCCCATCTGGGCGACTTCATCGAAGATAATACGCTTGCTTTGCCAGCTGACGCTGCGACCAGCGAGAGTTTGCGCAACGCTACCCGCGAAGTGCTGGCCGGTCTGACCGCACGCGAAGCCAAGGTGCTGCGGATGCGTTTCGGGATCGACATGAACACTGACCACACCCTTGAGGAAGTGGGCAAACAGTTCGACGTTACCCGCGAGCGTATTCGCCAGATCGAAGCCAAGGCGCTGCGCAAACTGCGTCATCCGAGCCGCTCGGAAGTGCTGCGCAGCTTCCTGGACGAATAGTCCCTAGGTATCTGCCCGAGTTGCCGTCTCAAAAGCCCCGCCATGCGGGGCTTTGTTTTATGCGGGTTTGACGAAGAGACCGGGGGAACAGACATATTGATAGCCGAGTGGACAAAATGTCGCCAAGTGATTGATCTGCCTATGGACTGACTAGCAGACATCCCCTATAATCCACGCCGCAAACCAACATTCTGGCCCCTTAGCTCAGTTGGTTAGAGCAGTCGACTCATAATCGATTGGTCGCCCGTTCAAGTCGGGCAGGGGCCACCAAATCCAGACAACGCCGCTCATCATGAGCGGCGTTGTCGTTTCTGGCGCTTACCATCGCCGATCCAGATCGGTGGCGTAGAGCGCCATGGCGCGTCGATAAGGGCTCAGATCGGGAGTGGTTGTCGTCTCTGCCAGCACCGCCAGCAGGCTCTCCATTCCCTCCTTGTGGCGCCCCAGGTTGTAGTAAACCAAGGCGCGAAATACCTTGAACTCATTGGCATTCGGGAAGCAGGCCAGACCCTGCTCTAAGGCCGCCAGCGCCTCCGGATACTGTCCTGTGGTGCGATAAGAGCTGCCAAGGCCGAGCCAGGCTCCGCGCAGCGCCTCACCCGCCAGCCCCAGTACGATGGCCCGCTGATAGAGGGGGATCGCTTGTGCCTCTCGCCCCAGGTTATCGTGCAGGCCAGCCACTTCATAATGCAGCTTGGCGTCTTGCGGACGCTCTGCGAGCTGAAGCAGGCCGTGTTGACGAGCCTCTTCGATCCGTCCCTCGGCTTTCAGATTTTGTAGCTGTTCCATATGGGCTCCTGCATGGGAATGTCGACTCAGTATGCCTGCGAGTCGGCGACCGGGAAATGACAGAGGGCGCGCTATCGTGTGGGGGCAAGGGGCAGTTGAGATGGCCCCACATGAGCAGGGCCTCCTGCCCGGATGGGAAGGAGGCCCTGCTGGTTGGCAGCAACCTGAAAGCGTCGCAACCCCTCGGGGTTTACTGGGCGTTCAGGCTGTAGGTCAGGGTTTGATCGTTGAAGCGGACCACATAGGCTCCCACCACCGGGGTAGTGATGTCTGCACCGGTCAGCTCGGCGACGCCATCCTTGTTGGTATCCCCGTAGTTCTGGCTCCAGTCACCCTTTACATCGAACTTGAAGCGCTGGTTGGTCTGGCCATCGAAGGTGACTCGTGCTTCCCACTGATTGTCGGCGACCAGGGTCATGGCAAGAACACCCCAGCCGTTCGGGGTTCCGCGAAAGTGCAGGGTCGGCAGCTCGCTGGTGTAGGCGTCACTGCCGTCGGTCACGTTCACGGTCGCGCTGGCACTGGCTGTCAGCCCTTCTGTATCGGTGACAGTGACTGTCACTGTGCGGGAACCCAGGATATCGAACTGGACAGTCTCTGTCTTGCCGCTGCCACCTGTGGACCAGCTGTAACTCGCAACACCGGCATCATCGGTGGAACCTGAGGCGTCAAACACCAGGCTCTCACTCAGCTTGACGCTGGGGTTTTTGGGCGAGATGACCGCAACTGGCGCCTGGTTGTTGTTCAACGCCGTGACCGTGTAGCTGAGATCGCTCTCCTTGAGAGCGATGCGATACTGGCCTGCACCATTGAAGTAGATATCCCTGGTGCTGCCCTTGTCGGCAATGCCGTCCCCTTCGTTGTCACCGTAGTTCTCGGTCCAATTGCCAAACACATCGAACTTGAAACGCTGGGCACCGCTGGTGTCACCGGTGCCGGTGAAGTTGATGATGGCCGACCAGATGCGGTTGTCATCCACCTGCATTGCCGTGTTGCCCCAGGCATTATGAGTACCGCGCAGGTTCAGGCTGCTGAATCGGTTACCCGGTATGACGCCACCGCAAGGGGCTGCCTTGGTACAGCCGGCCAGGATGGCGGCGGCCTTCATGCCGGTGAGGTTCAGGTTGGCCTTGCCGCTGCCGTCGACCTTGATGTAGGCGCCGCTGCAGTAATCATTGCCACTCAGGATGTTGCAGTACTCACCAGCGGGCAGTCCGGTCTGAACTGAGGCTACCAGGTTGCCGCTTTCGTTGTTGATGGCGACGAAACCTTTGTTACCCCGACCGAAGGCAATCTGGTTGTTGCCGTTATCCCACCAGTTGTTGACCGGCAGATCCTTGGTCTGGTTGTGGAACATGGCCATGTTCATGATCTGTGGACGGCGTTGTTCACAGTTCCACTGGGTATCGGAGCAAGGTGTGCTGCCAGGGGCGCCCTTGTCGGTTTCGTAGGTACCCATGTTCTCGAAGCGATATCCCGACATTACCTGCTTCCAGCCATAGGGCCAGGCCATCATGAAGACGTTGGCCAGCTCATAGTGGGCACCGTTCATGAAAGTGAGCATGCCGCCGCCACCGTGACCGCGCTCGCGGTCGTGGTTGACCACGAAGATGAAGGACTTGTCGGAAGGGAGCAGGCCCCAGCTCTCTCCCAGGGTCTTGAGATTCTTGATCTTGCCGTTGAAGTTGGCGGCGAGATCGGTGCCGTACTTGAACTCGGTGACTGTGTCGATATGGGTGTAGCGATTGGGCTGGATCTCGGCGGATTCACCACCTGCACCGATCACTTCCAGATAGGCTTTTGGGGAGCCGGCCTTGACGAGGATGGCCTTCACATCGGCAGGGGCCATGTGTTTGGCCGCGTCAACCCGAAAACCTGCAACTCCCCAACCGAGCAGGGTCTTCATATAGGTGGCAATCTGATCCTGCACATAGGGCGACTCGGTTTTCAGGTCCGGCATCCCGTAGAGGGCGCCATTCCAGACGTTGTTGCTGTCGCCGTAGTTGGTGATGTCACCGCTATGGTGGAAGTCGTTGTAGCCGAACTGGGGATACTGATATTGCCCCGAGTTGTAGCTGCCGCCGCCAGTGGCGGTTCCCGTGCCCGATGCCAGCTGGTTGAAGACGGCATCGGCGTAGATCTTGACCCCGGCGGCGTTACAGCGGGCGATCATGCTCCTGAGTTCAGCCTCGTTGCCGCCGAAGCTGTTGAAATTTTTGAAGCTGACAGGTTGATAGACGGTCCACCAGACCTGACTTCCTTGCTTGTGCTCGGCTGGCGGCGTGATCTGAACGCTTCCGAATCCCTTTGGGCCGAGGACATTCTCGCACTCGTTGGCGATGTCGTTGAACTTCCATTGGAACAGGTGAACCATGACGCCTTCGGCGGCGGTTGTGTGGCTGAATGAGCTCAGCACCGCAGCGAGCATGGCAGTTCGAAACAGTGTGTTGTGCATGACGATTTTCCCTTCGATTTTGCTGTTATTGATGTGTCACTGTCGGAATTTCGAACGGCCAACGAACAATCCTCGTTCGGCTCAGTAGCATCAATGAAATCGATCTGGTTGAAAATCAAACAATTTTATTTAGTTAATAATTGTGAATGAAAATGCTTTCATGCGCCGTTTGAACGGTTATCGATGACAAGGTATAGGGCTTTCCAGCGTCGGAGTCATTCGGTATAGATGCTGGCGTTAAGCAGGGGAAGGATGACTGGGTAGCAGGTGCGGGTTTGCCGATGCAACATGGCTGGATCTAAATGGTGTCGGGAGACGGGCACCCGGGGAGGATGCCCGTCTGGGTCAAGAGTGCGGCTCTTGCCGGACTGTTGCGGTACGCTGGCGCATCGGCAACATGCGAGCCACCAGGTTGCTGCGCTGACGCCAGGAGGTGAACGCCAGGGCCGTCAGGTGTAGAGCAATCAGCCCCTGCAGCCCCCAGGTACACCAGACGTGCCAGTCATCGGCACCCAGCTCAAACCCCATCTCCGTGTTCTGGAACCAGCCGCTACCTGCGGTGGCCAGTACGGTCAGCCAGAGCGCCCATACCGCCAGTTTGCCGCTGCCATGATGACCGGGGGCGGCAGGAGCTCGTTCCCGCAGCTCCACGGCCTGCTGGCGAAAATCTTCCCGGCTCGGGATCAGGGCTCGCAACCGGGCATGGTCTTTGGCGAAAGAGAGTCCCCACAGCAGGCGCAGGACAATCAGTGCCATGGCTGCGTACCCCAGCCATTCATGCCACTCCTCCCCGGCTTCGTTGAGCCAGAGATTGCCGATACAGGCAGCCGCCACACCCCAATGGGTGAGGCGGACCAGACTATCCCAGTGAAAGGGATCAGCCTTTTTGCTTGGCATATTTGTGGTACTCCTTCTTCAGGTCATTGACCTTGGCCAGGTGCTCGCGCGCCTTGGCCTCGTCACCTGCCTTGAGGGCGGCCAGGCTGGCATCCAGCTCGGTCTGCACCTCGTTCATGCCTTCCAGGAACTTCTCTTTCTTGGCTGTTGGCATGTTCTTCTGCTTGGCGACGTCGAGCTGAGCCTTCATCTCGTTGATGTGCTTCTCCATGGTGGCTGCATCGTCAGCTTTGACAGCCTGCTTGTAGTTGAAGCCGATCTTCTTCATCGGCTGTTCCAGATCACCCGCCATGGCAGGCAGGGCCATCAGGCCAAACATCAGGGGCAGCAACAGGGGGCGAACAGTTTTCAACATGGAATTTCCTTATTGGACGACATTACGGTTTCTTATGGCACTCTTTTGAGTGCGGTTAATTTAACATGATGCCATGAAGATTGGGCAATTGTATGAAGAAAGTACGACCAATTGTGTCCAAGTGTGTCCATTGTGCTGATCACATGTAGCACGCCGAATGGCACCTGGTTTGTCAGACGATGGACGTTGGTGAGGGGAGGAATAGCGACATCACAACCCCGTTGCTGGTAATCGGGCGGTGCCGGGCAGAAAAAAGGGCCCGCAGGCCCTGATGATCATGATGGTGGCGAAGGCGGGAATTACTGCTCCTGCTCGCGCTCTATGGCACGCCAGCCGATGTCCTTGCGGTAGAAGATGCCATCCCACTTGATGCGACCAGCCAGCTGATAGGCGCGTTGCTGCGCCTCGGCAACCGTGTAGCCCAGCGCGGTGGCGCACAGCACGCGGCCACCCTGGGTCAGGCTGGTATCCCCTTCCAGTCGGGTACCGGCATGGAACACCTTCTCACCGGCCACTTCATCCACCGGCAAGCCGCTGATGGGGTGATTGCTGCTGTAGTCGCCAGGATAACCACCCGCTGCCAGCACAACACCGATGGCGGCGCGAGGATCATAGATGGCCTCTTTCTGATCCAGCTTGCCTTCGCAGGCGGCCAGGCAGAGCTCCACCAGATCGGACTGCATCCGCAGCATGATGGGCTGGGTCTCGGGGTCGCCGAAGCGGCAATTGAACTCGATCACCTTGGGGTTGCCCTGGCCATCGATCATCAAGCCGGCGTAGAGGAAGCCGGTGTAGACATTGCCTTCGGCCGCCATGCCACGCACGGTTGGCATGATCACCTGCTCCATCACCTTCTTGTGCACCGCATCGGTGACCACGGGTGCGGGGGAGTATGCGCCCATGCCGCCGGTGTTGGGGCCTGTGTCGCCATCGCCGACCCGCTTGTGATCCTGACTGGTGGCCATGGGCAGCACATGTTCGCCATCCACCATGACGATGAAGCTCGCTTCTTCCCCATCCAGAAACTCTTCGATCACCACACGGGCACCGGCATCGCCGAATGCATTGCCGGAGAGCATGTCACGCACGGCGTCTTCCGCTTCTTGCAGGGTCATGGCGACGATCACGCCTTTACCTGCCGCCAGACCATCGGCCTTGATGACGATGGGAGCACCCTTCTCACGCAGATAGGCGAGCGCAGGATCCACCTCGGTGAAGTTCTGGTAGTCGGCGGTCGGAATGGCGTGACGGGCCAGGAAATCCTTGGTGAAGGCCTTGGAGCCTTCCAGCTGGGCGGCGGCGGCGGTTGGGCCGAAGATGGGCTGACCGGCGGCGCGGAAGGCATCGACCACCCCCTTCACCAGCGGGGCTTCAGGCCCGACTATGGTGAGACCGACCTGTTTCTCTTTGGCAAAGGCCAGCAGCCCCTCGATGTCGGTCGCCTCGATGGCGACGTTCTCGACGCCAGGCTCCAGCTGGGTGCCCGCATTGCCCGGTGCGACGAAGACGTGGTGCACCAGTGGAGAGTGTTTGGCCTTCCAGGCCAGGGCGTGTTCACGACCGCCGTTGCCAATGATCAGTACTTTCATCGTATCGCTCGCTTCTATTTGTGGTAACCGGCTCGGCCCGCAGATGGCGCGTCGCCGGTTGAAAATAGTCAGTTGAAAAGAGACAACAGAAGGGTCGCTAGGGCGACCCTGACTCATCAGTGACGGAAATGGCGCATGTTGGTGAACACCATTGTCATGCCGTGTTCGTCGGCGGCGTCGATCACCTCCTGATCGCGCATCGAGCCACCTGGCTGGATGACGCAGGCGATACCGGCGGCCGCGGCGGCATCGATGCCGTCACGGAACGGGAAGAAGGCATCGGACGCCATGACGGAGCCCGCGACTGTCAGCTCTTCATCCTCGGCTTTGATGCCGGCGATCTTGGCGGAGTAGACCCGGCTCATCTGGCCGGCGCCGACGCCTATGGTCTGGCCCTCTTTGGCGTAGACGATGGCGTTGGATTTGACGAACTTGGCCACTTTCCAGCAAAACAGCAGATCTTTCAGTTCGGCTTCGGTTGGCTGGCGCTTGCTGACCACTTTCAGGTCGCCCTGGGTCACCATGCCGAGATCCCGCTCTTGTACCAGCAGGCCGCCATTGACCCGTTTGAGGTCAAACCCCTGGGCCGGTGCAGTCCACTGGCCGCACTCGAGCAGACGAACGTTCTGCTTGGCGGCGACCACATCGCGAGCCTCCTGGCTCACGCTCGGGGCAATGATCACTTCCACGAACTGGCGCGCGACTATGGCGGCGGCGGTGGCCCCATCCAGTTCGCGGTTGAAGGCGATGATGCCGCCAAAGGCGGAAGTGGGGTCGGTCTGGTAGGCGCGATCGTAGGCAGTCAGCAGGTCATCGCCGATGGCCACGCCGCAGGGGTTGGCGTGCTTGACGATGACGCAGGCGGGCTCACTGAACTCTTTCACGCACTCCAGCGCCGCATCGGTATCGGCGATGTTGTTGTAGGAGAGCGCCTTGCCCTGCAGCTGGATGGCGCTGGACACAGAACCCGGAGTGGCATGCTCCTCGGCATAGAAGGCGGCAGCCTGATGGCTGTTCTCGCCGTAGCGCATGTCCTGCTTCTTGATGAACTGGCTGTTGAAGGTGCGCGGGAAGCGGGACTCGGCGTCGCCCTCCTTGTTGTCGCCATACGAGGGCACCCCATAACTAGGAACAAGGGTACCGAAGTAGTTGGCGATCATGCCGTCGTAGGCGGCAGTGTGCTCGAAGGCGGCGATGGCAAGGTCAAAACGGGTAGCCAGTTTCAGGCTGTTGCCGTTGGCATCCATCTCGATGATCACGCGTGCGTAGTCGGCTGCCTTGACCACGATTGCCACGTCTTTGTGGTTCTTGGCGGCGGAGCGCACCATGGTCGGGCCGCCGATGTCGATGTTTTCGACTGCATCGGCCAGGGTACAACCGGCTTTGGCCACGGTAGCGGCAAAGGGGTAGAGGTTGACGACAACCATGTCGATGGGGGAGATATTGTGCTGGGCCATGATGGCGTCATCCTGATCCCGACGGCCGAGAATGCCGCCATGAACCTTGGGATGCAGGGTCTTGACCCGACCATCCATCATTTCAGGGAAACCCGTGTAGTCGGAGACCTCGGTCACCGGCAGACCCGCGTCGCCGAGCAGCTTGGCGGTGCCGCCAGTGGAGAGCAGGGCCACGCCACGTTCGTTGAGTGCCTTGGCAAATTCCAGGATGCCAGTCTTGTCAGACACACTCAGCAGTGCACGGCGAATGGGTCGAGCTTGTTCCATCACACTATCGTCCTCAGCATGCGGGAACTTCTATGGCAGGCAAGCGCACTGGGTCGCACCAAACACAGAGAGTCCCCAAATAAATGTAAGTGGGGGATTTCGCAAACCACTCTCGCCTGAAAGACCCGTTTCTGGCAAAAGCGTTTTAGGAAATGCCCGCTTGACGCGACGCTCTCTTGTGGGCGCGTATTCTACACAAAAAATGTGACCTGTGGTGGATTTTTTAAAGTGACAAAGCCTTGTCTGGTGCGGTGTTAAACGTTTTCTGGTTGTTTTTTGTGAAACGTTTGTCTTTTCAGTGTTTTGATGAAAAAAAGCGGCGGACTCACCTTTTGCTTGCCCCTTTCCTGCCCTTGGCTGGCAATCAAGGGGCAAAGGGGCGATAGTAGGTTCCGGTTTTTTCGAGTGGCAAACCAGAAGGGAGGCAGGGCATGTATCGGATCGGTGAACTGGCCAAGGCGTGCGGGGTAAAGGCGGATACCCTGCGCTTTTACGAGAAGAACGGCCTCATCTCGCCGGGGATCCGCAACGAGTCCGGCTACCGCCTCTACGGCGAGCAGGACAGGCGGCGACTCGAGTTCATCATACGTGCCAAGTCGGTGGGCTTCTCCCTTGCCGACATAGGTGAGTTGCTCGATCTCGACACCCACAAGGCCAAGGTGACCTGTCAGGAGGTGAAGGCGGTGGCCGACACCAAGCTGGCCCAGGTGGAGCAGAAGATCATGGAGCTGACCCGCTTTCGCGAAAATCTGCGCGAGCTCTCCAACATCTGCTGCGGCGGTCCACGCTCGGCGGAGCACTGTGCCATCCTGGAGGTGCTCGAATCCGGCGCCCCCGCCCAGCATGAGCATCATGCCCACGCTCATGAATAAACCCATTGACCCGACAGCGGTTGCTGGTGGCGAGCATCCAGATAGCGCCCTATCAGCCGTTTGCGCACAGAGACAAACATCATGATGACAAGACCCGAAGTCACCGTCTTTCTGGCGCTTTCCCTTGATGGCTTCATCGCGGGGGAGGCCCACTCACTCGACTGGTTGACGCCTTATTCTTCCGATCCCCCCGATGAAACCGGGTTCAATGCGCTGATGGAGCATAGTGATACGCTGCTGATGGGGCGCAATACCTATGATGCCATCATGGGGTTCGGCGTCTGGCCCTATGACGGATTGAGAGTCAGGGTGATGACGCACAATCCCGTCGAGCCTCGCTATCAGGAACAATTTGTCAGTGGTGAACTGAGGCAGGTACTGGCCAGGCTGTGGGATGAAGGGGCCCGTCATGTCTATCTGGATGGTGGCAACCTGGTGCGCCAGGCTCTGCAGGCCGACCTGGTCGATACGCTGACGCTGTCCAGCGTCCCGGTGCTGCTTGGCAAAGGCATTCCGCTGTTCGGGGCTGATATCCCGGTGAGTCATTGGCATCCAGCTCAGGTGAAGACGCTGCCAAGCGGGATTGTTCAGGTGAGTTACCAGCGAGAGCAAAAGGGCTGATCAGTTTGCCAGGATGCCATTGTGACGGCGGCGATTTGGTGACAAAATCGCTGCGTTTTTGACCTGGGCCACAGGGCCTGCAGAGAAAACCGCCATCCAGCCAATAACGAGAGAGAAGAGAAGGAGCCACTATGGTCAAGAGAAGGGTTGATGAACCCGTCATCGTGCAGGATATCGCCGCTCAGGCAGGCTATGCCCACAGGCGCGGGGAGATAAAGGATAACCACTTGCAAGCCCTGCTCACGGATCCGCTGTTTCGCAGCCGGGTCGAGCAAAACAAAAAGGGCAAGGGGAGTTACCAGCGCAAGGCCAAATATGGCAAGCGGTGGGAGCCCGGCCAACAGCAGATGGGACGCGTCTGTTGCTGAGCGGGTTTCTGCCATAGGCAGGATTCAAAACAATCAGGGCGCCAATGGCGCCCTGATTGTTTTATGGCGAAAACGGCTCGCCAATACTTGGCTCACGACCTGTCGCGAGAAACGGTCAACAAGGTGAAGAGCAGCGCAGGAACCGGAGCGTATAGGCATACGTGAGGATTCCGAGCAGCGCATGAGCCTTGATCACGGTTTCGCAGCAAGATCGTGAACAAGTTTTTACTCGTCCATAAAGAGTTCCAGCAGCACATTCAGGTAGCGATGGCCGAGGGAGGTGAGCTGCCAGCAATCCCCCAGGTCTTCGATCAGCTCCTTGGTCTGGGCAATCGCGAGCATAGTCTCCACCCGCTCCAGGCCCAAGCCGGTGTAAGCCTCGAACTCCGCCTTGGGGGCCGGCTCGAATAATCTGAACCGGTTCATGAAGTACTCCAGCGGCAGTTCGTCCTCGGTCACCTGCCACTGCTTGTCCAGGTAGGGGCGGGCGGGATCCAGATAGCCTTTCGGGTGCTTCACCTTGGCGCTGCGCAGTATCTGGCCGCTGGCAAGGTCCGTCATCTTGCCGTGGGCGCCGCAACCTATCCCGAGATAATCGCCGAAACGCCAGTAGTTGAGATTGTGGCGGCACTGGTAGCCCGCTTTGGCATAGGCCGAGATCTCGTACTGCTGATAGCCCCGGGCGGTGAGCATGGCGTGCCCCTGCTCGTAGATGTCCCACAGGGTGTCATCCTCCGGCAGCCGTGGCGGCTTGGAGGCAAAGGCCGTGTTCGGCTCTATGGTGAGCTGATACCAGGAGAGATGCGGCGGCGCGCAGTCGATGGCCTGCTGCAGATCATAGAGGGCGTCGTCCAGGCTCTGATCCGGCAGGCCGTGCATCAGGTCCAGGTTGAAGGTGGGAAGCGCGATGGCGTGGGCCAGCGCTGCGGCCTTGCGGGCCTCTTCGGGGCCGTGGATGCGACCGAGCCGGGTCAATTTTTCTTGCTGGAAGCTCTGCACCCCGATGGAGATGCGGTTGATGCCTGCCTGCTTGAAGCCGGCGAACTTGTCCGCCTCCACAGTGCCCGGGTTGGCCTCCATGGTGATCTCGCAATCCGGCGTCAGGGGGATGCGGGCACGCACCCCGTCCAGCAGGGTCTGCATGGCCTCTACCGTCAGCAGGCTGGGGGTGCCACCGCCGATAAAAATGGAGGAGAGCGGACGTCCTTGGGCCCACTTCAGATCCAGATCCAGATCCTCCAGCAGAGCGGCCACATACTCGAGGTGGGGCAGCTCCCCTTTCTGGGCGTGGGAGTTGAAGTCGCAGTAGGGGCACTTCTGGACGCACCAGGGCACATGGATATAGAGGGAGAGGGGCGGCAGTTGCAGCATGGGGCTTCCAATAATCAAAAATAAAAACGGGGGCTGACGGCCCCCATTGTAGATGACAATGCTTGATTGGCGAGAGGCGGCGAACTCAGTGAGTCGCAGCCAGAGCGGCTTTCAGCTTGGCCAGCGCCTGGCCGCGATGACTCAGCTGGTTTTTCAGCTCGCTCGGCATCTGGGCCGAAGTGCAGTCATGGTCGGGGACAAAGAACACGGGATCATAGCCAAAGCCGTGCTGGCCGCGGGGCTCGTCGATGATCATCCCCTCCCAGCTTGCCTGGCAGATGATGGGGGTGGGATCGTCGGCGTGACGCATGTAGACCAGCACGCACCAGAAGCGGGCACTCTTGAGATAGTCGGGGGCACCCTTGAGCTCGGCCAGCAGCTTGTCGATGTTCTCCTTGTCGCTGGCACCTGCGCCTGCAAAGCGGGCGGAGTAGACGCCGGGGCGACCGTGCAGCAGATCTACTTCCAGTCCCGAGTCGTCGGCGACGGCGGGCAGACCTGTGATGCGGGCGGCGTGACGGGCCTTGATGATGGCATTCTCGACGAAGGTGGTGCCGGTCTCGTCGGCATCAGGCACAGCAAACTCGCTCTGCGGGATCACCTGGATCTTCATATCGGCCAGCATGGTGGCCAATTCCTTCACCTTTTTCTGGTTCCCTGTTGCCAGGACAAGCTTGTTCATCGAGCACCTCCGCAAAATAATCTGCGCATTCTATGCGGGGCACGCCTTGAGTAAAAGCGCCAATTGCCCTCAATACCTCCGAGGCTTGCCACTACTTTGACCCCGGTGGAGGTGCGAATAACATACATGTTTCCGTATAGGAATAACCAAAGTGATTAAATACCATTTCAATTCATTACTGTGAGTCAGTAGACTCGCGCCCCAATCGATTTTCCGTAAGCCATGAGGTGACTGATGCCATTGATTCTTCTGCTTGTACTACTGGTGCTGTTCAGTCCGCTGGCCATTGACATCTACCTGCCCGCCATTCCGCAGATGGCCGAGCAGCTAGGTGCCGAAGTGACACTGATGCAGGGCACCATCACCTGGTTCCTGTTCAGCATGGGGCTGGGTCAACTGCTGGTGGGGCCGCTCGCCGATCGTTATGGCCGCAAGCCCATCGCCCAGGGTGGTGTGCTGCTCTATGGCCTGAGTGCTCTGGCGGCCGGTTTTGCCGCCAGCCTGGGTGAGCTGATGCTGGCGCGGGTGCTGCAAGGCTTCGGCGCCTGTGCCACCTCAGTCGCCGCTTTTTCTGTGGTGCGTGACAGCTATGGCCCCAAGAAGAGCGGCCAGATGATCTCCTATCTCAATGGCGCCATCTGCTTTATTCCGGCGCTGGCACCGCTGCTGGGGGGCTGGCTCACTGCCAAGGCGGGCTGGTCTGCCAACTTCTGGTTCATGGCAGGTTACGCGGCCATCGTTGGCAGCTGGTTGCTGTGGCGGATGCCGGAGACCCGCCCGGGCGAGACCAGCAGCAGTGGTCCGCTTATCAGCTGGTCCCGCTACAGCCCTGTGCTGCGCTCTCCCAGCTTTCTGTTCAACGCCTGTCTGTGCATGTTGGCGATGGCTGTGATCCTGGCCTATGTCACGGCCGCCCCTGTGCAGCTGATGGTGAAACTGGGGCTGGATATGAGCGGTTTCAGCTACTGGTTCACGGCCAATGCGGCGCTGAACATCCTCGCCTGCTTCCTGGCGCCCCGTTTCATCGCCAGAGTCGGGCCGAGACGCACACTGCGTATCGGTCTGCTGGTGATCACACTGTCAGCCATGGCGCTGACCCTGGTGCAGCATATCGACCACCCGCTGGCCATGATGGGGCCCGTGTTCTTCTCCAGCATAGGCTTTGCCATGGTGCTGGGGGCGGCGGCCGGCATGGCACTGGCACCGTTCGGCCACTGTGCCGGTACGGCAGCGGCCCTGCTCGGCCTGTTCCAGATGAGCGGCTCCGGCGCCCTGGTGGGGATCACGGGCTGGTTGATGCCGGATCCGCTCAACCAGCTGGCGTTGCACATGTGGCTGCTGTTGCCGCCATTGCTGTTGCTGCTGACCCGTCAGGGCCGGCACTTGTGTTTGCAATAAATCCTGTGCTCTGATGGGCACACTCAGGGGGCCATGAGCCCCCTGTTCTTTTTGCAGGCGACATCTCGCCTGACTCTCATGACACACAGACCCGTGGAGAAAACCGGATGAGCCAGACTCTCAACGCCGCCCTGGTGGGCTATGGCTTTGCAGGCAAGACCTTTCACGCCCCCTTCCTGACCAGTACTCCGGGCCTCTCCCTCGGTTGGGTCGTGAGCCGCGATGCGGCCAAGGTGCAGGCCGATCTGCCCGGTTGCCGGGTTGGCTCGCTGGAAGAGGTGTTGGCCGACAGCGCTGTGGATCTGGTGGTGATCGCCACCCCCAACGACACCCATGCCCCCATTGCCCGCCAGGCGCTGCTGGCCGGCAAGCACGTGGTGATCGACAAGCCGTTCGCGCTGGATCTGGCCGAGGCGAAGGCGCTGGTTGAGCTGGCCGGGGAGCAGCAGCGGCTGCTCAGCATCTTCCACAATCGGCGCTGGGACGGGGATTTTCTTACTGTGCGCCGTCTGCTGGCAGAGGGGGCCCTGGGGCAAATTGCCCAGTTCGAATCCCACTTCGACCGCTATCGCCCCGAAGTGCGCCAGCGCTGGCGCGAAGCGGGCGGCCCCGGCTCGGGTCTGTGGTTCGATCTTGGTCCTCATATTTTGGATCAGGCGCTGCAACTGTTTGGCCAGCCCGACTGGTTGCAGGCGGACTTGGCCCTTCAGCGGCCGGGTGCATTGAGCGATGACTACTTCCATGTGACGCTGGGCTATGGCGAATTGAGAGTGATATTGCACGGCAGCTGTCTGGTGTCGGCCACCATGCCTCGCTTCGTCATTCACGGCAGTGAAGGATCCTTCATCAAATTCGGCATGGACGTGCAGGAAGATCAGCTCAAACTTGGCAAGCGGCCCCCGGCGGCCGACTGGGGTCTGGATGGTGAGCCCGGTCAGCTCAGCCGTATTCGGGAGGGGCAGTTGCAGCAAGAGACAGTGGCCGGTGAGGCAGGGGATTACGGTGCCTACTATCGCGGTGTTTGCGCCGCCATTCTGGGGGAGGGAGAGAATCCCGTCCCGGCCAGCGAGGCACTGGCCGTGATGGCGCTGCTGGATCTGGCCCGTGACAGCCACCAGCAGGGGAAACGGCTGGTTTGTCAGGTTTTGTCTGATTGATACTTCTGTCGTGGGTATCATTCGGCCAGATGCAATCACCACTTGCTGCCAGTGAATGTGCCATTCTTGGTGGTTTATTATGCGAAGCGGCAGTTTGGTGAGTGTTTTGTGTTAATGTTTTTCGTTGTAGTAGTTCTTTTCATCTAGCCAACGAGAAAATATCATTGTGATACTCGTTTCCATTGGCCGCGTATGGGGATATATTTCGCGCGCCTCTTGGCTCCCGGCCTAATGGGTTTCTAACCGGGTGAAAGGACGCATTGTGATGGTTGAATGAACCATCTCTCCATATTTTTTTGAGGGTATGCACATGAACAAAGTACTGGTAGCCGGTATCCTGGGTCTGATGTTGACCGCCTGTGGTCAGAAAGAAGAAGCCGCTGCTCCGGCTGCGACTCCGGCCGCCGACGTTGCTGCAACTGTTGAGAAAGCCGCTAGCGAAGCCACTGCTACTGTAGAGAAGGCTGCTTCCGAAGCGACTGCAACTGTTGAGAAAGCTGCTGCTGACGTAGCCACCAAGGCTGAAGCCGCAGTGAGCGATGCCAAGGCCAACTAAGCCTGCACCTCATCTGAAGACGGGCCCGGAGGCAACTCCGGGCCCGTTTTTTTATGGCCTGATCAGACGGCCGGATTGAGCAGGGTGCCGCTGCGCAGGGTGATTGCCTGGCATATGGCTCGCTTTATGGTGCTAGACCGCGGGGTTGAGCCGGGCGGTGAGAACATGATCCTCCCAGCGGCCATTGATCATCAGGTAATCCCGGGCATAGCCTTCCCGCTCAAAGCCAAGGCGCTCGAGCAGGGCGGCGCAGCGCAGGGTGATTGCCTGGCATATGGCTCGCTTTATGGTGCTAGACCGCGGGGTTGAGCCGGGCGGTGAGAACATGATCCTCCCAGCGGCCATTGATCATCAGATAGTCCCGGGCATAGCCCTCCCGCTCAAAGCCAAGGCGCTCGAGCAGGGTGCCGCTGCGCAGGGTAATTGACTGGCATATGGCTCACTTTATGGCACTAGACCGAGGGGTTGAGCCGGGCGGTGAGAACATGATCCTCCCAGCTGCCATTGATCATCAGGTAATCCCGGGCATAGCCTTCCCGCTCAAAGCCAAGGCGCTCGAGCAGGGTGCCGCTGCGCAGGGTAATTGACTGGCATATGGCTTACTTTATGGCACTAGACCGAGGGGTTGAGCCGGGCGGTGAGAACATGATCCTCCCAGCTGCCATTGATCATCAGGTAATCCCGGGCATAGCCTTCCCGCTCAAAGCCAAGGCGCTCGAGCAGGGCGGCGCTGCGCAGATTGGCTGGCATATAGCTTGCCATGACGCGGTGCAGGCCGTGTTCCCGAAACAGATAGGCTATTCCGGCACCGACCACCTCTTGCATCAGACCCTGACCCTCATGGGCTTTATCGACGGCATAACCGAGGTGACAGGCCTTGAACATGCCCATCATGATGTTGGTGAAGTTGCAGGTGGCGATCACCTGCTCGCCCTTGAGGTCGAGCGCCACCAGATGGATGGCGCTGCCGTTGAAGAACTGGCCATAGCTGTCGCGCAATCGACCATGCCAGTGACTCAGGGTATAGAAGCTCTCGTCACGGCTGGGTTCCCAGGGGGTGAGGTGAGCGCGGTTGCGCAGATAGAAATCCAGCATCAGGTCGGCCCGTTCGGGCGGCAGAAGAGTGACTCGGGTGCGGGCCGTGCTGAGGTGTGGTAGTGCCATCAAGGTTCCCTCTGTGGATTCATGAGCCTGGTGCCGGCCGCTGGGGACAGGGCCGCCAGCGGCCATCAGTGCTCCCGTTGCCTTAGCCAGTCATCGCGCAGCAGACCGTAGTGGACGTGATCCACCACCCGATCTGCCAGCCGCTCGGCCCGCCGTGTGATCCCCTCCTGCTGCATGCCGAGTCGCTCGCACACCGCCCGGCTTGGCTCGTTCTCTGCCGCCGCGCTGATCTCGACCTTCTCCATCCCCATCTCTTCAAAGGCGTGATGGATCAATGCCTGACAGGCGCGGGTGATGATGCCGTTGCCCTGCCAGCGCTCTGCCAGCCAGTAGCCTATGGTGACCTTGGCCAGCGCCTGATCGATCTGGTTGTAGCCGATGACGCCAACCACTTCCCCCTGATATTCGATGGCGGTGGTCAGCCCCTCGCCCCGGGCAAATTTCTCGATGGCGTGGCGGATGAAGGTGGCGCTGTCAGCCGGCTGCTGTATGTAGGGGGGCCAGGGCAGCCACTGGGTGAGGTAGTCGCGGTTCTCCCGGCACAGGCCGAAAAGTTCGCTGGCCATGTCGGGCTGCAAAAACAGCAGCGCCAACTCGTCGTCCAGTTGCCATGAAAACATCCTTACCTCCCACCCGAACTAGGCCTTTGCTGGCCGCCAAACAGCCAATGTAGCCAATCAACCCCTTGTGCGCCAAGGACTTTCATCCTCTCGTCTGCGTCCGCTATCCCCATATGGAGGGGCCCATATGCGGGGTTGTTCGAGGCCTTGCCATTCTCCGCCCTTTTTCAGCGCGATTCACTACTTTCGATTTGGTTTTCGCTACTGAACAGGTGTAACAGCAGATCCTGCTACGGGTTCATGCTGCTCTGTCACATATGACAGGCAGCAATTTTGATCTCGACAACTAGTGTAGGAACGCTGGGCAACGGATCCGGCGTGTAACCTTCATCGACCTAAGGAAAGACGAGATGAAAAAAGTGTATTTGGCCGTGTTATTGGCCTGCTGGGGAAGCGCAGCCTTGGCTGCAGAACAGGTAGAAGTGCATCAGGTCGCGGGTATTCAGGGGGCACCGAGCGGCGCTGCCGGTGTCAGCGCACTGGCCGGAGATGGCGAGTTTCGTCAGGTACGGGTCGTCAAGTTGCCCAATGGCCAGCAGCGGGTTCGCTATGAGCAAACCTGGCGCGGCATTCCGGTGTGGGGTCAGGTGCTGGTGGCCGAACAGTCTCTCGGTGGGCAGATAAGCCAGGTTTCCGGCCAGATGTTGCGCCAGATTGATGCCGACGTGGCCAGCCCTACCACCGCCCTGTCGCCGGCTGACGCTGCTGGCAAGGCCCGTGCCGGTGCCAAGGGCAGCAACGAGCGGGTCAAGCTGTTCGTGATGCAGGATGAGGCAGGTCAGGCCCGTCTGGTCTATCTGGTCTCCTGGCTGGCGGCAAGCGAAGAGCCGAGCCGCCCCTTCGTGGTGATCGATGCCCAGAGCGGCGCCGAGCTCAAGCGTTGGGAGGGGATCAACCACAAGGATGCCACAGGTCCGGGTGGCAACATCAAGACTGGCAAGTACTTCTATGGCGCGGACTTCGGCCCCCTGCTGGTGGATGACAACTGCCGCATGACCAGCCCGAACGTGGATACCATCAACCTCAATCACGCTACCTCGGGTGGCGCCGTGCACCAGTTCACTTGCCCGGAGAACACGGTCAAGGAGATCAATGGCGCCTACTCGCCGCTCAACGATGCCCACTACTTCGGTAACGTAGTGTTCAACATGTATCGCAACTGGTACAACACGGCGCCGCTCAACTTCAAGCTGAAGATGCGGGTGCACTACAGTCGCAACTATGAGAATGCCTTCTGGGACGGCAGCCAGATGACCTTCGGGGATGGTGCTACCACCTTCTATCCGCTGGTGAGCCTGGACGTGGCTGCCCACGAGGTGAGCCACGGCTTTACTGAACAGAACTCCGGGCTGGTCTATTCCGGTCAGTCGGGTGGCATCAACGAGGCTTTCTCCGACATGGCGGGGGAGGCTGCCGAGAACTTCATGAAGGGCAGCAATGACTGGCTGGTGGGCGCCCAGATCTTCAAGGGCAACGGCTCCCTGCGCTACTTCGAGGATCCGACCCGGGATGGCCGCTCCATCGGTCATGCTGCCGACTACCGGGCAGGAATGGATGTTCACCACAGCTCGGGTGTCTACAACCGCGCCTTCTACCTGCTGGCCAACACCAGTGGCTGGAACACCCGCAAGGCATTCGAAGTGTTCGTGCTGGCCAACCGGCTTTACTGGGGCGCCAATACCACCTTCGATCAAGGCGCCTGTGGCGTGACCAAGGCGGCCACCGACCTGGGCTACAGCCTGACTGACGTGGCGGCAGCCTTTACCACTGTCGGGGTCAATGCCTCCTGCGGTACCACGCCGCCGAGCGGCAGCGTGCTGCAAAACGGGGTACCTGTGACCGGCCTCTCCGCCGCCAAGGGTGGCAAGGTGAACTTCACTATCGACGTGCCGGCCGGCAAGAGCCAGCTGGTGGTCGCCAGCAGTGGTGGCACCGGGGATGCGGATCTCTACGTCAAGTTTGGTTCGGCTCCGACCAGCACCAGCTATGACTGCCGTCCTTACAAGGGGGGTAATGCAGAGACCTGTACCCTGAACTCGCCCCAGGCGGGTACCTGGCATGTACAGCTGAGTGGTTACAGCGCCTTCTCGGGGGTGACCCTCAAGGCAAGCTACTGATCCTGAGCTATGTGATCGAGTGTTTGGCGCCGGACTTGTCCGGCGCTTTTTTATGCAGATTTGCCCGACCAGCGCCGGGCAAGGGCTCTGGCTGCCTCCAGCACCCGCTCCTTGGCCGGATTGGGCCGCTTGCCGCTACGCCAGGCCATCATGACATCCCAGTGATCCAGCGGCAGGTCCACCACATCCAGCTGGACCAAGCGGCCAAACTCCAGATCCCGGCTGATGGCGAGTGCCGGCATCAGTGTGATGAAGCCGTGCTCCAGCGCCAGTTCCCGCGCCGCGCTGGCGGGCTGAATGGCGTGCAGCGGGCTCGTTACCTGACGCAGCAGCCGCAGTTGCAGGATCAGCTCGTCACAGCCGATGCCCCACTGCTGGGGTGCCAGTCGCTCGTTGGCGATATCCTGCAGGGTCAAACCTTGTCTTCCTGCCAGCGGATGGGTGGCGCAGGCCACCGCTATGATGGGGGAGCGGTAGAGCAGTTCGAGCTGGATACCGGCTATGGCGGGGCACTTGAGGATGAAGCCGACGTCGGTTTCCCCGGTCAGCAGTTCCTGCATTATGATGCCGGAGTGATCCGTGTTGCAGCGGATCTCGAACGCTTCGTCTACCAATGCCAGCAGCAGGGGGCCAAACACTACCGTGGTCAGGGAGGGCAGGCAGGAGAGCTTGATGCGTGGCAGGGCCGGTGCTCCCTGCATCGCCAGGCGTCCCCCTTCAAGTGCACTCAGGGCGGCTGCCGCCGCAGGCAAAAACTGCTCGCAAGCCGGAGTGGGCGTGGCCCCACGTCTGTGGCGGCGAAACAGGGGCTGGCCCAGCGCCTGCTCCAATACGGCGATCCGCTGGCTGACCATGGGTTGCGACCAGCCACGAATGGCTGCCGCCTTGCTGAAGCTGCCGCGATTGACCACATCCAGTAGTAATTGCAAGTCATCCAGGGTCATAGCCATAACGTAATCCAATATGAAATATAGCCAGTTGTCGGCTACCACTATATCTGGCGCCCTTCCAGAATAGCAGTCTCAATTGTTGCGAATTGGCATATTGCCATGCCGGGTCAGAGGGTTGCAGTTACCCTTTGCCCGATTTGACGACGGTGTCATCCGGGCGATGAGACGAGCGAGTTGGTTGTCATTAGCAAAGCAGGGGTCAGGCAGTCATGGTGGAGCGGGCGAGGCGGTTGGGGCGGTGGTTTTTGGCGTTGGATTCCCTCTTGGTGATCCTGGGATTTTTCGTGGTGATGCCCATGATCAGTCTGCGCTTCGTGGATCAGCTGGGCTGGGCGGCCGGTGTGGTCGGTCTGGCGCTGGGGTTGCGTCAGTTGACCCAGCAGGGATTGGGAGTGCTGGGGGGATCGCTGGCAGACAAGTTCGGTGCCCGGCCACTCATAGTGGGGGGCATGCTGTTGCGGGCCGCGGGGTTTGCCAGTCTGGCCTATGCTCAGAGCGGGCTTGAGCTGATCCTCTCCTGCATCATCTCGGGGCTGGGCGGTTGCCTGTTCGATCCACCCCGTGCCGCCCTGGTGATCAAGTTTACCCGCCCGCGTCAGCGGGGCCGTTACATCTCCTTGCTGATGATGCTGGAGAGCGCCGGCGCCGTGGTGGGGGCCCTGCTTGGCAGCTGGCTGCTCAACTTCGACTTCGAGTATGTCTGCCTGCTGGGGGCGGGTCTGTTTGTCTGTGCGGCCCTGTGCAACCTGCTGATCCTGCCCCCCTACAAGCTCTCGCAGCGGCCGACGCCTATCCGGGCTGGTCTCGGCCAGGTGCTGGCGGACAAAGCCTTCTGCCGGCTGGTGCTGATCCTGAGCGGCTACTACGCGCTCTGGGTGCAGGTGATGCTGATTTTCCCCATCCTGGTCAAACAGATGGCGGGCACCACCACGGCTGTGGGCTGGATGTATACCCTGGAGACCGCCATCTCGCTGACGCTGCTCTATCCGCTTGCTCGCTATGGGGAGAAGCACTTCAAGCTGGAAAATCGCCTGATGGCGGGCGTACTGCTGATGACAACCGGGATCGGGCTGGTGGCGTTTGCCACTACGCTGCCAGCCGTCTTCGTATTGCTGGCCTGCTTCTATCTGGGGATCGTCATCGCCGAGCCGGCGAGAGAGACGCTCATGACCAAGTTGGCACAGCCTGGGGCACGTGGCAGTTACATGGGATTCAGCCGGCTGGGGTTGGCGCTCGGCGGCATGACGGGATACGTGGGGGGCGGGGCTCTGCATGACTACGCCAATGTCCAGGGGCAGCCCTGGTTACCCTGGCTGGTGCTGGGAACGGTTGGCGTGACTAGCTTGTTGCTGCTGGTGAACTGCTTTCACCGCGAGCCGAGTCTGGCGCGGGTCAACATCTGACAGGCAATAAAAAACCGGCCGCAGGGCGGCCGGTAAAATACAGTAGGCAATTCAGGGAAAACTTAGAAGTTGTACTGCAGGGCCACGGCGACCACGTCGTCGGTGTTCTTGCCGAGCGAGTTGGTGTGGGTACCGTTGACGTTGTCCAGCAGGTTGATCTTGTAATCAACATAGGCATTGAAGTTGTCGGTGAAGTTGTACCAGGCACCGATGGAAACATATTCGGTGGCGGTATCGTCAATGCCGCGGGCATTGTCTTTCACGTCGGTACGCAGGTAGGCCAGAGACGGCTTGAACTTGCCGAAGGTGTACTGGGCCACGGCTTCGTAGCCATCCATCTTCTCGGCGTAGCCGTTGTTGACGAACAGGTGGTCTTCACCGTGGGAGTAAGTAGCGGCCAGGTAGAGGTCACCGGCTTCGTACTTGGCACCCACACCGTACAGCTTGGCATCGCGGTCGCCACCGAAGGCAGCGTTGTCAGCCTGCTCGTCGGTCTTGCCAGCCTGGTTGTAGGCTGCACCCAGACTCAGACCCATGTCGAAGTCATAGTTGGCGGACAGGGCGAAGCCTTCGGCGGAGCCCTTCGGATTCCAGGTGCTGCTGATGCCAGTCAGGTTGGAGCGATCGGCGTTCTGCGGATCGTTGTTGCCGGTGAACTGGGCACCCAGGGTCAGACCCTGATAGGTGTAGATGTACTGAGCCAGACCATTGGTGCGGCCGGTGCCGAATACTTCGGTGTCTTTACCCAGGCCATCGCCACCCCATTCCGGCAGCACGTCCGTGTAGTTGTTCACCGCCTTGGTGAACAGGCCATCCTGACGACCATAGCTGAAGGCGCCGAAACGATCGTGCTTGATACCGGCGAAGGCATAACGCAGTTCGTCGTTGTCAGAACCGGATACCGGCAGGTTGTACTCGGCAAAGCCGAAAGCGGTCAGCTCGTTGTCGATCTTGGTTTCGCCGGCAATGTGCAGACGCAGATAGCTCTTGTCGCCTTCAGAACCGTTGTTATCAGTGCCGTAGTACATGCCTTGAGCACGGCCACCTATCTCGAGTTTGGTGTCGTTCTGGTCATAGACGGTTGCGGCTTGGGCGCCGCCGGCCAGCAGCACGCTGGAGATGGCCATAGTCAATGCTGTCTTCTTCATCGTTTTTTCCTCTGTGTAAACAATGTCGGACCTGTGCTCGGTCCTGCAGGATCGGTTGCTGTTCCGATGGCCCAGAGTAGATCTGTGAACCTTGATAGGAACTGAAGCAGTCGAGGATTAATTGACTGAGAAAGGGAAAAACGAGGAATAAAAAACGGCCCAATGAGGGCCGTTTGAGTTTTTATGGCATTAAATGCTGATTAGAGCATCATACCGCCAAAGAAGAAGCCCAGTGCCACGGCGAACGCTATGGTGGCGGTGCCGGGGATGAAGAAGGGGTGGTTGAACACGGCCTTGCCGATCCGGGTCGAGCCGGTGTCGTCCATTTCGACCGCTGCCAGCAGGGTCGGGTAGGTCGGCAGCACGAACAGGGCACTCACGGCGGCGAAGGAGGCGATGGCGGTCAGCGGGCTGACACCCAGTGCCAGCGCGGCCGGCATCAGGGCCTTGGTGGTGGCGCCTTGTGAGTAGAGCAGCATGGCGGCGAAGAACAGCACCACGGCCAGCAGCCAGGAGTACTGGTTCAGCAGATCACCAGCAATCAGCTGAATGGTGTCCATGTTGCCTTTCACGAAGACGTTGCCCAGCCAGGCCACACCCAGTACACAGATACAGGCGGACATACCGGACTTGAAGGTCGGCATGTTGGTGATTTGAGTGGCGTCCAGTTTGCAGACCAGGGTCATGATGGTAGCAGCAGCCAGCATGATGCCCATGATGGCACCGTCACGGGGAATTGGCGGGTTGGTGATCAGCCCCACTTTGCCTGAGATGGCGGTGGCATAAGCCATGACGGCCACGATGGCGGCGATGAAGATCCAGACAGACACCTTGGCGTAAGGTTTCAGCTCCAGCTTGGTGGTGCCGCGCAGCTTGATCAGCCCTTTGGCTTTACGCTCCAGATAGACTTCATCCTGATCCAGCGGTTTGCCCATCATGTTGGCAATGAAGGCGCCCAGGATACAGGCGATGAAGGTGGACGGAATGCAGATGGCCAGCAGGGTCAGGTAGTCGACACCGAACGGCTCAAGCATGCCGGAGAAGGCAACCACGGCCGCCGAGATCGGGGAGGCGGTGATGGCAATCTGGGAGGCGACGACCGCGATGGAGAGCGGACGGGAAGGACGAATGCCCTGCTCCTTGGCCACTTCGGCGATTACCGGCAGGGTGGAGAAGGCGGTGTGACCGGTACCGGCCAGCATTGTCATCAGATAGGTGACGATGGGGGCGGCGAAGGTGATGTACTTGGGATTCTTGCGCAGAGCCTTTTCTGCCAGCGAAACTAGGTAGTCCATGCCACCGGCCAGTTGCATACAGGCAATGGCACAGATGACGGACGCGATGATCATGATCACGTCCCAGGGGATGAAGGTGACCAGCTGGTCGCTCGGAATTTGTACCCCCAGGCCCCAGGTCAGCACCAGCACACCCAGACCACCGGCAAAGCCGATACCGATACTGCCTATCCGGGCCCCCAGATAGATAGCGGCGAGCACGACAAGTAACTCGATAACAATCATAGCGAACACTCCATTTTCCAGTTTTTTTAGGTTTTATTTGGCAGAAAAGCCAATTCCCGATGGGACTGGGTGAGACCGATCGGGAACTGACTTTATGGGCCGGGATAAACCCGACCCATTTTCTCGCTTATACGGTGGCTTCGCGGGTGTAGCGCTTGGCTTTGTATTGCGGGTTCATCAGGTTCTCGATGGAGAGGATTTCGTCCAGCTGTTCGGCGGTCAGCAGGCCGCGTTCCAGCACGACCTCACGAACGTTCTTGCCGGTCTGGGCGCAGATCTTGCCGACGATATCCCCCTCGTGGTGGCCGATGAAGGGGTTCAGGTAGGTCACGATACCGATGGAGTTCAGCACGTGGTTCATGCAGATTTCCGGGTTGGCGGTGATCCCTTCCACACACTTCTCGTGCAGGGAGATACAGGCTTTTTCCATCAGGCTCAGGGATTCGAACATGGCCTGACCAATCACAGGCTCCATGACGTTCAGCTGCAGCTGACCGGCTTCGGCGGCGAAAGTGATGGTGACATCGTTACCGAATACCTTGAAGCAGGTCTGGTTGACCACTTCCGGGATAACCGGGTTGACCTTGGCCGGCATGATGGAAGAACCCGCCTGCATTTCCGGCAGGTTGATCTCTTTGAGTGCAGTGCGCGGACCTGAGGAGAGCAGGCGCAGGTCATTACAGATCTTGGACATTTTCATGGCCAGACGCTTGATGGCACCGTGCAGCATCACATAGGCGCCACAGTCGGAGGTTGCTTCGATCAGGTCTTCTGCCGGAACATAAGCACGACCGGTGATCTCGGCCAGGCGTTTGATGGCCAGCGCTGAGTACTCGGGCGGGGTGTTCAGGCCGGTACCGATGGCGGTTGCGCCCAGGTTCACTTCCAGCAGCAGCTCCTGGCAACGCTTGATGGACTTGATCTCTTCACGCAGGGTAACGGCGAAGGCGTGGAACTCCTGACCCAGTGTCATGGGAACCGCGTCCTGCAGCTGGGTACGACCCATCTTCAGGATGCTTTTGAACTCCTTGGCCTTGCCATCAAAGGCGGCGATCAGTGCTTCCAGGGCATGCAGTGTGGTGTCTGTGCTGTTTACCACGGCAACGCGGAAGCCGGTAGGGTAGGCGTCGTTGGTGGATTGGCACTTGTTGACGTGGTCATTGGGGTTGATGACGTCGTAACGGCCCTTCTCCAGACCCATGATCTCGAGGGCGATGTTGGCCAGCACTTCGTTGGTGTTCATGTTGACGGAGGTGCCTGCACCACCCTGGTAAACGTCGACCGGGAACTGGTCGAAACATTTGCCGGTGTTCAGCATCAGGTCGCAGGCTTCTACGATCTTGTCAGCAATTTCAGGACGGATGGTGCCCAGTTCGCCGTTCGCCAGGGCGGCGGCCTTCTTGGTCAGCACCATGCCGCGGACAAATTCCGGAACGTCAGAAATCTTCTGAGTGCTCAGCTTGAAGTTTTCGACTGCGCGCTGGGTATGCACGCCGTAGTAGAGCTCATTGGAAACTTCTTTGGTGCCCAGCAGGTCTTCTTCAATGCGGACGTTCTTGATGTCGCTCATTGTAATGCCTCAGAAATCAGATAAATGGAAACGATCCTCACCGAGTGGTCGCGAGTTCCTTACGCACGGCTCATCCTGAAGCACCACACATCGAGTGGGGCAGTTGGGAGCGTTTTTTGCTCCCTTAATTACTAGCGTCGATATTACCTCAATTGAGGTATCTGATATTAGACCTGGATCACTAAATTTGAGACAACCTCAAATAACTTGTGGTCATTAAACAGATATTGCAATTGAGCGATTAACTTTGACAGAACAAGGATTTCAATCACAGTCTGCCATGCCGGTTTTTCTGAATATCTGGCGCTCTGTCACCCTTCACACTTGAAAAATGGGTGTCGACCCCCACTTTAATATTCAGGAACCGGCTTTGTAGCGTGTTGGCAGCGAAATATGCGTTTGCTGCAAGAGTTCACGGGTTCATCCAAATTCACTCGCACTGAGGTTGTTATGGGCAAGTTATTTCTGTTGTTGGTCGGTCTGGTGCTGCTCGAGCTCACCGTGATGATCGAGGTGGGCTCCGTGATTGGCGCCTTGCCAACCGTAGGCTTGCTGGTGCTGACCGCCGTGCTCGGGTCATCGCTGGTTCGCAGTGAAGGCATCAAGACCCTGCTCAATGCGCAGCAAAAAATGCAGCAAGGGGAGATGCCGGGTCGTGAGGTGATGGGGGGCATGATGCTGGCGCTGGCCGGCTTGCTGCTGATCATCCCGGGCTTTGTGACCGACTTCTTCGGTATCCTGTTGTTGCAACCCTGGCTGCGCAACAAGCTGGCTGACAAACTCATTGGCAGCAATCAGTTCCGGATGCAGATGGGCGGTTTTCATGCCCAGCAGCCTCCATTCGAGGCGCGTCCAGGCGAGGAACAACCGGGTCAGGTCAATCGTGGCGGGACCACCATCGAAGGCGAATTCGAGCGTAAAGAGTAAGCCTCTGTAGCGAAGCTGTGCCTGTCAGGGTTTGCCCTGATGGCACAATCGCTCGAAACGGTGGCGGGCATACCACCATGCCAGAGTGCCCGCTGCCAGATTTGCCAGCAGTATCCCCAGATAGACTCCCTGTTCCCCTCCCAGCTCCGCCCCCAGCCAGGCCCCTGGCAACAAGAAGACAAACAGCCGCAATCCGTTGAACAGAAACGAGATACTCGATGCCCTGACGCCGTTGAGTGCCGAGGCCAGCAGCATCACCATGCCCTGGAAGCCATACCCTATGGGTACCAGGTGCAAATACAGAATGATGAGGCGCACTACTTGTGGATGATCGCTGAACAGGTTGGCGATAAGCGGTGCCAGCAACCAGGTCAGCCCGTATACCCCGAGCTGGAACAGCAAAGCGAAGCGCATGCAAAATTGCAATGCGGCCCTGGCGCGGGCCGGGTTGCCAGCCCCGCAGTTTTGCGAGATGAAGGGGGCCAGCACTGAGGAGAGCGCCATCATCACTATGAGCAGCAGTGCCTCGACCCGGGAGGCGGCGCCGTAGGCGGCCACCACTTCGGTGCCCAGACCGGCGAAGATGATCATCAGCACCGCATTGGCCAGGGGGTTGAGCATGTTGGTGAAAGAGGCCGGCACGGCCACGTGGAGCAAGGCGCGCCAGTGGGCCAGCAATTGTGGGCGAGGGGACAGGCGCCATCGCAGCAAGCCTTCCCGATGGCGCAATATGTAGAGGCTGACCAGCATGGCCATCAACCAGGAGATCGACGTGGCGATGGCCGCCCCGCGGATCCCCCATTCGGGAAAGGGGCCTATGCCAAAAATGAGCAGGGGATCCAGCACGCCGTTCACCAGCCCCGCCACCGTCATCACCAGGCTGGGCGTCTTGGTATCCCCGGTGGCCCGAATGGCGGCATTGCCCACCATGGGCAGCACCAGCATGGGCACGGTCAGATACCAGATAAGCATGTAGTCATAGATAAGGCGGATCAGCTGGTCGCTGGCGCCGAGCAGCCGAAACAGGGGTTGTATGGTGAATGCTCCCAGCAGCGAGAGGAGCGTGACCAGCACCACGGCCAGAAACAGGCAGTCGGTGGTGATGCGGGCGGCTTCGTCATGTTTGCCCTGACCGAGGGCATGGCCGATGACGGCGGAGAGCCCGGCCCCCAGCCCCATTGCCAGCGAGGTGACCACGAAGGTGACCGGGAAGGTGAAGCTGATGGCGGCGAGTGCCTGGGTGCCCAGCATGCCGATGAAGAAGGTATCGACCAGATTGAATGCCAGTATGGCGATGATGCCGAGGATCATGGGGCCCGTCATGCGCAGCAGTACGGACGTCATGGGGGCGGTCAGCAGGGGGTTGGGTCGGGTCACGAGCTCGTCTCTATACATCTGGCGAAGTGAGTTCTGGCTGCAGGCAGCACAAACCCGGTTTCCTGACCGGGACACGGGCGATCCATCGAAGATATTCATAGTACGTGAAAATATTTTTTTTGTATTTGCCCTTGAAGGGTTAACAAAAACGCCCCACATCAGAGACATATCTAATTTGGCCAGGAATGGCCATTCCTCAAAGCAACACAGAGACTCATTTTGGGAGAGTTATCGATGAAAATTCGTCCACTGCACGACCGCGTCATCATCAAGCGCATCGAAGCTGAAGCCAAATCCGCTGGCGGCATTGTCTTGACTGGTACTGCGGCCCAGAAGTCCACCCGTGGTGAAGTACTTGCCGTGGGGACTGGCCGAATTCTGGATAATGGCGATGTCAAAGCCCTCGCCGTCAAGGTTGGTGACAAGGTGATCTTCAACGAGGGCTACGGTGTGAAGACCGAGAAGCTGGATGGTCAGGATGTACTGATCCTGTCTGAAACCGACATCCTGGCGATTGTCGAAGCGTAATCCACCCTTTCCCCTGCGAATTGATTGAAGGATTGAAGAAAATGGCAGCTAAAGAAGTCAAATTTGGCAACGAAGCCCGCATCAAGATGCTGGAAGGCGTAAACATCCTGGCCGATGCCGTCAAGGTTACCCTGGGTCCTAAAGGCCGCAACGTGGTACTGGACAAGTCCTTCGGTGCACCGACCATCACCAAGGATGGCGTCTCCGTGGCGCGTGAAATCGAACTGGAAGACAAGTTCCAGAACATGGGCGCCCAGATGGTCAAGGAAGTTGCTTCCAAGGCCAACGATGCTGCCGGTGACGGTACCACCACAGCAACCGTACTGGCTCAGGCCATCGTCAACGAAGGTCTGAAGGCCGTTGCTGCCGGCATGAACCCCATGGATCTGAAGCGCGGTATCGACAAGGCAGTGATCGCCGCCGTTGCCGAGCTGCAAGTGCTGTCCCAGCCGTGCGCTGACAACAACGCCATCGCTCAGGTAGGCACCATCTCCGCCAACTCCGACGAGAAAGTGGGCAAGCTGATTGCTGAAGCCATGGACAAAGTCGGCCGTGATGGCGTCATCACGGTTGAAGATGGTCAGGGCCTGGACGACGAGCTGGCTGTGGTAGAAGGCATGCAGTTCGACCGTGGCTACCTCTCCCCCTACTTCGTCAACAAGCCGGAAACCGGTGCCGTTGAGCTGGATGATCCCTTCATCCTGCTGGTGGACAAGAAAGTATCCAACATCCGCGAAATGCTGCCGGTGCTGGAAGGCGTTGCCAAAGCAGGCAAGCCGCTGCTGATCGTTGCCGAAGACGTGGAAGGCGAAGCGCTGGCGACCCTGGTAGTCAACACCATGCGTGGCATTGTGAAAGTGGCTGCCGTCAAGGCGCCGGGCTTCGGTGACCGTCGCAAGGCCATGCTGCAGGATATCGCCATGCTGACCGGTGGTACCGTGATCTCTGAAGAAGTGGGCATGGAGCTGGAAAAAGCGACCCTGGAAGATCTGGGCCGTGCCAAGCGTATCGTCATCACCAAAGAGAACACCACCATCATCGATGGCGTGGGTGATGCTGCCCTGATCGAAAGCCGTGTGGCCCAGATCCGTCAGCAAATCGAAGAGACCTCTTCCGATTACGACCGTGAGAAGCTGCAAGAGCGCGTAGCCAAACTGGCGGGTGGCGTTGCCGTGATCAAGGTCGGTGCTGCGACCGAAGTCGAGATGAAAGAGAAGAAAGCCCGTGTTGACGATGCCCTGCACGCAACTCGCGCTGCCGTAGAAGAAGGCGTTGTTGCTGGTGGTGGTGTGGCGCTGGTACGCGTTGCCGCCAAACTGGCCGGTCTGCGTGGTGACAACGAAGATCAGAACGTGGGTATCAAGGTTGCCTTGCGCGCCATGGAAGCCCCGCTGCGTCAAATCGTCATCAACGCTGGCGAAGAAGCCTCCGTCATTGCCAACGCCGTGAAAAATGGTGAAGGCAACTTCGGCTATAACGCTTACACCGAACAGTACGGTGACATGCTGGCCATGGGGATCCTGGATCCGACCAAGGTCACCCGTTCTGCTCTGCAGTTCGCCTCTTCCATCGCCGGCCTGATGATCACCACAGAGTGCATGATCACCGAGCTGCCGAAGAAAGATACCCCTGCCATGCCTGACATGGGCGGCATGGGTGGCATGGGCATGATGTAATTCAGTCCCGGTTACCAAACGGCTCGCTTTTGCGGGCCGTTTTTTTTATGGCGACTAAACTGAGTCTATTGTTGGTGACTTTTTCTGAGGTGAGTATGCGAGTAGCGGGTTTGATTCCATTACTGTTTTTTCTGGCGATGCCGGTCATGGCCCTTGAGGCGCCGCAGGGTCCCGTCATCTTGACGGTGACCGGCAATGTGAAGCCGGCCGAGGCAACAGAGGGAGAGGTGGCTTTCGATCTGGCCATGCTCAAAGCCTTGCCCCAGCATGAAATAGTGACGGGAAATCCCTGGGTCGACAAACCGCACAAGTATGTGGGACCCAAGCTGGCAGATGTACTGGCTGCCGTCGGAGCGGATGGCAAATCCATTACCCTGACCGCCCTGAACAGTTTTCAGATACGGATCAACTGGGACAAGGTCAGCAAATACGATCCCATTCTGGCCTGGCAAGATGACGGTGTGACCATGCGGGTACGGAATAAGGGGCCGCTTTGGTTTATCCTACCGCTTGATCAGCATCCGGAGCTGAAACGATCAGAGTTCACTGACATGATGATCTGGCAGTTGAATGCGGTTGACGTTCAACATTGATATAACGGCGTGCGGGAGTGCGAGTGAAAGCAAAGACCAAGGCGTGGCCTTTACTTGTCGTTCTTTACCTATCCATCCTGTTGTTTACGGGAAGTACCCTGTATTGCCTCGCGCAGATACAGAATGCGACCCGGGTGATGGAAAAGTACACCTATGACGTCTCTTGGGCGCTGATGCAGTTGCAGCTGGAGTTGGGGCGCTTCCTCAACTCCGTCGAGATCTACCATTATGGTGGCATCGATCACGACACTCTGATGCTGCGTTACGACATCCTCTGGAGCCGCACGCCAATCCTGCTCAGCGGGCAGTTGCGCCAGAGCATGAAAGACAAGCAAAAGACCCTGCGTCTGGTGCAGCTGATTGAAAGCAACATCCGCGAGATGGAGTCCAACATCACCAATCTGAAGTCGGGTACGCCAGATTATCAACAAATCATGATGCGACTGGCCCCTCTGCAAGAACCTCTCTCTTACTCTCTCGCCTCTGTGATGCAAAAGAACATCAATGTCTATTCCGGTAATGACAAACGCTTTGGCCAACTGCGCAACGCCTTGCTGTTTATGGTTTCCGGTCTGGTGTTGTCCGTGATGTTGCTCAGTGGCCTGCTGATCCGCGAGGCGCGCCGCCATTTCCGGGCTGCAAGAGTCGATCCACTGACCGGGCTGGTCAATCGGTTGGCGTTGCTGGAGAAGATGGAATCGTACGCAACCAAGGAGATACCATTTGGTTTGGTACTGGTCGATATCAACGATTTTCGGGATATCAACAGCAAATTTGGCTACAACACCGGCGACTTCTTGCTGCAGGAGATGGCAAAGCGGGTTCGCGGCCTGTGTGAAAACGGTGAGTGGGTGGCGCGTCTGGGTGGAGATCAGTTTGCCATTATCCAGCGCGAGAGCAGTGACCTGCGGCAGGTGAGAGAGCTGGTTGTACGCCTGCTTCATGCGCTCAAGCAGGACATCATTATCGACAACTACCCCTTCCGGCTGGAGGTGGGGATAGGTATCGCCTTCTTCCCGATGGACAGCAAGCTGACCCAGGAGCTGCTCAGTCGGGCCGAGCAGGCGCTGTTCCACAGTCGCAAGACTCATGTCCCTTATGTCATCTATGACAACTCGCTGCTCAATGAAACGGCGCGGCGCAAGCATCTGGCAAGCGACATGATCATGGCGCTGGAGCACAACGCACTCGAATTGTATTACCAGCCCATCGTCAATCTTGAAAGCGGTCGCTGCGAGGCTGTCGAAGCGCTGCTGCGCTGGCGTCACCCTGAATTGGGGTTCATTCCGCCCAACGAGGTGATCCAGGTGGCGGAAGAGTTCCAGCTGGCCGAGAAACTGGGCAGCTGGGTGCTGAACACCGCCTGTGAGCAGCTCTATCAGTGGCAGCAGCTTGGACTGGTCGACTTGCAAATGTGCGTGAATATCTCGCCTGGCATGTACCAGCGCAATTTGTTGAAACTGGTCGCCAAGGCGTTGATGGATCACCATATCCCGGCCGCCAGCCTGGTGTTGGAGGTGACGGAAGACACCACAATGCGCGAGGTGAAGAATTCCCTGCAGCTGATGCAGGATCTGAATCAACAAGGGGTGCAGTTGGCGCTGGATGATTTCGGTACCGGCTACTCATCTCTCAGCTATCTGCAGAAATTGCCGGTCAGCAAGGTGAAGATCGATCGCTCCTTCATCCAGGGGATCGATACCTCGATAGAAGCATCTGAACTGGTCGCCAACATTTGCCGTATGGGTTCCATGCTGGGCAAGAGTCTGGTGTGCGAAGGGATTGAAACCCAGGCGCAGCTCGATGTTTTGCGTACACTCACGGATATGCATCTGTATGGACAAGGTTATCTGTTCAGTCGCCCCGAGCAGGCCGAGAAGATATATCAGACTCTTCTGGAGATGGAGGAGGCGTGGTTAAAGCGGAGCCAGCCGGGTAAGGCGTATTTAATTTAGCCAAAACAGTTCATGTTTGGCGCAAGATGGCCGATAGTCTTAGGGCAGGAGGTACACCATGGATATATCTAGTTCTGCTAATGCGTCGTTTGGTTCTGCGTTGATGACGGCCAGTCTGGCCAAAAAACAGCAGACTCAAGAGGGCGAAGCTGCGCTGAAGCTGTTGCAAAATGCAGCCCAATCCGCGCCGGTTGCACCGACATCGGCCAGCGGCTCGCTGGGAAGCAAGATCGATATTCGCGTCTGACCCTAATGAAAAAGCCCCCATCTCGCGATGGGGGCTTTTTTATATCTGCGATTTGCTTCGCATCCCTTCGGATCAGAGCGGGAAGGGAGCTGGCGCCTCGAAGGTCATCCGCTCGCCACTGCGGGGGTGGCTGATGGTCAGCATGGCCGCATGGAGGTAGAGATGGGGGGCGGCCGCCAGTGCATCCGGATGGGCATAGAGGTTGTCACCCAGAATGGGGTGCCCCAGCTCCAGCATATGGACGCGCAGCTGGTGGGAGCGACCCGTGATGGGGGTCAGCTTGATCAGGCTGTTGCCGTTCTCCACCTTCAGCTTTTCCCACAGGGTCAGGGCGTGGCGCCCCTCTTCGAAATCCACCTTCTGCTTCGGGCGGTTGGGCCAGTCGACGCAAAGTGGCAGGTCAACCTGACCCGAGTCTGCTTCTGGCTCGCCCCACACCCAGGCGAGGTAGTGCTTCTCGGTCTCCCGCTCGCGAAATTGCCGACTCAGCTCCCGATGAGAATTGGGGGTGAGGGGTATGACAATGACGCCAGTGGTGGACATGTCGAGGCGATGGGCTGCCGCCGCCTTGGGGTGCTGCTGCTTCACCCGATGCAGGACGCTGTCTTCATTCTCGGGGCCGCGCCCGGGGACGCTCAGCAGGCCGGTGGGCTTGTTGACCACCATGATGTCCTTGTCCTTGAACAGGATATCGAGCCAGGGTTCCAGAGGCGGTGAGTATTCAAACATAAGTGTCTCGCATCAAAAGGTGGGGGCAAGCCCCCATCAGTTATGGGTAACCACAATCATAAAGGGCATGGGATCCCGCGTGAGCCGGAGCCGGTCATGTCTCTTCACTGCCTTGTCAGTTATGGATGACCACGATAATAAAGTGCATGGCATCCAGCCTGAGCTGGCTCAGGTCATGTCTCTTCATTGCCGCGTCAGTTATGGGTGACCACGATAAAGCGGATTGCATCCAGCTTGAGTTGGGTCTGATCGATCAGGTGGTGCAATTCTGCCTGCAGATTGCGCAGATAATCCAGTTCGCTGTCACGCACGTTCGGATTGACTGCCTTGAGCGCTTCCAGACGATCGAGATCCTGCTGCAGGGTCTGCGCCATCCGGGCACGGGCCTTGTCGACAATCCCGGCTTTCAGCTCTTCGGCAATGACCTGGCCCTTGCCAATCAGACCGTGGATCACCGGCTGGGAAGCGGTGACCAGCTTGCTGCCAAGGTGGCGGTTGACCGGGGTCAGCTGGCGGTTGAAGGCATCGAATGCCACCTTCTCGCCCAGATTCTGACCGTTCTTGTCCATCAGCAGACGGATCGGTGTCGGCGGCATGAAGCGGTAGAGCTGGGGATGGGCCGCAGACTCGGCGACGAAGATCAGCTCAAGCAGGATGGAGCCGATGGGCAGCGCCTTGTTCTTGAGCAGCGCTACAGACGTTGCGCCGATCTCGGAGCCCAGAATGAGGTCGATACCGCCGCGCATCATGGGGTGATCCCAGGAGAGCAGCGCCATGTCATCCCGTGACAAGGCGGTCGGGCGATCGAAGGTGATGGTCATGCCATCCTGCGGCAGGCCCGGGAAGCTGGATACCAGCATGTGATCCCCCGGGGTCAGCACCAGCGCGTTTTCGCCTCTGTCATCCTGATTGACACCGATCTCATCGAACATCTTGAGGGCGAAGGAGACCATGCCGGTGTCATCATCTTCGGCAGCCAGCTTGTCGACCAGCTGCTGGGCTGCGGCGCCACCGCTGGAGTGGATCTCCAGCAGGCGATCGCGACCCTGTTCCAGTCGGGCTTTGAGCGGCTCGTGCAGCTCGCGGGTCTTGATGAGCAGACTGTCGAGGGTTGCCTGAACGCCAGTGTTGGCGGCCAGCAGCTCGAACAGTTCGTCACGCACAGCTTCGAATACCGGGCGGGCAGTCGGGCAGGTCTGCTCGAACGCATCCAGACCATCGTGATACCAGAGCTGCAGGGCGCGCTGGGCAGTCCCTTCCAGATAAGGAACGTGGATCTCGACGGTATTCTGCTGACCGATACGGTCCAGACGACCGATGCGCTGTTCCAGCAGATCCGGATTGAGGGGTAGATCGAACAGCACCAGATGGCTGGCAAATTGGAAGTTACGACCTTCTGAACCGATTTCTGAGCAGAGCAGCACCTGGGCGCCACCATCCTCTTGCGCGAAATAGGCGGACGCCTTGTCCCGCTCGAGGATAGACATTCCTTCATGGAACACTGTGCCGCGGATCCCTTCACGGGTACGCAGCGCCTCTTCCAGCGCTATGGCGGTGGCCGCTTCGGAGCAGATTACCAGCACTTTTTGCTGGCGAGCAGAGAGCAGCAGCTCCAGCAACCAGTCGACGCGGGGATCGAACTGGGTCCAGGTGGCATTTTCCCCTTCGAACTGCTGGAAGATCTTCTCGGGATAGAGATAGCGCAGGGCGCGGGTCTGCAGATCGCCGCCATTGCCACCCATCATGCCCATCACCTTGATGGCTGTCTTGTACTGCTCCGGCAGTGGCATGGGATAAACGTTGAGGTGGCGCTCGGGGAAGCCCTGAATATTGGCGCGGCTGTTACGGAACAGCACCCGGCCGGTGCCGTGCTGATCCAGCAGCTTGGCGACCGCTTGTTGGCGGGCAGCAGCATCGCTCATATCCAGCCCTTCCAGCTGGCTGGCTAGGATCTGCCTGGCTTCATCGCTCAGGGTCTCGCCATCCAGCAGTTCTTGCGCCGCGCTGGCGACCTTGCCGTAAGCTTGCTCCTCGGCGAGGAAGGCCTCGTAATCGTAGAAGCGCTCCGGGTCGAGCAGGCGCAGACGGGCAAAGTGGCTCTGGTGGCCCAACTGATCCGGGGTGGCGGTCAGCAGCAGCACACCCGGCACTTGTTCGGCCAGCGCCTCCACCATTTCGTAGGCGCGGCTTGGGGCATCGATGCTCCACTCAAGATGATGCGCCTCGTCGACAACCAGCAGATCCCACTCGGCTTCCAGCACCTGCTCGAAACGACGACGCTTCTTGCGCAGGAAGTCGAGACTGCAGATCACCAGCTGCTCGGTCTCGAAGGGGTTCTCCGCGTCGGCGAAGGCCTCGATGCAGCGCTCCTCGTCAAACAGGGAGAAGTGCAGGTTGAAGCGGCGCAGCATCTCGACCAGCCACTGGTGCTGGAGAGTCTCGGGCAGCAGTATGAGCACGCGATGGGCGCGACCGGAGAGCAGTTGCTGATGGATGATCATGCCCGCTTCAATGGTCTTGCCCAGGCCCACTTCATCGGCCAGCAATACGCGCGGAGCATAGCGGTGTCCCACTTCATGGGCGATATAAAGCTGGTGCGGGATCAGGCTGACCCGGCCACCGGCCAGACCGCGAGTCGGGTTAAGGCGACGTTTATGCTGGTTGATCAGCGCTTCGTAACGCAGGGTAAAGCGGGACATACGGTCAATCTGACCGGCGAACAGGCGATCCTGCGGCTTGTTGAATTTGATAAAGTTGCTGAGAAACACTTCCTTGAGGGCAACGGGCTCATCATTGTCGGTGCGTACACCTATATATATAAGCAGACCGTCTTTTTCCTGCACTTCTTCGACCGTCATGGTCCAGTCTTCGTGAGTGGCGATCTGATCGCCCACATTGAAGCTGACCCGGGTTACCGGCGCCTCTTCTTTGGCATACATGCGGTTTTCACCGGTAGCCGGAAACAACAGGGTAACCATGCGTCCTTCAACAGCAACGACAGTCCCCAACCCCAGATCCGTCTCTGTATCACTAATCCAACGCTGGCCAAGTGCAAAAGGCATTAAACTCTCCAAAGCCCAAGAGTGTGTGAATCGCAAAGGGGCGCTATGTTACCCGAAGGCGTGACCTCGATCACCATGCATATAGAAGTGGGTGGTGCCAATTCGCTACAAGTTTGATCTATCGCTGCCAAGACATCATTGAAGATAGGCATATGTCGCCATATGAGTGTGTTGTTGCGGGATAAACAGTCTTTTTGGTGAATTGATGAGCTATTGAGATAATAATTCGAATTTAATTCGAAACGCCTCTTGCAAGCGTGATCCAGATCCCTATAATGCGCCACATCGACAGGGCAAGCGGCAACGCAAACAACCTCGTCGATAACTTCGAAAAGCCTTTGAAAATAAGGCTTGACTCGAGAAGGCGGTTGAGTAGAATTCCACTCCCGCAGCAACACACTGTTGCGACGCTCTTTAACAATTTGAATCAAGCAATCTGTGTGGGCACTCACAGCATCGAACATCAAACAATTTTGTTGATTTTCAATGTCTGGTGAAGTGACCAAAACGATTTCTTAGCAATAAGAAGTCGAACAGTTTATTTCAGCAATTCATTGAGCCGCTGAAGTTCATTGCCTCGGTAATGAATGAACGCAAACCAAACTTAAATTGAAGAGTTTGATCATGGCTCAGATTGAACGCTGGCGGCAGGCCTAACACATGCAAGTCGAGCGGCAGCGGGAAAGTAGCTTGCTACTTTTGCCGGCGAGCGGCGGACGGGTGAGTAATGCCTGGGGATCTGCCCAGTCGAGGGGGATAACAGTTGGAAACGACTGCTAATACCGCATACGCCCTACGGGGGAAAGGAGGGGACCTTNGTATTTAAATACATAGTGTTAAATGAACAGCGCTGGATCAAGATCCATGTCTTTCCCCGCCGGAGATCCGGGATCCCGATTGTGAACAAGTTCAACTGTTCAAAGATCCACCACGGCCAATTTATCCACAGGAGTGGCACACTATCTGCCCTGCCATCGCAGCAAAAATCGGTGCAGTTTCACATTTTTTTGTAACAACACCCTGACTATTACCACTTTACGGCAGTTATCCAAGATTTCTGTGGATAACTGTGTGCAACAGCATGAGCAAACCCTTGGACAACTATTTCAACTCAGGATCCTGTGCCAGGAAGATCTGCGCTATAAAGACAAACTCTTTAAAAATCATTATGATAAGTCCTCACCTACAAAACGCCCCCCCCTGCGCAGCCCCCTGCCAGGAACGGTTATAAAAACAGCGATCCTCATCAAGGATCAGACTTGCTAAAATAATTCCCCTTTGCAGGAGTCATTCATGCCCACCAATCCCCAGTCAGAACAGGAACTGCTGGCCCGTGCCGACGCCATGGCTGGCTTCTCGCTGGCACAGCTGGCCACCGATGCAGGCATTGCTGTCCCTCGCGATTTGAGGCGGGACAAGGGCTGGGTCGGTCAACTTATCGAGTGGCAACTGGGGGCCAGCGCCGGCAGCAAGCCGGAGCAGGACTTCCCCGAGCTCGGCATCGAGCTCAAGACGATCCCCATCGATCCTTATGGCAAGCCGCTGGAAACCACCTTCGTTTGCGTAGCACCACTGATCGGCGTCAGCGGTCAGCGCTGGGAAGAGTCGAATGTGCGCAACAAGCTCTCGCGGGTACTCTGGATCCCGGTGGAGGGCAGCCGTGACATCCCCGTAGGAGAGCGCCGGATCGGCATGCCGCTGATGTGGAGTCCGAGTGAAGAGGAAGATGAATTGCTGCGCCAGGACTGGGAAGAGTTGATGGACATGATAGTGCTGGGAGAGGTCGAGCAGATAAGTGCTCGCCATGGTCAGGTGATGCAGTTACGCCCCAAGGCAGCCAACAACAAGGCGCTGACCCGTGCCATCGGTCGCAATGGTCAGCCAATTCTGACACTGCCACGAGGCTTTTACCTCAAAATAGGGTTCACTCATGGCCTGCTGCAGCGCCACTTTGCCCTGCCCCTTTGATCTCCGTTATAAACATCCTTGTCATAAAGTGATATAAAAATAGCCAGTAGCTATTTCTTCGCAATCAATGACAAGGAGGCGTCATGCCGATCAACAAGCAATTTCTCAAGTCCCGCCCCGAGGTCAAGGTGACCTTCGCGGTGGAAAAAGAGGCTGCAGGTGAAGCTGAGCAGGTATTGCTGCTGGGAGAGTTCAGCCAGTGGCAACCCATAGAGCTCAAACGGATGAAGAGCGGGGAGTTCAGGACCACTCTCAACTTGCCCACCGATGGCCCCAGCCATTTCGAATACTGCTACCAGCTGGTGAAACCGAACGGAGAGACGCTCTACGACAACGACTGGGAGGCGGACGACTATGTGCCAGGCCCCTTCGGACGGGACAACTCTGTGGTGCGGGTCAGTCAGTAGCGACGAGCAGAACACTGGCGCGTCTGGCCGGCACCCGAATTGCAGACACAAAAAAGGCTCGCCATTGGCGAGCCTTTTCACTACCTGTCGAGCTATTTGCCGACATATCGACACCAATTCGAATCGAATTAGTTGAGCTTCTCTTTGATACGAGCAGCTTTACCGGACAGGTTGCGCAGGTAGTACAGTTTGGCGCGGCGAACATCACCACGACGCTTCAGTTCTACACTGTGGATCAGCGGAGAGTGAGTCTGGAATACACGCTCAACACCTTCGCCGTTGGAGATCTTGCGAACGGTGAAAGCAGAGTGCAGACCGCGGTTACGCTTGGCAATAACGATGCCTTCGAAAGCCTGCAGACGCTCTTTGCCACCTTCTTTAACACGAACTTGAACACGTACGGTGTCGCCCTGGGCAAATGCCGGGATGTCGGTACGCAGTTGCTCTTGTTCAAGCTGCTGAATAATCTTGCTCATTGTCTTTCCTTACCTAGGATAAACTGAAAACTCTACTTAACGCTGTCACGCACTTCGCGGACATACTCGGCAAGAAGTGATTCTTGCTCGTCAGTCAGAGCTAGGTTGTTAATAAGTTCCGGCCTTCTTTGCCAGGTTCGTCCGAGCGACTGTTTGAGACGCCAGCGCCTGATCACTTCGTGATTGCCGCTTGTCAGCGCCTCGGGCACCGCCAATCCATCCAACAACTCCGGCCGAGTGTAGTGGGGATGATCCAGCAAGCCATCCGTGAAGGAGTCTTGCTCGGCACTGGCCTGATCACCCAAAACCCCAGGGACCAGACGCGAAACCGCATCGATCAGGGTCATGGCAGGCAACTCGCCACCACTTAACACGTAATCCCCGATAGACCACTCTTCGTCGACTTCGGTTTGTATCACGCGTTCATCGATACCTTCGTATCGACCGGCTACCAGAATCAGTTTCTGATTCGTCGCCAACTCGGTTACGCCCGCTTGAGTCAGCTTGCGTCCCTGAGGAGAAAGATAGATGACTTTCGCCCCGTCTCCCGCCGCTTGCTTGGCTGCATGAATCGCGTCACGCAGCGGCTGAACCATCATCAACATGCCGGGCCCACCACCATAAGGACGATCATCGACCGTACGATGTTTGTCGTGGGTAAACTCCCGGGGGTTCCAGCACTCAATCTGCAGCAGGCCACTCTTGACGGCCCGACCCGTTACCCCGTGCTCGGTAATGGCTCGGAACATTTCCGGGAAGAGGCTAATCACCCCAATCCACATAAGAAACCTCCGGCACTCGTGTTACCGCGGGAAACTAGAAACCAGGATCCCAATCAACTTCGATTGTTCGAGCAGTCAGATCAATATGCTTGATCACCTGCTCTTCCAGGAACGGAATCAACCGCTCCTTCGCGCCAAAGGCATCTTTTACATTGGCTTCAACCACCAACACATCGTTGGAGCCGGTTTCCATCAATTCGGTCACCTTGCCCAGGTCGTATCCCTTGGTGGTCGATACCGAGCAACCAATCAGGTCACGCCAGTAGAACTCACCTTCGGGCAACGCAGGCAACAGATCGGCGGGGACGCCAATCTCGACATTGGTCAATGCCAGGGCATCTTCACGCAGATCGATACCATCGATCTTGCAAATCAGACCCTTGTTGTGACGTTTCCAGGCCGAGACCTTGAGTTCACGCCACACCCCGTTCTGATTGATCATCCAGGGGTTGTAATCGAAAATCGCTTCGGCAACATCGGTGAAGGAGTTCACTTTAAGCCAGCCCTTGATGCCATAAACGGTACCCAGAGTGCCCAGAACTACAGGTTTTTCCACCTTAACTCCTTACCGTTGGGCTGATTAAGCAGCTTTGGCAGCGTCTTTGATCAGCTTGGCAACGCGGTCAGAAACAGCGGCACCAGTAGCAACCCAATGCTCGATACGAGCCAGGTCCAGATTCAGCTTTTCAGCAGAACCAGAAGCGACCGGGTTGAAGAAACCAACGCGCTCGATGAAGCGACCGTCACGAGCGCAACGGCTGTCAGAAACTACTACCTGGTAAAACGGACGCTTTTTCGCGCCACCACGTTGTAAACGAATGGTTACCATATCGTCCTCATAAACATCTAATGAACAAGGCCTGCAAATACGCAGACCCTAGCTTAAAATAAGCCGCGTAATTCTACTTGGATTCGTAATAATTGCAACCAAGCCAGCTATTTTTTGCGCAAGGGTTGGCATGAAAAAGGCTCACCTCGGTGAGCCTTTCTGCCTGACAAGCAGGAAAATCAGAACGGACCGCGACCACCGCCACCAAATCCGGGCGGCAGCATGTTCTTCATCTGCCCCATCATCTTGCGCATGCCGCCCTTGCCGGACATCTTTTTCATCATGCGCTGCATTTCGGTGAACTGCTTGAGCAGCTTGTTCACGTCCTGCACCTGCATACCGGAGCCCGCAGCGATGCGGCGCTTGCGGGAGCCCTTGATGAGATCAGGATGGGCGCGCTCCTTGGGCGTCATGGAGCTGATGATGGCCTCCATCCGCACTGTCAGCTTGTCATCCATCTGATCTTTCACGTTATCCGGCAGGCCGGACATGCCCGGCAGCTTGTCGAGCATGCCCATCATGCCGCCCATGTTGCGCATCTGAGCCAGCTGTTCACGGAAGTCCTCCAGATCGAAGCCTTTGCCACTCTTGACCTTGTTGGCCAGTTTGGCTGCCTTCTCCTTGTCGACCGTGCGCTCCACTTCCTCGATAAGCGACAGTACATCACCCATGCCGAGGATACGGGAAGCGAGGCGATCCGGATGGAATGGCTCCAGCGCGTCTGTCTTCTCACCCATACCGATGAACTTGACTGGCTTGCCGGTGATATGGCGCACGGAAAGAGCGGCACCACCACGGGCATCACCGTCGGCCTTGGTGAGGATCACGCCAGTGAGCGGCAGCGCCTCGTTGAACGCCTTGGCAGTGTTGGCGGCATCCTGACCCGTCATGGCATCCACCACGAACAGGGTCTCGATAGGCTTGATGGTGGCGTGGAGATGGATGATCTCGTCCATCATGTCGCTGTCGACGTGCAGACGGCCGGCGGTATCCACGATCACAACGTCATAGAACTTCTTGCGCGCCTGATCGATGGCCGCGGTGGCGATATCGACCGGTTTCTGGCTGGCATCACTCGGGAAGAAGTCGACGCCGACGTCGCTTGCCAAGGTTTCCAGCTGCTTGATCGCCGCAGGGCGATAGACGTCGGCACTGACGACCAGCACCTTCTTCTTGCTTCGCTCTTTGAGCAACTTGGCCAGTTTACCGACCGTAGTGGTCTTACCGGCACCCTGCAGACCCGCCATCAGTATGATGGCGGGCGGCTGGGCAGCCAGGTTGAGCTGTTCATTGGCCTCCCCCATCACAGAGACCAGCTCGCCGTGCACTATCTTGATGAAGGCCTGGCCCGGGCTCAGGGACTTGGCCACTTCCTGGCCCACGGCACGTTCTTTCACGCGGGCAACGAAGTCACGCACTACCGGCAGGGCGACGTCCGCCTCGAGCAGCGCCATGCGCACTTCGCGCAAGGTATCCTTGATGTTCTCTTCGGTCAGCCGGCCACGGCCACTGACATTGCGCAAGGTGCGCGAGAGTCGTTCAGTCAAATTCTCAAACATGACGCATTCCGGTTCTTGGCGTAACAAATGGGGGGGATTATACCCCAGTCAGCCCTGTGAGGACGATTATTCACCGCTCGTAGCGGTCATCAGCCAGCTAACGGGCAAGCTTAACAAATGGGGGCATTATAATACCTCTGCCAGCGTGAGGTAGCGCTGGAGGACAATTATTCACCGCGCAAAGCGGTCGCCTGCTGCCTATATATGGGCAGATCGGCGGTAGCACAACTGGCGAGCATATCTTGTGCAAGGTATACTGCCACTCCTGTTCCAACCGCTTGTTCAACAACGACCTGGTTATGATCGTGATCTCTATTCTGGCCTTGGCATTCTATCTGCTCGCCATCGTCGCCTCGCTGCACCTGCTGCTCAATGCCAAACAAGTCGGGCAAGCGCCCCTGTTTGCCTGCATAGGACTGGCTCTGGTCGCCCATGGCGCGTCGGTTGCCAGCGAAGTGCTGGTGACCCATTCCGGCCAGAATCTCAGCATGCTCAACGTTGCGTCTCTGGTCAGCCTTATCATCAGTTGCTTCATGACCTGCGTCACCCGTCGCTTCAACGGCTGGATCCTGCTGCCCGTGGTCTACAGTTTTTCCGCCCTGCTGCTGGCCGCCAGTGCCCTGATACCAGGTCGCTATATCACCCATCTGGAAGCTCACCCCCAGTTGCTGCTGCACATAGGTCTTGCGCTGATGGCCTATTCGGTGCTGATGATCGCCGGTCTTTTTGCACTGCAGCTTGCTTGTCTGGACCGTCAGTTGAAGTCCCGCAAGATCAGCCAGCTACCGTCCATGCCCCCCTTGATGACGGTAGAGAAGCGTCTGTTCCAGCTCATCTCGGCAGGTCTGTTCCTGCTGACGCTTTCCATCGCCTCCGGTCTGTTCTTTCTGGAGGACATGTTCGCCCAGGGTAAATCCCACAAGGCAATCCTCTCGATCCTTGCCTGGTGCGTCTACGTATTGCTGTTATGGGGTCACCATACTCGTGGTTGGCGTGGCCGCAGGGTCATTACCCTGAGTTTTGTCGGCAGTGTCATCCTGACGCTGGCCTATTTCGGCAGCCGCTTCGTGAAAGAAGTGCTGCTGAGCTGATATTCACTTTTACTCACCTAGCCCCAAAAGGAGCCCTTTTTGGACAGCATCTCAACGAGTACACTACTGATTGTCCTCGTTATCTTGATCTTTCTATCCGCTTTCTTCTCCAGCTCCGAAACCGGCCTGATGTCCATCAACCGCTACAAGCTGCGGCATCTGGCACAGACCAAACACAAAGCCGCACGCCGTGTCGAGCAACTGCTCGCCCGCCCTGATCGTCTGCTGGGCCTGATCCTGATAGGCAACAACCTGGTCAACATCTTCGCCTCGGCCATCGCCACCATTGTCTGTATCCGGCTGTTTGGCGATCTGGGTGTTGCCATCGCCACCTTTGGTCTGACCCTGGTCGTGCTGGTATTTGGCGAAGTCACCCCCAAAACCCTGGCGGCCATGTTCCCCGAAAGAATTGCCTACCCCGCCTCCTGGATCCTCAAGGGGCTGATGGTGCCGCTCTACCCCTTCGTCTGGCTGATCAATGGCATCACCAGCGGCCTGCTCAAGCTGCTGCGAGTCACTCCCAACAAGAATGATGCTCTCAATACCGAGGAGCTGCGCACCATAGTCAACGAGGCCGGAAGTCTCATCCCCCAGCGCCATCAGGAGATGCTGCTTAGTATCCTGGACCTGGACAAGATGACGGTGGAGCACATCATGGTGCCACGCAGCGAGATCTACGCCATCGACATCAACGATGACTGGAAAAGCATACTGCGCCAGCTGGCCCACGGCGCCCACACCAAAATACTGCTCTATCGAGACAACATCGATGACGTGGTGGGCTTTCTGCACGCCCGCGATGCGCTGCGGCTGATGGCCAGGGATCAGTTCAACAAGTCGAGCCTGCTGCGGGAAGTGGACGAGATCTACTTCATCCCGGAGGGGACACCGCTCAACGTGCAACTGGCCAAGTTCCAGCGCAACAAGGAGCGGATCGGCCTCATTGTGGATGAGTACGGTGACATTCAGGGGCTGATCACCCTGGACGACATCCTGGAGGAGATAGTGGGCGATTTCACCACCACCATTACTCCCGCGCCCAGCGAAGAGATCCATCCTCAGCCGGACGGTTCTTTCCTGGTGGAAGGCTCGGCCAGCATCCGCGAGCTGAACAAGGAGATGAACTGGCAACTGCCCATCGACGGGCCGAGAACCCTCAATGGCGCAATTCTGGAATATCTGGAGGAGATCCCCCAGCCCAACATCAGCCTGCGGCTGGCTGGCTATCCCATCGAGATCATGGAAGTAGAGAACAACATGGTGAAGATGGCGCGGATCATGCCAGATTTATACCGCAACGTATCGGGTTTCGAAGATTGAAAAAAGCTGCCGATGGCAGCCTTTTTTATCTCACTCATTCTCGTCGTCAGGCTCTGGTTCCAGCACCAGGGTCGGGATCAGCTCACCGAACACCTTCTGCAGCTCGTCGCGATTGGCCAGCAGGTCTTGCAGCGTGTAGCTGTCCATCACCGCCAGGAAAGCGTTCATCGCCTCCTTCAGGGCGCTTTTCAGCAGACAGACAGAGACAATATGGCAAACGGGCGAGTTGCAGTCGATGCCGTCCAGGTTGCCCTCCAGCGCACGGATCACCTGGCCGATATTGACTGTCTCTGGCGCGCAAGCCATGCGGATCCCGCCATTCTTGCCCCGCTGTGACTGCAGATAACCCAGCTTCACCAGCTGATTCACCACCTTCACCATGTGGTTGCGAGAGACGTCATACAAGGCGGAAACCTTGGCCACGCTCGACAATTCCCCCTGTGGCAAGGTCGCCAGATAGAGCAGGGCTCTCAACCCAAAATCGGTATAGCTAGTTAGTCTCATAGGGCCTGTGTCGCATCACGCGGAAAATTGATTATTGATCCAGATCAAATAAACATCTAGGATGCAGCTTATTAAGTGACATTTTAAATGTTTAATTAGAAAGGACCCCTTATGTTAGATCAAGCCACCATCGCCGTCATCAAAAGCACCATACCTTTGCTCGAATCGGCGGGCCCTGCACTCACCCAGCACTTCTATCAGCGCATGTTCAGTCACAACCCCGAGCTGAAGGATATTTTCAACCTGGCTCACCAGCGCAGCGGCGGCCAACCGCTGGCCCTGTTCAACGCAGTGGCGGCTTATGCCAAGAACATCGACAACCTGGGGGCCCTGGCAGGTGCAGTAGAACGTATCGCCCACAAACACACGGGTTTCATGATCCAGCCGGAACAATATCACATTGTAGGTAGTCATCTCTTGGCCACGCTCAAAGAATTGGGCGGAAGTGCAGTCACCGACGAAGTGCTGGATGCCTGGGGCAAGGCTTATGGGGTACTGGCCAGTATTTTCATCGGCCGGGAGAGCGAGATCTATCAGGAGAAGGCGAGCGAGATCGGTGGCTGGCAAGGCCCTCGCCCCTTCATCATCAAAGAGAAGCGGGTCGAGAGCGAGCTCATCACTTCCTTCATGCTGGCGCCGATCGATGGCAAACCCGTGCTGCATTTCAAGCCGGGCCAGTACCTCAGCATCCAGCTCAACCACCCGGAACTGGAATATCAGGAGATCCGTCAGTACTCCCTCTCCGATGCCCCCAATGGCCGCGATTACCGTATCAGCGTCAAGCGCGAGCCGCAGGGTCAGGTTTCCAACCTGCTGCATGACCATCTACAAATTGGTGACAAGGTGGATCTGATGCCGCCAACCGGTGATTTCTTCCTGCAAGCCAGCGCCAGCACCCCAGTGGTGCTGCTCTCCGCCGGCGTGGGCCTCACCCCCATGCTGAGCATGCTCAACCAACTGCTGAGAACGGGCCATGATGCCGATGTCTGCTGGCTGCACGCTTGTGAACGGGGTTCGCTGCATGCCTTCAAGGAGGATATCCAACGCAAACGCCAACAGCACCACAAGCTGCAGAGCCGGGTCTGGTATCGGGAGCCAAGTGATCAGGATGAGCAAGGGAAGGACTACGACTTCAGCGGCACCATGGACTTGAGTCAGGTATCCGGGTTGCTGGTACCGCAGGCCCACTACTACTTCTGCGGCCCGCTCGGCTTCATGCAGGAGATCAAGACACAACTCAGCGCGGCGGGTATCCCGACCGAACAGTTGCACTACGAAGTTTTTGGCCCCCACCAGGATCTTTAATCGGGGTTGCACCATATAAAGCAATGAGGACCCGGCCTGTCATGGCACGGCGGCCGGATCCGGACCCACAGGTGAAAACCTGTGGGTCATTTTTATTTAACGCATCGCCTTGGCACGGGCAATGGCGTTGGCAGGCATGCGGTTGCCCAGTCGATTCAGCAGGCTGGTCGCCTTCTGATGCAAGGCCTTGTCACCAATGACAGTGCTGTGCAGCCAGTGATACGCCTCTTCATAATCCAGCGGGCTGCCCAGCCCCTGCAGCAACATCTCGACCCACTCTATCTGTGCCCGTTGAAACCCTAGACTGGCCGCTTCACGCATCAGGGTTTCGGCCTTGAGCAGATCTTTTTGCACCAGGGTGCCCTTCCAGTAATAACGGCCCAGCTGTTCCAGCGCAGGTGCCAACCCCTGATTGGCGGCATCCCACATGAATTTGACCCCGAGCTCCGCATTGGGCTTGATGCACACTCCCCAGGCCAGCATGTCTCCCCACAGGAACTGATAGGCAGGCACCTTCATTACCTCGGCCCGCACCTCTATATCCTGGGTAAGCTGGCATCTGTCCTGTTTTACCTGCTGTAAATGACGCCCCTGCTCAATCCAGTTGAGCAGCTCGTCCTGACGATAGAGGGGCACAGCCTGCAGGTTGCCGCTGTCATCTGCACCGCTCGTCGGCGTGCTGGTCATGGGTTGACTGGTTGGAGAGAGCCCGCCATCCGACGCTGTGGCAGACGCGGCTGATGAGGCAGCCGCAGCTGGCTGCGCCATTGAAGGAGCGACTGGCAGTGGTGCTGCTGGCCCGGCTGCAGACACCTCAGGCTGATATGACGCGACCGGTCCGGCGGCGGATACCTGTGGCTCCGCGCCCTGTGCCTGGGTCGTCAGCAAACAAGCAAGGCCAAAAAGGGTAAGGGGTTTCATCATAAGGTTCTCCTGCTGCTCTCTGTTATCGGCAGCCAGGCCCATCCCCTTAGCCCGTCACCGTCAGCACCCTGCAGCAATGACAAAGGGGAGCCGAAGCTCCCCTTGTTGTCAGCCATGCGGCTTACTTGACGAACTCGACACCCAGCTGGATATCGGCTTTCAGAGTGGCCAGCATGCCCTCCATCGCCTCTTGCTCGAAGGCACTCAGCTTGCCGTAGTCCAGCACGGTTTCGACGCCGTTCTTGCCCAGCAAGATGGGCTGTGCGAAGAAGGTAGCGTGCTTGCCATCCCCTTCCACATAAGCGCACTCGATGACGTTGGCTTCGCCCTGCAGACCCTTGATGAGCGACAGCCCAAAACGGCAGGCAGCCTGCCCCATGGAAAGGGTGGCAGAACCACCACCGGCCTTGGCTTCAACCACTTCGGTGCCGGCGTTCTGGATACGCTTGGTCATGGCTGCCACTTCTTCTGCAGAGAAGGAAGCCCCTTCGATCTGGGACAGCAGCGGCAGTATGGTCACGCCACTGTGGCCACCGATCACGTTGACACGCACCTTGTCGACATTCAAACCCTTGGCGTCGGCCACGAAGGTCTCGGCGCGGATCACATCCAGGGTGGTGACGCCAAACAGGCGACGCTTGTCGTAGACACCGGCTTTTTTCAGCACTTCAGCCGCGATGGCGACCGTGGTGTTGACCGGGTTGGTGATGATGCCGATCAGCGCTTTCGGGCAGGAGGCGGCACATTTTTCGACCAGATTCTTGACGATACCGGCGTTGATATTGAATAGATCGGAACGATCCATGCCGGGCTTACGCGCCACACCGGCGGAGATCAGCACCACATCGGCGCCGACCAGAGCCGGGCTCGGATCTTCACCGCAGAAACCTTTCACTTTCACGTCAGTCGGGATATGGCTCAGATCGACCGCCACACCCGGAGTGACCGGGGCTATGTCATACAGGCTCAGTTCGGAACCAGCAGGAAGGCGATTTTTCAACAGCAGAGCGAGGGCTTGGCCGATGCCACCGGCGGCACCCAGAACGGCAACTTTCATGATCAACTCCATGTTTAAGCGTAGGTTTAAGGTTGTTTCTTGTTGTGGGCCCAACCTTAATGGATCCCCCCATAAAAAACAATCTGATAACAGTTGCAATCACGGGTTCTGTGAGCCAATAAACAGGCGGCGCATAAAAATGGGGGGAAATGCAAAAAATCAGAGGAGAAGCACAGATTTCCCGCATTTACACCTACCACAAAGAGGTAGACATACCGAGTTCAGGCCTGGAATGCCAAGGCTCGCCGTTCACACCAGCGAAACCCAATTGTTAACAATCCGTTCATGGTCAGGTAAAGCGCACCGGCCACAGTGAACACAGCCAGGGTGTCATAGGTCTGGGCGTTGAGGCGCTGGGCCAGACCCATCACGTCCATGATGGTGATGGTGCTGGCGAGCGAACTCCCCTTGAGCACCAGGATCACCTCGTTGGAGTAGGCGGGCACCAGTCGCCGGGCGGCGTGGCGCACCTTCATCCACAGGGTCTGCCCGGCCGAAAAGCCGAGGGCGCGGCAGGCCTCCACCTCACCGGACGGAATGGCATCGAGCGCCCCCTTGAACAAGCGGGTTGAATAGGCCGCGGTGTTGAAACCAAGGGCCAGCACGGCGCAGAACCAGGGCTGCTTGAGCAGAGGCCAGAGCGGCCCGGACTTGAGCCACTCGAACTGTCCCGGCCCGTAGTAGATAAGGAAGATCTGGATCAGCAGCGGCGTGCCGGTGAAGATCAGCACCCACAGCTGTACCAGCTGGGTCGCCACCGGAATGCGCTGCTCCAGCACCCATGTCATGGCAGCCGCCATCAGTACGCCGAGCAGCAGACTGAGGGCAGTTAATTGCAAGGTGATTGCCAGACCACCCAGCAGAGTCATGAAATAGTCCTGCATGGTCAACCTCCGTAGCGGCGGGTATAGCTGGCTGTCTGCTTAAACCCGAATTCACTCAGCTGACTGAAGACGGTCGGTTGCAGGGTGATCACGAATCCCCCCAGCAGAGTCATGAAATAGTCCTGCATGGTCAACCTCCGTAGCGGCGGGTATAGCGGGCAGCCTGCTTGAGGCCGAATTCACTCACCAAGCTGATGGCAAGATAGATGAGGGCCGCGGCGGCATACCAGGTAAAGGGTTCATAGGTGCTGGCCGAGGCCATCTGGGCCTGACGCATCATCTCGTTCACCCCTATGAGAGAGACCAGCGCCGTATCCTTGAGCAACACCAGCCACTGATTGCCGAGGCCCGGCAGGGCATGACGCCAGGCTTGGGGCAACACGATACGAAAGAAGATGTGCCCCTTGCCAAGACCGAGCGCCAGCGCCGCCAACCGCTGTCCGGCGGGCACCGCATTGAGCGCCGCCCGCAGAGTCTGGGTGGCATAGCTGGCAAACAGCAGAGAGAGTGCGAGCACGCCACAGGCGAACGGGCTGAACTCCACATACTCGCCTGTGATGAGAAACAGCACCTGGGTCGAGCCGAAGTAGATGAACAGCACCACCAACAGCTCGGGCAAGCCACGGATCAAGGTGGTCAGTGTAGCCACAGGCCACACCAGCCAAGGCTGTTTACTCAGCTCGGCGGCGCTCAATCCCAGCGCCAATACCATGCCACCGACCAGTGATGCCAAGGCCAGCCCGAGGGTCATCCAGGCTGCATCCAACAACAGGCTCAACATGGCTTACTGCGCGAAGTATTTGTCGAAGATTTTCTGATAGGTGCCGTTGGCCTTGATCTCGGCCAGCCCCTTGTTCAGCTGGGTCAGCAGCTCCAGGTTGCCCTTGGCCACTGCGATGCCAAAGCCGGTGCCGAAGTACTTGGCATCGGTCACAGGCGCACCGATCACGACGTACTCCTTGTGCTGCTTGAGCCAGTCGGCCGCCACGGCAGTATCGGCAAACACACCATCGGTACGGCCATTCATCATGTCGAGGAAGGCACTCTGGTAGCTGGCATAGGGTACGGTCAGCAAGCCTTTGCTGATCCAGTTATCCACCAGATAGGACTGATGGGAGGAACCATTCTGCACGCCGACCGTCTTGTCGACCAAGTCTTCCGGTCCCTTGAAGGTCCCTTTCTTGGCCACGAACACGGCTGAGTTCTCGTAATAGATGTCGGAGAAGTCGACCTGGGCTGCCCGCTCCGGGGTCACATCCATGGCTGCGATGGCAGCATCATAGCGACGGAACTTGAGGCTGGGGATCAGGCTGTCGAAGGCCTGGTTGTGGAAGCTGCACTCCAGCTTGACCTGGGTACAGATGGCACGGGCCAGGTCGATGTCAAAGCCCTGAAACTCGTTTTTGTCGTCCAGGTATTCAAACGGTGCATAAGTCGCCTCGGTGGCGAACTTGATCTCTTTGGCCAGCACTGAGGTGCTCAGCAAACCCATAGCAGCAACCAGCAACAGACTCTTTTTCATGACAGCTTCCTTATCGATTTGAATATCAATGCATCAAGAATTCGGCAAACCGGCTGGTTTGCGGGGATTGGAAAATGGCGGCGGTACCGGACTCGATGATCCGCCCCTTTTCCAGATAAATCACCTGACTGGCCACCTTGCGGGCAAACTCCACCTCGTGGGTCACCACCACCTGGGTAATACCGGTCTGGCCCAGATTGCGGATGATCTCGGCCACCTCTTTGGTGATCTCGGGATCGAGTGCGGCCGTCGGCTCGTCAAACAGCAGCACTTGCGGATCCATCATCAGGGTACGGGCAATGGCCACCCGTTGCTGCTGGCCGCCGGAGAGGCGGGCAGGCCAGGCATCACGCTTATCGGCCAGTTGCAACTGGGTCAACAGGTAGGCGCCCTTCTCGATAGCCGCGGCCTTGCTCATGCCGAGCAACTTGACGGGTGCCTCTATGAGGTTCTCCATCACGGTCAGATGTGGCCAGAGATTGTACTGCTGGAACACCATGCCCACCTTGCGACGCAGTACCTGCGCCTGACGGTTGAATTCGGCAGCAGACAGGCCGGACGGGAAAGAAAATTCACTTTCACCGATGCGCAATACGCCTGCATCCGGCGTGTCCAGCAAGTTCATCATGCGTAGCAGCGAGCTCTTGCCAGCACCGCTCGGGCCCAGCAGCACCAAGGTTTCACCGGGCTCAGTCCGAAAGCTGACATCTTGCAGTACCGGCACCTTGTGCCAGGATTTTGCGATACCGATTAGTTCAATACCCATACAGCCCAATTGAATAAGTTTTCAAAATTTCGTCCCGATTTTAGCCCCAACATGAGGGGATGCAAGCTAATTTTGAATCAATATGCAGAACAACCGCCGCTTCCTTGCAAAAATAGGCACATGAATGCAAAATGGGCACGCTGTTCATATCTGCCGCCTGAGCGTGACAGGCAGCCACACCTCCTCATTCGTGAGTCCAAGATGAAACACAACGACAAGCAAGAAAAACTGGCCAAGGCCTTTAAAGCCTTGCTGAAAGAAGAACGATTTGGCTCCCAGGCAGAGATAGTGACTGCCCTGCAAGAGATGGGCTTCGAAAACATCAACCAGTCCAAGGTATCGCGCATGCTGAGCCGCTTCGGCGCCGTTCGCACCCGCAATGCCAAGATGGAGATGGTTTACTGCCTGCCGGTGGAACTGGGTGTACCCACTACTTCCAGCCCGCTCAAGAACCTGGTACTCGACGTCGACCACAACGGCGCCCTGGTCGTGATCCACACCAGCCCGGGTGCAGCCCAGCTGATCGCCCGCCTGCTCGACTCACTCGGCAAGGCAGAAGGGATCCTCGGCACCATCGCCGGTGATGACACCATCTTCATCACTCCGACCAGCGACACCGATATCGAAGAGCTCTATCTCTCCGCCCTCGAGCTGTTCGAACAGACCCCTTAATGTCAGCCAATGCGCAGGCCACCGCCTCTTGGCGGTACCGCCAGAACGCAAAATCCCGGCCAAGGCCGGGATTTTTGTTTTCTGCGCACAGGTAAATGCTGACTTATTGACCCTGTGCCACCAGAAAATCTTCCGAGGGGGCAAAGAAGGCCGCACCAGTCACTGCCGTGGTGAAGCGCAGCAGGTGATCGAAATGGCCGCCCTCCCCCTTGTACATGCTGGCCATCATGGCATTGAAGTGCAACGGCGTGCGGCAGCAGGAGATGAAATAGAGTCCCTGCTCCGTCATGGTTCCCCAGGGCATGCTCTGACGCAGTATCTCCATGGATTCGCCCTTGGGCGTCTTGAGGTTGACCCGCTTGATATGGGAGGTCAGCGGCTTGTCAGCCGACTCGTATTCGATGTTGTCGCGCTTGGTGCGGCCAATGATGTCTTCCTGTTCCTTCAGGGCGAGCTTCTCCCAGTCGCTCATGGCATGTACCCAACGCTGCACATGGACATAGGAGCCACCGGCAAACTCGCCACCCTCAAGCAAGGCCACCTCAGCGCGGTGTTCATCTTGCGGGTTCTCGGTGCCGTCGACGAAGCCGGTCAGATCCCGGCAATCCAGATTGCGGAAACCACGCACCTCTTCCACCAGCGCCACCAATCCGGCCAGCAGTGCCATTACCCTTTGACCGGCGTGATGCAAAACATCGACCCGATCGGCACGCAATTGCACGAAGAGGTCGAACGGCGTATTTGGCGCCTGCTGACCGTTGGCTGATTGCGTCATAAAGCCGCGAAACTGGGGCGGACGGGCCACAGGGTAGAGGTCATCCCAGGCATCGGCGCCGACGGCGACCAGGCCGGTGAAACCGGCATCGGGGAAATCGGCGGCAACCGCTTCCCACAGGGCAGGCAAGCTGGCCAGACGGGCAACCAGTGCGGTCGCCTCTCCTGTGCGATTGAACATCAGATAGAGGGCGTGCAGATTCGGCTCTGCGCAGATCCCGGCTTGGGCTTTCATTTGTCTCTCCCCTGTATAGGCATTAGCGTGGCGCGATTATAAACCAGAGTGAATTCAATTCATTGATTTCATAACGATATCAAGTTGTTCACTGCACTGGTTCAAACAACACCAACCCATGGGGAGCGACCTTGACCCGAGCGCGATCCCCGCCGAGTGGCTCACCTATGCTCGCCTCCAGTCGCTGACCGCCACACTCGAACAACACCCGACAGTGATGACCGAGAAACTGCTGCTCCAGCACAGTCAGTTCGCCGTCCACAACGGCCTCCAGCAACAGTTGCTGGGGTCTGAGCATCAGTTGCAGCAGCTCGCCCAGGTTGCGACCATGAGGCTCGCTGCCACAGATAACCCCGAGCGCCGTCTGCACGCAGTGACTGTCCACCACCTCGGCGGCCAGATAGTTCACCCCGCCCAAAAACTCGGCAACGAAGCGGTTCTGCGGGCGGCGATAAAGCTGCTCCGGCTGTCCCACCTGCTCGATGTGACCAGCCCGAAACAGGGCCAGCCGGTCGGCGAAGGCAAACGCCTCCTCCTTGCTGTGGCTGACGAAGATGGCGCCGATCCCCTGCTGCTTGAGCAGGGTGCGGATCTCGAGGATCAGCTTCATCCGCACTTGGGTGTCGATGTTGGAGAAGGGCTCATCCAGCAGCATCAACTTCGGCTTGCACACCAGAGCGCGAGCGATGGCAACCCTTTGCTGCTGCCCGCCAGAGAGTTGATGGGGATAGCGATCTCCCAGCCCCTGCAGCTTGACCAGCGTCAGCGCCTCCTCCACCTGCTGCTGACGGGCGGAGCGGTCAAGGCGAGTCAGCCCGAAACCGACGTTGTCGGCCACCGTCAGATGGGGGAAGAGGGCATAATCCTGGAAGATCATGCCGATGTTGCGCGCCTCGGGTGGCACGCTGACGCCCGGCCCATCCAGCAGGGTAGCACCGAGGCGGATCTCCCCTTCGGCCAGCGGCAACAGGCCTGCAACGGCCTTGAGCAGCGTGGTTTTACCGCAGCCACTGGCCCCCAGCAGACAGACAATCTCGTTGTCGGCCACCGACAGAGACAACTGCTCCAGCACATTGCGACCGTTATAACGGCAACTGACGTTCTCAACCTGCAAGCAAGACACGGCTGACTTCCTCATATTCTTTTGATTCAGGCCGACCTGCGCCGGACAACAATTCAGGGAGTGATTTGCAGACTCAGTGCCCCTGGCTATCCAGGCTGCGGTTGACCCAGATGAGCGGCAACAGTCCTACCAGCACGATAACGATGGCCCCCAGGGCGCCGCGTTCCAGCATCTCGTCCGAGACAAATTGATAGACGTGGGTCGCCAGGGTATCGAAATTGAACGGCCGCAGCAGCAGGGCGGCGGGCAGCTCCTTCATGGATTCGATGAATACCAGCATGGCACCGGCAAACAGACCCCGTCGCACCAGCGGCAGATGAACCCGCCGCAGCATACCGCCCGCTCCCTGTCCCAGGGAGCGGGCCGCCATGTCGAGGCTGGGGGAGATCTTGCCCATGCTGCTCTCCACCGAACCGATGGCAATGGCCACGAAGCGCACCAGATAGCCGAATACGATGGCAGTGAGGGTACCGGTCAGCAGCAAGCCAGGCCCCTGCCCCCCAAGCCACTCGGCCAGATCATTGATACCAAAATCGAGGGCTGTCAGCGGCACCAGCACGCCGATGGCAAGCACTGTACCTGGCATGGCGTATCCCATGGCGGCGATGCGCAGGGGCAGCAGGCTCTTGACGCCGCCATCGAGGCGGCGGAAGAAACCGAGCAGCAGGGCGATACCCATGGCCAGCAGGGCGGTCAGCGCCGAGATGAGCAGACTGTTGCCGGCGAAGCGGACAAACTCCGGCGTCCAGGAGAGTTCGAAATAGCGCACGCCGTAATCGAGCAGGATGACAAATGGCAGGCAGAAACCCGCCAGCACCAGTCCCCAGCACCAGAGTCCGGCCAGCCAACGGCTGACTCCCTTGAGTGGATAACGCAGCGGCTGCTCATGACCCATGGATTTCTGAAACACCTGCTGACGCTGGCGGGAGCGGCGCTCCAGCGCGATGAGCAGCACCACGGCCAGCAGCATCATGCAGGAGAGCTTGGCGGCGGTGGCCAGGCTGCCATAGCCGAGCCAAGTATCATAAACCGCCGTGGTCAGGGTGTTGATGGCAAAGAAGTGGACAGTGGCAAAGTCGGCCAGGGTCTCCATCGCTACCAGGGAAACCGCCACCATGATGGCGGGGCGGGCCAGTGGCAAACTGAGGCGGCGAAAGCTCTGCCAGGGGGTGCAGCCGAGCAAGCGGCTGGAGTGAATGAGGCTGACCGACTGCTCCAAGAACGAGGCGCGGGCCAGCAGATAGACGTAGGGAAAGAGCACCAGCGCCAGTACCCAGGCGGCGCCGCCCAGGGATCGAATGGCCGGGAACCAGTAATCCGCCGGTCTGCTCCACTCAAACAGGGTGCGCAGCCCCGCCTGCAGCGGCCCCGAGTAGTCAAGCAGGTCGGTGTAGACGTAGGCAACGATGTAGGAGGGCATGGCCATGGGCAGCATCAGCGCCCACTGCAGGGCTCGGCGCCCCGGTACCTGACACATGGCTACCAGCCAGGCGGTAGGTACGCCGAACAACAGGCTGAGCAGCACCACACCCACAACCAGTCCCAGCGTATTGGCAAGGTAGTCTAACAGCACAGTATCGGCGAGGTGACGAAACAGGTCTCCGTCTGCCGAGAAGGCTGAGAAGATCAGGGCAAGTACCGGCAAACCCAGCAGCAGGGCGGTGGCCCAGCTGCTGACAATCCATCCACAATTTTTCATGAGACCACAGAAGTGGATGGGGCCCTTGGCCCCATCTGATTACAAGTCGAATTTTACTTCATCCAGCAACTGCAAGGCATCCTTGCGGTGCTTGGCGTACTCGCTGACCGGCATGGGGTCAGACTTGAAACTGCCCCAGGACTTGACCATAGCGGAAGGCTCGACCCCGACCTTGACCGGGTACTCGGCATTCACGTCCGCATACATGTGCTGGGCAGTATCACCAGCCAGGAACTCCATCAGCTTCTGGGCGGCTTCCTTGTTCTTGGCATGCTTGGTCATGGCCACGCCGCTCACGTTGACGTGGGCACCACGGTCAGCCTGGTTCGGGAAGTTGATGTAGACAGCATCAGCCCAGGACTTCTGAGCCGGATCTTTCAACATGGCACCCAGGTAGTAGCTGTTGCCGAGGGACAGATCGCAGATGCCATCCTTGATCGCCTTGACCTGATCCCTGTCGTTGCCTTGCGGCTTGCGCGCCAGGTTGGCCTTGACCCCTTCCAGCCAGGTTTTTGCATCCGCCATGCCGTGATGGGCGATCATGGAGGAGACCAGCGCCACATTGTACTCATGCTTGCCGCTACGGGTACAAATTTTCCCTTTGAATTCAGGCTTGACCAGATCTTCGTAGCTGATGGTGTCGAGTTTGCCGAGGCGTTCCTTGCTCGAATAGATGGCTCGCACGCGGGTGGTCAGGGCAAACCAGCGATTCTCCGGGTCACGATAGATGGAAGGGATATTCTCCTGCAGTATCTTGCTGTCCACCGGCTGCACCAGCCCCTTGTCCACCAGATCGGTCAGACGGCTGATGTCCACAGTCAGCATGAGATCGGCCGGAGAGAGCTTGCCTTCCCGCTCCAGACGCTCGTTCAGCCCCTCTTTGGCGAACACCACGTTGACCTTGATACCCGATTCCTTCTCGAACTGTTGGATGATGGGCTTGATCAGTTCATCCTGACGGTTGGAGTAGACATTCACCTCTCCTGCCGCAAACGCACCCTGAGCAGCCAGGGTAGAAAAAGCCAGTGCCAGCATCTTCATTTTCATCATCCATTCCTTGAGTTGCTATATCGAGTGATAACCATTGCTGTTTGTATTTTGCATTGGCCTCGCCAACCGGATCAAGAAAACATCGAGTGCGGGATCACATATTTAAACGCCGTTCAAACAAAAGGGCCGGATAGAATCCTATCCAGCCCCACCATGGAGTCAATCAGCGACTACCTGTCGGCAACCCGCCCGGTCTGGCAATCCGAAACAGGGTTACCCATGCTCAAGCCGCCAGGACACCCGAGCGATCAGAGCGCCTCGTCATCGCTCTCACCGGTACGAATGCGCACCGCCTGCAACAAATCGTAGACAAAAATCTTGCCATCGCCGATCTTGCCGGTGTAGGCCGCCTTGCAGATCGCCTCTATGACCCCTTCGACGTTGTCATCGGCCGTCGCAATTTCCAGCTTCACTTTGGGTAAGAAGTCGACCTGGTACTCGGCTCCCCGGTATAATTCGGTGTGCCCTTTCTGGCGGCCAAACCCCTTGACCTCGGACACTGTCAGTCCTTCGACTCCCAGGCTGGCGACGGCTTCACGCACATCGTCCAACTTGAAGGGTTTGATAATCGCAGTAATCAGCTTCATCTGGTTGCTCCCAATCCATGGTATGTGATGAATTGGGTATCAATTCTTGTGCCAAGTCTTTTTATTGTTTAATTTCAAAAAGATAGCGTTTATGCCCTGGATGAATCCCCCCCGGCATCACCAAGGGAGCACATCTCGCCCCATAATGAGGCACCAAGCTGAACCAGCCTCTCCCTATGCACCAAACAAGAGCACAGCAGTATGCTAGTCATCTCCAACAGCGTCACCCTCCCCTGGCATGAGCTGCAATTTCAGGCCATGCGGGCCCAGGGGGCCGGCGGCCAGCACGTCAACAAGACTGACTCCGCCGTCTGGTTGCGCTTTGATTACCGCAGCTCTCCCAGTCTGCCCCCGCTCTACAAAGAGGGGCTCGACAAGCTGAGCGACAGCCGGGTACACGATGGTTTTATCCAGATCCGGGTCGAGACCCATCGCAGCCAGGACATGAACCGAAAAGAGGCCATGAGCCGCTTGGTGGAGCTGCTCAAGAAAGCCGCCTGGCGCCCCAAGGCCCGTCATGCCACCAAGCCGACCCGCAGCTCCCAGCGCAAGCGGATCGACGCCAAGAAGCGCAAGGGCGACATCAAGTCGGCCCGCGGCAAACCCGTGCTGGAGTGATACTGCCAGCCTTACGACTTGCCCACGCCAAGGATGAGAGAAGATGAGATACAGTTTTTGCGACAGCGCCCACGGCCCCCTGCTCATCGCCATCGATCGGGATGGCCTGCGCCACGTGGAGTTCATGCAGGGCGAGCGCCCCATAATGCCAACACCGCAGTGGCGTCAGGATGATCTGGCTCTGGCCCCTTACGTCGAGCAGTTTGCCGCCTATTTCGCCGGCCGTCTGCAACGCTTCGATCTGCCGCTAGCCGCCAAGGGAACCCCCTTCCAGCAGTCGGTGTGGCGCGCTCTGTGCGACATTCCCTACGGCAAGACCGTCAGCTATCTCGAAATAGCCCAGTCCATCGGCAACCACAAGGCGGTGCGAGCCGTGGGTGCCGCCAATGGCCGCAATCCTCTCAGCATCATAGTGCCCTGTCACAGGGTGATAGGGCGCAGTGGCGAGCTGACCGGTTATGCCGGCGGCATCCCCATCAAACGCTGGTTGCTGGCACTGGAACAACAGAACGCCGGTTCGTTCGAGTTGACTCCTTGATAGTGGCCCCATCCCTGTAAAACACTCACTTCAGCCACTGGAACAACAGAGATCCGGCTTGTTCGAGTGGAGCCGTTTTGCGTTTATAAAAATGAACATAGTATGAAGAATCGCCTCATAAGGGCTTCAGACAGGGTCAGGCATCATGGCTTCACACTTGGATGGCATGGCTCATCCCTCATTCAAGTGGCACCCATGTGACGCTTCCAATCTGTCTTTTTCCCCGCGCCTCCTCTGAGGCGCTTTTTTTGTCTGAAAAACAGCCACAAAAAAGCCCGCCGAAGCGGGCTCTGACCGGAAGGTGCCAGCTTCAAGGTCAATCAGAGGGCGAGGAACAGCCCCGCCAGCGAGGCGCTCATCAGGTTCGCCAGCACACCCGCCAGTATGGCGCGCATGCCGTAACGGGCGATGAAGGATTTGCGCTCCGGCACCATGGCGCCCAGGCCACCGATGAGGATCGCCATGGAGGAGATGTTGGCGAAACCGCACAGAGCGAAGGTGACGATGGCCTTGCTCGATTCATTCAACGTCTGATCCTGCACCAGGGCGATGAAGGCGACAAATTCGTTGATGACTATCTTGGTCCCGATCAGGGCGCCAGCCGCCTGGGCCTGATCCCAGGGCACGCCGATCAGCCAGGAGACGGGGGCGAACAGCCAGCCCAGTATGATCTGGAAGCTCAGCTCCAGTCCCACCAGATCACCGGCCCAGCCTAGCAGGCCGTTGAGCATGGCGATCACCCCGACAAAAGCCAGCAGAGTCGCGCCGACCGCGACCGCTATGTTGAGGCCTGCCATGGCGCCATCGGCCGCCGCTTCGATCACATTGGTCGCACGGGGGATCTCCACGTCCTGACAATGGTCAACGTCTTCAGCCGCAGGCGGCACCAGGATCTTGGCCATGGCCAGACCGGCAGGTGCCGACATGAAGGCAGCCGCTATCAGGTACTTGAGCTCAACCCCGATACTGGCGTAGCCCACCAGGGTGCCGCCAGCCACGGAGGCGAGACCGCAGCTCATCACGGCGAAGAACTGGGAGTCGGACATCTTGGAGAGGTAGGGCTTGACCACCAGCGGCGCTTCCACCATGCCGACGAAGATGTTGGCGGTGGCGGAGAGGCTCTCGGCACGGCCGGTACCCAGCAGCTTCTGCAGACCGCCGCCCAGCAGGGCGATGACCCGCGGCATCAGGCCTATGTGATAGAGGATCGCGATCACCGCAGAGAAGAAGATGATGACCGGCAGCACGTTGAACGCAAAGATGAAGCCCAGCTTGAACTTGGCCAGATCCCCGAACAGGAAGGCGATCCCCTCCTGACCGTAACCGATCACGCTGCTGACGCTCTCGCTGACCCCGTTCAGCACGTGCTGACCGGCAGGCAGCCAGAGCACCAGACCGGCAAAGAGGACTTGCAGGCAGAGGGCGAGACCCACTGTTCGCAAAGGGATACGACGACGATTATCAGAGCAGAGTACGGCCAGGGCCAGGATACTCAGTATGCCGAGCAGGGCAATCATAGGGACTCCATCAGGTGAGGCAAAAGATGGGTGCGGATTCTGCTCCCCCCGCCCCACTACTGCAAGCCCGCCTGGTTACAGCCCTGTTAGCAAAAACGTTTGCACGATATCGGTTGCGCCAACCCGCTGATTTGGTTCAATTTTGGTATCATGCGAAAGCCAGTGTTCTTATATAGAAACGATCATTCCTCTGTGCCGGACAATTTGCCGCCAAGCCAGGGGGCAAGTCGCTGCTCCCAATAGGGATTGGGGCCGAAGCTCTCCTTGAGGAAATCGATGAAGAGACGGATCTTGGGATCCAGATGTTCGCGCCTGGCGTAGACGGCGTGCACCGCCATCTTCTGGTTCGGCCGCCACTGGGGCAGCAGGGGGATCAGCTGACCGGACTGCAACTCCTTGTCCAGCAAGTAGTTGGCGACATAGGCGATGCCGAGCCCGGCCAGGGCGGCATCGCGCACCGCCTCCGCCAGATCCACCCGGTAGTTGCCGGCCACCTGCACCGTCTGGCGCTCCTTGCCCTGGCGAAACGACCACTCGTGGTAGCGCCGCTCCCGGCTCTGGTAGGTGATGCAGTTGTGCTGGGCCAGATCTTTCGGGTGCAAGGGTGTGCCGTGGCTCAGCAGATAGTCAGGCGAGGCCACCAGCACGAAGTGGATATCCGCCAGCCGCTGCCCCACCAGCGCTTCGGGCTTGTCTTCATAGGTGGTGATCCAGAGATCCAGCCCCTCATCCACCAGGTTGGTTCTGTGATCGAACAGGGAGACTTCCAGCTCCAGCTCGGGGTAGCGATCCTGAAACGCCTTGAGACGCGGGATCACGTGCAGCCGGCCAAACGACTGGCCAACCCCAAGATGAAGCACGCCACTCACCTTGCCACGGCGCTCCGCCACCATGGAGTCCGCCTCCAGCGCCACCGCCACTAAAGCGCGGCAGTGACGGGCATACTCCTGACCGAGTTCGGTCAGGGAGAAGCGGCGAGTGGTGCGCTGCACCAACTGGGCACCGAGTTCGGCCTCAAGCTGGGCCAGCTGTTTGCTGATGTGGGATTTGGAGACGCCGAGCCGCCGTGCGGCCGCCGAGATGCCCTGTTCACGGACCAGGGCATCGAAGATCACCATTTGGGGCAGACGTTGCAGCACAGAGTTACCAGACAGAAAAGCGGGCCTCCATTATTCCAGAGCGGCCCGCAGGGGGGTAGACCTAAAGCCCAAGCGCCCGTTTGACCTCTTTTTGCAGAGGATCGTCGGCCGGATTCTGGTTCGCACCATAGCTTGCAATCAGCTTGCCATCGCGCCCTATCAGGTATTTGTGAAAGTTCCAGCCCGGCGCCTCGCCCGCGGCCGCGGCCAACCCCTTGTAGAGCGGGCTCGCATCGTCACCGCGTACCGCCAGCCGGTTGAACATGGGGAAGGTCACCCCGTAGTCACGGCGGCAAACAGCGGCGGTTTTGTCCTCATCCCCCGACTCCTGCCAGAAGTCATTGGACGGAAAACCCAGCACTATCAGCCCCTTGTCCTTGTAGGTCTGATAAAGCGTCTCCAGATCCCTAAACTGGCCGCGATAACCGCAATAAGACGCTGTGTTTACCACCAGCACCACCTTGCCTTCGGTCAACTGGCAGAGGTTGTGGCGCTGGGTGCTGTTGAGCTCCCGTTGCTCCACATTGAAATAATCAGGGCAGGCGGCAGAGGCCATCCCGACACCAAGCAGCAATAACAAAGTGAACCATTTCATCGGGCAACTCCTTTTGAACAGATGAGCGTCATACGCACAGGTGGCGCAGCCGGTTCATCCCCATCATTTAGCGCAAGGGTATGCCGGTCAGCCAGCCATGACCCCAGAAGATCAAGATAGCCGTGACCGCAAGTCCAGCTCCCACGCTGATACCAGTACCAACCCAGTTTGCTGCGGGACGGGGATGACGCTGCCAGTCCCGCACCGAAATCCAGATGATGCTGACCAGGGCCCACAGACCGATACCGCCGAACAACACCAGGGAGCGGGCCTCGCTGTTGACCGCAAGATGGGCGCCAGCCCAGAGCAGGGTACCAAGCAGCTGGGGATGAACCAGCCAGCGCCGGAAGTGGTTGGGCCCCTGGCCCGAGAAGAAAAGAATGAGCGCGACTGGCAGCACGCCCATCACCAGAGCCGGGCCCCAGGCGGGCGGAAAATAGAGTGGCATGGGGCTGGACGAACGCCAGCCAGCCAGAATCAAGCCGAAAGCGACGAACACCAGCAGCGAGAAGAGTCCCTTGTAACGGTTCTCCCCCAACCGGTCGCGCAGGCGGGTTCGATGGGCCGCAGCGAAGCAGGGATAGAGATGGATAAGGGTAAACAGCAGTACCCCCAGGGTCAGCAAGATCATGGGTGGCTCCTTGTACTATGGGGGATCACTATGCCGCAAAGTGGTCAGCCAAAATATAGAAACCGTAGAAAAGCGATGGAGATACAGCAAGATAATGAAAAAAGCCGATCGGGAGATCGGCAAGGTATTGCGGTCAGATCTGCAACAAAGACAGGTCATCACCGCGACACGGGGCAGGGTAAAGCCGGTGCCCGGCACCGGCCAAAAGAGGATCAGCGTCGCAGCATATAGAGCGCGGCCACGTTGCGGGCCGTGAGCTGCAGGTTGGTGGTGGCAGTGGCCAATGCCTCCGGCAGGGACATGGCGCGGTTGACCACGGCGAACACCGCATCCAGCCCGTGCTCATGCACCACACCGTAGTCGTCGGTGAGACACCCTGAAATACCTATCACCGGCTTGCCAAACTGCTTGGCACAGCGTGCGACACCGATTGGCGTTTTGCCGTAAATTGTCTGGCTGTCGATACGCCCCTCCCCCGTGATGACGAGATCCGCATCGGCCACAGCCTCGGCCAGTTTCAACGCCGCTATGACGATCTCGATGCCGGGCTTGAGCTCGGCACCGAGCAGGCCCACCAAGGCCGCCCCCATGCCACCGGCGGCGCCCGCCCCCGGGATTTCTCTCACCTGTTTGCCAAGGGCCTGCTCGATGCAGTCGGCGTAGCGGGAGAGGTTGGCATCCAGCTGGGTCACCATATCGGCGTTGGCCCCTTTTTGCGGGCCAAACACGGCGGAGGCTCCTGTCGGGCCGCACAGCGGATTGTCCACGTCACAGGCCACCTCTATGGTGATCCTGCTCAGACGGGAATCCAGATCGCTCAGATCTATGGTGGCCAGATCCGCCAGTCCGGCGCCGCCCGGCACTATGGGGGTGCCATCGCGTTGGAGCAACTTGCCGCCGAGCGCCTGGATCATGCCGGCACCGCCATCGTTGGTGGCACTGCCGCCTATGCCGAGGATCAGGTGCTTCACCCCCATGTCGAGGGCCGCCAGGATCAGCTCACCGGTACCGAAGCTGGAGGTGTGCAGCGGATTGCGCAGCTCGGGGGGGACAAGGTGCAGGCCGGAGGCTGCCGCCATCTCGATGACGGCGCGCTCGCCATCCCCCAGCAGGCCGACGAAGCCCTGCACCTGGTTGCCGAGCGGCGCTGTCACATAAAACGGCAGTATGCGACCCCCGGTGGCATCCACCAGGGATTGCACTGTGCCCTCGCCGCCATCGGCCATGGGCAGCTTGATGTAGGTGGCCTCTGGCAACACCTGCTTGAAACCCGCCTCGATGGCATCAGCCACCGCCATGGCGCTCAGGCTCTCCTTGAATGAATCCGGTGCGATAACAATTTTCATATCAGTTCCTCAGGCGAGACCAAACACGCCAAACATCAGGGTGGAGACGGCTGCTATGGTCAGACCGACGGCTGTTTCATAAGGGATGAGCTTGAGGCGCTCCCCCACGCCCATGTGGACGCTGCCACCGGTGGCATGGAAGAATGAGCCGTGGGGCATGTGGTCAAACACGGTAGCACCGGCATGGATCATGGCGGCCCCCGCCAGACTGCTGATGCCGAGCTCAATCAGGGTGGAGCTGAACACGTTGGAAGCCACCACTGTCCCGGCGGTGGTCGAGGCAGTCGCCAGCGACATCAAAGCGCCCGAGATGGGGGCCAGCAGGTAGGAGGGCAGACCGGAGGCGGTCAGGCCGCTGATCAGCACATCCTTCAGACCGGAGTTGGCAATGATGCCCGCCAGAGTACCTGTCCCCAGCAGCATGATGGCCACCGGCGCCATACGGGCCAGGCCCGAGACCGCAAACTGGTTCACCTTGCTGAACTTGCCCATCATAAGGGCCCCGACCAGGCCGCCGAGGGGCAGAGCGATGAGCGGATCCACGACGATACCGGCCAGTGGGCGCAGGGCCAGCAGCAGTATGGCAACCAGGGGCGCGCTGATGGCGGCGCCAAATCCCGGCAGCTTGCTGCCACTGAAGCTCACCACCTCGTCGGCGGCGACCTTGCTGCCCTTGTTGTTCAGACGCTTGGCCAGCCAGTAGGCCATCACCAGCCCGAACAGACCCGGTATGATGCCGGCCGCCATGACGGAGGTGAGGGGGAGATGGAAGGCATCGGCCGCGGCGATGGCGTTCGGGTTGGGGGACATGACGTTGCCCGCCTTGCCACCGCCTATCATGGCCAGCAGTATGGCCGCCTTGGATAGGTCGGCACGGCGCGCTATGGCCAGCGCTATGGGGGCGACCGTGATGACGGCCACGTCCACGAAGACGCCGACCGCAGTCAGGATCAGAGTGGCGAGCGCCAGCGCCAGCAGGGCGCGGGTCTCGCCGAGCTTCTTGACTATGGTCTCGGCGATGGTGGTGGCCGCGCCCGATTCGATCAGCACGCCCGCCAGCACACCGGCCGCCAGGATCCGCATCACGGCCGTGGTGATCCCCTGGGCGCCACCTATCATCAGGGCGACGGTCTGGGTCAGATCGGCCCCGCCGATCAGGCCACCAGCCAGGGCGCCGACTATCATGCCGTAGGCGGGCGGCACCTTCTTCAGGATGAGGAAGATGGCGATGGAGAGCGCGGCGAGAGCGCCGAGCGCGGATACAGGGATCATGACGGGCACCTTGAATGGGAGTGAGTGGTGGCCATTATGGTGATCCGGGATCGGAATGCGTTGGCTGAAAAGCCAAATAAAGCCTCTTGAAAGAGAGACTTTTTGTTCATTACAACAAATCAGCTGTCGAGATTGAGTCCGAGGTAGAGCAGGAACTTGTCGTCTAACTTGTTGAAATTCAAACCGGTTATCTGCTCGATCCGGGTCAGCCGATAGCGCAGTGTATTGGGGTGGATGAAGAGCGCCTCGGCACAGGGATGCAGATCACAATCCTGCAAGAAATATTGGCGCAGCGTCTTTTGCAGCGTTCCCTTTGTATCCTCCTGCGCCAGCCTGAGCAGGGGCGCCCGCAACTGATCCGCCTGCCAGGAGTCCGCCAGACTGCCAAGCAGTACCGGCAACCGGTAATCCTCGAAGAAGTAGACCTGCTTGCGCGGAGCCTGCCGCATGCCCCGGCGCAGAGTATCCCGCGCCGTCTGGTAGGAGCGCGCCAGACCATCTATGCCGCCGAAGTAATCACCCACCCCGATCCGTACCTTGAAGTGGGGAATGCGGGCCAGCAACTGCTTGATGCGGCTGCGCTCCTGCTCAGATTGCCAGACGCCGTCGCTCAGCTGGGCCGGTTTGAGCACCACTATTTCGTCGAGGCCGTTGATGGCCACCAGATTGTCCCGCTCCGGATTTTCCAGCAGATGCACCAGCTCCCGCAGGCGGGCGGGATCCGCCTCCTCCAGCGCCAGTACCGCCACCACCCGAGGCTGGGCCAGATCCAGCTCGAGGAAACGGGCCGCCTGTTGCAGTTGATCGACCCGCCCCTCACCGCGGATGAGCTGCAGTACCAGCTCCTCCTTGTGGCGCTTGTCCCACTGCAACTGCTCGGTGAGCGCCGCCTGCTCCAGAATGAGCTCGGCCGTCATGCGCACCAGCTCGGCGTAAGCACGCACTATGTCCGGATCGCCCGAGATGCCGATGACCCCGAGCAATTCCCCCTGATAGGCAATGGGCAAATTGATGCCAGGGCGCACCCCCTTGAGCTGCTGGGCGGTCGCCTCGCTTATCTCCACCACCCGGTTCTCGGTCAGCGCCAGCACGGCACCCTCGTGGCGCTGATGGAGGCGCTCGGGATTGCCGGAGGCAATGATCAAACCGTGTTCATCCATCACGTTGACCGAGAACGACAGTATCTTCATCGCCCTGCTCACTATCTGACGGGCCAGGGTATCGTTTAGCTGCATAACATCTCCGGACAACAAGCTGGCATGACGCCTGGTGGCTCACAATCACACGGGCCGACGTGCAAAGATCCCACATCATCAAGACAAGCGCGGGAGGGATCGCTAGAATAGGCCACTTTACGCTATGTGTGACCCACCATGGATCATGGATCTGACGCTATGCCAGTCCGCTTTGTGGTGGCCTCATCCTTCCGATATGGACTCCGCTATGGACTATGAATTTCGCCGCGACCCGTTCGGTGGCTATCGCGCCCGGTTCTCCATGGGTCATGAGGCCATCGGTCAGTGGTTGATCGATGAAGTTGGCAAGGATGAGGAGAAGCTCGATGAGCTCTTCTCCATCATCGACCAGCTGTCCAATCGCACCCGCACAGAGTACCAGCTGCACGGCGGTGACTATTCACTGCTGCTCACCCATGAGGAAGCCGAGGTGAAAGCCAACGTCCTCAATATCGAACAGGATGAGGATCTCGACGATCTCGCCTACTACGATGATGAGCAGCTGGCCATGTGCGGGCTGGAAGACTTTGCCCAGGTGCTAGGCTCCTGGCGCGCCTTTATCCGCAATGAGGATATGGGCTGAATACCCACATTTAGGGCGAGCATGCCCCTTGCAACCCAACAGGATTGACTATGTCTATTTACGATTTTGACGGCGAACAACCAGAACAGCCGGAAGACGAGCAGGACCAGACCAAACAAGCCGTGCCTGCCAAGAAGAAAGGCAAGCAGGTGATGAACACTCAGGTCAACCTGAGCCCGCGCGATGCCAGCCGACTGAACGGTCTGCACGTCGAAGCCATCACCACCCTGGACGATGTCAGCCTGCCGAAGAACGTCATCTTCAAGGCCGGCCTCATCGCCCTGGGCGAGCTGGAAGCCACCAAGCGCGCCGACATCATAGCCCGCGTCATCGCAGAGTCTGGTCGCTAAAAGGCACCGGTACTGGCAACACAGTCTCAGAAAAGCCGGAGCCTCAGCTCCGGCTTTTTCATGGCTGCGCCCCGCAGCGGACTCGCCCTTGCAGGGATCCGACCAGCCTATTAAGGCTTGTGTCATGATGTGACGACTTGTTAAGGTGCGGGACTTTTATCAGCCTTGGAGACTCAATGTTACCTCTACCTGATTCGCTCATCTGGGGAGCACTGGCGCTGGCCGTCTTGCTCTGTCTGGTCCGTCAACGCCTGCCCGGTCTGATCCTGTTGGGGGTCGCCCTGCTGGCCGCCCTCTACCTAGACCACCTCAGCCCTTCCGCCCTGCTGATCACGCTGGCGGGCCTGCTGCTGGCCTGGCGCACCCCCAGCCTGCCCCAGCCCTGGCGTGGCGCCGCCCTGACGCTGGTGCTGCTGTGGGCCATAGCGCTGATGCTGCACCTCATCCCCGGCTTCAACAATCTGAAGGTGCTGGACCAGGTACAGGCAGGCCCCGCCAGCGTGCCCTTCAACATGTACCTCAATCTGGACAAGCCGCTGGTCTTCTTCGGCCTGCTGCTGGCCTGGCCCGCCTTGCTCGGCCAGGGCGGTGCGATCCACTGGCGAGCGCTGGCCCTCTTGCTGTTGCCGCTGGCGGCCCTGCTGATCACCGCCTGGCAGCTGGGGGCGCTCAAGCCCGAAGCGGGTCTGCCCCACTGGTGGTGGCTGTTTGCCCTCAACAATCTGCTGTTCACCTGCGTGGCGGAAGAGGCACTGTTCCGCGGCTTCATCCAGCAAGGGGTGGCCGCCCGCAGCCGGCTCTGGCTCGGCATCCTGGTAGCAAGCCTGCTGTTCGGCACCGCTCACCTGGCCGGTGGCCCGCTGCTGATGCTGTTTGCCGCACTGGCGGGGGCCTGCTACGGCCTGGCGTTCCACGTCAGCGGTCGTCTGAGCGTCGCCATCGTCATCCACTTCCTGTTCAACTTCGCCCACCTGGCCCTTTTTACCTACCCATTGGCCAGTCGCTGATCCCTGGCGCCCCGGTCGGGCGCCCTTGTTATTCCTGCGTGCTGTCACTGCGACAACACTCACCCCCATTCTCTCTCTTGCTGATTCCTCCCTCTCCCCATATGGGGCCTTTCATTTATTTGTAACAAAAATGTAAATGAAATGACCTCTATGCCCGCCATAACAGTCACTTTCCATCGTGCCTCAACCAAAAGGACTTAATGATGCACAAGCCCCTCAGTTATGCCGCCCTGCTGCTGGTCAGCCAGTTTCCATTGCAGGCGCTGGCCGATACCGATGTCTACCTCACCAACAACGGCCCGGAACCCTTGCAGCTGGCAATCAGCCAGAGCGGCAGCGGCCAGCTGCAAGCGGGCAACCAATGGATCCAGCACAGGACGGAGCTGGGCCCCTGGGAGAGCGCCATGGTGCTCAGCTTCAATCGCTACGAGGGGGTGAAGGCGGGCAAAAGCTATCTGTTCGAAACCCGTGTCACCACGGCCAGCGGCGACACCTATCGCCTCAACCAGTTGATGGAGGGCACCTGGTGGAACACCACATTGCAGCACGGTGGCGACACCCCGACCGTCAGCTCGGGGTGGAAGAGCGACCGCGCCCTGCATCGTACCCAGGGGCCGCAGGAGCTGGCCTTTGCCGCCAAATTCACCGGCCGTTACGACGATCTGCACTACATGCTGACCCCGCCACAACCACGGGAACAACCGGAGCCTTCACAGAGCAAGCTCAAGGTGGCCAGCTACAACGTCTGGGCCCTGCCGGTAATCGCCTCCAGCATTGGCGAACGGTTAACCTTGCTGCCCGATTACCTCAAGGGCTATGACGCCCTGCTGCTGCAAGAGGTGTTCGACGGCCGCCGCGAGGGCTTCCTGCAGGAGCTGGCCAAAGAGTACCCCTATCAGACCAAGGTGCTCGACAAGCCGGGGGTCAACATCCACGACGGCGGCGTGGTGATCGTCAGCCGCTACCCAATCGTGCGGGAGGCCCAGCTGGTCTATCCCCAGTGCACCGGCACCGACTGTTTCGCCGACAAGGGGGTCATGTATGCCGAGGTGATCAAGGGGGGCAAAGCCTGGCATCTGTTCGCCACCCACACCGCCAGCTTCGACACCGACGAGGCGAGACGGCTGCGCCAGATCCAGTTCGGCCAAATTCGTACCCTGGCCGCCAGCCTCAAGATCCCGGCCAGCGACACCGTCATCTATGGCGGCGACTTCAACGTCAACAAGCGCAAGTTTGCCGATGACTACGCCAGCATGCTGGCCAACCTTGACGCCTATGAACCCGGCTATGGCGGCTATACCGAAGCCACCTTCGATCCCAGGATCAACCCCTATGCAGGCGGCCCCCTCTCCGGAGGTGCCAACGTCGAGTATCTGGACTATCTGGTGGTGAGCCGGGAGTACGGCGCAGCCAGTCATAACCTCAACAGCGTCTGGATCCCGCGCAGCAGCGATGGCAGCCTCTGGCCCGCCAGCAACCTCTCCGATCACTTCCCGGTCAAGGGCGAGATCAGCCGATGAAGCGCCGCTACGGGATCCTGGCCCTGGCAGTCCTCTCGCTCTTGCTGCTCAACCTCGGCTGGCAGAATGAGCCAGGGTCTGCCCCGGCAAACGTCGAGGTTAATCAGCATGGGGGAAGTCAGCCGCAGCAGACGCCAGCCGCGCCGATGACAACCCTCATGCCCCGGCTCACCCCGGCGGTCAGCGGGGGCCAGTCCACCCAACAGCCCCCCAGCTGGCGAGAGATGCCACAGGAGCTGAGCCAGCGGCTCGCCAGCGAGGTAAGCGACACCGACCAGCCGCTGAGCGAGCGGCTGGTCAATCTGATCGCGCTGGAATCCCAGTGGATGAGTGAGGGGGAGAGCCTGACCCGGTTGCAGGGGCGCTACGCCCAGGCCCTGGATCAGTTGGCCGCCGACAGCGAACAGCTGGCGCTGGCCGAACGGCTGGCCGCCCTGACCCGGCTGCAGGATGAGTGGGCAGCGGATCACCCGGATCTGGCGGCGGATCTGTTCAACCCGGATGCCCGCCTCTTGCAGGCGCGCCAGTTGTGGGGGGATGAGGAGCTGGAGACATTGGCCCGCCACTTCCTGCCTGCCGACCGGGCCGAGGCCAGCGTGGCGTTTGCCGGTGCGCGCCAGCAGCAGCTGGATCAGCGCGGCCGCTACCAGCAGCAGCTGGCCGAGCTGGAGCAGCAACTGGCGGCCAGTCAGGGGAGCATGGATCCCGAGCGCTGGCAGCAACACAGAGAGGAAGTATTAAGCCAGTTTCGGCGCGACTTCTTCGCCCAGGAACAAGGCAAACCTTGAGATCAGACCTTGCCCTTGAACTGCTTGACGCTGCGCTTGTTGGCGGTGCGACGGTTAGCCTGCTTGTCGCGAGGTGGGCGCTTGCCCTCCCCGCTGGCGGGCAGGTCGGTCACCGGGAAACCTGCGAGTTCCCCCAGCGGCAGCTCACGGCCGGTCAGGGTGCGGATCGCCGCCAAGATATCGCTCTCGCCGTGACACACCAGCGAGATGGCCAGCCCCTCGCACCCGGCGCGAGCGGTACGGCCGATACGGTGAACATAAACGGGGGCGCTGGCGGGCAAGTCCAGGTTGATGACCACAGGCAATGCCTCCACATGTATGCCCCGCGCCATCAGGTCGGTGGCCACCAGCACCCGCACCTTGCCAGCCTTGAAATCGTCGAGTGCCAGCTCTCTAACCGCCTGTTCCTTCTCCCCATGCAGGGCGGCAACCGGGATCCCCGCCCTGGCCAGCTTCCTGGCCACGCCGTCGGCATCGTCCCGCGCACTGATGAACACCAGCACCTGCGGCCAGGCCTGCTCCTTGAGCAAGCTGAGCAGCGCAGGCACCTTGCTGCTCTTGTTGACCAGATAGAGCCGCTCCTCGATCTCGTTGACCAGGCTGTTGAGGGGATTGGCCTCGATGCGAGTCGGCGCTGTCAGCAGGCCATTGGCAAGGTCATCCAGCTCGGCAGGCAGGGTGGCGGAGAAGAGCAGGGTCTGGCGCTCGGCGGGCATCTCATTCATCAGCCACTGGATATCGGGCCAGAAACCCATCTCCAGCAGGCGATCCGCCTCATCCAGCACCAGCTGTTGCAGGCCATCCAGCCCCAGCACTTGCTGAGTGAGCAGATCCCGCAGTCGTCCCGGCGTCGCCACCAGCAGTTGCGGCCCCAGCGCCAGCTCGACCTGTTGCCGCTCCTGTGCCACACCACCGCAAAGGGTGAGGATCCGCAATCCCAGAGCGTCAGCCATCCCTTGCAGCGCAGCGCTCACCTGCATCGCCAGCTCGCGGGTCGGCACTACTACCAGTCCCTGCACCAGGCTGGAGGCGGGATCCAGCCGTTGCAGCAACGGCAACCCGAACGCCAGTGTCTTGCCGCTGCCGGTCTGGGCCAGCGCCAGCAGATCCTGCCCCGCCAATACCAGGGGTATTGCAAGCTGCTGGATGCGAGTCGGCGTGTGCAGGGTGGCAGGCAGGGCAGCCAGCAAGGCGGGATGGAGGTCGAGTTCGCTAAAGGTCATGGGGGTACGCGGATAAAGAAGTGGGAGGCGAAGTCTAGTTAGCGGGGCATAAGAAGTAAAACCCTATCCGCAAGCGGCAAGAGGAAGAGCACTGTACCCGGGTCATGGCTGTCTACAATGGTATTATTCACCTTGAAGGCAGACAGACCATGCTCAGACATATCCCCATGCTACTGCTCGGCCTGCTCGGTATCGCGACCATAGGTCTCTCCCAGACCTCGTCGACCACCTCCAGCCCCCCTGCCCAGCCGGTCCGCGTCATCAAGGCCCACCTTGGTGAATTGCCAGGCCTTATCAACGCCGACAAGACAGGCCCCTTCGTCGATCTGGTCCATGGGATTGATGCGCTCTACCCCGATATGACTATCGAGATCACCATCTACCCCATTGCGCGCGCCATGGCGGGCGTGATCAATGGCAAGGCCGATTTCAGCCTGCCCGCCATTCGCAATCTGCACGATGCAGACATGCTGCCCTATCGCTTCAGCACCCGCAGCTTTGGCAAGGTAGCCCATGTCATCTACAGCAACACTGCTAATCCTGTCACCACCGACATGGCCTATGGCATCGAAGCGACGCAACGGGATTTGTTAATCGAGGCCGTACCCGGTGAGCTCCCCTTTCAAGTACAACGTTCCATGAGTATCGAGCAATCCCTTCGCAAGCTCTCCCGTGGCCGTATCGATGCCTTTATCTGGGCACAGGAGGAAGCGGACCTGATGCTGCGCCAGCTGGGGCTGACCAATATCCAGCGAGAATTTTTTGGCGACTTTGAAGATGTGTTTATTATTCAAAAGGGCGCAGCCGGCAATGAGATGGATGCGTTTTTGGCACAGGCCATAGAAAGGTTGGCGGCATCAGGCAAGCTGGAGGAGATATACAGCAAGATCCACAGACCCTACGAACACTGGCAGCCACACCCTGAGCCATTACCCGCCACCCAGCCTGTAAAGACCCCCTGATAACCGGGTTCCATCCATAAAAAAATCCCGCCACGGGCATGCCGTGGCGGGATTTTTGCGCTCAGAAGCTTACAGGGCAGCCAGGGCGGCCGCGTAGTTCGGCTCATCGGCTACTTCGGCGACCATCTCGCTGTGCAGCACCTTGTCATCTGCATCCAGCACCACGATGGCGCGGGCAGTCAGGCCCACCAGCGGACCGGAGGAGAAGGCCACACCGTAATCCTGCATGAAGGCAGCACCACGCAGGGTGGAGAGGGTCACCACCTTGTCCAGACCTTCGGCGCCGCAGAAGCGGGACTGGGCGAACGGCAGATCGGCGGAGATGCAGAGCACGACTGTGTTCTCCAGCGCGCTGGCCTGTTCGTTGAATTTGCGCACCGAGGTGGCGCAAGTCGGGGTATCGACGCTCGGGAATATGTTCAGGATCTTGCGCTGACCGGCGAAGCTCGCCAGGGTCACGTCAGACAGATCCTTGGCAACCAGGGAGAAAGGCTTGGCCTGCTCACCGGCAACGGGGAAGTGACCGGCTACGGAAACGGGGTTGCCTTGCAGGGTAACGGAATTGCTCATGTTATGTCCTTGATTATCGAGGGAGGATAGGGCCACCCAGTATAGGCGCGCCGGGCGAGGACAAACACCCGTCAATCACAAGGATATAGCGGCACTTGCTCCTGGACCGAACTGGCAGCCCCTCTCAAACGAGAGAGGGAGATAAAGAGGCTTGACCTTGGACTTAACACCAAGGTTTACACTCGGCTCAGTTATCCAAGGTTCCGCACCGGCGGGACCCATCCAAGAGGGACTCATCATGAGCAAATCCTGCTGCAGCCATCAACACACAGCGGCCACCGGCAAGGCCGTCACCAGCCAAGTCGAACATCAACACGACAGCCACTGCTGTGACAATGTCGAACAGGTCAGTTGCTGCGCCAGCAAGGCACCCCATGATCATCAGGATCAGGGGGTGAGTGAATCACCGGGGGATGAAGAGCCCCCCAGAGGAAGTTGTCAAAGCCAGGGCTGCTGCAGCCCGCAGCCGCCTCATGACCATGACCATCATGAGCATGATCACCATGAGCACACCACCGACACCGCCGAGCCGTTAGTCGCGCCGGAGCAGGACAGCCGCCGCCACAGCTGGCAGGTGCTGGGGATGGATTGCCCCAGCTGCGCCCGCAAGATAGAGACCGCCGTCAGCCGGGTGGCGGGCGTGCAGCAGGCCCGCGTGCTGTTTGCCACCGAGAAGCTGGTGGTGGATCTCGCCCCCGGCCTCTCCCCCGACCCCGTCACCGCCGCCGTGCTGGCCGCGGGCTTCCGGCTCAAAGGCGCAACTCAGCCCGGGGACGACAACGCCAGGCGCCGCAGCCCGCAGATGGCCCTGCTCGCTAAATATTGGCAGCCCCTGTCGCTGGCCGGCCTGATGCTGGTGGCGGCCCTGCTGCCGAAAGAGTTCGGCCAGCCGCTGTTTACCCTGGCCACCCTCTGGGGCCTGTGGCCCATCTCCCGCAAAGCCTGGGCCCTGACCAAGAGTGGCTCCCCCTTCGCCATCGAGACCCTGATGACGGTGGCGGCGCTGGGCGCCCTCTTCCTCGGTGAAACCGCCGAGGCGGCCATGGTGCTGCTGCTGTTCATGCTGGGGGAGCATCTGGAGGCCTATGCCGCCGGCCGTGCCCGCGCCGGCGTCACCGCCCTGATGGCGCTGGTGCCCGACAAGGCGCTGCGTATCCGCACCAGGGCTGACGGTGACATACGGGAAGAGGTGGCGGCCGACCAGCTGCGTCCCGGCGACATCATAGAGATAGCCCCGGGCGCCCGCCTGCCGGCGGATGCCCGTTTGCTCGACGCCCTTGGGGCGTTTGACGAGAGCGCCCTGACCGGTGAATCCATTCCGGTGGAGCGTCGCCAGGGTGACAAGGTGCCCGCCGGCAGTCTGGCGGCGGATCGGGTGTTGCGCCTCGAGGTGGTGTCCGAACCTGGCAACAACGCCATCGACCGCATACTGCACCTGATCGAGGAAGCCGAGACCCAGCGCGCCCCCATAGAGCGCTTCATCGACCGCTTCAGCCGCTGGTATACCCCTGCCATGATGCTGGTTGCCCTGCTGGTGGTGATAGTGCCACCGCTGGCCTTTGGCCAGAGCTGGGACGAGTGGGTCTATCGCGGACTGGCGCTGCTGCTCATCGGCTGCCCCTGCGCCCTGGTGATCTCCACCCCGGCGGCAGTGACCTCCGCCCTGGCGGCGGCAACCCGCCAGGGGGCACTGATCAAGGGCGGTGCCGCGCTGGAGCGACTGGCCCATATAGACACAGTCGCCTTTGACAAGACAGGCACCCTGACCCTGGGCAAACCGCAACTGACCGAACTGGTCAGCCTCAATGACCAACCGGAGGACGAACTGCTGGCACTGGCCGCCGCCATAGAGCAAGGCTCCCACCACCCGCTGGCCCGTGCCGTGGTGGCCGCCGCCCGTGAGCAGGGGCTGACCCTGGCCGCAGCCCGGGATCTGCGCGCCCTGCCAGGCATGGGGGTGGAGGGACACATCGACGGCACCCTCTGGCAACTGCTGGCACCGAGCCGGATTGACTCGCTGAGCAATGCCCTCAACGCACAGATAGCCACCCTGGAGCAGCAGGGCAAGACGGTGGTCGTGCTCGGCCAACCGGGCGCAGCGCCGGCGGCCCTGTTGGCCCTGCGGGACCAGATCCGGCCCGAAGCGGCAGCGGCCCTGGCGGAGCTCAAGGGGCTGGGACTGCGCAGCATTATGCTGACTGGCGACAACCCCCGCGCAGCCGAGGCGATTGCCAACGAGCTCGGCATGGGCTGGCGCGCCAGCCTGCTGCCGGAAGACAAGGTGGAAGAGATCGCCAAGCTGGCCGCAAGCCAGAAGGTCGCCATGATAGGGGATGGCATCAACGACGCCCCCGCCATGAAGCGGGCCAACATTGGCATCGCCATGGGTGGCGGCACAGACGTGGCACTGGAGACGGCCGATGCCGCCCTGACCCACAACCAGCTCGGTGGCATCGCCGCCATGATCCGCCTGTCGCGGGCAGCACTGGCCAACATCCACCAGAACATAGCGCTGGCGCTGGGACTCAAGGCCATCTTCCTGGTCACCAGTCTGCTCGGCATCACGGGCCTGTGGATTGCCGTGCTGGCGGATACCGGGGCCACCGCCCTGGTGACGGCCAACGCCCTGCGTCTGCTGCGCAAGCGCTGATCCAGCCAGCAAGCGAGACCTCCATATGCAAAGCCGTCCCCCGACAGGGACGGCTTTTCTCTTTCCCCCCACCTCACACCTGCAAAGAAAAAGCGCGGCTGCCGGTTGGCAGTCGCGCTTTGTTTACTCTCTCGGAGTTATCCCACCCTTGGCAAGGTGGAATTCAACCCGGGGCTGCCGAGCCAGCCCCGGACTCTATGGGTGTGCTTACTTGGCACTGCACTCCTGAATGACGGCGGTACCGGCCTTGGTACCAGCCGGGTCAACCTTCACCAGCACGCTCCACAATCCTTGCGGCAATGTGATGCTGTTGTTGGCACTGCCAGCCTGGGAGAAGCCGAGAGAGTAGCCCGTCTCGGCAGTGACAGCGCCACCGCCGTTGAGCAGGTACTCCTTGCTCCAGTCTTCATTGGCGACCTTGAACTCGCTGGTGCCCATGTAGTTGAACGCGGCCTGATAGATGGCGAGGTCGCCGTCCATCCCCTTGTAGCTCAGCTGATACTGGGGCTGGGCAGCCCAACCGGACAGCTCACCCTTGACGAACAGGTTGTAGCCGAGCGGGTTGCCCGCCACCGTATCCAGCACCTTGCAGCTCTGCACCGGCTCGGTGAAGCTGACGCTCAGGGTCGGTTTGTCCTTGTTCATTGCCGTGAACACAAACTTGTAGCTGCCCGCCTTGTCAGCATTGAACGGCAGATCCCCGCCATTGGCGCAGAGCACGCTGACCTGGCCAGTCGCCAGCTGGTCGGTGTCACTGCACTTGCCGTAGTTGATCGGGCCGTCCCACTCACTACCGGCAATCTTCACCTGGGTGGTGCCAAGCTGATCCGTCGTCACTTCGGTGGTGAACTCGTAGGTAAAGTTGCCACCAAAGATCATTTTGTTGACCGGATCCCACTCGTTCAGGAAACCACGCACGAAGACATCTGTGTCACCAAAGGGCGGAACCGTGCTCAGGTCTATCTTCTTGCTCACCGGCAGACCCGCCCCCTGGGCTCCGGCCTGCGGTTTGACGAACACGGCGGCAGACCAGGCTCCCAGGGTCAGCTGACCACCACTGGCAACGGCGCCATCGGCGATGCTGCTACCGGCATGGTGGGCCGGGCTCAGCTGCAGTGTGCTCAGATCGATGGGCTGATCCTTGCCATCACGGAAGTCGCTGATGCTCTGGGGCTGGTTGGTGGCGTTGATCATCACCACCAGGCCCTCGATGGCGGGATCCAGATCCGCACCGGCATTGACGCCATCATCCACCGTCATGACGATAAGCCCCGGCACCTGGTCAGGCCCGGTATTGCGGAAATCAACCCGCTTGATCACCTCGGCGCCGCTGCCAAGGCGCAGCAGACGGGAGGATTGACGCAGCTCGGCCAGCTCCTGATAGAAGCCCACCATGGTCGCCATGTCGGCCCCGCTCGGCTTGACGTGCTTGCCAAGTACCTGCTCGATCAACGGGTAGTTGTCCCCATCCTTGTCCTTGCGCGGCAACCCCTTGTCGAAGTTGTTGTCGGCAAGGGTGTAGTCGACCCTGTTGTACCAGTCACCCGAGTCGTAGCTGTCCCGCTCCATGGACTTGGAACGCAGCAGCTCGACACCTGCGTGGGTAAAGGGAATGCCCTGCCCCAGCATGGCGGTGGCCAGCGATACCCCCTGCATCCGCACCAGATCGGCTCCTTCCGGCGCCTTGTAGATCAGGTTGTCGAACAGGGTCTGGTTGTCGTGCTTGTCGACATAGTTCTGGATCTCGGTCGGATCTTGGGCATAACCCGCAGGTTGACCGTTGTAGTCGATGTCGGAGCCCTTCTTCGGCATGCCGTCCTTGTCGGTCAGCACGAACTCCTTGAGGTTGCCGGCCATGCCGAGGCGAACCAGGTCGGATTGGTGCAGCGCGGTAGCCAGCTCGACGCCGTCCATCTCGTTGGCATCCACCAGGGCGCCGTTGCCAAAGCCCTGGGTCTTGCGAATGGTATCGCCGCCGTCAAACGGGCTGCCACCGCGCACCGCATCACGCAAGCGGTCTGAGAAAGAGCCGATGCCGGTGCCGGCCAGGTGCTTCTGGGTCGCCTGCACGAAGCGCTTGTCATCCTGCACCTCGCCAAAGTTCCAGCCCTCGCCGTAGAAGTACATCTCGGGGTTGACCTGCTTCACGGCGGCCAGCGCCTGCACCATCTGATCTTTCGGGTGGTGACCCATCAGGTCGAAGCGGAAGGCGTCGATCTTGTAGTCGCGTGCCCAGGTCACCAGAGAGTCATCCATCAGCTTGGCGAACATGGCGTGTTCCGGCGCCGTGTTGGAGCAGCAGGTGGAGTTCTCGACCGAGCCGGTCTCCGGATTGAGGCGCTGGTAGTACCAGGGCACTATCTTGTCGAGCACCGACTTGGGGCCGAGGCCGGCTTCGTTGGTGTGGTTGTAGACCACATCCATCACCACGTTCATGCCGATGTTCTGCTTGATGGCCTTGACCATCTCGCGAAACTCCAGGATCCGTTGGCTACCTTCAGCATCGGTGGCATAGGAGCCTTCCGGCGCCGTGTAGTGATAAGGGTCATAACCCCAGTTGAAGGAGTCAACGCCACGCAGATAGCCGGAGAGCTCCTGCACCAGGGGGTTCTCCTTGCTATCGGCCCCTTGCAGATCGGCCAGCACGGCTTCTATGGTCTGGCCACCGCCGCAGTAACCACCAAACTTGGAATCCTTCACCTCGGCATTGACCTGACACAGCTTGCTGAAGTCATCCTGGAGGTTGGCGACCTTGGCCGGATCCTCGTTGACGGTGGCGATGTCGAACACAGGCAACAGGTGCAGATGGCTGACGCCGCTTTGGGCAAGGGATTGCAGATGCTTGACCGGTACGCTGTCGCTGTCGGTCAGGCCGAGGAACTTGCCTCTGTGTTCCGGCTTGGTGGACTCATCGTTGCCGGTCAGATCCCGGACATGGGCCTCATAGATGGTGATGTCGGCAGGGTTCTGCTGGCTGTGGGGCGCCTTCAGGCTGTCCCACCCTTCCGGCTTGAGGGCCGGATCATCGAGATCCACCACCTGGCTGAACTCGGAGTTCATCGCCAGGCTCACGGAGTAGGGGTCTGTTACCTGATAGGATTCAAGCTTGCGACTGAGCGGGTGATAGACCTGGATATCATAGCGGTAGAATTTTCCGACCAGCTCCTGACCCCCTTGCACGCCCCAGCTGCCGCTGGCGTCGTCTTGTGTCATGGTGCGCTCGCCGAGGGCCTTGTGCTGCTCGTCGAACAACGCCAGCTTGACCGACTTGGCGGTTGGCGCCCACAGCCGGAAGGTGACATTGCCCCCCTCAACGATGGCGCCATAGGCCAGCTTGGTGGCTTCCTCTGCGTAGAGGGCATCGAGGGCGCCGGCGCTCTGCACCAGGGTCGCCCCCTGCAAAATGCCGTCGGCATCCGTGCCAATGGCCACCAGCTCGCCCTTGAGCAGGGGCTTGAGATCTTTGCCGGATGGCAGGGCGAAGGCCGCTGCATCCTTGAGGTGCGGGTACTTGGCCTGCTGCTCGGCGGTCAGGCTGGTCGCGGTCAGGCTGAGATAGGGGAAGTCGAACACACCCTCGGCATTGGCCTTGATGGTGCCCGACTCCGTGTAATAGAGGCGCACATGGGGCTTGTCCTTGCCCCCTTGCCAGATCAGGGTGTTGCCGTCAATCAGATGGGCGCTGGCCCCGGCCACGCCAAAGGCGGCGGTAAAGGCATCGGCACGACTGTCGAAGACTTCACTCTTGCCCGCGACTATGGCCACAGTGCGATCAGGGTGATCGCTGAAGACCACCTTCATGTCGGCGCCGGTCAGGTTGGCGAGATCGCCGTTGCGGGCAATAAAGTTGATACAGCCTTCCAGCTTGGCCAGGGGAACCACCCAGCTGGGGCCAAAACTGTCGACCGCCGTCGGGGTATTGGCCTTGTCATCCCAGCCCGCATTCAGACCGCTCTCGGCGGTAGCGTTACAGGCGTCGTTGTTCCACAGGTGCAGGCTGTGATTGGCAAAAGGCCCTTCTATCCCGCGCGCCGCGCTGGTCTGGGTATCCACCAGGGCGATCACCGCCTGATCGGGACCGGCAACCAGTTGCTCGGCAGGGGGTTGCACATCGGGCAGACGGGCGACAGGCCCATCCGTGGGTTCAGGGGTGGAGGGTGAAGAGCTGTTGTCATTGCAGCCGGACAAAAGCGCGAGCAGTGAGGCTGTTACCAGCGCCACTTTGGTCTTTTTCATATCCATTTTTTTATAATTCCCGCTGTAGTTAGTCTCGATATCCGAGTACCCGGTCATTGCCGAGCGATGCCATATTAATCAGCGGCAATCGTTTCAAATGTGAGCAGCAGGGCAAAAAAACCAACCCTTTTCAACAAGATAACGTTTTCATAACGAAAGTTGGATCCGGCTCACAGACCCGGCCACCATTTGGCGCCATATCTGGTCGAACCCGCTGGCACCTTGAAAAAACCAGTTTTCAATCAGCCAGATAGCGTGAGCAGGAGCAGCAGATGAAAAGGATTGAAGAGCAGGCCAAACGGCTGGATCTGGAGTATCAGGGGATTGCGCAGCTGTTTGACCAGTTTTGCCAGCAGGCGGGCGGGCTCGCAGAGCAGTATCACTTCTTCAACTGGCCCGACTTTGAAGACACGCCGCCCCTGAGTCGGGCCTTCACCCTGCTGGGAGAACCCCGTGAACTGCGGCTGCGCTGCCTGCCGGGAGAGCGCGGCACCTTGAGCGGCCTCATCCAGGTGCGCGGCGAGGATGGTACTGTGCATGCCAGCCTGGGTTTTCGGGCGGATGGTCACCTGTTGCTGGAGTCGGGACACTTGCTGGACAACCCGCCCGGGCTGCTGCTCAAGCTGCTGCTGGGGGCCATCTGGCAGCACAAGCCGGACGATGACCACAGCCAGCATCACTGACTCGAACCACAGAAGGGGCCTTGGCCCCTTCTTCACATCCTGTCTTGAGCATCCACTAGACGCGTCTGCTTATGGCTGGGCGATCTCTATGGTGACGTGGACCAGCTCCTCGTGGATGGCGAGCCGCTCACGGATCTGGCCAGCCGGGATGGGCGTCGCCATCAGTAGAGAGAGTACGCAGGCATACTGCTCCTGCCCCACCCGCCAGACGTGCAGATCGCGGATCTCGGCGTCCGGCAAGTCGGCTATCACCTCGCGGATCTCCGCCACCAGCGGGGTATCCATCTCGGCATCCAGCAGCACCCGGCCCGAGTCGCGCAGCAGTCCCCAGGCCCACACCGCCACCAGCACGGCCCCCGCTATACCCATCAGGGGATCCAGCCAGTCGGCTCCCCACAGCATGCCACCCACCAGCGCCAGGATGGCCAGCACAGAGGTGGCCGCATCCGCCAGCACGTGGATGTAGGCGGCACGCAGGTTGAGATCCTGATGACCGTGATGATCAGCATGGTCATGATGAGAGTGATCGTGATCATGATGACCATGGCTGTGACCGTGATGATGACCCTGATCATCCTTGAGCAGCCAGGCACAGGCGAGGTTCACCAAGAGGCCCACCAGCGCGATGGCGATCGCCTGTTGATAGTGGATCGGACTGGGATCCAGCAGCCGGAACACCGACTCGAACAGCATCAACCCGGCCACCCCCACCAGCAGCAAGGCGCTGGTGAAGCCCCCCAGCACCTCTATCTTCCAGGTACCGAAGCTGAATCTGTGGTCGCGGGCAAAATGACGGGCGGCACGATAGGCCAGCACGGAGAGGCCGAGCGCCAGCGCGTGGGAGCTCATGTGCCAGCCATCTGCCAGCAGCGCCATTGAGTTGTAGAACCAGCCACCGCTGATCTCCGCCACCATCATAATGACGGTGAGCAGCACGGCCCAGCGGGTTTTCTGTTCCGCCAGCGGATTACCCTGGTGTACGACGGGTTGATGGCAGTGGGATGAGACGAGGGATGACATGGATTTCTCCTGAGGGCGATGATGCAATATACTATACCCCAGTATAGTTTTATTGATCGAGAGGATCCTCCATGTCACACACCATTCACGGCAAGAAGAAGCTGCTGGCGCGGGTGCGCCGCATCAAGGGCCAGACTGGGGCGCTGGAAACCGCACTGGAGCAGGAGGGTGACTGCGCCGCCATTTTGCAGCAGATCGCCGCCATCCGCGGTGCCGTCAACGGCCTGATGCTGGAGGTGCTGGAGGGTCATATGCGGGAGCATCTCGGCGCCGAAGAGGCCACCCCGGCCGAGCGGCTGGAGGATCTGGATCAGGTGGTGCGGGTGCTGAGATCCTACCTGAAGTAAAGGCTCCCCGGCCTGCGCGCTGGCGGCCAGCCTGCATGCCTGCGGTGAAACGCGTCGGCAGTGCGGCCCGCTTGACAGCCGTGCTGGGCCAACCGGGCATCCCAGGCCCGTTTCAGACTTGAGCCCTCGCCCGCTTTACGCCATCATGACCGCCGATCATTGATCCCCTTACCCTGGATTCCACTTCGCAAGGACCCCCCATGTTTGAACACGTCGATGCCTACGCTGGCGACCCCATACTGACCCTGGTCGAGACCTTCCACAAAGACACCCGTGAGCAAAAGGTGAATCTGGGGATCGGCCTCTATTACGATGAGCAGGGCCGCATCCCGCTGCTGGCGTCCGTGCAACAGGCTGAAGCCCGGCGCGCCGCTGCACCAGCTCCGCGCCCCTATCAACCGATGGAGGGTGCCGCCAACTACCGCACCGCGGTGCAGCACCTGCTGTTTGGTGCCGACCATGAAGCGGTCAAGGCCGGCCGCATCGCCACCATCCAGACCATAGGCGGCTCCGGCGCGCTCAAGATCGGGGCCGACCTGCTCAAGCGCTACTTCCCGACCTCAGAGGTGTGGGTCAGCAATCCGACCTGGGACAACCACAAGGCCATGTTCGAGGGTGCCGGCATCCAGGTGCACGACTACCCCTACTACGACGCAGCCACCGGCGGCGTCCAGTTTGATGCCATGATCGACTGCCTGAGCCAGCTGCCAGCGAAAAGCATCGTGCTGCTCCACCCCTGCTGTCACAACCCGACCGGCGTGGATCTCTCCTCTGCCCAGTGGGACAAGGTGATCGCGCTCGTGGTGGATAAGGGGCTAATTCCCTTTATGGACATCGCCTATCAGGGCTTCGGTGATGGTCTGGAAGAGGATGCCTACGCCATCCGTGCCATGGTGGCCGCCGGCGTCAGCTTCTTCGTCAGCAACTCGTTTTCCAAGAACCTCTCCTTCTACGGCGAACGCTGTGGCGGCCTGTCGGTCATCTGCAAAGATGCCGAAGAGGCGGGCCGGGTGCTGGGCCAGATGAAGGCGACAGTACGTCGCAACTACTCCAGCCCCCCCACCCACGGCGGCCAGATCACAGCGGCCGTGATGAACGATGCCAGCCTGCACGCCCTCTGGGTCGATGAGGTGAGCGAGATGCGCATCCGCATCAAGGCCATGCGCCAGAAGCTGTTCGAGGTGCTGAGCGCCAAGGTGCCTGGCCGTGATTTTGGCTACTTCATCAGCCAGCGCGGCATGTTCAGCTACACCGGCTTCACGCCGGAACAGGTTGACCGCCTGCGCGAAGAGTTCGCCGTCTATCTGGTGCGCTCCGGTCGCATGTGCGTGGCGGGCCTCAACAGCCGCAACGTCGACTATGTGGCCGACGCCATGGCCGCCGTGCTCAAGGGCTAACCCGTGCAAGCCCCGCTCAAGCGGGGCTTTTTGTTTGTCCCTATGTTGTGGAGCTGTCATGGATCTGATTGCACTGTCCAGGCTGGGAGGCCGTCATCTGGTCACCCTGCATCTGCTGCTCGACAGCCAGAGCGTCACCCGCACGGCCGAGCGGCTCTGCACCACCCCCTCCACCGTCAGCAAGACCCTCAACCAGTTACGGGATCTGCTCGGCGATCAGCTGCTCTACCGCCAGGGCAACCAGCTGTTGCTGACCCCCTTTGCCGAGCGACTCGGCCCTACCCTGCACCGACTGCTGAGCGAGCTGAACAATCTCACCAGTCAGGTACAGTTCGAGCCCAGCCAATGGCAGGGGCGATTTCGACTGGGTTTACGGGAGAGCAGCATGATCTGGCCCATGGGCCCCTTGCTCGGCGAGCTGATGAGGGCAGTGCCAGGCCTGATACCCGAGATCTGGAACAAGGATGAACAGGGACTGGCAGCCCTTGCTCAGGGCAAGCTCGATCTGGTGATACTGCCCCATGACCAAAGCCAACCAGTGCAGCACCAGAGCACACTGATGTGGGAAAAACTGTGCGACGATCAGCTGGTTTGCCTGCTACGGGCCGGTCATCCTGCGCTCGACAAACCCTGGGATCTGGATGCCTACCTGAGCTGGCGCCATATCGCCATCCGGGATCAGGATCTGGCCAGCCCCTTCTTCGAGCAGATGCTGACTCAACAACAGGTGCAGCGGCGTCTTGGTGCCATGGTGCCGGACTTTGGTACTGGTGCTGCTCTGCTGGCGGGAAGTGACCTGATACTGACCGCTCTGGGGGGATGGGCAGAGCAGATGGCAGCCCATTATCCACTGGTCATCCGCCCTGTCCCCTTCGACTATGGCGCCATCAGCCACAGTCTGGTGTGGTATGGCCCAGCCGGGGAAGATCCGGCCCATCGCGGGCTGCGCCAGCAACTGTTGGCTCTGGCACGTCCCCTGTCTGGCAGCGGGTTCAGCGACCCGGCGCCTTTCCCAGCCGGCTGATCAGATCGCCAATGGCAAACTGCACCGCATCCCGGTGGGGATAGATCACATGGGTTCCTCCCGTCAGTTCGAGCAGGCAACCATCCTGTTCATGACGAGCCACCAGAGTCACCTGCCCCTGATAGTGGTGTTCCCGCAGGGAGTGAAGCAAGTTCATGGTGGAGTGCAGATCCGGCAGGGTGCTCACCACGCCGCGAATGGCTGATAGCGGCAGGGTATCGAGATAACCGGCATCGCAGGCATCTCCATAACGGACTGGCCACCCCTCCTTGCGCAGCCGATCCACCTGCTCGGGATCGAAATCGACCCCCATCACGTTGACGCCCTCTTGCTGCAACCCTTTGAGCAGATGTTCACCATAGCGCCCCAGCCCTACCACCAGCAGATCCACCGCAGGCGTCGGCATCTCATTGTGCTGTTCATGTTGTTCACGATAGGGATGGGTGCGTTCGACCCATCCCAGCAGGGGAGATAGCCGCTCAAACAGCCACTGGGCATTGAGGATCATGTAGGTGGAGAGGGCGATGGTGATGAGGCCCACCAGGGTCGTCAAGCCGAGTGCTCCGCCCCCCACATGCCCGAGGGAGATGCCCATGGCAACAAAGATGATGGAGAATTCGCTGATCTGGGCCACAGTGAGCCCCGCCATGAAACCAGTGCGCCTGCGATACCCCATATAGCCCATGATGACCATCACTATCAGAGGGTTGCCTATCAGCACAAAGAGCGACAACAGTATGGCGGGCAGCAACTCATCACCAAGGGTGGAGAAGTCGAGCTTGGCCCCGAGATCGATAAAGAAAAACAGCAGCAAGAAGTCACGGATCCCGGTCAGTCTCGCATTGATGGCATCCCGATAGGGGTTGGAAGCCAGAGTAAAACCGGCCAGAAATGCCCCGGCTTCTTTGGAAAAACCGGCCCACTCCCCGAGCGCCGCCAAGCCGGTGCCCCAGGCGATGGCAAAAATCAGCAGCAACTCCTGGGAACGGGCCATACGCCGCACCAGATAGGGCAGCAGGTAGCGCATCAGTACAAAGATGGCCAGCGCTGCCACCATGAGCCGGAGCAACAATGACAGCGCAACCTGATCCCAGCTGCCGCTCTCTGCCCGCATGGTACTCATTGCCATCATGGCCAACACCACGGCCAAATCCTGCACGATCAGAAAACCGACCGCGATCCGGCCGTGCAACGAGTCCAGCTCCCGTTTGTCCGAGAGCAATTTGACGATGATGATGGTACTGGAGAAGGTGAGTGCCACCGCCACATAGAGCGCCTCCAGTGGCGGTTTGCCCAACAGCAGGATCAACCCAAAACCGATCACTATGGTGAAACAGAGCTGCCCCAGCCCGGTTGCCAGGGCCACAGGGCCAAGATGACGCACATGTTGCAGATCAAGCTTGAGCCCTACCACGAAGAGCAGCACGGCCACCCCTATCTGAGCCAGCAGATCTATCTGGTCGCGGGCCACTGAGTCATGGGCCGATACCAGGCCAAGCACAGCAGGCCCCACCACTATACCCACCACTATGTAGGCAATGAGGACTGGCTGGCGCAACCAGAGGGCAACCCCGCCCGCCAAGGCCGACAACAGCAGCAAGAGGGCAAAATCTGCAAACATCTGGTGCATAGTCGGTCACTCCCATCGAGATGCAAACCGTCCGCCCCACGTATGGCGCCAGGGCATTTTCCCCACTCAGTGCTCAGGTACATCACGCAAAAGAGGAGGCATAGCGTCACACCGGTGCAATACCCGTGGCATTGAGGGCCTATGATGAAAAAAACAGCCACACCATCAATCGTATCAAACAGGCCCGAAACTCAACCAGAGGAGCTCGGCTCCCACTACCGGTAAAGGTATACCCATTAACACTACGCCACCTAGCTGGCCAAGCCCGGCAAATCGGCAGGTTTTTGACGATAAACAGACGAAGGCACCGGTCAGCCTCACTGCCGATTCAGGGCTTCCTGGTATAGATGGGGTTGGGGAAGGGCGCGATGTTGTTGCCCAGCTCAGTGATGCGGGCGGCACCCTGTTTGCGCACCTGATCGACCCGCAATACATGGTGCATGGGGATCATGGTGCGGTCGACGTCGGCAAATTCACTCTTCAATTTCTCGTGGCTGGGATCGACGATCAATGCCGTATGGTTATCCCACACGAAGTGAGCGATCTCGATAAAGCCGAACAGCTGACCCTGACTCACTTCCCTGACATAGACTTCATAACGCTCGCTGTGGCAAATGAACTGCACTCGGTATAAGGCGTTGGATTCACTCATGTTCGTCTGTTGATTGTGGGCGAATGCCCCATTCTAGCCGCCCCCTCGCAGAGCTCAAATAGACAGCAATCACAGTTACGTCATCTTCAGACTCAGACTGCAAAAAAGCCGCCACCAGACTCAACATCAGAGCAGGGTGCTGGCAAAAGCATCCCATCAAATTGCTTTGCGATCAGTTAATTAGCCTGCAAACACAGGGTCAGATAATGGCCGGCAGGGAAACGGGTCCAAGTCCCCTGTCGCTCACCGCCCTGGCAAGGCGGGTCAGCTCATCTCTGCCCGCCTCGGGCCAGCTCGTCGCCACTCCGCGCACACCATGCTGACGAAAGCCGTTGAGGCGGATGGGCACTGGCCCCAGACTCTGCAAGAAGAGGACAAGCGCTGCCTCCAGCTTGCCGTCGGCATCCAGAAAATCGCTGCGTCCCGGCACGTGGAGCAGCCGCAGCTCGGCCAGCTTGCCATGACTCGCCAGCAGGCGCAGCGAGGCCAGCACCCGCTCGCGGCCAACACCTGTGAGTGAGTGGTGCACCGAGTCACGCCACCCCTTGAGGTCTATCATGGCGCCGTCCAGTACCGGCAGCAGCCGCTGCCAGCCCATTTCGCCAAGGGATCCGTTGCTGTCGAGCAGGCAAGTGAGGTGAGCCAGATCCGGCGCTGCCTTGATGGCCGTGAACAGGGCAATCACGAACGGCAGCTGGGTAGTGGCCTCGCCGCCGGAGACGGTAATGCCGATGAGCAGCGGGCCGTAGCGGCGCAGCAGGGCCAGCACCTCGGCAACCGACATCTGGCTGGTCTTGGGGCTGGCATGGCGCGGGCAGCCGTCGATGCAGCGATCGCAATCGGTGCAGAGCGCCGCCTGCCAACGCACTCTTCTCTCGCCAGGACGGCCCTCGACGAGCGTCAGGGCACCGCTCGGACAAGTTGCCACGCAGTCACCGCAGTGATCGCACAACCCCATGGTGTAAGGGTTATGACAGCCGGGGCAGCGAAAGTTGCACCCCTGCAGGAAGAGCACCAGCCGATTGCCCGGCCCGTCCACACAGGAGAAGGGCAGCCAGCGGCTGACCGTTGCGGTCCGCTCCGTTGGCTCCCTCCTTTCCTTGCCACATTCAGTAGTCACACAGGGTCGCCTCACGGCCAACCACTCTCGGCGCTCGCTGACGAATGGCCGTCAGTTCACTCGCCTCGGCACCGAGACAGGTGGTCTGCAGCCGCGACCCTTCGGTCGCGAAACGGGCCACGTCGCTCTTGCGGATCATGTAGCCGGTCACCCGTACCAGATCGCTGTCCGCCACGTTGGCGGTAAACTCGCGCATGCCGATGGCGAGGGCCCCCTTGCAGAGCTGCAGCAGCGCCTGCGGGTTCTGGCGTATGGTGGGATCCAGGGTCAGGATCTCGCTGATCCCGGAGTGATAGAAACCGTGGTGCGGTGCCAGGGCCAGCACATGGCTGGCGGGATCCGGCTCCTGACCGTAAGGGATGCGCACCCCGGGGGTCACATCGCGATCCACGCTGAGCCCGCCCTGAGAGTGGAGCAGGGCGCGACCGCCCCAGGCGTGTACCTGTGGCATCTCGGTCACATGGCGGGAGAGCTGGGCCGAGATGCGATAGCCAAGCTGGTTGGCCTCCTCGTCATGTCCGTAGCGCTCGGGCAGATTCTCCTTGTCCATCAGCAAATTGACCGCCTCCGCCATGCCATAGATGCCGAACATGGGTACGAAGCGGTCTTCGTCGATCAAGCCCTCCTGCACCAAAAAGCTGTCGAAGAAGCCGGACTCCTGATGGAGGAAGGCGGCGCGCGCGCCGATCAACTGAGAGGCGAGGCGGCAGTAGTGGGGCAGCAGACAGCCCATGAAGTCGTCTATGCCGTGGGCCTGCTCGGCCACCCGCTTGAGGGAGAGTCGCACCAGGGTATTGGCGCCACCGGCCTGGGGCAGAGCGTTGTAGCAGCTGACGATGCCAAAGCCACGCTGGTCGAAGGTGTTGCTATGGAGCGGATAGTTGGCGATGTGCGGCTTGCTGCAGCTGGCTATGTTCTGCACCGCCAGCATCAGCAGGTTATCCGGAGTCTGCGCCGGATCGTGGAACAGGGTCAGGTTCGGCGCCACCTGCTTGAGCTCGCCGTCGATGCGCAGGATCAGGCGGCAGAGACGGTTGTCATCGGGGCCTATGTTGACGTGCATAAAGGCGTCCGGCAGGACCCGATCCAGGTAGATCCAGAACCCTTTCAGCTTGCGATGGAGGGTTTCGTCATCCAGCTCACCCACAAAGGGCAGCAGCAGATGATCGAGGCGCCCCAGCCAGACCGGCATGCCGGTGACGGAGGGCACATGGTGGTAGAGGATGCGCAAGGCATCGAGCGCCTCGTCAAAATCCTTGGGGGGCGCCAGCTCCAGCCAGGCGGATCCCTGACTCAGGAACTTTGCATAATCCGGCAGCACGTAGCGCGGCTTGTAGGGAGCATGTCCCTCGAACATGTCACAGAGAAAACCCTGCGTCAGCGCCTCGGCGACCGCCGGTGGCAACTCTGGGTAAGGCAGCGCATTTTCGGCGGCCAGCGCCAGGGCATGGTTCTTCTGAGCGGGCGAGAGCAGGGAATCGCGCACTATGCGCTGACAGGTTTCGGTGAAAGACATGGGGAGCTCCTTGGCGGATAGTCCCTAAATCCTCACACTTGAGAGGTGTTTTTTGAAGTGACATTCACAACATGGCGGATATCCATAAAGGACATCCACCATGCCAGATCACGGACCTACCCCAGCCAGGGCAAGAGGGCGGTCATGCCCCCCTGCCAGCGCAGCAGGAAGAAGCCCCCCATGCCCACCACGACCACCAGCAGGGTCGGCAGCCGCAGCAGGGTCAATGCCGTCACCAGCAGAGTAGCGGCCAGGTAGTCCGGATCCCAGTCCAGCCCCTTGCCCGGCTCATAGCTGAAGACGATGGGCAACCAGATGGCGGTCAGCACCGACTGGGCCGAAAAGCTGAGGAAGGCCCCCATCTCGGCGCCGGGTTGATAACGGGTCAGCCGCGAGAAGAAGGCGAAGCGGTTGAAAAAGGTGATCAGGGCCAGCAGGCCTATCATCAGCCAGCTCATTGTCATCTCCTCATCCGGTGCAGCACATAGCCCACCACCATGCCGGCCAGCGCCGATATGATGATGTAGACCTCCGCCAGCAGCGGCTTGGTGAGCAGCGCAGTGCCGCCGCTCACCAGGGTCGCCGCCACCATGGGCAGGTTCTTCATGGCGGGTATGGTCATGGCGATGAAGGTGGCGGCGATGGCAAAGTCCAGCCCCATCTGATCCAGGCCGTCTATGTACTGACCGGCGGCGATACCGAGCAGGGTCGCCAGATTCCAGAACAGGTAGAACACGAAGCCCGCGATCAGGGCATAGCCGGGATCGAAGCGGCCGCTGCGCTCCCTGTCCTTGAGCGCCACCGCAAACATCTCGTCAGTCAGAAAGAACGCCAGACTGGCACGCCAGCGCAGGGAGAGCGGCAAGACATCGCGACGGAAGGTAAAGCCATAGAGCAGATGCTGGGAGGTGATGACGAAGGTGGACCCCATGATGGGCAGCAGGGGCGTACCCGCCCCGAACAGTGTGGTAGCCGAAAGCTGGGCGGCACCGGCATAGACCAGCAGGGACATGCATTGGGCCTGTAGCGGGCTCAGCCCCACCTGCAATGCCAGGGCGCCGCACAGTATCCCCCAGGGGATCACCGAGATGGAGAGCGGCAAAATATCGAGGGTGGCGCGCCACCAGAGCGTACGGGCGCTCTCGGCACCGGCGGGAAGGGCACTCGTTGCTGACGGCATGGGGTCATCCTTGTTGCATCCACGGCGAGCGGGAAAAACTAGCACGACACCAGGCCGCAGACCAAGGACTAAAACGGATACTGCAAGGGTTCAGAAATGCAGTGCGCCCCCATGAAGGGGGCGCACAGAGAGGCAATCAGGGCTGGATGATGATGGGAGTACCGGGTTCAATCGCGTTCCAGATCTCGTCCATCTCATGGTTGAGTACAGCGATACAACCATTGGTCCAGTTGGATGGTTGTACTCTGCGGTTACCCATGCTGTTACGCTGACCGTGGATCATGATCATGCCACCCGGGCTCACCCCCAGCTCATTGGCGCGCTTGATATCATCCAGATTCGGATAATTGATATGAATCGCCTTATAGAAGCCGGAATTGCTCTTCTTGTAGTCGAGGATATAACGCCCTTCCGGCGTACGCTGATCCCCTTCACGCTGCTTGTGTCCCTTTGGGGCCGGCCCCAGGGCAACCCAGTAGCGTTTGATCTCCTTGCCATCCTTCATCAGGATCAGGCTGTAGGAAGACTTCTTTACCACCACCATGTCGGCAGACAAGGTGGCAAAACTCAAGGCGGGCCACAGCCCCAGCAAACACAGTAATACGGCTCTCATTCCATCCCTCGACAAGCCTCTGGTTAGGGCTTTTCTTGTTACCAAATCATCTGAATGGCACCACCCCGTGGGGCAGGCGAGCGCCATCATATGGGATCGCCATCAATACTCAATATATTCAGAGAAACATATCCCGTGCCATATTTTATAAATTGTTACAATTAACAGCCAAAACAAGGGGATATCCCCCCTATATCGGGATAGAGCCCCCCGGGCGATTGGGGGAAGATAAGGCGCTTTTTCACCTACTTGGAAACTTCCACCATGCGATGCCGACTCTCCCTGCTGATCCTGCTGATCTGCTCCCCCTTGCAGGCGGCCGAACCGCTCTGGCTGCGCGAGCCTGCGCTCTCCCCCGATGGCAAGCAACTTGCGTTCACCTGGCAGGGCCGAGTCTACCTGAGCGCAGGGGATGGCGGACTCGCCATGCCGCTCACCGACAGCGACTACCTGAGCCAGCGCCCGCTCTGGTCACCGGATGGCAAGCAGATCGCCTTCGCCGCCAACTTATATGGCAACGAAGATGTGTTCGTGGTGCCGAGCGCAGGGGGCGAGATGGTGAGATTGACCCGTGACTCCCGCCCCGATCTACCCCAGGCATTCAGCGCCGATGGCAAGCAGTTGCTGCTGAGCAGCCAGCGACTGACCACGCCCGAATCGGATCACTTCGTGGCGGAAGGATTCCAAGCCAGCGCCCTCTACTGGACCCCGGTCGGTGGCGGCACCCTGACGCCGGCACAACCTCTGCCCGCCACCCTGGCTCGCCCCCATGGCAAACAACTGGCCTATCAGATGCCGGGCATGGATCAGCCGTTTCGCAAACATCAGCACTCGTTTGCCGTCTCCCGCCTCTGGCTGTTCGATGGCAAAGCCCATCACCAGCTGACCGAAGACAGGGTCGCCGCCAGCGATCCCGTCTGGGATGACAAGGGTGAGGCACTCTATTACCTGAGCGAGCGCAGCGGCGATTTCAACGTCTGGCGGCGGGACCTGGCCAGCGGTCAGGATCGTCAACTCACCCACTATCAGGGTCACCCTGTGCGCGGCCTCTCCGCCTCCCGCCAAGGGGATCTGGTCTGGTCCTGGCAAGGGGAACTGTACCGTCTCGATGCGGGCAGCAAGACACCGCGCAAGCTGGCCATACAGCCACTCTTTGCCAACGCGCCCGCCGAGAGGAGCTGGATGCCAGGCCCCATCAACGAGGCCCTCGCCCGCCAGGATGGTGACGAGGTGATACTGGTGAGCCAGGGTAACTTGTATGCCATCGATACCCGCCGCGAGCGAGTGCGCCAGCTCACCCGTCATTCCAGCGAGCAGTCATCCCCCCTGTATGCGGACAAAGAGAAGGGGCTCATTTATCTCTCGGAGCAGGATGGCCCGGCCGCCCTCTATCGCCTGAACAAGGCGCAGCCGGATGGCTTGTTCAGCGATCCCGGCACCCTCACGGAACAGAAGCTGCTGGCCATGCCGGATGCAGCCATCAGCAAGCCGACCCTCTCCCCCGATGGCAAGCAGCTCGCCTTCGTGGTGGATGGTCAGGCCGTCCACCTGCTGGATCTCGCCAGCGGCAAACAGCGACCGCTGGTCGCCGCCGAGTTCAACCCCTCCCGCCACACAGTGGAGCTCGCCTTCGCCCCCGATTCCCGTCATCTGGCGCTGACCATACAGCCTGACTCGGCCCAGCAGGAGATCGCCGTCATCGACATCGCGGACCCCAAAGCCGAGCCGATCAATGTCAGCCTCAACGGCTATCGGGATATGAGTCCTGCCTGGAGCCAGGATGGCGGCATCCTCTACTGGCAATCCACCAAATACGGGGTTCTGGGTGCCGATGGGGAGCCGCTTGGCGGCAGCCTGCTCGGCCTCTACAGCAGCCGCGCAGCCAAGAGCGACTTCATCGCCGAGCAGACGCCCCCCAAAGCGGGTTACGGCTTCGAATCCGACCGGTTGGCACACAGAGAGGCGCTGCAACTGCAGCCCCCAGGCCTCATCCTCGCCAGCCGCATCGTCGATGATCACCTTATCTCGCTGGTGGAAGAGAGTGACACCAACGGCGAGAGCGAGATCAAGGGCTACGCCCAGGATCTGCGCAAGGGCGAGACCCGGGTGCTGTTTGACGGCCAGCCCAGCCCGGCGCAGGTCAGCCTCAACCAGGATGCCAGCCTGGCCACCCTGGTGCGGGAAGGAGAAGTGACCCTGATAGACACAGGTTCAGGCGAGGCAAGGTCACACCCTTTCGACCTGCTGCAGACCGGAAGCTCGCTGGCGCTCATGACCGCCGCCTATGACCAGATAACCCGGCTCACCCGCGACGAGTTTTATCGTGCCGACATGAACGGCGTGGATTGGGATGGCTATGTGGCAGCCTATCGCCGCCAACTGGCCGGGATCAACAATGGCAGGGACTTCGGTCATCTGCTGGCGGAGCTGGCCGGTGAACTGAACGTTTCCCACACCTGGGGAGTGGGTCCGGCGTCATCCCCGCGAATGCCCGACAACACCGCCAGCCTCGGCGGCTACTGGCAAGATGGCAAGACGGGGGTTGAACTGGTCGCCCTGCTGGCCGGCGGCCCGCTGGAACAGGAGACAGACCTGACACCGGGAGCCCGTCTGCTGGCCATCAATGGCACCGAGATCCCTGACCTGAACGCCCTGGATGCCCAGCTCAACCACCAGGCCGATCAGCGGCTGGCCCTCACACTGCTGCCCAAGGGGAGCAAGGCGCCGGTGCAGCTCGACGTCACCGCCATGGATTTGCAGCAGGAGTACAAGTTGCAACTGGATGGCTGGGTCGCCAAGCGCCGCGCCCGGGTGGCGCAGTTGAGTCAGGGTCGGGTCGGCTACGTCTATCTGCCGGAGATGAACAGCGCCGTGTATGAGGAGATGGTCGCCGATGCCCTCGGCCGTCAGCGCAACCGCGAGGCGCTGATCGTGGACGTGCGCTTCAACAAGGGGGGCTATCTGGCCAATACCCTGGTGGAGTTCCTGACCGGCAGCGGCAGTGACAAGGGGATGGCGCGCAGCTGGCCACGCCACGGCAAGGGGGAGACAGACGCCGCCACCCGCCAGTGGACCAAGCCCTCTGTGGTGCTGGCCAATGCAGGCAGCTACTCGGAAGGCTCGGCCTTCCCCCAGTACTACCGCACCCTCAAGGTCGGCCCCATCATAGGTGAGCCAGTCCCGGGCACGGGCACCATGGTCTATGCCCATGACTCCAGACTGATCCCCGGACTCGCCTACGGCATCCCGACCCTGGGGCTGCGCAACCCGGATGGCAGCTTCTACGAAAATCAGGAGCTGATCCCGGATCTGCAGGTCGCGCTCACACCAGCCGACATGATAAGCGGACGAGATCCCCAGCTGGAGGCAGCCGTCGAGGCTGCCCTCGCCCAGCTGTCAACGAAAGCGAAATAGCTCGCGATGCAGGCGCCCGCCCGGCAACAGCCGGGTCAGGGCGTCTGCCATTCCTTCCGGCCCGCAGAACCAGACGTCACCGGGCTTGCCCTGTGCAAGGCCGGCCAAATCCAGCCGCCCCGCTTCCTTGTCCAGATGCAGCCGATAACGGACCCCGGTACGCTGACACAACTCGGCCAATCGCTGGTGATAGACGGCGCCGGCCAAGTCCGGCGCACACTGGATCAAGGTGATCCCCTCCCCCCGTTCACCACGGGCCACCAGCCCTTCCAGCCAGGCGACAAAAGGGGTAATGCCGATCCCGGCGCCAAGCCAGAGCGACTGCCCCTGCCGGGTGGGACAGACAAAGGCGCCATAAGGCCCCGTCACTGTCACTGGGCCGTCGACCCGGGCCGCCTCGACCAGTTGGCGGGTATGATCCCCCAACGCCCGCACCGCAATCACCAGCTGACGCTTGTCGGGCGACACCCGCACCAGGGTAAAGGGGTGCGGCCCCTCCTTGGCATCAAACTCGAAGAAGGCAAACTGGCCTGGTCTGTAGTGCGACAGCGGCGTCTCCAGCTGCAAGGTGAATTCACGGGTACTGTCCGCCAGGGTACGCAGCGCCACTATGCGGCCCTGATGGCGATCCCGCTGACCGGTCAAGCCCAGCAGGGAGTAAACCGCCGCCACAGCCCCTGCGCCGCCCAGCAGCGAGATCCCGAGCCCCACCGGTGTCAGCAGGCCAACCTGAGGCAACAGGCAGAGACCGTGTACCCACCCCGCCAGATAGATGAGCGGCGCCAGACGGTGGATCACCCGAAAGCGGCCATAGCTCACCAGCGACAACAGGCTCACCACCACCAGGGCTATCAGCAGATAGAAGCTCCACTCCCCCAGTGTATTGCCAAGGGCATGCAGGGATAGGCCATTGCCAGCCCCTGCTCCCGCCCCGCCGCCAGCCCCCCGGCGGGCAGGCCGGGTCAACCAGCCGGCTGTCACCGCCCACTTGGGTGCTTCCACCAGCAGCCAGTGACTGGTCAGGGCCAGGGTCGCGGCCATGGCGCTGTGACGATGGAGCCGCAACATGCGATCCAGCCCGCCACACCAGACTTCCAGCCTCGGCAAGCGCAGCGCCAGCAACAGGGTCAGCGCCATGTAGCCCAGCCCCAGCAGGCCGGTCAGCAACAGCATCTCATGGCGCCAGGGCCAGACGCCGTTGGCATCCCCTGCATATCCCGCCCACCAGATCAGTGCCGCCAGCACCGGCAGCAGCCATAACGCCCGCTTGGTCACCATTTGTTGCTCCTTGTCCCGTCATGTCATGCATTGCTCACCCGACTCGCCCAATGGCCACGCCGGTATCCTGATCCCATTACACGCCTGTGCCATGACAAGACTTTGCCAGCCACCGGCGACTTGGTGACAGAGTGTGACAAGAGGGAAGATACAAAAATGGGGCCTGATGGCCCCATGGTTAACCGGCTTTGCGCAGTGTCCGCTTGCGCATCAGGCGGTAAAGGAGCTGATTGTATTTGGCCCAGGAGTGGATCAGCAGGAAGATGCCGAGCAGCAGGGCCAAAAATAGCTGCCCGGCGCCCTGCGCATCCAGCGAGCCGATAAAGCTGTCCCCTTCCCCTTTATCCAGATAGTTGAGCCAGGGTTGCAACGCCAGAAACAACCAGCCAATCCAGGTCACCAGCAGGATCAACAGATCCCGTAGTCGGTACTGCCAGCTGCAACGAGCACCGTTGCGTATGATCATCTCGTTGGCGAACTTATTTTTTGTCACGGAAGGACTCTCCTCTGTCAGGGCTTTCCCATACGGCAAGCTGGCCACGGCGACGCAGGATCGCCTTGGGTACGGCAACGATCACCGTCACCAGATTGAGCAGCCAGTAGATAAGCGGATACCAGATACACCAGACGAAGCTGCGGGCCATTGTCTTGTCATAGTGGTTGTCGATGAAGATGCTGACCCCGAACTGCAGCAGGCAGATGGCGGTCATGATGACACCGGTCCACTGGAACAGCCGACCCTCGGCCAGCTCCCCCAGATCGGGCCGGATCAGCCAGACCAGCGCCAGCAGCAGCACGCTGTAGCACCAGAGGACACTGGAGAGATACTCCAGCAGCAGCAACCAGAAGTGGCGGTTGCGCCAGCGCATTGCCTGCAGGCCGTAACGCAGTATCACTTCGGCCCCGCCCTGGGCCCAGCGCAGCCGCTGCTTGTAGAGGCCGCGCACCGTCTCCGGCATCAGCACCCAGCACAATGCCTGGGGCTGGTAATGGATGAGCCAGCCCGCCAGCTGGAGTTTCCAGCTGATGTCGATGTCTTCGGTCACCATGTCCGTGCTCCAGCCACCCACCGCCTCCACCGCCGACTTGCGAAAGGCCACCACCACCCCGGACACGGTAAAGACGGTGCCATAGATGCGCTGGGCCCGCTTGATGAGACCTATGATGGAGCTGAACTCGCCAGTCTGGATCTTGCCGATGATGGTGGAGCGGGTACGCACCCGCGGGTTGCCGGTGACGGCCCCCACCTTGGGGCTCTCGATGAAGTGTTTCACCATCCAGCGCACAGCGTCATGGTCGAGCACGGCATCGCCGTCTATGCCCACCAGTATCTCCCCCTTCGCCCGTTCTAGACCATTGTTGAGGGCCATGGCCTTGCCCTGATTGTGCTGGTGCAGCACGGTAAGGCGCGCATCCTGCGCCGCCAGCCGATCCAGTCGCTGCCCCGTGTCATCCTTGCTGCCATCATTGATGGCCAGCACCTCGAAATCGGGATAACGCTGGCGCAGCAGGTGGCTGATGGTCTCCTCCACATTGGCCCCCTCGTTGTAGCAGGGCACCATCAGGGTCACCTTGGGATAGCGAGGCAACACCAGCCCGGTTCTGGCGAGCGCTATGTCCCGCTGCTCCCACTGGAAGTAGTAATAGAGGCCGCCACAGATCCACACCATGGCCATCATGCTGGGGTAGGCCAGGGTAAAAATCGCAATGCCTGAGAGAAATCCGCTCACCGTGCCGCCCCCGCTTGTGTGGCCATGGCCGCACTGACGGGCACGGCGGGGGCCACCGGCAGCTGGACTGGCTGAGGCTGGGTCTGCACCGAGAAGACGGGTTTCAGCACGGCGGGATCCGGCTGATTGTTGTGAAAATCGTCCGGGTAGTAGCCGAAGTTTTTCACCCCCTTGCGCTGGATGATCTGCATCCAGCGCGCCAGCTCCTCATCCGGGATCGGCTGTTCGGTGCGCCAGTTGCGGCTTTGCAGCTCGAACACCAGCCGCTCGGCCGGCACCTGGGCCAGGGATGTTTCCGCCAGCTGGGCCAGCCACTCATCCGGATTTTCTGCCTGCTCCATGTAGGGCATGGCCATCACGGCCGTGTAGTCATAGGCCTTGGCGAACGCCGCCATGCTCTGGGCAAACCACTGCTGGGCGTCAGGCTCGGTCACCAGGGCCGCGTAGATGTTGCGGGCTGTCTTGAGGCCGTCAGCCCCTCCCTGGCGATAACGGGCGGCGGCGTCGCGCAGCGCCAGCGTAAAGTCGATCAGTAGGTCAGTCTTGTGCTCACCCTGCGCCCGCAGGGCCTGGGTGGAGCGCGCCAGCGGCATGGGCCCTTCGTAATCGCTGAGGAAGGCGTCATCGTGGAACAGCAGGCCGTCGAACTTGGTGTAAAAACCGAGATCCTCGTAGATATCCAGCAGCAGCTGACGGCTGGCGGCATCCCAGGGCGAGAGGCGCAGATACTGACCCCTGGCGGGGGCGCCGGTGCGACTGTCGGTCACATAGGTGTGGTTCGGCCCCATGTCATAGGCCATCACCGGCATCCAGGCATACACCTTGACCCCGACCCGGGTCTTGAGCTGCCAGGCGACCCGGTTGAACAGATCCGCCCTGACCGGCATGTGGCGATTGGGGAAGTAGAGCGCCTCCGCGACCCCGTCACCGTTGTCATCGGCATAGGCCTGCAGATAGACGGTGGTGATGCCGTATCCCTTGATCCGCTCCAGCAGCAGGTCGATGTTCTTGTTCAGCTGCAGCGGATCCTTGTCATAGACATAGTCCAGATCCACGTGCACCAGTCGCTCCTCCTGCCGCTCCCAGGTGTTGCCCCCCATGATCTCGTCCAGAGTCTCCAGGCTGGTGTCCTCCTCCAGCAGATAGCGGCGCACAGTGGCTCCGGAATCCCCCAGGGTGTTGAGCCCCTCAATCAGGGTGAAGCTGTAGGGCATGCCGCTGTCACGGGCCAGGTTCAGCACCGTCTGGTTGAAGGCGCCATAGGGCCAGACCATGATGCGCGGTGCCCGGCCGGTCTGCTCCTTGAGCTGGCGGACAGACGCGTCGAAGTCGGCTTTCACCCGCACCTGATAGTCCGCCATGGTTTCGTAACCGGCCGGACTCCAGCCCGCCGTGGTCACCGCCGGCTGCACATTGCCCTGGGGATTGGCGAGCAAGCCGTAGTGGGAGGCGAAGGTGTGGGAGGCCAGCTCCACCAGTCCGGAGTCCTGCATCTCGCGGATCTGCGGCCAGCCGACGAAGTAGCTGCGCGGCAGCCTGTCGTTGCCATAGGGCACCAGCTTGTCGTCGGGCACATCCAGCCAGCTGCCCACCAGGGCATAGACGGCCGGATAGTTGTAGAGCTTGAGCAGCGGGTAGACCAGCCGGTAGAAGCTCTCGTAGCCATCGTCGAAGCTGAGCAAAATGGCCTTCTCCGGCAGCGGTGTCTTGCCAGCCTTGGCATCCAGCACCTGCTGGAAGCTGACCGGGTGATAGCCCTGCTGCTTGATCCAGTTGAAGTGGCGGATCAGGGTGTCGCGCCGTATGGTCTGGGGATAGATCTTGAGGTTGGGGGTCAATTTCAGATCGACGATATCGTGGTAGCAGAGCACCACATAGTCATCGGGTTGACGGGCAGCCTGTGCGGCCAGCGGCATGAGCACGGACAACAACAGGAATAGAGGGGCAAGCCAGCGTCTCATCACATGAAACTCCATTGCAGATTGGCGAAGACGAAATTTCCATATTCGGGGTTGCCGTCGTAGACGGCCTGGCGCCGGCCCAGGCCATAGCCCAGGCTCAGTGCCGGGGAGAGCACCCAGTCGTGGCGATAGCTGAGTTGCCAGCCCGGGTCGCCGCCATACTCCTGCTGCCAGTACTGATTGCCACCGATGACAAGGCTCTGCAGCAGGGCGCGACGGCCATCCAGCGGCAGCCGGTAACGCCCCGCCAGTTCCAGCTCCAGATTGCGATCCCGCAGGGGATTGAAGTAATCCACCGCCACCGCCTCGTTGCGGGAGATGGCAGCCCGCAGTGTGGTGTCGAACCACCAGCGATCCCGACGCCAGAGATCCTGACGCAGCCAGCCGGAGGCGGTGAGCCGCCGATTGCCATCACTGATGTCCATCCGTTCCAGCCGCAGGCCCGCCTCCCGGGTCTCGTCCTGGCGCCAACCCAGATCGAGCTGATATTGATCGGCGTAGTTGCCGCGCGCCAGCGCCCGCAGTGGCGTATCGGCGCTGTTGAGGTTGATGGCAGCCCCCAGGGTCCAGCGATCGCCCAGCCGCCCGTCGAGGCGGCTCCACAGATAGCCCTTGTGATTGAGATCACTGCCCATCCCCCCTTCCAGAGTCAACAGCAGCGGATAGAAGGAGACTTCGGCCCCGAGCCCGCTGTAGGCGGCACGCTCCGGCTGCCCGTCAAATTCACCGAAGCTGCCCTGACGACGGACAAACAGTCGATCGCCGCCATCATTGCGAGCGCTGTAAAGGCGGCTGTCGTAGCTCCAGTCACGACTGGCCTGTACCGAGCCCCCTTCATTGCGACCATGGGTCAGCTCAGTGGTCAGCATGGGGGCCTGCTCCAGTGCCAGCCGCTGTTGCAACTCCCGGCGATCCTTGGTCAGGTTGCCGAGGGCCCGCACCGCCTGCGGTGTCTGTTGCCACTGCCCCTGATCGAGGCGGGCGTGGAGGAGACCCGGCTCGGCGAGCCGGGTACGGCCAGTCGGCAGCCAGCGCACCGCCTGCTGATAGGCCTGCTCGGCGCCATCCGGGTGACCGCGCCAACGACGGATGTCCCCCAGCTGCAACCAGAGCCAGGGATTGGCAGGGGCCGTTTTCAGCCAGCCTTCCAGCTGCGCCTCAGCCATCCCGGCCTGACCCCGCCAGGCCAGCAGCAGAGTTCTGAGCTGCAGCACCTTCTCGTAGTCATCGTTGGGCATGCGCATATTGCCGGTGAAATCCCAGCGGGTCGGCGGCTCTTGCCAACCCGCCAGCAACCCCTGGGCGGCGCCGTAACGCTCCGCATCCGAGTAGGCGTAGAAACGCTTCTCCAGCAGCGTCTTGTCTTTGGCCCGCTGCGGGGTCGCCAGTTGCCGATAGATAAGGGAAGCCTCATCCACCCGCCCGAGCCCAACCAGCGCATCGGCCCGCGCCTCCTGCACGTATTCCGGCAACGGCCCCTCGGCTTGCAGGGCGGCAGACTCCCGCTCCGCCTGGGCAAACTCACCGAGGGCCACCAGGGTCACCACCAGATCACGGCGGGCACTGAGGTAGAGCACATGATCGCGGGGGGCCCGGGCCAGGATCTTGTCCTGCAGGGCCAGGGTGTGAGTGAGGGAGGTGCGAGCCAGCGCCGGATCCTCGGTCTGCGCCGAGATCCGCAGCAAGTTGACCGCCTGGTAGTAGTCGAGCCAGAGCCGATCCACCGGCTTGAACAGGGCAGGATACTGCCCCATCAAGTCGGCAGCGGCGGGACCCGCCCCCAGGCTCACCGCTACCCGATAGAGCGCCAGCACCTGTTCACTGTTGCCGGGTTCCAGCGCCAGCAACTGCTGGCGGGCCAGCATCTCCCCCATGGGGTCCTCGGCCTGACGGGCGGCATAGATACGCGCCTCCAGCACGGCCCGATCGCGACCGAAACGGGCCTCGTACTCTCCTGCCGCCTGATGGGCCAGCACACGGTTGCCCTGATCGCTGGCGGTGAGAAACAGGCCAAGCCAACCGGTGGGATTGCCCGGGTCACGCCCCTGCAACACCCGGTAATAGCTGATCGCCTCAAAGTAGCGCTTCTCGTCCCGGGCGGCGCGGGCCACCCCTTCCAGCGTGCTGTTGGCAATGGGACTGAACTCGCAGGGGGCGCAGGCTGCCAGCGCCCCCTTGCGATCCCCGCGCCACAGCTGCACGGCGATCAGATCGTCCAGCACCTTGCCGTCGCCGGTTTGTCGATAGAGGGCATCCAGTCCTTGCGCCGCGGCGTCAAGCTCCCCTGCCCTGGCCTGGATGACCCAGGCTTCCCGTGCGCTATCTACCCCGCCGGCAAACGCCAGCAGAGGCAAGAGCGCCAATAACCAAAAGATGCGATTCATTCGCAACATTCCACCTTTGACACGCGCCGGGCAGATCGGTCCTTGAATGCCCTGACGATTACGCACATATGTCCGACCCTGCTGCCGTGGCAACGCAGGGTGACTTCCTGACGGATGTGCGGTTGTGATGGTGAAAGGCGAGGGATGAACCAACGCCTTCCTCAATGCGCGGTCCAGCTGTCTCCGGGAAGAGACCTGTGACTTTCCGAACCCGATTCGCATCGGGGGTGGCGAGGCGGCCAATTCTGCAGCGGTAGGCGAGTTAGTCAATCGAGTCAGACAGGAACCATTCTCGATAAGCCACCGTCTGTTGCCTGTCCCTGTGGACTCAATTTTTCACTATTACTATTGAGGTAATTAACAGAATTCCATTTTGATTGGCCTGCATCGGAGGTTCATCAAGCAATGGGGTTAAGCTTCTCCCCTTGATTGCCCCCTGCAGCGAATCTGGCGCATCCGAATCCAGTATTGGCTGACTACGACAGACTACGTCACGACCACAAACAAGCCCCATCTGATAACCCCCTGACAGGAAATCATCGACCTCAACCGCTTCTGGCTCCAGGCAAGAGGCTATGGCTTGCCGCCGCTGGTGCGGGCAAATTTGGCTGTACCGCAGAACGGGCAAGGGCGTACCCTGATGCCATCGACTTGGCCAAGGATCTTGAATGAAGGGTTTACGGATAAAGGCGCCAGTACTGGGCTGCCTGCTGATTTCACTGCTGGCGGCGCCTCTGGCCGCCGCCCCCCTGATACTGCAAGGGGAGACGCTGAGCTATCGCATCGCCCCCGATACCCTGGCCATCTCGGTCAACAAGGTGCCGGTCAGTGACGGCCAACCCGCCCGTCAGGTCGACAAGCTGACCCGGGGGGAGCAAGAGGCCAGCTGGCACTGGCCTGCCCAGGACGCCAGGGTCGAGGTCAAACTGGATGGTGATGATCTGCTGCTGACCCTTGTCAGCGACACGCCCCGTCAGCTGGCCTGGTACAGTCTGCCGAAAAACCAGACCCACCTCTCCATGGCCTTTGGCGAGGGCAGCCGCTTCTCGGTGCGTGACAGCGACTGGCTCGGCTATGTCGGCGACGAACTGGCCGAACTCAACACCCATTACGACCTCAAGCTGCCGCTGTGGAGCCAGGATGCAGGCAAACAGACCTACAGCTGGATCCTGCAAACCCCCTACGACAACCAGCTCAACTTCACCCGCAAGGGGGGGCGCCTGCAACTGAGCGCCCGCCACGAATTCAGCAGCTTCAACCAGCAGGCTCCCATGGTGGTGCGTCTGAGCGTGGGGGATGACTGGCTGGCAGGGGCCCGTCGCTATCGGGAGTGGTTGCAGGCCGAGGGGGAGTGGCAATCCCTCGCCGACAAGTTTGCCCGGATCCCCGCTGGCCGCCGCCTGATTGGTGCCAGCCATGTCTATCTGTGGGGAGATGCCCTGCTGGATCGACAGGATGTGAAGGATTGGCCTGGCCTGCAGGCCAGACTCAATCAAAAGCCGGCCTGGCTGCAAACGTTCAGCGGCGAGGAGCGGGAAGCGCTGGCCGCAACGGCTCCCGAACCCTGGCAGCAGACATTGATCATGGCCGGGCTCAACCGGCTGATTGCCAGCCAGCTCCCCCTGCCCGCCCAGCAGGGCCCCGTCAGCCAGAGCAAGGTGCTGGCCCTGCGCCAGCAGTGGGTCAGGGGTCAACTGGGGGATCTGCTGGTTGCGCAGACTCGCTGGGGGCAGGGCCTGTCACTGCCGGTGATAGAAGCCCTGCAACAGGCGGGACTGCACAAGCTCTGGCTCGGCACCCCGCAATGGACGGCGGCTCTGCAACAGGGTTATGCCGTCACCGCCGCCCAGCGCCTGGGCTATCTGGTGGGCAGCTATGACTCCTACGATACCGCCATCCTCCCCGGCAGCAACGACAGCTGGCTCACCGCCCAGATCCCTCCCAAGATCGGCAAGCGCTGCGCCATCATGGAGGCCAACGGCAAACCCAAACCCGGCTTTGGTGGCGAGGGCGCCTACCTCAATCCCGGTTGCACCCTGCCCTTCGCCAAGAGCCGCATGAGCGAGCTGGCCAAAGCCAGCGGCATCAACAGCTTGTTCCTCGACGTGGATGGCACCGCCATGGCCTCCAACGATTACAACCCGGCTCATCAGCAGGGGAGCCAGGCCATGATCGCCGCCCGCAATGCCCGCATGGCCTGGGTGGGAGAGCGGCTCGGACTGGTGCTGGGCTCGGAGGATGGCAATGCCCTCACCAGCAAGCCGCTGATGTTTGCCCACGGCATCCAGAGCTGGGGGTTCGGCTGGCAGGACGCCAGCATGCGCAAGCAGGCCAAGTCTCCCTATTACCTCGGCAAGTGGTGGCCGGACGAGGCGCCGCAGGTCTTCTTTCAGCCCGCGCGCCTCAAGCCGCGCTACCTGAAAACCGTGTTCAAGCCGGCAGACAGGTTGCCCCTCTATCAGGCTGTGTTCCACGACTCAGTGCTCAACAGCCATCACTGGCTGCTGGACAACCTCAAGTTCCCGGGCATCAAGGAGGAGCGCGCCCTGCTCGGCCTGCTTTACAACACACCGCCGCTGGTCAACCTGAGCCGCAGCACCCTGGAGAGCCGCCTGCCCGAGCTGGTCAGACTGAGCGATCAATTCGCGCCGCTGCACGAGGCATTGTGGGACAAGGCGCTGGTGGGATTTCGCTGGCGCGACGGGCCGGGCCGGGTGCAGGAGACCCGCTTCTCGGATGGCAGCCGCCTGGTAGCCAACTTCAGCAACAGCTCCATCATGCTCGATGGCCAGAAACTGCCGGGCAAGCACCTGCTCGTCGCCCTCAAGGGCAAGCCGGTCACCCTGCTGACGATGTGATCGACTCGCTCGCCATATAAAGAGAGAGCCCTGCCAATTGGCAGGGCTCTTTTGCAGGCGGGGTTCATCTAGCCCAGGGTGGCGGGCTCGACTTCGCTCTGGCGCCGGATCCAGCCCTCGAAGTCCGCCAGCATGCGCGCCTCCGACTCGCTGTTGTCGGCAATCAGCTCACTGCCATGCACCACCCGGATGCGGGCATTGAGGGGCGCCCCCTCACCGGCCGGCGGCCTTTGCTGCGCCGCCGCCATGCAGGCTTGGGCCTGCGCCCAGGCGTCGGCCACGCTCTGGTTGCATACCTCGGCCAGCGGCACTGCGCTGAATCCCTCGCCGGTCAGGCTGCGCAGCGTCTCATCGTGGGTCATGCCGTTGCCCGGCCCCCAGTAGTGAGCCGCCAGATCCGGACCGATACGCGGGTTGTCGGTGAGATAACCATCGCGCTGAAGGAAATAGGCGCGGGTCTGCTCCACCGCCATCAGTGCCAGCAGATAGCCGTGATAGGCACAAGCCGACTCCTGATTCAGCAGATGCGGAATGGCCAGCAGCGGCCTCGGGCTCTCTGTCCCCAGTATCTTGCGCTCCCACTGACGGGCCAGCGCCAGCACGGCGTCCGGAGTGCGATCGCTCTCCTCCATGGCGTAGAGATCCCGCTCGAAGTAGGAAACCAGCGCTATCTGGCGCTCGTTGAAGGCACGAAACGGCTGACGCGCCGCTATCATGGCCTTGATGAGCGAATCTGGGATCACCTCTCCCTCCGCGTTCCTGGCATAGCGCTTGAGCCAGTCCGCATCGTCCAGCAGGCTGTCGCAGAACATGGACTGGGTCTCGGCATAGGCCATGGAGGTGGGTGGAAACTCCTGAGAGAAGCAGGGGGCGTTGCCGGTCACATTGGCAAAGTGAGCGGCGTGGCCCCCCTCGTGGAACAGGGTATTGAGGCCACTCCAGCCGCTGCCCACCTGAGCCGGGTTGGCCAGACTGGTGAAGTTGACCACGGCGGGAACCCACTTGTCCTCCTGCCAGAAGCTGGGCACAGGGCCGTGGCAGAAGCCGTTCTCGTATTTCCCCTCCCGGGTCAACAGATCCAGGGTCAGGGTCGCATCGCGATACTGGATGCCGAGCCGGCGGAAGCTCTCGACCCAGTCCTTCAGCGCCCGCGAGAAAGGCACATAGGGGTCGAGCTGGCGGGTCACGTCGCCGCTGACGAAATAGCGCAGGTTGTGGGGCTGCAGCGCCGCCTCTCCCTTGGCGCTTTTCAGCTCTGCCAGACTCTGCTGCACCCGCTGCTCGGTGCGGGCGATAAAATCATCCAGCACGGCAAACAGCTGTTCCGGGCTCATCTGCTCGTTCTTGCGCACCTTGTAATCGAAATAGTCGCGATACCCCATGGCACGGGCGAAGCGATTGCGGATCGCCACTACCTCGAGAAAGCCGTTGTCGACCACCCACTGTTCCAGGGTATGGAACATGGCCAGCGCGCTCTGGCGCACCGCCTCGTTCGGGCTGGCGGCAAGGGAGGTGCTGGCGGCGGGCAGACTGCCGGCGACCTGCTGACCCTGCTCATCCAGCAAGCTGAGTTTCAGCTCCCGGCGACGGGCAAACAGCACCGCCTCGGCCGCCACCAGCTCGTCCATCAGGGCGGCGGCAGCCGGATCCTCGATGACGTTGCACTCGAAGAAGGCAATCCAGCCCCCCAGACCACGCTTGAGATCCGCCTCTTCGGCCCGGGACAGCATCTCTCTGAGCTCCGGCAGTCGGGCCGGGTTGGCGCAAAACGCCTTGTAGGCCTGCTCGGCGGCGGTGAAACCTGCCTGATCGTCACTGGTGCCCATGTAAGTGGACCAGAACAGGTCCTCCTTGCGCCTGTGTACCTGCAGGTAATCGGCATTGAGCTGATTCAAATAATTCCTGGCAATGGAATGCATAAATTCCCTCTTGTATGGGGCTGACCCGCACGGGTGCCCGCTCCTTTTTGGTGAAATGCCAAGCCATTCACATTTTTTGGCAAATGATGCGCCGGGATGCGCACAACCACGCTACCAAAAGCGACGGTTTCTGTCTGCTGGCTATACTGGTTGTCAAAACACTCAATTAGCATTCAGTCACAACAAGTTATTGAAAGTTAATTAAATGTTAATAATTAAATAATCAGGGCCATTGTCATGTCTGGCCACAACAAGACCCACAGGGAAATCAGGGAGACCTTATGTTCAAGCTTGGTGATATCGCTGTGAGCCGCAAATTGATGTTGCTGCTCTCACTGGCGCTAGTCGGTTTCATCGCACTGCTGCTTATTTCGGCCAGTGCCTTGCATCGCAATCTGATGAGTGAGCGGGAGGCCCGGCTGCAGGCCGTGCTGGATCTCGCCATGAGCCGCATCCAGTCACTCGCCACCACCTTGCCAGCAGCCCAGGCTCAGGCAGAAGCCAAGGCCATGCTCAACAGCATGCGCTTCGATGGTGACAACTATCTGTTTGTACTCGATGAAACGCGCCACGTCGTGGTACACCCCGTCAAACCGGAGCTGGTCGGCCAGCAGATGGGCCAGAGCGGCACCGAGACGGCCGGGGATCACTGGCAACGCATGGTGGAACTCGGCAAGGGTGGCCAGCATGGCCGCCTTGAATACCAGTGGATCGGACCCTCCGGTGATGCCGCCCAGAAGATGTCGCTGGTCGCCGGCTATCAGCCCTGGGGCTGGATCCTGGGCTCTGGCGTACTGCTGCAGGACATTGAAGCCACCATCTGGTCCCAGTACCAGCTGATGGGGGGCGCCACCCTGCTGGTGATCCTGCTGATGGGGCTGCTGGGGTTTGCCATCAGCCGCTCCATCGTCACTCCCCTGGCCGAGATCAAGCGAGCCATGCAGCAGGTGGCGGCCGGGGATCTGGTGATCAGCATACCGGTACACGGCAAGGATGAGATGGGGGTCGTCGCCGCATGTACCAACCAGGGGCTCGATGCCATTCGCCACGCCTTGCTTGAAGCCAGCCAGGGGGCCCGCAATGTGGCGGATGCTGCCCTGCGGATCGCCTCCTCGGCGGAGGAGACCAATCAGGCGGTCAACAGCCAGCGGGACCAGCTCTCCCAGCTCGCCACCGCCATGAACGAGATGAGCGCCACCATTGCCGATGTAGCGGGTCACGCCGAAAATACCGCCCGGGATACCCAGGAAGCCACCAGCGAGGCCGGGCTGGGCAACCGTGATGTGCATGCCAGTGTCAATGGCATACAGGCGCTGGCCACAGAGGTGGAACAGGCCACCCAGCAGGTCAATCAGCTCAAGGAGGGAGTGATGCAGATAAGCGAGGTGACCGCCGTCATCAGCGCCATCTCCGAGCAGACCAACCTGCTGGCCCTCAACGCCGCCATTGAAGCAGCCAGGGCCGGGGAACAGGGACGCGGCTTTGCCGTGGTCGCCGACGAGGTACGCCAGCTGGCGAGCCGCACCCGCCAGTCCACCGAAGAGATACAGAGCACCATAGCCCAACTGCAGCAGCGGGCAGTGACCGCCGCCAATGCCATGGATGCCAGCCGCAAGCTGGCGGAGAACAGCGTCAGCCAGTCCCAAAAGGCAGGGCAGGATCTCTCCCTCATCGTCAACCACATCCAGCATGTGAGCGACATGGCGATCCAGATAGCCACAGCGGCGGAACAGCAGAGCGTGGTGGCCGAAGATATGAACCGCAACGTCAGTGGCATCAATGATTCGGCCCAGGAGATGTCACAATCCGCCACCTATCTGGCGAAAGAGAGCGAGCTGCTGGCAGACCTCTCCCGCAGTCTGGATGAGCGACTGGCGGTGTTCAAACTGGGCACTGCCATCGATCAGACCCTGGCACAGCGGCTGGCCCCCCTGCATCAGCAATCACATCAGGCCGAACGCCCCCGCGCTCGCCACTGATCCGTCTTGCCCTGTCGCAACTCATCCTCTGCCAGCCCGCTGGCAGAGGATTTTTTCATTGATGAAAAATGTCGAATTTTTGCATCTTATCGACATGATGGGCGACATTCAGCCTGCCTTGCCGATTAAATACACCATTAAAAACATAGCGTTAAGCTTTAGCTCTACTCCGATGAGTCAAGCTGTAAACATTTACACTTAATTAACTAATCAAAATTGGCCATGATGATGGTGTCGCAATACGCGACACCATGACCCTTTATGTAGTCATTTGGCAAACTGGTTGAAAGGCCAGGACGCAAAGCCTCCGGTCTAAAGACATGTCGTCCAGGATAGCGGGGTTGCCACACTCAGGTGTGTATCGGGGAACTCCCCTGCCAACTTGACTGCCCACATCTATCGAACAGAGGAATGTATGGCAGCAAAAATCCAACTCAATCACGTCGCGGCAGCGCTGGCGCTGCTGGCCAGTGGTGGCGTACTCGCCCACGGCTACATCAGTCAGCCGGAATCGCGCAACTATCTGTGCAAGACCGGTGGCAACAGCCAGTGTGGCGCAGTGCAGTGGGAGCCCCAGAGCGTGGAGGGCCCCTCCGGCTTCCCGCAATCCGGCCCTCAGGATGGTCAGATTGCCTCGGCGGGCAGCCCGAACTGGAGTGAACTCAACGCCCAGACCAGCGATCGCTGGACCCGACGTGAAGTACAGGCAGGGCCATTCGCCATCAGCTGGACCTTCACCGCCAACCATGTCACCCGCAACTGGCGTTACTACCTCACCAAACAGGACTGGAACCCGAACCAGCCGCTAACCCGTGCCGCCTTCGATCTAACCCCTTTCTGCGTGGTGGATGGCAACATGGTACAGCCGCCCAAGCAGGTCACTCACAACTGCAACCTGCCGGAGCGCACCGGTTATCAGCTGATCCTGGGGGTGTGGGAAGTGGGCGATACCAGCAACAGCTTCTACAACCTGATCGATGCCAACTTCAAGGGCGGCACCCAGCCCCCCTTGAGCTGGAGCCAGGGGGGCACCATTTATCCCTCCACCGATCTGGCGGCCGGTGACAAGGCCAGAGCTCTGGTGTTCGACGCCAATGGCGTGCGCCCCGATCTGCAGACCGAGTTGACCATCACCACCACGGAACAGGGCCAGAAAAACAACTGGGCCCATGCCCTGGCCAGCAAGATCAATGCGGAGCAGAGCCAGATCCGCGCCGGTCAGCAGAACGCCGACAATCAGTTCAACCCCGTCTACGGCCAGAACCCTGTCTACCTCAAGGCAGGCAGCGCACTGGAACGGGTCGAGATCCAGCTCGAACAGCTGCAACCGCCGGTGGGCAACGACATCAGCGTGAGCGGTCTGGAGAGTGAATACCTGCTCGACGACGGCAAGGTGACCCTCGACTTCACCATCACTGCCCAGGGGGATCTGACTGTCACCAATACCTTGTATGACCATGGTGGTGTGGCCAGGGGGCAGTCTGCCGCCGACATCAAGGACAGCAGCCAGAGCTTCACCATGCCGCTCACCGGGCTCAGCGCAGGTCACCACCAACTGGTGATCGAGGCCAAGCCGAAGGCGGGTGGCGAAGCCCTGCAACAAACCCTGGACCTGATGCTCAAGGACTCGGCAGGTGGCGGTGACTACCAGTTCACCTTCCCGCAGGGACTGACCTCCTACACGGACGGCACCAAGGTGTTGCAGCCCAAGAACGGCAAGGTCTATCAGTGCAAGCCCTTCCCCTACCGAGGTTGGTGCAGCCAGTGGTCGGCCAGCGCCACCCAGTATGAACCTGGTATTGGCACCAACTGGCAGGATGCCTGGATTGCGCTGAACTGATCCGGCACAGAGTGATAACGCCATAAACAAAACGGGGAGCTAATGGCTCCCCGTTTTACGTACTCTGGCAAGGCTCGGATCGGGTAGTCGATGGCGGGATTGCCGACCTGAAGTCGGCCAGCGCCCGCCCGGATAAGCCGGGTATCGGCACCAACTGGCAGGACGCCTGGATTGCGCTGAACTGACCCGGCACAGAGTGATAACGCCATAAACAAAACGGGGAGCCATTCGCTCCCCGTTTCACATCGTCTGGCAAGGTTCAGATCTGGTAGTCGATGACAGGCTCACCGCCCATGGCGCGGGCCTGAATGTCTGCCAGCGCCAGCTCCGGATTGCAGAGCTGGATAAACTGCCAGGCGAAATTGTGCTGGAACTGCCCCTGCTTGAGCCCGATCCAGGCGGTATGTGGCGCAAACAGTCGGCTGCCGTCAAGCTGCACCAGCCCCCTGTCGCGCTGGGTATCAAATGCCATGTCCGCCAATATGCCGACCCCCATCTCCAGCTCGACATAGGTCTTGATGACGTCCGAATCCTGGGCAGTCAGCAATATCTGCGGCGTGATCCCCGCTTCGGCAAATGCCTCATCCACCCGCGCCCGTCCGGTCAAGCCGGCCTGATAGGTGATGATGGGCCAATGTGCCAACGCCGCCAGGGTCAGCTCCCGCTCGGCGGTGAGGGGGTGCTGCTCGGGCACCACTATGTTGTGATGCCAGCGGTAGTAGGGAAACGCCACCACCCCTTCGCTCTTGTCGAGCCGCTCGCTGCTGATGCCGATATCCACCTCGCCGGTCTGCACCAGCCGCACTATCTCCTCAGGGCTGCCCTGACGCAACTCCAGTTGCACCAGCGGAAACTGTTCGCGAAACGCCTTCACCACCCGCGGCAGGGCGTAACGGGCCTGGGTGTGAGTGGTGGCCACCAGCAGCCTGCCGGACTCGCGGTTGGCAAAGGTGCTGGCCAGTTTGCGGATATTGTTGGCGTCATTGAGGATGCGCTCGGCGATCACCAGCAACTCCTTGCCCGGCTCCGTCATGCCGAGCAGCCGCTTGCCATAGCGGATGAACAGCTCTATCCCCAGCTCCTCCTCCAGCTCGCGAATATGGCGGCTGACCCCGGACTGGGAGGTAAACAGGGCATTGGCCACCTCGGTCAGGTTGTAATCCCGCCGCGCCGCTTCCCGTATAATGCGTAACTGCTGAAAATTCACGCCATCGCCTCCTGCGCTGACAAGCCGGTCGGGTTGGTCCCGCCGCCGTTTTTGTTATTGCCAGCCCGACCCTGTGCCGGACTGCAAGCCTGATACGGTTATCGCGATAAAAGGGTCACACCTTGATCCTCTCGGTTGGCAAGGGTGGCGGCGCGTCGCTCTCGCCTGGATGCAAACCCTGGCCATCAAATCTGGTAGTCCGGATAGAGCTGGGCCTGCCTGGCTACCAGCCGCACCCCCTGCCCCGGGACAAATGCCCTGGCCGCCTCTTTGCTCAATTCGGCCTCGAAGTGTGCACCGTTTGTATCCCCAATGCCACGCAACTCCACCCGGATACGGGGTCCCATGGGCAGCAGTCGGGTGATGGTGGCGCGGATCCCCCCGCTTGCATCCGCAGGCACTATCTCCAGCTCGTGGGGACGCACATAGGCGATCGCAGCGCTGCCCTCTGCCAGATGGGAGCTGATGGGGCCTCCCAGCCACTGTTCGCCAATGCCGAGCCCCTGACCTGCCACCCGACCGCGAAACAGGTTCACGCTGCCGAGAAAGCTGTGCACAAAGGCACTGGCGGGCTGGTCATAGACCTCGGCCGGTGTGCCTATCTGCTCGACCCGGCCGGCGTTCATCAGCACCACCCGATCCGCCACCTCCAGCGCCTCCTCCTGATCGTGGGTCACGAACAGGCTGGTGACATGCAACTCGTCATGCAGTTCGCGCAACCAGCGGCGCAGCTCCTTGCGTACCTGGGCATCGAGGGCACCGAAGGGCTCATCCAGCAGCAACACCTTGGGTTGCACCGCCAGGGCGCGGGCCAGGGCGACCCGCTGGCGCTGACCGCCGGAGAGCTGGGTCGGGTGGCGATCGGCCACATGGCTGAGCTGCACCAGATCCAGCAGCTCCTTGACCCGTGCGCGGATGACAGCCTCGGTGGGACGCTCTGACCTCGGCTTGACCCGCAGGCCGAATGCCACGTTCTCGAACACCGTCATGTGGCGAAACAGGGCGTAGTGCTGGAACACGAAACCCACGTTGCGCTCACGCACATCAAGGTCGGTTGCATGCTCACCGCGGATGATGACGTGGCCAGAGTCGGCCTGCTCCAGCCCGGCTATGATGCGCAGCAAGGTGGTTTTGCCACAGCCGGAGGGGCCCAGCAGCGCCACCAGCTCGCCATCGTGAAAGTCGAGGTTGATGTCGGCCAGCGCCGCGTACTGATTGAAATGCTTGTTGAGCCCTTGAACCTGAATGCTCATAGATGCCTCTTTTCAATAATCGTTATATCGAGATCAATGGGGTATGGGGCCCGGCAGGTCGCGCAGCCGGGCCTCTCTCGCAATATCAGTGGGGCTTGTCAGGCTGCCCGCGTAGCCGGGCCAGCAGGGTTTCTCCCAGCAGGGTGAAGATCCCGAACAGCGCCAGCAGGCTTGCCACCGCGAAGGCGGCGCCGGTCTGGTACTCGTTGTAGAGGATCTCGATATGCAGCGGCAGGGTATTGGTCTGGCCGCGAATATGGCCGGAGACCACTGAGACAGCTCCAAACTCCCCCACAGCCCGGGCGGTACAGAGCAGCAGGCCATACATCAGGCTCCAGCGGATGCCGGGCAGGGTCACTCGCCAGAACATTTGCAAACCGCTCGCCCCCAGCATGATGGCCGCCTCCTCCTCTTCCGGGCCGCGCGCCTCCATCTGGGGCAACAGCTCGCGCACCACGAAGGGCACGGTAATAAAGGTGGTGGCCAGAATGATGCCCGGGGTGGCGAAGATGACCTTGATGTCGTGCTCGCTCAGCCAGTCGCCAAACCAGCCGCGACTGCCGAACAGCAGCACCAGCATGAGCCCGGCGATCACCGGCGAGACAGAGAACGGCAGGTCGATGAGGGTGATGAGCAGCTGCCGACCTGGGAAGCGGAAGCGGGCTATGGCCCAGGCCGCCGCCAGCCCGAACAGCAGGTTGAGGGGCACGGCGCAAAGCGTGACCAGGGCGGTCAAGCCCAGTGCGCTCAGGGCATCCGGCTCGCTGATGGCGTGCCAGAAGAAGGTGAGGCCCGGGCTCAGCGCCTGAATGAAGACGGTAGCCAGCGGCAACAGCAGCAGAGCGGCAAACCAGCCCAGCCCAAGGGCAATGAGCAGCCATTTGACCCAGACGGGCTCACGCGTGACGGAAGGGTGGCGGAGCAGCGGGGCTGGCGCCACACCCTGGACCAGATCCAGTGTCGAGTTGGATGCGCTCATACGCGAGTCCCTCCTATGCGTGCCCAGCTCCAGGCCTGCAACTTGTTGATGAGCAATAACAAAATGAATGATACCAGCAGCATGACCACGGCGATGGCAGAAGCGCCTGCATAGTCGTACTCCTCCAGATGACTCATGATCATCAGGGGGGCAATCTCGGAAACCATGGGCAGATTGCCGGCGATAAAGATGACGGAGCCGTACTCCCCCACGCCACGGGCAAACGCCAGGGCAAAACCTGTGAGCAGTGCCGGGATCAGGGTTGGCCACAGCACCCGCAAAAAGGTTTGCCAACGGTCAGCCCCCAGGCTGGCGGCGGCCTCTTCCTGTTCCGTCTCTGCCTCCCGCAGCACTGGCTGCAGGGTGCGTACCACGAAAGGCAACCCGATGAAGGTGAGGGCAATCACCACGCCGATGGGGTTGTAGGCAAGCTCTATGCCCAGTGGGGCGACCCACTGCCCGATCCAGCCGTTAGGGGCGAAGATGGCGCACAGGGCAATACCGGAGACGGCGGTGGGCATGGCGAACGGCAGATCGATCAGCGCATCCACCAGCCGGCGACCGGGGAAGCTGTAACGCACCAGTACCCAGGCGAGGATCAGGCCAAACAGGCTGTTCAGCAGCGCCGCGATGAAAGCGGCACCGAAACTCAGGCGAAAGGAGGCGAGCACCCGGGGTGAGCCGATCACCTGCCAGAATTCCCCCGCAGTAAGATTGTTCACCGCGAACAACACCAGCGCCGAGAGCGGCAGCAGCACCAGGATACCGAGATAGAGCAGGCTGAAGCCGAGGGTCGGACCAAAGCCTGGCAAGACGGAGTAAGAACCAAATCGCATAACGCTTCCGTTTGTTATGAAAAACATTCGATACAGCGATTCTGCGCACGCCTGTTTGAGACAACAAACACCAATAACGCCTTTGCTAAGCACTTTTTTATCTAACCAGGGCGGCACTGGTTTTTAGCGCCATAAAATGAAAAAAAGGTCTTTTATATAAATAAAAGACCTAAAAAATGGAGCGTCGTGCAATGTACCAAGCAATCAAAATCAGGCTGTTGTCATGTCGGGTGCTCTCTCTCCTTCTCTGCAAATTGAACGGCTATTGGCAACCCTTTCACCGAAAACTGAGGGCCGCACGTCGCTCCCACACAGCAGGCGCAGGCTCGACCACCATCTCGGCCCGGCGATAGAGGGTGCCGAGCAGGTTGAGTCCCTGACTCCACTCCCCATGACCGGACTGGGCATTGATATGGCCCACCTCACCGGCATCGAACAGCGGCACCTGCCACTGGCGACTCCAGTATTCGGCTCGCTCGAAACTGAGCCAGGGATCGTTACGACTGGCGATCAGCTGGGCCGATACCTTGAGCGAACCGGCCAGCGCCTCATCCACTATGCCGAAGTGGGCGGGGTCCGCCGGCGCCACGATTAAGAGCGAGGCCACCTTGTCAGGCTGCTGGCGCGCCGCCGTGATGGCCGCCAGGGCGCCGAAGGAGTGGGCCACCAGATGGGCCCGGCCGCGCCGGCTGCGCAGCTTGCTCGCCAGCTTGGCGCTCCAGACCGTCAGGTCCGGCTTGTCCCACGGCAGGCCAACCATGCGCTGCCAGTGGGGGAAATATTGATGCCAGCGGCTCTGCCAATGATCCGGCCCACTGTTGTGCAGACCGGGAACCAGGAGGATCTTGTTCATCTTGGTGCTCCTATCAGCTGGCACAGGGGCCAGTGCGGGGTGAACATGCCACAAGGAAGCAGGGGGCCTTAGCCGCCCGGCTGGTAAATCTGGTCAAACAGCGCGCCTTGGGCGAAGTGCTTCTGCTGGGCCTTGTCCCAATCCCCTTCCAGATCCTTGACGGTAAACAGGGTCAGTTGCGGGAACTGGGCTGCCGTCTCCTTCTGGATCGCCGGATTGCTGGGACGGTAGTGATACTTAGCGATGATGCGCTGCCCCTCGTCCGAGTAGAGATACTCAAGGTACCCCTTGGCGACAGCCTCGGTGCCATGCTTCCTGGCCACCTTGTCGACCACGGCCACCGGCGGCTCCGCCAGGATGGAGACAGACGGCACCACAAGTTCAAATTTGTCGCTGTTGCCTGCCTGACCCAGCACCAGCAGGGCTTCGTTTTCCCACGCCAGCAAGACATCGCCGAGACCGCGCTCGATAAAGCTGGTAGTGGCGCCACGGGCCCCTGAATCCAGCACCTTGACGTTCTTGTAGAGATCGCCGACGAACTGTCTGGCCCCCTCCTCACTGCCGCTTTTCTTCAGGGCATAGCCCCAGGCCGCCAGGTAGTTCCAGCGCGCCCCGCCGGAGGTCTTGGGGTTGGGGGTGACGATGGCCACATCCTTGCGCACCAGATCGCCCCAATCCTTGATCTGCTTGGGATTGTCCTTGCGTACCAGGAAGACGATGGTGGAGGTGTAAGGGGACGCGTTGTTGGCAAGGCGACTCTGCCAGTCGGCGGCGATAAGCCCCTCCTTGGCGACAGCATCGACGTCATAGGCCAGCGCCAGCGACACCAGATCCGCCTCCAGCCCATCCACCACGGCCCGCGCCTGCTTGCCGGAACCACCGTGAGACTGGCTCACCACAACATCGTCACCCGTCTTCGCTTTCCACTCTTTGGCAAAAGCGGCGTTGTACTCCTGGAACAGCTCGCGAGTCGGATCGTAGGAGACGTTGAGCAGACGGATCTCGGCGGCATTGGCCTGACCGAGGGCCAACAGGGAGAGCAGGGTGAGGGCTGTCATTCGCAGTTTCATAGTGATACTCCATATCCTTGGGTTGAATACAGCATGCCGCGGGCTTGTTATGCCGAGAACCAAGAAATAACGCTTTGCTTATCTCTTTTGCTCATATCAATCCGCCGCACGGCCCCACTCGCACACTCTGTGAGCCATGCCTCTCTGCCCCGGTACAGCATGTGCCATCATGGGTTCAAGGCAATCACACAGCGAAAAGGAAGTCGTTATGTGGATCAATGCAGACCCCGTCAATGGCGCCCTGGTATCGCTGGCCATCGGCCTCATCATAGGGCTGGAGCGTGGCTGGCAGGTGCGCCAGCTGGGGGACAACCAGCGCATCGCCGGGATGCGAACCTATGGCCTCATCGGCCTGCTCGGCGGCGTCTGCGCCCTGCTGTTGCCGACCCTGGGCCCCTGGCTGCCGCTGCTCGGTCTGCTGGCTGTGGTCATGGGCTGCGGCCTCTCGGTCTGGCTGGCCCAGCGCTGGCAAGGAGAGTTCGGCCTCACCAGCTCGGTGGCCATGCTGCTCACTTATCTGCTGGGGCTGATGTCCGTGCTGCTGAGCCCGAGCGAGGCGGTGGCCTGCGCCGTACTGGCCGCTCTCTTGATGGGGCTCAAGGGCAAGATCCAGCAAGGGATGCTGTTTCTCAGCGAAACCGAATTTCACGCCACACTGCGCTTTCTGCTTATCTCCCTGGTGCTGCTGCCGGTGCTGCCCAACGAGGAGATGGGGCCCCTCGATGCCTTCAACCCCTTCAAGATCTGGCTGATGGTAGTGGTGATCGCCGGCATCTCGTTTTGTGGCCACTTCGCGGTGCGTCTGCTCGGCACCCGCGCCGGGCTGGTGCTCACCAGCATGCTGGCGGGACTCGCCTCCTCTACCGCTCTCACCTTGCAGTTTGCCCGCCTCAACAAGGAGCAGGGCGGGCTGGAGCGGCTGCTGGCCACCGGCATACTGCTGGCGGGGGCCACCATGTGGGTGCGGCTGCTGGTGCTGGTATTGCTGATCCACAAGGAGCTGGCGATGCGCCTCGCCGCTCCCCTGCTGCTGCTGGCAGTCATTGTCTACGGCTTTGCATTCTGGTTCTGGCGCCAGCGGGAAGCGCTGACCGACGGGCCAGTGCAGCCCCAAACCAGCAATCCGCTGGATCTCGCCACCGCCATCAAGTTTGGCCTGCTGCTGGCGCTGATAGGTTTCATGGCAACACTGCTGCAAAGCCGGGTGGGTGACTCGGGTGTCTATTTGCTGGCACTGGTGTCGGGGATCACGGACGTGGACGCCATTACGCTTTCTCTCTCCCAGCTCTCCCACAAGGAGCTGGGGCTGGAGGTCGCAGCCCGGGGCATACTGCTGGCAGGGCTGGTCAACTCGCTGGTGAAAGGCGTGTTGGCACTGGGTATCGGCGGGCGCCGGCTGGGACTCATGGTGCTGCTGCCCTATCTGGTTTCTGCCCTGCTGATCCTGCCGCTCATCTGGCCAAGCGCCTGATCTTGCAGCAAGTGACAGCCTGACGCTGCAAGACGGGTGGCGTATACTGGCTCCTCTTGGCACATGAGGAGAGACGAGCATGGCAAGCGACTGGGACAAGATACTGGCGGGCGGCGCCCTGGATAGCCAGAGCGAGGAGATAGCGAATGACAGGATCCGGGGTCAGGCGCTGCTGGCACAACTCAATGCGTCATCCGCCGGGGATCACCCCCTGCGCCAGCGCCTGTGCGGCGAGCTGTTCGGCCACTGTCCCGCTTCCAGCTGGATAAGCACTCCTTTCACTTGTGAATTTGGCCGCAATATCCACATAGGCGAGCAGACCTTCTTCAACTTCAACGTCACCATTCTCGACGTGGGTGAAGTGCATATCGGCAACCATGTGCTGCTGGCCCCCAACGTGCAGATCTACACGGCCACCCACAGCATGGATTACCTGGAGCGCCGCAACTGGACCGCTTACAACAAGCCGGTACACATAGGCGATGACTGCTGGATTGGCGGCGGCGCCATCATCTGCCCCGGTGTCACCATAGGGGCACGCTCCATCATAGGGGCTGGCGCCGTTGTGACTCGCGACATCCCCGCCGACTCGGTGGCAGTAGGCAACCCCGCTCGCGTGATCCGCAGTCTGAGCCCTGACGCCCCCCGTGGCTGGGAGCTGGCACTGTGATCTGGCTCGCCCTGTTTCCCCTGCTCTGGACCGCCTGGCTTGGCCTGGCTGACGCCAACTGGTGGCCGCTCGCCATCCTCACCACCATGAGCCTGCTGACGGTACTGGCCTACGCCCACGACAAGCGGCAGGCCATTCGCGGCGGCTGGCGCATCCCCGAATCTCGCCTCCATCTGCTGGAGCTGTGCGGTGGCTGGCCCGGGGCGCTGGTCGCCCGTCACTGGCTACGCCACAAGACCCAGAAGGGCAGCTACCGGCTGGTGTTCTGGTTTATCGTGCTGCTGCACCTCACCCTGTGGGGACTCTGGCTCGGACGCCCCCTCTGGCAGGGGGTCTGAGGGGACAAGACCCGCCGCCACGACAAACCTGGCTGGCATCAAGTTCCGGGCAACGGATGGCATGAGCCCGGGTATCACAGGGCTCATGCTCACCACCAGAGCGGGCATTGCGGCCCCTCACCGGGTATGAGACAACAGAGCCATTTCTCGCGTATTTATCGACAAGGAGTCACTCATGACCATGTGGACAGGCATAGTCCTGATCGTCTTTATCAGCATGCTGTTCGGCTATCTCACCAAACGTGCCCGTTACCAGCTGGGAGATGCCCGCATCACTGACCGCCTCGGCAAGCAGGATGTGATCATCAACAAGTTGCAGGAGCGTATTGCCAACCTGGAAGCCATCGTCATCGAAGAGGAGAAGCGTCGCCCCTTCAAGGACCTCTGATCCGGCGACCTCGGCGGCAAACCGGCCAGCCTGGCGCTGCAAGGGTTTGCCGCTTCTCCCGCAATCCTTCCCCTCCCCCATATAGCCCCAAAAACTAAATTCACAGCAGGATCAGCACCCTGTCTTAGATTGCTGCATTTTTCGCCAACCTGGCTCAATCCCTGCTCTGTCATTGTCATCAGCCGTACCGGAGAGTGACATCATGATCAGCACCCTGCTTCCCATCGCCTCGATAGCCCTCAAGCTGGGCAGCTATCTGCTGAGCAGCAATGCCAAAGCCCAGCCCGAACCTGAGCCGGTACAGGAAGAACGCCTGCCCCCCACAGTCCAGAGCCTGTTCCAGCGGCTGGGGGTCAAGGATGCCGACAGCGAGCAGAACCGCCCCGCCATCAACCAGTTTATGAGCGAGCTGATGCAGACCCTGGGTCAGGAAAACAATGGCCACTCTCTGACCGAGGCCATAGACACAGCCCGCAACCAGCTCGCTAACGGCACCCAGAGCACCCGCTTGGATGCCCTGCAAAGCAGACTCGATACCCTCAAGGGCACACTGGGCAACAGCGATCTGAACCTGGATCAACTGCTAAGCGCCTTCAAGCAGACCCTGCCCAATGGCAAGGGCGAAGGGGTCGGCAAGCTGCTCAATGCCAGTGCCTGATTGAAAATAAACACATAAAAACGGCAACCTCGGGGGTTGCCGTTTTTGTCGGCCCGGATCGCAGGATGCAACGCTAGGGTAGTGAAGGAGGTGGACTCAGCATCGCCTCCGCTATCTCTACCTGCCCACGCGCTTGCAAGGTGTCTGCCGCGCCCTGACGATCCGCCTCCGCCTTGTTTTGACTCAGTTTGAACTTGCCGACCAGCTCGGTTATCTCGATTTCGATACCAACAACAGCCTGCACCATGGCCTCAATATATTCCCTCGGCGCATCCGCCATCTTCCAGGGGGCGGGCTCGGCGGCCTCATGACGCCGTGTCAGGTTCGCCAGCAGACGGCGAACGAAGCGCGCATCATCGTGGATACGAATTCGGCCATGGGCGTGTACCACGCTGTAATTCCAGGTCGGCACCTGCTGGTGATGCACTTGCTTGCTCGGATACCAGCTGGGGGAGATATAGGCATCTGCAGCCTTGAAGATCACCAACACCTCGTCGCCATTGCTGGCCTCTTGCCAGAGCGGGTTGTTGCGGGCGACATGGGCGCGCAATACGCCCTGCTCGCCACTGCCGGCGTCCAGCTCGAACGGCAGATGGTTCGCATCCAGCCCCCGCTCACCGTGGGTGATCAGGGCCCCCAGCGGGTGAGCCAGGATCAGTTGGTGCAGCGACGCGAGGTCGGGTGTTTCGAAATGGGATGGCAGATACATGCTGGCTCCTTTATCCGGGGTAGTGTGTCCGTACGCAATGTCTCGAGATCATGCCCCGCCTGGCGAGCGCCGTCATCTCGAATCTGCCTGCCGGCATCCCACGAGAGCCTTGATCGTCTGAGGCTGGCAACGACCATCAGGCGCTCAACACCAGCACTTCACTGCACACCAGATTTAACACCGTATGCTGGTGAAGCATCAGGTCAAATGACGAGTGATGACATGGATCCCCCTCATATCATCGTCCCCCACTCAGGCTGAAACGCCTTTGGCGAGATAACCAATGTGATAGACGTCGGCCCCTGCCGGTATCGTCGGCGGCAGCGACGGCAGGAGATCCACCTCCAGCCATTGCCAACGGGAAACATCCCATCCGCTCAGCATGGCCCCGGTTTGCAGCTCGGCCAGGCTGCAATGCGGCGCAATGCAGGTGCGCCGCAAGATGGCCACCCTGGCCTGGTCAAGCGCCTCCATCTGCGGGGCTGACAGCAGATGCCAGGTCTCGATATGGGGCCAGCCAAACTGCCTTGTGAGCGCCGCGAAGCCCTCGCTGACAAGGAAACTGTGCATCGCCTCGACGCTTTGCCACACATAGAAGGGGGCATAGCGATTCTCCCGGCATGGCAGCGCGGCCTCGTCATGGCGGCCATAGAGATAGGCCTTGAACAGCAAGCCGGGGAAGCCGTCGAGTTTGGCGCCATTGCTGGCGATACGCTCTTCGATAAGCCACATGTCGTAATCCGCCGGCAGGGTGAATCTGTAATGCATGGCGATCATAAGATCACCTCCTGCCGAAACATGAGACCTCGTCCGAAACTCCACTCCTCGCTGCCGTTCAGCTGAATGACCACCATGAGGTTGTCGGGGTGAATGCCCATGTCTGCGTGCAGACGCTCGGCAAGCCGCAGATAGAGCCGCTGCTTGACCTCAGTGCTGCGCGGCTTCCCCGCCAGGATCTGGAAGAGGATGAAGTCTCCGTCCCGGCGGCCGGTCTGATAGTGGGGATGATAAACAAGCGCCTTGGCTGGCAAGGCCTCCAGGATCTGGAATTTGTCCTCCCGCGGTACATCAAACACCTCCACCAGGGTCTCATGATAGAGATCGGAGACTTGCTGCAGGCGCGCGTCACTCATCCCCTCGCGCAGAGTGATACGGGTCAGCGGCATGGGTGCGGCTCCTCACGACTGGGCAGGTAGCTCACAGCGGTGACCGCCGCAGGCAATCCGGCGTAGAAAGCGAGATGGGTGAACAGCTCCTCCAGCTGCTCCCGTGTCAGGCCGTTATGCTGGGCAAACGCTATGTGCCACGGCAGCTGTTGCACCCGGCCCAGCGACGCCAGTATGGCCAGGGTGATCAGGCTGCGTTCACGCGCAGACAATGCGGGTCGCTGCCAGATATCGCCAAACAGCGTCTCTTCCGCCAGCTGGGACAGTCTCGGCGCTGCCCGCGCCAGGTCGTCACGATCAAGAACAGGATGGGTCATGGCAATCTCCTTGGTTGGTGAAGCCACTCTCTATCACTGCTACAATTTTAAAAATCAAAACGTTCAAGACAAACAATCCCGATTATCAGGACTATCATGCAACCCCTTCCCCTGAACCTGGATCTCGATGCTCTGCGCAGCTATGTCCTTGGACTGGACTGTGGCAGCTTTGCGCTGGCGGCGCAGCGGCTGTGCCGTTCCACCTCGGCGGTCAGCGCCCAGTTGAAAAAACTCGAACAGCAATGCGGTACCGAACTGGTCATGAAGAGGGGCCGCCACCTGGTCCCAACGGCCAGTGGCGAACGACTGCTGGGATATGCCAAACGGCTGCTTGAGCTCAATGACGAAGCCGTGCTTGCCCTGAAAGGGGAACTGCTGCAAGGGGAGATCAGGCTGGGGGTTCAGGAAGACTTTGGTGAATCCCTACTGCCCGCCGTGCTGGGCCCCCTCTGTCGTCAGCACCCCGCGCTTCGCATGACGACGCGCATCGATCGCAATGCACAGCTGATGAAAGGGATCAGGGAGGGAACCCTCGACATGGCCCTGGCCTGGCAGCACCCGGAAGAGAAGATGGACGCCCATCTCATCGACTTGGTGTCACTCCAGTGGATTGCTCACCCGAACTGGGATCCGGCGCCCCTGCTGGCACGCGGAGAGCCCTTGCCCCTGGTGCTCTTCGATGCCCCCTGCCTGATGCGTTCACGAGCCCTCAAGGCTCTGGACGATGCAGGTATCCCGTGGCGCATCGCCTTCACCAGCCAGAGCCTGGGCGGGATCTGGGCGGCCTTGCAGGCAGGGCTCGGGATCACAGTGCGCTCTGCCATCGGTATGCCGGCGTCTCTCTCCCCGTTGGCCGATGCGCTGCCGTCGCCGGGCACGCTGGGGGTCGTACTGCTGGGAGCAGGCAATGGATCCGGTGAGGCCGAACGCCAGTTGCAAAGCCTGCTCACCCAGGCGGTGCAGCGGGCCCATGCCACGCACCAGAGCTGAGGATACGGTCTCTTTTTCCTGGCATCTGGGCAGGCAATCCCCCTCCCCTTCATTCATCATCAGGCAAACAAAAAACGGCAACCTCTGGGGTTGCCGTTGTTCACTAGTCCGGGCAGGTTCGACTTAACCCGCCCGTTTGGCCAGCCACTGTTCGGCGGCGGTGAGGGCCGCATCCACCAGCTCGCGGGCGACGCCGCCTTTGGCGACCCGCTTGGCCAGCGTCGCTTCCAGCTCCAGGTTGGGATAGACATCCTCGCCGATGACGGGGCTGAAGCGCTGGAACTCGGGCAGCGAGAGATCTTCCAGCGGCTTCTTCACCTCAAGCGCATAAACCACAGTCTCGCCGACGATATGGTGCGCCTCACGGAAGGGTATCCCTTTGGCCACCAGATAGTCCGCCAGCTCGGTGGCATTGGCATAGCCGCCCTGGGCCGCCGCCTTGGTGCGCTCGACGTTCACCTTCAAGTCGATCAGCACCAGCGCCGCCATGTCGAGGCAGTCGTGCCAGGTGTCGAGGGCATCGAACAGCCCTTCCTTGTCTTCCTGCATGTCCTTGTTGTAGGCCAGCGGCAGCGCCTTCAGGCTCATCAGCATGCCCATCTGGGCGCCGACTACCCGCCCTGTCTTGCCACGGATCAGCTCAAGCGCATCCGGATTCTTCTTCTGCGGCATCAGGGAGGAACCCGAGGTGACCGCATCGGACAGCTCGACAAAGCCCGCCTCGCCCGTGTTGTAGAAGATAAGGTCTTCGGCAAAGCGCGACAGGTGGGTCATGGAGAGGGACGCCACGTGCATCAGCTCCACCACGTGATCCCTGTCCGATACCGAATCCAGGCTGTTGCGGGTGGCGCCGCCAAAGCCCATATCCAGCGCCAGCGCTTCACGGTCAATGGCATAGGCGGTTCCGGCCAGGGCGCCGCAGCCGAGCGGGCTGGTGTCGAGGCGCTTCAGGGCATCCTGCAGACGGGAATAGTCCCGCTCCAGCATCTCCACATAGGCCAGCGCCCAGTGGGCGAAGGTGACAGGCTGGGCGCGCTGCAAATGGGTGTAGCCCGGCAGCACGGCAGCCTGATTGGCACGGGCAGAGGCAACCAGCCCGGATTGCAGAGCACTGATGGATCCGAGCAGCAGCTCCCCTTGCGCCTTGCACCAGAGTTTCAGGTCGGTGGCGACCTGATCGTTGCGCGAGCGGCCGGTGTGCAGCTTCTTGCCAAGATCGCCGACGGCGGCGATCAGCTGACTTTCGACCCAGGAGTGAATATCTTCGGCATCGGAATTGAGGATCTGGTGGGGATCCTGCTGCACCGAGGCGAGCAGCACTTCCATCGCCTGTTGCAGCTTTCCTTGCTCGTCGGCGGTCAATACGCCCACTTTCACCAGCGCCTTGGCCCAGGCCATGGAGCCCTGGATATCCTGCTCCGCCAGCCGGTAATCGAACCGCAGCGAATCGTTGAACTGCTTGAACCTGCTATCGGCTCCCTGACTGAAGCGTCCACCCCAAAGTGCCATACTGCTCTCCTTGAATGCGTTGTCGGCGGCGTCTTGCGCCGTCGAGCTTGAAATCGTGCCCTGTTTTTCTGCGAGCCTGTTATCTCACAGAAGCGGCCGAGGCGCTGCCGCTCTGCTCACACCCCACCATATGGGAGGGCTGATAAAAGAGGGGGCCATGCCCCCTCACCAGTATCAACGGATTGGCGTCAGCTTAGCCGTGGGTATGGTCACCGCCGATCGCCTGATGCTGCTCCTTCATGGCGCGGATCCGGCTGGCCAGGGTGTAGAGACGGATAAAGCCTTCTGCATGGCTCTGGTCATACACTTCATCGGCACCGAAGGTGGCGAAGTCTTCGGAGTAGAGGCTGTTCGGCGACTTCTTCTGCACCGCAGTGACCTGACCCTTGTACATCTTCAGAATGACTTCACCGTCGAGATCCTCGGCGATGGCATTGGCGGAGGCGACGATGGCCTTGCACAGCGGAGTGAACCAGCGACCGTCATAGACCAGGTGAGAGAACTCGGCACCCAGCTTTTCCCGCCAGGCGCGAGTCGGTCTGTCCAGTACCAGCTCTTCCACCGCGCGCAGTGCCGCCACCATGACGGTACCGCCCGGAGTTTCGTAGCAGCCACGGGACTTCATGCCCACCATGCGGTTTTCGGTGATGTCGATCCGGCCCACGCCGTGCTTGCCGGCACGCTCGTTCAGGGTGGTCAGGATCTGGTGCGGGCTCAGCGGCTGGTCGTCCACGGCAACCACTTCGCCTTTGGCGACGGTCAGCTTGACGTATTCCGGCTCGTTCGGTGCCTGCTCGGCAGAGACTGTCCACTGCCAGACCGCTTCGGACGGCTCGTTCCAGGTGCTCTCCAGCTCGCCACCCTCGGTGGAGATGTGCCAGGCGTTGGCATCACGGCTGTAGATCTTCTTCAGGGTCGCCTTGCAGGGAATGTCGCGGGCTTCCAGATAGGCCAGCAGATCTTCCCGGGAGCGCATGTCCCACAACCGCCAGGGGGCAATCACTTTCAACTGGGGTGCCAGGGCAGCCACGGCACCTTCGAAACGCACCTGATCGTTGCCCTTGCCGGTACAACCGTGGGAGATGGCATCGGCGCCTTCCGCCAGGGCCGCTTCCACCATCGCCTTGGCAATGATGGGACGGGCCATCGAGGTGCCCAGCAGGTAGGTGCCTTCATAGACGGCGCCGGTTTTCAGGGTCGGATAGACGTACTCTTTGACGAACTCTTCCCGCAGATCCTTGACGATGCATTTGACCGCGCCGGACGCGATGGCCTTCTGCTCTATCCCTTCCAGATCGTCACGCTCCTGACCCACGTCGGCGACGAAGGCGATGATTTCGGCATCGTAGTGCTCTTTGAGCCAGGGAATGATGGCCGAGGTATCCAGTCCGCCCGAGTAAGCCAGTACGATCTTGTTGATTCCGCTCATTTTACTTCTCTCCATGATGATTCGATAAGGTGTTGTAATTCAGGGTCGGTGGCCGCGTTGCTTATTCCGCTACTTGTTGCCAAGCAGGGTCAGCAGTACGGCGTTCTGGATATGCATCCGGTTCTCTGCCTCATCCATGATGAGGGAAGCAGGCCCGTCCATGACGTCGGAAGTGACCTCCAGCTCCCGGTGCGCCGGCTGGCAATGCAGCACGTGCTGGATGCCGGTGCGCTCAAGCAGGGCCTGGTTGATCTGATAAGGCATGAAGATATCTTTTACCTGCTCCATTGGTGTGTTGTCACCCATGGAGACCCAGGTATCGGTATAAACCACGTCAAACCCTTCAATGTCGCCCACGTCATCGCTGATGTGAATGGTGGCACCGGAATCGGCCGCCAGCGCCTGGGCCTGCAGGAAGATCTGGGTATCCGGGCCATAGCCTTTCGGGCAGATCAGAGTCACGTCTGTACCCAGAGTGGCCCCCAGCAGCAGCAGAGAGTGGCTGACGTTGTTGCCATCGCCGAGGTAGGCAAGCTTCACCTTCGACAGATCGTCGTAATGCTCGGCAATGGTCATAAAGTCGGCCAGCCCCTGACAGGGGTGGTAAAGATTACACAGGCTGTTGACCACGGGCACAGAGCCGTAGGCTTGCAGGTCAACCAGGGTCTGGTGATCGAATACCCGCGCGACGATGGCGTCACACCAGCGGGACAGGTTGGCGGCGAAATCCTTCACCGATTCCCGCTTGCCCAGGGCACCGTTCTGTTGATCCAGATAGACGCTATGGCCGCCCAGTTTGGCGATGCCGATGTCGAAGGTCACCCGGGTGCGTAAAGAAGGCTTCTCGAACAGGGTAACCACACTCTTGCCCGCCAGCGCCTGGCTGTACTTTTTCGGGTCGGCCTTGACCGCTTTCCCCAGCGCGATCAGCGCCTCGATTTGAGCCTTGCTCAGATCGCTATCTTTCAGAAGATGTTGCATCGGAGGTTCCTTTTTCCAGCCAGGGTTAGAGGGTGACTTGGGTGCCGACGGCACCGCCAGCCAGCAGCTTGAGCAGTTGATCCGGGTAACGCCAGCTGGCGACACAAACCGGCTTGCCGAGCGTCTCGGCGGCGTGCAAGGCGGCTTTCACCTTGACCGCCATGCCATCGCTGATCACGCCCTTCTCCATCAGATCCAGTGCGGTTGCCTTGTTCAGCTGCGGCACCAGCTTGCCCTTGCCATCCAGGATGCCGCTCACGTCCGACAGCATCACTAGATCGGCGCCGAGCGCCTCGGCGATGGCGGTGGCAGCCTGATCCGCGTTGACGTTCATCAGCTGGCCGTCGGCCGTGATGCCGATGGAGCTCACCACGGGCAGGAAGCCCTGCCCCAGGATACCGGTCACCAGTGCCGGGTTGCCCGGCTGGCAATCACCGACCGCACCGAGATCCGGATCGAGCTGGGTCACCTGGCACAGACCGCCATCGGCGAGGCACAGACCCACGGCCGGAATGCCGGTGGCAATGGCCTTGGCCATCATCTGCTTGTTGGCCGTCCCGGCCAGCGCACCCGCAATGAAGGGGATCTGCTCGAACGGGGTGACCCGCAGGCCGTTCTTCTTGGTGGAACTCAGGCCCAACCCCTTGAGCAGGTCATCCACCAGACAGCCGCCACCGTGCACCAGCACCAGGGGTCTGTGTTGCTCATCCAGAAACGTTTTGAGGGTGCCGAACAGGGCTGTCAGCGCCTCGTCGTTCTCGATCAGGGCGCCACCCAACTTGATAACCAGTGTCTGCTTGTCCATATCTCTCAATCCTTTCTTAAATCAGGCCGGTGGCCGGGTCAAAACCGAATTTAATATTTATGCATTGCATTGCCTGGGAGGCAGCGCCCTTGAGCAAGTTGTCGATGGCAGAGACCACCACCAGCATATTGCCCTGCTGCTGCCAGGCGATATCGCAGTAGGGAGTGCTTGCCACGCCACGGATGGAGGGCATCTGGCCAGTGAGGCGCACCAGGGGTTTTCCTTCGTAGGCCTTGAGGAATGCCTGATCCACCTGGGTCGGCGTCACGCCATCCGCCAGCTGCACATAAATGGTGGCCAGGATGCCGCGCACATAGTTGCCAAGGTGGGGCTGGAACAACACCTCCTTACCCAGGTGGTGGCTGATCTCCGGCTGATGCCTGTGGTTGAAGGTGCCGTAGGGACTCAGGCTCACTTCGCAAAAACTGGTATTGATGGCGGCCTTGCGACCGGCCCCGGAGACGCCGGATACCGCATTGATGATGGGCTGCCACCCCTCGGCAATCAGACCGGCCTGTTGCAGCGGTTTGAGGGCGCACAGAGAAGCAGTCGGGTAGCAACCTGGCACAGCAATCAGCTGGGCGGCGGCAATGGCATCGCTGTTCCATTCCGCCAGACCGTAGGCGGCCTGCTCCAGCAACTGCTCGTTCTCGTGGGTGAAGCCGTAGAAGGAGGAGTAGAATTGCTGGTCCTTGACCCGGAAGGCGCCGGAGAGATCGAACACCGGCAGCCCCTTGGCCAGGAACTTGGGTGCGAGCTCGGCACTCACCTCATGGGCGGTCGCCAGCAACACCAGGTCGGCCTGGGTCAGGATCCGGGTCATGCCATCTTCATCCAGCGGCAGCAGCGGCTGATCCAGCGCGCCGACCCACTGGGGATGCAGAGAAGAGAAGCGCTTGTGGGCATCCTGGCTGCCGGCGGAAACATAGAGACCGAACAGCTTGAGTTGAGGATGGTTCTGGACCAGTGCGGCCAGTTCGGCTCCCGCGTAGCCACTGGCACCGACGATAACGGTGTTAAGCATTTTTGAGTATTCCAAGTCAGAGTTCGAAATTCACAGCATGGCGCTGCAGACAGTGCAAGGGGTGAGGAACCGCCCCTTCAATGCAACGAGTGCGGAGGGGCAATTCAGGCGGGGTTGTGTCGTCGGTTATAGATCAGGTGACAGAACATTAACTTTCCCTTACAACTAGAAGCCTTGTTGATGAGCCACGAATTCAGGCAAACTAACAGAATATTCATGCACTCACTTTGCATTTGTATTTTCTAACAGAAACGTTCCGGGGACGCAAGGAGCAGCTGATGGCCAATCTGGATTTTTTTGCACTTTATAAGAACATTATTGCGATTCCCTCTATTAGCAGCACAGATCCGCACTGGGATCAGAGCAACGAGGCGGTGATCCGGCTGCTGGCCGACTGGTTCGGCCAACTCGGCTTTCAGTGTGAAGTGACGGCGCTGCCGGAGCTGCCCGGCAAGTTCAATCTGGTGGCCACCATAGGCCAGGGAGAAGGCGGCCTGCTGCTGGCGGGCCACACTGACACAGTGCCGTTCGATGAAGGGGGCTGGAGCAAGGATCCCTTCAAGGTGACCGAAGAGGGCAACCGCCTGTACGGCCTCGGCACCATCGACATGAAGGGCTTCTTCGCCTTCATAGTGGAAGCGCTCAAAGAGATCGACCTCACCAAACTCACCAAGCCGCTGCGCATTCTGGCCACCGCTGATGAAGAGACCACAATGGCGGGGGCACGCGCCATCGCCGCCGCGGCCGAGATCAAACCCGACTATGCGGTGATCGGCGAACCGACCGGGCTGGTGCCCGTGGTGGCCCACAAGGGCCACATGTCGGAAGCGATCCGCATTACCGGCAAGAGCGGTCACAGCTCGGATCCCGCCAACGGCGTCAATGCGCTGGAGATCATGCATCAGGCCATGGGGCGGGTGCTGCGCCTGCAACTGCGTCTGGAAGAGACCTATGCCGACTACCGGTTCGCGGTGCCGCAACCCACGCTGAATCTGGGATACATACATGGGGGAGACAGCCCGAACCGCATCTGCGGCTGCTGCGAGCTGCACATCGACATGCGTCCCACCCCGCAAGTGGGGCCGGACGAGCTGATGGGCATGCTCAAAGAGGCGCTCGCGCCCATAGAGGTTCACCAGCCAGGCTGCCTGCACCTGCAACACCTGCACGAGCCCATTCCCGCCTATGCCTGCGCGGACGACTCAGTACTGGTGCGCGAGGCGGAGCAGGCAAGCGGACACAAGGCGGAATCGGTGAACTACTGCACCGAAGCGCCCTTTATCCAGCAGTTGGGATGCCAGACAATTGTGATGGGCCCTGGTCACATAGCCCAGGCCCACCAGCCGGACGAATACCTGGATCTGTCGTTCGTCAAACCCACCACGGCAGTGCTCCAACACCTGATCCGCCGGTTCTGCCTGTAAGCCATAGGGTATGTAAGTAAGTTACTGACAGTCTGCCCAGGACAGGTGAAGGAAATACATGTTCTGAATCGGCCTGTTATTTGACCTTGCGCAGACAATCTGGGTAGATTGTCACCCTAAGATGACGGAGCATATGTTGTAATCACACAACAATAAGTGAGGCTGTCTCTCACCTCGGATGGAGAGAGACACCAACCAGATAAGGATGTGGAATGAACGAAAAGTACGCCGCTCTACGCGCCAACGTAGGCATGCTGGGTCAACTGCTGGGCAAGTCCATCAAGGATCATCAGGGACAAGCCTTCCTCGACAAGATCGAAACCATTCGCCAGTTGGCCAAGTCCTCCCGCAAAGGCAATGAGGCAGACCGGGAACGTCTGCTCGAAACCCTGCGCACCCTGAGCGATGACGAGCTGTTGCCGGTGGCCCGCGCCTTCAGCCAGTTCCTCAACCTGGCCAACGTGGCCGAACAGTTCCACACCATCTCCCGCCGCTGCGAAGAGCAGGTCTGCACGCCGGATCCGCTGGAGCAGATGTTCGCCAAACTCAAGGCATCCAACCTGTCGCAGGAGGCCATCATCCAGGCCGTGCGCGAGCTGGATATCGATCTGGTGCTGACCGCTCACCCGACCGAGGTGACCCGTCGAACCCTGATCCACAAACACGTCCAGCTCAACGACTGCCTGGAAGCGCTGGAACTCTCCGATCTGCTGCCCCGCGAGCGGGACAAGATCCTCAATCGCATTGAACAGCTGGTCAATCAGGCCTGGCACACCAACGAGATCCGCGAGCAGCGCCCGACCCCGGTAGACGAAGCCAAGTGGGGCTTCGCAGTGGTGGAAAACAGCCTCTGGCCGGCCATTCCCGAATTCATGCGCAATCTGGACGAACGTCTGCAACAGCACCTGGGTGTGCGGCTGCCGCTGGATGCCGCGCCGGTCAAGTTCACCTCCTGGATGGGCGGTGACCGCGACGGCAACCCCTTCGTCACGGCCAAGGTGACCGCAGAGGTACTGGAACTGGGCCGCTGGATGGCGGTGAGCCTTTTCTACAAGGACATCAAGGAGCTCACCTCCGAGCTCTCCATGTCCGACTGCACCGACGCCGTACGCGAGCGGGTGGGCGATCACCCCGAGCCCTATCGCGCTCTGGTGCGCGAGCTGCGTGAAGCGCTGCGCGAGACCCAGGAATACCTTACCGCCAAGGTGCAGGGTCAGGTGAGCGAGAGCCGCGACCTGATCACCACCACAGCCCAGCTGCGCGAGCCGCTGGAGCTCTGCTACCACTCAATGCACGCCTGCGGCATGGGCAACATCGCCGACGGCATGCTGCTGGACGTGCTGCGCAAGCTGGCCTGTTTCGGCATCCATCTGGTCAAGCTGGACATACGTCAGGATGGCGAGCGCCACGGTCAGGTCTTCTCCGAGCTGACCCGTTATCTGGGCATGGGCGACTACGCAGAGTGGAGCGAAGACGACAAGCAGGCCTTCCTGCTCAATGAGCTCAACTCCCGCCGCCCCCTGATCCCGACCGACTGGGAGCCGAGCGACGAGACCCGCGAGACCATAGACACCTGCCGGGTGATCGCCCAACACGACCCGGATGCGTTCGGCATCTACATCATCTCCATGGCGGGCGCCCCGTCCGATGTACTGGCGGTACAGCTGCTGCTGAAAGAAGCCGGTTGCAAGTTCCGCATGCCGGTCGCCCCCCTGTTCGAAACCCAGGAAGACCTGATGGCGGGCACCGCCGTGATGGAGCGCCTGTTGTCGGTGGACTGGTATCGCGGTTATATCCAGGGTCGCCAGTACGTGATGATCGGCTACTCGGATTCCGCCAAGGATGCAGGCATGATGGCCGCAGGCTGGGCCCAGTACGCTGCCATGGAATCTCTGGTGGCACTGGCCGAAGCCAGCAATCTGCGCCTGACCCTGTTCCATGGCCGTGGCGGCACCGTCGGCCGTGGCGGCGCCCCCGCCCATCAGGCGATCCTCTCCCAACCGCCGGGATCCCTGCGCGGTGGGCTGCGAGTGACCGAACAGGGCGAGATGATCCGCTTCAAGTTCGGTCTGCCGAAAGTCGCCATTCACAGCCTGAACCTCTACACCAGCGCCGTGCTGGAAGGGAACCTGCTGCCGCCGCCCAAGCCCAAAGAGAGCTGGCGCGCCGTGATGGAGCAACTTGCCACCGTCTCCTGCGATCACTACCGCAGCATAGTGCGCGGTCATCCGGACTTCGTGCCCTACTTCCGCGCCGCCACTCCTGAAATGGAACTTGGCAAGCTGCCGCTCGGCTCACGCCCGGCCAAGCGCAAGCCCAACGGCGGCGTCGAGAGTCTGCGCGCCATCCCCTGGATCTTCGCCTGGACCCAGAACCGGCTGATGTTGCCGGCCTGGCTTGGCGCCCACAAGGGGCTGGAGCATGCCATCACGGACGGTCAGAAGAGCGTGCTGGAAGAGATGAGCCGCCAGTGGCCCTTCTTCCGCACCCGCCTCGAGATGCTGGAGATGGTATTCCTCAAGGCCGACCTCTGGCTGGCGGAGTACTACGACACCCGTCTGGTACCGCAAGAGCTGTGGAATCTGGGCAAGCAGTTGCGCCAGGAGCTTGCCGACGCCATCCAGATCGTGCTGCAGCTGCGCCCACAAGGGGACCTGCTGGACGACCAGCCCTGGATCAAGGAGTCCATCAATCTGCGCAACCCCTACACGGATCCCCTCAACGTGCTGCAGGTCGAACTGCTGGGACGCTCGCGCAACCATACCGAAACCCTGCATCCCGAGCTGGATCAGGCGCTGATGGTCACCATCGCCGGTATTGCCGCAGGCATGCGCAACACGGGTTGATTGACAGCAGGCTTTAGCCATCTCGATCAAACCAAAGGGCGCCTCAGCGCCCTTTGTTGTTTTCTTGCAGCTAGACACAGGTGGTGGCCTGATGATAAGAGCGACAAGAGACAAGGTTCGATTCGCAAAACGTCATCAACTCCAAGGCCTGCTCTCGACCTTTACTTGATGCGCTTCCCCTCTGCATCAACCACCCTCTCCCCATCTTCCTTGGTAAAGGCGCCTTGCTGGGGGTTCGGCAAAATATCCAGCACCACTTCTGACGGGCGGCACAGCTTAGTGCCAAGCGGGGTCACCACTATGGGGCGGTTGATCAGGATGGGATGGGCCAGCATGGCGTCGATTAGCTGGTCATCACTAAATCTATCCTCGGCCAGCCCTAACGCTTCAAAAGGCGGCACGTTCTTGCGCAACAAGTCGCGCACCGGCATCCCCATGGCCCCAATCAGCGCAACCAGCGTCTCGCGGCTCGGCGGTGTCTCCAGGTAGTGAACGACGGTCGGTTCAACCCCTGAGTTGCGGATAAGTTCCAGCGTATTGCGGGAGGTGCCGCAAGCCGGGTTGTGGTAAATGGTGATCTGGGTGTCATGCATGATTAAGCCTCTGCGTTGAGATAGTTGCGTTTCATTCTAAGAGCCACATTGACCAGGGCGATCAAGACAGGCACCTCCACCAGAGGGCCTATCACACCGGCAAACGCCTGATCCGAATTCAGGCCGAACACGGCGATGGAAACCGCAATGGCCAGCTCGAAGTTGTTGCCGGTGGCAGTGAAGGCAATGGAAGCATTCTTGTCATAGGGAATACCCAGCTTCTTGCCGACCAGGAAACTGGTGAAGAACATCAGCACAAAGTAGACAACCAGCGGGATGGCAACACGGACCACATCCATCGGCAGCTCGACGATCATCTCGCCCTTGAGGCTGAACATCAGCACTATGGTGGCCAGCAAGGCGATCAGTGTGATGGGCGAAATGGCGGGGATAAAACGCTCGTTATACCACTGCTCACCCTTGGCCTTGACCAGGTATTTCCGGCTCAGGAAGCCTGCCAGGAAGGGGATCCCCAGATAGATCAGCACGCTTTGCGCGATATCCAGCATGGTGATGTCCACCGCGAAACCCTGCAAACCAAACAGGGGTGGCAGCACTGTAATAAACAACCAGGCCATGAAGCTGTAGGTAAGGATCTGAAAACCGCTGTTGAGCGCCACCAGACCCGCACCGTACTCCTTGTTGCCGCCGCCCAGATCGTTCCACACCAGCACCATGGCGATGCAACGTGCCAGACCGATCAGGATCAGGCCCACCATGTAGTCCGGGTAGTCATGCAAGAATGTCAGGGCTATCACGAACATCAGGATGGGGCCGACCAGCCAGTTCATCACCAGTGAGAGGGTAATCGCCTGACGGTCGCGGGTCATGGCGCCCATGGTGCCGTAATTCACCTTGGCCAGCGGCGGATACATCATCAGGATAAGGCCGATGGCCAGCGGGATATTGGTGGTGCCGATCGACATGGCCTCGTTCCACTGAGCCACCTGGGGGAACAAATAGCCAATCCCCACCCCCATGCCCATGGCGACAAAGATCCAGAGGGTGAGATTGCGGTCGAGAAAGCTCATTTTTTTGCTGACGGGCAGATCGCAGCAGGCATTGGTACTCATCAAGAGACTCCATGGAGGTTGGATGAAACGAAGGACTCAACACGGGCAAATGCCTCTGTTGGTTGAGCCTTGGCAGTAAACTCGCTCTGATGCATGTCACCCCGCCCTGTGGACAGGGTGACACAGCGCTTGCAGCGCCGTGACACCCACCGGCTCGACAGCTTGCAAGGGTACAACGGCATAACGCCGGGCATGCTCACCTTTGACCGCTTCGATATGGGGCTGCTGGCGATACGCTCGCTGAACCAGCAGAGGCGAGGTGACGCTGGCCGGGGCCAGCATGTGATTGACCACCCAGGACCAAGGCTCGATACCGGCGCGGCGCAGGTCGGCTTGCAGGTTGGCCGCCTCCTGTACCGGGGTGGGCTCGGGCAGGGTGACTATCATCACCTTGGTCTGTTTCGGGTCTTGCAACTGCATCATGGGGGTAGTGAAGTGCATCCCCTTGCCCCCCATCTGACGGGCAATTTCCCTGTGGTAGGCACCGGTCGCATCGAGCAGCAAGAGAGTGTGGCCGGTGGGCGCCGTATCCATCACCACGAAGCGCTTGCCCGCTTCGCGAATGATCCGCGAGAAGGCCTGAAACACGGCTATCTCTTCGGTACAGGGGGAGCGCAAGTCTTCTTCCAGCAGGGCCCGGCCCTGGGCATCCAGACTCGCCCCCTTGGTGGCCAGTACCTGGGCACGGTAACGCTCGGTCTCGGCGTGGGGATCGATACGACTGACCTCCAGGCTGGGCAAGGCTCCAACCAGGGTCTCTCCCAGATGGGCAGCGGGATCTGAGGTGGTCAGGTGAACCGGCAGGCCCCGACTGGCAAGCTCCACCGCCACCGCTGCCGCCAGGGTGGTTTTACCCACACCGCCCTTGCCCATCAGCATGATGAGCCCGTGGCCATCTGTGGCCAATTCATCGACCAGCTGCTGCAATCCGGGGTGTTGTTCAGTAGCAGCGCATTCGATCTCATTAACCCCACTGACGGGGCTTGCACCGAGCAGCTGGCGCAGGCTCTCCACCCCCACCAGATTAGTGGCCAACAGCGGCACTCTGTCTTGTGGCAACCTGGCCAGCAATCCTGGCATCTGCGCCATCGCCTGCTGCTCTCGCTGCCAGACGGCAGTCGCCAGGGGGTCATCCGCCAGCTCGCTTTGGGGGAAGATGCCATTGATGACCAGTTGCTGATTGGCAAGGCCTATGGTCGCCAGTTCGTCATGGGTACGCGCCACTTCCCGCAAGGTTGAGGCTTGCGCCCGGGCCACCAGAACAAGCCTGGTTTTCCCGGCATCTGAGAGGGCCGCAACAGCCTCTGCATATTGGCTACGCTGTTTTTCCAGCCCGGCCAATGGCCCCAGACAGGAAGCATCTCCCTTGCCCTGCTCCAGAAACTCGCTCCATGCCCCCGGCAGTTGCAACAGACGTATGGTGTGACCTGTGGGCGCCGTGTCGAAAACGATATGGTCGTATTCCCCAACCAGCTTGCTGTCGGTCAGCAGTGCAGTGAACTCGTCAAAGGCGGCAATCTCTGTGGTGCAGGCACCGGAGAGCTGCTCTTCAATGCTGCGCACCACGCTGTCGGGCAATTTGCCACGCACCGGGCCGACGATCCTTTCCCGATAGGCTTGTGCGGCGGATTGCGGGTCAATCTCCAGTGCTGATAACCCACTGACTGCCGCGATGGCGGTAATGCTGTTGCCTATCTGGGTGTCGAACACCTGGCCTACGTTTGATGCCGGATCCGTGCTGACCAGCAGTACCCGTTTGCCACTGTCACACAAGGCAACCGCACTGGCACAGGCCAGCGAGGTTTTACCCACCCCGCCCTTGCCGGTAAAAAAGAGAAACGACGGTGCATCAGTCAGAAACGAATAGCTCAGAAACGAGGACATAAGAGACTCCTATCAGGCAGAACAAGGCAATCAACCCCGCAGGCGGCAGGGATGCGGCCAACTAAAGGATCACGCTTAGCAGCAACCGCTGCTGCCGGAGCAGCATCCACCCTTGACGATCCCTTTGATGGCGCCCGCTTTGCCCGACCCGGCTGCTGGCGGATTGGCTTCAGCATCATGGATGTCTGTACCACCGCTTTCAGCCGCTTTCGGTGACGCAAGACCGGCATAGCGGGTCAACTCTGCGCGGCTGGGGTAACGGCCTGTCAGCACCACCTGACCATCGACCAGCACCAGCGGCAAGCCTTCCTCCCCCGCGTGGACAAGAAAGGCACTCACCGCCGCAGTCTCGGCAAACACCATGGGTTGCTGGGCCAGATTGAATCGCTCTATGGCAACCCCCTGCCCCTTGGCCCAGGCGAGGTCGGCGGCGAAGCTCACCAGGCGCTGTTCAACTTCGGTTCCGCACACACCGCTGGCACAGCACAGTGCCGGATCGAAAATCTGGATAACTGACATGGTATTACTCCTTATTGCAGCAAGATTGCTCGGGCAATACATGGGGCGAGCAGCCGGATTCGGCCCGCATTACGCCACAGGCTTCGGGGTGACCGGCACAGCACTCCTCGGTGAGATAACCGATCAAATCGAGCATCAGGGGGATATTGGCGCGATAGCGCAGAAAACGCCCCTCCTGCTCCACCGATACCAGTCCGGCGTGAAGCAGAGCCTTCAAGTGAAACGAGAGGCTGTTCGGTGCAATGTCGAGCTCGCCAGCGAGCTCACCGGCCACCCGCCCTTCCAACCCGGCCTTGACCAGCAAGCGCCATACATCGAGACGGATGCCGGATGCGAGAGACTCGAACACCCTGGTGGCCACATCTTTGTGCATTTGAAACCCCTCAACCCACGGAATGGATTCAACTATACAAGAATAGTTGAAATGATCAATATGCCTGCACTATCTCTGCACTCTGTTTTTGGCATCTTCCCTGTTGCGGGTAGTCCGGATGATTTTGTGAATGCATGGCCTTTGTTGGCGCGGCAGGGATGATAAGATTGGCACCAACTCGTGGCCCTGGTTGTGGTGTGACGCCTTGCCACCCGGGCTGACGCGCACCGGACTCAATGTCCTCCCCGGATGATCGCCTCATCGAGCCTCTCATTCAGACAGACGCTCATCCGTGGAAAAACAGCACATTACAGACCCGATGCCAGATGACAACACAGCTCAAAAACAACGACTTAATGGTGGATGCACATTGATTAACATAGAAAACATCCAGCAGCACACCCCCATGATGCAGCAGTACCTTGGCCTCAAGGCCGAGAACCCCGAGATATTGCTGTTCTACCGGATGGGTGACTTCTACGAACTCTTCTACGACGATGCCCGCAAGGCCTCCCAGCTGCTCGATATCTCCCTGACCAAGCGCGGCCAGTCGGCAGGCAACCCCATTCCGATGGCGGGGGTGCCCTATCACGCCATCGAAGGCTACCTGGCCAAGCTGATACAGCTCGGTGAATCCGCCGCCATCTGCGAACAGGTGGGGGATCCCGCTACCAGCAAGGGGCCGGTGGAGCGCAAGGTCATTCGCATCATCACTCCGGGGACCGTCTCCGATGAGGCGCTGCTCTCGGAGCGACAGGACAACCTGATCGCCGCCGTCTATCACGATGGCCGCCGCTTCGGCTACGGCACCATGGACATAGGCTCGGGCCGCTTCTTCATCAACCAGTTCGACAAGGAAGAGACGTTACTGGCGGAGCTGCAACGCACCAACCCGGCCGAGCTGCTCTATCCCGAATCCTTCGCGTTTTTGCAGCACGTCGAGGGCCGCCGTGGCCTGCGCCGCCGTCCCGAGTGGGAGTTTGAACTGGGCACAGCCCGCAAGCTGCTGTGCCAGCAGTTCGGCACTCAGGATCTGGTAGGCTTTGGGGTCGACAAGAGCGAGACTGCCCTGTGCGCCGCCGGCTGCCTGATGCAGTACGTCAAGGACACCCAGCGCACCGCCCTGCCCCACATCCGCAGCGTGCGCCTCGAGCAGCCGGACTATGCGGTCATCATGGATGCCGCCACCCGCCGCAACCTGGAGCTGACCCAGAATCTGGCGGGTGGCTATGAAAATACCCTGGCCGAAGTGCTGGATCGCACCGCCACCCCCATGGGCAGCCGTTTGCTCAAGCGCTGGATCCACCAGCCGATCCGCGATCGGGTGATCCTGAAAGGGCGCCAGAGCACCATCAAGGAGCTGATCGAGCAGAACCTTTATGACGAGCTGGGCGGCCTGCTGCGCCAGGTCGGCGACGTGGAGCGGGTATTGGCTCGCCTCGCCTTGCGCTCTGCCCGCCCCCGCGACCTCACTCGCTTGCGTCAGGCGTTTGCCCAGTTGCCAGAGTTGCAGCGCCTGCTGGCGGACAACCGGCACGAAGCGGTACAGCAACTGGCCGAGCGGGCAAGCACCTTCCCCGAATTGCTGAGCCTGCTGGAGCGCGCCGTAATGGAGGTGCCGCCCGTGCTGATCCGTGATGGGGGCGTCATCCGTGACGGCTTCAATCAGGAGCTGGACGAGCTGCGGGATCTGGCCAACGGCGCTACCGCCAGTCTGGCCCGCATCGAGGAGCGCGAGAAGGCGCTGACCGGCATCAACACCCTCAAGGTGGGCTACAACAGGGTGCACGGCTTCTATATCGAGGTGAGCCGCGCCAACAGCCATCTGGTGCCGGCCCACTACATCCGCCGTCAGACCCTCAAGAACAACGAACGCTACATCATAGACGAGCTTAAAAAATACGAGGACAAGGTGCTCACCGCTCAGGCCCAGGCGCTGGCGCTGGAGAAACGGCTCTACGAAGAGCTGCTCGACACCCTGCTGCCCCACCTCGGCGATCTGCAGGAGTCCGCCGCTGCACTGGCGGAGCTGGACGTGCTGGCCAACCTGGCGGAGCGGGCCGAGAGCCTCGACTACCGCTGCCCGACCCTGATTGACGAGGATCAGATCCTGATCGAGGCGGGCCGTCATCCGGTGGTGGAGCAGGTGATGAGCGATCCCTTTATCGCCAACCCGATCCGGCTTGAACGGGAGCGGCGGATGCTGATCATCACGGGCCCCAACATGGGGGGTAAATCCACCTATATGCGCCAGACGGCCCTTATCGTGCTGCTGGCCCATATCGGTGCCTTCGTGCCCGCTGACAGCGCCCGCATCGGCCCCATAGACCGCATCTTCACCCGGATCGGGGCGTCGGATGACCTGGCATCGGGCAGATCCACCTTTATGGTGGAGATGACCGAAACAGCCAACATCCTCAACAACGCCACCGCCCGCAGTCTGGTGCTGATGGACGAAATTGGCCGCGGCACCAGCACCTACGATGGGCTCTCCCTGGCGTGGGCTTGCGCCGAGCAGCTGGCGAGCAAGATTGGCGCCTATACGCTGTTCGCCACCCACTACTTCGAGCTGACCCGGCTGCCGGAGCTGATGGAGGGGCTGGCCAACGTCCATCTGGATGCGGTGGAGCACGGCGACACCATCGCCTTTATGCACGCGGTGCAGGAAGGCGCGGCCAGCCGCTCTTACGGCCTGCAAGTGGCAGCGCTGGCGGGGGTACCGAAGTCGGTGATCAATCAGGCTCGCCACAAGCTGGCGGAGCTCGAAAGCGCCACGCCCCTGGCCACAGGGGAAGTTCGCCCTGCCCCCAGACCGCTGCTGCCCCAATCCCACCCTGTGGTGGATGAGCTGGAAGCGGTACGGCCGGACGAGCTCACCCCTCGTCAGGCGCTGGATCTCGTCTATCGCCTCAAGCAGATGCTGTAACCGCCAGCCGACTACAGCAGCATACAAAAGGGGAACCTCACGGTTCCCCTTTTACTTTGCACGGTTTGACTGTCAGGCCATCAGCCCGGACCTATCCGATCCATCAGGCTCAGGTTGACCGAGCCGGGGTGACGCTTGAGCTTCTGTCGATACTCGAACTGATGCTGACTCTCTTGCTTGAGCCCCAGCACCAGGGAGTAACACATGGCCAGCATGATCACCGAGAACGGCAGTGCAGCTATGATGCTGGCCGCCTGCAAGGCTGCCAATCCACCGGACACCAGCAAAATAGCGGCGACCAGCCCCTGCCCCAGGCCCCAGATGGCGCGGTGCAACACAGGAGGATCCTGATCGCCGATGGAGAGCAGCGTGGTGATGACCAGGGTGCCCGAATCGCTGGAGGTAATGAAGTAGGTGCAGATCAGCAGGGTCAGTACCGCCTTGGCTATCCAGCCGAAGGTCTCCCACTGCATCAGGTCCACCGTCTTGTAGAGTGCCATGGTCACGTCCTGATTGACCGCCGCCACCACGCCACCAGCGCCGAACAGCTCCAGGTTCATGGCAGTACCGCCAAACACTGTCAGCCAGAGCATGCCGAGCAGGGAGGGTACCAGCAGCACGCCGAGCACGAACTCGCGAATGGTACGGCCCTTGGAAATACGGGCGATAAACATGCCGACAAACGGTGCCCAGGCGATCCACCAACCCCAGTAAAACGCGGTCCAGCTCGACTGCCAGGCCGAGGTACCGTTGGCTTCGGTGTTGGTCCAGAAGCTCAGTTTGACGATGTTTTGCAGGTAGTCACCGATGTTCTGCACATAGGCGTTGAGGATATAGGTGGTCGGTCCCAGTACCAGGAAGAGGCCAAGCACGAAGACGCTCAGCCAGATGTTGAGCTCGGAGAGGAGCTTGACCCCGCGCCCCACACCGGAGACCGCAGACAGGGTCGCGATCAGGCTGATGCCGCCGATGAGCCAGAGCTGATTGGACTGCGATACTGCCATGCCGAACATCTGGTTCAGACCGGTATTCATCTGGGAGACGCCGAGACCGAGGGAGGTCGCCACCCCGAACACGGTACCGAACACCGCCAGCACGTCGGCGGCATGACCCCAGAAGCCATAGATGCGCTCACCGAGAATGGGGTAAAGCACGGAGCGAATGGCCAGGGGCAACTTGCGGCGATAACTGAAGAAGGCCAGCGACAGGCCGACGATCACATAGATGGCCCAGGGGTGCAGACCCCAATGGAAGAAGGTCAGCCGCATGGCGATCTGGGCCGCCTCCGGCGTCATCCCTTCGGTGATGAAGGGGTTGCCCTGCAGGTGATTCATGGGTTCTGCAATGCTCCAGAACACCAGACCTATGCCCATGCCGGCGCTGAACAGCATGGAGAACCAGGCAAAGTAGCCGAACTCCGGTACCTGATCGTCGTCACCCAGACGGATGCTGCCAAAGCGGCTGAACATCAGATAGACGGCGAAGAACAGGAACAGGGCGACCACCAGAATGTAGTACCACTTGAACCCGGCAATGATCTGATCCTTGGCGCCGGTAAACCAGGCGGCGGCCGTCTCGGGCACAAAGACGCCAAACAGCAGGAACAGTGTGATGACGGTGAGGGCCGTCATGGCCATGGTCGGGTTCAGGCCTTTCAATAGCCCTTTGGTTGCTCTCATCGGGCCTCCTTAGTCGTTGTTGAAAAAGTCTTCACCCACATGCTCGCCTGCACCGCCGATGGCGCGATAGACCATCTGGCCGGCAGCAAGTTCGCGATGATCTACCAGAGTGACGGAAGGTTGACCATTCACGGCATGGCGCTTGCCCAGGAAGATGGCCATGGGCACACCCAGATTGGAGATGCCGCTGGTGATCCAGAGCCGGTTGAAGTCGTAGGATCCGCCGATAAACTCCAGTTGGGCCAGACCGGTATCGAGGCCGGTCAGGTAGAAATTCATGGCACTCTCGTCAGGGAACAGGTGGACCAGCACATAGGCATAGCGCAACTCGTTCACCAATTCCTTTAGGTTGAAAGCACCAGTCTCGCTACAAGAGAGCGGCAGCTCACCGTCGTAATGATGCACCTTGAGGGTATTGGGATCCTCTTCATAGGCAGGCTGATAACGTACGAACGCCGAGGTGTCAGGCAGTTCGTAACGGACTCTGACCACACGTAAATCAGCCACCAGAGACCTGATGTCCAGATAGTCATTCATCATTTTACTCCTCAAATATCAGGTTAAAATTCGGTGAACGGCCGATAATCTAACACAAAAACCATTAGAGCAGAAATTATTAGACCAAAACCATATTGATCTTGTGATGAAATAGGCGGAGAATTTTGCGCCTCTCAACAGCCCTGCAATGACTCACACCCATGGAAAAACATGATGAAGTGCTGGTTGCACTGCGCCAGATTATTCGTGCCATCGATATGCACTCCAAGCGCTTGATCAAGGAAGCCGGGCTGACGTCGCCGCAGCTCTTGCTGCTCAAGGGGATCAACGAGCTGGGACAGATTTCCATGCGTCAGCTGGCCGACCACACCAACATGAGTCAGGCTACTGCGACCACCATCATGGACCGTCTCGAGAGCCGCCAGCTGGTACAGCGCATTCGCAGTGAAACCGACAAGCGAAAGGTTCACGCGACACTGACTGACGCAGGCCGTGCCCTGCTGGCCCAGGCGCCCACCCCGCTGCAAGAGCGTTTCATCCAGCGCTTTCAGGCACTGGAAGCCTGGGAGCAGACCCTGTTGCTCTCCTCCCTGCAGCGCATCTCGTCGATGATGAATGCCGACGCGATAGATGCCGCTCCCGTACTGAGCGTTCGGCCGCTCACCGAAGAACGGGCATGAAAAGGGTACGGGCATAAAAAAGCTCCCGACGGGAGCTTTTTTTCTATGGAGGCGTTTTCTACAGACCCAGTGGCGATATCAGTCGTCCAGGCTGATGCCGATGTTGGACACTCCGTCCTGGGCTGCAAATACCTTGATCGCCAGGATGCGGTCACTGTCACGCTCGTGGGCCACCCGCTTGAGCAGCTCAACCTGAAACTCCAGCTCGGCCTCGATGTACTCGTGCTCGTAGAGTTCCTCTTCGGTCAGCTCGCGCTCTTCCAGCATCTCGATGAAACCGGCCACGGTTCCCACTGAGGCATGGCTGGCATCTTCGGCCTCTTCACCGACCCGGCAGATCACCGAGTTGTAGGCGCTGCCGAGTGCCACGCAGGCATCCAGCGCCGGATAGGCACCGTAGGATTCAAACTTGCTGGGCTCCGGAATATAAACTTCAAACGCCTCCAGGATAGCCCCCAGATTGACGCGGGATCCCTTCACCGTCAGGTAGTTCCACATCTGATCCAGCGCGTGTCGAAAAGCCTTAGCATCACCAAAGCCGGACGCCTGGGCAAACAACGCATAGTTGGGGTACATGCGCTCTGCCAGCGCCAGAGTGTAGACGGTCTGTTGCCAAGGCTGTAGCTCGGCCAGTCGCTTATAAAACTTGTCACCAAACACTGGGGTCGGATCCTTTGCAAAATGTGGGGCAGATTGTAGCCCACGAGGGGCCGCACGAAAACGAAAAAGCGGCCTGGTCGACTATCTTGCCCGATCAACTCGGGTAAGATGAAGACAGAGCGGCCTCTCTCCCACGCCGCAAATCTGATAAGGAACAAAAGTATGAGTCAACGTACCCTTCTTTTGCTCAGCCAGGACAACGCGCACTACGAGCGTCTGCTCAAGGCGGCTCACCTCCCCCATTTGCGCATTCTGAGAGCCGACAACCAGAGCGATGCCGAGAAACTGATCGGGGATGCCCATATCCTGATGGCCGAGCCGGCACGTGCCAAGCCGCTGCTGGCCAAGGCCAACAAGTTGAGCTGGTTTCAGTCCACCTATGCCGGGGTCGACGTGTTGCTGGATGCACGCTGCCGCCGCGATTACCAGCTCACCAATGTGCGCGGCATCTTCGGCCCGCTGATGAGCGAATATGTCTTCGGCCACCTGCTCGGCCTGATGCGTCAGTTGCCACTCTATCGGGAACAGCAAAAACAGCGACTGTGGCAGAGCCATCCCTATCAGGGGCTCAAGGGGCGCACCTTGTTGATCCTGGGCACAGGCAGCATAGGCCAACACATAGCCCACACCGGCAAGCACTTTGGCATGAGGGTGCTCGGCGTCAGCCGCAGCGGCCGCGAGCGAGCCGGCTTCGATCAGGTGTATCAGCTACCCGCACTCAACAAGATGCTGACCCAGGCCGACGTCATCGTCAGCGTCCTGCCCGCCACCCGCGAGACCCATCATCTGTTCACCGCATCTCGTTTCGAGCATTGCAAGCCGGGCGCCATCCTGTTCAACGTCGGTCGCGGCAATGCCATCAACGAAGGCGATCTGCTCACTGCCCTGCGTACCGGCAAGCTGGGCATGGCGGTGCTGGATGTGTTCGAGCAGGAGCCCCTGCCCGCTGACAGTCCGCTCTGGGGCCAGCCCAACCTCATCATCACGCCGCACAACAGCGCCTACAGCTTCCCCGATGATGTGGCCCAGATCTTCGTGCGCAACTACATCCGCTTCATCGACGGCCAGCCGTTGGATGGCAAGATAGACTTCGACAAGGGTTACTGATACGCCCATGACACCAATGAAAAGGCCCCGCCAATGTGGCGGGGCCTTTTCTATTTGGCTGGAAACCGGCTTCAGCCTGCCTCCATCTCCTTGCGATAGCTCTTCACCTTGGCGAGGAACTGGCGCTTGGCCTTGCCGGAGAGCGGCTCCGCCATCGGCAACTTGACCTTCATGGCATCGACCGGGCGGTTGTTGATCCGCACCTCGTAGTGCAGGTGAGCACCGGTGGACCGGCCCGTGTTGCCGGAGAGCGCAATCTTGTCACCCATCTTCACCTTCTGGCCGGTTTTCACCAGCAGCTTGCTCAGGTGCAGATAACGGGTCATCAGGGTACGACCGTGCTTGATCACCACATAGGTACCGGCCAGTGGGTGGCTGGTCGCCTTGAGTACGACACCGTCACCGGTAGCCAGTACAGGCGTGCCCACCGGCAAGGCAAAATCGGTGCCCTCGTGGGGTCGGACCTGGCCAGTGATGGGGTGACGGCGGTTCGGGTTGAAACTGGAGCTCACACGATAGCGGCTGTGGGTCGGATAGCGGCGGAAGCCGCGCTCCAGGCTGTTGCCTTGGCCGTCATAGTAGTTGCCATCTTCGGACAACCAGGCCGAGACGCCCTTGCCCTGATTGAACACTTCGACGCCCAGCAGCTGGGTGTTGCCCGTGCTCTTGCCCTCGACCGTCTCCTGACGAACCAGCACCCTGAACTTGTCGCCTTTTTTCAAATCCTTGGCGAAATTCAGCCGCCACTGGAACAGGTTGGCAATCTTCTGGATATGACTGGCCGGGATACCCGCATTGCGGGCACTGACATAGAAACTGCCGTTGATGACGCCGTCATAACTCTTCTGCTGCCACTCCACCTCTTCATTGAGCATATTGGCGCTATAAGTGTCGTCGGTACGTTCCAGGACCAGGGTCTGCTTGATGTTCAGACGAATCTTCATCTGTTGCAGTATGTTGTCCTGATCGATCAGCAACTCTATGGTCTGGCCAGGCTTGAGGCGGGCAAGGTTATTCTTGCTGTCCGCATCCAGCACCTTGTAGAGGGTGGTGGTAGAAAGTCCCAGATTGTTGAAGATGGTGGTCAGATTCTCGCCACTGCGCACCCGATAATCCTGCCACTGGGGAGTGGCATCGGTCGGGATGTCATCTTCCGGGGTCGCGGCTTCCACCAGCTCGTGATCCGGGATGTCGTTAAAGTCCGTATTGTCTTCGTTGGTTGCTGTGCCATGGGTCGCAATCGGCAACTCAAGACGCAATGGCCGCTCCAGGATGTCACCTGGTGCCGGCAATATGGCTACCGCTGACAGCGTCATGGCTGTGAGCAGTAACATGGCATAAAAATGCTTGCGGGGAACCGGGGGTTCCCAATTGGCAGCCTGTGCTACCAAGGGACGGAGACGTTTCATCCGCTATCCTGTCATTAGATCCAATGGGTGTTAGTGGTCGGTCTGATTGTTATAAAACCGTATAAAACTGATTGTTTGACCTAAATACTCACAATAAGTTCATACCAATCTGCATGAACCTCACATTTTATGCATAACATTCCTTTATGGGCAGAAATGATCGTCTTTTTTAACTATTTTTTCCTATTTTTAAGAACCGGGTCCGATCGTGTTTGACCCAAGGTTTCATGATGTTGCGATAACTTTTCCATGGAGTGGATATGTCGTTAGCAAAACTGTTAAACCGAATCATCCTGATCCTGTTCGTTATCGGTGCCGCCCTGCTGTTCATGCTGGAAGTCACCACGGTACGTCAATCCATCCTCGACCAGATGTCCGCCAATCTTGAAACGGCCATCACGGCACTCGGGCTGGTACTGCAAGGTACGCTGCTCAACGATGACAAGGTGCTGGCAGAAACCATCGTTAATGCCATGTTTGACGGCGGTTTCGTCAGCTCGGTCACCCTGCTGGATCCTGACGGTCAGCCGCTGTTTCAGAAGGTCTTCCACACAGCGCAGCAGAACGTACCAAGCTGGCTCCCTTCTGTTATCGACATGCCGCCAGTCAACATTGAGCAGGAACTGACCGATGGCTGGCGCATGCTGGGCACCCTCACCCTGGAGGGACATACCGGCTACGCCTACCAGCATCTGTGGAATGCCATCAGCCGTACCGGACTGGCCCTGCTCGCCGGCCTGCTGGTATTCACCCTGGTGATCTCCTGGGTATGCAGACGCCTGCTTCGCCCCCTCGAGCAAATCAACCAGCAACTGGTCAGGATCCGCAAACGCCAGTTCAGCGGCAGTCTGGAATCCCCCTGGCTGCAGGACCTCAAGGAGCTGGTCATCTCGGTCAATCAGCTGGTCTCCGAGCGCAAGCGTGACCTGCTGCAACAAAGGCTCAAGGTCACCCAGCTTGGCAAGCAACAGGCAGTGACAGCTGAACTTCCGCTGCAAGGGCTGATGGACGAAGAAGAGGGCATGCAGCAACAATATTTCTTCTCCACCCAGGGCAAGATCCGCCTCTACAGCCGCCTTGTCCCACCCATTTCCCCCTCTCTGGACAGCTCGCCGGACGAAATCCAGCACCTGCTTGAACTCTGGCTGCGCAACCCGGCGGAAGGGCTGCAACTGCCCCTCAGCCTGCTCAATCATGCCGACTGGACACAATTTGCGCCGCTACTGGCCAAAGCAAGGGGAAAGACCCTCGACTGGCGCTGGGATCTGGCAAGCTTCCCGCCTCTCGGGGAGGAACGGCTCGCTACCTTGCAGGAGCAGGGCGTCGAGATGGCATTTAGCGCCATTCCCATGACCAACGACACCTTCAACCAGCTCGACCCCATCAATCCCGTCTTCATCAGCTGCCAGCCGTCACAGGATCCCCTCTATTGGAATCTGGTCGCTCAATGCCTGCACAGTTCGGGCTACACCCTGCTGGCTGAAGCCAGCGAGATCCAGGATATAAATACCCTGCGCGCCTGGGGTATCGATGGCTATGCCAGCAAGGAGGCATCATGAACAGAACCTGGTCGTTGCTCGCCCTGCTGTGGTCGCTGCCGCTGCTGGCCAACCCCGTTACCCTCGCCACCGGCGGTGAGCAGGGGATCTATCATCAGGTCGCCAGAGAGTTCTGCCGACTGGCCAACAAGAGTGACCCCGAGCTGCAATGCAAGCCGCAGGCCACATCAGGTTCCATCGAGAATCTTCGCCAATTGCAGGCTGGCCAGACAAGCTACGCTCTGGTGCAATCGGACTGGCTCTATCAGGCCAGCAAGGGGCTGGGTCCCTATGTCAGCCAGCCGCAACCCGAGCTGAGAGCCTTGTTTGCCACTCATGCAGAACCCTTCACCATAGTGGTGCGGGCCGATAGCGATATCACCAGCCTGGAGCAACTCAAGCTGGCTCCCATCGACATGGGGCTGAAGAGCTCGGGTACCCGCCAGACGGCGCTGGCGCTGTTCGACCTGCTGGGTGCAAAGGAGCAGGATCTCGATCTGAAGAGTTCAGGCAATCTGGTCGATGCACTCTGCAGCAAACAGATAGATGCCTATGGCCTGGTGATGGGCCACCCGAACCGGATCGTGCTCGATACCGCCAAGCGCTGCTCCATCCGCTTTCTGCCGATTGAGGGAACGCTACGGGAGCAACTGATCAAGGGGGTCAAGTACTACCAGCGCAGTCAGGTGCCGGCTCGCATCTATCCCGGCAACCTGAAAGCGACCCCCACCTTTGCCATCGCGGCGACCCTGGTGACCAATGCCGCTACGCCAGAGGCCGATGTCTATCACCTGACCAGGGCCATGCTGACCCAGCAGACCAACTTCAACGAACAAACCTATGGCTATGCCAACCTGTTTCACAAGGCGCGCAACAAGACAGGCCCGGTGCTGAGCATCGAACAGCACCCGGGCGCAGCCAAATATTTCGAGGAGCTGAAAACAGCGGGAAAACTATAACTGACGACGGGGAGAGCGCAGTTGCTCGCTGGAAAAACGGGTCTTCATCGATGTCCACTGCGCCAACCGGTCAGCACTGCCCGCCAGAGTTCCCTCACGGCGGGATTTCATGATCCAGATGCTCTTGGCATCGAAGCTGTAAACAGGGATGAGATCGGTCCGCTGGCTACCGGGCAGGATCCGGCTGTTGATGTTGTCGAGCACCATAGGGTCAGACTTGGGAGTCGGGAAATAAAGCGTCACCATGTGAAACTGGTTGTATTTCACCGCCTTGACATAAGCCAGCCGCAGCTTTTTCTCATCCACCCCCAGCTCCATCAGGGTGTAGTACTTGGAGATGCTGTAATCCTCGCAATCCCCACCCCGGGCACCGATGAACTCCAGCGGATTGGCCCAATAATCCTCATCTCCCCACAGTCTGGGATCCTCGCTGTAGGTCAGGTTGTTGAAGTAGTTGTTCACCAGCTCTATTTTCTGCTGATCCGTGGTGCCAGCCCTCGGTGACAGCAAACGGGAGAACGCCTCGGCCCGCTGGATCGCCCTGCCACCATAGACCTCCTGCAATTTTGCCCGCAGTTCAGGGCTGGCGATATATTCGGAGAGGCGAGAGGCCTGCACGCTGGCGCAGAGCAGCGCCAGCGTGCAGGTGGGAATGAGCAGCCATTTCATACGAGACACTCCATGTCAGATGATGAAGGTCAGTATAGTTGGCCACGGTTGCCCTATCGATCAACCCGCCCTGGCTCAGCGGCACTGGGCGAAGGCATCGGCCAGTTGCTGCATGAACTGCGGATAGCCATCCGGCCCGAGCGGCACCTGCTCACCCACTTCGTCCAACAGCAGCACCTTGGCACCGGTATTGCGGGCGACCGACTCGATCACTGCCGGCGAGAACTGCGGCTCGGCATAGATGCAACTCGCCTGTTTCTCCTGCAGCGCCTTGCGGATATCGACCAGCGTCTTGGCGCCAGGGCGACGCTCCGGGCTCACGGTAAAGTGCCCCTTGGAGCTCATGCCGTAGTGACGTTCCCAGTAACCATAGGCCTCGTGAAACACGAAATAGCCCTTCTGGCTCACCGCCTTCATCTGCCCGGCAATCAGCTTGTCCTTGGCATCCACCTTGCCCTTGAAGGTCAGCAGGTTGGCACGATAGCGCTCGGCATTGGCCGGATCCTGGGCGCTCAAGGTTTCGCTCAATGCGCTGGCGATGACCAGCGCCTGGGTCGGCCCCAGCCAGATATGCGGGTCGACCCCTTCATGATGATGCCCTTCGTGTCCGTCATGGTCTGCGTGATCATGGGCAGCATGGTCGTGCTCATCGGCATCATGATGATGGCTGTCATGGCTCTCCTGAGTTGCGTAATTGAACAGCGGCATCCCTTCAACCTGGGTAAGGGTCAGCACGTGAGGATGCTTGGCCAGCGGCTTGGCCATGAAACCTTCCAGCTCGGGACCCACCCACACCACCAGATCGGCGCCGTTGATGCTGCGAATATCGGAGGGGCGCAGGGCAAAATCGTGGGGAGAGGCACCAGTCGGCAACAGTACCTTGGGCTCGCTCACGCCATCGGTGATCGCGGCCGCGATAAAGCCGAGCGGCTTGATGGTAGTCAGCACCTCGAGGGCACGGACAGGCAGACTCACCGCCAGCAGGGCAGTGATCAGTGTAAGAATTCGCATAGAGATCTCGTCAGGAAGTGAGTGTGTGATAATATAACAAACCAATACTGCTGTTATATTATAACTCTCACAGGCTGTAAACCCCGGAGCTGTCATGACCCAACTGGTGGAGCTGAAAGAGGTCTGTCTTTCGTTCGACGGACGATCCGTGCTCGACAAGGTCTCCTTTACCCTGAATAAAGGCAAAATCACTACCCTGGTCGGCCCCAACGGGGCGGGCAAGAGCACATTGAGCAAGCTGGTGCTGGGCCTGCTCACACCGGATTCCGGCGAGATCCATCGCAGTCGGGACCTGAGGGTCGGCTATGTCCCCCAGCGCCTCTATCTGGACCCTACCCTGCCGCTGACGGTGCGTCGCTTTCTGCAGCTCGGCAAGAATGGCCGCCTCTCCATCAATGAGGCGCTGGATCGGGTCGGCGCGGGGGACCTGCTGGACAACCGGATGCAGAAACTCTCCGGCGGCGAAATGCAGCGGGTGCTGCTAGCCCGCGCCCTGCTGGTCAAACCCGAGCTGCTGGTGCTGGATGAGCCGGTTCAGGGCGTGGATATCACGGGCCAGATCGAGCTCTACGCCCTCATCAGCCAGCTGGCGGCCGAGCTCAACTGCGCCGTACTGATGGTCTCCCACGACCTGCATCTGGTGATGGCCAGCACCCATGAGGTGATCTGTCTCAATCGCCACGTCTGCTGTCACGGTGAACCGGAAAGCGTGGCCCGCCATCCCGAATTTGCCCGCCTGTTCGGACGCCCTGAACAGGAGGTGCTGGCGGTCTACACCCACCATCATCACTGCGACGGCGAACATCATCATCACGAACCGCAGGCGCCCGTCATCCGCCTGCCGTCTCGCAATCAATAAGCGCAGCTAAGGACATTCAAGTGGACAGCTTTCTGTTATATGCCCTCGCGGCAGGTCTCGGCATCGCCCTGCTGGCTGGGCCTCTGGGCAGCTTTGTGGTGTGGCGCAAGATGGCCTATTTCGGCGACACCCTCTCCCACGCCTGCCTGTTTGGCATAGCGCTGGGGATACTGCTGCAGGTGGATCTCACCCTGGCCGTGGTGGTCTGCTGCCTCGCCATGGCCATGCTGCTGGTGATCATGAGCCGCAACCAGCAGGTAGCAACCGATACCCTGCTCGGCATCCTGGCCCACAGTGCCCTGTCGCTGGGCCTGGTCACCTTGAGTTTTATGGATAACGTGCGAGTGGATCTGATGGCCTACCTGTTCGGCGACCTGCTCTCGGTACAGCCGGTGGATCTGCTCTGGATCTACGGCGGTGGCGCCCTGGTGCTGCTGACCCTGTGGCGACTGTGGGATCCCCTGCTCTCCATGACCATCTCGGAAGAGCTGGCGCGAGTGGAAGGGGTCAGGGTCGATGTGCTGCGCTGTGTGCTGATGCTGCTGATTGGGCTGGTGATCGCCGTGGCGATGAAGTTTGTCGGGGCGTTGATCATCACCTCCTTGCTGATCATTCCCGCCGCCACCGCTCGCCGTTTCAGCCAGACGCCGGAGCAGATGGCCGGTTTTGCGGCGTTGATCGGCTGTCTGGCTGTGCTGGGCGGGCTCAGCCTCTCCTGGTATCAGGACACGCCTGCGGGCCCTTCCGTCGTGGTCTGTGCCACCAGCATGTTTATTCTGAGCCAGTTCAAGAAAGCCTGAGTATCGTATGGCCTGATGCTTGCCATCAGGCCACTGCAAATCCCTCGGGGGCGTCTGTGCCGCCAGCCTGTTTATTCTGAGCCAGTTCAAACAAGCCCAACCTGAGCATCAGGGCTGGGCTTTTGTTTGCAAGGCCATGCTCTGGCGCGTCTCCATCATCAGCCATTGGCGCAACCGGCTGATGGCGGGCTCATGGGCCCGGGATCGTTTGCAGGTGAAATAGAAGGCATCCCCCGTCTCCAGCTGGTGTACCGGCAAGGCCACCAGCTGGGGATCATCCGGCCGCAACATGTAGTCGTTAACAAAGGCAACCCCCTGATCCCAGGCCGCCGCCTCCATCGCCAGCAACACATGACTGAAGTGGTGCATGCGCGCCTCACCGGGAATGACCAGCTCACCCGCCTTGGCCCAGCGCTGCCAATCCTCTCCCCGCGCCTTGTAGATGGACTGTACCGACAGGAGCGGCAGTTGCCAGATGGCCTGCGGCCATTCCCCTTCAACTTGCTGCAACAACCGCCGGCTGCAAACCGGAAAGAGCCGCTCCCGATAGATGAGATCGTGGCAATAGCCACGGCCATGGGGCGAGACAGTGATAAAGCAGTCCGCCACCCGATCGGAAAGTTCGGGGTCTTCCGCCACCATCTCCAGGCTCAGATCCAGCTCGGGATAGAGCTGACGCAAGCCCGCCAGGCGCGGGATCAACCACTTCACCGCGAACGAACTGTAGACGGCAAGCCGGACTCGCATCTCGCCACCGCCGCGCAGTTGTTCGCTGCTCTGGGCGATCTGGCCGAGCCCGGCCGCTATGCCCTCAAAATACACCTCCCCCTGGGCGGTCAATGACAACAGCCGCCCCTGGCGCAGCAGCAGCCGCTCCCCCAGAAAATCCTCAAGCAACCGGATCTGATGGCTGACCGCACTCTGGCTGACGTTCAGCTCAAGGGCCGCGCGAGAAAAACTGAGCAGGCGGGCGACCGCCTCGAAATATTGAACGGCACGCAGGGGAGGCAGTTTCATTATCCAAAAATCTCATGGATGGTGATTTTTTATCATTTTACTGGATAACTGGCCCCGCGCTACCCTGCCCTCATCTGACGTGGGAGGTGGTATGAATGCAGTCGGGATCGGGATCCTCTATCTGGTGCTGGGCAATATGGTGGCGGTCTTTTCCGATGCGCTGGTCAAGGTGCTGGAGCCGAGCCAGCCCGTGTTCCAGTTTGTCTTCTTTCGCCAGCTCTCCGCCGCCCTCTTGCTGACTCCCTGGCTGCTCTGGTCATGGCGTCGCAATCCACCGGTCGCCATCAAGTGGCATCTGCTGCGGGCCCATATCTGGGCGGTTGGCGTCTGCCTGATGGTGATCGCCCTCACTCGTCTGCCACTCGCCACCGCCAATGCCCTCTTCTATGCGGCGCCCCTGATGATGGTACCGTTGGCAGTGTGGATGGCGGGGGAAGCCATCTCGCGCCAGAAGGTGCTGACCGCGCTCATCGGTTTTATCGGAGTGCTGATCGTGCTGCGGCCGACCGAGGTGAACTGGGCCGCGCTGGCGGCACTCGGGGTGGCGCTCTCCATGGCGCTCAACAACTTGCTGATCAAGCGGATCCCGCTCAAGCAGCCCATCGCCCAGACCCTGTTCTTCACCAACGTGCTGAGCATGCCTTTCATACTGGCGCTGGCGCTATGGGAAGGGGGCGACTGGCAGTGGCAGATGTGGTGGCCCGCCTTCGGCTCATCGGCGCTGATCATGGTCTATGCCGGCTTGTGCGTGGTGGCCTATCGCAAGGCGGAGGCAAGCAAGATCGCCTCGGCGGAATATACCGGCCTCTTGATGGCGGTTGCCATCGGGGTCTGGCTGTTTGACGAGCAACCGGGTCTGCCGCTGCTGCTGGGGTGCTTGTGCATCATAATCCCGCTGCTTGCCATGGCCCGCAGCAAGCCAAACCCCCTGGCAGAACCGGCGGCCTGAATCAAAGCAGCAAGGGGGCGACCCTTTGCTGCAGATGGGGGAGCACGTCCTGCTCGAACCAGGGGTTCTTCCTGAGCCAGAAGGTATTGCGGGGAGACGGGTGCGGCAACGGCAACCAGGCGGGACCATAGTCGGCCCATTGTCTTACCGTCTCGGTCAGCGAACCTTTGCCGGCCTTGCCCAGATAGTACTGTTGGGAATACTGGCCGATGAGCAGGGTCAGCTCGATATTGGGCAGCAGCATCAATACCTTGTCGTGCCAGGTGGGCGCACATTCAGGACGAGGGGGCAGATCCCCCGACTTGCCCTTGCCGGGGTAGCAGAGCCCCATCGGCATGATGGCGATGCGGGACTCGTCGTAGAAGGTCGTTTTATCCACGCCGAGCCAGTGACGCAGCCGATCGCCAGAGGGGTCATCCCAGGGGATGCCACTGGCATGCACTCGGGTGCCGGGAGCCTGACCGATGATCAGCAGACGAGCACTCTCTTTCCCGCGGATCACAGGGCGCGGGCCCAGCGGCAAATGAGCCTCGCACAACCGGCAGGCCCGGATCTGTTCAAACAGCATATCGAGTCGGTTCATGGGCCCGATGGTAACAGAGTTTACCCCCTGATCCTGCTTGTGAAAGATTCAACAGATACTTATCATGCGGCCACGAATGTTTAATTTAATAAACGAAAACCGATGAAAAACTGGATGGGCACCGGCAGCGCGGCCCTCTCATTCGCGCTGTGGGGCATGCTGCCCCTCTATTACCAGTTCATGCCCGAGGTCAACATGTGGGAGCTGCTCTCCCACCGTGTACTCTGGTCTGTCGTTCTGCTGGCTGCGCTCTTTGCTCTCCTCGGCTATCAGGTGCCCTGGGCACGGCTTCGCAGTGAACCGCGCCAGCTGGGCCTCATACTGCTGGCGGGCCCGGTCATGTCCATCAGCTGGTGCATGTTCACCTGGTGTCTGACCACGGGTCAGGTGCTGGCCACCAGCCTCGCCTTCTTCATGACGCCGCTGTTCAATATCGTGTTCGCCGTCATCTTCCTCAAAGAGAAGCTCACAGTGCAAAAGCACCTGGCAGTCGCCCTGGCACTGGCCGGACTCGCCTACATGCTCTTCTCCTACGGTCAGCTGCCCTGGTTCTCCCTCATCATGGGGGCCAACTTCGCCTTCTATGGTCTGCTCAAAAAGAAAGTGCACTACGACGCCGGTGTCAGCCTCTACCTCGAAGCCCTGGTCCAGCTTCCCGTCGCCCTGCTGATCATTGGCGCTCTGACGCTCAACGGCATGAGCCAGTTCATGGCCGGTGACTGGGCCGACCGACTGCTGCTGATGGGCAGCGCTCCCGCCACCCTGCTGCCGGTGGGGCTGTTCTGTTACGGCATGATGCGCACCCGCATGAGCACGGTTGGCCTGCTGCAATACATAGAACCCAGCCTCGCCTTCCTGCTCGCCATCTTCTGGTTTGGCGAGACGGCGGATCCGGTGAAGTCGGTGGGATTTGCCTTCGTCTGGGCAGGCCTGCTGGTGAGCCTGCTGCCGCTGCACCGCCTCAGGCGCGGCGGCAGCAATGATGCTCAGGGTCTGCTGCGGTAAGACTCCAGAATGGTGTGCCACTTGGGGTCCTTGTCCATCTGCTCGGCGATGTCGTTCAGTCTGGTATGCAGCTCGTGGCGGGACTTGGGCAGCAAGAGGTGACGGGTATAGCTGGATTGGGCAAAGGGCGAGACAAACAGCTTGCCCTCATAAGCATCATGGGTGAAAAAAGCGAGGGCCGAGCCCGGCACCAGGGTCACATCAATGCGGCCACGTATCAGCAGGCTGAAATTGGTTTTGACCTTCTTGGCATCGTGACGCACCAGCTCGCCCCGGGCCACAGCATCATCGATGCCCTGATAGCGGTAGCCCTCTATACCACCAAAGTTCAGCCCCTTGAGTGAATCCGGGCCACGATAGGTGATGGGTTTATTCATGCTGGAGATAAGCTCGTTGGTGTCCCGCATGATAGGGAAGGTCCACAGATAGTGCTCGCGCTGGGGATCCCCGACCCAGGTGGGATTGACCCAGATCACCAGGCCGTCAAAGCCAGGATCCGACATCTCAAGCGCCAATCTGGCGCGATTCACCAACCAAAGCTCAAGCTTGGGTTCTCCGCCAAGCTTTTCGTTGAGATACTTGACCAGATCCTGGCTCAGCCCCGTCTTCTCCCCCGTCACGAAAGGGGGGTGCTGATGATAGTCGTAGAGACGCAGCGTCTCTCCATGAGCCGACATCGACAACAGACACCACAACCAACACCAGACTCGCATCGCACCTCCTTGGGCTGATCTTGAGTTTGGCACAGACAGATCGAATGAGAAAACCCGTGATGGATGCCAAACCGACTCCCCTGCCCGCCCCCAGCCAGTGGTCCATCTATCTGGTTCGCACTGCGGCCGGCCTGCTCTATACGGGGATCAGCACAGACCCGATCAGGCGACTTCGCCAGCACCAGAGCGGCAAAGGCTCACGCGCCCTGCGCGGCAAGGGGCCATTGGTGCTGGTGTGGCAGCAGACAGTTGGTGACAAGGGGGCCGCGCTGCGGCTCGAATATCGCCTCAAGCAGCAGAGCAAAGCCTTCAAGGAGCGCCTGGTGCAAGAGCCGGATGGCTGGGCCGACTGGAGTCAGCCCTGGCTGACGGTCGTCACGCCGCCCCTGGAAGCACCACAAAAAAGGCCACTGCAAGCAGTGGCCAAGGAAGGATCCGATAACAGGGAGGGTTAACGGTAGGTATTGGATTGCTTGCGCCTGTTGCTGATGAACCAGCACACCACCAGCAGCACCAGCAACCAGGGCGCCAGCTTGATGATGAGAGCAAACATGCCGGCCAGGGCGCCGAACAGCACGAAGACACCGCTCACCACCAACATGGCCAGCACGGTGAACCCCGTCAGCGCCATGGCGACCAACACCAGCATCAAGACGATAAATTCCAGCATGTTCTGCTCCTCACAGGCTTCTCTTGCTGGCTGAATGACCCCGGGGTCAGTCCAGCCAACGCTTCAATTCACGACGGGGCGGCATGATCAGCACCGCCAGCAGATAGGCGGCCAGGGTCAGCGGCGGCATCAGGATCAGGGCGATCAGCGCCACTATCCGTACCGTCACCCTGGAGAGCCCCAGCCGGCTGGCAATGCCGGCGCAGACCCCGGTCAACTTGCGATGGGCAAGGTCTTTCGGCCAGGGCGTCATGATTATGCCTCCACCTTCTGACCCTTCAGACGGGCCAGCTCGCGTTCAATCTCGTCATTGAGTTCCAGCTCGCGAAACTGAGCCTCCAGCGAGGGATTCTGCCCCAGGGTCGCCGCCTCCAGCTGGGCTTCCAGCTGATCCACCCGCCCCTGAAAACCGTCAAAACGGGCCATCAGCTCATGCATGCGCTGATTGTCGACCTGAGCACGGGCACGGATGCGACTGTGGGCTGTCTGCTCGCGCAGGGTCAGCATCTTTTGCTTCTCGCGGGCCTCGCTCAGCTTGGCCGCCAGTCGCTCGCTGTCGGCGGTGAGCTGGGCCAGCACCTCGGCCACACGGGCCTTGTCCTGCTCCAGCTGCTCGCATTTTTTGACCTCGGCCAGCTTCTCTGTGAGAGCGGCACGGGCCAGATCCTCACGTCCCTTCTGGATGGCGAGCTCGGCCTTGGCCGACCACTCCAGGATCTGGTGTTGCAACGCCTGCTGGTGACGCTCCAGCTGTTTCTGCTCGGCGATGACGCGGGCGGCCTGAGTTCTCATCTCGACCTGCACCTGCTCCATCTCTTCGATCATCAACCGCAGCATCTTCTCCGGCTCTTCACTCTTGTCGAGCAGGCTGTGCAAGTTGGCATTGATCACGTCGGTCAGGCGGCTGAATACGCTCATGGTCTGGCTCCTTGTTCATTGGGATGGCTATCTCTTCCCATAGCATTACAAGAGCCGTGCCAAAATAATTTATTGTTGTTTTACAGGTAGATATGGATTTTATACTGAGATTCAAGGCGAGGACATTGGTTAAAATAACCAATAAAGTGGTGATTTTAACCAACAAAAAAGGGAGCCGGCGGCTCCCTCTATGTCGTCTTCTGTTCAGATTCAGACGGCCTGATGACGACCCAGCTTGCTGTCCAGTTCGACCAGCTTGCTTTCCATCGCAGCACGACAGGTATCGGACAGATCACGAATGCCGGCGGCGCCGTGCTCCTTGCTGCACAGCGGAGCCATCACCTCGACCAGCACTTCACCATTGTCCCAGCGGTTCAGGTCAACCTGACCGAAGTAGCTGGAGCAGACGATGGGCACCACGGGCACCTCGGCCTGCACGGCGGTGTGGAAGGCGCCTGCCTTGAACGGCAGCAGGCCACGGCCCTTGGAACGAGTGCCTTCAGGGAACATCCAGATGGAGGTACCGTGATGCTTGATGCGATCCACCACCTGACCTATGGTGCCGATGGCACGAGAGCGGTTGGAGCGATCGATCAGCACGTTGCCGGAGAGCCAGAAGATAAGACCGAAGAAGGGCAGCCACAGCAGACTCTTCTTGCCTACCGCCACCACGCCCGGCATGACGGCACCGGTCACGGTGAAGATGTCGAAGTTGCTCTGGTGGTTGCAGACGTAAACCGCCGGGCCGAGCGACTTGATCTCGTCCGGTATGGTTACCTTGACCTTGAGCCCGAGCAGCGGGCAAACCGCATGGTACATGCGGGCGAATACAAAGACGTTGTTGGGATGACGCGGACGCACCAGACAGAGCAACAGACCGAACACGAACCAGAAGACGAGCAGCAGGGTTAGCAGCAGCACACGGGCAAGTTTGAGCATCGAACACCTCGGATTTTAACTCGGCGCAGTATACTGATCCCCCTTTTAGCGAACAAGTGTTCGCCAAATAGATCTGACCACCCTGCATCGCACATATGGTCGTATCGAATCCTGCTGACTTGCCCCTGCCATTATTGATCGATAGGATATGCACCATTCAACAGGGTAGGGCGAGCATGATTTTGCGACAACGCGTGGCGACAAGACTCCTGCTGCTGGTCTGCATTCTGGTGCTCAACTGTGCGGCCCAGCCGCTGGCCCGGCTGGCTCAGCTCGATCAGGCCCTGAGTTGCCAGCTGCTGCCTGTCCCATCTTCCGGTTCCGAAGACGACGATGCCCAAACTGCGACACCCCAGCCGAGCAGTTGCCAGCTCAACGGCAAGTGGCTCAGTGCCGCCACCCTGCTCTGCGTCGAACAGATCTTCTTTGCCATCGCCTTCGTGATTGCCCTGCTGGCGCCGCTGTCGCGCCGCGCCCCCGCCTTGCCCCCACCCAGAAACATATCTCCGCCTGAACGGCGACTTCATCTTACTCTCTGTGTCTGGCGAGAATGAGTTAGCCGCGGTTTACACCACCCTAACTTTCATTTTCAAGAGACAAAAAAATGTCAAACATCATCAAGACCGCCCTGTTGATGGGCGGCCTGCTGTGGCAATCCATGGGATTGGCCAGCGATACCGGCTGGCTTGCCAGCCCCCAGAACGATCACGCCAAAGTGCGGCTGCAAGCGGATACCCGAGATCCCGCCCAAACTCGCGTGCTGCTCAGCCTGGAGCTCGAGTCCGGCTGGAAGACCTATTGGCAAAACCCGGGGGAAGGCGGCATTGCCCCTGAAATCTTCTGGGATGCCCCTCAAGCCACCCAGCAGTGGCACTGGCCCGTGCCGGAGCGATTTGACGTCAGTGGTATCTCGACCCAGGGCTATCAGAAGACCGTCAGCCTCCCCATCACGCTTGCTCACAGCAGCAGCGATGCGCTGACTGGCACCCTGCGCCTCTCGACTTGCAGCAATGTCTGCATTCTGACCGACTACCCTTTTACCCTTGCGCTCGATGGCACTGCGCCGGAAGGGTTCGACTTTGCCTACGCCCAGGCGATGAGCAAGCTGCCACAAACCCTGGCGGATACCGTCATTCTCAAAGCGGGTTATCAGCAAAACCAGCTGCAGCTGACCGCCGACAACCCGCAAGGCTGGCAGGATCCCCAGATTTTCCTCCAGAAGCTGGAGGGCGCCGAATTTGGCAAACCCGAGCTGGAAGTGCAAGGCAACACCCTGATCGCCCGCATTCCGGTCAGCGATGGCTGGCAGGGCGATGCGCCCGACATCCGTAGCCAGCAACTCGGGTTTGTACTGAGCAGTGGTGAACAGGCCTGGCAGAGTGACGCCAGCATAGGTGACCCGCTGACCCTGCCCCAGAGCGCTCACTCCCTTGTCTGGTTGCTGGGCGCCGCCCTGCTGGGTGGCCTTATCCTCAATCTGATGCCCTGCGTGCTGCCGGTGCTGGCGCTCAAGCTGGGATCTGTGTTGCAACTGGAAACCCGCGATCGCCGTCCAGTTCGTTTGCAATTCCTGGCAGCCAGTGCCGGCATCCTGGTCTCCTTCTGGGCGCTGGCACTGATGAGCACACTGCTGCGCGCCACCCAGGGAGCGGTCGGCTGGGGTATCCAGTTCCAGAGCGTCTGGTTTATCGGCTTTATGGTGGTGGTCACCCTGCTGTTTTGTGCCAACTTGCTGGGGCTGTTCGAGTTAAGGCTGCCAAGCAACCTCAATACCCGCCTCGCCACCACGGGCGGCAACGGCCTGGGCGGTCACTTCCTGCAAGGGTGCTTTGCCACCCTGCTGGCCACCCCCTGCTCCGCCCCCTTCCTCGGCACAGCGGTCGCCTTTGCGCTCGGGGCCCCCTTGGGTCAACTCTGGCTCATCTTCACCGCACTGGGGATTGGCATGAGCCTGCCCTGGCTGCTGATCGCCGCCTTCCCCCGCCTTGCACTCTGGCTGCCGAAGCCGGGCCGCTGGATGGGCCGCCTGCGCATTCTGCTCGGTCTGATGATGCTGGGCTCCAGCCTCTGGCTGCTCAGCCTGCTCGGCAACCATATCGGTCAGTTCTGGATGCTGATCCTGATGGCGCTGATGCTGGCTGCCCTGCTGCTAGCCGTGGTGTGGCGCCATGGCATTCGGGGGGTGACCCTGGGACTGGCCCTCACCTGTCTACTGGGTGGAGCCCTGCTGCTGGGCGGCGCCTTTACGATGGAAGGAAAACCCCAGCGAGATACCGTCAACTGGCAGCCGCTCTCTGAGCAAGCCATCCAAGACGCGCTGGCGCAGAACAAGCGGGTTTTTGTCGATGTCACCGCCGACTGGTGCATTACCTGTAAAGCCAACAAATTCAACGTGCTGCTGCGAGATGATGTACAAAAAGCGCTGAGCGCCCCCGATGTGGTGGCCCTGCGCGGGGACTGGAGCCGTCCCTCCACCAGCATCGCCGACTTCTTGCGCCAGCGCGGCAGCGTGGCCATTCCCTTCAACCAGATTTATGGGCCGGGCCTGCAGGGTGGCGAGATCCTCTCCCCCCTGCTGGACCGACCGACTCTGCTTGGCACCCTGAAGCAAGCAGCCATAGCCCCCTATCAAGGAGACACCAAATGAGATCGCCCCTGCTCACCCTGACCCTGCTGGGCACCCTGCTGACCCCGGCCCTGCACGCAGCCCCGTTCACCCTGGAGCAGGAGTCCCGCATCAAGGAGCTGATCCGCGAGACCCTGGTGGCCAACCCCAAAATCCTCGATGAGGTGGCCGATGCCTGGGAGAAACAGAATGCGGCGGATCAGGCCAGCCAGCTTGGCAACTTCATCAAGGGCAACCAGGATGTGCTGTTCAACAGCGCTACCAGCCCGCGCCTGGGCGCCAAAAACCCCAAGCTGACCCTGGTGTCGTTCACCGACTACAACTGCCCCTTCTGCAAACAGTTCGATCCCCATCTGGCCAGACTGCTGAAGGCCTACCCAAATGATGTCGGGCTTGTGATCAAGCTGTTGCCGTTCAAGGGGCAGACCTCTGCCAAGGCGGCCCAATACAGCCTGACCCTGTGGCAACAAGATCCCGCCCGCTTCCTAGCCCTGCACGACAAGCTGATGAGCAAGCAGGGCATGCTGACCGAGGCTGACATCAACAAGGCGCTGGCGGCTACCGGCAACACTGCGCTCAAACCCGAAGCCAGGGCCACCGAGGAGCTGCGCAACAGCCTTCGCATCGGCACCTTGCTCGGCGTGCAGGGCACACCGGCGACCCTTGTCGGCAACCAGCTGGTATCGGGCGCCATCCCCTATGAAGAGCTTGAGCAAATCGTGAAAGCCGAGCTGGCCAGGAAGGGGTGATCATGGAAGCCAAACCATCCCTCCCCCATCGCCTGCGACGCTGGGGCAAAGAGGCACTCTGGCTGCTGCTGTTTGGCGTGGTTATTTCGACGGCGCTGGACTTCTGGCGCAGCCCGGCGCTGCCAGAAGGCAGCCCTCTGCCCACCCTCACCCTGCAAGATGGCACCACCGCCGACCTGCAGGCCATGAGCCGGGAAAGGCCGCTACTGGTCTACTACTGGGCCAGCTGGTGCGCCGTCTGCCGCTTCACCACACCGACGGTGGAGCAGCTCTGGCAGGACGGTGAAAACGTGCTGACGGTGGCACTGCGCTCCGGCAACGCGCAGCAGTTGAGCAAGGGGATGGGCAAAAAGGGGCTGACCTTCCCGACCCATAACGATGAGCGAGGGGACCTCGCCGCCCGCTGGCAGGTGAGCGTCACCCCCAGCTTCCTCATCGTCAAGGACGGCAAGGTGGTGAGTACCACCACAGGCTGGAGTTCGGGTCTGGGGCTGAAATTGCGCCTGGCCTGGGCCAGCCTTCAGTAACCTCTGTGACAACGCCCGGCCTGCCGGGCGTTTTTTCAACCGCCATCACACATGCCCCACCCTCTTCTTGCCAAAATGGCGGCGATCGGAGCTTTTCTCGCATTAGCAACTTGCTTGCCATATCGCCTCCTATTCATGGCGGAGCTGGCCTGTTTCCGTTAAAATGACGGGTTTTTGCCGTGCCTGGTTTCTCAAGCTCCACCATCAGGCGCCCGCATTGTGAATTCCAAGATGCCAGTGATGCAGGATCTGCCATGAACAACTACTTTCGGGTACTGGGCGTCAAGTCCAATGCCAGCGAAAACGACATCAAAAAAGCCTATCGACGGCTGTCGAACCAGTACCACCCAGACAAGCTGTTGGGGGCGAGCGAAGAAGAGCGGGAGCTGGCAGCCATCAAGCTGCACCAGGTAAAGCAGGCCTATGAAGTGCTGTCAGACCCGAAACAACGGGCCGCTTTCATCAAGGATTTCAACAACGTCATCGTGACCGATCCCGCTTCTGCCATGCAGGAGATGTGGGACCAATTTTACCCCTGAGGCGCTATGCAGAAAAAATGGGACCAGGCGCGGATCAAAGCGCTGATGAGTGATGCCAGTGAGAACATCGAATCCTACCGGGATCAGGACGACCCCAAGGCGCTGGAGCAATTCACCGACAAGATGAAGACACTGCTGCTGGCTGACATGAGCATGCTGGAATTCATGCCCGAATACCTGCCGCTGGTCCTCTATGGCCGGGTGCAGTTCCCGGCCAAGGCCAAACCCGAGTGGAACAAGTGGCTCGGCAGCGGCGTACAACCCTCATGGGACGAATTCAAGGTGTCGGTAGCGTTCAACAATGCCGACCTGCCACTGGTGAAAGCGGTACGGGCCCAGAGCGAAGATCAGCTGATCGAAGCCTGCGCCGTGCTGTTCCAGCTCTGCCATCCAAAAGAGAGCCCGCAGCCGCGCGGCGGCCGCCGTGCCGATGACGACTACGAACTGCGTGACGACGACGATGACGACGGGGAAAACGCTGACGCCGACTACAACGGTGATGGTGACGACGACGGCGATCAAGACATGTACGACGAAGTACGTTTCTAACTTGGGGCAAAGCATGCACAGTCTGATAGAAATTACCGCCATCGAGATCAAAGAGCTGGCCGTGATCGAGCCGAAACAGGCCAGCGAGAAGTTCGAGCTGATCGCCAAGACAATGTCTGACGATCAGTTGGCCGAAGTCATTGAACAGATTGATATTGTCACCCTGACCCAGATCAACGGCCAGCACGACATGTCGTTCCCGTCGATCATCTCCGAGCTGATGACCCCGGAGCGGATCCGCGACATCGTCTGCCAGCAGCCCCTTTACTGGGAAGAGGCGATCAAGAACAACGCCGAAGAGCTGCAGCAGCACACCTTCGACTTCCTCAACTATCTGATCCGCACTCAGGACAGCGACGCCAAGCAGGCGGAGATCCTGGAGTGCATCGCCGAGGATCCGGCCGGTCTCTTCTACCTCGCCATCCCCTTCATCGAGTTCTATCGCGGTGAGCGCTTCGAGGATGAAGAGGGCTTCCACGACACGCTGCACGCCGAAGAGGAAGACTTGGAAGAGGCGCTTTCCTACAGCGACCGCCAGCAGAGTGAAAATGCCCACGACTACCCGCTGGATGACCCGCGCAGCCTCTTGATGCTGATCCGCGAGCTGACCCCGGACGTGGAAAAAGCCATCAAGGCACTGCTGCGCAATGAGCACTCATCCTGGGAAGGGATCATCAGCAAGTTCGCCAGCGAGCTGGTGATGCAGGCCAAAGATAAGAACGATGCCTCCGACGAGTACGCCGAAGTCGACGACATGTTCAGCTTCCTGGATTGAGGAACCCCGTCATGCAACTAGCCATACGCGATGTCAATCAGGGCCCCTTTCTCACTCAGGTGCTGCGCTTTGGCCGCGAGAGCGAACACTTGAGCGATCAGCAGCTGGGCCAGATCAAGGGCAAGGCGGTGCTGATGAGCCTGAAGTTCGCCGACAAGTACTACAACAAGTACAAGATGCATCTGCTGGAACAGGCCGCCCACGACGTCATCGGCGTGATCAGCCTGGGCCTGCTGGAGCTGTCGCAACGGGATACCGCCAAGGCACTGGCCCTGCTGCAGGCGCCGGAGGGGCCCATCAAGCCGTTCCAGAAGGGCTGGTCCATGCTGATCTCGGTCAGCGCCAAGCAGCCCGGTGGCAACAGCCTCTATGGCGATGTGGATGCTCGGCTCTTGGACAAGATCTCCAGCCCGCCCGATGTAGAAGAGTGGCAAGGCTGGCAGGAGTACGAGAAGGCGCTGGTGGAGCATAACAAGGCCCGCCTGATGAGCCTGATCGATCAGCACTTCTTCGCCTGCGAGAACGACCACCCCACCATGGAGGACAAGCTGGCCGAAGCCCTGCTCTACCGCATTCTCTGCGGCAATGGCAGCGGCGCCGCCAAACTGAAGGTAAAGCAGGATCTCAAGCGCAAATTGGCGCGGGAGATTGAGCTGCAAGAGAAGTGGTACGACACCGACTATCTGGCCGCCCAGCTGGAGCTGCTGCTGGCGGAGCTGCCGGGCGAGCTGATCGCCGGTCTGCGTCAGGAACTCAGCAAGGGGTTTGTCCCCAACCTGCTGCACACCCTGGGCTTTGTGCGCCAGTACCAGCTGTTGCAACAAGAGAACGCCGAGCCGGAGAAGCTCGACAATTTCGAGATGCGCGCCGGTCTCAAGCACCCCCTGCTCGGCTGGCCGCTCTACCACGACTTCTAGGCCAGCTTTGGCTCGGGGCCACTGCCAACGCCACCGCTGGTGGCAGCAAGCAGGATCTGCCCCGTCATGACCCAACAACGCCCGGCTTGCCGGGCGTTGTTATATCTGACCACCACAGTGACGAGCGGGAAACACTGGGGGACGAGGTCAGGCCATCCAGGTAGGGTGCAATAAGCGAAGCGCATTGCACCGACAAACCCGCGTATCAAGGGTGATGCAACTCCCCCCGTTCACGTCCCCGTGGGCTATGGGAGCAGGGTTTGAATGAGAGGGCCGTCTCAGCCACGCCCCTCAAGACCTCAGTGCGCAATAGTCCACATGGCGCTATCTACCCCGGTTTCACGAAAGTCGATGATCACCGGATACTGTTTACCACACCCTTCCACCGTCCAGCGCTCTTGCCAATAACGGCTACCCGGATCTCCCTTTGGCGGCTGCAACACAACCGGCACAAAGCGCTCTGGCGCCTCACAGCCCTTGGTTGCTACCCAGCCCGCCACACCGACCATGGCATCCTGGATCAACTGCTGATTGGCCAGGGTTCCCTCCTGCACCGGTTCGGGTGTCTCGGCTTGCGCATACAAGGCCCAGCAGCAAAACAAGAGCGGGACATATTTCATCATCAGATCTCCAGCAGGCAATCGAAAAAATTGGTTCGTTTGGGGCTTTCATGATGCACTGAAACACTCCTAAACAAAATCTCTCTCGGTGCAAGGAAGGGATTATCAAGCCGATGCCTCCTTCCCAGATGGTGAGCCGAAGACGGGGGAAAGTCCGGTATTCCTATCGAATCCCCATAGGAACTACCTAATTAGCGTCATTGGCCCCATTTTTATCAGGGATATAATCAGCAATATCAGGACACCCACCTTTTTGGACAAGCCATCACTAGGTCAATCGAGCAATACGAGGACACCCATCTTTTTGGACAGGCCATCACGAGTTCAATTACTCGACACTTTATAGACGTGGCTGCAGCAACAATATCTCAGCTCTGTCTCCTGTTCAGGAAGTACGAGTAAAAAACAGGCTCAACGGCGCTATGACAAGTGGGGCCGTGGTGAAAGTGAGGAACTGCAGGCTTTCTAGTCGCTAGGTTGGTAACAACGCAGCTGACCACAATGCAGTGCAAACTGTTTGCGATGCTGATGATCACCTATCGCTCTGATACCCCGCCGCCGGAACAGAGTCACCTGTCGAAGCCAGACAGTTCTATCAAGTCCTAGTCGTTCCATAATGGAAGCAAGGTGAACCGGAATGTAGCCGCGCTTGTCTGCCCTGATGGCGCGCCCTGTCCAATCGACCAGCATCAGATAATCGGTGAAGGCATAGGGTAAGCAGCCGGACTTCTCCTTATCGGCAAACGGTAGCAACAGCGGGGGCAAGGCTTCAGCTAGGGGCGTATTATCAAGGCGTTGCTTGATACTTGTGTAGTCGCTCTGCTCTGGTCGGTCGACAAGGGCTGCCCGCACCGGATTGAGATCTACATAAGTCATGCAAGCCAGCAAAGCTGATTCGGTGAGCAGCGCCTGACTTTTAAAGCGCCCTTCCCAGAAATGGCCCTTGCAGCCATCTTCCAGATTGGCCTGGCGAGCCAGAGTTTCATTGAGCAGCCGCACAAACCAGCTGATGGAGTAAAGCCGCTCGCGCCACTCCCCTATCAATTGTTTAACCACTGCAATCTCAGGTTCAATCAGGGATTCCCCCTGATACCAGCGCCGCACCAATAGCGGCCATTGGAACAAACCAGCCCAGCGCTCGGCCACCTCCCTTTCACTCCAGTTGGCGGCAGTATCGGGCTCAACCTTGAGCACCAGGTGGTAATGGTTGCTCATCACTGCATAGGCGCAGATGCCGATGGCAAACAGCCTCGACAGCTGGCCCAGCTTGTCGACCACCCACTGGCGCCGATGTTCGTAGCTCTGACCAGAATGGGTGTCTTCACCACACAAGAAAGCCCGCCGCACACAGCGACTGACCACATGGTAGTAAGGCGTATCCTGCAAACTGATTTGACGTGAACGGGCAATGGTCATGGCGTATCCCTCGACAGTGACTCCTCAAGCCAAGTACAAGGTTACGCCGCTGTCAAAAAGGTGGGTGTCCCAGTTTTTCGTTGCGGTGCACCGGCGTCTGGCGGCTGACTTTCCCGGCCGGTTCAAGACCATCAGTCCGGCGGCTATCGAGTGCCATATGACCATGTCTCTGTCGGAGCAGAGCCCACTGTGCATGAGTGTGTCTGCCGATACCGCAGGGGAGCGGCAATTTCTCCCTGAGGCTCACAAGCTGGCCAACTGCCTGCTGCTGGCTGACGCGGGTTACATTGACAGGGCCTGGTTTGAGCAGGTGAACGACGCTGGCGGATTTTATCTGGTGCGAGGAACGCAAAGCCTGAACCCCAAGATAATCCAGGCCTGGCGCGGTGATGGACGGGAAGTGCCAAAACTGGCGGGACTGTCACTGAAAGAGGCAGGACGGCGGCGCTGTCGGGCCGAGGTGCTGGATATGGTGGTGAAGTCCGGCAAGGTCGAGTACCGCTTGATCCGACGCTGGTTTGCCGAGGAAAAGCGGTTCTGCTTGTGGATGACCAACCTGCCGCGAGCGGCATGGTCAGCAGAGCAGGTGATGAGCCTGTATCGCTGCCGTTGGCAGGTGGAGTTGTTATTTAAAGAGTGGAAATCGCACAACCGGCTCAAGGGGTTTGTGACGGGGGAGAAAGCCATCGCCGAGGGATTGGTATGGACGAGCCTGCTATCGCTGGTGATGAAAAGGCGGGTCGCGCAAAGTGTGATGACAGGGAAGCTATCGATGTTGAAAGCGTCAAAGAACAGTACGACATGGTGGTTGCCGCTATTGGAAGCAGTGGCCCATAGGGCGCTGACAGAAATAAGGGAAAGACTGGAATGGGCAGCCGATTATTTGGCCAAGAACGCTTGCCGAACCAAGCAGAGAAAATCGATACAGAACAGGACCTTGGAAGGAGTTTTAAAGGGACTCAACGCTTAAGGTCCTGTACATGAATTAAACCTACGGCCCTCATTGAGGAGCCACAACGATAAGCAATAAAACAGATAATGCTCACACCTCTAACCTGAAAGGCTTCGGACAAAACCTTTCTACAGATATACTGATTAGTAAAATTGATGAACATGCTGGTTATGTTTTAATCATGAAAATGGAACTTGCGAGGTAAACGAAATGGCATTGAAGTTCACTGGTACTTTTGATGACCTGGAAAGCCGGCTAGCTTCTTTAGGTGGAGCTTGGGATAAGAATCAGCCTAATAAGAAAGTCTTGAGATTAGGTCATGGCGTCATGAACTGGTTTGAGAGCACTGGTTCTATAAATTTTCAAGGTAAGGAACCAGACAAATTAAAATTAGAGACAGATGTTCCCAAGCTGTTATACCCTAGTGAACCTCAACAACTAAAAGAAACCAATAGTATCTCTATGGACACATTCGCCAGCGGCGAACAAAGAGAGAAAAAACCTCAACAGGATAATCTATTATCTTTAGAGCTACAATATTTAACAACAGGCATAAATGAAAGTGAGTTAATAATTGGAATTGTCAGCTCCGTCGGGACGGAATACAAAAGAGTAACAGAGCCATTAACTGACAAGTTACAAGGGTTTGGCTATACCGTTAAAGATATCCGTGTCTCGAGCATACTACCAAAATACGATGGTAAAAATGAATATGAAAGAATAAAGCATTACATGAATGCTGGAGATACACTTAGAGATATAAGTGGAAACAATGCGATTTTATCTGCCGGTGTAGCTAAAGAGATCTCTAACTCGAGAACTACTGGTGCTCCCAAAACAGCATATATAGTTAATTCATTAAAGCATCCTAGTGAAGTTGAGCTTTTACGAAAAATTTATGGTGATGGGTTTTATTTAATTGGTATACATGCTGATGAAAAAAGACGAAGGCAGCACCTATGCGAAGACAAAGGACTGACTCAAAGCGAAGCTAACGAGTTAATAAAAATCGATGAAGATGAAAGCGTAGATCATGGCCAAAAAACTCGTGATACTTATCATCTGTCTGATTTCTTTCTTAATTTTGGCAGTAATAGCGATCAAGTTAAAAATGGACTACAACGTTTTCTGGAATTAATTTTCTCTCATCCATATAAAAACCCTACCTTTGATGAGTTTGCAATGTTCATGGCATTTAACAGCTCTGTTCGTTCTGGTGACTTGTCACGTCAGGTTGGCGCTGTAATTAGTAGGGAAAAACAAATAATTGCAACAGGCGCTAATGATGTGCCGAAATCTGGTGGGGGATTATATTGGGCAGAGGTGGACCCCAAAACTGGAAAAGTAGAGGATCTTCCCGATGGTAAAGATTACACTCGAGAAATAGATTCCAACAAGCAAGCACAGGCAGAAATAATAGAAGAGATTGCTAGCAATCTTCTAAGTAAGGGGCTACTTAAAGAAGAAAGCCAATTTGAAATAATTAAAATATTAAAGGACAGCAAAATTTCTGACCTCACTGAGTTTGGACGTGTCGTACATGCAGAAATGGATGCTTTACTTTCTTGTGGTAGAGCAGGAATTCCTACCAGTGGCTCAACTATTTATTGTACTACGTTCCCATGCCATAACTGTGCAAAACATATTATAGCCAGTGGAGTACAGCGGGTTGTTTATGTAGAGCCATATCCTAAAAGTCGAGCTTTGGATTTCCATTCTGAATCAATAACATTGAAATCTGAATTCGAGGAATCCACCCCAGACAACAAAGCAACAGTAGCATTTGAACCATTTATTGGTATTGGTCCACGTCGATTTCTTGACCTGTTCTCTATGAGCTTAGGCGGAGGGGCTAAATTGAAACGAAAAGATAAAGGTGGTTCGGTTTTAGAATGGGATAAAACTAAAGCACCGATTAGGTCACCTTTGGTGCCAAAATCATACAAGGAAATAGAATCTGCTGCTTCAGAGTTGTGGGATAATGTAAAATAAATCACTACAGGTTTATTCTTAAAAAAGTGGGAGCAATGAATTGCTCCCTTCTCTTTATTACCCTTCCTGACTTTCCTCCGCAACCGGCTCAGCACCGGCGGCGGGTTCAATCTCTATCCTGTCCACCCGCTGCAAACCGCGGGGTAGCTTGGCGCCACGGCGGCCACGCTCGCCGCGGTAGTAGTCGAGATCAGAGGGTTTGAGGGTCAGCTTGCGCTTGCCGGCAAACAGGGTGACATATTGCCCCTGCGGGATAATGGCGGCCATCACCATAAACTCTTCCCGCGCCTTGACGCGAGCCGACGGTATGCTGATCAGCTTGTTGCCCTTGCCCTTGCCGAGCACCGGCAGAGTATTGAGCGGGAACAACAGCATGCGCCCCTCGTTGGAGATAGCCATGCAGAGATCGGTTTCTGGCGAGCCAATCTTCTGGGGTGCCATCACCTGGCCCCCTTCCGGCACTGTGAGCAGCGCCTTGCCGTTCTTGTTCTTGCCGATGAGATCGTCATAGGTGCAGACGAAACCGTAACCGGCATCGCTCGCGATCAGATACGGCTCGCCTTCATTGCCCATCACCAGATGGCGCACCTCTTCCCCCGCCCCCAACGCAAAGCGGCCGGTGAGCGGCTCGCCCTGACTGCGGGCAGATGGCAGTGTGTGCGCTTCCAGTGCATAGGTACGCCCCAGGGTGGAGAGGAACACAGCCTGCTGGTTACTGCGGCCACAGGCGTGGACCAGATAGTTATCCCCCGCCTTGTAGGAGAGTCCCGCCACATCCACGTCGTGGCCCTTGGCAGCACGCACCCAACCCTTGTCAGAGAGGATGACGGTGACAGGCTCGCTCGGGGTCAACTCTTTTTCGGTCAGGGCCACGGCAGTGGCACGCTCCACCAGCGGGGTGCGGCGATCGTCGCCGTACTTCTCGGCATCCGCCAGCAGCTCTTTCTTGAGCAGGGTGTTGAGGCGACGCTCGGAGCCCAGCAGCAGTTCGAGCTTGTCGCGCTCTATGGCCAGTTCGTCCTGCTCGGCACGCAGTTTGAACTCTTCCAGCTTGGCCAGATGGCGCAGTTTCAGCTCGAGGATCGCCTCGGCCTGGGTCTCGCTGATGTTGAAGCGCTCCACCATCACCTTGCCCGGCTCATCCTCGGTACGGATGATCTCAATCACCTCGTCGATGTTGAGATAGGCCACCAGCAAGCCTTCGAGGATGTGCAGGCGAGCCAGCACCTTGTCGAGGCGATACTGCAAGCGACGACGCACCGTCTCGCGGCGGAAGATGATCCACTCGGAGAGGATCATCTTGAGGGTCTTCACCTGGGGGCGGTTGTCCAGCCCCAGTATGTTGAGGTTGACCCTGTAGTTCTTCTCCAGATCCGTGGTGGCGAACAGGTGGGCCATCAGCGCCTCCATGTCCACCCGGTTGGAGCGGGGAATGATCACCAGACGGGTCGGATTTTCATGGTCCGATTCGTCGCGCAGGTCGGTGACCATGGGCAGCTTCTTGGCCACCATCTGGGCTGCGATCTGCTCCATGATCTTGGCGCCGGAGGCCTGATGGGGCAGCGCCGTGATGACGATGTCGCCATCCTCCTCGTTCCACACAGCACGCTGCTTGATGGAGCCCTTGCCGGTCTCGTAGATTTTGCGGATGTCATCGCGCGGTGTGATGATCTCGGCGCTGGTCGGGTAGTCCGGCCCCTGAATGTGCGCCATCAGCGCATCCAGCCCTGCATTGGGGTTGTCGAGCAGCTCGGCGCAGGCGTAGGCCACTTCCCGCGCGTTGTGGGGCGGAATGTCGGTCGCCATGCCCACGGCTATGCCTGTGATGCCGTTGAGCAGTATGTGTGGCAGGCGGGCGGGCAGCACTACCGGCTCTTTCATGGTGCCGTCGAAGTTCGGCGTCCAGTCCACAGTGCCCTGGCCAAGCTCCGAGAGCAGCAGCTCGGAGAAGCGCGACAGGCGCGCCTCGGTATAACGCATGGCGGCGAAGGACTTGGGATCGTCCGGCGCACCCCAGTTGCCCTGACCGTCCACCAGCGGGTAGCGGTAGGAGAAGGGCTGGGCCATCAGCACCATGGCTTCATAACAGGCGCTGTCGCCGTGAGGGTGGTATTTACCCAGCACGTCACCCACGGTACGGGCGGATTTCTTGTGCTTGGAGAGCGCGGACAGACCCAGCTCGCTCATGGCGTAGATGATCCGCCGCTGCACGGGTTTGAGGCCGTCACCTATGTGGGGCAGGGCCCGGTCCATGATGACGTACATGGAGTAGTTCAAGTAAGCCTGTTCGGTAAAGGTGCGCATTGGCTGGCGCTCTACCCCGTCCAGACTGAGCTCTAGATCGCTCATAGATTTGTTCTCTTTCGGTTATAGAGCCGGCTGGCGCTCTACTTCATCCAACAGACTGAGCTCGATAGCATCACTCATTGGATTGTTCTCTTTCGGTTATAGAGCTGGTTGGCGCTCTACTTCATCCAACAGACTGAGCTCGATAGCATCACTCATGTGATAGTTCTCTTTCGGTTCGGGAGCCGCCACAGGGCGACTCCGGCTAAATGCTTGCCGGCCCGTACAGGGCCAGCCGACGGCTTAGATGATGGCGAGGTTGCCCTTCTCTTCCAGCCACTCGCGACGATCCGGGGCACGCTTCTTGGCCAGCAGCATGTCCATCAGTTGCAGGGTCTCGTCCCCCTCCTCCATCTCGCCCATGGTGAGCTGCACCAGACGGCGGGTGTTGGGATCCATGGTGGTTTCCCGCAGCTGTTTCGGGTTCATCTCGCCCAGACCCTTGAATCGGGTCACCATCACCTTACCCTTCTTCTTCTCGGCCTCGACCCGCTGCAGCACGCCGTTCTTCTCGTCCTCGTCGAGGGCGTAGTAGACCTCCTTGCCGATGTCGATCCGGTAGAGCGGCGGCATGGCCACATAGACGTGGCCCTTGTTGACCAGGGTGCGGAAGTGCCTCACAAACAGGGCGCAGAGCAGAGTCGCGATGTGCAGACCGTCCGAGTCCGCATCCGCGAGGATGCACACCTTGCCGTAGCGCAGGCCGCTGAGATCTTCGGAGTCGGGATCGAGCCCGATGGCCACCGAGATATCATGTACCTCTTGGGAGGCGAGCACCTGGCCGGCCTCCACCTCCCAGGTGTTCAGGATCTTGCCGCGCAGGGGCATGATGGCCTGAAATTCGCGATCTCGCGCCTGCTTGGCGCTACCGCCCGCCGAGTCACCCTCCACCAGAAACAGTTCCCCCTGCATGGGGTCAGCGCAGTTGCAGTCGGTCAGCTTGCCGGGCAGGGCCGGGCCCTGGGTGATTTTCTTGCGCACCACCGTCTTGGCGGCGCGTAACCGGCGCTGGGCGCTGGAGATGCAGATCTCGGCGATCTGCTCCGCCAGCTCGGTGTTGCTGTTGAGGAACAGGCTGAAGGAGTCCTTCACCACCCCCGACACGAAGGCCGAGCTCTGGCGCGACGACAGCCGCTCCTTGGTCTGACCGGCGAACTGGGGATCCTGCATCTTGATGGAGAGGATGTAGGCGCAGCGATCCCAGATATCTTCCGGGGTCAGTTTGACCCCGCGCGGCAACAGGTTGCGGAACTCGCAGAACTCGCGCATGGCGTCGAGCAGCCCCTGGCGCAGGCCGTTGACATGAGTACCGCCCTGCGGCGTCGGGATCAGGTTCACATAGGATTCAGCGAGGCACTCCCCCCCTTCCGGCAGCCAGCACAGCGCCCAGTCCACCGCAGACTGTTCGGTGCTGAAGGCGCCGACGAAGGGCTGCTCCGGCAAGCAGGTGAACTGCTTGACCGCATCGACCAGATAATCCTTGAGGCCATCTTCGTAGCACCACTCCAGCTTGATGCCGGTGTTCTTGTCGAGGAACTTGATGGTGAGGCCGGGGCAGAGCACGGCCTTGGCCTTGAGCAGGTGCTCCAGCTTGGTGACCGAGAAGCGGGGCGAGTCGAAATAGCTAGCCTGCGGCCAGAATCGCACTCGGGTACCAGTGTTGCGGCGCCCGCAGGTGCCGGTTATGGTCAGCTCCTGCACCTTGTCGCCGCGCTCGAAGGCGATGTCATAGACTTGGCCGTCGCGACGCACCGTCACCTCGACCCGATCGGAGAGGGCGTTCACCACAGAAATGCCCACCCCGTGCAGACCGCCGGAGAACTGATAGTTCTTGTTGGAGAACTTGCCCCCCGCGTGCAGCTTGCAGAGGATCAGCTCCACGCCGGATACCCCCTCCTCCGGGTGAATGTCGACCGGCATGCCGCGGCCGTCATCGATCACCTCGAGGGACTGGTCTTCAAACAGGGTCACCTCCAGGGTACGGGCGTGGCCCGCCAGCGCCTCATCGACGCTGTTGTCGATGACCTCCTGGCCGAGGTGATTGGGCCGGGTGGTGTCTGTGTACATGCCGGGGCGACGACGCACCGGTTCGAGGCCATTGAGGACCTCAATGGCATCCGCATTGTATTGAGTGGACATGGAGGGCCTTGCGAATTGACGTTTGGAGGGAATCTTACTCGTTGGGAGGGCCTTGGACAAACCCGACGGCGGGAAAGGGTGATCCAGACAGGGGCCGACAAGATACTGAGCCGGGATCAGATGCGCCTGACGCCACAGAGGGCGCCTGTGTCAGCCTGGAGAAGGAGACATGGAAACCAAAAGACGCTGCCACCCTGATGATGACATCTGCGGATGACGCCCTTGTGGCTATTTCCCTCGATCGGCCGGATGGTTTACCCCGTCGCGCAGCGGCACCTCAGCCAGCTCGAACGGATTGACCCCCTCCAGACAGGCAAGGTTGTAACCATACTCGGCCGGATTGGAGCGACGCTGGTGATGGGTATAAATGCCGCAGACGCTGCAGAAGTAGTGCTTTGCGGTACGGGTGTTGAACTGGTAGCAGCGCAGCTCCGACTCTCCCTGCAGGATGCGTATGCCATCCAGCGGCACAGAGGCGACGATGGCGCCACGCCGTCGGCAGAGGGAGCAGTCGCAGCGACGGGGATCCACCACCCCATCCGGCAAGGTAAGTTCCAGTACCACGGCCCCGCAGTGACAGCTGGCCCTGTGCTTTTCCTCAATCCAGGTATTGCCAATGCGTTTGATCATCCAGCCTCCTTGCTAGCTGATGCGCCCTCCAATCGGGTCAGTCGAACAGGGTCTCGCGCCGCCCTTGCAACAGATGGGCATGCAGGGTGCGCAGTTGGGACGCCACCACCCGATGACAGGAGAGTTCAGGCAAGTCGTCGATGGGGAAGTAACCGGCACCTTGTGTTTCATCGGTCTCGCCGAGCAGCTGGCCACCGATCACCTCGCACAAAAAGAAAGCCTTGTGGGCGTGGGGCAGCTGGGGCGGATGGGGGTGCTTGAGCTTGTCGAACAGAGCCAGCAGCTGCACGGCCCGACATTCGAGGCCAGTCTCTTCAACGACCTCGCGCACCACTGCATCGGCTGGCGAGTCACCTATATCACACCAGCCGCCGGGCAGGGTCCAGCAACCGTCGCTGCGCTCCTGCACCAGCAGGATATGGCCAGCCTTATCAACGATAAGGGCTCGCACATCCAGCTTGGGAGTGGGGTAGCCGCGATCGAGGTCGATCCACTCTGCGATGGCGTCCGGTTTCAGGTCGCTATGACTGGCAATCAGGGCGACCGTGGCCGCTCTGAGCGCCTCAAAGCGGCCAATATCGAAGGGATCCCTGGAGTAGATGAGACCTGCTTGCGCCGTGGCCAGCACCTGTTCCAGAAAGGTGGCCAACGGCGGTTGCATCGCTAGAGCCCGAGAAAGTGGATGATCTGGGCGGGATAGCGTTCAAACCCGGTGAAGGCGTGATTGCCGCCGCACTCCAGCGAGAGACGGGCGAACTGATATTCGGTCAGCGCCTTGCGATAGTCGAGCACCTCGTCCTCCTGCTGTTGCAGGATCCAGAGCCGTTCAGGCGCCGTCACAGGTACCGCCAACGCCCGCAGTTCGTCCATGTGTACCGGCAGCAGCTCAAAGCACTCGTTGGTATAAGGATTGGTCTGGGGGCCCAGGTAGTCGCAGAGCAGCTCATGGGGGCGCACTGCCGGATTGATCAGGGCTGCGCGGCAGCCATAACGCTCGGCCACCCGGGTCGCCATAAAACCGCCGAGCGAGCTGCCAACGGCGCCGAGCTTGAGATGGGCACCATGACGGGCACTGACATCTTCGATGATTTTTTCGATGGCAGCCCAGGCAGCGGCAGGCGTATTGGGCTGGGCCGGAATAATGACCTCGATGTCGGGTCTGTATTCGGCGACCCAGGCAGCCATCTGCTGCGCCTTGGCAGAACCTGGCGAAGAGTTGAAACCGTGCAGATAAAGGAGAACCGACTTCATGCAATGCTCTCCTCAATAACCGGTGGCATCGGGGTCTGGCACAAACTGCCCCACTGGCAGGCGCCACACCTGGCTCGCCACCCGGCCATCGGGATGCAGGGTGAGATAGCGCCAGCCCGGGCCGGACTCATCCAGCGCGAAACCATCGCTGAGCGGTTTGAACTGGATGCAGGTAGAGGGGCTGGCAATCAGCCGCACCCCGCGGTGCACCTCGTCAAACTCCTGATGGACATGGCCAAACAAGATGGTTTTCTGCTGGGGATGACGAGCCAGCACGGCGAACAAGTCGTCGGCATTCTTGAGATTGTGCTGATCCAGCCAGGCGCAACCGACCGGCACAGCCTGATGGTGCAGGGCAATCAGGGCGTGGCGCTCGGGATGTTGACGCAGTGCACTGTCCAGCGCCGCCAGTTGGTGATCCCCCAGCACGCCATGGGGTTTGCCGCGTACCTGGGTATCCAGCAGCATCACTTGCCAGTGTTCGCCCACCAGTTGCTTGGCCTCGCTGATCCCGGCCGCATGCAGGTACTCGGTCATCAGGGGGCCATCGTCGTGGTTGCCGGGCAACCAGTAGATGGGGCGCGCCAGCGGAGCCATCATGCTGGCAAAGCGCTGGTAGGACTCCGGACTGTGATCCTGCGACAGATCGCCAGTCGCCAGGATCAGGTCGAACGGGTGCTCATTGACCTGCACCTGTTCCAGCACGGCAGCCAGGCTCTCCGCAGTGCGCACAGCCAATAGCCTCCCCTCGGCACTCGCGAAGAGATGGGTGTCGGTAATTTGTAACAGGCGCACACTGCCGTCCTGCGCCTGGGGTAGCTCTGTTTCCAAAATCACGCTTCTTTGTATAAGTTCAACTAGAGGATGTTGATCAGGCTGGTACCATGTCTGAGACAAAATCTTAGCCAATCGGCCAGAAACAGATTTACCTGCTCCTTTTCATCCCGCTGGTGCATTTTTTTATTGGGATAATCATAACGTGGTTGCAACCTCGAAATCTGTTGCGCCGCACACACTTCCGCCATCCGCACGTCATGATACAAACGAATCTCGATGCTAGCCTGCAAGTAGCTCGGCAATTCCGGGTTGTGCTGTGCCAGGATCACCTGGCTGGTGAAGCGGCTCTCCTCGCTGACAGTGAGCTGGAACTGCAGGCCGTTACCCACCTGATAGCGACGCTCGGCCCCGACTGTGCCACCGGGTGGCAGCAGCTTCATCAAGGCCATATAGTTCACCTCACAGGTACGCTGCAAGGACATCAAATCAGGCACATAGCGTTTCATCGGGCTCTGGACTAACGGCATCTCGCAGCTCCATCAATCAACACCCGTGAGTAATTCACCTCGCAGGTACGCTGCAAGGACATCAAGTCAGGCACATAGCGCTTGCCCTGCTGCTGGACGCTCACCACCTCAGCGCTCCGCCAGCCAGCGAGCCCGCAGCTCGCCGTGATTGAGGGCCAGCCACTGCAGTGCGATGACGGAAGCCGCATTGTCGATGCGCCCCTCCTTGAGCCAGGCATAGGCCTGCTCACGACTCACCACGTGAACCCGGATATCTTCGCCCTCTTCCGCCAAACCGTGGATCCCTTCGGCCTTGCTGGCATCCACCTCGCCCACATAGACCTCTATACGCTCGGTACTGCCGCCCGGGCTCACCAGATAACTGATGGCATGCTCGCAGCGACCGACCTCAATCCCCGCCTCTTCCACCGCTTCCCGGCGCACCACCACCTCGGCAGTCTCCCCTTCATCTATGATGCCGGCCACCAGCTCCAGCAGCCAGGGGGTGGAACTGGTCTCGATGGCGCCGATGCGAAACTGCTCCACCAGCACTATCTGGTCGCGCACAGGATCATAGGGCAGCAGCGCGGCCGCATGGCCGCGCTCGAACAGCTCGCGCACTATGGGCTCATTCCAGCCCCCAGCAAATAACCTGTGTTGCAGGCGATAGACATTTACTTTGAAGAAGCCGTTATATCCCGATGATTTCTCGATAATTTTTACATCATCAGCAGAATAGTGACGGGTTTGGGGCAAGGCTTGCTGCGACATACGAGACTCCCGCCAGCTTGACTTGGCTCGGTTTGACCATAAAATCCGAGAACATGAATGAACATTCATTCACTCGTTCCCGACGGAGATGAGGGATGGATTTTAGCAGTCACAGGGCATTTGGCTAGGCACGAGGGGGAGAAAACTCCCCCTCGTGCTTGACGTTCCTGTCGCTGGAAAAGAGACAGTTATCATAATATTTTGCTTATAGTAGAGTGATTAAGCTGAAATCAAGCTTGCTCAGTGACAATACCCCTCCTTCATCCAGCGACAGCTTTGGGTTAATACATAAGGTTAAAACGATCTATGAAAAGAACACTCTTGTCAGCCATGGTGTTGCTGGGCGTCAGCGCCGGCGCCCACGCCGAGAACCTGCTCGACATTTACCAACAAGCCCAGATCAAGGACACCCAACTGCAGGAATCCAAGGCCAAGCGTGACCAAGCCTTCGAGAAGATCAATGAATCCCGCGCAGCCCTCTTGCCGCAAATCAAGCTGGGAGCCGGCCTGAACTACCTGCAAAACAAGGGTGATACCCAGACCAACAGCAACGCCACTGGCTCCCTCTCGCTGGATCAATCTATCTATCGTCGCAGCAACTGGGTCAACCTGGACCTGACCGAGAAGAGCGCTACCCAGTCCGACGTGGCCTACAACCTCGAAATCCAGAATCTGATGCTGCGCACCGCCCAGGCCTATTTCAACGTGCTCAAGGCAATGGACACACTGGAATTCGTCCGCGCCAACAAGGCCGCCGTAGAACGTCAGCTGGAACAGACCCAGCAGCGCTTCGAAGTGGGCCTGACCGCCATCACGGACGTGCATGAGGCCGAGGCCGAGCGCGATCAGGCACTGGCGGACGAGATCAATGCCGAGAACACGCTGGACAACAGCTACGAGAGTCTGCGCGAGCTGACCGGCATCGACCACCGTCAGCTGGACGTACTCAATACTGAGCGTTTCAGCCCGCAGAAGACGCCGTTCAACTCCGACAAATGGCTGGAGCTGGCACTGGACAAGAACCTGCAACTGCACAGCGCCCGCATCGGCAAGGATATCGCCAAGGAGCAGATCGATCTGGCCAAGACCGGTCACGAGCCGACGCTGGATCTGGGTGCCGGTCTCTCCAGCACCTACAGCGATTACAAGGACGAGATCCGCAACCCCGAGAGCAACAGCAATCAGGGCAACATAGGCCTGAACTTCAAGCTGCCGCTCTACACGGGTGGCGCGACCACCTCCCAGGTCAAGCAGTCCCAGTTCAATTACGTGGCGGCCAGCGAGCAGTTGGAGCGCAGCTTCCGCTCTGTGCAGAGCACGGTGCGCTCCTCCTATAACAACGTGAACGCCAGCATAGGTTCGGTACGTGCCTACGGCCAGTCCGTCATCTCCGCCGACAGCGCCCTCAAGGCCACCGAAGCGGGCTATGAAGTCGGTACCCGCACCATAGTCGACGTGCTGGACTCTACCCGCAAGCTGTACCAGGCCAAGCAGAAACTCTCCGAAGCCCGTTACAACTACATTCTCAGCATCCTCTCCCTCAAGCAGGCCGCAGGCACGCTGGAGCAGAAAGATCTGGAGGAAGTAAACCAGGGGCTGATACCCGCCGCTCAGGTCAAGAACAAGTCCTGATCCCGACTCGTATCCAGTAAAAAGGCGACCCCAGGGTCGCCTTTTTGTTATCCGCTTTCTGTTGCCCGCACCGGCCGGTTCTCTTGCCACAGGCTGGTGAACGCCGCGAGACTTCCATACTCAGGTGCGGGCCAGACATAAAAAACCCGGCCTGGGCCGGGTTTTGACTCAGCCTCGTTCGCGGATGGTCTTGATGATATCGCTGGTGGAGCAGCCATCTTCGAAGTTGAGCACGCGCACTTCACCGCCGTTGGCGGTCACTTCATCGTAACCGGCGATATCCTTCGGCTTGTAGTCACCGCCCTTGACCAGCAGGTCGGGCAGCACTTCGGCGATCAGCCGTTGGGGCGTATCCTCAGCGAAGGGCACCACCCAGTCCACGGCACCCAACGCGGCCAGCACGGCCATGCGACGGTCGGTCGAATTGACCGGACGACCGGGTCCTTTCAGGCGACGGACGGAGTCATCGGTATTGACCGCCACTATCAGGCGATCCCCTAATTTGCCGGCATTGGCGAGGTAAGAGACGTGACCGGCATGCAGTATGTCGAAGCAACCGTTGGTCATCACCACCTTCTCGCCACGCAGGCGGGCAGCCTGCACGGCAATCTTGAGCTGGGCCTCGGACATGACGCCGAAACCGGTCTCCTGCTCGGTGTAAAGAGCATTGGCAAGCTCCACCGGGCTGACGGTGGAAGTACCCAGCTTGCCGACCACGATACCGGCGGCGGTGTTGGCCAAGGCACACGCCTCGTCCAGGCTCATGCCGGCGGCCAGCGAGGTGGCCAGGGTGGAGATGACGGTATCACCGGCACCGGTCACGTCGTAGACCTCGTGGGCCTGGGCCGGCAGGTGCAGCTCTGGCTGACCTTCGCGGATCAGGGTCATGCCGTTTTCGGAACGGGTAACCAGCAGGGCCTCCAGCTCGAAACGCTTGACCAGCGCCAGCCCCTTGGCAACCAGATCCTCTTCACCCTTCACCTTGCCCACCACGGCCTCGAACTCGGACATGTTGGGGGTCAGCAGGGTGGCGCCGCGATATTTCTCAAACTCGGTCCCCTTGGGGTCGACCAGTACGGGAATGCCGGCGGCGCGGGCACGCTGGATCATGCCGGGTACGTCGTTGAGAGCACCCTTGCCATAATCGGAGAGGATCATCACGTCGCTGCTGGGCAACGCCTGCTCCACCTTGTTCATCAGCAGAGTGGAGTCGACATCGTGGAAAGCCTCTTCGAAGTCGAGGCGCAGCAGTTGCTGGTTGCGGGAGAGCACACGCAGCTTGGTGATGGTCGGATAGTCGGCCAGACGAACGAAATCACAGGCGACCTTGACGCCAGCCATCTGACCAGCAAGGGCATCGGCCGCTTCATCCTGACCGGTCAGGCCAAGCAGAACGGCATGGGCGCCCAGAGCGGCGGAGTTGAGAGCCACGTTGGCAGCGCCACCCGGGCGCTCCTCAATATGCTCAACCTTGACCACGGGCACTGGTGCCTCGGGCGATATCCGGCCGGTGGGGCCATGCCAATAGCGGTCCAACATGACATCGCCAACGACCAGAACGCGGGCTTTTCCAAACTCGGGCAGGGTGATTTTCATCTGTATCGACTCTCAAAACCTGAAAAATCAGCCGCCGATTTTATCACACTCTTTTGCGGGGTGTGAAAAAAGCACGCGGCCCTGCTTCGCTACCGCGAGCCGACACAGTGAGCAGACACAATGAGCAGACATGGACCAGCCATGTCAGCTCTGACCAGGCGAGAGGCGATTCGCACCCGACCCCGCTTTTCGGCTAGAATCCCCCGATTGCCAGTAAAACTATCCAATCAGGATATCCACGAGCCTTTATCGCCTCCCCTTTTTGGCTGGACTCTCCAGATCATGGCGATTGCGAACAAGAGATTTTTCATGGCCCACGAACACGCCCCTCGCCTCGAACCCCATCTGTTCCATCCCCGTTATTGGGGGAGCTGGATCGGCCTCAGCCTGCTTTGGCTGCTGGTATTGTTGCCCTGGCGCAGCCAGATGTGGTTGGGCCGTCAACTGGGCACCCTGGCCCGCGTATTGTTGAAATCCCGCGTCAAAATTGCCCGTCGCAACCTTGAACTGGCCATGCCGGAATTGACCAAGGATGAGCGGGAGAAGCTGCTCAGGCAGAATTTCGAGAGCGTGGGCTGCGCCATCTTCGAAGTGGGTATGGCCTGGTTCTGGCCCGACTGGCGCATGCGCAACCTGATGAAGGTAGAAGGGGAAGAGCACGTCATCGCCGCCATGGAAAAGGGTCAGGGCATGCTGCTGCTCTCCTGCCATTTTCTGACGCTGGAGCTCAACGCCCGCTGCTTCGGCCTGGTCAGGCCGGGGGTTGGCGTCTACCGCCCCAACACCAATCCTGTCCTGGAATATGCCCAGTACCACGGTCGCTGCGCCTCCAACAAATATCTGGTGGACCGCATGGACGTGAAGGGAATGATCAAGGCGCTGCGCAACGGCGATGCTCTCTGGTATGCCCCGGATCACGACTACGGCTCCCACGCCAGCGTGTTCGTCCCCTACTTCGCCGTTGAGCAGGCGGCCACCATCACGGGGACCGCCACCCTGGCCCGGGTGAAAAACACAGTTACCCTGCCCTGCTACAACATTCGCACCAAAGAGGGCTATGTCTTGCACATAGACGCCCCTCTGGCGGACTACCCCAGCGGCGATGACGTGGTCGATGCCACCCGTGCCAACAAAGAGATAGAGGCCGCAGTACGCAAGGCCCCCGAGCAGTACATGTGGCTACATCGCCGCTTCAAGACCAGACCGAGCCCGGATGACACTGGCTACTACTGAGTCAGAAAAGGATGAAAAGACCGCCGAAAGGCGGTTTTTTATGGCCTGCCGCCCGCAAAGGGTTTTCATTCGTAGCTGAATATTTTATTAATAACCCTGCCGAGCGGCGGGCGGGCCCCGCCAGGAACAATAAAGCGAACGAAGGGAAGCGAACATGAAAGCCACTCTTTTACTGGGCGCCCTGTGCGTATTGACCGGTTGCAGTCACCAGACCCAGAGCGTGCACCTCAGCTCACTCCCCCTGAGCAACATCAAGGATGTGAATGCCCAGTGGACCCCCCTGACCAGAGTGGAGTCACGCTATCCCAAGGAGGCCATTCTGGCCGAAAAGATGGGATGCACCTCACTCGAGTATGTGATTAATGAAGCGGGTCAGGCCGAGCAGATCCGCGTACTGGCTCGCAGTGACGAACAGTTCAGCGAGGTCGCCATAGAGACGCTGCAACAGTGGCAGTGGCAGGCGACTACCGCCAATCCGGACCATACCCCCATCAAGTCCCAGACCCGATTCGAGTTCTGTATCGAGCACAACGGCCAGCCCTGTGACACTAGCGGGCTGGCGCAACTCTGCCAGGGGGAAGACATGGTTCGCAGCACAGGACTGGTCTACACCCAAGTCTGAAGCCTTCATCTGTGATGAGAGTGTCGACCATGAAAAAGGTGAGCCCGGGCTCACCTTTTTCGTCACTACCCGTCACGCCCGCCGGGCACAAGCATCATGCAGTTGCGTGCAACCAGGCGGCGATGGCCAGTTGGAGCCGAACATACTCAGCCCGATGGAAGAGAGCAGACAGTGCCATCTGCCATTCAGGTTCGACCACGTCTTGCGCCAGCAAGGCCAGATGGGCGGACTGCGTGATCAAGGCATCCAGCCAGGTCGGTGCCACCAGCATGCCGGCCGCCTCGATGACAAGCGCAATACCTTGGCGGATTTCTTGCAGCGCCAGGCGTCGCTGCTCGGGGCCCGCCTGTTCCAGCCAATACTGCTCATGATGTTGCCAATGCTGCAGGCCCGAGGTGATGCGCATAGCGGCATCGACCCCATTGACCACAGGCAAGGATTGCAACGCCAGCGGCTTGCCGAGCCCTGCCAACCGATAGCCGCGCTGCGCCTTGGATTGCGCGCCCAGCCTGACACCACCCAGCCCGGCCAGCCGTTCTGCCAGCGCGAACAGGGCGCTGGCATCGCCGGATTTAAGCTCAAGTTCCAGTTCGTTGATGGCCGTTTTTCCCAGCGAGCCGACGATCTCGCCCTGATCCCAGGCCAGCTCGATCTCGGCTCCCTCGAAGGCAATCAGCCAGTGACGACGCAGGAAATCGGTACGGAACTGGGCAACCAGCTTGCCCTGGATCTCGTCGCGGACAGCCAGACTCGGGAAGATATCGTCCGGAAAGGCAGATAGCATCGGAACATCCCCATGCACAGGGGCATTGTATTCAGGCCTGGCGTGCAATCCCCCCACCACCTGACCCCGGCATTTAATCGTCTGCTCGGCAAAATCGTCACTGCGACGAATACGTAATCCCATTTCGAGCCGACGTAAATCCAGGGTCGGCGTATCAAAATAGACATTGCCAAGCTCCACCTGGGCATTGGATGTAATTTCAATAGAATTCAGCAGGTTGGATAATGATTGTTGAATGTCTTGTGAGACAAAAAACTTTATCTCGATCTCAGTTTGCATAGTCATTCCGGGCTGGCAGGCAACTTGGGGGGGCATGATACTGAACGCGAGGATATAATGCCTGCGATACATCAGGATTAATTCACGGTTTTATTGATGGCGCAGTTCGGTTACCATGCGCGCCTCATAACATCGTATCGAGTGTTTTTTCACCGACACAGGTTTGACCATGCCAGTAAATACTATTTTGGGGCTTTTTGCCAAGTCCCCCATCAAGCCCTTACAGAAGCATATCGTCAAGGTTCACGTGTGCTGCGAGCAGCTCATCCCCTTCTTTGATGCCGTGGCCGAAGACCGTTGGGAAGATGCCGAGAAGATTCGGGAACATATCGCCCAGCTGGAAAAAGAGGCGGACATCCTCAAACGTGAAATTCGTCTGAAACTGCCTCGTGGTCTCTTCCTGCCGGTCGCCCGTACCGACCTGCTGGAGCTGCTGACTCAGCAAGACAAGATTGCCAACCGTGCCAAGGATATCTCCGGTCGCATGCTTGGCCGTAAAATGGAATTCCCTGCCGAGATGCGCGCCGATTTCATGGCTTATCTCAAACGTTGTATCGATGCGACCGCCCAAGCCGAAAAAGCCATCGGAGAACTCGATGAGCTGCTCGAAACCGGCTTCAAAGGACGAGAAGTAGAAATGGTTGCCGAGATGATCCACCAGCTGGATCTTATCGAGGACGATACTGACACCATGCAGATCGGGCTGCGCCAACAGCTGCAAGCCGTTGAGCAGAAGTACAATCCGATCGACGTTATGTTCCTCTACAAGATCCTCGAATGGGTAGGTGACCTGGCAGACCAGGCCGAGCGCGTTGGCGCCCGTCTGGAACTGATGCTGGCTCGTTCGTAATCGACTGACTGGGTAAACACTATTAATGGACATTATCGCGAATTACGGCACTACTCTGGTGCTCGTGGCGGCCTTGTTCGGCTTTTTGATGGCCTGGGGTATAGGCGCGAATGACGTGGCCAACGCCATGGGCACATCGGTCGGCACCAAGTCCCTGACCATACGTCAGGCAATCATCATCGCCATGATCTTCGAGTTTGCCGGTGCGTATCTGGCGGGCGGTGAAGTGACCGCCACCATCCGCAATGGCATCATAGATACCAATGCCTTTGCCGATACACCGGATCTGCTGGTGCTCGGCATGATCGCCTCTCTGCTGGCGGCGGGCTCCTGGTTGATCCTGGCCTCCTACTTTGGCTGGCCTGTCTCGACCACCCACTCCATCATTGGCGCCATCGTCGGTTTTGCGATGGTGAGCATTGGTCCGGAAGCGGTGCAATGGAGCAAGTTCGGCGGCATCGTCGGCTCCTGGATCATCACTCCGGCCATCTCCGGCATCATCGCCTACTTCATGTTCATCAGCGTGCAGAAGCTCATCTTCAACACAGATGATCCTCTGGCCAACGCCAAGCGTTACGTGCCCTTCTACATGTTCCTGACAGCGCTGGTGATCTGTCTGGTCACCATCAAGAAGGGGCTGACCCACGTCGGTCTGCACCTCACCGACGGCGAAGGGATCATGCTATCCGTCGCCATCTCCATCGCCGTGGCGTTTGCCGGCTGGCTCTACATTCGCGGCCAGAAGTACAACCCGCAAGATGACAGCAAGATGCACTTCGCCAACGTGGAGAAGGTATTTGGCATCCTGATGGTGATCACTGCCTGTGCCATGGCCTTTGCTCACGGCTCCAACGACGTGGCCAACGCCATAGGTCCGCTCTCTGCTGTCGCCTCTATAGTGGCGTCAGGTGGCGAGATCGCCGGTCAGTCCTCCATCGCCTGGTGGATCCTGCCCCTTGGCGGCATAGGTATCGTCATTGGTCTGGCGACCATGGGGGGCAAGGTAATGGCAACGGTCGGTACCGGTATTACTCACCTGACCCCGAGCCGTGGTTTCGCCGCCCAGCTGGCAACTGCCGCGACCGTGGTGATTGCCTCCGGTACCGGTCTGCCCATCTCCACCACCCAGACTCTGGTCGGTGCCGTCATGGGTGTCGGTCTGGCCCGTGGCATCGCCGCCCTGAACCTGGGTGTGCTGCGCAACATAGTGGTCTCCTGGATCATTACCCTGCCCGCCGGTGCCATCCTGGCCATCGCCATTTTCTACGTCTTGCAAGCTTGCTTCTCTTGACGCAAGCCGCAGCAAAAAGCCCGGGTCACTGACCCGGGCTTTTTTATATCTGGCGGCAAAAGAGGCTACTCCTCGTCGATAAAAGTCCACTCGTCGCGCACCCGACTGATGGCATCGAGCCGGCGCTTGGCGAGCTGCTCGCGAATGGCCTCCCCCTTGAAACCGGCTGCCACAATCTCCTTCACGGGCACGGCCTGGGCCGCGCCGAGCGCCTGTGCCGCATAGTCGGGCTCGGCATAGACCCGCTCCTCGAAGCCAGTACGGCCGTGGAAGTCGGCGCGGCAGGCGTCCAGCAGCTGGGCGAAACGCTCGGGTCTGCGCCAGGCATCCGCCTTGTCGAACACCTTGAGCAGGGTCGCGGGCTTGAGTTCGAAGGCGATGTGGATATGGGTGTGCAGATCGCTCACCAGCAACGCCAGATCGCGGCAGTCGTTCGGCACCCGAAAGCGCTCGCAAAAGTCGCGGATCAGCGGCAGTCCCTTCTGGCCATGCCCATGATGACTCGGCCAGAAGGCGGGCGGCGTCAGCCCCTTGCCAAAGTCATGACACAGGGCGGCGAAGCGCACCGCCAGCTCGGGGGAGAGACGACACGCCTGCGCCAGCACCATAAGCGTATGGATACCAGTGTCGATCTCCGGATGCCACTTGGCCGGTGCCGGCACACCGAACAGGGCGTCCAGCTCGGGGAACAGCGCCTTGAGGGCGCCACATTCACGCAGCACCTCGAAGAAGACCTGAGGAGTCTGCCCCAGCAGCACCTTCTCCAGCTCCTTCCAGACCCGCTCCGGGGTCAGGTGAGCCAGCTCGCCAGCGTCGGTCATCTCGCGCATTAGCGCCAGCGTCTCGGGGGCCACCACGAAGCCCTGGGCGTGGAAGCGGGCGGCGAAGCGGGCAAGCCGCAGGATGCGCAGCGGATCCTCGGCAAAGGCCGGGGAGACGTGACGCAGCATACGCTGTTCCAGATCCTGGATACCGCCGTAGGGGTCGTGCAGCTGGCCCTCTTCATCCTCGGCGATGGCATTGATGGTGAGATCCCGGCGCAGCAGATCCTGCTCCAGCGTCACCTCGGGGGATGCGTGGCAGACAAACCCGGTGTAACCGCGGCCCTGCTTTCGTTCGGTGCGGGCCAGCGCGTACTCCTGCTGGGTCTTGGGATGGAGAAACACGGGGAAATCCCGGCCAACCTGAGTGAACCCCAGCGCCAGCATCTGCTCCACGGTTGCCCCCACCACCAGGTGGTCTCTATCCCCTTGCGGCAATCCCAGCAGGCGATCCCGCACCGCGCCCCCAACCAGATAAGTCTGCAATCTGCGTCTCCCTTGATAAACCTGCCCCGATTATACCGGTTTAGCCAGCAGAGACTATGCCTGCTCCCCGCCTCGCCGGCGATAACCCAGCCGTGCTGCAAACTACAGCTTTCGCCAGCAGATGCACTGACCTCCCGGCTCACACCATGGCGGCACTTTCGATCCCTTGGCCCCGATCAAAAATGCCGAAGTGGAGCAAGGCCGGCGCCAGCCCCCCTTATGGCATCCGGGTCTTTGACATCCCAGTGGGGAGGCTTTAACCTGCCGCCCATAACAATGGAATGGATCCTTATGTACACACAGTTCTTCGGTCTGTCGGAGCCCCCGTTCTCCATCTCGCCCAACCCCAAATATCTCTATATGAGTGAACGTCACGGGGAAGCCTTGGCCCATCTCAACTACGGGTTGCAGGATGGCGGCGGCTTCGTGCTGCTGACCGGGGAAGTGGGAACAGGTAAAACCACCGTCTCCCGCTGCCTGTTGCAGCAGTTGCCGGCCGAGACCGAGATCGCCTATATCCTCAATCCATCCCTGACCGAGCGCGACCTGCTGGCGGCCATCTGCGACGAGTTCCAGCTGCCATACGACAAGGACGCCGGCCTCAAGCTGCTGTTCGATCTCATTCGCGATCACCTGCTGGCCAACCTGGCGGCAGGCAAGCGCAGCGTTGTGCTGGTGGATGAAGCCCAGCATCTGCTGCCCGGTGTGCTGGAGCAGCTGCGCCTGCTCACCAACCTGGAAACCGACGAGAAGAAGTTGCTGCAAGTGGTGCTCATCGGCCAGCCCGAGCTGCAACAGATGCTGCGCCAGCCCCTGCTACGCCAACTGGCACAGCGCATCACGGCCCGTTACCATCTGCTGCCCCTTTCGCATCAGGACGTGGATGCCTATGTGCGCTTCCGGCTGCAGGTCGCAGGCTGTGTTCAGCCCATCTTTACCCCCAAGGCGACTCAGACCCTGCACCGCCTCTCCGGCGGCATTCCCCGCCTCATCAACCTTATCTGCGATCGCGCCCTGATCGCCGCCTTCGCCCGTGGCAGCCACAAGATAGTTCACGGCGACATCAGCCTGGCGGCCTATGAGGTGAGCGGCATTCGCGACGAGGGCACCTGGCAGTCCGGCCTCATGGTCGCTCTGGCGGGGGCCTTGCTGGTCGCCACCGGCTGGTGGGGCTGGCAGTTCTTCGGCTTCTTCCCCGAGCGCCCCGTGGTCAAGGTAGAGGTGCCGGTCAAGGTGGACGACACCCCGGAGCAGCAGGAACAGCTGACACGCGCCATCAATCAGGCGCTGGAACCGGACAGTGCCATGCAGAATCTTTACAAGGTGTGGGGTTACCAGACCGAACTGGAAGAGGCGACCTGTGACAACGCACCGCGCGCCGGCTTGCGCTGCCAAGAGGGCGACGCCTCGCTGGCGGATCTGCAGGCCCTGCAGCACCCGGCCCTCATCAGCCTGACCGACGAAACCGGCGGCATCTACTACGCGACGCTGGTGAGCCTGGGGCCGGACAAAGCCAACCTGCTCATCGGCAACCAGAGCTGGCAAGTGGACAGGCAGTGGCTGTCCGACTTCTGGGGCGGCAGCTACACCCTGCTGTGGCGCATGCCCAAGGGCGGCGTCGCCCTGATCGGCAACAATGCCGGCGCGACCCAGGTACAGTGGCTGGACAACGCTCTCAGCCGCGCCCTGCAACAGCCGGATCGCAAGGTGCGTCGCTTCGATGCCGAGCTCAAGAACAAGCTGCAGCAATTCCAGCGCGAGCAAGGGCTCAATCCGGACGGCATCGCCGGCAGCAATACCCTGCTGCGCCTCAACGTGATGGCCGGTGAACCCATGCCCAGACTGGAAGATGAGTCCAAGCGCACCGGCACACCGGCCAAACTGGATGCCATGGACGACGAGTCCATGGTCACACTGTCCGAGGAGGCTTCCTGATGTCTACCCTGCTCAAGGCGCTGCGCCGGGCCGATCAGCCCCAGTTCACCTCGCATATTCCGGCGATGGGGTTGCCCGTCACCCAGGAAGAGGAACAGAACCGGCGCTGGATCTGGTGGCTGCTGGCCCCGCTTGCGTTGCTGATGGGCGCTGGCGCCAACTATGGCTGGCACCTGCTCAACAACCGCCCCATCGAGAAGACAATCGAAGTGAAAGAGGTGGTCACTCCCCCCTTCGTGCGCATCGAGCCCAGGCCCATGATTACCCGCCCGCTGCCCCCGCCGCTGCCTGAACCCGTGGTCCGTCCCAGAGCGGTACCCGAGAACAAAACGCCGGCTGCCAACAGCAGCCAGGGGCTTGCAGAGCGCATCATGAATGCCCTCAACAACACGCCGCTGATGGAAGAGGCTGTCCCGCAGGCCCAACCCGAGGCGCAGGCCATGCCGATCAGCGCCCTGCCGCTGGAGCTGAAGCAACGGATCCCCGCCCTCTCCTACGGCTCCCACGTCTTCTCTTCCAATCCGGCCAAACGGGCCGTGATGCTGAACGGACGTGAGTTTCGCGAGGGGAGCGAGGTCGCCTCCGGGGTGACCCTGATCGCCATAGCACAGGACTACATCATATTGCAGGTGGCGGGTCAGAACGCCAGCCTCAAGGCTCTGCAGGACTGGCGCGGCTGAGCCAATCGTTATCCAAAAACCGGGGCAGCCCCGCTGACCTGATGTCAATTTCAAGAGGGAGCCCGAGAGCTCCCCTTTTTAATCAATAACATGAGCATAATGTGAACAACTCAGACAACGCGACTTTCGCCACCCGGATCCTCGACTGGTATCAGGTCCATGGCCGCAAGACACTACCCTGGCAGCAAGACAAAACCCCCTATCGGGTTTGGGTCTCCGAGATCATGCTGCAGCAGACCCAGGTCGCCACAGTGATCCCGTATTACCAACGCTTCATGGCCCGCTTCCCCGACGTGCAGGCCCTGGCTGACGCCCCCATCGACGAGGTGCTGCACCACTGGACCGGGCTCGGCTATTACGCCCGCGCCCGCAACCTGCACAAGGCGGCACAGCAGATCTGCGAACTGCACGGCGGCCTGTTTCCGGACCGGCTGGAAGAGGTGATGGCCCTGCCCGGCATTGGCCGCTCCACCGCGGGTGCCGTGCTCTCCCTGTCCCTTGGGCAGCCCCACGCCATTCTGGATGGCAACGTGAAGCGGGTACTCACCCGCTGGCTGGCGCTGCCGGGCTGGCCCGGCCAGAAACAGGTGGAGAACGATCTGTGGGAGCTCGCCATCCGCCTCACCCCCAAACTCGGCGTGGCCCACTACAACCAGGCCATGATGGACATGGGCGCCACTGTCTGCACCCGCAGCAAGCCCGCCTGTGACCGCTGTCCGGTGCAGACCGATTGCCAGGGGCTGTCGCAGGGCAAGCCCACCGCCTACCCCAACTCAAAGCCGAAGAAGAGCATTCCGGCCCGCACCGGCATCATGCTGCTTATTCGTCACGGCGACGAGCTGCTGCTGGAGAAGCGGCCGCCGCAGGGGATCTGGGGCGGGCTCTACTGCTTCCCGCAGGTGGAGTCACCAGCCGAAATCGACGGACTCTTGCAGCGGCTCGGGCTGAGCGGGCACGATTATCGGGAGCTGAGCGGATTTAGGCATACATTCAGCCACTTCCATCTCGATATTCAGCCTTTTCTGATTGAAATGGATGCGCCACCGGCCCCCCAGCTCATGGAAGCGGATAACCGACTCTGGTATAACTTACGCCATCCTGCAGAGGTGGGACTGGCAGCCGCCACGGCCCGCCTGCTTGCCTACCCGGACTTACAACCATAGAGGTCAACATGAGCCGTACTGTATTTTGCCAACGCCTGAAAAAAGAGGGCCCGGGCCTGGATTTCCAACTCTACCCCGGTGAACTCGGCAAGCGGATTTTTGACAACATCAGCAAGGAAGCCTGGACCGAATGGCAGAAGAAGCAGGTGATGCTGATCAACGAGAAGAAGCTGAACATGATGAACCTGGAGCATCGTCAGCTGCTGGAAAAAGAGATGGTGAGCTACCTGTTTGAAGCGGGCGAAGTGGCCATCGATGGTTATACCCCTCCCAGCCAATGAGTTGTACCTGTGAGCCAGCGACGGCTATGCATCTCTTAGCTCACAGCCAATGAATGACGGGCGGCTTCGCCGCCCTGTTTGAGGATCCTATGGGCCGAATTTTTTGGCTGCTTTGCACCCTGCTGTTTCTCTCTGCCTGCTCATCTTCCCCCAAGCCCAGCGGGAGCGAGGATGACACCCTGGTCAACGGCAAGGACATTCGCGGTTTCGAACACATGATCAGTGCGCTCTCCCATAACGTGAACGAGATATGGGGGCGTGAGGCGCTGTTTGCGGGCAAGTTTGACTATGTCAAATACACGGATCAATACAAGAGCCGTGCCCACATCGACTTCTCCAGCGGCCACATCATGGTGGAGACGGTCTCCGGACTCGACCCCCAGGCTCACCTGCGCCGCGCCATCATAGAGACACTGCTGACTCCGGACGATCCGGCTGAGGTGGATCTGTACTCCGACCGGGAAATCCTGCCCGGTGGCGAGCCCTTCCTCTATGGTCAGGTGCTGGACAACCAGGGGCAGCCAATCCGATTCGACTGGCGCGCCGAGCGTTACGCCGACTACCTGATCAGTACGGCGATGAAGAAACGCACTCTGGGGATCCGTACCATCTTCTTCGTCGATATTCCCATGGTGGCCAACCATGAAGACAAGCGGGGTTACAAGTACGCCAGCATTATTCGTCAAGCGTCCCGCAAGTACGGGGTGGCAGAGAGCCTGATCTATGCGGTGATCAAGACAGAGAGCAGTTTCAACCCCTATGCGGTCAGCCACGCCAATGCCTACGGCCTGATGCAGGTGATCCCGGCCACCGCAGGACGGGATGTCTATGTAAGGGTCAAGGGCAAGAATGGCCAGCCAACCCGGGATGATCTGTTCAATCCGGCCTACAACATAGACGTGGGAACCGCCTACCTGCATCTGTTGCAGACCGTCTATCTGGCGGATATCCAGGACCCGCTCTCCCGTCGCTATGCGGTCATCTCGGCTTACAACGGTGGTGCCGGCGGGGTGCTGAACACCTTCTCCAGCGATCGCAAAGCTGCGCCCGGCAAGATCAACCAGCTCTCGCCAGAAGTGGTCTACCAGATCCTGACAGAGCAGCATCCCAAGGCGGAAGCGCGCCGCTACCTCTACAAGGTCAATCAGGCCGAAAAAGGGTTCAAGCGCTCGCTGGCCCGCACCGGCTAGCGGCCAAAACAGAAGGGCGCCTCTTTGGAGGCGCCCTTTTTACATATGACCTGTGCTGCGGTTGTGCCTTACTTGGCGATAAACCCGCCCTTGCTCTGCGGTGTGGCGCCTACCTTCTCCAGGCTCTCCACTTCCACTTCGGTCTTGTTCCAGCTGTGGTCCACTTCACCACGGATACGGATCAGATCGTCCGGGCCCACTTCGGTGCCACGCCACACATCCTGATCCACTTCCACTTCCACTTCGCCACTGGCATCGCGGAACATATAGTTCTCGCCGCCCAGGTGTTTGACCAGGTTACCCTCCAGGGTCGCCCAGCTGTCATCGGCCAGATCCTTCAACTGGGCAACGGATACCTTGTTCTGCTCCTGCGGACCTGTGAAGGCCGCCATGGTGAAAGAAGAGATGGACATCAGGGTCAACAGACCGATTACGCTTGCCTTGTTCATTTCATGCTCCTGTGATTGGGTACGAGATGAGTGTGAGGCCTGGTGCGTGAAACAAACGTGAAGCCTCCCCATCTGGGTGAAGGACATGTGACCGTAATCGATTTAATCAACCCCACATGCTGCGAAATTTAATTCGGCTGGTTACGCTGTAAAATGGCAAAAAGGGTTCCCAGCCCAGCTTGCCCTATCGAGGAAAAGCCTGCAGGCACCACCTGCTTCACATCAATGAGAACAACAAGATGAAAAAATGGTTTGTGTGTTTATTGGGGCTGATCGCGCTGACAGTTCAGGCAGCCGACACTCGCCCCGCCTTCTCCCGGATCGTGATGTTCGGCGACAGCCTCTCCGATACTGGCAAAATGTACAGCAAGATGCGCGGTTACCTCCCCTCCAGCCCGCCCTACTATGAGGGCCGCTTCTCCAACGGACCCGTCTGGCTGGAGCAGCTGACCAAACAGTTCCCGGGGCTGACCATAGCCAACGAAGCGGAAGGCGGTGCAACTGCCGTGGCTTACAACAAGATCTCCTGGAATCCCAAGTATCAGGTCATCAACAACCTGGACTACGAGGTCACCCAGTTCTTGCAGAAAGACAGCTTCAAGCCGGACGATCTGGTGATCCTCTGGGTCGGTGCCAACGACTATCTGGCCTATGGCTGGAATACGGAGCAGGATGCCAAGCGGGTTCGCGATGCCATCAGCGATGCGGCCAACCGCATGGTACTGAACGGTGCCAAGCAGATACTGCTGTTCAACCTGCCGGATCTGGGCCAGAACCCGTCAGCCCGCAGTCAGAAGGTGGTCGAGGCGGTCAGCCATGTCTCCGCCTATCACAACCAGCTGCTGCTGAACCTGGCACGCCAGCTGGCCCCCACCGGCATGGTAAAGCTGTTCGAGATCGACAAGCAATTTGCCGAGATGCTGCGTGATCCGCAGAATTTCGGCCTGAGCGACGTCGAGAACCCCTGCTACGACGGCGGCTATATGTGGAAGCCGTTTGCCACCCGCAGCGCCAGCACCGACCGCCAGCTCTCCGCCTTCAGTCCGCAGGAACGCCTCGCCATCGCCGGCAACCCGCTGCTGGCACAGGCCGTTGCCAGTCCTATGGCCCGCCGCAGCACCAGCCCCCTCAACTGTGAGGGCAAGATGTTCTGGGATCAGGTCCACCCGACCACTGTCGTGCACGCAGCCCTGAGCGAGCGCGCCGCCACCTTCATCGAGAACCAGTACGAGTTCCTCGCCCACTGATGACAAGGGGCCGACACATGGTCGGCCCCTTCTTTTTGCTCCTTCGCTCCCCTATTGGCTCAACGGTAACGTTTCACGATACCGTCATAGATGCCGTTCTGCCTGATGGTGGCCAGCGCCTCCTGCAGCCGCTTGATGACCTCCGGCGCCGTCTCCAGGCTCGCCGCCACATAGAGTTCTCCTCCGGTAAAGTCCTCAATGTCGTGCACTATCTTGAGGGTGCTGGGATCGTAGCCCGCCTGACGCACATAGTAATTTGCCGACTCCTGCGACACGGGCCAGAGGTCTATCCGCCCCATCAACAGCTTCAACATATTGGCCTCGTTATTGTTGTTGCGCTGCAGGTTGGAAAAATTGCGCCCCATCAGATACTGCTCCAGCGCATCATTGCGCACAGTGCCGATGGACCAGGTTCGCGCCTGCGACAACTCGCTGAATGGCTTTATGTCGTCACGCTTGGCCAGGGCAAACACATAAAAGTTGATCTTAGCGATCACCCCTATCCACTGAAATTGCGCCTCACGCTCGGGGAAGCGACTGATGCTGTAAATAAGCACATTGGGCCGACTGCGAGCCAGTGAAATGGCTCTCGCCCAGGGGTAGATATCCAGATTGTACTCAAACCCCGCCTCCTCCAGCATGGCCTCCACCACTTCTGTGCCCAGCCCCTTGATCTCGGCCTCCTCCAGATAGTTGTAAGGCGCATAATCCTCGGTCACCACATGCAAGGTTTCGACGGCCCAACCAGGGGCCAACCACAGCGACCAGCACAGCCATATCCATTTGCCGTTCATCTCCACCTCGGTGTGATCCTGCCTCGCTTAACTATTGCTGCCCCGCTCCAGAGATCAAATCACGCCAACCGGCTGTGGGAATAATAATCACAATATGTTTTATATCAGTTGCTTGAGAACCTGAGGAAAGGGACTACTGTTAATCTGTTGTGGCTGTGCTACAAGCCCCGACCCATAGAGGAGAGGCGACACAAGATCCCCCCTCACCCAACATGCAATTGCAGAGGCTCAACATGAATAAATCACTGATTACCTTACTGGTTTCAGGCTTGCTTGCGGCCAACGCCCACGCAGCCGGACAAGACAACACCTGGTATGGCGGCGCCAAATTGGGTTGGTCCAATTTCTACGGTGTCGATGAAAACAACACCACCACCCTGCTCGATGAAGACAACGATGAAGTGGGCGCCGGTGCTTTCGCCGGTTATCAGATAAACCAGAATCTGGGGATCGAGCTGGGTTACGACTACTTGGGCAACTACAAGTACAGCGGTACCCGTAGCGGCGCGGCCTTCAATGATAAAGTAGAGGCTCAACTGGCTCAGCTTACCCTCAAACTCGGCTTCCCGGTGGCAGAGAATCTGGACCTATACGGTCGCCTTGGCGGCGGATACGGTTGGGCCAGCAGTGACAAGCTGGATAACGACGGGCGATTCAACTTCGTCGGGGCACTCGGCGCAGAATACGCCTTTAATCTGGATTGGGCCGCCCGCCTCGAATACCAATACAGCTCGCCATACGGCGACCGCGAAGATACGGGTTTGCGCATGGACAATGGTCTGCTGGCCGTCGCCGTGGTTTATCGCTTCGGCCAAGTCGCCCCTGTGGTAGCAGCCCCGGCGCCTACACCGGCCCCGGAGCCCGTCATGGTCGAGAAGCAATTCACCCTGAGCTCGGACGTACTGTTTGACTTCAACAAGGCGACCCTCAAACCGGAAGGCGGGCAGGCGCTGGATACCCTCTACGGTGAGATTGAGGCAGCCCGGCCCACGGATGGCGTCGCTACCGTGATCGGCTATACCGACCGCATCGGCTCGGATGCCTATAACCAGCGGCTCTCGGAGCAACGTGCCCAGACGGTCGCCGACTATCTGGTCGGCAAAGGCCTGCCAGCGGGCAAGGTCAACGTGGAGGGGCGTGGCAAAGGGTCCCCTGTCACCGGCGACAGCTGCACCAGCAAATCCAAGCATGAGCTGATCGTCTGCCTGGCTCCGGATCGCCGGGTCGAGGTCAAGGTGGAGGGAGTATCGGAAGTTCAGCAATAGTCTCATGACGCCACTCTGGTGGCGCCACGATAAAAAACGGGAGGCCTCGGCCTCCCGTTTTCATTCACGTCAGACTCAGGCGCCTTTGCGCACCTCTGCCGCAATCTGGTCAAGCAGCTGTTGCCAGCCTTGCCCCAGCTCGCTGACCAGGGAACCATAGCCGTCGGCTGGCAGCACTCGCACCTGCTGGAAGGGAACATCACGCAAGACTGAGCCCTCTTCCGTCAACAAGCGCCAGCGGCCGCTCAGCACGGCACGTCCATCGTGGCGCCCCTGGAAACGTTCGACCGAGATGCTCAGGACAGGCCCCTTGCGGGCACCGTCCTGGCGCACCACCCAGCCGGGCAGACGGTTGGACAAGCCACTCAGGGTCAGCTGATTGAGCTGGGCATCGAGGAAGCCTGCCCAGCGATGATACTCGGCGAAGTGCAGCTCATTGCCTTCCAGCTGATAGACCAGACTGACCCTGTCCAGCTGGCCCGACAGCGCAACCGGACGCAACACCAGCTGATGCTGGGGTTGCGCCGTCACCGCAGCCGCCGGCTGTGCCTCGGCATCGAGAGAGTAGTAGTGCAGCGCCGTCGGGGCCGAACTGCAACCCGCCAGCAGGCCCAGCAAGGCCAGCAAGGCCAGCAAGGCCAGCGTCAGTATCTGTTTTTTCATCATTGACCTCGCTTGGGCTCAGGATCACGGGGACGGGCGCGATCAAAGATCAACGAACTCGGTTGTTCGTTGAGTGAATGCACCAGAGGCTGCAACTCACGCATCAGCTGATTGAGCGACTGTACCGACTGGCGCAGATCCTGATTGGTCTGGGAGTTGGCATCGTACTCTTGCAACGTGCTCTGCAGCTGCTTCAGGCTGTCGTTCAGGGACGCCGGCAACTGCTGGGTCGAGCGCTGACCGGTAAACTTGTTCAGATTGGAACTCACGGCCCTGATGCTCTTGAGGGTCTGATCCAGCGTGGCCAGGGTGCTGTTGACCTGCGCCAGCGTCTTGGCCGTGTCCATGTCGACGAACTTGTCGAGGATCTGGTTCACCTTGCGCTCGATCTGATCCAACCCGGCCTGAACGGTCGGGAACACCTGATAGCCGGCCAGCTTGACGGCCTGATACTTGGGTGCATCCGGATAGAAGTTCAGATCCACCACCTTGCCCCCGGTCAGCAGGCTGGAGGTCTTGAGCGTCGCCCGCAACCCTTCCTTGAACTGCTTGCCGAACAGGGCACGCCACTGCTCCTTCTCAGCATTGGCATAGCGGTGAGAGAGCCGCTGCACCTCGATGCGCGCCAGTACCGGTATCTGTCGGCTTTGGAACATCTGTACCCCTTTCTCGTCAATGAGGTAGGGGGCCGAGATGACGGTGCCGACCCGGATGCCGCGATATTCCACCGCAGCCCCCGGATGCAGGCCACCGACACTGTCTTCAAACAGAAACACGTAATCGATGAACTGATCCAGACTACCGGCAAGCACACTAGCTTCATCCTGGAAGAGTGTGAAACCATCCATCTGCTTGACCGGCTCACCGGGGGCCCAGCCGGGCGGCAACCCCATTGTGATGCCACCGTCGAGCAGACTCTCCAGAGAATCCATCTTCACCTTCATCCCCTCGCTGCTCATGGAAACCTCGAAACCTGGGGTCATCCAGAAGCGGGTGTTGGCGCTCACCAGCACGTCATAGGGGGTGTTGATGAAGATCTGGTACTGCATCTCGCTCTTCTCGGGCAGGAATTTCGCCTCTTCCACCTGGCCTATGGTAAAGCCCTGATAGTTGATGGGCGACCCCACCCCGAGCGCACGGGTATCCCGGCTGCTCAGGGAGAGCCGCAGCCCCTTGGCATCCTGGGAGGCCAGTGGCGGCTTGTCCAGCATGGCGTATTCGTCAAGAGGCTTGCCCTTTCTGCCAGGCGCCAGCTCGATATAGGCACCGGAGAGCAGAGTGCTAAGACCGGAGACCCCTTCCCGCCCAACCCTGGGCTTGACCACCCAGAATTGACTGTCTTTCTTGAGCATGCCGGCAGCAGCGTTGGTCAGGCGAGCCTTCAGCACCGCATGGCTGTAATCCTCACTGAGCTCCACTGCCTCGATACGACCCACTTCCACCTCGCGGGAGCGGATCACCGTCTTGCCCGCCACTATCCCTTCGGCGGTAGCCACTGTCAGGGTGAAGCTGGGACCTTGCGAATACCAATGCTGGAACAGCATCCAGACCCCGATGAACAGCGCCAGCAGCGGCACCATCCAGATTGCGGCGGCCGAGCTCAAAAAATCAGAGCCGGGTTTCCACCTTTTCTTACGCTCACTCACGTTCGCGCTCTCCTTGTTGTAAATCCCAGATCAGGCGGGAGTCGAAACTCATGGCGGCCACCATGGTGATCAACACCACACCCGCAAATGCAACGGCTGCAGGGCCCGGATAGACGGTCATCAGGTTGTCGAGCCGGATCAGGCCCGCCAATATGGCCACCACGAAGACGTCGATCATCGACCAGCGTCCCACAAATTCAGTCATGCGATAGAGCTTGAGCTTGCCAAGGGGCGAGGCCCCGTGGCCGCGCTGTACCATATAGCAAAGCCACAGCAGCGCCAGGATTTTCACCAGCGGCACCACAACGCTGGCGATGAAGATCACTGCAGCTATGGGGTAAGACCCCATGGCCCACAACAAAACCACGCCGCCCATGATAGTGGAAGGGCTGTCATCCCCGAGGAAGACGGTATCCATGATGGGATAGAGGTTGGCTGGCACGTAGAGGATCACCGAGGTGAAGAGCAGGGCCCAGGTCCGGTTGATGCCACCCGGCTTGCGGCAGTGCAGGTGCTCACCGCAACGCTTGCAGCTGTGCTCCCCCACCTCGCCAAGAGCGCCGCAGATGTGGCACCCCACCAGCCCGGATGCCATGGCGCTGGCCTCGGCATCAGCATCCAGCTCGCGGGGTTCGGTCGGCCCGAACAGCCGCTGCCACAGCCACATGCGATCCAGCGACGAGATCGTCTTGATGAGCAGTACCGTGTATCCGACGAAGGCCCAGAACGACAGCCCCATCTTGATGTCAGCCATCCCCATCAGTTTTACCAGCGAAATGAGCACCCCGATGAGGAACACATCCACCATCAGCCAGGGTTTTATCCGGCAAAGCAAACGGCCTAGCGCACGCAGGGAATTGCTGTGCAGATCCTTGTCGACCCGCCACAGCACCAGCATGATGGAGCCCACATAGACCAGCGGCAGGCCGATAAGAGTCAAACTCAGCACAGCCCCAAGAAACAGGTAGCCCTGATCCACCAGAGTGGTGATGCACTGCAGAAACGTCATCTCCTGCCCTATCCCTTTGGCCGAGAAGGACATAAAGGTGAAGGCGTTGGAGAGTACAAACATGATGATGGCCGCAAAGCCATAGGAGATGGGCCTGCGTTCCTGCTCCGGCAGATGGACGCTCAGGACATGGCCACAGCGCGGACAGCTGCTCTTCTCCCCCACGGCCAGCACTGTGGCCGGTACCAGCAGGTCACACTCTTCACATGCGGTCGCGTCGTGGGTATAGGTGGGTTTGTGTAGGTTTGAAACCGGATGCAAGATGAAACCCCAAGATGAGGCCCGCCACGGGCCAGAGGCGCCAATTATTACAGCCGCGGCCCCCGCCGACCAGTACTGTCGTTACACCATACGGGATGGGCGTGAGAATGACTTTGACAAGCCAGTAGCCATTTAGCACAATCAAACGCCACTTTTTTCCGCGGGACAATAATTTATGACAACTGAATCCCCAAGCTACTCCACGATTGAGCAAGCCTTCTCCCTCGGGAACGGGCAAGATTCTGCCCTCAACTGGTTGCGTAAAAATCGCAGTCAGGTCGCCATCTTCCTGGTGAGCGGCATCAAGCTGGAAGGAACCATCAGCGGCTTCGACCAGTACAGCGTACTGTTGACCGATGCCCATGGTAACCAGCAGCTGGTCTACAAGGCCAAGATCTCCACCATCGCCATGCATTCCGGCCGTCCCCAGGTCAGCATACAGCGCGCCCGCAAGCCACGCGTCTCCATGGCGCCGCGCCCCCACGGAGCCCCGAGTCGTTACGACGACAATCAGGGCGGCAGCAGCGAGCAGTAACTGGCTTGCCTGAATCACTCCGAGACCATTGCTGCGTCAAAGGATGACCGAGTCCATTCTCATTGATTATGTCTGTCCCGTATGAGAATGGACTCTATGCTTGGCCCTCGTGTCTCTCCCTCACCGCTTTCTCTTCAGTACTGCAAGTCGACCGGCTTGCCATCCCTGACCATGCAGGTCTGCATCCCGGCAGCCTGACCGGCCTGCACACCAATTCCCGTATCCTCGAATACCAGACAGGTCGTCGGGTCGAGTGCTAAACGACTCGCTACCAGCAGGAAAGTATCTGGATGGGGCTTGTGCAACTCCACATCGTCAGCGGTCACCACCACGGAGAAGTAGCGATCCAGTCCGGTATTGCGCAGCACAGCCTCGGCATTTATACGCGGCGACCCTGTGCCTATCCCCATGGGGATCTGGCCGTGATAACGCTCAACCAGTTCCAGCATGGCCGGAAAGACGGCCACCTTGTGCAGATTGGCCACATAGTGCTCTGTCTTGCAACGGGTCACGACCACGGGATCCAGGGCGATCTGCTGCTGCTCGGCAACCAGCAGGGCAATTTTTCGACTCGGCATGCCGCCCAGCTCATAGAACCAGTCAGCATCGAAGCGAAAGCCAAACTCACGGGAAGTGTGTTCCCAGGCGGCAAGATGCAGCGGCATTGAGTCCACCAAGGTGCCATCGAGGTCAAATACCAGGCCTTGAAATCCGGATAGGGTCATGGTGCAGGATCTGTGTCTGAAAATGGGTCTCCATTCTAGCCAGAGCCACTCCTCATCGCCATGACCTAGGTGGCGAGAAACGCTTGCCCCCACATTTGTGCCTGAAAATAGATGGGGGTCAGCCTGGCAGGATCCAGCTGGTAGTGCGGTGCCAGCTGGGCAAGCAGCGGCCAGTCTCCTTGCTCGTAGGTTTTCACCAGTTGGAACAGATGAAAGAGTGGCCCCTCATGGAACTCCAGCGCCCGCTGCACATCCTTGGGCAGATGAGCCTTGAGCTGGGCAGAGAGCAGTGAACCATCCAGCACCAATCCCACCAGAAAAGCCCAGCTGGCGGCATCCTTGCCAAGCGCAGTCATGGCAATCAGCTCGCAGAAGCGGCCACGGGCGATGGCCATGCGGGTACAGGCTTCCGGCATGTGATGGCTGACCCGCGCCAGCCCGTAGATGAGGACGAACTTGCGGATCTCCTGCTCCCCCAGATAGGAGAGGGCTCTCGGCACAGAAGTAATGGAGCTGACGTGATCAAAGCCGGGAGCATTGACATAGGTAAGCAGCTGGCCCGGCAGCCAGGCGTCCTGCTCCAGCAGGCTGGCGACCCTGGCAAAAGAGAACTCCTCGTGGCAGATGACTTGCAGTATCTCCTGCACCAGCTTCATGTCCGGCTGGGCAGCGCGCTGATTGACCAGTTCGGGACGGGCGAGAAAACCACCGGCGAAGAAATCGACCCCGGCCTCCTTGAGCGGCAAAAAATCCCCCCAGGTCTCGATGTCCAGAGCCATTCGCTTGTGCTCGGTCGGCTGGCTGATCCCCTCCTCTCCCATCCAGAACACCAGCAGACGGCAGGCGTTGAGCCAACGTGGTTCGCGCTGGGCGCAGTGCACGGCCAGACGCCGCCGGTAGTCACGCCACTGGGTCAATACGGGAAACGAGGCGGGCAGGCGCTCGGCAGATGCCTCGACCAGCGGAATGGTATCCGGATCAAACAGCAAGGGACGTTGCTCATCGAGCTGTTCATGGCTGAAGGGCAACAAGTATTGACGCCCCTGGGCCAGCAGACGGCATTGCGCTGCGAGAAGAGTCCATTCGGCGGGGTCGGCAAGCTGATAGTCCATGCCATAGGCAACGAGGGCGAGACGACGATTGAAGATGGGATAGCGACGTAACAACATGGGCTCACCGATAGGCTAGCGTACACGCCCTCCCCTGCGACTTGGCATGATAGAGCGCCTGATCGGCCTGTTCGGTCAAGCTCTGCCATGTTCCATCCAGCGAGGGAACCAGATAGCTAAAGCCTATGCTAACCGTAATGAAATCAGCAACTCGGGAAGCCGGATGCGGGATCTTTAATTCACTCAGCCCCTGGTGAATCTGTTCGGCCAACCGCTCGGCTTCACCAGGCTGCGGACCGCACAGCAGGATCACGAACTCCTCCCCGCCGTAGCGCGCCACCAGATTGGTGCGTCGTCGCTCCGCCTCCTGCAGCAGGCTGGCCACCTGTTGCAGACACAGGTCTCCCTTGGCATGACCGAAGTGATCGTTATAGGACTTGAACTCATCCACATCGATCATCAACACCGCCAGCAAGCTCTGATGACGACGGGCCCACTCCCACTCCCGTTGCATGGTGAGATCCCAGTGGCGACGGTTGGCAATGCCGGTCAAGGGGTCTTCCAGCGACAGCATGGACAGTCGTTTGTTGGCCTCCTCCAGTGCCCGGTTGGTTTCAGCCAGCTGCATGGTGCGCTCGCTGACCCTCAGCTCCAGTTCCCGGTTGAAATGCTCCAGCGCGGCCTGGGTGCGTTGGCGGATCAACAGCTGGGAGAGCATGGCGGCGTACTGCTTGAAGATCTCGCTCTGGTAGGCCTTGAGTGGCCGACGCCACAACAGGTTGTCGGCAGCGATCCAGCCGATGGGCATGTCACCGTCCCACAGCGAAACCATGGCATTCCAGCCGCGACCCACCTCCTGCTTCTCGTAGTAGAGCGGCGCATCTTCCAGCACCAGCACATAATCCTTGCGACGCAGCGCCTCCTGCACAGTGGGGTGCTCCGGGATGGGGCTGACGAAGTGGTGCTCGTCGATGAGCTCACCCGCCTCGTTGGTGCCCCAGGTTCCGTGCATGGTCTTGAACTCGGCGTCGACCAGGAAGATGGCGATGCGATCAAACTGCAGATCCTGACGCGCCAGCGCCACCGCATCGTGCAGCAGCTGCTGCTCGCTATCGCAGCGGGAAAGCTTGACCCCCACCTGATGGAGCGCCTGCAACATGCTGAGGAAGGAGTCCTGCAACGCCTGGCTGCGGATGAGGTCGGCCTGGGTGTGTCTGCGTTGATCCCGCTCCTGATCGATCTGGCTGGCGAGCAACCGACTCTCCAGCTCGGCGGCCAGGTAGTGCATCAGCAACTGGATACTCTGCTGCTGGCGTCGGGAGAGGCGATCGAGACGGCGGCGGGTCTCCAGATAGACCACTGCCTCCAGCCCCTTGTGGCGCTTGAGCGGGAAGCAGGCGCGCAGGCGCGGCGTTTCCGGTTCGACGGTTTCCCAGACATCGGCGGTCGGGGCTGTCTTCTCCACCACCAGCTGACCCTTGTCGAGCGCATGTTCGATGAAGATGATGGGGAGTTTGGCGGGCGCCAGGGCCTCTGCATTCAGGCAGATCAGCCCCTGCTCCAGTTGAAAACTGTAAAGTTGGGACTCGGGCGCCCGCAACCAGAGGTAAATCTGTTCGGCTTCTGTCTTTTCCCTGACTGCTGCCAGTGTCACTTCACAGAGGTGTTCAAAACTGGTGAAGTGCTCTGGATCCCATTCCTGCATGCCTGCCATCCTTGGTTGTATCCAAGCGAGTATATCGGCAAACATTGCACATTAATTGACTAGGCAGTCAAAAGCGCGATCCAGAGCCCACTTTTTATAACAAATTCAATGCCTGCATCGCACTACGGATGCGCTCGCGAGTCGCCTCGGACAACGGCATCACCGGCAGGCGGCACTCTTCGCTGCAAAAGCCCAGCAGGGAGACCGCATACTTGGCACCTGCCGGACTCGGCTCGGCAAACATGGCCTGATGCAGCGGGATGAGTTTGTCCTGCAGTTCACGCGCTTCCTGCCACTTGCCGGCCAGGGTCAGGTTTTGCACCTCGGCCACCAGTCTGGGCGCCACGTTGGCGGTAACAGAGATACAGCCTTGCCCGCCACCTATGTTGTAAGCCACTGCGGTAGCATCTTCACCTGAGAGCCAGGCAAACGGCTTCTTGATGAGCTGACGCTCGGTCCAGGGACGAGCCAGGTCACCGGTGGCATCTTTCACGCCGGCGATGCGCGGCAGTTCGGCCAGACGGGCCAGGGTGGCAGGTTGCACGTCAACGATGGCGCGCGGCGGAATGTTGTAGACGATGATGGGCTTGCTGGTGGCGTCGTGTACCGCCTTGAAGTGGTGATAGAGTCCCTCCTGATTGGGACGGTTGTAATAACCGGCCACGTGCAGGGTGGCATCGGCCCCCGCCTGCTCGGCATGACGGGTATATTCAATGGCCTCGACCGGGTTGTTGGAACCGGCCCCGGCGATCACCGGCACCCGGCCGGCTACCTGCTTGACCACCAACTCCACCACGCGGCAATGCTCGTCGTGGGTCAGGGTCGGACTCTCGCCCGTCGTACCGACCGGCACTATGCCGTGGGTGCCCTGCTCTATTTGCCACTCCACCAGGCGGGCCAGTGCGGCCTCATCCAGCTGGCCCTGTCGAAATGGGGTGATCAGGGCAACTATCGAACCTTGAAACATGGGATTTCCTTCTCCTGGATACGGTAAAAATACTAATAAAAAACCCCGGTACGGGTTGCGCAACCGGGGTTGAATCTTCTCAGGGATGAGAGGTTACGCGCGAACGTCGGCAGGCCCGAATGTCAGGCTTTTTTTGTGCTTTCGTTTCAACTCGTTGGACCGCATTTCATCATCTCTGGTCAAAAAATGGTGTCTGGGCATATTTCGGGAACACGGCATAAATGTCAAGGCGAAAGGGGCTATGTATAATGGCCGCCCAAAATTGCGTGGAGAGACCCGATGAGCAGCCCTATCAGTGCCGTCAGCCAGATGCTGGAACGAAACCAAGCCCTCTTTGTCGGCAAGCGGCTACTTGTCTGCGGCACCCTGGAGGATGACTATCCCCGCCAGCTGGCTGAGCTGGCCAGTTCCCTGACTGTGTTTACCACGGATTATTGCTACTACCGCAGCCAGCAGGCAACGTTGGGGGACGCTATCCTGTTCGACCACCAACTGGGCGGTGCCCCCCGTTTCGATGCCCTGCTGCTGCTGATGCCCAAGGCCAAGGCAGAGGCCCAATACCTGCTGGCCATGATGACCCCCTTGCTGGAGGCGGGTGCAGACCTGTTTCTGGCCGGTGACAACCGCGGCGGCATCAATGGCGCTGACAAGCTGCTGGCCGCCTATGGCAACAAGCCAGTCAAGCGCGACTCGGCCCGCCGCTGCTCTCTCTATCACGGCGAACTCAGCAAGCCGGTTATCCCGTTCGAATTGGATGCCTGGTTCAGCCGTTATGAGTGCAAAGCCGGTGATACCGAGCTGACGGTGCTGGCGCTGCCCGGCGTATTCAGTGCAGACGAGCTGGATCCGGGCAGCCAGATGCTGCTGGCCAGTCTGCCTCCCATGGGCGGCAACTTGCTCGATTTTGGCTGTGGTGCCGGCGTCATTGGATCTGTGCTGGCCAAACGCAATCTGGGGCTGGAGGTCAAGATGGTGGATATCAGCGCCCTTGCTCTGGAGTCGAGCCGCCGCACCCTGGCCATCAATGGTTTGCAGGGGCAGGTCCAGGCCTCCGACGTCTATTCCGACATCAGCGGAAAGTTTGACCACATCGTCTCCAACCCCCCCTTCCACGCCGGCCTCAAGACCTTCTATGCGGCCACCGAAACCTTCCTCGCCAAGGCACCTGAATACCTGTCGGCGAATGGTGGCCTGACCATAGTCGCCAACGCCTTCCTGCGATATCAACCTATACTGGAAACGCACTTCAAACAGACCGACATAATCAGCAGCGATGCCAAATTCAAGGTCTATCTGAGCAAAGTGTAAATAAGTGTAACCAGTCACCGGAAACAGGTAGTGAGCCCCATCCGGGATCTGATAAGGTAATTGCCACACCGCAAACCACCCCTTTAGGGGTGTTTTTTTGCAGTGATCTGAAAACCTTTTCACATCATCAACTCAGGGAGAGAAATACGATGGCAGGCATACTCACCATGATACTGGCGGGCGGAGAAGGAACCCGTCTCCAGCCGCTTACCACCACCCGCAGCAAGCCCTCTGTCCCGTTCGGTGGCAGTTATCGACTGATCGATTTCGTCCTCAACAACTTCGTCAACGCGGACTTCCTGCGCATCTACGTCTTGACCCAATTCAAGTCCCAGTCCCTCTATCTGCACATGAAGAAGGGCTGGAACATAGTCGGCATCACGGACCGCTTCATCGACCCTATTCCAGCCCAGATGCGAATGGGAAAACGCTGGTATGACGGCACAGCCGACGCCATCTATCAGAACCTGCGTTTCATCGAGATCTCGGACCCGGAGCACGTCTGCATCTTCGGCTCCGACCACATCTACAAGATGGACGTGAGCCAGATGGTGACCTTCCACAAACAGAAGGCCGCCGCCCTGACCGTCGCCGCCCTGCGCATGCCCATCGAGGAGGCGAGCGCCTTCGGGGTGATAGAAGTGGATCAGGAAGGCCGCATGATCGGCTTCGAAGAAAAGCCCAAACATCCCAAGCACATTCCTGGCGACCCCACACAGGCGCTGGTTTCCATGGGCAACTACATCTTCGAAACCGAAGCGCTTTATCGCGAGCTGAAGCGTGATGCCGCCGAGGAGAACTCCAGCCACGATTTTGGCAAGAACATCATTCCCAGCATGTTCCCCCGCGCCCCCGTCTATGTCTATGACTACAGCACCAACGTGATCCCTGGCGAGAAACCCACCGTCTACTGGCGCGATGTGGGCACGCTTGACTCTTATTGGCAGGCACACATGGACCTGGTCGCCGACGATGCCCCCTTCTCCCTCTATAACCGCAAGTGGCCACTGCATACTCACTATCCGCCCTTGCCACCGGCCACCTTCGTCGATACCGATGACTGCAAGGTCAAGATTGCCAACTCCCTGATCTCCGGCGGTTGCTTCATTCAGGGCAGCCAGATCCAGCGCTCCATACTGGGATTTCGCTGCAACATAGGCCCTTGCAGCCACATCAGCGAGTCAGTGTTGCTCGGAGATGTGAAGATAGGCGAAGGTTGCTCCATCAGGCGCGCCATCATTGACAAGAACGTTGAAATTGCACCCGACACCGTGATCGGTGAAAATCTGGACCATGACAGAGAGAGATTTACCGTATCCGAAGGCGGTATCGTCGTGGTACCTAAGGGAGCAAGAGTTGGCTATTAACCCACTGAAAATCCTGTTTGTTGCCTCGGAAGTTGAGGGGCTTGTGAAGACCGGGGGCCTGGCAGATGTAGCCAGAGCCCTGCCATTGTATCTGGCCCAGAAGGGCCATGACGTCAGGATCATCTTGCCCTTCTACAAGACGATCAAGCGCCGTGATGAGGCCAGACTGATCGCCTCTCGCTGGTTGCCAACCCATCCGGGACTGCCGGACATCGGCTATCGCATCTATCAGATGGAGCTGGAAGGGGTCTGTGTCTACCTGATCGACTGCCCGCAGTATTTCGATCGACCCCAGCTCTACGCCGAGAACAACCAGGCCTATGGCGACAACGGTGAGCGGTTCGCCTTCTTCTCGGCAGCTGCCCTGCATGCCTGCGAGCAGCTGGACTTCGCCCCCGAGATAGTGCACTGCAACGACTGGCATACCGGTCTGCTGCCGCTGCTGCTCAAGACCCGCCATGCTCACAACCCCTTCTTCCAGCACACCCGCAGCGTGATCAGCATTCACAATGCGGCCTTTCAGGGGGTATTCGGTCGGGAGCAGTTCTGGGCCATGCCCGAAATTGCTGACTATGAACAGCGCATCAGCTACGACTATGGTCACGTCAATCTGCTCAAATGCGGTGTGCTCTATGCCGACAAAATCAATGCAGTCAGTCCCAACTATGCCAGTGAATTGCTGACCCACCTGGGCGCCCACGGCATGGCCAATATCTTCCAGCAGCGGGCTGCCGACTTGCGCGGCATTCTCAATGGCTGTGACTATAAGGATTGGGATCCGGCATTTGACGACTTCCTGCCCGCCACCTATGACGTGGACAACCTCGCTGGGAAACGGGTCTGCAAACAGACGCTGCAGCGGGAAGCAGGCCTGCCGGTCACGGACTTGCCCATCTACGGCATGGTGTGCCGCCTGACAGAGCAGAAAGGGGTACACCTGCTGCTACCCGTGCTGGACAAGTTCCTGCATCACAAGGTGCAGGTGGTGATAGTGGGGTCGGGTGATCCCTCCCTCGCCGCCCAGTTGCAGGCCACGGCACAGCGATACCCGGACAAGCTCGCCTTCCTCAACACCTATGACGACAGACTGGCCCATCTGGTGGAAGCGGGCGCCGACTTCTTCCTGATGCCCTCTCTGTTCGAGCCTTGCGGCCTCAACCAGATGTACAGCCTCGCCTACGGCACCTTGCCGCTGGTACGGGCCGTCGGTGGCCTCAAGGACACCGTCGTGGACTGGGATGCGGAACCTGAGCATGCCACCGGCTTCTGCTTCAACGATCCAACCGCCAATATCCTGCTCGATGCCATGCGCCGCAGCCTGCTCTATTACCTGCAGGATCCCGAGCGATTTGCTCAGGTACAGCGCAATGCCATGAATACCCGCTTCAACTGGCCGGATTCGGTCACTCAATACGAGCAGATGTATCAGGATGCACTGGCCCGGCAGTGATGCTCATTGCTGAACTTTTGTGCCCTTGATGCCGCTTTGAACGTCAACAGCGAAAAAAGTCCCCTTTGGCTGTTGACGCTCATCCAAAACTCTATAGAATCCCCCACCGCAGTGATGCGAAGGTGGCGGAATTGGTAGACGCGCTAGCTTCAGGTGTTAGTGTCCCACGGATGTGAGGGTTCGAGTCCCTCTCTTCGCACCAATACTGCCATGCTGATTCAGCAGCATGTAAATCCAACTGGAAAACCCGAATGTGCGAAGGTGGCGGAATTGGTAGACGCGCTAGCTTCAGGTGTTAGTGCCCCCCGGGTGTGAGGGTTCGAGTCCCTCTCTTCGCACCATGCTTCTCCAGACAGCATGTAAATCAAAACTGGTAACACAATGTGCGAAGGTGGCGGAATTGGTAGACGCGCTAGCTTCAGGTGTTAGTGTCCCACGGATGTGAGGGTTCGAGTCCCTCTCTTCGCACCATGCTTCTCCAGACAGCATGTAAATCAAAACTGGTAACACAATGTGCGAAGGTGGCGGAATTGGTAGACGCGCTAGCTTCAGGTGTTAGTGCCCCCCGGGTGTGAGGGTTCGAGTCCCTCTCTTCGCACCATGATTCTGACATGTAAAAACAGAGCAATGCGTTCCAACCGCATTTAAAAACCAGCTGGAGAAAATCAGTGTGCGAAGGTGGCGGAATTGGTAGACGCGCTAGCTTCAGGTGTTAGTGTCCCACGGATGTGAGGGTTCGAGTCCCTCTCTTCGCACCATTCCTTATATAAAAGGCCCATCACGAGAGTGATGGGCCTTTTGTTTTTACTCCTTGTTATGACTATGCTTTTGACAACTTACCGCCCATCGTCATGCCAAGGAGCGCATATGATACTGGATACCGATATTCACAACTTCTATGAACATCTGGTGCTCAAGGAGATCGAAAAGCAGGGGCTGAATCAGAAACTGAACAGCGAGCAAATGGCCGATCTCTGCTGCCTGACCCTGAACCAGCTGCCTTCCCACTATATTCGCCACGATGTCGACATGATCTACTTCCTGACCGACGCCAAGCGTACCGAGATGGAAAACAACGTCATCGCATCGCTCAAACAGGCGCAAGAGAAGGTCAAGAACGCCCCCCCAGCCCAGTCATAACCAGGGTTGCTGCCAGAGCAAAGCCGCTATGCCTGTCATCCCGGCCACCGGCAGTAGTATCAGGACAGGTCTCAGCCTGGGTTCCAGCATGACCCAGGCAGCCAGCACAAAACCCAGACTCCAGATGCCGTACTCCTTTTCCTGACCCCAGCCCAGCACGGCCAGCAGTCCGACCAGCAGCACGACTCTCACGATCCAGATCATGGTGATATATCCTCTTGCATTACTTGATAACGATTATCATTTGTATTTTATCAGTATGCAATCGGACTTTGCTATCTGTGTCGAATGTCACATTCGGGCCAATAGAGCGCTCAAATACAGGTTATTAGATCAACTAATTTGTAATTTTTTCAATCAAAATTGCATTTTTGCTAAATCAGTTTGGATTTGCCCCCTCAGGTTTGTGGTAGATTGCGGCCTCTTTTGGGTTGGCCCCTCGGGATACAGGTATCCACAGGACGAGAGGGACCGACTTTGGCGAGCAAGAGTTTAGGGAGCATCTATGCAACACCAGCAAAACCAAATTCGATTACCGGGCATGTTGCAGGTATTTGGCTGTCTGGCCATTTTCCTGGCCCTGGCATTCTCGTTCACCAGCGTGCTGGATCTGCCAATTCAGTTGGCACTGTTCATCGCCTGGTTCGTCATCATGGGGCTCGGCATCAAGCTGGGTCATGATTACAAATCCCTGGAGCAAGCTGCCGTTGACGGTGTTTCCAAAGGGATGGGGGCTATCCTGATCCTGGTCTCCGTCGGCGCCCTGGTCGGCACCTGGATCGCGGGCGGTATAGTCCCCAGCATCATCTACTTCGGCCTCAAGGTAATACACCCGTCCATCTTCCTGCTGGCAACGCTGATCATCTGCTCCCTCACCTCGCTGGCCACCGGTACCTCCTGGGGCTCTGCCGCCACCGCCGGCATCGCCATGATGGGGATAGGCCACAGTCTTGGCGTCCCTGCGCCACTGGTGGCGGGTGCCGTGCTCTCCGGCGTCTACTTCGGTGACAAGCTCTCCCCCCTCTCCGACTCAGTGGTACTGGCCTCCACCATGTCCAATGTCGACGTGGTAGAACACATCAAGGGGATGCTGCCTATCAGCCTGCTCTCCTACATCATTACGGCCGTACTGTTTACCGTGGTCGGCATGCAGTATTCGGGCAACGTCAGCCTGGAGCAGGTCAATCTGGTGATGGAGGCGCTCGACAACCAGTTCAACATCACCCCGCTGGCCATAGTGCCGGTCGTACTGGTACTGGGTCTGCTCGCCAACCGCAAACCCGCCTTCCCGGTGATCAGTTTCGGCGCCCTGCTGGGGCTTGTCTGGGCCATAGCGTTCCAGGACATGGATCCGGTCAAGGCGATGCATTCCGCCTACAGCCCCTTCCCCATTACCTCAGGCATCGGCTTTATCGACAACATACTGGGGCGCGGCGGCATGGAATCCATGCTGGGTTCGGTCGCCGTCATCATCTTCGGTCTGGGCTTTGGTGGCCTGCTGGAGAAGGTAGGTATTCTGGAAGTGATCGCCAATGCCTGCGAGAAGCGCATCAACAGTGTCGGCAGCCTGACCAGCCACACCATAGGGACAGCCTTCCTGGCCAACGTATTTGGTTCGGCCATGTATGTGTCACTGATCCTGACTCCCAAGATCATGGCCAAGAACTACGACCGGCTGGGACTGGCACGCAAGAACCTCTCCCGCAACGCCGAGTTCGGCGGTACCCTCACCTGCGGCATGGTGCCCTGGAGCGACAACGGCATCTTCATGGCCGGGGTACTGGGGGTGGCGACCCTCGACTACCTGCCCTACATGTGGCTCAGCTTCACCTGCATCATAGTGACCATCACCCTCGCCTATCTGGGCAAGGCGGTGAACCGGGTTCCCGTCATCGAAGCGGCCAGCTCCCGCTGATCCACACAGCAAACAACAAAGGCGCCTCAGGGCGCCTTTGTTGTGTCTGGACAGTTTTCAGGGGTAGAAACCGCGGCTGATGTGGCTCGGCTTAGCGCTGCTTGCCGCTGCCGATGCCGAACGGGATGCGGTAGTCGCTGCTCTGCTCACCCAGACTCACGGTCAGGTTGCCCTGAGTGCGGCTCGGAATACGTACCTGCTGGGTGCCCATCAGATTGGCGTGAACGGAAGCCACCACATCCCCGGACTCGTTACGCACTTCCAGCATGGGGTTGGTTTTGCCATCCACAGCGGCGGTTGCATGCCAGTTCACAAACAGCACGCCCGGTGCAGCGTTGAAGTCAGCGGGAACGGAAGCCTGAGCAAAACCGGCAGTCATCAGGCCTGCAACGGCCAGCATCTTGATTACGTTTTTCATGTTCATTCACTCTCTTGGTTTTTGTGTCATTGCCAAGGCCGGTTCGGCCTGAATCAATGCATCCTTGCAAGAGGTTATTCAAATAGTATGTAGTTCTTTCACCGACGTCTGACACTCTGATTTCTGGTGTCATCGCCCATGAAGAGCTGTTATTTGGCCACCTGGCGTTCCTGCCTAAGCGTTGAGTGAATATTAAACATATCCCCCCACACTTGTTAGCGAGATAAACTGGCCTAGATGTTCAAAAAATATGAAGGTAACAAGAAAGGAGGACCCGACATAGTAAACAGGCTCCCGTTCTTCCTTTTCAGCAGAGGGGTGGGGAACGGGATGGCAAGGGGTAATCACCAGATAGCCTTCCATATCGCATGTATTTGCTCAGGCTTGGGCACTCAAACCTGCTGCTGACACCGGGCTGTCATATGCAGCGCTTAATGTGCAGCCTCATTTTCAATATGGTTCAAGGATGCCTATGTTTCGCCTCTCTTCTCTCACCATCGCCCTCTCTGCCAGCCTGACAATGACGCTGTTGGCCGGTTGCAACTCAGACAACGACACCACTCCTGATGCCAACCCCGGTATCGACTATCAGTACAGCACCAAAGCTGTCTACGCAGCCCGCCAGGATGCGGCCAGCTATGAAGCGGCTCCGGCGGGATTCGACCCCGTCTTTACTGAACTGGTGGCTCGGCATGGCTCCCGATCCCTGTCCAGCCCCAAATACGATGTACTCACCAAGCAGGTCTGGGATGCCGCCTACCGGCAGGGTGCCCTCACTGAACTGGGGCAGGGATTGGGCGCCAAAGTGGATGCGGTCACAGCAGCCAACCAGCAACTCGGCTATGGCCTGCTCACTGTCATAGGCAAGGAAGAACATGCGACGCTCGCCACCCACCTGGCCGAACGGCTACCGACCCTGCTAGGCAAGAGCGCGACTCCCGGCTGCATCCGGGTCGAGACCTCGGGCAAAGACAGGGCCAACGAGAGCGCCTTTTACTTCATGCAGAGCCTGGCCAAGCGGGTCGACTATGTGAACGATGACGCCCAGTGCTACATCAGCCAGGATGATCCCTCTGTCATCGACAAGGGGTTACGCAACAAGTTCGAACTCTACTTTCACAAGACGGAACCGGAAGGGGATTATCTCAAGTACCTGCCCGCCTTCCAGGCATACCAGGCTTTCGTTGGGGACGAGGAGGCCGGCATAGCGTCCAATCCAGCACTCAGCAAGGCTCTCAACGATCTCAAGGTACTGGACAAGACCAGGGCCATGGCGCGCACCATGCTTGAGCGTATCTACAGCAAGGCCTTTGTCGATTATCTGGCAGGTGGCGTCGAGTTCGTGGCCATCAACCCTGAGGATGGCGGCAAGACCTATGTACGCGATGAAGTGGATGCGGCCCTGATGCTCTACAACCTCTTCATCATAGGCCCGGGCATGATCCGCGAAGCCGAGGCCCAGGGCGCCCCTTGGGATCTGGAGCAGTACCTCACGCCAGAAGAGTCGACCTGGTTTTCCTATCTCTCTGATGCGGAAGATTTTTATGAGAAGGGCCCAAGCTTTGCCAGTCAGAGTGCGACCTATGATATCGCTCAGGCCCTGCTGGATGGCATGTTCAAGGAGGTACAACATCAGGTGGTGGAGAATGCCAGCGAGCGGATCGCTACGCTGCGCTTTGCCCATGCAGAGGCCATCATTCCACTGGCAGCGCTGATGAGGCTGGAAGGGAGCCAACAAGGTGCCCAGGAAGGAGTTCTCTACAGTCAGGAGAACAACGAATGGCGCGGCGGCTGGGTTTCGCCCTATACGGCCAATATCCAATGGGATGCTTACCGCAACGACGCAGGCCGGGTGCTGGTCAAGATGCTCTACAACGAGAAAGAGCTCGCCTTCAAGGCGGGCTGCGAGCCCATCAAGGCCGACAGTTTCTTCTATGACTTCAGCGAGCTTAAACGCTGTTATCAATACGGTGGCTAAATCCGTCACGCCAACAGGCACAGACCAAAGGCACGCCCTTGCTTTTTATTTCAGCGGCAAGGGAACGAGCCAGCCCTGAGCCCCACCTGGCTCTAACATGCGCTCGATGCACAAAAGCAGAGGGCCCCGCCATGCGGGGCCCTCTCTCTGAACGCAGTGTCTCGTGACTCCCGGTGGGGATAACGCTAGCCGGGAGCTGACCGGCAACAACCACTCTTAGCGCTGCTTGCCGCTGCCGATACCGAACGGGATGCGGTAGTCGCTGCTCTGCTCACCCAGACTCACGGTCAGGTTGCCCTGAGTGCGGCTCGGAATACGTACCTGCTGGGTGCCCATCAGATTGGCGTGAACGGAAGCCACCACATCCCCGGACTCGTTACGCACTTCCAGCATGGGGTTGGTTTTGCCATCCACAGCGGCGGTTGCATGCCAGTTCACAAACAGCACGCCCGGTGCAGCGTTGAAGTCAGCGGGAACGGAAGCCTGAGCAAAACCGGCAGTCATCAGGCCTGCAACGGCCAGCATCTTGATTACGTTTTTCATGTTCATTCACTCTCTTGGTTTTTGTGTCATTGCCAAGGCCGGTTCGGCCTGAATCAATGCATCCTTGCAAGAGGTTATTCAAATAGTATGTAGTTCTTTCACCGACGTCTGACACTCTGATTTCTGGTGTCATCGCCCATGAAGAGCTGTTATTTGGCCACCTGGCGTTCCTGCCTAAGCGTTGAGTGAATATTAAACATATCCCCCCATACTTGTTAGCGAGATAAACTGGCCTAGATGTTCAAAAAAACTGACCGTGATGTAAATCACAGGTTCAGATACAGCTCACGACGCAACTGACACTGAACTTCGGAGGGGATAAGGACCGGGATGAGGGGAAAAACTTCAAGCATAAAGGGCAGGATCCCCTGCCCCTTGATATTTAGATGCTCGCCAGCTCCTCTGCCGTCATGGGCCGCAAGACCCTGCAAGGATTGCCGACGGCAACCACATCGGCCGGAATGTCTCTGGTGACCACAGAGCCTGCGCCGATCACGCTATTGTCTCCTATGGTGACACCGGGGCAGATAACTGTGCTGCCGCCGATCCAGACGTTGTTGCCTATGCGCACTGGTTTGCCAAACTCGACCCCCGCCACCCGAGGGACAAGGGCAACTGGGTGAGCGGCGGTGTAGATCTGCACCCCGGGGGCCAACAGCACGTTGTCGCCGATATGCACCTCGCACACGTCGAGGATGGTGCAGTTGACGTTGGCGTAGAAGTTCTCTCCCACATGGATATTGGCGCCATAGTCGCAGAAGAAAGGCGGGTTGATAGCACACACATTGCCTCGGCTGCCGAGCAGTTCCCGCAGCAGCGCATCCCGCGCCGGTTTCTCCTGCCAACTGGTATTGAAGGTGTGATAGAGGAAACGACAGCGCTCGCGCGCCGCCTTGAGCTCGGGATCCCCCGCATCATAGGGCTGACCCGCCACCATCTTTTGCCACTCGGTGCCGTGCACCGGGGCCATTGCTTTTGCCATCACCTCGCTCACCACCTACTCCACCAGCCAGATCAGGGATTCATAGGGACGCAGCATACAAGATTGCGGCATTGCCGGACTATCGGGGTAGTTGCCAAGCAGCAGACTGCCTTCCCTCTCTTGCAGATCTTGCGGCAAGTCGAAGGCCACAGGCTCACCGTAGAAATTGCTTACCACCAGCAGGGTCTGACCCTTGGCACTGCGGGTATAGGCCCAGATGTGCTGATGGTCTGGCAACTGCTCCTGATAATCCCCCTGCGTAAAGATGGGATGCGCCTTGCGAAGCGCGATCAGATCCCGGTAGTGCCAGAACACTGAGCCCTGGTCGGCCAGTGCCGCTTCGGCGTTGATCTCGGTGTAATTGGCAGCGGGCCTGAGCCAGGGCGTGCCCTGGGTGAAGCCGGCATTGGGGGCTGTGCTCCATTGCATCGGAGTGCGTGAGTTGTCGCGAGACTTGGCACCGAGAATGGCGAGGATCTCGGCTTCGTTCATGCCTTCGGTATGCTTGATGGCGAAGATGTTGCGGCTCTCCACATCCTGGTAATCGTCGATGCTCTGATAACCGGGGTTGGTCATGCCGATCTCCTCCCCCTGATAGATGTAGGGGGTGCCCTGCAGCCCGTGCAGCGTGCTGGCCAGCATCTTGGCGGCGGCAACGCGATGCTCGCCCTCATCCCCGAAGCGGGAGACAATGCGCGGCTGATCGTGGTTGCACCAGAACAGGGCCGACCAGCCCTTGCCATGCATGCCGCTCTGCCAGTGGTTGAAGATACGCTTCAGTTCGAGGAAATCGAACGGCGCTTTTGTCCACTTGTCGCCGTTGGGGTAATCGACTTTCAGATGGTGGAAGTTGAATACCATGGAGAGTTCGGAGCCATCAAGGGCACCGTAGCGCTGGCAGTGCGCCAGCGAAGTGGAGGACATCTCACCCACCGTCATGGCTCCGACCGGAGCGAATACGTCGCGGCTCACATCCTGCAGGAATTCGTGGATGCGCGGCCCGTCGGTATAAAAGCGGCGGCCATCGCCCACGTCGTCGTTAGGGAAAGTCTGATCCTTGGAAATCAGGTTGATGACATCAAGGCGGAAGCCATCAACCCCCTTGCCGGCCCAGAAGTGAATGATGTTTTTGACCTCGGCGCGCACCGCCGGGTTTTCCCAGTTGAGATCCGCCTGCTCGCGGGCAAACAGGTGCAGATAGTACTGGCCGGTGGCGGCATCCAGCTCCCATGCACTGCCACCAAACTTGGATTGCCAGTTGTTCGGCACACCGCCATCCACAGGATCTTTCCAGATGTAGTAGTCGCGGTAGGGGCTGTTTTTATCCCCCAGCGCCGATTTGAACCAGGCGTGCTCGGTGGAGGTGTGGTTGACCACTATGTCCATCACGATACGAATGTTACGGGCATGGGCGGCCGCCAGCAGCGCCTCGAAATCGGCCATGGTGCCGTAGGCGGGATCAATCTGGTAGTAATCGGCAATGTCATAGCCGTTATCCACCTGGGGGGAAACATAAACCGGGGTCAGCCAGAGGGCATCGACTCCCAGGGTTTTGAGATAATCGAGGCGGGCCATGATCCCCTTGAGATCGCCGGTGCCACGGGCACCCGAATCCTGAAAGCTCTTGGGGTAGATCTGGTAAATCACGGCACTCTGCCACCAGGGAGTTTGGCTCATGGGTCTTTCTCTTGTCTCGAATAAAAAATGGAGAGGGCGGCCCCTTGCAAGGCCGCCCTGATGAGTGCACTCAAGCGATGGCTTGAGCCAGTTTGCCCGAGGCCTGTTGACGCTTGTAGACCAGCAGGGTCAGCACCAGGGGCACCACAATCGCCACCAGCATGGCGATGGCGTAGATGGCCCAGTATTGCGGCTGGATGGAGAGGATACCCGGCAGGCCCCCTACCCCTATGCCGTTGGCCATCACACCGGCGAAGCCGCAGATGAGAGCCGCGCAGCTCGAGCCCACCATGGCGCACAGCATGGGGAACTTGTACTTGAGGTTGATGCCGTACATGGCCGGTTCTGTCACCCCCAGGTAAGCCGAGATAGCGGCAGGCACTGAGATCTCCCGCTCGTTCTCCTTGCGGCTGATGAGGATGATCCCTACCACGGCAGAGGCCTGGGCGATATTGGACAGGGCGATCAGCGGCCATATCGGGGTGCCCCCCATGCTCTGCATCAGCTGCAAGTCCACCGCGTTGGTGGTGTGGTGGATGCCGGTGATGACCAGGGGCGCATAGAGGAAGCCGAACAGGGCGGCACCAATAGGCGCAAATGAACCCGTCATGGCCGCCTTGGCGGCAAAGCCGACACCGTCACCAATCCAGCGACCGAAGGGGCCGATAAAGGCGTGCGCCACTATCACCGCCAGCAGCAGGGAGATAAAGGGCACTATCACCAGATAGAGATACGCCGGAATGATCCGCTTGAGGTTGGTCTCCACCCAGGCCAGGAATACCCCCGCCAGCAGAGCCGGAATGACCTGGGCCTGATAACCCACCTTCTGGATGACAAAGAGGCCGAAGTCCCACACTTCCGGGGTCTGCTGGCCGATGCCATAGGCATTCATCAGCTGCGGCGACACCAGTGTGATACCCAGCACAATACCGAGGATCTCGGAGCCGCCCATCTTCTTGACCGCGGACCAGCAGACGCCCACCGGCAGGAAATGGAAGATGGCCTCACCCAGCAGCCAGAGGAAGGCATGCACCTGGGCCCAAAACTGGCTGATCTCGACCAGAGTGTGGGTCCCGTCGTCGAACATCTTGATGTCGCCGATGACGTTGCGAAAACCCAGGATCAAACCGCCTGTGATGATGGCGGGCAACAAGGGCACGAAGATCTCCGCCAAGTGGGAGATGCCGCGCTCCAGCGGATTCATGTTCTGACGGGCAGCCAACTTGGCGGCATCTTTGCTGCCACCGCTGACGCCGAGCTCTTCGGTGAGCGCCTTGTACCAGTCATCCACCTCGTTGCCGATCACCACCTGGAACTGGCCGGCGTTGGTGAAGCAACCCTTTACCGCCGGTATGGTCTCGATGGCCTTGCTGTCTGCTTTCGCCGGATCGTTCAGGACGAAGCGCAATCGGGTCAAGCAGTGGCTGACGGTGGCGATGTTCTCCTTGCCGCCGATCTTGTCGATCAGGGTGGCAAGCTGCTGTGCGTTGATCTTGGACATGAGTCTTCCCTCTGTGACTCCATTGATATTGGTCTGCCTCGCCCTTTTGGGCCAGTCTGTCGGCCGGAGCGTTTTTGGTATCGTTCCCATTAAGCATGCAGGCAATTTGGTCAGACCGAAATGGGAACGTTCCCATTTCGTGGTCAACATCACAGAAAGCGCGTTTTTTGTTCAGGGCTAAGTGATGGTGCTCACAGTGTGTGGCAAGGTGCTATGGTCGCCAGCGGGCAACGGCCCTGCTCAATCTGGCCGAGCAGCTGACGGGCCGCCTGCTCCCCTGCCCTTTTGTAGCCAAGATCCAGGCTAAGGGCATTGGGAAAGAGAAAACTGAGCATGGGGTTGTTGCCAAGGCCGGTCACCAGCACTTCGCTACGCCCTTGTTCTTGCAAGTATTTTGCTGCACCTATGGCGAGGGTGTCACTGGCGCAGACCAGCGCCTGGGTGGTGGGGGCAAGCAAGTCGGCAGCCAGCCGGTAGCCACTCTGCAGGCTGAGATCGCCGAGGGCACTGCGAGGCTCCAGCCCCTGTTTCCGGCAGTGCGCCAGATAGGCATCGAGCCGGCGCTGACCCGTGGTGAGATCCGAGGTATCGACCCCGAGATAAGCGATGTCGCTTATCCCGCGGATGGCCAGCTCTGCCAGCATGGAGCGCACAGCCCCCCCATCGTCGAAGCAGACCGAGGAGAAACCGGGATATTCGCGCGCCACCAGCACCAGTTTGTCCTTGAGCCTGGCCATAGCCGCATAGTCCAGATCGTTGAAAGCAAACAGGATAATGCCATCCACCCCGCGCCGCTCCAGCACAGCCAGATGTTCCTGCACCTTGGCGGGGGAAAACTTGCTCTCCATCAGCACTGCGTCATAGCCGTGCTGGTAGAGGGTTTCCAGCATGCCGCGCACCGCCTGATTCTCCGAGCTGGAATCGAGCCGCGAGACGATGATCCCCACTACCTGCTGGCTCTGGCTGCGCATGGCCCGGGCCGACTTGCTCGGCACGAAGCCGTGCTCGGCGATGACCTGCTCCACCCGCTCGCGGGTCGCCTGCTTCACCTTGGGATCCTGGTTGAGCACCCGGGAGACGGTCGACTTGCCGACACCCGAGAGGCGGGCGATATCGAGGATGGTCAGTTTCTTGTCCATGAATTGGCTCACAGGGGGATCGGCGGTGGAATTGCCCACATTGTTGTGATTAAGCCCTGTGAATACAAGCCCATGGCGTTAGAATGCCTTTTTTGCCCCGGCGAACGCCGCACCGCTCGCCATTGCACAGGACGCGCATCATGGATCTGTTGGCAAGTCTGCACTTCTCCCTCTCCATCACAGGCCCCATCTGTGTGGTGCTGCTGCTCGGCATCTGGCTAAAACAGCTGGGTCTGCTGCCCGACAGCTTCGTCGAATCCGCCTCCCGCCTGGTGTTTCAGGTCACACTGCCGGCCCTGCTGTTTCTCAGCATGGTACGTACCGATTTTTCCACCATGCCGAGCCCATGGCTCATCGTCTATGGCTTGCTCGGCACTCTCACCGGCTTTCTGATCCTTGAGACACTGGCGGCCCGCTTCATCCCGGAGCGGCGTCAGCGCGGCATCTTCGTGCAGGGCAGCTTTCGCGGCAATATGGGGATCATGGGGCTGGCCTATGTGCAAAACGCCTACGGGCCAGAGGGAATTGGTGCCGCCGCCCTGCTGGTGGGCTCGGTAACCGTGCTCTACAACATCCTGGCCGTCATCACCCTCACCCGCAGTCTGGGGGGCGGCAAAGGGATCAAACCCATTCTTAACGGGATCGCCAAAAACCCTCTCATCATCGCCATCCTCTCGGCCCTGCCATTTGGCCTGCTCGGCATTGAGTTGCCCCAGCTGGTCATCACGACGGGCAACTACTTCGCCAACATGACACTGCCACTGGCCCTGCTCTGCACCGGCGCCAGTCTCAATCTTAAAGCCCTGCGCGGCGGCGCCATGCTGACCGGCTGGGCCACCGTCAACCGGTTGTTCTGCATTCCCTTGTTGCTGGTGCTTGGGGCCTGGGCGCTGGGCTTCAGCCAGCAGGCACTCGGCATACTGTTTTTGATAAGTTCCACCCCCACTGCCGCCGCCAGCTATGTAATGACCCGCGCCATGGGGGGTGACAGCGCACTGGCCGCCAACATCATAGCCACCACCACGCTGGGCTCGCTCATCACCACCAGCCTGGGCGCCGCTCTGATGAACTATCTGGGCTTGATGGGGTAATCCATTTGGTCAGGCTCTTTCATGTTCTTGCTCCATCACCATCTTCTCGTGGGCCAGAAAAAAGGGGCGATAGAGTACATAGCTGTTGAGGATACAGACCAGACTCATAAGGCCATTGCTCCAGCTGCCATTGGCCGCCCATGCGGCCCCCAGCGGCGAGGGCATCGACCAGGGCAGCAAGGCGATGAAGCGGTCTAGAAAACCCCACTGAGTCAACTGCCAGGCCAGCACCGCATTGATCAGCGGCACGCTGATGAACGGCAAAAAGAACAGCGGGTTCATGATGATAGGAAAGCCAAACAGCAGTGGCTCATTGATATTGAACAGGGACGGGATGAACCCCAGTTTGCCCACCGACTGAATCGAGTGAGAGCGACTGCGCATGGCCATAAACACCAGTGGCAAGGTAGTCCCAATCCCCCCGATCAGCAGGTAATAGTCCCAGAACCCTTGCAGGAAAATATGAGGCAAGGGCTCCCCCGCCATCAAGGCCGCCTGATTGGCACTCACGCCGGCCATCCAGAAAGGTGACAGCAAACCGGTCACTATCAGGGCTCCATGGATCCCCATAAACCAGAGCAGATGGGCAATCAGCAAGGTGATCAGCAGGGCTGGCAAGGTGTCGGCCCCGACTATCAATGGCCGGAACAGGGAAGCCATGAAATCCGGCAGACTGATCCCGAACTGCTGCTGCAACCAGAGTCGCATCAGGCTGAGGGAGAGCATGGTGAACAGCAGAGGCACTATCAGCTGGAACCCCCGCCTCGTCATCACTGGTACCTCGTCCGGCATATGGATATACCAGCCACGCCGATAGAAGAAGCGAGTCACCTCCACCGAATAGAACGCCATCAGCAAGGCCGTGAAAATCCCAGCCCCACCCAGATAGCCAAACACCCCGGGTTGCAGCGAACGAAAGTCGATCAACATCAGAAACGCCATGCACCCCCCCAGACCGCACAGTCGCTCCGGCATTTCGTATGCCTTTGCCAGGCTTGAGGCCGCCCCAAACGCAATGATCAGTGCCACCAGTCCAAGAGTGTGGGAATAGACGGGAAACAGGAAAGGGTGCAGCTCATGGGCCAGCCAGTGCAGCCACTGGCCGAATACGTGGGGGGTATCGGGGGCGATGGGGGGAAACAGTATGGGCACCAGCAGGCTGCCGACGATGACAAAAGGCATGGCCAACTGAAAACCATCGCGCAATGAGAGCACATGGCGACTGCGGGTCAGCCAATTGGCAAACGGTACCATGCGCTGCTCGATCATGCCGACCAGCATTGCCATCCATTGCAGATTCATCACTCGATTTCCCGTCCCTTCGCTGTGTGTTGGCCCCTGTCATCTTGAGGCTTGGACGCCATTTTGACGGCTTTGTGGTTTTGTTTCCGTAGTATCCGCAACCATTTTGCCGTTTCTTTACCTAGCTCACATTTTCCACTGCTTTCAACCCCAAATTACCGATCCTGTTCACACATATACGGACGCGATATGGAAACCGGTTTCCAAATTAAATCCATCGATCCAGAATGCGCCATCCGTTACGAACGACTGGAGAATCTGGAAATGAAAAAAATCATGTTGTGCTGCTCCTCGGGCATGTCGACCAGCCTGCTGGTCAAGAAGATGAAAGAGGAAGCGGACAAGCGGGGGGTGAGCGCCGAGATACAAGCCTTCGGTGCGGCAGAGTTCGATCTGCAGATGCCTCATTACCAGGTGGTGCTGCTGGGGCCACAGGTCAAATACATGCAGGCCGAGCTGCAGCAGCGAGCGGCGGCTCACGGCGTGCCGGTCGAGACCATCAACATGATGGATTACGGCATGCAGCGGGGTGACAAGGTCCTCGACCACGCCCTCTCTCTCATCCGCTGATGCGCAGGCCCCAACCAGTGAATGTCACAAGGAAACCTTCATGAACACCCTATACGAACGCTTTGTCAGTACCATAGAGAACCGGGTCAGTCCGCTGGCCGGGCGAATTGGCCAGCAAAAATATGTGCAGGCCATCCGTGATGGCTTCATCGCAGCTCTGCCCTTCATGATCGTCGGCAGCTTCATGCTGGTGTTCATCTTTCCCCCCTTCTCACCCCAGACCCAGTGGGGATTTGCCCGCGCCTGGCTCGACTTCTCGTCCACCTACCAAGCCCAGTTGCTGCTCCCATTCCAGCTGAGCATGGGCCTGATGACTCTGTTCATCTCGGTGGGAATAGGCGCCAGTCTGGCCCGTCAGAACGGGCTCGACCCTGTCACCACAGGCCTGCTCTGCCTGATGTCCTTCATGCTGGTAGCCGCCCCCGTCAAGGATGGCGCCATCTCCATGCAGTACTTCTCCGGTCAGGGGATCTTCACGGCCCTGATCACCGCCATCTATGCGGCTGAGGTGTACGCCTTCCTCAAACGCAACAACATCACCATCAAGCTGCCCCCCCAGGTACCAACCGGTGTTGCCCGCTCGTTCGAGGTGCTGATCCCCGTGCTGGTGATCATCCTGACCCTGCATCCCCTCAACCTGCTGCTGGAAAACAGCACCGGCATGATATTGCCGGAAGCCATCATGTCGCTGGTCAAGCCGCTGGTCGCTGCCTCCGACTCCCTGCCTGCCATGTTGCTGGCTGTGCTGGTGTGCCAGGTGCTCTGGTTCGCCGGGATCCACGGCGCCCTCATCGTCACCGGCATCATGAACCCGTTCTGGATGGCCAATCTGGCCAATAACCAGACCGCCATGGCGGCAGGTGAAGCCTTGCCCCACATCTTCCTGCAGGGCTTCTGGGATCACTACCTGCTGATCGGCGGTGTCGGATCCACCCTGCCACTGGCCTTCCTGCTGCTGCGCAGCAAGGCAGCGCACCTGAGATCCATCGGCAAGATGGGTGTGGTGCCGGGCCTGTTCAACATCAACGAACCCATACTGTTCGGTGCGCCCATCGTCATGAACCCCGTGTTCTTCCTGCCCTTCATCCTGGTGCCCATGATCAACGCCACCCTGGCCTGGTTTGCCCTGGATTTCGGTCTGGTGGAACGGGTGGTCTCCCTCACCCCCTGGACTACACCGGGTCCCATCGGCGCCTCCTGGGCCGCCAACTGGGCCATCAGCCCCATGGTGTTGAGCCTGCTTTGCATGTGCTCTGCCGCGGCCATGTATTACCCCTTCCTGAAAGCCTATGAGCGCACCCTGCTCAAGCAGGAAGAGCAAGAAAAGAACGAGGAAGCGCCGACGCTGGCGGTCGCCACCAGCCGTTGATTGCCTGCCGGGGCCGCCTGGCGGCCTCTTTTTCAAGATTGGAGTAACACGAGATGCAATACCGTTTTCCTGAAACGTTCTGGTGGGGCAGCGCCTCCTCAGCCGCACAAGCCGAAGGCGCCAGCCTGCAGGGTGGCAAGGCCCCGACCATCTGGGATCACTGGTTCGAACAGGCCCCCAACCGCTTTCACCAGCAGATTGGCCCGGCTCAGACCTCCGGTTTCTATGAACATTTTCGCGACGATGTTCGCTTGCTGCGCCAGCTCGGTCACAACAGCTTTCGCACCTCCATCGCCTGGGCACGGCTCATCCCGGCAGGGCGGGGAGAGCCCAATCCCGAAGCAGTGGCTTTCTATGACGCCATGCTCGACGAACTCAAGGCCGAGGGGATCGAGCCCTTCATCTGCTTGTTCCACTTCGACATGCCGATGAGCATGCAGTCACTGGGGGGCTGGGAGAGTCGGGAGGTGGTCGCCGCATACGCCGAATTTGCCGAGACCTGCTTCAGATTGTTCGGTCACAAGGTCAAGCACTGGTTCACTTTCAACGAACCCATAGTGCCGGTGGAGGGAGGTTACCTCTACGACTTCCACTACCCGAACGTGGTGGATTTTCGCCGCGCCGCCACAGTGGCCTATCACACCATGCTGGCCCATGCCATGGCAGTGCAGCGTTACCGTGCCCTCGGCCAGGATGGCCAGATCGGCATCATCCTCAACCTGACGCCCTCCTATCCGCGCTCGCAGCATCCGGCGGATCTGAAGGCGGCCAACATTGCCGATCTGATGTTCAACCGCAGCTTCCTGGATCCGGCGGTCAAAGGAGAGTACCCGGCCGAACTGGTGTCACTGCTCAAGGAGTATGACCAGCTGCCCGCCTGCGAAGCGGGAGATCAGGCACTGCTGGCAGCAGGCAAGATCGACCTGCTGGGGATCAACTATTACCAGCCACGCCGGGTCAAGGCCCGCAGCAATGCGGTCAACCCTGCCAGCCCCTTCATGCCGGAGTGGTTCTTCGACTACTACGAGATGCCGGGTCGCAAGATGAACCCGCACCGGGGCTGGGAGATCTACGAACAGGGGATCTACGACATCCTCGTCAACTTGCGCGACCACTACGGCAACATCCCGAGCTACATCTCGGAGAACGGCATGGGGGTAGAAAGCGAGGCCAAGTTCAAGGGGCCGGATGGCCAGATCCAGGATGACTACCGCATCGGCTTTATACGGGATCACCTCATCTGGTTGCACAAGGCGCTGGAAGAAGGCTGTCAGTGCCGGGGTTATCACCTCTGGACCTTCATCGACAACTGGTCGTGGAGCAACGCCTACAAGAACCGCTATGGCTTTATCGAACTGGAGCTGGAGAGCCAGACCCGACGCATCAAGAAGAGCGGTCAGTGGTTTGCGACCGCAGCCCGCGAGCATGGCTTCAACTGATGGTCTCGTCACGAGACCGGTAAAGACACAGCGCCGGCACAAGGGGCCGGCACTCATGACCAAGGAGCGTATATGTTCGATCTTGAAGAGACAGTGATGGGTCTTATCATCAATGCCGGCATGAGCCGCAGCCTCTGCTTTGAAGCGCTGCGCCAAGCCAAGGCAGGCCAGTTTTCCGAAGCCGACGATCTGCTGCGCCAGGCCGGTGAGGCCGCCAACGCCGCTCACGCGGTGCAGACCAGGCTGATTGAAGCGGATGAAGGGGAAGGCAAGATCCCGGTCAAGCTGATTCTGGTGCATGCCCAGGATCACCTGATGACCGCCATGCTTGCCAAGGAGCTGGTCACCGAGCTCATTGAGCTGCATCGCAAGCTGGCCGCCTGAGGAAGATAACCATGTTGCGACTCGGACTCGACATCGGCGGCACCAAAATCGAGGCTCAATTGCTCGATAGCCAGGGTGTAAGCCTGCTGTGCAAACGCATTGCGACCCCGACCACGGGGTACGGCGATTTTCTTGCCGCCATCACCGACCTGGTGAACGAGATACACCAGGAGCTGGACGGCACCTTCACCATCGGCATAGGACTGCCCGGGGCGATCAGCCCGCAAACCGGCCGCATCAAGAATGCCAACTGCCTGTTTCTCAACGGGCAGGATCTCAAAGGGGATCTGACGCGGGTGCTGGGCCAACCGGTCTGGCTGGCCAATGATGCCGACTGCTTCACCTTGTCAGAAGCCGTCGACGGCGCAGGCGATGCAGGACGACTGGTGTTTGGCATCATACTGGGGACCGGGTGTGGCGGCGGTCTGGTGGTCAATCGCCAGCTTATCGTCGGGCCCAACGCCATCACAGGCGAATGGGGACACAACCCCTTGCCCGGCTATGACCCGGCACAGGATGGCCCAAGCCAGCCCTGCTACTGCGGCCGCCATAACTGCATCGAGCGCTTCATCTCGGGCACTGGGTTTGCGGGCCGCTTTGTCGAACGCCATGGCCGCAGCCTCTCGCCTCGGGGGATCATCACGGCAGCCGCAGAGGGAGACCACCAGGCGCTGGCCCATTATGGCCACTTCATCCAGGCTCTGGCCCGCAGCGTGGCAAGCCTTATCAACGTACTGGACCCGGATGTCATAGTACTGGGAGGCGGTCTCTCCAACATCGACCTCCTCTACCGAGACCTGCCCCGGGCGCTGGATCCCTATCTGTTTTCGGATGGGTGCATCACCCCCATAGTGCCCGCCCGCCATGGTGACAGCAGTGGTGTACGAGGCGCAGCCTGGCTGCCAAGCTGCGCCGAAGGGATTGCCACATGGGCAATATGATTCCCCCGGCACAAGGCGGATATCGTCCACAGTGCGCCATCGCCGTTGCACCTGACTGTCGATGTAGACCCTGAGTCGAGCGCGGCCACCCACCCTGGCCCTCTACTGAACAATCCATGCTCCACAATCCCACATTGCCTGGCCGATGGGGGACAGGCATGACCGAATTTGCCCTCTCTTTGGAGAGACAAATAAATAAACGCTTATATATCAAAATCATAAAACTCAAGGAATGATAATAATGAAACTGACAAACCTGTCCGTCCAGCTCCTTGCCATCCTGGCCCTGAGCGCTCCTTTCATGGTCAGTGCCGTGGTCGAAACCAATACGGATTTCGGCCGGCTCAGCCTGGGGGGAGATGCGGAGATCAACCTCAATGCCTCCAACACCACCCGTGGCAATGTGCTGGGGCAGACCAGCGAAACCCGCACCGATCGCTGGGATGAGGATGGTCGCCTGCTGCTGAACTTCGTCGGCGTACGAGAGCTGGAAGATGGCCGCTATGGCCAGATCCAGATCCAGCCCACCATAGGCACCAATGGCGGTGCCGGTGCCGATGATGCATATCTTGGGTTCGGCCAGCGCAGCAACTGGGGGATGAAGGTGGGTCGTTTCGAGGCCTATGACATGTTCCCGCTGGGACAGGACATCTTTGTCGAACACTCGGGGGATAGCGCCAACGACCTCTACTCCGATGGCAATGGTTACGTTTACATGCTCAAAGAGGGCCGTGGCCGGGCTGGCAAGGGCGGCCAGCTGCAGCTCAACAAGGAGGCAGGCAACTGGTATCTGGAACTCTCCACCCTGCTGGGGGATCGCACCAATCTGTTCGCAGGCCAGCAGTACCACGGCTATGCGCTGACCAAGGCCAAGGACTCCGTCATAGTCCGCCCTGTCATTGCCTGGAAAGGTGAAAACCTGAAAGTAGCGCTGGGCGCCGAGGGCAACGCAATCAACGATGCCATCGTCACCACGGATGATGTCTCCGTTTCCGACCGCATGGGCTATGGCCTCACCACCAGCTGGATCCAGGATGCCCTGACGGTCAACGTCAATGCCGCCCGCATGGATGCCGAAGCTGAAACCGATACAACCCTGGGCGCCAACCTGCTCTGGCACAACGCCGGTCTGGGTTACATCTACACCATCAACGACATCAGCAGCGCCAACCTGGGCAATGCCAGCGCCGATTTCGGCAAGATGGTCGGCAAGCACACCATCAACACCGTCTATGCCTCCTACAAGATCCCCAAGGTGCTGGATCTGAACAACTTTGACATCTATCTGGGTGCCTATTGGTCACAGCTGAATGTCGACAGCAACGAAGAGGACAACATAGATCGTTACGGCGGCCGGGTCCGTTTCAAATACTTCTTCTGATGGACGGGGTCAGAGATGGCAGAGGGTGGCGATGGCCACCCTTTTCCATGCTGCCCAACAGGCAAACCTTACCGGGTGGTATCGGCCTATGTTAGGATGAACTTCTGTTAACCGGTTACCGTTGATGAAGCCATGGCCAATATTACCGATGTGTCGCGCCTCGCGAATGTATCAAAAGCCACCGTTTCCCGCGTCTTGAGCGGCTCCCGCGGCGTGCGTGAAGAGAGTCGGCTGGCTGTGCTGCAAGCCGCAGAACAACTGAACTTCCGCCCCAATGCCACGGCCCGATCGCTGGCGACTCAGGCGACGGATTGCATCGGCATCATACTCTCCCCCCAGCTCGGCAACCGTCTGGCCAGCATGCTGCCGCTGCTGGAAGGGGCGCTGGCCAAGGCGGGCAAGAGCATGCTGGTGCGCTTTGCCGACGAGGCGCAGCAACAACAGCTGGCAGTAGACGAACTGCTGGGCGGCCGTTGTGATGGCGTGCTGGTGATCGGTGCCAAGCAGTCACTGAACCAGGACGAGCGCCTCCTTCAGCTGGATGGGGTGAGTGATTCGAGCAACCTCAATATCTGCTACGACCTGACCTTCGCCACCGAGAGCGCCTGCCGCTTTTTGCTTGGCAAAGGCCATCGCCAGATGGTGCTGATGCTGGATGACAAACTATCCCCAGCCGGCAAGAGTGCCATCCAGGGTTATCAGCAGGCACTTCAGCAGCAATCCCTGCCCTACAACAGTCAGCTGGTGATCGATGGTACCGACAAACAGCAGGCGTTGCTCGGCTTGCTCAACCGCTATCTGCCCTTTACCGCACTGGTGGTGCAGCAAGATGCCCAGGCCGCGGATGCCATGCGTCTGCTGCGCGAATTCAACCTCAATATTCCTCAGGATGTCTCCGTCATCAGCCTGGAAGGATCGGCCCTGGCAGATCAGCTGACGCCCCCGCTGACCTGCATCGAATATCCGAGCGAACGCTTGGCACAGGAGAGCGTGCGCGTGCTGCAAGCCCAATTGACGCAGAGCCTGCTCCCCGCCGACGAGCAACAGAAGTTCCATGGTCGTCTGATGGTGCGTGAATCCGTGGTGGCTCGCTAGGGCTTGACCTTGCTGCGGGCGGCAGCTTTAGGCTGGCTGCACATCAACAGAGGAGTGATCCCATGACCATCGAACTCACCATTTCCGGCATGTCCTGTGGTGGCTGCGCCGCCAGCCTGCAAAACGCCCTGCTGGCCCAGAGCGCTGTTAGCCAGGCCCGGGTGGATTTCGCCAGCAGCAAGGCCGTCATCGAAAGCGATCTGAGCAAGGCGGAGCTGATCGCCCTGATTGAAGCCAAGGGTTTCTCAGCAAGTTAAATTATCTATATAGAGGTATAAATCAGGTTAAAATTCTGTACCCAGCTGTTTTTTGGTGAGAGTCATCACAGACCCCCTCAACAGAAAGCGCAAACTTGCTGCAATTTTTATCACTCAGAAGGATTTGCAGCATGACTCTCCCTATCCGCAAGACACTGATCGCCACCGTACTTGGCCTGACCCTCTCCCCGATGGCCATGGCCCTGCCACAGGTTCATATCCTGGCTACCGGTGGCACCATAGCCGGAGCGGGACAGTCCGCTACCCAATCCAACTATGAAGCGGGCAAGGTAGCCATCGAGACCCTGATTGCTGCCGTTCCCGAGATGAAGAACGTCGCTGACGTGCAGGGTGAGCAGGTGGTCAAGATCGGCTCCCAGGACATGAACGACGAGGTGTGGCTGACGTTGGCCAAGCGGGTCAACGAGCTGCTGGCCAAGGATGACGTCGATGGCATCGTCATCACCCACGGCACCGACACCATGGAAGAGACTGCCTACTTCCTCAACCTCACCGTCAAAAGCGTCAAGCCTGTGGTGCTGGTCGGTGCCATGCGCCCCTCCACCGCCATGAGTGCCGATGGCCCGCTCAACCTCTACAACGCTGTCGTCACCGCCTCCGACCCCAGCTCCAAGGGCCGTGGCGTCATGGTCGCCATGAACGATACAGTGCTGGATGCCCGCGACGTCACCAAGACCAACACCACAGGGGTGCAGACCTTTGCCGCCCCCAACTTCGGCCCGCTGGGTTACATCCACAACGGCAAAATCGACTATCAGCGCACACCGGCGCGTCTGCACACCAGCAAGACACCGTTCGACGTGAGCAAGCTCGACAAGCTGCCGCAAGTGGGCATCGTTTACAGCTATGCCAACGCCACCGATCTGCCGGCCAAGGCCATGGTGGATGCCAAGTTTGACGGTATCGTCAGCGCTGGCGTGGGCAACGGCAACCTCTACCATACCCTGTTCGATACCCTGGCCAAGGCGAGCAAGGACGGCATCCGCGTGGTGCGTTCCGCCCGCGTACCGACCGGCGCCACCACCCTGGATGCCGAGATCGACGATGCCAAGTACGGCTTCGTGGCAGCCGGCACCCTGAACCCGCAGAAGGCGCGCATCCTGCTGATGCTCTCCCTGACCCAGAGCAAGGATCCGGCCCAGATCCAGCGCTGGTTCCAGCAGTTCTGATCCCGGTGCTCAGCGTCAGCTGAGATATTTTGATGACAATAAAAAGGGCAGGATGGAATCCTGCCCTTTCTCATGGCGTCATCTTCACATAGAGCGCACCGTCAGCTCACCACCAGCCAGCCACAAAAACCGAGATAGACCAGCCCAACCCAGGCCAGCCTGCCCGCCGTCATCTGCGCACGGCTGAAGCCCCACCACAGCAGCACTACCGCCAGCAGGGTCACCAGCGAGGAAACCATCATGGTGCTGTCCAGCAACCAGGGGGTAAACAGCAGGCAGAACGCCTTGGGGATCGTGCCCTGGATCATCATGGCGCCTGAGATGTTGGCCAGCGCCAGCCGGCTCTTGCCCTGCCGCACCCAGATCAGCACGTTCATCAGCTCCGGCATCTCGGTCGCCACCGGGCTCAGCAGCAAGGCCGCCAATACGGGGGAGAGACCAAACAGCTCGCCCATGCTTTCCAGCTGGTGCACAAACAGCTGGGCAGCCAGCGCCACCACCACCAGCGCCACCAGGGTCTGCAGCAGCACCTTGCCGAGCGCCGGGATCTCGGCCTCGGGATCCAGCTTGAGGGGCTCGGGCAACTCGACCTCGTGGCTGTCGGTCTGCTTCAGCTCGCGCCGCACATAGACCAGATAAACCAGCACGAACAGCGGCGCCAGCCAGGCCTTGCCAGTGAAGGCCACCATACCGAGGGCCACCGCCACCAGGAAGATACCGACAAACCAGGCTTGATCCCGACCTATCTCGCGCTGCACCTCGCCGTCGATGACTCGATGGGCACGACTCATGCACAGCAACAGGGTCACGCCGACGGCGGCATAGCCTATGGTGGAGAGTACAAGAGGGCCACCGAGGGCAGCGCCAATCCCAATCTGTTGCTGGGCGGGAGCATCCCCCATCAGCAAGGCGGTCAGGGTGACGATGCATTCGGGCAAGGCCGTACCCAGGGCTGCCAGCAGGGAGCCGGTGGCACTCTGGGAGAACTTGAAATGATGGCCAGTCCATTCGATACCATTGACGAAATATTCGCAGGCCAGGTAGATGGTGACGGCAGAGAGCAGAAATAACAGCAGGGTGATCAACATAATAGGCAACCGCCAGGCGAGCAGAACAACCGATGGACCCGATACGGCTCGCCCGGCTGGCTTGCGTATCGAGGCCAAAGGTCTTGCAGAGCGATAGATGCTATCGCCGCCCATGCCATGGATCGGAAGATCCAAGAATGTTGACATGAGCCCTGCCCGGATCACGGGCGGGTTGCTACTCCCCAATGACAGTGCGGGCTTTTTACCAAACCGGCGGCCAGCTCACAAGGCAAACTAATGACTGTTAGCTCAGTAAGTTGTAAGAGAATGTAACACACCACTCGGTCAGTACCCTCGATTTCTCCGTCCGGATCTCCACTCTTTCCCCTGGCATCCACGCCTTGGCACAACGATTGCTATGAGTTGATTACTGTCCACAATAGTTTGGGAAGGATGAACGATGAAACGGTGGATCCAACATTTCTATCAACTGAACCGCCTCAACTGGCTCATGGTCTGGTTGTTACTCTGCTGCAGCATCATATTGCTGTTTCCGGCCGGCCTGATGAAGGGCGCCGTCAGCCAGTGGGCAACGCTCCACGCGGCCTGGCTCGGGGTCGGCATGCTGATCGCCATCTCCTACTTCTGCAGTCAGGCATTTCTGATCGCCTGGGAGTGGGCCTGTGAAGAGTGGCAGTCCCGCCGCCAGCAGGATCTGCTGGCCCAGATGATCGCCTTCCTCGACTTCAACGAGAAAGCGGTGCTGCGCGAGTTCGTGCTGCAACGCAAAAGCGTCATAAACTTGCCGATCACCGAGCCTGCCGTCAAAAACCTGATGGATGCCGGCGTACTGACCTACGCCTACGGCAAGCCGGTGCGGGAGAAAGAGGACGAGAACCAGATCCGGGCACTGATGATTGCCCTGCCGGCACGGCCACTGCTCACCTACAAGGTGCTGGGGCTATCGCGCGGCAAGATGAGTGAAGAGCAAGTGGAGCAGATCATGAGCGCCAGACCCAAATTCGCCCAGAAGGGTTTCCAGCGTTAACGTGCTGCCATCTTTCAAATAAAAGAGCCGGACTGTGTCCGGCTCTTTGCTCTCTGTTATATCTGTTTGTTTTTATTCAGTCCTGGCTTTCAAATAGCCAGCATAATCCGGGATCTGTACGCTGAATGCCTGCCGCATATGGGGGCAGTCCATGATGAAATCTGCGGTCGCCTCGTTGGTGGCAACTGGAATGTTCCATACCGCAGCGAGGCGCAGCAGCGCTTTCACATCCGGATCGTGGGGCACCGCATTGAGGGGATCCCAGAAGAAGATCAGCACATCTATCTTGCCTTCGGCAATCAGGGCACCGAGCTGCTGGTCACCGCCCATGGGGCCGGAGAAGAGGCAGGTAATGGGCAGTTGCGCCTGCTTGCCGAGCATGGTGCCCGTGGTGCCGGTCGCATAGAGATGGTGGAGCTTGAGCTCCTCCTTGCGGCGCATCACCCAGTTCAGCAAAGGGGTCTTCATGTTGTCGTGAGCCACCAGCGCCACCCGCTTGTGGGGGGCCATCTCACGTGCAATCAGTTCCATGTAAATCATCCGTAGCATTGTGATGGAAATAGAGCCGTATCCTAATCGAAAGCGGCGCCCGCTGCCTTGTCGGGCGCCGTAACTGTGATCACTTCGACTGTTCAATCCACTGCCGGTTCTTCTGCTCCAGCACAGAGATGGGCAACATGCCGTACTCCAGTACATGGTGGTGGAAGGCCTTGAGGTCAAACTGGCTGCCAAGGGCCTGCTCGGCGGACTCCCGCATCCGGATCAGCGCCAGCTGACCCGCCTTGTAAGACGTGGCCTGACCGGTATAGGCCATGTAGCGCGGCACCTCTGATCCTATGTCTCCCGCCCCCAACGCCGAATTCTCCTGCATGTAATTGACGGCCTTGTCGTGGCTCCAGCCATACCAGTGAATGCCGGTATCCACCACCAGCCGCATGGCCCTGAGCATCTCCTCGTTGAGGCGTCCGAAATACTGCAGCTGGTTATTGAACGCGGACGAGCCCTCGACCTTCACATCTCCCACGGCCGGATCGTAGAGGCCGCGCCCCTGATAGAGCCCCATGTCGTGATCCGCCAGGTATTCGGTGTAGAGCGCCCAGCCCTCCGCATAGGCGGTATAGGAAGCGTTCGCCACATACTGCGGGAAGTCGGGATCCTTGGCCGCCAGCTCCTGGGCTATGGTGATCTGGAAGTGGTGGCCAGGCGCCGCCTCATGGGCCAGCAAGGTGCTGATGTTCCAGCTCTGCAAACCATAGGGATAGTAGGTATTGAGGAAGAACTGCCCCTTGCGACCGGTCTGCGGGTTGCCGTCCTGATACCAGGCAACGCCGCCATAGGGCGCATCCTCATAGGAAACGGGCACCACCTCGTAATCCAGTTTGGGGATGGTGCGCTCGGCATCGAAGAAGTCCGGCAACACCAACGCTGCCTTGCTCTTGAAGGCGTTGTACTCCCGCAGTGCCCGCTCATGTTCGGCCAGCGCCTGCTGTTGTGGCTCACTCAGCGCCGCCCCTGCCGCAGTGCTCGGGTTCAAACCGGCAGACCAGACAGTCAGCGGGTTCTGGTAGAAGAAGGCAGGCTCGTTGAGATAGCGGAAGAAGTCATAGATCTGGCCGCTTTGCTTGCTCTGGGCCACCTCCTCGCTGTCGCACTTGCCGACGGTATGACACACCTTGACCATGGCGCCGAAGATCCGCTCCACCTCGCTCAGCCCCAGCGCATGCACCTGCTCCGGCGTCATCTCTGTGGTGGTGTGCTTCTTCAGCAACCAGCGATACCAGTCACGGCCATTGGTCATGCCGCAGAAGCCATCATCACACTCGCCGCTGCCAAGACGCACTGCATAAGCGCCGCCATGCTGATAATCCAGATAGTCCCGCAGCGCCAGATAGCGGCCGTTGATGCTGTCCAGCACCGCCTTGTAATCGGTGCGCAGTACCTCGTCGGCCTCCCCTGGCAGCTGTTGCCAGCCGAGGTAGGCACCGGAGATGGCTTCACCGTCCAGCTTGCTGTCGAGCTGGGCCAGCAGCCTGTCCACCAGCTCATTCGGCAAAGTGTTGCCCTGGGTGCTGCCAAGCTCGAACTGATGCTTCACGTCGGCCAGATAGGCGTCGTAGGCCTTGAGCCAGGTGAGGTGTTCCTGATACCAGGCCAGCGGTGCCGTCACCGCCTTCGCCCGCGTGGCTACAACAGTCCCCGCAGGTGTACGGTCCAGATCACGCCGCCAGGCTGCATCTCCCGGCGCGACTCGCTCGGCAGAGCTCTGCTCGAAGTAATCGAAGCCGCTGCTGACAGTGCGGGCGGCCTTGCCGCTGGCGGGCGCAGCCCCGACCTCATCGGCCAGATCCACCACCCGATTGCGGAAGTGATGGATCGGGATCTGGGATTGAGGCAGCTCGTAGCCCGCCAGGTTGATCTGCAAATCCCAGCGGATCATGTCGTAGAACAGTCGGTCCCGCTCGCTCAACACGCTCGGATCCATGGCATCCAGCCGGGTGAGCAGCGAACCGTCGAGCGCCTTGCGCTGGGCGATCCCTGGCGCATCAATGGCAAATCCGTAAGGGTCCAGCGCCTGACTCGCACGCTGGGCCTCGTCCATGATTTGCATCAGGGATGCCTTGGTAGCGGCGGGATCCGCCGGCGCGTTGGAGCTGTTGTCATTGCAGGCAGCGAGAGAGAGTGCGATGGCGCAAGCCAGCGCAAGCTTGTTGGGCAAGAAGTGCATGGTGTAGTCCTTTAACCTGTTGTTATTGTGTGCCCCCGACAGGGGTTCCAATAGTGCACATCTACTCAACATATTTTTGCGACCTGATTAACAAAAATAAGCTTATTTTTCATATGGATAAACCGGATGAAAAGCTATGCAACGGATATGAAAAAACCCGCCTTGGCGGGTTTTTAAGTCAGCTTTTCATGCCATAACTATTCAGGATGAGCCGTGATGCAGCTGTGACTGCTGATAGTTCTCCAATCCGATGCGATCGATGAGATCGAGCTGGGTCTCTAGCCAATCTACGTGCTCCTCTTCATCTTCCAGAATGTCCTGGAACAGGTCACGGCTGATATAGTCCTGCACCGACTCGGCATAGGCGATGGCCACTTTCAGGTCGGGGATGGCGTCCATCTCCAGCGACAAATCGCAGCGCAGCATCTCCTCCACCGTCTCACCGATGCGCAGCTTGCCCAGATCCTGCAAGTTGGGCAGCCCTTCTAGAAACAACACCCGTTTGACCAGCTCGTCGGCGTGCTTCATCTCATCGATGGACTCGTGATACTCCTTGTGCCCGAGCGCCTTGAGGCCCCAGTCATCGTAGATGCGGGCGTGCAGGAAGTATTGGTTGATGGCTATCAGCTCATTGGCCAGCACCTTGTTGAGGTGGGCAATGATCTTGGGATCTCCTTTCATCGACTCTGCTCCTTGGTTCGTGCCTGAGGCTTCGATCGTTAGAGCTTAGTCCAGAAAAGTGACAACAAGAGGTCTGGCGAGCCTGCTCGCCTGAAAGGAAGGGTGACCCTGCTGCCGGGTCGGGTTGGAAAACGCCTGGTCTTGATCAGGCCACTTCGTAGTAGAGCGGGGCCGTTTCCAGCTCTGCCTTGTCGAGTTCGGCGGCGATGATCTCCATGGTCATGCGCACGCACTTGCCACACTGGGCACCTACCTCCAGCGACTGTTTGAGTTGACGAAACTCGCTCTTGCCTGCCTGTACCGCCTTGCGGATCTGGGTATCTGTGATGCCACGGCACAAACAGACGTACATAGTGTTTACCTCATGCTGGAATGCCATGAAATCTAAATGAGAATGGTTCGTAGTGCAAATAACAATTAGTAATAAGATCCCCCGCTTGCCAGCCATCAGCCCCTTGGGGACAATACCTCTGTCACAGAGGAAAACATCATGCTCAAGAAACTGTTCACTGCACTGTTCGGGGGCCAACCAGCACAAGCCGTCGACGTCACTCCCACCGAATACGCCGGTTATCTCATCTATCCAGAGCCCATGGCGGAAGGGGGTCAGTACCGGTTGGCGGGCCGCATCACCAAGGAGCTGGATGGTGTGCTGCAAACCCATCGGTTTATCCGATCCGATCTGTTTGCCAACCCGGCCGATGCGGAGCATTTCATGGTGCAAAAGGCCCATACCTTTATCGACCAGACAGGGGATCGCATGTTTGAACCTCGCGTCAAAGCGGGCGACAGTTCAGCCTCATGAGCCCCGCCGAGGTGAAAGCCCTGCGCCAGACCCTCGCCCATGCTGGCGAGCGGCGACTGATCTGGCTGGAAGGGGATGAGGCTGATTGCATCGTCCGTACCGAGCTGCTGCTGGACGGTGCCATCTTCTGGCTAGGGGAAGGCCCCGCCCACCACGGGCCCGTTCCCGCCGCCAAGGCGCTGCAACGGCTGGGTCAGGAGTGCGACACGCTGGTGTTCAACGCTTTCAGCGGCTTTCATCCCGACGCCTTCGGCGCCCTGGCGGGCACACTGCGGGCGGGTGGCCTGCTGCTGCTGCTGACGCCACCCAGAGAGCTGTGGCCAGCATGGCCGGATCCCGACCGGATCAGATTGGTGGCCCAGCCGGAGGAGGCAAGCCGGGCGGGTCACGGCTTTATCGCCCGGCTGGTGCGGCTGCTGACAGGCGATCCTGCGCTCTCCCTGCTCCCGCCCACCAGCCCACAGCCCTGGCAACCGATAGGCGCCGAACGGCCATTAAGTGACGATCAGATTCTTGCTCTGCCCGCCATCCACAGGGTGCTGCACGGCCATCGCCGCCGCCCCCTGGTGCTGAGCGCCGATCGGGGACGCGGCAAGAGCAGCCTGCTGGGCCTCGCCGCCGCCGGGCTGCTGCGCCAGCAACCCGACCTGAAGATAGTGGTGACGGCACCCTCTCAGGCCACTGTCGCCACCCTGTTCGCCCACGCCGCCCGGGCGCTCGAGACCACCCAAGAGCAGCTTGTGGGCCTCGTGTTCTGTTCACCGGATCGACTGGTACATGAGGCGCTGCAACCCGACCTGTTGCTGGTGGATGAAGCCGCCGCCATCCCAACGCCGCTGCTGGAGGCCATGTTGGCCCGCCACAGTCGCATCGTCTTCGCCACCACGGAACACGGCTACGAGGGGACGGGGCGCGGCTTTCACCTGCGTTTCAAGCGAGTGCTTGACCGCCAGACGCCGGATTGGCAGGAGATCCACCTGGCCGAGCCCATCCGCTGGAGCACTCGCGACCCGCTGGAACCACTGGTGTTTCGCCTCCTTGGCCTCAATACCGAGGTAGATGCTCCCCAACCACCGACCAACCCGAGCTGGCGGCTGATCGGGCAAGGGACGCTGGCCGCCGATGAGGAACTGCTGAATCAAGTATTCGGCCTGCTGGTGCTGGCCCACTACCAGACCACGCCGAGCGACCTGAGATCTCTGCTGGAGAGTCCGGATCTCGACATCCACCTGCTGGAACAGGCGCAGAACCTGCTGGGGGTCGCGCTGGTAGCGCGGGAGGGCAATATCGCCCCCGAACTCGCCGAGGCTATCTGGGCGGGCCGACGGCGCCCGCGCGGCCATCTGCTGCCCCAGTCCCTGCTTGCCCACGCAGGTTTCAAGACAGCCGGGGGACGCAGCTACGCCCGGGTGATGCGCATCGCCATCCACCCGGCGCTGCATCGCCACGGGCTCGGCTCACGACTGCTTAGCCAGCTGGAGGACTACTACCGGGAGGAAGGGCTCGATTATCTCGGCTCCGCTTTCTCGGCCAGCGCCGACTTGTTGCCCTTCTGGCGCAAGGCCGGGCTGGTGACACTGCGCATCGGTTTGCAGCGGGATGCCGCCAGCGGCAGCCATGCCGCCCTGCTGCTCAAGGTGTTAAAACCCGAGTGGCAAGCCGAGCTGGACCTGTGGCGCCAGCGCTTCGTACAACAGCTACCTACCCTGCTGGCCGGGGAATTGAAAGAGCTGGATCCCGCACTGGTGTGGCAATGTGTGAAGGGACAAGAGCTGGCCGTGCCTGAGCTGGATGAGTTTGAACGGGATGAGCTTGATTGCTTCGCCCATCACCACAAGCCGTTCGAGCTGTGCCAATCCACTCTACAGCGCTGGCTGACAGGCAATCTGCCGCGACTGGCCTCCCTGACGCCAAGCGAATGCCAGCTGCTGATCGCCACCATCTGGCAATACGCGGACTGGAGTCGACTGGCTGCCAGGCTGCAACTGGCGGGCAAGCCAGCCATCATCAAGGCGCTGCGAGCCCTGCTGGCTCGCCTGCTGGATGCCCCTACCACTCGATAGTCTTGCCCTGCCAGTCGAGATAGCTGAGTTCGCCGTCAGGCATCAGCCGATCCATCAAACTCACCAGATGATGAGCAACCTGCTCTGGCGTCTGCAAGCTGCCGGCCGGCACATTGGCGTGAAACGGGCGCGAGAGCTGGGTATCCACAGTGCCCGGATGAAACGCCAGCAGCTTGACGCCCGGGGCACGCCGGGCGAGCTCGATGGACGCGCACTTGAGCAACATATTGAGCGCGGCCTTGGCAGCACGATAGCCATACCAACCACCAGCGCGGTTGTCGCCAATGCTGCCGACCCTGGCACTGAGTACCGCCAGGGTGCAGGGTGAGGTGCCAAACAGCGGGAGCAGCTGGTTGATCCAGCGCAGCGGCAGCAAGGCATTAGTCTGGTAGAGGCGGGTCATGGCCTCGACATTGAGCGCTTCCAGCCGTTTTTCCGGCTTGATCTCCCCTTGATGCAAAACGCCATTGCAGATCACCAGATGGCGCAAACCAGGTGTCAGTCCGGCAATATGGCTGACACAGTGGCTCATCTGCTGGTCGCTGTAATCGCAGGGCAGCCAATGCAAGCGAGGGTCATCACACCCGGCGGGAGCTTGCTGTCGGCTGACAGCAATGACTGGGTTGGCTCCTGCCGCCAGCCAGTGCGCCACCAGTGCCTGCCCGATTCCGCCCCCTGCCCCTATCACAACCACAGCCTCTGTCATGCTCCGCTCCTGTTTGTGGTGAGTGTGATGGTCTTCTCCATCACATCTTTGTTTCCCTGTTAAGCTGTTACGTGCCTTCCTACTTGCGGGATCAAGCAGTTATGAGGGTTATGTTGTGTGGATCTCTCCGGTGTGGACGGATCCATTCCTATACTGAGGGAAAACCGCAGCCGGTGCTGCCAGCGCAACCAGAAGCACGAGAGTCGCCATGATGTCCAAAAACGGGGAAGAGCGTAAATCCATCCTGACTGAGAGCGGGACCAACGAGCTCGAAATCATCGAGTTTCATCTCAAGAAGCATCTGCCCGATGGCAGGGAGAAGATTGCCTATTACGGTATCAACGTCGCCAAGGTGCGCGAGGTGATCCGGGTACCGGAAACTACCGACTACCCCAATGCCCAGCGCCACATGGTCGGGGTTTTCTCGCTGCGTGAACGGCTGATCCCCCTGGTGGATCTGGCGGGCTGGCTCGGGATCCGCACCAACCCGGACAACAGCAACAAAGTGGTTATCGTCACCGACTTCAACAAGATGGCGAACGGTTTTCTCATCGACAGTGTCAGCAGGATCCACAGAGTCTCCTGGGAGGATGTGGAATCCCCCAGCCAGTTTCTGGAAGCGGGCGAGAACGACTGCGTGGTCGCCGTGGTCAGGCGCGATGGCAACCTCATCATGATCCTCGACTTCGAGAAGATCATCGCCGACATCAACCCAGAGCTCAGCATGGAGAAATACGATGTGACCCAGGATCGCAAGGTCATCATCGACGATCGCATGATGGCACTGCGCCAGGCCAAGAGCATTCTGGTGGTCGACGACTCTGCCTTCATCCGCAAGATGATAGAGACAACGTTGCGCACCGCTGGCTACAACGTGGTGACGGCCAAGGACGGGGGAGAAGGGCTGGAGATGCTGACGGAGTTTGACCGTCTGTCACAGGAGGAGAAGATACCTGTGTCCGAGTTCGTCAGCGGCATCATCACTGACGTCGAGATGCCCCGAATGGATGGCATGCATCTGCTCAAACGGCTGCGGGACACCCCCGCCTTCAAGACCACCCCCATCATAATGTTCTCGTCGCTGATGAGTGATGACAACCGCCAGAAGGCATTGCAGCTGGGGGCCAATGACACCATCACCAAACCCGAGCTGGGCCGCATGGTCGGCATGATGGATAACTTGCTGCTCGGCATCCCCATTCCCAAACCGGGCAATCTGTAATGTCGTCAGTCTGACACTCAAGCAAACGGGCGCCTCGGCGCCCTTGTTGTTGATGTTGTTCAGCAGCATCAGAGATAGCGCTCCTGAGCGGCTCATCCCATTTCGCGAGAGATCAACGAAAAGCCAGAGCTTCCTTCTGGATCGAGATCCCAGGCCAGTCGTTCACTGACGGGCTGCTAGTCATTCCAAATCCTTATTGGCCTTAAGATTTTGTCAATTTTCTTATTGCCATCCCCCAAGCAAGATGGCTCTCAAATTGAGTTTGATGTGGCTGATGCCATGCGCCATCGGGACATCAAATGTCGTCTCTATCAATGGATCCCCTGGAGTCTCTATGCCGTTGTTCAAGCCGTTAATCACCCCTGAAGTGACCGATATGGCCCCCGGATTCCGGGCCTTGAGTATCACTGTCCAGGCGGCTGCCATTGCAGACCCCACTGTGGGGACGCGGGCTCTGGAACAAGCCTCCCTTGCCATGGCCAGAGAAGATGCACCCTGGGCTGATGCACACCTCTCTGCCTGGGCGGACCTCTTTAGAAAGTTTGGTGCCAAACCACAGCGCACTCCCTGCTCCGCCGAAGCCCTGAGAAAACGGGTTGCCCGTGATGGCAGCCTGCCGAGTATCGATCCTGTCGTTGACCTCTATAACGCCATCAGCATTGAGTACGCCATACCGGTCGGGGGCGAAAACCTGACTACCTATGAAGGGATGCCAAGGTTGGTAGTTGCCGATGGCAGCGAGCTATTCGACACAATGAAGGGCGGCGAAGTGGCTCATGAATCTCCAGAACCCGGCGAAGTGGTATGGCGGGATGACAAGGGGGTGACGTGCCGACGCTGGAACTGGAGACAGGGGGTCAGGACCAGGCTCAGTGTGGAGTCGAGCATGATGTGGTTCATTCTGGAGAGCTTGCCCGAAATGCCCCTGGAAGCTTTGCAAGCAGCCGGGAACAAGCTGATTGACGGCATACAACAGATGATGCCCGGAGCCGTGATAGAACAAACCGTCATTGGCCATGTCGAGTGACCGACCACAACGCCGGGCTGGCCGTCTCGATGCTGCCAGCGTGATCGCAACGAGCAATGCAAAGAGGCTCCGAAGAGCCTCTTTTGTTATCTGAACCCGACTCAGCCCAGCAGCAGGTAGAGCTGATGGGCCGCCACACCGGCGCAGAGACCACCTATGGTATGAGCCACTATGGCGCGGGAGGTGAGATGGCGATAACCGAGCGCATCCAGCATAGCGGTGTGAGTACTCAGAAAGCCGCTCCAGCACATGCCCATGGCGGTGAATACCGCCACCTCGTTGCCGGTGATCCAACCCTTGCCGATGAAAGGAGGCACCAGCGACATGGCGGCCCCGACCGCTCCCAGTGAAGTTACGGGGAAGGCCACCAGCTCGGCATGGGTAAAACCGAACAGCATCTCGAACAACCAGCCCACCTTGGCCGCCAGCACGGGCAGCAGTGCCACCCCCTGGAAGGCCTCGCCGGTATAGCCCTTGTCGCCAGGACCAAAGGTCAGCAACATGACGAAGGTACTGATGATGAGCACACCCGGGATCACCGCCATGCCGAGCTCCACCCCCGATTTACCACCATCGAGCAGGGCATTGAGCACCCGGAGCCAAGTGGGAGCCGCTTCCTGACTCAGCCCGGGCTTGGCGCCCACACTCACCACTTCGTCATCAATCAGGGTCTCCCCCACCAGCGGCCTGATCATGCGCTGCATCAGCCGGGTCGAGACCACTGAGCCGATGAGGGCGCCGAGCAGACCTATCAAGGCCGCACTGGCAGTGGATTCGCCGCTCGGCAGTTGCAGGGTGGCCATGAAGGTCACCACAATCAGCCCCATGCCAAAAGCCGTCCCGAAGTTGGTCAGCGACACCAGTTGCCAGGGGGTGAAGCCCTTGCGAAAGCGACTGTCTTTGGCGAGGCTGATCACCGCCGGGTTGTCGGAAAAGAACGTCATCAGAGCCGCCAGGGCGGTGCGGCCCGGCAGACGGAAGATGGGCTTCATCAGTGGCGCCAGCAGCACCTCCAGCAAGCGGATCACTCCGAACTCGCTGAGCAGCTGGCTCAGCGCCCCGGATAGCACTGTAATCCCCATGATGAAGAGCACAGTATTGAGCAGCAGCTGATGGGCCGTATTGAACAGGGTGTTGACCAGGGCGGAGAGCCCCATCAGGCTACCGAGGTAACCGAACAGGCTGCCCAGAATGGCCAGTACCAGTACCGGCTCCAGCCAGCGGCGAAGGGAGGTTTGCGTTGCATGCGAATCTTTAACTGCTTGATTTTCCATACCAATCCTGATGACTGTCTCTGTGTGAATCGTTGTTTTTGTTATTGAACTCGTGACGCCGGAGCCCTCGTCTCGCAACAAGGGCTCCGGTGATATCCAGATGAACAGCCCGCCGAACTGGCGACTGAACTCAGGAGGAAACACCCGTTTGCCAGACAAGGCAGCATGGCAAACCGCCTCACGCAAGGGGGACGATAAACCCGGCACCCGGGAAAATTGAGGGGTGGGAGTATAACAACCGGGGCAAGTCAGCGAAAGAATACGGGCCGCCTCAGCCAGCATTGCCACCTGCAACACCGGGAACATTCATACCCGAATGCAGTTCCCCTTCAACCATTTGCGCAATCGCCCGTTGGCATTGTGGTAGGGAGAGGCGGTATTGAACTGGATCATCCGCCCCAGGGTCCACTGCTCATACCAGGGGCGACCATACAGCTCATCGTCACCGCGCGTCACGATCAGCTCGACGATGCGGGCCCTGGCCGCCATCAGCCGGGCCAGCAATACCGGATAGGCCAGCCCCTCATAATCCCGATAGAACTTTTGGGCCAGCCTGCCCAGCTCGTTCCACTTACAGCCCGTCTCGGGAAAATCTACCGGCCAGCCCGCCGTATCCCGCTCTATCCACTTGATCACCAACTCATTCCAGCCGATGAGGTAGGCCACCAGATTGGCCACGCTCATGGAGGTGCCCTTGCTGTGCCCCTCCATCACCAGCTCCTGCACCCGGCTCTCGGGTACGGCCTGCAACGCCTTGAGCAGCTTGCCAAAATTCGTGTCGATGGCGAGCAGCAGCTCGGCCTTGTTGCTGGGGATCCCCATCACTTTTCTCCTTCATGCCGGCCACCCAGCTGCCCGGTCGGGATTGCCGCCAGCGGCGCCGAGCGCTAAGCTCGCGGCATCTGCAACCTGCGTTCCCACGCCACCACTCCCGTCACAAGCAAGAACAGCAATGAATCAGCTCATTACCTATATCAAGGCCATCCATCGGCAACCTGGGCCAGCAACCATCACTCATCAGCAGAGTGAGCACTATAGCGAGAATGACGAGAGTGGCACCCTGATCCAGCACCAGCAAACCACCTATTGGTTCGCCAATGGGGTCGTCATCTGTCATCAGAGAGAGCAGGACCATGTCCCCTCGGCGCAGCTGTGCGCCGAATGCTGGATAAGCTATCGGGTCGACACCAGCCCCATCTCCATCACACCGCCACGCAAGCTGTTCCACAACCCCTGTCAGGAGGCGTTCTGGCTGAAGATGCAGGGCATTACGCCGGCAAGGTGACGTAGGACTGATCCACAGGTGAAACAACAGCAGGGAGGAGGGACTTAGTAGACTCAACGATCACCGGCAGGCCATCATCTCCATCGACAAACAACAACCGAACCTCTCATGCGAATCTGGTCAGCCGTAAAAAACAGGCAAAGAAAAAGCCCAGCATTGCAGCTGGGCTTTTGTGTTGGCTCCTCCTGCTGGACTTGAACCAGCGACATACGGATTAACAGTCCATGTACCGGTTCAAATCAGCCAAAGGCATCCAATCTGATTGCTCACTTCAATTGAAGCCGCGCTCAGTAACCTTATGAGCCCAATCTGAGGCTAAACCAAGGGCAAAGTGCTCACTTCTTTGCCACCAAGCCCCATAATAAGCATCAATAAATCAGAGTGAATAGTGCGCGGTTCTACCAACTGCACAGATACCTTAAAGTAGTTCGAGCAATCGGGTGCCGACACCCAACATTGATGGAGGAAACGGCCACTCTGTGGTGCCTTCCCCTCTGTTTCTTTTTAGCTTTTTCGGGCCGATGATGAGATCTTACTGAACCAGTGCTCCGACTGAGGTATCCTGACAAGATCGGACAGTCCCGGATCAAGCAGCCTGAGTAGTTTTCCTATACCTCTTGTTAAACTCCGCCGGGCTGACATTGCCAAGTCGTGAATGCCGACGTTGGCGGTTGTAAAAAATCTCTATGTATTCCTGAATCGCTGCCTTGGCCTCCGCTCTCGTCTTGAATCTATGGTGATGAACCAGTTCATTTTTAAGAATGTATTTAAATACATATTTTGTTTTTATTAACATACTGTATGCTGATGTTTAATTTAGAGTAGATAACCAAAACTACTGTATATACCCGCTTGCTAACAGGTTTATGCACAGCCTGGGTGGGCAACTTGCTGGGCTTGATCCTTGGGTTTGTTTATAAGTCGGCTTGAAATTGAAAGTTATTCATGCGTGGGGGATTGCAGTCCTTGTTTGCTGCCACGGAGTGAATGTGGAACAATCTCCTTATAGATTCAGCCTTTATAAGGTGATCACGTGATAGATGGCGACGGGTTTCGTCCCAATGTCGGAATCGTGATCTGTAACCGTGACGGGCAAGTATTGTGGGCTAAGCGCTATGGGCAGCACTCCTGGCAGTTTCCGCAGGGGGGAGTTGATGACGGTGAGACGCCAGAGCAGGCCATGTATCGTGAGCTGTATGAGGAGATAGGCCTCAAGCCCGAGGATGTGACCATCATGGCCACCAGTCGCAACTGGCTGAAGTACCGCTTGCCAAAACGCCTTGTTCGTTGGGACAGTTCACCGGTCTGTATTGGCCAAAAACAAAAATGGTTCTTGCTACAGCTGGATCCGGGCAGGGAGTCCAGGATCCAGTTCGGCTGTCATGGTCACCCCGAGTTTGATGATTGGCGTTGGGTCAGTTTCTGGTACCCGGTACGCCAGGTTGTCTCCTTCAAACGGGAAGTCTATCGACGGGTGATGACGGAGTTTGCCCCGTTGGCGATGCCAGTGCCTGTGGTGCAAGTAAATCGGAAAGATGGGCGGCGCAACCGCTCTCGCTAAGGAGCACATTCGTTGCTGACGGATCTCAGACGCATCGTCGAAAGCATGGCCGAAGCCAACACTCTGGAGTTGGCTTTGCAGGCATTGGTCAGCCAGACCCGGCGGGCCATGACGGTGGACTGCTGTTCCGTCTATGTGTCTGAGCCGGACATGCGCCGCTACCGACTGGCTGCGACCGATGGTCTGGCCGAGTCGGCGGTGGGCAAGGCAACCCTGCCGTTCGAGCAGGGTATCGTCGGTCTGGTGGGCCAGCGCGAAGAGCTGATCAACCTGGCCGATGCCCCCTCCCACCCCAGTTTCAAGTTCCTGCCCGATGTTGCGGAAGAGGCGTTCCGCTCCTTCCTCGGTGCTCCCATCATGCACCAGCGCCAGGTGGTGGGCATTTTGGTGGTGCAACAAAAAGATAGCCGCCGTTTCGATGAGGGGGAGGAGTCCTTCATGGTGACGCTGGCAGCCCAGCTGGCCGCGCGCATCGCCCAGGCCCAGGCCAAGGGCTGGTTGCAGAAAACCGACTGGAGCAAGCCACTGCGTGGTATCGCCGGTGCCAGTGGCATCGCCATGGCCAAGGCCTGGGTGTGGCGGCCTCGCAAGGAACTCAGCGCCATCACACCGCGCAAGGATGAGGAGCACGCCAAGCAGCTGGAACGGTTGAACGTGGCAGTGGAAGTGGTGCGCCACGATCTGGAGAGTCTGGCCCTGCGTTTTCGCGAGAGCTACAGCCAGGACTCGGTCGCCATCTTCGACATCTATCTGCATCTGCTCAATGATCCCGGTTACATCAAGCCCATCCGCAACAAGGTCAGCAAAGAGCACTGGACGGCCGTGTCAGCGGTGAAACTCATCAGTGATCGGCTTATCGAGCAGTTCAAGGGGATGAAAGACCCCTATCTGCAGGAGCGATCCACCGATGTGAAGGACATAGCCCAGCGGCTCATCAGCCGACTGGTGCAGAATGAACCCGAACACATCACGGTCGGCGAGCCTGTGGTGCTGGTTGCCGACGAGGTGACGGCCACCATCCTCGCCGAGGTGCCGCGAGAGTTCCTGACCGGTGTGGTATCGCTCAAGGGCGGTACCAACTCCCATGCCGCCATACTGGCCCGCGCCATGGGGGTGGCGGCCATCATGGGGGTGGATTTGCCGCTCGGCGACATAGGTGGTCGCATGCTGGTGGTCGATGGCTACAGCGGCGATCTCTTCATCGAGCCCAATCAGGTGATCCTGACCGAGTATCGGCAACTGCTCAATGAGGAGCGGGCGCTGGATACCCTGGTGCGCAGCGTCGACAACCAGCCATCGGAAACTGCCGACGGTACCCCTGTGTCATTGCTGCTCAATGCGGGGCTGAGTGCCGATACCGAGATCTCCCTTAATCATCTGGCGGACGGGGTCGGGCTTTATCGCACCGAGATCCCCTTCATGCTGCAAGACAGCTTCCCCTCCGAGTGGGAGCAGACTGCCCGCTATCGCAGCATTCTGGAAACCTATCGCAACCGCCCTGTCTGCATGCGGACCCTGGACGTGGGGGGGGACAAGCAACTGCCCTATTTCCCCATCGTCGAGGAAAATCCCTTCCTTGGCTGGCGGGGGATCCGGCTCACGCTGGATCACCCCGAACTGTTCCTGGTACAGCTCAAGGCCATGCTGCGGGCCAGCGAAGGGCTGGACAATCTGGCCATCATGCTGCCGATGATCAGCAGCGTCAGTGAAATCAAGGCCTCCCGCCGGCTGCTGGATCAGGCCTGGCGTGAAGTGTCGGAAGAGGCGGCGAGCCGCGATGCGGTGATCCGCTACCCCAGTCTGGGGGTGATGATAGAGGTGCCCTCCGCTCTCTATATCCTGCCGGAGATGGCGCCGCTCATCGACTTCTGGTCGGTGGGCAGCAACGACCTGACCCAATATCTGCTGGCAGTGGATCGCAACAATGCCCGTGTTGCCAACATCTACGATGCTTTCCATCCCGCTGTGATCCGCGCCCTGCAACTGCTGGTCGATGCATCCCATCGTTACCAGAAACCTGTGTCCGTGTGCGGCGAGCTGGCGGGCGATCCTGTTGGCGTACTGCTGTTGCTGGCCATGGGCTATCGCCGTTTCAGCATGAACACCCACAACATATCCCGCATCAAGTACGTGCTGCGTCAATCCGATCTCGGCGAGCTGAAGGCGCTGATGGCCGATGGCCTCAAGCACGACAATCCCCACGTGCTTCGTGGCCTGTTTGCCCGCTACCTAGAAGAGCACGGTCTGGGCGGTTTGCTGCGAGCGGGCCACAAGAGCAAGCTGCCCGATTGATATTCAGTCTTGTTCCTGCTGACGAATGATCGGAGAATGCGGCTTTTCTTATGACTGGGGCCGCGCCATGCAGCACGACGGATATTGGGTTTTCTCGCAGATTGATCCCGTAGCATTCAGTTTGGGACCACTATCGGTACGCTGGTATGGTCTCATGTATTTGTTTGGTTTCGCTTTTGCCATGTGGCTTGCAGGCCGACGCGCCGACGCACCCAACAGTGGCTGGACTCGCAACGAGGTGTCTGACCTGCTGTTCTACGGCTTCCTCGGGGTGATCCTCGGTGGCCGGGTTGGTTATGTACTGTTTTACAACTTCGACATGTTCCTGGCCGATCCCACCTACCTGTTCAAGATCTGGACCGGGGGCATGTCGTTCCACGGCGGTCTGATCGGGGTCATCACCGCCATGATCTGGTTTGCGCACAAGACCAAGCGTCACTTCTTTACTGTGGCGGACTTTGTGGCACCGCTCATTCCGTTCGGTCTCGGCGTCGGCCGCATCGGCAACTTCATGAACGGCGAGCTGTGGGGCCGGGTCACGGACGTGCCCTGGGCCATCATCTTCCCGGAGGCAGGCCCCGAGCCGCGTCACCCCTCCCAGCTCTACCAGTTCGCGCTGGAAGGGGTGGTGCTCTTCATCATCCTGAACCTGTTCTGGCGCAAGAACCCGCCACGGGGCGCCATCTCCGGTATGTTCCTGCTGTTCTACGGCCTGTTCCGCTTCCTGGTGGAGTTCGTACGCCAGCCTGACAGTCAGCTGGGTCTCTACTTCCAGGAGATCAGCATGGGCCAGATCCTCTCCACCCCGATGATCATCATCGGCGCCCTGATGATCTGGGTTGCCTACAAGCGTCCGCAGTTGTTCGGTAATGCCGTGAAGGAGGCGAAATAATGAGAACTTATCTCGACCTGATGCAGAAGATCCTGGATGAGGGCACCGTCAAGTCCGATAGGACTGGCACTGGTACCGTCTCCTTGTTCGGTCATCAGATGCGCTTCAATCTGGCGCAGGGTTTCCCGCTGGTCACCACCAAGAAATGTCACCTGCGTTCCATCATTCACGAGCTGCTCTGGTTCCTCAATGGCGACACCAATACCGCCTATCTGAAAGAGCAGGGTGTCAGCATCTGGGATGAGTGGGCGGACGAGAATGGCGATCTGGGGCCGGTTTATGGCGCCCAGTGGCGCTCTTGGCCGACGGCCGATGGCGCTGTCATCGATCAGATCCAGCGCGCTGTAGATGACATCAAGCACAATCCGGATTCGCGCCGCATCATAGTCTCAGCCTGGAACGTGGGTGAGCTGGACAAAATGGCGCTGGCTCCCTGCCACGCTTTCTTCCAGTTCTACGTGGCGGACGGCAAGCTCTCGTGTCAGCTCTACCAGCGCAGCTGTGATGTCTTCCTCGGCCTGCCGTTCAACATCGCCAGCTATGCTCTGCTGACTCACATGATGGCTCAGCAGTGTGACCTGGAAGTGGGCGACTTCGTCTGGACCGGTGGTGATGTGCACCTCTACTCCAACCATATGGAGCAGACTGCGCTGCAGCTCTCTCGTGAGCCGAGGTCTTTGCCTCGGCTGGCGATCAAGCGAAAGCCCGATTCCATCTTCGACTATCGGTTCGAGGATTTCGAAATCCTGGGGTATGACCCCCATCCTGGAATAAAAGCTCCGGTTGCAATCTGAGTCGGAGAAGCTCAACAATAAAGGCGCCAAGAGGCGCCTTTATTGTTCGTACTATACTCAGTCAGTTTACTGTTGGTATCGATATGATCTGGGTTAAATGCTTGATTGTTCGGTTTTTTCGATGTATTGGGTAATTAGAAACGATTTTTCATTACTCTAGATACTGCCATAGACTGCCCTTCTTGATTGCAACAGGACTGTTTTAATATGAGCGAAACCATGAAAAAATTTCTGAAAATGGAGAGTGCCTCCGGCATTATTCTGATCATCTCTGCTATTTTGGCCATGGTCCTGGCCAACAGCGGTCTCGCCTCTCTCTATCACGCTTTCCTCGATACACCCGTCCAGATGCGTATTGCCAGTCTGGATATCGACAAGCCTTTGCTGCTCTGGATCAACGATGGTCTGATGGCCCTCTTCTTCCTTTTCATCGGTCTGGAAGTGAAGCGCGAAATGATGGAAGGTGCCCTGTCCAGTCGCGAGCAGGCCACTTTTCCTGCGATTGCTGCGGTGGGAGGCATGCTGGCGCCGGCGCTGCTTTACGCCTTCTTTAACTATGACAACGAGGTGACTCGTGCTGGCTGGGCTATTCCTGCAGCCACTGATATCGCTTTTGCGTTGGGCGTCATGGCGTTGCTTGGCAAACGGGTTCCTACCAGCCTCAAAGTCTTCCTGCTGGCGCTGGCAATCATGGATGACTTGGGCGTCATCATCATCATTGCGCTCTTCTATACCCAGCAGCTCTCGCTCTCCGCTATCGGCGTTGCTGCAGCAGCCACTGTGGTGTTGTTCCTGTTCAATCGAATGAAGGTAGAGCGTCTCTCCTTTTATATGCTGATTGGTCTGATTGCCTGGGTGGCGGTACTCAAGTCTGGGGTACATGCGACACTGGCCGGTGTGGTCGTGGCCTTTATGATCCCGCTCAAAGGAGAGCGTACCGAGTCTCCACTCAAGTATCTTGAGCACCAGCTAAACCCTTGGTGTGCCTATTTGATCCTGCCACTGTTTGCCTTTTCCAACGCAGGTGTCTCTCTGGATGGAATGGGGCTAGAGGCACTGACGAACCCTGTGTCCCTTGGCATTATTGTCGGGCTCTTCGTGGGCAAGCCTCTTGGTATTTTTACCATCAGTTGGTTGGTGGTCAAACTCGGGCTGGCCAAGCTTCCGGCGGGTACCGACTTCAAGCAGATCTTTGCAGTGAGTGTGCTGTGCGGTATCGGATTTACCATGTCGATGTTTATCGCATCACTGGCTTTCCAGCACTCCGGAATGGAGTATGGTAACTATGCGCGCCTCGGTATCTTGTTGGGGTCAACGTTGGCAGCTTTTGCAGGTTACACAGCCCTGCGTTTGAGTCTGCCTAATAAACCTGCCAACCAGACTTTGGAGGGATTATGAGAAAGGTTCTGATATTGTGTTCTCTTCTTGCGCCTTTTGGCCTACAGGCCGAGACGTTTGATGATTGCAAGCAAGATGTGGTTTCCATCGGATGCAACGCTTATCTCAACGGTGTGGTCGACAGTGCAATGTTGCTCAGTGACAGGCAGGCCAAAGCCCAATTTGGTGAAACCTTCTCCGAACGCGCCCTCAGCAGCCGGGTTGGAGAGCGATTCAAACAGTCCAATAAGCGTTATTGTGGTGATCGATTGCCTGACAAGAGCCGTCTTAAAGCCAGTCTGATGGAGCAGTTTGCAGCAAACAAGGTTGACTCGATCAGCGACATGTATGACATTCTGGCGGCTGAACTCAGCTGCTACCGGAGTCCGCGTAAAGCGGGAATCCCATCGGATGTCACACCTTAATTACAATCACCTCTACTATTTCTGGATGACTCAGAAGAAGGGCACTGTCACTCAGGCGGCAGAGGCCCTTTTTTTGACGCCGCAGACAGTGACCGGTCAGATTAAACTGCTGGAGCAACGTCTTGGCGGCAAGCTGTTGAAGCGAAAGGGGCGATCCCTGGAGGCTACCGAGCTCGGCCAGTTGGTGTTTCGCTACGCAGACAAGATGTTCAGCCTCTCCTACGAGATGCTGGATATCGTCAACTATCGCAAGGAGAGCCAGATCCTGTTTGACGTCGGCATCGCCGATGCACTCTCCAAGCGCCTCGCCAGCCGGGTATTGCTCTCTGTCATTCCCAACGATGGCTCCATCCACCTGCGCTGCTTCGAATCAACCCATGAGCTCTTGCTGGAGCAGCTGAGCGAGCACAAGCTCGACATGATCCTCTCCGACTGTCCGGTTGACTCCAGCCAGCATGCAGGCCTGCTCTCCAAGCGACTCGGCGGTTGTGGCGTCAGCTTCTTCTGCAAGGCGCCTTTGCCTGAGAAAGCCTTTCCGGCCTGTCTGGAGGAGCGTAAGTTGCTGATCCCGGGTCGCCGCACCGCCATGGGTCGCCAGTTAACCCAGTGGTTCGAACAGCAGGGGATCTCCCCCAGCATTCTCGGCGAGTTCGATGATGCTGCCCTGATGAAGGCGTTCGGCTTCTTCAATCAGGGCATCTTCATGGCGCCGACCATCTACCGGGAAGAGATCCTGGAAGGGGAAGAGGTGATGCTGATTGGGGAGACCCAGGATCTGATGGAAGAGTATTACGTCATCTTTGCCGAGCGCATGATCCAGCATCCGGCGGTAAAACGGGTGTGCGAGAGTGATTTCTCCTTCCTGTTTGCAGGTCAGGAGGACTTTGCCACGATTCAACCGGCAACCCTGTCATTTTAAATCGACGGCTCACAGAGTATGATTCTTGCCTCGAGCGAAAGGGGATGAGATGCAACTGGAAGAGATGGAGGCGAATGCAAGCCGTGCAGTGGCACTGCTCAAGGCGCTGGCCAACGAGCGAAGACTGTTTATTCTGTGCCAGCTGCTGGACAGGGAACTGTCTGTAGGGGAGCTTAACGAGGTTCTCGGATTGAGCCAGTCAGCCCTGTCACAGCACTTGGCCGTGCTTCGGCGGGATGAGTTGGTGGAGACGCGAAAAGAGGCCCAGACGGTCTACTATTCGTTGCGAAGCCACGAGGTGCGCGAGATGATAGGCTTGCTGCACAGACTGTATTGCAGCGCAGATAAATAAAAAACCGGCACTAAGGCCGGTTTTTTTAGCGTTATTCAGCCTGAGCTGATTAAGCCATAGCTTTGATCTGGGCAGACAGGCGGCTCTTGTGACGAGCAGCTTTGTTCTTGTGGATCAGGCCTTTGGTAGCCATGCGATCCATGATCGGCTGAGCGGTAGCAAAAGCAGCAACGGCAGCAGCTTTGTCGCCAGAAGCGATGGCAGCAATTACTTTCTTCAGATAGGTACGGGTCATTGAACGACGGCTGGCGTTGTGTTGACGACGTTTCTCTGATTGAATCGCGCGCTTCTTAGCAGATTTGATATTAGCCAAGGTAAAACTCCTAAAACTGTCTTAGCGAGTGTATTGAAAAGGCCCGGAAATATGCCTTCTCAACCACATATTGTCAAATGATTTGTGCAAATAAACACCGCCCCCCGGTGGTGTGTCAGTTGGGAGGCGGTTAAACTGTCGGCCGATTCTAGCAGCATTCTTTTCATTCTGACAGTTCCAGAGGCCTCGTCTTGAGTAAGAAATTGATCAAATCCGGCATGATAGTGTCCGGAATGACGCTGATGTCCCGTGTGATGGGCTTGGTTCGCGATGTAGTCATCGCCAATCTGCTCGGTGCCGGGGTGGCCGCAGACGTCTTCTTCTTTGCCAATCGCATTCCCAACTTTCTGCGTCGCTTGTTCGCTGAAGGTGCTTTCAACCAGGCATTTGTTCCCGTGATGACGGAGTACAAGAAAAATGGCGACGAGCGTGAAGTGCGCGAATTGCTGGCCGCGGTAGCGGGTACGCTGGGGGGGATAGTGACAGTCGTGACCCTGCTGGGTGTGTTGGGTTCGGGTGTACTGACGGCGCTGTTCGGCTGGGGCTGGTTCTGGGACTGGTTGCACGGCGGACCCGCTGCAGAGAAGTTCGAGCTGGCCAGCCTGATGCTCAAAATCACCTTTCCCTACCTCTGGTTCATCACCTTCACCGCCATGGCGGGGGCCATCCTCAACACCTTTGGCCGTTTCGCGGTATCCTCGTTCACCCCTGTGTTTCTCAACCTCACCATGATAGGGGCGGCCTGGTGGATAGCGCCCTTGATGGAGCGGCCAGAGATAGCCCTCGCCATCGGTGTCTTTCTCGGCGGTCTGGTGCAGTTCCTGTTCCAGTACCCCTTCCTGCGCCAGATCAACATGCTGGTGTGGCCCAAGTGGGGTTGGCATCATCCTGGGGTGATCAAGATCCGCACCCTGATGATCCCGGCGCTGTTCGGGGTGTCGGTCAGTCAGATCAACCTGCTGATCAACACCATGCTTGCATCCTTTCTTGCCACCGGCGCCATCAGCTATCTCTATTACTCGGATCGCCTGCTGGAGTTTCCCCTCGGCCTGTTTGCGGTGGCCATCAGTACCGTTATCTTGCCTGCGCTGGCCAAGAAGCATGTGGATGCGGACCCGGCCGACTTCTCTCGCACCATGGACTGGGGGGTACGAATGGTGATGCTGCTCGGCCTGCCGGCCATGGTGGGGATAGCCGTGCTGCGCGAGCCCATACTGCGAGTGCTCTTCATGCGCGGCGAGTTCGGCATGCATGAAGTGAGCATGTCCAGTGCCAGTCTGCTGGCTTCCACCACTGGCCTGTTGTCGCTGATGTTGATCAAGGTGCTGGCACCGGGCTACTACGCTCGCCAGGACACCAGAACGCCAGTGCGGATCGGGGTGATGTCCATGATCGCCAACATGGTGTGCAACCTCATCTTCATCTTCCCCCTTGGCTATGTGGGGCTGGCGCTATCCACCGCCTGTTCAGGCTCGTTGAATGCGGCTCTGTTGTTCAAGGGCTTGTATCAACAAGGGGTTTACCGTCCGTCCCGCAATACCGGGCTGTTCTGCCTCAAGTTGCTGGTGGCGACCGTGCTGATGGGAGGCGTGCTTGCCTATCTGTCACCGGATCTCGCCCAGTGGGCTGCCTGGAGCATGGGCAAGGCCAGCTTGCAGCTGACCATGCTGCTCTGCCTGGGAGGGGGAATGTACGGGGTCATCCTGCTGGTACTTGGCATTCGGCCAAGACACCTGAAAGCAGGTCAGCAGCAGGACTGACCCTGCTGCACCATACGGGATTGCCTCGGCGGGCAGGGGATCTGGGCAAGATGCCTGAAATCGGGCCATGAGGGCTGACCCTGCCAGCTGGCTGATATATAATCCGCCGATTTCCATGGCAGCAACGCACAAGGCACTGATGGAGCTTATCCGCGGTATTCACAATATCAAGCCCCGTCACCGGGGATGTGTATTGACCATAGGCAACTTTGATGGGGTCCATCAGGGTCATCATGCCGTGTTGGCGCGCTTGCAGGAAAAAGCCGTTCAACTGGAGTTGCCAGCCTGCGTCATGCTGTTCGAGCCCCAGCCACTGGAACTGTTTGCCGGATCGGCTGCGCCTGCTCGCCTCAGCCGGCTGCGGGAGAAATACGAAGCGCTCAAGAGCATGCAGATCGACCGCATGCTCTGCGTGCGCTTCAACCATCGTTTCGCCGAGCAGTCCCCCAACAGCTTCATCGAGCAGTTGCTGGTCGAAAAACTGGGGGTGCGTTATCTGGTGGTCGGCGATGATTTTCGCTTCGGCAAGGGGCGGGAAGGGGACTTCCACCTGCTGGAGGAGGCGGGCCATCGCTTCGGTTTCGAGGTGATCAGTACCCAGAGCTTCCAGCTCGAACGGCAGCGAGTCAGCAGCACACTCGTACGCGAGGCCCTGAAAGCGGGCCGGATGGCGGAGGTGGAGATGATGCTCGGCCGCCCTTATACCATCAGCGGTCGGGTGGCCCACGGTGACAAGCTGGGCCGCACCATAGGTTTTCCCACCGCCAATCTGGCACTCAAGCGCCAGGTCATCCCGGTCGGTGGCGTGTTCGCAGTGGAAGTGTTATGTTCCGGCAAGACCTTCCCCGGCGTAGCCAATGTGGGTGTACGGCCGACAGTGAATGGCACACAAGCCAGATTGGAAGTACATCTATTTGATTTTTCTGGTGATCTATATGGTCAGCAGGTCAAGGTGCTGCTTCGCCACAAGCTGCGCGAAGAGCAGAAGTTTGCCTCTTTCACCGCCTTGAAAGAGCAGATCGAACGAGATGCCTTGGCGGCCCGAGCCTGGTTCGGGCTGCCACTACTCAATTTACCCAGCACTCTTTTAGAAAAGAAGGGAACCCAGGACTGATGAGCGACTATAAACACACCCTGAATCTTCCGGAAACCGAGTTTCCGATGCGTGGCGATCTGGCCAAACGCGAACCCAACATGCTGAAACGTTGGTACGATCAGGATCTTTACGGCGCCATTCGCCGCGCCAAAGCGGGCAAGCCTTCTTTCATTCTGCATGATGGCCCCCCCTACGCGAACGGCAGCATTCACATCGGTCACTCGGTCAACAAGATCCTCAAAGACGTCATCATCAAGTCCAAGGGCCTCTCCGGCTTCGATTCTCCCTATGTGCCTGGCTGGGATTGTCACGGTCTGCCCATAGAGCTGAAAGTGGAAGGCATGGTTGGCAAGCCGGGTGAGAAAGTCTCCGCTGCCGAGTTCCGCGCCGAGTGTCGCAAATATGCCAAAACCCAGATCGAAGCGCAGAAGACCGACTTCATCCGTCTGGGTGTGTTGGGTGACTGGGAACACCCCTACCTGACCATGGACTTTGGCACCGAAGCCAACATCATCCGTTCCATGGCCAAGATCGTTGAAAATGGCCACCTGCACAAAGGCTCCAAGCCGGTGCACTGGTGTACCGATTGCGGTTCTGCGCTGGCAGAAGCGGAAGTGGAGTACTACGACAAGAACTCCCCCTCCATCGACGTGCGCTTCAAGGCCGTTGACGAGGCGACCGTGGCCGCCAAGTTTGATTGTCCTGAAGGCCACCTTGGCAAGGGCCCGATCTCTGCGGTGATCTGGACCACGACTCCCTGGACTCTGCCGGCCAACCGCGCCATCGCCATGCACGCCGATCTGGACTATGCCCTGGTGCAAGTCGAAGGTGAGCACCCCGAGCGCCTGATCCTGGCCGCCGAGCTGGTCAAGGATGTGATGGACAGGGCCGGTATCGAGAAGTTCCACAATCTGGGTTACACCAAGGGTGCCGCGCTCGAGCTGCTGCGCTTCAACCACCCCTTCTATAGCTTCGATGTGCCTGTGGTACTGGGTGATCACGTCACCCTTGATGCCGGTACCGGCGCCGTTCACACCGCCCCTGGCCATGGTCAGGAAGACTTTGTGGTCGGTCAGAAGTACGGTCTGGAAGTGGCCAATCCGGTTGGCAGCAACGGCGTTTACCTGCCGGATACCGAACTGTTTGCCGGCCAGCACGTGTTCAAGGCCAATGCGGCCGTGGTTGAGGTGTTGACCGAGCGCGGCGCCTTGCTGCATCACATGGTGTTCAACCACTCCTACCCGCACTGCTGGCGTCACAAGACTCCTATCATCTTCCGTGCCACCCCGCAGTGGTTCATCAGCATGGAGCAGAAGGGTCTGCGTCAGCGCGCGCTGGAAGAGATAGAGCGCATCGAGAAAGACGGGATCACCCAGCACGGACAGAGCGGCTGGGTACCTGCCTGGGGCAAGAACCGCATTCAGGCCATGGTCGAGAACCGTCCTGACTGGTGCATCTCTCGTCAGCGTACCTGGGGTGTGCCAATCTCCCTGTTCGTTCACAAGGAGACCCAGCAACTTCACCCGGAATCCGTGCGCCTGATGCACGAAGTCGCCAAGCGTGTCGAGCAGTCCGGCATCCAGGCCTGGTGGGATCTGGACAAGGCCGAGCTGCTGGGCAGCGACGCAGACATGTACGACAAGGTGCCCGACACCCTGGACGTCTGGTTTGACTCAGGCTCGACCCACTCCTCAGTGGTAGATTCTCGTCCCGAGTTCAACGGTCATTCCGCCGATCTCTATCTGGAAGGCTCCGACCAGCACCGCGGCTGGTTCATGTCGTCGCTCATGATCGGCGTGGCCATGAAAGACAAGGCTCCCTACAACCAGGTGCTGACTCACGGCTTTACCGTGGATGGTCAGGGTCGCAAGATGTCCAAGTCCATCGGCAACGTAGTCAGCCCGCAGGATGTGATGAACAAGCTGGGAGCCGACATACTGCGTCTGTGGGTCGCCAGTACCGATTACACCGGCGAGATGACGGTCTCCGACGAGATCCTCAAGCGCTCTGCCGATGCTTATCGCCGCATTCGCAACACAGCCCGCTTCCTGCTGGCCAACCTGAATGGTTTCAATCCAGCAACCGACATGGTGGCTGCCGCCGACATGGTGGTGGTAGATCGCTGGGCAGTGGGTCGTGCCAAGGCAGCGCAAGCCGAGATAGTGACGGCCTTTGAAGAGTACAACTTCCACGGCGTGACCCAGAAGCTGATGCAGTTCTGCTCCATCGAGATGGGTTCATTCTATCTGGATGTCATCAAAGACAGGCAGTACACCGCCAAGGCAGACAGCCTGGCTCGTCGTTCCTGCCAGACTGCGCTCTATCACATCGCCCAGGCCATGGTGCGCTGGATGGCACCCATCATGAGCTTTACCGCGGATGAAATCTGGGCCCTGCTGCCCGGCGAGCGCAGCGAGTTCGTGTTCACCGAGGAGTGGTATGACGGCCTGTTCGGGCTGGATGCCGGCGAGCAGATGGACGATGCCTTCTGGGCCGAGATCCTCACAGTGCGCGGGGAAGTGAACAAGGCGCTGGAAGCGGCCCGGGGCGAGAAACGCATCGGCGGCTCCCTGCAGGCCGAACTGACCCTGTTCGCCAAGCCGGAGTTGGCTGAGCGCCTGAATGCCCTGGCCGATGAGCTGCGCTTCGTGCTGCTCACCTCCAAGGCCAAGGTCGTCACTGCTGACACCGCACCGGAAGGTTCCGTTGCGACGGAGCGTGCTGACCTCTGGCTGAGCGTGGCCCAGTCCGCCGCCGCCAAGTGCGACCGCTGCTGGCATCATGTGGAAGACGTTGGCACCATTGCCGGTCACGAAGAGATCTGTGGCCGCTGCGTCACCAACGTCGAGGGTGACGGCGAAACACGTCAATTTGCCTGATGAACATGACTCAACATAAAAGCGGCCTGCGTTGGCTGTGGCTGGCGGTGCTGGCATTCGTACTGGACCAGGTGAGCAAGCTCGCTGTGGTCAAGATGCTGCCATTTGGCTACCCGGGGGTGGAGATCACCCCCTTTTTCAATCTGGTCCACGTTTACAACAAGGGGGCGGCATTCAGCTTCCTGGCCGATCAAGGTGGCTGGCAGCGTTGGTTCTTCGCCGTGCTGGCGTTTGCCATCTGTGGTTTGCTGATCCACTGGTTGCGCAAGCAATCCGTCACCCAACGCTGGAGCGGTATCGCCTATTCGCTCATCATCGGCGGTGCCCTTGGCAACGTGTTTGATCGACTGGTACTGGGCCATGTGGTCGATTTCCTCGATTTCTACTGGCAGCGTTCCCATTGGCCGGCGTTCAACCTGGCCGACAGCTTCATCTTCATCGGTGCAGTCATGATAGTGCTGGAAGGCTTCCGCTCCGAAAAGAAGAAGGAGGCGCCATGAGCCAGCAGATAGCCGCTGACAGCCGTGTGCTGTTCCACTTTGCCATCAAGCTGGAAGATGGTTCAGTTGCTGACAGCACTGCGCTGCAAGGCAAACCGGCACGCCTGCGGATGGGAGATGGCAGCCTGACAGCCAGCTTCGAGCAGTGTCTGCTGGGGCTGTGTGCAGGTGAGAGCAAGAGCTTCACGCTGACCCCTGAGCAGGCGTTTGGTCTCTCCAATCCCGACAACATCTATCATCTGGACAGAGCCAAGTTCGGCGCCGATGTGGAGCCCAAGATTGGCACCATCATTCTGTTCGACCAACCCAATGGCAGCGAACTGCCCGGTATCATACGGGCGGTGGAAGGCATGTCGGTGACGGTCGATTTCAACCACCCCCTGGCCGGCCATACCGTCACCTTCGAGGTGGAGATCCTGGGCGTTGATGACGAGGAAAAGGTGATCTGATGGATATACTACTGGCTAATCCTCGTGGCTTTTGTGCCGGTGTTGATCGCGCCATCAGCATTGTCGAGAGCGCGCTTGAGAAGTTCGGTGCACCCATCTATGTCCGCCATGAAGTGGTACACAACCGTTATGTGGTGAACAAGCTGAAAGAGGCGGGGGCCGTGTTCGTCGAGGAGCTGGACGAGGTGCCGGATGACAGTATCGTCATCTTCTCCGCCCACGGCGTGGCCAAGACGGTGCGCGAAATGGCCAAGTCCCGTGCCCTCAAGGTGTTCGATGCCACCTGTCCGCTGGTGACCAAGGTACACATGGAAGTCCATCGTGCCAGCCGCAAGGGCTCCGAAGCCGTGCTCATTGGTCACGCGGGTCACCCGGAGGTGATCGGCACCATGGGCCAGTACGAAAACCGCGAAGGTGGCATGTATCTGGTGGAAACGCCTGACGATGTGGCCAGGCTCAAGGTGAAGAATCCGGATGATCTCTGCTTCGTCACCCAGACCACCCTGAGTGTCGATGAGACCTCGGATGTGATCGACGCCCTGCGCAAGCAGTTCCCCAAGATCCAGGGGCCACGCAAGGACGACATCTGCTACGCCACCCAGAACCGCCAGGATGCGGTGCGGGAGATGGCTGGACTGGTAGACGTCATGCTGGTGGTCGGGTCACGCAACTCTTCCAACTCCAACCGCCTGCGCGAGCTGGCCGAGAAGGTGGGCAGCAAAGCCTATCTTATCGACGATGCTTCCATGATCGAAACCGGCTGGCTGGAGGGCGTCAAGGCGATCGGCGTCACTGCGGGAGCCTCCGCGCCGGACGTGCTGGTGCAGAACGTCATCGCCCGCCTGCGCGAGCTGGGTGGCAATATGGTCGTCGAGCACCCGGGTCGTGAAGAGAACGTGGTGTTTGAAGTGCCGCCGGAGCTGCGGATCCTTTGATCCGCATCCTGTTGGTCGGGATGAGATGATGAGTCCCCGAGCCACCTCCTGCGAGGTGGCTTTTTTATGCACGATTCTTATGAATCTTGTTTACCCGGGGGCCGCAGGAACCCAGCGAAAATTGATGATGTATGTCCAAGATTTGAGTAGATTGAATTGCAAGCGAAGAGCCGCAGTCTAGACTGCTGATGATCTTATCATCTGACTTGATGGCACACGGATAAGCAGACAAGCCCCCAACAAAATCAGAGCGAAACAGGATGTTTTTGCGTTCAGGTTTTAGTCTTATCGAGCTGATGGTCACCATAGCGATCGTATCGATCCTGCTGACCCTGGGAATCCCTTCTCTAAGTGCGGTATTGCGCAACATCACGCTGACCACCCAGGCCAACAATTTCGTGGCCGCCATCAACCTTGCCCGCTCCGAAGCCATTCGCCGCAATACGACGGTGACCCTTTCCGCCTCAGCCAGCAACCTAACCCAGCATCATTGGGAGTCGGGCTGGCAGATCTGGGTCGATAGCAACGGCAATGGCACCCTGGATAACGGTGAGCTGCTGCGCCTCTTCCCCGACATGGGGTCAGGCACTCTGATCAGCAATACTTCGCTCTTGCGTTTCAGTGGTAACGGCTTTCTCGATGGCCGCCAGCAGGCGACGCAGGTGTTTTCCCTGCAACCACCTGACTGCGCCGCCGAGCCGGCACGGGACATCATGATCACTCCCGCCGGCCGTCCCTCCATCCAGGAGACCAGCTGCATATGAAGCGTCAACGAGGGCTGTCACTGCTCGAAATTCTGATCTCCGTGCTGGTACTGTCGGTTGGTATCCTCGGCATGGCGACCCTGCAACTGCAGGCGCTCAAGAGCAACCAGTCGGCGCTGACCCGTACCGAGGCGACCCAATACGCCGACATGATCACCGACATGATGCGAGCCAACCGCAGCGCGGCCCTGCTCGGCCAGTACAACGTGGGGCTGGGGGAGGCCGTCTCCGGCAGCTCGATGGCCATGTTGGATCTGCAGTACTGGAAACAGGCGCTGACCGGTCTGCCGAGCGGCGATGGTGCCATTGTGATCAGCGCGGGGCAGGCCACCATCACTATTCAGTGGGATGCAAGCCGGCTGGCGACCGAGCCTTCGTTGCGCAGCATGACACTGAGGACGGATCTATGAGCGGGCGGCAGTCACTGCGACGGCAGGGCGGGGTCGGTCTGGTGGAGGTCATGATAGCCCTAGTGCTGTCTCTGCTGACGGTGGGTATCATCATTCAGGTCTTTCTCGGCAACCATAAGACCTATCTGATAGGCGAGGCCATCGCCCGGGTGCAGGAAGACAGCCGGTTTGCCGTCAACTTGCTGCAAAAAGAGCTGCGAATGGTGGGCTATCAGGGGTGTTTGAGCAAGCAGGGGGTCAACATCACCAATACCCTCACCGGCGGGGCTGCACTACCCTACAACTTCACCGTCTATCTGCGTGGCTATGACAATGTCACTGCCACTCTGCCCGCTGCCTTGTCGGCCCTGTTCACCGCGGCCGAGCCCAAGCCCAGATCGGGTAGTGACGTCTTGTTGATCCAGGGACCGACCGGGGCCGGGGTGCCGGTGACTCGCAATAACAGCGCTGCCCAGCTGTTCGTGCAGCAGATCTCCAGCAAGGCGAACTACTGCGGCACCGGCAAGCAGGGTTACAGCGACCTGTGCGAGGGGGACATCGTCATGGTATCCGATTGTCAGAAGGCCCGGATATTCCAGATCACCCAAACTCAGGTGGTGGGGGCGGGGACCGAGGTCAACATAGGTCACTCCAATGACAACAAGTTTGTTCCCGGGAATGCTGTCAGCTCCTGGGGGGGGGCCAGCAGCCCGGTTGAGGAACGCTTTGGTGCCGGTTCGATACTGAGCCGGATGGAGACCCGGCTCTACTACATTGCCCGGGCTTCGACCACCGCCCCCTACGCCCTCTATCGCAAGAGTGGTCTCGCCGCCGGCATGCCGCTGGTCGAAGGAGTGGCCGATATTCAGCTGACCTTCGGCGAGGATCAGAACCGGGATCGGGCGGCGGATCGTTACGTGAGCGCCGCCAGCAATCCGAACTGGGACAACGTGCTGGGGATTGGTGTCCAGCTCTTGATGCGCAGCGCTCAGGGCAATCTGGTCTCCGCGCCCCAGGCCTTGAGCTTCGCGGGCTCGACCTTCCAGGCGGGCGACAATCACTGGTACTGGGTAGCCGAGACCACGGTCGCCCTGCGCAACCGGCTGCCATGAGGATGGAACCCATGATGCCTAGACAACAGGGAATGGCACTGGCGATCAGCCTGATTTTTCTGGCCATGGTGAGCCTGCTGGCGATGGCCAGCATGCAGGGCGCACTGTTGCAGGAGAAGATGGCGGGCAACCAGAAGGAATCGCAGCAGGCGTTGCAGGCGGCGGAGGCCGGCTTGCGTGCCGCCGAACGCTATCTGGAAGCCGGTAATTCAGGTCCCTATGACAACAGCGCCGGTTTGTACGAGTTCGTCACCGTGGCGGTGGATCCCACGTCTGTGTCCACGGCCTGGCGTACCTATGCCAACAGCGGTCTGGCGGGGCGCGCCCCCGAGTACTTCATCGAGCGACTGCCCTACACCCAGGCTGGCAACGAGAGTCTGGCGGTCGACGAACCCATAGGCGAGCGTCGCCTCTATCGCATCACGGCAAGGGGATTCGGTCTCTCGGATGAGAGCCGGGTGCTGTTGCAATCGACCTACAGCCGCTAGGAGGGCAACCCATGCGCACATCTGGCTACGGACTCTCGGTCCTGCTGCTCTGCTCGTCGGTGCAGGCCGCGCTCGATATTGCCCAGGTTCCCCTCTATCTCGGCACCCGGGCTGAGCCCAACATCATGTTCAGCCTCGATGACTCCGGCTCCATGCACTTCGAGCTGATGCCGGAGGGACTGATCGAGAACAGTGCCCGCTACGTCTATCCCCGCGTCGACAACGTGTATGGCAGCGAGGACTATGACAACCGGACCGTCACCTTCACCAGCAACAACAACCGCAACGCCTATACCCGCTCGAGCAACAACAACAAGCTCTACTACAACCCGCTGCAGAGCTACCGCCCCTGGGCCAAGGCGGATGGCACCCTGATGGCGAATGCCAGCATCAGCTGTGCGCCGCACAATCCCTTCAATACGGCAGCCGGTTGCCGTGACCTGACCAAGAACAACCGATCGAGATCGCTGCGTTACTACACCGGATTCTCCTCCAGCGACTACAACGATGACGAGACGTTCTGGCCCGCTGTCTACTTTGCCTACAAGGGCAGTGGCGATGTGAAGAAGGTGGGTAGCTACACCAGGGTCGAGATCAAGTCGGGCAGCACCTATGGTGGACGCCCCAACCGTAGCGACTGCAAGAGTGCACCCGTCTGCACCTATGACGAGGAGATCCAGAACTTCGCCAACTGGTATACCTACTACCGCTCCAGGATCCTGGCGGCCCGGGCCGGGGTTGGGCGGGCCTTTGCCAGTCAGGGGCAGGCCATTCGGGTCGGCTTTGCCACCATCAACGCTAGTGGCAGCGTGATCCGTGGTGTGGCCCCCTTCTCCGGTACCGATCGCAGTGCATTTTTCAGCGACCTCTACAGCCGCGACATTCCGGCGTCCGGCACACCGCTGCGCACCAGTCTGAAGGATGTGGGGGAGTACTTCTCCCGTACCGACAACAAAGGCCCTTGGGCCGCCAGTGCGGGCAGCACACTGCCGCACCTCACCTGCCGCCAGAGTTACAACATCCTGATGACGGACGGCTACTGGAACGGAGACACCCCTTCGGTGGGGGATCAGGACAAGGACGGTTACAGCAATACCCTGGCCGACGTAGCCTACCGGTATTGGAAGACGGATCTGCGTACCGACCTGGCCGACAAGGTACCAACTAGCACCGTGGATCCTGCCAACTGGCAGCATCTGGTCAATTTTACCGTCGGGCTGGGGGTGAATGGCTCACTCAATCCGGCCAGCGGCACCCCGAGCAGCTGGCCCAATCCCCATGATCCGGATGACAAGGAGTACAAAAACCCGACCTACATTCCGGAGTATAAGATCGATGATCTCTGGCATGCGGCGCTCAACAGCAAGGGCAGCTTCTTCAGTGCTGCCGACCCGGATACCTTTGCCTCCGCCCTGAGCAGTACCCTGGCCCAGATCGCGGCCCGCAACAGCTCCGCCAGTTCGGTGACCGCCAACGCGACTCGGCTGGACAGCAATACCCACATTTATCAGGCACGTTACAACAGCGGGGACTGGTCGGGACAACTGGTTTCCATTCCGCTCAACAGCGATGGCTCACTGGGCACTATGGCCTGGGATGCGGCGACCCTGATCCCGGCTCATTCGGCCCGCACTATTTTCACCCGGCAAAACGGGGTCGGCATCCCTTTTACCTGGGCCGATCTTGATAACACCAACCGTGCCCTGTTCAACATTTCCGGTGACAACCAGGGGGAGAGCCGGGTCGCCTATCTGCGCGGTGATCGTAGCCGTGAACAGAGCAATGGCGGCCTGTTTCGCAGTCGCAGCGATCTGCTGGGGGACATCATCAACTCGGATCCCGTCTATGTCGGCGTCCGGGATTACGGCTATGCCAGTGCTACCGGGCTGAACCAGACAGAGCGTGACAGCTACCAGACATTCCTCGGCTCGCCGGCGATCAGTCGCCGTACACCCATGCTCTATGTGGGGGCCAATGATGGCATGTTGCATGGGTTTCGCGTCGCCAACGGGGTCGAGAAGCTGGCATACATTCCCGCTAGCCTGCTGGGGGAACTGAGCCTGTTGACCAAGCCTGATTACAGCCATCGCTACTATGTGGATGGGACGCCCAAGGTCGGCGATGCCTACCTGGGCAGTAGCTGGAAGACGGTTCTGCTGGGGTCGACGGGGGCCGGTGGCAAGGCGGTATTTGCCATAGACGTGACGGCGCCGGACAATTTCAGCGCCGACAAGATGCTGTGGGAGTTCACCAACACCGAGATGGGGGTTGCACTGGCGGCGCCGACCCTGGTCAGGGTCAAGTCCGGCAGCAAGTGGGTGGCGCTGGTGGCCAATGGCTACAACAGTACCAGCCAGACGGCGCGTCTGTTTGTGCTGGATCTGGCAACCGGCGCCGTGATCAGGGAGCTGGATACCCAGGTGGGGTCTGCCAGTGAGCCCAATGGTCTCTCCTCCCCCTTGCCGGTGGATGAGGATGGTGATCGGGTGGCTGACTATGTGTATGCCGGTGATCTGCAGGGTAACCTGTGGAAGTTCGATCTGACGGACAACAACAGCGCCCAGTGGGGCAGTGCTTTCAAGACCGGCAACAAGCCAAAGCCGCTGTTCCAGGCCTGCAATGGCACCTGCTCGGCCAGTACGCGCCAACCCATCACCATGCGGCCATTGGCGATCCGCCATCCCAAGGGGGGCATCATGGTGCTGATGGGGACGGGGAGCTATTTCACCAACGATGACAAGCTGTTGCCTGCAACTCCGAGGCTGGAGGCCGTCTATGGCATCTGGGACACGGGGGCAGGGGTGAGCAGCAGCCAGTTGTTGCAACAGAGCATCACCCACGAGTATCCGGCCAATGGCACCTCCATCAAGTTCAACGTGCGGGTGGTGTCCAGCAAGGCGGTTAACTACACCAGCCAGAAGGGGTGGTACCTGATCTTGAAGTCACCCGGGCTGAGCAAGGGGGTAGGGGAGCGCGCCGTATCAGAGATGCTGTCTCGGAACAAGCGGCTGATCTTCAACACCCTGATCCCCTCGGCAGATGCGTGTGACTTCGGTGGCCGTTCCTGGTTGATGGAGCTGGATCCCGTGTCGGGGGCCCGTTTGACCTATTCGGTGTTTGACGTCAATGGTGACGGTGCCGTCAACGATGATGACTATGTGGGAATCAAGGATGATGCCGGCAATGACGTCAAGGTGCCGGTCAGTGGCAAGCAATTTGACGAACTCACCACGACCCCGAGCGTGGTGGAGGATGCGGACATGGAGCGTAAATACATCAGCGGGTCCAGTGGCAACATATCGGTCACGCTGGAAGAGGGGGCGGGCGATCTGGGTGGTCGTCAATCCTGGTTGCAACTGGACTAGAGGCTGGCATGGAACGTGGATTTTCCCTGATGGAGTTGATGATTGCGGTGGCCGTGATGGCCATCCTGACCGTGATCGCCTACCCCAGTTACAACAACTACATCGCCTCGGCCAAACGGGCCGAAGCCAAGGCGGCCCTGCTGGAGGCCGCGCAATATCTGGAGCGGCAGTTTACCGCGGAGGGCAACTATGATGGCGGGAATCTGGCCTCTGCCGGACTGGCGACCCTGCCAAAGGAGGGGGGCGGGGCTTATTACAACCTGGCGCTCAATGCCAGCGGGGGGCGTTATACACTGACGGCAATTCCAACCGGAGCCATGAATGGTGACCCCTGCGGCCTGCTGACCCTGGATCAGGGCGGGCAGCAGGGGGTATCTGGTGCCACCATGACGGCGGCGGAGTGCTGGTAGGACGTCGATACCGGTCGCCTGTTACCAGCAATCGGCAGGGGTCTTGGTGTCGGCCTTGTTGAGTGTCAGGGTATCGCAGGCGGTGCTGCCGGCCTTGTCCCCGACCTGAGCCCCTTTGGTGGTGGCGATCAGGGTATAGGTGGTTGCGGTCGCCCCTGAAATGCTGAAGGTGTAGTAATCGCTGGCAGGGTTGCCCACCTGGGAGGGGGTGGCGCTGTAGCTGGTGTTGGAGACCCGAAACTCCTCTTGCTTGAGCTGCATGCTGAGCAATCCCTTGAAGGCTTCTGCCCGGCGGGATTTGCGCAACCCATCGGTGAAGCTGGGGTAGGCGACAGAGGCAATGATGGCGACAATGGCGATCACGACCATCAACTCCAGCAGTGTGATACCTGATTGTTTGATTCTCATGGACGGCATGGTTCGTGAAACAGGTTGATACTATAGGATAGTACTCACAGTACGCTCTACTGGCATGAGCAAAAAGAAAGGAGTCTTGAGCTAATGGAATGCACAGAGGGCAGATCCGCCGGTTTTACCCTGATCGAACTGATGGTTGCCCTGGCCCTGGTCGCCCTGCTGTTGACCGTTGCCATCCCCAGTTATCAGTCATTGCGCCAGGACCAGATGGTCAAGGCGGCGACTCAGGCCGTCTATACGGACGTGATGCTGCTCAAGTCCGAAGCACTCAAGCGCAATCGCAACTTGCAGATGATCCTGTTCAACAGTGGTACCAACAACTGGTGCTATCGCATCAGTATCGACGGGACTTGCGGCAGTTGCGGCGATGCTTGCTCCAGTATCGAGGGTCGCAAGGGGGCTGATGCCAGCGAGTTCCCGGGGATTGTCCTGACTGCGACCTATACCGAATCATCGAACCAGGTGCGACCCATCACGTTTTCTCCCCGTCGCGGCACCCTGCCCAGCGGCAGCATCACGGTTGCTTCATCCGTTGCCAGCATGAAGGTGGTGACCAACAACCTCGGACGGGTACGCACCTGTGCCGTCAGCAGCCTGGTCGGGGAGGTGGCATGCGATTGAGGGCCCATGGCTTCAACCTGGTCGAACTGATGGTCGCCATGGTGGCCGGGCTGCTGCTGGTCGCGGCCGTCACCTCGCTGTTTGCCACCATCCTCAAGGCCAATCATACCGCCATGCAGACCAGTCGCCTGAATCAGGAGATCCAGCTGCTGACGGACATGATAGCGCGCGATATCCAGCGAACCGGATATGACACTAATGCGACTCAATTTCTTGCCGCAGCATCCGGCAGCCGCTCCAGTTTCTACTTTGATGCGGCAACGGATCTGATGAGTGAAACGGCGACGGGTTCCGGCCTCTACACCTGTATCAGGGTCCGCTATGACAATGATGAGAACGGTGTACTGAACACGGATGACGCCCGGATCTACAGCTACAGCAGTGCTGACAAGGGGATCAAGCAGGGGGCTGGCACGACGACATGTGGCAACGGAAGCCTTGTTTCTACCGATGACACCATAGAGATAACCGCCATGACCCTCAGATTGCTGCCGAGCAGCCAGGTCAGCGGGGCGCGGGCACTGCAGTTGGTGATGAACGGTCGCTTCAAGTCTGCGCCCGCACTGACCCTGAATCTGCAGCGGGACATCAAACTGCGTAATGATGGGTACTGATATGAGTCGCCAGTCGGGTTTTACCACCTTCACCATCACGTTGCTGCTGGTGCTGATCTTGTTGGGTATCTCACTGCTGGTCGGCAAGATGCTGGTGGCCGATCGCCGCGTGACCCTCAATGAGGTGCTCTATCGTCAAGCCATGGCGATGGCAGAGCAGGGCATGGCGGATGGATTGGGGCGGTTGACGCTAGATCCGGGTTGGCGCACCAGTTTGGCGACGACCACGTTGACCACGGGCAGTTACACGCTCTCGTCTGTGGATGACACAGCCATTACCGTAGGGTCCGTGGTGGTGACCCCGATCCGGGTGCGCTCCCAGGCGACGCTGAGCAATGATCAGGCGCAGGCAGCAGTAGAGACCAAGGTAGTTCGCTTCAGCGTGTTGGCTGGGTCGCCTGCGGCCCCCTTGACCGTTGCCGGCGGCATGGCAGTGGGAGGCAATTTCACCATAGTGGCCAACCCTAATGGTGGTGGGTTGGGGGTACCCCTGTCGGTCTGGACCAGTGGCAACGTCGACCTCATTACGGGTACGGGGCAAACTTGTCATCAGGGGGATTACAGCGGTGGCTGTTCGGCCAATATCAGCCAGAAAGGTGACAAGCAGTCAGACATCAAGGACAACGATGCCGCCTTTCCGACCGATCTGGTCTGGTATCTGTTCAATGAAAAGGATGATGCTGCAGGGTGGATCAATCTGGAGGCCAGGGCCACCCAGCGGTTGACCGATTGCAGCTCCCTCGGCCCTGCCTCTACCGGGCTCATCATAGTGGATGGCGACTGCAAGCCTTCAGCCAACGTCGGCTCCGAGGCTGCCCCCGTGATCCTGATCGTGCGCAACGGCAATCTGGCGGTAAATGGCAACACCGTATTGTACGGTCTGGTCTTTGCCTACTCGTCCAACCCGGCCGCGGCTGGCACGGATGTGAAGCTGACCGGGGGGGCCATAGTACATGGTGCCATGGTATCCAATTATCAGTTGGGTAACTCTAATGGCACTTATGATGCGAAGTTTGATGCTAGCGTACTGAGTAATATTTCGAACGGAGCCTCTTTCCAGATAGTCAATCAGGTTCCCGGCAGCTGGCGGGACTGGTAGAGGAAAATGATCATGAATAGGCAAAAAGGATTTGGCCTGCTGGAGATACTGATCACCTTGGTGGTCTTGGGTGTTGGGATTGTCGGCCTGGTTAGCATGTCGAAATCGGCACTGAAGGTGTCTCAGGATGGTCGTCGTTACGAGACGGCGATGCGGTTGGCGGAGTCAAAACTCGATGAGTTCCGCAACTTCAATGGTGTGATGACGGCGACGGCTCCCCTCACTGCTTACAACCAGATAACCTCGGCCAGTGCCGCTGTTACTCTGTCGGGGGAGCCCTATTCTCTGGCCTGGACCGTGACCAGTCAGTACCTGAATGGCTCAACTTGGCAAGGCGCCGCGCCAGCCGGTTATCGCCTCAGCTATCCGGGGCGAAAGGCGGTGACAGTCAATGTAGGTTGGTCGGATAGCGAAGGGCAATCCCATACGCTGCAGCTCATCGGTAATATCTCGCCGATAGAGTCCTTGAGCACAGATCAGCTGAACGGCGGCTTGAACACTGCCAGGCAAGGACCCAAGGTCAACTATACACCAGGGATCGCGCCGGACGTCATCTCGGTTGAGCTGGGAGATGGTAACAAGCAGGAGACCAGCAAGCCGCTCCCCACAGTGACTTCCAATGATGGTCAAGTAGGGAAACTTGTTCAGTTCGAGACAGTAACCTACAAGCCTGATACAGGGGGCAATACCCAACAGGTGTTGCAGGATATGGCTTCGGTCTCTTGCTCATGCCAGTATGGGGGCAGCCTGGCTGCTTATCTGCCCGGTCAGGCCTACAGTTCGGCAAGCAATCAGTTGTTCTGGAAAGTCGGTGCAATACAGATCAAGCAGAGCGGTACGCTCGATAGCAGTGTTAAGAATCAGCCGACGCTTTGCGCCAGTTGCTGCAAGGATCACTTTGATGGCAGCGGGTCGAGTTTCGGCAATTTCTATGCGCAACTCAATACCAGCAGGGTGCGCTACAACAGCACCTTGAGCACAGCGACCAGCGGTAAATATGTGGATGCTTGCCGTTTCGTCAGACTGGATGGTTATTATCGGCCGTTGCCTGACTGGAATCTGGTCAAGGTAGTGGTGACAACGGCCGATTTTTTGGCCAAACCGGCCAATCAGGCCAGCTATCAGAAATATATCAAGTACGTGGTCAAGACTTACATAGATTGGCAGAAGTCGACCCTGAACTGGACGCAAGGCGCCTCCGCTACGCTCCCTACGATCACCGACTTTTCAGCCTGGCTGGCCTCAAATGCAGAGACGGGGGGGGATACCACGACAGGCATCACAGTCAGCACCGGCACGGCGCAGCTGATTGCACGGGGTATCTATGTTGACGTGCTCGACCCTGCCTATCTGGTTGGCATCGACACCAGCGTTACGGACTATCTGACCAAGGTGCCGTTTCAGGATATCAACCTGACCATGTTGGCAGAGTGGACCATGGGACCGCTGACCCTGCTGACCGGCAGCGCCATCGATTATGCGGTGGTCACCAATGAAGCGGTAAAAACCGTTGTCGATCTTAACAACTACTATTTTGGCAGTTACAGCCGTGGTTATATGACGGCAAAGAAGTCGACCAAAGACAGCAGCCAGATCCTTCGTGACGTGGTCGTCAGGGTTACTGCCTATCAGGGCAACTCCGGCATCACTGCCTCGTTGATCTCGCCTCGGGACCAGTCATTGGCTCTCAGTGCCGACATGGAGGTCAAGATTGATGTCGAGCAGCAGGCCTCGCCGACCATGAAGGTCAGCGGGCGGATCCAGTGTCTTGAGCGGGGCAAGGGGAACAACAATCCACCGCCAGAGGCGTGTGGCAAGAATGCCTTCAACAACCTGAGCATCAGCACTCCCAACTCGGGGGCGACATGCCGTGTTGACAAGCCGCAGGCCAATAACCAGCCAGCAGCCTATCTGTGTGAGGCTCCAGAGAATTCGACGCTGGTCATCAATCTTTCCTACACCAATCAGGGCAGTACTACCTATATGCTGCAGCCGCCCTCTTTCAGCGTGCAGATGACGCCACAGCCCAGCAATCAGGTGTTGAGCGGGCCCTGTTCCCTGCTGGTGGACAATGGCGTCACCAACGCAGCCAACCTGACTTGCACCCCTTGAGCCTTGGGCGCTGGCACAGCCAGCGCCTTTTCTTTATCATTCCCCATCATTTTCGATTTTAAGATGTATCGCCATGGCAAAAGCCCTCTCTCTGATGCTTGCCCAGTTGAATCTGACGGTAGGCGCCATCGAAGATAACTGTGACAAGGTGCTGGCTGCGGCCGTTCAGGCCGAGCAACAAGGCGCCGACCTCCTGGTGTGCTCCGAGCTCGCCTTGACCGGCTATCCGCCGGAAGACCTGTTGCTGCGCAGCGACCTGATGATCCGTGTCGATGTTGCGCTGGCTCGCATCGCGACCTGGCAGGGCAGCTGCGCCATTCTGGTGGGGCATCCCTGGCGTGAAGGGGCGGCGCTCTATAACGCCGCTTCCCTCTATGAGCAGGGCAAGCTGGTCGCCCGCTACTTCAAGCAAGACCTGCCCAACTACGGCGTATTTGACGAGAAGCGCTATTTCACCGCGGGCACGGATACCTGCGTGGTGCCCTTCCGTGGCCATCAGCTGGGACTGCTCATCTGCGAAGATCTGTGGCAACCGGGCCCGGTGCTGGCCGCCAAGGCGGCAGGGGCCGAGCTACTGCTCACCATCAACGCCTCGCCCTACGATCAGGAGAAACCCTGGATCCGTCGTGAACTGATGACGGAGCGTTGCAGCCAGACCGGTTTGCCGCTGGTCTACCTCAATCAGGTGTGCGGCCAGGACGAACTGATCTTCGATGGCTGTTCCAAGGTGTTCAACAGCCTGGGTGAGCTGACCCACAAGCTGGCCCCTTTTGCCGAAGAGCTGGCCTTGGTGCGCTTTGCCGATGGTCAACCGGTGAAAGAGCGTGAACCGGCCGCCCCGCTCGAGCCATTGGCCGAGACCTATCAGGCGCTGGTGCTGGCGGTGCGCGACTACATCACCAAAAACGGCTTCCAGGGCGCCGTATTGGGTCTCTCAGGTGGTATCGACTCAGCTCTGACCCTGGCAATCGCTGCTGACGCCATCGGGGCTGACAAGGTGCAGGCGGTGATGATGCCGTTCCGTTACACCGCCCAGATGAGCGTGGAGGATGCCAAGGAGCAGGCCGAACGGATGGGGGTCGAGTTTGACATCATCTCCATCGAGCCCATGTTTGAAGGCTTTATGACCCAGCTGGCACCGCTGTTTGCCGGCACGGCTCGCGATACGACAGAAGAGAACCTGCAGGCACGCTGCCGTGGGGTACTCTTGATGGCGCTCTCAAACAAGCGTCGTCGCATAGTGCTGACCACGGGCAACAAGAGCGAGATGGCCGTGGGCTATGCCACCCTGTATGGTGACATGGCTGGCGGTTTTGATGTGCTGAAAGACGTACCCAAGACCCTGGTCTTCAAGCTGTGCGAATATCGCAATTCAGTCGATTATGTGATCCCGCAGCGGGTCATCGACCGTCCTCCTTCGGCAGAATTGGCGCCGGATCAGGTGGATCAGGACAGCCTGCCCCCCTACGATATCCTGGATGCCATCCTCAAGCGCTATGTGGAAGAGGATGCCTCTGTCGCCGACATGGTGGCAGAAGGCTTCGAGGAAGCGGTGGTGCGCAAGGTGATCCGGTTGGTGGATCTCAACGAATACAAACGCCGTCAGGCTGCCGTCGGGCCCCGTATTACGGCCCGTAACTTTGGTAAGGATCGTCGTTACCCCATCACATCCGGGTTCGGCAAACAGAACTGGTAAGGAGTCACCATGAAGAAGATTGAAGCCATCATCAAACCGTTCAAGCTGGACGATGTGCGCGAGGCCCTGGCCGAGATCGGCATCAACGGCATGACGGTATCCGAAGTCAAAGGCTTCGGCCGTCAGAAGGGGCATACCGAGCTCTATCGCGGTGCCGAGTACATGGTGGATTTCCTGCCGAAGGTGAAGGTGGAGCTGGTGGTGCAGGACGAGGATCTGGATGCCTGCATCGAAGCCATCCAGAACACGGCCCGTACCGGCAAGATTGGTGACGGCAAGATCTTCGTTTGCGAGGTGGAGCGTGTCATTCGTATCCGTACCGGCGAAGAGAACGAAGACGCGATTTGATGTGATGGATGTGCCTCGTATCGACCAGGAGAACGAAGAGACAAGCCTTCAGATGTCATGGATGCGCCTCTTCGTGGCGGCGGGCCTGCTGATTGGTCTGACCGCCTGCAGTACCCGCCCGCCGGCCCAGCCGGAAAATCTATGCCAGATCTTTCGGGAAAAGCCCGACTGGCACAAGGCGGCGCTCAAGATGAACGAAAAGTGGGGTACACCTGTTCAGGTGGTGATGGCCATGATGTATCAGGAGTCCTCCTTCGTACACGATGCCCAGCCGCCAATGGGCTATTTCCTCTTCATTCCGACCGGGCGAGCCAGCTCCGCCTATGGTTATGCCCAGGTGAAAGATGAGACCTGGGACGATTACCAACGGGAAACCGGCAACAGCTGGAGCAGCCGCGACGACTTTGCCGACGCCATCGATTTCATGGGCTGGTACACTAACAAGGCCCAGCGGCTGAATGGCACTTCCAAGTGGGATGCCTATGGCCAGTATCTCAACTATCACGAAGGGTGGGGTGGCTACCGGCGTGGCAGCTACCGCAGCAAGGGGTGGCTGATGAAGACCTCCCGCAAGGTAGAGGCGCGTGCCCAGCGCTACGGCGCCCAGTATCGACAATGCAAGGATCAGCTCTCCAGCGGGGGCTGGTTCTGGTAACCAAATCAGGAGTCAGAAATGCCGTTATTGGACAGTTTTACCGTTGACCACACACGTATGGAAGCGCCTGCAGTGCGCGTGGCCAAGACTATGCAGACCCCGAGCAAGGACACCATAACCGTGTTCGATCTGCGTTTCTGTGTGCCGAACCAGGAGATCCTCTCCGAACGCGGCATTCACACCCTCGAGCACCTCTTTGCCGGTTTCATGCGTGATCACCTGAACGGCAATGGTGTGGAGATCATCGACATCTCCCCCATGGGGTGCCGTACCGGTTTCTACATGAGCCTGATTGGCGCACCGGACGAAGCCCGTGTGGGCGCCGCCTGGCAGGCTGCCATGAGCGATGTGTTGGCCGTGCAGGAGCAGGCCAAGATCCCGGAGCTGAACGAATATCAGTGCGGCACCTTCAGCATGCATTCGCTGGAGGAAGCCCATGAGATCGCTCGTAACGTGCTGGCGCGTGGTATCGGCGTCAACCACAACGACGAGCTGGCACTGCCGGAAGAGAAGCTGAAAAGCCTCTAGGTTGTGCATGGCAAAAATGAAAAAGGCCGGTCATTGACCGGCCTTTTGTTGTCTGGAGGATTCAGGACGGCAAGGGCATGACCCGGTTGCGACCCAGCTCTTTTGCCTTGTAGAGCAGTTTGTCGGTGCGCTCGACCAGCGCATCGCCTGTTTCCTGACCATTGTACTCACCCACTCCGAACGAGGCTGTGATGTGGTCGATGCGGCGGCCGGACTTGCGATCCAGGATGGACATCTTCTCTATGGCACGGCGCAGACTCTCGGCCATCTGGCGGCTCAGGGCCAGGTTGCGCATGGGCACCAGCAGGGCGAACTCCTCACCACCGAGCCGATAGGCGGTGACGCCCTCCTTGCACGTTTCCCGCAGCCGCTTGCTGAAGGCACGCAGTACCTGATCCCCAAGCAGGTGACCATATTCATCGTTGAAATTCTTGAAGCGGTCGATGTCCGACAGAATGAGGGAGAAGGGCTGCTTGCTGCGGATCAAGCCATCGATCTCCAGATCGAAGGCGCGGCGATTGAGCAGGGAGGTGAGGGCATCCTCGTTGGCCAGCTTGCGGGTTTCGTTCAGTGCCTCACGTAGCTCTTTGATCTCTTTCTCTGCATTGCTGAGCTGATTGCGAAAGTGCATGGTCGACATGCGCACATCTCGCGATTCGCGTACCAGATCCCGCAAGATGCCCATGGTGTCGTCAAGGCTAAGCCCTTCATCGTCGATGAGACTCAGTCGATCGAAGCTCTTGTCGAGCATCTCCTGAAACATGCCTGTGTCGGAAATGGCGTCTTGCATGGTGTGGCCGAGCTCGTTGGCCATGGCGGCCAGACTGAGTTTCATGGCCTCCATCTGTTGCTCATCCTGGGCGGCGAGGTGCTGATGATAGAGCCGCTCGCAGGTGGTGAGTGAGCAGGTGCCCTGCAGCTTGATCGCCTGATCGATGGCCTGATTGAGCTCTGGCATGCTGGCCGACACGTAGTTATACCAAAGGGTATAGTTATCCGGCGTCGTGGGAATTTGATACTTGATCATCAGTGGAACCGCCTGCTTAAGATAGGCGGCGGATTGCGCGAACGAGTCCTTGCTCATGAGTTCCGTGTCTCATCATGCCTGCAAACTTTGCATAGTATGACAGAGAGATTGGCCAAAAGGCAGTCGATGGATGCCATTAGCTCCCCCCTTCGATATAATGTCTGCGTTACTACCTACCCTAAGGCCTGCTTATGTCTCAAAAAGATCCTTTCCTCCAACGCGAGGCCGAAAAATACGAAAACCCCATCGCCAGTCGCGAGATGCTGCTGGAGCTCATCAAGGGTCATGAAAAACCCATGACCCGTGAGGAGTTGGCCAAGGCCCTAAAGCTGACCGACGAAGAGCCGTTGGAAGCTTTGCGCCGTCGTCTGCGCGCCATGGAGCGCGATGGGCAACTGGTATTCACTCGCAACCAATGTTACGCCCTGCCGGATCGTCTGAATCTGGTAAAAGGGTATGTACTCGGCCACAAAGATGGTTTCGGTTTTCTGCGCCCGGAAGGTGGTGGACCGGATCTTTATTTGAACAACCGCGAGATGCAGCGCCTGATGCATGGCGACTATGCGCTGGTGCAACCGACCGAGATCGATCGCAAGGGTCGTCAGGAAGCGCGGCTGGTGCGTCTGCTCAAGTCTCGTGAAGCGGATATCGTCGGCCGTTACTTCGTCGAAAATGGCGTGGGTTTCGTGGTGCCGGATGACAGCCGCATCGGCCAGGACATCATAATCCCGGAAGGTGAAAACAAGGGCGCTCGCCAGAGCCAGGTCGTGGTGGTGCGCATCAACCAGCGCGCCAACTCCCGCATCAACGCGGTCGGTACAGTGCTGGACGTGCTGGGCGAGAACATGGCGCCGGGCATGGAGATTGAAATCGCCCTGCGTACCCACGGTATCCCGCATACCTGGCCGGAAGAGGTGACCAAAGAGGTTGCCGGTCTCGGCGAACAGGTGCCGGAAAAGGCCAAAGAGGGTCGTATCGATCTGCGCGCCCTGCCGCTGGTAACCATCGATGGGGAAGATGCCCGCGACTTCGATGACGCCGTCTTCTGTGAAGCCAAGCGCGGTGGCGGCTGGCGTCTGTGGGTTGCCATTGCGGATGTTTCTGCCTATGTGAAGCCCGGCACTGCACTGGATGCTGAAGCCTATCAGCGCGGCAACTCCGTCTATTTCCCCGAGTTCGTGGTGCCCATGCTGCCGGAGGTGCTCTCCAACGGTCTGTGTTCCCTGAACCCGCAGGTCGACCGTCTCTGCATGGTGTGCGAGATGACTATCTCCGCCGCCGGTCGCATGTCCGGTTACAAGTTCTACGAAGCCGTGATGAACTCCCATGCCCGCATGACCTACAGCAAGGTCGCGGCCATTCTGGATGGGGATCCCAAGCTGCGTCAGCAATATGACCCGCTGGTGGGCCACATCGAAGAGCTCAACAACCTCTACAAGGCGCTCAAGCACGCCCGTCACCAGCGTGGTGCGGTGGAGTTCGAGAGCGAAGAGACCCGCTTCATCTTCAACGCCCAGCGCAAGATCGACCAGATAGTGCCGCTGGTGCGCAACGACGCCCACAAGATCATCGAAGAGTGCATGATCCAGGCGAACGTGGCTGCGGCCCGTTACATAGAGAAGAACGAAGCCTCAGCGCTGTTCCGGGTGCACGACCGTCCGGGTGAAGAGCGCCTGACCGGTTTCCGTGATTTCCTGGCCGAACTGGGTCTGGAGCTCAAGGGCGGCCTCGAGCCCGAGCCGAAAGATTTTGCCGAGCTGGCCGCCAAGTTTGAAGGGCGCCCGGATGCCGAGCTGCTCTCCACCATGCTGCTGCGCTCCATGCGTCAGGCTGTTTATCAGGCAGACAATATCGGCCACTTCGGTCTGGCATTGAAGTCATATGCCCACTTCACCTCGCCGATCCGTCGTTACCCCGACCTTATCCTGCACCGTGCCATCAAGTATCAGGCGGCCAAGGAGCAGCAGCCCAACCTGCGCCACAAGTGGACCCCGAGCGGTGGTTATCACTACCAGCTGGAAGAAGTGGACCCCATGGGCGAGCACTGCTCCATGACCGAGCGCCGTGCCGACGATGCGACCCGCGACGTGGCCGACTGGCTCAAGTGCGAGTACATGCTGGATCACGTGGGTGACGAGTTTGACGGCGTCATCGCCAGCGTCACCGGCTTTGGTTTCTTCGTCCGTCTGGCGGAAATCCACATCGACGGTCTGGTCCACGTCAGCACCCTGACCAACGACTACTACCAGTTTGATCCCCTGCACATGCAGCTGATCGGCGAGAACTTCCGCCGTCGCTACCGTCTGGGTGACAAGGTACGCGTCAAGGTGATGGGCGTGAACCTGGACGATCGCAAGATCGACTTCGTGATGGTGGAAGAGCCGCTCCAGGCCACCGGCAAGAACGCCAAAGAGATGGCGCGCAAGCAGGCCGAGATCAAGAGCGAGAAAGCCAAGAGCGCCCAGCGCCACGAGAAACGCAAAGAGGGCAAGAATATCGGCAAATCCGACAAGGGTGGCCGTGCCAAGCCCAGCAACAGACGACCGAGCAAAAAGGCTCACGATAAGGCCAAGAGCACTAAATGAGTACTGAACTGATCTACGGCATTCACGCTGTATCCGCGCTGCTTGAGCGCACCCCGGAGCGTTTCATCGAAGTGTGGGCCCTCAAGGGCCGGGATGACGACCGGCTGCACCCCCTGTTGGCCGAGATGGAATCTCTCGGCCTCAAGGTGCAGAGCGTGAACCGCAAGACCCTTGATGACAAAGCGGAAGGTAACAATCACCAGGGCATCATGGCCAAGGTGATAGAGGCGCCCAAGCTGGCCGAGCACGATCTGGCCAGCTTGCTGGACAACCTGGCCGAGCAAAAGGCTCAACCCTTCCTGCTGGTGCTGGACGGGGTGACAGATCCGCACAACCTTGGCGCCTGCCTGCGCAGTGCCGATGCGGCCGGAGTCCATGCGGTGATAGTGCCGCGTGATAAGGCCAGCGGCCTGACCTCGGTGGTGCGCAAGGTTGCCTGTGGCGCCGCCGAAGTGGTGCCGCTTATCCAGGTCACCAATCTGGCCCGCAGCCTGCGGGAGTTGAAGGATCGCGGAGTCTGGATCGTCGGTACTACCGGTGAGGCGGATCACGATGTCTATCAGGCCAAGCTGACCGGCCCCATGGCGCTGGTCATGGGCGCCGAAGGCAAGGGCATGCGCCGCCTGACTCGCGAACACTGCGACGAGCTGGTCAGCATTCCGATGGCGGGGGCTGTATCCAGTCTCAACGTCTCGGTGGCGACCGGTGTCTGTCTGTTCGAAGCCGTGCGTCAGCGTCGCGCTTAAGGGAACGGGATGGACAGACCCCCGTTCAGTCGGGATCAGGTCACAAATGAGCAGGAGGCCGCGCGCCTCCTCTCTTTTGCCCGGCCTTTGACCCTGAGCCCTCGTACTTGCCTCTGGCATGCCGGTGACAAGCCCGATCTGCTGGTCAAGGTGGAGCAGGGGCTGCTGCGAGCCAAGGTGGTGCTGGCGGATGGCCGCGAGTACATCAAGGAGTTCTATTGGGAGGGGGATGAGTTTATCGACTTCCACCATCTGCTCAGTGGTGAACCCGCCCGCTACAGTGTGGAGGCGCTGGAGCCATGCCGCCTGCAACTCTTCAACCTGAGGGATTTGCGTCAGCTCCCTTGCTGGTCCGCTTGGTATCACCACTTGCTGGCGGTGCAGTTGCGTATCAAGGAAGAGAAAGAGTTGCTGCTGTTGACCGAGAGCCCCCAGGCCCGTTATCAACACTTCCTGCAATGTTTCCCCGCGCTGGATGCCAGGGTGCCGGATCACCAGATCGCCGCTTATCTGGGCATCACTCCCATCAGCCTGAGCCGCATTCGCAAGCGGCTGAAGGATCTTAACAAAGGTTAATGCCTGCGCCCGCGCGGCTGGCTATGCTGCTTTTCTCGATGAGCAAGGAGTTCCCATGAACTGGTCCCTCAAATCTTTTGAACAACTCGACGTCAATGAGCTTTATGAATTGCTCGTGCTGAGATCCCGCGTTTTCGTGGTGGAGCAGACTTGCGTCTTCCTCGATCTGGATGGCGTCGACAAGCGTCCCGACGTGCAGCACCTGCTCGGCTGGCAGGATGGCGTGCTGGTGGCGTACGCCAGACTGATGGCACCTGGTGTCGCCAAGGCGAGTCAGGTGGTGATCGGCCGGGTGGTGACATCGCCGGAGGCCAGAGGCGACGGTCTCGGTCATCGACTGATGCAGCAGGCGTTGGTGGAGTGCGAACAATTGTGGCCCGGGGTCAGCATCTATCTGGGAGCCCAGGCCCATCTGCAGGGTTTTTATGGTCGCCATGGCTTCACCGCCGTGGGTGAACCCTATCTGGAAGATGACATTCCCCACATTGGCATGACCTCGTCTTAATACCTTTAAAGCATAACAATGAAATTATTATGTCTTGAGGTAGTAAAGAAAACGGGTGCTCGACGCCATATTACTGGGTACCCTTTGAGTGATTAATCGGCAACCGTTGATGGATAGGTTTAAAAATGGTTTTTTATCCCATTAATACAAAACAAGATTCAGCAATTAAGCCGTTGAGCCATTTTATCTGCGTTCGTCACTCGAGTGGCTGTCGCTGATGGAGTTGTTGCGCAAGCGGTTCGCTCTGGACCTGCAAACCTTCGCCATCATCACTCTGGTACTGGGCAATCTGGCCCAGGCCTTCTCCGATGTGCTGGTCAAGCTGATCGGCCCCGGTTTCAGCCCCTTCCAATACATGTTCCTGCGCCAGCTGCTGACCCTGCTGGTGCTGCTGCCCTTTATGCTGAGAGTGCCGAGATCGGCCTGGGGACTGGGTGCCTGGAAATGGCACCTGCTGCGTGGTCACCTCTGCCTGCTCGGTGGCGGCGGCATGATGCTGGCGCTGACCCAGCTGCCGCTGGCCACGGCCAACGCCATCTTCTATGTCTCACCCTTGCTGACATTGCCGCTGGCGGCCTGGCTGCTCAAGGAGAAGATCAATTCCCGGGTCTGGCTGCTGGGGGGCATGGGGCTGCTTGGCGTCGTGTTCGTGCTCAAGCCGGGGGATTTTCATCTGGCGGGTCTGGGCGCGCTGGTGACCGCCTTCACTCTGGCGCTGTTCAATGTCACCGGCCGCAAGCTGCCAGCGGGGATCTCTGTGGTGGCGACCCTGTTCTGGGCAAACTTGCTGGCGCTGCCATTGACGGCTGGGTTGGCGGTGAATCAATGGCAACCTGTGGACTGGCATCTGCTGGCACTGATCGGCGGCAGCGGCGTGATGCAACTGCTCTATCATGCCAGCTGCATCTACGCCTATCGGCAGGTGGAGGCCAACCGTATTGCGGCAACCGAATACTCAGGCCTGATGTTTGTGGTACTGATGGGAATCTGGCTGTTTGGCGAGATCCCGGCCTGGAACCTCTGGGTCGGGGTGAGTTTTATCTTGCTGGCCATCCATTGGCAGCGGCGTTTGCGCTAGCCCAGTCAACTTGACTCCATATATATGATAAACCGGCGGATGGCCGGTTTATCATATGGGCAGCTTATGAAGCCTGTCTCGGTTGCCGCACAGGAAATCGGTTAGGCTTGGCGGCTTGTGATTATCGGAACCCTGTCATGACGCCAACCATCTTTGCGGCCATCTTGCTGGCCGCGCTCCTGCACGCCCTCTGGAATGCGCTGGCCAAACGCCAGGCCGAGGGGCGTGTCAGCGTGCTTCTTGTCTCCCTCTGTTCCGGGTTATTTGCCGCCCCTTTCTTGCCGCTGGTCGGGCTGCCTGTGCCTGCCGAATACCCCTGGCTGGCGCTCTCCATCCTGCTGCATTGTGGCTATTGTCTGTTTCTCGGTCGGGCCTATCGGCTGGGGGAATTCGGCCAGATCTACCCGTTGGCGCGTGGCAGTGCGCCCTTGGTGACTTTGCTGTTCGGGGCTTTGTTATTGGGGGAAGTGCCGGGAGTGCTGGCGGTGGCGGGCGCTCTGGTGCTGGTGAGCGGTGTGCTGCTGATGGCCTGGCGCGGCGGCATCAAACTGGCGTCTGGGGCCCTGAGCGCCGTGCTGATCACGGCGCTGTTTACCGCAGCCTACACCCTCTCGGACGGGGCGGGTGCCCGCTCGGCCGGTGCACCGCTGCGTTACACCCTCTGGCTGTTTGCCCTGACTGCGCTGATGATGCCACTGCTGATGCGCTGGCAGAGTCGCACCGCCTGGCGCGCGCTTGATCTTGCGGCGTGGCGTACCGGAGCGCTCGGCGGCGCCCTCTCCCTGCTTGCCTACGGCATCGTCATCTGGGCCATGACCCAGGCGCCCATCGGGCTGGTGGCGGCGCTGCGCGAGAGCAGCGTGCTGTTTGCCGTGCTGCTCTCCTGGTGCTGGCTGGGGGAGACACTGGGGCGGGTACGACTGTGCGCCGCCTTGGTGATCCTCTGCGGTATCTTGTTGATCCGTCTTGCCTGATCCCTGGCTGCATCAGACCGGGCGCCGCCCGGCCTGATGGTTGGCTCAAGGGGTGACCAGAGTCGTCAGGGTAAAGCCCTCCTCGCAGGGGGCGAGCTGTACCCGCACCTTGCCCAGCTCGGCCAGTGTGGCCACATGGGTGCCGCCGCAGGGAATGGTCACCTCTTTACCTTCAAGCATGCAGTGCCAGTAGCGCGAGTCTATGATGGCCTCGCCAGCACGGCTGCGGCGGATCTCGCCATCGGCCGCCAGCCAGTCGGCCAGCTGCTGGTTTACGCTGGTCTCTATCTGCGCCAGTTCCGCCAACAAAGCGTCACTATTGACCCCCTTCTTGCGCAGACTCTTGCCGATGCGGTACTGCTCCCGGGAGCCCATGGGCTCGACCCGCGAGGTTTGAATGGCGAGGCGGTCAAAGTCGGGCTGATCGAGTGCATCGCGCTCGCTCACCTCCTTGCGCCAGTAGGGGGTCAGCATCCGATTGAGGGCCAGCGCCGCCAGATGGCAGCCGCTGTGACCCAGGCTTAAGGAGTGGCGGGCAACGGCATCCACCTTCAGTTCAACCCGGGAGCCTACGGCCAGAGTGTGATGGCCTGCCAGGGGATGCACCACCACGAAGGCCCACCCTTCGGCGCCCCGCTTGACTGGTATATCCTTGTCCACGAACAATTCGCCCTCCGGGCTGATCGCGCCCATCCGGCAGGGGCCGACACTGGCGTCACCGCCATCCCAGCAAACCGTGCCCACATCCCCCGGTTGATCGGGCCAGAGGTGGCTTTGCGGATGAAAGGGGGTGAGATCGGTGACCAGCAGGCTGGTGTCGCCGCTCTGGCAGAAGACCACGCTGGCCGGTTCATGATGATGGCCCAGCACGAAGCTGGCTCGGGTATGTTCCATGGATGGCTCCCGCTAATCGCAGATGAAAAGAGAGCAGCATACGCCAAAGCGCAGGCCGGCTCATTAACCTGGGTTAATGAGCCGGCCTGAGCAACGGGTCGTGAGCGCTAGATCATGGCGACCAGCAGGTAGGCGTTGAGGCCGATCACCAGTGCGACGATAAGGCGACCGACAGCCTGAGTCACCGGATGGTTGCGATACTCTCCCATCAGCGCCCGATCGCCGGTCAGGATCAGCAGCGGAATGAGTGCCAGCGCTATACCAAAACTGAGCACCACCTGGCTCAGCACCAGGATCTCGGTGGTATTGAGCCCCATGGCGATCACCACGAAGGCGGGAGCCATTGTGATGGCACGGCGTAGCCAGAGCGGTATGGTGAAACGCACGAAACCCTGCATTACTACTTGTCCTGCCAGGGTCCCGACCACTGTGGAGGAGATACCCGAGGCCACCAGGGACAGGCCGAACAGAGTGGCGGCGGCTTGCCCGAGCAAGGGAGTGAGAGTCTGGTAGGCAGATTCGAGTTCGGCCACCTGCTGGTTGCCAGAACTGTGAAAGGCGGCGGCCGCCATCGCCATCATGGCCAGGTTGACGAAGCCGGCTATGGTCATGGCAATGGCTACGTCTACTCGTGTGGTGTGAAGCCGCTGAGGCACTGTGCCCTGATCCTGGGTGTGCTGGGTCAGCGCCGAGTGCAGATAGATGACATGGGGCATCACGGTTGCACCCAACACGCCAGCGGCCAGATAGACGGCGTCGCTGTTGGGCAGGCCGGGGAAGAGGGCCCCTTCCAGCAGGCTCGGCAGATGGGGGCGGGAGAACACCAGCTCGACGATATAGGCCGCCGCCACGAACAGCAGCAGGCCGCCAACCACGAACTCAAGTGGCTTCTGGCCGCGGCTCTGCAGCATGAGAATGCCCCAGGTCACCACGGCCGTTATGCCGGCGCCTTCCAGCAGGGTGACGCCGAGCAGCAGCTTGAAGCCGACCGCTGCGCCGATGAATTCGGCCAGATCGGTCGCCATGGCGATGATCTCCGCCTGTACCCAGTAGGCCCAGACTGCCGGTTTGGGCAGCCTGTCGCGTATGTGTTCCGCCAGGTTCTTGCCGGTAACGATGCCGAGCTTGGCGGAGAGGGTCTGCACCAGCATGGCCATCAGATTGGCCCACACCACCACCCACAGCAGCTGATAACCGAAGGTCGAGCCTGCCTGGATATTGGTGGCGAAGTTGCCCGGATCGATATAGCCGATGGCGGCGATAAAGGCGGGCCCGAGCAGGGTAAGCTTGAATTTGCGGGCCGGAATGGCCGTGGTCAGCGCGGGTTGCATGGAAACACCCTCCATAAAATTATGGAGATAGAATAGATCTAAATGATAATTGTTATCAATTGATGTTTTGTATCATACCCATAGATAAAAACATCTGCGGCGGCCAGTTGCAGTGAGGGATGTGATTTCGTACAATACGCCGCCCTAGAAAGCAGCGTCTAAACACACCATACGTTCCTTGCCTCCGAGGTCTGGCTGCACCTGGGCGGAGGCTGAATTAATCCGTAAGGAGCTAAAATGCGTCATTACGAAATCGTCTTCATGGTTCATCCGGACCAGAGCGAGCAAGTACCCGGTATGATCGAGCGTTACACCGGTGCTATCACCACCGCGGGTGGTACTATCCATCGCATGGAAGATTGGGGCCGTCGTCAACTGGCTTACCCGATCGACAAGCTGCACAAAGCTCACTACGTTCTGATGAACGTGGAAGCAGAGCAAGCCGTTATCGATGAACTGGAAACCAACTTCCGTTTCAACGATGCCGTTATCCGCAACATGATCATGCGCACCAAGCACGCCGTGACTGAAGTTTCTCCGATGGCCAAGGCCAAGGAAGAGCGCTTCGTCCGTCGTGACGACGAGCGCCGCGAAGATACTGTTGAAGCAGCGTCTTCCGAAGAGTAATTCTGGATCACTGAATAGAGGATAAAGGCCATGGCACGTTATTTCCGTCGTCGTAAGTTCTGCCGCTTCACTGCCGAGAACGTTACCGAGATCGATTACAAAGATATCGTTACTCTGAAAAACTACGTCACTGAATCTGGCAAGATCGTACCGAGCCGTATCACCGGTACCCGCGCCAAGTATCAGCGTCAGCTGGCACGCGCCATCAAGCGTGCTCGTTACCTGGCTCTGCTGCCGTACACCGATCTGCACAACAAGTAAGAATCGGCCCGGCACTTAAGCCTAACTCAACTTCCATAGAGGAAAGGTAATGCAAGTTATCCTGCTCGACAAAATCGCCAAACTGGGCGGTCTGGGTGATCAAGTCGCTGTTAAAGCTGGCTACGCCCGTAACTATCTGATCCCGCAAGGCAAAGCCGTTATGGCTACCAAGGCCAACATCGAGACTTTCGATGCTCGCCGTGCTGAACTGGAAGCCAAGCTGGCTGCCGGTAAAGCTGCCGCTGAAGAGCGCGCTGCCAAGCTGGGTGAACTGGCTGCTGTTGTTATCGCCTCCAAAGCTGGCGACGAAGGCAAGCTGTTCGGTTCCATCGGTACCCGTGACGTGGCTGATGCCATCACTGCTGCCGGCGTTGCTGTTGCCAAGAGCGAGGTCCGCATGGGCAACGTTCTGCGTAACACCGGCGAGTACGAAGTTGTTGTTCAGCTGCACGCTGACGTCAAAGCAACCGTACAAGTTCAGGTTGTTGCCCTGTAATAGCGATTCGCTGTTGCAAAAAAACCCGCGCATTTGCGCGGGTTTTTTATTTTGGGATCAAAGGGTAGAGTGAAGCTCTGTTCCTCTTGAGGAGATCCCTATGGCAGCATGGGTCGAAGGTCGGGTCATCGAGCGCATCGAATGGACCCCAACCCTGTTTTCCCTGCGCGTGGCGGCAGAGCTTGCCCCCTACAAGGCAGGACAATTTACCAAACTGGCCCTCGCGCAGGGCGAGCGCCGCATCCAGCGCGCCTATTCCTTCGTCAATCCCCCCTCAGCCCCCTATCACGAATTCTATCTGGTCGAGATCCCTGACGGTGAGCTGACGCCATCTCTTGGCTCTCTGCAAGAGGGCGACACCCTGCTGGTGCAATCCCAGGCGACCGGCTTTCTGATCCTTGACGAGGTGCCGTCCGGCCGTGATCTCTGGTTGCTCTCCACCGGCACTGCCATAGGCCCCTTCCTCTCCATGCTGGCGGACGGCGAGGCGTTTGAGCGCTTCGAGAACCTGGTGCTGGTGCATGGGGTGAGAAGAGGAGAAGAGCTTAGCTACCAGGGGCTGATCGCCAGCTTTGCCGAGCAGCACGGGGCGCGCTTCCATTATGTCCCCTTCGTCAGTCGCGAAGGGTGGCCAGGGGCAATGGCTGGCAGGATCCCGGCTGCCATCGCCGACGGGCGACTGCAGGCGCGAGTCGGGCTCGCATTTTCACCCGAGCAGAGCCAGGTGCTTATCTGTGGCAATCCAGCCATGGTGAAGGAGACCCAGCAGACCTTGCTGGAACTCGGGCTGGCCAAGAACCTGCGGCGAGCCCCCGGCAACATCAGTGCGGAGAATTACTGGTAACGAAATGAGCACTGGGGCCAGAAGCCCCTGCTGTATTGAGGAAAGGGACGGTCAGTTTTTCTTGCCGTTGCCGTTGCCGTTGCCGTTGCTCTTGTCCTTGTGTTTGTCGTGACCTTGTCCCGGGTTATTGCCGCTGTGGATGCTGCGGTTGTAGTGATCCCGGTACTTGCCATCCATCTTGTCGCAGTTGAGTTTGATGCGGCCATCGCCAATATCGAGATCAAGGCAGTGGTTCTGCCACCAGTCGTACTCTTTGTCATCCCAGTCGAGATCGATCTTGATGTCATTGCCGGAGATGTTGATGCCGTCGCCTCCTTTGGAGGGGGGCGCAGCAAGAGCGGTGCCCTGCACTACGAGCAGGGAGAGCAGCAGTGCGCTGCGGTTAATCGTGGGGTAGCGCTTGCATGGATTTATGGCAAGAATACTCCCATTGTTACTGGCCACTCTGCTGGTTGGCCGGCATCTCGTTGGTGCTGGGGGGCTGGTTGCGGTTTTCCTGATCGTCCAGATTGAGCCTTACCTTGTTGCAATCGGCAGGGAGAGCGCCCCCGGTTTCAAGATCAAGGCAGTCAGTTTGCGACCAGTTGAACTGCTTGTCGTCCCAGTCCAGATTGAATGACAGCTCATCAACGGAGAAGGTTGAACCGCCATTATCCTGTGATTGTTGCGCAGCGGGGGCACCGCTGACCAGCAGTAGGGACAGCAGCATAGTGGTCGTTTTGTTCATGATGGCCTCGGGTAGTGACAGTAGCGGATCAGTGTAGCTCTGCCGGGCTGAACCTGGGCGGAACCGCATATAACCGCATAACGGGATTAAGTCAGAGGAGCGATTGTAGCGCGTCTCTGTTGCCGATTTGTTCGATTTGGTCGCACTCTGGGCAGCTGGTTCTCTATCTGAAGGAATTCAAGAGTTTGCCCTTCTCTCTGTGAGTCCGGCGACTATAATCGGCAGCCAACTTTTCCTGCACGGCATCCCCTCTTCATTATGACCACACAGGCTGCTGCCGTATTGCGCTACCCCAAGGGGTGGTTCGCACTGACCACGGTGTACAGTTTTACCGGGTTGGCCATTCTGGCCTCCATCGTCTTCTCCCTGCTGCTGTTTCTCTCCATCGATGACAACCCGTTGATGAAGTGGCTGTTCGGCGGCCTGGCCATCATCTTCGAGCTGGGCAAGTTTTATGTCTGGTACGAATATGGCGAGTGCAAGGCGCGGCGGGATCTCGGCGGTGCCTTCTGGTCGCTGCTGTTCTACAGCGTGCTGGCGGCCATCTCCATCGGCGGCAGCATAGGTGGCATCAACAGTGCCACCAACACTGTGCTGAGTCAGCAGGCGCGACACGAGCGGGAGCTGGCCCGTTTCGACGAGCAAATCGCCAGCATAGAGCGCCAGATCCAGCTCAACGAGGAGGCGGCGCGCAAGTACATAGAGATGGCGCGGATCTCCAGCGGCGTCAGCGGCTTGCAGCAGGCCAACACCAAGCTCAGGTTGCAGCAGGATGAGTTGCGCCAGGAGCGTGACGCCAAGCCGGTCAACGAGCAATCCTCCATGCTGGGGCTGATGAGCAGCCTGGCGGACGGGGTGGGCATGAGCCTCAGCCAGGTACAGTTTCTGCTGGTTTGCTTCCTCTCCGTGCTGCTGGATGTATTCGGCGCCTTCTTCGTCAGCCTGATTGGCGAGGAGAACCGCTTTCGCCGCATGTGGCATTGGCAGCAGGCGCGGGAACAGGCCGCCGCGCGGCAGGCTGAATTGGCGGCCACAGTACCCATGGTGGCGAGCAAGCCGGAACCCGAGCCGGCTGTGGTGGCCCAGGTACGCTCAGTGCTGGAGAGCGGCGAGCTAAAGTGCAGCAAGCGCTCGGTGGCGCAGGCCCTTTCGCTGTCGCTGGAGGAGGTGGACAGGGTATTTCAGCATCTGCTGGCGGAGGGGGTGCTGGGGCAGGGCAGCAACCGTCACTACCACCTCAGCTCGCAAGCCGGTTGACATCAGGGCCACCTCTGGGTGGCCCTTCTTTTGCGACGTGAGCTGCGCCTGGCTAGTGAGTCAGCACCATCATCAGGCTGAGAAAGCCTGCGATACCGCCACCTATGCCGATGATCCAGTAAAACCCCTTGGCCCCCTGTTTGAGCGGGATACGGAAGTAGAGCAGCAAGGCCCACCACCCCAGAGCCAGCAACAGAGGAATAAGAAACATTCGAGCCATGGTGTCCTCGCTGTTATTCTGTTGACCCTTGATCAATCAACAGGATGGATTGTGCAATGACGCAGCTACAGATTACCGCATTCGGCGACCCCTCGGTACTCAAGCTCAACCCTTCCCTCGATAAGGTGCCTGCAGAAGGGGAGGTCCGGGTGCGCATCTGCTTTGCGGGCGTCAATCCCATCGATGCCAAGACCCGCGCCGGCCTTGGCTGGGCGGCGGCCGAAAACAAGGACAAGTTGCCCTGGACACCCGGCTATGATGTGGCGGGCGTGATAGAGAAAGTCGGCCCTGGCGTCACGTCACTGGTAGAGGGTGATCTAGTGTGCGGCATGGTGGGTTTTCCGCTGGCGGGGGGCGCCTATGCCGAATCCGTCGTGGCGAGTGAGGGGGAGCTGATCAAGCTCGATGGCGTGCCCCTGGGGCAAGGGGCTGCCTTGCCGCTGGCGGGCCTCACCGCCTGGCAAGGGTTGTTTGAGCACGGTGGCCTCAAGCCGGGACAGCGAGTGCTGATCCTGGCCGGTGCGGGCGGCGTGGGCCATCTGGCGGTGCAGTTTGCTGCTGCCGATGGTGCCGAGGTGGTGGCAACGGCCGGCCGCGACAATCACAGTTTCCTCCATAGTCTGGGAGCCAGTCAGATGGTGGATTATCACGACCCTGACTGGGTTGCCCAGATCGTGGACCACACCGGTCAGGTTGATCTGGTGCTGGATCTGATGGGGGGCGAGAGCGGCAAGGCGGCGCTGGCCTGTGTCAAGCCCGGTGGCAAACTGGTGACTGTACCCACCATCACGGCCCAGCAGATCAAGGACTTGGCGGCGGGATCTGGCGTTGAGGTGCTTGGCATGCTGGTGCACCCCGACCGCGAGCAACTGGCCAAGATACTGATCCTGCTGCGTCAGGGGCAGGTGCAGGTGACCGTCTCTGCCGAGTTTGCACTGGCAGACGGCGGGCTGGCCCATCAGGCCATCGAGGAGGGCCACGTTCGTGGCAAGCTGCTGCTGCGCATGCCTGCGGCCGAGCACGACCTCATAGGAAGGTCATGATGGCGGCCGTGCCCGATGGTCGACTGGGTCACCCAGCGTCGTCAGTTTGCTGCCTATGGTGATCCCCCATGAATGACCTGATGGAGATGGGGCTGGGCTGGCTGTTTTTGAGCGCCTTCACCTCCGCTACCCTGCTGCCTGGCAGCTCGGAGGTCTTGCTGGGGGCCATGGCCGCCAAGGGGCAGTGGAGCATGACCAGCCTGCTGCTGTGGGCGACGCTGGGCAATACCCTCGGCTCCATGACCACCTGGTGGCTTGGCTGGCTCGCCACCTTCAAGAAAAAACCGGAAGATTTTCAAGGCCGTGGGGAACAAAAAGCCCTCGGCTGGCTCAAACAACATGGTCATTGGTGTCTGCTGCTGGCCTGGACACCCGTGGTCGGCGATGGTCTCTGTCTGCTGGCCGGTTGGCTGCGCCTCTCCTTCTGGCGCTCTCTCATCCTGATCGGGCTCGGCAAATTGTTGCGTTATGCCCTGATTTTTCTGCTGGCCAGTCACATTTTCTAGCCCTTTTCTTCACTCACGAGGTAACCGTGAACAAACTCATTCCATTCAGCATTCTTCTGGGCTTCACCCTGCCGGCGCTCGCGGCACCTACCCTGGTGTCGGAGCAGGTCAAGGAAGAGGGCAAGCTCGGTATTCCTTATCAGATGTACAAGCTGGACAACGGTCTGACCGTGATCCTGGCGCCCGACAAGTCCGATCCCCTGGTACACCTGGATGTGACCTATCACGTGGGCTCGGCCCGTGAACAGGTGGGCAAATCCGGCTTCGCCCATTTCTTCGAACACATGATGTTCCAGGGCTCGAAGCACGTCGGTGATCAGGAGCATATGCGGATCATCAACGAGGCCGGTGGCGACATGAACGGCACCACCAACAAGGACAGAACCAACTATTTCGAGACTGTGCCGGCCAATCAGCTGGAAAAGGTGCTCTGGCTTGAGGCGGATCGCATGGGCTTCCTGCTCGATGCGGTCAGCCAGAAGAAGTTCGAGATCCAGCGCGCCACCGTCAAGAACGAGCGGGCCCAGCGCATCGACAACCAACCCTACGGTCTGGTGAGTGAGAAAGTGGGGGAGGCGCTCTATCCGCGCACCCATCCCTACTCCTGGCAGCCCATTGGTTATGTGGAGGATCTGGACCGGGTCGGGGTAGATGACCTCAAGCAGTTCTTCCTGCGCTGGTACGGCCCCAACAATGCCACCCTGACCCTGGGTGGCGACTTCGATACCAAGCAGGCGCTGGCCTGGATTGAGCAATACTTTGGCTCCATTCCCCGTGGCCCTGACGTGGCAGAGCCGACCCCGGCCCCCGTGACCCTGCCAGAGACCCGCTACGTGACGCTGGAAGACAAGGTTCACCTGCCGCTGCTCTATATCAGCTATCCGACCGTGTCGCTCGGAGATCCGCAGGAGCCGGCGCTGGACATGTTTGCCGACGTGCTCGGCGGCTCCGCCAGCTCCATGCTCTATCAGTCGCTGGTGAAAACCGGCAAGGCCATCGACGTGGGCGCTTCCCACTACTGCGAGGAGCTGGCCTGCACCCTGACCGTCTATGCCTATCCCAACCCTACGGTAGATGGCAGCCTCAAGACCCTCAAGGGGGAAGTGGACAAGGTGATCGGCGAGTTTGCCGGTCGCGGGCTCAAACCGGAGGACCTGGAAAAGGCCATCAGCAGCTACCGTGCCTCCGCCATCTGGGGTCTGGACAGCGTCTCCGGCAAGGTGAGCCAGCTCGCCATGGGCCAGGTGTTTGCCCAGGACCCCAACTATGTGTTCAAGAGCCTGGATGCCATCGGCAAGGTGACACCTGAGCAGGTCAAGGCGGCCTACGACAAGTTCATCCTGGGCAAGCCGGCGGTCGTGCTGAGCGTCGTGCCCAAGGGCAAGACGGATTGGCAGGTGGCCAAGCCGAACTTCACCCCTGCCAAGCGGGTGTTGCCGGATTACAGCCAGCACGACGAACCGCTGGCGCTGCGTCCGGTCAAGGACAACTTCGATCGCAGCGTGCAGCCCAAGGCGAGCGAGGCGGTCAGCGTCAAGGTACCTGCCATCTGGCACGGCAAGCTAGACAAGAACATCGAGATCATAGGTACCCAGAGTGACGAGATCCCGGCTGTCTCCATCATGATCGCCCTGCCGGGTGGCATCCGTGCCGAGGGCAAGGGAGAGCTTGGACTCGCCAGCCTCACCGCCAGCATGCTGGGTCAGGGCTCGGTGCGCCTGACCGAGGCCCAGCTCAGCGACGAGCTGCAAAAGCTCGGTTCCAGCGTCAGCGTCTCCAGTGCCCAGTACAGCAACCTGGTCACCATCAGCAGCCTGACCGACAAGCTGCCCCAGACCCTGGGTCTGGTACGCGAGGTATTCGAGCGTCCCGGCATGCGGGAAGCTGACTTCGAGCGGGTCAAGGCGCAGATGCTGCAAGGCATGAAGCAGAGCCAGCAGCAGCCCGAGTGGCTGGCAGGCCAGGCTTTCCGTGAGCTGGTCTATGGCAAGGAGAACCGCCTCGGTCAACCGGGCGACGGTGTGCTGGCCGATGTCGAGAAGCTGACTTTGGCGGATGTGAAGCGCTTCTATCAGAACTACTACAACCCAACCAACGCCAAGGTGGTGGTGGTGGGTGACGTAGCCCAGCAGCAGGTGGAGGAGCAACTTGGCTTCCTGACCCAGTGGAAGGGGGCAGCGCCAACCCTTGGCAGCCTCAAGCCCGAGGGCGAGCAGGCCAAGCCGGGTATCTATCTGGTTGACAAGCCCGGGGCTCCCCAGTCGGTGATCCGCATTGGCCGTCGCGCCATGCCGTTTGATACCACGGGGGATTACTTCACCGCCGGGCTGATGAACTTCAACCTGGGTGGCAACTTCAACAGCCGTATCAACCTCAATCTGCGGGAAGACAAGGGCTACACCTATGGCGCCAGCTCGGGCTTCTCCGCCAATCGCGAGGTGGGTACCTTCGCCACCGGCGCCAATGTGCGGGCCGATGCGACCGTGGATGCCATCCGTCAGTTCCTCAAGGAGATGGACAACTACCGCAAGAGCGGCCCGACGCCGGTGGAGCTGGCCTATATGCGCAGTGCCGTCTCCCAGCAGGATGCCCTCTCCTACGAAACCCTCGGTCAGAAGGCCGGTTTCCTGCTGCAGATGATCATGTATGACCTGAAGCCGGACTATGTGCAGGCCCAGAACCAGCTGATCAAAACGGTGTCACCCGAGGTGCTCAAAGCCAGTGCCGCCCGTTGGCTCGATCCGGCTGACATGGTGATTGTGGTGGTGGGTGACAAGCAAAAGCTTGAAAAACCCCTGAAGGAGCTTCATCTTCCCATCTATCCGTTGCAGCTGCCCTGAGGGCGTTTCATAAATATAGTGTCGCCCCCCTGAGGGGCGGCCACACATGAGCCGTGAATATGACTACGACTAGCTTGTCACTCACCGAGTTGTTGACCGCCCTGGGTTCGCCTGATCGGCTGACGGCCCTCAAGGGGATCCGGCGCGGGATCGAACGTGAATGTCTGCGCATTACCCCGCAAGGGACTCTCTCCCAGACGGATCATCCCAGTAGTCTGGGTTCTGCGCTGACCCACGCCAACATCACTACCGACTACTCCGAGAGCCTGCTGGAGTTCATCACACCGGCGACCGACTCCATCGACAGCCTGATGGAGCAGTTGGGCGACATTCATCGTCACGCCATCCACCATCTCGGTGATGAGCGGATCTGGCCGCTTTCCATGCCCTGCTTCGTCGGCGACGAGGAGAGCATACGGCTGGCCCAGTACGGCAGCTCCAACATAGGGCGGATGAAGACCCTCTACCGGCAGGGGCTGAAGAACCGTTACGGCAGCCTGATGCAGGTGATTGCCGGGGTACACTTCAACTTCTCCATGCCGGACAGCTTCTGGTGCGAGTGGCAGGATCTGGTGGGCGAGGGCTGCTGCAGCCAGCGCTTCATCTCCGACAAGTACATGGGGCTTATTCGCAACGTCTACCGCTTCGGCTGGCTGGTGCCCTATCTGTTTGGCGCCTCGCCGGCCATCTGCGACTCTTTCCTCAAGGGGCGCAAGAGCAGCCTGCCGTTCCAGAAAACCGGCAAGGGCACCCTCTATCTACCCTATGCCACGGCCCTGCGCCTGTCCGACCTTGGTTACACCAACAGCGCCCAGGCAGGCTTGAAGATAAGCCACGACAGCCTGCCCGACTATGTGAACAGCCTGCGTCGTGCCATCAACACCCATGATCCCGACTTCGCCAAGATTGGGGTCAAGGTAAACGGCGAGTATCGTCAGCTCAACGACAATGTGTTGCAGCTGGAGAACGAGCTGTACGCCCCGATCCGGCCCAAGCGCACGCCGCGCAGCGGCGAGAAGCCCTCAGATGCGCTCGAGCAGCGTGGCATCGAGTATATCGAGCTGCGCACCGTGGACGTGAATCCCTTCACGCCATTTGGTATCGATGCGGATCAGATCCGCTTCTTCGACCTCTTCTTGGTCTGGTGTCTGCTGCGCCCGTCTCCCGTGCTGGGGGACGAGGAGATTGCCCGCAATCGCCGCAACCAGAACAAGGTAGTGCTGGAAGGGCGTCGCCCCGGACTGGAACTGGAAGACGAGCAGGGCAACGCCATCGGCCTCAAGGAGTACGGCCTCCAGCTGTTTGACGAGCTGGCCCAGGTGGCCGAGCTGCTGGACCGCTGCTGTGGCCGCAATCGCTACCGCGAGACGCTGGCTATGCACAGGGAGAAGCTGCTCAACCCGGATCTGACCTACTCTGCCCGTCTGCTCAAGCAGTTGCTGGAGAGCGGCCAGGACAACGGCTGCTTCGGCGACGAGCTGGCGAGCCGCTACCGGGAAGAGATGCTGGCCGGTGAGCTGCAGTACTGGGATCAAGCCTATTTCGCCGCCGAGGCGCGGGAATCCCTGGCCAAGCAGCGCGAGCGTGAACGCAGCGACAGCCTGTCGTTCGACGACTTCCTGGCCGACTACTTCGGTATCCGTCAGACCACGACCTGATCCCTCTGCTTCTCTGTTTGCAAGCCGCTCTCGGGAGCGGCTTTTTATTGCGCGGTTTGTCATTCCAGCCAGCACGCCAACGCGTCCAAAAAGTACCCGAAAATAAGTGTGAGTCAGCCTTCACTTCAGCAGGGTGGGTGGGGCTTTTATTGTCAATCGGCTCACATTTCGCCCTTTTACAGCTTGAGTCTTGTGGGATGGGGGCCTAACGTCTCGCTAACTGAAACGATTCAGCTTTCACGAAAACCATTCACAAGAACAAGAGACACGAGGATAAATCCATGTTGAAGAAACTCTCCATTGCCGTTCTGCTCGCCCTGGGCGCGAGCTCTGGCCAGGCCGCCGAATTCCTGTTGACCGACTCCCAGCAGGGGCTGGATGTGGGGGACTGGAAGATCACCAGCGACAAGCTGGGGATCAAGAGCCCGGTACCCTTCTCCATCGAGAAGAAGCGGCTGCACGGCGGACGGCAGGAGGGGGTGGATCTGCTGATCGTCGACAACGGCGTAATGAAAATTACCCTGGTGCCGACCCGAGGCATGGGGATCAAGGAGGTCAAGGGCGCCGATCTGCGCCTCGGCTGGGATTCTCCCGTCAAGGAGGTGGTCAACCCGGCCTTCATCGATCTGGAGAGCCGCGCCGGTCTCGGCTGGCTCGATGGCTTCAATGAGATGCTGGTGCGCTGCGGTTACGAGTGGACAGGCCACCCCGGGGTGGACGATGACGGCCGACTCAAGAGCCTGCATGGTCGGGTGCAGAACATACCGGCATCCGTGGTCAGCGTGACCATAGATGAGGAGCCGCCCTATGCCATTCATGTGCTGGGACGGGTGGATGAGCGCACCTTCAAGATGAGCGAGCTGGTTACCTGGACCCAGCTGAGTGTAGTGCCCGGTCAGGCGGAATTTTCCCTGCAGGACAAGCTGACCAACCACGCGGATTATGAGAACGAGTACCAGATCATCTACCACAGCAATTTCGGGGCGCCGATCCTGGAAGAGGGGGCGCAAGTCAGCACGCCGGTGAAGCAGATCTCCCCGTTCAACGACTACGCCAAGGCGGGCCTGAAGAGCTGGCAAACCTATCTGGGGCCGACCAAGGGTTTCGACGAGATGGTGTTCAACCTGGTGCCTTACAGCGATGCCGATGGCAATACGCTGGCTGTGCTCAACAACCGGCAGGGCAGCGCCGGTGTGGCGGTGGCCTACAATACCCACCAGCTGCCCGTGCTGACCCTGTGGAAGAACACCGACACCCGGGCCCAGGGGTATGTGACGGGTATCGAGCCTGGCACCAGCTATGCCTACAGTACCAAGTACCAGCGTCCGCTGGGGCTGGTGCCCAAGATCCAGCCGGGGGAGACCAAGACCTTCGATCTGACCTATCGTCTGCTGCGCAATGGGGATGAGGTGAAGCAGGCGCTGGCAGAGGTCGACAAGATCCAGGGGGGCCGTCCCACCGAGATGCGCGAGCTGCCACTGGTCAAACTGCCCTGATCACTTGTCAGACAGACAGCAAAAAGCCGCTCTATGAGCGGCTTTTTGATTTCATGGCGGGCGGGATCAGACGTGGTTGTACTCAGACATGGTTGTACATGGCCTCGATCTCGCTTTGGTACTTGGATTCAATGATCTTGCGGCGCAGCTTCATGGTGGGGGTGATCTCTCCCAGCTCCATGGAGAAGGCGCTCGGCAGCAGGGTGAACTTCTTCACCTGCTCGAACTTGGCCAGCTCCTTTTGCAGATCCTGGATGCGGGCATCGAAGAACTCCATCACCCGGGAGTGGCGCAGCAGCTCCGTCTTGCACTGGTAGTGCAGGTTTATGGAGCGGGCGTACTCTTCCAGCGATTCGAAGCAGGGTACGATCAGCGCCGAGACGAAGTGGCGGGCATCGGCGACGATGGCGATCTGCTCGATGAAGCGATCCTTGCCGATGGTCCCTTCCACCAGTTGCGGTGCCACGTATTTGCCGTTGGAGGTTTTCATCAGCTCCTTCAGCCGTTCGGTGAAGTAGATGTTGCCATCCTTGTCCAGCTCGCCCGCATCACCGGTACAGAGAAAGCCATCTGCGGTCATCACCTCGGCAGTGGCTTCCGGCTTGTTGTAGTAGCCGCGCATCACTGTCGGTGAGCGAACCAGCAGCTCGTTGTTCTCCCCCAGCTTCACTTCGATGCCATTGAGGGCGGTGCCGATGGAGCCCAGCTTGAATTGTTGATCTTCGTAGCAGCAGACGGTAGCTGTGGTCTCCGTCATGCCATAGCCGTACTTGAGGTTGAGCCCCATGGCCTGGAAGAAGAGATTCACGTCGTCGGCCAGACGAGCGCCAGCCACCGGCAGGAAGCGGGTATGGCCGCCAAAGCGGGCGCGCAGCTTGCGAAACACCAGTCGCTCCGCCAGCGCGAGCTGGGCACAGAGCAGGGGAGAGGCTGATTTGCCCGCCTGACGGGTCGCCACCATCTGCTTGCCGACGCGGGTGGCCCAGCCAAACAGGGCGCGGCGCAGGCGCGGCGCCTGGGCAACCCTGGCCTGGATCATGGCGTAGGCCTTCTCGTAGAGGCGCGGTACGGCGCACATCACGGTCGGCTGCACCTCGCCGATGACGTCCATCACCTTCTGCGGGTCGCGAATGTAGACGTTCTCGGCGCCGCAGTAGAGCACATAGTAGGTCCAGGCGCGTTCGAACACATGGCTCAGCGGCAGCATGCAGAGCGACACATCCTGCTCGTTGAGGTCGAGGCGATTGTTGTGCATCTCGAAACAGGCGGCGATGTTGGCAAAATCGAGCATGACCCCCTTGGGTTCGCCAGTGGTGCCCGAGGTGTAGATCAGGGTCAGCAGGTCATCCATCCGGTACTGGCTTTCCCGCACCTGCAGCTCCTGCTCGCTGGCCTGATGGTTGCCGGAAGCGAGAAATTCCTGAAAGTGGCTGGCCTGGGCGCAGCCGCGCAGATTGACCTTGCCATCGAGGGCGACAATCTGGCGGATCTCGCCATCATTCAACAAGGTCAGCGCCTGATCGAACTGGGGCTGCTCACCCACGAACAGTAGGCCGATACTGGCATCGCGCACTATGTACCTGAGTTGCTCAAGGGTGCTGGTGGGGTAGATGGGCACGCTGACGCCGCGGGCGGCGAGGATGCCGAGATCTGCCTGGGTCCACTCCGGCATATTGCGAGCGTAGAGACCGACCATTTCGGTTGGCTGGTGGCCGGCGCGGATCAGCGCCTGGGCACAGTAGTCCATGGCCTGTCCCAGGGTACGCCAGCCGATGGCGCGCCACTGGCCATCCTGTTGTACGCGCAGGGCGGCCTTGTTGCCAAGCCGGGCAATACGTTCACGCATCAGTCGAACCAGATGGAGTTTCGGCATCAGTCAAACATCCTCAAGTAACAGTTGTACGCCCGCGAGGGCACTAAAATTCGCGCTAGAGTTTAAACTCCAACATTACAGCTTACAAGTGTTCGCTGTTTGTTCTGGATCACAAAGTCGCCAACCAGATCGAGCTGAGGCATGATGCTTGATAACCATAAGGATCCGGTTAACAGGAGCAGATGATGGTATTGAAAGGCCGGCTGGTAGTGATAGTCGTTGCGGTTGTGGTGGTGGTGTCATTATTGATGGTTGGGGTCACCTGGTGGCTCTGGGCAAATCGTCAGGTGACCTCGCCCTGGTACTACGGCATCAAGGGATATAACCAGGCCCAACAGCAGGCAGCAAGCAGTGGCAAGCCGTTGCTCTATCTTCTGGAAGGTAAAAAATGCCGTAGATGCGAGCTGCTGGACAAGCTGCTGTGGCGTGATCCTGCCATGGCGAAGGTGTATGGGGAGGTGGTCAGGGTGCGGCTCAAGGCTGACAATAAAGATGGCAGTGAACTGGTCTTGAGCTATTTCCCCAAAACGGCCACCTTGCCTGGCGTTTACTTGCAAGAGAGTGGTGGCCCTTTCAAACCCATCAAGATAGTCCCAGATATCCAGCAGATCTGGATGCCCGGTGTGACTTGGCAGAGGGGTTATTTCATGCCGCTCTCTCCGGCGGCTTTCGCTGCTGTGGTCCACACCACGCTGGCGTTGCAAGATCCTGCGGTAAACGATGCACCGCTGGAATGACAGCCCGTATCAGCTGAAGTCGAACAGGCGGGACATGAGCACGGCATCTTCCCGCTCGTTGCCGGTGCCATAGTAGTCGACCCGGCGGCAATACTCGGCAAACCCTTCACTCTCGTAGAGGCCGATGGCTGTCTTGTTGCTGGCGCGCACCTCCAGAAACCAGGCCTCGGCTCTCTTTTCCTTGCTGCGGGCGAGATACTCCTTCAGCAGTGCCCGTCCCAGCCCCTTGCCCTGAAAATCGGGGTGCACGCAGATGTTCATCAGCGAACTGTCGCCCGCCACCAGATCCGAGATGTAGAACCCCGCAGGACGTCCATCCACCAGCGTCAAACCATTGAGATAGCGCGGCCCGAAACAGGAGAGCAGATTGGCCTGGCTCCAGGGCTCCTTGTGGGCGGCTTGTTCTATGGGATAGACAAGCTCGAAGTCGGATTCGAGCAGGGGGCGAAAGAGGTGCATGATCACTCCGGTTAATGCGGGGTCGGCTGGCCCGGTCGGCCAAATGTAAAGTTTGGTAAAGATGAGATGGCCGGGCTGCATTGCGGCCCGGAGCCGATCACAATGAGCCCTGCTCCTGGCAGGATGGCACCCGTTGGCGCAACTGTTGCCACAGCGCCCGTTTGTGGGGCGCATCGGGGGAGAGCGGACAGATCAGCGCCTCTGGCCAGCGAGGATCCGGCTCGGTGAGCCAGAGCAGCGGGGGCGCGGCTTGCTCCGGCATCTCCTGCAGCAGGCTCACCTCATGGGGGGCAATCCCCAGCAGCTGGCAGATGTCATGGAGCAGAGCGGTATCCGGCAGCGCCGGTGCCCGCACCCAGAGCTTGCCGGTGGGCAGGTCGACATGAGGCCGGGGATCTGGCTGCCCGGTCTGTGCTGCCTCATCACGAGAGCCAGCAAGTAACTGGGGGCGTCTGAGTTGCCAGCCTTGAATACCGATTCTGGCCAAGATGTGCTGGCGAACGGGATCTTGCATGGATGATGACTCACTCTTGATCTGAGTTGGTGAAAAATGTGCTGCGAAGGGTACACTCGAACGCCTTTTTCTGCACTCTTTGCCCTTTGCCATTCTGCTGTGCTTCCAGTCCGGTCAGTCGGGATGGGGTTGGCAGGCAGACCATAACAGACAACATCATAATAAAACCAACCCCGGGCAATCTGATCGTCATGACGTGACCCGGAATTATCGTGATCCCAGCTTCGGAATGCTCTCTATGTCATTATCTGCTCACAGTTCTGCCCGTGCCGTGCCCATTCATGAACGCCTGCCCAACCTGCTGGCCGCCCTCGGCGAGGGGCTTTATGAACGCCAGGATGCCTTGCGGCTAGGCCTGCTGGCGGCACTGAGCGGCGAGAGCGTGTTTCTGCTGGGCCCCCCCGGGATTGCCAAGAGCCTGATTGCCCGTCGTCTCAAGCTTGCCTTCCATGAAGCCCGTCATTTCGAGTACCTGATGACCCGCTTCAGCACGCCGGAGGAGGTGTTTGGCCCCTTGTCTATCCAGGCCCTGAAGGAAGATGGCAAGTACCTGCGCCTGACCGCCGGATATCTGCCCCAGGCCGAGGTGGTCTTTCTCGACGAGATCTGGAAGGCGGGCCCGGCCATCCTCAACACCCTGCTGACTGCCATCAACGAGCGTCAGTTCCGTAATGGCGACGAGACACTCCCCATTCCGATGCGTCTGCTGATCAGCGCCTCCAACGAGCTGCCCGCCCCGGACAGCGGGCTGGATGCGCTCTACGACCGCATGCTGGTGCGTGTCTGGATGGACAGGGTGCAAGAGAAATCCAACTTCCAGGCCATGTTGTCCAGTGATGGCGCTTCCCCCCGTCACCTCTCTCCCGCCCTGCAGGTGCAAAGCGAGGAATATCTGCTGTGGCAGCGGCAGATCGAGCAGGTGGTGTTGCCTGACGAGGTCTTCGAGCTTGTCTATCAGCTGCGACAGCGGCTCGACAGCATGGGCGACGAACCCTGCTATGTCTCGGATCGGCGCTGGAAAAAGGCGGTGCGCCTGTGCAAGGCCAGTGCCTTCTTCCATGGCCGGCGGGAGGTAGCGCCGCTGGATCTGCTGCTGCTGAAAGATTGTCTCTGGCATAACGAAGAGAGCCGCACCGCCCTGCTGACGCTGATGGAGGAGTTTGCCCGCCTGCACTGCTACCGGCAGCAGGCATTGATTTCCCGTCATATGGCCGTCACCTCGGCCTTGCAGGAGTTGCAACAGCAGATGAGTATCCGGCTGGCGCTCAAGGCTGATCCCCGCAAGGGGATGCTGGGCAAGCGCAGCAAGGGCTGGCAATTGCCCCTGGAGGAGGCCCGCAAGCAGGGGGAGCGGGGTCTGCAAATCCAGCTGCACCTGCTTACCCCGGCCCGACTCAGCCCGGAGGAGCCGGATCTGCTGGTAGAGACACTGGAGTGTGACAAGGTGGTGCTGGGTCACTGGCAGTTCGGTGGCGACAAGGTGATGTTCCATCCCGTTGGCAGCAAGACAGGATTGACGCTGGAGCTTGAGCTCGACAGCAGCCAGCGTCTCAATCTGCTCGACAGCCAGCGTCACCCCATTCCTCTGGTGCTGGTGTGCCGTGAGCCCTTGCCTGGTCTGATAAGCGCCCCCTGGTACAAGACCCTTGCCAACCTCAGTGACCAGCTGGCGGCCTTGCGCACCGATCTGCGTCGCCAGCGTCATCGTTTTGATGACCACCAACCCCACCATTTCATCGGTTCGCGCTGGCTGGTTGCCATCGAGGAGGGCTTCTTCACCCTGGCCCGTGAACTTGATCAAACGGCTGAGCAGCTGGCCCAGTGGCAGCAGCGCCTGCCACTGCTGTGCGGGGAGCAGGGGTAAATGATCGAAATTGGCACCATGAGCGCCTTGCTGGCGATCTCGGAGGGAGAGATGGTGTCCGAGATGGTGGTCGCCCTGCTGGCCAGTACCCAGATCTCCCGCTTCATCCGGATAGGCAAGGCACAGGGCCGTTCCCTGAAACAGCGGTTGCAGCGCTGGCGCCATCAGGTGAACGACACCATAGCCCATACTCCTGTGCCTCCCGTGCTGGAACAGGAGTTTCTGCTCTATCAGCACTTTATCTCCCTTTCCCTCGCTCGCCTTGTGGCCGAGTTGCCTACCCTGCTCAGTGCTCTGGAGCGGGGTAGCGACTTTGCCGATGAGGGGCGACAGCTGGCCCATCAGTTGGTGGATCATCCCACCGAGGGTGCCAGGCGGCTGATGCTTGAGAAGTGGCGAGCCAGCCTGGTGGGGGCCTTGCTGCGTTTGCAGCAGGAGCTGGCCGAGGCGGAGCGGCTCAGGTTGCAGCAGGAGCTGGAGGAACAGATAGGCGCCAGCGAGGAGCTGGAACAAGTGCTGGATCCCCAGCGGCGCACGGCCGGTGGCTTGTGGAACCTGGCTCAGGGACGCTGGCAGCCTGCCTCTCTGGTGCTGATCCGCCAATATGCCGCCATGCTGCGCAAAGAGCCCATGTTGCAGGAGATCGCAGACAGCATGGGGCGCAGTCTGCACGATAGCGAGCAGTTGCAGCGGCCCCAGCCGCCGCAGCCCACCCTGATCCAGGAGCCGGTGTTAAGTGACGATGTGCCCGATGATCTGGTCGGGATCCACCCGGCCAATGATCTGATGAGAATGCTGCCGAGTGAGGCCGTCATGCTGGGGGTGCCCGAGCTGGAGCTGGAGTTTTACCGCCGCTATCTGGAGCGGCGTCTGCTCAGCTATCAGGCCAGAGGCACCCTGCCGAGGCATCAGTTGCTGCCTCGTACCACGGATCGGGGTGATCAGGAGTTGCAGCCCATGGGGCCAGTGATTGTCTGTATCGACACGTCCGGTTCCATGGGGGGTTACCCTGAGCAGTGTGCCAAGGCGCTGGCGCTGGCGCTGTTGCAGCTTGCCTTGACCGAGCAGCGGCGCTGCTTCGTGATGCTCTTCTCCACCGATGTGGCGACCTTCGAGCTGACCGATGCCAACGGCCTCGATGAAGCTCAGCGTTTTCTGGCCATGACCTTCAATGGCGGCACGGATCTGCTGCCCTGCCTGAGCGCCACCCTGCAACAGTTACAGGCGCCCGGTTTCGAGCTGGCGGATGTGCTGGTGATCTCCGACTTCATTGCCCAGCGTCTGCCCGCTTCGTTGGTGGAGCTGATGGATCGCCAGCGTGGCCGTGGCACCCGGTTCAACGCCGTTGCCATGTCTCGTCACGCCAAGCCGGCCCTGCTGCGGGTGTTCGATAAAAGCTGGCTACTCGACTGCGGTCTGCGCGGTCGCCTGCTGCGCCGCTGGTTGCGTAGCTGATATTGCCCCCCCTGATCCGCGCCATACTGGCAGACTGGCCAGCACAACGCCGACACACAAGAGGCCCATGGCCAGCCATACCGGCTGGGAGAGGGTCTCTCCCAGCAGCCACCAGGCCAGCATGGCCGCCATCACAGGGGTCAGGGAGCCGAGTGCCGAGCTGACCTCGGCCCCCAGGGTGCGAATGGCGTGGGCGTAACAGAGCGCCGCCAGCAAACCGGCCCCAATTCCCTGCAATAAACCCTGCCATAACCAGATGCTGGCATGACTCACAGTGGGCAAGGGGCTCCACAGGAGTGTCGGCAGCAGCAACAGGCCTGAGGGCACCGCCACCAGGGCGGCGGCATCCAGTGCCGCGAGTCCGCTGTGCCTGACTGCCAGGGTAAACAGGGCCCACAGCAGGGCCGCCCCCAGAAAACAGACTTGCCCCTGCCATAAACCGGGCTCCCCGCTCAGCAGCAGGGTCGCTGTGGCCAGGGCGATGAGGGAGAGCCCGCAGCGCCGTTGGGCGGGACAAGGTTCACGCCACAGCAGCAGGCCCAGCAGGCTGACCATGAGGGGGGCTGTGCCCGGTATCAGGGCGCTGCCCTGGGCGACCGGAGCCAGCTGCATGCCGGTGGCTCCGAGCCAGAAGAAGGGCAAACCGGCCCCGGCCAGCATGGCCAGCTGCCAGCGCAGGGGAATGCTGTGCAGCCGGGTGCGGTGGCGCCAGTAGTAGGGAAGCAGCAGCAAGGCGGGGATACCAAATCGCAGCAGCGCCAGCGCCTGTGGCGGGAGCTTCTCCTCGGCACCAAGGCGCAGGGAGAGGAAGAAACCGGACCAGAGCAGCACAGTGGCGAGGGCGGCGGCCCAGCCGCTGCAACGGGGTGACAGGGTGAATGACATAAGGGCTCCCTCCATGGAATGTCCTGCACCATTATCCGGCCAGGAGGGAGGGTGTTTCAGGGCAAACTGTTTGAGAAATCCAGATGTAGTTGCTAGCTTCAGCCAATCCAACAGGGATTTTTACCGGATATCGCCAAGATGCTCGACAGAATTGATTTACATCTGCTGCGGTTGCTGCAACAGGATGGTCGCCTCTCCACAGTGGAGCTGGCGGAGCAGGTTGGTTTGTCAGCCTCCCCCTGTGCGCGGCGCCTGAGGCGGCTGGAGGGGGAGGGACACATTCAGGGGTATCGCGCCGTGCTGGCGCGGGAGAAACTTGGCCTTGGCATCACCATCTTCGTCAACGTGCGGCTTAGCCAGCACAAGGAGCCCTTGGTAGATGCCTTCGAGCAGGCGGTGGCGGCCATGGCTGAGGTGATCAGCTGCCACACCGTCTCCGGCAATTACGACTATCTGCTGGAGGTGGTGGTGCCGGATCTGCCTGCCTATGAGCAGTGGATCAGACGATTGCAGTCTCAGGACATGGTCAATGACATCAGCAGCCACTTCGCCATTCGCGCGGTCAAGGTGATGGGGCCGCTGCCCATTTGACCTTTTTCAGGCACCGGGCTGGTGGCCGAGACCCCGCTCGTTGACCTGATCCTGATCCAGCAGGGGCTGGCCGCTGGGCTGGGAGACATAAAAACCCCTCTTGCCGCTGCGTTTGACCCGATACATGGCCTGATCGGCTCTGGCCAGCGCCGTGCTGAAGTCATCCTGTGGCCGGATCTGCGCTATCCCCATGCTCAATCCCACCTCGGCTTCGCCGTTGGGCAGCTCGAACGGAGTCGAGATGACATTGACGCACTGGTGGGCCAGGTGATGGGTGCGGGGATCGTCACTGTGCCAGGGCAGCAGCAACACGAACTCGTCCCCGCCGAGGCGGCCCAACTTCACCCCTTCGTCACAACAGGCCTTGATCCGCTGGGTGAGGGCGATCAGCAGCTCATCACCTGCCCTGTGGCCCAGGTTGTCGTTCACCTGCTTGAAGTTATCGAGATCGATGAAGCAGATGGCCCTGAACTCCTGCGGGAACTGGCGTTGCAATGCAGTGCGATTGAGCAGGCCAGTGAGAGGATCCCGATGGGCGAGCTGGGCGAGCTGCTGTTCGTACTCCTTCTCATGGGTGATGTCGATGTGGGTACCCATCACCCGCAGCGGTTGGCCCTGCTCATCCCACTCCACCACCCGGCCCCTGTCCAGCACCCAGGTGGTCTTGCCATCCTTGGCGATCATGCGGTGCATCACCTGATAGAAGGGGCTTTTGCCGCTCAGATGATCGAAGAAGGCCTGCAGTACCCGCTCCCTGTCTTCCGGATGCAGGTGTTCACGCCACACATCGAAGTGGGCCGACAGCTCCTTGGGCTGGTAGCCGAGCATGGCCCCCCAGCGTCGGTTGAAGATGATGAGCTTGCCGGTGGGAAGGTGATTCTGCCAGATACACAGGCCAGTGCCGTCCATGGCGGCATCCAGTTTCTCCCGTGCATCGTCGGCCACCCGCTTCAGGCGCTCATTCTCCTGCAGCAGCTTGTCATAGGCGGCCTGCAGCTCCTCGTATGTCATGAACTCGTTCTTCCCTGTGGTCGTTGCGGCCTATAGTCGATGCTGGCTGTGAGCCTGTAAAGTGCGACAAAACGATAATGCAGCCCTCCTCTCGTCTTGCACTCTGCAAAGCTTCTGGCCAGGGCTGATCGCCCGTGAGTGGTACCGCATAGACAGGTTTTGCTGGCGAGCCACCCAAGGAGCGATATGATAAGTCCATGTTTGCGCAGCAATGAGCTTGTTTCCTCTCATGATTCCTAAAATGGCTTCACTTTGTCTGATGCCGCTGCTCCTGCTCGCAGGGTGGGCCGCGCCGGTGTGGGCAGCCCGTGGCCCCTTGCCGGAACCTGTGCTCGTCGGGGAGCTGAGCCAGTTGGAAAATGATGCTCTTCCCCCTCGCGTCTTCCGGTTGCGGGTTGCCGCCCTGGCGGCCCACAGGGAGAGCTACTCACCACAGTTGCAGGGGCGCATCGCCCGGTTGCAGTGCTGGGCGCGCGATTCCGAGCGTACCAGCGAATATGAGGCGACCATTGCGTTTGCCAGTGAGCAGTTGGCGTCGGCTCGCAAGCAGCAGGACAGAGAGACGGAGGCCGGGCTCTTTATCTGCCGGGGCTTCAATCAGCAGATGCTGGGCAATATGACCCAGGCCAAGGCGGATTATGATGCCGCCCTGGTACTGGCTGAGGCTCTCGAGGATCCTCGTCTGAAGAGCGATGCACTCAGTTATCGGGGCGATATGTTTGCCTATCAGGGGGCATTGGCACAGGGCTTGATAGACCTGCTCGCCGCCTATGACGGCTATGTTGCGCTGGGACTGGAGGGGATGAGGCTGCAGGTGTTGGCCCAGATTGCCAACACCTACCGGCGAATGGGGATATACGCGCGAGCCCATGAGTATTTTGAAGAGCTGATGGAGGCCTATCTGCAACGGCACGATCAGAGCAACCTGATCGATGTCGGTACCCAGCTGGCCATCCTCTATACCGATCAGGGCCGTTACGAGCAAGCCCTGCCCCTGCTAGAAGCGGGGGAGCGTTATTACCGTCAGCAGCAGAGAGAGATGGATCTCGCCTGGCTCAGGGTCGAGTTGTCCTGGTGCCTGCTGAATCTGAAGCGGGTTGACGAGGCGCTGACCAAGCTGGAGCAGGCGAAACCTGTTCTGTATCGACATGAAAAAGATACGGACGAGGCGACGCTGGGGCTATGGCAACTGGTGATGGGATTGACGCTGGATGCCAAAAAGGAGTGGGACAAGGCCCTGCACTATCTGGCCAGGGCCGAGTCCATCTTCAGTCAGGAGCAGAACCAGCGCTTTCTCGCCTGGATCTATCAGGCAAGGGCCAGAATTCTTGAGCAGCAGGGTCAGGTCAATGGTGCGCTGGCGGCGCTCCAGCAGTATGTGCAGATAAAGAGCGAGCTGGATCGCTTGCTGAACGAACAGCGTTCGGCCCAGATCCGTCTGGAGTTCGATCTGGCGCGCAAGGAGCTGGAGAACCAGACCCTCAAGACCCGGCAGCTGGTTCAGGCCGAGCGGTTGAAGCAGTTGCAGGAACGGCGCCAGTGGCAATATATCGTGGTGGTACTGTTGCTGGTCGTTATGGGGATGCTGGCGCTCTACCTGTTAAATCGCTCCCGCAAGCTGCGTCAGCTTGCCATGACCGACGAGCTGACCGGCATCCACAATCGTCGCCAGATCCAGGCCAAGGGAGAAGTGTGGTTCAGGCAGGCCAGAGACAATGGCAAGCCACTGTGCGTGCTGATCCTGGACATAGACCACTTCAAGCAGGTCAATGACACCCTGGGTCACCACATGGGAGACAGGGTGCTGACTGCCGTGGCCAGGTGCATCGGCGCCCAGATGCGTCATCTGGACAGGGTCGGGCGGCACGGTGGCGAAGAGTTTCTGGTGCTGCTGCCTGATACCAGTATGGAGGAGGCACTCGAGGTGGCTGAGCGGATCCGTCATGAGGTCTCCCGGTTGCACATAGAGGAGATGCCGGAGGGTCATCCGGTGCATGTCAGCATCGGCTGTGCCGAATGCAGCCTGCTCGATGACAGTCTGGGGGACCTGATCAAACGGGCTGATGAGGCCATGTACAGAGCCAAGCAGGCCGGTCGCAACCAGGTAATGCGGGCCGAATAGAGCGATCTGACGCCCTTCGCGAACGGCCCTAAGCCGGGCTGGGTATTTTTCACTCGCGCGGGTATAATGTCGCGCAATTTTGCTTTGACTCAGGCGAGAAGACCCATGTAACGCAGCCCTCCTCCCTCTCTCCACCGGGTTGGCAAAACGCCAGCTGGCGTGGCTTTCGTTGCGTATACATGTGCCGTGAGCGGCATCCCGTATTTATTCCCATGGTGGCCAAGGCCGCCGCCCAATAGAAGAACGTTGAATTATGTCAGCTGAATTTCTGAGTGAAGTCTCCAAGAGACGCACTTTTGCGATCATCTCGCACCCGGATGCGGGTAAAACCACCATCACCGAAAAGGTCCTGCTGTTCGGACATGCCATTCAGCGCGCCGGTACCGTCAAGGGCCGTGGCTCAGGCCAGCACGCCAAATCCGACTGGATGGAGATGGAGAAGCAGCGTGGTATCTCCATCACCACCTCTGTGATGCAGTTTCCCTATGCGGATTGCCTGGTCAACCTGCTCGATACCCCGGGTCACGAGGACTTCTCCGAAGATACCTACCGTACTCTGACGGCGGTCGACTGCTGCCTGATGGTCATCGATGCCGCCAAGGGTGTCGAAGATCGTACTCGCAAGCTGATGGAAGTGACCCGGCTGCGCGATACCCCCATCCTCACCTTCATGAACAAGCTGGACCGCGAAGTGCGCGATCCGATGGAAGTGATGGACGAGGTGGAACGCGAGCTGAAGATCATGTGTGCTCCCATCACCTGGCCCATCGGCTGCGGCAAATCCTTCAAGGGTGTCTATCACCTCTACAAGGATGAGACCTACCTGTATCAGACCGGTCAGGGCCATACCATCCAGGAGAAGCGGGTGGTCAAGGGCCTGCACAACCCGGATCTGGACGCCGCCATCGGCGAAGATCTGGCAGCCCAGCTGCGTGGTGAACTGGAGCTGGTGCAGGGCGCCTCTCCCGAGTTCGATCACGAGTCCTTTATCGCCGGCGACATGACCCCGGTCTTCTTCGGTACTGCGCTGGGTAACTTTGGCGTCGACCACATGCTGGACGGCCTGACCGATTGGGCCCCTGCGCCTATGCCGCGCAAGGCAGAGAGCCGTCTGGTCGAGGCGACCGAGGAGAAATTCTCCGGCTTCGTGTTCAAGATCCAGGCGAACATGGATCCGAAACACCGCGACCGTATCGCCTTCATGCGCGTGGTGTCCGGCACTTACAGCAAGGGCATGAAGATGCGCCACGTGCGGATCGGCAAGGACGTGAACATCTCAGACGCCGTCACCTTTATGGCCGGTGATCGGGAGCAGGCCATCGAGGCCGTCGCGGGCGATATCATAGGTCTGCACAACCACGGCACCATACAGATAGGCGACACCTTCACCCAGGGTGAGGATCTCAAGTTCACCGGCATCCCGAACTTTGCGCCCGAGCTGTTCCGCCGCATCCGCCTGCGCGACCCGCTCAAGCAGAAGCAGCTGCTCAAGGGGCTGGTCCAGCTCTCCGAAGAGGGCGCAGTGCAGGTGTTCCGTCCGCTCATCAGCAACGATCTCATCGTCGGTGCGGTCGGTGTGCTGCAGTTTGACGTAGTAGTTTCGCGTCTGAAGAGCGAATACAACGTCGAGGCCCTGTACGAGGCGGTCAACGTTTCCACTGCCCGCTGGGTGGAAGGGACTGACGTCAAGAAGTTCGAAGAGTTCAAGCGCAAGAACGAGTTGAACCTGGCGCTGGATGGCGGTGACAACCTCACCTACATAGCCCCGACCATGGTCAACCTGCGTCTGTCTCAGGAACGTCATCCGGACGTTCACTTCCGTCAGACTCGCGAGCATTGATAATGGCTTGCCTGCAAGATAAAAAAGACCTCGCTTCGGCGGGGTCTTTCTTTATCCGGAGATTGTGCCGGCCAGTGGATGCTGGCCTTATCAAGACCACCTAGTTCTATTTCCCCTCCTGAGTCCAATAGCTAGTGGCGCCCCATATGGAACCAATATACGATTCCTCTTCGCCACGAAGCTTTCAGCATGAACAGAATAAGGACATTGCATGCATATTCTCCAAGCCACCCCAGCCCATCTTGAAGAAACCAGCTACCTGTTTGATGCCTACCGTCAGTTTTATGGGCAGGCGCCGGATCATAGTGCCGCAACGGGTTTATTGCCGAGCGCCTCACCAACGCCGATTCAGTGATCTTTCTTGCTCGCAATGAGGTGGGGGAAAGCATGGGGTTTGCCCAGCTTTACCCTGCATTTTCATCCGTTGCCATGAGGCGAATGTGGTATCTCAACGATCTCTTCGTCGCCGAATCAGTCCGCCAGCAGGGAGTGGCAAGAGCTCTGTTAAAACGGGTGGCCAGCTTTGCCAAAGAGACAGATGCGCTGACTGTTAAACTGGCTACAGCCGTATCCAATCATCCCGCGAAATCGCTCTACGAATCAGAGGGATATCAGAAGGTCATCGCCTTTGATCACTACACCCAACGGGTTTAGGTGAGGACAGAGGGATCATCCACCATCAGTTATTACTGACCCCCTTCTCCCCTCGCGGGAGAAGGGCTGGGGATGAGGGAGCGCTCTATTCCAGTTCCAGCAGCATGCAGATCTCGCAGGCATCGTGGCCGGTACAGCCAAGCGGCTCTGGCAGATGTTCGAAGCCAAGGGATTCGTAGAGCGTGGTCGCCTCGCGCAGTACCTCTGTAGTTTCCAGATAGCAGCGCTGGTAACCGAGGGTGCGTGCCTCGTCCAGTGCCTGCAGCACCAGCCGTCGACCCAGCCCCAACCCGCGCAGGGAGGGCATGAAGTACATCTTCTGCAGCTCGCAGACCTTATCCTCTTCCCCCGCCAGCGGCGCTATGCCGCCACCGCCGAGGATGGTGCCATCCGGCCCTTCGATCACCCAGTAGCGGCTCTTCTTGCCCAGATAGGTCTCGTGCAGTCGATCGAGGTCAGGGTCGGCCACCCCGTAGCCCTTGTCGGCGGTGAGACCGTACTCGGCAGAGACGGCGCGCACCACGGCGGCGATATGGGGATTGTCGGCGGCTGTGATGGGACGGATGCGGTAGCCCTGCTGACGGCGGGCGCGGGAGAGGGCGCTGCGATAGAGGCGCAGACCGGCCCACAGTTGCTCACGTTCGCTCAGGGTGAGCTGGGCCAGTGTCTCTTCCATGGCGCTGTCCATCTCCTGATGCAGCACCAGCAGTTGGGCCTGGCCGGCGATGGTGAGGCGCGCCTCCTTGCTGCGGCCATCGGACGGATGGGGGTGCCAGCTGATGAGCTCGCGCTCGGCGAGGCGGGCCAGCGGGCGGCTGGCGTTGGATTTGTCGATGCGCAGCCGCTCGGCCAGTTGCTGGTTGGTGGCGGGGCCGCTCTCCAGTTCGATCAGCAGATGTGCTTCGAGCGGGGTCAGCGCCAGCTCGCCACACTGCTGGGAGAGCATGCCGAGTTCGCGAACCAGATCGCGCGACAGGGCGCGCAGGGGACGGGGATCCATATCAGGGCTTCCTATTTGGTTGTCTTCAACAACCAATATAGCTAACTAGTTGTCACTGGCAACCTTTTTTATGGGGGGTGAGTGGTGGATCATGAGGCGGACAAGGAGAGGCCGAACATAAAAAAGGCCCGAAAGGGGCCCAAACATTGGAAACCCGCGCCCGGGGGCGCGGATCCCATCCTTGGTTGGTCATGAACCGGCGTGTTTACACCAGCTCTGTCAGCATGGCGTCGGCATAAGGGGTCAGTGCCTCGCCCTTCTGCACTTTGGCGAGATAGTCCGGGTTGGCGATCAGCGGGCGGCCGATGGCGACGAGGTCGAACCGGTTGGCCTTGATGGCATCCAGAGCGGTGTCGGCGCTGTAGTTGCCAACCCCGACCAGATGGCCGTCATAGTGGGCGCGCAGGTAGTCGGAAGCGCGGCCATCCAGATAGTCGAAGGTAAGGCTGTCATCGAAGATGCCCAGATGCACATAGGCCAGGACGCGCTGGTTCAGCTCGGCCAGCAGATAATCGAACACGGCGCGATCCCGCTTGTCACCTTCCAGATGCACATAGGCACCGGGGGAGAGACGCAGTCCCACTCGATCTGCCCCGATGCGGGCGTTGACCGCATCCACTACTTCCAGTGCGAAGCGGCTCATGTTTTCCGGGCTGCCACCGTACTGGTCGCTGCGCAGGTTGCTCGAATGGTGCAGGAACTGGTCAATGAGGTAGCCGTTGGCGCCGTGGATCTCCACCCCGTCAAAACCTGCTTCAATGGCGTTGGCGGCGGCCTGGGCGTAATCCTCGGCCAGCTGGCCTATCTCGGCCACTGTCAGGGGACGGGGCACCTGATACTCCAGCTCGCGCATGCGCGGTACCGTGCCCTCATGGGCGATGGCTGACGGTGCCAGCACTTCGCCATGATGGAAGAAGGGGTGGGAGAGGCGACCCACGTGCCACAGTTGGGCGAAGATTTTGCCGCCATTGGCGTGTACGGCGCTGGTGACTTTTTTCCAGCCTTCGATCTGCTCCGGGCTGTAGAGTCCGGGGGTATTGGGATAGCCCTGGCCATCCGGGCGTATGATGGTGGCTTCGGAGATGATGAGGCCGATATCGGCACGACGGGCGTAATAGGCGGCCATCTGTTCGGTGGGCACCAGGCCCGGGCCGGCCATGCAACGGGTAAGCGGTGCCATCATGAAGCGATTCGCGAGGGTGAGGGTGTCGTTGAGGCGATAGGGCTGAAACAGGGTATTCATGATCGTCTGTCCTAAGGGAGTGATTCTTGAACGTGCATTCAAGACGTTTTTTGTTTTGTGTGCAAGTCTTTTTTGAACGAGCATTCAACATGGGTTGGTCTTGCCTGCCCGCTGGGGTAAACTTGCCGCCCTTTTTGTTCCCCCTCATCGGCTCTGCGCCGGTGATCGCTTTTTCAACGGAGAAACCATGCGCAGCGCCGAGTTCAACCGGGACGACGTCTTGCGAAATGCCATGGAGGCATTTCGTGCCAAGGGTTACGCCAAGACCACCATGCAGGAGCTGGTGGCGGCGACCGGGTTGCATCCGGGCAGCCTCTACGCGGCGTTTGGCAATAAACGTGGCCTGCTGCTGGCGGCGGTCGATCACTATGTGCAGGAAAAAAGCGTGCTGCGCCGCGGTTTCTTTGCCGCCGCAAGTCCGCTGGCGGGGGTGCAGGCTTACCTCAGCCAGATAGTGAACGATGCTCTGTGCGGTACCTGTCTGGTGACGCGTACCCTGATGGAGCTGGCGGAGCAGGACGAAGAGCTGCACCTGCGGCTCAAGGCCATCTATGCCGAGCTGGACGCCGATCTGGCGCAGATCCTGACTCTCGCCCAGCAGCGTGGCGAGCTGATGGCCGACCGCGATATCCCGACCCTGACCGCCTTCCTGCTGATCAACATCCAGGGTCTGGTCACTTTTGCCCAGTGTCGTCCCGACCACGCCCTGCTCGATGGCGTCGTCACCCAGCTGATGACAGCCCTGCGAGCCTGAGTCGTAGGGGGAGCTGATGGCCCTTCGGCCTGTCAGGCTCAGGGTCAGCAGAAAACAAAAAGCGCGCCGATTGGCGCGCTTTTTTATACCAGCAGTGGCGACGTGGGATTAACGACCCAGCTTGGCCTTGAGCATGGCAACGATCTCTTTGATCGCCACTTCCTGCTTCTCGCCGGAGCGGCGGCACTTGTATTCCACCACACCGTTGTCCAGACCCCGATCGCCGATGACGATGGCGTGCGGCACACCCAGCAGCTCCATGTCGGCGAACATCACGCCCGGGCGCTCTTTACGGTCGTCGAACAGCACGTCCACACCGGCGGCTTTCAGCTCGGCGTAGAACTGCTGTGCCTGTTCGGCCACTCGCTCGGATTTGTGCATGTTCATCGGCACTATGGCCACTTCGAACGGAGCGATGGCGTCCGGCCAGATGATGCCGTACTGGTCGTTGTTCTGCTCGATGGCCGCAGCCACCAGACGGGAAACCCCGATACCGTAGCAACCCATCTCCATGGTGACGGACTTGCCGCCCTCGTTCAGCACGCTCGCCTTCATGGCTTCGGAGTACTTGGTACCCAGCTGGAAGATGTGGCCCACTTCGATGCCGCGCTTGAGCAGCAGCTTGCCCTGGCCGCACGGGCTCGGGTCGCCTTCCACCACGTTGCGCAGGTCGGCAACTTCATAGGTAGCGATGTCGCGATCCCAGTTGGCACCGGTCAGGTGGAAGCCGGTCTCGTTGGCGCCGCAGACGAAGTCCGCCAGATGGGCGGCGCTGCGATCGGCAATGATGCGACCAGCAAAGCCGACCGGACCGATGGAGCCCGCATCGCAACCAGCGGCAGCCTTGATCTGCTCGTCGTTGGCGAAGGTCAGCGGGTTGGCAACACCCGGGAGCTTCTCGGCCTTGATCTCGTTCAGCTCGTGATCGCCACGCAGCACCAGGGCGATGACGGCCTGATTGCCGTGTTCGTCCGCTTCAGCCAGTACCAGCAGGGTCTTGGCGATGGCGGTCGGGGCCACGCTCAGGAAAGCAGCGACGTCGTCGATGGTGTGGACGTTTGGAGTGGCAACCTTGGTCAGGGCTTTGGTTGCGGCAGGACGCGCGCCAGCCGGCGCCAGCGCTTCGGCCATCTCTATGTTGGCGGCGTAATCTGAGGTATCGGAGAAGGCAATCAAGTCTTCACCGCTCTCGGCCAGTACCTGGAATTCGTGGGAGCCGGTGCCGCCGATGGAGCCGGTATCGGCCTGTACAGGACGGAAGTTCAGCCCCATGCGGGTAAAGGCGGCGCAGTAGGCGGCGTGCATCCGCTCGTAGGTCTCGATCAGCGAGGCCTTGTCGATGTGGAAGGAGTAGGCGTCCTTCATCAGGAACTCGCGACCGCGCATCACGCCGAAACGGGGACGCACTTCATCGCGGAACTTGGTCTGGATCTGGTAGAGGTTGAGCGGCAGCTGCTTGTAGCTGTTCACTTCGTAACGGACCAGGGAGGTGATCACCTCTTCGTGGGTCGGACCCAGTACGAAGGGGCGGTTGTGGCGGTCGGTCAGGCGGCACAGCTCGGGGCCGTAGTCGTCCCAGCGGCCGGACTCCTGCCACAGCTCGGCGGGTTGTACCACCGGCATGGAGACTTCGATGGCGCCAGCATTGTTCATCTCTTCGCGAACAATGTTCTCGATCTTTTTCAGTACCCGCAGGCCGGACGGCAGCCAGGCATACATGCCGGAGGCCAGTTTGCGGATCATGCCGGCGCGCAGCATCAGCTGATGACTGACGACTTCGGCGTCGGACGGGGTTTCCTTGAGAGTGGAAAGCAGGTATTGGCTGGTACGCATCGCTCGTGACCTTAGATAAGACGGGCCGCGGGGCCCTGGATAAATTCAAGAGCGGAATTTTAACAGGGAGGGCCCTGTGGCCCAAGGGCTAAATTTAGCGCAGCGGGAGAAAGCGGGGGCGGTGCCCCCGCCTGTGTCAGACCCGAAATTGCGACAGCAGTCGCTGTTGCAGCAGGCTGGCCTGATGGAGGGAGGAGGCGAGCTGCAGACACTCCTGTGCCTCCTGCTCCCCTGTCTTGGCCTGCAGGCTGATGCCGGAGACCTTGTCCGAGGTGTGGCTCAGGGTGTGGGAGAGCTGACCTGTGGCATCCGCCACCTGCTGCACCATGTCGGCCAGATGGTCGATGGCCTCCTCCACCTTGAACAGGATTTGCTTGGTGTTGTCGGAGTCCTCCATCCCCGATTCCACGGTTTTCAGGTTGCGCTGCATCATCAGATAAGCCTTCTCGGTCTGCTGCTGAATGCTGTTGATCACCTCGGTTATCTCGGCGCTGGAGGCGGCGGTGCGGTTGGCCAGGGTACGTACCTCGTCCGCCACTACGGCAAAGCCCCGGCCCATTTCGCCGGCCCGGGCTGCCTCGATGGCGGCGTTGAGGGCCAGCAGGTTGGTCTGCTCCGAGATACTGCTGATGGTGGAGATGATCTGGCCAATCTGGCTGGCCTGCTCCTTGAGGGCGTTGATGGCATTGGCACATTCCCCCACTTCCACCACCACTCGCTGCATGCCTGCGCTGGCAGAGGTCACATACTGACTGCTCTCCGTTGTCAGCTGACGGACCTGATTGGCATTTTGCGCGGCCAGACTGCAGTTATCCGAGATGGAGGTGGCGACCTGTACCATCTGCTCGCTGTCGTGGTGCAGCGCCTGGGCGTGTTCGGCGGTCTGACGGCTGCTCTGGCTGATGGCCTCGACCCGGTTGACCGAGGTGTGCACGTGGTCGCTGATGTGCTGATTGTTGTCCATGGTGGAGCTGATCATCTTTTGCAGCTTTTCGATGAAGCGATCCACGCTGCCCGCCAGCGAGCCTAGTTCATCGTCCCGCTTGAGGTTGATGCGATCGTTGAGATCCCCGTCGCCCGCGGCTATGTCCTGCATGCGTTTGTCAACTTGCAGCAGGGGGTTGACTATGGTGCGTACCAGCCAGAAGCCACACAGAGTGACAATCAGCAGGCTCAGCACCAGAGCGCCCAGGATCAGGTTTTTGGTATAGCCGATGATGGTATTGAGCTGGTTCACCTGATCCTCGACGGTCGCATCGCCCTGGGTCTCGACCTCGACCAGCGCCTGTTTGAGTTGTTCGGCACTGCTCTCGTAAAGAGCCAGATGGCGCTGGTAATCAGTCAGGGCCGCGATCCACTCACTTGTCAGCCGCGTGCTGTCGGCCAGCAGGGCGCGATACTGAGTGGAGAGCGACTGGCCGGTAAACTCCCCTTCACCGGGCACATCGAACAGGCCGGTCGCCAGCATGCCGTCCACCGCTTCCTGATAGAAGCGGTTTGCCTCCGTCAGTTCGGCCTGGATGGCGGGGGTGGGGCCTTCACTCTGCATCTTCTCCAGGGCATAGAGCTGACGCAGGAAACCTATGTTGGCCTCCATGCCGCCGTCAGCCGCCTGCCAGCGGGTGGAGAGGCCGCCGTTCCAGCTGATGGCCTGATCGGGTGACTGGGTGAGGCTCTCGACCGCGCCATCACCGATCACCTCCAGCTGGGTTGAAAGGCGTGACATGCGCTCCGAACTGGCGCGCAGTGCCTGATCGATACCGGTAAAGGTGCGGTAGAGCGTCAGCAGTTTTTCCTGCTGTTGCTGATACGTCTGCTCATGCTGCTTCATGGCATTGATGGCCGTCGCATCGATGAGCTTGCCTTCTTCAACCCGTTGCAGGGCCTCGGTGGCTGCCTGTTTGGCTCGCTGCAGCTCGGGCTCGTCGAGGGGCATGCCTCTGAGCATTTTCTGGATATACAGGGACTGGTTGCCCAGCTCGATGGATCCCTCCATGGCGCCATCGGCGGTTTGCCAGGCGGCACCCAATACATAGGAGAGCAAGTCGGCCAGCCGCTGGCTGCCATACCAGCCGATCGCGCCCATGCCCAGTGTGCAACCGAGCAGGATAGTCAGCCCAAGAGTCGATGTAGTGACAATTTTCATGATGCAGGACCTTCCCTGGTTCCGAACAAACCCAATTCAGTGTTCTATCAATGGCCAAGATCCGCCATTCCCGGTGGAAAATAAAGTTACTGCCCAGATCCGATCCAAGCATGGCTCCGAAAGCGCCAGAATGCCGAGAATCCTCTGTCATCCGTCACCGCCCTATGCTGGATACTTATCCAGTTATTCTTTATGCTATGACCCAATTTACAGATAGATGGTTTGGCGAGGAGAGAGCTGTGATTGGTCGCTTGAGAGGCGTAGTCATTGAGAAACAACCCCCCGAGGTGCTGCTGGAAGTCGGGGGCCTGGGTTATGAAGTACAGATGCCCATGAGCTGCTTCTATGATCTGCCCGAGATCGGCAAGGAAGTGACCATCCACACTCACTTCGTGGTGCGTGAAGATGCCCAGCTGCTGTACGGCTTCAATCACAAGCAGGAGCGGGCGCTGTTTCGCGAGCTGATCAAAACCAATGGCGTCGGCCCCAAGCTGGCGCTGGCCATTCTCTCCGGCATGACCGCCACCCAGTTTGTGCTGAGTGTCGAGCGTGAGGAGATAAGCTCCCTGATCAAGTTGCCAGGCGTGGGCAAGAAGACCGCCGAGCGGCTGGTGGTGGAGATGAAGGACAGGCTCAAGGGCTGGGTCAGCCACGATCTCTTCTCGCCGGCCGAGATCAGCCTGCCAGCCAGGGAGAGCGTCCTGCGTGCTCCGGATTCGAGCGAAGAGGCGGCCAGTGCACTGGTGGCGCTTGGCTACAAGCCGCAGCAGGCCAGCCAGATCGTCAGCAAGATAGCCAAAGAGGGAATGTCGGTGGAAGATATCATCCGTGAATCCCTGCGTAGTCTGGTGTGAGGTAGGCAATGATTGAAGCGGACCGTCTCATTTCTGCCACTGGCGTGCGTGAGGATGAGATCATCGATAGGGCCATACGGCCAAAGATGCTGGCCGATTACACAGGTCAGGATCCCGTCTGCGAGCAGATGGAGATCTTCATCGAGGCGGCCCGCCAGCGTGGTGAGGCACTCGATCACCTGTTGATCTTCGGCCCGCCGGGTCTGGGCAAGACAACACTTGCGAACATAGTCGCCAACGAGATGGGGGTCAACATCAAGACCACCTCGGGCCCTGTGCTGGAGAAAGCCGGTGATCTGGCGGCCCTGCTCACCAACCTCGAACCGAACGACGTCTTGTTCATCGATGAGATCCACCGTCTCAGCCCTGTGGTGGAGGAGGTGCTCTATCCGGCGATGGAGGATTACCAGCTCGACATCATGATAGGGGAGGGCCCTGCCGCTCGCTCCATCAAGCTCGACTTGCCACCCTTTACCCTGATCGGGGCCACCACCCGGGCCGGCTCCCTGACCAGCCCGCTGCGGGATCGTTTCGGCATCGTCCAGCGGCTGGAGTTTTACAACGTCAAGGATCTGACCGATATCGTCTCTCGCAGTGCTCGCTGTCTGGGACTGGAGATGACAGGTGACGGGGCCCTGGAGTTGGCCCGTCGCTCTCGCGGTACGCCGCGTATTGCTAACCGCTTGTTGCGCCGGGTACGCGACTTTGCCCAGGTCAAGTCTGATGGCCGGATCGATGGACCCATAGCGGCCCGTGCCATGGACATGCTGGACGTGGACAATGAAGGTTTCGACTTCATGGACCGCAAGCTATTGTTGGCTGTCATAGACAAGTTTATGGGGGGCCCTGTGGGTCTCGATAACCTGGCGGCTGCCATAGGTGAAGAAAAAGATACTATCGAGGATGTACTGGAACCTTATTTGATCCAGCAGGGCTACCTGCAACGTACACCCAGAGGGCGGATGGCGACACCAAGAGCTTATGCACATTTTGGCCTGCAACGGCCAGATGAAAGGTGAAAACAGCTGTTTGAACAAAAAACCGCCATCAAGGGCGGTTTTTTGTTATCCGGACATAAAAAAGCCCACGGCACAGGCGGTGGGCAAAGACAATTCAGGATGGATGTTCACAGACAGTGAGTGCGTCTGGACACAGACCGGAAAAAACAGAGGAGCCGTCGCGAGGCCTCAGAGTCGGTTCATTTGATAGAGCTGAACGAACGAAAGCTTGTAGTAACGGATGGTTTTAGCAACAAACTTTTTCATCTTAAATTCCAATAGACAGGTTCGAAATGTTCATCGAATACGTGCCGGGAACCCGGATTGACCGGCCTGTATCCAAGGGATGCCCTCACTGCGAGGCGCATTGTAGGGGCTCTGTCTGACTCGGACAAACAAGAAAAATTGAGCATATCAGATTAGATTAACTAATCATTTATCTGGTCTGTTCAATTAGCATGAAAATGCGTTTTTACTGGTTTTAAATTGAGTTGGTTGGCAGCGTTGGCAGGCGGGGGAAACATAATGAAATTCACGTTGTAAGTCATTTTTTAACAGAACTGCCACTTATTGATCGAGATAATAAAATTGATTTAAATCAATGATTTGTGATTTTCAGTTTTTTGTGACACAGCTCTACAAATTAAATGGAATTGAGCGTGAAAATGCCTTTAAAAGGCATGTATTCATGGTGGTTTTACATTGATTTCAATCAAATAAAGGTGATATAAAACACCGGTCATTATGGGCAGGAATAAAGCAAGCTAGATTGTTTTGCAATTGTTAAACATTAGCTTTTTTTGTTCATCGATATTGCCTTGTTGTTAATGCTGGTAGCAGTCGAAACCGGTCGTCAGTGCAAACTGGAACATGACCGATCATTCGGGGACTTCCAACGGAAGCTTTGTCCTTAAAACTTAAAATAGCCGTGCCAATAATCGGTGAGGAAACATCATGATTGCTGAGCATGTGGTAGACCTATCGCGGTTCCAATTTGCTGCGACGGCCCTTTATCACTTCCTGTTTGTGCCCCTGACGCTCGGAATGGCCTTCATTCTGGCGATCATGGAATCTGTCTATGTGATGACCAACAACACTGTCTACCGGGACATGACCAAGTTCTGGGGCAAGTTGTTTGGTATTAACTTCGCCCTCGGGGTTACCACAGGGCTGACCATGGAGTTTCAGTTCGGTACCAACTGGGCTTACTACTCCCACTATGTCGGCGATATCTTCGGGGCCCCGCTGGCCATCGAAGGGCTGATGGCGTTCTTCCTGGAATCCACCTTTGTCGGCATGTTCTTCTTTGGTTGGGACCGCCTGACCAAGCGTCAGCATCTGGCTGCCACCTGGTTGATGGCGCTGGGAACCAACCTTTCCGCCCTCTGGATCCTGGTTGCCAACGGCTGGATGCAGAACCCGGTCGGTGCCGAGTTCAACTTCGAGTCCATGCGGATGGAGATGGTGAGCTTCGCTGAGCTGGTCTTCAACCCGGTCGCTCAGGTCAAGTTCGTCCATACGGTCGCGGCTGGCTACACCACGGGCGCCATGTTCGTGCTGGGCATCTCTTCTTACTACCTGCTGAAGAATCGTGATGTGGCCTTCGCCCGTCGCTCCTTCGCCATCGCAGCGGCCTTCGGTATGGCCTCCATCCTCTCTGTGCTGATCCTGGGTGACGAGTCCGGCTACGAGACAGGTGAAGTGCAGAAGGTGAAGCTGGCGGCCATCGAAGCCGAGTGGGACACAGAACCTGCACCGGCTGCATTTACCCTGTTCGGCATTCCGAATCAGGAAGAGATGCGTACCGATTACGCCATCAAGATCCCCTATGCGCTCGGCATCATTGCTACCCGCTCTCTGGACGGCCAGGTGACCGGCCTCAAGGATCTGAAGAGCGAGCACGAGCTGCGTGTGCGTAACGGCATGAACGCTTACGACCTGCTGACCAAGCTGCAATCCGGCGACAAGTCGGAAGATACCCTGGCACGCTTCGATGAAGTGAAACAGGATCTCGGCTACGGTCTGCTGCTCAAGCGTTACACCAGCAATGTGACCGACGCGACCGACGAACAGATCAAGGCCGCCGTGGATGACTCCATCCCGCAGGTTCTGCCGCTGTTCTTCGCCTTCCGCATCATGGTTGCCTGCGGCATGCTGATGCTGGTACTGATCGGTCTGGCCTTCTATGACAGTGCTCGTCACCGTATCGGTGAGCGCAAGTGGCTGCTCAAAGCCCTGCTGTGGGGTATCCCGCTGCCCTGGATCGCCATCGAGGCGGGCTGGTTTGTCGCCGAGTATGGCCGTCAACCCTGGACCATAGCCGAAGTGCTGCCGACCTCGCTCTCTGCATCCAACGTGCCTGCGTCCGAGATCTGGTTCTCCCTGATTGGGATCTTCCTGTTCTATACCGTACTGCTGATCATCGAGATGTACCTGATGTTCAAGTATGCGCGTCTGGGCCCAAGCAGCCTGAAGACGGGCAAGTACCACTTCGAACAGAGCAAGGTATAAGGAGAGTAACCCATGTTTGATTACGAAATGTTGCGTCTGGTCTGGTGGGTACTGGTTGGCGTCTTGCTGATCGGCTTCGCCATCACCGACGGTTTCGATATGGGGGTGGGCGCACTGCTCCCCTTCGTCGGCAAGAAGGATGTGGAGCGTCGGGTGATGCTCAACACCATGGGCCCGCACTGGGAAGGCAACCAGGTATGGCTGGTCACGGCGGGCGGTGCCCTGTTCGCGGCCTGGCCCATGGTCTATGCGGCGGCCTTCTCGGGCTTCTACATCGCCATGATCCTGACCCTGATGGCGCTCTTCTTCCGTCCGGTCGGTTTCAAGTATCGCTCCCTGCGTGAAGACGCCAAGTGGCGCAGCAACTGGGACTGGGCACTGTTCGCCGGTAGTGCGGTTCCCCCCATAGTGTTCGGGGTGGCCTTTGGCAACTTGTTGCAGGGGGTGCCGTTCGAATTCAACCAGTTCATGATGCTGACCTATCACGGCAACTTCTTCGGCCTGCTCAATCCGTTCGGTATTCTGGCCGGTCTGGTGAGTCTGTTCATGCTGGTCACCCAGGGTGCGACCTGGCTGATGATGAAGACCGATGGTGAGGTGCTGGCGCGTTCCTGCACTGCAGCCATGATCTGCTCCCTGCTGACCCTGGTGCTGTTCGGCCTGGCTGGCTGGTGGGTGAGTGGCATGGACGGCTACGTGGTCGTCAAGGCGGCTGCGACCGATGCGGTCTCCAATCCCATGAACAAGGAAGTGGTGCGCCAGGCCGGTGCCTGGATGAACAACTACGCACTCTATCCCTGGATGATAGCCGCGCCGGTACTGGGCCTCTCCATGAGCCTGCTCACTGCGCTGTTTGCCAAGCTGAATAAAGGCTGGGTGGCGTTTACCTGTTCTTCATTGGCGGTTGCCGGCGTGATCCTGACTGCAGGCTTCTCCATGTTCCCGTTCGTGATGCCCTCGAGCCTCGAGCCGTCACTGAGCCTGACCATGTGGGATGCCACCGCATCGTTCAACACCCTGAAGGTGATGACGGTGGCGGCAGCTATCTTGGTACCGATTGTGCTGGCTTATACCATCTGGACCTACGTCAAGATGTTTGGTCGGGTGACCAGCAAGCACATCGAAGACAACCAACAATCGCTCTACTAAGAAGGTGCCCTGATATGTGGTATTTCACCTGGATCCTGGGTCTGTTGCTGGCGTGTTCATTTGGCATCATCAATGCGCTCTGGCTGGAACACAGCGAGAACATGGATCGTCAGATCGATGAAGACAAGTGATCGGCTCGCCCGGTTGGCCGCTCCTCTGGAGCGCCAACCCTGGCAGGGGTTGATGTTGGTAGCGGCGGCCCTGTTGGCCGTCGCTATTTTACAGGCCCCCAACCTTGTGGCCGCCAACACCAGTGAGCACGGGCTGTTGCTCGCTCCCTGGCTGATGTGGGCGGTCTGTTGCGGCGTCATGCATGGGCTGGGATTCCATCCCCGCAGCCTCATTGGCCGAGTGCTGTTTTGCCCCTGGCTCGCCTTGCCCAGTTTGTTGTATGGGCTCTGGTTGACCCAAGGCTATTTCCTTTCATAAAAAACGGGGGGAGGCAGGATTTCCCTGTCTCCCCCTGCTTCTTTCCTATTCAGCCCTGCGCTATGATAGCCCCCCATCTGACTGTCGAATGGATCACAGATTTTTATGGGGGAAGTCTCTGAGTTTCCGGTACGTGTCTACTACGAAGACACAGATGCCGGGGGCATCGTCTACAACGCCAATTATCTCAAGTTTATGGAACGTGCTCGCACCGAGTTTCTGCGCAGCGGCGGCATCGAACAGGATGTCTTGCTGCAAGCCGGATTCGCGTTTGTGGTGAGTCGAACAGAGATCGATTTCCGCTCGGCGGCCCGTTTTAATGAATTGTTGACCGTAATAACGCAAGTGACTGAAGTGAAACGTGCATCCATGCGCTTCTCACAGCAGATCCTGGCGGCTGATGGACGACTGATCACCCAGGCCATGGTACAGATAGCCTGTGTCAGTCATCCGCATATGAAACCTGTTGCAATACCAGAAAATGTGAAGGGAGTGCTGTTAAGTGCACGCTGAAATTTCGTTTATTGGCCTGTTTTGGCAAGCCAGCCTGTTGGTAAAACTGGTCATGATGACCCTGATGGGGATGTCGGTTGTCTCCTGGGCGCTGATCTTTCAACGCTCCAAGGTCATCAAGGCGGCCAATCTGGCATCCGAGCAGTTTGAAGACCGCTTCTGGTCCGGTGTCGATCTCAACCGCCTCTATCAGGAGTCTTCCTCCCGCCGCGATGATATCGAAGGCATGGAAGACATCTTCTATTCCGGCTTCAAGGAGTATGCTCGCCTGCTCAAGGCGGGCGCCCGTGGCCAGGATGCGGTGATGGACGGTACCTATCGTGCCATGCGGGTATCGCTTTCCCGCGCGGTGGACGAGCTGGAATCCAACCTGCCCGTGCTGGCAACCGTCGGCTCCATTAGCCCCTATATCGGCCTGTTTGGTACCGTATGGGGCATCATGAACGCCTTTATCGCCCTTGGCCAGGTACAGCAGGCTACTTTGCAGATGGTGGCTCCAGGTATCGCGGAAGCGCTGATCGCGACCGCCATGGGCCTGTTTGCCGCCATTCCTGCGGTTATTTTCTATAACCGGTTTACCAACAAGGTAGAGAAGCTGGAGAACGCCTACGCCAACTTCATGGACGAGTTCACCACCATACTGAACCGTCAAATTGCACAGCAGCAGGGTGATCAGTAATGCAAACCTATCAGCGGATCCGGCGCAAGAAGGTGTGCGAGATCAACGTGGTTCCCTATATCGACGTCATGCTGGTGCTGCTTATCATCTTCATGGCGGTGACGCCGGTGATCACGCAAGGGGTCAAGGTTGACCTGCCGCAAGCAGAATCCGAGCAGTTGCCGGAAGATGCCAAGCCCCCCTTCATTGTCAGCGTCAATACCGAAGGCGAGTACGTCATCAAGGCCGGTGAGGCCGACGATGAGCCGGTGCCGGCCGGGACGCCCGAGGCGATGCAGCAATACATCACCGAAAAGGCCATGGGCTATCTGGCCATCAACCAGAACGCCCCCGTCGTGGTGGCGGGTGACAAGTCCGTGCGCTACGAAGAGGTGATACTGCTGATGGTGGCCCTCAAGAATGCGGGCGTGCCTCAGGTTGGCCTGATGACAGATCCGGTGAACTGACGGAGATGGATGTGAAGCGTGGTATTTCCGGTTATCTCATCGCGTCGCTGCTGCTGCACCTGATCGTCGGCATCATTTTGCTGGTCGGGGTCGACTTCAGCAAACCGAAGCGGCCAGAGTCCAAGGGGCAGATCATCAATGCCGTCATGCTTGACGAGAACTTCCTCAACGAACAGGCCAAGCAGATCCAGCAGCAGAAGTCTCAGCCCAAGCCCCAGAAGGTAGAGAAAGAGCAGGATAAGGAAGACACGGACCTCGCCAAGCGTGAGCTGGCCCAGCAGCAGGAGCGGCTGCGTATCGCCGAGACCAAGCGCAAGGAAGCCGAAGAGGCGACCCGCAAGGCCGAGGCTGAGAAGCAGAAAAAAGTCGCCGAGCAGAAGCTGGCGGAAGAGAAGGCGCAGAAAGCCGAGGAAACCCGCAAGCTGGAAGAGCAGAAAACCAAGCAAGCCGAGGCTGAACGCAAGGCGGCAGAAGCCGAGAGCAAGGCGCTGGCGCTGAAGAAGAAAAAGGAACAAGAGAAGAAAGAGGCCGAGGAGACGCAAGCCAAGGCTGAGGCGGCCAAGAAAGCAGAAGCGGACAAGAAGGCCAAGCAGGAAGCCGAGCAGAAAGCCAAAGCCGAAGCGGACAAGAAAGCCAAAGCAGAGGCCGAGAAAAAGGCCAAGGCGGAAGCGGACAAGAAAGCCAAGGAGGCCAAGGAAGAAGCTGCCAAGAAGGCAAAAGCTGACGCAGAGAAGAAAGCCAAGGCTGAAGCCGACAAGCAGGCTAAGATAGCGGCCGAGCGCAAGCGTAAAGCAGCCGAGCAAGCCAAGTTGCAAAAAGAGATGGAAGACATGATGCAGCAGCAGCTGGCGGCTGAGGCCAATGCTCGCAGTCAGGCTGCATCGGCGGCAGCGCAAGGTGAGGTCGACAAATATGCGGCACTCATCAAGGCCACTGTTGAGCGTTATATGATTTTGGACCCCACCATGCGGGGCAAAACATGTACTATCGGCGTACGGCTTGCCAGCACTGGTTTTGTCATCTCGGTAGATAACGGCCAGGGTGACCCGGCAGTATGTCGTTCCGGCAAAGCGGCCGTATTGAAGGCAAACCAGTTGCCGGTACCTAAAGCTCCGGCAGCGTTCGAATTGATGAAGGATCTGCGCCTTCAGCTAGCGCCAATGATTTAAGAAAGTGTTTCTGCTTTGATTGGCAAGTGTTGTTGATCAGAGAACTGAGTCTCAAATTGGAACTGAGAGTTTAAGCCATGATAAGAAAAGTGTTTTTTGCTTTGGTTGGCTGCTTGTTGCTGAGCCAGAGTGCCCAGGCGGCCTTGGACATCGTTATCACTGGCGGTATCGACAGTGCGCGGCCCATTGCCATTGCCCCTTTCAAGTGGGAAGGCAATGGCCAGTTGCCGCAGGATATCGCGGAAGTGGTCTCCAACGACCTGATGCGCAGTGGCAAGTTCAAACCGCTGGCCCGTGGCCAGATGCCGCAAACCCCTAGCTCAAGTGGCGAGATCAACTTCGCACCCTGGGCGTCCCAGGGGGTTGAGGCCGTCGTGGTCGGTTCCATTGCTGCCGTCGGCGACGGTACTTACAAGATCAACTTCGAGCTGGTCGACGTACTGAAGGGCCAGCTGGCCAAGACTCAGGGCGGGGAGAGCAACGGTTACATCCTGGACAGCCGAATGGCGACCATACCGGGTGCCCAGATGCGCCAGTTTGCTCACCGTATCTCCGACATCGTCTATGAGCGTCTGACGGGCGAGCGTGGTGCCTTCCTGACGCGGATTGCCTATGTCTCCATAGAGCACGGTACCCAATTCCCGTATCAGCTGCGCATTGCCGATTACGACGGTTACAACGAGAAAACACTGCTGCGCTCCCGTGAGCCGCTGATGTCACCGGCCTGGTCGCCGGATGGCAGCAAGCTGGCTTACGTGAGTTTCGAGAACCAGAAGTCTGAAATCTATGTGCAGGACATCTACAACCAGCAGCGCAGCCTGATCTCCAGTTTCCGCGGCATCAACGGGGCGCCAAAGTGGTCTCCTGATGGTCGTCGATTGGCTATCGTGCTGTCCAAAGATGGTCAGCCCGATATCTATGTCATTGATGTTGCAAGCAAGCAGCTGACAAGGGTGACAAATACCCGGGTGATCGATACTGAACCGGCCTGGATGCCTGACGGGCAAACTTTGATTTTCACCTCTGAACGTGGTGGCAAACCCCAGATTTATAGCGTAAATTTGGCGACTGGCGTCACTCGCCGGATGACCTGGGAAGGAGAATCCAACCAGGGTGCCTCTGTCACGCCGGACGGCAAGTCCATGGTGATGGTGACCCGGGTTCAGGGACAATATCGCATCGCTCGTCAAGATATGGAAAGCGGAGCAATGTTGGTATTGACCCAGAGTGCTCTGGATGAGTCGCCAAGTGTGGCTCCCAATGGCAGCATGATCATTTATGCCACCATCTATCAAGGTCGCAAGAGCCTGGCGTTGGTATCGACCGATGGTCGTTTCAAGGCGGTCCTTCCGACCAGTAGCGGTGAAATTCGTGCACCAGCTTGGTCGCCCTTTTTGAATTGATAAAAATTCGATTGTTTTTTGTTTTGTTATAAAGGTTTAAGGAAATAGCATGCAACTCAATAAACTGCTCAAGGGTTTGGCCATCGCACTGCCACTGTTCACCCTGGCCGCTTGTAGCTCCTCTTCTGATTCTGACGCCGCTGGCGCCGAGTCAGGTATGACCGACGGCATGGGCGGTGTACAAACCGGTGGCGCCAACGGTATGTTGTCCCCGGAAGAGCAGATGCGTCAGAAGTTTGAAGCACTGCAACGTGACAACGTGATCTACTTCCCGTTTGATGGTTATGACATTCAGGGTCAGTACGCTGACCTGCTGGATGCACACGCCAGCTACCTGCGTGAGCGTCCGTCCGTCAAGGTGTTGATCGAAGGCCACGCCGATGAGCGCGGTACTCCGGAATACAACATCGCGCTGGGCGAGCGTCGTGCCAAGGCTGTTGCCAAGTATCTGCAAACCCTGGGTGTGCAGGCTGAGCAGCTCTCCATCGTCAGCTATGGCGAAGAGAAGCCGCTGGATCTGTCTCACACCGAGGATGCCTTTGCCAAAAACCGCCGTGCGGTTCTGGTTTACTAAGGTTTGATCCGAATTTAATTCGTATATAAGCAAGCGGCCATTTCGATGGCCGTTTTATTTGCACTAAACGCTAAGGTTTATTCCGAATGAAGCTCGTGTATAAGCAAGCGACTATTGTGATGGCCGTCTTATTTGCACTGAGTGCTCAGGCGGCTGCGCCTGTGAGCGACCTCAGTGGCAATGGCAGTGGTGGCGTGGCCCTCAGCGGCAACAATGGCGCCATCATGCCCACAGGCAGCCTGGAAGACAGGGTTGCCTTGCTGGAACGCACCCTCAATGCCCGTCTGCGCCTGCAGGCCGAATTGCAGCAACAGGTGGATTCCCTGCAAGGGGAGGTCTCTGAGCTGCGTGGCCAGCTGGAGCAGCAAACCTACCAGATGGAACAGTCGCAAGAGCGTCAGCGTCAGCTCTATCAAGAGCTGGACAAGGTAGCCAACAGCAAGCCTGCTGCTGCCCCCGCCACGCCTGCGGCCGGAGCGAGTGCAGCCCCAGCTGCAAACTATTCAGCCAATCTGGATGAGAACCAGGCCTACGATGCGGCCGTGAACATGGTGCTCAAGGACAAGAACTACGACAAGGCCATTCCTGCCTTCGAAGGGTTCATCAAGCAGTACCCGAGTTCGAGCTATGTGCCGAATGCCCACTACTGGCTCGGTCAACTGCTGTTCAACAAGGGGGACAGGACCGGTGCCGCGGCGCAGTTCTCCACGGTAGCGAACAAGTTCAGCAAGTCTCCCAAGCGGGCCGATGCCCTGCTGAAACTGGGTATGCTGGCACAACTCGATGGCAAGAAAGCGGAAGCCAAAACCTTCTATGAGCAGGTGATTAAGGGCTATCCCAATACCTCGCCAGCCCAATTGGCCAAGCAGAGTCTGAGCAAGTTGTAACATTACCGTAGGTCACTGTTTTCGTAACAATCTTGTAAATACGGCCCTGCTTTGTATGCGCAGTGAACAAACAGATTTAATTTAAGAATTTTCTATTGCGCCAGGATGATAAATCCGTAATATAGGCCGCCGTCAGAGCCGGAGCAGTATTGCAGCCGGTCCTGGTCGTGGTGAGGGTCGTTAGCTCAGTCGGTAGAGCAGTTGACTTTTAATCAATTGGTCGCTGGTTCGAATCCAGCACGACCCACCATCATTTCCAGAATCCCAGGTCGTTTAGCTCAGCTGGGAGAGCACCTCCCTTACAAGGAGGGGGTCACTGGTTCGATCCCAGTAACGACCACCAGTTTGTAAAAAAAATGATTTAGATGGGTCGTTAGCTCAGTCGGTAGAGCAGTTGACTTTTAATCAATTGGTCGCTGGTTCGAATCCAGCACGACCCACCATCATTTCCAGAATCCCAGGTCGTTTAGCTCAGCTGGGAGAGCACCTCCCTTTGGTCGCTGGTTCGAATCCAGCACGACCCACCATCATTTCCAGAATCCCAGGTCGTTTAGCTCAGCTGGGAGAGCACCTCCCTTACAAGGAGGGGGTCACTGGTTCGATCCCAGTAACGACCACCAGATCAAAAAGCCCGCAACGATGCGGGCTTTTTTTATGGTCGTTTGTCATCAGGTTCTCAAGCGCTCCAGCTGGGTTGCCAGTGCAGTTGAGGCCTGCTCCAGCTCTTCGCTCAGGCGATGGCTGGCACTGGCCTCCTGGCCAATGGTGGTGGCAGCATCACCAATGCGCATCAGGTTCTGGTTGATGTCGTCGCTGACCGCACTCTGCTGCTCGGCGGCAGTGGCCACCTGGCTGATGTGATCGTGGATCTGCTGGATCTGGGCGACCACCCAGTTGAGGGCCTCGAATGCCTGTTCCGTGCCCTCGACCGTACTGGCCGAGCGGGTGATGCCTGTGCTCATCAGCTGCTGGCTGCTGCTCACCTCGGTTTGCAGGCTGCCGATGAGCTGCCCTATCTCGTCGGTGGACTCCCGGGTCTTGTTGGCAAGGGCCCGTACTTCGTCTGCCACCACCGCAAAACCTCGTCCCATGTCTCCCGCCCTTGCTGCCTCTATAGCGGCGTTCAGTGCCAGCAGGTTGGTCTGCTCGGCAATGGCCCGGATCACATCCAGAATTCGACTGATATTGGTGCTGCGCTGTGCCACCAGCGCCACCGCCTTGTCAGCCTGATGCATGTCTTCAACCAGGGTATGGATCTCGTTGCGGGCATTGCTCAGGGTCTGCTGGGCGGTATTGATGTGATGGGTGGCTGCTTCTGACTCCTGGGCGGCCTGTTCCGCGTAACCCGCCACGCTGACCGCAGTGGTGCTCATCTGGTGCATGGCGCTGACCACGCTCTCCAGTTCTATGCTCTGCTCATCCAGACTGGTGCGCATGGTGTCGGCCGTCTGCTTCATGCCCTGTGCCTGCTGGTGTACCTGCTGGCCTATCAGTTTGCTGCCCTGCACCATGCCGCGCAGCTTGCCGAGAAAGGCATTGAGATGTCCTGCCAGCTCGATCAGCTCCTGGTGGGTGTCGATCTGCATCTGCTGGGTCAAATCTCCCTCGTTGCTGGAGAGGTGGGAGACATGGCGGCTGATGAGCGACAAGGGGGCCGTGATGGTCTGGATGAACCAGATGAGCAGGCCCAGTGCCAGCAGGGTGATGAGGGTCACTGTGATCAGCTGTTGGCGCTGGGCCGCCTGCATCAGATCCCCCAGCTGAGTGCTGATGGTATTGGCCTGACTCAGTGCCAGCGCCTTGGGTACCTTGATCAGCAGCCACCACTGGGTATCGGCCGCCTCGATCCGCACCGGTTGTTGCAGGATAAAGTCGGTATCGGTATCCAGGGTTTGTCCTGTGGGGGCGCTCAGACCGACCTCCGTCAGCGGGCGGCCCAGCTTGTCGGCATGGCGGTTGCTGCCGACGATGAGACCCATCTTGCTGACCAGGGTCACGTCGGCCTGATTGTCATACAGGCTTTTACCCAGGCTTTCTGCCAGTTGCTGGAAAATGGGCAAGTTCATGTCGACACCGGTTATGCCAACGAACTTGCCCTCCTTGAGGATGGGTACCGTCAGGCTGGTCATCAGCATCTGGTTGCCCGGGCTTATCTCGTAGAGATAGGGTTCCATCAGGCAGGGGCGACGAGTATCCCGGCCGCACAGGTACCATTCGCTGTTGCGAATACCGAATTCGTTGACCGAGGTGTCGTACTTGGCCTCGCTGGAGGCAGCGTCCACTTGCTGTTGCGAGATCTGGCCACCCTGGTCCCGGACGAAATAGATCTCCAGACTGCCCTTGTCGGGCACTGAGTGGGATGCGCCGGATTGCCAGCTGGCATCCTGGCCATCATAGCCATCGGCTTCAAACTGGGCATAAATGGAGCTGATCCCGCTCGCCTGCTGCAAGCGGCTGCCCAGCAGGGTTTCGACCTGGGGACGGGAGAGGGCGCGATCAGGCTGAGCCATGCTGCCCTCGAGCTGGGCGGCGATCCCCAGCGGTACCTGATAGGACTGTTGCAACAGGGCCCCTATTTGTACTGCGTAACGTTCGGCCTGGAACTGCAGGGTGCGAGAGACCTCCTGCTCCAGCGCACTGCGGGTCTGGGCCATGATGTCGCTGCGCAGGGATTGCAAGGAGGAAGATTGCATCAGTGTCATGGCCAGTCCACTGGACAGAAAGAGGCCCATGGTGAGCAACAGCAGCTTGGTTTTGAGAGAGCGTTGTTTCATTCGACAACTCCTTTTGGCAAGAATGACAACGAATTACTTGAGTATATTCGGACACTTGCGTATCACCGGATTTGTTGATGGGTTTGTGGCCGGCTTCTGGTTATAATTTTTGCCTTTCCGAGCCTTGATGGAACAGTCGCAATGAGCAATGCACTGAGCAATATCCCTCCGGTGGTCGAGATGGACTACCCGTTCCCGGTCAAACCGGCCCCGCTGACCGCCGAGCAGAAAACGACCCTGATCGCAGACATCAAGGCACTGCTGAAAGAGCGTCAGGCCGTGCTGGTTGCCCACTACTACACGGATCCCGAGATCCAGGCGCTGGCCGAGGCCAGTGGCGGTTTCGTCGGTGACTCTCTCGAGATGGCCCGCTTTGGTCGGGATCATGCCGCGCAGACCCTGATCGTCGCCGGGGTGCGCTTCATGGGGGAGACCTCCAAGATCCTGAGCCCTCACAAGCGGGTACTGATGCCGACTCTGGAGGCCGAGTGTTCCCTCGATCTGGGTTGTCCCATCGATAAATTCTCGGCCTTCTGCGATGCCCACCCCGACCACATAGTGGTGGTCTATGCCAATACCTCGGCTGCGGTGAAGGCACGGGCTGACTGGGTGGTGACGTCCAGCATTGCGCTTGAGATAGTCGAACACCTCGACAGCCAGGGCCACAAGATCATCTGGGGCCCGGACAGGCACCTCGGTGCCTATATCGAGAAGAAGACGGGGGCCCAGATGCTGCGCTGGCAGGGCCACTGCATCGTCCATGACGAATTCAAGGCCAAGGCCCTGCGCGAGCTCAAGGAGCAGAACCCGGATGCGGCCGTGCTGGTGCACCCGGAATCTCCGGCTTCCGTCATCGAGCTGGCCGATGCGGTGGGCTCCACCAGTCAGCTGATCAAGGCGGCCAAAGAGCTGCCCCAGCAGAAGCTGATAGTGGCGACCGATCGCGGCATCTTCTACAAGATGCAGCAGGCTTGTCCGGACAAGGAGATGGTCGAGGCGCCGACCGGTGGCGATGGTGCCACCTGCCGTAGCTGCGCCCACTGTCCCTGGATGGCGATGAACGGCCTGGTGGCGATCAAGGAGGCGTTGACCGATGGCGCCGAGCGTCACGAGATCCTGGTGGATGAAGCCCTGCGGGTGAAGGCGCTGATCCCGCTGGATCGCATGCTGGACTTCGCTGCGGAACTCAAGCTAAAGACACGGGGTAACGCCTGAGTGCGCGAAGAGTTGAATAGAAAGGCTGAATAGAAGAGGGCACCCGTTGGGTGCCCTCTTTCGTTATGGGGTTCGCGAAGACGAAGATCAGATGATCACGGTAGAGAGGCTGTGCTCCTCATCCGGTGCGATAACGACGCCAGCCTCGGCCGTGATGGCCGCTTCGACGCAGAGCATGGTGCGGTAGCCATCGTCGCTCATGTCCGCCATGGCGGTGGCCCCTTTCAGCCAGGGGGTCCAGACCACGACGCTGTCGTTGTTGCCGCTCACCACTTTAGTGGTGCGATCGCCGTCCTTGACCATCACCATGGCCTCGGCTTGGTGGTAGACCCGATCAATGGCAGCTGTGAGCGTCAGAGCGCCCTGCTGCTGCCCATCCTGACCCGTCAGCTTGTCGGCGTAAGGCTCACCCAGCCCGGTCACGCTGACAGCCTCTGGGGCGCTTATCTGCAGATAGGTGTGCAAGGCGGCATTATAGGCGACGGGGGTTTTACCCGTATTGCGGGTCGTCAGCACCAGCGAGAGTTCCTTGCCTATCAGCACGTCCAGTTCCAGTTCGAAAGGGTGCGGCCAGAGGGCACGGGTTGACTCATTGTCACGCAGAGAGAGATGTACCAGGGTGCCATCGCCGTGATCGGAGACGCCGTCCAGGGTCCAGAGAGTGGTGCGGGCAAAGCCATGGGAAGGCTTGCCACTGCCAACGCGGGCTGGCGCCGGGCCAAACCAGGGCCAGCAGACGGGGATACCGCCGCGGATGGGCTTGCTGCCATCCAGCACTGCCTTGTCGCTGAGCCAGATCGAGGCGGGTTCGCCGTGACGCTGATAGCGCAACACATGGGCGCCAAACAGGCTGATCTCGGCCTTGGCATCGCCATTGTCGATGGTGAGCAGGGGTTGGCCAGCCGCGTTATGGCTGAGGGTACAGTGGGCAGTCAGAGAGCGTATCGGTTGCATGAGGACTCCTGTGCTCGCGCACATTCAGAAGAGAGGGTCGGAAAATCCAGGGGCCGAAATACAAAAAGGCGGCCAATGGCCGCCTTTTTCAAGCTACTTGATTGCGCATCCCAAATTACTTGGAGATGTGAGCGATCAGGTCCAGAACTTTGCTGGAGTAGCCCATTTCGTTGTCGTACCAGGATACAACTTTAACGAATTTGTCGTTCAGTGCGATACCAGCCTTGGCATCGAACACGGAAGTTTGACGCTCACCCAGGAAGTCAGTGGAGACCACTTGATCTTCGGTGTAGCCCAGCACACCCTTCATGGAGCCTTCAGAGGCTGCTTTCATGGCTGCACAGATTTCGGCGTAGGTAGCGGCTTTCTTCAGGTTGACGGTCAGGTCAACAACGGACACGTCCGGAGTCGGTACGCGGAAGGCCATGCCGGTCAGCTTGCCGTTCAGTTCCGGGATAACAACGCCAACAGCTTTGGCAGCACCGGTAGAGGACGGGATGATGTTCTGAGCCGCACCGCGGCCACCGCGCCAGTCTTTGGCAGACGGACCATCAACGGTCTTCTGGGTAGCAGTGGTAGCGTGGACAGTGGTCATCAGGCCGGATTCGATACCGAAGGTATCGTTCAGAACCTTGGCGATCGGAGCCAGGCAGTTGGTGGTGCAGGAAGCGTTGGAAACGATGTCCTGGCCAGCGTAGGTAGCGTCGTTGACACCCATGACGAACATAGGAGTGGCGTCTTTGGACGGGCCAGTCAGAACGACTTTCTTGGCGCCGGCAGCGATGTGCTTGCGAGCAGTTGCGTCGTCCAGGAACAGACCGGTGGCTTCGGCAACAACGTCAACACCGATGGCATCCCATTTCAGGTTGGCCGGGTCACGCTCAGCGGTAACACGTACGGTTTTGCCGTTAACAACCAGGTTGCCGTCTTTAACTTCAACGGTACCATTGAAACGACCGTGAGTTGAATCGTACTTCAGCATGTAAGCCATGTAGTCAACGTCGATCAGGTCGTTGATGCCAACCACTTCGATGTCAGCACGCTCAGCGGCCAGACGGAACACGAAACGACCGATGCGGCCAAAACCGTTAATACCTACTTTGATAGTCATATTTGGTTACCTAACTGTTCAGTAGTCAAAGAAAATTCCGTTTGTAAATTTACTAGAACTCCCCTGTGAGTCAACCAACAATCTGTCTGAAATTGCGCTATATCATGAAAAACTGTGAAATTTATTTTCTGTTTATGTAACTGACTACCAGTTTTTGTCGAAATAACTATCTATTGGTCAGCGTCACAGAGATCAACAATAGTGCCTGCTCTGTCACACAACCAGCCCGGCAGATGTGTAAAAATGTGCGCGGTTTAGCATGGCCACAGAGCCACTGTTCAAGTACCACCCATAAAAATTAATCAAAATAGTATAGATAGAATCCACAGCGGGAATTCTCAAACTATGACCACCCTGATTGAACAGCTGGCTGCCGCCAAAGGTATCGCCAGCGAGTATGTTGATGCCTGGGGCCACCCGGCCCAGGTATCCGAAGAGAGCAAGTCTGCCATGCTGGGCGCCATGGGTTACCGCGTCGATGACGAGGCCGCCCTGACCGAGCAGCTGGAAGAGGAGCACCGTCAGCACTGGCTGCGCGCGCTGGATCCCGTCATGGTGGTCCGCAGCGGTGAGCCCATCACCCTTGAAGTCCGTCTGCCCATCGATTTCGTCAATGACGCCCTTACCTGGCAGCTTGCGCTGGAGCAGGGGACTGTGTTGTCCGGCCAAATCACCCCCATTGAGGGTGAGCTGGTTGGCGTGGCTGAATTCGAAGAGATGGAGTGCCAGGCCTACCAGGTCGCGCTGGATGTACAGCCAGCGCTTGGCTATCACCAGCTGACCTTGCTGGAGGAGGGCAACGATGAGCCACTTGCCAGCATGCGTCTCATCGTCGCGCCCAAGGCGTGCTACAAGCAGGCTCCGATCGCCGAAGGCCGCAAGGTGTGGGGGCCGAGCGTGCAGCTCTACTGTCTGCGCAGCCGCCACAACTGGGGCATAGGCGATTTCAGCGATCTCGGCCAGTTGGTCGAGAAAGCGGCCGCCTGGGGCGCCCACTTCGTGGGTCTGAATCCCATTCATGCCCTCTATCCGGCCAACCCCGAGAGTGCCAGCCCTTACAGCCCCTCTTCCCGTCGCTGGCTCAATGTGGCCTATATCAACGTGGAAGCCGTGCCCGAGTTTCTGGCCAACGATCGCCTCAAGGCCGAAGTGGCCAATCCGGCTTTTCAGCAGCACCTGAACGAGCTGCGTGCCAAGAGCAACGTGGATTACACCGGCGTTATCCAGACCAAGATCGGCATGCTACGTCAGGTGTTCGATGAAGCCAGCTTCAGTGCCGAGCGTCGGGCAGAGTTCGATGCCTTCGTGGCGGCCGGTGGTGACAGCCTGCAACAGCAGGCGGCGTTTGATGCCCTGCAGGCCCACTTCTATGCCAAGGGCGAAAATGCCTGGGGCTGGCCGGTATGGGCAGAAGAGTTGCGGGATTACCACAACTCCGAGGTGGCTGCCTGGATGGCCGCGCACAGCCAGGATGTGAACTTCTATCTCTACTTGCAGTTCCTGGCCGATGAGCAGCTGGCGCAAGCCGATGCTCGCGCCAAGGCCGCTGGCATGGTGATGGGGATCTATCGGGATCTGGCGGTCGGCGTCTCCGAAGGCTCCACCGAGATCTGGGCCAACCGGGATCTCTACTGCCCGAAAGCCTCGGTCGGTGCACCGCCTGACATTCTGGGCCCGCTTGGTCAGAACTGGGGCCTGCCTCCCATGAACCCGAACCAGCTGTTTGAAGCGGCCTACCAGCCCATGGTGGATCTGTTCCGCGCCAATATGCGCTCCTGCGGCGCGCTGCGCATCGACCACGTGATGGCCTTGCTGCGCCTGTGGTGGGTACCGCCCGGAGAGTCTGCCGCCAAGGGAGCCTACATTTATTATCCGGTCAACGATCTGCTGGGTATCCTGGCGCTCGAATCCCACCGCAATCAGTGCCTGCTGATCGGTGAAGACCTGGGGACTGTACCGGAAGGCATAGACGTGACCCTGAAAGAGAACGGCGTCCATTCTTACAAGGTGTTCTTCTTCGAGCGCTCCAAGGCCGATGGCGGCTTTATCTCTCCGGCGCACTACACCGAGCAGGCGATGTCGGCCCTGACCACCCACGACATGCCGACCCTGAAGGGCTTCTGGCATTGCGACGATCTGGCGCTGGGTCGCGAGTTGGGATTGTATCCGGATGAAGACGTTCTCAAGACACTGTATGCTGATCGCCATCAGGCCAAGCAGCGGATCCTCGACAGCCTGCATGCCCATGGGGTCATCTCTGACGACATCAGCCATGACGTGAACTGGGTCGGCATGAATACCGAGCTCAACCATGGTCTGCAACTGCATATGTCCCGCGGCAGCTGCGCCCTGTTCAGCACCCAGCTGGAAGACTGGCTGGAGATGGACAAGCCGGTCAACGTGCCGGGCACCAGTTACGAATACCCCAACTGGCGTCGCAAGCTGTCCACCGATCTGGAGGATATTTTTGCCAATGAAGCGCTCAAGGCGCTGGCAGGCAAGATGAGCCAGGCCCGTGATGAGGCCAGTCGTTGAGCCACTGCCGACAAAACGTGACTCACTTACATCCGCTTCGGCCCTGGCCGGAGCGGATGCTCAGCTATGAAAGGAAATCTCGATGCTCGTTGAACGTTTGGTTGCTGCCCGCTGTGCCGATCCCTTCTCTCATTTAGGCCTGCAGGCCAATCCGGATGGGCCTGGCCTCAAACTGACCGCCTGGTTGCCGGATGCCCTCGAGGTGCGCGTCAAGGATCTCAAGTCGGGCAAAGTCGTTGCCACCCTGGCACCCACCGATGAATCGGGCCTTTTTGAAACTGTTTTCACCCGCCGTAAAAATCCCTTTCCCTATCAGCTGCTCGCCAGCTACCCCGATGCCAGTACTGAATTTGTCGACCCCTATCAGTTTCAGGATGCGGGTTGGGCCGGTCTGGCAGAACTGACTTCACAGCCGGAAAACATCTACCACACCCTGGGTGCGCAACTGCGCAGCGTGGAGCATCTTGGCGTGCAGGTTGAAGGGGTGCGTTTTGCCGTCTATGCGCCGAGCGCCACCGCTGTGAGCCTGATCGGTGATTTCAACTTCTGGGACGGCCGTCGTCACCCCATGCAACGCAGCCAGTGTGGTCACTGGGTGCTGTTCGTACCGGGACTCAAGGCCGGGGATCGCTACAAGTTTGAACTCAAGGATCCTGCCGGTCATCGTCTGCCTCACAAGAGCGACCCTGTCGGTTTCTACTGCGAACAGTATCCGTCGTTCGCCTCAGTGGTGTATGACCACGATCAATACCAGTGGCAAGATGCCGCCTGGATTGCCAGCCAGCACAATGACAAGCGGGATCAGCCCCTCTCCATCTATGAACTGCATGTCGGCTCCTGGAAGCGTCACTCCAACGGCGACAGCCTGAGCTGGCGCGAGCTGGCGGTGGATCTGGTGTCCTACATCAAGGAGATGGAGTACACCCATATCGAATTGCTGCCAGTCTCCGAGCATCCGTTCAGCGGTTCCTGGGGCTATCAGCCGGTGGGCATGTTCTCTCCCACCAGCCGTTACGGCAGTGCCGATGACTTCAAATATTTCGTGGATCAGTGCCACCAGGCCGGCATAGGCGTCATCCTGGACTGGGTACCGGCTCACTTCCCGTCCGATGCCCACGGTCTGGCCCGTTTCGACGGCACGCCGCTCTATGAGTACGAAGATCCGCGCCGTGGCTGGCACCCGGACTGGAACTCCTATATCTACGACTTTGGCCGCAATACGGTGCGCCAGTTCCTGGTGGCGAGCGCCCTGTTCTGGCTCGACAAGTTCCACATCGACGGCCTGCGGGTGGATGCGGTCGCCTCCATGCTCTATCTGGATTACTCGCGCAATGCCGGCGAGTGGGTGCCGAACGTCGACGGTGGCAACCACAACTACGAGGCGATAAGCCTGCTGAAGTGGACCAACGAAGAGGTGTACGGCAAGTATCCCCACGCCATGACCATAGCCGAAGAGTCCACCGCCTTTGCCGGCGTGTCTCGTCCCACCTTTCTCGGTGGCCTCGGCTTTGGCTTCAAGTGGAATATGGGCTGGATGCACGACACTCTCACCTATATGCAGAAAGAGCCTATTCACCGCCGCTATCACCACAACGACATGACTTTCTCCATGGTTTACCACTATGACGAGAACTTCATCCTGTCGCTCTCCCACGACGAGGTGGTGCACGGCAAGCACTCCATGCTCTACAAGATGCCCGGCGACGAGTGGCAGCAATCGGCCAACTTGCGCGCCTACATGGGCTTCATGTATGCCCACCCGGGCAAGAAGCTCAACTTCATGGGCACCGAAATCGCCCAGAGCAACGAATGGAACCACGATGCCCAGCTACCCTGGCACCTGCTGCAGTATCCCAAGCACGGCGGTCAGCAGCGCCTGATCCGCGATCTCAACCACCTCTACCGTCATGAAGCTGCCTTGTATCAGGCCGATTATGAGCAGACCGGTTTCCGCTGGCTGGATCACAACGACGCCGACAACAGTGTCTTTGCCTGGCTGCGGGCTGACAAGCAGGGGGCCCACCCGATCATGGTGGCCTGCAACTTCACGCCGGTACCGCGCATCGCCTATCGACTCGGGGTGCCTGCCGCCGGCAATTACCGCGTGGTGCTCAATACGGATAGCGAGCATTACTGGGGCAGCAACTATGATGTGGGTCTGGTCTTCGTCGCCGAGCCAACCCCCTGGCAGGGATTGGGGCACAGCATAGTGCTGGATCTGCCGCCGCTCGCGACCTTGTTCATCAAACAGGAGTCTTGATGTTTGCAATGGAAAAGGGGCAGGACCACCCGCTGGGTGTCCTGCTCGATGAGACGGGTTGTCACTTCTGCGTCTGGGCCCCCCAATCGGACATGGTAGAGCTCTGCCTGTTCGACGAGCAGGAGCAGGAGCTGGTCCGGCTGGCATTGCCCGGCCGGCGTGGCCAATATCGCTTCGGCTATGTGCGCGGCGTCAAGGCCGGTCAGCGTTACGGTTATCGGGTACATGGTGCGCCCCAGGAGGGGATGCTGTTTGATCCGCAAAAGCTGCTGATCGACCCCTATGCCAGGGCACTCAGTCGCCCTACTTACTGGGATGAAGCACTCTACCAGGGGGACAGTGCAGAGATGATTGCCAAATCGGTGGTCATTGATGACAGCTTTGACTGGCAGGGGGTTGGCAAACCCAACGTCAGCCCGGCCCGTACCATCCTCTATGAGACCCATGTCAAGGGCTTTACCAAACTACATCCGGGTGTCCCCAAAGCGCTGCAGGGTACTTATCTGGGCATCAGCCATCCGCTGATCATCGAGCATATGAAGAGCCTCGGCGTCACCTCGGTGCAACTGATGCCGGTGGCTGCCTTCATGTCCGAGCCCAGGCTCGAGCAACTGGGGCTCACCAACTACTGGGGCTACAACCCTATTGCTTTCTTCGCTCCCGAACCCCGTTACAGCACTGATGCCGGCGAGGCAGTCACCGAGTTCAAGACCATGGTGCGGGAGCTGCACAGGGCAGGACTCGAAGTGATACTCGACGTTGTCTACAACCACACAGCCGAATCCGGTTTCGATGGCCCCACCTTGTCATTCAAGGGCTTTGACAATGCGGGCTACTATGCCTTCGAGGCGGGGGCTCACGGCCCCGACTACAGTCGTCATGCCAACGTCACAGGCTGCGGCAACAGCGTCAATCTGGATCACCCCAACAGCCTGCGGCTGGTGCTGGATGCCCTGCGTTACTGGGTCACGGAGATGCAGGTGGATGGTTTTCGCTTCGACCTTGCCGTCACCCTGGCACGGGAGGCGGGGGAGTTCGATCCCATGGGGGCCTTCTTCAAGGCCATGATGGCGGATCCCGTGCTGGCGCGGGTCAAGCTCATCGCCGAGCCCTGGGACATAGGGCCGTTCGGCTATCGCCTCGGTCAGTTCCCGAGCCAGTGGCTGGAGATCAACGACCGCTATCGCGACACTGTGCGCGCTTTTTGGCGCGGCGATGCCGGCAAGATGGGGGATTTTGCCACCCGGCTGGTGGGCTCGCGGGATCTCTTCCCGAAGAACTGGCGCGCTCCCCATACCAGCGTCAACTACCTCTGCTATCACGACGGTTTCACCCTGGAGGATCTGGTCTCCTACAACCAGCGCCACAACCAGGCCAATGGCGAGGACAACCGGGATGGCCACGGCAACAACCTCTCCAGCAACCATGGTGTCGAGGGGCCGACCCTGGATCCCCGTGTCAACAACCTGCGTCAGCAGCAGAAGCGCAACCTGATTGCCACCCTGCTGCTCTCCCAGGGTACACCGCACTTCCTGGCCGGGGACGAGATGGGCCGCAGCCAGCTGGGCAACAACAACGCCTATTGCCAGGACAACCAGATCAGCTGGGTCAACTGGCAGTGGCGACCGGAGGATGAGCGGCTGCTCGCCTTCACTCAGCAGATGATGGCGCTGCGGGCGGAGTCCACCGTCTTCTCCAACCTGCAACTGAGCGACGACAGCTGGAACGGGGCCCCCAGCAGCTGCCACCAGGTCAACTGGTATCACCCGGATGGCCATCAGCTCACCGATCAGGACTGGCACGCCCCCATGGGGCAGGCGTTCGCCATGGACATCGGCATGATTGACTGCGGCGGGGAGCGCTGGTTCGTGCTGTTCAATGCCAGCGACTACGACATCCAGTTCCGTCTGCCGCCACCCGGGGATGGCATGGAGTGGATCCAGACCATAGACACGGCCACCAATGACGGCCTGCCCTTCCTGCCCGATGACATCAAGCGTCAGGTGGCGGTTGGCCGCGCCCACTCCCTCAAGTTGCTGGAGCGGGTTTCGTTGCCGGCGGTTGCCTTGGCCAAAGAGGAGGTCGCCGTTACACCGGATGTTGCCACCGTGTTGCCAACGGGATCACAGTTCCCGCTGGCGGGGTAGAGCAAAGCGGCCTGACTGGGTATGCTGGGCGCCGTGATTAATGGCAAGGAGTCGGTATGAGCAACAACAATCCCGAGCAGTGGCGCAACAAGCTGAGTTCGGAACAGTTTCGCGTCTGCTGGGAGAAAGGCACCGAGCAGCCCTACAGCGGTGCCTTGCTCCACAACCGCAAGAGTGGTGACTATCTCTGCGTCTGCTGCAAGAGCGTGCTGTTTCACTCGGATGCCAAGTTTGACTCCGGCTGCGGCTGGCCCTCGTTCGATCGAGCCATCGAAGGCACAGTGACCTACACAGAAGACAGCAGCCACGGCATGAAGCGGGTGGAGATCACCTGCAGCCAGTGCGGCTCCCATCTGGGTCACGTCTTCCCCGACGGACCGACCGAGACAGGCCAGCGTTACTGCGTCAACAGCCTGAGTCTGGATTTCGACCCGGATGCCTGACGGGCTCACCCACTGATATGAAAAACGGCGCCTCTGTTAACAGAGGCGCCGTTTTTTTGTGTCCTTACCGCCGCCGCATTGCCGGAGGCCTGTCTGGGCCAGACCTGGGGTTATCCGGCATTCGGTAGCGGGCACCACGAGCCCACAGGTTGGCTCACGTGATGCCATCAGGCCAGTTTGAAGGCCTGAATATGGGTATCCAGCGTCTGGCTGTGATGTTCCACTAGCTCGGAGGCTTCCTGCAGCTCCCGCAGTACCACCACTGAACCTTCCACGACTTGTTTTACCTGCTCCAGATTGCCGCTCATCTCCTCGGCCACCGAGCTCTGTTGCTCGGAGGCGGCCGCGATCTGGCGATTCATGTCCGCCACACCCTGTACCCGCTGCACTATGGTGGCGAGCTGATCGCCGGCCTGGGTCACCTGCTCCACCCCCTTGTCGGCCTGTTGCACGCTCTGGGCCATCAACTCGGCTGCCTGGTGGGCATTGCCCTGCAACTGCTCGATCATCTTCTGGATCTCGACGGTAGCCGCCTGGGCCCGATTGGCCAGCTCGCGCACCTCGGAGGCGACCACGGCAAAGCCGCGACCCGCTTCACCGGCACGGGCGGCCTCGATGGCGGCGTTGAGGGCCAACAGGTTGGTCTGCTCCGAAATGCTGCGAATGGTATCCACCACTGAGCCTATCTGCTCGACCCCCTGTTCCACCTGATTGACCACGTTGGAGGAGCGCTGGATGTTGCCGGAGAGGGTATCAATGGTGCTGACGGTCGCCGCCACGCAGCGGCTGCCCTCTTCGGCCAGCAGGCTGGTTTCGGCGGTGGCATGGGAAGCTTGTTCCGCATGGGCGGCCACCTCGCGGATGGCACCCACCATCTGGCTCATGGCGCTGGCCAGTTGTTCTATCTGGGTGAACTCTTCGTTGATGGCCTCGTTGGCCTCTTCCATGCAAAGGGTGACCTGGGAGGCGATGTCATTGAGCTCCTTGCAGGCGACGCGCTGGGTGCCGAACACCTCCTTGAGGTTCTCCTGTGAGTGGGCCACGGCCTTGGCGATGTCGCCGAACTCATCACGAGACTTGAGCAGCACCTTGTGGCTCAGATCCTTGCGGGCGAAACGCTCAAGCAGGCCCACCAGATAGTGCACCTGCTTGACCATGAGGCGGGAGCCGGTCAGCAACAACACGACGAAGACGATCCCCATCACGGCGGTTTCCATCACGCCGCTCCAGAGCAGGCGATCGGCAATGGCGTTAGCCTTGTCCGCGTCGATGCCCTCACTCAGCAGTGTGGTTTCCAGATTGCTGGCATCGAACCAGAGCTTGGCCAGCAGCAGCACAGTACTGAACACCATGAGCAGTACCACTTTGGGTACCAGCCGGATATTGCTCATTCGCCTCTCCAGCGGGTTTAACTGCATAATTTTTCTCCTTTTAATGACCGGTTTTCCTTTGCCCTCAGGACTATCGGCATTATCTTCCTTTTTATTAATTCGCACCGTGCCTAAAGTAGGAAAATGTATGCGACATCACTCTTCTGGCCTGAGATCCATGGATCTACTCATGGCCCTGCTCTCCATCGTCTCAGTGGTGCTGGTGGGATTCCGCTGGCTGGGGACTCGCCACTTCACTCCCGAGACGCTCTCCCTCTTTTATGATCTGGACAGTTTGATCTGCTACGTCTTCCTCGCCCATTTCACCTATGGCTGGTTCCGTGCCAGTGACAAGCGAGCCTTCTTCAAGGCGAACTGGTTCTATCTGCCGGGCAGTCTGCCCATGGTGGAGCAGTTGCGCTGGGCCAGGCTGATCCAGCTCTACCGGGTGATCCAGCTGCTGCGCAGCAACCCGGACCTGCTTGCCATAGTGCGCAGGGGGCGAAACGAGAGCCGTCTGGCCGGGATACTGCTGATCTTTTTCCTGCAAATCGGGGTGGGCACGGCACTCATCTACTGGGTCGAGGGAGACAGACCCGGTAGCCAGATCCACAACGCCTATGACGCCTTTTGGTGGACCCTGGTGACGCTCTCTACCATCGGTTACGGCGACATAGTGCCGCAAACCGAGGAGGGGCGTTTCGTCGCCAGCCTGATGATCATCTTCGGGGTCGGTCTGTTCAGCGCCCTGAGCGGCTTCATGGCCAGCCTGTTCCTGCAACACGGGCGGGGTGACAACGAACTGGAAAAGTGGCGCCATCAACAGAGTGCGCAGCAGGATCTGCTGCTGCAGGAGCTGCGTGCCCTGCGCGAAGAGGTGAAGGCACTGAAACAGAAATAGCCTGCGACGTCCGGAATGGTCGCGTCAGTGAGGGGCAAGTTGCGAGTCAGCTCTCAGCTCGGGGGGAAGCGCTTTTCTTTGCTTGTCCTTTGACCCGCTGGCGGCTTAACATTCGGCCTGTCACCTAACCAAAAGAAGAGAACCGATCGACCATGCGCGCCCTTCTCGGGATCCTTATCTGCTTGTGTGCCCAACAGGCACTGGCCGACACCCGTTATGTCTCAGACAACATCTTTACCTTCATCCACAATGGTCCGGGTACCCAGTTCCGGATCCTCGGCAGCGTCAAGGCGGGTGAACCGCTGGAAGTAAAGGCGGTGAACAACGAAGCCGGTTTCACCCAGGTGGTGGACGGTCGTGGCCGTGAAGGCTGGATCAAGAACGCCGAGCTGCAGGGCGAGATCAGCCTGCGCGAGCGTCTGCCCCAGGTCCAGCAAGAGCTGGAAGATCTCAAGGCTCGCCTGCAGAACCTCAACGGTGACAATGAAAAACGCTTCACCGAGAAGGATGGCAAGATCGCCGAGCAGAGCAAGGAGATCGACAGCCTGAAGACCCAGCTTGCCAGCCAGAGCGAGGAGATGGGTAACCTCAAGGAGCAGAACGAGGCCCTGACCCGCAGCTATGACAACCAGGAGCACGACATGCAGATGGACTGGTTCATCCGCGGTGGTGCCATGGTGGGTGGCGGCATATTGCTTGGCATACTGTTGCCCATGCTGCCCCGCCGCCGCAGTCGCGGTGAGCGCTGGATGAACTGACGGTTCCTGTCGGTCGGATGAAGAGGGGTCGCAATAGCGGCCCCTCTTTTTTGCCTCGCATAAAATTGTATACAAAATAAGGCGATAAACTTGTCTATCTCGCCGTCTCCTGGTCTGTATACAGGCTAAATTGGCCAGTCAGCGATTTTTGTTAATAGAAGGCAACAATTTCATTTCATCTATGGGTGGATATTGTATACATTATCGGCGTTTCGGCGGCACGACCGCCTTCGTCGATATAGCCTGCGGGCGTACAGGAAGACCCCCTATGTTCAAAGCTACTCAAGTGCTTGCTGCTGACTACATTCCCTCCGATCTGGCCGCCTTGCGCGAAGCCATCACCCAGAATTACGTGGTGGATGAAAACGCCTATCTGGCGGAGCTTTCCGCCATGTTACCGGGGGATGGCGCCTCGCTGGAGCAGGTGACCCAGCGCGCCCGCGCCCTGGTCACCAAGGTGCGCAAGGAGAGTGGTTCGGGAGATGGCATCGATGCCTTCTTGCAGGAGTACAGCCTGGATACCCAGGAGGGGATCATACTGATGTGCCTGGCAGAGGCCCTGCTGCGCATCCCCGATGCAGAGACCGCCGACGCCCTCATCAAGGACAAGCTCTCCGGCGCCAACTGGTCCTCCCATTTTCGCAAGAGCGACTCCACCCTGGTCAATGCCTCCACCTGGGGCCTGATGCTGACCGGCAAGATCATCAAGCTGGACAAGAAGCTGGACGGCAATCCGACCAACATGCTGGGGCGCATGGTCAACAAGCTCGGCGAGCCTGTGGTGCGCTCCGCCATGTATGCCGCCATGAAGATAATGGGCAAGCAGTTCGTGCTGGGGCGCGATATGAAAGAGGCCCTCAAGGCGAGCCGCAAGTCCCGCGAGAAGGGTTACACCCATACCTATGACATGTTGGGGGAGTCCGCCCTGACCCTGGCCGATGCGGACAAGTATTTCGGCGACTACCAGCGCGCCATCGAGGCGGTCGGCAATGAGCGCATCAGCGACGGCGGCCCGGCGCCGTCCATCTCCATCAAGCTGTCGGCCCTGCATCCGCGCTATGACGTGGCGAACCGCGAGCGGGTGCTCGGCGAAATGAGCGAGCGGTTGGTGGGTCTGGTGCGCCTGGCCCGCGACAAGGATGTGGCCATCAGCATCGATGCCGAGGAGATGGACCGCCTCGAGCTGTCACTGGATCTCTTCGAGCAGCTCTACCGCTCTGACGCCAATCGTGGCTGGGGCAAGCTCGGCATGGTAGTGCAGGCTTATTCCAAGCGCGCTCTGCCGGTGCTCTGCTGGCTGACGGCGCTGGCCCGGGAGCAGGGGGACCTGATCCCGGTGCGGCTGGTGAAGGGGGCCTACTGGGACAGCGAGCTGAAATATGCCCAGCAGGCTGGCCTGCCCGGCTACCCGCTCTTTACCCGCAAGGCGGGTACCGACATCTCCTATCTGGCCTGCGCCCGCTATCTGCTGAACGAGCCGACCCGCGGCTTCATCTCTCCCCAGTTTGCGACCCACAACGCCAATACCGTGGTCTGCATTCTGGAAATGGCCGGTGATCGCCAGTTTGAGTTCCAGCGCCTGCACGGCATGGGGGAGGAGTTGCACAATGCCGTGCTGAACGACCATCCCGGCCTGCACTGCCGCATCTATGCCCCGGTCGGTGCCCACAAGGATCTGCTGCCCTATCTGGTGCGTCGCCTGCTGGAAAACGGGGCCAACACCTCCTTCGTTCACAAGCTGGTGGACCCGAACACCCCTGTGGATTCACTGGCCGAACACCCGCTGCGCACCCTCAAGCGCTACACCAGTCTGGCCAACGATCGCATTCCACAGCCGGTGAATCTGTTCAGCGACCGCAAGAACTCCAGCGGCGTCAACATGAATATCGTCTCCATCCAGCGCCCCTTCTTTGCCCGTTTGAAAGAGCTGGAGAGCAAGCAGTGGCTGGCGGGGCCCATCGTTGATGGCGAAACCCTCAAGCGCAGCGAAGCCCGTACAGTGCTGAGTCCGCAGGATGTGAGCCAACTGGTGGGCAAGATCCACTGGGCCGACGCACAGGCGGTAGAGCAGGCGCTGGCCTCGGCTCATACCGCCTTCCCGCGCTGGCGCGAGACGCCGGTAAGCGTGCGTGCCGCTGCGCTGGAGAAGCTGGCAGATCTGCTGGAAGCCAACCGCGAGCAGTTCATCTCGCTCTGTACTCGCGAGGCGGGCAAGCTGCTGCAGGATGGGATCGACGAGGTGCGCGAGGCGGTGGACTTCTGCCGTTACTACGCGCTGCAGGCCCGTGGTTTGATGGGACAGGCGACCCTGCTGCCCGGCTACACCGGCGAGCAGAACGAGCTGTTCCTGCAGGGCCGGGGCGTCTTCGTCTGCATCAGCCCGTGGAACTTCCCGCTGGCCATTTTCCTCGGGCAAGTCGCGGCGGCGCTGGCCACCGGCAATACCGTCATCGCCAAACCGGCGGAGCAGACCGGCCTCATCGCCCATCTGGCAGTGACCCTGGCTCATCAGGCGGGCATCCCGGGTGATGTGCTGCAACTGCTGCCGGGCGATGGCGCCACAGTGGGGGCCAAGCTGACGGCGGATGCCCGCATTGGCGGCGTCTGTTTCACCGGCTCCACCGAGACCGCCAAGCTCATCAACCTGACGCTGGCCCAGCGTGATGGTGCCATACTGCCGCTCATCGCCGAGACCGGCGGCCAGAACGCCATGATAGTCGACTCCACCGCTCTGCCGGAGCAGGTGGTGCGCGACGTGGTGAGCGCCGCCTTCCAGAGTGCCGGTCAGCGTTGCTCAGCCTTGCGGGTACTCTACCTGCAGGAGGAGATAGCGCCGCGGGTGCTGGAGATCCTGACCGGCGCCCTGCAGGAGCTGAAAGTGGGCAATCCGGCCGAGCACAACACGGACGTGGGGCCCGTCATCGACGCCGAGGCCAAGGCCGGGCTGGATGCGCACCTGGCGCACATGATCCCGCGCTCACGTCTGATCGCTCAGGCCCCCATGCCATCCGCAACGCTGGCGGGTCACTTCGTGCAACCGACGGCGCTGGAGATTGGTTCTATCCGTGAGCTGGTGAAGGAGCAGTTCGGTCCCATCCTCCATGTGGTGCGCTACGCTGCCCGTGAGCTGGACAAGGTGATTGCGGATATCAACGGCACCGGCTACGGCCTGACGCTGGGGATCCACAGCCGCAACGAATCCCACGCCGAGGAGCTGGCCAGCCGCATCAACGTGGGCAACGTCTACATCAACCGCAACCAGATCGGCGCCATGGTCGGGGTGCAGCCGTTCGGTGGTCAGGGCCTCTCCGGCACAGGCCCCAAGGCGGGCGGTCCCCACTACCTCGGCCGCTTCGTCACCGAGAAGACCCGCACCATCAACACCACTGCGGTGGGCGGCAATGCCTCCCTGCTGGCGATGGGCGATGCCTGATTGACGTTTTGAGGTCTTTGCATCAAGGCTGCCTGCGGGCAGCCTTTTTCTTGACCGTGGAGTGGGGTGGATCCGCCATCCTGGGGTCGCCAAGGTACCTGCCCGGCCGTAATATGGTGGTCACTTGTCCGTGCCTTGCACACTGTTTTCGACAAGGGATTTCAACCTGATTTTCAACGAGAGTCTGCATCTGATGCCATTAACCGAACAGGCCCGCTGGTTCGTACTGGGGGGCGATCACCTCGTCCTGCTGGATGAACAGGGCCATATTCCGCAAGGCCCCCGAGCCTGTTTGCCTGCCCATTTTCACCCGGCGTCATTCGAGCGTTTCGATGAGTGGGATGGCCTGCCCTGCTATTTGCTGGACCTGGGGGCAGATGCCGATGCCAGCCATTTCACTCCGTTGCGCCAGCTGATGGTAGCGGGGGATGAAGAGGGATTTCGTCTCGCGGGTCGCGCCTGGCAGCTGGCTACCTTTCGGCACAGCCACCGCTTCTGCGGCGAGTGTGGTGCCGCCATGGCCCCCAAGGCGGGTGAGTGGGCCCAGGTGTGCCAGCTTGGCCATACCGTCTATCCGCGCATCTCCCCCTGCATCATAGTGGCGGTGCGCAAGGGGCCCGAGATACTGCTAGCGGCCCATCGCCGTCACTATCAGGTGGAGGACCCCATGTATACGGTGCTGGCAGGCTTCGTGGAAGCGGGGGAGAACCTGGAGCAGTGCGTGGCGCGGGAGGTGTTCGAGGAGAGCGGCATCCGGGTGCGCAACGTGCGCTATGTGGCCAGCCAGCCCTGGCCCTTCCCCCATAGCCTGATGATGGGGTTTACCGCCGACTACGAGAGCGGCGAGATCCGGGTACAGGACGATGAACTGGTGGCAGCTGATTTCTTCACCGCTGACCGGCTGCCACGGTTGCCGCCTCATGGCACCATAGCGCGGCGTTTGATTGAGCAGAGCCTTGCCGAAGAGGGTTGAGGCCGGTCTGACCTTGTCATCAGGGTAAAAACGGGGCGCTTGTTTGCGCCCCTTCACATCTTTGCGCTTGCAGCGGCCCGGCCGTATCTTTGGGCCGTCCCCCGCCGCGTACAAAGTGGTATCATATCCGCCATTTTATGCATGACATGACTCAGGAAATGGGATGAAAGAGCTGAAGAACGATCGATACCTGCGTGCCCTGCTGCGCCAGGACGTGGACATGACACCAGTATGGATGATGCGCCAGGCTGGCCGTTATCTGCCGGAATACAAGGCGACCCGCGCCGTCGCGGGGGACTTCATGTCCCTGTGCCGCAACGCCGAGCTGGCTTGTGAAGTCACCTTGCAGCCCCTGCGCCGCTATCCGCTCGATGCCGCCATCCTCTTCTCCGACATCCTGACCGTGCCCGACGCCATGGGGCTGGGTCTCTATTTCGAGCAGGGTGAAGGCCCGCGCTTCGAGCGACCCATCAAATCCATGGCCGACGTGCAGGCGCTGCCCATTCCGGATCCGGAAGACGAGCTCGGCTACGTGATGAATGCGGTGCGCACCATACGCCGCGAGCTCAAGGGCGAAGTGCCGCTCATCGGCTTCTCCGGCAGTCCCTGGACCCTGGCCACCTACATGGTGGAGGGGGGCAGCTCCAAGGCCTTCACCAAGATCAAGCAGATGATGTATGCAGAGCCGCAGACACTGCACCTGCTGCTGGACAAGCTGGCCGACAGCGTGATCGGGTATCTCAATGCCCAGATCAAGGCCGGTGCCCAGTCCGTCATGGTGTTCGACACCTGGGGCGGCGTGCTGACCCCGCGGGATTACCGCGACTTCTCCCTGCAATACATGCACAAGATCGTCGACGGTCTGATCCGCGAAAACGAAGGTCGCCGCGTACCGGTCACTCTGTTCACCAAAAACGGCGGCCAGTGGCTGGAGCAGATCGCTGCCACCGGCTGCGATGCCCTGGGGCTGGACTGGACCATAGACATAGCGGACGCCAAGCGCCGGGTCGGTGACAAGGTGGCGTTGCAGGGCAACATGGATCCTTCCATGCTCTATGCGGCACCTGCGCGTATTCGTGAAGAGGTCGCGACCATACTGGCGGGCTTTGGCAGCGGCAACGGCCACGTCTTCAACCTGGGGCACGGTATCCATCAGGATGTGGATCCGGAACACGCGGGCGTGTTCGTCAACGCTGTGCACGAGCTTTCTGCTCAATACCACGGCCGTTGAGGTGGGCGAAAGCCCTAAAAAATTAAGGCGCCATTGGCGCCTTAATTTTTGGTATTGGCCCACAGGGGCCTTTTAACGAGAGAGACGCTTACTTGGCAGCGTAACGCTCGGCAGAGGTAACGATCTCGGCTTCGGCAGCGGCCTTGTCGCCCCAACCTTCAACCTTGACCCACTTGCCCGCTTCCAGCTCTTTGTAACGCTCGAAGAAGTGCTGGATCTGGGCTTTCAGCAGCTCGGGCAGATCGTTCACATCCTTGATGTGGTCGTACTGCTTGGTCAGCTTGGAGTGCGGAACGGCCACGATCTTGGCATCTTCGCCAGATTCGTCGGTCATCTTCAGCACGCCAACCGGGCGGCAACGAATGACGGAGCCAGCCAGCAGCGGGTAAGGAGTCGGCACCAGCACGTCGACCGGATCCCCATCCAGAGATAGAGTGGCGTTCACGTAACCGTAGTTGCACGGGTAGAACATAGGGGTAGACATGAAGCGATCAACAAAGATGGCACCGCTGTCCTTGTCGACTTCGTATTTGATCGGATCGGCATTCTGCGGGATTTCGATGATGACATAGATGTCGTCGGGCAGGCTCTTGCCAGCCGGTACCAGGTTCAGGCTCATGACGTTTCCTTCAGTGTTGGAGTCAAGTTTGCAGGCCGATATTATAGCGATGTCGCGTCAAATGACCATATTTCGAGGGCACTGTGACAGAGTTGGCTGATGTCGCGCAGCCTGGGTCTGCCAAATTGCTGTCACCTTCTCCGGGGTTGGTGATTTCTCGTCGCGACCGCGGCTTGTGCCGCAACCTCAACAACCCCTAGAATGCGCACTCCCTTTACTGGAAAAGGCAGCGGTATGCATATTCACATTCTCGGGATCTGCGGCACCTTCATGGGTGGTCTGGCGGTGTTGGCAAAACAGCTTGGCTATCGGGTGACCGGCTCGGATGCCAACGTCTATCCCCCCATGAGTACCCAGCTCGAGCAACAGGGCATAGAGTTGACCGAGGGTTATGATCCCTCCCAGCTCGATCCGGCACCGGATCTGGTGGTGATCGGCAACGCCATGAGCCGTGGCAATCCCTGTGTGGAGTATGTGCTGGATCGCAATCTGCCCTATATCTCCGGTCCTCAGTGGCTGCTGGAGCATGTGCTGCAGGATCGCTGGGTGCTGGCCGTGGCGGGCACCCATGGCAAGACCACCACCGCCAGCATGCTGGCCTGGGTGCTGGAATACGCCAAGCTGGAGCCGGGTTTCCTTATCGGTGGCGTGCCGGGCAACTTCCCGGTCTCGGCCCGCCTGGGCTCTGCGCCCTTCTTCGTCATCGAAGCGGACGAGTATGACTGCGCCTTCTTCGACAAGCGCTCCAAGTTTGTGCACTACCACCCGCGCACTCTGGTAATGAACAATCTGGAGTTCGATCACGCGGACATATTCCCGGATCTCGCCGCCATCCAGCGCCAGTTCCACCACCTGATGCGCACAGTGCCGAGCAATGGCCGGGTGCTGTTCCCTCAGGCCGATGACAACCTCACTGCGGTGCGCAAGATGGGCTGCTGGAGCGAAATCGAGCTGGTGGGTCAGGACGACGCCAAGTGGAAGGCGGTCAAGCTGACCGACGACGGCTCCGCCTTCGAAGTGTGGCTGGATGGCGAAAAACAGGGTGAGGTGCACTGGGAGTGCATCGGCGAGCACAACGTCAACAACGGTCTGATGGCCATCGCTGCTGCCCGTCACGCCGGTGTCATGGTGGAGCACGGCATAGCTGCCCTGTGCCAGTTCAAGTCACCCAAGCGGCGGATGGAGCTCAAGGGCGAGGTGGCGGGCATCAGCGTCTATGACGATTTTGCCCACCACCCCACCGCTATCGAGACCACTCTCGGCGGTCTGCGCGCCAAGGTGGGCAAGGCCCGCATCCTGGCGGTGCTGGAGCCCCGTTCCAACACCATGAAGCTGGGTGTCCACAAAGAGGAGCTGGCAGCCTGCTTTGACGGCGCCGACGAGGTGTTCTTCTTCCAGCCACCCAACATAGGTTGGGATCTCGGGGAGGTGACCGCTCACATGAGCCGTCCGGCCAAGGTGTTCAACGAGCTGGAGACCCTGATCAACCGTCTGGTGGCCGAGTGCCGCGACGGCGATCATATTCTGATCATGAGCAACGGCGGTTTCGGCGGCATTCATGACAAGCTGATCGCCCGTCTCAAGGATTACCACGGCGAACTATGACGTCGTTGCTGATCCCTTGCGGTTGTTTGTTCCCATGCCAGAAGAGCCAAGGACCATCATGCTGAAACAAGTCACCCTGGCGCTGACCGGCGCCTCCGGCGCCCCTTATGCCCTGCGCCTGCTCCAGTGTCTGGTGCAGGCGGACTATCGGGTTTATCTGCTGGCCTCATCGGCGGCCAGAGTCGTGCTCAAGACAGAGCAGCAGCAGGATTGGCCGGGCTCCCCCAGGGAGCTATCCGCCTACCTCTGTCGCCAGTACGGCGCCAAAGAGGGTCAGATAGTGGCCTGCGGCAAGGAGGAGTGGTTCTCGCCGGTGGCCTCCGGCTCGGCAGCCCCGAAACAGATGGTGGTCTGTCCCTGCTCCATGGGTACAGTGTCGGCCATTGCCAACGGTGCCTCCGACAACCTGCTGGAGCGGGCGGCGGATGTGGTGATCAAGGAGCGCGGCCAGCTGATCCTGGTGCCCCGCGAGAGCCCCTTCTCCGCCATCCATCTGGAGAACATGCTCAAACTGGCGCGGCTCGGGGTGACTATCATGCCGGCCGCCCCCGGTTTTTATCATGAGCCCAAAAGCATCGAAGATCTGGTGGACTTCATGGTGGCGCGGATCCTGGATCACCTCGGTATCGAGCATGGCCTGACAGAGCGTTGGGGTTACGCCAAATCTTGAGGCGAGATGTGAACGAATAGCAGACAAACAAAAGCGGCGTCGACCTGAACAGTCCGGCGCCGCTTTTTATTCACGAGGCGGGTTATGCAGCCTGGATGGGGGCCGTCACGTACTTGAACAGAAAATCAGTCACATCTTCCCGTGAGGGGCGTTGTGGCTGATTGATCATCTGCATCATGACGTAACCAAAGCCGGTCAGGGAGCGAGCCAGGTCCTGGGCGGACAGCACACTCTGGATCTCACCGGCATCCATGGCTTGTTGCAAGTGGGGCGCTATGCGTTCCAGCGCCTTGTCCAGCAACTTGGCGTAACGGGGCCAGACCTCTTCCCGCACCGATGAGCTCCACTCCAGCCAGATACTGGCGTGGTCGGGCTGATCGTAAGCGGCGTCAACAAACAGCTTCACGTGACGGTGAATGCTCTCCTTGACCGGGCCCTGGCCGGTATAGGCCTGTTCCAGCATCTGGTGAACGAAACGTTCGATCTCGGCCAACACCTCATCCACCAACTCTTCGCGGGTGTTGAAATAGTTGAACACGGTAGCTACCGAGACTTTGGCCTGTTCTGCAATTTCGGCGTGACCCGCACGGCCAATGCCGCGACGGGAAAACACTTCGATGGCACATTCCATCAATTGATTGCGCCGAGCTTCCGGAGAAAGCCGGGTTCGACGTCTAATTTCTGCGCGTGGTTCCATAGTTTTTTCATCTAATAGTTATTGATTATGGTGTTTATAGTATTGTCACCGATAATGCCCGAGGGCCTGCTAACTCTATCAATTAAAATAAGCCGATAAAAGCATCACGTATGCCTGACGCCTCCCGGCTTGGATGGTAGAATCCTCGGTTTTGACGTTAATGAACGGCCAAATCCCCTTTGGCCATGAGGGAGTAAGTGATGAAACACACTGTCGAGGTGATGATCTCCGAGGCCGATGTTGCCGCCCGGATCGCCAAATTGGGTGAAGAGATCACCGCCCGTTATCAGGGTTCTGACGAAGTGGTCATGATTGGCCTGCTGCGTGGTTCCTGCGTCTTCCTGGCCGACTTGTGCCGCCAGACCCCGCTGCCCATTACCCTGGATTTTATGACTGCCTCCAGCTACGGCTCCGGCATGCGCAGCACCCGTGACGTTCGTATCCTGAAAGACCTGGATGATGACATCAAGGGCAAGGATGTGGTGATCGTCGAGGACATCATTGACACCGGTTACACCCTCAACAAGGTGCGTGAAATCCTGTCACTGCGCGAGCCGAAATCCCTGGCCATCTGCACCCTGCTGGACAAACCGTCCCGCCGCGAGGTGCAGGTGCCGGTGGACTGGATCGGTTTCTCCATTCCGGACGAATTCGTGGTGGGTTGTGGCATTGACTACGCCCAGAAGTACCGCAATCTGCCGTTTATCGGCAAAGTAGTTCCGCAAGAGTAAGCAAGGTCCAGGAAGATCCCGGGCGAGGTGGCCTTGCGCCATCTTCTGTCTGCAGGCGGCCTTGGCCGCCTTTTCTGTATCGAGATGGGATCCGCCATCACAGAGGTTGCAATGAACGCATTGGAAATCAGCGGCCTGAAAAAGACCTATCAGGGGGGCGTCGAAGCCCTGAAAGGCATAGATCTCACCGTCAAGCAGGGGGATTTCTTCGCCCTGCTCGGTCCTAACGGCGCGGGCAAGTCCACCACCATCGGTGTCATCAGTTCACTGGTGAACAAGAGCGCCGGCAAGGTGAAGGTGTTTGGCTACGACATCGACAGCGATCTCGAACAGGCCAAGGCCCAGCTCGGTTTGGTACCGCAGGAGTTCAACTTCAGCCAGTTCGAGAAGGTGAGTCAGATAGTCACCCATCAGGCCGGTTTCTACGGCGTGCCCAGGGCGGAAGCCAAGATCCGCGCCGAGAAGTACCTGCGCCAGCTCGACTTGTGGGACAAACGGGACATGCCGGCCCGCACCCTCTCCGGCGGCATGAAGCGTCGGCTGATGATAGCCCGAGCCCTGATGCATGAGCCCAGACTGCTGATCCTGGATGAACCGACCGCCGGGGTGGATATCGAGATCCGCCGCTCCATGTGGACCTTCCTCAAAGAGCTCAACGAACAGGGCGTCACCATCATTCTCACCACCCACTATCTGGAAGAGGCCGAGATGCTGTGCCGCAACATCGGCATCATCGACAAGGGTCGGCTGATCGAGAACACCAGCATGAAAAACCTGCTGGGCAAGCTGGGCCGGGAGACCTTCATGCTGGATCTGGCACCGGGCTCCGCCGTGCCAAACGTGCCCGAGTTCAATGGCCGCATGCAGGATGAACGCACCCTGGAAGTGGATCTGGAAAAGAGCCAGTCCCTCAACAGCCTGTTCGAGCAGTTGTCTAGCCAGCAAGTGCAGGTGCTGAGTATGCGCAACAAGGCCAACCGACTGGAAGAGTTGTTCGTCAACCTGGTCGAGGAGGGGAGAAAAGCATGAATCTGACCACCTACTACATCGCCTTCAAGAGCATTCTGGCCAAGGAGATAAGCCGCTTCACCCGGATCTGGATCCAGACTCTGGTGCCGCCCGCCATCACAATGAGCCTTTATTTTGTCATCTTCGGCAACCTCATCGGCTCGCGCATCGGTGACATGGGGGGCTTCAGTTACATGGAGTTCATCGTGCCCGGTCTCATCATGATGTCGGTGATCACCAACTCTTACTCCAACGTTGCCTCCTCCTTCTTCAGCGCCAAGTTCCAGCGCAACGTGGAAGAGTTGCTGGTAGCCCCTGTGCCCAACTACATCATCATCGCCGGTTACGTGGGTGGTGGCGTGGCGCGGGGTATCTGTGTCGGTCTCATCGTCACCCTGGTGTCGCTGTTCTTCGTGCCGTTGCAGATCCATCACCTGTTCAGCGTCTGCTTCACCGTGCTGCTCACCTCGATCCTGTTCTCCCTGGGTGGCCTCATCAATGCGATATTTGCCAAGACTTTTGACGACATCAGCATCATCCCCACTTTCGTGCTGACGCCACTCACCTATCTGGGCGGGGTGTTTTACTCCATCAGCCTGCTGCCGCCCTTCTGGCAGGGGGTCTCCCAGGTGAACCCCATCATCTACATGGTGAACGCCTTCCGTTACGGCTTCCTCGGTATCTCCGATGTGCCGCTCGGCACCGCCTACCTCATCATCATCGGCTTCATAGTCGCGCTCTACGGGTTGGCCTGGTGGCTTATTTCCCGGGGTACCGGATTGAGGCACTGAGTTGCAACCATGAAAAAGGCGCCTGTTGGCGCCTTTTTACTGCATGAGGGTTAGCCCCGGAGGAGGGGAGCGTCATATTGCGCCGGTTCGTCGCTGTAGACGCAGACGTTCCACTTGGCAGCCAGGCCATCCTCGGCCAGGCAGTAACGCTCGAAGAAGGATTTGATCTCGGCGCGCTGGCAGTGGGCCTCGAAGCTGGCCATGTCACGCCAGATCTCGTTGAAGACGATGGGGAAGCTCTCCCCTTCGGCAAAGGGGCTGGGGATATGGCGGGTGACAATGTACTGCTGGCAGCCATCTTCGCGCAGCGTGTTTGGCTCGAGCGCTTGCAGCACCTGAAACAGGGCCTGTTCCTGGCCGGGCTTGGGCAGGAACTGGGCGATGCAATAAACCTTCTTGGACATATAGTTCTCCTGATCGGGGTTGCTCAGGCGCTGAGCATCACCACTCGGTTGTCGATGAGACGGGCCTTGCCCAGGTAAGCCGCCATCAGGATCACCAGATGCCGGCTCTTGTCGGTGGCCGACTCCAGGGTAGTGGCATCCACGATGTCGATGGCGTCGGTGCGAAAACCTGCGTTGTCGAGACGCTGGCTGGCCTGGGCCACCAGGGAGGGCAGGTGGTGATCGCCTCCTTCAATCTGCTCGGCAATCCAGTTCATGGTACGCGCCAGCTCGGGTGCCAGCGCACGCTCGGCCGTCGTCAGATAGCCGTTGCGTGACGAGAGCGCCAGCCCGTCTTCAGCCCGCACCGTGGGCACGCCGACGATCTCGATGGGCATGGCCATGTCCGCCACCATCTTGCGAATGAGCGCCAGCTGCTGGTAATCCTTCTGGCCGAAACAGGCCACATCCGGCTGTACCAGGTTGAACAGCTTGGTCACTACGGTACTGACGCCACGAAAATGGCCCGGGCGCAGCGCCCCTTCCAGCAAGCCGGAGAGACCCGGCACTTCGACGAAGGTCTGGCTGGCCAGTCCTTGCGGATACATGATCTCCGGCGTCGGGGTGAACACCAGGTCGACCCCCGCAGCGTTCAGGGCGGCGCAATCCTCTTCCAGCGTACGGGGATAGTTGGCGAGATCTTCGGCCTTGTCGAACTGCATCGGGTTGACGAAGATGCTGACCACCACCTTCTCGGCGTGGCTGTGCGCCTGCTCAACCAGAGTGAGATGGCCCTGATGCAGATTGCCCATGGTGGGCACAAATGCGATGGAACGCCCTTCACGGCGCCAAAGGCTAATCTGTTCACGTAAAACGAGAGGATTGTTAACGACCAACATCAGCAGTGCACCTTCGGATTAATCAAAGAGATATGGGTTAATAAATCAAAGGGATACGGATTAAATCAGCCTGCCATGAATGGCGAAACGGGGGCTTTCGCCCCCGTTGCAGTCCATGAGGCCTGGATCAGTTGAAGCTGTGCTCCGGGCCGGGGAAGGTACCCTCGCTCACCTGTTGCACATAGAGCCGGATGGCTGCATGCATGTCACCGGTTTCGGCCAGGAAGTTCTTGGTGAACTTGGGCACATAACCGGAGGTGATGCCAAAGGCATCGTGCATCACCAGGATCTGGCCGTCGGTGGCCGGGCCTGCACCAATGCCGATCACCGGGATCCGCAGTGCCTTGGTGATGCGCTCGGCCAGGGCGACCGGCACGCACTCGAGCACCAGCAGCTGGATGCCGGCTTCTTGCAGGCAGAGCGCCTGACGGTAGATCTCCTGGGCCTGATACTCGTCACGCCCCTGCACCTTGAAGCCGCCAAACACATGGACGGACTGGGGGGTGAGACCGAGGTGACCACAGACAGGCACGCCGTTGCGGGTCAGGTGGCGAATGCTGTCACACAGCCAGTCGCCCCCCTCCATCTTCACCATGCGGGCACCGGCCGCCATCAGGCGAGCGGCTGTCTGGTAGGTCTGCTCCGGGGTGGCATAGCTCATGAACGGCATGTCTGCGATGATCAGTGCATTGCTGGCACCACGAGTGACACAACGGGTGTGATAGACCATTTCATCCACGCTGACGGCCAGGGTATCCTGACCCCCTTGCAGTACCATGCCCAGGGAATCCCCGATGAGCAGCACGTGGGCGCCCTCATCGTCGAACAGCTTGGCGAAACTGGCATCATAGGCGGTGATGGCGGTGATTTTTTGGTCATCCTGCTTCATCTTCAGCAGGCTGGCGGTGGTGATCTTGCTCATAACGTTTCAGGGCTCCTAAACGTCTGCACCGGGGGCAATGATGGCAAGATCATTGGTCGGGCAGCGGGCAACCAGTTCCGCGAGCGGGGTGCCGCAGGGCAGCACCAGAGCGGGCGCAATCTCGGCCAGGGGCAGCAGCACGAACTCCCGCTCCTTCATGCCGTAATGGGGAACGACGAGGCGCTCGTGCCCTATGATCTGATCGCCATAGAGCAGCAGATCCAGATCCAGAGTTCTCGGGCCCCAACGCTCATCCTTGCGCACACGTCCCTGTTCCAGCTCGATTTTTTGCAATTGATCCAGCAAGGCCAAAGGGCCTAGCCAGGTCGTCAGCCGCACTACGGCATTGACGTAGTCCGGCTGATCCGCAGGGCCCATGGGGCGGCTGCTGTAAAACGAGGACGCCTGTTGCAACCGGGACTCCGGCAGCGCCGCCAGTGCGGCGACGGCGCGGCGAGCCTGACCGAGTGGGTCAGCCAGATTGGAGCCGATGGCAACGAAGACCTCGGTCATGACGCTGGTGGTCACTGCGCCGCTTTCGGTTTGCGACGGCGCGGGCGACGACGGCTGCGACTCTTGCTATCACGTTTCTCGCCGTCACCGCTGCGGGGTTCACCGGCTTGGGCATGCTCGCCACTCGCAGGGCGGCGGGTCGCTTCCCGTTGCAGTTGTGGGCGTACGTCAGGGTTGGACTCCACATAACGTTCCCACCAGCTGGCGAGCTCGCCAAGGCCTCGCTCGACCCGGTTGCGCAGCAACAGGAAGTCGTAGGCGGCGCGGAATTTCGGGTGCTCCATGGCACGCTCGGGATGACGGCCCTGACGGCGGGTCAGGCGCTGCTGCAGTGCCCAGATGTCGCGGACATCCGTGGTGAAGCGGCGTGGTACTGCGATGATACGCACCTGATTGTCCAGCACCTCGTTGATCGCCAGCATGAAGGCGTCGTGCCAGGGCAGGCCGCTTTCGTTTTCCAGCACGCGGGCACGGGCTTCGACACAGCCCCACAGCAGGGTGGCGTAGAGGAAGGCGGGGGTGACCCGTTTGTCTTCCCGCACCCGGGTGTCGGTATCGATCAGCGCCAGCTCGATGAACTGCTCGAACGGCGAGGTGCCGTGCGGGGTGAACAGGGCGGCCACTTGCGGGAACAGCGGCTGGAACAGCCCGTATTCACGCATCAGCTTGTAGGTCGCCAGACCATCACCAGCCAGGAACAGCTTGAGCGTCTCCTCAAACAGACGGGCGGGCGGAATATCCTGCAGCAGCGGGGCCAGCTCCTTGATGGGGGCGGCGCTGCGCGGGCTGATGGTCATGTCCAGCTTGGCTGCAAAACGCATGGCGCGCAGCATCCGCACCGGATCCTCGCGATAGCGGGTCTCGGGGTCGCCGATCAGCTCCAGTTTGCGCTGGGCGAGATCCTCTATGCCACCTTCGAAATCGTGCAGGGTGAAATCCCGGGCACTGTAATAGAGGGCATTGACGGTAAAGTCGCGGCGCTCGGCATCCTCTTCGATGGTGCCGTAGACGTTGTCGCGCAGCAGCATGCCTTCATCAGACTGGGCCGAGACATGCTTGCTGGTATTGACCTGATGGTGGTGACCCCGGAAGGTGGCCACTTCGATCACGTCACGACCAAAGACGATGTGGGCCAGGCGGAAGCGGCGGCCAATCAGGCGGCAGTTGCTGAACAGCGCCTTGATCTGCTCCGGCGTTGCGTTGGTGGCAATGTCGAAATCCTTTGGCGTTCTCCCGAGCAGAATATCCCGGACACCTCCGCCGACCAGGTAGGCATCATAGCCACCCTTGTTCAGGCGATAGAGCACCTTGAGCGCATTCTCGCTGATCTCTTTGCGCGAGATAGGGTGCTGGTCACGGCTTAAAGTACGACGCTGCCCGGTTACGTGGGCTGGGATGGGAGACTCCACCGACTGCTCGCCGTCTTCCTTGCCGAGCACCTTGCGGCAAAAGTTTGCGATCTGGGAAAAAATGGTACACCTCTTCATGACTTCTAAATTGACGGGAGGCCAAAAAATAGCGGCCTATCATAGCTCAGGCCTGACCAAATGAAAAACGATGTGCTTCATTCAACAATTTCAGGCTTGGCTAAATAAAAATTTGTGCTGTCTATGTCAGAGAGCCCAGGCTGATCTTCTCTCTGGATGGGACTTGGTCGAGCCGCCAGTGGGCAATACCCCAGCCGATCACCTCGTCAATCCTGCTTGCCATCAGCTCGGGTGGCGGGCATTGGCCGAGAAACTCGAGTGCCTGCCACAGGGCTGGCCTGACCTCGTCAAGCGCCAGTGCCGGAGCATGGTTCTGCTTCGACAGTTTGTGGCCATCCGCCAGCACCGCCAGCGGCAGGTGTACCCAGGCAGGCACGTTTGCCCCCAGAGTCTGGTAGAGGGCAATCTGGCGCACTGTGGGCTCCAGCAGATCGGCGCCGCGCACTATCTCAGTGATGCCGCAGTCCATGTCATCTATCACCACCGCCAGGTTATAGGCATAGAGGCCGTCCCGGCGGCGGATGATGAAGTCCTCATCGGCAAGACCGGCGGGCACAGAGACGTGTCCCTGCAGCGCATCGTCGAAATGGTAGACGGGATGGCGCTGGCGCAGCCGGGCGGCGCAACCTTCTGCCGCCAGCCCCAGTGCGCGGCAGTGACCGTTGTAAAAGCCGCCGCCTGCCATGATCTCGCGCCGGGTACAGCGGCACCAGTAGAGATCCCCTGCCTGATAGAGCTGCGCTATGACGTCGTCATAGCGGCCGTGGCGCTGGCTCTGGTACATGACCTCCCCATCCCACTCCAGGCCATAGGCCTCCAGTGTCTGCAGGATAAGAGGGGCGGCACCGGCCATCTCCCGTGGCGGATCTATATCTTCGATCCGCACCAGCCAGCGTCCTTGCTGCGCCCTGGCCTGCAAGAAACTGCCGAGCGCCGCTATCAGGGAACCAAAGTGGAGCGGGCCTGACGGGGAGGGAGCAAAGCGGCCTATATAAGGGCGAGTCTGGGGAGACGGGACTGTATTCACGGACATGGCAATTCGGGCAAACGGTTCATTGAGGCTGCATTCTGGGACGCACCAGCGAAAAGCTCAATAAAAAAAGGGAGCATGCAAGCTCCCTTTTTTCAGTTATGCCAGTGGTCGGTATCAACCGGCCATCTGTTTTTCCTTGATTTCAGCGAGTGTCTTGCAGTCGACACAGAGGTCGGCTGTCGGACGGGCTTCCAGACGACGGATGCCGATCTCGATACCGCAGTGTTCGCAGTAACCGAAGTCATCGTCTTCGAGCAGCACCAAGGTCTTTTCGATCTTCTTGATCAGCTTGCGCTCACGGTCGCGGGTACGCAGTTCAAGAGCGAACTCTTCTTCCTGCGCGGCACGATCCACGGGATCCGGAAAGTTGGCTGCCTCATCCTTCATATGGTCAACGGTGCGGTCAACTTCCTGCATCAGTTGATTGCGCCAGGCTCCCAGGATCTTGCGAAAATGTGCCTTTTGTTGGTCATTCATGTACTCCTCACCCGGTTTTTCCTGGTAAGGCGCCACACCCGCAACGGCCAGGGGGCCCAGAGATTTCCTGTTTTCGCCTGTTGGCATGCCCTGTCTCCTAATTCAGCACGCTACCCGTGCCATCCATAAATTGAGGGCGACATCTATAGCAGAAGGGTAACGCGTAGGCAAACAAGCCGTACCAATTATGTTACCCACACCTACATTTATTCGCTGCCCTCGGGTAGCAGGTGACAAGATTCAAACGGGATAAAATCTTGGGCCACCATGCTCTGCACCCCAACATGGGGTCGATAGCATAAAATTTCAACCCCTGCCGTCATTGCTTGCTCAATAAGCAGACTATAGTGCGGATCTATGTGTGCTGCAGGGCGCATTCTCACGATTCCGGAGTGTAAAACCATAAATAACAGCACGGCTCTGTGACCTGCTGCCTTCATGACCATCAATTCACGCAAGTGCTTGGCACCGCGGGCAGTGACCGCATCGGGAAAGTAGCCCATGCCGGGCTGCTCCCGCTCATCGAGCAGGGTTACCGACTTGACCTCTATGTAGCAATCCGGCTTGCCGTCATCTTCCAGCAGCAGGTCGATGCGACTGTTCTCTTCGCCATATTTCACCTCGGTGCGCAGCCTTGCATAACCGGTGAGCGGAGCCAGTGCCCCTTGTTCGATAAGCTCGCGGGCTATCTGGTTGGCGCGCGCCGTGTTGACGCAAATAAAGTGGCCCGCCGGGCTCTCGGCGATCTCCCAGCTGTGGGGCAGCTTGCGCTTGGGGTTGTCGGAGGTGGAGTACCAGACCCGGGTACCAGGGTCTGCGCAGCCGGTCATGGCGCCGGTATTGGCGCAGTGAATTGTGATCACCTCGCCATTGTCGAGCCGCACATCGGTCAGGAAGCGCTTGTAGCGGGAGATAAGCTGCCCGGACTGCAGGGGAGGATCGAAGATCATGGTGCGGTTCTCTCTTTTATAGGCAGGAAGCGAGGGCGATCGACTGTCATGACGCCATCTTCTCTCTGGCGCGCAGGGGCCAGCAGGCGAGCGGTTCATAGCGAACCCCGTCCGGCGTCGTGACCGATTGATAGAGGCAGAAGTGGTCTGCCTGCAACACAAAGTCAGGTGCTGGCAGATCTGCGGGGGCCTCGCCCGCCTTGCGTGACAGGGTCACATGAGGGCGGTAACCCTGTTCCCCATTGCCCAGCCCCAGCTTTTCGCCGTGACGGCGCAAGGCCCTAGCCAGTACATTGAGCTCGTTGGGCCATGCTTTGGGGGCCACCCAGGCGGCCTTGGCGCGGCTGAACCAGCCGGTTTCATCGAGGGTGATGGCAAGGGGTGGACAGTGCTGACGTTCGGCGGCGGCCATCAGGCGGGCAGTGGTGACTTGATCTGCTTCACCCAGAAAGGCCAGCGTCAGGTGGAGGTTTGCTTCAGGCACAGGTTGGCCGGGCCAGGGGCGCTGATCACGCCAGTCGATGAGCTCGGGGGCGAGCTGTTGCAGGGGCAGGGCAAAGAAAAGTTTGGCCATCTTGGTGAGGATGCCTTTTTACGCTCATAACATGGCGCCATTCTATGGCAGCCATCGCTGCCATGTCTCGCCATCCTGTTATCCCGTTTATATCTATGGTTCGAGTGGGATGACGGCCATGATGATCATCTTGCCGTCGCCTGTGCCGGCGACATCTGCTCACGGTGGCCGCGAATGCTATGGCAGAATGGGCGCCGTTTTAAGGTCGCTAACGTAAGGTGTTTGCCGCTTTGTCCCAACTCCCCATTGTTTCGGTGCTGCCAGCGCTGTTTGCCGCCATCGATGCCCATGCCAGCGTGATCCTGCAGGCCCCTCCCGGCGCGGGCAAGTCAACTCTGCTGCCGCTGGAGCTGGTGCGCCAGAACCGGCTGCCCGGTCGCATCATAATGCTGGAGCCCCGTCGGCTGGCGGCGCGCAATATCGCCAGCTTCCTGGCTCGCCAGTTGGGGGAGAAAGTCGGGGAGCGCATCGGCTTGCGGGTCCGGGGCGAGAGTCGTACCAGCGCCCGGACCCGACTCGAGATTGTCACCGAGGGGGTGCTGACCCGGATGTTGCAGCAGGATCCCGAGCTCAGCGGCATCTCCCTGGTCATTTTCGATGAGTTCCACGAGCGCAGCCTGCATGCGGATACCGCGCTGGCGTTTGCCATCGAGAGCCAGCAGGGGCTGCGGGATGATCTCAAGCTGCTCATCATGTCCGCCACCCTGGATGGCATGGCGCTCGAGAGTCTGTTACCCCATGCTCCCGTCATCCGCTCCGAAGGGCGCGGCTTTCCCATCGACTACCACTACCGTCCCGCCAACCGTCAGCAGTGGCTGGATCCTCAGGTGGGCGCAGTGGTGCTGGAAGCGCTGGCCAGCCATACCGGCAGTGCTCTGGTATTCTTGCCAGGCCAGGGGGAGATAGAACGGCTGGCGCAATGGCTGGAGGGGCGCTTGCCGGATGACGTGCGCCTGGCTCCCCTCTATGGTCGCCTTGACATGGCAGCCCAGCAGGCCGCCATCGAGCCGGCCCCTGCGGGGCAGCGTAAGCTGGTGCTCACCACCAATGTGGCTGAGACCTCCCTTACCATCGAAGGCATCAGTTTGGTCATCGACAGCGGATTGGAGCGGCGTGCCAGCTTTGATCTGAAAAGCGGCGTCACCCGGCTGGAGACCCGCCAGATCGCCAGGGCATCTGCCACCCAGCGTACGGGCCGTGCTGGCCGTCTCGGTCCCGGGGTCTGCTACCGACTCTGGAGCGGCGAGGTGCAAGAGCGGCTCGCCGAGCAGAGTCCGCCCGACATTCTGACCCAGGAGCTGACCGGTCTGCTGCTGGATGCCGCCCAGTGGGGGGCAAAAGTAGAAAGCTTGCCACTGCTGGACATGCCTCCCGCCGCCGCCGTGGCCAGCGCCCAGCGGCTGCTGGTCAGCCTAGGCGCCATGACGCCGGAGGGTGAGCAACAACTTACCCCCGCCGGCCGCGCCATGGCGGCCTTCGGCACACACCCCCGGTTGGCGCGCATGCTGCTGCGAGCCCGCGAGCTGGAAACAGAGGGTCTGACAGGGATTGTCGCCGATGCGGCTTTCCTGGTGGCGCTGCTGGAAGAAGATCTACGAGGATCGGAGCGCCTCTCCGTGCTGTTTCATCGCCGACAGGGCGCCCTGCGTCAGGGGGCGGCCCGCTGGTTCGAACGCCTCGGTGTCAGGTCCGACGCTTCTCAACGCCAATCCCGGGGGGAGTGGCTCGGGTTGCTCTGCGCCCTCGCCTGGCCGGATCGGATCGGCAAGTTGCGCAGTGGCAGCCGCTATCAACTCAGTGGTGGGGTGAGCTGCGATCTGGTAGAAGGTCATCCATGCCAAGGACAAGGGGCCCTGATCGCCATCGAGATGGGGCAAAACGATCGTGGCAGCCGCATCTTCATCGCCGAGCCGGTGGAGCTGGACGAGCTGGCGCGCCAGCTGCCTGAGCTGGTAAGCGAGCGCCAGTGGTTCGACTGGGACGAGCGGGAGGAGCGGGTGCGGGCCGAGCGCCAGCAGGTGATCGGCGAGCTGGTGCTGAGCCAGCGGCCGCTGACGGATCTCTCCGATGAACAGAAGGGGCGCTGTTTGCTGCAGGGCATACGTCGCAAGGGGCTGCATGTGTTGCCCTGGGATGAGCAGAGTGAAGGGCTGCTGGCCCGATTGCGTTGCGCCCGCGACTGGCTGCCGGATGATGGCTGGCCTGCCATGGACGACGAAAGCCTGCTGGCGGGCCTCGAGGAGTGGTTGCTGTCTGCGGTGAGTGGCATGACCCGGCTGGAGCAGCTAAAAAGGCTCAATCTCTGCGACGTGCTGCGTCAATCCCTGTCCTGGCCGCTGCCCAAACGGCTGGATGAGGCGTTGCCGAGCCATTTCACGGCACCGACCGGCAGCCGGGTACGCATCCGTTATCAGCCGGGCCAGGCGCCAGTGATCCCGGTGCGTATTCAGGAGATGTTCGGGCAAGGCACTACCCCGTGCGTGGCCGATGGACGGGTGGTGCTGGTGGTGGAGTTGCTCTCCCCGGCCCAGCGGCCGCTGCAGATCACCGCCGATCTCGCCGCCTTCTGGGCAGGCTCCTACGCCTTGGTAAAAAAAGAGATGAAGGGGCGTTATCCTCGTCACTACTGGCCGGATAACCCGCTGGAAGCCATGCCAACCAGAGTCACCAAGAAGAAGATGGGATTGCAGGATTAACCTCTCCCATTAAGGTCAGAGCCATATCAGGGGCCTGACAACAGAGTAAAAACGAGTTCAGGGACGAAAGCCTTGGTTTTCGTCGGGTCGACGGCATGGGTCGACCGGTAATCATGCCCGCGATGGCGATATAACGAATAGCAAAGAGGATTCATGGCAACGCAACGACGCAAGCGCACCCCCAAGAAGGTGGCGCCCAAACGCACCATCTGGCGCAAGCTGTTCTGGCTTGGCTTCAAGCTCTCCCTGGTGGTGGCGGCCTTCATGGTGGTATTTGGCATCTATCTCGATACCAAGGTGCGCGAGCGCTTTGACGGGGAGAAGTGGCAACTGCCGGTGATGGTTTACAGTCGTCCGCTGGAGCTCTATCCCAGCCAGCGCCTCTCCCAGGCCCAGATGCTGCGCGAGCTCAACATGCTGAGCTACAAGCAGGTGCGCCAGCCCCATACTCCGGGCGAGTACGCCGTGAGTGGCAATCGTATCGAGCTCATCCGCCGTCCATTCGCCTTCCATGACGGCGCCGATGGTGCCCGTGGCCTGCGCCTTACCTTCAGTGGCGCTCGCCTGGAGGGGATCCAGTCGCTGGAGAACCAGCGTCAACTCGGTTATGCCCAGATGGACCCGGTACTGCTCGATCGCCTCAATACCGAGGATCGGGAAGATCGTCTGCTGGTGCGCATCGCCGAGGTGCCGGACAGCCTGCTCATCACGCTGCTGACCACTGAGGATCGCGACTTTTACCAGCATGGCGGCGTCTCGCCGGTGGCCATCATGCGTGCCATGGTGGCCAACGTGCTGGCCGGTCGTACCGTGCAAGGGGGCAGTACCCTGACTCAGCAGCTGGCCAAGAACTTCTTCCTGACCCGCGAACGCAGCCTGTGGCGCAAACTGCAGGAAGCTTACATGGCGGTGCTGATTGACTACCGCTACAGCAAGGACGAGATCCTGGAGGCCTATCTCAACGAGGTCTATCTGGGGCAGAACTTCTCCCAGGGGGTGTATGGCTTCGGGCTCGCCTCCTACTTCTACTTCGGCATTCCGGTCAACGAGCTGGACATCGATCAGGTCGCCCTGCTGGTGGGGCTGGTGAAGGGACCCTCCTATTACGATCCCTGGCGCTTCCCGGAGCGGGCCAAAGCCCGTCGTGACCTGGTGCTCAAGCTGCTGATGGATCACGGCAGCCTGCAAGCGGCAGAGTACGAGCTGGCCAGCAAGCAGCCGCTCGGCATCATTACCCGTGGCCAGATGAGCTATGGCCGCACCCCGGCCTTCATGGGCCTGCTCAAGCGCGAGATCCAGAGCCGTTTCGGGCCTGATCTGCTCAAGCAGTCCGGCCTCAAGATCTTCACCAGCCTGGATCCCATCGCCCAGCATGCCGCCGAGCAGGCGGTCGCATCGGGACTGGCGCTCATCGAGAAGCAGCGTGGCAAGAAGAAGCTGGAGGCGGCCATGGTGGTCTCCGACTGGCACAAGGGTGAAGTGGTTGCACTGGTGGGTGGCCGGGATCCGCGCTACGCCGGTTTCAACCGGGCGGTGGATGCCCGCCGACAGATTGGCTCTCTGGTCAAGCCTGCCGTCTATCTGACCGGCCTCTCCAACGGCCTGACGTTGGCGAGTCCGCTCAAGGACCAACCGATCCGCATCCGTGGCAAGGATGGCCAGCTCTGGACACCGCAGAACTATGATCGCAAGTTCCGCCAGAGCGTGCCCTTGATGGATGCGCTGGCCAGCTCCCTCAACGTGCCGACCGTCAATCTGGGTCTGCAAGTGGGGCTGGAGAAGGTGGTGGACACATTGCACAAGCTGGGGGTAGAGCAGGAGATCCAGCCCTATCCGTCGCTGGTGTTGGGTGCTGTGGCGCTCTCCCCCATGGAGGTGAACCAGATGTATCTGCCCATCGCCAACCAGGGGATGACCCAGCCCTTGTCGGCCATCCGCGCCGTGGTCAACAGCGATGGCAGTACTCTCTATCAGCATGATCAGACCGCCAAGCGGGTCACGGACGAGCAGGCCAGCTGGCTCACCCTGTTTGCCATGACCAAGACGGTGAGCCAGGGCACGGCCCGCTCACTCAACGCCAAGTTCCCCGGTGCCACCATGGCGGGCAAGACAGGCACCACCAACGAGCTGCGTGACTCCTGGTTTGCAGGGCTGGACAACAACGAGCTGGTCAGTGTCTGGGTGGGGCGTGACGACAACACACCGGCGGGGCTGACAGGTTCCAACGGCGCCCTGCAACTGTTTAGCGGTTACATGGGTCAGCGTGGCGTCAACAGCCTTGCCATCAAGATGCCGCAAGGGGTGAGCTGGGCCAACTTCTCCCGCGCCAGCGGGGCCAGAGTGGCCAGTGATTGCCCGGGCAGCCTGCAGGTGCCTGCCAAGCTGGCCGGGCTGGCCGAGCCCATGAGCTGCAGCAGCCCGTCGCCCCGCAGCGCACTGGATGATTGGTTCGGTGGTTTCTTCAACTGATAGATGAAACGGGCAGCGCAGGCTGCCCGTGTGACTGGAGTCCTCATGTCTTTTCCATTGTTTGACGCCATCCACCATGTGGCCATCATCGCCAGCGACTACGACCGCTCGCGTCACTTCTATCACCAGGTGTTGGGACTGCCCATCATTGCTGAAACCCTGCGTAAGGCGCGCCAATCCTGGAAGCTGGACTTGGGGCTACCCGATGGCAGTCAGCTGGAGCTGTTCAGCTTTCCGGCCCCCCCTGAGCGTCCCTCACGCCCGGAGGCCTGCGGCCTGCGCCATCTGGCGTTCAGGGTGAGCGACCTGGACAGGGTCGTGCGGCATTTGCAGCATCATCAGATAGAGGTGGAGCCGGTGCGGGTGGATGAATTGACCGGCAAGCGCTTTACCTTTTTCGCCGACCCGGACGGTCTGCCGCTGGAGCTGTACGAGGTGAGCTAGCGTTTCTGTGATGCCGTCGCTACCAGTAAAAAAGCCGCCCGGTCTGTGACCGGGCGGCTTTCTTCATTGTGGGGTCAAGTTCATCAAGCCGTGGTCAGCAGCGCCACTGCGACAGCCATGACCACTATGCCGACCCAGCCGATGGGCTTGAGGCGCTCGCCAAACAGCAGCAAGCCACCAAGCGCCGTACCGAGAATGCCGATGGCACCCCAGGTGGCATAAGCGACAGCAAGGTCAATCTTGCCGGTACCCACGGCTTCGGAGAGCAGGGTGAAGGCGCAGAGCACCAGCAGAATACCGAAGAAACCCCAACCCTTGTGACGAAAGCCCACCGAGCGATTGATCGCCATGTTGGCGCCAATATCCAGCAGGGCGGCGCCGAGTATGATGACTATCGGGCTCATACCGCACCTTCAATCTTGACGGGGGCAATGGGTCTGCGGCGACGGGGTGCCGGATCATCATGGGTCTCACCCATTGTCACCATAACAATACCCACTATTGCCAATGCCAGACCGATCAACTCCTGAGTGTTGAGGTCATAGCCCAGAAACAGGATGGAGATGATGGTGATCAAGCCGATCCCCAGTCCTTCCCACAGGGCAAACGCAATACCAATGGAGATTGTTTTGGCGGCTTTGGCCAACAACATGTAAGAGACGGTGATCAGGATCCACATCGGCAGATAGTTGATCCAGCCGGCATCATTGGCGGGGATCATGGCCATGCTTGAGGTGCCCGCGACCTCGGTGAAAATGGCTGCCGTCAAAAATATTCGGGCTAACAGCATTCGACTGAGTAACATAAAATTTCCTTCTGTGGCTAAGACGGATGAGAGGATAACCCTAGTGATACTTGAGTCAGGAATCGCTGAGCGTCGATTATTCAGACGCTAATGGTTTGCCTTGCCAAACGGAGGCGAGGTAATGTGAACATCGGATATTCTGCCATCAGCCCGTTGTCATGAAGCTTTATCAGATACAACTCTTTGTCGAATCAGCTAACAGTGGCTCCATTGCCAACACGGCTCGTCGTCTTGGCAAAAGTCGCAGTGCGGTCAGCACGGCGATTGCGGCGCTGGAGGTAGAGCTTGGCGTCGAACTTTTTGAACGGGGGGCCAACCAGAGTCGATTGACCGAGATCGGTGAGCTGGTGCTGGATGATTGCAAGCGGCTGTTGCAGGCTGCCAACAGCCTCAAGCTCAAGTGCGAGCACTATGCCTCCGGTGCCGAGGTGGCGCTGCGGGTGGCGCGGGATGATGCCATTCCCGAGCTGGTGTGGCGCGACATGCTGGGGGCGCTGCGCCGCCAGTTTCCCGGCACCAGTATCTCACTGGTGCTGGCTTCTCCCCCTGAACTGCCAGCGCTGGTGGAAGAGGGGTTTGTCGATGCCGCCTTCGGTCTCATCACGGAGGAGCAGGAGCGCAGTGGCCTCAATATCGATGTGCTCAATCCTATCCGCACCCTGATGGTGGTAGCGCCGAGCCACCCGCTGGCCAGTCTGAAGCGGGTATTGCAGCAGGATTTGACCGGCCATACTCAGGTCACCCTCTCCTACGTGGACGAATTTTCGGTCAAGAGCCTGCTCCCCATAGGGGGTCAACATATAGGTCTGTCGAGCTTCGAACTGATGCGGGATGCTGTGCTGGATGGACTGGGGTGGGCCGTGCTGCCTTCTCCCTTGATCCAGAGCCAGCTGCGGCAGGGGGAATTATTGACCCTGAAGCACAAATTCAGTCTGCAATGGCGTGACTACGGCGTCTATCTGTCGGAAAACGCCTATCATGGCAAGGTACTGGCGTGGTTGAAGAAGGCGATTCAGGCCTACCTTGAACCTTTTGAATAAGCTGGCAAGCGTCATGCCTTCTGGCCTTGGCGAGGGGGAGAACGCAGCGGGTTCTTGTGATCCAACACGGCCTGATGGTACATACTGTCAATACACTCATGCAGCGCCTGGAGGCGTGAACGATATGAGCAGTGCCCAAGACAAGGACGAAATCTGGCTGGATGACGACATCATAGAGCTGGATGATGATGAGGCCGTGGTGGTCAAGGCGATCAACCCCTGGAAAGTGCTGATCGTGGACGATGAACCTGACATTCATCATGCTACCCGATTGGCGCTTTCCAACATTCAATACAAGTCCCGCCCCCTCGAACTGCTCAATGCCTACAGTGGCGCCGAAGCGGCCCAAATGCTGCTGGCCAATCCACGTATCGCCCTCATCTTGCTGGATGTGGTGATGGAGACCGAAGATGCCGGTCTACGACTGGTACACCAGATCCGCAACGAGATGCACAACAGCCTAGTGCGCATAGTGCTGCGCACCGGCCAGCCCGGTCAGGCCCCTGAGCAGCGGGTGATCCTCGATTACGACATCAACGACTACAAGACCAAGACTGAGCTGACAGTGCAGAAGCTTTTCACCACTGTCATAGCGTCTTTACGCTCCTACGAGACCCTCTGCGCCATCGACAAGAGTCGCCAGGGGCTTGGCAAGATCCTGGAAGGTGCGGGGGATCTCTATCATCTGCACTCCCTGCGGGAATTTGCCTCCGGCGTACTGAAACAGATCAGCGCCATTCTGGATGTCGGCACTGAAGGGGCCATCTGCGTCGAGCGCAGGCCCGATTCTCAGGAACTGGAAGTGCTGGCGGCCACAGGTGACTATGAATCTCTGCTCAATGGTGTATCCCTTGCTGCATTTCCTGCTTTGAACGACTCTGTGATGAGTGCGCTGGCCAACCGTCGAAACCGCTTTGAGCACCCGCAAGATGCCCTCTATATCGCGGCCCAGAATGGTCGCGAGTTCGTGCTCAATTTCACGCCGACCCAACCTCTCGATCCTCTGGAGTGCGATCTGCTGGATATATTTTGCCAGCGGATTTCAGCTGCTTACGACAACCTCTATCTCTACAACCAGCTGCTGCGTGCCCAGGAGGCAACAGTGGTGGCGCTCGCTGCGCTGGCGGAGTTTCGTGATTCTGATACCGGTGAACATGTGCTGCGAGTACAGAAACTCTCCGATGCCATAGTGGCCGAGATGCAGCAGGCGGGTGCTTACCCCAATGAACTGACTCCCGGCTTTGTCGACATGATCGGCATGGCCAGCATATTGCACGATGTCGGCAAGGTCGGTACACCGGACCACATTCTGCACAAGCCTGGCCGGTTCGAGCCGGATGAGCGGGTCATCATGGAGCAGCATGCAGACATAGGGGCCAGCATATTGCACAAGGCGGGCGAGATGGTGGAAGGCACCAGCTACCTGTCGCTGGGGGCCGAGATTGCCCGTGGTCATCACGAGCACTTCGATGGCAAGGGCTACCCGGAGCAGCTGGCCGGCCAGCAGATCCCGCTGTCGGCCCGTATCGTGGCCGTGGTCGATGTGTTTGATGCTCTGCTCAGCAAGCGGCCCTACAAGGAGCCCTGGTCGCTGGCGCAGACCATGGAATATATCCAGTCCCGCTCCGGCAGTCAGTTCGATCCTCATGTGGTCCAGGCGCTCAATCGGCTGGTGACGGAGTCGCGATTGCCATACGAGTTGTGAGCGTGACAGGGCTGGCGAAAAAGCAGAAGGGGCCATCAGGCCCCTTCTGCTTTGGTCTCTGTAGCGATTTTTATAGGTTGCAGCTAGCGCAGGGCATGGCGCGATCTCGGTTGGCGCTTTCGAAACGGCAACAGTATGAGGCCGAGCAGCAGGTCTCCCAGCAAGGCCGCGATGAACCCCACCGACATGCCACAGATGATGGCGGACTGTTTGAGCGGCACCAGATAGCTGTAGTTTTGCAGGGTATCTTGCCAAAGTTGGGGATCGGCGCGCAGCAGCAGGTGTGTCAGCTGCTGATACCAGGGATGATCCTTGAAAGCACTCTCCTGCAACAGCATCTGCTGCTGGCTCACCAGGTGTTGCAGACTGACGGCATCCCGGGCGAATACGGGGTCCGGGTTGGTGCGATAGTGGTTGACCAGGGCGGTCAGATCGCCGTTGAAGTGCTGATCCGCCGTGCCCTGAAATGGCACCAGGCTGAGGTTGGCCTGTTGCAGGCGCGCATCCAGCCGCTGGTAATAGAGGTCGATCAGACCCGGTACCTGAACGCCGGCCAATAAACCCAGGGCAAACAGCATAATGCGAAGGTAGCTGCGCATATTCCTCATCATCTCGTTAAAAAAGAGCTCTCATACTAGCCGCAAGCCTGGTTCTGACCAAGGTAGTGTTCCGTCATCCAGTGGACCTTGTGTCGATATGGCGGCTTCACAGCCCGGTTGTAATAGCGCCTTGTCCGGTTATCCCCTCTCCAATGTTAAGGATTCAAATCGCGCCCATTATGTTCTAGAATGCCGCGTTTTTTCCGGGAGAGGAGAGTCTGCATGAGCAAGTTCGTGCCGTGCTATTTGATTGGGGGCCTCATTGCCATCAGTTGGGCCGCCTTGCCTGCCCATGGCCCCTGGGATCAGTGGGATCTTGCCGTCTTTCATCTGGTCAATGGCTGGCTGGGCCAGTCTTCGTTGTGGGCCGATGTGGTGGCCGTGACCAATAATCGTCTGTTTGACCTGCTCGTATTGGGCTGCATGGGGCTCATCCTGGCGATGTGCTTCTTCCGTTCTGAGGATGGAGATCGTCGTCGCCTTGTCGCCATGGGGATCGTCATGTTGTTGGGGGCCCTGGTTATCAACCAGTTTGGTCACCTGCTGCCGGTCAGTCGTCCCAGTCCGACCCTGACCGTTGCGGATGCACTGCGAGTCACCCAGCTCAGCGCGATCCCGACCAAGGATTCCTCCAGCGACAGCTTTCCCGGCGATCATGCCCTGTTTTTGATGATCTTTGCCGGTTTCGCCCTGCGTTATCTGCCACGCTGGGCAGGTGTGCTGGCCATCTTGATGGTGCCGCTGTTCTCGGCGCCCCGTATTTTGTCTGGTGCCCACTGGCTGACGGATGTCTATGTTGGCGCCTTGGGGCTGACTCTGATCTGTCTGCCCTTGTTGTTGCTGACGGGGCTGTCGGATGCGCTGATCGGCTGGCTTGCCTCCCGGCTGCCTCTTGGGCCACGACGGCGCAGTACCGGGCATCCGTCCGATTAATATCAAAAAAAGAAGGTCGGTTTACACCGGCCTTCTTTTTGGCTACTGCCCATCGATGACTGTGGTCGTCGCGAAATGACCATGACTACCACCGATGGCCCCAGGCCTGCTGGCCCTCATGGATAAGTATTAGCAGAGTCATTCGAACGCGCTTGCCCCAGCTTTATCCAGACAATCGTTTGCATGGGGGCGTGATTGATTCTGGTCAGGACTTTTAATTTCCGCTGCCTTAGAATCGCCGGCCCTTGCAGGAGAGGTCGGTATGCTAATTAATCTTTTACGCCTGATATTCATCGTCTGTGCCCTGGCGTTCGTTTTCATGCTGGTACGGGCCTGGTGGCATAAACGGCAGCAGGGCTCACTGGAGCCAACCCCGTTCTGGCCGGTGGCCGCCATCGGATTTGTTGCCAATTTTCTCGATACCCTGGGGGTTGGCAGCTTTGCCGTGAAGACAGCCTGTTTCAAGCAGTTCAAGTTGATCGACGATCGGCTGCTACCCGGTACCCTCAATGGCCAGTGCGTGCTGCCGACGGTTGCCCAGTCCCTCATCTTTATCGGTGTGGTCAAGGTGGACCCGATCACGCTCATCAGCATGATGGTGGCAGCCGCCGCGGGGGCGGCCTGGGGGGCGCGTCATGTGGCTTCATTTGATCGTCAGACCATACGGCTGGTGATGGCTGTCTCTCTGCTGGTGGTGGCCGGCCTCATCTTTGCGGGCTTGCTGGGTCTGTTCCCCCTCGGTGGCGATGCCATGGGGCTGACAGGTTACAAGCTGGGAATTGCCCTGCTCGGCAATTTCATCTTCGGGGTCTTGATGAATGTGGGGATCGGGCTGTTCGCCCCCTGCATGACGCTCGTCTATCTGCTGGGGATGAACCCCATGGCGGCGTTTCCCATCATGATGGGATCCACCGCCGTGCTCAGCGTCTTCTCGGCGGGTACCTTCATTCGCAAGGGGGCCTTTGATGCCAGGGCCGTGCTGGCGGTGGCAATTTTTGGCCCCATCGGCGTGGTGCTGGCTGCCCTGCTGGTACAGTCCATGGACATGGAGATGTTGAAGTGGCTGGTGGCCTTTATCGTCATCTATACCTCCTGGACCATGTACGCCTCCTGGCGGGCAGAGCGACGCAAGGCTCAACCCCGGCTGGTGGAGATCGCAGGTTAGCCTGGACCAGTGCCGCCTCGGCTTTGGCCCCCAGAAACACATAGAGCCCCAGTGCCAGCAGCAGTCCCACGGCACATCCCATCACACCTACCGCAGGCCAGAGCAGTTCGCTCTGGCCAAGCGACCCTTTGAACAGCAGCAACAATCCCTCTATTGAGACCGCAATCAGGATGGCGGCGATAAAGCGGGTGATGGTGCGGCGAACGGCGCTGTGGCGAAAGATGTCCTTATGCAGCAGCACCTCCTCCTCCAGAATCGTCTTGCCCAGATCGAATACCGCCAGCGCCAGGGTCAGGAATATGATGGCGCTAAAGGCACCTAGCTGGTTCTGCTGCTCCCCGCACAGCAGCAGATAGAGCTGCTCCAATCCATGCCATATCAGGGTGGCGACGATGAGAAACAGCGCCATGCTCAGCACCACATAGACAGCCTTGAACCAGGGCATGGCGCGGCGCCGCTCACGATCGCCCATCAGCCAGGCAATCAGCTGATTGAGGCAAAGTGTCAGTTCCCGACCATGACCCTGCACAACCAGACGTAGCTGAGCCTGTGGCGCGGGTACGGGGGGAAGGATCCTCGCAGACTCACGGCTCTGGCCTATGGTCAGAATAAAGGGGTAGCCCTTTAGGGAATCACGGGGGGCGGTGAGCAGCCCCAGCAACAGGGGGGCCAGTTCGGTTTCGTATTCCTGATAGCGCCGCAGCACATCGATGGGGCTCATCTCTGCCATATGGACCTCAGTCAAGTGGGCTCCTGCTGAAGATGTGCAAATAGTGGGCCCGTTTTATGACAGGGATGGTATGGGATATTGCACCAGGGGATGACAAAACAGAGGGGGTAAGCAGATAGCTGCACCAGAAAGAGGCGCTGGGGGAAGTCAGACACATCAGATAGAGAAAAGGGCCCGCAAAGGGCCCTCTCGTTAATCTCTGGCTGGATTAACCCGCCAGTTTGGCGAAGCTGCGTTCGGCGGCGGCCAAGGTATGTTCGATCTCCTTGTCGCCGTGGGCCAGTGACAGGAAGCCTGCCTCGTAGGCACTCGGCGCCAGGTAAACACCCTCTTCCAGCATCAGATGATAGAAGCGCTTGAAACGTTCCATGTCGCAGCGGGTAACCTGCTCATAGCGGGTGATCTCCGGCTCGTCAGTAAAGAAGAAGCCGAACATGCCGCCCACATAGTTGATGGCGAGCGGGATGCCGTGCTTGGCGGCAGCGGCTTTCAGCCCCTCGGCAACCCGGGCAGTCTTGGTATTCAGCTGCTCATAGAGACCCGGCTCCAGCAGCAGATCCAGCATGGTCAGGCCTGCGGCCATGGCGACCGGGTTGCCGGAGAGAGTACCCGCCTGATAAACCGGACCGGTCGGGGCTATATGCTGCATCACCTTCTTCTTGCCGCCGAAAGCGCCAACCGGCATGCCAGCACCGATGATCTTGCCGAGAGTGGTAAGGTCCGGGTCTATGTTGTAGTAACCCTGAGCACCGCGCAGCGAGACACGGAAGCCGGTCATCACCTCGTCCAGGATCAACAGGGCACCGAACTCGTCGCAGATGGTGCGCAGCCCTTCCAGAAAACCGGGCACAGGCGGGATGCAGTTCATGTTGCCGGCGACCGGCTCGACTATGATGCAGGCGATATCGCAACCGTACTGGGTGAAGGCTTCGCGTACCGAATCGAGGTCGTTGAACACGCAGGTCAGGGTGTGTTTGGCAAAGTCGGCCGGCACGCCCGGGCTGTTGGGCTGACCCAGGGTGAGGGCGCCGGAGCCGGCCTTGACCAGCAGGGAATCGGCATGGCCGTGATAGCAGCCTTCAAACTTGACGATCTTGTCGCGACCCGTATAACCGCGAGCCAGCCGGATGGCGCTCATGGTTGCCTCAGTGCCGGAGTTCACCATCCGCACCTGCTCCATGGAAGGCACAATCTGGCGTACCTTCTCGGCCATCAGCACTTCGATCTCGGTGGGCGCACCATAGCTCAGACCCTTCTCCACTGCCTTGATGACGGCAGCCTTGATGGCCGGGTGGTTGTGACCGAGCAGCATGGGGCCCCAGGAGCCGATGTAGTCCACATAGGCCTGACCATCCACGTCATAGAGGTAGGCACCATCGGCGTGATCGATGAAGCGGGGTGTACCGCCGACCCCATTGAAGGCGCGGACCGGTGAGTTGACGCCACCCGGAATGGTCTGGCGGGCCTGTTCAAACAGCTGATCTGATTTTGACATGGATCATCCTTAATGGGATTTTGGTCGTCGCACAGGTGCAGGTGGCCTATTGCGGCTCGGCAGCCAGGGGGAGCTGGAGTATGCTTTGCGCTCTCGTTACCTGGCCCAGGCCTGCCCCGTGCTAAATGAAACGGGCCGACTATAGCAGAAAGGCTCTGTGCTGGGCAGCCGGGCTGTCTGCCAGGTGCTCCTCACCAGGCAGACAAATGTGGTCTTTCCAACATGGTGCAACAAGATGGCACAACAAGTTATCTCCTCTTCTGACGCTCCCTCTTATCCACGCAGCCCCGTCTTGCTGCGCATGATCCATCAAGACAAAATGCCACTGCTGGTGTTATTGCTGGCGGCCCTGGTCGGTACCTTGGCTGGGTTGGTGTGCGGACTGTTCGAGTCCGGTGTGCACTGGCTGGCCGAGCAGCGACTCGAGCTGCTGGCCGACCGTCCCTGGTGGCAGCTCGGCCTGCTCGGATTTGGCTTCAGCGCCTTGTTGGGCCTTGTCGGTTACTTTCTCACTCATGCCTTTGCTCCGGAAGCGGGCGGGTCAGGGATCCCTGAAATCGAAGGGGCCATGGATGATCTGCGTCCGGTACGCTGGTGGCGGGTGCTGCCGGTCAAGTTCTTCGGCGGCATCTGTACCCTGAGCTCCGGCATGGTGCTGGGACGGGAGGGACCCTCGGTGCAGATAGGTGGCAACCTTGGCAAGATGGTGGCGGATATCTGCCGGCTACCCAAGGAGCATGGTCATGCTTTGCTGGCCGCCGGTGCCGCGGGTGGTCTGGCCGCCGCTTTCAATGCACCGCTGGCCGGGATCCTGTTCGTGATGGAAGAGATGCGGCCGCAGTTTCGCTACTCCTTTCTGGCCATCAAGGCGGTGGGGATCTCCGCCATCATGGCAACCCTGATGCTGCAGAACATGAAAGGGCAGGGGGCGGTGATCACCTTGCCCCACTACGATGCTCCTGCACTGAAGGCGCTTTGGCTGTTCCTCTTTATGGGGGCTATCTTCGGGGTGCTTGGTTTTGTCTTCAACAAGCTGGTGCTGGCCTGCCAGGATGGCTATCTGGCACTGCACCAGAACAAGCGTCATCGCTTCGTGGCCATCGGCATGCTGGTGGCAGGGACCTTTGGCGTACTGTCGCTGTTTGCCCCCTCGGTGACAGGCGGAGGGACAGAGCTCATCCCCCATCTGATGGGCGGAGAGTATGCAATGGCGACCCTGTTCCTCATCTTCTCTGTACGGCTGGTGGCCACTCTTATCTGCTTCTGCTCTGGCGCCCCAGGTGGCGTGTTTGCCCCGACCCTGGCCCTTGGCACCCTGTTTGGTGTGGTGTTTGGTCATCTGTTTCATGCGGCTTTTCCGGAGCTTGGCATCGAACCCGGCGCCTTTGCCATCGCCGGCATGGGGGCCTTGTTTGCCGCCACTGTGCGTGCTCCCATCACGGGGATAGTGCTGGTGACCGAGATGACCGATAACTATCAGCTGATCCTGCCCATGATGATCACCACGGTCGGAGCAACTCTGGTGGCCCAGTGGCTGGGGGGGCGCCCTATCTATTCCCAGATCCTGGAGCGAACTTTACGGCTTGCTGCGCGTCAAAAGCGGGGAGACAGCGGCGCTACTGCCAGTTAACTCCTTGTATGTCAGCGCGAATCCGGTCGGGTCGCGTATAGTGAAGGGAGCATGGCCGCTGTATGGCGTAGTAACAAAAGAGGCCTTATGTCCCAGATATTGAAGTTGTTGACTGTGCTGTGCGTGGGGGCGCTCATCGGTTATTTCGTCGGTAATCGACAGGAGCTGGCCCAGAGTAGCCTCCTGACGGTGCAGCAAGAAACCCTGGAGCGTCAGGGCAAGGCGATAGGTCAGCTCAAGAGCGACCTTGCCATCAAGGAGACCCTGCTGGCCACACAGAGGGCCGCGTTCGAGCAATTGCAAAAGACGCTCAAGGAGCAGGAAGCCCAGGTGCAGGAGCAGAAGCGCCAGTTGGCCTTCTTCGAGCGGATCATGCGACCCACGGGTGAACAGGTAGGGGTGGTGATCGATAACCTCACATTGCAGGAGACCAGCATCCCCGGCCGTTATCACTACCGCTTGGCGCTGACCCAGCCGGCCAAGAAGCGGGAGCTGTTTCGCGGCCAGGTACAGATAAAGGTAGAGGGCAGCCTGGGTGACAAACCAAAGACCCTCGGTAGCCGTGAGCTTGGCATGAAAGTGGGGGAGGGGCGCTATGCCTTGCGTTACTTCCAGCTGCTGGAGGGCAACTGGCAGCTGCCGGAAGGCTTTATACCGGACCGGGTGCGTGTCACTATTGGCAAAGAGGGCAGACAGCCGGCCCAGGAGCTGCTGGCCGAATGGGGTGACCTGATCAAGCCCTTGGTGGTTGCTCCGCCTGCTGCGCAGTAAGAAGATTGGTGAATACTTGAACTAAACAGTCGGGTATTAGATAATTTCGCGGTTTCCATGTTTGTGGATTTAACGGTTGTGAGGTCAGTAATGAGTGCAGTAGCAGAAGCCCCGTTGCCAATCCAGATGACGGATGCGGCAGCCAACAAGGTGAAGAACCTGATCACCGAAGAAGAAAATCCCGAGCTCAAGCTGCGGGTGTACATCACGGGTGGTGGCTGCTCCGGTTTCCAGTACGGTTTCACCTTTGATGAGAAGATCAATGAAGGGGACACTGTGGTCGAGAAGAGTGGCGTCACCATGGTGATCGATCCCATGAGCCTGCAATATCTGGTAGGCGGCAGCGTGGACTACACCGAAGGCCTGGAAGGTTCCCGCTTCACCGTGACCAACCCCAATGCCAGCACGACCTGTGGCTGTGGTTCCAGTTTCTCCATCTGATGTGTCGTAACAGCGCGATTGAAGGGCCCAACAGGGCCCTTTTCTATTTATCCCTCTCTGCCTTCCTATATAAAGTGTCGCATCCTCATAAAGGCATCAACGGAGTTCTTGGCCTGTAAAAGGGGGACGGAGCTTCTTCTGAAGCACATAAATGGATGCATCTTGCACGATCTGGCTATTGATTAAACACTTGAACGTCTTCCTCAATAAAACACAGTGTTTTTGCTTGCCAGAAAGATTCAGCTCCCTATAATGCGCCCCTACCAGCACGGCGGAACACGCCAACCTGATGAGCCAGCTTCCTTGCGAAGCCGGCGCCGAAAGAAAAGCGAAAACAACCGCTTGACTTTCGAAGTGAGGAGCGTAATGTGCGCCTCCTCAGCGCGACAAGCGTGACGCTCTTTAACAATTTGAATCAAGCAATCTGTGTGGGCACTCACAGCATCGAACATCAAACAATTTTGTTGATTTTCAATGTCTGGTGAAGTGACCAAAACGATTTCTTAGCAATAAGAAGTCGAGCAGTTTATTTCAGCAATTCATTGAGCCGCTGAAGTTCATTGCCTCGGTAATGAATGAACGCAAACCAAACTTAAATTGAAGAGTTTGATCATGGCTCAGATTGAACGCTGGCGGCAGGCCTAACACATGCAAGTCGAGCGGCAGCGGGAAAGTAGCTTGCTACTTTTGCCGGCGAGCGGCGGACGGGTGAGTAATGCCTGGGGATCTGCCCAGTCGAGGGGGATAACNCAGAAGTAGATAGCTTAACCTTCGGGAGGGCGTTTACCACGGTGTGATTCATGACTGGGGTGAAGTCGTAACAAGGTAACCCTAGGGGAACCTGGGGTTGGATCACCTCCTTACCTTAAGATGTCGACGTTGTTGAGTGTTCACACAGATTGCCTTGATTCAAAGTAGTTAGAGCAAAGACCTGATGCGCAAGCGTCAGTGCTTATCTGGCTTAGGTCAGATGAGAGAAGCCCTGTCATTGGGTTTTGGGATGTGAATAATGGCGCTCGGCCTCGCAGGCTCAGCACTCGCCATTACCCAAAATCTGCACTGCTAACGCAGCGCAAAGATGATTTTGGGTCCCCTTCGTCTAGAGGCCTAGGACACCGCCCTTTCACGGCGGTAACAGGGGTTCGAATCCCCTAGGGGACGCCACTTCTCTTCTTGCTAACAAGAATGCAGACATAAGCATGTAATGTTTATGTCTGTTTTCTTCGGCCTTGAGCCGTTGCAAACATGCTCTTTAACAATCTGGAAAGCTGATTTAAAAAGTAGTTCTCAAACATTTGTTACAAGTGCTTTGGAAACTTCTTGGCGAAAACCAAAATTTATTTTGGTCACCTTCCTTCGGGAAGACAGTTGTGTGGCGGCCATAGCGCCGTGGAACCACCTGATCCCATGCCGAACTCAGAAGTGAAACGCGGTAGCGCCGATGGTAGTGTGGCATTCGCCATGCGAGAGTAGGACACTGCCAGGCACCCAACACGAAAACCCCGCTCATCGAGCGGGGTTTTTTATTATTTGAAATTTGAGTCTTTGGCACTCATCGCCATGTGATAGCCCCCTTACGAGACTTTCGCTCGATTCCCTCCCCGTATCTTGTCTTGTCCCGCATTTTTTGCATCGTTTCGCTCGAAACTCATCCATTTATCCCACTGGTTGGATATAAAAAACACAGAATGTGATGCCTCTACCTTTCTTGCGATGCCCGCTCTGCTTTAATTCGTCTGCTCACGTTCGATGGGCCAAGGAATCACAATAATTTGAGGAATGGACACATGTTCAAAAGAACAGTAACGATGATGCTGGCGGCGGGAACCCTGGTATTAGGCGGTTGCGCATCCCATGGTGGTGCAGAACAGGCGGCAGACAATAGCGATTTCGGTGGCAAGTCCATCTACCTGCGTGGGGAGATGAACGACTGGATGGCAACCGATGCGAGCAAGGTGGTCAAGGTCGCTGACAAGCTTTACATGGCCAAAGGCACGCTCAAGAAAGAGTGGGCTCCCTACAAGTTCAAGTTTGCTGACTCGGGCTGGAGCTGTGGCACCAACTTCGGTTACAAGAGCCCGAGTGATGGTGTCGCCGTGCTGGGTGGGGAAGCCGTGCCGGTCAACCCCTGCTCCAAGTACGAGGATATGAAGTTCTCGCCGGATGCGGATGGGGTTTACGAGTTCTATCTGAATATGGCTGGCGAGACGCCGAGCGTGTACGTCAAGAAACCCTGAGTGCTTTCTGATCGCTAAATCTTTCAGGAAATGAATCAGTTAAATGCCTCGGCCCAGAAACCTGCTGGCCGGGGCATTTTTTTAGGATAGAATCGGCGCCCTCATGGCAGTGGGTTTACTATATATTGTGTTATTTTTTATAAATGTCACTATTGGTTGTGTTTTTTCGCTGTCATGACGTTGATGCATTCACATAAGGTTGATTGAAAATGGCTAAATCCAACCCGGTGCTGGAGAGTGAACTCGGCTCCCGCCTCATCCCCTTGCAGGAAACGTCCCTCGAGATCTGGGACAGCAAGTATCGTCTCAAGAGCAAGGATGGGGCCCCCATAGATGGCTCCATCGACGAGACCTACCAGCGGGTTGCCCGCGCCCTGGCCCAGCAGGAGTTGGAGCCTGATGCCTGGTATGAACCCTTCCTGTGGGCGCTGCGCAATGGGGCCATTCCGGCGGGCCGCATCACCTCCAATGCGGGGGCGTTTGAGCACAAGCCTGCAACTTCAACCATCAACTGCACTGTCTCCGGTACCATTGAAGATTCGATGGACGATATCCTCGGCAAGGTGCACGAGGCTGGCCTGACCCTGAAAGCCGGGTGCGGTATCGGCTATGACTTCTCGACCCTGCGCCCGCGTGGTGCCTTTGTCTCCGGTGCCGGTGCCTACACCTCCGGCCCACTCTCCTTCATGGATATTTATGACAAGATGTGTTTCACCGTCTCGTCAGCCGGTGGCCGTCGCGGCGCCCAGATGGGCACCATGGATATCCGTCACCCCGATGTGATCGAGTTTATTCAGGCCAAGCGTGAAGATGGTCGTCTGCGCCAGTTCAACCTCTCCCTGCTCATCACCGAAGATTTCGTCAAGGCGGTGAAGGAGGATGCTCCCTGGTCGCTGATCTTCCCCTACACGGCCAAAGAGGTGGAACAGGACGGTATTGCGCTGGACGATCCCGAAGTGGTGTTCTGGGCCGACTGGCCCAACAAGGAAGGGGTCGTGTTCAACGAGTTGGGGCAGGTGGCCTGCAAGGTCTACAAGACCATGCCTGCCCGCAAGCTGTGGAATGTCATCATGACCTCCACCTATGACTATGCAGAGCCCGGCTTCATTCTGATCGACAAGGTCAACCAGATGAACAACAACTGGTTCTGTGAAGAGATCCGCGCGACCAACCCCTGCGGTGAGCAGCCCTTGCCCCCCTACGGTGCCTGCCTGCTGGGGTCGGTCAATCTGACCCGGTTTGTGCGCGCCCCCTTCACCGAGCAAGCTGCTTTCGACTGGCAGGGGTTTCGCAAGGTGGTGGCCATCTTCACCCGCATGCTGGACAACGTGGTGGAGATCAACCAGCTGCCATTGCCCAAGCAGCGCGAGGAGATCACAGCCAAACGCCGTCACGGCATGGGCTTCCTCGGCCTTGGCTCGACCCTCACCATGCTGCAGATAAAATACGGCTCAGCGGCTTCCGTCGCCTTCACCGAGCAGGTATCCCAGGAGCTGGCCATGACTGGCTGGCAGGAGTCCCTGCGCCTGGCGAAAGAGAAGGGCCCGGCCCCTATCATGGAGCAGGAGTTCGAGGTAACCGGCAAGATGCTGCGCCTGCGCCCCGAAATGGCGGCCGATGGCATCAAGCTGGGCGACAAGGTGAAGGGCAAGGTGCTGCATGCGCGCTACAGCCGCTATATGCAGCAGGTGGCCGAGGTAGATCCCGCCCTGGTGGCCGAGCTGGCCGAGGTGGGGGGGCGTTTCACCCACCACAGCAGCATAGCGCCAACCGGCACCATCTCATTGTCGTTGGCCAACAACGCCAGCAATGGTATCGAGCCGAGCTTTGCCCATCACTACAGCCGCAACGTCATCAAGCCGGGCAAAAAGAGCAAGGAGAGCGTGGATGTCTACTCGTTCGAGCTGCTCGCCTACCGCGAGTTGGTCAACGCCGGAGCCATGCCTTACTCGGAGGATGACGCCAGCCGCCTGCCGGACTACTTCATCACGGCCGACGACATCAGCCCGGCCCAGCACGTAGACATTCAGGCGGCGGCCCAGCGCTGGATTGATTCCTCCATCTCCAAGACGGCCAACGTGCCGACCGATTTCCCGTTCGAGCAGTTCAAGGACATCTACATGTATGCCTCGGACTCGGGGCTCAAGGGCTGCACCACCTTCCGCTTCAACCCTGAGGCCTTCCAGGGCGTGCTGGTGAAGGAGAAGGATCTGGAGAACACTCAGTACGAGTTCACCCTGGAGGATGGTTCCGTCATCTCCGTCAAGGGGAACGAAGAGATCGAATACGATGGCGAGCTGCACACTGCCGCCAACCTCTATGACGCCTTGAAAGAAGGCTATTACGGTAAATTCTGAGAACAGATTATGGTCAAGAAGATCGACAAGAAAATCGTCGCCTACAAGGTGAAAACCCGGGATGAGCCGCAGGAAGATCTGGCTCCTCAGGATGACGTGGTGCACATGCACGAGACGGTGCTGCGCCCGGAGCGGTTGATGGGCACCACCTACAAGCTGAAGACGCCGGAGCATGTCTCCGAGCACTCGCTGTTCATCACCATCAACGACATCATTCTCAACGAGGGCACGGTTCACGAGACCCGCCGCCCGTTTGAGATCTTCATCAACTCCAAGAGCCTGGAACACTATCAGTGGATAGTGGCGCTGACCCGCATCATCTCGGCGGTGTTTCGCAAGGGCGGGGATGTCACCTTCCTGGTGGAGGAGCTGAGATCCGTGTTCGATCCCAAGGGCGGCTATTGGAACAAGGGCAAGTATGTTCCCTCCCTTATCGCCGAAATTGGCAACGTGATCGAGACCCATCTCACCGAGATCGGCATGATCAAGCTGCCGGGGCTGGATGAGCATCAGCAGGCATTTCTGGCCGAGAAACAGGCTGAATTGCAGCTCCCACAGCAGGCCGGCAGTGGTTTCCCGGTCAGTGCGGCACTCTGCTACAAGTGCAATACCAAGGCGCTGGTGCAAAAGGATGGCTGCATGACCTGTCTCAACTGCGGTGACTCCAAGTGTGGTTGACAAGCCACTGAGCACTTGAACAAGACCGGCCACAGTGCCTAATGCCGATCAGTTAAGGATCCATTGACCGATCCTGCTGATGTGTAAAAATCCGAAACCTATTGATTGGTTTCGGATTTTTTATGCGTATCGAACAGGCCCTCGACTTCCTTCACGCCAGCAATGCTGCCCAGTTTGAGTCACTCTCCGACCTCATTCCCAACGAGCTCATCACCACTCTGCTCGCCGAAGAGGGCGTCGCTACCCTGCGCCGTCGCCGCATGCCCNGGCAGTTTGTGCTGCCGGCACGAAGGGAACGAAGTTACCCCCGCTGCGTGAAGCCAAGGCCACAGAAATACAGTGTAAAAAAAGCCAATAAAAACAATGCCAGTCAGGCTTAACTGACTGGCATTAGGCCACAGTGCCGGTCTTTTTATTGCTGCTTTTCTGTTCGAACGATCCTGCCGCTCAAGCGATTTGTTGCGCGATAGTAAAATCGGGCGTAGCGTTGGGGGTAATAAAAATGTCACGCTCGTGTGGTTTCAATGACATCTGAGATTCACACACGTGGCACCTTCAGTGCCAAGGAGGATGCTTATGGACAATACGGACCGAAAGCTGTTTATCCTGGATACCAACGTTCTGCTTCACGAACCCCTCGCCATCTACTCCTTCAAAGAGCACGACGTGCTCATCCCCATGACGGTGCTGGAAGAGCTCGACAACATCAAGGATCGCCACAAGGATGTCAGCCGCGACGCGCGGGTGGCCATTCGTGCGCTGGAAGACGTGTTCCGCGATGCAACGCCGGAGCAAATCACCCTGGGCGTACCGCTGGCGGGTGAGGCGAGCGGCAATATCTGTATCTTCAGTGACCACCATCTGCCCCAGGATGCCGAGGTGTTCACCGACAAGGAGGCGGACAACCGCATCATCAACGCGGCCCTCTATCTGCAAAAGCATGAGATGAAACGCCAGGTGGTGCTGGTGACCAAGGACATCAACATGCGCCTCAAGGCCAAGGGGGCCGGGTTGGCGCACGTCGAGGACTATCGCAGCGACCAGCTGATCGACGATATCCGTCTGCTGGCCAAAGGCTTTCAGGTGGTGCCCGGCAGCTTCTGGGAGCGGGTCGGCGAGTGTGACAGCGAGACCCATGGCCGCGATACCGTCCATGTGATCGACTCGAACTTGCTGGAAGGGGTACACGTCAACCAGTACTTGCTCGACGAGGAGAACTTCTTCGCCGCCCGGGTATTGAGCAACGATGGCCACAAGATCCGCATCAAGGATCTGGGCCGCGAGCGACTGATGTCACGCAAGGCCTGGGGTGTCCATCCCAAGAACGTCTATCAGGGCATGGCGCTGGATGCCCTGCTCGATCCGCACATCGATCTGGTGATCCTGACCGGCCCGGCCGGTTGCGGCAAGACCTTGCTGGCCATGGCTGCCGCACTGGAGCTGGTGATTGAGAAGGGGATTTACGAGAAAGTCATCGTCACCCGCAATACCCCGGAGATTGCCGAGAGCATCGGCTTCCTGCCCGGCACCGAAGAAGAGAAGATGATGCCCTGGCTGGCGGCGGTGACAGATACCCTGGAGGTGCTGCACAAGCAGGACGAGAACATGAGTGGCTCGCTGAGCTACATCATGGAGAAGGCCAACATCCAGTTCAAATCGGTCAACTTCATGCGCGGGCGCAGTATCCAGAACACCTTCGTGCTGCTGGACGAGTGCCAGAACCTGACCGCGTCCCAGATCAAGACCATCATCACCCGTTGCGGCGAGGGGACCAAGATCGTCTGCTCCGGCAACTTGGCCCAGATCGACTCCAACTACCTGAGCCCGGTGACCTCGGGTCTGACCTACATAGTCGAGCGTTTCAAGGATTTCGATGGCAGTGCCAACATCTTCCTGAACGGGGTGGTGCGCAGCAAGCTCGCCTCCTTCGCCGAGGAAAATCTCTGATTTAACTCACTATCTTCATATGAAAAAGGGGAAGCCACTTGGCTTCCCCTTTTTTGATCCCGTCACCGGTTCAGTGTCCCGGGGTCATTGCCCAAGGTAGCGCAGCAGGCCGGGATGATCGCTGTTTTGCAGTATATCGGGTGTGCCCTGCAGGGCGATGCGGCCCTCGTCGACAAACAGCACCTGATCGGCGATGAGCTGGGCATCCTCCGGGTTGTGAGAGACCATCAGCACTGTGATGGCCTGCTCGCAGGCGAGTCTGGCCACCTCCGCCAGCATCTCCCGGCGCAGGGCGGGATCGAGCGCCGAGAAAGGTTCATCCAGCAGCAGCAAGGGCTTGCCACGCACCAGGGCGCGCGCCAGCCCGACCCGCTGTTGCTGGCCGCCGGAGAGCTGCTCCGGCAGCCGCGCCAGCATGTCGCCAAGGCTGACCCGCTCTGCGGCCTGTTTCACCTGCGCCTGCTGAGCCGGGCTCAAACGCAGGCCAGGGTGCAGGCCGATGGCGATATTGTCGAACACCGACAGGTGCAGGAAGAGGTTGTGATCCTGAAACAGGGTAGTGACCGGCCGCTCGGCAGGCCCCAGTGGCAGCAGATCTTCGCCGTCGAAGCTGAGGGTGCCGGACTCCACCGGCACGAAACCGGCGATCATGCCGAGCAGGGTTGACTTGCCCGCCCCGCTTGGCCCTATCAGCGCGGTGATCTCTCCCTTGGGCAGGGTCGCGCTGAAGCTGACTCGCCAATCGGGGTAGCTGGTGACCAGCCCATCAATGTTCAGCATTTTTTCCTCCAAGCCCGCGTTCTACCAGCCAGAACAGGGAAAAACAGAGCGTGAGCAGCAGCAGGGCGGTGGCGGCCGCCTCAGTCAGCCGGTAACTGCCGAGCTGCTGATAGAGCAGCCAGGGCAATGTGGTGAGCTCCTGGCTGCCAAACATGGCGATGGCGCCGAGATCCCCGAGCGACAGTATCATCGAGAGCGCCATGGCCAGTGCCAGCGGGCGGCGCAGCAGGGGCCACTCCACCAGCCGCAGGCGATGCAGCCCGCGCACCCCCAGGCTGTCGGCCAGTCTATCGTACTGGCGCACCACCAGCTGCATGGGGGCTGAGAGGGTGCGCAGCACATAGGGCAGCGCCATCAGAGCGTTGACCAGTACCACCAGCCAGGGGCCGAGGGCAAAGACATCGGTAAAAGGCATAAACATGATGAAGAGGCCAGTGGAGAGCACCACCGCCGGTATCATCAGGATCATGGATCCACTGGCTTCCCACAGAGCTGCGGCACGCCGCTGACGGGTGCGTACCTTGAGGTGACGGCTGGTGAGCAGCAGGCCGCTGCCGAGCAGGGTGGCCAGGGTACCCGCCGCCAGCGCGATCAGCAGCGACTGGCCGCTGGCCTGCCACAGCTGCGCCGAGGCCAGCGCCGTCAGCAGGCCGGGATTGAAACCGGCCACCAGGATTGCCAGCAGAGGCGGCAGGAAGATGGCGAGCCCGGTGCAGAGCGCCACGGCATCCACCAGCACTGTCCCCGGTTGATGGCGATCCGGTCGAAGACAGGGGCGATGGCTGCTGATCCGGCTGGCCGGTGTGGTCTGCAGCTTGTGTTGCAGCAGGAGCAGGGTGGCGGTCAGGATCAGCTGCACCAGCGCCAGGCCGCCGGCGGTGGCGAGGTCGAAATCAAAGCGCAGCGCCTGATAGACGGCCACCTCCAGTGTGGTGGACCTGGGTCCACCCCCCAGCGCCAGCACTGTGGTGAAGCTGGTGAAACAGAGCATGAAGATGAGGCTGGCAAGCCCCGGCAGTATGCCGCGAATGAGCGGCCACTCCAACAGCCGGAAGATGTGGGAGGAGCGCATGCCCAGCTGACTGGCGAGACGCCAGCTCGATTCGGGGATGCTCTCTATGCTCTGCAGCATGAGGCGCGCCGCCAGCGGCATGTTGAAGAAGACGTGGGCCAGCAGTATGCCAAACAGGCCGTACAGGTAGTTGCCGGGATCCAGGCCCAGGCCGCGCAGCAGCTGTGACAGCCAACCCTGTTTGCCGTGAACCGCCACTATGCCGAAGATGGCGATGATGACCGGCAGCACCAGGGAGAGCCCAAACAGCTTGAGCAACAGGCGTCGACCGATGAAGCGGCGCCGCGCCAGCGCTCTTGCCACCGGAATGGCGATACCTAAGCTCAGCAGGGTGGAGAGCAGCGCCTGCCCCAGGCTGAAGCCCAGCACATGGCGCAGATAGGGATCGGCCAGCAGGGTGCGGGGGGCCAGCGAACCGGCCTGCCACAGCAGGGCGACGAGCGGCCCCAGGGACAACAGCAGGATCAACAGGGTGGCTGCGCTACCCGGCAGCCACCAGAGGGGACGAACGCTGGTGCTCACTGGGTGACGGCTTGCAGCCACTCGCGGATCCAGTTCTTGCGATTGGCGGCCACCTCATTGCTGGTGAAACTCAGCGGCTTGCTGACTGTGATCATCTGCTCGAAGCCCTTGGGCAGCGGCGCATCTGTTACCGGATACATCCAGTTGCCGGCAGGGATCTCCTGCTGGAAGGCGGGGCTTATCATGAACTGCAGAAACTGGTCGGCCAGCTTGCCCTGTTTGGCGCTTTTCAGCTTGGCGGCCACTTCCACCTGACGGTAGTGCCCCTCTTCGAAGGCGGCGGCCTGATACTGGGGCTTGTTCTCGGCAATCAGGTGATAGGCGGGGGAGCTGGTGTAGGAGAGCACCATGTCCGCTTCCCCATCGAGGAACATGCCATAGGCTTCGGACCAGCCCTTGGTGACTGTGACCGTCTTATTGGCAAGCTGGGTCCAGGCGGCAGGCGCCTGATCGCCATAGACGGACTTCATCCACAGCATCAGCCCCTGACCCGGGGTAGAGGTGCGGGGATCCTGATAGATCACCTTGAGATCCTGGCGTTCTACCAGCTCTTTCAGGCTCTTGGGGGGCGCTTTAAGTTTGTCCTTGTTGTAGACGAAGGCGAAGTAGCCGTAGTCATAGGGGACGAAGGTGTCATCCTGCCAGCCGCCCGGCACCTTGATGCCATCTAGCCTGGTGGTGTGCGGGGCGAACAGGCCGCTCTGCTTGGCTTCGCTCAACAGGGCATCGTCCAGCCCCAGCACCAGATCGGCCTTGCTGTGCCTGCCTTCCAGCCGCAGCCGGTTGAGGATGGCGACGCCATCTTCCAGCGCTACGAGATTGAGGTTGCAACCGCACTCTTTCTCGAACGCCTGCTTGATCTTGGGACCGGGTCCCCACTCGGCGGTGAAGGAGCTGTAGGTATAAACGGTGAGGGTGTCAGCCGCGAAGGCCTGGGTACTGAGCAGGCTGGTGGCAACCAGCAGCAGGATTTTCATCAAGCGGCACTCCCTGTTAGTAGTGAAGTGCCAACTGAGGAAATGTCATCAATGGCACTTCTTGCTATGAGTCATGAGGTGCCAGCGGATGAGAGCGCAAAAAATGAGCGCCATGCCTCAAATTCCTCCGCCAGCATTATCTGGATCAGGTTCACGGGTATAATCTCAGCGGTAAACCGCACCCCGTTTGAGAAACGAACCGCATTGTATTAACGTTCTTGGGGGGAGGCCAGCACAATTGTTCCTGCGGGCCATCGAGATGGCTTCGGCATAACAGAGGATGTTCGCGTGATCACCAGTACCAAGGAAAGACGCGCCTTCCAGCGCATGATAATCAACGCCCCCGTCACCGTCTTTCAGCAACAGCAAGTGCTGGAGGGGGTCTGTCGGGATCTCAGCGCCAATGGCATGGGGATCGCCGTCGCCGAGCATCAGCTCGATGTCAGCCAGCCCATCCGGGTCAGTCTGGCCACCAACAACAACCTGTTGCCGCCGTTCGAGGCCCAGGCCCGCATCATTCGGGTGCTGGAGGAGGAGGACGGCCTGCTGCTCGCCATCGAGTTTCAATCCCAGGCCTGAACCGGCTGAAGACGCCATTGCCTGTTATCGACCAGCGCTTGCTGGTCGATGCTATTTAGCCCCCAGTTAAATACTTGGGCTGCCCACTTGGCCGCTTGTTATCGACTTTTACCCGAGTGACCCGCCCCGTGTTTATTCCCTGGCTTGAACTGGCTGAACGTTCAGTTGCTTGCTATCGATCAGCGTCTTGCTGGTCGATGCTATTTGCCCCATCGCAAACTGGCCCGGGCCGGTCGGTTCCAGCAACAGATAGCTTTCGCCTTCCCACATCAATGTCTCATCGCCCGGTTTGGCTGGCAGGGCGACGCCCAGCAGAGCATGCCCCGGCACGAACACCATGGCCTGTTTCAGTTCGGGAAAGAGCTGGGCCAGCATGGCCGCCATCAGGGTAACCTTGCTGTCGCAATCCCCCCGGTTCTGCTCCAACACCTGACGGGGGCTCAAGAAGCCCTTGCCCGAGCGCCCTGACTGGCTGTCGAGCAGCTGATAGGGGATGGCCTGGATGAAGTCGAGCATATGGGCCACCGTCTTCTGGCGAGCCTCCGTCTCGGTAGCGCCCTCCTGCTTGAGCTGTTCGGCCAGCGGGGCCAGCTCGGCCCGGCTTTCCAGCGCGATGCGTACATGATCCTGCTTGATGGCTGGGCCGCCGTCGGGCGGGGTGAAGGGCTGGAAGTAGTGCTGCATGAGCCATTGTGCCTCCAGCTTGCTGCGCTGGAGGGTGGCCCAGGCCAGAGCCTCCCGGGCTTTGTCCTGATTGCGGCTCTTCAGGTGCAGCTTCATATCGGGGCGGGAGAGGGTGAATTGCACCTCGGGAAATTCGGTGCTGGCTTGTTGCAGCAGGCTCTGCAACACGTCCTCCTGCATACGGGCAGGGCGATAGGCGATGAGCGGCGGCAACTTGCCAGCGTCCAGGCGATAGCTGAGCTGCTGGGCTTTGCCCTCCTTGTCTTGCCAGCCGACATTGAGTTGACCGCCGTTGCTGTTGAAATAGGTCTGCCCGGCACTAGCCGAAAGCGTGAACAACAAGCTGAACAGCAGGGGGATAGCCGTCGGTCTCTTCATCATCCTTTCCTGTCGGTGGTGTCGTGATAGCCCGCTATCGGCGCCCATGGCGGCGGGATAATAAAACAGGGAGCCAAGGCTCCCTGTTGATTCTACTCGCTTTCTTTTTGATGGCCGCGTCTTGTTACAAGGGGATGCGATCAGTTCAGATCCAGCTTGGCTGCTTTGCTTCGAAGGCGCTGATGGTGGCCTCGTGCTGCAGGGTCAGACCGATGGCATCCAGCCCGTTGAGCAGGCAATAGCGACGAAACTCGTCGATCTCGAAACCAAAGCTGAGCTCGCCGGCACGCACCTGATTGGCTTCCAGATCTACCTCGATTTCGATGCCCGGCTGTGTGGCAACCAGCTGGAACAGGAGATCCACCTCCTCTTCTTTCAACCGCACCGGTACCAGACCGTTGTTGATGGCGTTGCCATAGAAGATATCGGCAAAGCTTGAGGCGATCAGGGTTTTGAAGCCGTAATCCGCCAGCGCCCAGGGGGCGTGCTCACGGCTCGAACCACAGCCGAAGTTTTCCCGGGCCAGCAAGATGCTGGCACCGGCATAGCGAGGCTGGTTGAGCACGAACTCGGGATTGGGCTGCTGGCCCGCATCATCGAGAAAGCGCCAGTCGTGGAACAGGTGCTTGCCAAAACCGATGCGGTTGACCTTCTGCAAAAACTGCTTGGGAATGATGGCGTCGGTGTCGACGTTGGCGCTGTCGAGGGGAACGGCGATCCCTTTATGTTGTTTGAATCCTGTCATCGCTATTTCCTCTTACAGTGCGCGAATGTCGGCAAAGCGACCGGTGACGGCGGCGGCGGCGGCCATGGCCGGGCTCACCAGATGGGTGCGGCCGGCACGGCCCTGACGCCCTTCGAAGTTGCGGTTGCTGGTGGAGGCGCAGCGCTCCCCCGGTTGCAGCCGGTCGTTGTTCATGGCCAGGCACATGGAACAGCCGGGCAGACGCCATTCAAAACCTGCCTCGAGGAAGATCTTGTCCAGACCCTCGGCTTCGGCCTGGGCCTTCACCTGTTCGGAGCCCGGCACCACCAGCGCTTGTACGCCAGCGGCCACCTTGCGGCCACGGGCGATGGCGGCGGCGGCACGCAGATCCTCGATGCGGCTGTTGGTACAGGAACCGATGAACACCTTGTCGATGGCGACATCGGTGAGCTTCTGGCCCGGTTGCAGGTCCATGTAGGCGAGCGCCTTGCGGGCGGATTGCTGCTCCATCAGATCGCTGAAGGATTCCGGTGCCGGGATCGGTTCATTGACGGCAATCACCTGACCCGGGTTGGTACCCCAGGTGACCTGCGGGGCGATATCGGCGGCGTCGAGGATCACTTCGGCATCGAAGTGGGCGCCCTGGTCGCTCTTGAGGCTCAGCCAGTAGGCGATGGCCTGATCCAGTGATTCACCCTTGGGGGCGAACTCCTTGCCACGGATGTAGTCGAGGGTGGTCTGGTCGGGGGCTATCATGCCCGCCTTGGCGCCCAGCTCGATGGCCATGTTGCACACCGTCATCCGCCCTTCCATGGAGAGGCCCGCAATGGCCTCGCCAGCGAATTCCACCACGTAGCCGGTACCACCGGCATGGCCAACCCGGCCTATGATGGCCAGCACCACGTCCTTGGCGCTGATGCCCTCCGCCAGCTTGCCGTTGACCGAAATGCGCATTGTCTTGGCGCGGCCCTGTTTCAGGGTCTGGGTGGCCATCACATGTTCCACTTCCGAGGTGCCGATGCCGAAGGCCAGGGAACCGAAGGCGCCGTGGGTGGCGGTGTGGGAGTCGCCGCAGACGATGGTGGTGCCGGGCAATGTGATGCCGAGCTCGGGGCCCATCACATGGACGATCCCCTGATATTTGTGGTTGAGATCGTAGAGGCGAACCCCGAACTCCTTGCAGTTGTCGGCGAGCGTCTCCATCTGGATGCGGGCCATCTCGCCGGAGGCGGCTATGTCCTTGGTGGTGGTGGAGACGTTGTGATCCATGGTGGCCCAGGTCAGGTCCGGGCGGCGCAGCGGGCGGTTCATGGCGCGCAGGCCATCGAATGCCTGCGGGCTGGTCACTTCGTGCACCAGGTGGCGGTCGATATAGATGAGCGGGGTTTCGCCGTCCACTTCGCGTACCACGTGGGCGTCGAATACTTTCTGATAAAGGGTTTTGGCCATTGCTCTGTATTCCTTGTTATGTGCTGGGTGGCTCAGATCCGTGCGGCGATCTGGGTGCCCATGTCGGCGGTACTCTGCACCGGATGGCGAGCATCTGCCTGATGCAGGTCGGCGGTGAAGTATCCCTCTGCCAATGTCTGGGCTACGGCCTGCTCGATGGCTTGAGCTGCGGCTTCTTGTCCCAGGCTGTAGCGCAGCATCAGGGCGGCGGAGAGGATCTGGGCGATGGGATTGGCGATGCCTTTGCCGGCGATATCGGGGGCCGAGCCACCGGCCGGTTCGAACAGGCCAAAACCGGATTCGTTCAGGCTGGCTGAAGGGAGCAGCCCCATGGAGCCGGTGATCATGGCGCACTCGTCGGAGAGGATGTCGCCAAACAGGTTGGAGCAGAGCAGCACGTCGAACTGGGACGGATCCTTGATGAGCTGCATGGTGGCGTTGTCTATGTACATGTGGTTGAGGGCCACGTCCGGGTAGGACTTGGCGACTTGCGTCACCACCTCGCGCCACAGAATGGAGGAGGCGAGCACGTTGGCCTTGTCGATGGAGGTGACCTTGGCTTTGCGAACACGGGCCGATTCAAACGCTATCCTGGCGATGCGTTCAATCTCGAAGCGGTGATACACCTCGGTGTCGAATGCTTTCTCATTCGCCCCTTCACCTTCACGCCCCTTTGGCTGGCCGAAGTAGATGCCGCCGGTGAGCTCGCGCACGCAGGCGATGTCAAAACCACGATCCGAGATGTCGGCGCGCAGCGGGGAGAATTGCTCAAGACCTGTGTAGATGCGGGCAGGGCGCAGGTTGCAGAACAGCTTGAAGTGGGCACGCAGGGGCAGCAGGGCGCCGCGCTCGGGTTGATCGTTGGGGGCCAGGTGCTCCCACTTGGGACCGCCCACCGAGCCAAACAGCACGGCATCGGCCGCCTCACAGCCCTTGATGGTACTTTGTGGCAGCGGGGTGCCATGGTTGTCGATGGCGATGCCACCCACGTCATGGCGATCATACTCGAGGGAGAAGCCAAACTTGGCCTGCACTTTTTCCAGCACCTTGACGGCCTCGGCCATCACTTCCGGGCCAATGCCGTCACCCGGCAACACTGCGATCCGATAACTGCTCATACTCATACACTCTCCGTATTGATCTTGTCTGTTTTTGTGACGTTGCGTTCCATCTGTTCGGCCACCTGATCGGCGCGCCAGATGCTGTTGATCACGTGGATCAACGCCTGGGCAGAGGACTCTATGATATCGGTAGCCAGGCCCATGCCGTGGAATTTTCGTCCCTTGTATTCGGCGACTATGTCGACCTGGCCGAGGGCATTCTTGCCCTCACCCTTGGCTTTGAGGGCGTATTTGTCGATGCCGATCTCGTAGCCGGTGATGCGGTTGATGCACTGGTAGACCGCATCCACAGGACCATTGCCGGTAGCCGCTTCGCAGACCAGATCCTGCCCGACCTTCAATTTGACCGAGGCGGTGGCCAGTACCGAACTGCCGCTTTGTACACCCAGATACTCCAGCTTGAAGTGCTCCGGCTCTTCGTGGATTTGGCTGAAGAAGGCCAGCGCCTCCAGGTCGTAGTCGAATACTTGCCCCTTCTTGTCGGCCAGGGTCAGGAACTTGCCGTAGAGGTGGTCGAGATCGTAGCTGCTCTCGGCATAGCCCATGGACTCCATTCTGTGCTTGATGACGTGACGGCCGGAGCGGGAGGTCATGTTGAGGTTGTTCTGGGGCAGGCCAATGCTCTCGGGGGTGATGATTTCATAGGTGTTCTTCGCCTTGAGCACGCCGTCCTGATGGATGCCTGAGCTGTGGGAGAAGGCGTTGGCCCCGACGATGGCCTTGTTCGGCTGCACCGGCATGTTGCACAGCTGGCTGACCAGGGCGCTGGTGCGATGAATTTCGCTGTGGCGGATGTTGGTATGGACCCCAAGCAGGTCGGCGCGGGTTTTCAGGATCATCGCGACCTCTTCCAGGGAGCAGTTGCCGGCCCGCTCGCCGATGCCGTTGATGGTGCACTCGATCTGGCGGGCTCCCATCTGCACGGCGCCGATGGAGTTGGCCACCGACAGTCCCAGGTCATCGTGGCAGTGCACAGAGATGATGGCCTTGTCGATGTTGGGCACCCGGTTGAACAGGGTCTGGATGATACCGGAGAACTCGGTCGGAACCGTGTAGCCGACGGTATCCGGGATATTGATGGTGCGGGCGCCGGCCTTGATGGCCGCTTCCACCATGCGACAGAGATTATCAATCGGGGTGCGTCCTGCATCCTCGCAGGAGAACTCCACGTCGTCGGTGTAGCGCAAAGCGTGCTTGATGGCGCTGACTCCCATCTCCAGCACATCCTCGAAGCTCTTTTTCAGCTTGCTCTCGACGTGAATGGAGGAGGTGGAGATAAAGGTATGGATGCGAAAAGCTTCTGCGACCCGCAAGGCTTCACCGGCGGCGTCGATATCCTGGGGCAGGGCGCGGGCGAGGGCGCAGACCCGGCTGTTCTTGATGTGGCGGGCTATGGTCTGCACCGATTGAAAATCGCCGGGGGAGGAGACAGGGAATCCCACTTCCATGATGTCGACGCCGAGCCGCTCCAGCGCCTGGGCGATCTGCAGCTTCTCCTTGACGGTCAAACTGGCCGCCAGGGCCTGCTCACCATCGCGCAAGGTGGTGTCGAAAATGATGACCCGATCTGACATGTGACTTCCCTCTTCCTAAGTTCGGTAACGTGCATCCTGCGGCGGCATAAAAAAACCCGTGCAGGGTGCACGGGTTTTTGTAAATTCCGGCTATGCCTGAGCCCGGCTACAAGGATCCCGCGCGACTGGTCGCGATTAGGGAGAGTAGTAGTAGCGGAGCGGCAATATGCATGATGACTCAATCCTTCCAGTCGATAACGCTGTTACCAATATCGAGATTTTTATGCTGTGTCAACCCGGACTCACCGGTTCAATCCGCTGGTTTATTTAATCGGATTGTAAAGGAGTGCAAATTTACTTGTCCCATATTCGGCCCTTGCCCGATTATCTGGTCATTCCTGCTGTACTCGATCATCTATGCAATCAGATCGACTTATCAGTTTTTGCTGAATTATCTGAGGTATCCAATGGAAAAACGCAGACCTGGTCGTCCGGTCGGACGTTCTGACATTCGTGACAAGTTGCTCTGTGCCGCTCGTGAGCGTTTTCTCAATACGCCCTACAGCAAAGTCACTACCCGCGAGATCGCCGAGCTGGCCGGCTCCAATCTGGCGATGATCCATTATTACTTCGGCAGTAAAGAGGGTCTTTACAAGGCAGTGCTGGGCGATGTGGCCGAGCCGCTGGACCAGGCATGGCAAGACGAGATTGGCAACCGCAGCCTCAATGAGCTGCTCAATACCTACTATCAGGTGATGGCGCCCAACAGCGAACTCACTTCCGCCATCTCCAGCGCATTATCGACCGAGAAGAGTCCCGGGCGGGATTTTGTGCTGAATCGTCTGCTGGAACGTCAACTGCCCCAGTTTGATGCCTTGCTGGAGTCCATGAAGAGCAATGGCGAGCTGGGTGACAACCTGGATCCCGAGATGCTGAAGATCTCCTTTCTCAGCATGATGTGGCAGCCGTTCGTGATGAAGGATCTCTACGAGCAGGTGTTTGGTCTGACCGTGGATGAGCACTTCATGGCCCGTCTGGCGGATCACAACTGCCGGCTGATGGAAAACGGCCTGCGTGGCACCCTGAACTGATCATTTGCCTCGCTTGCGGTAAAAAAGGGCCATTCGGCCCTTTTTTCATAAATCTGTTATCCCTTGTTCAATTTAGTGTCACTCCATTGCCCTAGTCTGCACAGAGACTTCAGGGAAGGAGGGGTTATGAACAAGATCCAGCAATGGGACCTGCAGGTGTGCCGCATCTGCCTGCTCCACTCCTACAACCGGCCACAGGCCAGGATCAGTCGGCTCATCTCCCGCACCGGTGACGGGCCCCTCTACGCCGTACTGGCGACACTGCTCTGGTGGCAGGGTGAGGCGGAACGTGAACTGGTCGGGGTGGCTCTGCTCGCCTTTGCCATCGAATTACCGCTCTATCTGCTGCTCAAGAATGCGCTGAAACGTCAGCGGCCGGTGGGCTTGCCGGTTTTCATCACCCCCTCCGATCGTTACAGCTTGCCCTCCGGTCATACCGCCGCCGCCTTCCTGATGGCGACCGTACTGGCCGCCAGCTTCCCGCTCTGGGCGCCCTTGTTGTTTGTCTGGGCCGCGCTGGTGGGGGCATCGCGTCTGTTGCTCGGGGTACATTACCTGAGCGATCTGGTGGCCGGCGCCCTGCTCGGCGGTGGCTGCGCCCTGCTTGCGCTCAGCTGGCATCAGGGATGAGGATACTGTTTGGCGTGCAGGGTACCGGCAACGGTCATATCAGCCGCAGCCGTACCCTGGCTCGTGCACTGCGAGCGCAGGGGCTGGAGGTCGATTACCTGTTCAGCGGTCGCCCCGCCGATGGTTACTTCGAGATGGATGAGTTCGGCGACTACCGTACCTTTGCCGGCATCACCTTTGTCAGCCACGAGGGTGCCATTTCTGGCTGGCGTACCCTCAAGGGGCTCTCACCCCTGCGCTTCTGGCGGGATATGCGGGCCCTGGATTGCCGCGATTACGATCTGGTGATCAGCGATTTCGAACCGCTCAGTGCTCACGCGGCCCATCGCTGGGGCAAGCCCAGCCTCACCATCAGCCATCAGGCCAGTTTTGACTGGCCGATCCCGCGTTGGGGGGAGAGCGGCTTCAATCGCCAGCTGATGCGCCATTTTGCCCCGGTTCGCCAGTCCCTCGGACTGCACTGGTTTCACTTCGGTCAGCCACTGCTGCCCCCCATCATAGATCCCATCGTTGTACAGCCCGACAATCAGCAGATCCTGGTCTATCTGCCGTTTGAACAGACTGAAGCCATCGCCGCTCTCTTGTCGCGCTTCAATCAACAGCGTTTCGTCTGCTTTCACCCGGCCATTCGCAGCGCCAGCCAGTGGCGCAACATACGTTTCGAGCCGCAGGCACGGGAAGGATTCAAGCAGGTTCTGGCAGGTTGCCGCGGTGTCATTACCAACGGGGGATTTGAGCTGGCGTCGGAGGCGCTTTCCCTTGGCAAGAAGCTGCTGGTCAAGCCGCTGGGGGGGCAGTTCGAGCAACTGACCAACAGCAAGACGCTGGAGCTGATGGGGCTGGCCCACTTGATGGATGGACTGGATGCCAATGCGGTGCGCGCCTGGCTGGATGCGTCGGCTCCAGGCCAGATCCTCTACCCTGATGTGGCGGGCGAGCTGGCGAGCTGGCTTGCGAATGGGGCAGAGGAGAGCGTGGCACAGCTCTCGCGCCGACTGTGGGCTCGCACCCTGTTTCCGGAAGAGGTGTGTGATCGCTTGAGCGAGCTGGAAGGGGGCTGCGCATTAAACAGCACTTGGTTATCGCAAGTGAGCGCCTTTGACTAGACTGAAAGGGATCCCACCAAGGAGAGGACGGACACAATGCGCTTTACCAATGAAAACGGCGATACCATGACACTGGCAGACAATCTGACACTGCACGAGCTGCTGGACATGGGGGTCAGCATCTCGGTCTGTGAAGAGACGGATCCGGATCAACAGATCTGGCTGGCGGAGCCGGAAGACGAACAGTAAGTCTGTGCTCTGCTCGACGGCCCACCCCTATGGGTGGGCTATTTTTTTCTTGTTTTTCTCATAGTGACAGCATGATCCGCTAGCCAGTCCCCCATCTTGCCCGCTTTGTTCCCACCCTTTTCACCAAGTCACTGAATGTTAATAGCTGTTTGAAATTTATGACTGTTCTGGTCAGACAAAGCCGTGGACAAGCGTTCGCAAGCGGGTTAAGTTGGATTTTCACCCGCTTTTCGGGTGAATGATGGAAAAAACCTATTTTTCTACTATCGACGGCACCGAACTCGCCTGGCCCGTATTCAGACAACAACAAGACACGGGGCCGGCGCTGCCGGGAAGCAGCGGACTGTCGATAGCTTTCGCTTAACGGAGCAAAGCCTGGAGGGCTTTATCATGGAGATGTTATCAGGCGCCCAGATGGTGGTTAGAGCGCTGGAAGATCAGGGAGTTGAGCACGTTTTCGGCTACCCTGGTGGCTCAGTGCTCGACATCTATGACGCTCTCTTTGAAAACGGCAAGATGGAGCATGTCCTGGTGCGGCACGAGCAAGCCGCGGTGCATATGGCGGACGGTTACGCCCGCTCCACCGGCAAGGTGGGCACAGTGCTGGTGACCTCGGGTCCTGGCGCGACCAACTGCATCACGGGGATCGCGACCGCCTACATGGACTCCATCCCCCTGGTGATCCTGTCCGGTCAGGTACCGACCAGCATGATCGGGGAGGATGCATTCCAGGAGACCGACATGATCGGCATCTCCCGTCCTGTGGTGAAGCACAGCTTCCTGTGCAAGAAAGCCAGCGACATTCCCGATGCCATCAAGAAGGCCTACTACATTGCCGCCAGCGGCCGCCCGGGGCCTGTGGTGGTGGATCTGCCCAAAGACGTGCAGAACCCGAAAGAGAAATTCCCTTATCAGTATCCCGAGACTGTCTCCCTGCGCTCCTACAATCCGACCAAGGCCGGACACAAGGGCCAGATCAAGCGGGCTGCCAAATTGCTGGTAGATGCCCAGCGCCCTGTGATGTACGTGGGTGGCGGTGCCATCAATGCCAATGCGGATCATCTGGTGACCAAGCTGGCCGAGCTGCTGAACCTGCCAGTGACCACCACCCTGATGGGGCTGGGAGCCTTCTCTGGCACCCATCCGCAGTTTGTCGGCATGCTGGGGATGCACGGCACCTTCGAAGCCAACAAGACAATGCACAATGCGGATCTGATTTTTGCCGTGGGTGCCCGCTTCGATGATCGTGTCACCAACAACGTGGCCAAGTTTTGTCCCAATGCCACCATAGTGCACATCGATATCGATCCCACTTCCATCTCCAAGACGGTACAGGCCCATGTGCCCATCGTCGGCTCGGTGGAAACCGTGCTGGAGCAGATACTGGAAGTGATCCGCGAGTGCGGCTTCGACAACGACAAGCAGGCGCTGACAGACTGGTGGAGCCAGATCGCCCAGTGGCGTTCCCGCAACTGCCTGGCCTATGAGACCCACCCCACCCTGATCAAGCCCCAGCAGGTGATCGAGACCCTGTACAAGGTGACTAAGGGGGAGGCATTTGTTGCCTCCGACGTGGGCCAGCACCAGATGTTCGCCGCCCTCTACTACCCCTTTGCCAAGCCGCGCCAGTGGATAAACTCCGGAGGCCTCGGCACCATGGGCTTCGGTATTCCGGCCGCCATGGGCGCCCAGTTTGCCAATCCTGGGGCTGTGGTCTGTTGCGTGACCGGTGACGGTTCGGTGCAGATGAACATTCAGGAGCTCTCCACCTGCATGCAGTACGGTGTGCCCATCAAGATCATCTCCATCAACAACCGTGCCCTTGGCATGGTCAAGCAGTGGCAGAAGATGTTCTATGGCGGTCGCCACAGCCACTCCTACATGGAATCCCTGCCCGACTTCGTCAAGTTGGCGGAAGCCTACGGCCACGTCGGTATCGCGGTGAGCGATCCGGCGGAGCTGGAGAGCGCCATGGAGAAAGCCTTCGCCATCAAGGATAGGCTGGTGTTCATGGATATCTCGGTCGATCCGGATGAGCATGTCTACCCGATGCAGATCAAGTTTGGTGCCATGGACGAGATGTGGCTGAGCAAGACGGAGAGGACCTGACAATGGGACACATTATTACGGTCGTACTCATGGAGCTCAAGTTTGGTTCCATCAATGACGAGATGTGGCTGAGCAAGGCGGGGGAAATCTGATGAGACATATTATTTCCGTTCTGTTGGAGAACGAGTCCGGCGCCCTGAGTCGTGTGGTGGGTCTCTTCTCCCAGCGCGGCTACAACATCGAGACCCTGACGGTGGCCCCCACCGAGGATCCCACCCTGTCGCGCATGACAATCGTCACCATGGGTGACGAGCGGGTGCTGGAGCAGATCCAGAAGCAACTGCACAAGCTGGTGGACGTGCTCAAGGTGTGTGACCTGAGCGAAGGGGAACATATCGAGCGGGAGATTGCGCTGGTCAAGGCGCGCGCCGCCGGTGGTGCTCGCGACGAGCTGAAACGGCTGGCGGACATCTTCCGTGGCCAGATCGTCGACGTGACCCCGGAGCAGTACACTGTGCAGCTGGTGGGCACCAGCGAGAAGCTGGACGCCTTCATCAAGACCGCGGCCCAGACCAACGAGATCATCGAGGTGGTGCGTTCCGGGGTGTGCGGTATCTCCCGGGCGGACAAGGCACTGCGCCCCTGATTGTTCGGCAGGTGGATTTGTTATCCCAAAGGGGCTCTTCGGAGCCCTTTTTCACGGGCGCAAGCTGGGCCAGGGGGAAGAGCGAGTCTGTCATTTTCTTTCAAATGATCAGTAAACTATCCACAAAAGCTGTGGAAAACTCTGTAGATTAGCGGTGTGTCTAGTGTTAGTGAGCTGATCTTAAAGGGGTATTTGGATCTGATCTCTGCTGAGGTGCAATTGTGCAATCCCCTGTGGCGGGTGTGAGTGTTTGCTTATCCTGCCAGCCTTGCCAGACAAGCCATGGAGAGAGGCATAGTGATCCGGTCAGGATCCTGATTTGATCTTGCGGATCAACATGTCGCCCGCCCACTATAAAAAAACCCGCCTCTCGGCGGGTTTTTCACAGGGTTGGCTGAAGGTCGATTACTCGGCCTGAGCTGCCTGGATACCGGTCAGGGCGATGGTGTAGACGATGTCGTCAACCAGGGCGCCACGGGACAGGTCGTTGACCGGCTTGCGCATGCCTTGCAGCATGGGGCCGATGGAGACCAGATCTGCGGAACGCTGTACCGCCTTGTAGGTGGTGTTGCCTGTGTTCAGATCCGGGAAGACGAACACTGTGGCTTTACCTGCTACCGGCGAGTTAGGGGCCTTGGACTTGGCCACGTTCTCCATGATGGCCGCGTCGTATTGCAGCGGACCGTCGATGATGAGGTCGGGGCGCTTGGCCTTGGCCAGCTCGGTCGCTTCACGTACTTTCTCTACATCGGCACCGGCGCCAGAGGTACCGGTAGAGTAGGAGATCATGGCGACGCGCGGCTCGATGCCGAAGGCGGCAGCGGAGTCGGCGGACTGGATGGCAATCTCGGCCAGCTGCTCGGCAGTGGGATCCGGGTTGATGGCGCAGTCACCGTACACCAGCACCTGATCAGGCAGCAGCATGAAGAAAATGGAGGAGATCAGGGAAGAGCCCGGGGCAGTCTTGATGATCTGCATCGGCGGACGGATGGTGTTGGCGGTGGTGTGTACCGCGCCGGATACCAGACCGTCTACTTCGCCACGCTCCAGCATCATGGTGCCCAGCACCACGTTGTCTTCCAGCTGTTCGCGGGCAACCACTTCGGTCATGCCCTTGTTCTTGCGCAGTTCGACCAGACGCGGCACATAGCGCTCACGCACTTCCAGCGGGTCGATGATCTCGACACGGTCGGTCAGCACCACACCCTGCTGCTCTGCAACGCGACGGATCTCTTCCGGGTTACCCAGCAGCACAGGACGGGCGATACCACGTTCGGCACAGATGGAAGCTGCCTTGATGGTACGCGGCTCTTCGCCTTCCGGCAGCACGACACGCTTGTTGGCCTGACGGGCCAGCTCGGTCAGCTGATAACGGAACGCCGGCGGGCTCAGACGACGGGAACGGGTAGACTTGGCTGAGAGAGACTCGATCCAGTGCTTGTCGATGTGGCCAGCCACATAGTCCTGCACCAGCTCAATACGCTCGCGGTCATCTTCCGGAATGTCGACGTTGAAGTTTTGCAGGCTGACGGCGGTCTGCCAGGTGTTGGTGCCGGTGATCATGATCGGCAGGCCGGTGGCCATGGCCTGTTGGCACAGGGCCATCACTTGCGGTTCGGGATGATAGTTGCCGGTCAGCAGCAGTGCGCCCAGCTTGACGCCGTTCATGGCGGAGAGGCAGGCGGAGACGATGACGTCGGAACGGTCGCCGGAGGTGACCAGCAGGCTGCCAGGACGGAAGTGCTCAACCATGTTGTGGATGGAGCGGGCACAGAAGGTCACGGTTTGCAGGCGACGGCTGTCCAACTCACCCTTGTGCAGGATCTTGGCGGCCAGATGTTTGGCGAGATCCTTGGCGCGCGGGGCGATCAGCTGGGTATTCCAGGGGATGCAACCCAGGATGCGCAGCGGGCTCTTGCCGAACACTTGCAGCACTTCCAGATTGTGGGCCGCTTCAGAAGCGTGGTGGTGCGCCTCGAACATCTCGGTCAGGTCCGGGCGGGTCACGCCGTGCTCGTCAACCGGAGCACCTACCTTGTTGATGACGCAACCAACGATACGGGGGTTGTTGACGCCACCGAAGTTGGAGCAGGCCAGCTCGATGCGCTCTTTGAGCTTCTGGCTGGAGTCGTTGCCCGGATGGGTCACGAACACCATGTCGGCATCCAGCGCCTTGGCGACGTCATAGTTCAGCTTGTTGGCAAACGGCTGCTTGTCGGTCGGTACCATGCCTTCGATGACCAGCACTTCGGCACCGCTGGCCTTCACGTGCTCTTCAAAGCGAGCCACTATCTCTTCCAGCAGGATGTCGGTGTTGCTGGAGGTGATCATGTTCTCGGCGTAGGAGAGGGCGAATGGCTCGGGCGGGTTGATGTTGGCAGCAGCGCGGATCACGGCGGTGGAGCGCTCGGTACCGGTTTCACCCGGACGCGGCTGAGCGACCGGTTTGAAGAAGCTGACATTGACACCGTGACGTTCCATGGCGCGGACAACGCCAAGACTCACGGAAGTTACGCCGACACCAGTGCCGACCGGGATAAGCATAATAGTGCGTGCCACTTAATACCCCTTGTTCATTTTTTGGGATCAGGAAAAGGCCGCCCTGGGGCGGCCTTGCTCTACAGCGAATTTATGCGCCGACCAGTTCCAGCGCGTCGTGGGCAATGACCCACTCCTCGTTGGTCGGGATAACCAGGGCCTTGGTGGAACCAGCCTTGGTGATCTCGCCACCCTTGCCGAAGCGGGCAGCCAGGTTGGCTTCGTGATCGACGTCGAAGCCCAGCAGACCCAGCTTGTTCAGGGTGATTTCACGGATCGGAGCTGAGTTTTCACCGATACCACCGGTGAAGACCACGGCATCCAGACGACCGTCCATGGCGGCGGCGTAGGCGCCGATGTACTTGGCCAGGCGATAGCAGTAAACATCCATGGCACGCTTGGCTTCTTCTTTGCTGTCGTAGTTGTCTTCAACGAAACGGCAGTCGGAAGTCACTTCGGTCAGACCCTGCAGGCCGGACTCTTTGGTCAGCATGGTGTTGATATCCGCCACGCTCATGCCCAGCTTGTCGTGCAGGAAGAAGATGATGGCCGGATCCAGATCGCCGGAGCGGGTACCCATGACCAGGCCTTCCAGCGGGGTCAGACCCATGGAGGTATCAACGGATTTGCCGTTCTTGATGGCGCAGACGGAACCGCCGTTGCCCAGGTGGCAGTTGATGATGTTCAGCTCGTCAACCGGCTTGTTCAGCTGCTTGGCGGCTTCCAGGCTGATGTAGTAGTGGCTGGTGCCGTGGGCGCCGTAGCGACGGATGCCGTTCTCTTTGTAGAGTTTGTACGGCAGGGCGTACAGGAAGGCTTCTTCCGGCATGGTCTGGTGGAAGGCGGTGTCGAACACGGCCACGTTCTTGTCGGCCAGGGCCGGGAAGATACGACGGGCTTCACGGATACCGATCAGGTGAGCCGGGTTGTGCAGCGGTGCATAAGGTACGGCGGCTTCGATGCCGGCGATGACGTCATCACAGATCACAACGGAGGAGGTGAAGCACTCACCACCGTGAACAACACGGTGACCAATGGCGATCAGATTCTGGGACAGTTCCGGATTGAGCGGCAGGATCTTGTTGACGATGTAGTCCAGCGCTTCCTGGTGAGCGGCACCAGCGCCCAGATCGGCACTGCCTTTCTCGCCATTCAGTTTCCACTTGATGCGGGCGTCGTCGAGGTTGAAACACTCGGCCAGGCCGGACAACAGGTCATCACCGGTGGTTGCGTCAATGACAGCAAACTTCAGGGACGAGCTGCCACAGTTAAGTACAAGAACCAGCTTACTCATGAATAAATCCTATCGCAGATTGGGTTGTGTAGGAGGATGCGTTGGACGCGTTGCGTCCAAAAACTTTCAACTTATCCTTATGAGGGTTGGCAATCTGTTGCTTGCCCCTTGTATAGTGATACAAGACCCGAAATCCAGACGTCCCTGACAGCTCAACGGCAGGCCGTTGGTGCAAAAATTGGGCGTACAAAGGATAACTCGATTGTTGAAAAATAACAAAGTCATCCTCAACCTTTGTTATTGCGCATCAAATATAGTCGAGGTTTTGCCGTTAATACGTTCAAAAAAAGCTCGGAGGTAGCATGAGCATGAACATTTTTGGAACTAAGTTACAGCAAGGCCGTCATTATATGACCCTTTGGCCCCGCCGTCCCGAGCTTAATTCCATGTTTCCGGAGAATCGGGTGATCAAGGCCACCGAATTCGCCTTCAAGATCATTCCGGCGCTGGCGGTGCTCAGCGTCATGTTGCAGTTCCAGCTCGGTGAGCTGCACTACTGGCCTTCCGTCATGACCTCAGTGCTGTTTCTGCTCAGTCTGCCGCTGCAAGGTTACTACTGGCTCGGTCAGCGTGCTGATACCCGTTTGCCACCCTCCCTTGCCAGCTGGTATCGCGAGATCAACGGCAAGATGAACGAGCAGGGCAGTCATCGCCAACTGGTGGCCCAGCCCCGTTACGAAGAGCTGGCCGATACCCTCAATGCTGCTTTCAAGCAGCTGGACAAATCTTTTCTCTACGAATAGGCGAACAAGGTTTTCCAATCAGACAAAGGCGCCCAGAGGCGCCTTTTCCATCTATGTCGATCAGGCCGCCAATACTTTGCGGATCTCCTGGATGGAGAGCTTGTATTGACGGGGGCACTGGCGCCATACGGTCAGCATGCGCTGGTACTTGTCGCGCATGGCAATGTCGCTCGAAAGCTCGTCACATGGGCACTTGAGCTCGGGGAAGCGCTTGTCCACTTCCAGCAGGAAGCAGACGTAGTCGGCCAGCTCCCGCTCCTGGCTGCGGCTGTAGCCGTTGAATTCCAGCCGGCTGGCGGTGATTTCACTCTGATCGGCTCCATCAAGATTGCCCCAGGAGATGGCCAGCGCATGGTGCAGTTCCAGGGTGTCGATCACCTCCTGACAGGTGGCCAGATCCAGATGACCGAAGCTCTTCTCCAGTTCGAGGATCTGCAGGCAGTAACCGCGGGCTATGATGGTGCTTGCCCGCTGGTAAGACGCCGCTTTCTCCGGATTGAGTTTGGCCAGGATCTCGTACTGGTTGCTCAGGATCAGGCGTTCGGTGTGGCTCATGTTCATGGGCTTTTCTCACTGGAAAATGAAACTGGGGTCACGTTAACCCATATCTCAGATGAATTTTTTGATCTGGCAGGGGAGGTTGGTGAGAAAGCCGGATCGGGAAATCAAAACGGAGCGGTTTCTGGTTAATTAAAAGCAGCGGTTGCGTGCTTGCATTGCGGCTTGAGCTGGTAACAATAAAGGAGTCATCTGGCTTGTGCCCGGATGACTCGCCACCAAGGCACCCGACACAGGTGCATGCCAGACCATCACAAACATGACTCCGTCGCTGTGGCCACAGGTCCTGGCAGACGGGGCAACGAAAACGGGGCCGCCAAGATGGCGACCCGGCCTTGACTCATCAGGTGATGCCATCATCACACTGTGAGCTCGGCGAGCGAGACAAGCGAAGGGCCTGCAGTTGCAGGCCCTTTTTGCATGGTGTGTTTTATATGTCTTTGGGCTCAACCCTTGATGAGGTCGAGCACCACCTGATGGTGGTCGCTGGTCTTGAACTTGTCGAAGCGGTGGACGACCTTGCCCTCTTCATCGATGAGGAAGCTCAGACGGTGAATGCCGTCATACTCCTTGCCCATGAACTTCTTCGGGCCCCAGACGCCAAAAGCATCGGCGACGGCGTGATCTTCATCGGCCAGCAGGCGGAAGTTGAGGCTGTCGCGCTCCTCGAACTTCTTCAGGCGCTTGGCCGGATCCGGGCTGATGCCGAGCACCACCACGTTGAGAGCGGCCAGCTCGCTATTGACGTCACGCAGACCGCAGGCCTGGGTGGTGCAGCCAGGGGTCATCGCCTTGGGATAGAAATAAATGAGCACTTTCTTGCCGCGCAGGTCGGATAGACGAACCGGATTGCCATTCTGATCTGACAGGGAAAAGTCGGGGGCCAGGGTGCCAGCGGATAAAGGTTGCATGGATTCTCCTTGGGGTTGGTCGTCAGGCGTGTTTGTTGTTGACGATGAATTCGAACGATTCGGCGCCCAGTTCACGACAGAATCCGGCGAAGGCCGTATCCGAACCGGCGGCTTCTCCCTGCTTGGCCAGATTGAGCTGGAAGCTTGCCTTGAGCAGGTTGTAGGGCTGTTGCTCCAACGTCATGGTCTGCATGGCCTGGATGTCCCAGCCGTGGTCGCTGAAGAACTGGGTGCACTGACTTACGATGCCAGGCTGATCCCGGATCAGGATCTCGGCGTTGGCGCTGATGTCGTATTGCAGCGAATGGTGACGCTCGGTGCGCTTCATCATGGTGATGAGCTCCCACTCCTGACTGCGCAGGGGCAGGCTTATCTCGAGTTGCATCAGGCTGTTCCAGTCACCGGACAGCAGCATGATGAAGGTGAATTCATTACCGAAGATACCAAGACGGCTATCGACAATGTTACAGCCACACCCACTGACGTGGCGAGTGACTTCATTGACGATGCCAGGCCTGTCCGTGCCTATGGCCGTTACGACCAGGTAGTGAGTCATAAATCTTCTCTCGTCCATTAGCTGGTTGTGAATGTGAATGTGAGTAGAGCGGGAGCGCTCTGGCGACTCTCTGCACTCTGACATGACAACCTTGTTGAGAATGTTGTTGCGGCGAGCCCTGCCTGTGGTGGTCACGACCACGATTTGGCGCATGCTGTTGCGCTCGCGCACAGCGTTTTGTGCCGGATGGTATCATGGCTTGCCCCCTGCCTCCCTTGTTTTTCCAAGGGGGCAGCTTTACCATAACGCCCCTGAAAATCGGGAGAAATATCCATGTTACGCGGTAGTCTTGTTGCGCTCGTTACCCCCATGCTGGCTTCAGGTGAAGTCGACTGGGCCAGTCTGGCCACCTTGGTCGATTATCATGTCAGCGCGGGCACAGCCGCTATAGTTGCGGTCGGTACCACAGGGGAATCGGTGACCCTGAGCGAGCAGGAGCACATCGCCGTCGTGGAAAAAACCGTGGAACTGGCCGCCGGACGCATTCCCGTCATCGCCGGTTGCGGATCCAACAATACCGCTCATGCCATCGCCCTTGCCAAACGATTCGCCGAAACGGGCGTGGTGGCAGGTCTCTCGGTTACCCCTTATTACAACAAACCCACCCAAGAAGGCCTCTATCGTCACTATTGTGCGATCGCCGAGGCTAGTGGTCTGCCCCAAATTCTTTATAATGTGCCCGGTCGCACCTGTTGCGATCTCAAACCGGAGACGGTAGCCCGGTTAGCCAGGGTACCCGGCATCATAGGTCTGAAAGAGGCCACCGGGGATCTGAGCCGTACTCCGCTGTTGCGTGAGCTGTGCGGAGAGGAATTCGCGCTTTATAGTGGCGATGATGCCAGTGGATGTGATTTTATGCTGCAAGGGGGAGACGGAGTCATTTCGGTCACCACCAATATTGCAGCGGCCCAGATGGCCGACATGTGTCGTGCTGCTCTGGCCGGTGATGCCGGGCAGGCGCATGACATCAACAATCGATTGATGCCGTTGCATCAGACTCTGTTCTGCGAACCGAGTCCCATCCCGGTGAAGTGGGCCTGTGCCCGACTGGGATTGATTGCGACGGCGACCTTGCGTCTGCCGCTCACCGACCTCACCCCAGAGGGCGAACAAGCGATGACGCGAGCACTGACGACTGCGGAGTTGATGGCGAGTGTTTAAAGCAAATGGAAAGGGAAATGCAGTGCGCCTGGTGCTGAGTGTAGCGACCGTTGCCGTGTTGGCAGCCTGTAGTTCACCCCAGGATCGCAAGATGGCCAATCGTGGTTTCGAGTACGAGGATGCCCGCCTTGAAGGTCGTGCGTTTCTGGTGCCGTCCGGGTTGAGTACCCCCGCCTTTAACAGCAATTTCGACATCCCGGCATTGCCAGAGAGCAGCCGTGACGGTGCTCTTGGCGCCAAGATTGACGTGCGTCCGCCTGCCCAGCTGCTGACAGTGGTACCGGGCAGCCAGGTCGTGCCCAATGCCAGCGAACCCACAGTGGCCTTCTATGCCCTGAGCACCAATCAGAGTGTGGAGCGCGATACCTGGGCCTTCCTGATGAACTTCCTGGCCCAGTACAAGGTGACCACAGAGAAGCTGGATCAGCAGGCTGGCGTCTTGCAGACCGGCTGGTTTGACAACACCAAGGCCCTCGATGGCTGGAGTGAAGAGGATGATGATTTCAACATCCGACAGCGTTACCAGTTCACAGTGCGCAACGATGCCCAGCGTCATGCCGTCAACATGTCGGTGCGGGTGCTGGATCACGAAGAGACCATTGATGGCGAGACCGCCAATGTGTTGACGCCAGCCGATGCCCAGCGCTACGCGACCCGCGCCCTGAACCAGTTCTCCCTCTATTACGACAAGCAGCTCAAGTCCCGCGAGCAGCACAAGGCCAACGATGGCATGGGCTTGCAGCTGGGTCTGGACAACAACGAGCTGAGTGCCTGGATTGCGGACGGTTCCTTTGATCTGGTCTGGCGTCGCCTCAATCAGGTGCTGCCGGCCTATGGTTTCACCATCAAGGATACCCAGCAGTCCCTGGGCTGGATCGACGTCGAATACGACGAACCGGGCAGCGATTTCTGGAAAGCCAAGGGTGGCGAGCCGTTCAAGCTGGAAGAGGAGAAGTATCGCTTCCAGTTGGGCGAGATGGCGGGGGGCAAGACCTCCATTACCCTGTTCGACAAGGACAAGAAGCCAGTGGCGTCCGGCGTCATCTCCCAGATGTACATCAGCCTGTCCGAGGCCTTTGCCAAGGGCTTGGCTGACCAGGCAGCAAAAACAGAATAGAAACAGGGGCCTAGTGCCCCTGTTTTGTTAGGTTAATCCCCCTGTAAATACAGGGTCTGATGCGCTTGATATGTTAACCCCCCAGAAACAGGGGCTTGGTGCCCCTGTTTTATTCCTCCCACAAACAGGAAGTGTTATTAGCCATGAGTCTTGCAGATCAAGTATTGGCGGTGAATGACGATTTGCCGATCCGTACCGATAAACCTGTCCATTCCGGCAAAGTGCGCAGCGTCTACTGGTTGACCCCCGAAGACAGTGCCCGGCTCATAAAAGAGAACGGCTATGATGTGCCTGCTGATGCGCCGCTCGCCCTCATGGTGATCAGCGACCGCATCTCGGCCTTCGACTGCATCTGGCAAGGTGTCGACGGGCTGAATGGCGTACCGGGCAAAGGAGCTGCGCTCAACGCCATCTCCAGCCACTGGTTCAAGCTGTTCAAGGAGAAGGGACTGGCCGACAGCCACATCCTGGATATTCCGCACCCCTTCGTCTGGATCGTGCAAAAAGCCCGCCCCGTGATGATCGAAGCGATCGCCCGCCAGTACATCACTGGTTCCATGTGGCGTGCCTACAAGGATGGCGAGCGTGAGTTCTGCGGTATTACTCTGCCAGAAGGGCTCAAAAAGGATCAGAAGTTGCCGGAGATCCTTATCACTCCCTCCACCAAGGGTGTGCTGACCGGGCTGGATGGTGTGCCGGAAGCCGATGACGTCAACGTCTCCCGTGCGGATATCGAACGCCACTACAAAGGCTTCAACTTCAGCAAACCGGCTGACATCGATCGCTACGAAGTGCTGCTCAAAGAGGGCTTCAACGTCATCAGCGATGCGTTGGCCTCGCTGGATCAGATCTTCGTCGACACCAAGTTCGAGTTTGGCTATGTCCAGGATGCTGCCGGCAACGAGAAGCTGATCTACATGGATGAAGTGGGTACCCCCGACAGCTCCCGCATCTGGGATGGCGCGGCGCTGCGTGATGGCCAGATCGTCGAGAAGTCCAAAGAGGGTTTCCGTCAGTGGCTGCTCAACCACTTCCCGGATCCGGATATCCTGCTCAACAAGAACCGCATGCCGGAACGCTTCGCCTTGGCCCGCGAAAACAAGCTGCCGACCGAGGTGATGATGGATATCTCCAACACCTATGTCGGGATCGCCGAGAAGATCATCGGTCACCCGCTGGTGCGCTCCGCCAATCCAAAGCAGGAGATCATCGAGGTGCTGCGGGATCAGTACGGTCTGATCGACTAAGGGTTGCCGCCTTTTTTTGTCATCGAAAAACAAACGTTTGCTGGTGGCAAAAGGCACAAGCCGACAAACAGACGGGCCCCAGTGCGGGGCCCGTTTTTATTGGTGGTCTGGCGGCAAGAGGGCGGCGGCTATCAGCCGTTGACCTTGAACACCTGCCCGGTCTGCACGCCCAGCACGGATTTCTGGTAGGCCAGTGCCACTTTGGCGGCGGGAACCGGCACGAAGCCCGGGAAGAAGTCGGCGTATTTGTCCATTGACTCGGTCAGCACGGTCGGGCTCACCACATTGATGCGCAAGCCCTTTGGCAGCTCGCAGGCGGCGGCCTTCACAAAGTGCTCGATGGCGCCATTGATGGTGGTCGCACTGACCCCCCAGTGGATGGGTTCCTCGCTCAAAATACCGCTGATCAGGGTGATGGAGCCCTTGTCATTCAGATAGGGGATGGCGGCGCGGGTCAGGTTGATCTGGCCCATCAGCTTGCTCTGGAGCCCCACTTGCCACTGCTCGTCGGTCATCTCGGTCAGACCGTTGAAGGCCACGCTGCCGCTGGCGACGACCAGCGCATCAAACTGGCCCACTAGGGCAAACAGCGCCTTGATGGAGGCGGGATCGCGCATGTCGACAGTGGCATCGCCACGGCTGTGACCGACCCGGATCACCTGATGGTCCCTGGCAAGCAGTTCACTGACCGCAGAGCCGACGGTGCCGGAGGCACCCACAATCACAATCTTCATCTATTTCACTCCTGGTTGGGATAGGTTGATTCTAGCGCGATGAAACGGGGGAAAAAGCGCGTAAAATAAACTCATTGTTTCCATATTGGAGCTAATGATGGATATCGCCCATTTGGCCAGCTTTTACGAGGTGGTGCAGCGAGGCAGCTTCTCTGCCGCTGCCGATGTGCTGGGGGTGAGCAAGGGGATGTTGAGCCGCCATGTCAGCGCCCTGGAAGCCGCTCTCAATGCCCAGTTGTTGCAGCGCACTACCCGCCGGCTCAGCCTCACCGAGGCGGGCAAGACCCTCTATTTGCAGACGGGGCAGATCTTCGCGCTAGTCCGGCAGGCGGAAGAGGATATCCAGGCACTGACCGAGGAGGATGCTGGCCGCTTGCGCTTTACCTGTGCGGTCAGCACAGGGGATCGCATGGTGAGCGAGCTGCTTGGCCATTTTGCAGTGCTCTGCCCGGGTGTCGAGGTCGAACTCAACTTCACCAATGCCATGGTCGACATGAGTCAGGGGGAGAACGACATAGCGCTGCGCGCCATGAGCAGCATCCCCGACAACCTGGTGGCGTTGCCACTCGGTCAGCTCAAGGACGTGGTGGTGGCAAGCCCCGCTCTGCTGGTGCGGGAAGGGATTCCAGCCACCCCCTATGAGCTGAGTAGCCGCCCCTGCCTGTTGCAGGGGAGCAACCCCGCCTGGGAGCAGTGGCACTTTCGCAGAGGAGAGGAAGAGGCCCACATTCTGGTGCAAGGCAAGGTGCGGGCCAATCATTACAGTACCGTACTGCAACTTGCACGTGCTGGCATGGGATATGCCAAGTGCCCTCTGATGCTGGTGGAGCCAGCGCTGGCCGCGGGAGAGCTGGTGACCGTGCTCGACGGGTGGCAGAGTGGCCTGCATCAGCTCCATGTGCTGCACGCCCAGCAGCGGCGGGTGCCACGCAAGATCCGGTTGTTCAAGCAGGTGCTGGCCCAGTGGTTTGCCGAGCGGCCCCGCTACCTGCTCTGACCTGCGTTATTTTTCTGTCATCTTCGGCTGCTACCCTGCGCCCATCGTAGCGATCAGGAAGATGAGCGAGCATGAAGGGTTATCAGAAGTGGAGTGGTTTGACACTGCTTTGGTCGGCGCTGGGCATGAGTACGGCGCAGGCCGCTGTCGAGGTGGTGGTGCCACCGGATTTCCAGATCCTGGCAGTAAGTGCGGGCAAGCTGCAAGATGAGCAGCACGCGACTCTGGCGGATGGGGAGCAGCAGCTGCTGGTGCGATATGAGGGGGTGATCCCGAGTCGCAATAGCAGCGAGAACGATCGGCAGGTGCGATCCGAGCCCCAGGTGGTGCGCTATCAGGCCAGCAACCAGCGCTTGACGCTGGTGGCCCAACAGCCAGCCGATGAGCAGGCGATGGTGGCCTATGCCAAGGCGCCAGTTGTGACGCTGCAGGCCAATGGTCAGGCGCTCGATACTCAGCAGGATGCACTGATGACCAGCGGCATGCTGATCGGTATGGACTGGCGTGCCCGGCTTGAGGAGTACAACCGCAGCGGTGGCAAGGCAGCGTTGACGATGGCCGGAGCGGCAACCACAGTAGCAGCGGGCAAGGCTGTACCTGCTGTGGCAACCAGCGAACTGGAGGGGCGGTTGCAGCAACTCTTCTTGCAGGCGGACCCGGAGCTTCGCAAGCGCTTCGTCGGCTGGGCCGTGCCGCGACTTTAAGTTTGCAGCCCGTTGCAGTAACGTGGGGGCTCTCATCGTGCATAGCGCCCACCTTATCCAACGAGGTCTTCATGTTTGAATTGCACACTCGCCTGCAGGCGGATACCCAGCTGCTCGGGGATCTGCCGCTTTGCCGTGTCCTGCTCGCCAAGGACAGCCAGTATCCCTGGCTTATCCTGGTGCCACGGGTAGACAACTTGCGCGAGATCCACCATCTGGCGCCCGCTCAGCAGCAACAGCTGATGCAGGAGTCCTGCGCCGTCGCCACCCTGATGGAACAGGCCCTCAGCCCGGACAAAATCAACGTGGCGGCACTGGGTAATCTGGTGCCGCAACTGCATCTGCACCATGTTGCCCGCTTCACCACGGACAAAGCCTGGCCCGGCACCATCTGGGGGGCTCACCCCGCTTTGCCATATGACCCGCAGGCCTTGCGGACCCAAGCCGATAGCTGGCGTGCCCGGCTTGCCCATCTGGCCGGTTTCATCCCGCTTTGCGTTGATAATTGAGTCAAGTGAGAGGCGGCTCGCTATTTCAGAGCTCAAGCCGCGCTATCTGTTAGAGTTATGATATAGATAAGCCCATTTTCGATGTTCAGGAAGGTCCCATGATAGTGACAAGAGCCGACAACGACGCCGTATTGACCACAGAGGATGTGTTGCTGAGTCTGTGCCATTCGGTCACGGGGGTATTGAGTGCGGCGACCCAGAGTCAGGTGCGTTTCTCCGGCATGGTGCAGCGCATCAGCAAGACCTGCCTCAAGCCGGATATCGGCTGTTTCGTGCTGTTCGACGGTGGTTTCTCCGGCCTGGTCGTGATCAACTTCTCCGCCTCTGCTGCCATGGAGCTGTACGAGAGCTACATGCTCAGCATGGGCCTCTCCAAGGAAGATCTCGCCATCTCCCACACCTCGGACGAGGTAAGCAACGTCATGGGCGAGTTGATGAACCAGATAGTCGGCAGTTTCACCGTCAAGGTGGGCCGTGATCTGCAGACTCACATTACCCAGAACCAGCCTAAAATGCTGGCGCTGAACAAGCAGGTGATGCTGAGCGTCGACACCAACCTCGACAACCCGGAAGCGCGGCGGGTTACCTTCTTCACCTCGCGCAACAACATCTTCTATCTGGAGCTGGCGATGGACAGGACAGAGTTCATCCGCATTCACAGTGATGGCATGGACGAAGAGGAGCTGGATCCGGATGCGCTGATCGCCCAGACCAAGCTGGCGGCATCCAAGCTGACGCCGGTTGCCGCCAAGGTGGCCAATGAGCACGACGATCTGCTCGATTCGCTCGGTATCTGACGTCAGCCCCGTGCACAAATGCCAAGGCCACCCCATGGGGTGGCCTTGTTGTTGCTGGGATGGACCGGTTTAGAAGTTGTAGAGCAGGCCGGTGCTGACGCGGGTGGCCTGACTGTCGTAGAAGCTGATGTCGGAGTTGGCGGTGGAGTAGGCTGCGGTAAAGGTGGCGGCGAGATCCTTGACGCCGAACAGACTGTGCCAGAAGAAGGTGCCGTTGATGGCGAACTCGTTTGCATCGGCGCTCTGGCCGAAGATGGGATTCGCCTCGTCATAGTTGCGCTTGCCGGCATAGACGTTGCTGACGATGGACCACTGGGGGCCACGCTTGGCGTAGGTCAGCTGTAGACCCGTATTCTTGAAGCTCTCGGCGCTGCCATCAAGTCTGGCCTGCTTGTAGAGGATCGCGGGCTCCAGCAGCTGGTTGCCGCCAAAGTGCCACTGATAGGAGATCTCCATGTCGTGCACCTTGCCGTTGCGATCCAGCATGGAGGCATAGTGGGTGCCGTGGGTCAGGTCATACTGCTGCCCGCTGCGCTCTTCATCCAGATCAACTTCCCGGCTGGTGAGGCTGCCATGGAAGTTGCTGCCCCAGATCTTGTCCCAGGTGAAGCGAACCCCTTTTGATTTCACATCGGTGGAGCTGCGATCCACATTGGTGGCGAAGGGATCACTCCACAGCTCGACCGGCATGGCGTTGAACACCAGGGAGGTGGCGACGATTCCCTTGTCGCCCATCTCTTGGCGCAGACCCAGCTGCTGGGTGAAGTCGAAGCGGATCGCATCCTGGATCAGGTTGCCGAGGAACACCTGGGTACGGGTGTCGGCAAAGGTGTAACGGATGTCGGCGTTGATGAGGGGAGTCAGACCGCTTTCACTGTCGGGAGAGCCGAGGTCATTGATGCGGCTGTTGCTGTCATCGCCCGCATAGAAGTTGGACTTGTAGCTGACGGCGTTGACCCCGCCGAGCAGGAAACCGGACCAGCCGGACTGCTTGGGGATCTCCCCCAGATCGGCGTGGGCGGCATTGGCTGCCAGCAGGCCAAGACTCAGCAGGGTGAGAGTGCGCATCGATAAGACTCCTGAACTAACAAGCTGTTGGATGAAATGGCTCGGGATGATAGGACAGCAAGCTGAACTGCGGCTGACTGAGTCCACCAACGCATGCTATCCCAGTTGGCAGATGGCGTTAATCAATAATTAATAGCGTGACGGCACAAGAGTTCGGCGCGCCGTGCTGGTATTCTGTTCGGCGAATATCGGGGAGAAAACAACAAGATGAAACAAATCAAATCCTGGGCGCAATATTACGTCGATCTGATGACCAAGCTGGGTCTGGTGCGCTTCAGCATGTTCCTGGCGACGGGCATCATAGTGCTGGCCGTCTCCATCCAGATGGGGGTAACCCTGTTTCTGCGCGGCACCGTAGACATAGTCGACCTGGTGCGCTCCGTCTTTTTCGGCCTGCTGGTGACCCCCTGGGCCGTCTATTTTCTCTCCATCGTCGTGGATCAGCTGGAGGATTCCCGCCAGCGACTGACCCGCATGGTGCGCAAGCTGCAAGACATGCGCGAACGGGATCTGGAGCTCAACAGCCAGCTGCAGGAGAACATCAGCCGCCTCAACGCCCAGATTGCCGAAACCAACCGGGCCGAGACACTGCGCCAGCAAGCGATCGAGGATCTGGAGAACGAGGTGTTTCAGCGCGAAAAAGCCCAGTTGCACCTGGGCGAGCGTACCGCCTTGCTGCGCTCCTTCATCGACTGCTCCCCCGATCTGGTCTACTACCGCAATGAAGACGAGCAGTTCTCCGGCTGCAATCGCGCCATGGAGGAGCTGACCGGCCGGGTGGAGGCTGAGCTCATCGGGCTGACCCCGTTCGATGTCTACAAGCAGGAGATTGCCAACAAGGTGGTGGAGACCGACAAACAGGTCTTTACCAGCAACGAGCCGCTCACCTATGAGCAGTGGCTGGAATACCCGGATGGTCGCAAGGCCTACTTCGAGCTGCGCAAGGTGCCTTTCTTCGATCGCTTTGGCAAACGGCTCGGCCTGCTCGGCTTTGGGCGCGACATCACAGAGCGCAAGCAATATCAGGACAAGCTGGAGAAGGCGAGCCGCGACAAGACCACTTTCATCTCCACCATCAGCCATGAGCTGCGCACTCCGCTCAACGGCATAGTGGGCCTCAGTCGCATGCTGATGGATACTCCCCTCGATCCCCGGCAGCATCAGCAGCTCAAGACCATCCACCTGAGTGCCGTGACCCTGGGCAATATCTTCAATGACATCATAGATCTGGACAAGCTGGACCGGCGCCGGTTGGAGATAGCGCCGACCCCCATCGACCTGCCCGCCTTCCTGGACGAGCTGGAGACGCTGTCGCGCATCCAGGCGGAGCAGAAGGGGCTTTATCTGCATTTCGATCGGGATGGCGACATGCCGCAGTTCGTGATGGCCGATGGCACCCGCCTGCGCCAGGTGCTGTGGAATCTGGTGGGCAATGCGGTCAAATTTACCGATGAGGGCGGCGTGACTGTGCGTTGCCTCTCCCATGCGGCCGATGTGCCGGGCAAGTTGGCATTGCACTTCGAGGTGGAGGATACCGGTGTCGGCATACCTCGCGCCCAGCAGGAGAAAATTTTTGCCATGTACTATCAGGTGCAAGGCAAGAAGCACGCCACCGGCACCGGCATTGGTCTGGCGGTCTCCCGCCAGCTGGTGCAGGCCATGGGTGGTCAGCTCTATGTGGACAGCGACCCGGGTGAAGGCTCCTGCTTCACCGCCGAGCTGGAAGTGGATTGCGTCGAACCTCAGGTGGCCACCTCCGAACAGGAGATGCCGACCCTCGACATCCTGCTGGTGGAGGACGTGGAGCTGAACGTGACAGTGGCCTGCGCCCTGCTCAACAAGTTGGGGCATGAGGTCAAGGTGGCCCGGGACGGCGCCCAGGCGCTGGCCATGGCCAATCCCGATGACTTTGACCTGATCCTGCTCGACATCCAGCTGCCGGACATGACCGGCTTCGATGTGGCGGCCCAGTTGCTGGCGCGCTACGGCGACAGTTTGCCACCCATGGTGGCGCTCACTGCCAATGCCACTGGCGATCGCCAGTATTATCGGGATCGCGGCCTGCAGGATGTGATCAGCAAGCCGCTGGGCTCCAGGGCGGTGCGCGAAGTGATTGGTCACCTGTTTGCGGATCTGGCCGACGATGAGGCCGACGAGCAAGCCGATGCAGGCAATCAGGATGCGCTGCTGGACCTGGCCTTTCTTACCGATTACGCCGATACAGTGGGCAAGCCGGTGCTGCTCTCCAGCGTCGAACTGTTCGAGAAAATGATGCCGGACTACATGGCTGTGCTCGACTCCAATATGATTGCCAAGGATCAGGCTGGCGTGGTGGAAGAGGCGCACAAGATCAAGGGCGCGGCCGGTTCCATCGGTCTGCGCCGGCTGCAACAGCTGGCCCAGCTGATCCAGAGCCCGGATCACCCCGCCTGGTGGGAGAACGTGGAGGACTGGATAGAGTCGCTGCGCCGCGAGTGCCCGGGTGACATAGCCCGGCTGAAGCGCTGGCTGCTCTCCTGAGCCTGTCTGCCGCCTCATTACGTTGCCGCTTCAGGCACAGAAGGAGATGAATAATATGTATCAGCGCCTGATCCCGTCACTGCGCAGTCACCCCTGGGGTGAGGAAGACTTGCTTGAGGCGACCGAGCTGGATCGTGCCCGCATCGTACAGGCGGCACCGGTGCGCCGGCTGCAACAGAAGACCCAGGTTTTCCCGCTCGATGTGAAGGCCTCGGTACGCAGCCGTCTGACCCATTCGCTGGAGGTGCAGGAGACAGGCCGCCAGATCAGCCGCCGCATTCTGGCGGCGCTGCCCGCGGGTGCTGTGTGCGAGGGGGCCTTCATCAATCTGGTGGAGATGTCATGCCTGCTGCACGATGTCGGCAACCCGCCGTTCGGCCACTTTGGCGAACAGGTGATGAGCCAGTGGCTGGCACAGGAGCTGGATACCCTGTTCGCTGCAGCCCTTGGCCAGACGCCCAGTCCGCAGTGGGCTGAGCTGCGCCAGGATCTGCTGGTGTTTGACGGCAATGCCCAGAGCCTGCGGCTGGTGCACAGTCTGCATGAGCTGAACCTGACCCTGGGGCAGCTGGCCGCCCTGTGCAAGTATCCGCAGCAACCCCTACCGGGGCTTCATTACGGCCAGCATCACGGCTGGACCAGCAAGCGCGGCATCTTCTTCAGTGAGCAACCCCTCTACCGTTCCCTGAGCCAGAGCCTGGGGCTGGCACCCGGTTGCCGCCATCCGCTGGTCTACATCATGGAGGCGGCTGACGACATCTCTTACTGCATCGCCGATCTCGAAGATGCGGTGGACAGACGCATTCTCAGCCTGAGCGAGCTGCAACAGGCGCTGCGTCTGGCCGATGAAGGCAGCTACATGGCCGGACTGCTGGTGGATGCCACCGCCTCGGACAGGGGCTTCTTCCCCCATTTTCGCCAGCATCTGACTCACGACTTGATCGTGCTGGCCGCCCACACCTATGTGAGCGAGCACGAGATCATACTGAGCGGTGCCTATCCCCAGGCACTGCTGCATGGTCAGGCTCCGGCGGCCATGGTGCTCGACACCCTCAAGCAGGTGGCTCGCGAGCAAGTCTTCATGCGCCCCGAGGTCGAGGCGCTGGAGCTGGAAGGCTATGCCGCCTTGCGCGGTGTGCTCTCTACCTATGCCTGCCTGCTGGCATTGCCCGCCAGTCAGTTCGAGCGCCTGCTGGCCGGGCAGGGGGGCAGCGAGCTCTTCTTCGCCCGTCGCCTGTTTCACCGCTTGTCGGCCCGTCATCTCAAGGCATACCGGCTGGCCGTGGCCAACAGAGATCCCCGTTTCGACAGCGGTGCAGAGCAGGAGTGGTACTACAGGGTACGGCTGTTGCTCGACTATGTCAGCGGCATGACGGATACCTATGCGCTGGAAGAGTTCCGCTTGCTGTCCGGGATCTGATACGCCCGCGAGAAGGGCAGAAATGAACGCGCGCAGGCATTGATAGATGACTCACCACCCATATGGGGGTGAGGTTATTGTATAAAATTCGGTCTTTTTTTAGACTGTGGCAACTTGTTCAACTTTCACTTGGTAAGGAGACGAATATGCAACATTCAATGCTAAACGTTGCGTCCGATCGCTGCATTGGCAGCGCGAAGACTCGTGCTCTTTTTTTACCGCGTGGAGGAAACAGGTAACCCCTGTCTTTTTATCACCCGCGGTTGTCCCGCAGGGTGATCTCTTCTCTCCGGGAGAACCGCACGTTCAACTGGAGAATATCATGTCTATCGAACTGGCTCTGCTGCGCACTGTCGAATCCCTGGTTCAGAAACGGATCACCCGGCTGGAGCGCCGCATCAGCTACCTGCACCTCTCACCTGCCTTGCTGAAAGATATCGGCCTGGAAGGGCAAAATGTGCAGATCGCCCACATCCGTGAGCAGGAATATCAAACCGGCTTCCGACTTGGGAATCGAATAACCTGACAAGAAGGGGCTTGGCCCCCTTCTTGCAGGAAAATGGCAGGCTTGGGCCTGCCATTTTTGTATCCGGTTGAGTTTGATTACGAATTTTCATTCGCACATTTTGCCAAAATCCCTATTATCGCTCTCCGATCTGTTCAGGAGTTATCCATGTTGCGTCTTTGCTATCGCGCCTTCCTGCTGTGCTGGCTTGCCTGCTGGGGCCATTTGGCTGTGGCACAAACCAGTCTGGACAAGGACCGGCTGGGGCTGTCTGAGCGCCTGTGGCTCGCCTCGCGCAGCGATCTGGTTGTCGGCATGCCCTCTGTGGCCTGGCCCCCTTACGTCTATGCCAATAGCCGAGGGGGGTTCAGTGGTCCGCTGGATGATTTTGCCTCTCTGGTTGCAGGTCGGCTGGGACTGACGCTGCGCTACAAGACCTATCCCTACTACGCTGGTGCCCAGCAAGCGCTGCTTGATGGCGAGGTCGACATGCTGATCGGCGTGACCCCCAGTGCCTCGCGGCAACAGAAAATGCGGTTTACCTCGGATCTCATGGGGTTGCCTCGCGGTGTGCTGCTGGCGAAGGGGAACGACACCCTCTCCCTGGCGGCGGCTCGTCAATTACGCTGGGTGTGTGAACAGGGATTCAACTCCTGTGAGGACCTTGAGAAGCTGGGCATGGACCAGCTGGCGCAGGCAGACAGCAGCGACGAGGCCGTCTTCATGGTGAAAAAGGGGTTGGCAGACGCCTATCTGGCCGATCTGCCTGCCCTGGTACGCTTGCAACGCCTGCAGCAGCAGGCCGGCCTGAAAGTGATCACCCCGGACTGGGTGACGGATGCCTCTCTGGCCATGGCAGTGGGACCCAATAATCAGGGACTGCTGGAGCTGCTGGAGCTGGCGCTCAACGACATCCCCCTTGAGGATCGGCGCCGCATTCTGGAGACGGGGGGCATAGTCGACTATGAACTGGCCCATGGCCCTCGCCAGATTGTCTTCAACCAGAGCGAGCTCAATTGGCTGGCCTTGCATCCCTCGCTCAAGTTCGGCGTTGCACCTGACTGGCCAGCGGTGAGCGAGATCGACAGTGCGGGTCAGCTCAAGGGGTTCATCGCCGACCTGCTCAATGTGATGAGCACCCGGTCCGGTCTCAAGTTCACTCTGGTACCGACCAGCAGCTGGACCGAAACCCAGGCGCTGTTCCAGGCGCGCAAACTGGATTTCATTCCGGCCATGACGCCGACGCCCGAGCGCCGCCAATTCTCTCTGTTTACCCCTGAGTACGCCTTCATCCACAGAGTGATCGCGGCCAGACAGGGGGTGGCTGAGCTTGAGGATCTCAATCAGCTCAAAGGGCGCAAGGTAGGCATAGTCGGTGGTTCTGTGGAGGAGCTGGTGCTCAAGGAGGTGGGAGCCTATCCGGTAACGGTCAGCAGTGACACCCAGTTGCTTCCCCTGCTCGATCAGAATGAGGTCGATTATGTGCTGATGAGCATGACGACGCTGCAACTGGCGTTGCAGAAAGGGTTCAACAACCGCTATCAGGTAGTTTTCTCCGGCAACGAGTTGCGAGTGCCCATCGCCATGGCGGCCCATCAGCAAGATCCCATGTTGCAGCAGATCCTGACCAAGGTCTTGCTCTCCATCCGGCCTGACGAGTTGTCGAGGCTGGAACAGAAGTGGCTCTCCCTCACCATCCAGACCGGCATCAACCCGGCGACCGTTCTGCTCTGGTCCTCTTTCGGTATGGGGGCCTTCCTGCTCTGCGTGCTGTTGTTCATGGGCTGGAACCGCACGCTGCGTCGCCAGATAGTCCAGCGCCAGCTGGCCGAGCGCAAATTGAACGAGCAGCTGACCTTCGTACAGACCCTGCTCAACTCCCTGCCCAACATGGTGGCACTGCGTGACCGGGAGCAGAGCATCACGCTGTGCAACCAGGCTTATCGGGATGCTTTCCTTGGTGCCTGCGTGGGCGAGGAGTGTATCGATCTTGACGGCATGCCGCCCCAGGAGCGTGAGCGTGTGCTCAAAGAGGAACAGGATGTGTGGCACAGCGGCAAGCAGCTGGAAGGGGCTGGTTACAGTCGCCGCCAGGATGGCACCCTGTTTCACGTCATCTATGCCAAGCGCCCCTACCGCTCACCGAGCGGCGATATGCTGGGTGTACTGACGGTGCTCACCGATGTGACCCGTATCAAGGAAGCCGAGGCGCGGGCCCGCAAGGCAGAGACCCGGCTCACCCAGATCACCGACAGCATGCCGGGTATCGTATATCAGTACCTGTGGCAGGGGCCGGGCCAGGGGCGCTTCCTCTATGCCTCGCAAGGGGCGAACGAGATCCTGGGGGCCAGCCAGCAGGAGATGCTGTCGGCAGAGTCCGGGGGCGAGGTGTTCGGCTTTACCGAAGAGGCGCTGCAGGATTTTGTCAGCAAGGTCGCCAACCACGCCGAGACACTGGCACCGCTCGACCTGGAGGTAAAGGTAGAGCGCCCTGAGGGGGATCGCTACCTGCAGGTGCGCGGCAGTTTCGTGCCGCAGGAGGAGGGGAATCTTATCCTCAACGGCGTGATCCAGGACATCACTGCCCTCAAGCGTCAGGAGCATGAGCTGAGGGAGGCGCGCGCCTATGCGGAGCAGGCGATGCAGGTGCGCAGCCGTTTCCTCGCCACCATGAGCCACGAACTCAGAACCCCCATCTCCGGCATGCACGGCATGCTGGAGCTGCTGCAGATGAGCGAATTGAATGAAGATCAGCGTTACATGCTGCGCAACGTCATCACCTCAACCAACAACCTGCTCTATTTGGTCAACGATGTGCTCGACTTTTCCAAGATAGAGGCGGGCCAGCTGCAACTGCATTATCAAGCCTGCCGTCTCGCCTCCGTGATCTGTGATGTGATCCGTGGTCATGCCACCCTGGCCCATGGCAAGGGGCTCAAAGTGACACTGGATTGGGCGCCAGACGTGCCGGACCAGGCGCGTATCGATGCTGTGCGGGTGGGACAGGTGCTCTCCAATCTGCTCAACAATGCGGTCAAGTTCACCGAGCGGGGGGAGATCCGCATTCAGGTCAGTTATCGCGCCGAACAACTGCTCATCGCTGTCAGTGATACCGGTATCGGCATTGCCGAAGCGAAGCAGGATCGCCTGTTTACCCCATTCGAGCAGGTGGAATCCGACATAAATCGACGCTTTGGCGGCACAGGGCTGGGGCTGGCCATCTGTCATCAGCTGGCCCAGAAAATGGGAGGCAGCCTGGCCCTTGAGAGCAAACCCGGCCAGGGAACCCGCCTGACGTTCAGCTTTCCGTTGACCGAGAGTCGATGGGATGCACCTGCGCTGGCGGGTCAGGAATGGTGGCTGTTTGGCGAGGATGCCGCCTTGCAGTCTGCCATGCAGCGGCTGGGGGCCAAGCTGAATCGTCTGGATCCTCAGCAGTGGCAACAGCCACTGAGTGGCTTGCTGTTCGCGGAGGAGGGCTGGCTGGAACAGGCCCAGGGCAGTGACTGGCTGACACGTTTACAGCAATCCGCGCTCAAGGGCATAGTGCTCTCCCCGCTGGAGGCACTGCGCGGACGCATGGGGTCGGATGCCTGGTGGCGCCTGGGGCAATCCCCGCTCTATCCGGATCTGTTGCTGGAAACCTGCCATCAGCTGCTGGGAGAGAAAGCGATCAATCCGGTCGAGGCCCATACGGCCAAGTTGCAAGGACGCGTGCTGGTGGCCGATGATCATCCCATCAACCGTGCCCTGCTGGCCCGTCAGCTCGCCATTCTGGGGGTGGATGCCGAGGTGGTGGATGATGGCGAGAAGGCGCTGCGCACCTGGCAGGGGCAAGATTTTGCCTTGCTGCTCACCGATTGCCACATGCCGGTGATGGATGGCTATACCCTGACGCGGACCCTGCGAGGACAGGGGGAGCAGGCGCCCATCATTGGCGTCACGGCGGATACGTCAGAAGAAGCCAGTCTGCAGATGCAGGAGGCCGGCATGAACGACATGCTGTTCAAGCCTTACACCCTGGATACCTTGCGCCAGATGCTGGAGGACTGGTTGCCGGTCGTTGCACCGGTCGCCGAGGTGATACCTGTGCCTGCCGAACCCGCTGCGGATCTGGGGGCATGCTGGATCTCGCTGTTTGGCGATGAGGCGGTGGCCCGCAGCATGGCGCGGGAGTATCTGGATTCCAACCGCCAGGATAGTGATGACATGATGCAGGCATTGGCCCGTCAGGATACGTATGCTCTGGTAGAGACTGCGCACCGCATCAAGGGGGCTGCCCGCATGGTAGGACAGCTACCATTGGCAGAGGAAGCTGCCCGACTCGAAGCGGCGGCCCGACTGAAACAACTGGAAGAACTCACCGAGTTGAGCCAGACAGTACAGGCGCTGATGAACTCTATAACACGCGAAATTGGACTATGGCTCGATGAACAAGACACAGCATGAGTTGGCGATCATGGTGGTGGAAGACCACGCGTTTCAGCGCAAGGCACTGATGCACCAGATCCGTGGGCTCGGGTATACCTCACTGCTGGAGGCTCAGGATGGCGTGGAGGCACTGGCAATGTGTCAGCGCCATCAGGTCGACATTCTGTTTTGCGATCTGCGCATGCCCGGCATGGATGGCATGGCGTTGCTTCGCCGTCTGTCCCTCGGGGGCTTTCGTGGCGGTATCATCCTTTCCAGCGCACTGGAAGATGACGTGGTCGAGGCCGTGTTGCGGATGAGTGCCGCCTATGGCCTGCAGGTGCTTGGGCGCATCGAAAAGCCCTCCAGCCAGCAGCAGATCAGCCAGCTGATCGGCGCCTGGCGCCCACAGCAGGAGCGGGCCCAGGAGGAAGATGGCCACAGCCTGACGCTGGATGAGCTGAGCCGGGCGCTGGAGCAGGATCAACTGCTGCCCTGGTATCAGCCCAAGGTGAGTTTTGGCTCGGGGCACTGGGTCGGCATGGAGGCGCTTGCCCGTTGGCAGCACCCTGACTACGGCCTCATCTCGCCGGTGCGCTTCATCCCCCTGGCGGAGAACAACGGCCTCATCGATCAACTGACCGAGGTGATCATCAGCAAGTCGTTGCGTGACGGCCACCTGTGGGAGCAGACAGGTCTCTCCCTCAATCTGTCGATGAACCTCTCAACCACCTCCCTCATCGAGGGGGATCTCTGCAATACCCTGATCAACCAGTGCCAGCGCTGGAGCATCAACCCCGAGCTCATCACCCTGGAGGTGACCGAAAGCTCGTTCGTCAAGGATCTGGGCAAGTCGCTGGAAGTGCTGACCCGGCTGCGGATGCACGGCTTTGGCCTCTCCATCGATGACTTCGGGACCGGCTACTCCTCCATGCAGCAGCTGGCGCTGCTGCCCTTCACCGAGCTCAAACTGGATCGCTCTTTCGTCGATCGCTGCTATGAGGACCCCTCCCGCTTGGCCATAATAGAGTCAAGTATCGAACTGGCCCGCAAGTTGGGACTCAAGTCGGTCGCCGAAGGGGTGGAGGATGAATTGACCTGGCGGCTGCTGGCCAGATTGGGGTGCGACGTGTGTCAGGGCTTCTTCTCCGCCCGGCCCATGCCGCGGGATGAATTGATGGGGTGGCACGACACCTGGCGCGAACGGTTACCCGGCCTGATCGGGGACTGATCGCCAGGCGGCATGCCCGCAGTTGAACAAGGACGTTCATGAAAATTTCAAGCAAGTTGTTGTTTAGTTTCTGTTTTATCAATCTGTTGGTGATCCTCTCCTCCGGCCTTGTCTATCACCAGCTCGGCCGGATCGGCGAGGTCGAGACAGCGCTGCTGGAGCAGGCGCTGCCTGCCCTGCAACGGGATGAGGCGAGCCAGAAGGCGCTGGTGGCCACCGTCTCCTCCTTGCGTGGTTATCTCATTCTTGGCAAGGATCCGGTCCAGGCCTCCCGCCTCAAACAGGAGTGGGAAGGGGCCTGGCAAGCCATCGAGCAGCAGCAGTTCACTCCCGCACTTGCCCAGTCGCTCAAGGCCTTCAAAGGACGCCAGGAGCAGGTATGGGCCATCGCCCACACAGAGGAGAACCTGCCCGCCCACACGCTCATGCTGCTGGAGGCGGGCCCGCTGGCAGAAGCGGCCCTCGATCAGTTGCAGTCATTCGCCAATGAAGAAGTGGCCACCCCGCAGGATCAGTTGCCAGGGGATCGCCGCCTGCTGCTCAAGCAGGTGGGGGATGCGTATAACAGCCTCTCCAATGCCCTCTCAGCCCTGCGCGACTTCCTCATCTCGGGTGACCCCGAATATGGCACCAAGTATCAGGATTACTACCAGTTCCATCAGCAGCGGGTCGCCGAGCTGAAACAGCAGCAGGCCAATTTCTCCGAGGCCCAGAAGAGCCTCTGGTCGCTGTTTGAAGAGATGTCAGCGCCCTTTGCCGAACTGGTCGGTCAGGTGATAAGCAAGCGTCAGGCCCCGGACTGGGATCAGGCCAATCATCTGATGGCAACCGACATAGAACCTGCGTTGACCCAGCTGGCCAGTCAGCTGGCCGCCCAGGTGACCCAGACTCGCTCTGAAGTGGACAGCATGGGGGAGAAGATGGCCAGTGCCGGTCAGACCATCAACCGTACCCTGTTGCTGGCTACCCTGACCGTCATAGTGCTGGGCACCCTGGTCGCCCTGCTGTTCAGTCGCCGTCTGACCCGGGACATCGCCAGTCTGGTGGTGCGGGCCGATCTGGTGGCCAACGGCCGTCTGCCGTCCCGCCCTCTGCCGGTGCAGAGTCAGGATGAGCTGGGTGGATTGACGGGATCCATCAACCAGATGTCGCTGCAGCTGCGTCAGCTGGTCGGCGAGATCCAGGGCGCCGTGGGGCAGGTGGAAGGGGCGTGTGTCGAGGTGGGTAACACCACCAGGGCCATCGTCGACGATCTGGCGAGCCAGAATCAGCGGGTGGATACGGTGGCGGCGGCGATCGAACAGATGTCGGTCAGCACCCGTGATGTGGCGGGGAACATAGCCGAGGCGGCTCGAGTGGCCCACCAGGCTGAGGGACAGACACAGCAAGGGGGCAGCGCCCTCGGTCGCATGACCACCACAATGCAGGAGATTGCCGCCATGATAGCTCAGGCCAATCAGGCCATGGGGCTGCTCAGTGCCCAGAGCGAACAGGTCGGCCGGGTGACCGAGGTGATCGCTACCATAGCCGAGCAGACCAATCTGCTGGCGCTCAATGCTGCCATCGAGGCGGCGCGAGCCGGGGAGCAGGGGCGTGGCTTTGCCGTGGTGGCTGATGAGGTGCGTCTGCTTGCCAGTCGCACCAGTCAATCAACCGAGGAGATCAGTCAGACCATCGCCAGCATTCAGCAACAGACCCGCCAGACGGTGAGCACGGTCGGCAGCGGTACCCAGTTGGTCGAACAGGGCCGCAACGCCGTTGCCTCTGTGACGCAGACCCTGGATACCATGCTGCAGCTGGTGCAGGATCTGTCCGGTCAGCTGGGGGCCATTGCCACCGCTACCGAGCAGCAGTCGCGGGTTGCCCAGGAGGTGGCGGGCACAGTGGAAGAGATCGCCGGGCTGAGCCGGCAATCGAGCCAGCGCAGCCAGCAGGGGGAAGAGATAGTGGCCAGACTGGCACAGGATACGGGTCGTTTGACGTCCGTCATCAGTCGCTTCGAACTGGGGGCCTGATAACGCCGCCAAGGCGGATGATCTGGATAAATAAATGAGGCGGGCCAGATGGCCCGCCTCAGCATTGGTACAAGCGGCAGACAGCCTGATTATCGAAGCTGCTGGAGGCCTCCTAGTTGAGCCGGCTCACCAGGAGGAATGAGGCGTTGTTTGTCATGAACGCCTGCCTGATGAGGGTCATTACAGGCGGCGAAAAGCCTGATTGTCGAAGCTGCTGGAGGTCTCCTGGTTGAGCAGGCTGACCAGCAGGATGGCGCGTTTCTCTCCATCCGGTTCCAGATAAATCGCCTCGAATCCGGCCAATGGGCCCGATTCGATCAATACCTTGTCGCCCTGGGTCGGCAGGTTGGCGTAGCTGGCTCTCGCCTCGTCGCTGTCGTCACGGCTCATCAACTGATAAACCAGCTGGCTGCTGATGGCGGTCCACTCCTTGCCGAAGTGGATGATGCGGCTGATGCCACGGGTCGACTTCAGGGTGACCGGCGTGACCTCCTCCAGATCCACATAGATAAACAGATAGTTGGGAAACATGGGTTCCCGCACAGGGACACGCTTGCCCCGTCGCAGCTTCTCGATCTCGACCATGGGGTAATAGGACTCAATCCCCTGGGCTTCGAGATGGGCGCGTGCGCGGGCCTCTTCCTTTGGCTTGCAGTAGGCCAGATACCATTTTTTCATGTTCTGTTACGTTCGTGTTGCCGTGCTCCCGGTTATGATAACCGCGGCAATAAAAAAGGCCACGCTTGGCGTGGCCTTTTTTGCTGAGTGAGTGATTACCAACCTTTGACGATGCCGCCTTTGAACAATTCGTCAGCAGTTTTGTACACTTCGTCGCTCTGGAAGGCCTGGACGAACTCCTTCACCTTGGCGTCATCCTTGTTGTTGCCACGGGAGACGAGCAGGTTGACATAGGGAGAATCCTTGTCTTCCACGAACAGACCGTCACGGCCTGGCAGCAGATCGATCTGGGAGGCATACACGGTATTGATGATGGCCAGGTCCACATCTTCCAGGGAGCGGGGCAGTTGTGCCGCTTCCAGTTCAACAATCTTCAGCTTTTTCGGGTTGCTGGCGATGTCGAGCACTGTCGCTTCCAGACCTGTGCCTTCTTTCAGGGTCAGCAGGCCCTGCTTTTGCAGCAGGATCAGAGAGCGGCCCAGGTTGGTCGGGTCGTTCGGCACGGCGATTTGCGCGCCCTCTTTCAGATCGGCCAGGGCCTTGATCTTCTTGGAGTAGCCGGCGATGGGGTAGACGAAGGTGTTGCCAACCGGTACCAGATCGAAGCCGCGATCCTTGACCTGGCTATCCAGATACGGTTTGTGCTGGAAGGCGTTCAGATCGATGCTGCCATCGTTCAGGGCCACGTTCGGGGTGGCAAAGTCGGAGAAGGTGACCACTTCGACATCCAGACCGAACTTGTCCTTGGCGACCTTGGCCGCGGCTTCCACCAGCTGGGATTCCGCCCCGGCAATGGCGCCCACTTTCAGGGTCTTGCTCTCTTCTTTTTGACCGCAACCGGCCAGTACCAGGCCAGCCAACAAGGCTGCCGCAACGGATTTAATGCCAAATTTCATAAAAACCTCCTGTCAGAAATCGACGATTAACGATGATCACATGTGTTGACCAGGCGCTCACCCGCGCTCTGGATGATTTGAACCAGTAAAACCAGAATCACAACGGTTGCCAGCATGACGGTGGGGTCAAAGCGCTGATAACCGTAGCGAATACCCACATCGCCCAGGCCACCCCCTCCGATGGCACCGGCCATGGCGGAGTAGTTCACCAGCGTGACCAGGGTAATGGTGACGCTGTTGATGATGCCGGGCAGGGCTTCTGGCAGCAGCACCTTGGTGATGATCTGCAAAGGTTTGGCACCCATGGCCTTGGCCGCTTCCAGCAAGCCGTCCGGCACCTCCATCAGAGCACCTTCCACCAAGCGGGCGATGAAGGGCACGGCACCTATGGTCAGCGGTACTATGGCGGCTATGGTGCCTATGCTGGTGCCGACGATCAGCCGGGTCAGCGGAATGATGGCCACCAGCAGAATGATGAAGGGCACGGAGCGGCCAATGTTGACAAGGATGCCGAGCAGCTTGTTCAGGGCCGGGTTGGCCAGGATCTGGCCCGCCTTGGTGACATGCAGTGCCACTCCAAGGGGCAGGCCAAGCAGGCAGCCAAACAGGGCGGAGGCAAGCACCATCAGCAGGGTATCACCGAGGGCGGTGACCAGCAGATTAATCATGGCTTCGGACATAACCCATTACCTCCAGCTGAATGCGATTGTGATCAGGGACTGCGTCTGGCAGCCCTTGAGGGCAGTGATGAGCAGATCAGTCGTTGCTGCGGACATAACCCATGACCTCCAGCTGAATATGGTTGTCTATCAGGAATTGCTGAGTCGCCTCGCACTGGGCCTCATCCCCGAACAATTCTGCCAGCAGGAAGCCGAACTTGACGCCCCCGGCGTACTCGATATCGGCGCTCAGTATGCTGATATCGATGTTGAAGCGACGACTCGCCTCTGAAATCAGCGGTGTATCGACGGTGCTGCCGGTAAAGCCGAGCTTCACCAGCGGATAACTGCCCGCCACTCGCTCGCTGCTCATGCGGTCCTGATACTCCTGCGGCACCTCCAGATGGATGGTGGAGTGGATGAAATCACGGGCCAGCTGGGTCTTGGCATTGCTGAAGAACCAGGCGACCTCGCCCTGCTCGATCAGACTGCCGTCGCTGATGATGGCCACGTCATCACAGATCCCCTTCACCACATCCATCTCGTGGGTGATGAGCAAGATGGTGAGCCCCAGCTTGACGTTGATCTCCTTGAGCAAGCTCAGGATCGAACGTGTGGTCTGCGGGTCGAGGGCCGAGGTGGCTTCGTCACACAGCAATACCTTGGGAGCTGGTGCCAGGGCGCGGGCGATGGCGACACGCTGCTTCTGACCGCCGGACAGCTCGGACGGATAAGCGTGGGCGCGGGCTTCCAGCCCGACCAGCGCCAGCAGCTCAAAGACCCGGGTCTGGATTTGGGCCTTGCTCCAGCCTGCCAGTTCCAGCGGGAACGCGATATTGGCGAACACTGTGCGGGAGGAGAGCAGGTTGAAGTGCTGAAAAATCATGCCGATCTGGCGGCGGGCCTGGGTCAGCTCCCGCTCCGGCAGCGCTGTCAGGTCCTGGCCGTCGACGATGACCTGCCCCTCTGTCGGGCGCTCCAGCAGGTTGACACAACGGATGAGGGTACTCTTGCCGGCACCGGAGGCACCGATCACCCCGAAAATTTTGCCTTGTGGCACATGCAGGCTCACGTCACGCAGGGCGTGCACGGCATCACTGCCTTTACCGTAGACTTTGTTGAGACCGATCAACTTAATCATGGATTCTTCCGTGCTAACAGCCTTAAAGCACAGGGCGCTACAGGCGGGTGAATTGGGCAGAGGTTCCACTGGGTTACTCTGTCATCATGGAGGATGATGCTAAGATGTCTGGATGGCTATGTCAACGCATGTTTCTACGTCTAGACGTCTAAAAAAGTGATAAGGATTCTCGCCGGATGACTAACGACGACAGTGGTTTATCAGGCTGCAATATTGTATTTGGCTATTGTTGATTTTCTCCGAATATAGCTTTCCATTTCTGTTTTGTTGGTCATGAGAGCAGGAGTGCTGTTCGCACTCTTTGGCTGCCACCAAGATGGCACAAATCGTTCCACTTTGTTCCTTTATCTCTTTTGTTATCCATCCCCTTGATGCAGCACAAAAAGTGACCGCCTTTGGTTTGGGATATGTGTGGTTGTTTTTTATACTCAACAGGTGTGGCATGGCAGGAGGAGTGAGTGATGCGATTTCAACAGATCAAGGATTTGCTGTCTTACCTCGAACAGGTTCATCACCAGCTCGGACTCTGTTATGGGCGACTGATGGCAGAAGTGGATGGCGAACGTAGCCGCATGTTGCTGGCGTATCTGCAAGGGCGGGAGGATGAAGCGAGTGCCCATCTGCACGATTATCAGGGACAGCTGAGTCAGGGCGTCAAGGAAACCTGGCTGGAGCGGGGCTTCAGCGAGGATCTGTTGCCCGAGATCCAGCGGTTGGCACTACCTGCCACTGCCCAGACTCAGGACATAGTGCAGCAGGTGTGTCGTCAGGAAGAAAAACTCATCGGCGAGCTGAGCCATCTGGCCCGTGAGTGCCCGACCGACGAGACGGCTGCCTTGCTGACCTCGCTGGCGTCGCTGGAACAAACCCGCTTGACCCGACTGGTACACGGTGTGCATCGGCTCGACGACATCTAGCCGCGGTAAAGGTGCAACGAAAGAGGCCCGGCATTTGCCGGGCCTCTTTTCTATCATCGACCCAAAGAGGGGATGCCGCCTTACTGCTGTTCGGCGCTGCGTTCGGCCGCATGAAGGGCAGCCCCTATGATGCCAGCCTGATTGAGGCTGGCGGCTGCCACCAGCGGTGCCCGGGTCTCGATGCGATCGATGAATTTGTCGAGCTTGGCTGAGCTGCCGCCCCCCAGGATAAAGAGGTCGGGGGAAAACAAAAACTCCAGTCGTGCCAAATACTTGTTGAAGCGTTTTCCCCAGCGATTCCAGGAGAGATCCTCCCGCTTGCGCACCGCATCCGAGCAGTAGTGCTCGGCTACCATGCCTTCCAGCATCAGGTGACCCAGCTCGGTGTTGGGCAGCAGCTGGCCGTTGACGAACACGGCAGTACCTATGCCGGTACCGACAGTGATGAGGATGATGATCCCCTTGCGATCCTTGCCGGCACCAAAGCGCATCTCGGCCAGGCCCGCCGCATCGGCATCGTTGAGCACATGGCAGGGCAGGCCGGTCACATCCGAAAACAGGTGTACAGCATCGGTTTCGATCCAGCTCTTGTCGATGTTGGCCGCGCTCTTGGCGATGCCGTTGTGGATGGTGGCGGGAAAGCCGCAACCCACAGGGCCCTTCCATTGGAAGTGTTCTACCAGTGCCTTGAGGGTATGTGCCACGGCCGCCGGGGTAGCCGGTTGCGGTGTTGCCAGACGGTGGCGTTCGCCAATCAGCTCGCCTGTTTCGGTATCGACCAGGCATCCCTTGATCCCTGAGCCACCGATATCCACTCCCAACATCTGCATCAGATTGTTCCTTTTATAGTGCTTATGGTGCCGACGGTTAACCGCCGACAGAGCATGAAAAAATGGCGTGCATCCGGCAAGGGGCAGATCGCTTATGCGTGATCCGGCAGACCTTTTTCGATGCAACGGATCAGCAAGCGTGTCTTTTTGTTGTCATCCTGCTGGCGTTTGGCCAGGGTCGTCAGTGCCCACGCTATGTGTTCGGCCACCATGGGCTCTGCGCTGGTGAGCGCCAGTTGCAGGGCGGCGATCACCTCTGGTGTAGCCGGGCCGTTGCCAAGCGCCACCGCCAGGTTGCGGCGCCAGCGTTGATAGCCGATGCGCCGGATCGGGCTCCCCTCAGTGTGCTTGAGAAATTCGCTCTCGGCCCAGCGCCACAGCTCCAGCAGGGGCGGGCGGTGCAGGTTGGGGCGCGCTTTGAAGTCGGGTTCCGGGCTTGCATCTGCATAGCGATTCCAGGGGCAGATGAGCTGGCAGTCATCACAACCATAGATGCGATTGCCCATGAGCGGCCTGAACTCTTTCGGGATGGGACCGTCGTTCTCTATGGTGAGGTAGGAGATGCAGCGGCGCCCATCCACCACATAGGGCGCGACTATGGCACCGGTCGGGCAAATATTGATGCAGGCCACGCACTTGCCGCACTGCTCTTTTTCCACCGGGGCATCGATGGGCAGGGGCAGGCCGAGCAGCAGCTCCCCCAGAAAAAAGAAAGAACCGGCCGATTCGTTGAGCAGTAGCGAATGCTTGCCGACCCAGCCCAGCCCGGCCTTGGCGGCCAGCGGCCGCTCCAGTATGGGGGCCGAGTCGACGAAGGGGCGCCACTCTCCCATTGTGTCCTGGGTGGTTTGAAACAGCGCCTGACAACGCTGTTCGATCCGCTCCCCCAGTTGCTTGAGGCGGTTGCGCAGCACTTTGTGGTAGTCGCGGCCGAGAGCGTAGCGGCTGATGTATCCGAGGGTCGGATCGCGCAGGGTGGCGGCAAAACCCGCCTCGAAGGGGAGGTAGTTCATGCGCACCGACACTACCCGCAGTGTGCCCGGCAGCAGCTCATGGGGGCGGGCCCGCATCATGCCGTGTCGGGCCATGTAGTCCATGCTGCCGTGATGGCCTGCATCGAGCCAAGCCTGCAGCCTGGGCTCCTCGAGGGTAAGATCCGTGTCCGTGATACCGACCTGGTCAAATCCTAGCTCGCCTGCCCATAGCTTGATATCGTGAGCCAACTGCTGAAAATCAGGCGTAGTCATGCGGCATCGAGCCCCACAGGCTTGATATCCAGAGTCAATCGACGGTGAAAATCAGGTATGGTCATGCTGCATCTGGTCCGAAAGGCTTGATGTCCTGGGTCAACCGGCAGTGAAAATCAGATGTGGTCATGTCGCATCGCGTGCCCGAAGCGTCTCAGCCAGGGCTAATGGATGAAAGTCAGGAGCCATCATGGTAAAGGTCATCGGGGATGCTATCAGCGGGAAAGAGGTGCGCAGTTTACCACAATCACTGTGGCGGACTGAACAGATCCGCGCGCTGGAGCAGCGCTGGGCCGAGCGAGAAGGGCAGGAACGCTACGCCCTGATGGAGCGTGCCGGTGCGGCGCTGCGTACCTATGCCGCTCATCATTGGCCGCAGAGCCGCCGATGGTGGATCTTTGTCGGCCCGGGCAACAACGGCGGGGATGGCTATGTGCTGGCGCGTCTCGCCAGACAGATAGGCTTTGAACCCCGGGTGATCGCCGCCAGAGCGCCTGACGAGCTGAAAGGGGATGCCAGGCGAGCCGCCGATGACTGGCTGGCGCTGGGGGGGACTGTGCTGATGGCAGGCGCCAGCGAGCTGGACTCACTGCCGCCGCCGGACCTGGTGATAGATGCACTGCTTGGCACGGGTGTCCATACCCACCTATCGCCGCTTCTGACAAAGATCGTCGCAACAATCAATCGCTTGGGCGCGCCTGTGTTGGCGGTGGATCTGCCCTCCGGCCTCAATGCCGATACCGGCTGCGCCATGGGGGCGCTGGTGCGTGCCACTCGCACCCTCACCTTCATCGGCATCAAGCAGGGCATGCTTACCAGCGATGGTGTGGATGGGGTGGGCCAGCTCGACTGCGATCCCCTCGGGGTCATGCCAGAGGAGACGCTGCAAGCGGCGGCTGAGCGGATTGATTATCCCGGCCTCAAACACCTGCTTACCCCGCGCCAGCGCTCGGCTCACAAGGGCTCCCACGGCAAGGTGCTGCTGGCCGGGGGCAATGTGGGCATGCAGGGAGCCATAGTGCTGGCGGGTCTTGCCTGCCTGCGGGCGGGAGCGGGTCTGGTACGGGTGTGCCAGCATCCGAGTCATGGGCCCGTCAGCCTCTATCAAGCCGAGTTTATGAACTCAGTGGTTGATACGGATGAGCAGTGGGCCACGGTGCGGCTGGTGGGGCCGGGACTCGGTCAGGACGAATGGGGTCGGCGCCATTTTGAATTATTGGTCAATGACAGGTTACCGCTGGTATTGGATGCCGATGGATTGAATTGGCTGGCGCTATGTCCCCGTCATCAGGATAATTGGGTGCTCACGCCTCACCCGGGTGAGGCGGCACGCCTGTTGGGCTGCTCCATTGCCGATATTGCAGCGGATCGTTTTGCCGCTGTGCGGCGCCTGCAGCAACGCTTTGGCGGCGTAGTGCTGCTCAAGGGCGCTGGGTCGCTCATTGATGACGGCAAGCAAATCGCGCTCTGTGATGAGGGCAATCCCGGCATGGCCAGTGGCGGTATGGGCGATCTCTTGTCTGGTATAATCGCCGCCCTGTTGGCTCAGGGCTGGTCTGCCGTCGAGGCAACCCGGCTTGGAGCCGTGATCCACGGGGAAGCGGCCGATCTGGCCGCCGCAGACGGAGAGAGGGGTATGCTGGCATCAGACCTGCTGCCCTTTATCCGTCGACTGGTTAATCCCGACTCCATAACAAGTTAAAGAAGAACATGGCAAAACAGTTGATGATGACACTGCCGGATGAGGCAGCAACAGTGGCACTGGGTGGCCGTCTGGCACATGCCTGCCTGCAGGCGACCACGGTGTTCTTGCACGGCTCCCTCGGGGCCGGAAAAACCACCTTGACCCGTGGCTGGGTGCAAGGGCTGGGGCATCAGGGCAAGGTCAAGAGCCCGACCTATACACTGGTTGAACCCTATGAACTGGCCGATTGGCAGGTTTATCACTTTGATCTCTATCGTCTGGCTGATCCGGAAGAGCTGGAGTTCATGGGGATCCGGGACTACTTTGCTGCCAATACCCTCTGCCTGGTGGAGTGGCCGGAGAAGGGGGAAGGCTGGCTGCCGGCGCCCGATCTGGACATTACTCTGACTTATGTAAACGAGCAGCGTGAGGCTCTGATAGAAGCCCGCACTGCTATTGGCGAAGCCATTCTGGAACGGTTGTCATCTACGTGCGCTTGATCCTTGTTATTGCCCTCTCTCTGATGGCCTTACCCTCCTGGGCGAATCAGCTCAAGAGTGTGCGGGTATGGCCATCGCCGGATAACACCCGGGTGGTGCTCGACATGAGCAGTGCTCCCAATTACAACTACTTCACCCTGACCGGCCCGGATCGACTGGTGATCGACCTCAAAGGGGCGAACAACGTCGCCAATCTGGCCAGTATCGGGAACAACAGCGAGCTGGTGCGCAAGATCCGCGAGAGCTCGCCGTTGGAGAAGGGTGGACTGCGGCTGGTGCTGGATCTCAGTTCCACCATCAAACCCGTGGTATTTCCGCTGGCACCGGCAGGCCCCTATGGCCACAGGTTGGTGATAGACCTGCCTTATGAAGAGAAACGCTCTGCCGCCGCCGTGCAAGCCACCCCTGTGGGGGGCAAGGGCAAGGGGGTGGTGATCGCCATCGATCCGGGCCACGGCGGGGAAGATCCGGGCTCCATCGGCCCCCGTCGCACCTATGAGAAGCGAGTTACCCTGGCGGTATCCCAGAAGCTGGCGGCACTTATTGACAGGGAACCTGGCATGCGCGCCGTGCTGACTCGCCGCGGGGACTACTTCGTGGATCTGAACAAGCGCTCCGAAATTGCCCGCAAGGCCAAGGCGGATCTGCTGGTCTCCGTCCACGCGGACAGCTTCCACAACTCGACGCCGCGCGGCGCTTCTGTCTGGGTGCTGTCTACCAACCGTGCCAACCGCGAGATGGGCAGCTGGCTGGAGAAGCAGGAGAAACAGGGGGAACTGCTGGGCGGGGTAGGCAAGGTATTGGCCGAATCCGACCCTAATCCCTATCTGGCGCAAACCTTCCTCGATCTCTCCATGGACAAGTCCCGTGCCGAGGGCTATGACGTCAGTCGCCAGATCCTGCGCTCCATGGGCAAGGTGGCCAGATTGCACAAAAAGGCGCCGGAGCATGCCAGTCTGGCAGTGCTGAAAGCCCCGGACATTCCTTCCGTGCTGGTAGAGACAGGTTTTATCTCCAACCATGCGGAAGAGAAGCTGCTGGCTACCCCCGCCTATCAAGACAAGCTGGCCCGTGCCATCTTCGAGGGGATCCGCAATTACTACCGCGCTCATCCGACCAAGGGCGCCTTGCTGAGCGGCAAGGGGCAGGCCAGTCGGCCGGCAGCTACCACTCGCCCTGCGCCTGTGGCCCAGCAGTCGGTGAGCCAGCCCAGGCAAGTACAGTCGCAGCCGGTCGTGACCAACAAGATGCCCGCCACTGCCCGCGACGGTGGTGCTGCGACCAGCTCCGGAGCCGGGGTGATCAAGCCTTACTCGGCGGCAGCGCAAGAGACGGGTGCGCCGGTCAGTAATGTGGGCGACTATGACAAATCGCGGATGCTCCGCCATGTGGTCAAACGGGGCGAGAGCCTCTCCCGCCTTGCCGAGAGGCATGGGGTGAGTCAGTCCACATTGGTTGAAATCAACCAGCTGCGCAGCCGGGATATTCAGATTGGTCAGACAATATATATCCCCCAGCAGGGACAGAGCCGCAGTGCCGCCCCCGTTCGCAGTGACGACAAGTCGCAGATGATCCGCCATGTGGTCAAGCGGGGCGAGAGTCTCTCCCGCCTTGCCGAGAAGAATGGGGTGAGTCAGGCGCGGCTGGTGGAGATCAACAAGCTCAAGTCGCGGGATATCCAAGTAGGGCAGGTGCTCTACATTCCCCAAAACTGACGCGCGGGAGCTGGCGATGCCGCACCCCGTGTTGGCGTATACCATCGCAAGATTGAAATTCAGGAGTAAGTGATGCCGATCCGTATATTACCCCCTATCCTGGCCAACCAGATTGCCGCCGGAGAGGTGGTGGAGCGGCCCTCTTCTGTGGTGAAAGAGCTGGTGGAAAACAGCCTGGACGCGGGGGCCGACCGGGTCGAAATCGACATCGACAAGGGGGGTGCCAAGCTGATCCGCATCCGTGACAACGGCTGCGGCGTCGCCAAAGACGAGCTGGTGCTGGCGTTGTCACGGCACGCGACCTCCAAGGTGGCGACCCTGGATGATCTGGAAGGGATCTGCAGTCTCGGCTTTCGCGGGGAGGCGCTCGCCTCCATCAGCTCTGTCTCCCGTCTCACATTTACCTCCCGCACCCAGGATCAGTCCGAAGCCTGGCAGGCACAGGCGGAAGGGCGAGAGATGAACGTCACCGTCAAACCGGCGGCCCACCCGGTGGGCACCACAGTGGAAGTGGTAGATCTCTTCTTCAATACCCCGGCGCGGCGCAAGTTCATGCGCAGTGAAAAGACCGAATTTGCCCATATCGATGAGCTGGTGCGCCGCATTGCGCTCTCCCGTTTCGATGTCACCCTGATCTTGCGTCACAACGGCAAGGTAATGCGCCAGTACAAGGCTGCCAATACGGTGGCGGAGCAGGAGCGCCGGCTCGCCACTGTTTGTGGCACCCCCTTCATGCACCATGCGCTGGCGGTGGAGAGCGAACATAGCGACGTACGTCTGTGGGGGTGGCTGGCGCTGCCTGAGGGGGCCAGACCGCAGAACGACCTGCAATATACCTATGTCAACGGTCGCATGATGCGCGACAAGCTCATCAATCATGCCATCCGCCAGGCCTATGACGAGCTGCTGCCCACCGACCGCTTCGCCGCCTATGTGCTCTATATCGAGCTGGATCCCCACCAGGTGGATGTGAACGTCCATCCTGCCAAGCACGAGGTGCGCTTTCATCAGGCGCGGCTGATCCACGACTTTATCTTTCAGGCGTTGTTTACTGCGCTGCGCCGCGAAGGGGTCTGCGCCGCTCATCAGGAAGAGCCGCTGGCCGAAACCTTGGTCGAGCTGCCTGTCAGCGGGCAGATTGAATACCCAGGGCAGGCACCTCGTCCCGAGTGGTATGGCGCCGAACACAGCTATCGGGCTCCTGCCTCGACGAATGAAGTACGAGAAAGGGGCGCGGCACGTGCCGGCAACTACCAACCGCCCGAGCCGCCCAGCCGGGAGGCGATGCGGGGCATGGGCGCACTGCTCACCACCTTGCCTGGTGCCGGGCCCGCGTCTGCTGCATCCGCTACCGCTGCAATGGTGCCCAGTGCAGCAGCTCAGACAGCGCCTGGAATCTGGCAGGCACTCACCCTGGTGGAGCAGGCCTATCTGTTGTTGGTGCGAGATGGCCAGCTGGCGCTGCTCTCCCTGGTGCGGGCCGAACGCCTGTTGCTGCGCAACTGGTTGCTGGAAGCCTGGGGCCAGGGGCTGGCTGCGCAACCCCTGTTGCTGCCAGTTTCGTTCAAGCTGCCGAAAAACCTGATAGCGCTGGTTGAAGAGCAGGAACGTTTGCTCAAACGGATGGGGCTGGAGTTGAAAAGCGGGGGGCGTGACACCATGATCCTGACTCGGGTGCCAGCCTTGCTGCGCCAGACCGATCTGGTGCGGCTATTACCCGAATTGTTGCAAATTATCGAGAGCGGATCTGACAGTGATGCGAGCCAGCTGGCTGAAGTATTATGCCAATGGCTGGTTGAGCAGGGGGTAAGCCACGAAAAAATATACGATTTTTCAACAGCCAATCGCTTGCTGACGGAACTTGTGGCCGATTTCAGTGACCAATTGGCAGATATTCGCATGGTGCGCCCCGTGTCGCTGACGACAGTGCTGGAGGCGTTTGCAGATGGTGGCTGAGTTGCCGAGTGCTTGTTCCAACACACAGTCTGGCAATAAGCCCGTGATGTGCTCGCTGTTGCTGGTAAATCTGATCGAGGAATTTGAACGTGGCTGACTTGCCGAATGCAATTTTTTTGATGGGGCCAACGGCCTCCGGCAAGACGGATCTCGCCATCGCCCTGTGCCAAACCCTGCCTTGCGACATCATCAGCGTGGACTCTGCGCTTATCTATCGCGGCATGGATATAGGAACTGCCAAGCCGACGGCGCAAGAGTTGGCTCTGGCTCCCCACAAGTTGATCGATATTATCGATCCTGCCCTGAGCTATTCGGCCGCCGACTTTTGCCGCGATGCCCTGCGGGAGATGAACGATATTGTCGCCCGTGGCCGCATTCCGCTGCTGGTGGGGGGCACAATGCTCTATTTCAAGGCACTGCTGGAGGGGCTTTCTCCGCTGCCATCCGCCGATCCGGCCATTCGCGCCGAGCTGGAAGAGGAGGCTGCACGCCTCGGCTGGCAGGCGCTGCACGATGAGCTGGTGCGGATCGATCCGGTCGCCGGCGCGCGCATTCATCCCAATGATCCGCAGCGTCTTAGCCGGGCCTTGGAGGTGTATCGCATCAGTGGCAAGACCCTGACCGAGCTGACCCAGGTGCAGGGAGAAGGGTTGCCATATCGGGTGCACCAGTTTGCCATTGCCCCGAGCGATCGCGCCCTGTTGCACAAGCGCATCGAACAGCGCTTTGACAAGATGTTGCAAAGTGGCTTCGAGCAAGAGGTGCGTGCGCTTTATGAACGAGGCGATCTCACCCCCGACCTGCCAGCTATTCGCTGCGTTGGCTACCGCCAAATGTGGGACTACCTGGCAGGGGAAGTGGAGTATGATGAGATGCGCTATCGCGGTATTGTTGCCACCCGCCAGTTGGCCAAGCGTCAAATGACCTGGTTGCGCGGTTGGCCTGAAGTCACCTGGCTGGAATCTGGTGAGTCTGGCAATCTGGCAAGGGTCGTTGCCCGTGCCGGAGTGGCTTGACACTCCTGTATAATCAGGTTGTTATATTGATATCCGGTGTTTAAAAACAACAAACTATAAGGAAAAGAAGATGGCTAAGGGGCAATCTCTCCAAGACCCGTTTTTGAATGCGCTGCGCCGTGAGCGGATTCCTGTTTCTATTTATTTGGTGAACGGCATCAAACTGCAGGGTCAGATCGAATCGTTTGACCAGTTTGTCATTTTGCTGAAGAACACCGTGAGCCAGATGGTCTACAAGCACGCTATTTCCACCGTGGTGCCGGCCCGCGCCGTCAACCATCACCAGCACGTCCCTGGCGCAGCTGGCGAAGAACAGGGTGAAGCTGAAGCGTGATATCTCGAGGCGAGACGACTCGCCAATTCAGATTCGTCATGATTCCTGCCAAGGAGCAAGCGCTTGTTTGACCGTTATGAAGCCGGCGAACAGGCCGTTCTGGTGCACGTCAACTTCAGTGATGAGGGTGAGCGGGAGGATCTGGAAGAGCTCAAGATGTTGGTGAGCTCGGCCGGCGTCAATGCATTGGGGGTGGTGACCACCAACCGCAGTGCCCCCAGCGCCAAACTCTTTGTCGGCAGCGGCAAGGCTGAAGAGATCGCGTCCCAGGTGCAGATGCTGGGCGCAGACGTGGTGATCTTCAACCATGCCCTGACCCCTGCCCAGGAACGCAATCTGGAACGCCTGTTCCAGTGCCGTGTCGTGGACAGAACCGGCCTGATCCTGGATATCTTTGCCCAGCGCGCCCGAACCCACGAAGGCAAGTTGCAGGTCGAACTTGCCCAGTTACGCCATCTTTCTACTCGCCTGGTGCGAGGCTGGACCCACCTTGAACGTCAGAAGGGCGGGATCGGTCTGCGCGGCCCGGGTGAAACCCAGCTGGAAACCGACCGTCGCCTGTTGCGTGAGCGCATCAAGGCGATTTTGCGTCGGCTCGACAAAGTGGCCAAACAGCGGGAACAGGGCCGTCGTGCCCGTAACCGCAATGAGGTACCGACCGTATCACTGGTTGGTTACACCAACGCCGGAAAGTCCACTTTGTTCAACCAACTTACAGCTGCCAGCGTGTATGCTGCCGACCAATTGTTCGCAACACTGGATCCCACCTTGCGTAAATTGGTGATCCGGGATGTGGGTGATGTGATTTTGGCGGATACAGTTGGATTTATTCGACACTTGCCCCATGATCTGGTCGCGGCCTTCAAAGCGACGCTGCAGGAGACCCGCGAAGCGGACTTGTTGCTGCACGTGGTGGACTGTGCCGACGAACAGATGCAAGAGAATATCGATTCGGTACAGCAAGTGTTGGCCGAAATTGAGGCGGATGACCGACCCCAGTTGATGATCTGTAACAAGATAGACAAGCTGGCGGATCGTCCGGCAGGTCTGGAGCGGGATGATGAGGGGCGCCCGGTGCGACTCTGGTTGTCTGCCCAGAGCGGTGAAGGCTGTGAATACCTGTTTACGGCCCTGACCGAGTTGCTGGCCGGATCCATGGTGCATCACACCTTGCAGTTGCCCCCTTCGGCCGCCAGATTGCGAAGTGCGCTCTATCGTCTCAAAGGCATTGAGCAGGAAGGTTTCAGCGAGGAGGGGGATTTTGTGTTGCAAGTTCGGCTGCAATTGGCCGACTGGAACCGCCTCGTGAAACAGGAAGGCGAGAATTTACAACGCTTTATCAGGCATTGAGTCGTGGATGAAGATGAATGTTTACAGGCTTCATCCACGATTGATGATCAGATAGAGGTGATATCCATCCGCTTGTATTAATGGAGATGCTGATGGCTTGGAATGAGCCTGGAAACAACGGCAAAGACCGTGACCCTTGGGGGAACAACGGCAAGAATCAGGGACCCCCTGATCTGGACGAGATGTTGCGCAAGGTAAGCCGCCGTTTTGGTGGTTTGCTGGGTGGTGGCAAGTCAGGTGGCGAGATGGGCCGTTTCGGTCTCTCTATCGCCTTGGTGATCGCTGTGGTGGTGTGGGTCGTCAGCGGCTTCTACACCATTCGCGAAGCTGAACGAGGGGTTATTCTGCGTTTTGGCGAGTACTCTCACAACGTAGAGCCCGGCTTGCGCTGGAAGCCGACCTTCATCGATCGGGTGATCCCGGTGGATGTGGAGTCAGTGCGTTCTCTGCCTGCTTCAGGTTTTATGCTGACTCAGGATGAAAACGTGGTGCGGGTCGAGATGGACGTGCAGTACCGAGTCGTCGATCCCGAACAGTATCTGTTCAGCGTGACCAATGCTGAAGAGAGTCTGGGCCAGGCTACCGACAGTTCACTGCGTTATGTCGTCGGCCATACCCGTATGGATGATATTTTGACCACAGGGCGTGAGCAAGTTCGTCGTGAAACCTGGGATGGCATCGAAAAGATAGTCACGCCTTATCAGATGGGTTTGCAGATTGTCGACGTCAACTTCTTGCCGGCTCGTCCGCCAGAAGAGGTTAAAGACGCCTTCGATGATGCCATCTCAGCCCAGGAAGATGAGCAACGCTTCATTCGTGAAGCGGAAGCCTATGCCCGTGAAGTCGAGCCAAAAGCACGTGGTACTGTCAAGCGGCTGGAACAGGAAGCCGAGGGTTACAAGTCCCAGATTGTGCTGAAGGCCAAGGGTGAAGTTGCTCGTTTCAACGAGCTGTTGCCCCAGTACCAGGCCGCGCCTGACTTGACTCGTGAGCGTATCTACCTGGAAACCATGGAAGAGCTCTATCAACAGGCCAACAAGGTGCTGGTCGACATGCCTGATGGTAACAACAGCATGATCTATCTGCCTCTCGATAAGCTGTCTGGTCAAGCCAATGCTGTCTCGCCTGCGCGATCTGCCAGTGCAGTGACTGCCGCCGATGCGGCACCGGTCACCAATGACGGTGCAAACTCCACTCCGACTCCGCTGCGTAGCGGTGATCGTTTCAGCTCAGGGAGAAACTAATAGATGAAAAAAATAGCTATTGGTGTCATCGCTGTGGCTGCCATGGTCTGCTTCTCCTCCATCTTTGTTGTTGATGAAGGGCAAAAAGGGATAGTGGTGCAGTTTGGCAAGGTGAAGCGGGTTGAATCCGGTGAAGCTCGGCTCTATGAGCCGGGCCTGCACTTCAAGGTGCCCTTCATCGATCAGGTTCGCAAGATGGATGCTCGCATCCAGACTATCGACAGCCAGGCTGACCGTTTCGTGACCTCCGAGAAGAAAGATCTCATCATCGACTCCTACGTGAAGTGGAAGATCGAGGATTTCTCCCGGTACTACCTGGCAACGGGTGGTGGCAACAAGATCCAGGCTGAAGACCTGCTCAAGCGCAAGATCAACAACGGTCTGCGTTCCGAGATCGGTAACCGCACCATCAAGGACATCGTCTCCGGTGAGCGCAGTACCGTGATGGAAGATGCCCTGATGAAGATGGCGCGCTCCTCCGAGCTCGGCATCAGAGTGGTAGACGTGCGGATCAAGCAGATCAACCTGCCGGTCGAGGTCTCCAACTCCATCTATCAGCGGATGCGTGCCGAACGTAATGCGGTAGCCCGTGAGCATCGCTCCCAGGGTCGCGAGCAGGCTGAAATCCTGCGTGCTGACATCGACCGCAAAGTGACCGTCATGATCGCCGATGCCGAGAGTAATGCGCGTCAGCTGCGTGGTGAAGGTGATGCCGAAGCCGCCAAAATCTATGCCGACAGCTACAAGAAAGACCCCGAGTTTTTCAGCTTCGTGCGTAGCATGGAGGCCTATCGCAAGAGTTTTGCCGGTGGTAACGACCTGATGGTGCTCAAACCAGACAGCGAGTTCTTCCGCTACCTCAAGTCTCCTCACGGCGCCAAGCAGTAAGAGACAAGCATAAGACCAAAGGGCCTGATGATTCAGGCCCTTTTGCTTTATGGCATGAGACCAACCGCCGATACGGGCGGCTTTTTTGCGCGAGGAGATGGGATGCTGACATCCATTTTGATGGGATTGGGGCTGCTATTGCTGTTTGAAGGGCTTGGCCCCTTGCTGATGCCCAAAGCTTGGCAACAGATGCTGCGGCTGCTGAGCGAACAGCCACCGGAACAACTGCGCCGTATCGGTGGATCTCTGGTGGTGGCGGGCGCCGTCATCCTCTGGATGCTGGGTCACTGAATCATGTGGCTGGCTCTGAGTTCCATTGCAGCGCAGACAATAAAAAAGAGGCCCGAGGCCTCTTTTTTCATCCAGCAAGCAGGAGTCGTTGACTCAGGCGCTGCGTTGTACCGCCATCTGGGCCAGGGTTTCCAGCGCCTGCTTGTGCTGGGAGTCCGGCAGGATGGCGAGAGCGGCAATGGCCTTGTCAGCCTCTTCCCGGGCTCGCATGCGTGAGTATTCCAGCGCACCGGTGCGGTCGAGAATCCCGAGAATCTGGTCGAGATGCTCCATGCCGTTGCGATGCTCGATGGCATCACGCACCAGCTGGCGCTCTTCGGGTGAGCCCACTTCCATGGCCCGCAGCAGCGGCAGGGTCGGTTTGCCTTCGGCCAGATCGTCACCGACGTTCTTGCCCATCTCATCGCTTTGGGAGCAGTAGTCCATGACGTCATCGATGATCTGGAATGCTGTGCCCAGATACTTGCCGTAGTCGGTCATGGCCTGCTCGACGGGCTCGGGCTGATGGGTCAGCACGGCCGCGAGGCGGGTGGCGGCCTCGAACAGTTTGGCGGTCTTGCAGTAGATGACCGTCATGTAGCTCTGTTCCGTGGTGTCCGGATCGTTGCAGTTCATCAGCTGCAACACTTCCCCCTCTGCGATGGTATTGGTGGCATCCGACAGGATTTCCATCACTCGCAGGTTGGAAAGCTCGCTCATCATCTGGAAGGAGCGGCTGTAGAGGTAGTCGCCGACCAGCACGCTGGCAGCATTGCCAAACAGCGCATTGGCGGTCTCCCGGCCACGGCGCAGATCGGATTCGTCGACCACGTCGTCGTGCAGCAGGGTAGAGGTATGAATGAATTCGATGATGGCGGCGAGTTTGAGATGATCCTGACCTTCATATCCCAGTGCGCGGGCGGCCATCACTGTCAGCATGGGGCGCATCCGTTTCCCGCCTGCACTGACAATATAGAAACCCAGCTGGTTGATCAGGCTGACATCGGACTGAAGTCTCGCCAGGATCAGTTCATTCACCGCCGTCATGTCGGCAGCACAGAGCGCACGGATAGTCTGTTGGTCCATAAGTCTCGTAACGTGACGGCAGCAATAACTGCGGTTTTAGTAATGGCGGGGATTCTACACGATTTCACAATGGGTTACAGTTAAGCGTTTATTCACGGCGGCAGATATGCGCACAAAATAAACTTTTTGCTAAATTGGCCTTGCCTGAGCAAATCGATTTGCGTAGAATGCCGGCCCATTGTTATAGGTTTTTGCGCGTGTCTGGCCTTGAGCAAAAGACACGCCTTTACGGAGTTAATCAAATGTACGCGGTATTCCAAAGCGGCGGAAAACAACACCGTGTGGCCGAAGGTCAAATCGTTCGTCTGGAAAAGCTGAACGTTGAGACTGGCGCTACTATCGACTTCAATGAAGTTCTGATGGTTGCTGCAGGCGACACTTTTAAAGTAGGTGCTCCTTTCGTTGAAGGTGGCAAGGTTGTAGCTGAAGTTGTGGCTCACGGCCGTGGCGAGAAAGTGACTATCGTCAAGTTCCGTCGTCGTAAGCACCATCGTAAGCAAGCGGGCCACCGTCAGTGGTTCACTGAAGTCAAAATCACTGGCATCAGCGCTTAATTAGAGGAGTCCGATAAATGGCACACAAAAAAGCTGGCGGTTCATCCCGCAACGGTCGCGATTCTGAAGCTAAACGCCTTGGCGTTAAGCGTTTCGGCGGCGAAACAGTTCTGGCAGGCAGCATCATCGTTCGTCAACGTGGCACCAAGTTCCACGCTGGCACCAACGTTGGTCTGGGCACTGATCACACCCTGTACGCGAAAGCGACTGGCAAGATCCTGTTCGAAGTTAAAGGTCCGCTGAATCGTAAGTACGTTAGCATCGTTGCTGAGTAATTACGGACCGCAAGGATCCGAAGCCCCGCCAACAGGCGGGGCTTTTGTTTTTCTGACGCAGTTTACGAAAAAACGGAACGTAGATGTGCCTGGTGTTGCGCGGGGCATTCATCGCTAAGATGCGTATCGCCCGCAGGGGCCTGTACCACTATAATTGCGTATCGGTTTTTCGAATTAAGGTGACGGTTACCTATGAAGTTTGTTGATGAAGTCCAGATTCGAGTCGATGCCGGTGACGGTGGTAACGGTTGTGTGAGCTTTCGCCGTGAAAAGTACATCCCGAACGGCGGCCCGGATGGCGGTGACGGTGGTGACGGTGGCGATGTCTATCTTATTGCCGACGAAAACCTGAATACCCTGATCGACTACCGTTTCGAGCGTTTTCACGCGGCCGAGCGCGGTGAGAATGGCCAGAGCGCCAACTGTACCGGCCGTCGCGGCAAGGACAGGATACTGCGTGTGCCGGTCGGTACCCGTGCCAGCGATGAAGACACAGGCGAACTGCTGGGTGATCTGACTCATCATGGTCAGAAGCTGCTGGTCGCCAAAGGTGGCTTCCACGGTCTGGGCAACACCCGTTTCAAGAGCTCAGTCAACCGGGCGCCGCGCCAGAAGAGCAGCGGTACGCCGGGTGAAGTGCGTACCCTGAAGCTGGAACTGCTGCTGCTGGCCGATGTCGGCATGCTGGGTCTGCCCAATGCTGGCAAGTCCACCTTTATCCGCGCCGTGTCTGCCGCTCGTCCCAAGGTAGCCGATTACCCCTTCACTACTCTGGTGCCGAACCTGGGTGTGGTGCGTGGCGAGAACTCCCGCTCCTTCGTGATAGCCGACATTCCGGGTCTGATCGAAGGTGCCGCCGAGGGCGCAGGCCTGGGTATTCGCTTCCTCAAGCATCTCGAGCGCTGCCGGGTCTTGATCCACCTGGTCGATATCTGCCCGGTCGATGACTCGGATCCTGCCGAGAACGCCGTGACAATCGTCAAGGAGCTGGAAAAATACAGCCCTGAGCTGGCTGGCAAGCCGCGCTGGTTGGTGTTCAACAAGATGGATCTGATCCTGGAAGAAGAGGCGGTCGAGGTGATGGAGCGCGTCAAGACGGCGCTGGCCTACGAAGGCCCTGTCTACCAGATCTCCGCCATCAGCAAGGAAGGCACCAAGAAGGTGTGCTACGACATCCTGGATCTGCTGGATAGCATGCCTCGTCAACTGGCGGAAGATGCCAGGGACGCCATCGAGAAGGTGGAGTTCAAGTGGGATGACTACCACAAGAACCAGCTGGCCCAAGCTGAAGCTGAAGCGCTGGCCGCCTCCATGGCCTTCGATGAGGGGCTCGATGAGGAAGACTGGGATGATGACGAAGATGATGGCGTTGAAGTCATCTATGTTCGTGACTGATCACTCTGTCCTGCCTGATCGGTGCAGTACCTCTGCCCACCGATGAGAAAAACCGGAGCCTGGCAACAGGCTCCGGTTTTTTATGGGGCGCATCTGGATCGATCGGATCACCACATAGATATATTTCTTATGTCACTTATTGCCTGCCAACCGCAACGGATTATACTGCGCACCTGAATGTAACCTTGCTGAAACAATATGCTAACCATTCGTAATGAATTGATATGCGTATCTGTTTGAGGTCGTTCTTATGGAAGGTTCGCCTGCAAAAATATTTATGCTTGAAATGATCCATTAAGGGCTTGTTTGTGCATTTTTTTGGAGTATTCTTGCGCCCGTTTTGTCGGGTGAGAGCATGAATATGCAAGTTGACCTGGCTAAGGAAAAGTAACATTAAGGCTGTAGACCATGCTGGAAAAGACTCTGCAAGCGCCTGCGCTCAATACTCGTCGCAACGTGCTGATGTTCCTGGTCCCGTCACTCATCGGGATCCTGCTGTTCATGACCCCCGTCATCTATGACGAGAACGTCACCATTCCGGTTGCCGTGCTGGCGAAGCTGGTGCAAACGGTATTTGCCGATTATCTGGTGGCCATGGTCAGTGCCATCATTACCACCACCATGCTGATGACGCTGATCGCCTGGCTGTTCAAGCCAGCGATCCTGGTGCGTCGCCCCTTCCTCAACAGCTTGTTCAACGTCTCCCCTTTCTGGGCCTGTGTGCGGGTACTGGGTGGCGTGTTCGTGCTGCTGACCTTCTTCAATGCGGGGCCCGAGGTGCTGCGTTCCGGTGCTACCGGCGGTCTGGTACTGCACGATCTGCTGCCTGTGCTGTTCTCGGTGTTCATCTTCGCCGGTCTGTTGTTGCCTCTGCTGCTGGATTTCGGTCTGCTGGAGTTTGTCGGTACCATGATGACCCGCATCATGCGCCCTGTGTTTCGTTTGCCGGGGCGCTCCGCCGTGGATTGCTTCGCCTCCTGGCTGGGGGATGGCAGCGTTGGCATCTTGCTAACCAGCAAACAGTACGAAGGCAAGTTCTATACCCAGCGTGAGGCCGCCGTTATCGGCACCACCTTCTCAGCTGTCTCCATCACCTTCTGCCTGGTGGTGATCTCCCAGGTGAAGCTGGAGCATATGTTCGTGCCCTTCTACCTGACTGTCTGTCTGGCGGGTGTGGTCGCCGCCATAGTGGTGCCGCGCCTGCCGCCGCTCTCCTGGAAGAAGGACATCTATGCCGATGGCACGCCCCTGTGCCGCAAGCAGGAGTCAGTACCCCATCAGCACAGCGTGATGAGCTATGGCTACGAGCGTGCGCTGACCAAGGCGGAGAGTGTCACCGATCTTGGTGCGGTCGCGCGGGAAGGGGTGAAGAATGCACTGGACATGGTGTTTGGCGTGTTGCCGGTGGTGATGGCGATCGGCACCTGTGCCCTGATGCTGGCCGAGCATACCCCCATCTTCAACTGGCTGGGTGCGCCATTTGTTCCCTTGCTGGAGCTGCTGCAACTGCCGGAGGCCGAGGCCGCCTCCAGGACCATCATGGTTGGTTTTGCCGACATGTTCATCCCGGCCGTGCTGGCCTCGACCATAGAGAGCGATATCACCCGCTTCGTGATTGCCGCCATGTCGGTCACCCAGCTCATCTATATGTCGGAAGTGGGTGCCCTGCTGCTGGGCAGCAAGATCCCGGTCAAGCTGTGGGAGCTGTTTGTCATCTTCCTGCTGCGCACCCTGGTGACCCTGCCGGTCATTGCCGGTGTGGCGCATCTGCTGTTCTAAGGCAAGAGTCTGGGATTTAAAACGGTCAACTTGGGTTGGCCGTTTTTTTATGGTGAGTATTAGACCAAAGTGACTCTTTTTAATGGGTGGTTTTTACATTAACGTAACAAGCTGAAAAAAGCGTGCCAGCCGAGCAGTAGGCAATACCCATCGAATGTGGCCAGGAGTCACCCCATGACCTCACTGCTCAGCTACCGGACCGGTCCTTGCGACCAGCCCTTGCTTCACCAGACCATTGGCGAATATCTGCAAGAGATAGCCGAACGTTTCCCCGACCGCCCCGCCGTTGTAGTGCGTCACCAGCAGATCCGCTGGAGCTACCGTGAATACCTCATCCAGATAGACAGGCTGGCACTGGGCTTGCTGGCGCTAGGCATCCAGCCGGGGGACAGGGTCGGCATCTGGTCACCAAACAACATAGAGTGGTGCCTGGTGCAGTTCGCCACGGCCCGCATCGGCGCCATCATGGTCTGCATCAACCCAGCCTATCGCAACTACGAGCTGGAGTTTGCCATCAACAATGTGGGTTGCCGCGCCCTCATCTGTGCCAGTGCCTTCAAGGGGAGTGACTACCTCTCCATGCTCAATGAGCTGGCCCCCGAGCTGGCAAGCTCGTCGCCGGGGCAGCTGGCCAGCGCCCGCTTGCCGAGCCTGGAGATGGTGATCCGGCTCGGGGAGGCGCAAACGCCGGGTATGCTGAACTTCAGCGCCGTGCAGGCCCTGGGGGATGTGCAGGATCCGGCCTGGCTTGCCCGGGTGGCGGCTACCCTCAAACCGGATGATGCCATCAACATCCAGTTCACCTCGGGTACCACGGGCAGCCCCAAGGGCGCGACCCTGAGCCATGGCAACATACTCAACAATGGCCGGCAGGTGGCGCGGGGCATGGCGTTCAGCGAGCAGGACAGGCTCTGCATACCCGTGCCGCTCTACCATTGCTTTGGCATGGTGCTTGGCAATCTGGTGTGCATCAGCGTGGGGGCCTGCGCCCTGTTTCCATCGGAAGCGTTCGATCCTGTGGCGACCCTGCAGACGGTGAGTGAGGAGCATTGCACCGCCTTGCATGGCGTGCCGACGATGTTCATCGCCGAGCTGGAGCTGCCCGTTTTTGGCGAGTTTGATCTCTCCTCTTTGCGCACCGGCATTATGGCAGGAGCTATCTGCCCGGAGCCCTTGATGCGCAAGGTGCAGACTCTGATGCACATGACAGAGGTGACCATCGCCTATGGTCAGACCGAGTGCAGCCCCATCAATCACATGACCGCCATCGATGCGCCGCTGAACAAGCGGGTCACCACTGTGGGCCGCGCCCTTGACCACACCGAGATCAAGCTGATTGACCCGAGCGGTGAATTGGTGCCCATTGGCGAGCGGGGTGAGATCTGCTGCCGCAGCAAGGGGGTCATGCAGGGTTACTGGCAGGATCCGGTCAAGACAGCGGAAACCATAGATGATGAAGGCTGGTTGCACTCGGGTGATATCGGCATCATGGATGAAGAGGGTTATGTGCAGATAGTGGGGCGCAGCAAGGAGCTGATCATCCGCGGTGGCGAGAACATCTATCCCCGCGAGATAGAGGATCGGCTCTACGATCATCCTGCGGTGCAGGATGCCGCCGTGTTTGGTGTCGACAGCGAGCGTTACGGGGAGGAGGTGTGTGCCTGGGTCAAGCTGAGGCCGGATCAGATGGTCAGCGAGGAGGAGATTAAGCACTTCCTCTCGGCCCGCATCGCCTACTTCAAGGTGCCAAGATACATACGTTTCGTGGAGGAGTACCCCATGACGGTGACCGGCAAGCTGCAGAAGTTCAAGATGCGGGAGGCCATGACCCGCGAGCTGGCCCGCCAGCATGCCGAGGCGACGCGTTGAGGTGGTGTTACCGCGATGAGAAAAGGGCCTGCGGGCCCTTTGTTCGTTGTTGCCAGCAGGCTGCTAGCGCGGCGTGATGCTCACATCCGTGGGGCACTGAATGGTCAACGAATGGACCGTATTGGCGATGCGGTGGGGTGTGCCCGCCTTGTATATTTTCTTCTCTTCGTCATAGCTGCCCGTTGTGTACTGGGTGGAGTAGAGCGTCTGCTGACGACGATCCGTCTCTTTGTAGCCCTGGGGGCAGGTCTGGTTTGCCTGCTGGAAGCAGGCCGTCATGCTGCTGCACTCGATATAGAAACCCCGCTGGCTGGCATCGGCCAGATGGACAGGGGTAACGGTGGGCGGGGGTGGCGACAACAGGGAGCAGCCGGACAGCGCCAGCGCGCCCAGCATGATGAGACGTTTTGACATAAATAACCTGAACCATGTGGTGTGATAAAGAGTGAGGGGGAGTCTTTTGCTCCCCCTTCGCTGTAGGGCACAGTTATAACCAAGCGGGCCTGCTCAAACCAGCATACAAATGTAAGAAAATATGAACCCTGTCTATGCCTGTGTGGCCAGCAGAGCCTCTTCATCCACCTGATCCAGCTGTTCCGGCGCCAGAAAACGCTCGGCATAGTCGCGCCAGATACCGCTGCTGACGAACAGGGCAAACAGTGCCGGGTCTATGTGCTGCTCACGCACCATGTTCTGCATGATGGCCAGGGATTGAGCCACCGTCTTGCCCGACTTGTAGGGGCGATCGCTGGCGGTCAGCGCCTCGAAGATGTCGGCGATGGCCATGATGCGGGCCGGGATGCTCATCTGTTGCCCAAGCAACTGGCGGGGGTAACCCTTGCCGTCCATGCGTTCATGATGTCCACCGGCGATCTCGGGCACATTGCGCAAATGGCGCGGGAAGGGGAGCCGCTCCAGCATGCGGATGGTCTGGATGATGTGCTCGTTGATCTTGTAGCGCTCCTCTTCTGTGAGGGTGCCGCGGCCGATGGCCAGGTTGTAACGTTCTCCACGGTTGTAGAGATAGGTTGGCACCCTGACCTTGAAGCCCCAGGGATTGCGCTCATCCAGGCTGTCGTGGACGGGGCGGGGTATGAGGTGGACTGTCTTGTCAGCCAGCAGTGGCTCGATACAGGGCAAATGGGAGGCCGGTTCGTTCTGGTGCAGCTTGAGTTCCTCCCGGCTGATGCCGAGCCTGTCGTCCAGGGTGCGCAACCAGGTGCGGTTGGCGATGGCATCGAGCCGTGTCAGCTTCTCCGGTGCCATCCATTCCCCGCCCAGGTTGCACTCGGCGACGAAGGCGAACTCCTGATCCAGGGTACTCCAGAGTGTCGCCACCTCCGCTCTTGCCGCTTCCCGTTCTGACGCCGGCAGACGGGCCGCCAGCACCTCGATATAGGCGTCGCGTTTGAGCACTTCGAAGCGGGTACGGATCTCGTGGATCCGATCGTAGATAGTCTCCAGCTTGGTGGCCTTGTCGACCACAAACTCCGGCGTGGTGACCTTGCCGCAGTCGTGCAGCCAGCTCGCGATGTGAATGGCCTCCCACTCCTCCTCGTTGAGCCTAAACTCGGCGAACGGCCCCTGCTGCTGGGCGCAGGCGGCTTCGGTCAGCATCCGGGTCAGCTCGGGTACCCGCTGGCAGTGGCCACCCGTGTAGGGACTCTTGGCATCGATGGCCCCTGCCATCAGCTCGATGAAGGACTCCAGCAGCTGTTTCTGCTCCTCCAGCAGGCGCTGGTTCTCGATGGCGGAAGCAGACGTGCCTGCCAGCGCCTCGATCAGGCTGATGCGCGAGGCCAGTTCGCGCGCAGAGCAGCCGGGCAGGATCAACAGCAGGCAGCCGATCAGCTCCTGTCTATGATTGCACAGTGGCTCGGCGACCAGCTGGCAAGGGCCGGGGAAGGGACCCCAGCTTGCCAGATGTTGCTGCCAGCCCCGTTCGTCGACGGCCAGGGTAAGCCGCTCGCCATGAGCCAGCTTGCCGAGCAGCGCCTCCTGCCAGGGAGCCTGGTCGGCAGGCAAAGGCTGTTGCCGCCAGAGCGCCTGGACTGCCACCATGCTCTGCTCTTGCGCCAGGTAGAGGCAGCCCCCCTCGGCCTGTACGGCGGCTATGGTCTCGTGCAGTATGCGACTGAGCAGGGAGTCGAAACGGTGTTCCGCCGCCAGTGCCCGGCCCATGTTCATGAAGTTGCCCAGGGTCAGTCGCATGCCGGACATGGTACGGGCCAGATCGTCGATCTCGCGGATCGCCGATTCCGGCACCCGGCTCTCGCCGAAGTCGAAGTGCTGGATCCGCTCCGCCTCTTGAGTCAGGGCCAGCAGGGGGGTCGCGGTGCGGCGGGAGACCAGCCAGATCACCGGCAACAGCAGCAGCAAGCCTGCCAGTGCCCAGCCGAGGTTGATCAGCGCTTCGTTGCGAGCCTGCTGGTAGAGCAGGTCGGCCGAGACCAGCAAGGCAATATAAAAGGGGGATCCCTCGCCGAGGGGAGAGAGATTGACCAGCCAGTCACTCTGATCGGCGGCGGTCAGATTCAGCTCCACCGGGCTGCTCAGCAAGGCGGGTTGGCTGGTGACCTGTTGTTGCAGCTGGGTCAGCACGGGATGAGACAGCGCCGACAGCAGGGGTAGCTGGCTCAGTTGCTCGAAGCTGGGAAGCTGTTTGGGATCCGTGGCAAGCAGAGTGGCGTATTCGTCGAACAGAACCACCTGACTCTGCTCTGGCAACCGCAGTTCACCGATGAGGGCCGACAGTCCCTCGACGCTGGTATCCAGCCCGATCACCGCCCTTCTGTTGTCGCTTTCCACCGCCAGCGTCATGCCTGGCTCCTTGGTGGTAAAGAAGAGATAGGGGTGGGTGGTGGCGATGCCTGAACGCCAGCGTGCCTGCTTGTACCAGTCGCGGCTGCGGGGATCAAACTGGTATTGAGGCATGGCCCGGCGCTCGAGCAGGGTCAGCCGCTGGTCGAAGTAGAGAAACTCCCCCTTGCCCTGGTGCAGGCTTTGCACCAGCAAGGTGCTGGCCGCTGGGACCCTGTCCAGTTGGGCTCGGGCCCGCTCGGTCAACTTGCGCACCAGGAAGAAGTCACCATCCGCGTAGCCGGCATAGACGGCGCCATAACTGGGGCTGTTGGCCAGCACCTCTGCCAGTTGTGGCAGGTAGCCGAGCCGGGCATCCAGACTGTTCATGGCCGCCAGCTGACCGCTGCGCAGCAGACTGAGGGACATGCGGGCCGGCCGCTCGTTCAATTGAAGGGCGAGGGCGAGCTGCTCCCGGTATTGCAGGAAATTTTGCCGTTCATGCTCCAGTCCCTGTTGTGCCGCTTGCTGGAATTGCAACGCGATAAGGGCGCTGCCCAGCAGGGTAAACAGCAGGATGAAGAGGGTGGCGATATGCACATAGAAGGGTTTACGACCTGGCCTGGCACTTGTCATGGACACATCCTTGTCACACGGGCGATTGCAGAGACGATCTACTATCAGTGTGCCAACAGGATGACAGAAAACACAATAACCCGTTCAGATATATCAGGATATGGCATAAACGTGACGGCCCCATCGGGGCCGTCTTGAGGGGATCAAGCCAGTACTGCGGCGGGCACCAGGGTGACGGGGGCGTCTTTCACTTCATGCCACACCTGATGATTGTCCTGATATTTGTAGTTGGCCGTGCCTGATTTCCAGTCTTCCCCGAGCACCATGCGCAGCTCGAAGTTGGGCTGGATCACCGGCCCGATCCCGCCGCTCTGGGGCCATTTGATAATGGGGTAGCCCTGCGCAGTCACCAGGATATGGCACTGCTTGGGCATGACGCACATATAGGTGTATTGGCCTTTCAGTTCGGAGGCCATGTCGAGCGGTGGATTGGTTGCCTGGGTCAGATGGGCGACGCCATTGATTGTCTCCCCTGGCGTATAGACTGCCAGGTTCAGGTGCAGCAGTTGCGCCCCCGGCATGGCTTTACCGATCTCGAAAGAGGCGAGGAAGAGGCCGGTCTTGGTGTCTGTGATTGCATTCATGCCTGTATTCTCCTGCAAGAAGAGGATGGGTTGAGCTCACAACCAGACAACGAGCCACAGCATGCTAGCGCTTGCGGTCAGAGCAGGTAACTGTGGATATTGTCACTTGACGCACAGCCCGGGCTGGCATAGGGCCATCTGCACCCCTGGCAAGGCAGGAGGCTCAGGGAACTCAGGCGGTGCGGTGATTTCGATTATCGGTTGCCAGCAAAGAGCCAGGGTCAATTCGTTGGACTGGCGCGTGATTCGTTCAGGTATCCCGTGCTACATTGCCTCCTTTGTTACTGGTCTGTAAATCAATGGAGTGACCCATGTCTGCCATCCCCTATTCAGTGCTCGATCTGGTCCCCGTGCCCGAAGGCTCCCACCCGGCCGAGTCGTTTCGCCGTTCGCTGGACCTGGCCCAGCATGCTGAGCGCTGGGGGTATCAGCGTTACTGGCTGGCGGAGCATCACAACATGCCGGGCATCGCCAGTGCTGCCACCGCTGTGCTGATCGGTCATCTGGCGGGGGGCACCAAGACCCTGCGACTGGGCGCCGGCGGCATCATGCTGCCGAACCATGCACCGCTGGTGATTGCCGAGCAGTTTGGCACCTTGGCTTTGCTTTACCCTGATCGCATCGATCTTGGGCTGGGTCGTGCCCCCGGCACGGATCAGCGCACCATGCAGGCACTGCGACGTCAGCGCAGCGGCGACGTGGATGAGTTTCCGGCGGATGTGCGTGAGTTGATGAGTTATTTCGGTGACGAGACAGGGGCGGTACAGGCCGTGCCGGGTCAGGGGCTGCATCTGCCCATCTGGCTGCTGGGTTCCAGCCTTTACAGTGCCCAGCTTGCCGCTTCTATGGGGCTGCCATTTGGTTTTGCCTCTCACTTTGCTCCCGGCCTGTTGTTGCAGGCGCTGGAGATCTACCGCGCCCAGTACCGCCCCTCGGTGCGCTGGCCCAAGCCCTATGCGGTGGTCTGCATCAACATGATCGCCGCCGACAGCGAGCGGGAGGCCCGTTTCCAGTTCACCACTGTGCAGCAACAGTTCCTGCGTCTCTACCGGGGTAACGCTGGCAAGCTGCCCGCACCTGTGGTCGAGCTGGGGGAAGAGTGGTCGCCCCGTGAGCTGATGGCGATGGAGCAGACTCTGGCCCGCTCACTGGTGGGAGATCGCGATCAGGTGCGTCACGGACTCAAGGCGCTGCTGGCCGAGACGGGTGCCGATGAGCTGATGTTCAACGGCCCCATCGTTGATCAGGGGGCGCGGCTGCGCTCGTTCGAGATCGCGGCCGAGCTGATGCAGAGCCTGTGATCCATGGATGAGGTCTACTGGAACCCCATGGTGCCCGATCTGTCGGTGACCAGCCTGGCAACTTCCTTGCCTTTCTATACCGGGCTATTGGGGTTTGCTGTGCGCTATCAGCGCGACTATCCCCCCTTCGCCTATCTGGAGCAGCAACAGGTGCAGCTGATGCTGGAACAGATCCATCCGGCAGGATGGCTGACCGGTGTGCTGGAGCCTCCGCTGGGACGCGGCATAAATTTGCAGATGGAGCTGACCGACATCCAGCCCCTGCTCGCTCGGCTGGCGCTGGCCGGGGTGGTGCTCTATCGGCCACTGCGTGAATCCTGATATCCGGTGGGAAATATGAGCTCGGGTCAGCGGGAGTTTCTGGTACAGGACCCCGACGGTTATCTGCTGCGGTTCGTCCAGCATCTGGGGGAGCGACCGGTTTCCTGATCCAGGATTACATCTAATTCATTGATTTTAAACAATAGTCAGGTTGGTGTCGGCCATCTGTCGTGTCACCTTTCTTCGCGCTGGCCCTATGCTGGCCCTGTCTACCACCACAAGGAGCTCATGATGATCGTCAGGAAATTGAGATTGCAACGGGGTTGGTCACAGGATCAGTTGGCGACCCTGACTGGCTTGAGTGTTCGCACCATACAGCGGATCGAACAGGGTCAGCAGCCCGGACTGGAATCTCTCAAGGCCCTGGCCTCCGTCTTTGAACTTGATGTGGCTCAACTGGATGGGACACAACAACAGGAGCGCGAGATGAGAGGGAATGAAACTATGGGTCAGGACAGGGTGCAGGTGTCGGCAGAGGAGCGGGCCGCCATGGGATATGTGGAGGGGCTCAAAGGCTTCTACTACCACATTTTCAGCTATGTACTGGTGATCTGCGGGCTGTTTGTCATCAACTACCTCAGCAACCCGGACTATATCTGGGCCTGGTGGCCGGCGCTGGGGTGGGGTCTGGGGTTGATCTCCCATGCCATCAACTTGTTCCAGCCCTTCAAGCTGTTTGGTCCGGAATGGGAGCGACGCCAGATCGAGAAGCGACTGGGGCGCAAGCTGTAACTCATTGGTGCGAATAAAACAAAGCCCGGCAACTTGCCGGGCTTTGTTCTTGTATAACGCGACAGAGTGAGGCTCTCGTCGCTCAGGAGCAGCCCTTAACCATCACTTGGCGTGAGTGGGGCAGGGCGTCGCTATCAGGGCATCGTCTTCATAACGCCACAGGGTGAGGCTGTTGCCCCACACGCAGCCGGTGTCGAGCGCCTTGATGTCGTTCCTGCCTGTGTTGCCCATCAGGGCAGCCCAGTGGCCGAACACCAGTATGGGGTCATCCATATGGTGCTCGCGCTGCTCGAACCAGGGGCGCAGGCCGGGAGTAGACTCTGTGGGGCCTTTCTTGCACTTGAACTCGAGTCGGCCATCGAAATAGCAGAAGCGCATCCGGGTGAAGGTGTTGATGATGTAGCGGTAACGTTCGATCCCTGCCAGATCTTCACTCCAGCCATCGGGCAGATCGCCATACATGTTGTGCAACAACCAGCTGTACTGATCGCCGCGCAGCTGACTCTCCACTTCGCGGGCACAGTTGCGTGCCGTTCGAGCGTCCCAGGCGGGGGAGATACCGGCATGCACCATCATGATGGGCAGATCCGGGTGCTCCGCCAGCAGGGGGCGATGGCGCAACCACGTCAGCAGCTCGTCCCGATCCGGCGCTTCCATCAGGGCTTGCAGCTTGTCTTTCTTCTTGAGCGGCGCAACGCCATCGGCGACCGCCAGCAGGTGAAGGTCGTGGTTGCCGAGCACTGTGACGGCCCGCTGGCCCAGCGACTTGACGTAGCGCAGTGTCTTCAGGGAGTCCGGGCCGCGGGCGACCAGGTCGCCGCAGAGCCAGAGCACGTCCTTGGCTGGATCGAACTTTGCGAGATCCAGCAGACGACGCAAGTCGTCATAACAGCCCTGGATATCGCCAACAAAACAGTTCGCCATGAAACCTCAGTTAATAATGTTTGGGACGGCCAGGGTAAAAGGCGCTATGGGCACCTCGAACGGCTGCCCTGACTCATCTTGCAGGGTATAGCTCCCTTCCATCACCCCAAATGGGGTGTCGAGTGGCACGCCGCTCTGATAGCGAAAGGTCTCCCCTTCGGCAATCACGGGCAGCTCCCCGACCACGCCGGGGCCCTCGACTTCCAGCATCTTGCCGTTGGCATCCGTGATGAGCCAGCGCCGGTGCAGCAACTGCGCCGGCCCCGGCCCCAGATTCTCGATCTCGATCAGATAGTGGAACTGGTAAGGGTCCTGGGTATCCGCCACATAATGGGGGTATGGGCGGATAACGATATACGGGTATGCCACGGGATCAGGCCTGTTGTTGATCCGCCAGCCAGTTGGCGATCATGACGAACTGCTCCAAGGAGAGATTCTCCGGGCGCAGGTTGCCATCGATACCAAGCTCGGTCAGCTGAGCGTCCGTGATGAAGTTAGCGAAGCTGTTGCGGATGGTCTTGCGGCGCTGGCCAAAGCCTTCGGTACAGACGCGGCTCAGGCAGCGGATGTCTTTGGCGACTATGGTCGGGTTCTTGTGCGGCACCAGACGGACCACGGCTGAATCCACTTTCGGTGCCGGTTTGAAGGCGCCAGGGCCCACTTCCAGCACGGGGATCACCTGGCAGTAGTACTGCACCATGACGCTCAGGCGGCCATAGGCCTTGCTGCCCGGGCCGGCAGACATCCGCAATACCACTTCTTTTTGCAGCATGAAGTGCATGTCTTCTACCCGGTCGGCGAAATCGCACAGGTGGAAGATGAGCGGCGTGGAGATGTTGTAGGGCAGGTTGCCGAAGATGCGTAGCGGCCCCTTGCCTTCCCCCATCAGAGTGCCGAAGTCGAAGCGCATGGCATCGGCCTCGATCACGGTCAGCTTGTCCTTGAGGGTCGGGTGCTCGCGCAGGCGCGCGGCCAAGTCCCGGTCCAGCTCGACCACTGTCATCTTGTCCATCTGGGAGGCGACCGGTTCGGTCAGGGCGGCGAGGCCCGGGCCTATCTCCACCAGATTCTGACCCGGCTGCGGATTGATGGCGGCCACTATCTGATCGATCACATAGCGGTCATGCAAGAAGTTCTGACCGAAACGCTTACGGGCCGTGTGACCCATGTGCACCTTGTTGCTCTGCACCTTACTGCTCATATCTTTTTTTCTCTACCATCTTGATGGCGTGGTTAATCGCGGTGATCAGACTGCCCGGGTCCGCCAGGCTTTTGCCTGCCAGATCCAGCGCAGTGCCGTGATCCACCGAAGTGCGGATGAAAGGAAGTCCAAGGGTGATATTGACCGAACTGCCGAACCCCTTGTATTTGAGCACGGGCAGCCCCTGGTCGTGGTACATGGCGAGTACCGCATCCGCATCCTTGAGGTATTTGTCCTGGAACAGGGTATCGGCCGGCAGCGGGCCGACCAGATCGATACCCTCCTGGCGCAAGCCGGCCAGGGCGGGTTCGATCACGTCAATCTCTTCACGGCCGAGATGACCCCCTTCCCCTGCGTGGGGATTGAGGCCGCAGACGTAAATCCGGGGCTTGGCGATGCCAAACTTGGTTTTGAGATCCGCATCCAGAATACGGATCACCTTGCCGAGGCGATCCTCCGTGATGGCCATGGCGACGTAGGCGAGCGGTATATGGGTGGTGGCCAGCGCCACCCGCAAGCCTTCGGTCGCCAGCAGCATCACCACGTCGGCGGTACCTGACTGCTGGGCGAAGAACTCGGTATGACCACTGAATGACACGCCCGCCTGATTGATGATCCCCTTGTGCACCGGCCCGGTCACCACAGCGGAAAATTCACCGCTGAGGTTGCCGTCACAGGCACGCTGCAGGGTTGCCAGCACATAGGCGCCGTTGCCCTCGTTCAGCTCACCCGGCACCACAGGGGCGCCGAGGCTGACTGGACAGATGCTCAGGGTACCCGCCCGCTGCGGCTTGGCAGGGGCCTCGGCATCATAGGGTTGCAGCTCGATGGGCAGCCCCAGCAGGGCCGCCCGTTCGAGCAGCAGGGCGGGATCGGCGATCACCACCAGCTGGTGGGGCCAATCCTGCTGGGCTATCTGCAACACCAGATCCGGGCCTATTCCGGCGGGCTCGCCCGGGGTAATGGCGAGACGACGACAGCTCATCAGCTGCCAGCGCCTTCGATCTGGATGTAGGCCTCGTCACGCAGCTCATCCAGCCACGCCTGGGACTCTTCGGTGAAGCGGCGGTTGAAGATGAGCTGATAGGCACGCTGCTCCTGGGCCTTGCTGGTGGCATCCTGGCTGCGACGCTCTTCCAGCTGCACTATGTGCCAGCCGTGTGTAGTACGGAAGGGGGCGCTCAGCTCACCCGGCTTGAGGCGGTTGACCATGTCGCGGAACTCCGGCACATAGACGTTGGGATCGGACCAGCCCAGCTCGCCGCCCTGCACCGCAGAGCCCGGATCTTCGGAGTATTTTTCCGCCAGACTGGCGAAGGTCGCCTTGCCGCTCTTGATGTCGTGCAGTATGCCATCCAGCATGCCCTTGGCTTTCTCTTCGCTGAGGATGATGGAAGGCTTGATCAGTATGTGGCGTGCTTTCACCTCGGTCTGCAGCACCTGCTGCTGACCCTTGGCATCGAACACCTTGACGATGTGCAGACCGGCGCCAGAGCGCAGCGGGCCAACTATGTCACCCTTGGCCGCGCCTTGTACCGCTTCGGCCATCAGGGTCGGCATCTCTTGCGGGCTCATCCAGCCCCAGTCGCCCCCTTCCAGTGCCTTCGGACCATTACTCTCGGCAATGGCCAGCTTGCGGAAGTCGGCGCCCTGTTTCAGGGCAGCCAGGATGCGCTCTATCTTGCTCTTGGCTGCGTTGAGCTGCTCGGCGCTCGGGTTGTCCGGCAGGGCAATCTGGATATGGCCGACATGGTACTGCTGTTGCTGCTGGCCCTGCTTGGCGAGGATATCCACCACCTGCTTGACCTCCTGATCGGAGATGTTGATGCGACGGCGCACCTGGTTGCGGCGCACCTCGTCCATCAGGATCTCGCGGCGCACCTCTTCCCGATACTGGGCATAGGTCAGGCCTTCGCGGGCCAGTTGGGCTCGCAGCTGATCCAGGGTCATCTTGTTGTCGGCGGCTATGCTCTGGATGGCTTGCTCCAGCTGGGTGTCGCTGATCTTGAGGCCCTGGCGATCCGCCAGTTGCAGTTGCAGGCTCTCCTGGATCAGGCGATCCAGCGCCTGCTTGCGCAGGGTGGCATCATCGGGCAGGGACTGGCCGCTCTCCTGGGCAGAGCTTTTGACTTTCTGTACCAGGGCTTCCTGCTGGCTGGCCAGCACCACGTCCTTGTTGACCACGGCAAGCACCTTGTCCATCAGCTCGGGGGCGGCGAAGGCCCCCTGACTCATGGCTCCGAACAGGCCTGCAGTCAGCAGGGAAATCAACGTCTTCTTCATATCCATCTCTCAAGGCGTTTGCCAGACCGGTTATTGGTCTCGCAGGTTAAACGGACGAATGTAAGGCAGTGCTTCGGTATCCAGGGAGGTGCCCTTGGAGCCGGTACCCACGCTACCCAATCCTTTCATTTCAAACTGAATGCCCAGGCTGCGCTCCGAGGTCGGACGCATGGTCACGTTATCCGGTGTATTGACCCACTCCAGGTTGAAGTTGATGCTCCAGCAGCAGGAGTCATATTTCAGGCCCACCTTGCGATCCACCTTCACTCCTTGGTCAAGGTCGTGATAGTAGCCACCGTAGAGGTGCCACTGATCATTGAGCGGTGTGGTCAACAGCATGCCGACTTGATTGAGGTCGGCGACCTGATTGGTGTTCGACAGGTCGTAGTTGGCATTGCGCACGAAGCGGTAGTTCAGCTGGCTGATCAGCTTCTCGCGGCGATACTCGAGGGCGCTGTTGGCAGAGCTGATCTCGCTCTGATCCATATCATATTGCGCCCCGGCATGGGCAAACCACTGCTCGTTGATCTTGGCATCCCCCTCAAACGAGAGCGGGGAGCGGGTGTTGGTCGCCAGTGACTCGCTGGGGTAGAGCTTGACCCTGGGGGCAACAAAGTCGAAGGCTTGGGCAACGGCCAGTCGAATTCGTTCATCGCCAGCCTGATCATAAACCCGGGTGGTAACACCGAGTGAGACCCTGTTGGAGTCGCTGATGCGGTCCAGACCGGCATAACGGCGGTCGCTGAACAGGCTGTAGTAGTCCTGACGCATGGTGGTGGAGTCATAGACACCTATGTTGTCCTGATCCTTGTAGGGCACATAGAGGTACTGGAACTCGGGCTCCAGGGTTTGATTGGCGTTGCCACCAAACCAGTCCTGGTTGCGTTCGAATGTCATGCCGCCCTTTAGGCGGAAGGAAGGCAGGGTCCGGGTGATGATGCCCTCATCCAGAGTGACGCCGCTCGCACCTTCAGGAGTGAACCGCTTGGTGAAGGTGGAGCTCATGTTATCCGGTACTTCCTGATCGTAACGGGTGTACATCAGCTTGTACTGGCTGTCGAGGTAGTAGCCCGCCTCGTCGATGAGCGGCATGGTCAGGGTCGGCGCCGTGTAGACCCGGGTGCCGGTATAGGCATCCCCCAGGTTTTGCGCTGAGGCCTGGGTATTGTTGTAACCGAACCGGGTGACTTCGGTATTCCAGGCCAGATCGTACCAGTTGCCCTGATGGTAGTAGTTGTGGTTGATCCGTGGCATCAGTTCGTGAGGCTGCTGGGCGCTTGCCAGCAGTATCTGGTAGGTCCGCACCTCTGTGTTGAGGTTCCAGTTTTGCTGGAAGTAGCCGGCCATCAGGGATTGCTGCAACTGGTTCTCGACCTGGGTGCCCACCTTGGGGGAGAAGTCGTTGAAGTAGTTGTAATCCCGATCCCGGACCTTGGTGTAGTCGATTGACACCCGCATGGCATTGTCGGCAAACCGCGAGGTGTGGCGCGCATTGAGCAGATAGCGATGCCCGTCAGACAGCTTTTCGTTCAGGCTGGGGGTTTCATCATACTGTTTGTCGTCTGCCAGATTTTCGAAATAGAGGCTGCCGACATGGGCCGGATCCGGCATATAGCGGAACTCGACCTGCTCCATCAGGCCCCGTCTGTCCATGAAACGGGAAGTGATGGTGGCATCGTAGTTGGGCGCTATGTTCCAGTAGAACGGCTGGGTGATGTCCATGCCGTTCTTGGAGCTCTGGGTATAACCCGGGTAGAGCAGGCCGGTTTTGCGCTCATCCTTGATGGGGAAGTTGATATACGGGAAATAGAACACCGGATAGTCATAGAGCCAGAGACTGGCGTTCCAGGCTTCCCCGAACACCTCTGTCTGATCGATGTCGATGCTGCCCGCTTTCAGGGTCCACACTTCCTGGCCCGGTGGGCAGGTGGTGTACTGAGCCCCTTCCAGAGTGATGTTCTGGTTGTTGTTGGTCATGGTGACCCGGTCGGCAGAGCCGCGTACCGGTGAGCCATGAACCTGGTATTTGCCTTCTTCCAGCTCGGAGTTTTTGGTATCCAGGTTGGATTTCAGGGTCTTGTCACTGGTGACAGTGATCTGGCCATCGTTGTAATAGATGTTGCCGATGGCGATGACATCCCGGCTCTTCTGATCGAGCTCGGCATAATCCGAGTCAAATTTGCGCACACCCTGGCGAACTTTGACATCGCCCTGATAGACGGCGGTACCGCCCTGCTTGGCCTCTAGCCGATCGGCATCCACTTCGACAGGTTGGGCGTTGGCATCCTTTCCAGGGGCCAGTTTCTCTACCTTGGGTACATAGTCATAGCAGAGCCCGTCCAGGATTCCGGTGGCGGGCGGCGGCGTCAGCGGAGCCGCCTGCACTATTGCCGGGGTCAGGGCTGGGATAAGGCTGATGGTCAGGGCGATGGGATATGAGTACCCCAGTGTCCATTTTGTCATGTGAAAGACTCGCGCAATCCGTGGTAGATACGGCTGATTCAAGACATGCATTTTACGACAGGATTCATCGAGTTGACATTGCATGTCATTGCTTTATGTTAGCCGGCAATGATAAAGCATTATTGCGGCCAGGGCTAACAGCCAAGTGCTGCTTTCCAATTCGGTCCCCGACTTATGTACGATCGCGATTCCCTGCTATTGCAATGGGCCCGCCGGATTTCCGGTGATGCCAACCTTGAGTTGACCCTGATTTCCGGTGACGCCAGTTTTCGCCGCTACTACCGTGGCGGTGGCTTGGTGTGGGTTGATGCCAATCCAAAAACCGAAAAAAATCATGAGTTTGTCCGCAATGCCTCTGCTTTGCATGCCATGGGGCTGCTGGCGCCCGAGGTAAAGGGGGTGGACTATGATGATGGCCTGCTGGCTGTGACAGATCTGGGGGATACCCAGCTTATCAGCTGTCTGGATGCACAGAATGTGCTGGCCTGGTATGGCAAAGCCATCGCCTTGCTACCCAGACTGGGGGCGGTAGCACTGGCGCTGGAGCCCTTCGACGCTGCCTTTATGGCCCGTGAAAACAGTATTTTCCCCGAGTGGCTGCTGGGCCATCATCTGCAGCTGGCCCTGAGCGAGTCGGAACAACAGCTGCTGGATGATATGTTTGCCTGCCTCACTGCCAGCAATCTGGCTCAACCCCAGGGGGTGATGCACCGTGACTTTCACAGCCGCAACCTGATGGTCTGTGGTGGTGATACTCCAAACGGCAGCGAATTGGCCATCATCGATTTTCAAGACATGGTGATAGGTCCCCTCAGCTATGACCTCGTCTCCCTCCTGAAAGACTGTTACGTGCGCTGGCCCGACGATGTGATCGAGCAGGGCATGCGCCATGGCTTCGATACGCTGCAGCAGGCGGGTCTGCTTGGCGGGCTCGACTATGCCAGTTTCCGTCGTCATGCCGACCTGACCGGCATGCAGCGTCACCTGAAGGCGGCGGGTCTCTTCACCCGCCTCTATCACAGGGATGGCAAGTCCGGTTACCTCAAGGACATTCCCCGCACCCTGGGCTATGTGGTGGATGTGTGCCAGCAACATGGCGCCAGCTATCCGGAGCTGGCCCGCTTCGGTGCCTGGTTGCAGCAAGTGGTGTTGCCCGGGCTGGCCCGAGTGGCCGGAGCCCCGGTATGAAGGCGATGATCCTGGCTGCCGGGCGTGGCGAGCGGATGCGACCGCTCACTGACACCTTGCCCAAGCCGTTGCTGGCGGCAGGGGGCAAGCCGCTCATAGTGCACCATATCGAAAAGCTCAAGGCTGCCGGAGTGACTGAACTGGTGATCAACCACGCCTGGCTCGGCCACAAGCTGGTGGAAGCGCTCGGTGATGGCAGTGCGTTCGGGGTCAGCATTCACTGGTCGGCAGAGGTGAGTGCGCTGGAAACCGCCGGTGGCATAGTGCAGGCGCTGCCCCTGCTTGGCGCCGATCCGTTTCTGGTGATCAACGGCGATACATGGCTCAGTCTGGACTATCGCACCCTGGTCAACCAGCCACTGGGTACGGATCTGGCCCATCTCTGGCTGGTGCCCAATCCGCCCCAGCATCCTCATGGGGATTTCTCGCTTCACGCCGGTCGGGTGCAGGATGCGCCAGCCTTCACCTTCAGCGGTGTCGGGCTCTATGACCCCGCCGCCTTTGCCGATTTGCCGTCGGGGGCGCGCAAGCTGGCCCCCCTGCTGCGCGACTGGATGGCGCAAGGCCGGGTCGGTGGCGCCATGCTGGCCGGCGAGTGGCGCGACATTGGCACCACAGAGCGGCTGCGCGAGCTGGATGATCAGCTGCAACGGCGCACTCATTAACATCACGAGGTCTTGAACCATGCGTATTTGGGGTAAGGTGCTGGGCGCCTTCTTCGGTTTTCTGCTCGGCAACATCTTTGGTGCCCTGCTTGGCCTCTGGATCGGCCATCGTTTCGATCGGGGCATGGGTATTCGGGGCGCGTTTCAGCGTGGCCCCAGCCAGCAACAACAGGCAGTATTTTTCCATGCCACTTTCGCCGTCATGGGTCATATCGCCAAGGCGAATGGCCAGGTTACAGAGCAGGAGATCCGGGTTGCCTCCAACCTGATGGATCGGATGCGACTGGTGGGAGATCAGCGAGCGCGCGCCCAGGAGTCGTTCCGTCTGGGCAAGGAGGCCGAGTTCCCGTTGCGGGAAACCCTGGCCGAGTTCCGTCGTGCCAGCCTGGGGCAGCGGGACATACTGCGCTTCTTCCTGGAGGTGCAACTGCAGGCAGCCTTTGCCGATGGCAAGGTCGAGGCCGACGAGCGCGCCATTTTGCATACCATCGCCGATGAGCTGGGCTTCAGCCGCATCGAGCTGGCCCGCATCCTGGCGATGGCCGAAGCGCAGATGAACTTCTTCAACCGGGCGCATGGCGGCCAGTATCAGGGCGGTGAGCACGGTGGGCAGCAGTATCGGCAGGAGGCGCCGTCAGCGGATCGCCTCAAGGATGCCTACCAGTTGCTCGGGGTGAGCGAGAGCGACAGCGATCAGGACATCAAGCGCGCCTACCGCAAGGAGATGAGCAAGCATCACCCCGACAAGCTGGCCGCCAAGGGGCTGCCACCTGAGATGATGGAGATGGCGAAGGAGAAGACCCAGGAGATACAGCAGGCCTGGGAGTGGATCCGCGAGGCCCGCGGCATCCGTTGAGTGCCGCTATCTGTCCGCCATAAAAAATGCCCGTCGATGACGGGCATTTTCGTTTGCGAAAGTCAGGTTTAGTGGCTGTCGGCCCAGACAAACTTGAGCACGAACAGCAGGGCGACCACCAGTACGCAGGGGTTGATCTCGCGCCAGCGGCCTGTACCTGCCTTCATCACGCAGTAGGAGATAAAGCCGATGGCGATCCCCTCGGTGATGGAGAAACTGAACGGCATCATGACAGCTGTCATGAAGGCGGGCACAGCTTCGGTCAGGTCTTCCCACTTCACCCGGGTCAGCTCGGAGCACATCAGCACACCCACATAGATGAGGGCACCGGCGGCGGCATAGGCAGGTACCATGGCCGCGACGGGGGAGAAGAAGATCGCCAGCAGGAACAGCAGGCCGACCACGATGGCGGTCAGGCCGGTGCGGCCACCGACGGCGACGCCGGAGCTGCTCTCGATAAAGGCGGTGACAGAGGAGGTGCCCATGAAGGCGCCGCCGACCGAGCTCACGCTATCCACCAGAAGCGCCTGCTTCATGCGCGGGAAGTGACCCTTGTCGTCCGCCAGCTTGGCGCGGTTGGTGACGCCTATCAGGGTACCGGAAGAGTCGAACAGGTTGACCAGCATGAAGGAGAAGATGATCCCCGCCAGGCTGATGTCGAGCGACCCCATCAAATCCAGCTGGCCAAACACCGGCTCTATGCTGGGGGGCATGGAGACGAAGCCCTTGAAGGTCACATCACCAAACAGCCAGCCCAGGGTGGTGGTCACCACTATGGCGATCAGCACGGCGGAGTGAACGCCGCGGGCTGAGAAGATGCAGATCAGGAAGAAACCGAGCAGCCCCAGCAGGCAGGGCAGGGAGGTGAGATCGCCCACCGTCACCATGGTGGCCGGGCTCGCCACTACGATACCTGCGTTGTGCAGGCCGAGCAGAGCAATCAGCAGACCGATACCGGCTGTGATACCGACCCGCAGGGTGAGCGGGATATTGGCGATCAGCCAGTAACGAACCCGCAGCAGGGTGAGGATCAGCAGACCCATGGCACCCCAGAAGATGGTGCCCATGCCGACTTGCCAGGAATAGCCCATGCCGGCCACCACCACGAAGGCGAAGAAGGCGTTCAGTCCCATGGCCGGGGCCAGGGCGATGGGCAGATTGGCCAACAGGCCCATCAGTATGCTGCCGATGCCAGCGATGAGGCAGGTAGTGACGAACACTGCCTGGGTGTCCATGCCCGCCGCAGAGAGGATCTGCGGGTTGACGAACACGATATAGACCATGGTCAGGAAGGTGGTGATCCCGGCGATGACCTCGGTGCGGGCGGTAGTGCCATGGCCTTGCAGGGCAAACAGACGCTCAAGCAATCCTTGCCCGGCGGCCTGATTGGCAGCTTGGTGTTGTTGGTTCATGTTGGATTCCAATAGGTGACGTGAAATAAGCAGCAGGAGAGTCGGCACCCCATCCATGCGTGGGCAAGAGGGCTGTTTTTCTGGTGGCTAAGTGACCAGACTCGTCCTGCTACCGTGACAGCGCGCACATTTTCACACAGGCGGCGGCGTTTACAAACCCCGGATCTGCGAAGCGGATCAATGAATAGAGCAAAAATTCAAACGTTTTCTTTTTGAGCAATAAAAAAGGTCCTCGATAGAGAACCTTTTATGACTGACAGATGCCGCGTCAGAGGGTCTTGAAGTAACGCTCCACCAGCTGGGCCAGCACGGAGTCGAGTTTGTCTTGTACTTCCCCCAGCTCCCTACCGACACGACGCAGGAACAGACTGGCCTGCTCCTCGGTCAACTTGCGTCCCTCGATGAAGAACTCCTGCTCCGGCAACTGCTTGTCATAGCGCGGGATCAGCACCCAACTCACCAGCTCAGGATAGATGGCGGCGAAAATCTTGGCGGCGGCGACACAGAAGGTCTCGATGTGCTCCTTGCCATCCGGTCCGAGGCAGCCGGGTTCGACCCGGATCTGGATGGTCAGTTTTTTCTCTATTGGGGTCGTCATTTCGATACATCCATGCAAAGGCATCCGTCTTGGATTGTATGCCAAAAGGCAATAGAAAGGGGAGCCGAAGCTCCCCTTGTGACGCCGTCACCCTTATTTGGTGATGCGTTTGTATTTTGCGCGATGGGGCTGGATCGCCTCGGCGCCGTAGGTCTTCTTCTTCCACTCTTCGTATTCGGTAAAGTTGCCTTCGAAGAAGGCAATATTACCCTCGTCCTGGTAGTCCAGGATGTGAGTGGCGATGCGGTCGAGGAACCAGCGATCGTGGGAGATGACCATGGCACAACCCGGGAACTCCAGCAGGGCGTTCTCGAGGGCGCGCAGGGTTTCGATGTCCAGATCGTTGGTCGGTTCATCCAGCAGCAGCACGTTGCCACCGGTCTGCAGCAGCTTGGCCAGATGCAGACGGCCACGTTCACCACCGGAGAGCTCGCCGACCCGCTTCTGCTGATCGGCGCCCTTGAAGTTGAAGCGGCCGATATAGGCGCGGCTCGGGAACTCGTAGTTGCCGATGCGCAGGATATCCTGACCGTCAGCGACCTCTTCGAATACCGTCTTCTTGTCATCCATGCTGTCGCGGAACTGATCCACGGAGGCCAGTACCACGGTTTCACCCAGGGTGATGGCGCCGGAATCCGGCTGCTCCTGACCCGACATCATGCGGAACAGGGTGGACTTACCGGCACCGTTCGGGCCGATAATGCCGACGATGGCACCCTTCGGAATGGCAAACGACAGATCGTCGATCAACACCCGATCACCGTAGGATTTGCGCAGGTTGGCCACTTCCAGCACCTTGTCGCCGAGGCGCGGTCCGGGCGGAATGAACAGCTCGTTGGTCTCGTTGCGCTTCTGGTAGTCGTTGGTGTTGAGCTCTTCGAAGCGAGCCATACGGGCCTTGGACTTGGCCTGACGGCCTTTCGGGTTTTGACGCACCCACTCCAGCTCTTTCTCGATGGACTTGCGACGGGCCGCTTCGGAACTTGCTTCCTGGGCCAGACGGGCGTCCTTCTGCTCCAGCCAGGAGGAGTAGTTGCCTTCCCACGGGATACCCTCGCCGCGGTCCAGTTCCAGGATCCAGCCTGCCACGTTGTCGAGGAAGTAGCGGTCGTGGGTGATGGCCACCACTGTGCCTTCGTAGTCGTGCAGGAAGCGCTCCAGCCAAGCCACGGATTCCGCATCCAGGTGGTTGGTCGGTTCGTCCAGCAGCAGCATGTCCGGCTTTTCCAGCAGCAGACGGCACAGCGCCACGCGGCGGCGCTCACCACCCGAGAGGTGCTGGATCTTGGCGTCCCAAGCCGGTAGACGCAGGGCATCGGCCGCGCGCTCCAGCTGGTTTTCCATGTTGTGGCCACCCTGGGCCTGGATGATGGCTTCCAGCTCGCCCTGTTCGCGGGCCAGCTTGTCAAAATCTGCATCGGGATCGGCGTAGGCCGCATAGACCTCGTCGAGGCGAGCCATGGCGCGTTTGACGTCGCCGACGGCCTCTTCCACCGCTTCACGGACTGTCTGCTCCGGATCCAGCTTCGGCTCCTGGGGCAGGTAGCCGATCTTGATGCCGGGCTGCGGACGGGCTTCCCCTTCGATCTCGGTATCTATGCCGGCCATGATGCGCAGCAGGGTGGACTTACCGGCACCGTTCAGGCCCAGTACGCCTATCTTGGCGCCCGGGAAGAAGCTCAAGGAGATGTTCTTGAGGATATGACGCTTGGGCGGCACTACCTTGCCGACCCGGTTCATGGTGTAAATAAATTGAGCCATTGGCTAATTCTCTTCCTATTCAGCAGGTTAATGTCTTGGCACTAACAGACTGATGTCGTGGTGGGGCCAGGTCGACACGCCGTCAACCCGGTTCCAAAAAACGCTCCGATTGTAAACCAATGGGGGAAGGGGGGCAAAGGCAGGGCCCGGCTTGTAGCCCTCTTTGCCGCAGCCGTCACATCCGGCTGTGCGCTGGAGGCACGCCTGGCATGATGAGGGCTCTTTTTGTGCCAAAGCCGCCATATTTGGCTGTTCGTCGCTGAACAGCCTTGCCGGGCAACATTTTTGCTGGCTGCGAGCGAGATACTGGGTTTTGTATAGCTCTTTTTGCCGACCGAGGGTTGGGAAGGGGCCGACGTCTATTTCCAGATCGGGCATGAACGGGTGAGGACTACTTCCCCTTGTGACCGGCGAAGTAGAGCACTCGCCGCACATATTGTTGGGTCTCCTGATAGGGGGGAATGCCGCCGTACTGTTCCACCGCTCTCTCTCCGGCGTTGTAGGCTGCCGACATCAGTATCCAGTTGCCATCAAACCGGCGATCCAGCCACTTGAGATAGGTCACGCCCCCCTTGATGTTCTGTGCCGGATCGAAGGGGCGAGTCACGCCGAAGCGCTGCTGGGTTTCCGGTATGAGTTGCATCAGCCCCTGGGCATTCTTGGGGGAGACGGCGCGGCTGTTGAGGTTGGATTCGGCAATGGCGATGGCCAACACCAGCCGCTCATCGAGGCTGTGGTGCTTGGCGGCGTGGCGCAACATGGTGGCCAGTTTCTGTTTGGTTGGTGACTGGCGGGCCAGGTAGGCATCCAGATTGAAAGGGGTATTGGGGATCTCGGCAAAGTAACTGCCTGCTCTCCCGCCGACGCCGGCGCCACACTGATCCCCCATGATGGCGTTGCCGATGCGGGCATTGTAGTAGCGGGCGGCTTGCTGATTGCCAAGGCGCATTGCCATGGCGAGGTAGGCGTTGGCCATCTTGGGATTGCGCACCGAGCCCGGGCCGGTGGCAAGCAGACGACCGATGCGAAAATAGCCTTCCGGGTTGCCCGTCGTAGCGGCGGCACAATAGAAGTGGATGGCTTGGGTCAAATTGCCCTGGCTCTGCGCCACCTGACCCTTTTTCAGGGCAGTGAGCGCCTTGGGGGCTTGTCTGAAATCCCTGCTTTGCGCTGCAGCCTGCGTAATACCGGCCAGCAACAGCGATAAAAAAAGCAGCAAAAACAGCCTGTTTTCGCTGAGGCTCGCCATGGATTCTCTCCTGTTGGGGTACAGAAGATATAGGGGAACATGGCCTTCTCTGCCATTAATCCAGTGGATCCTGTTGTTATGACGCCACCTGCCCAGAGATCAAAATGGTATGGAACCAATGGCAAATACAGGCCCGTGTGGGATGCCGGTGGGCATTGGAAGGGACAGTCCAATCACAAGGGGTAGCAAAAGTGGCTTGCGATGGGGGAAGCCTGTGATGACTCATGTTCCACGCCGCGCTATTTAGTCAGGATTGTACATTCATGTCACCGTGGCTCACCCCTGCCGGTAATAGTCGAGATACCAGCGCACGAACTCGGCGACGCCCTGCCTGAGCGGGGTGGCGGGGTGGGGGCCCGTGAGGGTGTGAAGGGGCTCGCTGTCGGCCCAGGTGGCGTGCATGTCGCCTGCCTGCATGGGTAGCATCCGCTTGATGGCGGGCTTATCCAGCGCCTGCTCCAGCGCCTCGATAAAATCGAGCAGCCGCACTGGCTGGCCGTTGCCTATGTTGAGGATGCGATAGGGGGCAGCGCTCTCGGCCTGACAGTCCTGGCTGGCATGCCAGTGCGGATTGGCGCGGGGTGGCAGCTCGGCGATGGCGAGTATGCCGTCCACTATGTCATCTATATAGGTAAAGTCGCGGCTGAGATCCCCGTGGTTGTACACATCGATGGGCTCGCCCGCCAGGATGGCGCGGGTGAACTTGGCGATGGCCATGTCGGGGCGACCCCAGGGGCCATAGACGGTGAAAAAGCGCAGGCCTGTGGTAGGCAGACCATAGATCGCAGAGTAGGCGTGGGCCATCAGTTCGCCACTCTTCTTGGTGGCGGCATAGAGAGAGACGGGGTGATCTACCCGCTGTTCGGCACAGAAGGGCATCAGATCGCTCAGGCCATAGACGGAGCTGGAGGAGGCGTAGATCAGATGGTTTATGCCGTGCTGGCGGCACCCTTCCAGTACAGTCAGCATGCCGGTGAGATTGCTGTCGGCATAGGCGAACGGGTTTTCCAGTGAGTGACGTACCCCCGCCTGGGCGCCCAGGTGGATCACCCGCTCGAACTGGCCGCTGGTGAACAGGTTTGCCATGGCATCCCGATCTGCCAGCTCCCGCTGTTCGAATTGGAAGTGGGGGAAGGGGAGCAGCCGGGCCAGTCGCGCCTGTTTCAGGCTTACCTCGTAGTAGTCGTTCAGATTATCCAGCCCCACCACCTGATGGCCTGCCTCGCATAGCCGTTTGGCCACGTGAAAGCCGATAAAGCCGGCGGCGCCTGTCACCAGATACTTCATGAGTGTTGTCCTGTGCTGATCATTGGGGGTCTCTGGTCCTGAACGGGGACTGGAAGGTGGCTGTCGGCTTTTTACCAGAGTGTGCACGCCGGCGCCACGTCGTTCCGGCGACATAGTGGGCGATGGCGGAGCTCGTCAGGCGCGGCATGCTGCATCTTGGTGCACGGCCTGTCAATGGAGAATGACAGGCACCAAAACGGGGCGTTTCCCGGGGCTATTGTGATCATGGTCGCAAAAAATAGACTGGACCCCATAACGAAGCCCTGCGGACAGGGCTCGCGTCCGCCATGGCGGCAAAAACACTCTTTTCACTTCGCTATTGGATACAGGTTATGGACAACACCCCGGGCTCTGCGGACCTGCACGCTTCTGTGCACCCGCTTTATGAAGATGTACTCGCCCTGCTGACGGCTGCCGGTTTCGTTTCTCTCGGTATCTTCCTGTTTCATCAGGTTGGCCTGCTCACCGGCGGTACCGCCGGGCTGGCGCTCTTGCTGCAACAGGTGACGGGCCTGAGCTTCGGCCTGCTGTTCTTCGGTATCAATCTGCCGTTCTACGCCCTGGCCTGGCTGAGGATGGGGCCCCGCTTCACCCTCAATACCTTCGTCTCTGTGGCGGCTGTCTCCTTCATGACGGATCACCTCAACGCCGTGTTGCAGATCGGCAAGATTGAGCCCGTCTATGCGGCCCTGATCGGCGGCACCCTGATTGGCATGGGGCTGCTCATCATGTTCCGCCACAAATCCAGCCTGGGTGGCTTCAACATACTGGCGCTGTTTATTCAGGACCGCTTTGGCATCCGCGCCGGCAAGCTGCAAATGGGGCTGGATTGCACCATAGTCGTTGCCTCCTGCTTCGTGGTGCAGCCCTGGATCCTGGCCCTCTCGGTGGTGGCGGCCATCATCTGTAACCTGGTGTTGACACTCAATCACAAGCCGGGCCGCTATCAGATAGCGTGAGAACCCGATATTACGTTCATCCGATATCCGTATCGGGTGTTGACGTTCAACGACACAAGCCGGGCCGTTATCAGATAGCCTGAGTCGAGACGTTTCTCGCAAATAAAACAGAGCGCCTGATGGCGCTCTTTTGCTATCCAGGATCCCGAGCCACCCCCCACCACAATGGGTAGAGCCGTCTCGGTGTGACGAATCACTTAGGGGAGAGTCGTGATACCACTGGGGCTGTGAGTCCGGTATCTCTCCCTCCCTTCACACCACCATGGGCAGGCCTGTCTCAGGGTGATGGATCACCTGAGCGGGATAATCATAGAGGCGGTCGATCAAGGCCGGGGTCAGTACCTCGGCCGGGGTACCATCGGCCATCAGCCTGCCCTGATCCAGCATCACCAGCCGATCGGCGTAGCGCGCCGCCAGATTGAGGTCGTGCAGCACCACCAGTACGGCGGTATTGCGGGCGGCCAGGGCACGAGCCATGGTGAGCAGCTGGTGCTGATATTTGAGGTCGAGCGCCGAGGTGGGTTCGTCCAGCAACAACAGGCGCGCCTGCTGGGGATCGTCCGGTGCTTGCCAGATCTGGGCCAGCACTCTGGCGAACTGCACCCGCTGTCGCTCCCCCCCGGAGAGGCCGGGATAGAGACGTCTGGCCAGGTGCTCGACCCCGGCGTGGGTCATGGCGGCCCGCACTATCTCGTCCCGTCGGCTGCCGGGCTCTGTGTGGGGCAGGCGCCCCATGGCGACCACCTCTTCGCACAGAAACGGAAAGTTGAGAGAGGAGCTCTGCGGCAGCACGCCGACGCGGTGGGCCAGCTCTCTGCTGGCCCAGGCTTGCCGCTCCCGGTCAAACAGATTGATTTCCCCTTCGTACTCCAGCTCGCCGGTCAGGCATTTGAGCAGTGAGCTCTTGCCTGCGCCGTTTGGCCCCAGCAGGGCGGTGAGCGTGCCACCTTGCAGTGTGAGGTCGAGTCTGTCCAGGATGGGGCGGCAACCACGGGTGAGGCTGAGCTGGTGGCAGCGCAGCAGAGGGGATGATATTGACAAGGTGAGACCTCTGGTTAAAGCGTCCGGCGGCCCTTGACCAGCAGCCAGATAAAGAAGGGGGCGCCCAGCAGGGCAGTAATGATGCCCACCGGCAACTCGGCCGGCGCCATCAGGGTGCGAGCCAGCATGTCGGCGCCCAGCAGCAGGGCGGCGCCGAGCAAAGCTGAAAGCGGCAACAGTCTGACATGGTTGGGCCCGGCCAGCAGTCGCACCAGATGGGGCACCACCAGGCCGACGAAGCCGATCATGCCCGCCACGGCGACGGCGACACCGACCCCAGCGGCGGTGAGCAAGATGAGGCGCCGCTTGAGGGATTGCACATTCACTCCCAGATGACGGGCTTCCCCTTCCCCCAGCAACAGGGCGTTGAGGGGATTGGCATCGCGCATGAACAGCAGCAGCAGAGCGGCCAGGGTCAGCAGCGCCAGTGCCACGTCCACCGGTTTGCCTGCCGCCAGTGTGCCCATCTGCCACAGACTCAGGTTGCGCAACATCTGATCGTCGGCCAGATAGGTGAGCAGACCGATCACGGCGCCGGCAAGCGCCGTGATGGCCACACCGGCCAGCAACATGACGGTGACGGAGGTGCCCCCTTCCCGGGTGCCGAGCAAATATACCAGCGTGGTGGTGAGCGCCCCGCCGAGGAAGGCGAGCAGCGGCAACAGGCCGATGCCGAGCAGACTCTGCCACTGCTGGCCGAGAGGGGCCAGCAGCACTATGGCCAGCGCGGCACCGAGGGCGGCCCCGCCGGAGACGCCTATGATGCCGGGATCGGCCAGCGGATTGCGAAACAGCCCCTGCATGACGGCGCCACAGAGACCGAGAATGCCGCCCACTGCGATGCAGAGCAGGGTACGGGGCAGGCGGATCTCCTGCACGATCAGCAGCTTGTGGGCTTCAATGCCGCTTTCCTGCCCGGCAAACAGAGCGCGAAGACTCTCGCCGAGGGAGAGCGCCATTGGGCCGGTCGCCAGGGATCCGACCAGCAGCAGTGCCAGCGCGGCGCTGGTGAGGCAAAGCAACCAGGGCAGTGGCAGACGCATCATGAGCCCAGCTTGATCCACTTGGCGATCTGGTTCGCCTGTTGCAGCGAGGTGAGACTGAGACCCCCTTGCAGGGCGTGGCCGTCGATAGCGTGGATGGCTCGATTCTTGCCTGCCGGCGTCGCTGCGAGCGCGGGCACCTGTGCCAGCACGGTTTGTGGATCCTGATATTGCTGCCAGTCGCGGCCGCTCACCAGCACCAAGTCCGGCTGCAGCTTGATCAGGGCTTCGGCAGAGACGGGTTTGTAGTCGCTCAGCTGGTCTACCGGATTGATGCCGCCCGCCAGGGTGAGCAGTGCGCTGGCGGTGGTGTTGCCGCCAGCTATGCTGGTGGGTTGCCCCTTGTGCAGCAGCAGGAAGGCGACCTTGAGCGGCTTGTTCTGTTTAGCCTGCGCGGCCAGCTGATCGGTCTGGGTCTGGATCTCGGCCTTGAGTGCCGCCCCGGCGGCCGGGTCATTGAGCAGCTTGGCCAGGGTATCGATACGCTGGTTGAGGTTGGCCAGGGTCGGTGCCGTCTCCAGCACACTCACTGCGACGCCTGCACGGCGCAGTTGATCCAGCGCAGGCGGCGGCCCCATCTCGTCGCTGCCGACCAGCCGGGTCGGCGCCAGACTGAGGATCCCCTCAGCGGAGAGGGCACGGTGATAACCGACCCTGGGTAGATTTTTCGGTTCAACGCTGCTGATGTCGGTGGCGACGAGGCTCTGTTCACCGCCCAGCGCCAGAATGAGCTCTGTGGTGGCAGGACCTATGCTGACGATACGTTCCTGCGCGCTTGCTGGCAGGGAAAGAGCTGAGCAGCTCAGCAGGGTGAGTGCGAGGGCAAAACGACGACCCATGCTAACCTCCGAAGGGTGAATGAAGTTGGGTTTGCGCCGAGAATATCAAGTCGGTGAAAAAAATGCACTGAGAATGAAAGCGATTATCAATTGCATTGGTTTGGGCGCTTTATTACAGTATTCGCCATGACAGAAGAGGGATGCAGAACGCATCCCCAGGGAGAACCGATGAGCATTGCACAACGCATTCATGAGCTGCTGGAGCAAGATCCCAGCGCCCATCCTTCCAGCATTGCCACTCAGCTGGCGGTCAGCGAGTGGGAGGTGGTGCGCCACCTGCCCGACGAGCTGGTGACCCTGGTCCCCGCCGAGCAGGCTGAAGCTCTGCTGGCGGATCTGGCCGACTGGGGTCAGGTGACTACCATCGTCGAATCCGATGGCTCCATTTTCGAGGTGAAGGCGCCCTTTCCCAGGGGCAAGAACGCCCGCGGCTACTACAACCTGATGGGGCGTGACGGCGAGATGCACGGCCATCTCAAGCTCGACAACGTGGTCGGCATTGCCCTGGTCAGCAAGTTGTTTATGGGTAAAGAAGGCCACTCTTTCCAGTTCTTCGGCCACAGCGGCCGCTGTATTTTCAAGGTCTATCTGGGACGTGATGAGCAGCGCAAGCTGTTGCCTGCCCAGGTGGAGCGTTTCATGGCCTTGCGCCACCAGTACCAAGAGGAAGTAAAAGCATGAGTGAACGTCAGGAGCGTCTGCAGAATCGTCTGCAACCGGAGATCCGCGAGTTTCGCGACGGTTGCCGCACCCTGCAACTGGCGACGGTGGACAGCGAAGGCAACCCCAACGCCAGCTATGCCCCCTTCGTGCTGCAGGAAGATGGCTACTATGTGCTCATCTCTGAAATCGCCCGTCACGCCCGCAACCTGCAACAGGTACCCAAGGTATCGCTGATGCTGATCGAGGACGAGACAGGTGCCCGTGAGCTGTTCGCCCGCAAGCGTCTCACCTTTGATGCACTGGCCGAAGTAGTGGCCCGTGACGACGTGCGCTGGAGTCAGGCGATTGCCGCGCTGGAAGGGCGTTTTGGCGAGATAGTCAAAGGGCTGTCCAATCTCAAGGATTTCGTGCTGTTTCGCCTCAAACCCGAGCAGGGTTTGTTCGTCAAAGGCTTCGGCCAGGCATTTCGCGTCTCAGGTGACGAGCTGGTGGATTTCGTGCATCTGGTGGAAGGGCACAAACGGGTCGACAACGGTGCCGAGCTGACCAGCCCGGCCGATGCGCCAGTCTGACGACAGGCCTTTGCAATAAAAAAACGGGCAGCCCAGGCTGCCCGTTTTTTTATTGCGTGTCACGCCAGAGAGCTAGTCCTGCCAGGAAGCCTTGTTGGGGAAGGCATCGCGATCGGCCTGGCTGGCCGTCTCGTTGCACTCGCCCCGGATCTTCCAGGAGGTCTGGCTGAGGATGATATAGCCATTGTGGCAATACTTCCGTTCGGCCAGGGTCTGGGTCAACTGTGCATCCTGCAGAGCTTCACGCCGTTCCAGCAGACTTTTGCTGCGACTCAGGCGATTGCCGTCGTTCTCCTCCAGCCGGGTAGGCAGGGTGTCGAACGGTGCGGCTTCAAACGTGAAACGCTTGCTCCCCTCTTCGTTGATCTGGGTTCTAAACAGGGGGGCCGGGCCATCCGGCTGACGCCCCGGCAAACCGGAGCAGGCAGAAATTGCTGGTAACAACAGCATGAATGCAACGGCAGACAGTAGACGCACACAAGACTCCAATCCGGTGATCACTTCAAGGCTGGCAGATTAACACGTCAGCTCGGGCTGGGTGGCTTCGAGCAACGCATCCGTCGTGAGCAGGGTCACGGTTCTGCCCTTTGGCAGGCTCAGGTGCTCCCACATCCAGTGGTGATGCTCGATGATTTTTTCCGCACTCAGATGAGGACGATCCGCCGTGGTGTGGGCATCCGTCACCGCGAATACGTCAAATCCCCGGGCGGCGGCGCTGCGCAGCGTGGTGTCGACACAAAAATCGGTGGCACAGCCGCAGATCAGCAGGCGATCCACAGCCTGTTCCGCCAGCAGAAAGCCGAGCTCTGTATCGAGGAAGCTGTCGCAGGCGGTCTTGCTCACCCTGCTGTCGCTGCGCGCCGGGATCAAATCGGCGTGAAGCTGCCAGGCTGCACTGCCGGGTTCCAGTTCAGAACCCGGTGCGTCGTGCTGCACATAGATGACACGGCCCTGATTGGCCCGCACGCTGTCTGCCAAGCGATTGATATTGGCAATGACCTGCGCGTCCTGATGGCGGGGATGAGCAAACAGCCCTTGTTGCATGTCGATGACCAGTAACACATCCATATGGAATCCTTAGGCGATTTTCAGGGTTGCAGCCATTGGCTGCAGTCACGGCTTCGGGATTGATGCAGTGCGCCCATATCTTGCTTCATTTCATCTGCATTTAGCCAGCGTTCTGGCAGAGGTGTGATCCGGGCCCGTATATCGGCAACTTGCCCGGCTGGGATCTGTGCATTCGTCTGCGATAGAGTCTCTGGCACCACCAGCGCGACTTTGAGCGCAGGGTTGCGACTGGCGATGCGGCTGGCGAGCCCCAGGCCCCCCTCGACGTGGAAGTTGCCGGCGATGTGCATGATGCGCCGGCCGGGATGCTGCTTGAGATAATCGACCATGCTTTCGGCCATGGTGTCATCCCAGCTGGTCTGGGCGGCGAAGCGGCGGGCATTGCCGTCGGCATCACCGTGGTGGAGCGAGGCCATGAATTTCTGGCGATAGCCATCGTCGGTGAGCGTCAGCTCGCGGGCAAGCTGGCTGCGGCGGTTGGCGGGGAGCTTGTCGAGCCACTGTGGCCCCTCCTGACCGATACAGCTCACCAGCGGCTTGGGGGCGTTGGCTGCGATGACCGGCAGATGGTGCTGTTTGGCAAACTCCACCAGCGGGCGATAGTCGCTCTGGTAGTTGGGCCAGGCGTTGCCATCGCGAATGAGGGCCGCCTCACCTATGCGCCCGGCCAGATAGGCATCCACCACGGCTTGATCGGCACGGCTGAACTGCTCCATGGAGAGCACAAGGGCACGACCATCGGCCCGGGATGCTTCTTCCAGCCCCGCCTGCAGACGGGCCTGCAGCAGGTGTATGGCAGTATGGGTATGCAGCTCGCCCACCAGCACTATGTCGGCGTCCGCCACCCGATCCACCGCCTGTGTCAGCGTCAGCTCACCTTGGCCTGCATCTGACTGGCCTGCGCTGAGCTGATAGTGGTAGAGGGTGCCGGCATCGTCACTTGGCGGTGTGGCGCAGGCGGCCAGCAGCAGGGGAAGGGTGAGCAGGGGCAGTAGTCGGGTCATGGTATCTCACAACGAAGAAGAGCCGGGGCCATACGATGACAGCATGGCGAGCTGGAAAACAGAGGGGAATAGTGTAGAACCTAACTATGACAAAAGAAAATGAGAATGATTCCTTTTATTGTTGATCTTTGTTGCGAGCTAAGTAATATGCCAGCTGTTTGATAACAGTTCTCAATAAGGATTCACAGTGGCGCACAACAACACCCTCTCGCTGGTTGCCCTTGCCGTGGCGACCGGCCTCGCTTCCCCGGTTTTTGCGGCGGACAAGAAAGCAGATGAAGTCATGGTCGTCAGCGGCTCACGGATGGAGCAAAAACTGGAAGATGTTTCCGGTCCCATCACTGTGATCACGGCCAGGCAGATTGAAGAGCAGGCGGTGAGCAACGTTGCCGACCTGTTCCGTTACGAGCCGGGCGTGACTGCGATAGGCGGTGCTGGTGATGCCCAGACCTTCGTCATCCGTGGCATGGGTGAAAACCGGGTGAAGATGGTGCGTGACGGTGTGCGCCAGAACGATGCCTACAAGAACGGCGGGGTCGGCCAGAGCTACTTCGACACCGACATGATCAAGCAGATAGAAGTGGTCAAGGGGCCTGCGTCGGCGGCCTACGGCTCCGATGCCCTGGGCGGCGTCATCGCCATCACCACCAAGGATGCCAGCGATTTCCTCCGGGGCCGCGACAGCTATCTGGACGTGACCAGTGGTTACGCCTCCAGCAGTCATCAGAACATGGCCGGTTTTACCGGTGCCCTGCGCAGCGGCGAGTTCGAAAACCTGCTGCGCTACACCTGGCGTGACGGCGGCGTGACCCAGAACTACGATGGCGACAAGAAGGAGTTCGACATCGTCAGCCAGGCCGTGCTGTTCAAGAGCCAGTGGAACCTGAGCGACGATCAGTTCCTGAAACTGACCGTCGACTACTTCAACGAAGGGCAGGATCCGGATGCCGTCGATCTCACCAAGGCAGGCTCCGTCTTCAATCAGCCGATCACCGACAAGGACACGGACAACCTCTCCCTGATGCTGGATCACGGCATCGCCCTGAACGCGCCCTGGGTCGATCGCATCGACAGCAAGGTCTATTATGCCCGCACCAAGCAGACCCTGGATCAGTACGCCTCTTCCAAGTATCCGGTCAGACCTGGCAACCCCTATGTGACCAAGAACTCGCTGGACAGCAACGGCTTCGAGCAAGAGAGCCTGGGGGCCCAGGTGAAATTCAGCAAGGCACTGGCCAGTCAGCGCCTCGCCTGGGGCCTGGAGTATGAGCATACCGACAACGAGCGCACCCGTTTCAAAGCGCCGACCACGCCGGGTGATTTCGTTGGCTACAGCGAGCTGAGCTTCCCGTCCACTACCACGGAACACGGTGCCCTGTGGGCCTTCGACGAGCTGAAGTTTGGCGAGCGCTGGGTACTGACGCCGGGTGTTCGCTACGACTACTACCGTATGACCCCGGATCAGGATCCCGCCTACACGGGCGAAAACCTCAAGAAGTTCTCCGAAGGGGAGTTCTCACCCAAGCTGGGGCTGGTGTTCAAGGCACACGAGGCGGCCAATCTGTTTGCCCAGTACAGCCATGGCTACAAGACCCCCATGTATGACAACGCCTTCTCGACCCTGAACCACCAGGCGTATGGCTATCGTATCGAGCCAAATGCCAACCTCAAGCCCGAGAGCAGCGATGGCATCGATCTGGGGGTACGCGGCGATGCAGGCGGCTTCAGCTACGAAGTGGCGACTTTCTACAACAAGTTTGACGACTTCATCGAGCTGACCCAGGTCGGCACCGAGGGTCGCACTGCGCTTTATCAGTACCAGAACCTGGACAAGGCGACCACCAAGGGGGTCGAGGCCAAGGCTGACTACTGGTTGAATGACCTGGTCAACGTCTGGGGCAATCTGGCTTACATCGAAGGCAAGGATGGGGATGGCAACTACATCAACAGCCTGAGCCCGCTCAACGGTAGTGTGGGTGTGCGCCTGGAACAGGCGAACTGGAACATCAACACGGCGCTGCGCTTTGCCGATGACATGGACAAGGTGGGCAAGGATGCCAGAGGCAACGACAACATCAAGAGCGCCGGCTGGGGTGTGGTGGATCTCTACGCCCAGTTCAAGCCCATACAGGATGTGCAGCTCAACGTCGGTGTCTTCAACCTGTTTGACAAGGAGTATGTCAGCTACGAGAACATCACTGGGCAGAGCGCTACCGCCAACACCAGCAACAAGACAGAGCCGGGCCGCAACCTGAGCGCACGGGTCAAGTACGTCTTCTAATGCCGGTGAGCAGCACGCACATCTTATGACTCAGGGGCCGCAAGGCCCCTTTTCTGTGGGCTGAAACCGGCCCATGACCACTAAAAAAAGAAACCCGCCAGAAGCGGGTGGAAAGATTGCAACACTAACCAGGAGGTGGTGTTACTCAATAGACTCCGCTCTTGTGGCAATAGTTCAATTTTATTGATGTTTTTCATTTTTGCTTCCCCTCAGGATCGCAGGATCCTCCCCTGCAAATCGGTTATCATTTGTGCCCCTTCTTCCCGCTGTCGAGGATCTATGCCCGCCTTCTCCTGGTTAGCCCTGTTCTTTGGCGCCTTCTACTTCGTCTATGGTGCCTATCTGCCGTTCTGGTCGCTCTGGCTGGAGGGGATCGGCGTGAGCGCCGAGATGATAGGCCTGTTGCTGGGAGCCGGGATGGCGATCCGCTTCGCCGGCAACCTGATGGTGATGGGGCAGATCAAGGGGGCGGGGCACCTGCTGCCCATCACCCGGCTGCTCTGTCTGCTGAGTCTGCTGGCTTTCCTCGGTTTTTATCTGAGCCATAACCTCTGGTGGCTGGTGGGATTGACCCTGGTGGCGAACTTCATCTACCCGACCCTGATGCCGGTGGGGGAGGCACTGGCCACCCGCATGGTGGTGCAGGCCCATCTCGACTACGGCAAGGTGCGGCTGTGTGGCTCGTTCGTTTTCATCGTTGCATCTACTTTGGTGGGATCGCTGGTGGGGAATTTTGGCAGCGACTGGGTGCTGCATACCATGGTGGCGGGATTGCTGCTCATGCTGTTGCTCAGCTGGTTGCCGTTGGATCCGGCGCCCCGCGACATTCAGGGGGAGCGGGCGAAAGCCTCCCTGCTCGATACCCTCAAGTCCCCTTCGGTGCGCCGCTTTCTGTTGATCTCGGCCCTGCTGCAGGGCAGCCATGCCGCCTACTACGGCTTCAGCGCCATGTACTGGAAGGCGGCAGGTTACAGCGGTACCACCATAGGCTATCTGTGGGCGCTGGGGGTGGTGGCGGAGATCGGCATGTTCGCCGCCGACAAGCGCTTCCTCAACCGCTTCGGTGCCCAGACGCTGTTTCTGGTGGGGGCGATTGGGTGCGTGATGCGCTGGAGCCTGCTCGGCGCTTCCACCGATATGGTGGTGCTGGTGGCGGGTCAGTTGCTCCATGCGGTCACCTTCTGCGTCAGCCACCTAGGCGCCGTGCGCTTCATGACCCGTCAGTTGCCAACGGAGCAGCTGATCCCCACCCAGGCACTCTACGCGGCGCTCGGTCTCGGCATGACGGTGGCCGCCCTGATGACACTCTCTGGCCTGCTGTTCGAGCCTCTCGGTGGCGGCATCTTCTTCATCATGGTGCTGGTGGTGGTGCCCGTTTTCTTCCTGCGGCTGCGCACTGGCGAGGCAGCGTCAGCCTGATCCCGGTGGAGGATGAAGGTGCCAGACAAAGTGAAGGGGAGCATGTGTTCCCCTTTTTGCATGTCGCTCGCCTCACGCTGGCTCGCTCAGATAGCGGCCGATCAGGGAATGCCAGACCTCGGCACCCAGGGTGCCCGCCAGCAAGGTGCTGGAGGCCGCGTCGAAGCGACCATCCTTTTGCCAGGAGAGATGCGGCAAGAGTGCCGACAGGGTACGGTGATGGCGTTGCAGGGCCAGATCCAGCGCCTCCCAGAAGGCGCTCCCTTTCACGTGGAAAAGGGGATAGTAGGAGAGATCTCCCGCCTTGACCGCATCACTGGCCCGATAGAGGCCTGCCTTGGCATGGGGCAGGTGGTCTTCGCGGTGCGCCAGCTCGTCGGCGGCCGTGGTGGTGTCCAGACGGAAGCGGTGCAGCGACTTGATGGCAAGGTACTCCGCCAGGCTCTCGGCGACCCAGGTCGGTCTGGCCCGGGTGTCGAGCATGTGCACTGCCTCGTGGGCACTGGTGCGTAGCAGGCGCAGTGGGGCATCGGCAGTGGGCTGGTTGTCGCTGACCGGATAGTTGGCGACAAAAGCCCCGGCACCGGCGGCGCCTCCCAGCGAGTGGGTACTGATGTCGCGCGCCAGCCACACCAGTTGCCAGGGCTGGCGTGGGGGCGGGGCATCGAGCTGAAAGGCGAGGTAATCGATGATGGCCTCCAGCTTCTTTTGCAGGCTGGCGATATTCAGCGCCCCGGCCACCCCGTCGTGATGGATCTGCAGACGTGCTCCCTGCCGAGACTGGGTTGTCGCTGGCAGGGCGAAGGGCAGGATCAGTGGCGGCTCGTCCATGCGGGGCATGGGGTGGCACTGGCCATCCGGCAGGCAAACCCGGCCCGGTTGTGCACCCTGCTGGCGCGGGAAATTCCCCCATTCGGTGACCAGCCAGCCGCCTTGCGGAAAGTAGAGGCTCTGCTGGGCAGAGGCATCGGCCCCGGTAGCAGGCACAGGCTTGAGCGTCACCTGCCAGCTCAGCTCGCGGCACCGGATGGGCTGGCCCGGCTTGACCCTGGCGCCGCTCTCCAGGCAGGTAAGAGCAGGCAACCCCTGTTGTGGTGTGCCGCGCAAGGTACGGGCAGGCAGAAGAGTGAAAGGCTGTGTCCCTTCCGGGATGAAGCGGATCAGCAGGGTGTCGGGTTTGGCGCTGGCCATGAGCTGATAGCTTGGGCCGGGCGGGGCCTCGACGGCTGCTCCCCAGAAGGGGAGCAGCAACAGACTCTGGATGACGGGTGGAAGGGTCATGGCGTCGTTCCTGCGGGTTAGCGCGCTTGCTCATAGCCCAGCAGGTCGCCCGGCTGGCAGTCCAGCTCGCGGCAGATGGCTTCCAGGGTGGAGAAGCGGACCGCTTTGGCATGGCCGTTCTTGAGAATGGAGAGGTTGGCCTCTGTGATGTCGACCCGCTGGGCCAGTTCACGGGCTGTCATCTTGCGCTCGGCCAGCAGGGCATCGAGCCGGATTATGATGGGCATGGGATCCTCACACCGTCAGTTGTTGTTCGTCGGCCAGTTGTTTGGCCTCGCGCATCACCAGGGCCAGTGCCGAGACAATCAAGCCTGCCAGCAGCAACTGGAAGTCCGATGAGCTGATGTTGATAGTGCCGTGCAGCTCGGGGCCTGGCAGGGTGAGCACTGTGTCCAGCAGCGGTGTCGTGATGATCTTGGTGACGAAGCTGGCACACAGCAGCAGGCCGATCAGCCGGTAGCGGCGGATCTGGCTGAAGGTGAACAGCATGGCGTGCCGATAGCCGCGAAACAGCTGGTGCAGTTGCCACAGGATCAGCATGAACACCAGATCCGGCAGCAGCATGACCAGGGTAGCCAGCAGGCGCGTGCCCAGGTCAAGCGGATAGTCGCTGAGCGAGGGGGTGGGGGCGGCCTGTTGGGTGGCGGTAGTCTCCCCCATGGTCAGTGGCACGCCATTGAGCACCTTGTCACCCTCCAGAGCCAGCGCATTGATAAGCTGATCCTGCAGGTAGTCGCTACCGCCAAGCAGATGGGACCAGGTAACCAGCACTGTCATGATCGGGGTGGCCAGCAGGGCGAACAGCAGGATCCATTCGATCAGGCTGCTCATGCGTTCGAGCTTGTTGTATTTCATCCTATACCTCGTGATAGACGCCATGGGCCGCACAAGGCGGCGTTTGCTTACTGTTTATCGATAACCTGACGCCAATGTTTATCGTTTTTCGAGATTGCGTCAAGGGGTTTTTTATTGAAAAACGATAAGGATTGACTGGCAAGAAGGAGATGACATTTTCCGGGCTCCTCTCTAGACTGGCAGCTGCCGCGCTTAAATATTCAACATGGACAAGAGGTTACAGATGCACCAGGGATGGCTGCTGATCGGGTTGTCGCTCGCCTATCTGGGGCTGCTGTTTCTCATCGCCTATGTGGCTGACAAGAGCAAGCGCCGCCGTCTCAAGGGGCAACCCCTGCTCTACAGCCTGTCGCTGGCGGTCTACTGCACCTCCTGGACCTTCTTCGGCACCGTCGGTCAGGCCAGCGAATCCCCCTGGTCGCCGGTGCCCATCTATCTGGGCCCCATGCTGGTGTTCCTGTTCGGCTGGCGTCTGCTGGCCCGCCTCATCCTGGTGGCCAAGCGCGAGCACATCACCTCCATCGCCGACTTCATCGCTGCCCGCTATGGCAAGTCCCAGCGTCTGGCCATGTTGATAAGTCTGGTTGCCATCATAGGGGTGCTGCCCTATCTGGTATTGCAGCTCAAGGCGATCGTCACCGGGCTGGATCTGCTGATGGCCAACTCGGTGCCAGCGGGACCGACTGGCAACACGGCCGAGCTGGCACTGGGGGTCACCCTGCTGCTGGCCCTGTTCAGCATACTGTTCGGTACCCGCCATCTGGACGCCACCGAGCACCACAGAGGCATGGTGGTGGCCATCGCCTTCGAATCCGTGGTCAAGCTGCTCGCCTTCATGGCGGTGGGGGGCTTTGCGCTCTGGCTTATCCTCAGCAAGCCGAGTCAGGCCCGCACTCTGGTGGCCAGCGACTTTCTCGATGCCGTGGTGGCGGTGACGCCGGGCAGCCTGCTGGAGCTTGCCATCTACACCCTGGTCGCCATGTGCGCTGTCATCTGCTTGCCGCGCCAGTTTCACGTGACAGTGGTGGAGAACAACCAGGGCCAGGATCTGCACTGGGCGCGCTGGCTGTTTCCGCTCTACCTGTTCCTGATGGGACTCTTCATCTGGCCGCTGGCGCTGGCGGGCAAGCAGTGGGTGGGGGCCGGCATGGCCTCCGATACCTATGTGATCAGCCTGCCCATGTCGCTCGGCTTCGACGGCATGGCGATGCTGGCGTTTCTCGGCGGTACTTCGGCGGCCACCGGCATGGTGATCGTCTCCACCATCGCCCTGGCCATCATGGTCAGCAACGACCTTGTGCTGCCGATACTATTGCGTCGCTTCTGGCAGCAGGGGCGGGACGAGCGGCTGGTGCGACTGCTGCTGCAGGTACGCCGGGGCGCCATCCTGTTGATCCTGCTGGCGGCCTGGGGGCTCTACCTCTGGCTTGGGGATCTCACCAGTCTGTCACGCATCGGCTATCTGTCGTTCGGTGCCGTGGCCCAGTTTGCGCCGGCCCTGTTGCTCGGCCTCTACTGGCGGCACGGCAACCGCAAGGGGGTCTATCTTGGCCTCGCACTCGGGGTCAGCCTCTGGTTTGCGACCCTGCTGGCGGAGAGCGGCCTGCTGGCCGGCTCGCCGCTGGAATCCCTGCTGGCGCCACCTGACTGGCCCGCATTTCGCGATCTGAGCCTGGGGGCCTGGTGCATCTTTCTGAGCCTCTTGCTCAACCTGCTCGGTTATGTGGCTGGCTCCCTGCTGTCGCGGGCGGCGGTGAGCGAGCGGCTGCAGGCGGCCAACTTCGTTGGCAAGCCGAGCCGCGATACCACGGCCCTCTATCAGGCGCGGGTCTCGGTCAAGGAGCTGGAGATGCTGGCGGCCCGCTTCGTCGGCTCGAGCCGGGTCAAGCGCGCCTTCGGTCGTTTCGCCGGCGAGCGGGGCGGCACCCTGGCGCCCCAGATGCAGGCCTCGGCTGAGCTTATCGCCCATACGGAGCGGCTGCTGGCCGGGGTATTTGGCACCTCGTCTGCCCGGCTGGTGCTGGCCTCGGCCCTGCAGGGGCGCAACATGCAGCTCGAAGAGATCGCCACCATAGTGGACGAGGCCTCCGACGTGTTTCGCTTCAACCGCGGCCTGCTGCAGGGGGCCATAGAGCACATGGGGCAGGGGATTTCCGTGGTGGACAGAGAGCTCAAGCTGGTGGCCTGGAACCGGCGCTACATAGAGCTGTTCCACTACCCGCCCGGCCTCATCCAGATGGGGCGTTCCATCGAGGAGATCATCCGCTACAACGCCGAGCAGGGGTTGTGCGGCCCGGGAGATATCGAGGCCCAGGTGGCGCGGCGGGTGGCCTTCATGCAGCGTGGCAGCCCTCATATTTCGGCGCGGGAGCGACCCGATGGCCGGGTGATCGAGATGCAGGGCAACCCCATGCCGGCCGGCGGTTTCGTCATGACCTTTACCGACATCACCCCGTTTCGCGACGCCGAACGGGTGCTGCGGGAAGCCAACGAACACCTGGAGGCGCGGGTGGCCGAGCGTACCCACGAGCTATCGGAGCTGAACCGCCAGCTGCTGCTGGTGAACCAGCAGGTGGAGCGGGCCAACCACTCCAAGAGTCGCTTCCTGGCGGCGGTGAGCCACGATCTGACCCAGCCCCTCAATGCGGCCAAGCTGTTTACCTCTTCCCTGCTGGAGATGCTGCCCCCCCGGGATGAGACGGCCCGCATCGCCCGTCACATCGACGATGCGCTGGGGGCGACCGAGGATCTCATCACGGATCTGCTCGACATCTCGCGGCTCGAGGCGGGCAAGTTCAAGGCCAAAAAGCTCGATTTCGCCCTGCACGACGTGTTCGACAACCTCAAGGCGGAGTTCGGGGTGCTGGCCCAGGCGGGGGGCATACAGTTCTCGGTGGTGGAGAGCAAGCTGGCCGTGTACAGCGACGTGCGCCTGCTGCGGCGGGTGCTGCAAAACTTCCTCACCAATGCGTTTCGCTACAACCCGGGCGGCCGTGTGCTGCTCGGTTGCCGTCGGCTGGGGGACAAGGTGCGCATCGAGGTGTGGGATAACGGCCCCGGCATACCGCTCGACAAGCAGGAAGCGATTTTCGACGAATTTTCGCGCCTCGATCACTCCCGCACCGCCAAGGAGCAGGGATTGGGTCTGGGGCTCGCCATCGCCCGCGGCATCGCTCTGGTGCTGGGCCACAACCTGACCCTGCGCAGTTGGCCGGGGGCGGGATCCGTGTTTGCCATCACCCTCAATCTGGCGACCCGCCCTGTCGCAACGACGCAAGTGGCGGCACCCGCCCTGCGGGATAGCCAACTGGAAGGCGTTCGGGTGCTTTGCATCGACAACGAGGGCGATATTCTCATCGCCATGCACTCCCTGCTGGGGCGTTGGGGCTGCGAGGTGGTGTGTGCCCAGAGCCAGGCTCAGGCGGAGGATCTCATCGCCGGCGGTTTCCTGCCGCAGCTGGTGCTCTCCGATTACCACCTGGATGACGGCAAGACAGGGTTGCAGGCCCTGCACATGCTGCGCCTCGCCCATGGCAACGACATTGGCGGCATCATCATCAGTGCGGATCGCAAGAGCGAGTTGCAGGCGCAGATCCGTGAACACGGCTACGGCTACATCAGCAAACCGGTCAAACCGCTCAAGTTGCGTGCGCTGATGAACAGCATATTGCGGCCGGCCAAACTTGATGATGATCACGAAACAAGTAATTCGTCTGATTTTTAATCTCAGCCCCGAGACGTCAAGATCGGCGCTTTCTTACACAGCAAAGCGTCTTTTCTTCTCGTTTGGGGCTATTTTTCGATAAAAAGTGGCTTATTAATAACCTGCCAGAGGTTTGCCCTTCCTCTTTTAACTCCTTATATTCAACCGGCGATTATTTTTTGTCGCAAATCAAGTTGTGCAAAAGGCAAACCGGACGAAAGTCCGGGACGCAAAGCTTCCGGTCTAAGGGTCAGCAGTACCTAAGATAGCGGGGCCACCACAGGTTGTTTCGTCCATGGGCCAAGCCATGGCGCGATGTTGTCTGCGTTACCTGTCTGGTTGGCGTTGCCTTTTTCGTTGTTAATTCCAAGAACGAAATAAGGATATTCAACTATGTTAAGTCCAAAACCCTCAGTACTGGCGTTGTTGGTCGGGGGTCTGTGTGCCTCCTCCGCCTTCGCTGCAGCCCCCGGCAAACCCACCATCGGCTGGGGCGAAACCAAGTTCGCCATCGTCGAAGTCGATCAAGCCGCCACCTCCTACAACAAACTGGTCAAGGTACATGCCGATGGCGCGCCGGTCAGCGTGAGCTGGAACCTCTGGTCCGGTGATGTCGGCCAGACGGCCAAGGTACTGCTCGATGGCCAGGAGGTGTGGTCCGGCGCCGCGTCAGCCTCTGGCACCGCCAACTTCAAGGTGACCAAGGGAGGCCGCTACCAGATGCAGGTGGCCCTGTGCAATGCCGATGGTTGCACTCTCTCCGACAAGAAAGAAATTCTGGTGGCCGACACAGATGGCAGCCATCTGGTGCCGCTCAAGGCGCCGTTGCAGGAGAACAACAAACCTTACGCCAACAAATCCGGCAAGGTGGTGGGGGCCTACTATGTGGAGTGGGGCGTCTATGGCCGCAAGTTCACCGTGGACAAGGTCCCGGCCCAGAACCTGACTCACATTCTTTACGGCTTTACCCCCATCTGTGGCGGCAATGGCATCAACGACAGTCTCAAGTCCATCTCCGGCAGTTTCGAGGCGCTGCAACGCTCCTGCGCCGGGCGGGAGGACTTCAAGGTCTCCATCCACGATCCCTGGGCTGCCATCCAGATGGGGCAGGGCAATCTCACCGCCTATGACGAGCCGTACAAGGGCAACTTCGGCAACCTGATGGCGCTCAAACAGGCCTATCCTGACCTGAAGATTCTCCCCTCCATCGGCGGCTGGACCCTCTCCGACCCCTTCTTCTTCTTTGGTGACAAGACCAAGCGCGACACCTTCGTCGCCTCGGTGAAAGAGTACCTGCAAACCTGGAAATTCTTCGACGGGGTGGACATCGACTGGGAGTTCCCGGGTGGCCAGGGAGCCAATCCGGATCTTGGTAATGCCTCCGACGGCGAGACCTATGTGCTATTGATGAAGGAGCTGCGCGCCATGCTCGACGAGCTGAGCGCAGAGACGGGCCGCACCTACGAGCTCACCTCCGCCATCAGCGCCGGCGATGACAAGATTGCCAAGGTGGATTACCGCGCCGCCCAGCAATACATGAATCACATCTTCCTGATGAGCTACGACTTCAACGGCGCTTGGACCAACACCGAGCTGGGGCACCAGACCGCCTTGTATGACGCTAGCTGGGATCCCGATACCCGCTACACCACGGACAAGGGGGTGAAGGCACTGCTGGGTCAGGGCGTCGAACCGGGCAAGGTGGTGGTCGGCGCGGCCATGTATGGCCGTGGCTGGACCGGCGTCAGCGGTTATCAGGGCAACAATCCCTTCACCGGCACCGCCACCGGCCCCATAGCGGGCACCGAAGCGGAAGGGATCTGGGAGAAGGGGGTCATCGACTACCGTGGCATCGCCAAGGGCAAGATGGCCGGTGACTGGCAGTACAGCTATGACGAAGTTGCCGAGGCACCCTATGTGTTCAAGGCATCCACCGGTGAGCTCATCACCTTCGATGACGACCGTTCGGTCAAGGCCAAGGGACAGTACGTGCTGGCCAACCAGCTCGGCGGCCTGTTTGCCTGGGAAATCGACGCCGACAACGGCGACATTCTCAACGCCATGCACGAGGGGCTGGGCAACGGGGAAGGCACAACGCCGCCCACCAACAAGCCGCCTGTTGCCAACGCTGGCAATGATCTTGCCGTGACCGGCCCGGCAGAGCTGGTGCTGGACGGTTCCTCCTCCCGCGATCCGGAAGGCGCTGTGCTCGGCTACAACTGGACTCAGGTCTCGGGTCCCAAGGCGACCCTGAGCGATGCCAACCTGGCCAAGGCCAAGGTGAGCGTCGATGCGGTCAGCCAGGACGTGAATCTGGTGTTCGAACTGACGGTGACCGACGACCACAACCTCAGTGCCAAGGATCAGGTAGTGGTGACCAACAAGGCGCCGCAACCCAATCTGCCGCCGGTGGTGACAGTGCAGGACAAGGTCTCGGTACAGGCAGGCAAGCAGGTGAGCATCACTGCCAACGCCACCGATCCCAACGGTGACACCCTCAGCTATCAGTGGAGCGTGCCGGCAGGCCTGACGGCCAGCGGTCAGAACAGCAGCACTTTGGTGGTTACCGGTCCCAGCGTGACCGAGTCGACCGGCTACGACCTCACTGTCACAGTGACCGACGGCGTGCTGGATGCCCAGGGCAAGACCCGTCTCACCGTGACGCCGGTCAGCGGGGGAGGCGAGTGCGGGGCGACCGATCCAGATGCGGCCAACTGGCCGGCCTGGAAAGCCGCGACCACCTACAACGGTGGCGAGAAGGTGAGCCACAACCAGCTGGTGTGGCAGGCCAAGTACTGGACCCAGGGCAATGAGCCGAGTCGCAGCGCCGATCAGTGGAAGCTGACAAGCCAGGTGCAGCTGGGCTGGGATGCGGGGGTAGCCTACAACGCCGGTGACCTGACCACCCACAACGGCCACCAGTGGAAGGCCCAGTACTGGACCAAGGGTAATGAGCCCGGCCAGCACGACGTCTGGCAGGACCTGGGCGCTGCCATCTGTAATTAACTTTTTTGTCAACTAGCCTTTCTGTGAACCAACCGGGGCATGCTTGGCATGCCCCTTCTTTTTCCCACAACAACAGCGAGCGTCATGATGACCATACACACTACCCGTATTGCCAGCCTGATCACCGCAGTGCTGGCAAGCGGTTCTCTGCTGGCCGCTACTCAGGCAGTCCCTGCCCTGATATTCGACGGCACAACCCCACAGAATGACTTGCAAGGATCCTTGGCGGCCAGGGTGCAGTTTGCCCAGAGCCAGATCCTGCCCGCCCATCCTCGTGAGGGGGACAATCAGCCCCATCTCACCGCCCTGCGCAAGAGCCTGTTGCTGGTCAGGCCGATGCAAGCCGACAGCACAGCTCCCATGGTGGTGATGGCCTATGATGGGACGGGTAAGTTGCTCGGCTCAATGGGACTCAATCTGCCCTCAAAACTACCCAAAACGGCTTACTACCTGGAGGGTTCCCCCGAAGAGGGGGTCGATTTCACCCCGGGCCCCGGTACCACAGGCGTCATCAACAGCAGCAGCGAACTGGCAAAGCTGGGTGATCCGGCCGGCGCCTTCCTGCTGAGCAAGTTGCGAGTCCATGCGCTTGTGTCCATCCAGACCGCAGACGGGCGCTGGGTGCGCAACGTTTATTTGCCGACGGATGCGGCGTTGGAAGGCAAGATGGTGCGCCTCGCTTCCAATGCCGGCTACGACTCGACTGTCACTTTCAGTGGCCGTCAGGTGACACTCTCCCGTGGTCAGAGTCAGCAGTTCAAATTTGTGCGCGGTCAGTGGATCCGTGACGGTGAGCTGGAAAATAACGGCATCACCTACGCCAGCGATGCCTGGAGCGGGGTATTACCCTCCAAATGGATAGTACCTGGACTCAGCTTGTGGTTCAGCCATAACCAGCTCCACGGCGAGCTGACGGGCCTCAAGGTGGGGGCACCGGGGGAGCTGCTGATCCACACCATCGACATCGGTATGCTGACCACACCGCGCAACCAGTTTGCCTTTGCCAAGGATCCTGAGGCACATCGGGAGTACTTCCAGACCATACCTGCCAGCCGTCTCATCGTGAGTCAATATGCCCCCCTGTCGCTGCCCGAGGTGATGCTGCCGGATGGCACCCTGCTCACCGACTTTGATCCGAGTGAAGGGGGCTGGCACGACGGCACCATGCGCCAGCGCATCGGTAAAGAGCTCATCTCCCATGGCATCGACAATGCCAACTACGGCATCAACAGCACGGCGGGGGAGGGGGAGAGCAGCCACCCCTATGTGGTGGCCCAGCTGGCTGCCCACAACAGTCGCGGCAAGTACGCCAACGGGGTGAAGGTACATGGCGGCTCCGGCGGGGGCGGCATAGTCACCCTGGACGCGTCCCTTGGCAACGAGTTCAGCCACGAGGTGGGTCACAACTACGGCCTTGGTCATTATGTGGGGGGCTTTGCCGGCTCTGTGCATCGCAGCGCCGACCAGAACAATGCCACCTGGGGCTGGGATGGCGACAAGAACCGCTTCATTCCCAACTTCTTCGCAACCCGCAGCGGCCAGAGCACCTGTCTGGATGGCCAGTGTCAGGCGCCGTTCCACAGCCGCACCTTTGGTCTCGATGCCATGGCTGGCGGTGCGCCGCTCTCCGGTTTCAACCGTTTTACGCTCTACACCCCCAACTCGGCGGCCATCATCCAGCGCTTCCTCGAGAGCAAGGCAGTGTTTGATGCCAGTTCCGCCACGGGTTTCAGCAAGTGGAACGAGAGCCGCGCCAAAATGGAGCCCTACCGTCACAAGGTCGACCTTTCCGAGCAGATCACGGCACCCGTGAGTGATCTGGGAGAAGTGAAACTGGCCGCCCTGCTGGCCGAGTACGACCTGGTCAAGGTGGCCATGTGGGATGGCAACTGGACCCGCAACATCCAGCTGCCGTTGGCCTCGGCGGTCAATCGTGGCCGCATCGTCACTGTCGATCACGACGCTGGCTACAACAGTACCCTCTTCATCAACGGTCAGCAGATCACCGTCTCCCGTGGCTTCAAGAAGAGTTACACCTCGGACGGTGCACGCTGGAACGAGGGGCCGCTGGCGGACCTGGCGGTGGAGCGCAAACCTGACGCCTTCGGGGTGCCGGTGACGACCCTGGTCGGTTACTACGATCCGCAGAGGCAGCTGCCCGGTTACCTCTATCCGGCCTTGCACGGTGCTTATGGCTTTACCTATGGCGATGACAGCGAGCGGCTCGGGACGGGGGATTGCCAATTGCAGGTGGAGACCCGTGATGGGCTGCTGCGTTTCAGATTGGCCAACCATCGCCTGAGCGCCAGCGTGATGAACAAGTTCCACGTCAACGTGCCCACTGCCAGTGAGCCGCGCAGCGCCAGCGTGCTGTGCCGCAATCAGGTGCAGAGTGACGCTCTGCTCACGCCTGCACCGGCCGGTCTCGGCTACACGGTCAACGGCATGCCGTTGACGCGCTGAGACGCTTTTTCCTCGCGCAATGCGAGGTACCACAGGCGGGGGCCAAGCCCCGCCTTTTATCTAGCAAGAGGTAACGATGATGATAAGAAAGTCCTCTGTGGCCAGCCTGCTGGCCGGACTCTGTCTGAGCGGTCAGCTGTGGGCCGCCACCCTGTATGACATCAATCAGGGTTACAGTGGCGGCAGCCAGGTCAGTTTCAACGGCAAGATCTATGAAGCCAAGTGGTACGCCAATCCGGGCCAGAGCCCGGGGGTACAAGTGGCCAATGAATGGGACTCTCCGTGGGCCCTGATGGGGGATGGGGAAGCGACTCCGCCTGATGGTGGCACTGGCATCACGCCTCCGGTGGAGGGGGGCAGCGGCGCCACCGAAGGCACGCCCGTCTACCTGAGCCAGAGCGAGCTGGACGCCAGGGAGCAGGCGCTCACCGACTTCCCTGCCATGGCGGCGGTCAAGGCCTCCATCGCGACCCGCGACAATGCCGTGGTCGAGGCGGTGGCCCCCGGGCTTGCGCTCAACCCTGCCAACGTCAAGCGGGTCGAGGGATTGCTCAGCGAGTCCCAGTTCAACTTCCTGTTCCCGCTGCGGGCCCCGGAATACACCTATCGCGGCTTCCTGCAGGCGGTGGCCAAGTTCCCGGCTTTTTGCGGTGATTACAGCGACGGGCGCAATGCCGAGGCCATCTGCCGCAAGTCGCTGGCCATCATGTTTGCCCACTTCGCCCAGGAGACCGGCGGTCACGAGAGCTGGCGACCCGAACCCGAATGGCGTCAGGGCCTGGTCTGGGTGCGGGAGATGGGCTGGACCGAGCAGATGCGCGGTGGCTATAACGCCGAGTGTCGGCCGGATGTGTGGCAGGGTCAGCAGTGGCCGTGCGGCAAGTTCGAGAACGGCGAGTTCAAGAGCTACTTCGGTCGTGGCGCCAAGCAGCTCTCTTACAACTACAACTATGGCCCCTTCTCCGAGGCCATGTTCGGCACAGTGCGCACCCTGCTGGACAACCCGGAAAAAGTGGCGGACACCTGGCTCAACCTCGCCAGCGCCGTCTTCTTCTTCGTCTATCCGCAGCCGCCCAAGCCCTCCATGCTGCACGTGATCGACGGCACCTGGCAGCCCAATGACCACGACAGGCAGAATGGTCTGGTGCCGGGCTTCGGGGTGACCACCCAGATCATCAACGGCGGGGTGGAGTGCGGTGGCACGGCCGAGCACGCCCAGTCCCAGAACCGCATCACCTACTACCAGGCCCAGGCCCAGTATCTGGGGGTACCCGTGCCGGCAGACGAGGTGCTTGGTTGCAAGAACATGAAGTACTTTGACGAGGCGGGCGCCGGCGCCCTGCCCATCTATTGGGAGAATGACTGGAGCTATGTGCCGGGCAATCCCAATGGCGGCAAGAGCTACGCCTGCAAGCTGGTGGGTTACCAGACCCGCTTCAGTGCCTTCAAGGCGCGGGACTACAGCCAGTGCGTGCAGCACTTCTTCCCCGAGGTGGTGATCGAGGACAACGGCGGCGGCACCAACCTGCCGCCAGTGGCCAACATCAGCGGCCCGAGCGAGGCGCTGGGCGGTGCGACCGTGCTGCTCTCCGGCCAGGGGTCGAGCGATCCGGAAGGCAAACCGCTCGGCTATGCCTGGACCCTGCCCGCCGGGGCCAGCGCCTCGGATCTGACCCAGTCCACCCTGAGCGCTACCCTGCCTGCCACGCCGGTCAGCGATACCCGCTACGGTTTCGTGCTCAAGGTGACCGACGAGCAGGGGCTCAGTCGCAGTGCGACCCACGAGATCCTGATCAAGGGCAGTGGCGGTACTACGCCGCCGGATGGCAACCCCCCTTACCAAGCAGGGACGGCCTACAAGGCGGGGGACAAGGTAAGCAATCTGGGGGGCAACTACCAGTGCAAGCCCCACCCCTATACCGGTTGGTGTGCGGGCGCGGCCTGGGCCTATGAGCCTGGCAAGGGCACGGCCTGGGGGGATGCCTGGATCAAGCTGTGACCTCTGTATTCGTTCAATAAAAAAGGCCCGTCAGGGCATTTTTTCATGGGAATGAGCGCAATCAGAGCGGCTTTTGCCACAGGCTCAACAGCAGATCCTGCTCCAGTTCATCCGGTCCCTGCTGGGTAAAGGCGTGACGCTGCTCCGCGCTGGCCCGCCAGCCGAGTCGGCTGGTTTCCAGAATGAAGCTGCGCAGGCTCTGATCCATGGTCATGGTGAACTGGCAACGCTCCTGACCCACGGGGTTGAGGCCGCCGAGGGCTGGCCAGCTGAGGGGGTGCTCCATGCTGACAGGGTTGAGGCTGACCCTCAGCTGCCACTGGTGGCGCGGGCCTGGCTGCAGGTAAAGCAGGTAACCACCCGGTGCCAGCCAGCTGACCAGCAGCTCTGTCTTGACCTTGAGATCATTGACCAGCAGCACCTGGGCCGTGCCCGGTTGCAGCGGGGCACGAGCCGGATCGGCGATGATGAACTGAGCTTCAGGCTGTACCTTGTTGGCGGCGAAGATGGCGTTCTTGGCCAGATCGAATCCGCCAAATTGCCATTCGGGCAGGCGCTCGGCCAGGGCACGGCAGTAGTAACCTTCGCCGCAGCCGAGGTGGATCAGTTCATGGGCACCGAGGGGGGCTAACAAGGCCGCCATGGCGTCTACCAGCGGCGCCTGATGGCCCTGTTCCAGGAAGTGGCGCTTGGCACGCATCAGGGCGCGGCTGTCGCTGTCCTTGGGATTCTTCTTGCCGGGAATGAGATCCAGATACCCTTCCGGGGCCGGATCGAAATGGTGCTTGTTGTCGCAATAGACCCCGCGGGATGCTTCGTGAAGATGCAGGGGGCTGCGGCAAACGGGACATTGAAGATGCATACACACTCGCTTGATTGAGGCTGGGGAAGGGCGTTCGCGATTATAGGGGAGACGATCAGAAAAGGCTGCCGTGGCAGCCTTTTTTATCCAACGGCTCTGTGCTGAGCCGTCAGGGAACCCTGTCAGCGGGTACCAAACACCACTATGGTCTTGCCGTGGGCGGAGATCAGCTCCTGCTCTTCGAGCATCTTGAGGATCCGGCCAACGGTTTCACGGGAGCAGCCGACGATCTGGCCAATCTCCTGACGGGTGATCTTGATCTGCATGCCATCCGGGTGGGTCATGGCGTCCGGCTGTTTGGCCAGATTGAGCAGGGTCTGGGCGATCCGGCCTGTCACGTCCAGGAAGGCCAAGTTGCCGACTTTCTGACTGGTGTGCTGCAGTCGGGTCGCCATCTGGCCGGAGAGACGCATCAGTATGTCCGGGTTGACCTGGATCAGCTGACGGAACTTCTTGTAAGAGATCTCGGCTACTTCACAGGAGCCCTTGGCGCGCACCCAGGCGGAACGCTCTGGATTCTCGCTCTCCTCGAACATGCCCATCTCGCCCAGGAAGTCGCCCTGGTTCAGATAGGAGAGGATCATCTCCTTGCCTTCATCGTCCTTGATCAAGACGGCCACAGTGCCCTTGACGATGTAGTAGAGGGTCTCCGCTTTCTCACCCGCATGGATCAGGGTGCTCTTGGCGGGATACTTATGAATGTGGCAGTGCGACAAGAACCATTCCAGGGTGGGATCGCTTTGCGGTTTGCCAATGACCATGAGAATTCCTCTGTAGTGTCTTTTTATGGACTCGTGCGTCCGGGCAAGCTGCCAACCTTGCCATTCCTTGTATTAGTCGCAGTAGGATAAGAGCCTTTGTCTGTGCTGACAAGGCTTTGAGGGCTTTTGCCAGATCCCCTTGATGCCTGCTGCGCTATCTGCGCCATTTTAGGGAACTTGGGGGCATCAGATGTTGATTTTGATCTAGTTAGCACCGAAGTTCCCGAAAATGGCTCACATATGCCGATTGGGCGTCGTCTGGGGTATGCTATGTCAGTCAGATATGTCGTCATTAAGAGGAAATGTGAGATGAAAGCCAAGGTCAGCTGGGTGGAAGGCATGAAGTTTGTCGGCGAGAGTGAGTCCGGTCATCAGGTGACCCTGGACGGCGCCAACCCCGGCGAAGGTGCCAGCCCGATGGAGATGATCCTGCTGGCGGTGGGCGGCTGCAGCTCGATCGACGTTGTCTCCATTTTGGAGAAGGCACGTCAATCCGTGACCGCCTGCCATGTGGAACTGGAAGGGCAGCGGGTGGAGTCGGTGCCGCGGGTGTTCGAGAAGATCCACCTCAACTTTGTGGTCACCGGCAAGGGGCTGGCCGAGAAGCAGGTGGCCCGCGCGGTGGACCTGTCGATGGAAAAGTATTGTTCCGTCTCCCTGATGTTGGAAAAAGCGGTAGAAATTACCCATAGTTATCAAATTCTTGAAGCCTGATAGCTGTGATTTGTCCCGTCGATAACGCCATGACATAAGGAAAGTGCAATGAAAAACTTGATAGTGTTACTTCCCCTGCTGGGGCTGGCGGCCTGCAGCATGCCCCAGCCGACCCAGTACCAGTACAGCCAGTACCAGTGCGGAGAAGAGCTGTTGGCCATTACCTATGATGCTCAGGCCGACATGGTGCAGTTCCCGTACGCCGGTGTGTATCACAAGCTGGGCCGGGTAGAAGCAGAGTCTGGCGCCAAGTATTCCGATGGTGTCACCACCTTCTGGAATCAGGAGAAACAGGCCATCCTCAGTCAGAAAGATGTGACCCTGCTGACCTGTCAGCGCAAGTAATCGTCATGGTGTGATCACAACGGCCTGCTCTCGCAGGCCGTTTTGTTTCAAGGGGAAAAGACCCGTGCTAGCGGGCGGGCAGGGAGTCCAGCATCTGGCCGGCCAGTTGCTGGCTCAGCTGGCGGCGTGACTCGTCGGGGATGGCGACGTCACTGGCGAGCTGGATGGCACTGCTCCACACCGCCTGCTGGGTACGCCGGTCGAGCAGGACTATGGCCAGGGTGCCTTTGCGTGCCCCCACTTTGGCTTGCAGCCCGGGGGTCATGCCGAGGCGGGCGAAAATCTCGCCATCGCTCAAGTCCTTGCTGCCTGCGACACCGATGGCGACCCAGAGATCCGCTTCATCGAGGGGCACGCTCTGCCAGCCCTTGCTGCCCAGCTCCTGATTGACCGCCTGCTGAACCGGCACCAGCCAGCCCTCGGCACTCTCACCCGCATACTGGAACTGCTCGGCCAGCGCGTAGCGCGGCGTCGCACCAAACGGCCAGCTCGCAGCCGGTCGCACCACCATGGTGCCCGACTCCAGGGTCGGAGCGGCCGGGCCGCTGCTGCAACCGCCCAGCAGGGCGGCCAATACCACAGAGATAAACGCTAACCGCATCATAAGCTCCTTGGCTTAAGTGATCTTGCCGGTTTCGAGCAGTTGCTGGATCAGCGGGCGCAGGATCAGCTCCATCGCGAAGCCCATTTTGCCACCCGGAACCACGATAGTGTTCATCCGTGAGATGAAGGAGCCATCTATCATCGACAACAGGTAAGGGAAGTCCACCTGCTTGATGCCACGAAACCGGATCACCAGCATACTCTCGTCCAGACTCGGGATCACCTTGGCACTGAAGGGGTTGGAGGTATCCACGGTCGGCACCCGCTGGAAGTTGATATGGGTGCGGGAAAACTGCGGTGTGATGAAGTTGATGTAGTCATCCATGGAGCGGACTATGGAGTCGGTGACCGCTTCGCGCGAGTGACCTCGCTCCGAGGTATCGCGGATGAGCTTCTGGATCCACTCCAGGTTGACGATGGGCACCACGCCGATGAGAAAGTCCACGTGACGCGCCACATTGTGGTCATCTGTGACCACGCCGCCGTGCAGTCCCTCGTAAAACAGCAGATCGGTTTCGCTCGGCAGATTTTGCCAGGGGGTGAAGGTTCCCGGCATCTGATTGAAGGGGACCGCCTCGTCGAAGCTGTGCAGATAGCGCCGATACTGGCCGCTGCCGTTCTGGCCGTACTCCTGGAAGAAGGATTCCAGCAGCGCGAAGTCGTTGGCCTCGGGGCCGAAATAGCTGATGTGGCGCCCCTGCTCGCGCGCCTTGCGGATCGCCACGTCCATTTCCGGTCGGGTGTAGCGATGAAAACTGTCCCCTTCCACCACGGCCGCTTTGTAACCAAGCTGATGAAACATGGAGCGAAAGGCGTTGGTGGAGGTGGAGGTGCCGGCACCGGACGAACCGGTGACTGCAATGATGGGATGCTTGGCCGACATAGAATTCTCTCTTCCTTGGGAGTTCCGTTATAAAGGCATGTTCCGAGTGCGGTCAAGTACGCCGCTTGTCAGTACCGCCGCCCGACTGGTTCACTGGCGTGACACTTGTTCTCAGGCGCGCAGCGACGAAGGGAGGTGAGCCGGGTGAGCAGAGGGTCCGCATCATAAGAAAAGGGCTGCCGAAGCAGCCCTTGCACAGGGAGGATAGCGAGCCCAACCCGTGATGGGTTAATGGGCGTTGCGCTTCCTGCCCACCGGTTTTATCCCCACCAGCACGGCTCCCAGCAGGATGAAGATCACTCCCACCGCCTTGCCCGGCTCCAGCGGTTCGGCAAAGCTCGGTATGGTGACAGCCAGCAGGTAGACCAGCGCATAGCTGGTGCTGAGCAGGGGGTAGGCGATATTGAGCGGGGTGAAGTGCAGCGCCGCCAGCCAGCAGAGCAGCGACAGAGCATAGCAGCCCACTCCGGCTGTGATGACCAGCAGCGGCACCGGGTGAGCCAGCATGATATCGAGGCTGGCCTGCCAGGCTGGCAGCTGCATGACACCCCACTTCATGGCGAGCTGGGCCAGGGTCACCAGCAGTATGCTGCCCAGCACATAGAGATAGCCCTTGATCGCGGGCCTCCCCGTCACCGCAGGTTCTTTGCCAACCCCGGTATTGTCACCTTTCATAGCAAGCCTCCCAGCAAGAGGGCGCCAATGATGATGGCACCGGCCCCCAGCCAGTTGTGGTAGCTGATCTGCTCGTGAAAAAACAGCCGCGAGCCAATCAGCACCAGCACCAGATTGATGCTGAGCATGGGGTAAGCCATGCTCAGCGGCAGTCGTTGCAGCAGGTAGATCCAGAGCAGCATGCCGCTGCCGAGGGCCGCCACGCTGGCGATGAGCCAGGGTGAAAATAGCTTCTGCCAGTGGCTGCAGGGCTGGCGCTGCCAGCTGATGACCGCCTGTTTTTGCAGCATCTGGCCGCCGCAGGTCAGCAGGCACACCAGCAGAAGCAGCAGCATGTCCATCAGCGGGCCCCGTGGTAGACAAGCAGGGTCAGTCGGTGGCTCACTATCGTCTCGTCGGCCGGTGGCAGAGATCCCGTGCTGCCGTCTTTATCCGTTTTCAGCAACAGGGCCACCTGACCTTTTTTACGTGCCTCGGCCAGCCAGGCCGGGAAGTCGGCCCGGGTCACGTAGCGCTCCTTGGCATCCGGGTAACTCAAGCCGTAATGCACTTCCCCCTTGCTGTCGAATAGTTGGATCTCGCTGCGCCGGGTGCCCCAGGCGAGGGAGGAGGCCAGCCCCACATCGTTGGCCAGCAGGGCGCTGGAGTCCATCAGCACGGCCTGGTTGGCCTCGATGAAGCGCTCCGGCAGCTTGGAATCGATCAAGGATTGCGGCAATGCCCAGGGCAGACCCACCGCCAGCACCATGGGGCAGAGCGCGCTCAGGATCCAGCGGCGGCTGACATCCTTCAACTGTATGAAACCGAGCAGGGCCCAGCCGGCGAAGATGATCATGGCCACCGCCAGGGCGCCATTATCTTCGGTGCCATAGACGGCGTGGCTGGGGGAGAAGGCCAGCACGGCGAGGATACCCATGCACAGCAGGCCGAACAGGCCGTTCAACCAGGCGTTGAGCCTGAATGGCTGTGCTTTCCCCTCCTTGAGTTTGTCCATGGCGCTGGCGGCCAGCAGCATGGCCAGGGGAGCGAAGCAGGGCAGGATATAGGTGAGCAGCTTGCCCTTGGCAACGCTGAAGAACAGCAATGGCAGTACCACCCAGGCCAGCAGATAGAGGGTCTCCGGACTTATCTTGCGATCCTGCCAGCCCTTGCGCAGTGCGCCGGGCAGCAGGCCCAGCCAGGGCAGGGTGCCGAGCAGCCCCATGGGCAGGTAGTACCAGAACGGCGCCTTGTGCTGGGCGTTATCCGCCGCGAAGCGCTGTATGTGTTCGACCCAGAAGAAGTAGTGCCAGTAATCGGGCTCCCGCAGGTGTACGGCGATGGCCCAGGGGGCGGCCAGCAGGGCGGCACTCACCATCGCCAATGGGCCGAAGCGCAGCAGTTCGGGCAGGCGGCGCTGATAAATGACGTAGGGCACTATGACGATGACAGGCACCGCCAGGGCGATGAAGCCCTTGGTGAGAAAGCCCATGCCGCAGGCCAGGCCAAACAGCAGGTAGCCGGCGACCCGGGTTCGCAGCGGACTCTCCTGCCGGATGAGATAGAAGCTGACCATGGCCGCGTTGAGCCAGAGGGTGACCATGGCATCGAGCACGCTGTAGGTGCCTATGCCATAGACGATCAACAGTGACAGATAGATGAGCCCGGCAAGGAAGGCCTTGCGCCGGCATTGCCAAAGCTGCAGCGCAAACCAGACGATCAGCAGGGCGCTCAGGCCTGTGGCGGCGGCCGAGGCGAAGCGCACGGCGAAGTTGGTGTCACCAAACAGCTGCTGGCTGATGCTGTTGAACCAGTAACCGGCGATGGGCTTCTCGAAATAGCGCAAGCCCAGGAAGTGGGGCACGACCCAATCCCCCGTGCTCACCATCTCCCGGCTTATCTCGGCGTAACGGTTCTCGTCGGGGCTCCAAAGCGGCCGCTGGTCGAGGGGCAGCAGGTAAAACAAGAGAAAGAACAGGGGCAGGGCCCACTTGGTCAACTTCATGACATCCTCTGTAGCATTGTGTGGTGAGCGCAATGGCGCATCATGACGTCCGCGATGTGAGTAAGGGTCTAGACATCGGCCTTGCAGCCAAGCCATCCCTCTCGCCCCGGCAGGGTGCCGCGCACCAGCCGTCCGGCATCCAATTGAGCGGGTTCAGGGGGTAACAGACTTCCCAGCGGGACAAAGCGGATGCCGCGAGCGCTAGCCTCGGCCAGCAGCGCATCGAACTGATCCGCCATGACGATCCCTTCCACCTCGGCGTGAATGGTGTAGACGTGAGGAGCCACCTGCGGCGGGGTGCAGAGCCTGTCCAGCATGAAGGCGTTGAACTGCGCCGTTGTCACCTTTGTGCCGACCACCTCGTCGAAGGTGGGCAGGTTGACCGGGATCTGCGGCGTACCCGGTCGGCCATCTTGCAGCAGGGGTCGAAACAGGCCGCTGCCACGGCAATCGCTGTTGTAGCGAAAGCCGAACGCCTCCTTGGCCTGGGTGGTGAGCGGATCTGCCCGCCAGCCGGCGGCGGCGGAGCAATCCACCTCCCGCCCCAGGATCTGGTTGAGGGCATCCACCCCCAGCCTTGTCTGGTGAATAAGCGTTGCTTCATTCCAGCGGCCCGTATTGGCCTGCCAGCCGTGGTGATCCCAGGCATGCAGGCCCACCTCATGGCGGGCGCTGTCGGTATCGCGCATCAGGGAGCCCAGCTGCTTGCCGATGGACTTGCCGGGCCAGGCGGTGCCGGCCAGCAGAATATCCAGCCCATAGAGGGATGCCGCGTTGGAGCGCAGCATCTTGAGCAGGAAGCGGGGTTTGAGCAGGCGCCACAGGTGGCGCCCCATGTTGTCGGGGCCCACGGAGAAGAAGAAGCTGGCCTTGATCTGATGCCGGTCGAGGGTTTGCAGCAAGCGGGGAACCCCGTCACGGGTCCCCCTGAAGGTATCAACGTCGATCCGCAGACCCACATCAATCATGCTCGACTCCCGTGCTGACCGCCCCTTGCAGGAAGAAGTCCAGGGTCTTGCCGATGGTCTCTTCCATTTCGATGGTCGGTTCCCAGTTGAGCAGGCGACGGGCATTCTTGATGCTGGGACGGCGGTGGGAAACATCCTGATAGCCGTCACCGTAGAAGGACTTGCTCTCCACTCGCTTGAAACCGGCAAACGGCGGGAAGTGGTGGCGCAGCGGGTGAGCCTCGAACTTGCCGAGCAGCACTTCGGCCATCTGGAGGATGCTGGCCTCGTTGTCCGGGCTGCCGATGTTGATGATCTGGCCATCACAGCGGTTGCCCTTGTTCTCTATGATGCGGAACAGGGCCTCGATGCCGTCCTCTATGTCGGTGAAGCAGCGCTTCTGGGCGCCGCCATCCACCAGCTGGATCGGGGTGCCGTCCACCAGATTCAGGATCAGCTGGGTGATGGCGCGGGAGCTGCCGATGCGGGCTGAGTCCAGGCTATCCAGCCGCGGTCCCATCCAGTTGAAGGGGCGGAACAGTGTGAAATTGAGCCCCTCTTTCTTGCCATAGGCCCAGATCACCCGATCCAGCAGCTGCTTGGAGACGGAGTAGATCCAGCGCTGCTTGTGGATGGGGCCGACGATGAGGCGGGACTCGTCTTCATCGAAGCTGTGATCGTCGCACATCCCGTACACCTCGGAGGTGGAGGGAAATATGATGCGCTTGTTGTACTTCACGCAGTAGCGGACGATCTTGAGGTTCTCTTCAAAATCGAGCTCGAACACGCGCAGCGGGTTGCGGGTGTATTCGATGGGGGTGGCGATGGCCACCAGCGGCAGGATCACGTCGCACTTCTTGATGTGATACTCGATCCACTCTGTGTGGATGCTGATGTCCCCTTCCACGAAATGGAAATGGGGGTGGTCGATGAAGCGTCCGAGCGCGCTGGCGCTGATATCCAGCCCATAGACCTCGTAACGGCCATCCTTGAGCAGACGCTCGGTCAGGTGGTTGCCGATGAAGCCGTTGACCCCGAGGATCAGCACCCGGGTCAATCGCTCCTTGCGCAGGGCACTGCTGGCTTTGGCGCCGAGCCGCATGCCTGCCACCAGGCCCAGTTCACGGGCGAGCTGGGCACCGCGCACATAGAGTCCCCCTTCCGCCTGACCGGCCACGATTTCCAGTACCCCTTCACCGCAGGCAATGCGCAGCGGATCCTGGCTGAGGATGGTGCCGGGCAGCATGTCGCTATCCTGGGCTATGTGGGTTGCCTTCCACACCGTCAGCTTGCGATCACCGGCGAAGCTGAAGGCGCCCGGATAGGGCTGGGTGACGGCGCGCACCAGGTTGTAGAGATCCCTGGCGGATTTATCCCAGTGCAGCTCGCCATCGGCCGGGGTGCGGCGACCATAGTAGCTGGCTCTGGACTCATCCTGCGGGGTGAGGCTGATGTCGCCCGTCCGCAGCTTGGGCAGTTCGGCGTCCAGCAAGGCTTTGGCGGCGAGGCGCACCTTGCCGTGCAGGGTCAGCGCAGTGTCGGCCTCCTTGATGGCGACGGCCTGCTGGGCGACGATGGCGCCGGCATCGGGCCGCATCGTCATCTGGTGCAGTGTGATACCTGTTTGCTGTTCACCATTGACCAGACACCAGTTGATGGGGGCACGGCCGCGATAGGCAGGCAACAGGGAGCCATGGAGGTTGAAGGCGCCGGCGGAGGGGATATCCAGGATCTCCTGCTTGAGCATGTGGCGGTAATAAAAAGAGAAGAGAGCCTGGGGCGCCAACCCCTTGATGTGCTCGACCCAGAGCGGATGGTTGACATCTTCGGGGGAGTAGACCGGCAGACCGTGTTCGGCACAGAGCTGGGCCACGGAGCCGAAGAAGCGGTTCTCGCCCGGGTCGTCGGCATGGGTGAAGACGGCCTGGATCTTGTAACCTGCCTCGAGCAGGGCCTCGATACCGGTGCAGCCGATATCATGATAAGCAAAGACGACAGCTTTCATTGTTCAGTTTCCTGTTGCGAAGGGGTGGCGGTGCGCACTATCTGATGGATGAAGTAACGGGGGCGGGCACGCACATCTGTGTACATGCGGCCTATGTATTCCCCCAGCAGCCCCATGCCCAGCAGTTGCACGCCGACGAAGGTGAAGAGAATGGCAAAGAGGGTGAAGACACCATCGGCGGCCCAGTCGGCACCCATGACGAGGCGCATCAGGACCAGCAGTATGGAGAAGGTGAAGCCGAGTCCCGCCACCAGGCTGCCGACGATGCTGAGCAGGCGCAACGGTGTGGTGGTCATGCAGGTGACCAGGTCATACATCAGATTGATGAGGTGCATCAGGCCGTATTTGGATTCGCCATGAGCCCGCTCGGCATGGCCGACTTCCAGCTCTATGGTGCGCCGGGCGAAGCTGTTGGCCAGGATGGGGATGAAGGTACTGCGTTCCTGGCAGCAGAGCATGGCGTCTATGATGTGGCGGCGGTAGGCCCGCAGCATGCAGCCGTAGTCGCTCATGTGGACGCCGGTCGCCTTTTGCACCGACTTGTTGATGAGTCGGGAGGCCGTCTTGCGAAACCAGGAGTCCTGGCGGTTGCGGCGCACTGTGCCCACCACGTCATAGCCCTGCATGGCGGCCTCCACCAGACGGGGGATCTCCTCCGGCGGGTTCTGCAGGTCCGCATCCAGGGTGATCACCAGGTCTCCCTTGGCGGTTTCGAAGCCGGCCATGATGGCGGCATGCTGGCCATAGTTGCGATTGAGCAACACGCCGACCAGCTTGCTGTCACTGTTGGCGGCGGCCTCGCTGATGATCTCGGTGGAGCCGTCGTGGCTGCCGTCGTCGATCAGGATCACCTCGTAATCCTGGGGCAGGAGCTCACAGGCGGCGGTGACCCGGCTCAGCAGCACGGGCAGACTGGCCTCCTCGTTGTAAACGGGGATGATCACCGAAACCAGCTTGATATCTGTGTTGTTCACGTGTCGTTACTCCAATATGTCGGTGAGTGCCGCGACCACACGGTCAACGTCGGCCAGCGTCATGTCCGGGAAGAGTGGCAGTGTGCACAGGCGCGATGAGTTCCACTCGGTATGAGGCAGGCTGAGGGCGGGGTAGCGCTCGCGGTAATATTTCTGGGTATGGGCGGCGCGAAAGTGCAGGCCGGTGCCGATGCCGCGCTCCTGCAGCGCCTGCATCAGTTGATCCCTGTCGAGACCGCAGCGCTCGGGGTCGACCCGCACCATGAAGAGGTGCCAGGCGTGCAGATGGGGATAGGTTGGGATGGCGAGTGGCGCCAGCGGCAGCCCTGCCAGATTTTCCTGATAACGGGCGACCAGCCCGGCGCGCCTGGCATTGAGCTCGGGCAGGCGTGCCAGCTGGACCAGGGCGATGGCGGCGTTGATGTCGGTCAGGTTGTACTTGAAGCCCGGCGTTATTACCTCCGCCTGCGGTTTGCGGCCCAGCGTCATGCGATCGAAGGCATCCACCCCGAGACCATGAAACTTGAGCATGCGTACCTTGTCCGCCAGCGCCTTGTCATCGGTCACCAGCATGCCCCCTTCGGCGCAGGTCAGGTTCTTGATGGCATGGAAGGAGAAGATGGCGGTGCCGGTGGCGCCAATCCAGCGATCCCGATAGCGGGTGCCAATGGCATGGGCGGCGTCTTCGATGACGGGGATGTCGTATTGTCTGGCCAGCTTGAGAATAGGGTCCAGATCGACGGGGGCGCCGGCGTAGTGAACCGGAATGATGGCCTTGGTGTTGACTGTGATGAGCGGCGCGATAAGCTCTGCGCTGGTCATCAGTGTGTCTCTGTCCACGTCGACGAAAACGGGTTCGGCGCCGAGCAGTGTGATGAGGTTGATGGTGGACACCCAGGTCTGTGACGGGGTAATCACCTCATCCCCCGGGCCTATGCCCAGCGCCATCAGGGTGACGTGCATGCCAGCGGTGGCAGAGTTGAGCGCAACGGCATGCTGGCAGCCGTATGTGTCACAGAATTGCTGTTCCAGTTCGTGACTCTTCGGGCCCGTGGTGATCCATCCCGATTTCAGCACCTCACAGACAGCACTTATTTCGGCGTCGCCGATGGCTGGCTTCGAAAATGGCAGAAAGTCTTGCATAAGAGATCCAACAATGAATATTAATCAGTGCCCATCAGAACAGGCGGCCTTAAACATTAATTTCAACATAGCGTATATAAAATTGGCCCCGCAATGGCTCAGCAACAGCTGGTAACAATTCACTGTCAAAATCCATATAAAAGCGGGGTGGCAAGGGGGCAGAAACAGCTGGTAACAATTAAACGCTGCGACCATTTATAGGGGGGTGGTAAATATTTAAAATCCGAAAAATGCTCATTTTTCAACACTGCATCATCTCTGACATTCTGGTTGTATCAATATGAACATTACTGTATTTGGAAGTGGTTACGTGGGGCTGGTGTTGGCCACTGTACTGGCCGATATTGGTCATCAGGTTATCTGTGTCGATGTCGATGAACAGAAGGTGGCTGACTTGATGGCTGGTCAGGTTCCCATCTATGAACCCGGATTGGAGGCGCTGCTCCAGCGCAATATCAAGAGTGGTGCCCTGGTATGTACCACGGATGCAATCCTGGCCGTCAAGCACGGTGAGGTGCAGTTTTTGGCGGTGGGCACCCCGCCGGGAGAAGATGGCTCTGCCGATCTTTGCCACGTGCTGGAGGTGGCTGACACCATAGCTCGTCATCGTGATGAGCCCGTCATCATAGTCAACAAGTCGACCGTACCGGTGGGCACAGCCGACAAGGTGACAGCCAGGGTGAAGCTGGTTCAGCAGCAACTGGACAAGTCGTTTGCCTTCGATGTGGTTTCCAACCCCGAATTTCTGAAGGAGGGCTCCGCCATCCAGGACTGTCTGCGGCCGGATCGCATCGTGGTCGGCACTCGCAACGAGGCGTCCCGCCAGCTGATGCGCGAGCTTTACGAGCCGTTCAATCGCAACCATGACCGCATCCTGTTCATGGATGTGCGCAGTGCCGAGCTGACCAAGTACGCCGCCAACTGCATGCTGGCCACCAAGATAAGTTTCATCAACGAGATGGCTGGCCTGGCCGAGCGGGTCGGGGCCGACATCGAGATGGTGCGTCAGGGGATAGGGTCGGATCAGCGCATCGGTTATCAGTTCATCTACCCTGGCTGTGGCTACGGCGGCTCCTGTTTCCCCAAGGATGTCAAAGCCTTGCTGGCAACAGCCCAGGAACTGCAATATGACATGCCGCTGATCCGGGCGGTGGAGCGCATCAACGAGCAGCAAAAATCGCGACTCTACGAGATACTGTCAGACTTCTTCAGCGCCCAGGGGGAATCCCTGGCGGGCAAGACGATCGCTCTGTGGGGGCTGGCATTCAAACCCAATACCGACGACATGCGCGAGGCCCCGAGTCGTGCCCTGATGGAGGCCCTCTGGCGTGCTGGCGCCACAGTGCAGGCCTATGATCCGGAAGCCATGCAGGAGACCCAGCAGCTCTATGGCTATTGTGACAACCTGAGGCTGATGGGGACCAAGGAGGCCGCCGTGTTTGGGGCCGATGCCCTGGTGATCTGCACCGAGTGGAACCATTTCAAAGCACCCAATTTTGCCACCATCAAGCAGGCATTGAAGCAACCGCTGATCGTGGATGGCCGGAACCTGTTTGATCCGGGTCGCATGCGGGATCATGGCTTTCATTACTATGGTATTGGGCGGGGCGAGTCGGTAAATAGATAATGGAGGCGGGCGTTGAATGAAAATTTATCGCTCATCTCACCCATGTCTTTTTACCAACCAGCAGAGTCGGTTTTACCGTCAAAAATAAACAGAGACGCACCTTGAGCTGACCTGGCTGAATAACGCTATGAGCGTGAAATTCTATGAGGTGATGGCATGCTCACATCTTGTAAATAGGGTGGTGTGAGCGCCTTCTTTATACTCATGTAATTGCTATGGATTATCCCCTGACCGGAAAATATGGGGGCAGGTTTATCCCGGGATGACCGGTATCTTATTTATCTGTTTTTCATCAGTGCGAATTTATTTATTCGGAAGGTGTGGTTCGCTTAATTATATGCTTATAAAGGTACCCATACTTGCCCCAAATGGCCTGTCGATGATTCGGCGGGCCATTTTTATGTCCGGTATAAAGGCCTGACCCCGGGCGGGAACTGTCAGGTTTGTTGCGCCATCATGCCAGTTGCGCTGGCAAGGCCCAGATTGGGATGGCAATCACCTGGCTATTCCGGTATATCGTCCATCGGTGCGCTGCTGAAGGTCGCTTTTGACACTATGTTGATGCTCTCGTGCAGCTCGCTGTAGACGATCACGGCCAGGCCTTGTTGCAACTGTTGTCTGACATCGTCGACCTTGTCAGCCAGACTGACATCATGCTCACCGTACTCGGTGCCTTCCCGCAGGACGAAGTGCTCGAGCAGGCTGTTGAGGGTATCGGAGTCCAAGTCTTGCCAGGGAATGATCATTTAAAGGTCTCAAAGTATAAAGAGGTAATCGTCAGGCTATTGTTGTGTTGAATCCCGTCAGTGCAACCTTTTTATTGTCTTTGGAGTCCATGCATGCTGTCTGCTGCACAACTGAGTACACCGCCAACGCTGGTTGCCCACCTTGATCAGGCGCGCCGTCAAGCGATTTGGCGCGGTATGGTGTGGTTCTGGTTGTTGAACTGGGTGACCATTCTGTTTCTGTGGATCCGTTATGAAGTATATCGTCAAGCGGGTCTTACCATTGAGGATGCACTCCCGTGGCGCTTCCAGAATGAAGTGGCCTTGTTCATTGTTGTCTTGCTACTGCTGCCTGTTGTTTCTCTGTTCTGTGATTGTCTCAATGACAGGGCCTGGTTGCGGGCCGCCTCTCTGGTCACTCTTGGCTGGGGTTGTGTGTGGGCTGTTCATCTTTATACATTGGGGCAGGTCGAGCTGCGAGGCGGCCTCAGTTTTTCAAATGGCATCATGCGGCTCAATCTGTTAGCTGCGATGATCGCTTTCTATCCTTCGTGGAAGGTATTTTACGGATACGTGTTCGGCTCATTGCTGTTAGGGATATGGAATGAGATTTACCTGCGGGTTGATTTTCCGCTGTTATACATGCTGGGATTAGGTTGTGGTCTAGTGGTATTGGAGGTTGGCCGCCGGATGCTGCACCGCTGGTTTGAGCTGGCGATCGTGCGGGAGCATGAAAATCTGACGCTGCTGCAGCAACTTGATCTGCTCGCCAAACAAGATCCCTTGACCGGTGTTGCCAACCGACGGCATTTCAATATCGAGTTGGAGCGGGCGCTGGCCGATAGCCTAAAAAGTGGCGCTCCTCTTTCGCTCATCCTGATCGACGTGGACTATTTCAAGCGCTTCAATGATCACTACGGCCACCTGATGGGGGATATTTGTCTCAAGGAGGTGGCACAAGCGCTCAACCGTGCGATACGCACTCCATCTGATTTGGTGGCTCGTTATGGCGGGGAAGAGTTTGTGCTGCTGCTGCCCAATGCAGATCGTCAGATGGCGGCAAGCGTTGCACAGCGGCTGCAAGATGGCTTGGCGAGCTTGCAGCTGGAACATCTGGCTTCCGATGTTGCCGCCTGGGTGACTGTGAGTCAGGGGATTGCCGGCACAGTATCCGGCGAAGGGGCGAACCAGCTGTTGGAACGTGCCGATCAGGCGCTCTATCGGGCCAAAGAGAGGGGGCGCAATCAGTTCTGTGTCGCAGAGTGACTCTGTTTGGCAATCCAACGACTGATCCGTTCATCCAGCCAGAAGCGGGGCCGCCAAGGCGTGCCGTGCAGGAAGCCCACATGGCCTCCCCGCCGGCTCAACTCGTAACGCACCATGGGTGAGAGTTGCTCCGGCCGCGGGATCACGGCATCCGTCATGAAGGGATCGTCGGCGGCGTGGATCACCAGGGTAGGAATGGGAATGCGTGCCAGTAGCCCCAGACCCGAGCAGCTCTGGTAATAGTGGTCCGCACTGGCAAAGCCGTGCAGGGGAGCCGTGACCTGCTCGTCGAAGTCGCGCAGGGTAGCAATCGCTTGTACTTGCTGGGGTTGCCAGCGTTTGCCCGCCTCGGCCTGGCGACGGATCTTGCTTTGCAGGTTATGGCGCATGGTGCGCAGCAGATAGTTTTGGTACACCCGCGAGAATCCCTGATTGACCCGATCGGCGCAGCTGTCGAGCTGTAGCGGTGCCGAGATCACCACGGCTGCCTTCAATTCCTTCGGGCAGGCCCGCGCCAGCAGATTGACCAGCATGTTGCCCCCCAGTGAATAGCCGATGGCGATCATCGGCTTGCCGAGAAAACGCCGCCCCAGCTCGGCGATCAGCGCCTGTGCATCCTCGATGGCACCGGAGTGATAGGCTTGCAGCAGGCGGTTGGGCTCGCCGCTACAGCCGCGAAAATGCATCAGTACCGCCTCGTCCCCCTGGCGCTGCAGATGGGCAAACAACCCTTTGGCATAGTGGGAGTGAATGCTCCCCTCCAGGCCGTGAAACAGCACTATCAGTGGCCGCTCCCCCTGGCTGATGTCACCGCTCCAGGCGAGATCGACGAAGTCCCCGTCTGCCAGTTCAAAACGTTCTGGCACGAAACGGGCGGGGGCTCGTCGCAGCCACTTTGGCAATATGGTTTGCAGATGGGGATTGCGCGCCCACCATGGGGCATGGAAGTGACTCTCTATGAGCATGATGGGGATCCGAAGCAGGTATCAGGGCAATGAAAAGCACGGCGAGAAGGGACGCTTCTCGCCGATTTTGGTCAGGCCAGCAGGCTGTCGTGGTGCTCGGCACCGCGCAACATGGCCTGGACCATTTCGTTGGCCTCAAACTTGGTCAGCGCCTCGTGGGCACCCACCTGATGGGCCCGCTCCACGCTGATCTCGCTGGAGAGCGAGGTGTGCAGGATGATGTAGGCACCCGCCAGCGTCGCGTCGCTCTGTACCTCGAAGGCCAGTTCATAGCCGTCGAGTCCCGGCATCTCTATGTCGCTCACCAGTATGTCGATGGGAGTCTTCTGGCTGGCGCGAGCCTGCATCAGTGCAAGTGCATCCTTGCCGTTGGTGCAGACTTCGTAGGGAATATTGATGTAGTCGAGGGCGGCCATCAGCTGGCGGCGGGCGACGGAGGAGTCATCCACCAGCAGGATCCGCATCGGCTTGATCCGCTCCCGCTGCACATCGGTCAGCACCGGATAGAGGTGGCTGGGGTCGTCCGGGTAGACCCGTGACAGTATCAGTTCCACATCCAGCAACTGGATCAGCTGGTCGTTGACCCGGGTCACCCCGGTCACGAACACGTTATGGCCGAGAGCCGCGGGAGGGGACTCGATATCGCGCCAGTTGCACTCGGTGATCTTGTCGATGCCGCGCACCAGAAAGCCCACCAGGGTGCGGCGACAGTCGGTGATGATGATGAAGCAGCTCGGCATCTCCTCCTTGCTGATAGGGCGATAACCCACCGCCATGGCCATGTCGATCACCGGGATTGTGGTGCCCCGCATGCTGGCGGCGCCGAGCACGGTCGGGTGCGAGTGTGGCATGGCCGTGAGCTGGGTGTAAGGCACTATCTCCTTCACCTTGAGGGTGCCGATGGCAAAGGATTGTTTGGCCGAGAGATGAAACAGCAACATGCCCTGGGATTGGTTGGCCTTGCTTTTCATGGCAGATGTCCTGTGAGTCAAAACGGTATCAGTCAATTCAGGCCCCTAGCATAAAGGATTATAGGCGAAATGGCCCTCCCGTTATTAGCGACCGCGCGCCGTAAAACTGGACTCATTTCACCCATTTATTCACCTTCCTGACCCTATGGCGTGTCTGTGCGGGTCATGGCAATCAGGGGAGATCAGGCGGGTACTTGCTGGTCCAGGCTGGCGCCAAGCCAGTGCTGACACGCTTGGGCGAGAGCCTCTTCGTCCCGGTAGCCGAGCTTGGCTATCACCTGTTCCCGTTTGCTGCCGCTTTTGAGCAGGCGCACAGCTTGCAGCAGCTGCCACTGGGCGCTCAGGGCATCGGCCGCGATACCCTGATCTGTCATGCCTCGATGGGAGAGGCACGCCTGCCAGGCGGCGTCACTGCCCGTTTGCTGGCCTGCCAGTGCCCGCCAGGCGCCTTGCAGCATCTGGTCACCATGTTGCGCGAGCGGGCAGGCCTGCAGCTCGTCGAGCATCACCTGCAGGCGATAACCATAGGCCCCTTGCCAGTCGCGTGGGCGTTGCCACTGAGTCAGGCTGTCGAACAGGGCATCAAGTAGCGGTGTCGGGTGCAACCAGCCTGCCTGTGCAGGTTGGGCAACCCGCGGGGAACAAGTCAGCAAATCATAATGGCAGCCTGCCAGCGGGCTGAAGGCGGCGAGGGCATCGGCGCAGAGCCAGAAACTGTTGCCCGCTGTCAGCAGCAATTCATGCTGGCCAAGTCGCAGCAGCGCCCCGCCCCAGGTTATTCGCAGCAACTGGCCCAGTGGCGCGCGTTTGCGGCCGCCAACCTGCAGGTGAGGGGAGGAAAAATGCTGACATTCGATGGCGTGATGCATGTAAAAACCCTGATATGATGCTGCCTGGAGGTAACAAAAATGGAAACCAGACGTAAAAAACGCTTCATTGCCGGCGCTGTGTGCCCAGCATGTGGCAAAATGGACACCATGATGCTGTATATGGAGCATGGAGTCGAGAAGGTGACCTGTGTCGACTGCGGGGATACCCAGGTGCAGACTCAGGCCGAGGTGGACAAGCTAACCCGTGAGACCGAACAGGTCATAGGGGTGTTTCGTCCCGAGTGAGGTCATCAGCAGTACCAGAAAGGGGCGTAAGTCAGGCTCATCCCGTTTCGCAGTGATGACTTTTTCATCATGACGGAGGGGCCCCGACCATATGCTTGGCCACCTTTTTGAGGTATTCTGAGCCCGTTTTTTTCTATCCGCAGGATCCCTGACATGAAAGTAGCTCCCCTGAGCGTGGTTACGCTGGAATACACAGTCACTGACGAACATGGTGAAGTCATCGACACCACTGTCGGTAAAGAGCCTCTGGTGTATCTGCACGGTACCCGTTATCTGGTCTCCGGCCTCGAAGCCGAGCTGGAAGGCCGTAGCGTGGGCGAGGCGTTCGACCTTACTCTGGCACCGAGCCAGGCCTATGGCGAATACGACGAAACCCTGGTGCAAGAAGTACCTGGCGAGTTGTTTGACGGCATGGAAGTGTCTGAAGGGGATACTTTTGTGGCCGAGACTGACGATGGTCACCGCCCGGTGACCGTTATCGAAGTGTCCGAAGCGTTCGTCAAGGTAGATGGTAACCATCCGCTGGCTGGTGTGACCCTGGGCTTCAAGGTCGAGATCAAGGACGTCCGTGCCGCCACTGCCGAAGAGCTGGCTCACGGCCACGTTCACGGTGCCGGTGGTTGCGGTCACGACCATGACCACGATCACGGCCATGAGCACGGTGGTTGCTGCGGTGGTGGCCATGGTCACGATCACGGTCATGACCATGGCGATGAGCAGGGTCATGGCGGTTGCTGCGGTGGCGGCGGCTGCGGTGGCAAGGGTCACCAGCACTGATCTCTGCCCCGGGCCTGACCCGATAAAAAAACCCGCGTTTATCGCGGGTTTTTTTATGGTGCCGAGACAACCGCTCAGTAGTGCGGGGGCGGCGTCTCTTCGGCCATGCTGGCAATCTGGCTAGGTTGTACGCTTTGCAGTTTATCTACCAGCAGCTGGATCTGGTGCTTGAGTCGATCCAGCTCACGGCCCTGGGTGGTGACCTCGTCGTTGAGCTGTTCCACCGTGTATTCGGCGAAAGCGAGACGGCTTTCCAGGGTTTCGATGCGATCGTTAAGTTGCTGACTCATGGGCCTTTAGGTCCTTACTTGATAGTCCAGATTTCGGCCAGACCACTGGAGCTGGCGCTGACAAGGTGGCTATTGTCGCGCAAAGCCACGCCGTAGACCACTGCACTCGGCGGTTTCACCTTGGGATGGGGCGAGACGCGCCAGCTTTGCAGCTGGGTGCCATCGCTCACCTGCCACAGGGAGAGCTGGCGGGAGGGGGCGCCCGTGATGAGCCATTTGCCGTCGTTGGCGAAGCGGGCACTGGTGTAGACCTCGAAGCGATGCGCGAACTGCAAGCGGCTCACCTCCTTGCCTGTCTTGAGATCCCAGATGCTGGCCTGACGGCTGTCGGCGGTGAAGGCGAAACGGCCCTGGGGATCGAGCCTTGCCATTACCACCCGACCGGCGTGGTTGAAACGCCATACCACCTGACCTGAGCGGGTATCCCACAAATAGGCGCTGTAGTCGTTGCCGCCGGTGAGGGCGTAGCGACCATTGGCGGAGAGATCCACCGTATTGACCTGCTCTGTGTGGCCGAGAAATTGCAGTCGGCGGCCGCTCTGGGTGTCGACCACCTCCGCCTTGCCATCTTCACGCCCGATCAACACCTGGCGGCCATTGGCCGACAGCGCTATGTCCCTCAGTTTGGATTCAGGTAGCGAGTAGTAGCCCTGGGACTGGCCATCTTGCAGGCGCCAGATGGCGAAGGTATCCAGGGTAGCGGTCACCGCATGACTGTTGTCTGCCGAGAAACGGGTCACTATGGGGACATTGTCCGGATTGTCGGACTGACGCCAGCGCCAGCGCTCCTTGCCCTGCTCCAGGTCCCACACGACTGTGCCCTGGTCCAGACTGGAGACGACGGCCTGTTTGCCGTCACTGGCAAGGTCCGCACTCAGCAGCCCCTGGCTGTCGAGGATGACTTGCTGGCCCGGTTGGGCGCTCCGCTCGCAACCGGTCAGTATCAGACAAATACCGATGAGATAAATGGCACTTTTTATCATTTTTCCTGTCTCATGCTTTCGTTACCTGCGATCACGGCGTTAGTATAAGGCGCTTATCACGATAAACCTCTCATTTCACGAAGGAACCGAGAGCGGTATTTAGAGTTTTGGAGAAACTGATGAACAATTTTCTGAAGGTGTCCCTGTTGGCTGCGGCGGTTGCCGTGAGTCTGACTGCTTGCCAAAAAGATGAGAAGCCGGCTGCGAACAACGCAGAGGTCAAGGCAGAAGCCAGCAAGCCGGCAGAGGCCCCCAAGGCTGATGCCAAGAGCTTTGAAGAGCAATCCGGCTATGCAATTGGCCTCTCCATGGGTCGTTATATCGCCAATACCCTGGAACGTCAGCAGGAACTCGGCATCAAACTGGACAACAGCGTCATCCTCAAGGGTGTGACCGACGGTCTGGGTAAAGAAGCCAGCATGACTGACGAGGAGATCCAGAAGGTTCTGCAGCAATACGATGCCAAGATCAACGAGTTGACCAAGGCCAAGGCTGACAAGGATGCCGTGGATAACCAGAAGAAGGGTGAAGAGTACCTGACTGCCAACGCCAAGAAAGAAGGTGTGAAGAGCACCGAATCTGGTCTGCAGTATCTGGTCGAGAAGATGGGTGACGGCGCCAAGCCGAAAGCCACTGACATCGTCAAGGTTCACTATACCGGTACCCTGACCGACGGCACCAAGTTCGACAGCTCCGTCGATCGCGGTGAGCCGGCTACCTTCCCGCTCAACCAGGTTATCCCTGGCTGGACTGAAGGCGTGCAGCTGATGCCGGTCGGTTCCAAGTTCAAGTTCTTCCTGCCGTCCAAGCTGGCTTATGGCGAGCACGGTGCAGGTTCCATCCCGGCCAATGCCGTGCTGGTGTTCGATGTTGAGCTGCTGGCGATCGAGAAGCCGGCTGCTGATGGCGACAACGCCAAGAAGTAAGCGCCCATCGTTGAAAAAACGGCTCCTTAGGGAGCCGTTTTTACTTGTATCTCCCTGCGAATGGCGGGATAAAAGAGAGGCCGCGCCAGCTGTGGTAACATGGCGGGCAAGACCTGAAATAGACAACAAAATCAATCGCAAGGATGGCTCCCGTGGCTGAAAGCAAACCTCGAGTCCTGTTGGTGGAAGATACCCGCAGTCTGGCGGTGGTTTATGAACAGTATCTGGCCCAGGATGGCTATGAGGTGCTGTTGGCCGATTGTGGTCAGCAGGCGTTGGCGCAACTGCTGACCAGCCCGCCACCTGTGGTACTGCTCGACCTTGAACTGCCCGACATGTCCGGCATGGACATTTTGCAGCAGATCACCGAACAGCAGTTGCCCTGTTCAGTGGTGGTGATCACCGCTCACGGCTCGGTGGATGTGGCGGTGGAGGCGATGCGCCTCGGTGCCTTCGACTTTCTGACCAAACCGTTCGACGGCAAGCGGCTCTGTGCCACTGCCCGCAATGCCCTGAAACATCAGCAACTCAGTTCGCTGGTGGCCCAGTATCGGGAAAATTTCGAACGCAGCTCGTTCGCCGGCTTTATCGGTGCCTCCATGCCGATGCAGGCCGTCTATCGCATCATCGAGAGCGCGGCGCCGAGCAAGGCGACCGTCTTCATCACGGGGGAGAGCGGCACCGGCAAGGAGGTGTGCGCAGAGGCCATTCACCAGTGCAGCCCCCGCAGCGAGCAACCCTTCATAGCGCTCAATTGCGCCGCCATTCCCCATGACCTGATGGAGAGCGAGATCTTCGGTCACGTCAAAGGCTCCTTCACCGGCGCCCAGGGGGATCGCAAGGGGGCGGCCAGTCTGGCTGATGGCGGTACCCTGTTCCTGGACGAGATCTGCGAGATGGATCTCGACCTGCAGAGCAAGCTGCTGCGCTTCATCCAGACCGGCACCCTGCAACGGGTCGGCAGCGGCAAGCTGGAGACGGTGGATGTGCGCTTCGTCTGCGCCACCAACCGGGATCCGCTGGTGGAGGTGAAGGCGGGACGTTTTCGGGAGGATCTTTACTACCGCCTGCACGTGATCCCGCTGAGCCTGCCACCGCTGCGCGAGCGCGGCGAGGATATACTGCTGCTGGCGCGTAACCTGTTGCAGAGCTACGCAAAGGAAGAGAACAAGCGCTTCAAGGATTTCGATGTGGAGGCGGCGCGGGTGCTGCTCGATTACCCCTGGCCTGGCAACGTGCGCGAGTTGCAAAACGTGGTGCGCAACATAGTGGTGCTCAACGACAGAGAGCTGGTGAGTCCTGACATCTTGCCACCGCCGCTGAACGGCAGTCGGGGTAGCATGCTGGCCGCAACAGCGCCGCTGGCCGCGGCTGGCAGTGCCACCTTGCCTTCTTTCAACGCGCCGATACGCCCGCTCTGGCTGGTGGAAAAAGAGACCATAGAGCAGGCTATCGCCAGCTGTGACGGCAACATCCCCAAGGCAGCGGCACTGCTGGAGATCAGTCCCTCCACCATCTATCGCAAAAAGCAGGGCTGGGAAGAGACGAGCCTGGTCTGAAGCAGGTGTCGGGATGGCATCCGTCATCTTGGGCAGATGAGCTTGTGCGCAGGGCGGCCAACTGGCCGCCCTGCTGCTTTGTTAGAGGCTGTTTGCTAGAGCTTGGCCAGCTGCTTGAGTCTGGCCAGTCGCTCCGCCTCGTTGGCCTTGAACCAGCGATCCTGTGACAGCAGAAACCAGGCGCGGGAGAAGTATTCGGGCGCAGCCGGATCGTCCAGCACCAATGCATTTTCCCCCAGCTCCTCGAACAGATAGCCATCCTCCGGCTCTCCGGCCTCTGTCATTTCCAGCTGCAGCTGCTTCAGCTCGGCCAGCGCCTGCTCGTGCAACCCCTGTGCCCGGGTCAGTCGCGCCAGACTCCAGCGGGCGATGAAGGCCTTGGCCGTATTGTTATGTTGTTCGTGCCAGGCCAGACACTTTTGCTGGAATACTCTGGCTTCATCAAAGCGTCCCAGCTCGAACAGGGTCCAGCCCTGATTGTTGTAGAGGCTGGCGAGCCAACCGCGCACCTTTTCATCCTGACTGCGTTCCGCCAGCTCCATGGCCAGCTGATGCCAGCGGCTCTGCTCATCCAGTGGCGCGGCTATGGCTATCATGTGTGCGGCATCGATGGCCAGATAGCGCTCCTTGCTCTTGAGCCCCCATTGCCAGGCTTGTTCGAACAGGGTTCTGGCAGTGGCTTTGTCGCCGGCGGAGTTGAAGGTGCGGCCGCGCTCCAGCAGGGCGCGAAGGCGGGCTCGCGGGGTGGCATCGGTGAGGCGGGGTTCTATCTCGTCGAGCAGCTGGTGGGCTTCGGCAAACTGGCGCTGCAGGGAATGGGTACGGGCGATCTGGGTCAGCAACTCCAGCTCGAGTTGCAGGTCGGCAGCAGCACGCGCCTCGGGAAGAAGTGCATGAAAACGCAGGGCACTGGCGGCGGGATCCTGATAATTCCACTGCGCCATAAAATCGTGTGACTTGTCCATCTGGCCTCCTTGCCGGTGATATTGTCACCAATATGCCTACGGACCATTGTTTGTACAAGGGACGCCCGTCACAGAGCGCCCCTTGAGTCATGTCAACGCCAGCGGCCAGCCGATCAGTAAACCATGGCGAGGCTCATCAGCATCAGGCCGAGGGCGGCGAAGGCACCCTCCTTGATGGCAAGACGCGGCACCAGCGCCTTGGGCAGGGCCGGAAACAGGGTCAGGGCAAAGCCAAGCCCGGGCATCAGCCAGTGAAAGGCTGGGCTGCGCAGGGCGGGATCGGCGGCGCCGTTGATCACTATGAGCAGGATGAACAGAGTGAAGGCGGGCAGGATAAACCAGCGGGCACTGCCGGCGGCGACGGCCCGCAGCGGAGAGATGCGATAGAGCACCAGGGTCACGATAAACAGCACCAGGGGTGCCAGCAGATAGAAGGGGGCCGGGTTCATGGCAAGTCTCCAGACGACAAGAGGCGGGATTTAATCAGTCGGAAGGGAAGATGACCAGCATGCTGCCCCCAGCCTGTGAAGAGGATCCCAGGTAAAGGTTTGCGCGCTCAGTGCAACCCTAGCCAGGCAGCGGCAAAGCCAACCCAGCTCAGCAGCAACAGGATCCAGGGCAGGGGATGCTGGCGGGAGACCTCGACAAGCTCAATGTCGCCCTCCTCCTCATGTCCGACTTGCGGCTGCTGTTTTGCCTTGGTTTGCAACTTCTTCTGGCGACTGGCCTCGCGAGCCCGCGCCTTCATCTGCTTCTTGTATTCGTCTATGCCTTTCTGGATCCCCTGGGCGATCAGCTGGGTCTGTTCTTTGGTCTGTCCCGGTTTCTGGTTGGCGCGAGCAATTTTCTGCGCCTCTTGCTGGGTCTCGGGGGAAATCTTGTCGTACTTGGCCATCAAACATTCTCCTCGGCATCGATGGGCGGGGAGTATGCCATAAAAACGGCGCCCTCAGGCGCCGTTGCAATAGCGTGTGAGCCGGATCAGGGCTTGAAGTAGGTCACGGTCGCATAGGGCAGCGGATTGAGGGTGCCCAGGGACTCGGCGTACTCCATGAACATCTCGTTCTCACCGACGCCAGAGTCGACGTAGTCACCCTTGTTGGGCAGCTCTTCGCGCTTGAGCAGACCGCTGTAGCCATCCTTGCCGGAGGCGATATAGGTGTTGGCACCGACGCGGTACACCTTGTCATCGTCCAGCGGCTGCCACTGGCCGTTGGCGTCCAGCAGCTCCAGCTTGATGATGCGGGAACCCTTGGCCAGTTTGCCGTCATAGGTGTAGCTCAGGTGGCCGACGTAAGGGAAAGCACCGCTGGAGGCACCAATCCCGGTCTCGTGGCCGATGGAATAGTCAACGGCGTACTCCAGGGTGGCGCGCACGTCCTTGCCCTTGAGGTTGAAGGCGGCGATCTTGTTGCCAAACGGCAGCAAGGTGCCCATCACGTAACCGACGGAGAGCGGGCCCGCGTTCACATCGGCGCGCACACCACCGGCGTTCTGGATGGTGAAGTCCACCTTGGTATTGAGTTTGTTGAGCTTCCAGTAGAGGGATTCGGCTACCAGAGGATCGATCAGACCCGCGCCATCCGGGGTGGCCGGCACGCGCACATGGGGCAACTTGGTCGGCACCTCGGCGATGATCTTGGCCTCGAGCTCGGCCACGGCCGGTTTGTACTCTGTGTCGATCACATCGCGCATGGCGGTGTTCTCCGGCACTATCTCGATGACGGGTGACTTGGTAATGAAGTCGACCACATTGGTCTGCTCGCTGCCGCTCAGGGGCTCTTTCTTCTTGGCCACGTCCTTGGTGAAATCGTCGCCCGTCATCAGGGTATTGCGCCCCTCACACTTGGTGATCTGGCCTTCCTTGCTCAGGGAGACGTTGACCAGGCCATAGCCTTTGGCCCATTCACCGGCCTGCACGATACAGGTCTTGCCACCGTCCGGATTACTGACCAGCTGGGCATAGGTGTTGTCGTCGTCCGGATTCTGGTTGTGGGCCGTGTAGCCTATGGTGTTGATCTCGTTGATGTCACCGAGGAAGGTCTGGGAGTGACCGCCGACAATCAGGTCGATACCGTTGACCGCCTTGGCGACGGCCTGGTCATTTTGCAGACCGATATGAGTGACCATGATGATCTTGTTGGCGCCTTTTGACTTGAGGGTGTCGACCATTTTCTGGGCGGTTTCAATCATCGGCAGGAATTGGGTATCGGTATCCGGTGAAGAGATATCATGCATATTTTCCAGCACCAGCCCGAAAATACCCACGCTCTCGCCATTTATTTCTTTAATGACATATTCATGAATATTTTCACTGTCTTTCAGGGTGGCGCTACTGGATTTCACCATGTTGGAAGCCAATACAGGGAAATTCACCCGTGAGACGAAATCTTTAATGGCCTGATTGCCCAAATCAAATTCGTGGTTGCCCAGCACCATGGCATCGATACCCATGTCGGAGAGCAGGCGAGACTCCTCTTCCCCCTTGAACTGGGTGAAGTAGAGAGTGCCCTGGAAGGCATCACCACCGTTGAGCACCATAAAGTTGCGGCCTTCATTGGCGGCCTGGCTGCGCAGCTCGTCCAGCTTGAACTTCAGACGGGGATAGCCGCCCAGTTTGGCGTAGAATTTGAACAGCTCCTGGCCGGTGGGCTGGATGGCCAGCGCATTTTCGGTCGGGTCGAGGTGGGCGTGGGTATCATTGATATGGGCAATGGTCAGATCCAGCGGAATATGCTCCTTGCTGCTGTTTTCTGAATTGCAGGCGGTCAGCCCGAGCAGAGTAATAGAGACGGTGACGGCCAGTAACGTCTTCTTCATTGGTAATAATCCTCTTGTTGTTATTGTCCTGTATATCGTTCCTGTATGACAGGAGTGTGGCGATTCTAGGCAAAAAGCAGTAATTGGAAATAAAGAGAGCTGATTCCTTTGAGCTACTGCACATTAATAAAGCAAACAAACGTTTGCCAGATTGTTTAACGCCATTGCCACAGACTAATGACAAGTTTCACATTGTTGCATCGGCACCCGAGCGTCGCTGAGGGATCATGCCGCTTGATAGGGGTCTGTCTGCTCCGGCACCGGGGCGGGCAGCAGCCGCAGGAACTGGGCCGGGGTGAGCGGACGGCCATAGAGGTAGCCTTGCAGGTAGTTGACGTTGCGCTCTGTCAGGAAGTCAGCCTGCTCCTGGGTTTCGACCCCTTCGGCGACGGTTTCCAGTCCCAGCCGGGTGGCCAGACTGATGGTGCTGTCAAGAATATGACGAGAGAGGGCATTGGTGCCTATCATGGCGACGAAGCTCTGGTCGATCTTGAGGTAGTCCACGTGAAACTGTTGCAGATAGGTGAGGCTGGAGTGGCCTGTGCCAAAGTCGTCCAGACCTATCTTGACCCCCATCTGGCGCAGCTCGCCGAATAGCTGGTCGGTCAGTTGGCAGGGGGTGATCAGTTCCCGCTCGGTCAGCTCCAGCACCAGCGTGACCGGATTGCTGGCGAAGGCAGCCAGGAATCGGCGGCAGTCGTCGATCAGGCTCATCTCTTGGCAGTGCTGGGCACAGATGTTGAAACCGAAGTGAAAGCTGGGCGGCAGTTGCGCCACATGGGGGGCAAACTCCAGACGAACCTGCTGCATCAGGGTCTGGGTCATCAGTATGATGAGGCCGCTCTCCTCCGCCAGCGGGATGAAGAGATCCGGCCGGATCAACCCCTGACGATGGTGCTGCCAGCGCATCAGCACCTCGCAGCCATGGAGCTGACCGCTCTTGCTGTAAACGATGGGTTGCAGGTAGGGAATGAACTCCTGCTTGATGATGGCGCGCTTGAGCTCCTGGGTCGGGGTGGAGATATGGCTCCACCAGCGATAGGTGGCAAGGCCGGCCAGCCCGCCCAGAGTCAGGATCAAGATGATGACGGTGCTCTGCTTTTTCAGCGTGAGCAGCAACACGGCTTCCAGCGGGAATCCCTGATTGAGGCTGTAGCCGAATACCGTCGAACTGAGCGGGTAGTTGAACCCCCGAAAAACAGGGGCGATACCGTTGTGGATCCGGCCTTTGATATCGAGCCACTGCTCACCTATCTGCACCCAGCTGTTGGGCCCGCCAAGTCGCCATTGCAGCGGTTTGCTCAGGTGGTAGGGGTTGATGGCAACCACTACCCCATGATCGCCTTCGCTCAGGCGATAGAACAGCAGCGAGGGCTTGAGTCCGAGCCGGGTGACGGCTTTGAGCTTGAGCTGCTGGTGCTGGCCGTTTTGCAGCTCATCTTTCAGGTTGATCTCGTCGAAGATGGAAGAGCAGTAGAGGCGACCATGGCGTGAGAGGTTGACCGAGCGTACATAGGGGGAGGTGGCAACCAGTACTCTCAGCTCGCGGGCAACCTCGTGACAGGGGCGGCCCACCAGCGGCAGTGCGGCCCGGGCCGCCTGGGTAGAGTGGTAGAGGGCGCTGTCTATCTGCACCATGGCACGCTCGGCGGCATTTTGCGCCTGCTGGCGGGTCATGGACCAGGTCTGCCAATAGAGAGTGGCGAGGGAAACCAGGATCAGGGTTGCGCAGCACAGCAGGCTGGCCAGCAAACGAGGCATGTTGCCGCTACGCAGAAAAGAGAGAGCCATGAACCACGCCTCGGTGAACGGAAATTGAACAAAAAAAGGGCGGTCATACTACACAATCACGAACCATTCTCATAGCGACCATATTGAGGGGCTGTGGCTGGACTTGCAGGGGAGGGGGTTGGAGAGGGCACGCAGGGAGTTAAAAATAACAGAGGCGGCCTTGGGCCGCCTCTGTAGTCTTCGCAGGATAAAGAGCGTTTACAGCTGCTCGATACCGACAATGTGCCAGGGTGCATTGTCCTTGGCCAGGTTACGCTCGAGGTGCCACACCTCTTTGATGTCTTCCTCGACCTGCTCCTGACGGTCCATGTAACGGCCGCTGAAGCGTACGCTGACCTGGGCCCAGTCGCTGCCGTAGTCGGCACGCACCAGCTGGGTATCCACATACATGACTTCGGTATGCTGCTCGCCGGTCAGCTCAGCGCGTTCGGCTTTGAGCTGTTCGAACAACTCAGGGCTCACATACTCACGCACTTTTTCGAGATCGTTTGTGTTCCAGGCTTCTTGCAGAGTGCGATAGTGATCGCGGGCACCGGACAGGAAACTGTTCATGTCAAAACCTGGCGGCAGACGGAACGGCACGTCGCTGTCGGCAAAGCCGGTCGCTTGCGGCGCACTGCTGCTCTGTTCGAACTGCTGCGGCGCAGCCGATGGCGGCTGATAGCCGGCGTAGGCCGTCTGTGGTTGAGGCGAGGGGGCCTTGCTCTTGCGCATGGCGCGGAACAGGAAGACGGCGCCCAACGCCAGCAGCGCGATCAGCAGCATGTCCATGCCTTGCAGACCTTCGAAGGCGCCGCTACCCAGCAGGTAAGCGAACAGACCACCGGCCAGCAGGCCGCCGAGCAGGCCGCCCATCATGCCGCCTTTCTTCGGTGCGGCCTGAGCCCCGACCGCCGGGTTCTTGGTGTCGACGGGTTTGGCCGCCGGTTGGGCCGGAGCTGTTTTGTAGCTCTTGCCAAAGGATTTACCGCCGCCAAATTTCTTGGCCTCGGCAATGGGTGCCCCCAGGCCAATGGCCAGGATCACGGCAAACAGGGTCAGCATCTTTTTCATTTTGACTCTTTTCACTCTCATCAGTGGATGGGGACATGGTCTGCTTTAGCAAGCTCAGCGAGGTGCATGACAGGCTGCCTGTCCCTCGTTGTAGTGCAGCTTGCGGCTATGATTAACATCGTTGGCATGAATTATTCATGAACAGATTACACCCCATTCCGGGGCAATCAGAGGAGAGAATGGCAATGAAAAATCGACGACCGAGCCGCAAGGAGCGCAAGCTGCGCAACAAAACGAGAGCCAAGCAGCAGGATCAGACCCTGGTCTGGCCCTTCATCATGGTATGAGACAGCGGCATATTTCATCAGCAAGCGGCGCCATTGACCATCAGGAGGGCGCTTGTGTCAGACAGAAGTGAATAGCGTGCATTAGCACTCGCGATGGCGGGGTTTCTTTTGTAAAATTCCCGTCCCCTTCCCGCTGCGGTTTTTATGTGTATGGCAGAGCAAGTGACGGCGAAAAAAGACGCCAAGACACAACAGCTGAAAGTTCCTCCCCACTCTTTTGAGGCCGAACAGTCCGTACTGGGCGGCCTGATGCTGGATAACGAGGCTTGGGATCGGGTTGCCGAACGGGTGATCGACAAGGATTTCTACAGCCGCCCTCACCGGCTGATCTTCCAGGCTATGACCCGCCTCTCCAACGCGGGCAATCCCATCGATCTCATCACGCTGCAGGAGGAGCTGGAGCGCTCGGAGCAGCTGGAGGAGTCCGGTGGTTTCGCCTATCTGGTGGAGATCGCCAAGAACACCCCGAGTGCCGCCAACATCAATGCCTACGCCGAAATCGTGCGTGAGCGGGCGGTCGTGCGGGAGATGATCTCGGTCGCCAACGAGATAGTCGAAGCAGGCTACGAGCCGCAGGGGCGCACCTCGGGCGATCTGCTCGATCTGGCCGAGAGCAAGGTGTTCCAGATCGCCGAACAGCGTACCAGCGCCAACGAGGGGCCGCAGCCGCTCAAGCTGATCCTCGAGCAGACGGTCGACAAGATTGAAGAGCTGTTCAAGACCCCTCACAACGGCGTGACCGGGGTGTCGAGCGGTTATGGGGATCTGGACAAGATGACAGCCGGTCTGCAGCGCTCGGATCTGATTATCGTGGCAGCCCGTCCCTCCATGGGCAAGACCACCTTTGCCATGAACCTGTGCGAGCACGCGGCCCTCACCGCCGAGAAACCGGTACTCATCTTCTCGCTGGAGATGCCCTCCGAGCAGATCATCATGCGTATGCTCGCCTCGGTGGGGCGTATCGACCAGACCAAGGTGCGTACCGGTCAGCTTGACGACGAGGATTGGGCACGCCTCTCCTCCACCATGGGATTGCTGCTCGAGAAGGGCAAGATGTATATCGATGACGCCTCCGGCCTCACCCCGACCGACGTGCGCTCCCGCGCGCGCCGTATCGCCCGTGAGCACGGCGGCCTCTCCATGATCATGATCGACTACCTGCAGCTGATGCGGGTGCCCGCGCTCTCCGATAACCGGACCCTGGAGATAGGTGAAATCTCCCGCTCTCTCAAGGCGCTGGCAAAAGAGTTGCAGTGCCCTGTGGTGGCGCTCTCCCAGCTAAACCGAAGCCTGGAACAGCGTGCGGACAAGCGCCCGGTCAACTCGGATCTGCGGGAATCCGGCTCCATCGAGCAGGATGCGGATTTGATCATGTTTATCTACCGTGATGAGGTGTATCACGATGACAGTCCCGACAAGGGGATTGCCGAGATCATCATCGGCAAGCAGCGTAACGGCCCCATCGGAAGAGTGCGACTCACTTTCCAGGGGCAGTTCTCCCGGTTCGATAATTACGCCGGCCCGGCGTTTGATGACGACTATTGATGAAAACCCGTGGTGATGGCGGATTAGATACCACCACGAAAGCCCTGAAAGGTAGCCGAGTTCTCATCGGTCAACCGCGTAACGGTGCCAATAGGGCCGCGTGCGCCTTACCTTCCAGGGGCAGTTCTCCCGGTTCGATAATTACGCCGGTCCGGCGTTTGATGACGATTACTAAGTAGGGGTCGGTCTGCGCACCCATATCGGTGCCTGGGTCCCCCAGCTCCAAGACACAGTTTTCCCGGTTCGACAATTATGCCGGTCCGGCTTTCGATGATGACAATTAAGGGCTGACACCACACGGTGCCTGGTGCATTCACGCGCCATCATGTCCTCGTAAGGGAAAACAGATGAAAGCGGCTATTGCCCAAATCAATACAGCGGCCCTGCGCCACAACCTCGCCGTGGTCAAACGGCATGCCCCCGATTGCAAGATCATTGCCGTGGTCAAGGCCAACGCCTATGGCCATGGTCTGCTGCCGGTCGCCCGTACCTTGGTGGATGCGGATGCCTACGCAGTTGCCCGCATCGAAGAGGCGCTGATGCTGCGTTCCTGCGCCGTGGTCAAGCCCATAGTGCTGCTGGAAGGCTTCTTCTCGAGCGCCGATCTGCCGGTGCTTGCGGCCAACAATTTGCAAACGGCGGTGCACACCTGGGAGCAGCTCGAAGCGCTGGAGCAGGCCGAACTGCCGGCTCCCGTGGTGGCCTGGCTCAAGCTCGACACCGGCATGCACCGGCTCGGGGTGCGCGCCGATGAGATGCCCGCCTTTATCGCGCGTCTTGCCAAGTGCAATAACGTGGTGCAGCCGTTCAACATCATGACCCACTTCAGCCGCTCAGATGAGCTTGAACAATCGACCACCCGCGAGCAGATCGACTTGTTCAGTCGCCTCACGGCACCGCTCCTGGGCGAGCGGGCCATGGCGAACTCGGCGGGCATTCTGGCCTGGCCCGATTCCCACTGCGACTGGGTACGCCCCGGCGTCATCCTGTACGGCGTATCCCCCTTCCCCAATACGGTGGCGGCGGATTATGACCTGCAGCCTGTGATGACCCTCAAGACCCAGCTCATCGCGGTGCGGGATCACAAGGCGGGCGAGCCTGTGGGATACGGCGCCAATTGGGTGTCTGACCGGGATACCCGGCTCGGCGTCATCGCCATCGGCTACGGTGATGGCTATCCGCGCATGGCGCCCAACGGCACCTCAGTGCTGGTCAATGGCCGCATAGTGCCGCTGGTGGGCCGCGTCTCCATGGACATGACCACAGTGGATCTGGGACCGGGCGCCACCGACAAGGCCGGTGACGAAGCCGTGCTCTGGGGTGAGGGACTGCCGGTGGAGCGGGTCGCCGACGAGATTGGCACCATCCCCTACGAGCTCATCACCAAGCTTACTTCCCGCGTCTTTATGGAATACGTCTAGGCTCGGCCAGCACCAAACGTAAAAAAGCCCCGCATGCGGGGCTTTTTTACGACTGTCTGTAGGAGTTTTACTGCCTGTGCATCCGCACAAACTTCTCCAGCAACTGATCTTCGGTTTCCACGTAGGCGGGATCCCGGATGATGCAGTCTGTGAGACGCAGACGCTACTGCCGGTGCATCCGCACAAACTTCTCCAGCAATTGCTCCTCGGTCTCCACATGGGCGGGATCCCAGATGATGCAATCGATGGGGCAGACACTGATGCAGGTCGGCTTCTCATAGTGACCGACGCACTCGGTACAGCGACTGGGGTCTATCTCGTAGATCTCCTCACCCAGACTGATGGCCTGGTTCGGACACTCGGGATCACACATGTCGCAGTTGATGCACTTGTCGGTGATGAGCAGGGACATATCAGGCCGCCGAGTGCGGCTGACGGGTGTCCTGGCGATCGCCGAGGTTGCGCAGCAATATGCCGTAGTTGATGTCGATCTCTTTGGGGACTGGCACATAGACAACGTGGCCGTTGCCCGGCGCCGTGTCGATGAGCTCGCCCTTGCGGTTCTGCATCTGCTCCAGATTGAAGCTGACGTTGCCCTGCGGCGTCATCAGCTCCAGGCTGTTGCCCACCAGGAACTTGTTCTTCACTTCCACTTCCACCATGTCGCCCTGGCGACCGGTGATCTCGCCGACGAACTGCTGGGTGTCGGAAACCGAGTAGCCGTAATCGTAGTTCTGGTACTCGCTGTGGTTGTGACGGCGCAGGAAGCCCTCGGTGTAGCCACGGTGGGCCAGATTTTCGAGGGTACCCATCAGGGTCGGATCGAACGGACGACCTGCGACTGCATCGTCGATGGCCTTGCGATAGACCTGGGCGGTGCGGGCGCAGTAGTAGAAGGACTTGGTGCGGCCTTCAATTTTCAGCGAATGCACGCCCATCTTGGTCAGGCGCTCCACGTGCTCGACGGCGCGCAGATCCTTGGAGTTCATGATGTAGGTGCCGTGCTCATCCTCGAACGCCGTCATGTATTCACCGGGACGGTTGGACTCTTCCAGCAGCACCAGCGCATCACTCGGTTTGCCAAGGCCCAGGGTGTTGTCAGGACGCACGGCGATGGGCTCCTGGCGGTGGACTATCTGGCCCACGTCATCTTCCTTGCCTTCGTGCACCTTGTACTCCCAGCGGCAGGAGTTGGTGCAGGTACCCTGGTTGGGGTCGCGCTTGTTGATGTAACCGGAGAGCAGGCAGCGACCCGAGTAGGCCATGCACAGGGCGCCGTGGACGAAGACTTCCAGCTCCATCTCCGGCACCTGCATGCGGATCTCTTCGATCTCGTCAAGCGACAGCTCGCGTGACAGGATGGCGCGGGTCAGGCCCATCTGATGCCAGAACTTCACCGTCGCCCAGTTGACCGCGTTGGCCTGCACCGAGAGGTGAATGGGCATGTCCGGGAAGGCTTCGCGCATCATCATGATAAGGCCCGGGTCTGACATGATCAGCGCATCCGGCTTCATCTCCACCACGGGGCGCATGTCGCGGATAAAGGTCTTGAGCTTGGAGTTGTGGGGCTGGATGTTGGCCACCACATAGAACTGCTTGCCCAATGCGTGGGCCTCGTTGATGCCGAGCTGCAGATTCTCGTGATCGAATTCGTTGTTGCGCACCCGCAGGCTGTAGCGCGGCTGGCCCGCATAGACGGCGTCGGCGCCATAGGCATAGGCGTAACGCATATTCTTGAGGGTCCCGGCGGGGGAGAGCAATTCTGGTCTAAACATGTTGGACTCTTAGTATCTGATTGCAAATCAGGACGACGCCACCTGATGGCGCCGGATTGGTTGAGTCGTGGTGCGAGACGGCGCTCGCGTCACAACTACCCGATGGCGTACATCATTATGCAGGATCACAGGGGATGCACCTGATATACGGGGTGCGAGATTGTACTCGCCCCCACGCCATCATGCAATTTGGCAGGTAGCTGATACCAGTGCGAGTCGCAATGAATGTGTGAGCCCGATCAGGCCCAGCGGGAGAGGGGGGAGGGCATGGCGTAGGCGTAGCCCTGCTGATAATCGCAGCCCAGCCGGTTGGCGACCTCGATATGGGTCAGGGTTTCCACCCCTTCACACACCACCTTCATGCCGAGTCGCTGCAGGTATTCCACCAGACCGGTCAACATCTTGAGGGCATGGGGCGTGCGCGCCGCCTGCAGCAGCAGGGAGCGATCCAGCTTGATGATCTCGTAAGGCAACGCCATCACCCGCTGGAAGTTGCATTCCAGAGTGCCGAAATCATCGCAGGCGATATGGGCGCCATGATCCCGCAGCACTTCGATCAAGGCTCTGTGCTGGCTGTGCAGTGGCGCGTGTTCCAACACCTCGAACCAGATCTCGATCCCTGCCTTGCGCGCCTGGAGCAGCACCAGCAGCAAGAGATTCTGATAGGTCGGGCTGCACAGCATGGGGTTGAGGTTGATGGAGAGGGCATAGGGCCCGCCCTTCGCCAGGGTTGGCAGATCGCGCATGATGGCCCTGAGCATGACGATATCCACATGCAAGGACTCATCCTGGCTGAGGGAGAGAAAGTCGATGCCCTGATAGCTCTGACGTTGTGGATCCCAGCGTCGGGCCAGAACTTCATAACCCTTGACCTGACGGTCGCGACCTATGATCGGCTGATAAAAGGGCACGGCTACCTCGGCCACCGCCACGGTTGCCATGTCACTCATCGGATACTCTTCTTTGAACGCAAACATGGCACTCACCTGATAGACGGATATGGCTGCGCATAATACAGGAGGGAAAGATCAAAACACCGTAGGAATAGTCTGATAATTGGCGTGATTTGGCGTAGTCAATATAGGACTATTCTGATTAACTTCCCCCGTCATTCTACCTAGACTGGCTCCAGCGATATGCAACTGACTCCTTTTTTAATAAATGGCATTTATTAAATGAACGTCGGCATGTGAAAACCAGTCTGGAATAAAAATGAAAAGAATATATCTCATCCTGCTGCTGATGTTCAGCGGTCACGTGTTTGCATTTGCCGATATCAGTGTTGGCACCTTATATGACTATATGTTTGCAGAAAAAAATACACTGCTTAAGCGTGTGAGGAATTTTGGAGATGAAACTGCTTTTGTCAAAATAACGCTGGCCGAGATCGTATATGGGGCTGATGGAGTGCCAAAAGAGCGGCAACTGCAGGAAGAGGGTTTACGTCAGTTGGTAACAAGTCCATCACGACTTATTATTCCAGCAGGTGGTTCACAGTCTTCTAGATTTATCTATATGGGTGAACGAGATACTGAGCGATACTTTAGGGTGCGTTTTATACCGGTTAAGCCACAAAGTAATGATATAGAAGCATTGCCATTTAAAAATCAGATTAGTGCGGGTGTTAATATTATGACAGGTTTTGGCTCGATCCTGTTCGTTGCCCCAAAAAAAGCAAACTATGACACCAGATTCATCCGGGAAAATGGTTCGATCTATGTAGAAAATAGAGGTAATTCAACCGTAGTTTTAGACTATCTGGAACGGTGCGATATTAATGGTGGTGGGTGTAGTGAGCCCGAAATAATACATATATTACCTGGGGTTAAAAAACAAATTAGTAAAGGAGGTACTAAAATAGTTAGATTTGAACTGGTCGAGGGAAAAAAGCACGTAGATAAAGAACTGTCAAGCTAAAAGCAGTTCTATCTATAAATTAATTAAGCTAAAAAAATATTTTATTTTTTTACTTCTTATCGTCGATTTTAATGCCATCCATGGAGTATGCATATGAAATCTATGTTTTTTATTACTACGCTGTTGGTAAGCTTGTCGTCACTAGCTGCTGAGCGTGTAACACATACAGTGACAGTGACAGCTCAGATTCCAACTGGAACTTTCTATGTATTACCAGTTGGTGATTGGATGAGTAGTCAGCTAAAACTATCTGTTAACCCATCTAGTCAGAAGCTAGAACCTATAGTGAAAGAGCTTAATATGAAAAGCACTATTGGTCCAATTAAAGGGTTTCTTTCCTACCCTCCAGTCATTGTTAGTGGTGCCAATAATATTGGGTTGACCATAAAGGTTGCTGGAGTAGAACTGACAACGACTTCAACGGAATTACTTAACTTGGCTGATGCTCGAGTTGGGCGGCAGGGTAGCATTGAATTTATTCCCGCTGCTGGGCCCACAGGAGGTTATATTCCAGGAAATTATCAAGGAATAGTTAGTATGATTTTTGAATCGGAAGCTCCACCAGCACCTCCGCAAACTTAAGCTCAAGGAAAATTAAGACACAAGGGGCTGCTCAGCCCCTTGTTGTCAAGGCTGTTTATTTATGGTTCGAGAGCATCTCTTTTTGTTGTGGTTGATTTTTTCTGCTCCCTTAAATGCTGCGGACTCAGCATTGTTGCAGCAACAAGCTCAGCAGTTGCCAGAGGGGTTTGAAGAGCATTTTTTTGGAGTGCCACTAATGGTGAGTGTCACTGTTGACAGTCGCCTGCTGGGGGATGGTGAAGTAATGCTTGGGCGGGATAACTCGGTACAGCTGCTTTCACTGGTGGATGTGCAGGAGAGCGAGTTTGATGAGGGGGCGCGTGAACGCTGGTTGAGCAGGCTAGGCACAAAACTGAAGCTCGGCGAGTGTGGTCGAGCCTGTCCTGAAGGCATTGTAGGCCTGCAATACAGTCTGGAGGAGTCACAGCTCTCGGTACTGACCGGTGAGGTGGAGCAGGCGGCGCGGGATCAGCGCTTTATGACATTGCCTCAAGAGAGCAAGGGGCTGCTGGTCCAGAACCAGTTGAACCTGGTGCAGGGCACTCAGCGCAATGGACACTACAACCTGAAGTTGGAGGGCAGCTGGGGGCAGTGGACCCCCTTTATGGAGGGGGATGCCACCTGGCAGGAAGGGGAGTCAACCGAGCTGGGGATGGCCCAGATCTATGGAGAACGGCTCCATGAGGCCAACTTTTATCGTCTTGGCTTCTTTTTCCCCTCGGCGCAGGGGTTGGTACGTCAGCCGAACTACTACAGTGGCGCGACGCCTACCGTGCTCGGGATGATGTGGGGTAGTTCGGATCTGCTGCGCCAGGAGCGCGGGCAGCCCAGCTTGGCACCGATCCAGGTGGCGCCAGCCAGGCCGGGCATGGTGGAGATCTACCGTGACGGCAACCTGATCCAGTCCCAGCCGGTTGTAGCCGGTTTGCAGGCACTCGATACCAGATCGCTGCCCGATGGCATCTACGAGGTGGATCTGCGGCTACTGGAGGATGGTCAGGAGACCCGCCGTTGGCGCGAGTGGATCTACAAGCCTTCCAATTGGCAGACGCCGGAGGAGCCGTGGCGCTTCAACCTGTTTGCCGGGCGCCAGACCCGTTGGTTGGTGCGACAGGGAGATAGTGACCTTGATGGTGTTATTAGTGGCGGCGCGGCTGTGAACCACCTGCTGTTCCCCTCGTTGGTGGTGGGGGCGGGTAGCCAGTATTTGGACAGAGGTGCCCAATATTTCCTCTCACTCGATTGGCAGGCAACCAGCCAGCTGCAGGGCTTTGCTTCCGTGAACCAGAGCGTCGGAAAGGGGGGGGGATATGATTTGCAAGGGGTTTATTGGCACGGTAACAGTAGCTTTGTGGCCAGCTATTCGCGCGATTTACACAAACAGGGGGAAGCGAGTTCGGTGTCCAGCCTGTCACTGCAGCAGTCGCTGGAAAAGTGGGGCTCCCTCGGTGTTTATCTGTCTCACCAATCTAATAGTGGTAACGGTGTTGATCTGGGGTGGCACTATAGCGATCGGTTGTGGGGGCGCCAGGTAACCTGGAGCGTGAGTTTGTTCGATCGCCCAGGCAACGAGAGCACGGCGCAGCAGCGGGATCGCGGCAGTGTCCTGAGCCTCACAGTTAATCTGGGGGGAGACGATGGCCAGTTGTCGCTGGGGTTGGGCAGCAATACCTCACGCTCGGGCGGTGCCCAGCGCAGCGCCTATCTCAATTATCAGCAGGAGGTGGATTTGGGACCCCTGCGCCAGATAGGTGTGGGTAGCACTCATGACAACTATGGCACCGGTCTGTCAGGCTATGGCCGTTTCGCGTCGCCCTGGTTGGGAGGCGACATGTTTGCCCAGCACTCTTCCTATAACGCAGAGGTGACCGGTGGCATCAATCTGGAGAGCGTGGTGGCACTTGGGCAGGAAGGGGAGCTGGCACTCGGCTCCCGCAATATGTACGGCTTGGGCAATGAGGCGGCGATGATCCTTGATATCGATGCCGATGATGAGGCGGCGCGTATTCGGGTCAGCAACGATCAGGGCGGTGTGCAGACGCAGACTCTGGGACCCGGTCGCCATCTGGTCTCTGTACCCGCCTTGCAAAGTGGCGCCTTGCAATTGGGGATGGTCGAGCAAAATGGGACGCCGCTCACCATCAAACCTGCCGTGCTTCCCTATCACCTTAATCGTGGTGGTGTGGGTTATGGTCATGTAAACGCTGTGAGTACCGTCACTGTGATAGGCCGTCTGTTGGATGAACAAAATCGGCCGCTGGGTGGTGCCATGGTTATTAGCCCTATTGGGCGGGCATTTACTGAAAATGATGGTTTCTTTGCGCTGGAGGCAAGCCGACGACAGCCAGAATTTAACGTGGAATATAATGGTTCCCTCCATTGTGAGAATTTGAATAAAGAGTTGGGTGACATACAAGAATCAGATGTCATTATATTAGGGGAGCTAAAATGTTCAGTCCGAGCAATCGTAAAAAAATAATTGAATGTTATCTGGGGGAGAAGGGGGGAGTTTTTTTAAGCAAGGTGATGCTTTTATCATTTTTTTTACTTTCAGGTAATGTTTGCTCACAAAGTATTGATGTAACTGCAGAGTATAAGCCTGCACCATATGAATCAAACGATTTTGACAATGGAACATTTGTCAACACGACAACGTGCAGTGTACCTGCTCCGTTTATGTCAATTCAATCATGTGCTACGCCTACATCTAGATTAGATAGCGTTCTTTTTTATGTTAGTCGAAGAGGTATACGTGACGTTCGGGCTCAGCCAACGAATCCACGCGATAATTTTATTTTTATGCAAGCACCTACTGATAAAATTATGCTGTTAAAATCAGAAAGAGGAACACAATATCCGGTACTATTTACTCCAGATAAATTGGGTGTTCACATAGAGTTTCTAGACTTATTTCCACCTCAATCGGGATTGATTTGGGAATCTTTTAAACATCCAGTAGGTGGGTGTACATATCTGGATAGTCTGGGAGGTGGCCCTACTGCAGACCGGATTAAGGCTTTTCAGGTATTATTTGGTAATGTTGCTGGTAATTCATGTTACACCCCGCTTTCGGTTGATCGCAGAGTCAACATTGTGGGTATGTTTTTGGGTTTTAAAATAAAGCACCCTTCACCACTAAATATGCCGAATGGCGTGTATAATGGAACAATAAAATTTTCGATAAACCCTACTGGAGATATCAGCTTTGGCAATGGCAACTACAGTAGTGATCCTAGTTTGACAATTAATTTAACTCTTACGGTTCGTCATCAATTAAAAATTGATTTTGAGAGGGTTGAGGAGGGGTGGCAAAGAGTTTTTTTGTTACCGCCTAATGGATGGGATTCATTAAATCATAAACAGGGTGATAACTTAACTGTGCTAGAGCATGAGATGAAATTTCGACAATCTTCGAGTGCTGATTTTACAATTAAACTTTACTGTCAGTATATGTCTAATAATGGTTGCGCATTAAAAAACAATCGTAATCATATTGTAGGGTTAAATACTTACTATGTAAATGGACCGAGAGATAAGACTAAATTATCTATTAACGCAACTCGTTTTGTTGTGCAATCAGGTGCGCCGCAAGTAAATATACAAAAAAGTATTCTTTTTCAGATAGATGGGAACCCTGTTCGAGAAATGCTTCGAAACCCTGGTTCCACGTATCAAGGAGATGTCACTCTAGTTTTTGATGCCGCTATCGACTAGCAGAGTCCACTGCTTTTGGCATACTCAAAAAGAGCGCTATCGCTACTAATTCCCAGTCGAGTCATAGCACTATTTTTCTGGGTGCTGATGGTCTTGACGCTGCGGTGCAGGTACTCGGCCACCTGAGTGACGGACATGCCACCGGCCAGGAGCCGTATCACTTCGCTCTCCTTGGGGGTGAGTTGAATCGATGTGGTGTGATGATCCAGTCCGGCTTCGGCCAGCAGGGTTTTCACCGAACTGCCGATATAGCTGTGCCCGGATAATATCTGACGAATGGCATCGGACAATTCACTGATCACCGCTTTTTTGAGTAGGACACCGCTCACTCCCAGCTGGATCAGTGACTGCAAAATACCGGCATTGTGGATCTGGGTCAGCACCAGAATAGGCAGAGTGGGATAATCCCGTTTCAATTGCTGGATCATGCTCAGTCCATCGCTGCGTTTATCCCCTGGCATGCTGAAATCGGTGATCAACAGATCGCAGCTATGTTGCTGCAATGTGTTTAATAGTTCAGAGACTTGATGCGCCTCGGCAACAATCTCGCAACCAGGTTGGTTATGTGCAATAAGGCTGCGGATCCCGGTTAGTATGAGTGGGTGGTCGTCGGCAAGAATGATCTTGAAAGACATAGGTGAGCCCCATATAAAACAGTGAATAATATTTAAACTATCAAACATCTCATTTCTATACTACTTTGCGCCCCGCATTTTTTCGAGCGTTAATATGATGTCATTTCCTTCAGGATTGGTGCTATGAGGTGTCCTCTCGTGGCGATATTTAGATGCACCGTCGTCATATTGGCATTTAATATATGTATATTCTGCCAGCCACTCCTCGCTGCAAATAAATCCCCCATATCGGTAATAAAAGTCGGGTTATTGGTGGGCGGCTGGGGGCCATTTCAGCAGTGGGATGGCCATAATGGCAGCGGCTTCAGTGTCGAGCTGATAAGTATCTTGGCCAAGAACCTTGACTACCAGATTGAGTGGAAAGCATACCCCGACTGGAACCGGTTATATGCGGCCAGTTGCAAAGGTGAGGTCGATATTTTACTGGATGCCTTTCGCTCGGAAGAACGGGAGTGTATTTCATACACCCGCCCTTATTATTCGTCACCGACCGTGGTCGTGGTACGCCATGATTCCCCTTTCTTTCGTGATGTCAGTGGCTTGAATCAATCCAAGATCGCCATTGAAGCTGGAGTCCTTACCGAAAAACTGGTTAAGCTTCATTATCCCGATGTCTCCCGTATTCTGTTTCAGGACTCCAGTGCTGCCTTGCAGGCGGTGCTCGATAGGCAGGCCGATGCCTATATCGGCAATCTGCATGTCAGCAATCAATTTATTGCCTCGCACCCCGAATTGGCCGTGGTGGCCCAGTCCCCTTTGCTGATGGAGAGCCTCTATCTGGGCATCAGCAAGCAGAAGTCCAGGCTGGGGGTTCGGTTTGATACTGCCATTCAGGCGCTGACGGTGGAAGCGCGCAGCATCCTGGAGCAGCGCTGGCTGGGTGACAACAGTCTGAGTTTTCAAGGCCACAGTGCCTTTCTCTTGAGGCCTGATGAACGGGAGTGGCTTTCTCATTTACCACCGTTGAGATTGGGCTTTATTCAGGGCTGGATGCCTTTTTCCTATACGGACAGCCAAGGCAAGGTGGCAGGTCTTGTCGGTGACTATCTTGCGCTGTTCAAGGAGACGCTGGGGCTGGTGTATCTCTACGATACGGATCAAAGCTGGCCCGAGCTGTTGCAGGCGTTGCTGCATCAGGAGGTCGATCTGACCATTATTCCCACCCGGATCAACCAGCAGATGGTGGGTTGGCAGTTGAGTCAGCCCATTGCCTCTTTCCCTGTGGTTATGGCCATGGCTCGTGGCAGTAGCACTGTCGCTGGTTTTGCAGAACTGGCTGGCAAGCATCTGATCGTGACCGACAGCATGCTCGTTGCCGAGCTAAAGAATCGCATTCCCGATATCAGGGTGAGTGTGGTATCAGGTCCACAAGCCGGTCTGGCCATGGTAGCCGCAGGGTCAGGGGATGCCTATATGGGCAATCTGGCCGTCATATCACGGCTTATCAATGAGCGGTTCGATGACAGCCTGCATATAGTGGCGCCCACCCCCTTCCAGGATGAACTGGCGGTTGCTGTGCGTGACACCTATGCTCCCCTGCTGCCGCTGATCAATCGGGTGCTGGCCAGCATGAGTGACAAGGAGAAGCAGCAGATCCGCAATAGCTGGCTGGCGGTGAACTACAGCGAGGGGATCCCGTGGCAAAGGCTGATACAAACTCTGATCCCCATTGGCACGGGTGTCACCTTGTTTATTCTCGCACTCTCCATCGCCTACTGGCGTTTGCGCCAGGAGATCCTGCACCGCCGTCAGGTGGAGGAGGCTCTGGCGCGGGCCAAGGAGTGCGCCGAGCATGCGGCCAGCAAGAAGGCTGAATTTCTGGCCACCATGAGCCATGAGATCCGTACCCCCATGAACAGCATCGTCGGCATGGCGGAGCAGCTGAGCTTTACGTCCCTCGACCTGGAGCAGCGGCAGATGGTTGCCATCATCAACCAGGGGGCCGAGGGACTGTTGCAACTGATCGGCAATGTGCTCGATTACTCCAAGCTGGATGTGGGCAAGATGGCGCTGGCGCCGAGCTCTTTTTTGCTGCGCGAATTGAGTGACTGCGTGTTGACCATGCTCAGCAGCGAGGTACAGCGCAAGGGGCTGCAGTGTTACCTGCGCGTCGATGATGAGGTGGGTGCCCGCTTCACTGGGGATGTGCTGCGACTCAAGCAGGTGTTGTTCAACCTGGTCAGCAATGCCATCAAGTTCACCGAGCGCGGCTTTATCGAACTCTCCATCAAGCTGGAGGCGCAAACAGACGGGGAGCAGCAGCTGCTGATCGGGGTGCAGGATACCGGCATCGGCATGAGTACCGAGGCGCAGGCCCGTATCTTCAACGCCTTTGAGCAGGCAGATGGCGCCACCACCCGCAGTTATGGCGGGACTGGGCTTGGTCTTAGCATCAGTCATACCCTAGCCGAATTGATGGGGGGAGAACTCAGGCTGGAAAGCGCCCCCGGGCTTGGGACTTTCATCGGACTCTCGGTCACCTTGCCCCTTGAGCTGCGCCATGAATATGACCCCATTCTCATGGGGTTGTGTGCCTTTATGGAACTGGAGGATGGCAAGCTGCGCCATACCTTGCGCCTGCACCTGCTGTCGTTGGGCGTGCAGATAAGCGATGAACGGCAGGGGGTCGACTTGCTATTTGCCGATGGGGCGGATCTCTCTGAGCCCTGCATCTCTGTTGCCCCACTGAGCAATGCGCTGGGTTATCAGTTGCGTGAAGGGTGTTACTGGCTCAACAGCAATCCCTTGACCTGGCAGGCGGTGCGGGAGGTGTGCTATCGCCAGCTGGACCAGGGTGAGCAACTGCTGCCCGATCATATTCCCGTGGAGCCAACTTCCCGGCCTTTGCCATACCGGCTGCTGGTGGTCGAGGATCATCATCTTAATCAGGTATTGGTGCAGCGCCAGCTCAAGCAGCTGAATCTGGTGTGCGATCTGGCCGAGAATGGCCAGCAGGCGCTCGCCATGCTGGCACAGCACAGTTACGACCTGATCCTGTGTGATTGCCAGATGCCGGTGATGGATGGCTACGACTTTACCCGCCAGGTGCGCATTGTCGAGGGACTGGCGCAGCTCCCCATCATCGCCATGACCGCCAATGTGATGCCGGAGCAGGCGCAGCGCTGCCTGGCGGCAGGCATGAATGATGTGCTGGGCAAACCCGTGCTGTTGGACGGGCTTCGCCAGATGTTGATGAAGTGGCGCATATTGTCCGCCTCCAAACGGCTTGATGTGACATCACTGCAGACGTTTTTCGGAGTTGGGGAGCCTTTTGAGCAGATGATGACGCTGTTTCGCCAGGAGCTGGAACAATCCCTTGCTTTGGTACATGACGACGACAAGGGGCTGGCAAACTGGGTGCACCGTCAGGCCGGTACCATCTCCATGATGATGGTAGAGGACTTGGCGCAGCAGGCCTGGCATCTGGAGGAGAAGATCCGCAAGGAGGGGGCCGAGCTGTGTGGGGCCGAATTGGCCGGGTTCAGAGCTGTGTTGCAGCAGATAGTCGATGAGTTGACTCTACTGCTGGCCAGTCCCCGGGAAGAGGGATCAGGAAGAGACTGAGCTTAGATAGGAGAACCGGGGCTCATGGATGACATCCGGGTGCACGGCTTGTGCCAGCCACGACCAGTCGAGCAGGGGGGTATTCGCCTTGAAGCGCTGGTAGGCCTGACCCTTGGCTATGGTCAGGAACAGCGTGGTCGGCAGGCCGATGCGGTTGGTGTAGCGCACCATGACGTCGCCCTGATAGCTGACCAGCCGCTGTTGCAGCTGTGGCAGCGTCAAGCCGCTTGCTTGTCCCGTCTCATCCCAAATCTCAAACATGGCGTGCTATGTCCCTGAAAGGTATGAAGGCTACTGTTTCTAAAAGTAGCGGATGATGCAATTGTCAGATCTGACAGTGTCAAATGGATGCAATTTTAAAAAGCAAAAACCCGGCACCAGGCCGGGTCTTCTAAATGATGGTGGAGGGAGAAGGATTCGAACCTTCGAAGGCAGAGCCGTCAGATTTACAGTCTGATCCCTTTGGCCGCTCGGGAACCCCTCCACAGGGGTAAAGCATAGGTTATTCAGCCATTGCAATCGGGAAAATGGTGGAGGGAGAAGGATTCGAACCTTCGAAGGCAGAGCCGTCAGATTTACAGTCTGATCCCTTTGGCCGCTCGGGAACCCCTCCACGGGGTATTTCCTGATTGTCACTACATTTGCACTTGAATGGTGGAGGGAGAAGGATTCGAACCTTCGAAGGCAGAGCCGTCAGATTTACAGTCTGATCCCTTTGGCCGCTCGGGAACCCCTCCCCAAGTGCGAGGCGCATACTATCAGATCCGGCAGCTTTGTGAACCCCTTCTGGTGATATCTGGCGACAAAAAAGTGCGAGTCGGTCATTTTTTGATATCTTTCGCTCATTTTTCATCCTTATCAACGACTTCTACGCTGATTACCGGCATGAAAGCGGCGAGTCGCCCGCGCGTCCCAGCCTTGATGGAGAAGCATGCCATGGAGAGCTTGCCAGCATTTTATACTGAAAATATGGCCTCATCATGTAACTGTGATGGCTGACCGGTTCATGGATGGACATTGCTGCTGCGCCATTTTACTCTCACCATGTTATTCAACTGTTAACATGGACTGTGGACTCTTCTATGCAGCCTCTCGATATTGCCGTGTTGCGCGGCCAGTTTCCCGCCCTCAATCAACTGGTTGATGGCAAGACCCCCATCTTCTTCGACGGCCCGGGCGGCGCCCAGGTGCCTCACTCAGTGCTCAGCGCCATGACTGACTATCTCGGCCACTTCAACGCCAATCTGGGGGGGCCTTTTTTCTCGGCCCGAGCCACGGAGCAGCAGGCACAGCGAGCCAGAGAGGCAGTGGCGACCCTGCTTGGGGCGGACAGAGCTGAGGAGATCGTCTTTGGCGCCAACTTCACCACACTGACGTTTGCGGTCAGCCGTGCTCTGTCACGTGAGTGGCAGGCGGGGGACGAAATCATCGTCAGCGGGCTGGATCACTACTCCAATGTGTCGAGCTGGCAGCAGGCGGCGGCTGATCGCGGCGTTGTGGTGCATCAGGTGAGGGTGGATGTGGCGAACGGCGGGCTCGACTACGGGCATCTGTTCAGCCTGCTGGGCCCCAAGACCCGGCTGGTCGCGGTGACGGCGGCTTCCAATACGACTGGCACTCTGGTCGATATCCCTCGCATCGCCGATGCCGTGCACGGGGTCGGGGCGCTGCTCTATGTGGACGCTGTTCATTTTGCCCCTCACGAGCGCATCGACGTGCAGGCCTGGGATTGTGACTTTCTCGGCTGCTCCGCCTACAAGTTCTTCGGTCCGCACCTTGGTATCCTGTATGGCAAGCACCGCCATCTGGAGCATTTCACCCCTTACAAGGTGGAGCCTGCGAAGAATGTGGCGCCCGGCAAGTGGGAAACCGGCACCCAGAGCTGGGAAGCACTGGCCGGGGTCGAGGCTACCATAGGGTATCTGGCCTCCCTCTCCGGGCTGGATGCGGCCGAACATGATCTGGAGGCCCGTCTCGATCTGGCATTTGCCCGCAGCCATGCCCATGAGCAACAGCTCAGCGCCCATCTGCTGGCCAAGCTGGCCGAGCGTCCCTGGTTTACCCTGCATGGCATCAACGACAGCAAGGGGCGCACCCCCACCTTCGCCCTCACCTCGAACCGCCATACGCCGGTCGAGATGGCGGAATTTCTCGGTCAGCATCAGGTCTGTAGCTGGGCCGGCCACTTCTATGCGCTGGCGCTGGTGGAACAGTTGGGGGTGAGCGAGGGGGTCTTGCGGATAGGTTGCATGCACTACAACACGTCGGCCGAGATCGACCGGCTGTTTGCCCTGCTCGACGACATGCCCGCTTGAAACAGCTGTGCCCGGCAGGCCGGGCACAGCTCGCAAGTGATTGAACGCGCGCTTTATCGACCCACTATGGCGTGGTGAATATCCTGCAGCGGCAGTATGTGGCGGGCGGCCCCGAGCTTGATGGCCTCCTTGGGCATGCCGAACACCACGCAGGACGCCTCATCCTGGGCGAAGGTGTTGGCCCCCGCCTCCAGCATTTCCCGTAACCCGCGAGCGCCGTCATCTCCCATGCCCGTCATTATTATGCCGGTGGCATTGCCGCCGGCAAACTTGGCGACCGAGCGAAACAGTACGTCCACCGAGGGGCGATGGCGGTTGATGAGGGGGCCATCCATGACATCGACGTGATAATAGGCGCCGCTGCGCTTGAGCAGCATGTGCTTGCCGCCGGGGGCTATGAGTGCCAGACCCGGAATGACCCTGTCGTTGCTTTTGGCCTCTCTTACCTCGATTTGGCACAGGTTGTTGAGCCGCTCGGCAAAGGAGGCGGTGAACTTCTCCGGCATGTGCTGCACTATGACGATGCCGGGACAGACCCGCGGCAGGTTCGTCAGCACGGCTTCAAGTGCCTGGGTACCGCCGGTAGAGGTACCGATCGCCACGATCCGCTCCGTGGTTTGGGCCATGGCATGCTGGCTGGCTGGCGGCATGATGGCATCGGCGCTGAGTTTGGCCGCCACGATTAACGGGGGCGCCTTGCCCAGCCGTTTGACATTGGCCTGGGCGGCTGCGCGCACCGCCATGGCCAAGGCTTGTGCCGACTCCTGCAAGAAGCTTTTGAGGCCGACCGTGGGCTTGGTGATGATGTCCACCGCTCCGGCGGCCATGGCCTGCAGCGTGGTTTCCGCGCCTTTCTCTGTCAGGGACGAGCAGATGACTACCGGGGTAGGGTGTTCGGCCATGATCTTGGTGAGGAAGGTGATGCCATCCATGCGTGGCATCTCCACGTCCAGCACTATCACGTCGGGCCACTCTTTTTTCAGTTTTTCCAGTGCAAACAGCGGATCCGAGGCGGTGGCTATCACCTTGATATCCGGCTCCTGTTCGAGAATGGCCTGTAACACCTGCCTGACCACGGCGGAGTCGTCCACCAGCATGACCTTGATCTGTTTCATTCCCGTTCCCTTAACGATGTGGCAGCCGATGATGACGAACCCAGACATTGCCGCTGGCCAGTTCAAAGATCAGGCTTCTGTGTCCTGCATGTCCGAGATGATGGGCCTTGATGGTCAGGCCCAGGTGCTGCGTCAGTTGCCAGGCTGCCTTGATGTTCTTGATGGCCACATTCATGGTGGTGAGTGTCTGCTGTTCGATAAACATGTTGCCGCCGCCGAACAGTTTGACCTCATAGTCGTGAATGGGGGCGGGGTACTTGCTTATTTCATTGATAAATAACTGGATTGCTTCATCGGCATAGCGGCCATCCAGTGGGTCATCGCTGCGAGCCCGGCTTGGCAGCATGTAGTGGCACATGCCACCCCGTTTCTGCTCCGGATGCCACATGGTAATGGCGACACAGGAGCCCAGATGGGTGCGAATGATGGTGTCATCCTGGCCAAAAAAGAACTCTCCTGGTTGCAGCATGATCTCTTTCATTCTGAAACCCTTATGGTTTCAGATAGATGGACGGCGACACCAGTTGCAAGCCGTGGGGCAGGCCGTTCAGGCTTTCCGCATGGCTGACGATGAGGTAGCCCCCCTTCTTCAAGCGCGGCACCAGACGCTGCAGCACTTGTCCCTTGGTATCACGGTTGAAATAGATCATCACATTGCGGATCAGAATAATGTCGAACATGCCGATGTCGGGCAGTTCCTGATTCAGATTGATGTGACGAAACTGTACCTTGTCCCTGAGCTTGCGATCGATGATGAAGGTGCCTTCCTGAAAGCCTACGCCCTTCAGGCAGTACTTCATCAGGAAGGAGAGCGGAATATTGTGGGCTCGCTCCATGGGATATTGCCCCGCTCTCGCCTGTTCCAGCACCCTGGTCGAAATATCCGAGGCGATGACTTCCCAATTGCCCTGGCTCAATGTCTCGGCCAGGGTCATGGCCAGGCTGTAAGGCTCTTCGCCCGATGAGCTGGCCGCGCTCCAGACTCTCACCCCCCTCTCTTTTGGCAGTCGTGCCAGTACCTTCTCGCTGAGAAACTCGAAGTGCTTTGGCTCTCGGAAAAAGTAGGTCTCGTTGGTGGTGAGCAGATCCAGCGCGACCTGCAGCTCTGCCCCCCTCTGGTTCATGATCAGGCTGAAATAGTCCCCATAGCTCTCCAGCTCATAGTGACAGAGCCGTTTTGACAGCCGGCTGGCGACCAGGGCTTTTTTGGCCGGTGACAGATCAATGCCCGCCGTCTGGTGGATCCAGCGTTGAAACTGCGTAAATTCATCATCATGCAACTGGGTCTGATACACGGTCGGACTCCCTGTGGTGATAGGGTCGGGTCGGGGGAGCCATGCTCACCCGACCCTTCGATTAAAACCGGACAAAATCCCCATCGTTGCGGGGGCGAGGGGAGGCGCCGAATCCATCCTGCCCATTGCCGTCAGTCATGAATCGTCCTCGCGTAGCAGCACGGGGGGGCGCGGCTTTCTGACTCGCGCCGCTTTTGTGTTGCTCCAGGGTGAAGAACTCCATGGCTAGTTGCAGTTGCTCGGCCTGGCTGCTCATCTCCTCTGCGGTGGCGGCCAGCTCCTCGCTGCAGGAAGCATTTTGCTGGGTCACTTGGCTTAACTGATTCATGGCGATGTTGATCTGGCTGACGCCGGTGGATTGTTCGGCGGAGGCGGCGCTGATCTCCTGCACCAGATCCGAGGTCTTGTTGATGGAGGGCACCATCTGGTCGAGCAGGCGACCCGCTTTCTCCGCCATGTCGACGCTGCTGGACGCCAGCTCGCCTATCTCCTGGGCGGCTACCTGACTGCGCTCCGCCAGCTTTCGTACCTCGGCGGCAACCACCGCAAAGCCTTTGCCATGATCTCCCGCCCGCGCCGCCTCGATGGCGGCGTTGAGGGCCAGCAGATTGGTCTGGTACGCGATGTCATCTATGATGCCGATCCGCTTGGCGATCTGCTTCATGGCATCGACCGTGAGCTTGACCGCTTCACCCCCTTCCATCGCCTCTTTGGCGGCCTTGCTGGCCATGCCATCCGTGATCTGGGCGTTGTCTGTGTTCTGGTTGATGCTGGCACTCATCTGCTCTATGGAGGCGCTGGTCTGCTCCATGCTGGATGCCTGCTCGCTGCTCGACTGGCTGATGGATTGGGCGGTGGCGCTGACTTGCTCAGAGGCGCTGGACAGGTTGTCAGAAGCCCCCCTTACCTCTGTGACTATGTTGGTCAGCGAGACTATGGTCTGATTGAGGGAGTCCTTGGTGGTGCCGAACACACCAGGATAGTCGGCCTCGATCGTCTGGGTCAGATCGCCCCTGGCCAGGCATTGCACTACCCTGATGACGTCGTTGAGGCTGGTGTCTATTACCTCGGCAATGTGATTGATACCTTCCCCCAGTGTCTGGAAGAAGCCGCTCTTGCCGGTCAGATCCATGCGGCGGTGCAGCTCGCCCTTGATCACTGCCTGCACTATCTCCGACATTTCCCGCTCGATAGCGACCTCTTTGGTGCGATCCGACCACTCGACCACGGATCCCAACCGCTCGCCATCGTCGCCAAACACAGGGTTGGCGATGAGGGAGAAGGTGCGCCCGCCGAGCAGTATCTGGGTTTGGTAGGTGTTGTTCAGCTTGGCCAGCATGCTGCGTTGATGGCCGGGATTTTTGTGGAAGCTGTCGATGTTGGCACCCATCAGGGTGGCGGAGTTGAAGCTGTAGAGCTCTTTTTTAATGTCTGATTCGGCCTCGCTCAGCATTGCCCTGACAGACTCGTTCATGTAGATGATGTTGAGGTCTTTGTCGGCAATCATCACGTTGGTAGTGGCACCATCGAGCGCCTTCTTGACCCGCAGGCTTTCGGCGGCGGCGAGCTTGGCCGCTGTGTTTGCCGCTTTCACCTCGTTTTCGATGGCGATTTCCTTGGTCCGGTCGGCCCACTCCACCACTGAACCGAGCCGCTCCCCGCTGTCGTTGAAGACAGGGTTGGCAATGAGGGAGAAGATGCGGCCACCGACCGAGATCTGTGCGCGGTAGGTCTTGTCCAGCTTGGCCAGCATGCTGCGCTGGTGGGACGGATCCTTGTGAAAGGTATCTATGTTCTTGCCCATCAGTTGTCTGGTGTCGAAGTTGGGCAGATCCTTGCGGATGTCGGATTCCGCCTGCCCCAGCATGGCGAGCACGGCTTCATTCATGTAGACGATGTCGAGGTTGTTATCGGCGATCATCACATTGGTCGAGGCGCCATCCAGCGCCTTGCGTACTCGCAGGTTCTCGTCATAGAGTGCCTGATTGTCACTGATGGTAGTGAGGCTGCTGCTGAGTCGCTGCCCGAGCAGCGTGATCACGGCATTGAACTCCTGACAGAGCTCTCGCAGTGGGCCGCTGAGTGTGCCCAGTTCAAGCTGGGCTGGCAGGTCACCCTGCGCTATCCCTTGCTGCAGGGTGCGTGTGGCGCCTATCAGCTGGGTCAGTTCTGTTTGCAGCAAGGCATGCGCGCTGCCGTTGCCGAAGAGATTGCCAAAGAATGATTGAGTCATGAGCCTTATCCTTGTGCGACATGCCATTGCTGTGTGGTGTGAGCGTCACCCTTGCTGTTTTTAATACCCTGCTCAAGGGGTTTGCACTCTGTGCTCCAGCTGCCGTTCCTGCTGCTGGGTCAGTTCGCTGAGTTGTGCCATTTCGTCGATGGAGAGCACCTTCTCGGTATTGATGAGAATGACGAACTTGCCATTCACCTTGCCCATGCCGCTGATGAAGTCGGCCCGGATGTGAGCCCCGAAGCTGGGGGGCGGCTCTATCTCGTCGCAGGGAATGGTCAGCACCTCAGATACCGAATCCACCACGACGCCGATGTCCTGATTGCCATGCTCCGAGTCATCCGGATGTATTCCTTCGATAATGACGATGCAGCTGCGGCGAGTGATGCTGGAGGGGGCGTTGCCAAAGCGGGCGTTGAGATCCACCACTGATACCACAGCTCCCCTGAGGTTGATCACGCCCCGGATGAAGCTTGGCATCATGGGGATAGGAGTGATGTTGCCGTACTCGATGATCTCTTTGACCCCGAGAATATTGATGGCAAACATCTCGCCATTGATCAGGAATGTCAGGTATTGGGCGTCGCCCTGATTGTCATGGGCCAGTATGCTGGGGGGCGCGGCCACTTCGGTTGACATGCTCATGGGTCTCTCCGGTTAAAAGCGGACAAAGTCGGCTTCGTCAACCAGGGGTTGCGGCGCCGTGTTGCCGTGCAGCGGGTGTTGGGCAGGCATGACAAACTTGCCTCTGGGGGCCGAGCCTCTGTGCGAATTGTCACTCGGCTTTGAGGGCTTGGCCAGGTTTGCCAGCGAGAAGAAATCCATGGTTTGCTGCAGCTCGTTGGCCTGGGAGCTCATCTCCTCGGCGGTGGCGGCGAGTTCTTCGCTGCTGGCCGCGTTCTGCTGGGTCACCTGATTAAGTTGACTCATGGCCATGCTGATCTGGTTGGCGGCGCTGGCCTGTTCGCCGGATGCCGCATTGATCTCCTGCACCAGATCGGATGTCTTGCGGATGGAAGGCACTATCTTGTCGAGCAGGCTGCCCGCCTTTTCCGCGGTATCGACGCTGCTGGAAGAGAGCTCGCCTATCTCCTGCGCCGCTATCTGGCTGCGTTCGGCCAGTTTGCGCACCTCGGCGGCCACCACGGCAAATCCCTTGCCGTGTTCACCGGCCCGTGCCGCCTCAATGGCGGCATTGAGTGCCAGCAGATTGGTCTGGTAGGCGATGTCATCGATGATGCTCACCTTGCGGGCGATTTGTTGCATCGCCGCCACGGTTTGCTGCACCGAGCGACCCCCTTCGGTGGCCTCAAGCACGGCGCCGCTCGCCATGTTGTCGGTGACCTTGGCGTTGTCGGTATTCTGGTTGATGCTGGCACTCATCTGTTCGATGGAGGCGCTGGTCTCCTCGACGCTTGCGGCCTGTTCGCTGGTGGCCTGGCTCAGGGATTGGGCCGTGGTACTGACCTGATTGGAGGCGTTGGTGAGGTTGTCGGCGGCGTTGCGCACCTCTTCGATAATGGCGGTCAAGGCGTCTATGGTGCTGTTGAGGCCATCCTTGGTCTGACCAAAAATGCCCGGGTAGGGTTGCTCAATTTTCTGGGTCAGGTCTCCCTGAGACAGGGCGGTGGCGATGCGCATCACATCCTTGAGGCTGGTGTCGGTAACATTGGACAACTGGTTCAGCAACTCGGACAGGCGCTTGATGTACCCCTGCCGGTTGTCCAGCGCTATCTTGTAGCTGAAATCCCCCTTCTCGACGGCCGCTGTGACCAGAGTTTCAATGTCATTGATGAGAGAGGTCAGCTTGTTGACCATGTTCTGCATGGCCATCAGCAGTTGGCCTGCTTCATCATGGGCACCAATGGTGATGGTGACATCCAGATTGCCTTCTGCCAGGTGGTTGGCTACCTGCAGCGCCTGATTGATGGGGGCAATGATGCTGCGGATGAGGACGATGCCAAACCAGGCCGCTGCCACTATGCCTGCTGTTATCACCCCCATCATGGTGAGCAGCATGGTGTCATACCAGGATTGGGCCTGCTCATATTCGGATTTGGCGACATCCAGTTGCAGGTTGACCAGCTCGGTTATCTTGTTGCCGATGGGATCAATGGAGCCATAAAGCTTGCCGTCAAACTCATTGAGAGCACCTGTGATGATGCCGCTCTGGGTTGAGAGAAATTGATCCAGCTGGGCGATATCGCGATCCGCCGCGCTGAACAGGCTGCCGGCTTCCGCCGACAGTGTCTGTTCAGCGTCGGTCAGGTCTGTGGATTGGTAGCGCTGCCACTCCAGCTTGATCTGCTGCTGGGCTTGCTGGATATGTTGCAGCGCCTTTTCCGCATTGATGAGACCGGCATTGGCCTTGTTGACGTTGTCTATGATGGCGACGGCGTAATTGTCGGAGATGGTTTTCAACTGTTTGAGCGGTACCACCCGGTCGTTATACACCCGCTGCAGGCCCTGATTGCTGCTCTGCATGTTGTAAAGTCCCAGCCCGCCCACCGCCAGCAGCAGCACGCATAACAGGCAGAGCAAGATGGTGAGGCGCATTTTAATGGTGGAGTTTTTGAACATGACTGGCTCCTGGCGTTAATTGGCTCTTGGTTGGGTTTGCATGCGAGGAATGGCGTACTGGCTCAGCTGACCCAGCTCCTGATCGATGGCATGTTGAATGAGGGAGGGGATGTCCAGGATCAGGGCGACCTCGCCCCCCCCCAAAATGGTGGAGCCACTGATCCCCTGCAGGCGTTGAAACAGCTTGCCGAGCGGCTTGATGACGGTCTGGAACTCCCCCAGCAGCTCGTCGACCACCAGCCCGGACTTCTTGCCGCCGTGACTGACGACGACGATGTTTTCCCTGCGTCCTCTTGCCCCCTCGACGTCGAAGTAGTGCTGAAGCCGGACAAATGGCAGCACCTCGCCACGCAGATTGATGTAGTTGCGTCCCTGGGTGTCAGCCAGTGCACTCTGGGTCAGCTCCACGCATTCGATCACCATGTCGAGCGGGATGACGTAATGGGTGGTGCTGACTCGAACCAGGAAGCCGTCGATGATGGCCAAAGTCAGTGGCAGTCTGATTTGAACCCGGGTGCCTTGTCCCGGCTTGCTGTCCAGCTCGACGCTGCCGCGCAGGGCCGTGATGTTGCGTTTGACCACGTCCATCCCGACGCCCCGGCCCGAGAGGTTGGTAACGGCCTCGGCGGTTGAGAAGCCTGCCTCGAAGATGAGCTGATAGATCTCCTGATCCGTCAATGTTGCGCCGGCGGCCACCAGCCCTCGCTCCTGCGCCTTTTGCAGGATCCTTGCCTTGTTGAGTCCGGCACCGTCGTCCAGGATCTCGATGACGATGCTACCGGAGTCGTGATAGGCGTTGAGGGTCAAGGTGCCTCTTGCCGGTTTGCCGGCCGCGAGGCGCTGCTCGGCCGACTCTATGCCGTGATCCATGGAGTTGCGAACCAGATGCATCAGGGGATCGCCAATCTTCTCCACCACTGACTTGTCGAGCTCGGTATCTCCGCCCGTGATGACCAGCGCAATGTCCTTGTTCAGCTCGTGACTGACATCCCGCACGACCCGCTGGAAGCGGTTGAAGGTGTCGCCGATGGGCACCATGCGCAGGTGCAAGGCCCCGTCCCGGATCTCTTCAACCAGCATGGCGATGGTGGAGTTGGCCTCCTGCAGCTGGCTGTCCCGCGAGCGCTGTGCCAGCAGGCTGGCACCCGAGCTGGCGACCACCAGCTCGCCGACCAGATTGATCAGCTCATCCAGTTTGTCGGCGTGCACCCGAACGTAGCGTCCCTCCTTGTTTTTGTTCTCCTTGTTCTGGTTCTGTTTCTTGAGCGCCGCGTCCACCACGACTCCGTCGACTGCGCCCTGAGCGACCAGTATTTCTCCCAGCTTGCTGTTCTCTTTTCGCTGGTCGTCATGCTGAGTTTGCAGGCCCAGAGCCAGTTCGCTTGCCGTCAACGCTCCTGTCTTGACCAGCAGTTGCCCCAGCATGTCGTTGTCTTCCGGCAATTCATTGATGAGGTCTATGTATTCAGCAATCTTGCTATGCGGGGGCAGTATGGTGATGCGGCAGTCGTCACGCACGAATTCAAACACATCGCTCAGGGTGCTTTTGTCGGCCTGGGTATCGACATCGAGCTCATAGCCGAGGTAGCAGGTTTCCGGATCAAAATGTTCCCAGTCGGGCAGGGCATCGTGGAGGGTTTCGATGGCGCAGAGGGTACCCATGGTGCCGAGATAACGTAAAAACGAGGTGGGATCCATGCCGTTACGCAGAACATCCGGGCCAAAGCGCAGGGAGATGTGCCAGAGGGAAGTGGCGCTGGTGTGCCCCTCCTCCTTGCTGACCGGGTCCGGGGTGGTTGACGCAGTGCGCTCCGGCAGCCGGCTCTGGCTGGCAGTCTGATGCCTGGCCAGGTTGAGCCTCAGTTGAGCGTCTTGCGCCAGTTCATCGTCCCCTGGCGCCGACCCTAGCTCTGCAACCAGATAGACCAGCCGCTCGATATGATCCCGGCTCTCCAGCAGATCCTTGATGAGCGCAGTCGTGATCCCCAGTTGCTGATTGCGCACCTGATCGAGCAGATCCTCGACTATGTGGGTAAAGCTGACGATGGGCTGCAAGCCGAACAGGCCAGCGGAGCCCTTGATGGTATGTGCCGCCCGAAAGATGGCACCGATCAGCTCGCTGTTCTCCGGGTCGTTTTCCAGGGTCAGCAGGGAAGACTCCATCTCTTCCAGCAGTTCGCGTGCCTCGGCTATATAGGTTTGCAGGGCCTGATCAAGATTGATGCTCACGAATGCCTCCTTGTCACTGGGACTGCCTAGGCGTGATCTGCGTGGGGAATAAGGGTGGGATCGCCAAAGAAAGCAGCCAGCTGGCACAGCTCCAGCGCATCGAGCACCGCATGGCTGTGCATGACCAGATGCAGCGGATAACCCCCTTGCAGCATCGTTTTCTTGGCGGCCAGCAGCAGTTGCAGCCCGGCGCTATCCATCTCGGATACCCCAGAAAGATCCAGCTCCAGCGCCTGCTGGCGGTAGAGCAGGGGCGTGAGTGCCTGCTTGAGCTCGGCGGCGGTATAGATGGTCATCTCCCCTGATACTTTGACCAGGGTCTTTTGCTCACCCGTCTCTATGTGCAGCGGCATGGTCGCCTCCAGGCTCAGGGCATGATGAGCTTGGCGACGGCTGCCAGCATCTGGTCTGGCTGGAACGGCTTGACGACCCAGGCCTTGGCCCCGGCTGCTTGCCCTTCCTGCTTCTTGCTGTCCTGGGATTCCGTGGTCAGCATGATGACGGGGGTGAACTTGTAGCTGGCCAGTTTCTTGGCCTCCTTGACGAAGCTGATGCCGTCCATGTTCGGCATGTTGACGTCGCTGATGATGAGATTGATCTTCTTGCCGTCGAGTTTTCTGAGGGCATCCTTGCCATCGCAGGCTTCCATCACCTCGTATCCGGCTCCCTTGAGTGTCATGCCGACCACTTGGCGAATGGTTGCCGAGTCATCCACGATCAGGACTGTTTTGGGCATAGTTGTCTCCTAGAAAAAAGTGACGTCTGCATTGCTGGATGGGTTGACCGCAGCGGTTTGGCGGTGGCCGTGGTGAATATTGCGCTGTTCATCGGTGGCATAGGAGAGCTCCATGTCCGCCAGCCAGCTGTCTGCATCAATCTGGAGGGGACCGGATTGATGGGACCTGTTGCGGGAAGAAACCAGGTGGCCATAGAGACTGTCCATGTTCTGGCGTACGTGGCTGAGAATTTGACTGACTCTATCCTGGAACTGTAACGACACTATGACATCGGAGATCTCGCTGTGGATCCCTGCGCTTTCGCTCTGCAGCAGGGCGGCCGACTCCGCCAGGCTGGTGGTGGCCATGTGAAAGCGCTCCAGCACTTGCTCGATGGCACGCTCAGAGTCGCTGACCGCTGCCTGGTCCCGGGCGGCGGCGCTTTCTGCGATCTGGAAGGCGCGACCAATACCTGTGTTGATGGTGTCCACCTTGTCCGTCATCTTTTTCGCCGTCTCGCTGGAGAGGCGTGAGAGGGTGCGGACTTCGTCGGCCACCACGGCAAAACCACGACCTGCCTCACCGGCCCGCGCGGCTTCGATGGCGGCATTGAGCGCCAGCAAGTTGGTCTGGGAGGCTATCTTGGCCACGTCGAGCGCCATGGTATTGAGTTCTATGGTGTAGGCAGTAAGGGTCTTGATCTCTGCCAGCATGGCGTCGCGATTGGCCTGCGCCGAATGCATGATGGTGAGCACCTGATTGAGCTGGGCCTGACTCTCGGCCAGTACGGCAGCCATACCTGCCGACTTTGCCCCCCCCAGATCCCCGGCAGCATCGTGTGAGGCGGCTACTGCCTCTTCCAGCTTGGTGGTGAGCCCCGCAAAGCGCTGGGTCAAATCGATCATGGCCTCTTCGGTTTGCAGCCGAGAGTTTTCAATCTGTTGTGACCAGATGGGGACGGCCTTTTCACACACCTGCTCGAGCCCGATGATGGAGTGGTTGAGCTGGGCTGCTGACCAAGTATGAGCCTGCTCCTCTTCGTGGGGTCCTGACTCCTGCTTGCTGTGATAGTGGTGTGAGTTCCACACGGCGGCGCCCAGCGCCAGCACGCCGTTGGCAAGCAGATAAGGCAGGGGGCTGCCGGCCAGCACCAGCAAGAGGGTGCTGAGCAGGCCTATGCCCAGGCAAGATGCCCAGCTCACCGGGTCCCAGAATGCAGTGGTCTCTGCCGTCTTGTGATCTGTCATACGCGAACTCATCCCTGCACGTGAGTTGAGATGGGAACCCGCCGCTCTCCCGCTGGTGACAAGAAGGATGAGCTGCGCCTGAACCCATAGTTACAAATGGCTCAGTAAGGTTAGCGCAAAAAAAGTACTTGGTTGCGAATCGGTCTTATTCGGGGGGGACTACTGAGAAAACTGGAATATAGACGTTGCGAAGGGAGATTTGACTGAGTGAGAAGGGTGTGCGGAGGCGAAGAACCTCACGGCAGGCTAGCGCGAAACAAACGCAGATGAAAAGGAGCCTGATGATCAGGCTCCCGATGAGGATCAGGCCTGGTTGGCGTGGGCCTTCTGGCAGCCTTCGACGGCATGGGCAATCAGCTCCAGCGCACTCTTGTCGCATGGGGGCAGTTCGGCATCGCATTGGCCGAGAGGAGTGACGCGATCGCCCCATTTGATGATGGCGGCGCCCCAGGTCAGACCGGCACCGAAGGCGGCGGTGAGCAGGTAGGAGTTCGGCTTGACGCGGCCTTGCTCCAGCGCTTCGCACAGGGCGATGGGCACGGTAGCGGCGGAGGTATTGCCGTAGTTTTCGATGTTGACCATCACCTTTTCCATGGGGGCGTTCATGCGCTTGGCCAGAGTCTCGATGATGCGGATGTTGGCCTGGTGCGGCACTATGAGATCGACCTGTTCTGGGTCTATGCCAGCTTGAGCCAACACTGAGCTGGTGGCTTCTCCCATGCCGCGCACGGCGCGTTTGAAGATCTCAGGGCCTTCGAAGTTGAAGGTGAAGAGGCCATCGACATCGGCAAAACGCACTCGATCGGTACCAAAGTTCGGGACGTGCAGTATTTCCCGCGCTTCGCTGTCACAACCGAGCTTGTTGGCGATAAGGCCGCACTCCTGCTCGCTTGCTTCGATCACCACGGCACCTGCTCCATCGCCAAACAGCACGGCAGTGTCCCGGCGTGCCCAGTCCAGCAGATAGGTCAGGCGCTCGGCGCCGATCACCAGCACCCTCTTCATCATGCCAGTCTGTACCAGCGAGGTGGCTACGGAGAGGGAGTAGACGAAACCGGTACAGGCGGCGTTGAGGTCGAACACGGCGGCGTTGACGGCGCCGAGCTTCTTCTGCACCGCAGAGGCCGCGCTCGGCAGCAGATTATCCGGGGTGGCTGTGGCCAGTATGATGCCATCGAGATCGCTGGCGTCGAGACCGGCACAGGCGAGGGCGCGCCGACCGGCCAGGGTGGCGAGATCCGAGGTGCTGACATGGGAGATCCGGCGGGCCTTGATACCGGTACGCGGATAGATCCACTCATCCGACGTATCCATGATGGTGCTGAGGTCATCGTTGGTCAGCACAGAGGGAGGCAGACATTTGCCCCAACCGGTGATATTGGCGTATTTCATCTTGTTACCGCTTCTCAAAGTGGATCGCCCGCGGGCGGAAAATCGCGCAATTATGCCGCACGAGACAACCACTGTCATCTTGTGGTCATCGTTATCTGAAGGGTTACCTGAGTGGTCATCTGGCTGCAAGGCGGCTCGACAGGTGGCGTCTGTGGCCGAAAATAGCGGGAAATTTTGCTTAAAACGAAAGACGCCTCTGCCCTAAGATAGGGCTTTCCACCATGGATGGGGTCACCCCTTGCACAAAGCCAATCTCAACCTGTTGCCGACCCTCAAGGTGTTGCTGGAGACTCGCAACATCAGCCGGGCGGCGGAGCTGCTGCACCTGAGCCAACCTTCCATCAGCAAGCAGCTCGGCCAGTTGCGCAACGAGTTTGGTGATGAACTGCTGGTGCGTGAAGGGCAGCGCTGGCTGCTGACGCCCAGGGCCGAGACGCTGGCGGCTCAGCTGTCTGACTCCCTCTGTGCGCTGGAGCGGCTCTATGAGGCGCCCGGGTTTGACCCTGGCCACTGTGAGCGGGTATTCAGACTCGCCTCGTCCGATTACGTGGCCCAGCATATTTTGCCGGATATCTGTGCGGCACTGGCCAGGGAAGCGCCCCTGGCTGCGCTGGAATACAGTCTGTGGGACAAGCGCCAGCTGCCACAGTTGTGGCAATCCGAGCTGGATCTGGTCTCCACTATCACAGATCTGGTGCCTGAGCAGATCCGTGGTCTGCATCAGGGAGAAGATCGGCTGGTGGTGTTGATGGGCAGCCACCACCCGTTGGCAGGCAATCCTCTAGGCCTGGATGAGTATCTCGCCTGGCCCCATCTGCAGGTGAGCGGCGGCGGAGACAAGGACAGCCCGGTAGAGCAGGTGTTGGCGCCGCAGGGGCTGCTTCGGCGCTGGTTTGCCCGTGTGCCTTTCTTTCAGGCTGCGGTGGAGGTGTTGCTGCGCACCGATTGCCTGATGACGACGCCTGCCCATATTGCCTGGCAGCTCTCCCGCGAGCACGGGCTCACCTTTCAGGATCTGCCGTTTGCGACTCGATCCCAGCAGTATCATCTGCTGTGGCATCAGCGCCATCATCAGGATCCTGCCCACAAGTGGTTTCGCGAGCTGGCTTACCCCTTCCTGAGGGAGCACCTGCAGCGCACCGTTGCCGAGAGCCGCAAGCTGCTGGTTCGCGCCCGCTAGCCCAGTCAGTTGTACCAGACTATAGCCATTGACTATGGGGTCTATTCACAACTTTCACTTCTGGCATAACACGCCGCCCCTTACCCTGAGCCTAGGTATTTACATTCAGCGTGCAGACAAGGAAAGGGTATGGAATTGACGAGCTGGCTGGCACTGGCCGCGATCTGTGTAATGGGGGCCATCAGCCCGGGGCCGAGTCTGGCGTTGATCATTCGCAACACTGTGCAGGGTGGGCAGGAGCACGGGGTGGCGACCGCCCTCGGTCACGGCTTTGGGGTGGGGATCTATGCGCTCATTACTGCGCTGGGGCTGTCGGTGCTGATCACCCAGACGCCGCTGCTGTTTGATCTGATCCGCTACGGCGGCGCCGCGTTTCTCGCCTGGCTCGGCATCAAGGCGTTGCTTGCCAAGCCCGTCAGCGCCAAGACCGAGGAGGTGGTTCATCAACTGCGTGGCCGTCAGGGGGCATTCGAAGGCTTTATGGTGGCCTTTCTCAACCCCCAGCTTGCCATCTTCTTTATCGCCCTGTTCAGCCAGTTTGTGCGGGCCGACACTGGCTGGAACGAGGGGGGGATCATGATGCTCACCGCTGGCGGCATAGATGCTGTCTGGTACGTGCTGGTGGCGCTGGTACTCTCCCGCGGTCCAGTGCTGGCCTGGCTCAAGGCCAAGTCCTTTGTCATCGACAAGGTGAGTGGTCTGGTGCTGTTGGGGCTGGCGCTCAAAGTGGTGCTCTGAGGTTCGCTTGTCAGCGGCTCGCGCCATGAGGGCAGGGCCGCTGAACGAATTCCCGGCTCCATGGGCGGGACTGCGAGCGCCAGACGTTCAATCCTGTATGTCGCGGTGATCTTAAGCGGGATCAAGGCAAACCCAGGGTGACTGGCCTAGAGTGACGGGCATTTTCTGTCTGCCGATAGATTCAGAGACCATGCATCCACAGACTCATCACCACACCCTGAACCGCCTCGAACTGCTGGCTCCGGCCAAGAATCTCGCCTACGGCATCGAAGCGATCAACCATGGCGCCGATGCCGTCTATATAGGCGGCCCTGCCTTTGGTGCCCGCAGCGCGGCGGGCAACTCCCTCGACGATATCGAAGCGCTGGCGCGCCATGCCCACCGTTTTGGCGCCCAGGTCTTTGTTGCCTTCAACACCTTGCTGCACGATCACGAACTGGAGCAGGCCCGGCGCCTGACCCACCAGATCTACCAAGCGGGGGCCGATGCACTTATCGTGCAGGACATGGGGCTGCTGGCGCTCGATCTGCCTCCCATAGCGCTCCATGCCAGTACCCAGACCGACAACCGCACGCCACAGAAGGTGAAGTTTCTGCAGGATGTGGGCTTCTCTCAGGTGGTGTTGGCGCGCGAACTGTCCCTTGTGCAGATCCGAGAAATAAGCGCTGCGACCAATGTGCAGCTGGAGTTCTTTATCCACGGTGCGCTCTGTGTCTCTTACAGCGGCCAGTGCAATATCAGCCATGCCCGTACCGGCCGCAGCGCCAATCGTGGCGAGTGTGCCCAGCTCTGCCGGCTGCCCTGTTCGCTGCAAAAGCCCGATGGGGAAGTGCTGGTGGCTGACAGTCACCTGTTGTCGCTCAAGGACATGGATCAGACCGACAATCTGGAGGCGCTGATCGCGGCAGGTATTCGCTCCTTCAAGATTGAGGGGCGCCTCAAGGGGCTCGATTACGTCAAGAACGTCACCGCCTGGTATCGCAAGAAGCTCGACGCCATTCTCGACAGCCGCTCCGATCTGGTGGCCGCCTCGGCGGGTCGTTGCAGCTACAGCTTCGAGCCGGATCCGAAAAAGAGCTTCAACCGTGGCGCTACCGACTATTTCCTCCATGGTCGCCAACAGGGGATCGACTCCACCCAAAGTCCGAAATACGTGGGTGAGCCGCTGGGGCGAGTCACCAAGGTGACTCGTGACGGTATCGAGATAGACGGCAAGCAGCTCACCCTCAACAACGGCGACGGTCTGGGCTTCTTCAAGCTGAACAAGGAGCTGGTGGGGATGCGCCTCAACAAGGTGGGAGAGAGGGCAGGACGTAAGCAGTTACTCTTCTCCGAGTCCATTCCTGGTCTGAAAGTGGGCACCGAGATATATCGCAACCACGATCAGGCATTCAGCAAGATACTAGAGAAGGCCAGTGCGGATCGTCGCATTCGGGTCGATATGCAGCTCTCTGAATGCGATGAGGGCTTGTGCCTCATGCTCACTGACGAGCAGGGCATCAGCGCCGCGGTGACGCTTCCCTGTGACAAACAACCTGCCGACAATCCGGAGCGGGCACTACAACAGGCGCGGGATCAACTCGGCAAACTCGGCAATACCTTGTTTGTGGCGCGCAAGATTGAGTTGGCATTCACTTACCCGCTATTCATCGCCGCGTCCATGCTCAACGGTCTTCGTCGGGACGGCATAGCCGCGCTGGAGGCCGCACGTGTGGCCAGCTACCAGAGGCCCGAGCGGCGCATTGCCCTGCGGGATGTCAGCTATCCCCAGCACCGCCTCTCCTACCTTGGCAATGTGCTGAACAGTGCCACCGAGCAGTTCTTCCGCGAGCACGGGGTCGAGCGCATCGCCCCCGCCTATGAGGCGAACAGGGAGGAGGGAGAAGTGGTACTGATGATCACCAAGCACTGCATCCGCTACAGCCAGAACCTCTGCCCGAAAGAGGTGCCCGGCCTCAAGGCCGAACCGCTGGAGCTCAAGATGGGCAAGGACAGCTTCCGCCTGCGCTTTGACTGCCACCGCTGCGAAATGCAGGTGATGGGGAGCCTCAAGCGTTAATGGCCCATCAAGGGACCAGACGGGGCATGCCACAGGAGTGGGTTTGATGGCAGTATAAGACGCTCGAGAGAGGGCCCGCTTGCCCGAGATGCCGCGGTCAACGGCTGGCATGACGATGCCTTCTGTGGGGGCAAGCGAGTCGTCCTTGGGATCCCCGTTTTTTCGACAAATGGAGTTGTGATGGAAATCAAAGACCTGCCGTTTTGCACGACCCGCTGGGCCGATATAGCGCCGACCGAGCACAAGGGGGAAACCGGCGTTGCCCGTTGGCATACCCAAACCTTTGGTGCGCTGCGGGTTCGGATGGTGGAATATTCTGCTGGCTACCTGGCGGATCACTGGTGCAGCAAGGGGCACGTCCTGCTCTGCATCGAGGGGGAGCTGCACACAGAGTTGCAGGATGGCCGGGTTTTCACCCTGACGGCGGGCATGAGCTATCAGGTGGCCGACAACGCCGAGCCCCATCGATCCTTCACCGAGCTGGGTGCCAAGCTCTTTATCGTCGACTGAGCCGCTCACCTTCTTCCGCTGCCACTGAGGTCAACCACCATGCTCGAACTCAGGCCCAACTGTGAATGTTGTGACCAGGATCTGCCCGCCGATACCGGGCTTGCCTATATCTGCTCTTTCGAGTGCACCTTCTGCGCCGATTGCAGCGAGCACTATCTGCAACTGACTTGCCCCAACTGCGGCGGTGAACTGGTCAGGCGTCCCCGCCGCCCCACGGCCAAGCTGGCGAACAGTCCGGCTTCCATCAAGCGAATATTCAATCCAACCCTGAGAAACAAGAGAGATAGCTAGCGGTCGCCGTCCCCGGGTCGTCTCGTGGGCGGCGTACAAGGTCTGAACCCTGGCGTCATCATGGCGCTTTACCTTCTCCCGACAGGAGCCCGTATCAAGGGTTTCAACGAGCAAGGAGGGGCAGATGGTGGAACGATTCAAAGGTGACGGGGCACAAGATTATGATCAGCGCATCTCGCGGCTGGTACCCGGTTATGCGCTGCTGCATCAGCTCAGTGCGGCCCAGCTGATGACGAGGCTTGGCCCTCGCGCCCGTGTGCTGCTGGTGGGGGTCGGCACCGGCAGTGAACTCTTGCTGCTGGGCCAGTCCTGTCCCGAATGGCAGTTTATTGCCCAGGATATTTCGGCGGACATGCTGACACAGGCCCGCCAGCGGGCGGAGCTGGCAGACATGGCCGAGCGGGTCACATGGTGGGAGGGGCCGCTACCGGTGCAGAGCCTGGGGTGTGACGGTGCGCTCTGTCTGCTGGTGCTGCACTTCCTTCCCCTTGAGCAAAAAACGGCGCTACTGCGGGATATTGCCCGTCAGCTCAGGGCGGGATCTCCCTTGCTGATGGCCGACTTGATGGCGGCGCAAGATGACACCGAGCGAGCGGTTATGGGCCTGCATGCCCATCTGGCCGGCTTACCGCTCTCGGCCAGCGAGCAGATGGTACAGCGTCTGGATCGGGACTTTTTCCCCTTGAATGAGGAGCAAACCCGGCAACTGCTGGGGGCCGCCGGGTTTGGCACTGGCTGGCGCTATTTTCAGGCGCTCGGTTTTCATGGCTGGTTGGCTGAACGTGACTGATCACATTCCAGCGCCAGCAACTGCTGCTTGATGGGCAGGCCGCCCGCATAACCGGTCAGGCTGCCGTTTTGGCCTATCACGCGATGACAGGGCACTATGATCGAGAGCGGATTGCGCCCGTTCGCAGCGCCCACTGCCCGTACCGCCGCCGGTTTGTCGATGGCGCGGGCGATATCGCCGTAACTGCGGGTCTCGCCATAGGGAATGTCGCACAGCGCCTGCCATACCGCTTGCTGAAAAGCCGTGCCGTGGGCGGCGAGCGGCAGGGTAAAGCGCTGCAGACGCCCGGCGAAATAGGCGGCAAATTCGGCAAGATAGGGGGCGAGCGCCTCACTGTCTTGTTGCCAGCCGCTCATATCGGGCAGTGTTCGCAGGCCAGCCACAAAGTCAACGTGCACCAGGCCGCGGGCGTTGATGGCGACCAGCAGATCGCCGCAGTCTGTTGGCAACACGTCATAGCGGATCATGGGTTATCTCCTCGTCATGGCTTTGGGGCGCATTGCTCCCCGTTGTGGGTGAAACCAGGCTCGCAGTGGGGGTCGATGGCTGCTTGATGAGCAGTGCCGGTTGTTCGCTCATGGCGTGCCACAGCCAGCTCGCGGCATAGCCGCGCCAGGGTTGCCATGCTGCGCTTTGCGCCAATACCTCCTTCACCGGCAGCTTGTCGCCGCCCCCCAGCGCCTTTTGCAGCACCAGATCGGAGGCGGGGAAGGCGTCCGGATCCTGCCCGCAGCGCAGCCGCCAGTAGGCGACAGTCCAGGGGCCTATGCCCGGCAAGGCCAATAATTGCTCGTCGCTGGCCGTGGTCAGGGAAAGCGCACCGCTCGCGAGCGCAGCGGCGAGCCCTTGCAGCGTGCGGATGCGACTGCCGGGCATGCCGATGCCATCCAAATCCAGTGCACACAGCTGCGCCGGTGTGGGCAGCTGGGCCACGCCGAATTGCGCCTCGGTACGCGCCAGTAGCCGACCCATGATGGTGATGGCGCCCTTGACCGATACCTGCTGGCCAACGATGGCGCGCAGCATCACTTCGTACTCATCCCAACCGGCGGGCAATCGCACCCCGGGCCAGCGTGACTGCAAGCGGGCCAGCAGCGGATCCTGGCCGAGCCGCTCGCCGATACGCTGCATGTCGGCATCGAGATCCCACATGCGGCGCACGCGATACAAGAGATCAGGCAGTGCAGCGGGCGGCAGATCATGCACTGTGAGCCTGATGCTATGGCCCTTGCCCTGCTCGATGCGGATCCATCCAGACTGATCGCCGACCCTGTGGCGCCGTTCATACACATTTCCATCAACCCGCTCCAGCCCGGGTATCGCTCGCAGCTGGTAGAACGCCAGCATGGCCGCCACATCGTAGGGCGGGCGATACGGTAATTGCAGCGTGAGTGCAGCGCCACCTTCTGCCGCCCCCTCATTCCCTTGCTGCTGCCGCAGTGCACGGGGCGCGAGGCCATACGCCTGGCTCCAGGCATCGTTGAAGCGGCGGATGCTCGCAAAGCCTGCCGCAAATGCGATATCCGTGATGGGCAGTGCAGTTTCGGTCAGCAGCCGTTTCGCGAGCAGCAGGCGGCGCGTCTGCTCCACCTGTTTTGGCGAGGCACCAAGGTGCTGTTCGAACTGGCGGCGCAGCGTGCGCTCCGTGATCCCGGCCTGCTGCGCGAGCATTGCGAGCGTTGTGTCTGCCAGCTCGCCACGTTCGATCCGCGCCAGCAAACGGGCGAGTCCGGGCGGCAGATCGCCGCTGGCGGCAGGGGCCAGCTCGGGGCGACAGCGCAGACACGGGCGCAGACCATGCTGCTCGGCGGCGGCTGCGCTTCGGAAGTAGCGCACGTTGTGCTCGTGCGGTGGCCGCGCGGGGCAGACGGGGCGGCAGTAGATGCCGGTGGAGAGCACGCCGGTAAAGAAACGGCCATCGAAGCGCGCATCGCGGGCGAGGCGAGCAGCATGGCACTGTTCGCGGCTGAGGCTCGGGATCCCCTCATCCTGAGGGTTGTCACTGACGGGCTGTGGGGTCATGGGATGCAAGCTCTGCATTGGGTGTATGGCTGAGAGTAAGGGGGAGGGGACGCAGTGACTAGCCAGAAACGGACAGGAATTGAAATAAAATTATCGTCGGGAGAGACCCGATGACGAGGTTGAAAGCGGTCGAACCGGGCGGGCAAGTGTGAGAATCTGGGGTGACAACATCCAAGGAGGATTGCACCATGCCCGGACCCGCTCGCGCCGGCGCCCTGATCTACGCCAAGGATCTCGGCCTGCTGACCCATTTCTATCGCACCTTGCTGCAGATGGATATTCGCAGTCAGGAAGCTGGCTTAGTGGTGATGGAAAATCACGACATCCAGTTGCTGATCCACGCGATCCCCGAGTCGATTGCCTGCGATATCGATATCCAGGTGCCACCGATCCTGCGGGAAGAGGGGGCGATCAAATTGTTCTTTACCGTGCCAAGCCTCGCCTGGGCCGAGGCGAAGGCGGCCGACCTCGGTGGCGGCCTGTTGCCGCAGCAGTGGCCGGGACCGGGTTTGGTGCTGCGCAATGCGTTCGATCCGGAAGGCAATATCCTGCAATTGCGCGAGCTTCTCACCACCCCCGACCCGCTGTGATGGATTGCCCATAAAAACGGGGCAGTCTCGCTGCCCCGTTGCCCTCTTCATTTGCTGTCGCCGCATCCGTTATTTCAGATAGCGCTGCTCCAGATGCTGGCGCAGCCAGCGCGGGTTCAGTGCCTCACCGGTCGCGCGGCGGATGAGCTCATCCGTGCTGTGCAGGCTGCCCTGTGACCAGATGTGGCGACCAAGCCAGGCGAGCACCTCCGGCAGGCGACCCGCCTCGATCACGCTGCTCATGTTCCCCAGCTCTTTCTCGAGCGCAAAACGCAACTGCGCCGCATACATGGCGCCGAGCGTGTAGCTCGGGAAGTAGCCAAACGAGCCGTCTGTCCAGTGAATGTCCTGCATGCAGCCATTCTGGTAGTTGCCCTGGGTGGAGAGGCCGAGCCACTGCTGCATCTTGGCATCCCACAGCTCGGGCAGATCCGCCACCTCGATGCGCCCTTCGATAAGGTCACGCTCCAGCTCGTAGCGCAGGATCACGTGAGCCGGGTAGGTCACCTCGTCCGCATCGACCCGGATAAAGCCAGGCTCGACCCGGTTGTAGATCTTCGCCAGGTTCGCCGGGTCAAACGCCGCCTGCTCGCCAAAGTGGGCGCGAATGCGCGGCGCCAGCAGAGCCAGGAAGGCCGTATCGTGGCCGAGCTGCATTTCGCAAAACAGGCTCTGGCTCTCGTGAATGCCCATGGAGCGCGCTTCGGCCACCGGCTGGCCCAGCAGCTGACGCGGCAGCCCCTGCTCGTAACGGGCGTGACCGGTTTCATGCACTATGCCCATCAGGCTGGAGACAAACTCCTGCTCGTTGTAGCGGGTGGTGATGCGCACATCGGTCGGCACGCCGCCACAGAAGGGGTGGCTGCTCACATCGAGCCGGCCGTGGGCAAAATCAAAGCCGAGCAGCCCCATCACCTCCTGGCCGAGCGCCTGCTGATTTGCGATGGGGAAGGGACCTTGCGGGATCAAGATGGATTCATGTTTCTGCTGTTCACTCACTTGCTGGATCAGGCCGGGCAGCCAGCCGGTGAGATCGCCGAAGATCTGATCGAGCCGCGCACTCGTCATGCCGGGTTCGTACAGCGCCAGCATGGCGTCGTAGGGGCGCACATCAAGTGCCTCGGCGCGAAGGCGCGCCACTTCCCGCGACAGGGCCACCACTTCCTTCAGATTGGGGGCGAAGCCTGCCCAGTCGTTATTTTTGCGCTGGCTGCGCCAGGCGTGCTCGCACTTGCTGCCCGCGAGGGACAAGGCCTCTACCAGATCCGTGGGCAGCAGGCTCGCATCCTGCCAGTGGCGTTTTATCTCGGCGAGATTGGCGCGCTGAACGTCATCCAGCGGCTCGCTTTCGGCCTTGGCTATCCAGTCGCCAAGCTCGGGGGCTGTGCGTTTGTGGTGGATCAGCACGCCGAGTTCGGCCATGGCCTCGGCGCGTGCCTCGTTGCCGCCCTCCGGCATCATGGCGGCCTGATCCCAGCCGCAGATGGCGCTGAGGTGGGAGAGCCGGTGCAGCTGTTGCTGATGTTGTTCAAGTTTTTGATATGACATGGGATTGTCCTTGTTATCGTCCCTGATGGTATGCACCCCGTACCTGGCATGATCGGGGCCGATCGATGCTAACACTGCCATCGCGCGTTTTACCACCCTGGCTGAAGGGGCCTGACCAGATGACGGTTGCGGACTAGCCGAGCCGCTTCTGGTGTCGCTCGCGGTTCTCCGCCTTCTGGCGCTCGTTTTTTCGCAGCAGCACATATAGGGCACCGCTGCCGCCGTGGCGGCGCTCGGCGCTGTGGATGGCCATGACGGCGGGCAGTTGCGGCAACCAGGTGCTGACATAGCTTTTGAGCAGGGCACGCGGCGTGCTGCGCTCCCCCTTGCCGTGCAGGATCAGCAGGCAGCGGATGTCCCGCACCTCGCAATCCGCAATGAATTGCACCAGCGCCTGACGCGCCTCATTGAGGGTCTTCTGATGCAGATCCAGGCTCGCCTGCAACTCATATTTACCGAGTCGCAGCTTCTTGTAGACCCCCTCCTGCACCCCATCGCGCTTGAAGCCGATGATGTCATGGGGATCACGCATCTCCACCGCCTCCATGGTGAGGTGGTCGAGTGCCAGTTGCTCGGCGGTAGCCGCCTGACGGCGGGCCAGTTGCGCTTCCGTCGGGACGGGCTTGCCCGCAGGGGAATGGATATTGTCGCTGCGAATGGGGCGCACATCGGCCACTTCATTGCGAAACAGTGAGAGTTCGTCGTTGCAAGACACGGCAGGCTCCCCGCATTGGAATGAGCGGGCATTATAGCGGGCGGGGGCGAGTCAGAAAATGGCAACCAACATCAGCCGGCCGACAGGCAGGCACTATTGGCCGATAGACAATGCCAGCCAAGAGACATGGGCAGGCGATCGGGGGATCGCCTGCCGCAGGGGCGTTACTGCTCTTCTTTCGGCGGCTTGGCGCTCATCACCTTGTAGATGAAATAGACCGCATAGGAACTGATCAGCAGGAAGGTGCCGATAATCACCAACATGGACATGAGTCCCACGCTGTTGCCGAACATCAGGTTCATCCAGAATTCCATCTCACACACTCCTGTCATCCCATTGATGACAGGCATGATAGATACCTCTTTGGGCCTGATGGGATGATCTCGATCAAGTCCCCTTGCGGTTATTTAATCGGCAGCCTGATCTGTGAGCCGCCTCCCATTCGGCCCAGTACGTGTGGGGACACTCCCCCGGTTTGGCAGGGCCTTCACGTCATGTACTGGTCGTTTACTTAGCGGCTGGATTGGTGAGCGGCGTCACGCGCCACCCTTGCTGCTCCAGCAGGGCGATCAGGCCCTGGTCGCCGTAAAGGTGCAGGGCACCTACCACGATAAAGCTCTCGTTTGGCAGGGTTGGCCACTTTTTCAGCCAGTTGTGGTTGCGTTCCGCCAGCAGGGTTTGCTCCAGCCAGGCTTGCAGCTTGGGCGGCGCCATCTCCGCTTTCAGCAGGCTGACGAGGGCGGCCTGATCCCCGTCCTGCCAGGCTTTCATCACATCGCGAAAGCCGGTTTCCAGCTGGGGCAGCTCATCCAGGGTGGTGGATAGCATCAGCGTCTGGTTGTCGCCGACGCTGGCAAGATAGCCGAGCTGTTCGAGCAGGGTCTCGAAGCCCACTATGGGCTTGCCACTCTCGGTGGCACGTTTGGCAAAGTGCTGATCAACCCCGAGTGCACTGCTGAAACCGGTGCGCTCGAGCGCGGCCTGGGTCAGGGTGATGGCGGCAAACCAGGGGCGCAGCGGGGAGAGCATGGTCTCGGTCAGGCCATTCTGACCGGCTGCTATGATGGTGCGTCGGTAGAGATCGGCTGAGACATGATCCTTGAGCGTCTTGCCATCGGTCAGGCGGGTGATGGTGCCCATATCCTGCCACTGCTCCTCACCTATGTGGGTCAGGTCAGCTTCCATCACCAGGGCATGGCTCTGTTGCCAGGCGCGCTCTATGGGGTCGGGCAGCGGATAGAGGGAGGGTTTGCCCGCATGGATGGAGCCCAGCAGCCAGTGCTGCTGGTCACCCTTGTTCACCCGATAGAAGGCGGGATCGGCAAAGGCGGTCAAAGGCAGCAACAGGCAGAGCAGGAAGGAAATCAGAGTGCGATGAAATCTCATGAGGCACCTTATGTGAGCGGATTGAGTTCTCTATGATAAGTCCTCATTCGTCACAGCCAAGAGGTTTCCCATGCCCCATCTTCGTTTTAGGGCCGTTTCAGTCGATACCCTCCTGCAGATCAGCACCCCTTTGTTGGCTGAGCTGTGCGCCCTCACTGGCGGCAAGCCTGAATTTGTCACCCTGGAGTGTGTCGACAGCAGCTGGGTGCGCAATGGTGCTATCGAAGCTGGCTTCCCGTTCGTGGAGCTGGTCTGGTTCGAGCGGCCGCAGGCGATGCAAGATGCCGCCGCTGCGCTCATCACACGCCATCTGAAGGCGGTGCTGGGGGAGCAGACTTATGTGGTGGTGCAGGTGCTGCCCATCGTAAAAAGTCACTATTACAGCAACGGCCAGCACTATTGAGGGGAGTATCGACGTTCATCCTGGCTGCGGGACAGATGGCGGACAAGTGGCAGACGGGGGCCACATCATCAACCGCAGGGCGAGCAGGCGGTGCCACTCACCCTGTGTGAATCAAGGATCAGGCCGACTTGGAGAGGATCCGGTCAAGCCAGCTGCTTGGCAGCAGGCGGCGCAGTATCGCAAACAACCGGGTCGGGAAGGTGACAGGGTAGCGATGCTTGGGGCGCTTGCTCTGCAGTGCATGGAGCAGTGGCGGAATGCAGGCATCGCTTGGCAGCGTGAAGCCGCTGGTGGCCCCCTCTTTTTCCAACCGGGTCAGGGTCTGGCGATAGGCGCCCTGATGACGACTCTGGGCCGGATCGATATGGCGCACGAAGGCGGCGTGGGCATTGGCACGAAAGCGGGTATCGATGGGGCCGGGTTCGATCAGGCTGATGTGCACGCCGCTTCCCTCAAGTTCGAGGCGCAGGGTGTCGGTATAGCCTTCAAGGGCAAACTTGCTGGCGTTGTAGGCGCCGCGATACTTCATGGCCACCAGCCCCAGTACCGAGCTGTTCTGCACTATGCGCCCCTCCCGGGCTGCCAGCATGGTCGGTAGTATCTGGCGGATCAGGTGATGCCAGCCAAACAGATTGGTGTCGAACTGGGCACGCAGCGCCTCTGTGGGCAAGTCTTCCAGTGCGCCAGGCTGGCCATAGGCACCGTTGTTGAATAGGCCGTAGAGACGGCCTCCGGCCAGCGCCAGTGCCTCGGCGGCACCCTGCTCAATGCTGGCGGTATCGGCCAGATCCAGTTGTACAGCCAGTAAACCCTGCTGTTGCAGCTGTGCTACATCGTCGGCCTTGCGAGCGGAGGCGATCACGGTAAAGCCGTGGTCACCGAGCGCCTTGGCGGCGGCGAGGCCGATACCACTGGAACAGCCGGTGATGAGCACGAAGGGGTTGGGCATAAAAATCATCCATGGTGGCGGCCTGAGTGTGGCCAAGGTGGGCATGGTAGCCTGAGTGCGACCAAAAAGAAAACCGGGCCAAGGGGCCCGGTTTGCTGAGGTTGCACCGCCTGCTTACAGTATGGTGAACGGCATTATGATGTGGAACTTGACGTCATGCTCGGAGGCGAAGATGTTGGGGTATTCGGTCCAACCGCCGCCCTGGCTGATGTCGTTGTTGTAATCTGTGTAGTGCAGTTTGAAGAGGGTGCCTTTCAGCTTGCCATCTTGCACTGTGTACATGACGTCGAAGTTGGCTGCCCATTCAGTATCTTCACCGTTGGTGGCCTTGGTGCCGTCGCCTTTCTGGATATCCCAGCCGTAGGCGCCGGAGACACCGACGGACCAGCCTGGTGCACCCACCAGATCATCCAGGGAACGGGTCACGCCGAAGAACAGGGCTTTTTCGTTGTTCGCGTTCCAGTCGGAGCGGGAGTCCCACCAGATTTCGTTCGCGCCCTGGGAGTTGCCGTAGCCACGGGTCAGACGGGGCAGGTAGTTGCCTTCGCTACCCTCGGCCTTGGTCCACAGCCCTTCCACACGGAAGCCGTACGGACCCATGCCCCAGGCGGCGGTCAGGGCTTGCTGCCATGCCATGCCGTCATAAGTTTCGATGTCGGCACCACCCTTCTGATAGGTGTCGGTTTCGGAACCGTAGAACTGGTAGCTGGTGGAGAGACCGTTCAGCACGTCAAACTTGTGGGCCAGCTTGAAGTGGTAGCTGTCCATGTAGTTTTCGGAGTTGCCGTAAGAACCGGTCACGGCTGTGCCGTTTTCGAAGGTATAACGTGCGGCTACACCCTGGATGTAGTCGATGACGTTTTCATCGGCGAACGGATCCATCCATGCCTTGGCACGGGAGAACTTCTGGGTCTCCTTGTACCAGGGGGACTTGTATTCGTCGGCGATGGCGTAGGTCAGGTAGAGACCACCGACGTTACCCTCGATCTGGCCGCCACGGTAGGTACCCGGCTGATATGACCAGTTCACACCGATCACGCCCGGTACGTAGAGCTGGGTCAGACCGCCCTTGGCGGTGACGGCGCCGTCCAGTGCTTTCAGTTTCAGGGAGGCATTGGCCAGGCTGAAGCCCCCTTTGGGGGAGCCATCCTTGTAGTTTTCGCCCCATTTGTTGCCGGCGAAGGAGAATTCGTTCTCCTGGTTGACCGCATGGTTCTCGGTCACGGCCAGGTCATAGGCACCAAAACCACCCACGTCGATACCGACGATATCCCAGGCATAACCCGAGTTGAAGTTGAGAGCGGCTTGAGTGGTGGCGTGGCTCAGGTTGGACTGGTACTTGCCTTCTTTCTTGGCGGCAGTCGGGTCACCATCGATACGCTGACGATCACGCTGGAAGTAGAAGAGGCCACCGTTGAGTTTGCCTTCTTCATAGAATTTGCTGGCGGCGGCAGCATAGGCAGGACCGGCTTCGTCGGCAGCAAATGCCATACCGGGGGCGACCAAGGCGGCAACAACAGCTGCGCTCAATGCGGCACGCTTGAAGATCACTTTTTCCATTTTGTATTGCTCCTGATTTTATGGACTTAGCTTTTTGTCCGGCAGTCAGGCAAGGGCCCGCCGCTCGGTATTGGCATTGCAATCAAGACCCCGTAGGGCAAAAAATTCTTTCTATGTCTGCTGCGGCCGCGACGTCTTGGCACATCTGCGGTGGTGCAGTTCTGTTCATCACATCATTTATTTTTTATGTTCCGATTCTTGGCTATCGGACAATCCCAAGAGTACGTTCGCGGTGCGAAATATCAATGGAAAGTTCCCACCAAGTTTCAAAAATATGACCGAGTGCAAATAATCATGGATCTTGGTGTGGACACTCCCAGCCCGCTCATATCGCCGCTGATAGCGTTTTCAAGTGAAATGACCTGCCGATGTGGGCGGATCTCTTACAAGGGGCATAACTTTTTTCGTTAACCTGTATGCAACAGATAATTTTGTGGCACAAAAAAAGATATGCCCCCGCGTCGGGACGCGGGGGCAGGGCGTTTGGGAGGGGAGTCCAGCGGCTGATTCAGGCCTGATGGCCGAGGATGCGGGGGATCTGGCTGGCTTGATGATGGATGTGTTCAGACACCTGAACCGAGAGCCGGCTGCCCTGGCGGGCATGCTGGCTGATGCGAGCAATCAGGTCGGCGAAGCTGGCCAGCTTGTGCTCCTGGCTCTTGGCATTGTCCGCCCCTTGCAGGGCGATGACGGCGGTGCTGCGCGCCATCTCTCTCACCGCCTGGGTGGTCTGGCGCAACTGCTCCGCCTGCTGGCGCTGGGCGGCTGCTTCTGTGGTGATCCGCGCCAGCACAGTGCCGAGTTGATCGCCGGATTGGGTGAGTCGCACCAGGATCTCGGTGATCTGGCCAAGTGAGCGCTGGGTATCGGCGGAGAGGTGGCGTACCTCGTCGGCCACCACCGCAAAACCGCGCCCCTGCTCGCCCGCCCTGGCCGCTTCGATGGCCGCATTGAGTGCCAGCAGGTTGGTTTGCTGGGCGATGTGGCCGATCACGTCGACGATGGCGGTGACGTCATCCACCGAACGCTTGAGCTGGGTCAGGGCGCCGTCGCTTTCATCGATGGCAAGACCGGTCTGGGCGGTGGCCTGCAACATGCCCCCCACCAGCAGCTCGCTCTGGCTCATGGAGTGTTCGTTGTGCTGGGCATGCTGCGCTATCTCGGCGGCCACCTGATGGACTTCGCCGGCCAGCTGGTTCAACTCGCTCATCATCAGGTCGCTCTCGTCCACCGCCTGCTCGGTCGTGCGGGTGCTGTGGTGGATCTCTTCGACCTGATTGACCATGCCCTGCAGGCTCAATGAGACCGCCGACAGTTGGCCCTCTTTCTGCTGCTGATCCAGTTGCAGGCGAACGATGAGCCGGTTGTAGCTCTCGACTATGTCGCTGAGTTCGTTGCGCTCGCGCCCCGGTGGCAGGGTTTCGGCCTGGCCTGTTTCGTCAAGTTGCAGAAAAGCACCGCGCAGCCGCAGCAGCGGTTTGACCAGCCAGCGACGCTGCACCAGTGCAAACAGCAGGGCGACCAGTACCAGACAGAGCGCCAGACTGCCGAGGATGAGAGCCAGCTCCTGGTTGACGGCCTGCCGCCCGGCGGTGAGCTGCTCTCCCATCTCCCCGCTTGCTTGCAGCATGCGAGTGATGTCCTGTTGCACTGCCTGGTGGGCCGCCTGTTGTTGTTGCAGTGCCTTGCGGCTGTTTTCCAGCTCTTGCGGATAGCGCTTGAGCAGGGAGAGCAGTTCGCTGCGCGGCTGGGTGCCGAGCTCTTTGCGCACCGGCTCGCCCAGGGTGAACTCGTCGACAGGGGGGGCCTCAAACAGGCCAAGCGGCGGCAGGGCGGCCAATTGCTCAGCCTGTTTTTGCAAGGCGGCGAGCTCGAATTGCAGCCCCTCCAGCAGTTTGGGGCTGGCCTGCTCCATGTAGTTCTGGCGCAGGTGGCCCAGCCCCGGCAGGGCAGCCAGCAGATCGGCCGCCCCTTTGCGGTAAGCCTCGGCACTGGCCTGATCCGCACTCGGATCCATGGCTCCCTGCTGGCCGTAGCGCAGCAGCGCCCTGGCCTGGGTGGTCAGTTCGTTCTCGGCATTTTGCAACAGCCACTGGCTGTTGCCAGAGAGCTTGCCTGCCGCCAGATAATCGCCATTGATGCGCTCTCCCATCTTCTCGAGCAGGGCGCGCAGCGGGGCTGTCAGCTGCTCGTCCTGCTGTGCCAGTTGGCCGAGCGCCAGCTGGCGCACCGTCTGGGCTTCGGCCAGGCGCAGGGGATCGCCGCTGCTCAGGTAGTCGCGCAAGGTGCCTTGCAGGGTATCGGTCAGCCGTTGTTGCAGCCGTTCATGTTGATGCTGGGCTTGCTCGGCCTGATCCAGCTGTTGCCAGCCATGAAACAGGGCGCCGACCTGTACGCCAGCGACCAGCAGCAGTACCAGGGAGGAGAGGGAGGCATAGTGGGCAATTTTCACGTCAGAATTCCTGCTTGAGCCAGGGGACTGGAAGTCGCCGTGAGCTTAAGCAGGAAAGATGGCGTTTTTATGACATCCGGTTCATGGCTGCGAAGTTATGACAATGATGCTGCTGCGGGCTCCTCCTGCTTGCGGGCCGCAGGCGACTTGCCCAGCATGCCAAGCAGGGCCCCACCCATGATGAAGGCACCGGCCAGCAGGTGGCGGGAAGTCAGCTCCTCTCCGTTGAGCAGCACCAGCAACAGTGTGCTCAGCAGCGGTGTCAGGTAGGCAAGCGCCCCGATGCGGCGCGGATCCCCGTCCCGCAATGCCAGATACCAGGTAACGAAGGTCGCACCCATGGGGCCGAGGGCGAGCCCGACGATGAGCCACCAGTCGTCGGCGGGGATCTGCGCAATGGGCAGCGGCCCTTCCAGCCACCAGGCGAGCAGCAACGCCAGTAGCCCGGCGGGCAGGCAGGCCGCCGCCGTCACCACGGCCGGTGCAGGTGGCAGACGGCGGGAGAGCACCGAATAGGCCCCCCAGATGATGGCGGCACCCAGTGCCAGCAGGTAGCCCGGCAGATAGGCGACCTGCAGTTGCAACTCGCCGTTGACCATCACCAGTACGGATCCGGCCAGACCGAGCGCGCCGGCCAGCAAGTGACGGCTGTGCAGCGGGTGACCGGGCAGCAGCAAGGGGGTGAACAATATGATGAACAGGGGCCAGAGGTAGTTGATGAGGTTCGCCTCCAGCACGGGGGCGTGGCGAAAGCTCATGAACAGCAGCAGGTGATAGAGCAGCAGCGCTGTGATGGTCACCAGCCAGCTGACCGGACGGGCCCGCCACTGGCGCCAGAACGGCAGGGCGCCGACACCACAGAAAAACAGCACCAGGCCCACCAGCACCAGTGGCGACACGCTGGTGACCCGGGAGGTGAGCGCCGCCAGCGAGGCCCACAGCAGTATGGTCAACAGCGCAAGGCCGGTGGACTTGTCCCACCACGAAGAACCCGACATCCAACACTCCTTTGCAAGATGAATAAGATGGATAAAAAGAGGGCCAGTCTAGCAGACCGACCCTCCATCCTGACCATCCCTGTTTTGGTCTGGTTGTCGACTATTTACTGGCGGAGCGCTGGATCACTTCCCCCGCTTTTTCGATATCCCTGCCGACACCACTGACGGTGTTGCAGCCCATCAAGAGGGCGCAGCAGAGCAGCAGCCCATATTTCATCTGTTTCATCTTGTCTCCTCCCGGGTGAGCTAGGTGTGATCTCTCTGTAGGTTGTTCACTCGGGGCATTCCCGGAAAACTGGAGGCGCCAACCAAACCAATCATCCGAGGTGCCCCAGTGAACAACCATAAAAATGCCCGATTAACCGTCTTTGGTCGACAACGGGCAGAACACCTGCAACCGTGGCTGCATGAGTACAACTGGCATCGTCCTCATGCAAGTCTGGGCTATAAGCCCCCCATCAGCCGTCTTCAATCTGTGAACAACCTGGTGGGTTTACACAGCTAGGGCATCAGTTTCAGCAAGCGTCCGTCAGGGGCATCGGTTAGCAGATAGATGGCGCCATCCGGTCCTTCCTTGACGGTGCGGATCCTGGCACCCAGCTCGGTCAGCAAACGCTCTTGCGAGACTATCTTGTCTCCCTCCATCTTCAGGCGCAACAGGGCCTGACTTCGCAAGGCACCGACCAGCAGGTCTCCCTGCCACGCCTTGAACAGGGTGCCTTGATAAAACGTCATGCCGGAGGGGGCGATGGAGGGGACCCAGATCCACTTCGGCGGCACCATGCCGGGGGCCGCAGTGCCCGAACCAATTTTGCCGCCGCCATACTCTTCGCCAAAACTGACGCTGGGCCAGCCATAGTTGCGGCCGGGCTGGATCAGGTTGACCTCATCGCCGCCCTGGGGACCGTGTTCGTGGGCCCAGAACTGGCCTGTGACGGGGTGCAGGGCAGCCCCCTGCATGTTGCGATGACCCAGACTCCAGATCTCGGGCAGGGCACCGGCTTGCTGCACAAAGGGGTTGTCTTGTGGCACCCGGCCATCGAGATGCAGGCGTATGGTCTTGCCCAGGTGGTTATCGAGGGACTGGGCCTGATCCCGCCCCCGATAGCGATCTCCCAGCGTGATATAGAGGTAGCCATCGTCCCCCGTCAGCAGCCTGGAACCAAAGTGGGCACTCCCGCCCATTTTCGGCTGCTGGCGAAACAGCAGTTGCCACTGGTGCAGCCGGTCATCTTGCAATCTGGCACGGGCCACTGCCGTGCCAGCACCGCCCTGACCCGGTTCGCTGTAGCTCAGATAGATCCAGCCCTCCTTGTCCTGGGCCAGGTCGAGCAATCCCCCCTGGCCGGAGCTGGCGATGGGAGGCAGTCCCTGCACTGTATGGCGCTTCCCTTGCGGGTCGATGCGCAGCAAACGGCCTGTTCGTTCGCTGATCAGAAACTCCCCGCCAGGCAACAGCACCAGACCCCAGGGATGAGAAAGCCCCTCGACCAACGGGATCAGGGTGATGGCCCGGACGGGCGATATCAGACAGAGCAACACTACCAGCAGCCTGAACATGTGGGCCTCCTCTACAATGAGCGGTCAAAATACAGGTTTCCGGGTTGGGTCAATATCGCTGAAGATCGCTGAAGTATAGAGAGACGTGACAGAAGAATCAGGAGCAATGCGCCCCTGTACGAGCCGGGATTCGGGAGTGTCTGTCAGATGTCTGGTGTGTGTTGACGAAGAAGGGGAGTGAAAGGTTTGTGCTTTTGGGTTAACGATGAAGAGTTCATAAAACAAGGGGTTGGCACCATGACGATGCCAACCCCTTGTTTTATATGGTGCTCCCGACTGGAGTCGAACCAGTGGCCTGTCCCTTAGGAGGGGACCGCTCTATCCTACTGAGCTACGGGAGCCTTGTGGCGGGCATTATACAAGAAGCAGCTCCCTTTTAAACCCTTGATTCTTATTCCAATACTGCCAGATCCCCGATCTGGATGTTAAACGGTGAATATTTGTTCTGGCTGCTGATGATGGCGCCATCCTCGAACACCTGTACCACTTCGAACAGGCCGTCGGCCGGGTTGCGCATCATGCGGGATTTGCCGTAAGGATCGATGAAGTCGGCGCTGTGCTGGATCCGGTACTGATCCCCCAGCCTGACGCCGTTGCGTCGGCCGAGATTGATGTGGGGGCCCCGCTCGTTCTGACCTATCACCCGGGCGGTAACCGGGGCACAGTTCAGCTGGGCAACCAGATCCTGCACCGCTTCCTGCAACTGATAATTCACCTCCTGGCCATAGCTCGATTGCCAGAACTGGCCGCTGCTGCTGCCGACCTGATCCCGCTTGCCGAAGGTCCAGTTGGCACGCCCCTGATACTCTTTGCGGCTGATCAGGCTGCCGTTGATGCCATCGAACAGGTAGAGCTGCATGCGAAAATTGCGGATGGGGTCTTCATACCAGCTGGTCAGCTGGTTGCCCTGAGGCTCGAGGGAGAGGTCGTCTATGCTGCCGAGCACCAGATACTGGCTGTCGGTGCGCAGGCTGAGGGCCTTGATCTCCTCCAGGGCGCTGCGATCTCCCTGTTGCAGGTGGAGCGGGTCGATGCGCAGGTTCTCGTCCAGCCACTGACGGGCTGCCACGCCTTGCGGTGCGTTGGCCAGCGTCTCGAACATGCGGCGTGACAGGTTGGCAGGCATGTCATCGAGGGCGCCATAGCTCGCCTGATCCGGATAGCGCAGCCGCAGCCTGGCCAGTGTCAAATCCTTGGCGTAATGCTGGGTCTGGCAGATCTGGCGCTCGGCCTGGATATCGGCCTGTACCGTGATGTACATGCGGCCGTTGCGCACCTCTTCCCGTTTGAGCCGGTACTGGCGAATGTCGCCGCCGGAGCGGATCTGGATCTGCTCGGAGCGCAGGCTGCCGTTTTCCAGGCGCTGTATGCTGGAGACGGCAGCGCCGCTCGCCAGCAGGGCCTGGCGCAGGGCGTCGCGGGTCGCCTGCTCACGGGCATAGGCCTCGTCGCCCCCCAAAATGGCGGCACTGCCCTGGGCTTCGATAAGCTCGGCCCGGGCTGACAGGCTGGCCAGCAGCAGGATTAACAGCAGCGGTAATTTCATGACAAACACCTTGAATATGCGGGTCGGCGCATTCACTCCTGTCGAAGTGACGGCGCCGGCCGATACAGACCACAGAACCGTGTCAGTTGCACAGCACACTGCAAATCAAAAGCAAGATTCATGCCTCATTCCTGACTCAAGCTTTGGCCGGTCGAACCGATAACGAATCAGGTGCAGATACAGGAAAGGTATCCATGAACAAACTCATCACGGCGTTGGCCCTTGCGCTGGCCCTGACCAGCTGTAGTTCCGACCCCATCAACCGGGATCAGGGTGACCCTCGCCAGGCCGTTGCTGGCATGGAGCTCAACTGGCTGGTGGCCCGCATGACCGATCAGCTGATGGAGCGCAAGTCGCTCACGACCCTGACCGAGCCCATCGCTGTCTCCTCCTTCGTCGATCTCGATACCCTGCAGGACACCAACTGGATGGGGCAGCAGATTGAGGAGAGCTTTATTTACGAGCTGAACCGCCGTGGGGAAGTGGTGGTGGACTTCAAGATGACCGGCAGCATCAAGGTAACCCCTCAGGGTGACTTCGTGATGAGCCGCAATTACAAGGACCTTTCCCCCCGTCTGCCCATCTCCCGCATCCTGACCGGCACCTTCAGCCGCAATGGCAAGGGGATCCTGGTCAATGCCCGCATCATAGATCTGCGGACCAAGATGGTGGAGACCACAGCCCAGAGCCTGATACCGCAAAAATACCTGTTTGGCGCCAACAATTCGTTCGGCCGGGCCTCCATCAACCGTGGTTATCTGATGCGCGATAGTCAGGCGCGTCCCGGCGGCCATCTGGTCAACCTGACGCCCTGATATAGGAGTGAGCACAATGAAAATCCTGTTTGGATGCCTGCTGGTCCTGCTGCTGACCGCATGCAGTGGCAATCGGGTGGTCAACTACGGTGGCAACAACAAGCCCGATGACTTCCCGGTGCTCAAGGCGGTCGGTTATGCGGTGATCGATATCCAGCCTGGCCCGTCCCAGTCTGAGAAGATGCTGCAAGCCATCCGGGCTTCCAAGATGGATGCCTACCGCGAGCTGGCTGAACAGCTTAATGGCCAGCAGGTGCGGGGGCAGAGCAGCTACAAGGACCTGACCCAGACCTCCAACTCGCTGGATGTGTCCGTGGCCGGCATGGTGCGCGGCGCCCGGGTCGTGGCCTCCTATCCCCGTGGCAATACCTATGCCACCGAGATGGAGCTCGATACCCGTGCCCTCTACAACATCAACCAGTTGATGGCGGGTCAGTTCTGACGGCGTGCCGAGCTGAGGTAAAAACAAAAAAGGCGAACATGATGTTCGCCTTTTTTGTTTGCAGTTACGGTCAGTTGCCCATCAGGACCGGCGGCACTGTGGTCGGCTTGACGTCTTCGCTCGGGTAGCAGCCCAGCACCTTGATGTAGCGGGTGAGCTTGGTCAGCTCGATCAATGCGGCTTGCATGGCCGGCGTCTGCAGGTTGGCGGAGACATCCAGATAGAACATCTCTTCCCAGGGGTTGCCCTGTACCGGCCGGGATTCGAGCTTGGTCATGTTGATCTCGTTGTTGCGCAGCACCAGCAGCGCCTCTACCAGGGAACCCGGTTTCTGGGAGGTGGACATGATGAGGGTGGTCTTGGCCGGAATTTGCGGCGCTACGTCGATGGGTTTGCGCGCCACTACGATAAAGCGGCTGTAGTTCTCCTTCTGGTTGGCGAGCTGTTCGGCCAGCACGTTCAGGCCATAGAGCTCACCGCCGGCCGCGCTGCCGATGGCGGCGGCATCGGGGCTGGCCAGCTCTTTCACCTTCATCATGGCGCTGGAAGAAGAATCACAGATCTCGTGGCGTGCCCCTTCCAGCTTGCTGAGGTAGTGGGAGCACTGCTGGAATACCTGGGGGTGGGCATAGAAGGTCTTGATGCGACCCAGCTCTGTCGGCACTGCGGTGAGGATGCAGTGCTCTATGGGGTAGGTCAGCTCACCGACGATGGAGAGGCTGGTGTGCTGCATCACATCGTACACCTCGTTGATGGAGCCCGAGCTGGTGTTCTCGATGGGCAAGACGCCAAAGGCGGCGCGCCCTGACTCCACCGCATCCAGCACCTCGCGGAAGTTCTGGCAATTCACCTCTATCACCTGATCCTTGTAGCGGGCCAGATACTTGCGGGCCGCCAGGCTGGAGTAGGAGCCTCGCGGGCCCAGATAGGCGACGCTGGTCATGGGCTCCTGCTGCTCCGGGTTGATCAAGCTCTGCAGATAGGCCTGCTGGGAGAGCACCGAATCTTCGATGATGGTGTGGTAGATGCGGGTGATGTACTGGGCATCCAGCCCCAGCAGCCGGCCCTGCTGGATCAGGGCGACCAGCAAGTCCTGCTCGCGCTGGGTATCGCGAATGGGACGGGGATTGGCCTGCTTGGCACGGGCGACCTCGATACTGAGAGTCTTGCGCTTGGCCAGCAGGGCAAGCAGCTCCTGATCCAACCGGGTGATGTCTTGTCTGATCTCGTCGAGCGTAGCCATGATTGTTCCCTATCCAAGTAATCGATTGTTGTAGCTGCAAAAAAAGCCTCCACTAGGGGAGGCTCGATTCGTCTTTGGTTGCTGTTCACGCGACGACAGGGCCTTCCCTCATGTGGGCCGGATAAACGAGAAAGCAAAGAAGAATGGTGCGTGCATGGGTCTTGTCCTGAAAATATCGTCATAACCATTAAGGGATTTGGACCCGGGATGCAAGTAAAACTTGCCCGTGGGGTGCGAACGGAGCAGGGTATTTGCTGGCGCTGGCCGGGGCGCTAAAGAGCTGGATTGGCACTGTCAGCCTGGCGGCAGAGGCATATGGAGGAAGTGAACATGGCGATTATTTTCGATCTGGGGCGGGTAGTGGTGAGTTGGGATCCTGTGGCCATAGTGCGCTCGGTCAGGGGGCCGGATGGCGCTGAGGCGCTGGCGGATCGGCTGTTCAACCACCCGGACTGGCTGGAAGTGGACAGGGGCACGCTGTCACTGCATACCATGGCCCGTCAGGCGCAGGAGCGTACAGGTTTGTCAGCGGCAGAGAATCTGGCCATTTTGCAGGCTGTGCCCGCTTCGCTCTTGCCGGATCCCGCTATGCTGACCCTGATAGCCGAGCTGCATGGCGCAGGCCACACTCTCTATGCGCTCTCCAATATGGGTCATGCCAGCATCGACTGGCTGGAGCAGCAGCCGTTCTGGCGCTTCTTCAGCGGCAAGGTGGTATCTGCGCGGGTGCGGATGATAAAGCCGGAGCCGGATATTTACCGCTACCTGCTGGTGTCGTTTGATTTGAAGGCCGATGAGTGTCTGTTTATCGATGACAGCCCCGCCAATGTGGCCGCTGCCGAAGCGCTGGGGATCAGGGGTATGGTGTTTACCGATGCGCACAGCTGTCGTCAGCAGCTGGTATCGCTGGGCTATCTGCCCGGTTGAGTTGACTGTCAGGAATGCTCGAGGAGAAGTTATGGAGCATGGCCGGTTTCGCAATTGGTTGAGTCACTATCCGGATGCCGGCCTGCTGATTGCCTGCAAGGATGGCAGCGGTTACCAGCTCTGCGTCGATGTGGATGGCGAGATGCAATGTCTCACCGACAGTGAGGGGGCACGGCTGACATTCGGCTCCCTCGAACAGGCCGAAGGCTTTTTGCGAGCACACAGAGTGCATCAGGCGAAACTGCGGATTTATGACTCCATCCAAGATGAAAATGAAGATAACTGTCATGAAATTATAATTAAATTCTGATTAAACTTGTTTTTTAAGGGTGTATTCAGGATTGCAGCGGCACAATGGCCGCCAATTCATCATCCGGTGCTGTCGTTATGGCTGCCAATATAGTTGTGCTGAATCGAGGATACGATCAGACCTTTCAGACCAGGGAACAGTCACTTATCGAGACCCTGGCCAGTTACGGCGAGCTGGTGGTCTCCTTTTCTGGCCGACTGGAATCCTGCTACAGCATGGATTTGTGCCGTGCCAGCGGCGTCCGGATCCGGGCCATCACCCTGGACAGCCCGACCCGCCATCGCAAGGAGATAGCGCGGGCCAAGCGCTACTGCCAGCGCTACGGTATCGAGCAGATCGTCATCAAGACCGACGAGATGATCTTCTGCGATCACCTGCGTCACCTCAACGAGGTCATCGACCCTGTGCGCTACATCTGCCACCTTATGGCGCAGGAAACCGACTGGAGCCATCTGCCCATGCTGTTGCCCGCACCGGTCGAGGAGCAACAGGAGTACCTGCGTCGTTTTGGCAGCCTGCCGGCCAACACCCTCTGGCTGTTTGCCGAGCAGGGTATGACCCACAGGGATTTTCGCTATGGTTTCAACAAGCGACAATTGGGGCGCTGGGGCAAGAGTGCCTATGGCTGTTTGAGCCGCCGTTTCTCCGATCCCGAACTGGTGGACAAGCATCATCTGCGGATGGTGGACATGGCGGAGCAGATGCTGGCCGACATGGGGTTGGAGGAGGCGCAGGTGTTCTTTCATACCCTCTCCGATCAGGCGACCACACTGGCTCGGGTGAGGGTGCCACCGAAGCTTCGTGCTCAGGCCTTTGATCTGCAACCGGATATCCTCAATGCCCTCAAGAGCACAGAGTTCGATCTGGTGACCCTGGACATGGTGCAGGAAGAGGAGCGACAGGAGTCTCTGCGCTGAGACGAGCGCCACGGCAGAGGGCAAGAACGTGAGTCGGGTCATAGGCAAGCCGAAGCCGACTCTTTATACTGACACCCTTTTCCATCGACGCCGAGCCATCACCCTATGAACCCCTTGTCCCGCCTGCTGGTTGCCCTTTGCCTGTCCCCCTTGTTGGCTCAGGCCGCCCCCATGACCCAGGTGACCCTGCCGGATGGCCGCCAGGTGCAGCTCAACGATGACTTCACCTGGGAATATCTGCTGATCAAGCCGACGGCGAGCGGCGAGAGGGTCACGGGTGCGGTTGCCGTGCCTGTGCTGACCGAGCAGGCGATAACCAATCCGGACCTGCTGGCTCAGGCGGTGAAGGACGGCATCGGCGTCAAGCTCGACAAGGTCGAGGGCTCGGATCCCTTGCTGCTGCAATTTACCGTGAGCAACACCGGCACCCGCAGCGTGGTTCGGGTGCGTGGCACTGTCACCCTGTTCAGCGAACAGGGTGTGCAGCTGGCCAGACAGGAGGCCCGTTTCTGGGTGGGCGAGAACCGCCTGCCGGAATCCTATCTGCGCAAGGGGCAGCAGCGTCCCTCCCTGGTGCTCGAAATGCCTCGCCCGGCCGGCCTGACCGGCAAACCCCTGGTGCGGGTCGAGATTGAGGAAGTGGAGTTTCGCTAAGCCCTTGCCAAACAGGCTCCGTTACGGAGCCTGTTTCAGCTCAATTGTTAACCCGGTAACCGCCAGCAACAGTTGCTTACATCTGACATGATTTGGCAACAGCTTGCCGCTCGGCATTCTGCACGCCCCTCGGCACAATGACTCCATTCCAGCTAGGTCTCAACTAGCTCAACACGAGGAGTCATCAAAATGAAAAAAGTTGCACTTTCTGTTCTGGTTCTGGCCGGTTTCGCTTCTACTTCCGCTCTGGCACAGGATGCCTTCAGCTACGCCAAGGGCGGCCTGACCTGGGCCCACACCAAATCCGACTACATCGGTGGCAAAGACAGCAACAACCGCGACTTCGGTGGTCTGAACCTGGACGTCTCCAAGAGCTTCGGTTCCAATTTCTATGGCCGCATGGGCAGTGAATACACCTCCCGCAACGACGGCAATGACAGCATGGGCATCTCCAGCCTGGGTCTGGGTGTCTACACCCCGCTCAGCACGGGTCTGAACCTGTACGGTGAAGCGGGTCTGATGGGTTACACCATGGAGCGCCAAGTGGCCGCCAACGTGAGGGACAGCGGTTGGGACCTGATCACCCGTAAGAACAGCGGCAGCATGTATGGTGAAGTGGGCCTGCGCTATGACATTGGCGCCGTCGAGCTCTCCACCGGCTACCGTTACGCCAACATGACCGACGACATGCAGGACTTCAAAGTGGGCGCCGCCTACAAGGTGAGCCAGAACCTGGCCCTTACCGCCGACTACACCTATCGCAACTGGGATCTGCAAAAAGGTTCCATCTCCAGCCTGGGTGTGAAGTACAGCTTCTGATCTTCCCTCCCGTAGTGTCTTGATTGTTTGCCCATGACGTCAGTCATGGGCTTTTTGGTTTCTGGTGATCCAGATGTCGCCCTTGTGCCGTATTCAGTCCGCAATAGTTATACAGCTTCCATTTTTTTGTATAACTGCTATAACTGAATCAAGGCTTATACAAGGAGCGCCAACATGTACAAGATTAAAGTCGGTATCAGTGCCTGCTTGCTGGGACAGGAAGTACGGTTCGATGGGGGCCACAAGCGCTCCAGTTTTTGCGAACGGGATCTTGGCGCTCACTTTGACTATCACCCCGTCTGTCCCGAGATGGCCATTGGTCTGGGATCGCCCCGCGCCGCCATCCGGCTGGTCAAGCGCAACGGCGAAATACGCGCCGAGGCGAGCAACGGCAGCTTCGATGTCACCGAGCAGCTGATCGCCTTCAGCGAGCAGAAGGCTCGCCAGCTCGACTTCATCTCCGGCTATATCCTCTGCGCCAAGTCACCCAGTTGTGGCATGGAGCGGGTGCGCATCTATGGCTCCAACAACGAGGGGAGTGCCAAGGAGGGGATTGGTCTGTTCGCCAAGGCGTTGATGGAAGCCAATCCCCTGCTGCCGGTGGAGGAAGACGGTCGGCTGTGCGATCCCATACTGCGGGAAAATTTCGTGCTGCGGGTCTTCGCCTACCACGACTGGCAGCAACTCTGCGCCCAGGGGCTCAGTTCCGCGGCGCTCATCCGCTTTCACTCCCGTTACAAGTATCTGGTGCTCTCCCATGCCACTACCCACTATCGGGCGCTGGGCAAACTGCTTGGCAACCTCGGCAAGGCCAACTTGCAGGAGGTGGCCGACAGCTACATCAAGGGGCTGATGACAGCGCTGACCCTGAGAGCCAATCGCCGCAGCCACACCAATGTGCTTATGCACCTGCAGGGTTACTTCAAGCGGGTATTGACTCCTTCCCAGAAGCAGGAGCTGGCCGAGACCATCGACAAGTACCGCACCGGCATTTTCCCGCTGCTGGTGCCGCTGACCCTGATCCGCCACTACCTGCGCGAATACCCCAATCCCTATCTGTCCGGGCAGGTTTATCTCAATCCTCATCCCGATACGCTCAAGCTTCGTTACGGGCTCTGAAAGTGCGGCTTGGTATGGTCGAGCAGGTCTATCCCGACCTGCATCCCGATACGCTCAAGCTTCGCTACGGGCTCTGAAAGTGCGGCTTGGTATGGTCGAGCAGGTCTATCCCGACCTGCATCCCGATACGTTCAAGCTGCGCTACGGGCTCTGAAAGTGCGGCTTGGTATGGTCGAGCAGGTCTATCCCGACCTGCATCCCGATACGCTCAAGCTGCGCTACGGGCTCTGATCCCTGTTTTGCGACCCCGGCCCCTTGGGCCGGGGCGCCCCATAGATTGATGGAAGTCGTTATGTCTGACCTACCCAAACAAGATGATGTCACCCAGCCGGATGAGGGGATCTATCCCATCCGCGACGTTTCCCGCCTGACCGGTGTCAACCCCGTCACCCTGCGTGCCTGGCAGCGCCGCTATGGTCTGGTGCAACCGGCCCGTACCGAGAAGGGGCACCGCCTCTACAGCGAGCAGGATATTCGCCAGATCGGCGAGATCCTGAGCTGGCTGGAGCGGGGGGTGAGCATAGGTCAGGTCAAGGGACTGTTGAGTGAGCCTCAGACCCAACTGGTCAGCGATCACTGGCAGCAGACCCTGGAGCAGATCGGCCAGGCTGTGCTTGGTTTCAATCAGCGCAAGGTCGAAGCGCAGCTTAACGAACTGCTGGCGAGCTACCCGTTCGAGCTGGTGCGCAGCCGGGTGCTGCAACCCTTGGTGGATCAACTGCTCGGCCTGTGGCGTGAGCGGCTCGATGGCGAGCTGCTGCAACAGGTCTGGCTGGGCTGGCTCCATACCCGCTTCGCTCGCCACCTCATCGAACAAGAGAAGGGACGCCCGGTTACCCTCGCAAGCTGGGGGCAGCTTGGTCCCCTCGACTTGGTCTGGAGCGCCTATGAGCTGGTAAGCCAGGGTTATGAGGTGCAACTGCTGGGGGCCGTCGAGCCCAGGCTGACCACCTTGCTCGAAGGGCGTGCCGTGACGCCCTGGCTGGTGTTGCTGGGTGCCGGACTTGGCAAGCAGGAGCTGACTGCCAGCTGGCCCGATGGTACTTGTCTGTTTGGTGAGCTGGGCAGTCTCTATGACGCCCAGTGGCTGGCGACCCAGGGGTGGCAGCCCACCCTTGCCGACTGGCTGGCTGCACAGTCGGCAGAGACGCCAGTCCAGGGCAAGCGCACTCGCGGGAGGAAGGCATCATGAAGCTGGTCTGGTTTCGCAATGACTTGCGCCTCGCCGACAATCCGGCTTTGCGACACGCTTGCGCCGAGGCGGGAGAGGTGGCCGCCCTGTTTGTCATCTCTCCGACCCAGTGGCAGCAGCACAAGATGGCCCCTATCCGTCAGCAGTTCCTGCTGGCGCAGGTGGATGAGCTGGGCAGGGCGCTGGCGGCGCTCGGCATCCCGCTCCATCTACTTCGAGTGGAGACCTTTGCCGAGATGCCAACGGCGTTGGCGAGCCTCAGCAGTGAGCTGGGTGTCAGCCAGCTGTATGCCAATCAGGCCATCGAGATCGACGAGCAGCGCCGCGACCAGGCCGTCAGTGCCATGCTGGCCGAACAGGAGGTGAGCTGCCACTGGTTCAACGGCTGCTGCGTACTGCCACCGGGGCGGGTGCTGACCGGGTCGGGGGAGATGTTCAAGGTCTTTACCCCCTTCAGCCGCGCCTGGCTCAAGGCGCTGGAGGAGGACGGCTTCGTCATTCACAGAGCCCCCGCGCCACGGGGCGAGCTGCTGCCGTGGCAGCCGCTGGCCGACAGGGCATTTGTCGATGCAGATCTCGGTGAAGTGACGCCGGATCCGCGCTGGCCAGTGGGGGAGGCCGAGGCACTGCGCCGTCTACACGCCTTTCTGGAACAGGCGGTGCTTGGCTATGGGGAGACCCGGGACTTTCCGGCGCAGGCAGGCACCTCCATCCTCTCGCCTTATCTGGCCGCTGGCATCATAAGTCCGCGCCAGTGCGTCGGGGCGCTGCAACAACGGCTAGGCCACCGGCCTCAATCCAAGGCACAACCCGGTTTCGTCTGGCTCAACGAGCTTGTCTGGCGCGAATTTTATCGTCATCTGCTGGTGCTGGTGCCAACCCTCTCCATGAACCTGCCCTTCAAACCCGAGACCGCGGCTCTGCCTTGGAGCTGGGATCCCGTGGCCTTTGCCGCCTGGTGCGAGGGACGTACCGGTTATCCCATCGTCGATGCGGCCATGCGCTGCCTCAATGCCACCGGCTGGATGCACAACCGGTTGCGGATGATAGTGGCGAGCTTCCTCACCAAGGATCTGCATATTCACTGGCGCCTTGGGGAAGATTACTTCATGAGCCAGCTAATTGACGGGGATCTGGCGGCCAACAACGGTGGCTGGCAATGGGCCGCAGGCACAGGCGCCGATGCGGCCCCCTACTTTCGGGTGTTCAATCCCACCACTCAGGGGCAACGATTTGATCCACAAGGAGACTTTATCCGTACCTGGGTGTCTGAACTTGCCGATATTCCCTCTGCTTATGCGCATCAGCCCCATGACTGGTTGCGACTCAAAGGAGGAAGGGGATATCCTGCCCCCATGGTGGATCACGCCCTTGCACGGGTGAGAGCCATCGAGATGTTTCGAAATCTGGAGAAATAGGATGAAGGAGCCGCTGGCCCGCTTTATTGCCCTTTACCAGCAACTGGACAAGCAGCAACTGCACCGCTTGCCAGAGGTTTATGCCGAGCAGGTGATCTTCATCGATCCGGCGCACCGCATCGACGGGCTGGCCGCGCTCACCGACTACTTTGCTGCCATGTACCAGCGCCTCGCTCATTGCCGCTTCGAGATAACCAGCCAGCAGCAACAGGGTCGTGAGGCCTGGATTAGTTGGGTCATGACCTTCTCTCACCCAAGACTGGCCGCGGGTCAGCCGGTGAGGGTGGAGGGGGCCACCCGGCTTGAGTTCGATGCCGAAGACAAGGTGTGTCTGCATCGCGACTACTTCGATCTCGGGGCCATGCTCTACGAGCAGTTGCCGCTGCTGGGCGCCCTGGTGCGCACCATCAAGGGGAGGTTGGGATCATGAGCGGACGTGTGTTGATCACGGGTGCCAGCTCCGGGCTGGGTCGCCAGTTGGCGATGGATTACCGGCAGGCGGGCTGGCAGGTATGGGGTTGTGGTCGCGATGGCGAGCGGCTGGCGCAGTTGGCCCTGGACGGCATCACCCCCTTGCAGTTCGATGCACGGGATGCGGCTGCCATGGCAGAGGTAGCGGCCAGCTTGCCACCCCTCGATCTGCTGATCCTCAATGCGGGCAACTGCGAGTACATGGATGTGGCGGATGGCTTTGACGGCGAACTGTTCGCCAGGGTGATCGAGACCAACCTCATCGCTACCGGCCATGCGCTTGCCGCCTTTTTGCCGCTGCTTGGCGAGGGCGCGCGGCTCGCCATCGTCAGCTCGTCAGTGAGCTGGTTGCCGCTGCCAAGGGCCGAAGCCTATGGCGCCTCCAAGGCGGCACTCGACTATCTGGCCGCTACCCTGCGACTCGATCTCAAGGCCAGGGGAATCGCGGTAACCCTGATCCGCCCCGGCTTTGTACGGACGCCGCTAACCGCCAAGAATGACTTTCCCATGCCTTGTCTGGTACCGGTGGAGCAAGCCTCCCGGGTCATCATGACAGGGCTTGCTGCGGGTCGGCATCAGATCCATTTCCCCCGCCGCTTTATCTGGCTGCTGCGTGCGCTGGGGGCGCTGCCGGTGTGGTTGTGGCTGCGCCTTGGCAGCTCGCTTGTTTCGAAAGGACGCCATTCATGAAGAAAAAGATTGCCATCGTCGGCTCGGGTATCTCGGGCCTCACCGCCGGTTTTCTGCTGCACAGGTTGCACGACGTGACCCTGTTTGAAGCCGCGCCCACTCTGGGCGGCCACACAGCGACCGTCGATGTGAGCCAGGGGGGGCGCAGCTATGCCATCGACACCGGCTTTATCGTATTCAACGATCGCACCTATCCCAATTTCCTCAAATTGCTGGAGCGGATCGGCGTGGCGCGCCAGGACGCCGAGATGAGCTTTTCGGTGAAAAGCCCGGAGGGGCTCGAGTACAACGGCCACAACCTGGATACCCTGTTTGCCCAGCGCAGCAATTTGCTGAGCCCGGGTTTTTACCGCTTCGTCGCCGAGATCCTGCGTTTCAACCGGGAAGCGCGTGCCTGGCTGGCCGACAGTCAACGGCAGCAAGACAGTCCTGAGCTGACACTCGGGGATTTCTTGCTGGTGGGGGATTTCAGTGACTACTTCGCCCGCCATTACATTCTGCCCATGGGGGCGGCCATCTGGTCATCCACCCTGGCGGACATGCGCGCCTTTCCCCTTGGCTTTTTCCTGCGTTTTTTTGCCAACCATGGCCTGCTCGATGTGGCCAATCGCCCTCAGTGGTACGTGATCCCCGGCGGCTCGCGGGAGTACATAGGCCCGCTGACCGCAGGTTGGCAACAGCAGATCCGCCTCGCCTGCCCGGTACAGGGGATCCGGCGGCTGGCCGAGGGGGTGCTGATCCAAAGCAGCTATGGCGAGGAGCAGTTTGACGAGGTGATCCTCGCCTGCCATAGCGATCAGGCGCTGGCCCTGTTGCAGGATGTCAGCGAGCGGGAGCAGGCGATTCTGGGCGACATGGCCTATCAGGCCAACGATGTCTGGCTCCATACCGATGTCAGCTGTTTGCCCACTCGCCGCAAGGCCTGGGCCAGCTGGAACTATCAGCTGGACGGGGACGACGAGGCGCGGCCGCTGGTGAGTTACAACATGAACATATTGCAAGGGGTGAACTCACCGCAGCCCTTCTGCGTCAGCCTCAATCCCAAAGGAAAGGTGGATGAGAGCAAGGTGCTGCGCCGCTTCGTTTATCACCACCCTGTGTTCAATCAGGCATCCATCCAGGCGCAGCAGGCACGCCTGGAGATCTGTGGTCAGCATCACACCCACTTTTGCGGTGCCTACTGGTACAACGGTTTTCATGAAGACGGGGTGCGCAGCGCCCTGGACGTCGCCAGACGCTTCGGAGCCGAGCTATGAGTGCTGTCACCATGGCTCAGACAGTCAGCGCCATCTGGCAGGGCTCGGTGCGCCATCGCCGCTTCGCACCCAGGGCCCACGCCTTCTCCTACAGCCTCTTCATGCTGGGGCTGGATCTGGATGAGCTGCCGAGCCTCAGCCAAGGGCGCTGGTTCGGCGTGGAGCGGGCCGGGTTGCTCTCCTTTCATCGCAAAGACTATCTCAAAGGCAGCGAAGGGAGCCTCAAGCAGGCGGTGTGGCACAAGGTGGCAGAGCTGGGGGGCACAGCCGAGCAGGACGGGCGAGTGCTGCTGCTCGGCAATGTACGCTGCATGGGCTTTTACTTCAGCCCGGTCAACTTCTACTTCTGCTACCGACAGGGTGAGGCGCGTTACCTGCTGGCCGAGGTGTCGAACACTCCCTGGAACGAGCGTCACTATTACCTGCTGGATCTGGCGGCACTGGCGCCCCACGACAAGGATTTTCACGTCTCCCCGTTTATGGGACTGGCCATGCGCTACCACTGGCGCATTCGCCCACCGGAGCAGGAGACATTGATCCACATAGAGAGTCATCCCCAGTCCGGCGAGGCCAAGCTGTTTGACGCCACCCTGGCGCTGAGCCGCGAGCCCCTGTCCCGCAAGGGACTGATGGCGCTGCTCGCTCGCTGGCCCTGGATGACCCTGAAGGTGCTGCTTGGTATCTACTGGCAGGCCCTGCGTCTTTTTATCAAGCGAACACCTATTTTCAGCCATCCGGAGACGCGCTAATGGAGCAGATACAATCCACTTCCGCAGCCTCAATTTCCTATCCGGAGGCCAGCTCAATTCATGAAGCAGATTCAATTCAGACTCTCTGCCACTTATTCTTCAGCCATCCGGAGACTCGCTAATGGAACTGGTGCAATCAACAAGTTCGGCCTCTTTCATCGACAAAGGCGCAAGGCAACTGCTGCTCAAGCTGCTGGGGCGTCTCGAGCACGGTCAACTGCTGCTGCGGGACGGCAGCGATCGTCATAGTTTCGGGGTGGCGGGCACTGACCTGCACGCCGAAGTGGTGGTAAAGGATCCGGCCTTCTATCGCCGCTTGCTGCTGGGAGGCAGCATTGCCGCCGGTGAAACCTGGGTAGAAGGGCTTTGGACCAGCCCGGATCCGGTGGCGCTGGTGCGCTTGCTGGCCCGCAACATGTCACTGCTCGACAGCCTGGAGCGGCGGCTCAGTTGGCTGAGTTTCCCCTTCAACAAGGCGCGCCACTGGCTCAATCGCAATACCCTGACAGGTTCACGATCCAACATCGCCGCCCACTACGATCTGGGCAATACCCTCTATCAGGGTTTTCTCGACAGCCATATGCAGTATTCGAGTGCCATCTATCCGGGGACAGAGTCCACTCTGGAGGAGGCACAACAGGCCAAGCTGCATACCATCTGCGAGCGCCTGGAGCTGGGACCGGACGATCACCTGCTGGAGATAGGCACAGGCTGGGGCGGGCTGGCCATTTATGCGGCCCGTCACTATGGCTGCCGGGTGACCACGACGACCATCTCCCAGGCCCAGCATGACTATGCGCGCGAGTGGATCGAGCGTGAGGGACTCGGGGATCGCATCACCTTGCTGCTGGAGGATTATCGCAAACTGGAGGGGACCTTCGACAAGCTGGTCTCCATCGAGATGATAGAGGCGGTGGGCCACGCCTTCCTGCCCGATTACTTCCGCCAGTTGTCACGGTTGCTCAAACCCGGTGGCCGCCTGCTTATTCAGGCCATCACCATTGCCGATCAGCGTCACGCCCAGTATGTGCGCAGTGTCGACTTCATCCAGCGTTACATCTTCCCGGGCGGCTGCCTGCCGAGTGTCTCCCAGATGGCGGGACTGATTGCCCGCGAGACCGACATGCAGCTGGTGCGGCTGCATGATCACGGTCATCACTATGCCCGCACCCTGGCGCACTGGTGCGAGCGCTTTCTGGCGTTGGCCCCCGAGCTGCCCAAGCTGGGTTACAGCCAGGATTTCATCCGGTTGTGGCACTTCTATTTCGCCTATTGCGAGGGGGGCTTCTGGGAGCGGGCCATCAGTCTGGTCCAGCTGGAGGCGGCCAAACCAGGACCAACGGGCTGGCGGGGTGATGTGCCAGTGAGCGGTCACTGACCATGTGGCAGTGGGCCCATCTGCTGGGGTTCAACCTCTACTGGCTGCTGGCGGTGAAATGGCAGCAGCCGGGTCCGCTGCTGCTGATGCTGCTGCTCCACTTCATCTTCTCTCCAAGCCGCAAGGGGGATCTGTGGCTATTGCCGGTGGCTCTGGCCGGCTGTCTGCTTGATGGCCTGCTCTGGCAACTGGGGCTGTTTCAATTCCCGGCCGGCTTTCCTCTCTGGCTGGTGCTGCTGTGGCTGGGATTTGCCTTGAGCCTCAGCCATGGACTGCGCTGGTTGCGCCCCTTGCCCCGCTGGCAGCAGGCGCTGTTTGGCATGGTAGGTGGCGCCTCCTCCTATGTGGCGGGAGCGGCCATGGGCGCAGTACACTTACCCTGGGGCATCTGGATCAGCACAGCACTATTGGCGGTGATCTGGATGTGGTGGTTACCCGTACTCCTGTGGGTAACGGTCAAGCTTGAGGGTGAATCAAGATGAACACCTTTTCGACCGACGCCTTGTTGTTTTCCAAGTGGACCAAAGAGAGCCAGCATGAGCTGACCGAGCGTTACTATCTGGTGGTTGCCTGCCAGCGTGATGCGCAGGGGCGACTGGCGCGCGTGGTGATGCAGGATATCAACACCTTGCTGGAACAGGAGATGGATTGGCATGAACTGGAAGATCCCGCGAATTGGCACATGGGGTGGAATTAGCCTCCTGATTGCCGCGCTTGGCGCCATGACGGCACTCTCTGTGCAGGCCTCTGCCGCCCCCTGGCAACAGCTGCGCACGGTCGGACAGGGGGAGATGAACTGGCTCTGGTTCAAACTCTATGATGCCACTCTCTACAGCCAGAGTGGCCGCTATCAGCCGGGCCACTATCCCCAGGCACTGACCCTCACCTACGCCAGAGATATCGAGCGGGATGACCTTCTGACCGCCACCGCAGAGGAGTGGCAACGGCTGGGGCTTGGCAGCGAAACGCAGCGCCAGCAGTGGCTTGGGCAACTGGCAGCCTTCTGGCCTGATGTGGCGGCTGGGGACACACTGACCTTCTATGTGGATGAAGCCGGGGTTGGCCACTTCTGGTGGCAGGACAAACCCCTCGGCACCCTTGCTGATCCACAATTTGCCGTCGCCTTTCTGGCCATCTGGCTTGCCGACAACAGTCGCGATCCTGCCCTTACCCGCCGCCTGCGCGGTCAACTCTGATGCTGGAGTACTCAATGTCTTTCTATCGTTGCTGTCGTTTTCTGCTCTTGTTGCCACTCCTGTTGCTCACTGGCTGTGGCGCCAGCCTGGATGACTATCGCGGTCAGGGGCCGAACTGGGATCTCGCCCGTTTCTTCAATGGCAAACTGGTGGCTCATGGCCTGGTGACAGACCGCAGCGGCGAAGTGACCAGTCGCTTTCGGGTCGAGATGGTGGGGCGCTGGCAGGATGGCAAGGGCGAACTGTTTGAGCAGTTCTACTTTGATGACGGCCGTCAGCAGACCCGGACCTGGTTTTTGAGCAAGGGGGCCGATGGTCACTGGCGCGGTACCGCATCCGACGTAGTGGGGGAGGCGGTAGGCAAGACGGAAGGTTTTGCTCTCAACTGGCGCTATCAGCTCGATCTGGTACTGCCGGATGAGCAGGTGGTGAGGGTGAGCTTTGATGACTGGATGTACCTGCTGGATGAAGATCGCCTGATCAATCGGGCCGAGATCAGCAAGTTCGGCATTCATCTGGGCGAGGTGATCCTCTATATCGAACGCATTCAAGGGTGATAAATCTGGATAATCAGCGAGTTGTCACACCAGGCGATAGTCATTCCCTATCAATCACTCAGGTAGCAACGATTACCTCTTGAGTCTGGATGGCGTTAATCTGGCTCCGTCGTCAAATCTGGAGGTGAAACATGAAAAGTCCGATTGGTCTTGATACCGTTCAATCACAAACCCTGGCCGCCGAGCTGAACAAGTTGCTGGCCAGCTACCAGATCCTCTACATGAACGTCCGTGGCTTCCACTGGAATATCCGCGGCAACCAGTTCTTCGAACTGCACCTGAAATTTGAAGAGATCTATAACGATCTGCTGCTGAAGGTCGATGCCTTGGCTGAGCGCACCCTCACCCTGGATGGGGTACCCATGCACAGTTTCAGCGACTACCTGAAAGTCTCTGCCATCCCGGAGCAGAAGGGGCTGCATGACGGTCGTGCCTGTGTCGAATCCCTGCTCGAGAGCTTCCGCGAGCTGCTGGTCGCCCAGCGCCGGATCCTGGGTCAAGCCGCCGAGGCCGGTGACGAGGGGACGGCATCCATCCTCTCCGACTATGTGCAGCAGCAGGAAAAATTGGTCTGGATGCTGCGCGCCTATCTGGCCTGACCGCTTGTTGATGTGAGTTTTGTTGTAAACCTTTGTTGTAAACCTGAGTTGTCTCTCCTTTTATCCACCCGCTTGCCGCCCTGTTTGGGCGGCTTTTTTGTTTTTGATCTGCATCAATGAAAACTTAATTGGCAAATTGAATGCCTATTAAGTTTTTGGCGAGGGGCATAGAATCGCCACAAAACAAGCAACTGAAATGTCCAATTAGGAGAGGCATGATGTTTTGTGTGCAATGTGAACAGACAATTCGTACCCCGGCAGGCAATGGCTGTGCTTATGCACAAGGCATGTGCGGCAAGACGGCCGAAACCTCGGATCTGCAGGATGTGCTGATCTATGCGCTGCAGGGCCTCAGCGCCTGGGCGCTGGCTGCCCGCGAGCACGGTGTCATCGACAACGAGATCGATGCCTTCGTGCCCAAGGCCTTCTTCGCCACCCTCACCAACGTCAACTTCGACTCCGCCCGCATCGTTGGCTATGTCAACCAGGCGCTGGCTCATCGTCAGCAGCTGGCCGACCGTCTGACTGCACTGGCGGTGCAAGTCACCGGCTTGCCCGAGGCCGCCGGTTTCGAGCCGGGTGACGAGCTGCTCGCCCAGCTGGCTCATGCGCCGCAAACCGCGGTCAATCGCGGCAAGAGCGAGGTGCACGAAGACATCATGGGGTTGCGTCTGCTCTGCCTCTACGGCCTCAAGGGGGCTGCCGCCTACATGGAACATGCCCGGGTACTGGGTCAGCAGGATAGCGAGGTAGCCGCCGAGTTCCATCGCATCATGAGCTGGCTCAGCACTGACCCGAGCGAGTTGGATCCCCTGTTCAACTGCGCCATGGAGATTGGTCTGCTCAACTTCCGTGTCATGGAGATGCTGGATCTGGGCGAAACCACGGCGTTTGGCCACCCCGAGCCGACTCAAGCAAGGGTCACCCCTGTGCCTGACAAGTGCATCCTGGTCTCCGGCCACGACATGGTGGATCTCAAGCTGATCCTGGAGCAGACCGCAGGCACTGGCATCCATGTCTACACCCACGGCGAGATGCTGCCGGCGCTGGCCTACCCCTTCTTCAAGCAGTACCCGCACCTGGTGGGCAATTACGGCTCCGCCTGGCAAAACCAGCAGAAGGAGTTTGCCAACTTCCCCGGTGCCGTTGTGATGACCTCCAACTGCATCATAGATCCCAACGTGGGCGACTATAGCGACCGCATCTTCACCCGCTCCATCGTCGGCTGGCCGGGCGTGACGCACCTCGAAGGGGACGATTTCTCCGCAGTGGTGGCAAAAGCCTTGTCGCTGGACGGTTTCAAGCACACAGAGCTCGAGCACTTCATCACCATCGGCTTTGCCCGCAATGCCCTGATGCAGGCCGCCCCGGCAGTGATTGAGAAGGTGAAAGCGGGTGAAATCAGCCACTTCTTCCTGGTGGGCGGTTGTGACGGCGACAAGGCTGAGCGCGCCTACTTCACCGAGTTTGCCAAGGCCGCCCCCAAAGACAGCCTGCTGCTCACCCTGGGCTGCGGCAAGTACAAGTTCAACAAGCTCGATTTTGGCAACATAGGTGGCATTCCCCGTCTGCTGGATGTGGGTCAGTGCAACGATGCCTACTCCGCCATCCAGCTGGCGCTGGCGCTCTCCGAGGCGTTCGAGTGTGGCGTCAATGACCTGCCGTTGACCCTGGTGCTCTCCTGGTTCGAACAGAAGGCCATCGTCATCCTGCTCACCCTGCTGGCGCTCGGTGTGAAAGACATTCGCACCGGTCCGACCGCACCGGCCTTCCTGACCCCGGCCCTGCTCAAGGTGCTGGAGGAGCAGTTCGGCCTGAAAGGGACCACCACGGCCGAGGCGGATTTGGCCGAGATCCTGGCTGCCTGAATCCGGTGATACCGCAGACCGTGCCGGCCTGATCATCTCAGCATGTTGTAAGCCTTTGGCGAGCCTGATGGCTCGCCTTTTTTTCAAAGCGTCGTGTTTCAAAAGCATGTTTTCAAAATGAGGAGCCTTGTGATGACCTCCACCTCTCTCACCCTGCGCTGCATCGGTCGTCGCGCCGACACCCATGATGTGGTGAGCTGGCAGTTCATGCCGCTCGCAGGCAGCCTGCCTCCCGTGTTGGCCGGCCAGTGCGTGACCCTGCACTCAGAGATAGACGGCCAGCCCATGTGCCGCGCCTATACCCTCTCCTCCAGCCCGCAGGATGATTTCTGGCAAGTCACCATCAAGGATGTGGGGCTAGTCTCCCACCATCTGCACCAGAACCTGCAGGTGGGGGACGAGATCCGGGTTGACGGCCCCTTCGGCGACTTCAACCTGGCGGCGCTGCCCTGCGAGCTACCGCTGCTGCTCAGCGCAGGCTCCGGCATCACCCCCATGTGGGCCATGTTGCGCGACGAGCTTGCCAAACGGCCTGAGGCAGACATCCGCTTTATCCACAGCGCCCGCTCGCCAGCGGATGTGATCTTCTCAGATGAGCTGGCTGCGCTGGCTGAATCTCATCCCGGGCTGCGCCATGCCTTAGTGCTGGAGAGAGTATTGGAGCAGGCTTCGGCGGATCATCCCTGGGTGGGCCGACTCAGCCAGGACATGCTGAGGGAATTGGCGCCGGACTTGCTCGCTCGCCACGTCTACCTGTGTGGCCCTGCGCCTTACATGGCGGCTGTGAGTCGCATCTTGGCGGAGCTGGGGTTGCCAGCGGAGCAGTTGCATCAGGAGTCGTTCGGCCTGCCCGAAGCTGTGCCGGTTGCTGCCGCCAGCGACCATTTCTGGCTGACCCTCAAGAAAAGCGGCAAGAAGGTGAAGATACTGCCGGGCCAGACCCTGTTGGCCGCACTGGAGGGGGCTGGCGAGACCATGATGGCCGCCTGCCGCGCCGGAGTGTGTGGCGCCTGTCGCTGTAGCACGACCGGCGAAATTGAGCGCCAGAGCGTGATGATGCTGAGTGCACAGGATCTGGAGAGCGGCGTCGCACTGGCCTGTTCCTGCACCGCAAAGGGGGATATCAGTCTCGACTATTGACGGTTTCATTGGCATCTCAAGCTTTTCCCGATGACGCAGGGCAGGTAGACTCTGCCCAGTTTCACCAGAACACGGGATAACAAATGACAATATTGGTCACGGGCGGCGCCGGCTACATCGGCTCACATACCCTGGTTGAGCTGCTGGGTGCCGGGCAGCAGGTGGTGGTACTGGACAACCTCTCCAATGCCTCCCCGGAATCGCTCAAGCGGGTCGAACGGATCACCGGCAAGCCGGTCACCTTCGTTGAAGGGGACGTGCTGGACAGAGCCTGCCTGCAGCAGCTGTTTGCCGCCCACAAGATTGAATCCGTGATCCACTTCGCCGGCCTCAAGGCGGTGGGGGAGTCGAGCCAGATCCCGCTCACCTACTACCAGAACAACATCACAGGCACTTTGGTGCTGTGCGAGGAGATGGCCAAGGCGGGTGTGTTCCGGCTGGTGTTCAGCTCGTCGGCCACAGTGTATGGCGATCCTGCCTCTGTGCCGCTGCGGGAAGATTTCCCAACCAGCGCGACCAACCCTTATGGTCGCTCCAAGCTGATGGTGGAAGAGATACTGCGTGACTTGTCCAAATCCGATCCGCGCTGGGCCATAGTGCTGCTGCGCTACTTCAACCCGGTCGGCGCCCACGAGAGCGGCCTCATCGGTGAAGATCCCAACGGCATCCCCAACAACCTGCTGCCCTATATCAGCCAGGTGGGCGTCGGCAAGCTCAAGGAGCTGGGGGTGTTTGGCAACGACTATCCGACCCCGGATGGCACAGGTGTGCGTGACTATATCCACGTGGTGGATCTTGCACTCGGTCACCTCAAGGCGCTGGCCCGCATCGCTGCCGATACCGGTGTCTTTACCTACAACCTGGGTACCGGTCAGGGCTATTCCGTACTGCAGATGATCAGGGCGTTCGAGGCGGCCAGCGGACGCACCATAGCGTACCAGATCAAACCGCGCCGTCCCGGTGACATAGCCGAATGCTGGGCTGAGCCGCACAAGGCCCGTGACGAGCTGGGCTGGCAGGCGGAGCGCGGACTCGAACAGATGATGGCCGATACCTGGCGCTGGCAAAGCCAGAACCCGAACGGCTATGGTCCTGCTGAGAAGCCGTGATCAAGGATCATGCGCTGCTCGGGAGCCTCATTTATTCATATAAACTCCGGTCCCTGCGCAGCTCTTCGCCTTGCTGAAAGCTCCTAGCGACGGCCCAGGAGTTCTGAGGGCTAAAGCCTGAATGGCAAAACGCCCCGGCATCGCAATGCCGGGGCGTTTTTTTATGTGCGAAGGGCCTGGTTACTGAATGCTCTTGCCCGCTCGCACATCCTTGATGAAGCCTTTCAGACTTGCCAGATCGCGGGGTGCGCCACGCAGTATCTGGTCACCAATGATGAAGGCCGGTGTGCCTGAGATGCTCATGGCTTCGGCCAGCGCCCGGTTGGTGCCGAGGTTCTGATCTATGCTGCCGTCCTTGATCTTGGCCTCGACCTTGCTCCAGTTTACCCCGGCCGCTTCCGCCAGCTGCTTCACCTGGGCCTCATCGGACAGCGGGCCCTGATGGGCGTACAGCTTCTCGTGGAAGGCCTGGTATTTGTCGGGTTGACCCAGTTGCACCGCCAGCGCCGCCCGGGCCGCGAAGTAGGAGGTCTCGCTCAGGATGGGGAACTGCTTGTAGATGTAGCGGATATCCCTGTCTTCACCCAGCAGTTGCTTGATCAGCGGATGGGCGCGCTTGCAGTAACCGCAGTTGTAATCGAAGAACTCGACCACGGTCAGGCTGCCCTTGGGGTTGCCGCTCTCGGGATCCTTATTGGAATAGAGCTGCTTGGCGTGCGCCTCGATCAGGCTTTTGTCGTTGGCCGCCTGCTGGCTCTCCTGCTTGGCACGCAGGGCATTGGACATCTCGACCAGGATCTCCGGATTCTTGACCAGATAGTCGCGCACGATTTGCTCGACATCGCTCTTGGTCAGCTCGCTTGCCTGAACCGGCGCCGCAAGCAGGGTGGTGCCAGTCAGGGCGCAAAGCAGGGCATGTTTGATTCTCATAAGTCCATCTTGCTGGGAATTTCGTGATGGTCACTATAGTGGGTGAGTCTGTTTTCAAGTCAAGTTATCTGGTTGAAAAAGCGCTGTTTCTGCCCGTTCTATCGACTTTATGCGTCATTTAGCCCAATAAATCGGCAAACGAACCAAAAGGGGATTTACAAGCCGGATCGCCATGGGTAATATTCGCCGCACTGTCGCGGAGGGGTGGCAGAGCGGCTGAATGCACCGGTCTTGAAAACCGGCGATGGGCGACCATCCGTGGGTTCAAATCCCACCTCCTCCGCCATTTTTTACATAGCAAAAAGGCCATCCGAAAGGATGGCCTTTTTGCTATGTAAAAAATGATGCGCGAAGGCATTGGCGGTCACACATTCAAACAAGAGTAAAATCCTTTTGTGGTTTGGTTTTAGTCTCCCAATACACCATGCAAAATTCGATGCCAACCGCTGTTACAAGTGCGCCTTTCTGCCGCCAGGTCAGATAGCATTACTCCTGACTACAAGTCTTCCTTCCTAAATGGACCATCATTCCCATTATGCTGAAACGGGACTGTGACCGCCGAAGCCACCGCAGGATAGCATCATCATGCAGTTGGCTGCTCCAACGGATCCTTCCACTGTCAATTGCGTGAAGCACTGTTTACTCTGTCCGTCAACGTGCGGTCTGAGCGACTATCTCCTGTCTATTTCCAGTGGGTGAAGAAAGTGGCCAAGATGTCTAAGGAGAGAGGCTCGCAACCGACTCAAGGGACTTATGGGATGAAAAGCATTTGCTGTGGGATTATGATGACCTGCTATTTATCAATGTGGCTGATGGCTTTGGCATTAATGAAAGATCGAGCGTCGATATTGGAGGATGGTGAACATGATTGAATGCCATAGTGCATTTTTCGGTGATAGGTTTTAGTACAGCATTTATTAATAAGGCAGTTTCTCATATGAGAGTGGTTATATACGTGCTAATTTATCTTAAGTCCTAACAAATGATTTTTAATAGCAGCGGTAAATGCTACTCGAATTTATTATTGGTAATGTCAACATCTTTCATATTTTTGATAGGCTCCTCGCAAGGAATTGAATTTCTTTTATAAATAAAGCAGTTGCAGGCGGCATATATTTCTCCACATGATGGACGATGCGGATGCCTCGTTCGAATGTGAGCCCCTCTATAGGGATCTCGACCAGTCTTCCACTTTCAATATCATGAGAAACTGCCAGCCGTGAAATAATAGAAATGCCTAGGTTGTGAATGACACCTTGTTTAATTGCTTCCTGACTTGAGATCTCTAGCAAATTATGTAACTGGACGTTATGGGACTCTATCGTCTTGAACAGGAATGAGCGTGTTGCCGAGCCAATGGGTTTGGTCAGAAAAGTTTCATTGCACAAATCAGCCAACTGACAATGACGCTGCTGCGCCAAGCGGTGATTAGGTGAGCTGACCAACACCAGAGTATCGCGATAAAAATTAGTTAGTAAGTAACGCTCTGAATCTATTTTTATCTGATCAGACAGTAATAGAAACTCGACCTCATTTGCCTCCAATTTACGTAGTAAATGTTGTGAGGACGTAATATCTATTAAGAATTTAATATCTGGAGCCTGCTTTTTATACAATGAAAGCAGTCTTGGGATAAGATAGACACCAATAAAATTACTGGCTCCAAATGTAACAGTCCCCTTAAGCGGGTTATCAAGTTGGCGCAGATGTTCATGTGCTGCTTGTAATGTATTAATAACCTGTGCTGCGTAAATGCGAAACTCCTCCCCTTGATGAGTCAGATGCATACGCTTCCCAATGCGATCAAATAGTACTGTGTTTAGTTCCTGCTCCAATGTCCGTATTTTCTGGCTCATTGCTGGTTGTGAGCAGTGCATGAGATTGGCTGTTTCGGTCAGATTAAGACAATCGGACAGAATGAGAAATGCTTGAAGCTGATTTAAATTCATCATTTTCACCTAAAAGTTAGGTATGTTATAAAATATATATGCCATAAGCTGCGTGAGAAGAACAGTGGTTTCATATCATTTTCTTCCTGATTTCAAGTTACTACCATGAGGGTTACTATTGGGGTCGACACTCACTCATCATATAGACTTTCTCCATCGATATCCCCCTAATAGGTAAATATTATGACTTAAATTCAAAAAAGCAATTGGATTTACATACTGTTTTTCATGAAAGTAACATGGCACATGCTAAAAGGAGAAAGTCGCATGAACATCAGTCCATTGGGTGAATCGCATAATATGCCCCCTCAACAATTAAACAAGAAACTAAAAAGCTCATCATTTTTGAATAAATTTGGCATTCCTATTTCAATAGTAGTGTTTTTAGTTTTGATGTTTATGCCAACTCCTGAAGGCCTGACTGCTGAAGGTAAAAAGGCATTGGCAATATTTTGTTCAGCCTTGGTGATGTGGGTGTCAGGATCATTGCCCATCTATTTGACATCCATAATTGCTATCATTATGTTGGTGCTGACCAATACAGTAAAAGAAAAAGCTGCATTTAGCACCCTGGGATTTGATGTCATATGGTTAATGGTCTCAGCATTTATTTTGACATCCGCCATGATGAAGTCGAATCTGGCTCGTCGCTTTGCTCTATGGATGATTACTCATTTTGGTCAGACCCCTAAAAAAACTCTATTGGTTCTGATATTCATCAACTTTGCATTGGCCTTTTTCGTTCCATCGACAACCGCTAGAGCAAGCCTAATGGTGCCTATTTGTATTATTTTATTAGAAATTTATCGGGCTATCCCAGGTGAAAGCAACTTTGGTAAATTAACAATGTTGCTAGGGGTGCAAGCTGATGCTATTGCTACATCTGGTGTCATGACGGGTACTGCAGCAAACATGATAGCTGTTCGATTTATTGAAGAACAAACTGGTGCAAATATTGGTTATATGGATTGGTTGATGGCCAGCATGCCAACAGCAATTCTAACTATGCTTCTTACTTATGGCGTAGGATTACGGCTGTTTTCATTCAAGGGCGAAGTAGGTTTTTCTGAAGGAATGAATAAACTGACAGCCGAATTGGCGTCGCTGGGTAAGATAACTAGCAATGAAAAACGAGCGATAGCGATCTTTATTTTTACTGTCGTGCTATGGGCAACGGAGGACTATCACGCAGTCTGGTTCAATGGCTGGAGTATCAGTGTATATATGACAGCTGTGATAGCTGCAGTTTTATGTTTGATGCCGAAAGTTGGCTTGCTGACATGGTCTGAGGCAAATATAAAATGGGACTTGATGTTATTTGCGGCCGGAGCCTACGCTGCAGGTAATGCATTGGAATCAACCCAGGGAGCTCAATGGATAATTGGTAAGCTAGTCTATGGTTTGGGACTGGAAACAATGACTCCGACTACCACCTATATAGTGGTTATTTTCCTAAGTATGTATAGCCACATGATTTTTACTTCTAAGACGGTACGTACTACTATTTTGATTCCTGCATTTATTGCACTGGCTAAAACATTAGGCCTTAATCCAGTTACACTCGCTCTCGCAGCAGCCTTTACCTTGACATACACAATTACATTGCCACCTCATTCGAAAGTTAATGCTATTTATTTCTCCACAGGTTTTTTTACAGTTCTAGATCAGCTGAAATATGGTGTTATCACTTGTTTTATTGGTGCGACTATTATTTCAATTGCGGTGTTGAGCTGGTTCAAATTACTTGGTTATACTTTGTGAAACTTATAGACTATGAATGGTGAAATTTAATATAAATAGGATGTATAAATATGCGACTTATTCTAATGAGACACGGTGAAACACTATGGAATATAGAAAAACGTCTGCAAGGACATGAGAATACACCTCTTTCTCCTCGTGGAATTGCTCAGGCAAAGGCTATTATCCCAAATGTCCGCGAACTTGCTCCGGCACGAGTTGTTAGCTCGGATCTTGGCCGTGCTCGACAAACAGTCGATATCATTGGATATAGTCAGGCTCCCTCAGATCCTGAGTTACGTGAATTGAACATGGGTGTATGGACAGGGCAATCCAAGCCTGATTTAATCGCTACCCAAAAAGTGCTCTATGATGAGTGGCGGGCTGGTACGTTTACCCCTGAAGGTGGTGAGAAATGGGATGATTTTTTATCCAGAATAGAAAAGGCACTTCATTCATGGGTTCAGGCCGGCGATGGAGATCTTTTAGCTGTAGTACATAGCGGTGTTATACGAGCAGCTTGCGTAATATTGATGGGATTGAAACCTTCACAACTGTTACCTGTAACGCCTGGGAGTCTGACGATTTTTAATTTTTCCAGACATTCATGCCGGCCTCAATTGGAAGCTTATAACATAGGTGGGTTATCACCTGATAAATCTGTGGCGGATTAATTAGGTTATGACTCTTCCTTTAAGGAAGAGTCATAACCTTCCCCCCTCTATGGTCTTGCAGACCTTTGTATTTTATATTTCTATAATTTATTTTATGAGATTCATATGGTTTTTTGAGGTTATCAATAGAACGTTTATCTGGTGTCTAGTGTATTCGAAATTAATGTGTAACTTCGTTTAAAACTTCTGTGGTGTACGTAGCAAACGCCAAGTTTGCAGGCATTATTTACCGGAAAATTTTGGTTCTGTGATGGGAGCGGGTTTACGAGTTGTTTATGCTTGTTAACATGCGGTACGTTTCCATGTTTGGCCACCCTATCTTGTGCACGATCCTCATACCGTAGAAATGAACACCCTGCATGCGCTGGATCTCATCGCCCAGTTTGAGACGGCCGCTGATGAGCGCACCATAGTGACCCTGTTGCGTGAACTGACAGCGCGCATGGGGTTCGATTATTTCAGGCTCGGCCTGATCTTCCCCAGTACCATTCAGCGTCCCGACGTCATCATCTTCAACGGTTGCCCGCGAGCCTGGGTAGATACCTACACGGCCAGCGGCTTCTTTGCCATCGATCCCATCGTCAAACGCGGCATGACCCAAAGCACACCCATTCTGTGGGCCGATGTGGCGCGCGATGACGAGCGTTGCGATGAGCAGGGCCGGGAGGTGATGCAACTGGCCAGCGAATTCGGCATTCGCGATGGCGTGACCTTTCCCTGGCACGGTGCCAACGGCCATGTGGGCCTGCTCTCCTTTATCACCAGTACACCACGTAGCAGCCAACAGTGGCTCTCGGCCGTGCCATTTCTCAGCTGGCTCTCCATGCATATCTTCGAGGCGGTAGCCAGGGTCTGTCTGGCCGGTCTGTCACCGCAGGATGCACTGAGCGTGCGGGAGCTGGAGGTGTGCCGATGGGCGGCGGAGGGAAAGCAGGTGAGTGACATTGCCCAGATATTGGGGATCACTCCTCGTACCGTGACGTTTCACCTGAACAATGTAGTGAGCAAGCTGGGAGCCAGCAGCAAGAGCCAGGCCATCTCATGGGCCCTGAAGCAGGGCGTCGTCAGACTGAATGTAGAGATGGCATTGGTTGCCAATGTGGATGAAGGGCAGTGATTCACTTTGTATCGCGCAACAAATTGCGCAATATGCGAAATATTCAGCTGGCAGAGCAACTATTCCCGGTGTAAACGGTGGTCGGGCGCAGCTTATTGCGTCATGTGAGCTGGCTGGTGCAAAGCTATGTTGTTAATGCATTGAAAAATATGAAATAAAAAGAGTGGCATGGTCGCTGCTAATGGTTTCGGTCGAGTGTCATTACCGTTCAACCAATCAGGAGCATACACATGCCAACTCCATGTTATATCAGCATCGAAGGTAAAACCCAGGGCAACATCACCGCGAGTGCCTTCACCTCCGATTCCGTCGGCAACATCTTCGTGCAAGGTCACGAAGACGAGATGCTGGTACAAGAGTTCCAACACGTTGTGACCGTACCGACTGACCCGCAATCTGGTCNGGGCGGGTGGCCAGTACGGCATGATGGCGATTCCGCGCATCGGCCATGAAGTTATCGTGAGTTTCCTGGAAGGGGACCCCGACCAGCCCATCGTGACCGGCCGCACCTTCCACGCCACCAACCGGCCGCCCTACGACTTGCCTGCCAACAAGACCCGCACAGTGCTGCGTACCGAAACCCATCAGGGTGAGGGCTTCAACGAGCTGCGTTTTGAAGACCAGGCTGGGCAGGAAGAGATTTATATCCACGGTCAGAAAGACCTGAACGTGCTCATCGAAAATGATGCGGCCTGGCATATCAAGCACGACCAGCACACAGATATCGACAATGAGCGAGTCACCCGCATCAAGGCCAACGACCACCTGAGTGTGGAGGGTGAGAAGCGTGACCAGGTCAAGGCGGACTATTCCCTCACAGTCGATGCCTCCATGCACCAGAAACTGGGGCAGTCCCTGCTGGTCGATGCTGGCTGCGAAGTACACCACAAGGCGGGTATGAAAATAGTGATGGAGGCAGGCGCCGAGCTGACCCTGAAAGTGGGTGGCAGTTTTGTCAAGATTGACCCGAGCGGTGTCACCCTCAGCGGCGGTTCCATCAAGATGAACTCGGGTGGCAGCCCGGGGGCCGGCTCCGGCTGGGGTGGCCAGATGCCGATCCAGCCCGGTGAGGTTGAAGTGGTAGCACCGCCGCCGCCGATGGAGCCTGTGCGTCAGATTGCGACGCTAAAATCTGCCGAGCCAGTGTGTGAAATTTGTGAGCAGTTGGCCGGGCAGGAAGGGGGCGATTGATGGGGGCTATCCCAATCGAGATGACGCCCGATATCGAGCTGGCCAACGCTGAGCGGCTCTATTTGCTGCTTGATGGTGCCCGTATTCCCGAGCTGGAGCGAGTCTTGTTCGAACAGGACGATGCTCCCGCTTATCAGCCTATTTATCTTTATGCTCCCTGGGACAGCCTGCGAGAGGTGAGCCCCTGTCTGGTGTGTGCAACGCCTAATCTGCTCGATTGGTTTATGCAAAACCGTGAACCATCATGGGGTTACCTGCTATCGTCCCAGCTTGGCTTGTTGCCTCTTGCTGAGCGACTGAGAGCGCTAATCGAAGTCGAAAGCCCTTACGGCAGCCGGATCCTGCTCAAACTTGCCATGCCTGAGACCATGTGGCGTTTGTTTATGGATGACGAGCCCTGGCTCTGGCAAGACGTTGAGCAGGTCTGGATCCCGGTGCGGCAAGCCAACCAGCCAGTGTGGTGGCACAAGACAGTGTCACCTGAGCTGGGTGAGCCGGTTGGCAAACGGTTCAGACTCTCGGATGCGCAGTGGACTCGCCTGGGGGAAGTCACCTGGTTGAGCACTCTGGATGCTATCTGGCGCCATATGAATAAATGGTTTCCGGCTCGTTTGCAGGAACAAATTGAGCCCGCAGCATGGATTGCCCGTTGGGCCAAACAGGCTTATCAACTGGGATTTCAGACAGAGCGTGACCTGCTGCTGTTTTTCAATGTGCTGGGATTTGTCGGTGATGGATGGTGGGAGAACCATGACTACCCGAGCCTGACCAAACTGCTGACGGTACCTTCGGCACAGACACCATCACAACGTGTGGAGCTGGCGGCCGGTTGGGCAGAGCAGCGCGCATTACCACTGGAGTTAACCTAAATGGGCAAAACCTACCTGGTTAAACAGGGTGATACCTTGGGCGACATTGCTCGTCGCAATAACACCACTGTCGATGCCATTGCCAAGCTCAACGGCATTACTGACCCGAACAAAATTAATAGCGGGCAGACCCTTAAACTGCCTGAATCGAACAGTGCGGCTGCGGGCGACACATCGACGCAGCCGAAAGGGGGAGCCAATGCGGATGCGCGGGCTTCAGGCATCACAGATTGCCAGAGTCCAGCCGGTGTATGTCCATGCAATGGAGATATATCGCTGGTGCCGGTGCGTTATGCCATCGATGAGCGACCTGCCAGCAAAGGGGGGGCCCAACCCCATCCGTTACCGAAAGGGCCGGACTTTAGATGGCCCTTGGCCCTCAAAGGCAGTGCCTACACGTTGCGCCAACTGCGCGATGGTTGGCTTTATGTCTATAACGAGACCAGCAAAGAACTCGACGAGTATGAAATCAAAGGGGCGCAGTTTATCCATGCCAGCAAGGGTGCCAAGGGGCATGTCATTTATCCGCGTTCAGCGATGTTGTCGCTATGCTATTCACCCCACGTCTGGAGTGAGCGCATCAAATCAATAATGAGTGATGTGGATAAAGGAAAGAGTGTGCGCAGCCAGTGGATGAGAACGCTCAGTTTGCCTGCGTTTGTCTGCAACTTGGGACACACCCATGGCGCGCCCATCGATCAGCTCAATAATGTGGCAGACATGAACGATGGCAATCAGGCTTTTGTGCTCTCTTGTACACCCCTTCTCAAAGATGTTGATGAGGACCAACAAGGGGATGTGCGTTTGCTGTCACACAAGGCAGCCTACAGCCAGTCGATCTATATGACAAACATGCCAGATCCCAAGAGCGCCATGATGATCGCACTCGCTGATCCGCTGGCGGATGTGGCTGATTTGAGCATGGTGGTGAATAGCTTGATGGCGCAGCAGGATGTATTGCTGGGAAGTAATGACGAGGAGCGAAAGCAGACGAGTCACAAGCTGATGATGGCAGAGGTTACCCGCAATCTGGCGCGAGTGCGGGTAGGCGAGCAAGACTTGCCCGCCTCGGTGCGCGGGGATGCGGCCAAGGCCTATGAGTTTGAAACTGTGCTAGATGAGTATCTTGGCTATCGCAACCTCGAACAGATGGAAGAGATGTCTGGTGAGGCTCTTGGGGCGATGAGAGGCATACGTTCACCGCTGGCCGAGCGGGTTGATGACTTACAAAAAACATTGGCCAACGAGTATGGTTTTACCCCGAGTCTGGCGCAAGAAAAGGCCTGGAGTGAGCGTAGCCGTTTTCAAAATGAGGTGAACTGGAAGGGACTGAACGACTTTGTGGCTCGTTATCAGGCGCCCTTGGCAGAGCTTGCCCACGAGCTGGCGCTGGCCCATCAGGATTTGAGCGTGGCGATCTCGCATCTTAAAGCAGACCCGCTGCCGTTGGGGCTGGACCCCGAGCAGGTAAAGGGGCAGGCCTATTTATCCTTGCTGTTTGCCGAGGCGGGGCAGGCGCTGAGCTTAAGTTGCCAGGATGAACGCGCGGCCGAGGCGATGAAGAAACTGGCATCGACGCCGAGCAACTTGCTGGCGCTTGGGCCTTACGGCTTTGATGTGAGGCTGTTTGATGGGTTGACGGCGCAGACGGTGGATCAGCCCTGGCTGACCGGCTCATCTGGAGATATGACCGCCTTTTGGGGCCGTCTTGCCGACCTTGAGAGTTTGCTTGGCGATGAGCATATCAAACAGAAGGGATGGTATCAGGCATCAGCGGCAGTTTTTGATGCAATGCGAGAGGCGAGTCGCGAACTGGCCAAGGGGGCCAGGGAAACGCTACTGGCGGTAGTGCTGCCCCATGGCAATATCAACAATCTGGGCACCTTGCTGCGCCTTGTTTTGCTGGAGTCAGTACTGGGCGAGATGCCATTACAATTGGCGGAGCATGGCGCGTACAGAACGAAGCAGAAGGCGTTTGAGCAGAGTGTTGCCAAAGAGCAGCAGAGCAGCCACACGGATCGGAGTGGTGGTTATCAGAGCAAACATCATCAGGACACACAGAGTGTCATCAAGCAGCAGAAAATGTTGGCGCTGATGCAAGAGGCGTCACCCCTCATCCAGTTGAAGGCGGATGCTTATACCGAAGCGGGGCGGCAGTATGTACGCGGTTATCTGACGCGGGTGAGTGAGGCGCTGGGCAGTGGCAAGCGGGAGCTGTTTACCGCCCTCAATAGCAACAATACCGTACCGAATATGGGCACCGTTGGCGGTTTGGTGGCGCTGATTAACCTCTGGAACCTGTTGGTAGTTACGCAGGCAACGGGGGAGAATATCAATTCGCTCGGAGAGGCGCGCGCGGCGGCGCAGTGGGGGGCAGCAGTCGGCTGGACAGGCAATGCGGTGATGGCGCTCTATCAGGGCCAGGCATGGACGGCCATGCAGGAGGTGCCCAGCCTTAAAAATATGTCGATCAAACTGGCTGTTTCAGAAAGTGACCATGTAGCTATCGTCAAAACCTTTACCAACAGAATGCTGGCCTTTGCCGGATTGGGTTTGGTGGCCGCGGTGGCGGAGGCATGGGATACCTTTGAGGCAGCCAAAGATCCGCTATTGGGTGAGATTGAGAGACTGCTGATGCGGGCCAAGATATGGGTTTTGGGTGGGCAAGGAGTAGTTTTCTTCATTCAAGTCGCCACACTTGGATCCTCAAGTTTTGGGCTCGGTGCTATCAGCGCCATCTTCGCTACCTGGATGCTAACCAGCTTGTTTGTGCTGGGGGTGGCCTATCTGCTGCTGACTGTGCTGATTAATATCTTCAAGCGCAGCGAGCTGGAAAAATGGCTGGCGCAATCAACCTGGGGCACCCAGCCTAATACCCACTGGACCGCCGAGCAGGAGTTAAAAGAGCTGGAGCACATCGTCCATAAACCCGCGGCGCGTATTGTGACGAAAGAGACCTCCTCGCGTTTTGGTTGGGGTGGCACCAGTTATGACCGCTATCTGGAGATAGACCTGCCGGGCTATCTGCAAGGTCAGTGGTTCGACCTGCACCTGAGTGGCCAACCTCAACTGGGAATAGGGCAAGGGGCTGGCATTCGCAGCGTTGAGGAGGTAAAACGGCTTTCCGCCAGTATGACGCCATATACTCCCGTCCTCAGTGATGGCCTCTGGCAAGGGAGTCAGTTCAGCCTGTGGTTGGGCCCCCAGAATAGCGAATATCGGCTGACGGTGAGCTATGGCGGCTTGTATGGTGGTCAGCTTATCTTTAGCGGCAAGGCGAGCCGGGGGGAGATGATATTAAGCGCGAGCAGCGCGGGGGCGTTGGTAATGACCAGGCTACCGGTGGGCACAGCAAAGGGATAACTAAATGAATAAGAAAGCAACGGTGCAGCCGTCGGCGTCAACAGAACAAGCGCCCCCCCCATTGGACGACAGCCGGTATGAAGACCTGCCGCGCAGTGAGTTCCTGCAATTACCCCAAGAGGAGCAAGACCGGCTCTATCAGTTGCGTCAGCAGCGTGTGCGAGAGGCGCCCACGCTTTATGAGTGGGATATTCGGGTGGCGACTGTCTATGGTCTATTTTGGTTAACCTTCCTGATCCCGTGTGGTTGTTTAGCACTTATAGGGAGCTATTTGCTATCTGGCGATACTAGCTTGGGTGTGGGGTTAATCATCATGGCCCTAATAATGTGCCTATCTGCTCGTTACCTCTGGTTTGCAGACAAGCAGTACCACTATCGGCTCACCACAGAGGGGCTGGTCACCACCTATCATGATGCGATTCCGGATGCAGCCTACGCGGTAGTGCGGGGGCTGGCTTGGTTTGGGGTAGTGGTTTGCATCGTCGGCGTGGCGTTGTTAGGCCCGGCCGCCTTGGTCGGCGCGGGTGGTTTTGCCGTGATGGCATTTTTCTTCACCGGTTTTAAAAATATAGAGACTACTTACGAGAGTCCTATAAAAAATGGGCATCGTCATTTGATTAAGGTAACGCGGAATCGTCCATTTATTGCCTGCCAATCGGATGTACGAACAATGGGCTTACGCGCAAGCATTCGTCTTCATTGCCCATTGGATAAGATGCACACCATCTTGTCATTGCTGATGACGCAGTTACCTGATTCTGAAATCCGTGTGTTTAAAAATGAGCGGGTGTTAGATGGCGTACCATTTGCGTCATTTGAGTCAGGAAAACCAGCCCAACTATCAGATTTTGCCCCCTGACAATACCCATGCCGGCTAACGCTTTCTTTCGTGCCTGCTACTGGTGCGATATTTCTTCATCAGCGCCATCTGGATGCTAACCACTTGTTTGTGCAGGGGGTCGCCTATCTGTTGCTGGCAGTGCTGATTAATATCTTCAAACGCAGCGAGCTGGAAAAATGGTTTGCGCAATCACGTCATGATCAGGATAAAAGTTGGGCGTGCAATCAAGCAAAAAGCGGCCCGGGAGCAGGCCGCTTTGTCTCTACCTTGTTCACTCAGACTCTGTTATTGCACCGCCAGGGTAATGTCAATCCTGTGGTGCCCATCGATCAGTGGCACGCGAAATGGTGAGCCGCAAGGCTCCATCAGCACGCCATCGAGTCGGATTGTGTCTGCTTGCAGCCCCGATAATACCTCTGTATTCACCTCTATGTTGTAGTGGGCGGCATCAAGGGTGATGGCTGCGCTAAATCCGGGCCAATGCGCGGGCAAGTTGGGGGCGATGAGCAACAGCTGCCCCTCACGACGGATCCCCAATATGCCTTCGATACCGGCCTGATACATCCAGCCAGACGCCCCCGTGTACCAGGTCCAGCCGCCACGACCGTTGTGCGGCGCGACTGAGTAGATATCCGCAGCCATCACGTAAGGTTCAACCTTGTAACGCTCGACGGCCTCAGGATCCAGTGCATGGTTGATGGGGTTGAGCAGGCAGAACAGGTCATAAGCCTTGGTGCCTTCTTTGAGGCGCGCGAAGGCGAGGATGGCCCAGATGGCGGCATGAGTATACTGGCCGCCATTTTCGCGCAGTCCGGGCGGATATCCGCGAATATACCCCGGATTCTGGGTCAGCTTGTCGAACGGTGGACTGAACAGCAGAGACAAGCCCTGATCGTATTTGATGAGGTGTTGCTCCAGGGATTGCATGGCTATTCTGGCTCGGGTCGGGTTGGCCGCACCGGACAGGACGGCCCAGGATTGTGCGATGGAGTCTATCTGGCATTCGGGGCTCTCTTTTGAACCCAGCCAGCTGCCGTCATCGAATGTCGCCCGGCGATACCAGGCACCATCCCAGGCTTTGCGTTCCAGCGCGACCCCGACCCGGTTGGCATGAGCCAGCCAGAGCTCGGCGCGCTTGTCTTGACGGGCGTGGGCCAGAGGTGTAAACAGACTGATGGTGCGCAGTAGCAACCAGCCTAGCCAGACACTCTCACCCTTGCCTGCACTGCTGACCTGATTCATCCCATCGTTCCAGTCACCCGAGCCCATGAGTGGCAGACCATTGCTCCCGGTGAGCGCCATGGCTTGATCCAGGCAGCGAGCGCAATGCTCATACAGAGAGGCTGACGTTTCGGATACTTGTGGCAGGAAGAAGGCATCCTGCTGATCCGTGCCCAGTGCCGGGCCTTCCAGAAACGGGATCTCCTCATCGAGAATGCTGTCATCGGCACTGCTTCGAACGTAGGTGGCCGTGGCGAAGGCCAGCCAGACCCTGTCATCGGAGATCCGGGTGCGCACACCCTGGCCCGAGTGGGGCAGCCACCAATGCTGCACATCCCCTTCAATAAACTGGCGAGCGGCAGTGCGCAACAAATGTTGTCGTGTGCTCCGGGGGTTGGCAAAGCTGAGCGCCATCCCGTCTTGCAACTGGTCGCGAAAACCGTAAGCGCCTCCCGCCTGATAGAAGGCAGAACGAGCCCAGATCCGGCATGCGAGCGTTTGATACATCAGCCAGCCGTTGAGCATTATGTCCATGGCCCTGTCCGGGGTCTTGACCTGAACGGCTCCGATCAGTGACTGCCATTGAGCCTCCACCTCGTCCAGCACCACATCGAGATCATGACGATAGCGGGTGACGAGGGCTCGGGCTTGTTCGGTTGAGCCTGCCTGGCCGAGCAGGATCACAAGCTCAAGGCTCTGGCCCGGGGCAAGATCAACATGGGTTTGCAGCGCTGAACAGGGGTCAATCCCGGCCCCTGTGCTGCCAGACAAGGCTTTATGGCTTGCCAGCGCCGCAGGAGAGGCGGGTTGACCACGGTATCCCAGGAACTCACTGCGATCGGCGGTCCAGCTCGTTTGCTGTTCCCCCAGATCGAGGAAGGCTACCCGGTCAGGGAGGGCGGTATTCCAGGGGCTGTGTGCCAGCATGGTCCCCGTCTGTGCATCCATCTGGGTCGTGATAAAGGGGGCTGTGACGCTGCGAGAGGCGCCCAGCACCCATTCCACGTAACAGGTCACTGAGAGACGGCGGGGGACATTCGTCTGGTTGCGCAGTGTCAGGCGGGAGATCTTGCCGGGATCCGCGACCTAGACATATTGCCATTCTTCAAAGGCGGGCATAAATGACCTGCCGCCGGGTCTGACAGCCGTGGTGAACAAGCACCTTGTTTCACGTGAGTGCAGTCGCTGCACTGACACTATGGGGGCGCGGGGGAGTGCCGTCTGTTCGTTAACGCACATGCTCGGGTGAGCCGGACTGACAAGGTCGTACCATCCAGCCGCAGGGGATGAGCGATTCGCTTGGGTTCAATTGCAAGGCGCCACCAGGCTGTCACTGACAGCGTGGTGGCCTATTGGTGGAACGCAGATGAAGGTGTGCGGGGGCTGGCGCTATGCCGATGTGATGTCGGTGTGTCTATCATGCCGGCTCGGGATCAGCCCTATCAGGTGCTGCAGGCTTTTCTGGCGTGGATGGCGGCGGGTGGCGAGGCTGATGCGGGTGGTGAGCGGTTCATCGGCGATGGGGTGATAGCTGACGCCGTGGGGATGCAGTTCGCTCACAGAGCGCGGGATGATGGCAACCCCGAAACCGGCCTGCACCATGCCGACGGTGGAGATTACCTGCGGGCTCTGGCTGCCGAGACGGGGGCTGAAACCTGCCCGCTGGCAGCGTTGGGTGATGGCATCGTGCAGGCCCGGCCCCAGTTCGCGGGGGAACAGGATGAAGGGATCCTGCGCCAGGGCCTCGATGGCGATGGCGCCCGTGCTTGCCAGCGGGTGGTGCGGGGGGAGGGCGATCAGCATCTCCTCCTCATCGATGAGATGGTGAGTCAGCGCCGAGCTGCTGCTGCACGGCAGGCGCAGTATGGCGGCATCCAGCTCCTCGCTCACCAGGTCGCGCACCAGATTGGGCATGCTGTTCTCGATGGGGTGCAGGCTCACCTCGGGCCAGGCCTGGCGAAAGTCGTGGATCAGGCGCAGCACGCTCGGATGCAGCACAGTGGAACCGGCAAAGCCCAGGCGCAGGGAGCCGAGCTGACCGCGGGCGATGCGCTGGGCCTTCTGCATGGCCTGCTCGGTTTGCGACAGTATGCCCTTGGCATCCTGATAGAGGCTCAGCCCCGCCTCGGTCAGCTCCACACTGCGGGTCAGCCGGTGAAACAGCGGCGTGCCCACCTCCTGTTCAAATTTGCGGATCTGCTGGCTGAGGGGCGGCTGGGCCATGCCCAGCGCTTCGGCCGCCTTGGTAAAGCTCTGCTTCTCTGCCACGGCTACCAGGTAGCGCAGGTAACGAAATTCCATATCTGGTACGTCTCGAAGCTGATGAGTTTGGATATTGGTATCAAAGTGTGATCTTGGTCACTATTGAATCCTTGTTTGCCAACCTAACAGGATTGGAGGTTAAATCCAAATGGAAACCCATACACAGTGTGACTGTGCCATCGAGATCAGCCAGCAGTTTGCTCGCTGGCAAGCCCGTCAGGGTGGTGGTGAGGTCTATCAGAGCTCCTTGATGAGCGCCCTGCTGGCCGGCGTCTATGAGGGCGAGACCACCATGGCCGATTTGTTGCGCCACGGCGACTTTGGTCTTGGCACCTTCAACCGGCTCGACGGCGAGCTGATTGCGTTCGAGCGCCAGATCCATCAGCTCAAGGCCGATGGCTCGGCCCGTCCTGCCCAGGCCGGGCAGAAAACCCCGTTTGCGGTGATGACTCACTTTCGACCCTGTCTGGAGCGCCGCTTCGATCACCCCCTGAGCCGCGACGAGATCCATCAGTGGATCGATCAGCTGGTGGGCACCGACAACGTCTTCGTCGCTTTTCGCCTCGATGGTCTGTTTGAGCAGGCCCAGGTACGCACAGTGCCCTGCCAGACCCCGCCCTATAAACCCATGCTGGAAGCCATAGAGGCACAGCCCTTGTTCTCGTTTAGCCAGCGGCGCGGCACCCTGGTGGGCTTTCGCTGCCCGCCCTTCGTGCAGGGGATCAATGTGGCCGGCTATCACGAACACTTCATCACCGAGGAGCGCAAAGGCGGCGGTCATATCCTCTATTACGCCATGGGCCACGGCCAGCTGCAGTTGTCTGTGGTTCAGCATCTCAACATAGAGCTGCCACGCAACCCTGCTTTTCAACAGGCTGACCTCAACCCCGCCGATCTGGACCGCGCCATCCGCGCCGCCGAAGGCTAATCCCTTCGCTTACAAGGAGTTATTATCATGGAAAATCAACACTGGGGCTGCGGGGCCGAGCTGGTCGTACGCCATCTGGAGGCGCAGGGCGTCAAGCAGGTATTCGGTATTCCGGGGGCCAAGATCGACCGGGTATTCGATGCCCTGGAAGATTCCCCCATCGACACCATAGTGGTGCGCCACGAGGCGAACGCCGCCTTCATGGCCGCCGCCGTGGGCCGTCTGACCGGCAAGGCCGGGGTGGCGCTGGTGACCTCGGGCCCGGGTTGCGCCAACCTGATCACCGGCCTCGCGACCGCCACCTCGGAAGGGGATGCCATGGTGGCGCTGGGGGGCGCTGTGCGACGTGCCGATGGCCTCAAGCTCACTCACCAGAGCCTGGACACCGTCAGCCTGTGCCGCCCCGTCACCAAGTTCAGCGCCCAGGTGGGAACCGGATCCGCCCTTTCAGAGGTGATGGCCAACGCCTTTCGGTCCGCCGAACTGGGTCGCCCCGGCGCCGCCTTCGTCAGCCTGCCCATGGACATCATCAATGAGCCGACCGATGGCGCCATCCTGGTGCCCAGAGCCATACCCGAACCGGGCGCCGCCGATGAGGCGGGCATAGACAGGGCGCTGAGCCTGCTGGCACAGGCCCGCAAGCCGGTGGTGCTGCTTGGCCTGCTGGCCAGCCGGCCCGAGAATTCCCTCGCGGTGCGCGCTTTTCTCGACAAAAGCCGGTTGCCGGTGACGGGCACCTATCAGGCGGCCGGTGTGGTGGATACCCACCATTTCGATGACTTCGCCGGGCGGGTCGGGCTGTTCAACAACCAGCCGGGGGACAGGTTGCTGCAGGATGCGGATCTGGTGATCTGCATAGGTTACAGCCCCATCGAATATGACCCTGTTCTGTGGAATGGCACGGGTGAGCGGCAACTGCTGCACATCGATGCTCTGCCTGCGGAGATAGACAGCAGCTACTGCCCGGCGGTTGAGCTGGTGGGCTCCATCAGCGCCAATCTGTATTGCTTGACCAAGATGCTGCACAAGCCGCTGGCACGGGACCCCGCCATCGCGGCCCTGCTTGGTGAGATACGGGCCCAGCGTCACCAGCTGACCCAGCATGCCCAGCATCTGGGGGGCATGCCCATCCATCCGCTACGCATCGTCAAGGAGCTGCAGGACATCATAGGGCAGGACATGACACTGTGCGTGGACATGGGCAGCTTCCACATCTGGATTGCCCGTTACCTCTACAGCTTCCGGGCGCGTCAGGTGCTTATCTCCAACGGTCAGCAGACCATGGGGGTAGCGCTGCCCTGGGCCATAGGGGCCGCCATGGTGCGGCCGGGGGAGAAGATCATCTCCGTCTCCGGCGATGGCAGCTTCATGCAGTCGAGCATGGAGCTGGAGACGGCGGTGCGGCTCAAATCCAACATAGTGCACATCATCTGGGTCGATAACGGCTACAACATGGTGGCGATGCAGGAGGAGAAAAAGTACCGCCGCAGCTCGGGGGTGAGCTTCGGGCCCATCAACTTCAAGGCCTATGCCGAGTCCTTCGGGGCGGCCGGTTTTGCGGTCACCAGTGCCGAAGACTTGCGGCCGACCCTGCGCGCCGCCATGGCGGTCGTTGGACCTGCCGTAGTGGCCATACCGGTGGATTACAGTGACAACCACCTGCTGATGGAGCAGCTCAGGCCAGAGTTGTTGAGCTAGCGATTGAAGGGGGGGCAGTCTGAGTGGTGTCCGCCAACAACAGAACGCCCCTTGCCAATCGGCAAGGGGCGTTCTGTCATGACGAGAGGGCATCCACGATGGCAACAGGGGTCATGGCATGACAGAAGGGGGCATCACCATGGGGCCGGCGACCGCGAGGGCGGTGTCATCCCCGCGCAGCACCCGCACGATCTCGAGGGCAAATTCGATGGCGGTGCCCGGCCCCTGGCTGGTGATCAGGCGATGTGACTCATCCGTCACGACCCGCGCCGTGCTGAGCTGGCTGGTGGGCAGTTGGGCCTGCAAGCCCGGGTGGCAGGTCACGTTGGCATCTCCCAGCAGATCATGATGGTGCAGTACCACCACGGGGGCGGCGCACATAGCCGCCCGCCAGCGGCCGATCGCCGCCTGTTCCCTGAGCAGATCGATGGCGAGCGGCGTATCGCGGATTACCTCGCTGCCGGGCAAGCCGCCCGGCACGACGATGGCTTCGAAGTCACGGCTGGTCAGCTCGTCGATATGATAGTCAGCGACCAGCTGTACCCCGCGGGAGGCGCGGATCTGGCGCAGACCCGCCGGACAGCAGGAGGCCAGCAGCACCTCGATGCGGGCGCGCACCAGGGTGTCGACGATGGCGACGGTTTCGATCTCTTCAGACCCCGGTGCTACCAATACCAGTACTGTCATGCTGCGCTCCTTGGTTACCGGCCACCTCGCCGGGCTCAGCTCTTCTCTTTGATGGCCTGATAGAGGCCCTGATTGACCGGCACCGCTATGCCGTGTTTGGCGGCGCAGGCCAGCAGGAAGCCGGTGATGGCCTCGATCTCTGTCTCGCGCCCCTGCTCCATATCCTGATGCATGGAGGAGTAGTTGTCGGCGGTCAACTCTACCACCGTCATGGCGCGGCGCAGCAGCTCATCGCTGTTGGTGGGCTGGCCTTCGGCCTGCATGACGTCGGCCACTTCCACGCAGATCTGCTGCATGGCATCGGCGAAGCGAGGGCCGGCCAGCTCGCCATTTTTGAGCTTATAGAGCGCCGTCAACGGATTGATGGCGCAGTTGATGGCGAGTTTTTGCCACTGGCGAGCCAGGATCTGCTCGTCCCAGCCGGCCTGGCCGAGGGCGGCGGCGAGATCCTCTGCCAGGGAGGCATGAGCCCTGGCATCTTCATTGACCGGGCCGAGCCAGGTCTCGCCCTTGCCTGTGTGGCGGAACACGAAGTGACCGCTCTGCATGGCGCCGTGGCTGGTGACGCCCGCAATGACAGGATTATGCGGAAACAGCTGCACCACCTGCTCGGCAATGCCCATGCCATTGTGCAGCAGCACTATGGGCACGCCCGCCGCCAGCTTGCCTGCCAAGGGGGTCAGGGCGGACACGACTTGACCTGCCTTGGTCATCACCAGCAGGCGCTTGATCTGACCGGGCTGGTCGACGAAGCCGCGCTCGATGGTGATCAGCTGGGTCTGGCCTTCCAGCGAGGTGAAATCAATCCCGGGGTGCAGGGTCGAACGGTGGCGATCGCGCAGCAAGACGCGGGTCGATTGGCCGCTTTGAGTCAGCAGGGAGGCGAAGACGCCACCCAGGGCGCCGCAGCCCAGCAGTGACCATTGGGAGGAGGAGGGCAGTCGGCTTGTTTTAAGGTTGTAATCGCGTAATCCGCTTGGCATGGAGAGACTCAATCAAGGTAGGGTTGCATTCCGATCAACCATTTACCGGGGATAAGTGAAATGTCGCTTGGCGGACACTAACGGGTCTCGCCATTCCTGTGCGCAGGGGATTCTAGCAGAGCAACCCCATCGAAATCAGCAAATTTGCCGGTTTTCTGGTAGATTTGCGCCCTTATAGCGCAACATGAGGAGCCCTGACATGCCGTCATTCGATATTGTCTCTGAAGTCAAAATGAACGAGGTGTTGAACGCCGTCGATAACGCCAATCGTGAACTGGCGACCCGTTTCGATTTTCGTGGTGTTGAAGCCAGCTTCGAGCTGAACAAGGAAGAAGTAAAGCTGGAGGCCGATGCCGACTTCCAGCTCAAGCAGATGGTCGAGATCCTGCGCGCAGCCCTGCTCAAGCGCAACATCGAGAACAGCTCAATGGACGTGGGTGACAGCGTTCACTCAGGCAAGCGTTTCCACCTGAACGTCAAGTTCAAGCAGGGGATCGAGAAAGAGATCGCCAAGAAGCTGGTGAAGTTGATCAAGGATTCCAAGATCAAGGTGCAGGTTGCCATTCAGGGTGATGAAGTGCGGGTCACCGGCAAGAAGCGTGACGATCTGCAGGAAGCCATGGCGCTGGTACGTGGTGCCGAGCTGGGTCAGCCGATGCAGTTCCAGAATTTCCGCGATTGATGACGGGCGGGGAAGGTTCGGCCTTCCCCCTTGTTCGATTGCACATAGTGCGATAGCAAAAGGCTCGATGACAGAGCCATAAAAAACCGGAGCAGCTGCTCCGGTTTTTTTGTGTCCACATTACCCGTTCGATTAGAACTTGTAGGTAACGGAGAAGTAGTGGCTGAAGCCAGAGCTCTTCCAGGCGGTACCGTCAAACGCGGTAGAGCCGTCTTTGGTGCCGTAGGCATCCATGAAGTACTTCAGGCCATAACCCACTGCGTAGCGGTCGGAGTGCCAGTAGATACCGTGGAAGGTCGCCATGTTGTCGCTGGTACGGTCAGCACGGTTGTGGGTATCCAGGTCGAAGGCGTAATCCAGGTAACCCTGATAGGAAACGAAGCTGCCGTTGCTGAAGGTATAGAAAGGCTTGAACCAGTTCATAGCGAACCAGTAACCGTTCCAGTCACCTTCTTCTTCGGTGAAGAACTGGTTTTCGGTAGCGTGGCGGGCATACAGGTTCATGCCAACTTTGCCGAACCAGGGAACCATGACATCAGCACCCAGACCGATCATGTTTTCCATCTGGTTGTCGCCGATGTTGTTCAGGGAGGCGATGTACACCTCTTGCACCGGGCCGAAGGAGAGATCTTTACCAGTCAGCGCATCCAGAGACATACGCGGCGCAAACTTCATGAACAGGTTCTGACCATTGTGCTTGTCGCTGTGACGGGAGTCGAAGATGTCGAACACATCAACGTAACCGTACAGGTCAAACAGACCGGAGCGACCACCGAATTCCATTTCGAAATAGGTATCGTTGTAGCTATCTTGACCGGAGGTGAAGGGACGCTGGTCGATGGTGTGCATGACGTTGAACTGCATCCACTTGTAATCATTCTTGTGGATGTCACCGCTGTAGTCAGCAGCAAAGGCCGGAGTAGCGGCAGCAGCCAGCAGACCGGCAGCGATCAGAGTCTTGGTAAATTTGGCCATTTTATTGGTCTCTTGTGCGTTAGTTGAGGTTTTCCGTAGCCTGCCCACAAGGAGCGGGAGGGATTCTAGCCAAATAAATTCATCGGAGAAACAAGCACCGGAGAACTTTATTCGGAAGTGTGAATCTAATCACCCCCAATTTCACGCAAACGCTTGCTATTTGTCCGATTCCGAGAGCAAAGCCCTTCCTCGTCTGGCAACCATGACGATCAGGATCAACACCGGAATGCCGAGCAGGCTGGTGCCAATAAAGAAGGTGCTGTAGCCAAACTGTTCGACAAAGCGGCCGGAAAAACCTGCCAGCAGCTTGGGCATCAGCAGCATGACGGAGCTGAACAGGGCATATTGGGTGGCGGAGAAGGCCACGTTGGTCAGGCTCGACAGATAGGTCACGAAGGCGGCAGTCGCTATGCCGGCGCTCAGGTTGTCGACCGAGATGATCAGGGTTAGCAGCTGCAGGTTGTGACCCACTTCGTTGAGCAGGGCAAACAGCAGATTGGTGCTGGCGGTGAGCAGGGCGCCGAGGAACAGGATCCGCAAGGTACCAAAGCGCATCACCAGCACGCCCCCCAAGGCAGCACCCACCAGCGTCATGATGACGCCGTACACCTTGGTGATGGTGGCCACTTCTGTCTTGCTGAACTGCATGTCCACGTAGAAGCTGTTGGACATCACGCCCATCACTACGTCCGAGATACGATAGCAGGCGATGAGCCCGAGGATCAGCATGGCCGATCCACCGTAACGGCGGAAGAAATCGGCAAACGGACACCAGATGGCCTCATAGATCCAGGCACCGACTCCGGCCAGCGAGGTTGGCCAGCCATGGGAGAGCAGCAGCGCCTTGCGCGCCTCCTGCTGTTCGTTCTGACCGGCGAGATCGATATCCGGCTCATGGCAGATCAGTGTGGTGATGACGCCAAGAGACATGAGTCCCGCCATCAGCAGATAGGTGAGTCGCCAGCCGTTGTAGTCATAGCCGGTGTTGCTGCCAAGCCAGGCTGCCAGCGCCAGTGCCCCCGCACCCGCCATGATCATCGCCAGTCGATAACCTGTCATATAGGAGGCGGCCATGGCTGCCTGTAGCCGCTCCGGCGCCGACTCGATGCGATAGGCGTCGATGACGATGTCCTGAGTGGCGGAGGCGAACGCCACCAACAGGGCGAACAGGGCCAGTTGGGCCAGCTGGGTCTTGGGATCGCAGAAGGCCATGCCCACCAGTGACGCGGCAATCAGTATCTGGGAGAGCAGCATCCAGCTGCGACGCCGCCCCAGCCAGCGGGAGAGCAGCAGCAGGGGCAGTCGATCGACCAGCGGTGACCACAACCACTTGAAGCCATAAGCCAGTGCTACCCAGCTCATGTAACCTATGTCGGTCAGGCTGACATCGGCCTCGCGCAGCCAGAACGACAGGGTGCCAAACACCAGCAGCAGCGGCAGACCGGAAGAGAAGCCCATGGCAAACAGGATGAGGACCCGAGACTCAAGATAGACGGCGAGCGAGTCTCGCCAGCTCGGTGTGCGGACAGTGTTCAAATACCTGACTCCTCTGGGAAAATTGCGCCATTTTGTCAGGTTCGGGGGGGATAGCCAAGGCAAGCCGAGCAGGGCGGACCAGGATTCAGGGGCGGGAACCCATGCAGTGGCGGGGGCAGGGGCCTTCCATGGTCAGATAATTGGCACACGCCATCAGCTGCATGCGCAGCCAGACATCGGCGATGATCTGCTGCTCGTCCCACTGATGCAGGCTGTGCAGCAGGAACCAGAAGACCCCTTCCTGATCGGTTGCGGCTTGGGTGTTATAGGGATCGTGGGGCAAATCTTGCCAGTGGGAGAGGAGCTGCCAGCTCAAGTCTTCCAACTGCTGATAGGGGATTTCTCGTGCCAGAAAGTGACGAACCGCCTGAGCCAGCGGGACGGCGTGTTGGGTTAAATACTGGTGGTAGATCACCGGAACCTCCTTCTCTTCGGGTGGGCCCTGCCCCGGGGAAACGGGGCAGGGTCAGAGTATAGAAAGGGGCACCGGTGACCCGGGCAAAGACGCGGCGGAATGTGATCCGGCTCGCGTTATTTCTCCGCCAGCAACACCATCTTCTTCAGGATGATGGGGCTGGTGGGTACGTCGTTGGCGCGCAGAATGGAGCTGTAACCCGTCTGCACCTGGGCCAGCTTGTCCAGTACATCCATACCCTGCACGACCTGGCCGAATACGGTATAACCGGCGCCGGCATTGGCGTTAAGGTTATTGTTGTCGGTCAGGTTGAAGTAGAACTGGCGGGTGGCGCTGTCCACGGCCTGGGTACGGGCCATGGCGATGCTGCCGCGTTTGTTGGGCAGGCCGCCCTTGGATTCGTTGACCACGGGATCGAAGGTCGGCAGTTGCTGGAACTGCTGGTTGTAGCCGCCCCCCTGCACCACGAAATCCTGGATCACCCGGTGGAACAGGCTGCCGTCATAACTGCCGTCCGCTACGTAGCGCAGGAAGTTCTTCACCGTCTGCGGCGCCTGTTTGGATGCCAGCTCCACCACTATATTGCCGTGGTTGGTCTCCATCCTGACCTTGGGGCCGGCAAACGCCAGCGGGGCGATCAGCATGGCCAGTAACCAGAGTTTCTTCATTGTTTAGCTCTCCTTTCTCAGCTCGGCTGACCCTTGAGGTAACCACGCAGAGCGTCATCCGTCATGATCTGTTGCAGCAGGCTGCCCAATTGCTGGTTCAGGATGGATTCCAGTTCGGCCATGCTCGGCTCCCCCGGACCTTCCTTGCTGGAAGACATGTTGAACTGCTTGGTCAGCTTGCTGCCCTGGAAGTCGGCAATCACCTGCAGGCTGACGCGGGACTTGGTGACATAGGTGAAGGTTTTCTCTTCCACCGTGACGGCGGCGCTGGAGATGGCCAGGGTCAGGTTGGTGGTACCGCTGTTGCCAACGATCAGTCCCTGACTGCGCAGCCCTTCGGCCAGTTTCTCGGCCAGCAGGTTGTTGAGCGGCTGTTCGCTGTTGACCAGCACGGCTGCCTTCTCTTTCTTCTTGATGGAGAAGACGTAGGCGGCTTCACGCTTGTCGACTCCTTCCAGGGTGATGCGGTTGCCAGAGTAGTACTGCTGGTTGGAGGGGATGACCTGCGGGTTCAGCAGCGCGGTTTCCGGCCAGTGAGTGGCACAACCACCCAGCATCAGGGCGGCCAGCAGCAAGATTGACTTTTTCATCATGGGTTTCCTTTAACCTTATCTTTAGCGTTTGATGGCTTTCAAAATAACGAATTTGCTGTTCGACGCAACGACTTGTGCGTTGGCAAACAGGCGCTTGAGTTTGTTGTGATAATCCAGATGACGGTTGCCTACTATCCAGAGTTCGCCCCCCTGGGGCAACACCCGGTGGGCATCGGTGAACATCTGCCAGGCAATATGATCGGTAATAGCCTGCAGCTGGTGGAAGGGGGGATTGCAGAGGATCCTGTCCGCCGAACCGACCGCCACGCCGTCGAGACAGTTATTGACCATGAAGCGGGCCCGCGGCAGGCCGTCTGGCAGATTGTGCTCGACGTTGAGTTGCGCCGAGGCCACTGCCATATAGGACTCGTCGATGAAGGTCACTTCCACCTCGGGATCCTTCGCCAGCAGTGCCAGCCCCAGCACACCGTTGCCGCAACCGAGATCGATCACCTTGCGCGCACTGTGGACAGGCAAATTGTCCAGCATGAAGCGGGCACCTATATCCAGGCTGGTGCGCGAAAACACGTTGGCATGGTTGTGGATGAGCATGCCGGTGCCCTCCAGCGGCCAGACCGTCGGATAGGGGTTGGCCAGTTCCGGGTATATCGCTTGCGGCTCACAATGGATCAGGCGCGCCTTCTTCCAGGCCAGCGAGGTGCGGGTCGGCCCCAGGTATTTTTCAAACAATGCCAGGGTCGAGCTGTGAATGTCCTTGGCCTTGCCGGCGGCAATGACGCGAGTAGCCGGTGTGACCACCGCACGCAATGCCAGCAGTTGCTGCTCCAGCAGCGCCTGATACTTGGATACCTTGATCACTACCAGTGCCGGGGCAGGGGGCAGCGGCGTCAGCGCATCCTGCAATCTGATGGCGTGAGGATCCAGTTCGTTCTCTGCGAGGTTGGCAAGGATCGCCCGCTCGCTGATATAGGAGTCGCTGACACAGACAGGGGCGTGAGGATGCAGAAACGCCGCCAGTGCGCCGAAGCCGTCATTCATGATGATGACGGGGCCGGCTTGTTCGAGTGGCGTCTCGGCCAGGGTATTGATCAGATACTCGTCTGCCGCATCCCAGGCTTGCAACGGATCCTGGCTCTGGCGTGGGTAGCGATACAGGGTCAGACGACAATGAGCCGTCTCGAGAAGGGTTTGCATAAGCGAGAGTCCAGCGTGATTCATAAAACAGGCGCCGACGGGGCGCAAAGTGGCGCTATTCTAGCGGGGGCGGAGAATTTCACCAGTCCGGCAGCTGTGTGGGCGGGGCAAATTTGCGGCCATTTTCCCACGCGGGGCAATTTCGTCATACCGCCAACTCTGGCTACAATGGCCGGACATCTATTTTGGGAGTGATGCTCGTGACCATGCAACAACAGATAGAGGCCAAGCTGGCCGCTGCCTTGTCCCCCACTCATCTTGAGGTCGTCAACGAAAGCTATATGCACAGGGTGGCGCCGGGTTCCGAGAGCCACTTCAAGGTGGTGGTGGTGAGCCCGCATTTCGAAGGTCACCGGTTGCTGGCCCGTCATCGTCAGGTCAATGCCGTGTTGGCCGACGAGCTGGCTGGCGCCATTCATGCACTGGCGTTGCATACCTATACGGAGCAGGAGTGGTTGCAACGGGAACAGGCACCAAAGACGCCGAGCTGTGTCAGCAAAAATGGGCTGACCTAACATTATTGACTAATAAGTTACTTAATCCGCGACCAGTTAACAATTAACAAACGTTTTTTGGGCTGCGTCTTGTGTCCGGAAGCAGGGCGCTATTCCCCTGCCCAGACATCAAAATTTCTAATCCATTTTTGAACATAAAAACTATTACCTATTTTGGGGTATTAATGGCTAACTCAACGCAGAGCCTGAGGTTTAGCGAAAAAAACGGCGCGATTAAATTTCGATGATTTTGTGATAGAGCGGGGATTTTCCCCATTTTGCATAGAAGCTGACTTGCCATAAGTGCTAAACTCAAGCGCTTTTGAATGACCCTGTATGTTGCTGATTTGTTTGTCGCTTCGACATTATCCTGCAACATGAACGGGCTCATTCAACAACTCGTCGTGATGTATTTCTCGGCGCTAACCAACCTGTCTTCCCTTAACGGTAGTGCAAGTGAGTATGATTACAATTAAAAGAGGACTGGACATCCCCGTGCTGGGTGCTCCGGAGCAAGTAATCTACGATGGCCCGGCCATCACCCGTGTTGCTACACTCGGCGAAGAGTTCGTGGGGATGCGTCCTACTATGCTTGTCAAAGTAGGTGATCGCGTCATTAAAGGTCAGGAGCTCTTCGAAGATAAGAAGAACCCTGGCGTTAAATTCACGGCCCCTGCCACCGGTGTGGTTTCAGAGATCAACCGGGGTGCCAAGCGCATTCTGCAATCCGTTGTCATCGATATCGATGGGTCCGACGAGCAGGTGACCTTTGAACACTTTGCGTCTGCCGAGCTGGCACAGCTCGCGCGCAGCAAGGTGCAGGAGATCCTGGTCGCATCAGGCCAATGGACTGCGTTGCGTACTCGCCCGTTCAGCAAGGTGCCGGCCGTGGAGTCTTCTCCCCGTGCCATTTTCGTCACCGCCATGGACACCAACCCGCTGGCTGCCAATGCCGAGCTCATCATCAAGGAGCAGTCACAGGCTTTCCTCGATGGTCTGGCCGTATTGACGCGCCTGACCGATGGCGCCGTCTACGTCTGTAAAGGCGAGGCCAGCCTGCCGCACGCTTCTCTGGCGCAAGTCAAAGAAGAAGTGTTCGTCGGTCCGCATCCTGCCGGTCTGCCAGGTACCCATATCCATTTCCTGGATCCGGTCAGCGCCAAGAAGGTGCAGTGGCATATCAACTATCAGGATGTCATCGCGTACGGCAAGTTGTTCACCACTGGCCAGATCTTCACCGACAAGGTGATCGCCCTGGCTGGCCCGAACGTACTCAAGCCACGCCTGCTGCGTACCCGTCTGGGTGCCTGCATCAGCCAGTTGACCAACAACGAGCTGCGGGCGGGTGAAAACCGCGTCATTTCCGGTTCCCTACTCAGTGGTGCCAAGGCCGAAGGAGTCCATGACTACCTGGGTCGTTACCACAATCAGGTGAGCGTGCTGAGTGAAGGTCGTGAGAAAGAGTTTCTGGGATGGGTCAAACCCAGTGCCAGCAAATTCTCCATCACCCGTACGACGCTCTCTCATCTGATGAAGGGCAAGCTCATCAACTTCACTACCACCACCAACGGTAGTGATCGCTCCATGGTGCCTATCGGCAACTATGAGCGTGTGATGCCGCTCGACATCCTGCCGACCCTGCTGCTGCGGGATCTGGTCTCCGGCGATGCCGACAGTGCGCAAGCGCTCGGTTGCCTTGAGCTGGATGAGGAAGATTTGGCGCTCTGTACCTTCGTCTGCCCCGGCAAGACAGAGTACGGCCCGATCTTGCGTGAGTGCCTGACCAAGATAGAACTGGAAGGTTAAGCGATGAGTTTCAAGCAACTTCTTGAAAATATGGAACATCACTTCGAGCCGGGTGGCAAGTACGCCAAGTACTATGCCCTGTTCGAAGCGGCGTACACCCTGTTTTATACCCCCGGGTCCGTGACCCGCAACGCTGCCCACGTCCGTGATGCGATCGATCTGAAGCGCATGATGATCATGGTGTGGCTGGCCGTGTTCCCGGCCATGTTCTGGGGCATGTTCAACGTCGGCAACCAGTCCATCGCCGCCATCGCCCATCTGGGCAGCGCGGCCGGTGCCGATACCTGGCAATACACCATAGCGACTCTGCTGGGAGCCTCACTGGATCCAGCGGTTGCCGGTATCGGCAGCAAGATGCTGATCGGTGCGGCTCACTTCCTGCCCATCTACCTGACCGTGTTCCTGGTCGGTGGTTTCTGGGAAGTGCTGTTCGCCATGGTGCGCAAGCACGAGATCAACGAAGGCTTCTTCGTGACCTCCATCCTGTTCGCCCTGATAGTGCCGCCAGAGCTGCCCTTGTGGCAAGCCGCTCTGGGTATCACCTTCGGTGTGGTGATGGCCAAAGAGGTGTTCGGTGGTACCGGCAAGAACTTCCTGAACCCGGCCCTGGCGGGTCGTGCGTTCCTGTTCTTCGCCTACCCGGGCCAGATCTCCGGTGATGCCGTCTGGGTTGCCGTTGATGGCTATTCGGGCGCGACTGCGCTGAGCCAATGGGCCCAGGGCGGCCAGATGGCGCTGATCAACGGTACAACCGGCCAGGCCATAAGCTGGATGGACGCTTTCCTTGGCAACCTGCCGGGTTCCATCGGTGAAGTCTCTACCCTGATGATCCTCATCGGTGCTGCCATGATCGTCTACATGCGGATCGCCTCCTGGCGCATCATCGCAGGCGTGATGATCGGTATGGTCGCCACCTCCCTGCTGTTCAACGTCATCGGTTCCGATACCAACCCCATGTTCAGCATGCCGTGGCACTGGCATCTGGTGCTGGGCGGCTTTGCCTTCGGTATGGCATTCATGGCGACCGATCCGGTCTCCGCCGCCTTTACCAACAAGGGCAAGTGGTGGTATGGCGCCCTGATCGGCGTCATGGTAGTGCTGATCCGGGTGGTGAACCCAGCGTTCCCGGAAGGCATGATGTTGGCCATTCTGTTTGCCAACCTGTTTGCCCCCTTGTTTGACCATTTCGTGGCGCAGGCGAACATCAAGCGGAGGATCGCTCGTGGCGTTTAATAAAGACTCTACCGTCGGCACCCTTACCGTCGTGGCTGGTCTGTGTCTGGTGTGTTCCATCGTGGTCTCAGTGGCTGCTGTGGGGCTGCGTCCGGCTCAGCTGGAAAACAAGGCGCTGGACAAGCAAAGCAATATCCTGTCCGTTGCCGGTGTCGATATCAGCAGTGTGGCCAAGCGTGACCTGGCCCAACTGTACGGTGACAAGATTGAAGCGCGTCTGGTTGACCTGACTACCGGTGAATTTGTTGACGGCGATGCCGACAACTTCGACACCAAGCTGGCAGCGAAAGACCCGGCAAAAAGCATTCGTCTGGCACCTGCCGATGACAAGGCTGGTTTGCGTCAAATCTCCAGGCTGATCCCTGTGTTCTTCGCCAAGGATGCGCAAGGCAAGGTCGACAACATCATTCTGCCAATTTATGGCCAGGGTCTGTGGTCCACCATGTATGCCTTCGTTGCCGTGGCGGCAGATGGCGAGACCGTCAAGGGCATCACCTACTATGACCACGGTGAAACCCCGGGTCTGGGCGGCGAGATTGGAAACCCGGTCTGGCAAGGTCTGTTCAAGGACAAGAAGTTGTTCGATCAGGACGGCATGCCAGCCTTGCGAGTCATCAAGGGCCACGCCCCTGAAGGTTCCAAGCATGAGATCGATGGCCTGTCTGGCGCGACTCTGACCGGTAACGGTGTACAGCACACGTTCGACTTCTGGATGGGACCCAAGGGCTTTGGTCCTTTCCTGGCCAAGATTCGTGCAGGAGAAATCAACAATGGCTGACAAGAGCGAAATGAAGAAGTTGCTGTTGACGCCTGTGCTCGGCAACAACCCCATCGCCTTGCAGGTGCTGGGTGTCTGTTCCGCGCTGGCCGTTACCAGCCAGATGAAGACGGCATTCGTGATGACGCTGGCCGTTATCTCGGTCACTGCCTTCTCCAACCTGTTCATCTCCCTGATCCGCAACCAGATCCCGAACAGTGTGCGGATCATCGCCCAGATGGCGATCATAGCGTCACTGGTTATCGTGGTTGACCAGGTGCTCAAGGCGTATGCCTATGAGATCTCCAAGCAACTGTCGGTATTCGTGGGCCTCATCATCACCAACTGTATCGTGATGGGTCGTGCCGAAGCCTATGCCATGAAGAGCGCTCCGTTGCCCTCCTTCCTGGATGGTATCGGTAACGGTCTGGGTTACGGCGCCGTGCTGCTGACCGTGGCCACAGTGCGTGAGATCCTGGGCTCCGGCACCTGGTTCGGTATCGAGCTGCTGCCGCTGGTGAACAATGGTGGCTGGTATGTGCCTAACGGTCTGCTGCTGCTGCCGCCGAGTGCGTTCTTCATCATTGGTCTGATCATTTGGGGCGTTCGCACCAAGGATCCCAAGCAGGTGGAGGCGAAGGATTAAGGTATGGAACACTATCTGAGTCTGTTGATTAAATCGATCTTCATCGAAAACCTGGCCCTCTCTTTCTTCCTGGGGATGTGTACCTTCCTGGCAGTGTCCAAGAAGGTCAAGACCGCCATGGGTCTGGGGATTGCCGTTATCGTGGTTCAGACCGTTGCCGTTCCGGCCAACAACCTGATCTACAACTACGTCCTCAAGGATGGTGCCCTGGTCTCCGGCCTGGATCTGAGCTTCCTGAGCTTCATCACCTTTATCGGTGTGATTGCAGCCTTGGTGCAGATCCTAGAAATGGCGCTGGACAAGTACTTCCCTGCGCTCTACAACGCGCTCGGCATCTTCCTGCCGCTCATTACCGTGAACTGCGCCATCTTCGGTGGCGTCTCCTTCATGGTGCAGCGTGACTACAACTTCGTGGAGTCTGTGGTCTATGGCGTGGGGTCGGGTGCCGGCTGGATGCTTGCCATCGTGGCGATGGCGGGGATCCGCGAGAAGATGAAGTACTCCGACGTGCCGCAAGGTCTGCGTGGACTGGGCATCACCTTCATCACCGCGGGACTCATGGCGCTGGGCTTTATGTCCTTCTCTGGTATTTCCCTGTAATCGGAAAAGGAATAATAGATGGAAATTATTCTGGGTGTGGTCATGTTCACCGTGATCCTGCTGGCTTTGGTGGCAGTCATTCTGTTCGCCAAGTCCAAGCTGGTGACCGCAGGTGACGTGACAATCAGCATCAACGGCGACCCGGCCAAGGCTGTCACCAGCCCGGCGGGTGGCAAGCTGCTCGGCGTGCTGGCCGGCAGCGGCATCTTCGTCTCCTCCGCCTGTGGCGGCGGTGGCTCCTGTGGTCAGTGCAAGGTGCGGGTGAAAGCTGGCGGCGGTGATATTCTGCCGACCGAGCTGGATCACATCAGCAAGGGTGAAGCCCGTCATGGGGAGCGTCTGGCCTGTCAGGTCACAGTGCGTTCCGACATGGATATCGAGCTGCCGGAAGAGATCTTTGGGGTGAAGAAGTGGGACTGTACTGTTATCTCCAACGATAACAAGGCCACCTTCATCAAGGAGCTTAAGCTGCAGATCCCCGATGGCGAGAGCGTGCCGTTCCGCGCCGGTGGTTATATCCAGATCGAAGCCCCTGCACACCATGTGCAGTACAAGAACTTCGATATTCCCGAGGAGTATCGCGGGGATTGGGATCGCTTCAAGATCTTCGAACTGGAGTCCAAGGTCAACGAGCCGATCATTCGTGCTTATTCCATGGCCAACTATCCGGAAGAGTTCGGCATCATAATGCTGAACGTGCGGATCGCGACCCCGCCGCCTAGCAACTGGACTGCGCCTCCCGGCCAGATGTCCTCCTATATCTTCAGCCTCAAGGCTGGCGACAAGGTGACCATCTCGGGTCCGTTCGGTGAATTCTTCGCCAAAGACACCAATGCCGAAATGGTGTTCGTCGGTGGTGGTGCGGGTATGGCGCCGATGCGCTCCCATATCTTCGACCAGCTGCGTCGCCTGAAGACCCAACGCAAGATGAGCTTCTGGTACGGTGCCCGTTCCAAGCGCGAGATGTTCTATGTCGAAGACTTCGACATGCTGGCGGCCGAGAATGACAACTTCCAGTGGCACGTTGCCCTGTCTGATCCGCAACCGGAAGACAACTGGGATGGTTACACAGGCTTCATCCACAACGTCTTGTTCGAGAACTATCTCAAGAACCACGAGGCGCCGGAAGATTGCGAGTTCTACATGTGTGGACCTCCCGTCATGAATGCTGCCGTCATCAACATGCTGAAGAACCTCGGTGTTGAAGACGAAAACATCCTGCTGGATGACTTTGGTGGTTAATCAATGCACAGTGTTGTAAAGACCTGGCTAGCCTTAGGGCTAGCCTTTTTCTTGACTGGGTGCGGTCAGGAAACGGTCCAATCCAAGCCGGAGATCCACATCACCGGCAGCACCATGGGTACCTACTATTCCATCAAGGTCGCGGATGAGATCATCAAGGATCCGGCCAAGTTTCAGGCTGAAGTAGACATTCTGCTGGAGCGGGTCAACGACCAGATGTCGACCTATCGTCCCGATTCCGAGTTGTCGCGCTTCAACCAGCACAGAAGCTCGACCCCTGTGGTGGTCTCTCGCGATACCGCCCGGGTGGTGACTGAATCCCTGCATCTGGGCCGTGAGAGCCGCGGGGCGCTTGACGTTACCGTCGGCCCTCTGGTCAATCTGTGGGGCTTCGGGCCGGATGCGCGTCCGACCAGGATCCCCTCCGAGGAGCTGATCACCCAGACCCGTCAGAAGACTGGTCTGGGCAATTTGCATGTGATCACCTCCGCCGATGCCGATACGTTGCAAAAAGATATTCCGGACCTCTACGTGGATCTCTCCGCCATTGCCAAGGGCTTCGGGGTGGACAAGGTGGCCGAGTATCTGGAGTCCATGGGGTCTCGCAACTATCTGGTGGAGATCGGTGGCGAGCTGCGGATCAATGGCGTCAACGGCAAGGGGCATCCCTGGCGCGTGGCCATCGAGAAGCCGACCGCCAATGCCGGCTCGGTGCAGGAAGTGATAGTGCCGGGGGACAACGGGGTTGCCACTTCAGGCGAGTACCGCAATTACTACGAAATGGATGGCCAGCGTTTCTCCCACACGATCGATCCCATGACGGGCAAACCCATCCAGCATCGCATGGTGTCGGTGACCGTCATTCACCCTTCCTGCATGACCGCAGACGGGTTGGCGACCGTGTTCATGGTGCTCGGGCCCGAGAAGAGCCTGGCGTATGCCAAGGAGCGCGGACTGGCGATCTTCGTGATCACCAAGACGGCCGATGGGTTTGACGAAGCCTATTCAGATGCGTTCAAACAGTACCTGGTTAGAAAGTAAGGGGCACCAGCATGCAGATTTTTCTGATCACCTTCGGGGTATTTCTGGTCGTTGTAGTGGCCATGGCCATAGGTTACATCTTCCAGAAGAAGACCATTTCCGGCTCCTGTGGCGGACTGGGCACTATAGGTATCGAAAAGGAGTGCGATTGCCCGGAACCCTGTGACAACCGCAAGAAGAAGATGGCCAAGGAAGAGGCCCGTCGCAAGATGCTGACCGATAACCGGATCATCTGAGCGGGCCTGGGTTTTCGAGTTGTACTCGGGCCAAGGCTGAATGGCAGGCGGGCTGACCTTGGGGTCAGCCCGCCTTTTCTTTGGCGGGAGGGGGATTCAGTAGTCGTATTGATGACAGGCTTTCCTTTTGAATTCGGCCTTCCAGCGCGCCAGTTCCTCCCGCGTTCCCAGTTCATCCCCTTGCTTGATGGCCTTCTCCAGTGTCTCGATGCGATCATGCAGCCAGCTGCATTCGGCGGTTGGATGGCCCTTGGTACTGCCAAGCAGCGGCAGCAGACAGAGTCCCAGTCCTACTCCCAGCCAGAGTGCTCTCATTCCTTTCCTCCTTGTCATTTTTTGTGAGTGGTGTCTTAAGAGTCTATGCCTGTTCGTTGTTTCATGCCGATGGCAGAAACGGGTGTGCTGGGTTAGCATGGGTGAGTTAACTGTTTATCCGTACAGTGGTATGCGCAAAATCATTCACATCGACATGGACTGCTTTTATGCGGCGGTAGAGATGCGGGATAACCCGGCTCTGCGGGACGTACCGTTGGCGATAGGGGGCTCCTCCGATCGGCGGGGGGTCATCTCGACCTGCAACTATGTGGCGCGCCGTTTCGGGGTGCGCTCCGCCATGCCGAGTGGCCTGGCCAAGAAACTCTGCCCGCCGCTCGTACTCATACCGGGACGAATGGCGGTCTACAAGGAGACCTCCCGTCAGCTGCGCGCCATCTTCCTGCGTTACACCGAGCTGGTGGAACCGCTTTCGCTGGACGAAGCCTACCTCGATGTCACCGACAGTAATTGCTGTGGTGGCAGTGCCACCCTGATGGCGGCCGAGATCCGCCACGCCATAGTGACCGAACTGGGGTTGACCGCTTCGGCCGGGGTGGCACCGAACAAATTTCTGGCCAAACTCGCGTCGGAGCAGCGTAAACCCGACGGCCTGTTCGTGATCCGGCCAGAGGAGGTGGATGAGTTCGTGCGCCAGCTGCCTTTGGCCAAGTTGCCGGGGATCGGACGCAAGACGGCCGAGCGGCTGGAGTCCCAGGGACTCTATTCGTGCGAGGATGCGAGAGTGCTCAGCAGTGATGAGCTGATCGCCCGGTTTGGCAAGTTGGGGGAGATGCTGACGGGCCGGATCTGGGGCCGTGATGATCAGCCGGTGCAGGCGCAGCGGATCCGTAAAACCATTGGCGTGGAGACCACGCTGGCCAGCGATGTGCTGGATGAAGCCGCCTGCTGGCAGGTACTGAGTCAGCTTATTCCCGAGCTGGAGCGTCGTTTTGCCGCTGGCTATGCCAGGGAGCAGTTGATGGGGCAGGGGATCAAGCTCAAGTTCGCCGATTTTCAGCAGACCACTGTCTATCGCCGTGGCGGCTATCAGCCCGAGCTGTTTCACGATCTGCTCCATGAGGGGCTGCTGCGGGCGCAGGGCAAACCCATTCGATTGCTCGGGCTGGTTGTGGGCTTGCCTCGTGACGGGGAAGTTAACCAGCTGAGCCTGGATTTTGCTTGATTAGGTTAAGTTTTTGTATCCAAAACCGATACACTGATCACATCTGTATGAGCTAGGAATGGTGGCATGAGTTCTCTTTCTGTTCAGGGGCGGATCACCCTGATCGCCGGTTGTTGTTTATTGGCCAGTGCTGGTGCCCTGGTTGCCTCTTCTCTTTATAGCGCCGCCCGGATGCAGGATCAGGTGCTGACCTCCACTACTGAGGAGGCGCAACGCTCGGCCGAAAACTGGATGAAGGCGATGGGATCCGAGCAGGCGGCCAAGGTCACCAGCTATCTGGATGAGGCCTATTTCCGTACCACTCTGCTGGCTCAGAGCATATTGTTCCAGCGCAAGAATGCGGCCGACAACTTTGGCTCTTCCGAGGCGCTGCGTGGTGCCGTCAATCAGCAACTGCACGATGCGGCGGCAGCTTCCGCCAACCTGCTTGGTGTCTATGCGGTGTTCGAGCCCGATCAGCTGGATGGGGAGGACAGCAACTACCACGGTTCCAGCGAGCTGGGTGCCAATGACAAGGGGCGCTTCTCCACTTACTGGGCCCGGGTCGACGGCAAGATAGAAGCTGAGGTGCAAGACGAATCCGTGCTGGCGGACGAGAGCCCCACGGCAGCAGGCGGCGTGGAGAACGACTGGTATCGTTGCAGCATCCGCAGCAAGGCGCTCTGCCTGCTCGAACCCTACCTCGATGATGTGGGGTCGCAGAAGGTGCTGATGACCTCGGTGACAGTGCCCCTACTGGAGCAGGAGACATTGCTCGGCATGGTCGGGGTCGATATCTCGCTGGCGACCCTGCAAAGTCTGGTCAAGGAGATGGATCAGGCGCTGTACGACGGGCAGGGCAAGGTATTGCTGGTCAGTCACGAAGGGCGAGCCGCCGGGGTGGATGGGTTTGACGTCACCCTGGGCAGCCCGTTGGGGCAGCAATATCAGGCACTGGCTGGCGATCTGAAAGGCTGGATCGGCCAGGGGCAGACAATGACACGCTGGAGTCCTGACGGGACTCTGCTGCAAACCTTCGTGCCGGTCAGCATGCGCGGCACCGAGCACAAATGGGGCATCTATATCGAGCTTCCCCGCACCGTTGTGCTGGCCTCGGCCCGCCAGCTGCAAGACGAACTTTCCAACCAGGCCAATGGCAGCGTGGTCACCCAACTGGTGATTGGCGGCGTGATTTCGGTAGTTGCCTTGCTCTGCATCTGGTTGATGGCTCGTCAGATAGTTGCCCCCATTCGTGCCGTGGTGGCTCGCCTCAAGGACATCGCCACGGGGGAGGGAGACCTGACCCAGCGGATTGACCTGCATCGCGATGACGAGATTGGCGAGTTGGCCAAGTGGTTCAACAGCTTCCTCAACAAATTGCAATCCACCATCAGTCAGGTGATTGATACCGTTGCGGGCACCCGCGCCAGTGCGGAGCAGGCGGCTCAGGTTGCCGAACGCACCAGTGCCGGCATGCAGGCCCAGTACCAGGAGGTGGATCTGGTGGCGACTGCATTCGAGGAACTCAGTGCCACTGCCTTGCAGGTGGCGGGCAACGCCAACTCGGCGGTGGCGGCGGCCAACCAGGCAGATACCTCGGCGCAGGAGGGCAAGTATGTGGTGGCCGATACCCAGGAGGCCATGCGCAAGTTGATGGCGGTGATCAGCGATGCCAAACCTGTGGTGGAGCGACTCGCCGCCAACAGCGACAACATCAACGACATACTGGTGGTGATCCAGGGGATCGCCGAGCAGACCAACCTGTTGGCGCTGAACGCCGCCATCGAGGCGGCGCGGGCCGGTGAACAGGGCCGTGGCTTCGCCGTGGTGGCCGACGAAGTGCGCAATCTGGCGGGGCGTACCCAGAATGCCATCGTCGAGATCCAGACCCTTATAGGGCAGCTTCAGTCCGGTACCGAGGCCGTGGTCAAGGCGATCATGACGGGTCACAGCCAGGCGGATGTGACGCTGACAAAAGTGGATCTGTCGGTCAGCGTGCTGGAGCAGATCATCCATGCGGTGGCGACCATTCATCAGATGAACGAGCAGATTGCCAGGGCGGCGCAGGAGCAGAGCGGGGTGGCGGACGAGATCAATCGCAACGTCAGCAACATTCGTGATGTGAGTCATACCATACGGGCCGAGGCGGCGTCCTCCGCCGAGAACGGTCGCGAGTTGTCGGCGCTGGCGGACAAACAGCAGCAGCTGGTGGGGCAGTTCAAGGTATAGGATAAGAAAAAAGGCGCCATCCAACCGGAGGCGCCAAACACATTCAGATGACAGACTGGGTTAAATCGGTCCGATTTAAGCCCCTCTTCCCGCAGAGGAAGAAACACAACACCACAATCGCAGACCACTGACTCACAAAAATCACATGTAAACCAACATGGAAGAGAAAAAGTGAGCCATATGACAACGGATTGCGAAGCGAATTATGTTTATTCACTGGTCGACCCGCAACCGACAAATTATAATGCGGCCCATTAGAAAAACTCATCGTCGGCTGGTCTCATGTCTCGTCGTTTACCCCCGCTCAATGCCCTGAAAGCATTCGAAGCCGCGGCTCGTCACTTAAGCTTCACCCGGGCAGCGGAAGAGCTGTTTGTGACCCAGGCTGCCATCAGTCACCAGATCAAGGCGTTGGAAGAGTATCTCGGCATCAAGCTGTTTCGCCGCAAGAACCGCTCCTTGCTGTTGACCGAAGAGGGGCAGGGTTACTTCCTCGATATCAAAGACATCTTCACCTCCATCTCGGAGGCGACTGACAAGCTGCTGGCCCGCAGTGCCAAGGGTGCGCTCACCGTCAGCTTGCAGCCAAGTTTTGCCATCCAGTGGCTGGTACCCCGACTGGTGAAGTTCAGTGAACGTCATCCGGACATAGACGTACGGATCAAGGCGGTGGACATGGACGAGGGGTCGCTGACCGACGATGTGGACGTGGCCATCTACTACGGCCGTGGCAACTGGCCTGGACTGCGTGCCGACAAGCTGCACACCGAGTACCTGATCCCTGTCTGCTCGCCGCTCTTGCTGACCGGCCCCAAGCCGCTGCGCACCCCGGATGATCTGATCCGCCACACCCTGTTGCACGATACCTCCCGCCGTGACTGGAAGGCCTGGTTTCGCCAGCTCGACATCGATGCGCCCAACGTCAATCAGGGGCCTATCTTCAGTCACTCCACCATGGTGATCCAGGCGGCGATCCACGGTCAGGGTGTGGCGCTTGGTCACAGTGTGCTGGCTCAGCCAGAAATCGAAGCGGGGCGCCTTATCTGCCCGTTCGAGCAGGTGCTGGTGAGCAAGAATGCGTTCTACCTGGTATGCCAGGAGCAGCAGTCCGATCAGGGCAAGATAGTGGCCTTCCGCGACTGGATGCTGGAACTGGTGGAGCAGGAAGAGGCTCGTCGCCGGGCACGGCTCGCCGATGCCTGATGTGATGAGGGAGGGGGCGAGTGATGCCCCCGTTCGCATTCTGCTGGCCCATGGCGCCGGGGCCGGCATGGAACACACCTTTCTTTGCGAGCTGTCACGCCTGCTGGCGGGGCCCGATATCGAGGTAGTGCGTTTCAACTTTCCCTACATGACCAAGCGGGCCCAGGATGGCAAGCGCAGGCCACCGGACAGGCAGCCGGTATTGCTCGACCATTGGCGCCAGATGGCGCAGCTGTTCGCTCACCCAAGGCTGTTCCTGGCGGGCAAGTCCATGGGGGGACGCATGGCGGCAGAGCTGTATGGCGAAGGTGGGGACGAGATGAATGCTGCAGGATTGCTCATTCTCGGGTATCCTTTCCACCCCCCGGCCAAGCCCGACCGCTGGCGGGGCGAGGTGCTCAAGCAGATCAAGACGCCGACCCTGCTGTTGCAAGGAGAGCGCGACACCTTCGGCACGCGCGCCGAACTGGCAGATTTTCCCTTCTCACCCCACGTATCGGTCCACTGGCTGACCGATGGTGACCATGGCTTCAAACCGCGAAAAGCCAGCGGCGTGAGCGAGCAGGAGAACCTGCAGCAGGCGGCTGATCATATCAGGTGCTTCATCGCGGCGACGCTGGCACAGGGCTGACGGTCGCGAGGGAGAGAACGAGGAGGGTAAGAATGCAGATCCATCGACATTGGCTGGTACTGGCGGGTTTTTTTGGCCTGACGGCGACCATGCTGGGGGCTTATGGCGCCCACGGTCTGGCGGCGCGCGGTATTACGGCTTCGCAGCTGGCGGCGTTCAACACCGCCGTGCATTATCAGTTTTTTCACGCATTGGCCCTGCTGGTGCTGGGTTGGTGCGGTGTGCGCAGCAAGGTAATCACCTTCGCTGGCACCACATTTTTGCTGGGGATCCTTGGATTCTGCGGCAGTATTTACGCCATGGTGCTGCTTGGCAGCAAGGGGCTGGGGCTCATTACTCCGGCCGGTGGCCTCTGTTTTATGTTGGGATGGGCGGCTCTGATATGGGCTGGCTGTCGTCTTGGAGGAAAAAATGAATAATCTGCTGCTTTATTGCCGCCCCGGTTTTGAGAAAGAGGCGGCGGCAGAGATCACCGAGCGTGCCAGTAACATGCAGTGCTACGGTTTCGCCCGGGTCAAGGACGACAGCGGTTATGTGATATTCGAGTTGTATGACGAGGAGCAGGCCGATCTGTTGGCGCGCAAGTTGCCATTCAGGGAGCTTATCTTTATCCGTCAGATGCTGGTGGTGACCCACGAGCTGAAGGATCTGGATGTGGCTGATCGGATCTCGCCCATCATAGAAGCGACCCGTGAATACACCATCTGTGGCGATCTGCGAGTTGAAACCGCCGATACCAACGAAGCGAAAGAGCTGTCGGCCTTCTGCCGCAAGTTCACAGTGCCGCTTCGTCAGGCCCTGCGCAGCAAGGAGCTGCTGACCAAGAAAGAGACGCCGCACCGTCCGGTGTTCCACGCCTTCTTCATGGCCAACGATCACCTGTTGCTGGGGTATTCCTACTCGTTCAACAACTCCGAATTCCACATGGGCATTCCCCGTCTGCGCTGCCCGCCGGATGCACCGAGCCGATCCAGCCTCAAGCTGGAAGAGGCCTTCTATGTGTTCGTACCGCGGGAAGAGTGGGACCTGCGCCTCACCTCCGGCATGAAAGCGGTCGATCTGGGCGCCTGTCCGGGTGGCTGGACCCATCAGCTGGTGCGTCGCGGCATGATGGTGACAGCGGTGGATAACGGCACCATGGCCCAGTCCTTGATGGATACCGGTCAGGTGAAGCACCTGCGTGATGATGGTTTTGTGTGGCGCCCCAGCAAGAAGAATATCTACTGGCTGGTGTGCGACATGGTGGAGAAGCCGGCGCGGGTTGTTCACATGATCGCCGACTGGTTCCGCGAGAATGACTGTCAGGAGGCCATGTTCAACCTCAAGCTGCCGATGAAGAAGCGTTACGCCGAAGCGGTACACAACATAGAGGTGTTGCGCGGCCTGCTCAAGGAGGTAGACAACGCCTTCGTCATTCAGGCCAAGCAGCTCTATCACGATCGCGAAGAGATCACGGTACACGTCTACAACAAGTACTGGGTCTCCAAGCTGGAAGCCAAGGAGTGACATCCGGCCCCTTGCCGTGAGCAGAAAAAAGACCGATGGCAGCGATGCCATCGGTCTTTTGCTATCTGCGCCATGCAGCCAGTGTCAGAAGCGGTAGTCGAGACGCAGGGATGACTCGTCATCCGTGACTTTGAGCTCTATCTGCAGGGGAATGCTCTTGTCGATCGGATTGAACTGCAACTTGACCCCATCCCCTCTGAGTTTGATGGCCGTATTCATGCCAGCAGCCTTGAACTTGATCCTGGGTTTGTGGTGCTCGAAGGAGAGGCTCACGCTCTTCTCCGCCGTCAAATTCAGCTTCTGGTATGCGGTAACCTGCTGGTTTCCGTCGCTGTCCGTCATGATGTCTACCCCGAAGGAGAGCGGTTTGGGCGCCTTGAGCAGATCATTGGTATCCAGACTGGAACGCCATACCTGACTGGCGGGCTGCGACTGGGCTGCCGGAAGCTGTTTCCAGGCATTTTCGACCGGTCTGTCTACTGCCATGACGCTGCTGCTGACAAGCAATAGGGGAAAAATAGCGCGCATAATGGATCTCCTTATCCCTTATGCATTGAACATAGTAGCCAATTGACTAGGCGGGTAGCGTGCCGCGAGATAAAACAAGGGGAGCCTGAGCTCCCCTTTTAAATCAATGAATTAAGATGAATTACAAACGGTCTATGATGGATTGGGTGAACTCGCTGGTAGAGGCGGTCCCCCCGAGATCACGGGTCACGCGATCACCGGATTCGATGGTGGCGCGCACTGCCTCACGGATGCGCTCAGCCTTGTCCTGCATGCCCAGGTATTCCAGCATCTGGATGGAGGCGAGGATCACCGAGGTCGGGTTGGCGATGTTCTTGCCTGCGATATCCGGCGCCGAGCCATGCACAGCTTCGAAGATGGCGGCGCCATCGCCGATGTTGGCGCCAGGTGCCATCCCCAGACCGCCCACCAGGCCGGCGCACAGATCCGAGAGGATGTCGCCAAACAGGTTGGTGGTGACCATGACATCGAACCGCTCCGGGTACATCACCAGGTTCATGCAAGCGGCATCGACAATCATCTCTTCGCTCTGGATATCCGGGTAGCGAGCGGCGACATCGCGGGCCACTTCCAGAAACAGGCCAGAGGTGGACTTGAGAATGTTGGCCTTGTGGATGATGGTCACTTTCTTGCGTCCTTCCTGGCGGGCCAGTTCGAAGGCAAACTTGACGATGCGTTCTGCCCCGTCGCGGGTAACTATGCTCATCGCCTCGGCGCTATTGTTGTCATCGCTGCGCTTCTGGCCGGCGCCCGAGTACATCCCTTCGGTGTTCTCGCGCACTGTGATGATATCGATGTTGTCGTAACGACTCTTGGTACCCTTGAAGGAGATGACGGGGCGGACGTTGGCGTAGAGGTTGAATTTCTTGCGCAGGGAGACGTTGATGGAGGTGAAGCCGCCGCCGACTGGGGTGGTGAGCGGGCCTTTCAGGCTGACCTTGTTCTTCTCGATCAGATCCAGGGTTGCCTGGGGCAGCAGCTCGCCGTGCTTCTCCAGCGCGACCAGACCGGCATCCGCATACTCGTATTCGAAGTCACAACCGGCGTGGGTCAGGATCTGGATGGCGGATTCGATGATGCTGGGGCCAATGCCGTCGCCCGGGATGACGGTAATCTTTCTTTTTGACATGAGAGGTATCCACTTCTAGGGAACAGAGGGGGAGGATTCGGCCGTTTTATACCATTTATACAACTAACCCTCCATGTTTCTTTACATTCTATCTGTTTTTGTCAACAGCAAGGGTGAGTCCCGTCATGATTGGCAGGATTGCTGGTCAATGGGGCAAGCCGGTGTCATGCCTCGCTCTCGGGTGCTGGGGGATAGCGTATTTCCCGCAAGTTGAAACCCAGGGGAATATCACGCTGCAGCCGGACCAGACGCTGGGCCAGCAGGGCATCGTCCTGATACTGGCGAAGCTTGAGCAAGGGCTTGCTGGCCTCTTCCTGTTGACAGGCCGCGAGCAGCGCCGACAGGCTGCCATATTGCTGCAGCAATTGGGTCGCCGTCTTGGGGCCTATGCCGGGTACCCCCTTGATATTGGATCCGCCGATGCCGGTCAGGGCCCAAAAATCCACCAGCTGGGCCGGGTCCACGCCATATTGTTGCTCGACGAAGGCGGCATCCAGCCAGCGTTTGTTGAAATAGTCCCTGATCTGGATCTGCGGGCAGATGAGCTGACAGAACCCCTTGTCGGTAGAGATGATGGTGGCCCTTGCCCCGTGCTGGGCGATGCCGCTGGCCAGGGTGGCGATGAGATCGTCCGCCTCATCGGTCTGGGAGAGCAACGCGTCTACGCCACACTCCCAGAAGGCATCCTGCAGCGTGTTCAGACCTTCACGCAGCTCCACCGGCATGGGGGTTCGCCCCTCCTTGTAGGCCGGGTAGACCTCTTTGCGCCAGCTGTGTATCTCGCCGTCGAATACCGCTATGACGTGGGTCGGCTCGCTGCCCGCCAGCAGCTTGCGGCAGGTATTGATGAGATTGGCACGGGTGGCGATGAGCGCCTGGGCCGGGGTCAGCGCCTGCTGGGCTTGCACTGCGTGCAGACGGCGGATGAGGTTGAGGGCATCGATGATAAGCAGGTGTGGCATGGGGGACTCTTGGCAGTCAGGACGCGCCATTGTAACAACTGGCAGCCTTGATGACAGTGTTCAGGTGGTGCCAGAGCGTCAGATGCTCATACAGATGGCAAAAGGAAGGGGCGCTGCTGCGCCCCTTCCGCCATGTTGTCGCTGGTCACCGGCGACTAACAGCCCTTAACGAACTATCTCGTAACAGGGTACGTATTGGGTGCCAGGCAGTTTCATGCGCTGTTGTTTGACGAAGCTCTCCAGCAGCTTGTCCATCAGGTGCATCAGCTCCTTGTCGCCGTGCAGCTTGAAGGGGCCCTTCTTCTCGATGGCGCGGATGCCCCCTTCCTTCACGTTACCGGCGACGATGCCGGAAAAGGCACGGCGAAGGTTGGCTGCCAGCAATTGGGGCGGCTGGTTGCGATGCAGATCCAGGCTGGCCATGCTGGCATGATCCGGCTCGAACGGCAGCTGGAACTCGGGCTCAATCTTGAGGGACCAGTTGAAGGAGTAGGCATCGCCGACCGATTTGCGATATTCGCGAATTTTCGGCATCGCTTCCTTCATCACCCGGGCCACTTCCGGCGCATCGCCGACGATGATCCGGTAGAGGCTGGTAGCGGGTTCGCCCAGGGTAGCCTTGACGAAGTCATCGATGGCGCGGAAGTAATCGGCGCTCTCTTTCGGACCGGTCAGGATAATCGGCATGGGTTGGCGCTCGTTGGCCGGATGCATCATGATGCCGAGCAGATAGAGCAGCTCTTCGGCCGTGCCGACCCCGCCCGGGAATATGATGATGCCGTGGCCCAGACGCACGAAAGCCTCCAGCCGTTTCTCGATATCCGGCAGTATCACCAGCTCGTTGACGATGGGGTTGGGCGGCTCGGCGGCAATGATCGAAGGTTCGGTCAGACCTATGTAGCGGCCATTGCGTACCCGCTGCTTGGCGTGGCCGACGGCGCCCCCCTTCATGGGCCCTTCCATGGCACCCGGACCGCAACCGGTGCAGATGTTGAGCTCGCGCAATCCCAGCTCGCTGCCGACCTCGCGGGTGTACTGGTATTCAATGGGGTTGATGGAGTGGCCGCCCCAGCAGACCACCAGATTGGGATCCGCCCCCGGCAGGATCGCCTTGGCGTTGCGTAGTATGGCGAACACCACGTTGGTGATATGGGTGGAGCTGGTCAGGTTGACCAGTCGGTTCGACTCCAGCTGGGTCGACACATAGAGGATGTCGCGGAGTACGGAGAAGAGGTGCTCCTGAATGCCACGGATGATCTCGCCATCCACAAAGGCATGCTCGGGGGCATTGAACAGTTCGAGTTTGACCCCGCGCTCGCGCCGGATCACATGGATATCAAAGGATTTGAAACGCTCCAGTATCTCTTTGGAGCTGTCGGTATGGCTACCTGAGTTGAGCACCGCCAGCGAGCAGTTGCGAAACAGTTGATAGATATCGCTGGAAGCAGTCTGTTTGAGGCGATCCACCTCGAGTTGTGACAGCAAGTCCATGCTGCCCACAGGATTGATGTGTGTAATCATAAGTTCCCCTTTCACTCGCTTGTTATCGTTGTGCTTTTCCCTGGGGAGAAAACAGGATGCCATGTGGCATCCCTTGAATTTGATAGTAGATGTAAGCGGTAGGGCAGGGGAATAGGGGAGAAGTGCGTTTGCTGCTTTTTTAGCCGCCGCTCAGCCCGGATTCAGGCCAGATTGACCTGATCCCGACCCGAGTGCTTGGAGCTGTAGAGCGCCTTGTCGGCTCGCTCGAACGCATCCGTGGTGTGATCCCCTTCCCGAAACAGGGTTGCACCGATGGAGATGGTGATCTCGACCCTGGCATCCCGAAAACGGAACGGAATGCTCTTGATGGTCTGGCGCAGTGTCTCCAGCGGCTTCTGGTATTTGTCCGGGTTGATGTTCGGCAGCAGCACCACGAACTCCTCACCGCCAAAGCGGGCGATGAAGTCGGTATCGCGCAGGGCGCCCTGCAATGCCTTGGCCACCACCTTCAACGCCTTGTCGCCGGCCATGTGGCCATAGTTGTCATTGATGTTTTTGAAGTGATCAATGTCTATGATGGCCAGACAGAGTGGAGTGTTGTAGCGCAGCCAGCGCTTGTATTCGAGTTCGAGCCGCTCGTCCAGCGCCGCCCGGTTATGCACCTGGGTCAGACTGTCGAGGAACAATTTGTGTTTCTGGATGGTGAGCCGCTTCTTGTACTCGGCGGTCTCCTCCTTCATTAACCGCAGCTTGGCCTCCATGGTGGAGAGGCGGGTGAGCAGGTGGCGCTCACGGGTAGCCATGGCTTCCCTGTCCTGCAGCAGCATGTTGATGGCACCCATATGGCCTGAGATGGCATCCTTGAGCTCGCCGAAGGCGTCGTGGCTGGACAGGGTATGGTCGAGGGCTCGCAGCTCCTTGTCGATGGCCTGACGGGTATCGTGAGTGGCGCTTTGCAGGGCACGCCCCTCGTCGAGGGACTCGGTGAAGCTGAAATGCACCGCAGAGAGGCTCTCGTTGAGGGTACTCAGGAAAGCCTGGGAGGATTTTCGCTCTTCGCGGGTGCCCTCAATGATGAGCTCTATCACCTGCAGGCAGATCTCCGCCAGCAGCGGCGGCGTGATGCCATTGAGCAACTGACGGCGGATATCCGCCAGACTCTCGCCAACGGCGCCGGCAAAATCCAGCTCTGTGATGAGCCGCTGCAACTCGTCGGCGATATGAGCGTGAGCCTTGGCGTCAAACGGGATCGCAGGCTCAGGAGACGAAAGTTCTGTGATGGCCATGGCCTGCACGCTGGCGGCGGGCGCCGGGGCTAGCAGGGGTTGGGTCGGCAGCAGCTGGATCTTGATGGCCTGCTGGTAAAACTCCAGCAGGCGGATCACTTTCTTTTGATGGTCGCCGATGCCATAGCCATCCGGGCTTGCCAGAAACTCCTTGAGGGACTTGCGGGTATCCTCCGGGAAGCCCTTGATGGATTTGAGTTGTTTGGTGCCAAGGTCGATGGCGGACTTGGTCAGGCTGATGGACTCTTCCAGCGCATTGCCATGTTGCTGCAACAGCTTTTCGATGACGGCGAGGTCGGCATCCAGCGAGGAGAGCGGCGGATTGCCGTCGAGTTTTTGCTTGAGCTTGGCGAGCTTGTTGTCCAGCTCCCTGTCATGGCCACGACAGGCTTGCATCAATTTACCGATAAACTGGATGCTGCGGGCTCGCTCTGCATCGGAAAAAGTGACTATGCCGTCTAGCTCCAGCTGCTTTTGCTGAAGGGATTCCCTGAGTCTGGCCAATTGTCCTGCTACGGCAGCGATATCATTCATTATTCAGGTCGCCCTGTTGTCATTATCGTTTTTGTGTTGGATAGCAACGGCGGTCGAACCCAGTTCCAGACCCAGTTGATTATCTATAGGGTTATTGGTTATCCGGTGCTTTCGTCCGTGAAAGTCGAAGCCAATTAACCCATTGCTTTTCATGAGAAGAATTTACTTTTACCAGTCCCTTGTCAATTGCCATCAAGCAGCATTGCCACACATCCCCATTAAAAAATGCGGCCTGTTGGCAATCGATGGCGGCAAGCTCCAGCCAGACGCTTTGCTGGTATTTTTCGCTGAGCTGAATGGCTCCAGCCAGTGCCAGATAGCAGAGGTCGAACAGGCCGTGGTGATCGAGGGCGGTCGCCGCCTTGGGCAGGAAGGGGTGGCTGACGATACCGAGGCTTATGTGGCGATCCAGCGAGTGCTGGCAGGGGAAAGCGGCAAAGGCCGCGAGCAGATCCTGAGCCAGCTTGTGCAGGTCCTCCACGTGGCGCTGGGGCACCACGTAGAGCAGATGGCCTTCGCGCAAATCATAGATGCGGCCATCCTGCGGTGTCAGCCCCTTGATATAAGCGCCGAAAGCCTGCTCTATCTCTCGGCTCACCTGATAGCCGTGCTGCTCCAGGCTGTTCACCAGGAAGGGCACCCGAAACAGCAGGTAATGCAACTTGTCGTCAAATTCGCTGGTGGGCCGTTCGCTCAGATACCAGCGTTCTGATTTTTGCTGGCGTCTTGCCATCTCCCGCGGCCAGCGGCTCATCAGCCGCTGCCAGTTGGCAAGGCCGGTGCGTGGCTCGATCAGTATGGCCTCACCCAGTTGTTTGCCCTGCAGGCGTGCGACCCTGAGCTTGAGCCAGAGGGTGAAGAACAGATAGATGAACAGGGTCAGCAGCAGGCCTGTGATCACGCTCGACCAGAGGTAGCGATCCTGCTGATGCTGGCTGGTATCCAGTTGTTGCTCCAGCTCCTTGATCTGCTGTTCCCGCTCTACCTGGACATAGTTGTCGCGGATCGCCTCCTGCTCCAGGTCGACCTGCTGCTGGCGTACCTGCTCGCTGCGCTGGTGGAAATTCTTGTAGCTGTCCAGCGCCTGCTTGAGGTAGCCCTTCTGTTCGTAGGCCACCGAGAGCAGACGGAAGATCTCGAACTGGCGCTGGGCGTCGCCAATCTGGTTGGCCAGCGCCAGCGCATTTTCCAGCTGAAGGATGGCGATGCCCGCCTCCTTCTGCTTGAGGTGCAGCTCACCCAGCAACAGCAGGGTGTCGATCAGCGGCTCCTTGTCGTCCCCCAGTTCGTGGGATTGACGGGCCGCAGTGAGGTAGTTGCGGGCCAGAGTCAGATTGCCGGTCTGCAGATAGGTTTTGCCTATCTCGTACTTGAGATTGGCGATGCGGGTGCGGTTATTGCCCTCGTCCAGCAGATCCAGCGCATTGAAGAAGTAGACCAGCGCCATGTTCATCTCGCCCTGATCCCGGTTGAGGCGGGCCAGCACGATCAGCGCATCGCTGAGCAGGGAGGGATTGCCGAGGGCGTGGAAGTAGTTGGCGGCCTCATTGGCATATTGCAGTGCCTTCTGTGGTTCCTGCTCCGCCTGATAGAGGTTCACTATCTGGTTCGACAGCAGGCCGAGGAAGAGAGGATCCTGCAGTCCTCTCGCCTGTTGCTGGGCATCTATGTAGTCACCAAGAGAGAGCTGGGGCTGCTGGAGGGCATGGTAGAGATCGCCGCTCACAGCGCTGACCCAGGCGCTGGCCAGCGGGTTCTTTGCCTGATCTGCCCAGCGCCGTGCCTCTGCCAGCTGGCGTTTGGCCTCGTCAAACTGGTGCGCCTCTATGCTGGCGTTGGTGCGCAGCAAGCGGCTGTATACCTGCAACTGACTCTCTTTGAGGCTGGGGGTGCTGAGCAGGGTCTCGAGCTGGCCGAGCAGAGTGGCACTGGCGCCATGAGAGTGCTCCTGCAGATTCTGGCTGCGGATCTTCAGATAGAGGCCGTGGGCCTGCAACTCCAGCTGCTGCTCCTTGGTGGCCATGGCAATGCCTTGATCAAGCGCCTTCTGGGCCGCCTGGAACTGGCCCAGTTGCAGCAGGCACTCCCCCTTGAGCAGGTGGGCGCCTGTGGCCTGGGCTGCCGTGCCATAGCTCAGCAATGGCTCGCGATAGCCATACTCCTGGCGATTGCTGATGATTTGCTTGGGATTATTGGCTGTGCGTGTCAGGAAGGCAGAGGTGATCTGGACACATCTGGCAGGATCGGTCAGTACCAGGGTTTGGGCCTGCTGCAGATCGATAGACAATTGCTCCTTGGCCAGATCCAGGTCAGGAGCCGACAGGGAGGACATCATCATTGCCAGAAAAAACAGTTGATTCATTGGATTAAGGACAGCACAGGGGTGTGGGCATGTTATCCAAGCCCCCCCCTGCACGTCCAGAGTTTACTGACAGATACGATAGCCAAGGTCCTTCTCTGTCAGCCAGGACCCCAACTTTACTGCCGGATCAGCCGCAGGTTGGCGGGGGGAAGCTCCCAGTCGCTGCGAAACGGGTTGATATCCAGCCCGCCACGGCGGGTGTAGCGGGCATACACTGTCAGCTGGCTCGGGCGGCAGAGGAGCTTGAGATCGGTAAAGATGCGCTCGATACACTGTTCATGAAATTCGTTGTGCTGGCGAAACGAGATGAGGTAGCGCAGCAGTTTTTCCCGATCCAGCCGTGGGCCGCGATAGTGGATCACCACTGAGCCCCAGTCGGGCTGGCTGGTGACCAGGCAGTTGGACTTGAGCAGGTGACTGTGCAGTGTCTCTTCCACCTCTTCGTTGCCCGCGGCCCCTTGCAGCAGATTGGCATCGAATTCATAGCAATCAACCTCTATATCCTGCTCATCGATGCACTCACCCGGCAGGGCGGCAATCTGGTGTGGAGCCTGTGCCAGGGGGAACAGAGTCACGCTTACTTCGCTGCCGGCGCAGGCACTCAGATCCTTGACCAGCATGGCTTGTACCGCTTCCAGCGAGTCGCAACGGGTCTGGTTGAAGGAGTTGAGATAGAGCTTGAATGACTTGGATTCGATGAGGTTGGCGCTCACTGCGGGCACGGACACCTCACCCACAGCCACCATGGGTTTACCCTTGGCGTTGAGCCAGGAGAGCTCGTACAGAGTCCAGATGTCGCAACCCTGGAAAGGCAACTCGCCGGTCAAGCCGAGGTCGTCGCGATTGAGGCTGCGCGGCACAGGTTGCAGCAGGGCAGGGCTGTACTGACTGATGTAGGCAGATTGCTGACCCAGGCTCAGCCCTTGCAAGGCGCTGGCACCGGCGTATTTCTCTTGTTTGCTCATTGTGTTTATGGATCCGGACGTTGAATGGGCCATTGCGCCGGCAGCGTCAGGGGCGCTTGCCCCTACCTGGATATTGCAGGGGATCGCCACCGGATGGTGACGTCTCATGCTTCACCTTGTCTGCTCGTGGGTTTGATGGTGCAATAGCGGACTTTGGCAGCAATTGTGGGGAATTTCGATGTCGGATCAAGTCTTGTCTGCCCTGGAACACTTTTTTTTGCGCTGGCAGCGTGATGGCGAGGCAAGGCGGGGATTGCCCCTGTGTGAGTGGGAAGCTGACTGGCGCTCCCCTTGCGAGCTGGATGAGCCCAGAGAGGGGCGGGTCGCCTGGCGCCCTCATCAGCGCCAGCAAGCGGCCGATTTTGCGGCCATGGCCAATGCGCTGGAGCTGGTGCTGCATCCTGCGGCCCAGGCGCTGTTTGGTCACTGGTTCAGTCGCCCCATCCCCTGTTCCTACAAGGGGCTGCGCCTTGAGCTCATCTTGCCTTGGAACGAGGCGGATCTGGACCTGCTCAGGGAAAACCTCATCGGTCATCTGCTGATGCTGCGCAAGTTAAAGCGCACGCCATCGCTGTTCATTGCCACCACCCGCAACGAGATGACCCTGGTGTCGCTGGACAACGAGAGCGGTCAGATATGGCTGGAGTGGCTCGATTCCGGTCGACGTCTTACCTTGGCCCCCTCGCTGCCAGCCTTCCTCGAGCGGCTGGAAACCCTGCCCCATTGATCCTGTCCCTGTGAGACGAGAAGGGCCTTGCCATCCGGCAAGGCCCTTCTGCTATCTGGACACAAGGTAGTGCCATCTCAAGGGAGGAGGCTCAATCCTTGAAGTCCCAGGAGAGGTTGGAGATCAGCCGGCAGGGATCGCACTTGAAGTCGAAGATATCGTGCAGCGGCGCTGTCAGTGCCCACTCACCGCCGCAGCCAGGACAGGGGCGGTTTCTCTCTTCGGATACGCTCAGCCCGCCGACCCGGTAGAGGTAGTAGTAAGTGGGAATGCCGCTCAGCACTTCCAGCCGCTTGACCAGATCGCTGCCGCGCCGATGGAGGCGGCTGCCCACTTCGCCTATCTCGTGCAGTGCCGCATGTTCGGCGATGGAGCCGTTCATCTGCAGCTGATCGCACGCCTCCCAATCCTCCTGCCACTTGATAATTTGCTTGTGATCGCCGTTGGCGACGGCAGGCAGCCGGTAGAGCGGTATGGGAGCGAAGTGGTCACCGCAGCGCAGTGGCGAGCAGGTGTGCAGGAAGCTGGTGTAGAGCAGCATCCAGCTCGGCCGCTCGTCGGTGTGACCGCAAGGGTCAGTGCTGTCGGAGAGCAAATCCATCCCTTGCAGCTGGAGCTTGGGTGCGAGCAGACCCGCCTGATTGAGCTGCTGTTCAGCCAGCTTGACCTGTTCGCTCTGGTTGTCCGGATGCAGACTGTCCTGTTCGGGGCAGACCACCCGGCTGACGAACTGCCCTTCATGCATGCTGGTGGGACACTCCCGTCCCAGGATCTGGCCCTGATAGCGCAGCATGTCCAGGTAGTTGACGATGGCCCGTTCGGCCTCACCGAGGGAGGTATCGCGATAGCACTCAAAGCAAAGTTCGAGAATATACATGGGGCTCAGTCTGGTTGGCGTTGGAGCAGCAGGGTGGTCAGGCGATCGACTTTCTGCTCGAGCCGGTTGAGCTGCTCGCTCAACTGTTGCAGGTTGACGGCATCGGCCTGCGTGCCGGTATTGGCAGCGGCTGGCGTGCTCGCCGGGGCCGGTTCTGTGGGGTGGGGCTGCTGCTTCCACTGGCTCAGCACCTTGAGCAGTTCGGCCATGGGAACGGGCTGACTGAGGCGGGCCTTGACCATGGCAGTGGAGGGGGTGATCCCCTTGGCGGCCAGTTCGTTGGCGATGCGGATGATCTCTTGGGCGGACATGGGGGCTCCTGCGCAGTAGTGCTGTAATACGGGCTTGACGGGGCACAGAGCTTAACCAAACCGCTCTCCTCTGGAAAGCGGGTGGTAAAAGAAGGGATCAGTCGGTCTGGCGCAGCAGCACATCCAGCTGGTCTATGGTTTCCGACCAGTCCGAGTCATTCCAGAGGGCATCGCGCAGGAAGCCAGCCTGGGATGGGGTCCAGAAGCTGGCTTCGGGCAGCAGGGTCTGATTGTCCAGTTTGTGTTCGTGGATGAAGCGGTGCAGGCTCAGCTCGTCATTGGGCAGGCCCAGCTGGGCGAACAGGGCAGGCAGGTCGTGGGTCAACAGTTCCATCTTGATCTCTCCCAGGGGACATCCCTGAACATTATAGGTTGTGATCCGCCGCGTCTTGTTTACTGGGATGGCATGCGTCCGGGGGATAGGGCCGCTCTGGCCTCGTATCTGGCTACCGGGGGCCTTATTGGGCGGGGATGCGATGGGGCGGCAGGTCGACACCGACTATATGCAGTCCCTGCATACGCAACTGTCCCTGATAATGGCTCTCGCCATCGCTGGAAAATTCAAACTCGTAATAGGTCAAGAGTCGCAGCGGCCTGTGTGCCAGCGCGCGGTGGCTGCGTGCCAGAGACAGCAGTTGCAGATCGTGATGCTGGCAGTAGCGGCGCATGTATTGCCAGGCGAGCTCCGCTTGGCGGCGCTGATGCCAGAAGGCGCCCCCGACGAGGATAAGCAGCAAGATACCGAGCATTTCACCCATCAAGGGCTCCTTGTGTGATCTGGAGTTGTCTTTGCCAGGCGGCAACCCACCTGGCCGTTATTCCATTAACCGTTACGCCGAGGCAAACAGACGTCCGATAGCCTGACCGAGTGCATTGCTGCGCTCAGGATCACGCAATCTTGCCAGCATATCATTGCGCAGGGCCGGCAGGGTCACCAGTTCGGCAAACACCTGATTGAAGAACTGGGTCGGCTGCAGCGCCAACTGTTCCAGGAACAGGCTGAGCAGGCTTGGCTCTTTGAGGTCGGGCCAGAGGCGCCCTGCGATGGCGAGCAACAAGGCCGGGCTTGGCTGGGTTTGCAGCAGGGTCAGCAACTTGTTGGTGCGCATCGCATTGCCGTTGCAGGAAGCCAGCGCCCGACACAGGTAGGCCAGGGTTTCGGCATTGGGCTCGGCAGTTTCCTGTTCCTTGCCGATCCGCTCGAACAGGGCACCTTGCACGGCCGGCGGCAGCGGGACATTTTCCAGGCTCTGACACAGGGCGTAGAGCGGGGCCTGGGGCAGCTTCGGCAGGGCCTTGCACACCAGCGCCAGATTGCGCTCGTCCTGCAGCCGCTCCGCCATGTCGGCAAAACCTTGCAGTCCCAATGCCTGCCAGCCCTCGTCACCCGGCGCAGCCAGATAGTGGCACAGGCCCTCATAGTAGGCGGAAGGAGCCTGTTCCAGCTGGCGAGCCAGCTTGGCGTGCAGGCTGGCCATCTTGGCTTCGGCAGGACGGAAAGTATAGGGATTGTCGGCCAGTCGCTGGGCCTTCTCTTCATCCAGATCGCCGGTCAGCTTGTAGCCGAGGGTCTCGACCACTTGATCCATAAAGAGCTTGGGGCCGCTGCCGATGAGCAGGCCACGCTCATCGAGTGCAAACTTGAGGAACCAGAGATAGTGTCGGGATTCTGCCGGCTGGAAGAAATGAACGCCGAGCCAGGCGTGCTGCTGCAGTGGCCAGGGATAGGGCTCTTGTTGCTGCTCTATGCGTTCGAAGACGTCGCTCGCCAGCGGCCGCACCTGGCGACCCATGTCAAACAGTTGAAACTGGGTATCGGCCTGGGTCAGAAACTCGGTCAGCGTATTGATGGTAGACATGATGTGATCCGGCTAAGAGTGATACGGGCCGATTATAAAGCGGTTGTATCAGATAGCCAGCAGCGGTACCAAGACCGCCTTGTGACAAGCTGAGAAAGGCGCATCAGGGCGCTGCGGGTCAATCTGTATAAAGCGGTTGTATCAGATAGCCAGTGGGGGGGCACCAAGGCCATCCTGTTACGAGCTGAAAAAGACGCATCAGGGCGCTGCGGGTCAATCTGTATAAAGCGGTTGTATCAGATAGCCAGTGGGGCACCAAGGCCACCCTGTCACGAGCTGAAAAAGATGCATCAGGGCGTTGCGGGTCAATCTGTATAAAGCGATTGCATCAGATAGCCAGCAGGGGCTGGGTTCTGCGTTCCGCTTGCCAATGGAACATGGCAGAGGGGGAGGGGGACGGTGTATAGTAGCGCCCTTTTTTGAGGAACCCGGCCAGCCGTTATCTGCCATGCAGAGGAGCGTCAGGCCGGTATCGCAGTAAGAGGAAGAGAACGAGATGAATCAATATCTGCTGGTAGCCGGCCTGCTGGGTGAACTCACTGCCGAGTTGCAGCGCCTGGGGCGCTGGCAAGACGAGCATCCTGGCAAAGAGGCTCTGGCGAGCGAGCTGCCGTTCTGTGTCGATACCCTGAACTTTGATCAGTGGCTGCAATTCGTGCTGATCCCGCGCATGGAGCAGCTTGTCATGCTGCAAGCCCCCTTGCCTACCAGCGTCTCCCTCTATCCCATGGCGAGCGAGGTCTACAAGAACGAGCTGGCCGAGATGGCGAGCCTGTTGCGTCTCATCGGTCGCTTCGATCTGCTGCTGACCGGTAAAGTGGTGGAAAAATGAGTTTGACCTTGCGCTTTCAGAGAGAGACGCAGCCGGATGACGACGTGGTGCTGCAATGAAACTGACTCTGCTCTATCAGGATGATTGGTTGGTAGCGGTCAACAAACCCTCCGGTCTGCTGGTGCACCGCAGCTGGCTCGACAAGGCCGAGACCCGGTTCGCCATGCAGATGACCCGGGATCTGATCGGAGGCCGCCATGTCTACCCCGTGCATCGTCTCGACCGCCCCACCTCGGGCGTGCTGCTGTTTGCTCTGGATCCTGCCGTTGCCCGTATCCTGACAGAGGCCTTTGCCGCCCGGCAGGTACACAAGGAGTATCTTGCGCTGGTGCGGGGCTGGGCCCCGGAGCAGGGGGTGATCGACTACCCCCTCAAGGAGCAGCTGGACAAGATCGCCGATGCCATGAGCAATCCTGATCGCCCGGCCCAGGAGGCGGTAACGGCATTTCGTTGCCTGCATCAGGTCGAACTGCCCCATGCAGTTTCCAAGAAGCACCCTACCAGTCGCTATAGTCTGGTCAAGTTGTTCCCGAAAACCGGTCGCAAGCATCAGTTGCGCCGCCATATGGAACATCTTTTCCACCCAATAGTGGGCGATACCACTCATGGTGATGGTCGCCACAATCGCTTCTTTCGTGAACACTTCGGCTGCGAACGCCTGCTGCTGGTAGCTCGTACTCTCAGCTTCGAGCACCCGATCCTCAAGGTCCCGATGCGGATCCAGGCGCCGCTGGGTCCTGATCTGTTGCAGCTGTTCGCCAAGCTGGGCTGGCCTGGCAGTGAAAGTGACTACTGATCATCCCCTCTATTCCTTCATCCTGACAGGGTGTTGCCTTTGACGGCGCTGTGGCATGCTGTGAAGCCATACTCGTCAAAGGAATCCGTTATGGCTCAGATAGATCTTGTAGTGGGAACCGTCTATGGCTCAGCCATGCTGGTGGCCGAGACGCTGGCTGAACATCTGCAGCAAGCCGGACATGTATGTCAGATTTTCGATGAGGCCGTGCTGGAAGACATAGATGCCTCCCGCTTTCTGCTGCTGATCACCGCCACCACGGGGCAGGGCGATATTCCGCCCAACCTGCAACCCTTGGCCGCCGCCCTGACGGATCGGGCTCCCTATATGAAAGGCTGGCGTTATGTCCTTATCGCCATGGGGGACAGCAGCTACGAACACTTTTGCGGTGCTGGTCGTCAGCTCGACGGCTTGTTGCAGGAATTGGGAGCGAGTGCACTATTACCCCGCCTTGAGATAGATGCCGCCGTTGATGATGAACCGGAAAAGGTGGCATTGGCCTGGCTCACCGGCTGGGAAAATAAACTCTAGGGCCATTCCCTCGTCATTTTTTATTCATCCCCGATGGGTTCGACCACGGGGATGTTTATTTCTACGTTTCATGCCTGCCAGTTGAGTCTATTTTCCACCATTCCGCCGATTATTTTCCTGTCACCCAATCATGTATTTGAGCTTTTATTCCAGTCCTGACCGACATGCAGGAAAATTAAAAGTTCCGCATTGAAAGCGATTTCAGTCATGTTTTTGTCATTGAATTGACATTTTTCACCTTAATGCTCGAAGCGAATTAATTGATGATAGCGTTTTCAAGATTTTTTTTGAGCGATTTTTGATGTTTTAAGGGTGATTTATTGCTAATTATTGGTCTTTAATCTTCGTTTAACCCCATTGGCAGTGGTGGTGGGCGATTTGTCGCCATTTTGTGAATCAGCTCATGTTTGTCTCGAAATTGGCTACCTATAATCCATCCCGGTTATCACCGAAACGTTTTTCTAGGTGATAAGAACTTGAATATCAGGATCACACTCCTCTCAGCGGGAATAAGGAAAATGAAAATGAAAGCAAAGTGGCTCCCGATCGCTGCAGCAGTAACCGCAGCCCTGGCTTCCCAAGCCGCCTTCGCCGTTGATTTCCACGGCTACTTCCGTTCAGGTGTAGGCGTTTCCGGTGACGGAGACATGGTTAAATACAACGTGAACAAAGTTGGCCGTCTGGGTAACGAAAATGATACCTATGGCGAAGTTCAGCTGGGTCAGGAAGTATTCAACAAGGATGGCAAGACTTTCTACGTTGACTCCATGTTTGCCATGGCTTCCAACGGTTCAAACGACTGGGAAGGTACCGGTACCGTTTGTAACTTCGATGCCAAACAGTGCAATGGCGACTCCGATTTCGCCCTGCGCCAGTTCAACGTACAGGCCAAAGGTCTGCTGGGCTTCGCGCCGGAAGCCACCCTGTGGGCCGGTAAGCGTTACTACCAACGTCACGATGTCCATATCTCTGACTTCTACTACTGGAACATCTCCGGTGCCGGTGCCGGTATCGAAGGCATCCAGGCCGGTCCTGGCAAGATCTCCTTCGCTTGGGTTCGCAACGACCGCAGCGCGGCCGATGTGTTTGGTCAGTACACCCAGACTGGTGTAGATGGCAACGGCGATCCGACTTACCAGAAGAACGAAGATCTGAACGTCAACACACTGGACCTGCGTTATGCCGGTATCCCGCTGTGGAGCGAGGCTTCTCTGGAACTGGGCGTAGACTATGCGCTGGTTAACGAGACCGAAGCTCAGAAACCGCTGAAAAACAACAATATGAAAGACGGCGTCATGCTGACTGCCGAACTGACCGCCGGCATTCTGGGTGGCTTTAACAAAACTGTGCTGCAATACGGTACTGAAGGTTATTCCAAGACCATGGCCTTCTACGGTGATGGATCCTGGTACGGTGCCGAAGCCAAAGACGGCGCTGATGGTTACCGTTTGATCAACTGGGGTGTTGTCCCCATGGGTAACTCTTGGGAGATGGGCCACCAGCTGGTCTACGGTGTAGGCAACGATATGTGGGATGGCAACGACAAGTGGGAAGCCATGTCAGCCGTTGTTCGCCCCATGTACAAGTGGGATGACTTCAACAAGACCATCTTCGAAGGCGGCTACTTCAAGGACAAGAACAAGTCCACCAACGGTACTTCTGAAGATGACTCTGGCTACAAGCTGACTCTGGCTCAAGCCTGGTCCGCCGGCTCCAGCTTCTGGGCCCGTCCTGAAATCCGTGTGTTCGCCTCCTACCTGGCCAACGACGAAGACAAGAAAGTCTTCGAAAGCGGTACCTCCAAAGACACCTATCAGGTTGGTGTTCAAGCGGAAGCTTGGTGGTAAGCACTTCTTTCAGTTAAGTTAGTCACTGCCCCCGTATGGGGGCAGTTTTGTTTCGCCGGGTAACGGCAACCGGGTTATGGAGATAAGAAGAATGAAACTGGTAAAGATGTCTATCGCAGCCGTGGTTACTGCGCTGTTGGCCGGTTGTTCCGGTAGCATGGTGGTCCCCATGCAGGATCACGCATCCATTCTGAGCAATGCCGAACAGGCCAAGCAGGCGCTTTCACAGGCGACCAGCTGCTGCAATGCTTTCAACGACTTCAACTATGTGACCTTGCCGGAAGGCGATACCCTGCTGGCCCTCGACGGCAAGCAACCCAGTTTTCAGTTTGACGAGGGGATGAGCTACTTTGCGGCTTATCGCCTGCCAGCCAACACAGGCAACCTGGCCATCAAGGTCGCATCTCAGGTCAGCAAGACGGTACTGGTGCCGCAAGTGATCATGCTGGATGCCCAGTTCAAGGTGACACGGGTGCTGGGTGAGTCAGTGTTCAGCTACCAGCCAGCCCACCTGCTGAATAACGATCGGATTGAAGGCAATATCTTTGTCGATCGCAGCATGCCGGGCAACCCGGCTGCCGAAACCTATATGATTGTCTATGCCCCGGCCAGCGAGCTGGCGGGCAGTACCACCATATTGCACCCGGCGAAAGCCTTCGCCCGTGCCAACCAAACGGTTGAGCCAGCAGTGCCGGATCCCGTGATCCCGCATTCACCATGGGGGCTGGTACAGATCGAGGTGGTCGATATGGCCAAGGGACAGGGCCTTGAGGCTGTGTTCAAACCCGAGTACGCAGACAAGGTTGCGATGAGCCAGGCCGCGTCAGCAACTGCCGCAGTGGCTGCCAGTGCGGTGACGGCAACTGCGGTTGCTGCCAAACCCGTGCCCGCCATGTTGACCGAGACCGAAGCCTTCTATCAGTCCCAGATTGAGAAAGCGGTGAAAGCCGGTGATATCGACAAGGCCATGCAACTGGTCAGTGAAGCCGAGCGTGCCGGTTCAACCAAGGCTAAATCCATTTTTATTGATGCGGTCAAACGTTCGCAAAAAGGCTGAGTATTTTCCAGCCTTTAAATTGTAATATTTATTTGAGGCCTCCCTTGTTGGAGGCCTTTTTAATCGGTAGACTAAAATAGAAAAAACAGCAAATTGTTACATTGAGTTACAATGCGTTTCCTTGTGTATTGGTTTGATTGGTTAAAATACAATGCGAAACAGCACTTTTCATATTTATGTCATACAATGACAATGCCGAAATATATTCCTGATTAATCTGTAATTCCCCCCGAAATTATCTTGTGATCTCCCCTCCAAAATTTTTATTCCCTTGTGCCTGATGGAAGAAATTTCCGATCTGCTGGGTTATATTCAGCTGGTCAAAATAAACAACCCCAATCGAATTCACCCCAATGAAAGATGATGCTGGTGATCGTCTATCAATTGGACTGAACCGTTTACGGGAAGACAATCCATTCAGGAGCATACACACATGATGAAAAATGCGTTTTCTAATCTGCAAAAGGTTGGTAAATCGCTGATGTTGCCCGTCTCCGTATTGCCAGTCGCAGGTATCCTGCTTGGTGTCGGTGCTGCAAACTTCAGCTGGTTGCCAGAAATTGTTTCCCATTTGATGGAACAGGCCGGTGGCTCGGTATTTGGCCAGATGGCTCTGTTGTTCGCGGTGGGTGTTGCCCTTGGCTTTACCAATAACGACGGTGTATCCGGTCTGTCAGCCATCGTTGGCTACGGCATCATGACCGCCACCCTGTCAGTCATGGCGCCAGTGATGGGTGTTGACAAGATCGACACGGGTGTTCTGGGCGGTATCCTCGCCGGTGGTGTCGCCGCCTGGGCGTTCAACCGTTTCTACAAGATCCAGCTGCCTGAGTACCTGGGCTTCTTCGCTGGCAAACGTGCTGTGCCCATCATCACAGGTTTCGTTTCCATCGGTCTGGGTGTGATCCTGTCCGTGATTTGGCCGCCAGTTGGCTCTGCCATCGGTGCCTTCTCTGACTGGGCTGCCAACCAGAACCCGGTACTGGCCTTCGGTATCTACGGTGTGGTTGAGCGCTCCCTGATCCCGTTCGGTCTGCACCACATCTGGAACGTGCCTTTCTTCTATCAGGCGGGTACCTGTGTCAACGGTGCCGGTGAAACTGTCCACGGTATCATGACCTGCTTCCTGACCGCTGATGACGCTTCCCGCGCTGCCGGTAACGGCTTCGGTCAGCTGGCTGGTGGTTACCTGTTCAAGATGTTCGGTCTGCCTGCTGCTGCGTTTGCCATTGCCCACGCTGCCAAGCCGGAAAACCGCGCCAAGATTGTTGGTATCATGGCCTCCGCTGCCCTGACCTCTTTCCTGACCGGTATCACCGAACCGATTGAATTCTCCTTCCTGTTCATCGCTCCGGTACTGTACGCCATCCACGCCGTACTGGCTGGTCTGGCTTATGTGCTGACCAACATGCTGGGCGTTGTACATGGCCATACCTTCTCCAACGGCTTCATCGACTTCGTGGTTCAATCACCCCGTGCCGACAACATGCTGCTGCTGGTAGGTCTGGGTCTGGTTTACGCTGGTATCTACTACGTGGTCTTCAGCTTCGTTATCCGTGCCATGAACCTGAAAACCCCGGGTCGTGAAGACGAGACTGCTGAAGAGACTGTCAGCCAAAGCAAGGACGGCATGTCTGAAGCTCTGGTGACTGCCTTCGGTGGTAAAGAGAACATTGCCTCTCTGGATGCTTGCATCACCCGCCTGCGTGTTGGCGTGAAGGATGTGGCCAAGGTTGACCAGGCTGGTCTGAAGAAACTGGGTGCTGCCGGTGTGGTAGTCTCTGGCTCCGGTGTTCAAGCCATCTTCGGTACCAAGTCCGACAACCTGAAAACCGACATGGATATCTGGATGAAGAGCAACTAATCCTGTTGCCTGGATTTCAGAGTTCCGAAAAGGGAGGCGAAAGCCTCCCTTTTTGCTGGCTGCTTTTTGATCTGGTAAAGAGCCTGGATAAGGAATATTCAGATATCTTGGCTTGCTGTATCGAAAAGTGCTTCAAGGGTGCAGTGTGCAGGCGTGAGGTGCCAACACCTGATACCTGCGTCATGAGCCAGTGGTGTGACACGTATTCAAGCCAAAAAAAGGCGCCTGATAGGCGCCCTTGTTGTTGGTGCTGGCTTACAGTTTTTCCAGATCCCGCTCTATTTCGCTGATCTTGTTCTGCACCACTTTTTCCAGATGGCGCAGGTCACGCAGTATCTTCTGTTTGATATCCGGGTCTGCCTGGATATGTACGCCCTGAGTCAGGTTGTCCAACTCATCCACCACGTACTTGAGATTGGCGTTGATCTCGGTGACATCCTTGTACTCATGAGTACCCGAGTCGACCAGCATGGTCTTGCGCTGGCGAGGGTATTTGAATTTGACACTCTTGGCGAAGAACTCGCCCTTCTGCTTCTTGAAGTAGATCTTGAGGATGTCGTGATTGGCTTCCTGGCGCAGGGTATAGCTGTCCACTGAGGTGGGTTCCTGGATCCCCAGGCTCTTCAGATTCTCGTACATCGGGCTTCCTCGGTTTGAAACGATCCTGACCAATCTATCTTAACCGAGTCGATGTGGCTTGCCTGTGACAGGGGCGCCAAAATCAAAAGGGCGCCATCAGGCGCCCTTGCTCTCAATGGTGAGAGGTATTACTCGTCGATGGAACGCAGCAGTGCATTGATGCCGACCTTTGCACGGGTCTTGGCATCCACCTTCTTGACGATGACGGCGGCGTAGAGACTGTACTTGCCACACTTGGAGGGCAGGGAGCCAGAAACGACCACTGAACCCGCCGGCACGCGGCCGTAGTGAATTTCGCCGGTTTCGCGATCATAGATGCGGGTGGACTGGCCGATGAAGACGCCCATGGAGATGACGGAACCTTCCTCGACGATAACCCCTTCAACCACTTCGGAGCGGGCACCGATGAAGCAGTTGTCTTCGATGATGGTCGGGTTGGCCTGCAAAGGCTCCAGCACGCCGCCGATGCCGACGCCGCCTGAGAGGTGCACGTTCTTGCCGATCTGGGCGCAGGAGCCCACAGTGGCCCAGGTATCGACCATGGTGCCTTCATCGACGAAGGCGCCTATGTTGACGTAGGAAGGCATCAGCACTGTATTGGGGGCGATGAAGGAGCCTTTGCGAGCCGTCGCAGGCGGCACCACACGCACACCCGCTTCCTTGAACTGCTCGGCGGTGTAGTCGGAGAACTTGAGAGGAACCTTGTCGTAGTACTGGGCATCGTCGCCCTTGATGATGCCGTTGTCATTGATGCGGAAGTAGAGCAGTACCGCCTTCTTCAACCACTGGTGTACCACCCACTCGCCGGCAATCTTCTCGGCGACACGGGCCTTGCCGGCGTCCAGCAGCTCTATGGTCTGCAGGATGGCGGACTTGGTGGCGGCATCGACGGAGCCGGGAGTGATGGAATCACGGCGCTCGAAGGCCGCTTCGATGATCTGTTGCAACTCGGTCATGACAGGTTTCCTTTAAAAAATTCGGTTTGTTGTATCACACTTTTCCAATTGTTTTTAAGGGCTCAAGCCGATTTCTTCAGGAGAATGACGATTTATTATACTCAGGTGGCCCAACCACTTGTTCTATTTGAAGAATCAGGATGAGGAAAGGCGCCTTGTGAGGCCTGTCAGCGGCTCGCCGTCAGGGGCTTCATCCGCCGATTCCTGCGGGTTGAGCTGGCTCACCAGTCGATCCTCCAGCGCCAGCTGTTCGGCCTGGTTCAGCGGCTCCCCCGCCAGTGTGGTGAGGCTGAAAAAGTCCTCCACTCGCTCGCCTATGGTGGTGATCTTGGCCGCGTGCAGGGAGAGGCCACACTGCTGGAACACGGCGCCGATACGAGCCAGCAGGCCAGGGGTATCCAGTGCCGTCAGCTCCAGCAGGGTGTGACGGGTTTCGCCCTTGTGGGGCAGAAACACCACCCGGGTCGGCACGCTGAACTGACGGTGGCGCCGCGACAGCGGCTTGTTGCGCAGCACCAGCTTGCCCGGTTCCTGCAGGGCCTTCTCCAGCGCCTTTCTGATGGTGGCTGTGCGGTTGGGGCTGATGGGCTCGCCGCTGGGCTCCAGCACCACGAAGGTATCCAGCACATAGTCGCTGCGGGAATTCATGATCTGGGCATCGTGGATGTTGAGGTTTTTCTGATCCAGTGCCGAGGCTACGGTGGCAAACAGATTCGGTGTGTCGCGGCAGTAGATAAAGACCTCGCTGCCACCCCGGGTCGGGTGCTTGCCGATGATCACCAGCGGCGCCGGATTGTCGCCGTGCTCGATGATCTTGCGGCAATGCCAGGCGATCTGCTCAGGGGTGTGGCGCAGGAAGTAGTCGGCCTTGAAGTCGCTCCACAGCTGGTTGATGGCCTCTTCCGGCACATCCCGCTGGGCCAGAATTTGCTTGGCCTGGCGCTGGTTCTCACGAATGCGCAGTCGCATGTCGGGCGGGTTTTCCAGCCCCTGACGCAGGGCTTTCTGGGTGGCGAAATAGAGTTCGCGCAGCAGGGTGCCTTTCCAGTCGTTCCAGAGGGTGTCGTTGGTGGCGCAGATATCGGCCACCGTCAGGCAATAGATAAGGTCGAGGTGCTGCTCGTCGCGCACCTTCTGGGCGAAGTTGGTGACCACGTCCGGGTCGTAGATGTCGCGGCGCTGGGCGGTGACCGACATCAGCAGATGGTGGCGCACCAGCCAGGCCACCAGTCGGCTCTCGTAGCGATCCAGGCCATGCAGCTGGCAGAACTCCAGCGCGTCCACGGCGCCTAGCTCTGAGTGGTCCCCGCGGCGCCCCTTGGCGATGTCGTGGAACAGGGCCGCTATGCTGAGCAGTTCCGGCTTGCGCAGCCGGGTAAACACCTCGTGGCAGAGCGGGTGGGTCTGGCGGCTGGCCGGATTGGGAAACTGGTGAATGTTCTTGAGCAGCCTGTGGGTGTGCTCATCGACCGTATAGGCGTGGAACATGTCGAACTGCATCTGGCCGACGATGAGGTTCCACTGGGGCAGGTAGGCCGCCAGTATGCCGTACTTGTGCATCAAGGTGAGGGGCTGGCCGATGCCGTTGGGGTGGCGCAGCAGCGCCATGAAGAGGCGGCGGCAATCGGGCAAATCCTGCAGCCAGCAATTGAGTTTGCGCCTCGCCTCGCGCAGCTGGCGCAAGGTGGCGGAGTGAATGCCGGCAATCTCGGGATGCTGGGCTATCTGGTAGAAGAGCCGCAGTATGGCCGCGGGCTCACGGCCAAACAGCTCTGAGTCCACCGCATCGATGAGGCGGCCACGCAGCTGGAACTCGTCGCAGAGACGACGCACGTCCATGGCGGTGTTGCCGAGGATCGCCTCGTCAAACAGCTGCAGCAGCATCTCGTTGAGCTCGGAGACTCGCCGCACTGTTTGGTAGAAGCGCTTCATCATCTGCTCGACCGGGCTGTTGCCTTCCCCCTCGAACCCCAGCATCTGGGCCACGGTACGCTGGCGGTCGAACAGCAGCCGGTTGTCACCCTTGTTGATCGCCATGTGCAGGGCGAAGCGCACCTTCCACAGGAAGTTCTGACAATCGAGCAGTTCACGGTACTCCGCCCGGTTGAGAAAGCCGTGGCTGGTCATCTCGAACAATGTGGTGGCGCCGAAGTGGCGGCGGGCGACCCAGGCCAGGGTCTGAATGTCTCTCAGTCCGCCAGGGTTGCTCTTGAGGTCGGGCTCCAGCTTGTAGGCAGTGCCAAGAAATTGCTGGTGGCGCAGGGCCTGCTCTTCGCGCTTGGCCTGAAAGAACTGTTCGCTCGGCCAGAAGCGCTCGGGACGCGTGGCCAGGGTGAGCTGCTCGAAACCGGCTTTGCGGCCTGTGATGAAACGAGCCTCTATGAGGTTGGTGGCGACCGTGATGTCGGCGCGGCCTTGCTCGATGCACTCGGCCACGTTGCGTACCGCCTGACCCACCTCCAGCTTGAGATCCCACAGCAGGGTAATGAATTCACCGATGCGCAGTCCCAGTACCTCGTCCAGCTCCTCCCCTTCATAGAGGATGAGCAGGTCTATGTCGGAGTGGGGATGCAACTCTCCACGGCCATAGCCGCCGACGGCTATCAGGCTGAGATCTGTCTTGTCGAAGCCAAATTTTTGCCACAGTCGGGTCAGCAGCGCATCCATGTATTCGGAACGGGTCGCAACCAGCTCTATGATGTTGTCGCCGGCATCGAAACGGGCGTGCAACCAGCCGAGAAAGCGGCCCAGATACTCTTTGCAGTTCTCGCGGGTGAGCTGATCGTCGGGTAACAGATGGGGGGAAAGCAGGCTGGCATCCATGGCATCTCACGCTCTTGTCGCACGCATACACAGCGGCTGATAAAAACAAACCCCGGTGCCTTCTCGCTTCGGCGCCGGGGTTTTTGATGTTAACCGTGTTTGATATAGCGGTCGATAGTGTCATCGGGGCGCAGGGTAAGCACCTCGCAGCCATCGTCGGTCACCAGCAGTGTGTGTTCCCACTGGGCGGAATCGCCGCCATCCTTGGTGGTCACTGTCCAGCCATCTTTCGGGTTGATGCGGCAGTGATACTTCTTGCTGTTGACCATGGGCTCTATGGTGAAGCACATGCCCGCTTTGAGCTCCAGCTTGCCGCCATTGCGGTAGTGCAGGATTTGCGGCTCCTCGTGGAATTCGCTGCCGATGCCGTGGCCACAGTAGTCACGCACCACGGAGAAACCGGCCTTCTCGACGATGGGCTGGATCAGGGCGCCTATCTCTGTGATGCACATGCCGGGGCGCACCTGCTTGATGGCAGCGTAGAGGCTCTCCTGGGCGACCTTGCACAGCTGGCGACGCAGCGGTGTGGTCTCACCCACGATGAACATGGCGGAGGTATCGCCGTGGTAGCCATCCTTGATGACTGTGATGTCCAGGTTGATGATGTCCCCTTCGCGCAATTTCTTGTGGTTGGGGATGCCATGGCAAATCACGTCGTTCACCGAGGTGCAGATGGACTTGGGGAAGCCGTGGTAGTTGAGCGGAGCCGGAATAGCCTGCTGTACGTCGACAATATAGTCGTGGCACAGGGTGTTCAGCTCATCTGTGGTGACGCCTGCCTTGACGTGGGGGGCTATCATGATCAGCACATCGGCGGCCAGCTGGCCGGCAACGCGCATCTTTTCAATCTCTTCCGGTGTCTTGATTTTAATGGACATGGGATCTCTCTTGGGGCCTGACTGCGCATCCTGTCGATGCCCAACAATCAGGTAATGAAAAATAGATGCGTTTGCAATCAGGCCAAAATTTTATCCCCAACCCCCGTTTACTTCCAGTGTGATTGTCATCACAACGTCAAATCCTCTGGTCAGCATTGCGCGCAGGGATCCATTTTTAGCACTGTGGTCGGTGGTGTCCTGAGCAAAGGTATGGTATAAAGCGCGCCGGAATGGGGAACTTGCGTCCACCATTTCATCACCCTTAATCAATAACACACACACATCGACACCTGTACCGGGGTGCCCCTTTGGGGTCGGTTACATGGGATGTGTGGAGGCCTAACCCCAATACAGAGGTATATAATGGCTAAAGTTTCTATGCGCGACATGCTGCAAGCCGGCGTTCACTTCGGTCACCAGACTCGTTACTGGAACCCGAAAATGAAGTCCTACATCTTCGGTGCCCGCAGCAAGGTTCACATCATCAACTTGGAAAAAACCGTTCCGATGTTTGACGATGCCATGAACTTCATCAGCTCCGTAGCTGCCAAGAAAGGCAAGGTACTGTTCGTAGGTACCAAGCGTGCCGCGTCTGAAGCCGTAAAAGATGCCGCCGGTCGTTGTGACCAGTTCTATGTCAACCACCGCTGGTTGGGTGGCATGCTGACCAACTGGAAAACCGTTCGTCAGTCCATCAAGCGTCTGAAAGATCTGGAAACCCAGAGCCAGGACGGTACCTTCGAAAAGCTGACCAAGAAAGAGGCGCTGATGCGTACTCGCGAAATGGACAAGCTCGAGAAGAGCCTGGGTGGTATCAAGAACATGGGCGGCCTGCCTGACGTGCTGTTCGTTGTCGATGCCGACCATGAGCACATTGCTATCAAAGAAGCCAACAACCTGGGTATCCCGGTAGTTTCCATCGTTGATACCAACTCCAACCCGGACGGCGTTGATTACGTCATCCCGGGTAACGACGATGCTATCCGTGCCGTACAGCTGTACCTGAATGCTGCTGCTGACACCGTACTGGAAGCTCGCGCTCAGGACATCGTTGTTCAAGCTGAACAAGATGGCTTCGTTGAAGCTGAGTAATTGATAAGGACTGTAAAGCCCTTATTAACCAAGCTGATGTAATTGGTTAGCAGGGGCCCTTGTGGCCCCTGTTTCTTGTCAATTCAAGACCGAGGATACTGGACATGGCTAACGTTACTGCCGCCCTGGTAAAAGAACTGCGCGAGCGCACTGCCGCTGGCATGATGGATTGCAAAAAAGCGCTGGAAGAAGCCGCTGGTGATATCGAGCTGGCAATCGAGAACATGCGTAAATCCGGTCAGGCCAAGGCCGCCAAGAAAGCAGGCCGTATCGCTGCTGAAGGCGTGATCTTTGCTCGTACCGAAGGCAACGTTGCCGTCATGATCGAGCTGAACAGCGAAACCGACTTCGTCGCCAAAGATGCCAGCTTCATGGCAATGGGCCAGAAGATCGCCGATATCGCTGCGACCCAGAAAATTGCTGACGTTGACGCACTGAAAGCGGCTGACTTCGGTAACGGTGAGTCCGTCGAACTGACCATCACCAACCTGATCGCCAAGATCGGTGAGAACATGAACCTGCGTCGCGTGATGCTGGTTGAAGGTGACAACCTGGGCACCTACGTTCACGGTTCCCGCATTGGTGTTATCACCAAGCTGACCGGTGGTACTGCCGAGCTGGCCAAAGATTTGGCCATGCACGTTGCTGCCAACAGCCCGCAGTTCGTCAAGCCTGAAGACGTGTCTGCTGAAGTCGTTGCCAAAGAGCGCGAAATTCAGATCGACATCGCCATCAACTCCGGCAAGCCGAAAGAGATCGCCGAGAAGATGGTTGAAGGCCGCATGAAGAAGTTCACCGGTGAGGTTTCCCTGACTGGTCAGCCGTTCGTGAAGGATCCTTCCATGACCGTTGCCGAGCTGCTGAAGAAAGAAGGCGCTGACGTTGTCTCCTTCACCCGTTTCGAAGTGGGCGAAGGCATCGAGAAGCAAGAGACCGATTTCGCTGCTGAAGTAGCAGCCCAAATCGCGGCCGCTCAGAAGGCCTAATCGAACCGGTTTTTCCGTTTCCCCAGACCGCGACTTATGTCGCGGTCTTTATATGACCAGGAATCAGTGACATGAGTACCAATCCCAAGCCTGCATACAGACGTGTTCTTCTGAAGTTGAGTGGTGAAGCCCTGCAAGGATCCGAGGGTTTTGGCATTGATCCAGCTGTGCTGGAGCGGATGGCCCAAGAGATCAAGGAACTGGTTGAGTTGGGTGTTCAGGTCGGTCTGGTCATCGGTGGCGGCAACTTGTTCCGTGGTGCCGGTCTTGCCAAAGCGGGCATGAACCGCGTGGTGGGCGACCACATGGGTATGTTGGCTACCGTGATGAACGGTCTGGCCATGCGTGATGCCCTGCATCGTGCTTATGTGAATGCCCGTCTGATGTCTGCCATCTCCCTGCAGGGTGTTTGCGATTCCTATAGCTGGGCCGAGGCCATCAGCCAGCTGCGCGCCGGCAAAGTGGTGATTTTCTCTGCCGGTACCGGCAACCCCTTCTTTACCACCGATTCTGCAGCCTGCCTGCGTGGCATCGAGATCGAAGCCGATGTTGTGCTCAAGGCGACCAAGGTCGATGGCGTATTCAACGAGGATCCGGTTAAGAATCCGGACGCCGTGCTGTATCATGAGCTCAGCTACAACGAAGTGCTTGAAAAAGAGCTCAAGGTGATGGATCTTGCAGCCTTTACTCTGGCCCGTGACCACGATCTGCCGATCCGCGTGTTCAACATGAACAAACCGGGTGCATTGCGTCGGGTTATCATGGGTGAGCCGGAAGGCACGCTGATCCACCACATCGGCAAATAAGATAAATATGATAGACACGAGCCGCGTGATGGCTCGTTCGCCAAAAGGAAAACCACTGTGATCAACGAGATTAAAAACGACGCCAAGGACCGTATGGCCAAGAGCGTAGAGTCGCTCAAGACCCAGATGTCCAAGATCCGTACCGGCCGTGCTCACCCGAGCCTGCTCGACGGTATCCAGGTTGAGTATTACGGTGCTGCCACTCCTCTGAAACAGTTGGCCAACGTGGTGGCAGAAGATGCCCGCACCCTGTCCATCTCCATTTTTGACCGTTCCATGATCCAGGCGGTAGAAAAGGCCATCCTGACCTCCGATCTGGGCCTGAATCCGTCCAGCAACGGTCAGACCCTGCGTGTGCCCCTGCCGCCTCTGACCGAAGAGCGTCGCCGCGATCTGACCAAGATCGTCCGTGCTGAAGCGGAAGGTGCCCGTGTGGCCGTGCGCAACATCCGTCGTGATGCCAACGCCGATCTGAAAGCACTGCTCAAAGACAAAGAAATCTCCGAAGACGATGACCGTCGTGCCCAGGAAGAGATCCAGAAACTCACCGATTCCTTCATCAAGCTGGTGGATGACGCCCTGGCCGCGAAGGAAAAGGAGCTAATGGAAATCTAAGCCTCTGACAGGTATATTACGAGCGCCGTGTAGTGCCCCTGCACGGCGCTTTTGTCTTTGTGGGAGAAATGAATGTCGCTTTTGGCAGCGTTAGGTGATTGTGCCAATTCGTCCTTGCCTCGTCATGTGGCCATCATCATGGATGGCAACGGGCGCTGGGCTCAGAACCGTGGCAAGATGCGGGTCTATGGCCATAAGGCGGGCGTGAAGTCTGTTCGTGAGGCGGTGACGTTTGCCGCGCGCGCCAAGATAGAGGCGTTGACCCTGTTTGCGTTCTCCAGCGAGAACTGGCGGCGTCCGGAAGGGGAGGTCAGTGCCCTGATGGAACTCTTCATGACAGTGCTGGGCCGCGAGGTCAAGCAACTGCACAGCAACGGGATCCGGCTCAAGGTGATCGGCGATACCGCCCGTTTCAGCGAGCGCTTGCAGGCCAGGATCGCCAAGGCCGAGGCTTTGACTGCAGACAACAAGGGGCTGACCCTCAACATTGCTGCCAATTACGGTGGTCAGTGGGATATCGCCCAGGCGGCCCGCAAGCTGGCCCGAGCCGTGGCGGCAGGCGAGCTGGATGCCGATGCCATCGATGAGTCCCTGCTGGCCGAGCAGGTCTGCATGGCGGATTTACCACCTGTGGATCTGCTGATCCGGACCGGCGGCGATCATCGCATCAGCAATTTTGTGTTATGGCAGCTCGCCTATGCCGAGCTCTATTTTACCCCGGTATTGTGGCCCGATTTCAACGAGGCCGAGTTCAGTGAGGCCGTTGCCTCTTTCGTTGCCCGCGAGCGTCGCTTCGGGTGTACGGGTGAACAGATACGGGAATTGATCGCCGAGCATCAGACCGGCTAAATCCCCTCCCAAGAGAGAGGTTTCTTTTGCTAAAACAACGAATTATTACCGCATTACTGCTTGTTCCCCTGGTATTGGGAGCGCTATTTTTCCTGCCGTTGAAATTCTTTGCCCTGTTGGCAGCTCTGGTGTTTCTGTTGGCCAGCCGCGAGTGGAGTGGCTTCGTCTCTGCCCAGCCGCAGCAATGGTTGCCGCTGGTGTTCTGTCTGTTGCTCGGTGCCAGCCTGTTCTGGCTGCCGGTCGATCAGCTCTGGACCCCCCATCTGCATCCGCTGGTGATGGGCGTGCTCTGGACCGCCGTCAGCTGGTGGCTGCTGGGGCTGCTGCTGGTATTGCGCTATCCCCGGAGCGCCAGGCTGTGGAAAGAGTCCATCTGGCTCAAATCCCTGTTTGGTCTGGTGACCCTGGTGCCCTTCTTCTGGTCCCTGGTGGCCATTCGTGGTTACAACTTCTATCACGACCCCATGATGGGGGCCTGGATCCTGTTGTTCGTCATGGGGCTGGTCTGGGCGGCAGATTCTGGCGCGTATTTTTTCGGCAAGGCCTTTGGCAAACACAAGCTGGCGCCGGCCGTCAGCCCGGGTAAAACCATCGAAGGCATGTGCGGTGGTCTCTTTACCGCCAGCCTGCTGGCGGTCGGTGTGACCTGGTTCATGGGCTTTGTACCCGCCAAGATGGCGATAGTGCTGTTCTGCTCCTTGCTGGCCGTGCTGGCTTCCGTGCTCGGCGATCTCACCGAGAGCATGTTCAAGCGGGAGGCAGGCATCAAGGATTCTGGCACTCTATTGCCCGGTCATGGTGGTATCCTCGACCGGATCGACAGCCTGACCGCGGCCCTGCCAGTCTTCCTGCTCAGTTATCTGTTACTCAGTCAGGAGTTCTGATGCATAACCTGGTGATCCTGGGGGCTTCCGGCTCCATCGGGCAGAGCACCCTCAAGGTGCTGCGCCGCAATCCCGGGCGTTGGCAAGTACTGGCGCTCACCGCCGCTCGCAGCGTGGATGCCATGGTGCGGGACTGTCTCGAGTTTTCCCCCCGTTTCGCCGTCATGGTGGATGAGGCCGCCGCGACCGCACTGGCGGGCCAGCTCAAGACCCACGGTAGCGCGACGCGGGTACTGTCCGGTCAGGCTGCCCTGTGCGAGGTGGCTGCCCATCCCGATGCACACAGCGTGATGGCGGCCATCGTCGGTGCGGCGGGTCTGGCACCGACCATGGCCGCAGTGCGCGCCGGCAAGCGGATCCTGCTGGCCAACAAGGAGGCGCTGGTGATGTCCGGGGCCTTCTTCATGGAGGCGGTGCGCGAGCATGGCGCCGAGCTGCTGCCCATCGACAGCGAACACAATGCGATTTTTCAGTGCCTGCCCGAAGCCATTCAGCGCCAGCCCGGCTACTGCGATCTGGCGGGGGCGGGCATCAGCAGGATACTGCTGACCGGCTCAGGCGGTCCGTTTCGATATACCGACATCCATGCGCTGGCACAGGTCACGCCGGCCCAGGCCATCGCCCACCCGAACTGGTCCATGGGGGCCAAGATCTCGGTCGACTCCGCCACCATGATCAACAAGGGGCTGGAGTACATAGAGGCGCGCTGGTTGTTCAACGCCGCGCCCGAGCAGATCCTGGTGGTGATCCATCCCCAGTCAGTGATCCACTCCATGGTGCAGTATAAGGACGGCTCAGTGATGGCCCAACTTGGCAATCCGGACATGTGTACCCCCATAGCGCACGCCCTGGCTTATCCGGCTCGAGTTGAGTCCGGAGTGGAACCTTTGGATTTCTTCAGTGTCGGAGAGTTCAGCTTTATCCGGCCCGATTATGAGCGTTATCCCTGCCTGGCACTTGCCATGAGTGCCTGTCAGCAAGGGCAGGCGGCGACCACTGCGCTCAATGCCGCCAATGAAGAGGCCGTTGCGGCTTTCCTTGCAGAGCGGATCGGTTTTATGGATATTGCCAGAGTCAATGAGGCCACCATGCTGGCGCTGGGGAGTTCCCCTGTGGGTTCACTGGATGATTTGATTGCGCTGGATGGTGCGGCCCGTGCCCGTGCTCACAATTTGATTGAGGAGCTTAGCTAATGAGTGGTATTTCGTGGCATTGTGCTGCCTTTATCGTTGCCTTTGGGTACCGGACCATGCATGAAATCGAGGTAACTGGCTGATGAGTGCTGTGCTGTGGAATGACAAACCTGCCTTTGTTACTGCCTCCTTCGATGATTCGAATGGGTGTGATTTCGAGGTGATCGGCTGATGGGCGGCGTGCTGTGGAACATTGGTGCTTTTATCATCGCCCTCGGATTGCTGGTTGCGGTGCATGAATTTGGCCATTTCTGGGTGGCCCGCCGTTGCGGCGTCAAGGTCGAGCGCTTCTCCATCGGTTTTGGCAAGGCTATTTGGCGCCGGACGGGCAAGGATGGCACCGAGTATGTGCTGGCACTGATCCCGCTCGGCGGTTACGTCAAGATGCTGGATGGTCGGGTCGACGAGCTCAAACCCGGCGATGAGCAATTTGCTTTCAATCACAAGAGTGTCTGGACGCGGATGGCCATAGTGGCAGCGGGTCCCATGGCGAACTTCGTGTTTGCCCTGTTTGCCCTCTGGCTGATGTTCATGATCGGCGTCCCTGCCGTCAAACCCGTGGTGGGGGAGGTGCGTCCCGCCTCCATAGTGGCGGTGGCAGGGATCGAACCCGGCATGGAGATCGTCGGTGTCGGCGACAAGGCGACCGGTGACTGGGAGAGCGTGACCTATGCCCTCATCAGCCACCTGGGCGATGAGGCCGTCCAGCTCAAGCTGAAGGCGCCAGGCGCCAGCTACGCCGTCGACAAGACGCTGATGCTGGATAGCTGGACCTTCGATCCGGACAAAGAGTCCCCCGTCGGCAGCCTGGGGATAGTGCCCCTCGGCGGCAAGGTACTGCCTGTGGTCGAGGCCATAGTGCCTGCGAGCGCCAGTGAAAAAGCCGGCCTGCAGGTGGGCGATCGCATCAAGCGGGTGGGCGAGCAGGAGGTCACCGAGTGGACCCAGTTCGTGCACCAGGTCCAGCAGTCCCCCGAGCAGCCATTGCAGGTCGTGGTGGAGCGGGCAGGCAGTGAACTGACCCTGACCCTGACTCCGGATGTGAAAAAAGTGCGTGGCCAGCTGGTCGGTTTTGTCGGCTTGTCACCGCAATTGGTTCCATTACCGGATGAGTATCGAATTCTGTTACAGTATGGGCCTTTGCAGGCCCTGTGGCAGGGAGCCCAGAAGACCTGGAGCCTGACCACGCTGACCTTTGACATGATTGGCAAGCTGATTGGTGGCATCGTCTCCCTGGATAACCTGAGCGGTCCCATCTCCATTGCCAAGGGGGCAGGCAGCAGTGCCGATTACGGTCTGGTCTATTTCCTCGGCTTTCTGGCGCTGATCAGCGTCAACCTGGGGATCATCAACCTGTTTCCCCTGCCGGTGCTGGACGGTGGCCATCTGGTCTACTTCCTCATCGAGGCAGTCACCGGCAAGCCGGTATCAGACAAAATTCAGGAAGTGGGTTTCAGGATCGGCGCCGCCATTCTGATGTTACTGATGGGCATTGCGCTATTTAATGATTTCGCTCGCCTCTGAGGCCAGAGCATCAACAAGGACACACAAGAACAAAATGGCTGTTAAAAAAGCATTGGTGTTGAGTTGCCTGCTGGGTGCCAGTTTCCTGGCCCAGGCGGCCCCTGCCTCTTTTGTGGTGCAAGATATCCAGGTCGACGGCTTGCAGCGTGTAACGCTGGGGGCCGCCCTGTTGAACCTGCCGATCCGGGTTGGCGACACCGTCGATTCCGTGACCCTGGCCAACGCCATCAAAAAGCTCTACTCCTCCGGTAACTTCGAGGATGTGAAGGTTTACCGTGACGGCCAGGTGTTGCAAGTGGCGGTCAAGGAGCGGCCGACCATCTCCAGCATCGAGTTTTCAGGCAACAAGGATATCAAGGAAGAGCAGCTGACCCAGAGCCTGGAGTCCTCCGGCATCCGGGTGGGTGATCCGCTGGATCGTACCGTGCTGAGCTCCCTCGAAAAGGGTCTGGAAGATTTCTACTACGGCGTGGGCAAATACTCCGCCAAGGTCAAGGCCATCGTCACCCCGCTGCCGCGCAACCGGGTCGACCTCAAGTTCACCTTCGTGGAAGGGGAAGCGGCCAAGATCCAGCAGATCAACATAGTTGGCAACAACGTCTTCCCGGAAGAGCGACTGCTGGCCCAACTCTCCCTCAAGGACGATGTGCCCTGGTGGAACTTCACCGGTGACCAGCGTTACCAGAAACAGAAACTGGCCGGCGACATCGAAACCCTGCGCTCCTACTACATGGACCGCGGCTATATCCGCTTCGCCCAAGAGTCGACCCAGGTTTCCATGACCCCTGACAAGAAGGGTGTCTACGTGACCCTGAACGTCAAGGAAGGGGATCAGTACAAGGTCTCCGGCGTCCAGCTCAAGGGCGATTTGATCGACCGTGGTGGCGAAATGAAGGGCCTGATCCCCATAGAGGCAGGCAGCACCTACTCCGCCAGTCAGGTAACTCACACCGAAGAGGTGCTCTCCAAGTTCCTCGGTCGTTACGGCTATGCCTACCCGAAAGTGGTCACCTTCCCCCAGGTCAACGACGAAACCAAGGAAGTGGAGCTGATCGTCAACATAGAGCCGGGTCCCCGTGTCTATGTGCGCAACATCAACTTCAGCGGCAACGTCACCACCCAGGACGAAGTGCTGCGCCGCGAAATGCGTCAGATGGAAGGCACCTGGCTCTCCTCCGACAGCGTCGAGCAGTCCAAGACCCGTCTCAACCGTCTCGGCTTCTTTGAAACCGCGGAAGTGGACACCAAGCGGGTACCGGGCAGCGATGACCAGGTCGATCTCGACTTCAAGGTCAAGGAGCAGCCAGCTGGCTCCATCAACGCCGGTGTGGGTTATGGTACCGAATCGGGCCTGAGCCTGCAGGCAGGCCTGCAGCAGGACAACTTCATGGGTACCGGCAAGAAGATCGGTATCTCCGCCAGTACCAACAAGTACTCCAAGAGCGTCGACCTCAGCTACAACGATCCCTACTTCACCGTGGACGGTGTCAGCCTGGGCGGCCGCCTCTACTACAACCAGTTCAGTGCGGCCGATGCCAACATAGTCGACTATGAGAACACCACGATTGGCTTCCGCCTCTCCAGTGGTTTCCCGGTCAACGAGAACAACCGCCTCGACTTCAGCCTGGGGATCGAGAACAACAAACTGTCCCAGCCCAACCCCTATCTGCAGGTGGACGAGTTCTGGAAGGTGTACAGCAAGAACAAGGATGGCGACAACCGCATGGTGTTCAACACCGTTGACGTCACCGCCGGCTGGACCCGTTCAACCCTCAACAAGGGGATGTTCCCAACCGCGGGTGACCGTCAGCGTGTGAACGCCAAGGTGACAGTGCCCGGCATGGATCTGCAGTACTTCAAGCTGAACGCCGAAGATGCACACTACTTCCCGTTCGATGCGGACCACAAGTGGGTGCTGATGGCCAAGGCTCGCGCCTCTTACGGCAACGGTTATGGCAGCAACGGCAGCTATGATCACGTCCTGCCGTTCTTCGAGAACTACTTCGCCGGTGGTTTTGACACACTGCGTGGCTTCAAGAGCAATACGGTAGGTCCGAAGGCGCTCTACTACTACAACCTGAGCGGTAACGACGTCATTCAGGGTACCGACAGCTCGGTGGGCGGCAACGCCCTGGCAGTGGCCTCCCTCGAGATGATAGTACCGACGCCGTTTGCGTCCGAAACCTATCAGCCTCAGCTGCGTACCAGCTTCTTCATCGATGCTGGTTCAGTGTGGGATACCACCTTCGACTATGCCCAGTATCAAAACCGCTGTTTCAGTGGTTGCAACTATCTGACCGACTATTCGGACCCGACCAACTACCGTGCCTCGGCCGGTCTGTCGCTGCAATGGCTCTCCCCCATGGGACCCCTGGTGTTCGCGATTGCCCGTCCGCTCAAGGAGTACGAAGGGGACAGGACAGAGTTCTTCTCGTTCAATATCGGCCGTACCTTCTAAGGACGGACGCGCCCCCACCCAGCCGGTGGGGGTATTTAATGATGGGACGCGCAGCTTGCGTGCCTCACCAGGTAACAAGTCGGTCCGGGTACCACTTGCATAATCAGGTAAATCAGGTTGCCCTCACATGAGGGAACAAGGAGTTAGTGTGAATAAAGCGTTGAAAGTAGCTGGTTTGAGTTTTGCACTGATGGCTGCCGGCATGGGCTCCGCCTTGGCTGACACCAAGATCGCCGTGGTCGACATGGGCGAAGTATTCCAAAAGCTGCCCCAGCGTGAAGCTGTTTCCAAGAAGCTGAAAGGTGAATTCGAGCCGCGCATGCGTGAGCTGCAGAAGCTGGAATCCGACGGTCAGAAACTGGTCGAGAAGTTCAAGAAGGATGAAGCCTTCATGAGCGCCGATCAGAAGAAGCAGAACCAGGAAAAACTGGCCAAGCTGCAGATGGAGTTCAACCAGAAGCGTCAAGCGTTTGAGCAGGACAACGGTCGTCGTCAGTCTGAAGAGCGCAACAAGATCCTGACCAAGGTACAGGCTGCCATCGATTCCATCGCCAAGAGCAATGGCTATGATCTGGTGCTTGAGCGCAATGCTGCGCCCTATGCCGCCAGCAAGCTGGACATCTCTGCCCAGGTTATTTCTCAGGTAAGCAAGAGCAACTAATTGATGGCATTCACTCTCGCACAGCTGGCCCAGCAACTGGGGGCCGAGATCCATGGCGACGGAACCCTGGAAATCCGCAAGGTAGCGACACTGGAAAAGGCCGGGGAGGGGGATATCACCTTCCTGTCCAATAAAAAGTACCGGCATTATCTGGAGCAGAGCAAGGCCTCGGCCGTGCTCATTACAGAAGCGGATCTGCCATTTTGTCCCACCAATGCCCTGGTACTCAAAGACCCCTATGTGGGGTTTGCCCGGGTAGCCCAACTGCTGGACACCACACCGCAGCCGGCCACGGATATCCATCCGAGCGCCGTCATTGCGGCTGACGTGCAACTGGGCGAGAGAGTGGCTATCGGGGCCAATGCAGTGATCGAATCCGGCGTCGTGCTGGGGGATGACGTACGCATAGGCCCTGGCTGTTTTGTTGGCAAGAATACCCGACTGGGAGCGCGCTCCCGGTTGTGGGCCAACGTCACCCTGTATCACAACATCACCATGGGTTCCGACTGTCTGGTTCAATCCGGCACAGTGATCGGGGCCGATGGGTTCGGTTATGCCAATGAGCGTGGCGAGTGGATCAAGATCCCCCAGCTCGGTGGCGTGACCATCGGCAACCGGGTCGAGATTGGTGCCTGCACCACCATAGACCGCGGCGCGCTGGAAGATACCCGCATCGCGGATAACGTCATCATCGACAACCAGTGCCAGATCGCCCACAACGTCGAGATCGGCTACGGCACCGCCGTGGCAGGCTCCACCGTGATGGCTGGTAGTCTCAAGGTCGGCAAATACTGTATCATTGGCGGCGCCTCCGTCTTTAACGGGCACATGGAGATCTGCGATCAGGCCACCGTTACCGGCATGGCCATGGTGATGCGACCCATTACCGAGCCCGGTGTCTACTCTTCCGGCATCCCTCTGCAAACCAATAAAGAGTGGCGCAAGACCGCCGCCCGGGTGATGCGTATCGAAGAGATGCACAAGCGGTTGAGCAAGCTTGAGAAGAAGCTGGATCAAGAATAATCACGATTGGTATAGGGTACTGTTTTGACTACTGAAAAGAAGAGCCTGGGCATCCAGGAAATCATGGATCTGCTGCCCCACCGTTATCCGTTCCTGATGGTGGATCGGGTCGACGATTACGAGATCAGCGATGAGCGCAAAACCTTGCGTGCCATCAAGAATGTCTCGTTCAACGAGCCGATCTTCCAGGGACATTTCCCGGCCAAGCCGGTGTTTCCCGGCGTACTGATCCTGGAAGCCATGGCGCAGGCCACCGGTATCCTGGCCTTTACCATGGTGGGCAAGCCGTCTCCCAACGAACTCTATTACTTTGCCTCCATCGACAACGCTCGTTTCAAGCGTCCGGTTGGCCCTGGCGATCAGCTGGTGCTCGACGTGGAGTTCCTGAAAGAGCGTCGCGGTATTGCCAAGTTCACCGGTGTGGCCACGGTCAACGGTGAAGTGGTTTGTACCGCCGAGCTGATGTGCGCCAAACGCGAGGTTTAATACACGTGATCGACCAGACTGCCATCATTCACGATACTGCCATCGTCCATGAGTCTGCGGTGATTGGCAAAGGGGTTGAAATCGGCCCCTTTTCCGTCATCGGTGCCGAGGTGGAAATCGGCGACAACACCTGGGTAGGTTCCCATGTGGTGATCAAGGGGCCGGCCAAACTAGGCCGTGGCAACAAGATCTTCCAGCACACCTCCATCGGTGAGGATTGCCAGGACAAGAAGTATGCCGGCGAGCGCACCTTCCTCGAGATTGGCGACAACAACGTCTTTCGCGAGAACTGCACTGTGCACCGCGGCACCATCCAGGATCAATCCCTGACCAGGGTGGGCAGCGGCAACCTCTTTATGGTCAACGTGCACGTTGCCCATGATTGCATCATCGGTGACAACTGCATCTTCGCCAACAACGCGACCCTGGCGGGCCACGTGGTGATAGGTGACTTCGTGATCTTCGGCGGTCTCTCCGCGATCCACCAGTTCGGTCGCGTTGGCTCCCACGCCTTCATCGGTGGCTGCGCCGCCCTGAACAAGGATGTGCCGCCCTACGTGATGGCCGCTGGCAATTACGCCAAGCCGTTCGGGGTCAACTCCGAGGGCCTGCGTCGCCGTGGTTTCAGCGCTGAAGCCATCTCCGCCGTCAAGCGTGCCTACAAAGAGATCTTCCGCTCCGGCAAGACAGTCGAAGAGGTGTTGCCCGTGCTGACAGAGATGGCGGCCACCGAACCGGCCGTCCAGCTCTACGTGGATTTCCTCAAGGACAACGAGCGCGGGATCATCCGTGCCTGATCCCGTTCGCATCGGTATCGTCGCCGGAGAGACCTCCGGCGACATTCTGGCCGCTGGCCTGGTGCGCGAGCTGCAGCGCCGTTATCCGGATGCGCAGTTTGAAGGGATCGCCGGGCCGCGCATGCAGGCCCTCGGCGTCAAGGCCCTGTTCGAGATGGAAGAGCTCTCCGTCATGGGGATCACAGAGGTGCTGGGCCGTCTGCCGCGCATCCTCAAGGTTCGCCGTGAACTGCTGCGCCATTTCATTGCCAATCCACCTGACATCTTCGTCGGGGTGGATGCACCGGATTTCAATATCGGGGTGGAGCTGAAGCTGCGCCGCGCCGGTATCAAGACGGTTCACTATGTCAGTCCCTCTGTCTGGGCCTGGCGTCAGAACCGCATTCACAAGATCAAGGCCGCCACCGACATGGTGCTCGCCTTCCTGCCGTTCGAGAAAGCCTTCTACGATCGCTTCGCTGCCCCTTGCCGGTTCGTGGGTCACACCATGGCCGATGCGATCCCGCTCGAACCGGACCAGGTCGCCGTGCGCCAGGCGCTGGGCATTGACCCGGGCCGACGCTGGCTGGCCGTGTTGCCCGGCAGTCGCACCGCCGAGGTGGGCTTCATGTCACCGGTATTTCTCGAGGCCTGCAAGCGGCTGACGGTACGTTATCCGGATCTCGGCTTTATCGTGCCGCTGGTCAACGAGGCGCGACGGGCGCAGTTCATGGCCATCAAGGCCGAGCTGGCGCCGGATCTCGACATGGTGTTGCTGGAAGGCCAGGGGCGCGAAGCCATGATAGCTGCCGATGCCGTGCTGCTTGCCTCCGGTACCGCTGCGCTGGAAGCCATGCTGGTGAAAAAGCCCATGGTGGTGGGCTACAAGCTCAAACCGTTCAGCTATTGGCTGGCTCAGCGGCTGGTGAAGACCGCCTATGTGTCACTACCCAATCTGCTGGCCGATCAGATGCTGGTGCCGGAGCTTATTCAGCACGAGTGCACCCCGGACAATCTGGTGGATGAAGTCAGCAAGCTGCTGGAACACGACAACCGTGAACTCATCGCCACTTTCACCCGGCTGCACCAGAGCATTCGCTGCAACGCCGATGTGCAGGCCGCGGATGCGGTGGCCGAACTGCTCGGCAGATAACAGGCAGGGTGGCCGATAGCGCTGCGCTCATCTACCCCATGTCAGGCCCTGCGGGGCCTGTTTTGATTCAAGGCTGCAAGATGATGATCGATATTCCCGAAGACAAGCTGGTTGCCGGGGTGGACGAGGTGGGTCGTGGCCCCCTGGTGGGTGACGTGGTCACCGCCGCCGTGATCCTGGATCCGGCCAACCCGATCACCGGGCTCGCCGATTCCAAGAAGCTCTCCGAGAAGAAGCGTCTGGCGCTGTTTGACGAGATCAAGCAGAAGGCGCTGGCCTGGGCCATAGGCCGTGCCAGTCCCGAAGAGATAGACGAGCTCAACATACTGCACGCCACCATGCTGGCAATGCAGCGCGCCGTGGCGGGCTTGTCTATCACCCCTGAGCTGGTCTTTATCGACGGCAACCGTTGTCCAAGCTTGCCGATGGAAGCGCGCGCCGTGGTCAAGGGCGACAGCCTGGTGGCCGCCATCAGCGCCGCCTCGATTCTGGCCAAGGTGACTCGCGATGCGGAGATGACCGAGCTGGACAGCCGTCATCCCGAATATGGTTTCGCCCGTCACAAGGGCTATCCGACCCCTGAGCACCTCGCCATTCTGGCCGAGCGCGGGCCCTTGCCCGCTTATCGCAAGAGTTTCAAGCCGGTGCGCCATGCACTTGGGATCGAATAGCCAATGCATTTCTGTTTGAGCAACGAGAGGGTATGACGATGGCTGAACCCCGTTTTATCCACCTGCGCGTCCACTCCGATTTCTCCATGGTCGATGGTCTGCAGAAGATCAATCCCATCGTCGGAGCCGCTGCGGCCAACAACATGCCGGCGCTGGCCCTGACCGACCAGATGAACATGTGCGGTCTGGTGCGCTTCTATGGCGCCGCCCACGGCAAGGGCATCAAGCCCATCGTCGGGGCCGACTTCTGGGTGCAAAGCAGTGAGCTGGGGGACGAGCAGTTCCGCCTCACTCTGCTGGCCATGGACAATGACGGCTACCAGAACATTACCCTGCTCATCTCCCGCGGTTATCAGCGCGGGCATGTGCAGGGGCGTCCCGTCATCGACAAGGAGTGGCTCACTGATCACGCCAAGGGGGTCATAGTGCTCTCGGGTGGACGGGAGGGGGACGTGGGCAAGTTCCTGCTCAAGGGCAACCGGCAGATGACGGAGTCTTGTCTCGCCTTCTACCAGACCCACTTTCCCGACGCCTACTACCTGGAGCTGCTGCGTACCGGTCGACCCGATGAAGAGGTCTACCTGCACATGGCGGTGGCCATTGCCACCGAGTTCGAGCTGCCGGTGGTGGCCACCAACGAGGTGGTGTTCCTCAACGCCGAGGACTTCGACGCCCACGAGATCCGGGTTGCCATCCACGATGGCTATACCCTGATGGACAAGCGTCGCCCGCGCCGTTACAGCCCGCAGCAGTACCTGCGCAGCCAGGAGGAGATGGCCGAGCTGTTTGCCGACATCCCCGAAGCGCTGGAAAACACGGTGGAGATCGCCAAGCGCTGCAACGTGACTGTGCGTCTGGGTGAATACTTCCTGCCCAATTTCCCGACCGGCGACATGACCACCGAAGACTTTCTGGTGGCCAAATCCAAAGAGGGCCTGGAAGAGCGTCTCACCTTTCTGTTCCCGGATCCGGCCGTGCGCGCCGTCAAGCGCGGCGAGTATGACGAGCGCCTCGAGATCGAGCTGAAAGTCATCAACCAGATGGGCTTCCCGGGTTACTTCCTCATAGTGATGGAGTTTATCCAGTGGTCCAAGGACAACGGCATCCCCGTTGGCCCGGGCCGGGGCTCGGGGGCGGGTTCACTGGTGGCTTACGCGCTCAAGATCACCGACCTCGACCCGCTTGAATTCGACTTGCTGTTCGAACGCTTCCTGAACCCGGAGCGGGTATCCATGCCCGACTTTGACGTCGACTTCTGCATGGACAGACGGGACGAGGTGATCGAGCACGTCTCCGACATGTATGGCCGGGATGCCGTATCCCAGATCATCACCTTCGGCAGCATGGCGGCCAAGGCGGTGGTACGGGACGTGGGCCGGGTGCTGGGCCATGCCTATGGTTTCGTCGATCGCATATCCAAGCTGATCCCGCCTGATCCGGGCATGACCCTGGCCAAGGCATTCGAGGCCGAGCCCAAGCTGCCCGAGCTTTATGAGCAGGACGAGGAGGTCAAAGACCTCATCGACATGGCGCGCCGGCTGGAAGGGGTGGTGCGCAACGCCGGCAAACACGCAGGTGGTGTGGTAATAGCGCCCACCAAGATCACCGACTTTGCGCCGCTTTACTGCGACGACTCCGGCAATCACCCTGTCACCCAGTTTGACAAGAACGATGTGGAATACGCCGGGCTGGTGAAGTTCGACTTCCTGGGGCTGCGTACCCTGACCATCATCGACTGGGCGCTCGGCATGATAAACCCGCGCCTTGTCAAAGAGGGCAAGCCGCCGGTCGACATCGCCGCCATCCCCATCCACGACAAGAAGTCGTTTGATCTGTTGCAGCGGTTCGAGACCACGGCGGTATTCCAGCTCGAATCCCGTGGCATGAAGGATCTCATCAAACGGCTGCAGCCTGACTGTTTCGAAGACATGATCGCCTTGGTGGCCCTGTTCCGTCCGGGCCCGCTCCAGTCGGGCATGGTGGACAACTTCATCGAGCGAAAGCACGGCAAGGAGGCGATCTCCTACCCGGACGAGAAGTGGCAACACGAAAGTCTCAAACCGATCCTTGAACCCACCTACGGCATCATCCTCTATCAGGAGCAGGTGATGCAGATAGCCCAGGTGCTGGCGGGCTACACCCTGGGGGGTGCGGACATGCTGCGCCGGGCCATGGGCAAGAAAAACCCGGCCGAGATGGCCAAGCAGCGATCCGGGTTTGAGGAAGGGGCGGTCAAGAACGGCATCGACGGCGAACTGGCGGTAAAGATCTTCGATCTGGTGGAGAAGTTTGCGGGCTACGGCTTCAACAAATCCCACTCCGCCGCCTATGCGCTGGTCTCCTACCAGACCCTCTGGCTCAAGACCCACTTCCCGGCCGAGTTCATGGCGGCGGTCATGACCGCCGATATGGACAACACCGACAAGATAGTGACCCTGGTGGACGAATGTCAGCGCATGGGGCTTACCGTGATACCGCCTGATGTGAATACCGGTCGCTACCGGTTCAGCGTCAACGAAGATGGCCACATCGTCTACGGCATAGGGGCTGTGAAGGGAGTGGGGGAAGGCCCTATCGACGCCATTCTCAGTGCCCGGGATCAGGACGGGCCGTTTCGCGATCTGTTCGACTTCTGTAACCGGGTCGACATCAAGAAGATCAACAAGCGGGTGATGGAAAAACTCATCCTCTCAGGCGCCATGGACAGGCTCGGTCCTCACCGCGCCGCCCTGATGGCGACGCTGGAAGAGGCGATGCGCGCCGCCGAGCAGCACGCCAAGGCACAGGCCGTGGGTCAGGTCGACATGTTCGGGGTCTTGACCCAGGAGATTGACGACGTCAAGAAGGCGTTCGCCAACGTGCCGCACTGGCCTGACAAGGTGTGGCTGGAAGGGGAGCGGGAGACGCTCGGTCTTTACCTGACCGGTCACCCCATCAACCAGTACAGCGGCGAATTGCGTCGCTACACGTCCGGCCGTCTGTGCGATCTGCATCCCACCTCCCGGGATACGGTTACCACGGCAGCGGGGCTGGTGATCGCGGCCCGCAGCATGGTGACCAAGCGTGGCAACAAGATGGGGATCTTCACCCTGGACGACAGATCCGGCCGTCTGGATGTGACTCTGTTCAGTGAAGCGCTGGAAAAATATGAAGAATTGATGCAAAAAGACCGTATTTTGGTGGTTTCTGGACAGGTCAGCTTTGATGACTTCTCCGGTGGCCTTAAAATGTCGGCCCGTGAATTACTGGATATCAACGATGCGAGGGAGCGTTTTGCCAGGGCAATCCGCATCTCCCTCGATGAACAGCGGATTGATGATCGCTTTTTCCCGCGTTTGTGCGAGATTTTGGAACCCGCCCGTGCCGGAGTCTGTCCGGTTCAGGTAAACTATCGTCGCCCCGGCTCACGGGTGCGATTGACGCTCGGTACCGAGTGGCGGGTGACGCCCACCGATCAACTGATAGATGACTTGCGTGTCCTGCTGGGACGAGAGCGGGTTGAATTGGTTTTTGATTAGAGGATCTATAGGCCCTATGAGTCTTTTTCTGGATTTTGAACAGCCGATTGCCGAGCTGCAGGCGCAGATTGATGAACTCCGTCATGTGAGTGAGCACAACAGTGCTGTCGATCTCAATGAAGACATTCGCCGGCTGGAGAAGAAAAACGAAGAGCTGACCAAGAAGATCTTCGGCGATCTGGGTGCCTGGCAGGTATCCCAGATGGCGCGTCATCCTCAGCGTCCTTACACCCTCGATTATATCGAGCACATCTTCACCGACTTCGACGAGCTGGCTGGCGATCGCGCCTATGCCGATGACAAGGCCATCGTCGGGGGTATCGCCCGTCTCGACGGCGAGCCCGTGATGGTGATTGGTCAGCAGAAGGGTCGCGAGACCAAGGAGAAGATCAAGCGCAACTTCGGCATGCCGCGCCCGGAAGGGTACCGCAAGGCCCTGCGTCTGATGGAGATGGCCGAGCGCTTCAAGATGCCGATCATCACCTTCATCGACACCCCGGGCGCTTACCCAGGCGTGGGTGCCGAGGAGCGTGGTCAGTCTGAAGCCATCGCCCGCAACCTGAAAGTGATGGCCGGTCTGACCGTGCCCGTTGTCTGCACCGTGATCGGTGAAGGCGGCTCGGGTGGCGCCCTGGCTATCGGCGTGGGTGATCGCGTCAACATGCTGCAGTACTCCACCTACTCCGTCATCTCGCCGGAAGGCTGCGCCTCCATACTGTGGAAGAGTGCCGACAAGGCGCCCGTGGCCGCCGATGCCATGGGTATCACGGCCCAGCGCCTGAAAGAGCTCAAGCTCATCGACACCATAGTCGAAGAGCCGCTCGGTGGTGCCCACCGCGATGTGCCCCTGATGGCCCAGCGCCTGAAGGAGCGCCTCAAGCAGGACCTGGATGCCCTGCGTCCGCTCGAGACCGATCAGCTGCTGGAGCAGCGCTACCAGCGCCTGATGGGCTACGGCTACTGCTAAGCCCTGCATGCTTCTCTAAATGGCGTCAAAAGGCCCCTGCATATGCGGGGGCCTTCTTTTTTGGGCGCGGGGAAAGTGCTGTTCATATGGATATCAGTCGGCACCCCGTTTGCCGAAAACCCCTGTGTTGGATCAATTCAGCTGTGGTTAATGGCCAATAAAAGTGGGATCCCGCTCCCGTTTTGCTTAAAGTGGCCCCCTTCCGATCGACCCGATTGGAATGCCCGCAAGGATGCTCTTCAGACGTACGCAGGATGGCCTGGCCAGACTGACTCACAGCGATGTTTACTGATCCGGTTCCCTTTTTTCTGCCACCTCGCACTGGCAGCGCCTTGTTCCGTTCAGTCAGTCCTGGTTTGCGTCACTCTCATTGTGCATTGTCTCCATCTGCAGCGAGTGAATCATGAGCGAATCGGTTTTTGAGATCCACGACTGGACCCTGAGGGTTGACGACAACATGCTGTGTCGCGCCGACCGCGAGGTTTACCTTGAACCCAGACTGGTCAATCTGTTGCGGTTTCTGGCCTGCCATACGGGCACAGTGTTTGGCCGCGATGCCCTGATCAAGGAGGTGTGGGACGGCGCCGAGGTGACCGATCAGGTGGTCACCCAGTCCATCTTTGAGTTGCGCAAGATCCTCAAAGATGGTCGCTTTGATGCGGCCGACTATATCGTTACCGTGCCCAAGCGCGGCTACAAGCTGGTGGCATCGGTGCGGCCGCTGCAGGTGGTTTCCGTGGTGATGGCGGACGAGCAGCCCGCGGTCAATACCGCTCTCTCAGACAACCCGACTCTCTCCGATCTGAGCCCGCCTGCCACGGCCGACGATGACGATGCCCTGCCCAATGTCGCCCCTTTTCCCGCCGGGCCCCTGACCCGCGCCATCTCGACTCACGCCAAGGATGCCCGCAGCCGCTGGAAGATGGTGAGCTTCGATATCTTCGTGGCCGTCATCCTGGTCGCCATCGTCAGCATGCTCAGCTATCAGCACGCCAGCCCCCAGGTCCACGCCATGCTGGATCCCAATTTGCTGGTGTTTCGCTTTCACTCCGGCATGGATGACAACAACGAGAACGTGCGCTTGGCCGATGGCATCACTCGTGCCCTGATGGGGGAGGTGGCTGCGGCTACCCCGCTACGGGTGCAGTACGGCGCCACCAATCTGATGGGGGGCATACTGCCCGGCAAGGAGCTGAGCGTGCGGGTCTCCCGCCAGCCGCGGGGCACCTATCTGGATCTGGAGTATCGCAACATCAATACCAATCGGGTGCTGTTCAGCCACCAGTACCAGCTCAGCCGTCACAAGGTACACGCTGTGCTGCAGGCGAGCAGTCAGGATCTGCTGCGGGCCCTCGATCAGCCGGACGTCTTGCCCGGCATGGGATGGCCCACCGATGATGCCTCCCTGATGGCCATGATGGAGGCGCAGTATTACATCAACAGCCAGGATCCCGTGGCCCTCAAGCGTGGCATAGCGCTGCTCGACAACTCTCTTTTCGTCCAGCCGGATCAGCCGTTGTTGCTGGCAGAGCGCTATCTGGCGGGGGAGGCGCTGGCAACCCTGGCGGGCAAGTCCGAGAGTGAGCATCTGATGGGGATAGGTACTCATCTCGCCAGCGTGGTGCAAAGCGATGGCGTCGTGCCTGCTCGGGTGTGGGAGGCCTTGACCCTGCAAGCCATCCTCAACAACCAGCCTCAGCAGGCGAGTCAGCTGCTGGCGCAGGCCGCCAGCCGTGGCCGCTCCGTACTCTACTACATACTGCAGGGCAAGCTGGCGGAGCTGGATGGCCGCCCCGAGGTGGCGGGAGATGCCTACAGTCAGGCCTTCCTGATGGAGGCGACCGAGCAGACCTATCTGCTCTGCCAGCAGCTCGGTTTCTACAGCAACATGGAGACCCTCACCCCAGCACTGTTCAATGCGCTGGGCCAGAGCAAGGTGAAGCTCTTCTAGCGCCGAAGCGCTTGTTTTCCCTCGGTCGGCACTGTTGCCGGCCGTATCCACAGGCTGCCTTCGGGCGGCCTGTGTCGTTTCTGTCTGCGTCAATCCGTCTGTCTGCCCAAGGGAATAGCCAGTCTGGCTCAGCCCGATTTATCTCCCGCTGCTCATTGTCACCCGCGTTTGACTTGCTCGCCGCATTTGCGCTTGTCCGGCTTTGCGTCATGAGCACTGCTCGCTGCCGCTATTCCACTGTGAGTGCGGGTATGGCCTGCCGGTCACCGGGCACCGGGTATTGCCGCTGAGGTTTGCCTCTGAGCCGGGGTGGTGATGAGAGATGCGGAGGGTCGAACAGGGGTGAGTGGCCACTTGGAGTGATGGTCCGATGGACTTTCGGATGGCCGCAAGGGGAGGGGGCGCAATGGGAGCCTCTTTATCCCGGGTTTATCCCCGGAAAAATATCAAGACGGCGAGATAAGGGGGTTATCAAGGGGCAAAAGCGGGGTGGCCGGATATCAAGGTTTTATCAATATGGCGGTGTGGCTTGATTTCAATTTGCTGTTTTTAAATGGTTTTTTGAAAAGGTGCCGAGGCGGCGAAAAAAGTTGGCTCATATTTTTATCCGTTAGCGGGTCCTTATGTTTTCCGGGGAGGAGAGGCCTAGTCTGTGCCCATTCGTTGGCGGGGCGTTCCGCCAAATGTGTATGTGACGACCCGACCTTTTATAGAACCGGAGATCTTATGTCCCTAGATACGAGCAAGAAGATTGGCCTTATCGCCTGTACTGGTGTGGTGGCCGGCAACATGATGGGGAGCGGCATAGCGCTGCTGCCTTCGGCACTGGCTACCATAGGTTCCATTTCCATTTTTAGCTGGGCCATCTGTCTGGTAGGTGCCATGGGCCTGGCCTTCGTGTTTGCCCGTCTCGCCACCAAGAACCCGCAAGAGGGTGGCCCCATTGCGTACGCTGGCGAGATCTCTCCGGTGTTCGGTTTCCAGACCGGTGTGCTCTATTACCATGCCAACTGGATCGGCAACCTGGCCATCGCCATTACCGGCGTCTCTTACCTGTCGGTCTTCTTCCCCATCCTCAACAACCCTATCCCGGCGGCCATCGCCACCATAGCGGCGGTCTGGATCTTCACCTTCGTCAACCTGCTCGGCGGCAGCTGGGTGAGCCGACTCTGTACCCTGGGTCTGGTGCTGATCCTGCTGCCTGTGGTGGGTACTGCCGTGATGGGGTGGGGGCATTTTGATACCAGCGTCTACAGCCAGAACTGGAACACCACCAGCGGCAGCGACCTGCATGCGGTCATCAGTGCCGTGCTCATCTGCCTCTGGTCTTTCGTCGGCGTGGAATCCGCCGCCGTCTCTTCCGGCATGGTGAAGAACCCCAAGCGCACCGTCCCCCTCGCCACCATGCTGGGCACGGGTATCGCGGGTGTTATCTACATCCTCTCTACCCAGGTGATCAGCGGCATGTTCCCGGCCGGTGAAGTAGCAGCCTCCGGCGCACCGTTTGCCATGGCCTCCTCCGCCATCTTTGGCAACTGGTCTGCTCCCTTCGTGTCTGCCTTTACCGCTTTGGCCTGTTTCACCTCGCTGGGCTCCTGGATGATGCTGGTGGGCGAGGCGGGCAAGCGTGCCGCCAACGACGGCAACTTCCCGAAAATCTATGGTGAGCTGGACAAGAACGGTGTGGCCAAGAAGGGCCTGATCCTCGGCTCCCTCAAGATGACTGCGCTGATGATTGGCCTGACCGCCTTCACCTCCCGGTCCGCTCACGCCGCCGATCTGTTCAACGTGCTGACCACGGATGCTGTGCTGCTGACCATGCTGCCCTACTTCTACTCCAGCATTAACCTCATTCGCTTCGAGGGCATGACCTCCCGCAGTATAGGCACCATGATCTTCTCCGGCGTCGCCTGTGTCTTCTGTCTGGTGGCCCTGATGGGCGCCAAGGGGTCAAACCTTACTGCCACCTTCGTGGTGTCGCTCATCATTCTGATGTTCTACGCCAAAAAACAGGGGCTGCGTCAACACGACGCCCTGCTCAAAGAGCAAGCCAGCCACTAATTCCCTTTTCTTCTTCCGAGCGCTCTTCACTCACCATCCCTGATGGAGAGCGCCCTTTCATGTGTGGAGCATCAAGATGAATATCATTGCCATCCTCAACCACCTGGGCGTTTTCTTTAAAGAAGAACCCATTCGCCAGCTGCAAGCTTCCCTGGAGCGCAAAGGCTTTCAGGTTGTGTACCCGGTCGATGTGGCCGACTTGCTGAAGCTTATCGAGAAGAACCCCCGCGTCTGCGGCGCCATCTTCGACTGGGACAAATATTCACTGGGTCTGTGCAAGGAGATCCACGATCGCAACGAGAAGCTGCCGATCTTCGCCTTCGCCAACGATCAGTCCACCCTGGACATTCACCTGACCGACCTGCGTCTGAACGTCCACTTCTTCGAGTACCGTCTCGGTATGGCCGACGACATCGCCCTCAAGATGGGTCAGGCTACTCAGGCGTATCAGGACGCCATACTGCCGCCCTTCACCAAGGCGCTGTTCAAGTACGTGGAAGAGGGCAAGTACACCTTCTGTACCCCGGGGCACATGGGCGGTACCGCCTTCCAGATGAGCCCGGCCGGCAGCATCTTCTATGACTTCTACGGCCCCAACGCCTTCAAGGCGGATGTCTCCATCTCCATGCCGGAGCTGGGTTCCCTGCTGGATCACTCAGGCCCGCACAAGGAGGCCGAGGAGTACATCGCCCGAACCTTCAATGCCGACCGCTCCTACATAGTCACCAACGGCACCTCCACCGCCAACAAGATTGTCGGCATGTTCTCCGCCCCGGCGGGCAGCACTGTGCTGGTGGATCGCAACTGTCACAAGTCCCTCACTCACCTGATGATGATGAGTGACGTGACCCCTATCTATTTTCGTCCGACCCGCAACGCCTACGGCATTCTGGGGGGGATTCCGCAGAGCGAATTTAGCCGCGAGACCATAGCGGCCAAGGTTGCTGCCACCCCGGGTGCCCAGGCCCCCCGATACGCCGTGATCACCAACTCCACCTACGACGGCCTGCTCTACAACACCGGCTTCATCAAGGAGAGTCTGGATACCCCTTACATCCACTTCGACAGTGCCTGGGTGCCTTACACCAACTTCAGCCCCATCTATGAGGGCAAATGCGGCATGAGTGGCGACGCCATGCCGGGCAAGGTGTTCTACGAAACCCAGTCCACCCACAAGCTGCTGGCGGCCTTCTCCCAGGCCTCGATGATCCACATCAAGGGTGACGTTGAGGAAGAGACCTTCAACGAAGCCTTCATGATGCACACCTCCACATCGCCGCAATACGGCATAGTGGCGTCCACCGAGATCTCCGCCGCCATGATGCGGGGCAACAGCGGCAAGCGTCTGATCAAGGACTCCATCGATCGCGCCGTCTCCTTTCGCAAGGAGATCAAGCGGCTGCGTGATCAGAGCGAAGGCTGGTTCTTCGATGTATGGCAGCCGGACAACATCGACACCGTTGAGTGCTGGAAGCTGGATCCCAAAGATGACTGGCACGGTTTCAACGGCATCGACGATGACCACATGTACCTGGATCCCATCAAGGTCACGCTGCTGACCCCGGGGATGAACCGTCAGGGCGAGCTGCTTGAGCGTGGCCTGCCTGCCTCCCTGGTCTCCAAGTTCCTGGACGAGCGCGGCATAGTGGTGGAGAAGACAGGTCCCTATAACCTGCTGTTCCTCTTCTCCATCGGGATCGATCAGTCCAATGCGATGCAGCTGCTGCGCGCCCTGACCGAGTTCAAGCGTGGCTATGACCTGAACCTGACCATCAAGAGCATATTGCCGAGCCTCTATCGTGAAGACCCGAGCTTCTACGAAGGGATGCGCATTCAGGAGTTGGCCCAGAGCATCCATGATCTGACCTGCAAGTACCGTCTGCCGGAGCTGATGTTCAAGGCGTTCGACGTGCTGCCGGAGATGAAGATGACCCCGCACCTCGCCTGGCAACAGGAGCTGGCGGGCAATCTGGAAGAGGTACCGCTGCGTGACATGGTGAACCGCATCAGCGCCAACATGATACTGCCGTACCCGCCGGGAGTGCCCCTGGTTCTGCCGGGCGAGATGGTAACGGCTGATTCCCTGCCGGTGCTCGAGTTCCTCGAGATGCTGTGCGAGATCGGCGCCCACTACCCGGGCTTCGAGACCGATATCCACGGCCTCTATCGTCAGGCCGATGGCAGCTACACCGTCAAGGTGCTGCGCTAATCAAAGTGACAACAACGGGCCGCAAGGCCCGTTTTTCCCTGCGGTTTTTATCCATTTTGTGAGTCGTCATGAAGCGCATTCTCTCCATTCAATCCCACGTCGTCTTTGGCTGTGCCGGCAACAGTGCCGCCGTCTTCCCTATGCGCCGCATGGGCATGGAAGTGTGGCCCGTCAACACGGTGCAGTTTTCCAACCACACCCAATACAGTCAGGGGTGGCAGGGGATGGTGATGCCGTATGGCCATATCCGTCAGCTGATAACCGGTCTGGCCGACATAGGCGTGCTGGGGCAGTGCGATGCGCTGCTAAGCGGTTACCTCGGCTCGGCCGAGCAGGGGGAAGAGATACTGGCGGCGGTGGCCAGACTCAAGGCGCTCAACCCGAACGCCCTCTATTTCTGTGATCCCGTCATGGGTCACCCCGACAAAGGGTGCATAGTGGCACCCGGCGTCGCCGACTTTTTCAAAAATCGGGCGCTGACCTGCGCCGATATGCTGGCCCCCAATCTGCTGGAGCTGGAACAGCTGACCGATCGGGAGATCCGCAATGTGCCCCAGGCACTGGCAGCATGCCAGCAACTGCGGGATCAGGGGGTCAAGCTGGTGATGGTCAAGTATCTCGGGAAGGCGGGGTTTGCCATGGACAGGTTCGAAATGCTGCTGGTATGCGAAGAGGGGGCGTTTCATATCTCACGCCCCCTCTATCCCTTTGCTCGCGATCCCATTGGGGTAGGTGATCTGCTGAGCGCCACCATGCTGGCCAATCTGCTGGCAGGGTTCACGCCTGTGGCGGCGTTCGAGCGCACCAATGCCAGCGTCGATGCAGTCGTGGCCCAGACCTGGCTGGCCGGAGCCTATGAGCTGCAACTGGTGGCAGCCCAGCAGGCGATGGTGCTGCCACAGGTGCGTGAGCTGGCTACCCGGCTTTAGCCGACGTATTCGTGCTACTTGTGTCTAGCTAGGGCGACGTGCCAGTCGCAGAGCCTGACGAGCGGTTAGCCCTGTGGCCTGGTGCAGACCCTGAGGAGCGCACGCCAGCTTTAGGCGACGCCACTCTCGCCACAGCAACCAGCACAGCGGCAGGGTCAACAGCAGCACAGTCGTGGGCTGGGCGAGCAGTACACCTTCGCGTCCCCACTGCATCGGCAGCAAGAAGATCAGTGGCAGCAGCAGCAGTGTCTTGGCTGCCGAGATGATCAGTGCCTGCTTGGTGCGAGCCATGGATTGCAGCAGCACTATGCCAAAGATGATGATCCCTTCCAGCGGAATGGCGCTGAGGTTGAGGGTCAGGCTGCTGACGGCGGCGGCAAGCAGTTCGGCATCCTGACCGCCGGTGTAGAGCATGGCCACCTGGCGCGGCAGCAGCTGGATCAGCAACCAGACCGCCATGCCATAGACCAGCGTGATCTTGAGCCCCATCTCCATCAGGAATTTCAGATCACGGTAGCGCTTGGCCCCCGCCGCCTGACTGACGAGAGGCTGGATGCCAAATGCCAGTCCCTGCAGGATGACGATGAATATTGCCTCCGTGTAGCCTGCTACCGTGTAACCGGCCAGATCCTTGATGGCGCCATACGCCATCAGCTGGCTGTTGTGCAGCAGCAGCAGCAGTCCCAGGTTGAACTGGGCGATCAGGCTCGGCAGGCCGGTAAAGAGCAGGTTGGGCATGGCCGGAAAATTGGGCACCATATGGCGCCATGACAAATTCAGTTTGGCATGGGAAGTAAAGAAGTAACCCAGACCCAGCAGGCTGACGACCCCCTCGGACATGAGTGTCGCCTGGGCAGAGCCTATCAGTCCCAACCCCAGCCGACCGACCATGATGTAGTTGAGAATGATGTTCAGCACTGCGCCCCCGCTGACCAGGATCATGGCCAGCCTGGGTTTGCCGTCGTTGCGCAGCAGATAGGGCACCGCCAGGTTGCTGGCCAGCAGCAGGGTACCGCCACCAATCCAGTAGAGGTAGTCACTGGCCTGTTTCCAGGTCTCTGTGCCTTGCTCGATTCCCAATGCCAGCAAGATATCGATGTGCCAGTGGTGCAGTAGCAGGGGGGCCAGAGTGCCGAGCAAGGCCAGCAGCCAGAGCGCATTGACCAGTGCCTGGCGGGCGAGTTTGAGGTTCTTGGCCCCTTGCTGGAAGGAGATGGCGGTGGCCGCGCCCATGCTGATCATGGCGGCGAGACCGATCAACACCATGATGACCGGGTAGACCAGGTTGATGCCGGCGAGGCCGGCGGCGCCCACGTAGTGACCGACGAAGATGCCATCGACCAGGTAGTAGGCACCGGAAACCAGCATGGCCATGATGGAGGGGAGGGCATAGCCCCAGAAACGGCGGGTCATCGCCCGCTGGCGCAATGTGAAGTAGGCAGACATATCTATTCTCTTGGGGAGTTCGATTATCGAGCCGACAGTCTAAATTAATACATTTTTGTTGATAATCCGCCTTAAGATTGATGAATTGATGAGTAAAATTCAGCAATCACTGGGTTTGGTAGTGTGCCTTGAGCATGTCGATCAGGGCGCGCAGACCTTTACCCAGTTGATGACGGCTTGGATAGAAGAGTGAAAATCCCACGAAGGTTGGGCACCAGGGCTCCAGTACTCGCAACAGTTTCCCTTCTGCCAGCTGCTTGCTGACCTCCTCTTCCGGACAGTAAGCCAATCCCAGCCCTGCCTCGGCAGCGCCAAGATAGAGGGCTGGCGTACTGGTGGTGAGCGGCCCTGTCACCTCGATTTCCAGCATGCTCCCCTTTCCCTCGGTAAACGCCCAGCGATAATGGTGGGAGGGTGTCAACCGATAACCTATGCAGGCGTGACGCGACAGCTCGCGGGGATGTTGCGGTGTGCCGTGTTTGCTCAGATAGGCCGGTGAGCCCACCACCAGATAACGCTGGTGTGGTCCCAGTGGCACACCGATCATCTCCTTGGGCAGCAGATCGCCGTAGAAGATGGCGGCGTCATAGCCATCCTCGATAAGCCGTGGCATCAGCTCCTGCTCCACCACCTCTACCTGCATACGCGGGTAGCGCACCATGTAATCGATAAGCACAGGGGCCAGCAAGTCGTTGATGGCCTCCCTTGGTGCGCTTATTTTCAGTCGCCCGACAGGCTCATTGCTGTGATGGGCCAGCTCGTCGAGGGCCTCTTCCAGGGTATTGAGGGTCGGCAGCAACTGCTCGAGCAGACGTTGACCCGCATCGGTCGGCACCACGGCGCGTGTGCTGCGATTGAGCAGTCTGACACCGAGCCGGGTCTCCAGCCCTTTCAGGCTGTGGCTCAGGGCGGAGGCCGAGACGCCGAGTTCGAGGGCGGCCTTGCTGAAACTCTGATGGCGGGCCACGGCGGCAAAAACCGCCAGTTCGGCGAGATCGGTACGGGTGATGACCATGACAACTCAGGGGAAAAAAGGGTGAACAACAGGGTACGTCAGGGCAAGGCGAGGCACAACCTGACCAATAAACGACCGAGTGTAAGCGGTTTGTTATACCTATAAGGATATAGATACTGGTGAAACTACCTGTACTTGTTAACGGTTGTTCACAAGGTTGAGCTGATAACGTGATCCATGACGCCAGAAAGGCGATTCTAGTCAAACTTTGGTTGATTAATTCAAAAAAACACTGTGATCGTTAAGGGGATTTAATTAGAGTCAGCCCATCAGAACAAAGGCGCGTTAACGACTTGTAACAGCTGACGCGCTGACAGCCCCAGGCTGATGACCCACTGACCTGTTTGTTGCAATTTGGTTATTGCATGGAGTAATGACCACCTTGCCGGGTTTGGGGGGAAGAAAAAACAGGGATGGACGGCAGGAGTTCCAGGGAAATGGGACAGGGCATTGCGCCCGGTTGACTCGATTTTTCTATTTTCCTTGATGACAGGAACACCACTATGTCTGACATGAATATTGCAGTAGAAGGCAGCGTAGCCAGTAATGCGTCTTCCCGTGGCAACACCAAGGCCGATCTGGTCTGGATGCTGGGTTTGTACGGTACCGCCATCGGTGCCGGTGTACTCTTCCTGCCGATCAACGCCGGTGTAGGTGGTTTGTGGCCGCTGGTGGCCATGGCGCTTCTGGCGTTGCCGCTGACCTTCTTTGCACACCGTGGTCTGACTCGCTTCGTACTGTCCGGCTCCACCCGTGATGGCGACATCACCGAAGTGGTGGAAGAGCACTTTGGCAAGACCGCTGGCAAGTTCATCACCCTGCTCTACTTCTTTGCCATCTATCCCATAGTACTGATGTACTCGGTCGCCATCACCAACACGGTTGAAAGCCTGCTGGTTCACCAACTGGGTATGACAGCACCACCCCGTGCCGTCCTGTCGCTGGCACTGATCCTGGGTCTGATGGCGGTGGTACGCCTCGGTGGCCAGTTCATCGTCAAGGCGATGAGCGTGCTGGTATTCCCGTTCGTGCTGACCCTGATGGGCCTGGCCTTCTATCTGGTTCCACACTGGAACGGCGCCATCATCACAGAAGCACCGGCTCTGTCCGATGCCTTCAACGGCGACTTCATCAAGACCCTGTGGCTGGCCATTCCTGTGATGGTGTTCTCCTTCAACCACTCTCCGATCATCTCCTCCTTCGCGGTGGACAACAAGGGTCGTTACGGCGCCGGTGCCGAGAAGAAGTGCGGCAACATACTGCTGGGTGCCCATGTCATGATGGTCATGACCGTCATGTTCTTCGTGTTCAGCTGCGTACTGAGCCTCTCCCCGGCTGATCTGGCTGCCGCCAAGGAACAGAACATCACCATTCTGTCCTACCTGGCCAACCATTTCGATAATGCCTTCATTGCCACAGCGGCTCCGCTGATCGCCATGGTTGCCATCAGCAAGTCCTTCCTCGGCCACTATCTGGGTGCCAAAGAGGGCATGAACGGTCTGATGGCCAAGGCGTTGCGCGAGAAAGGCAAGCAGGTCGACATCAAGCAACTGGACAAGGTGACTGCCGTCTTCATGATCCTGACCACCTGGGCTGTGGCTACCGTCAACCCCAGCATCCTCGGCATGATCGAAGACCTGGGCGGCCCCATCATCGCCATGCTGCTGTTCCTGATGCCGATGTACGCCATCACCAAGGTTCCCGCCATGCGCAAATACGCTGGTAACATCAGCAATGGCTTCGTGACCCTGATTGGCCTGATCGCCATGTCCGGTATCATCTACAAGCTGATTGCCTGATAATTCCGGTTACACTGTTGAATGAAGAAGCCGCCTCGCAAGAGGCGGCTTTTTTGTTTGAACAAGGGATAGTCCTTAACAAGCAAGGGGTTGCGGCCTAACATGGCCCGATGTGTGTTTATTAATCGGGACAAAGGAATATGTCTGCTTTGAAAAAGGATCTCGGGCTCTGGCAGGGAATGGGGCTGCTCGCCACCTCACTGCTGGGTACCGGTATCTTCGTGGTGCCGGCGACCGCGGCGTCGCTGGCCGGTGGGGCCTCGCTCTGGGCCTGGGTGCTGCTCATTGTGCTGGTGCTGCCCATTGCCTTCACCTTCGCCCGGCTTGGCCGTCGCTATCCTCACGCAGGCGGGGCGCCGCACCTGATTGGGCTTGCCTTTGGCAATGGCGCCGAGCGCTTTTCCGCCTTCCTGTTTCTGGCTGTGCTGCCGGTGGGATTGCCTGCTGCACTCACCATTGCCGCCGGCTTCTGGCATGCCCTGTTCGAGATGGAGGAGTGGACCCTGTGGGGCATACAGCTGCTGACCCTGCTCGGGGTGTTTCTGCTGGGGTTGCGGGGCGCGCGCTCCTCCGGCAACTTGCAACTGCTGATCGCCCTGGCCATTTTGGGGCTGACCCTGCTCATCTGGTTCAAGGGGGATCTCAGTTGGCGCGACGGGGCCCAGCCGTTGCCGACCGCAAGCGAATGGCCTGCCATGGGCACGGCGCTGGCGGTGATGTTCTGGTGCTTCGTGGGGCTGGAAGCCTTCGCCCACATGGGGGAGGAGTTCAAGCGACCTGAGCGGGACTACCCGTTGGCACTGCTTGGCGGCGTGCTGCTGGCGGGGCTTATCTACTGGGGTCACTCGCTGGTGGTGCTCAAGTATGGGCTCTATGGCGACGAGGCAAAAAATGCCACCGCCATTCCGGCCCTGCTCTCGCTGCTGTTCGGCCCTACCGCCAAGTGGCTGGTGGCAATCCTGGGTTATCTCTCCTGTTTTGCCAGCATCAACATCTATCTGCAGGGGTTTGCGCGCCTTATCTGGAGCATGGCGCGGGAGGGCAAGCTGCCCATCTCGCTGGCTCGTCTCTCGGCCCGGGGAGCGCCGCTCAATGCCCTGTGCTGGGTGCTCGCCATCTGCCTTGTCTCCATCACCTTGATCCTCTGGCTGCGGCTGCCGCTGGATGAGCTGATCCGCTACGCCAACGGCAACTTCGTGCTGGTCTACCTGCTCTGCATGGCGGCAGGCTGGCGCCTGCTCGGCGGCATGGGCAAGGGGCTGGCGGGATTGAGCGTCTTGCTCTGCCTCGCCGTGCTGGTGGCGCTCGCCTCCCAGGTGTTTTATGCCGTATTGCTGAGTGCAGGTTACGGTCTCTTCTCCCTGTGGCGCCGCTATCTGCGCCGCACCCGGGCCACGGAGACTATCTGCGCCATCAAGTAACCAGCCCGACAAAGAGCCCCGCAGTGCGGGGTTCTTTGTCTATCAGGGGTGTTGGCTACCGGGCGCTTGGCTGGTCGCTGCGCAGCAGAGCGTAGTGTTGCAGGGAGATAAACTGATCCCCCTTCCATTCGCACTCCCGCGCCGTCCCCTCGTAGCGAAATCCGGCGCCGAGCAGGACGCGGGCGGAGGCGACATTGGGCTCCTCCACCAGGGCCTGCAGCCGGTGCAGCGTAGTGGTGCCATAGAAGTGGGTCAGAAAAAGGGGCAGGGCCCTGCCCATTACCCCTTTTCCCCAGTACTCGGGATAGAGCCAATAACCTAGCTCGGCCTTTCTGTGCTGCGGATCGGCATCGTTGTAGCCGATGGCCCCCATGGGGAGGTCGGTGTGCTGACTGCGGATCAGAAACCAGCCGCCAGTGCCCTGACGCACCAGGTCGGCGTACCACGCCATCTGGGCCTCACAGGCTGTCAGGCTATCGTAACTGATGCCGTAGTGGGCAATAACCTCTGGATCCGACAGGCCGCGATAGATGTGAGGCAGATCGGCCGCCGTGATGGGGTCGAGCCGCAGTTCGCCCCCTTGTCGTGAATTCATGCTCTTCTCCTGTGCGGCCTGTGTTGGCAGGCCGCCTGATTGGGAAAGACAGTTGTGTGAAGGTGTGACTGTTGGTGTCAGTTCGCTGCGAGGCCAAGCAAACCGGCCAGCTGCTGCAACTCGTCGCGCCACTGTTGTTGCAGCCGGGGTGTCTGATGCCTGGGCTTGCGGGCGAGGTCGGCGGCGAGCAGGGCATCCAGCTCGTACCAGCGTGCCAGCAGCGCCTCTTCGTCATCCTCCACAGTGGCTTGCTCCTGCGGACTGCCATCGGTGGCGGGGCTGATTGAAAGGTCCATGGGTTCATCACAGAGCAACTCGGCATAGGCCCGCTCGGCACTGTGGGCTTCGACAATCCGGCCTTCCCTGATCACCCAGAACCGGTTGCAACTGCGCTCGATCAGATCCCTGTCGTGGGAGATCAGCAGCACGCCACCGGCAAAACGCGACAGCGCCTCGGCCAGATCTTCTTTTCCTTCCAGATCCAGATGGTTGGTGGGTTCATCCAGCCAGAGCAGATGGTGGCTCGCCAGCGACAGGGCGAGAAACAGCAGCCTGGCCCGCTCACCACCGCTCAGGCTATGCACGCGTTGCCCGTGACGGGAGTAGGGGAAACCTGCACGGATCAAGGCCTGGCGCAGCGTCACCTCGGGCAGGGGGGCCAGACAATAGAGGGCATCGGTCAGCGTTGCTGCGTCATCGAGCTGCTGCAGGGACTGATCGTAGTAGGCGATGCTGGCGCCGGGGTGGTGGTGCCAGCCTTCACCCGGTAGTTGAGCGCGCAGATCGTGCCAGCACTGACGCAGCAGGGAGGACTTGCCGGCGCCATTGGCACCGAGCAGGGCAACCCTGTCTCCGGCTCGCAGCCCGAGGTCCTCGGCCCGCAGCAGGGGAGGCAAGCCGGGAGCGGGACGCACGTCGAGGGCGTCCAGCCGCAGCAGGGCATCGGCGGGCAGTGCCTGCCCGTGCAGTTCGAGGCGCCAGGGTGCGCCGGCACCGACAACGCTCTGCTCCTCCTGCATCCTGGCAATCCGTTTCTCCATGGATTTGGCCTGACGCACCAGCTTCTCGTTGTCATGCTCCCGCCCCCAGATGGCGAGGCGTTTGCTGCTGGCGCTCAGGCGATCGATCTCTTTTTGCTCGTCGGCCCTGCGCAAACGGGCTTGCTCGTCCTCTTCCGCCTGGGCCGCCCTGGCCTGGCTGCAAGGCAGGGCGAAGCGATAGAGGCATCGGTCACGCAGGATCAGGGTCTCGCGGGTGACCCGGTCGAGCAGGCGGCCATCGTGGGACACCAGCACGAAAGCGCCGCGCCAGCCCAGCAGGAAGCGTTCCAGCCAGAGCAGGGCTGGCAAGTCCAGGTGGTTGCTGGGCTCATCGAGCAGCAACAGATTGGGCTGGCGCAGCAGGGCGCGGCCTATCTGCAATCGGGTGTGCTGGCCGCCGCTCAGGGCGCTGACCGGTAACACGGCCTGTGCTTCAAGCTGCAGCTCGGTCAGCATCTTGTCCACCTGCCAGTCGAGCGCGGGATCCCCGTCCACTGCATCGAGCAGTACGGCGCGGGCGGTGAGCGCCTGCAGGCGTGCGGGCAGATGTTGCGCCACGAATTCACAACGGCAAGCCGCTGCGTGATGCACGCGTCCGTCATGGGGATCGAGCTGACCGGCCAGCAGGGCGAGCAGTGTGCTCTTGCCGCTGCCATTGGCACCGATAAGGCCGATGCGATCACCGCTGCGGATGCTGAGGTCGACGCTGTCAAACAGGGGAAGGTGTCCTGCCGTCATGTGCAGGGAATGGGTACTCATCAGGGTTGTCATGCTCTTGCTCTCTAAAATCACGGGATCGAAAATCCCTGTCATCAGGAGCGCTGGCGACAACGGCAGAGTCGAGAAAGGTCTCGGTTTGGAAGGGAGTCGGCTTTGCTCGAACCCGCTATCGCAGCGCGATGGTATGCAGGCAAGAGCACTGGAATGTGCCGAACAGGCGAGCCGAGAACATCGGACACGCTTGGATAACCATTTTTTACCTCCTTATTTTTTGTGATGACAAGGTGCGCCGATTATAAGCACAGAAAAAATAGCCGTCCATCGGGGGCCCTGTCTCTTTCCCCCGTGGTGAGGCGGGTCCGGGTACACGGAGGCAGTGGCTTCATCGCCTGCGCCAGCAAAGTCAAAGCCCCGCATTGCGGGGCCTTGGCTGTATGAGAATGGTGGGTCAATCGCGGGGGGTCTTGAGCGCCTGGATCACATCCTCGTCGGGGGCCAGCCCTTCTACGTGGTTGAAGATCTCCAGCCCCTCCTGCGCATTGATGGTAAAGGCGTCGGCACTGCGATAGCTGCCGCTGCCGGCGCTTTCGATGATGACGATGAGCTCGGGCTGCTTGTCGCCGTTGAGATCCTGCAACTTCAGCTCCTTGATGCTGCCATCTCGCGCCAGTACCTTGCCGTCGATGAACTGATCGAGGGGAAACTGGGGGTTGGCGCCGGAATAGAGACGCACGTCGTAGCTGCCGATGGAGGCGGGCTCACCGCGCCCCTCGCTGATGGCAAGCACCTGACCGGTGGGCAGCGTCAGCTGTTTGAAGAACCCTTCTGCCGCCTGACCAGCCAGTGGCAGGGTGAGCAGACCGAGTGTCATGAGCAAGGCTTTCATGGATGTGATCCTTGTGACTGTGGTGACGGGCGGGTATCTCCTGCCCGTCACGGATGTTGATATGTTAGCCGGGGTCAGGTGATGCCTGTCTCCGGCTCTTCGCACGGGGCGTCCGTTACCAGATCTTGACCCGTTTGGAGGGGGCCAGATAGAGCTTGTCCCCCGGCTTGATATTGAATGCCTCGTAGAAGGCGGGGATGTTCGGCACCACGCCGTTGACCCTGTACTCCGGCGGGGAGTGCGGATCCGAGGAGAGCAGCATCTGCATCAGTTCGGGGCGGTACATGCCTTTCCACACCTGGGCCCAGCCGAGGAAGAAGCGCTGTTCGCCTGTGAAGCCGTCCAGCACGGGGGCTTCCTCGCCCTTGAGTGACAGTAGATAGGCCTTGTGGGCTATGGTGAGACCACCCAGATCGCCTATGTTCTCCCCCAGGGTGAACTGGCCGTTGACGAACTGGCCATTGATGGGCTCGAAGCGGTTGTATTGGGCAACCAGTCGGCTGGTACGAAAGCGAAACTCCTTGAGGTCGGCCGGCGTCCACCAGTCGCGCATCACGCCATCACCGTCGGATTTGGCTCCCTGATCATCGAAACCGTGACCCATTTCATGGCCAATGACGCCGCCGATGGCACCGTAGTTGACGGCATCATCGGCCTGCATGTCGAAGAAGGGGGGCTGCAATATGGCGGCCGGGAAGACGATCTCGTTGTTGCTCGGGTTGTAGTAGGCATTCACCGTCTGCGGCGACATGTGCCACTCGTCCCTGTCCACCGGCTTGCCCAGGCGTGCCAGGCTGTCGGCATATTCAAAGGCGCGAGCCCGTTGCAGGTTGCCTACCAGATCATCGGCGCGGATCTCGATGGCGCTGTAATCCTTCCATTTGTCCGGATAGCCTATTTTGGGCCTGAACTTGGCAAGCTTTTCCAGTGCCTGGGTCTTGGTGGCCGGGGACATCCAGTCCAGCTCCTGAATGCTCTGGCCGTAGGCTGTGCGCAGGTTTTCCACCAATTGCTCCATGCGGGCCTTGGCCTGGGGCGGGAAGTAGCGCTCCACATAGAGTTTGCCCACCGCTTCCCCAAGGTGATCGTCCAGTATGCCGAGGGCGCGTTCCCAGGGGGCACGTTGCTTGGGGGTGCCGCTCAAGGTGGTGCCGAAGAAGGCGAAATGCTGGGCGTCGGTCTGGCTGTCGAGATAGGGGGCATAATCCGTGATGAGCTGCCACTTGAGGTAAGCCTGCCAATCACCGATGGGAGTCTGCTGCATCAGGTCGTCGAGGGCAGCGAGATAGCTGGGCTGGCCGATGATCAGGCTCTGCTGACCGGCGAGACCGGCCTGGCCAAGGTAGCCGTTCCAGTCGATATGGGGTGCGAGACGCTTGAGCTCGCCGAGGGAGCCCTTGTTGTAGTTCTTCTCCCTGTCCCGCAGGGTCACGTTGTCCCACTGGATCTGGGCGAGTTTGGTCTCAAGGGCCAGGATACGCTTGGCCTTTGCGTTCGCATCCGCTTCGCCAAAGCGTGTCAGCATACCGGCGATGTGCTGCTCGTATTTCTGGCGCAGGGCCTGGCTGCTGGCGTCGGTTTTGAGGTAGTAATCCCTGTCCGGCAGGCTGAGCCCGGACTGATAGAGATAGACGGCATGGCTGTCCGGTGCCTTGGCATCGGCACCGATCCAGAAGCCGAACGGGGCGCCGCCCCCCAGCTGGCCCGAGCGGGCGAAGGCGCGAGCCAGTCCGTTCTGATCGCGGATCTGATCGATTTCGCCGAGCAGGGGCAGCAGCGGTGTGGTGCCCTTGGCATCCCGACCAGCCTGATCCAGATAGCTGGTGTAGAGATCGCGGATCTGCCGGGCCTGGGTATCGGCGGGGGCCTTGGCATCAAGCCCTTCCACCAGCACTCGTACATCCGCCAGGGATTTGTCCCTGAGCATATAGAAGGCACCATCGGCGGGCCTGTCATCCGGGATCTTGGCGGTGGCCAGCCAGTGACCGTTCACGTAGCGGAAGAAATCATCACCGGGTTTGACCCGGGTATCCATATTGGCCAGCGCCAGGCCCGAGTGCTTGTCTGCCGTGTCCGGCGCCTGACTGCAACCGGCTAACAGGGCCAACCCAATGAGGCCGGCCAGTATGCTTTTCTTGTTGTTCATTCTGTTGGATTCCAATTCGGGTTATTCAGCTTCCTTGCCCACGCAGGGCGCACATCACTCTAGCAGTCGGGTTACAGCTTGATAAGCCCGACTCTGCTAAGATCGGCCAAGTCGTTTTGGGGAAGCCTATGATTTCTCGTATTTATTCTCGTTTTTGTCAGACCCTGCCAGAGCCGGAAGGTTCCCGGGGCCTGTTGGTAGCCTTCAGTGGCGGGCTCGATTCCACAGTGCTGCTGGCATTGGCGGCGCAGTTTGCCCGCGAGCATGGGCTTGCGCTGCGCGCCCTGCACGTCCACCACGGCCTCAGCCCCCACGCCGATGAGTGGGTCGCCCACTGCGAAGCCGTGTGTCAGCAACTGGCGGTACCGCTCATGGTGGAGCGGGTGCAGCTGGTGCGTGGCAATGGCGAGAGTCTGGAGGCACAGGCGCGGGATGCCCGTTATCAGCGGCTGGCCGCCAGACAGGAAAAAGGGGAGTGGCTGCTCACCGCTCATCATCAGGACGATCAGCTGGAGACCTTGCTGCTGGCCCTCAAGCGAGGTGCCGGTCTGCGCGGTCTGGCGGGGATCTTGCCGAGTCAGCCCTTTGCCGGTGGCCTCTTGTTGCGCCCCCTGCTTGAGTTCAGCCGCGCCGAATTGGCCGAGGCGGCGGCGACCCTCCCCTTCGACTGGGTGGAGGATGAGAGCAATCAGGACGTGAGTTATGACCGCAATTTTCTGCGTCAGCAGTTGATCCCCCAGCTCAAGGCGCGCTGGCCGGCCATGGCTCGTACCGCCGCCCGCAGCATGGCGCTGTGCGCCGAGCAGGAGGCGTTATTGGAGGAGCTGGCCGAAGAAGACTGGCAGCTGGCCTGTGGGGGGGAGGCGCTGCACGTTTCATCATTACCGGCTTCATCGCTGCAGATTGTGCCCCTGCTCACCCTGTCGCCCACCCGGCGCAACAACTTGCTGCGTTACTGGATCCGCCGCCTGGGGGGCGAGATGCCCTCCCGGGATCAGCTCGCTCTGCTGTGGCAGGAGGTGGCGCTGGCGCGGGAGGATGCCAACCCTCAGTTCAGCCTGAAAAACCTCGATTGCCGCCGTTTTCAGGGGCGGCTGCATCTGGTTCGGCCCGGGTTGACGCCCCGTCATGAACAACTGGCCGTCACTATCGGCGAGTCAGTGGTCCTGCCCGATGGGCTGGGGCGGGTGCACGTGTCGGCCACGCCGGACGGGGAGGGGCTGAGGTTGCCAGGGATGGGGGAGCCTTTGTCGGTGCGTTTTCAGGTGACGCCCGGTGTCATGCTCAAACCTGTGGGGCGCAGCGGCAGCCGCCGTTTCAAGAAGCTGCTGCAAGAGTATGGGGTACCTTCCTGGCTGCGGGGCCGTATTCCCATCCTCTACTATGGCGAGCAGGTGGCGGCAGTAGCCGGACTCTTTATCTGTGACGGATTTATGACGCAAGAAGCGGGGATGGGATGGCAGTGGCTGCCCGCGGCCGACAGCGGCATCCCGCAGTGAGCTCAGGCCCGCCATGCAGCTAGCCTGGCGGGCCTTTTTACGATCCTGGCGCTGTGGTACTCAGTCCAGCAGACCCGCTTTACCGGCTTTCTTGCGGGCATAGAGGTGAGCATCGGCCGCCTCATACAGGCTCTGGACTGCGACCCCGGATTGCCAGCTGGCCGCCCCCAGACTGCAACCGACCGAGAAGGTACTGAGTTCCTTGTGGGTCAGCAGCATGTGTTGCAGCCGCAGCCAGACCGGGCGCCAGGCCTCTGGCTCGGCGGGTTGCAGCAAGAGGGCAAACTCGTCGCCACCGAGGCGGAAGGCCTGATCCGTGCTGCGGATGCAGCTCTGGAGCAGATGGGCAAAGCGGCTCAGCACCAGATCGCCGACCGGGTGACCCCAGGTGTCGTTGATCTGCTTGAAGTGATCGAGATCCAGCAGTACCAGCACCAGACCGTGGGATTCCCGACTGTGCTGCTCCACGGCGCGACCTATGGCCTCGTCGAAATAGGAGCGGTTGCCGAGCCCTGTCAGGTGATCGAGTCGTACTTGCTGCTCCAGCTGCGCCAGCCTCAGGTAGAGGGGCAGCGGCTGGCAGAGCAGCTGATGGTATTGCTGCAGGATCCGCTGCTGGCTGCCGCTCAGTATGTGTTCCAGGGTGTAGTGCAACTGGCCGAACAGCTGACCGTGCTGGCCGCGCAGTTCAAACGGGTAGCTGTGGAGCGTCAGGCTGGCCTGGGGCGGCTGCTGGATCAGCCTCTGTGGCTGGGGGTTGTCGAAATAGAGGCTATGTATACGGACAACTCTTGCCGCACGATCGGCAAAGGTTGCCAGCAGGCTGTCGAGATCCGACTGTGCCAGCAACAGCTCGAGCAACTGGTTGCGATCCTGACTTGCCAGCGGCGTGAGCCGCTCCATCTGCCGAACCCACAACTCGATGCCATGCCCCAAACCATTCAATGACGATGTGTTTTCCACGGTACAGCCCTCATACGTCCTACTACCTGCCACTTCCCTGCAATCCCTGTGCCTAAAATATGTTCAATGTGAGCAAGGGCGGCTGACTAGGCTTAAGTGGATAAAAAGGGAGGAAAAATTTGTACGCAGATGTGTTGATCCTGCTGTTTGCCGCCGTCTTGCTGGTGGCGATTTTCCGGCGCCTCGGCCAGCCGGTGATCCTCGCTTACCTAGTAGCCGGGGTTCTGCTGGGTCCCCATGGTGCCGCCGTTCTCTCCGAGCAGGCGAACATGCAGACCATCGCCGAGCTTGGCATCGTCTTTCTGATGTTCTCACTGGGGCTGGAGTTCTCGTTACCGCGTCTGATCGCCATGCGGATGCTGGTCGTGGGGGTCGGTGGTCTGCAAGTGCTGTTCACCTCCCTGCTGTTCTTCTGGCTTGGCTGGTGGTGGGGGCTGAGCCTGCCCCAGGCGCTGGTGGTGTCGGGCACCCTGGCGCTCTCTTCCACCGCCGTGGTGATCAAGCAGCTGGGAGAGCAAAAACAGCTGCATACCCGCCGCGCTCAACTCGGGGTCAGCGTGCTCCTGTTTCAGGATCTGGCGGTGGTGCCGCTGCTGGTGATGATCCCCATACTGGCCAGACCCGAGATCCAGGGCAGTGCCCTGCTGGCGGAGATCGCCTGGGCCACTCTCAAAGGCCTGTTTGCCCTGTTCAGTCTGCTTGCCGTCGGCAAGTGGCTGCTTCCCTTGCTGTTTCACGAAGTGGCGCGGGCCCGCTCCGATGAACTCTTCGTGCTCAGTGCCCTGCTGGTGGCCTTGCTGGCGGCTTTCATGACCCATTCGCTGGGGTTGTCGATGGCGCTAGGGGCTTTCCTGGCGGGCATGATGCTGGGCGAGTCTCACTATCGCCATCAGCTGGAGGTGGACATAAGGCCGTTTCGGGATGTGTTGATGGGACTCTTCTTCATCACCATCGGCATGACCATGGATTGGCAACTGGTGGCGCTGGCCTGGTGGCAGGTGATCCTCTGCGTATTTGGCCTCATCTTGATCAAATCCCTGCTGGTACTGCTGGCGGGCCGCCTGATGGGAGAGCGCAAGCGGGATGCCATGGCGGCGGGGATCATGCTGAGCCAAGTCGGTGAGTTCGGCTTCGTGTTGCTGGCGCTGGCCAACCACCACGTACTGCTCGACCATCAGCTGGTCTCCCTGCTCATCGGCATAGGGGTGATCTCCATCGCCATGACCCCCTGGCTGGTGCAAAAGGCGCACGGTCTGGCGCGCGCGCTCACCGACTCGGCCCTGCTGACCCGCTCCGAGGTGGCGCAGTCGGGGCTGAGCAAACATCAACACGTCATCATCGCCGGTTTTGGGCGTGCCGGGCAGACATGCGCCCGTTTTCTCAAGCTGGAAGACATTCCCTTCCTCGCGCTGGATCTCGATCCCGAGCGGGTGGGCGAAGCCAAGACGGCGGGGGAGCAGGTGGCATTTGGCGATGCCAGCCGGCGCGATATCCTGCTGGCCGCCGGTCTGCTGCGGGCTCGCCTGGTGATCATCACCTTCGACGATCGCAAGCGGGTCGAGGCCATGCTGGCGTTGATAAAGGAGCTGGCGGGGCAGGTCAGGGTACTGGTACGGACCCGGGACGACAGCTTTCTGGAGGCCTTCAAGCAGGCTGGGGCGCATGAGGTTATCCCGGAATCCCAGGAAGGGGCCCTGATGCTGGTTTCTCATCTATTGCTCAATTGCGACATCCCTATCGGCCGGGTGATCCGGCGCATGGAGCTGGAACGCAGCAGCCAGTATCGCTTTTTGCACGGCTTCTACTGGGGGGACCAGAGTGCCAGCAATCTGGAGACGGATCAGTTGCTCGAGCGTCTGCATCCCGTGCTGCTGCACGATCAGGCCTGGGCCGTGGGGCAGACTGTCCAGGCGCTGGCGCTTGACGCTGTGCGAATAAAAGAGGTGCAACGCGGTGAACAGAGCCTGGAGCCCAGGCCCGAATTGCGGCTGGCGGCAGGGGACAGGCTGGTGTTGTTTGGCAATGCGGTAGCGATGGAGCAGGCAGAACAAAAGTTGCTGGAGGGGCGTTAGGCCTTGCGCTGCACAAGGCCTACCAGCTGATTTACATCTCTTCCCGCATCACTTCTTCAATCCCCAGAAACTGTTCGACCCGCGCCCGCTCGTTGAGGGTATCCCGGTAACCCAGCTTGATCAGTTGCTGGCAGTAGCCGGGATAGAACATCAGAAAGCTGGCCAGGCTGCTGGTCTCGTCCCCCGACACTCCCAGCACCCGTAACAGGCGGCGCAGGTGCACCGGCAGCTTGCGCAGATAGGCCAGCGCTATGGTGTCGAGATCCTGGCTCGGTTTCAGCACGCAGGTCTCCACCCGTTTGAGTTTCAGGCGTCTGCGCTCCCGCTCGGGTATGAGATCCAGGGTCTGATTGATACGCCATAGCCGTTCCAGATCCGAATTCAGGGTATCGGTAAAGACGGTATCGAGCAGGTGGCTCGCGATGTTGGAGCTGGTCAGGTGGCCATGGCGAAAGGTGGGGGCCGAGTGGGCAGGTGGATCCAGCGCAATCAGTAGGATCCGCTCCGCCCCCAGATGGATGGCTGGGCTTAATGGGCTCAACTGGTGAATGGAACCATCGCCGTAAAACTTGTCGCCAATATGGGTCGCCGGAAAGACAAACGGCAACGCCGAGGAGGCCAGCAGGTGATCCGAGGTGAGCAGGGTGCGCACCCCGCGCCGTCTGGCTCGCTCCCACGGCAGATGGTCGGCCCGTCCCTGAAAAAAGGTGGTTGAGAGGCCGTCATCATAGTCCGACGCTGTGATGGCCAGCGCCTCCAGGCTGCCATAGAGGATGTTGTCGTCGATGCGGTGATAGTCGATGAGCTGATCCAGCAGGCGGCGCAGGGGGGCGTTGTCAAACAGGTGAAAGGCGTGATTGGTGTGAGGATTGATAAGCCCGGCCGAGCCTTCATACAACAGCCGCCACAGCAATCTGCCGGGATGAAAGTCGAATATATGGTGGGTTTCGAAGCGGCGCCAGACCCACTCCAGCTTGCGTACCCCCAGGTGGAAACAGGAGGCATAGCAGGCCAGCGCAGTGACATTGATGGCACCGGCCGAGGTGCCACACAGTATGGGAAACGGAATGCCGAGATTGCGAGGATAAAACTCGGCGATGGCCTTGAGGGCACCGACCTGATAGGCCGCGCGAGCACCGCCACCGGTCAAGAGAAGAGCTGTGTTGGGTCTGGCCATGATACTGCGCCTTATGGTTGCCACTGAAGGTGTTGCCACCGAGCAATTTAACTATAAGGCGCTGTATCGAATATAAAAACAGGTCTGCGCACCATTTTTTCAGCAGGCTGGTTTCAACGGTGGTTATGCCGGTGAATGGGAGCCTGCCAGGCTATCGAAGGCGGCAAAGAGGGGGGCACTGGCAAGGATTCGGCCGTGACCCAATCCACGGGTGCTGACCAGTCGGGTACGGCCATCCAGGGTTGCTCGTTGGGAGTCGCCGTAGGGGGCAAACCTGTCTTCCTCGTCGTGCACTATGATGGCGGCGCCGCTGCGGCTGGCGAGACGCCCCAGCGGGTCGACCGTGCTGAGGGGATGCTGGTACTCCTGCTCAATCTCTTTCACTACCGCATCGAACAGGCGGATGGAATAGCCGGAGCGGGCCACCATGCCGTAGAGCTGGGGCACATAGTCGAGCACGGGCGAAACAAGCAGCAGCGGCAACTGGTCGAGGGCTTGTTGGCGACTGGAGAGGGTGACGGCACCTCCCATACTGTGGGCGATGACGCCACTGAGTGGACCGAATTTGGCGACCTGTGCGGCCACCAGCTCGTCAAAGGCGCGCACGAAGCGGGGCAGGTGACCGGTATGACCGGCGCTATGGCCATGGGCCGGATGGTCATAGGCGATGGCGGTGAAGCCCTGGGCGGCGATATGGCTCATCAGCGGATAAAACTGGCTGGCACTGCCGGACCAGCCGTGCATCAACAGCCAGACCGGCCCCTGGCCGAGCCGATAGCTCATCAATATCCCTTCGCTGGTGTGCACGGCTTGCTTCACCAGGCCCGCAGGCGCCGCCTCATCCCGCTGATTGCGCTGGGGGGTGAGCAGCAGCTTGCTGGCGGTACGCCTGGCGTGAGCGGGGGCGAGTCTGTGATGCAACCGGGTGCCAAGCCCCAGCAGCCATTTGCTCGGGCTGAAGCGGCGGGTGTTGAAGTAGATCTTGCTGCTCATGATGGTCCTGTCTGTTTTGTGTGCGAACGGTCGTGCTTTTTTGTGAGTTTTTAAAAAGTCATTCGAGAAATCATTGCCAGCTCGTCAGCAGATCATCCACTTCGGGCCAAAAGTGGCGAGCGGGATCCTGACACAAGTCCAGCGCATTGAACACCTGATCTGCCAGATAGAGGCCGTATAGCCGATAGACGGCGCGCCAGGGTTCCAGATCCTGGCGCCACTCCCCCTGCGCCTGACCCTGCACCACCTGGCGGGCCAGGTAGTCGAGCCAGAAGCGCACCAGCTGGCGCGCCGCCTGTTGCACCTCGCCCTCCTGGGCCGAGGTCCAGGCGTCGAGGAACATGCAGCGGCCGGCGAAGCTCTGGTTCCAGGCCAGCCAGGCCTGGAGCAGGGCGACAAGTTTTTCGCGCTGACTCTGGTGTTGTTGCTGGCGCACGGGCTGGATCACCCGTTCCCGGAACACCTCGGCAGCGTGTTCCAGCACGGCGATCTGCAGGTTGTCGCGGGATTGAAAGTGGGCAAAGAGGCCGCTCTTGGACATCTCGCACGCACAGGCAAGGGAGCCTATGGTCAGGCTCTCCAGCCCTTGCTGGCTCGCCTGCTCAAACGCAGTCTGCAAAATGTTGTCGCGGGTCAGACGGCCCTTGCTCATCACACTCTCCTCGTTGGCCCTGCAGCATAAAGTACGATCGTGCTAATTGTCGAGGGAGAAACTGGCAGGAGAGGCCACAGGTCAGACTCAATCCTCCTTGATATCCATCTGCTGCAAGGCGATGACCGCTCGGGTGCGATTCTTGACGCTGGGCTTGCGAAAGGCGGGAGTGATATGGACCTTGATGGTGGCAAGGGGGTCAGTCGTCCTTGATATCCATCTGCTGCAAGGCGATGACCGCCTGGGTGCGGTTCTTGACGCCGAGTTTGCGAAAAACAGCCGTGATATGGGCCTTGATGGTGGCTTCGGAGACATTGAGCTCCCAGGCGATCTGCTTGTTCAGGCTGCCATCGCGCAACATCACCAGCACCTTGTACTGCTGGGGGGTGAGGCTGGCGAGCTTGCTGGCGAAATCGGGGCCGTCTTCGGACTCGGGATGCAGGGATATGCCGGCTGGCACCCAGTTATCTCCCCCGATCACCGTATTGAGGGCGTTGACCAGCTCTTTCATGGGGACCGACTTGGGGATGAAGCCCAGCGCGCCGAGCCGCAGTACCTGCTGGATGATGGCGGCATCTTCCGAGGCGGAGACCACGACAATGGGCAGGTCGGGATACTGGCCGCGCAGGTGGGCGAGGCCGGAGAAGCCGTTGGCACCGGGCATCTTGAGATCGAGCAGCAACAGGTCTACCTCAGGGTGTTCCCCCAGCAGGCTGGTCAGGCTGTTAATGGAGTCGGCCTCCAGCAGCTGGGCATCCTTGATGGCCATGTGCACAGCTTGATAGAGGGCGCCCCGAAACAGGGGGTGGTCATCTGCGATGACGATGGTAAATTGGCTGTCCATTGCTCACATTGTTGCTAACTGATTGTTTTGGAAAATCAAACTAGCATCGCTCTCTTGGGGGGTCAAACCCGCAGGCGTGCAAATGTGAAGCGACCGTCGGATGTCGTGCCATTGGGGCAGATGGGATGGTCACGAGCAACCCATGCAGGAGGCAAGAGATGGGATCCTTGGTATTGACGGTGGGCACGGGCTCCACCTGGGCAATGCGGGCGGCACTGGTGCTCGCCATGAGCGGGCAGGAGTGGCAGGAGCAGGTGTTTGATCTGGAAGATGCCAAGGCGTTGGCGCGGCTCAAGCGGTTGGCGCCTGCCGGCCTGGTGCCCTGGCTGGATCACGATGGCGTGCGGGTACACGACTCGCTGGCCATTGCCGAATACCTGTACGAGCTCTGCCCAGACCGCCAGCTCTATCCCGCTTCCCGTGCCGAGCGGGCGCTGGCCCGCAGTCTGTGCGCGGAAATGCACTCGGGCTTTGGCCAGATCCGCAGTCAGCTGCCCTTCTTTCTGGGGGCGCCGACCCGCAGCGAGCCGCCGGTGGAGGCCATCGGCGAGCTGGCTCGCCTGCAGACCATCTGGTCCCAGGCGAGGGGGCCATTCTATTTCGGTGAAGAGGGCATCATAGATGCCTTCTATGGGGTGATGGCCTATCGGCTTGCCAGCTATGGCATCCAGTTGCCCGGTCAGGCCGGTGTCTATCAGCAGGCCTTGCTGGCCTGGCCTTTGTGGCAGGCTCTGCTGGTCAAGGTACGGTTGCAGTGGCCTGTGGCTGCCCGTCAACCGGCGTAAGACGGCCCTGTTGAACGGGTCGGTGGCTGACATTGAAGAGGGGAGCCATTGGCTCCCCTCTCTGCTGATGGGTGGGACTGTCTACGGCTGCCGCCCTGCAAACACCACCACCACCTTGTCCTCCCCCTTCTCCCTCACGAAGCTGTAGGGAGCATCCGACAGCTTCTTGTGGCTGCCAGCGGCTATGGCCGGATGGGCGGCGCGGAACTGGCCGAGTCGCTGCCAGTGCTTGACCAGCTCGGCCTTCTCGCCGCTCTCGATCTCCTGCCAGTTCATGTCCGAGCGAACACTCTGATCGAACACGCCGCCATCCTTGGCCAGACCCCGGCCGGACTCGTCGCCGTAGTAGAGCTGGATGCCCCCCGGCAACAGCATGAAGCTGTTGGCAACTCTGCGTTGTAGCGGCACGTCCTGATAGTCGCCAAAGAACAGCTTGGTGTCGTGGGAGCTGATGTAGCTCAGCACGTTGAACTCGGGATCCTGATTGATGCGGCTGGCGTAGCTGGCATAGGTGGGATCGCTGCCCGCCATGCACTGGGCCTGGGGCAGGGCGAACTCCCTCTGATAGTCGAAGTTGATCAGGGAATCGAAACCGTTCTGATACCAGAAATCCTTGGCGACCCCGTGATCCCACACCTCGCCCACCATGTAGAAGGGCAGATCGTCGAGCGCCTTGCTTGGATTGGCGTCCTTCCACTCCTGGAGCGCCGCCGTGCCCGCCTGTTTGAGCTTGGCCCACACTGCGGGCTCCAGGTGCTTGACGGTGTCGGCGCGAAAGCCGTCGATGCCGAAGCGGCGCACCCAGTCGGTGTGCCAGGCGATCAGGTAGTCGCTGACGCTTGCATTGGGGTGCGCCTTGGCTCTGGTGTCTTTTTTCGCTGCCAGCAGCGGCGGCAGACCTACCGGTTTTGTTGATTCAGTCAGGAAGTCCGGCAGCCCCGCCACAGTGCCGGTGACGTCGTCTGTGCCCGGTTGCGGGTAGCCGGGCAGACCAGCCCGCACCCAATCACCGCTCCACCACTTGTTCCAGTCTGGTGATTGGTAGTCGATAAACTGGTTGTAGCCATGCCAGTTGAGGCCGCCACTCGGACGCCACTGGTTCCAGGTGGCCGGCAGTTTGCCGGTGTTCTGGGTCAGATCGGTGAGCCCCAGATCCTGCAGGTCGGCCAGGGTGGCGTAACCGGCGTGGTTCATCACCACATCGAGGATGATCCGCATGCCACGCTTGTGGGCCTCGTCCACCAGGGTTTTCAGACTCTCCTCGTCGCCGTAGTTGGGATCGATCTTGGTGAAATCCAGTGCCCAGTAGCCGTGGTAGGCGTAGAAGGGGAAGTTGCCCTGCTCGCCGCCGCCGATGAAGCCGTGTACCTGCTCCACCATGGGAGTGATCCAGATGGCGTTCATGCCGAGGCTCTTGATGTAGTCGAGCTTCTCGGTCAGCCCCTTGAAGTCTCCGCCGTGCCAGGTTGCCACCTCGTCCTGACCATCCTTCTGGCGGCCGAAGCTGTGATCGTTGGCGGGATCGCCGTTGTGGAAGCGATCGGTCAGCAAGAAATAGACGCTCGCCTGATCCCAGCTGAAAGGTGCTTGCTTGGCTGCCTTGACCGGTTCAAGCAGCAGCAGGCCGCCGCTCTCCTTACTCGGGGTCAGGGTCAGCTTGCCCTGTTTGACCACAGCCTCCTGTTTTGAGTAGGTATCCCGCAGCCGGGTGCCGTCAGGCCAGACTCCCTTCAGCGACACCGTCACAGGGCCGCCATCCCAGGCGATACAGGGCTCTGCCGGGGGCTGGCGCTTGAACTCGCTCTTTCTGGTGGCCCGCAGCACCTTGAGGCTGGGGGTATCGGGATTGAAGGTAAACTCGTAGTCCCCCGCCAGCATCACCCTCAGGTTGAAGCTTGCCCCCTTGCTGCACTTGTCCATGGGTTGGGCGGTGCCGAAGGGGAGCGCCTTGACCTCGGTCGGCCCGAAGCTGGTGCCGCAGCTGTTGCCGGCATCGCTGATGCGGATCTGGTGATTGCCCTTGTCCAGCCTGTGGGTCAGGCTGACGGTGCCCTTGTCCAGCGTCAGCGCCTCGGCCACAGGTTTGCCATCCACATAGAGATGCACCTCGGGTGCGGCCAGCACCAGGCTTGAACACAGGGGGCCAGCCAGCAGGGCGAGCCAGAGGGGAGAGAAGCGAGGAGAGCGACGCATAAGCCATTCCTTGAGCAAGGGTAACCGGACCAGATTCCGTCAATGGGGCTCATTCTAGGGGGCATAGTGGCGGGCTTGGACAGGCAAAACGCCGATCTGTGAACTCAGTTCAAATGGTTACGTTTTCAAGCCGCGCAAAGTGTGATGACGGCAAGCATCCGATCGCGCTTGTCCAGAGTAGGCCGCCCTGACGTCAAGAAGCCGCCGTCCGAGTCGCGACATTCGCAGGGCATTTGCTCACGACTGAGCAACCCCAAGGCATCGCTTGGGTGCTTATACTGGGCCCGCTTCTTCTCCCGGGAAAATGGCACGGCTCTAACCCGACGCGGCGGACCCCGCTAACTGTGTCGGTCAGCGGGTATGACAGAGCGGGTCGGTCACAGTTGGCGGACGTGATCACGTTGCGCGATATGCCAGAGGCTGTCTCAGCCACTATTTATCTTGCGCTGTGCGTTAACAGAGGGACAGGTGCGCAGATATTGATGGGGGGTCAGGCCGAACTCCTGCTTGAAGCGGGCGGCGAAACGGCTGGGAGAGTCATAACCGCAGGCGAGGGCCACCTCCAGCGGAGTGAGGGCCTGTTGCAGCAGAGTGAGGGCGTGGCTCATGCGCACCTGGGTCAGCAGTTGGCGAAAGCTGCGCCCCTCGGCGGCCAGCTTGCGCACCAGGGAGGCGCGGCTCATGGCGAAGTGGGGGGCCAGGGTCTCGAGTGTATGGTCGGCGCCAGGCTCCACGCCGAGGTAGCGGGCCAGCCGCTCCCCGAGTGTCATTGTGCTGGCGGGAAACAGCAGGTCGAGGGCATGGGCGGCGTGCAGCTCGGCATAGAAGCCGTGCAGCAGCTGGGTCTGGGTGGCCTGGCTCAGCGTGCGGCTGGCCATGGAGCAGACCAGCTCGAAGCAGAACGCCAGCGCCGGGTTCACCTCAAGGCGCGGCTCCCTCTGCGGGGTGGGTGGGGCACTGTTCAGCCAGTGGGGCCCTGTTCAGCCATTCGGCGGGGGGAGGGGCCAGCAGGGTCAGGGCATGGGAGCTGAACTTGCCCTGTTCGGGCTGATTGACGAAGGTGAGCTGGTGGCCTGCCGGGATCAGCAGCCAGCTCCCCTTGTCAAACGACAGGCGCCTGTCTTGCCACCACAGCAGCTTGTGGCCCTGTTGCACCCAGATGATGGTCGGCGCATAGATGAGCACCCTGTGCAGGGGCTGCTCGCGGATCCCGAAATAGTGATTCAGTTGCAGCAAGGGAGTGCTCATCCGGCGGGCTCCTAGGGGGTGACGAAGGTGGCGGTCAGGGTGGCCTTGCCCAGCGCCATGGCATTGAGCATGTAGCCTACCATGGCGGGCGGGGTATCTGCCTTGACCTCGAGATCCTGAGGCAAAGCCCAGGCGGTGAACTGGTAGCGGTGCATGCCATGCCCGGCGGGCGGACAGGGGCCGCCGTAGCCCTGGCTGCCGAAGTCGGTTCCGAGCTCAAGACCCTGTTTGAGTTTGCCGGAGGCGTTGCTGGCCAGCTCGCTCTGATTGGCGGGCAGGTTCACCACCAGCCAGTGCCACCAGCCGCTGCCGGTGGGGGCATCGGGGTCATAGGCCGTGATGGTGACGCTCCTGGTGCCGGCCGGCAGGTCCTGCCAGCTCAGCTGGGGCGAGCGGTTTTCCCCCTTGCAGCCGAAGCCGTTGAAGCTGAACGCCTTGTCCATCAGTTGACCTTCCTGGATGTCCGTGCTCTTCAAGGTCATGGCAGAAGCGGGCAGGGCCGCCACGCACAGCAGGGATAGCAGGGCGGAACGCAGGGGTAATTTCATTGTGGTGCTCCTTTATGGATGAGGGGATCTCCATGGGGGGATCCTGATGAGGGGATCAGTCTAGCGAAGGAGGGGCAGCCTGGTGCAACATCAAGGCTCAATATCAGGTTTCAGGTGGCTGATTGTGAGCAGGTCTGCATCTGAAAGGTAAAAGATTGGTAAGGTGGGGTGAGACGGCAAGGGAGAAGGTGACTGGTGGTGTGGCGACCATAAAAAACCGGCCTCCATGAGGCCGGTTTTGACATTGTGCTGACAGAAGAGCAGGCGGCTTAGCGCAGTATCATCTGCTCGCGGCCCGGGCCGACGGAGACCATGGGGACCGGCACACCCAACAGGGCTTCGATACGCAACACATAGTGCTGGGCAGCCTGGGGCAAGTCTTCAAACTTGCGGATGTGGGAGATGTCTTCGCTCCAGGCTTCCATGGACTCGTACACCGGCTTCAGACCGGCAGTCTGTGGCCAGATCGGGTTCTCGGTGTTGGCACCTTCGTAGGCCACGCAGATCTTCAGATCCGGCATGCCGGAGAGGCAGTCCAGCTTGGTCAGGGCGATCTCGTTGGCGGCCTGGATCTCCAGACCCTGCTTGGTGGCAACGGCGTCGAAGTAGCCGATGTCACGGGGACGGCCAGTGGTGGCACCGAACTCGTTGGCGAACTTGCGGAACTCTTCCTGGTTCTCCATGGCGGTGATCAGGGTGCCGGTACCGACAGAGGTACTGAACGCCTTGGCCACGGCAATCACGCGCTCGGGGCGCAGGGCCGGCAGGCCGCCACCGATGCCGGCGTAAGCGCCGGAAACGTGGGAAGAAGTTACCCAGGGGTATTCGCCGTAGATGAGGTCACGGCCGGCGCCCAGCTGGGCTTCGAACAGCAGGGTGCCATTCTGGGCCTGGATGGCCTTGAGCGGTTCGCTGACGTTGCAGACGGCGTCGATCCAGGGAGCGGACACTTCCAGCAGCCAGTCGGCCATTTCCTGGGCTGTCTGGCTGAACTCGAAGCTCGGGTAGAGGGCCTTGAGCTGCGGCAGTTTCCAGTCGAGGAAGAACTGGATGCGCTCGACCAGCACTTCAGGCTGTTTCAACCAGCCGACCAGGATCGCTTTTTTCATGACCCGATCACCGTAAGCCGGTGCAATGCCCTGACGGGTGGAGCCATAGGCACCATCACCCAGACGGACTTCTTCCAGGGTATCTTCCAGCGCATGGATCGGCAGGCAGAAGGTAGCGCGATCAGAGATGGCCAGTTTCGGGGTCACGCCGGCGGCTTTCACTTCAGCCAGCTCTTTGGTCAACGGCTCCGGGCTGATGACCATGCCAGGGCCGAGGACAACCAGGCACTCCGGGTTGAATACGCCGCTCGGCAACTGGTGCAGCTTGAAGGTGCCCAGGTCGTTGACGACGGTGTGGCCGGCGTTGTTGCCGCCCTGAAAACGGATGCTGGCGGCGGATTGACCTGCCAGATAATCGACGATGCGGCCTTTGCCTTCATCACCCCAGTTAGCACCTACGACTACGATAGACGACATGACTCTTTCTCCTAAGACGTTAGGCGTTCATCCTAGGAGGCTAAGGCGGATTAGAAAAATTAATTATCTTTATAATTCCGATAAGAGAGCCATATAATTACGACAGCGTTATCGGCAAGACACCTGTGCTGCTGCACTGGCCGGCATAAGGTGCGCAGAGGTGGAAAACAAAAGGATCCCCATGCTGGATATTCACTGGCTGCAAACCTTCGTCACCCTGGCACGGTTGCAGCACTTCGGCCACACCGCCACCGAACTGCACATGACCCAGCCCAATGTCAGCCTGCACCTCAAGAATCTGGAGCAGGCTACCCGGGTCAAGCTGATTGAACGCAGCCCGTTCCGGCTGACCCAGGCGGGGGAGCGCCTGTTGCAAAGCGCCGAGCGCGCCATCAATGAGTTGCTGCTGTGCCAATCCGACCTCAATGCCCTCAATCAGCTGAGTCAGGGCACGCTCGCCATCGCCGCCAGCGACATCATTTCCCGCTTGCTGCTGATCCAGCCGTTCCAGCGTTTCAAGCAGGAGTTTCCCGGCATCGACCTCACCTTGTTCAATACCACGTCGGATCAGGCGGCCGAGCTGGTCAAGGCTGGCAAGGCGGACCTTGGCTTCGTGATGGCGCAAAAGCGCAGCGAACCCCTGTTCTACACAGAGTTGCAGCAAGTGACCTGGTGCGCGCTGGGACACGGCTTGGCCCGCTGGCAAGCGCGGGCGAAGGCGGGAGAGAGCGATCCCCTCGATGAGCCGACCCTGATCCTGCTTGGTCACGATACCCGCACCCGGGCGCTGATAGATCCTTCCTTGCCCCTGCTCGGTTTGCCTACTTGTCGCATCATGGAAGTGGGCAGCGTGGATGCCCAGCTCGACTGGGCCGAGGCGGGATTCGGGGTGGCCATAGTGCCGGACTTCTCGCTCCATCCGCGCCTCAAGCTCACCGCCCCCGTGACCAGATTGACCGACTTTCCCGGCACCAGCTTAGGATACGTGGTGCGTCAGAATCAGGTGTTGTCACGGGCCATCAAGCAACTGCTGCACTGGGTGGAGGAGGAGATACAAAGGCCGGATGCCTACCATCCCCCGCAGCCCACGGCTGAGCGCTGAGCCGGTTTCGGATAAGCCGGGGGAGTTGTCACTTGTCCGGCCGCGATCACAACCGATAACAGGCAAGGTTAAAGGGCTGAAATAAATGGTATATCTATCGCCTTTATTCTCGCTGTGTGTGCCGGGCCAAGGGATATAAAACGATACAAAAAAAGAGGCCACCCGAATGGGTGGCCTCTTTGCCTTGGGTATCCCCGGGATCACTGGCTGGGGATGTTCGCCGAGGGCGCGGCGGGCAAGGGCTGGCTCGCGTCGTTCGTTGAACCGGTCGCGCTTGGCGAGCCCCCTTTTGTGTCGCTTGCCGCCGGGGGGGCAACCGCTGCCGGAGAGACTGCCGCCGAGGTGGGCGGTACCGCGACGGGCTGGGTTGCCACCGGGGCGGATGTGCCCGCAGGGGGAACTGTCACCTCGCTGCTGGCGTGCGCAGCCGAGGCCGCTTCCATTGCGGGGGTTGCCGCCGACACTTCTGTCGCAGAGGCCGTGAGGGATTCAGGTGTCAGTGACGGCAGTGGCAGAGCGGCGTCTTCCATGCCCGGATGGCGTGGTACGTCTGCCGCGGCCAGCATGGAGTCCTGGGTGAGGGGCGTCAGTGCCGGGTGCAATCGGGTAAATTGCTTGAGCCGCGCGGTCAGCACGTCCCGCACTGTGCGCACCTCGGCTTCGGGCAGGCTGTCCAGTGCGATCAACTCGGCGGTAACGGCGAAGGTACTGACGCTGGTGGGCTGTCCGGGATAGAGGTTCGCGCCGATCCGGCTGTGTTGATAGTAAGGGTGATGCTTGAGCAGGCGGTCGATCTGCTTTCCTTCGATAGGGATGATACGCGCCTTGCAGCGACCGGTCAGGTCCCCTATGCCCTGATTGGGGTGGCCCGCCACCACGAAAGCGGCGTCCAGAGTGCCATCGCAGAGCCCTTCCAGCCGACTGTTGACTGCGGCCGGGATGACGGGGGCAAAGCTGCTTGCCTGCCAACCCATGGCATCGAGCAGAGCCTGACTGGTGACGCGCTCCCCCGAGCCCGGGTTGCCCAGATCGACCCGCTTGCCTTCGATGTCAGCCAGGGTAGTGATGCTGCTGGTGGCGCTGGCAAGCAGGGTCAGCGACTCCTGATGGAGCCTGAACAGGCTGCGAAGCCGGTCGTTGGGCGGCTGGCCCACGAAGGGGCCTGTGCCCTTGGCGGCATGATGAACCACATCCGATTGCACCAGTGCCAGCTGGATTTTGCCCTGGCCCAGCTCCTTCAAGTTGGCCAGCGAACCTGAGGTGCTCTGCACCGAACAGTGCAGCCCCTTGTTGGCACTATCTTCGTTCAGCAAGCGGCAGATGGCGCCTCCGGTCGGATAGTAGACGCCGTTGAGCGCCCCTGTGCCAATGGTGAGATTGGTGGGCGTGGTGGCGTGCAGGGGCAGTGCCAGGGCAGCAGCCAGCCAGGGCAGGGTGATTCGTAGCAGGGCAGGCAGGTGGAGCAAGGGGCTTGGGTACATAGTGAACCGGATAAATGGCTGATAAAAGGGATGGGCCTGGCCCATCCCGTATGACGTCTCATGTTGTCTATTCAGCGGCGGGCCACAATGTAGTCAACCATTGTGGCCCGCAACGACTGCGCTCAAGCGTAGTTGGTTGCCGCCGACATGCAGCTGCAAAAATATACGCTATTGCCGTCAGATGCGAGTCTGGATCGTTTTCTCCATCCGAGCCAGTGCCTCGGTCAGCCGTGCCCTGGTACAACCGAAGTTGAGCCGCACGAACTGGCCATTGCCGAACTGGGCGCCGGGGGAGAGCCCCACTCCCGCCTGTTCGAAGAAGGCGATGGGATCGTCGAGCCCGAGCGCACTGACATCGATCCAGGCGAGGTAGGTCGCCTGATGGCGCGCCAGCGTGACGCCAGGCCAGCGGGCGACCGCCTGCTCGATCAGCGCCAGATTGGCAGCCAGATAGTCGAGCTGTTCGGCAAGCCAGGGGTCGCCCCCTTCATAGGCCGCTTCGGCCGCGACAAAGCCCAGCAGGTTGACGTCGGCGCTGATGCCGCGCATTGCCTGTTGCAGCTTGAGGCGCAGGCGGGGGTTGGGCACCACGGCGAAGGCGCAGCACAGGCCCGCAATATTGAAGGTCTTGCTCGGTGCCATCATTACGGCGCAGCGATCGGCGGCTTGTGGGCTGATGGCGCCATAGGGTATGTGACGGGCATTTTTGTCCAGCAGCAGATCGCAATGGATCTCGTCCGAGCAGACCACCAGATTGTGGCGCTCGGCGATGGCATCGATGGCTTCGAGCTCCTCGCGGGTAAATACTGTCCCACCCGGGTTGTGCGGGTTGCACAGCAGCAGCAGATCACCAAACGGGGCCTGACGCTCCAGCGCTTCCAGATCCAGCACCCAGCGACCCGCCTCTTCCACCATGGGGACTGTGAGCAGGGGACGGTCGTTGAAACCGGGGGCTTGCAGGAAGGGGTAGTAGACCGGCTTGGGGGTGATGATGCCGCGGCCTTGCTGGCTCCAGGCCTTGCACGCCAGGTTCAGACCCGGTACCACGCCGGGCAGGAAGATGAGCCACTCTGGCTGTATGGTCCAGCCGTAGCGGCTTGCCAGACGCCCTATGATGAGTTCGATCAGCCGGGCAGAGGGGCGCGAGTAACCGAAGATACCGTGGGCGACCCGTTTGGTGAGGGCCTCGACGACGGCGGGCGGCGAGACAAAGTCGGTGTCGGCAACCCACATGGGCAGCACGTCCTCGCCTTTGTACTTGTCCCATTTCAGGCTCATGGTGTCGCGACGATCTATTTCCCGGTCAAAATCAAACATGTGAAATCCTTATACTGGCCAGTGGGCTTTCAATGTACGGGGTCGGGCGCGGGGTCGCAAGCCTTGAGGTAACTCTTGATAATGACATAAAATAAGCGGCGCTATTTCATGCACTTGCCGAATTTTGGCCAGTTTTTATCCCCCAATCCAGTGGTAATCCTATGAGCCTGCTGACCACAGCCCTGCAGAGGCGTGATCCCGTCTCCCTCTCTTTTCTGGCCGTGACCTTTATGACCGGGGTTGCAGTCGCGCTCCAGGTACCGACCTTGAGCCTGTTTCTGGCCGAAGAGGTGCAGGTGCGCCCCTTGCTGGTCGGGCTCTTTTACACCGTCAACGCTGTGGTCGGCATCCTCATCAGCCAGTGGCTTGGCCACCGCTCCGACAGCAAGGGGGATCGCAAGCAGCTGATCCTGCGCTGCTGCTTCGCGGGTGTAGTGCTCTCCCTGCTGTTCGCCTGGAATCGCAACTACTGGCTGCTGGTAAGCCTGGGGGTCGTGCTGGCCAGTCTGGCAGCTACTGCCAGCCCCCAGCTGTTTGCCCTGGCCCGTGAATATGCCGACAGCCGCAACAAGCGAGCGGACATGTTCAGCTCAGTGCTGCGGGCCCAGTTTTCCCTAGCCTGGGTGATTGGTCCCCCCATCGCCTTCGCGCTGGCCATCGGCTATGGCTTCGAGGTGATGTATCTCGCCTCCGCCTTTGCCTACCTTGTCTGCGCGCTGGTGGTGTGGCGCTGGCTGCCTTCCCTGCCGTTGCCCACGCCAAATAACGAGGTGGAACGGGTCAGCAGCTGGCGGGACCCGTCGGTGCGGGCACTGTTTATCGCCTCCACCCTGATGTGGACCTGCAACAGCATGTATCTCATCAACATGCCGCTCTACATTACCCGCGAGCTGGGGCTGGAGGAGAAACTGGCGGGTGTGTTGATGGGCACGGCTGCGGCCCTGGAAATCCCCTTCATGTTGCTGGCAGGCTACTACACCCAGCGCTTTGGCAAGCGCCCCATGATGCTGGTGGCCGTGCTGGCCGGGGTGTTTTTCTACGTGGGGCTGGTCACCTTGTCGAGCCAGCCTGCCCTCATAGCGCTGCAACTGCTCAACGCCATCTTCATCGGTATAGTCGCGGGGATCGGCATGTCCTACTTCCAGGATCTGATGCCGGGGCGCGCCGGAGTGGCGACTACTCTGTTTGCCAACAGCATCCGCACCGGTTCCATCATGGCGGGGGCCATAGCGGGAACCGTGGCCGAGATCTGGAGCTTTCATGGTGTCTTCATGGTGGCGACCGCACTGGCGATGGCGGCACTGGCCGCCTGCTGGCGGGTACCCAATGTGTGAGGCGGGTCTGTGACCGGTTGGCGATGGGTGACGCAGGCAGCCTGACGGCTTGGGCTTATCTGTCGTTATCGGTCTGATATTCGTTGCGAAGACAGCGCAGCAGCAGTTCGGTGGCCGGACCCAGGGTATCGGCCGTTGATGGCGTGAGCTGAGGTATCAGTATCGCTGTCGCTGACCGAGGTTACATGTCGTTATCGGTCTGATATTCGTTGCGCAGACAGCGCAGCAGCAGTTCGGTGGCCGGGCCCAGAGTATCGGCCGTTGATGGCGTGAGCTGAGATATCAGTATCGCTGTCGCTGACCGAGGTTACTTGTCGTTATCGGTCTGATATTCGTTGCGAAGACAGCGCAGCAGCAGTTCGGTAGCAGGGCCCAGGGTATCGGCTGACGGGGTGAGCAGATAGGTATAGAGATGGCGCTCGTTGCCGCTCTCCAGATCCAGTGGCACCAGGGCGCCGCTGCCGAGCTCCTCCTGCACCAGATGGCGGGGCAACCAGGCATAGCCAAGGCCGAGTTTGAGCATGGCGATGGCTTCGTGATAGTGGGTCGCCTTCCAGCCGGTGTCGTCCGCATCGTTCCAGTCCACTGAGCGGTGGATGGGGGGATGCAAGCTTATCTGGTTGTGGCTGGCGAGCTCCTCGGTCGAGACGGCCCCCGTCAGGGCGGCGAGGGGATGTTCGGCCGAGCAGAGCGGCAGCAGGCACACTTCGTCCAGCGGCAGGCCGGTGCGATCCTGGGGCAGGTGTTCGGACAGCATGAGATCCCCTACCTGCAATGCATTGAAGTGGCAGTGAATGCGTTCGTGCAGATTGACGCGGCAGCCCCGGCTGCGGGGATAGAAGTTGGCCAGTGCCCGATAGAGACGCTCCCGCGGTTGCAGCACGGAAACATAGAGATTGATCTGCGGCTCCCACTGCCGCTCCAGGTTGTTGGCCAGATTTTCCAGCTCTTCCACCTGCTGGCTGAGCTGACGGGCCCGCTTGAGGAAGATCTCCCCTGCCGGCGTCAATACCGCCTTGCGCCCCCTCACTTCCAGCAGGGGGACTCCCAGACTCTGCTGCAGCTTGGCCACCGCATGATTGAGAGAGGATTGGCTCTTGTTCAGCGCCTCGGCGGCCTGGGCATAACCGCCGCAGTCCACCACGGCCTGAAAGATCCGCCATTGCTCAAACGTGCTCTTGGGACGAAACATATCTCAACCTGATAAGGGATCGGATCTGATAAAGGCCTTCGACAGGGTGCCGACGACACCCTATTGAATTTAACCCCATGCGGTGCAGGGTTCCGGTTATTTTGTTGATTTATTTGGGCTGGGCCACAAAGGTCTGACCGGTTTTGCCACGGCTGTCCTGTCCCATCAGGTAGAGATAGAGCGGCATCAGGTCGGCCGGCGTCTTGAGCTGCTGGGGATCTTCCGCCGGGAAGGCGCTGGCACGCATCTTGGTGCGGGTACCGCCCGGGTTGAGGGTGTTGACTCGCACAGCCGTGTTTTCCAGTTCGTCGGCCAGCACTTCCATCATGCCTTCGATGGCGAACTTGGAGATGGCGTAGGTGCCCCAGTAGGCGCGGCCTTTGCGCCCCACGCTGGAGGAGGTGTAGACAATGGAGGCCTCACCATGCTCCTTGGCGGTCTGGCGGATCAGCGGCAGCAGCGCCTGGGTCAGCAGGAATTCGGATTTCACGTTGACCTGCATCACCTCGTCCCACTCTTTCTCCTGAATATGTTCGAAGGGAGAAAGGGTGCCGAGCAGGCCCGCGTTGAACAGCACGCCGTCGAGGCGGCCAAACTGCTGGGCGAAGGTCTCGGCCATGCCGCGGTAGTGGGCGGCAGTTGCCCCTTTCAGGTCCACCGGCACTATGGCGGGAAGGGGATAACCGGCGGCCTCAATCTGGTCATAAACAGCCTCGAGTTTGGCACTGGTGCGGCCGAGCAGGATCACGGTCGCGCCGTGGGCTGCATAGGTGATAGCCGCTTCGCGGCCTATGCCGTCACCGGCACCTGTGACCAGAATGACCTTGTCCTTGAGCAGATCCCGGGGTGCCTGATAATCGAGCATGACAACTCCTGTTAACAAATTCGTGGCAGATGCGCGCGGCAATAGAGGGGCAAGTGTACTGACCCCGCACGGCACTTGACCAGTATGAGACGGCAAAAATGTGAAGAAAATAGAGGGGTTGTGATTGAATAGTGTGTTTTTTGAGCCGCTGTCGCAGAGTTTTTGCGCGAGCCCTGCAAACTCCCTAGAATGTGAAAAAACTGACTCACTATGGAGTATCAAGTGGCATTTTTGACCGAGTATGGCCTGTTCCTGGCCAAGACCCTCACCTTACTGCTGGCCATAGCTGCCGTCATCCTGATGGTGATCAGCAGCCGTCAGCCGAAATCCCGCAAGGGTGAGCTGGTGGTGACAGATCTCTCCAGCGAGCTGGAAGCAGGGCGTTACCAGTTGCAGGCGGCGCTGGCCGGCAAGACCGAGCGCAAGCAGCTGGAGAAGGCGCGCAAGGCCGAACACAAGGCCCGTGCCAAGACGGAAGACGAACGCAGTCGCCTGTTTGTGCTCGATTTCAACGGCAGCATGGATGCCAAAGAGGTGGCTTCCCTGCGAGAAGAGGTGAGCGCCGTGATAGGGGTCGCCCAGTCCGGTGACGAGGTGTTGCTGCGTCTTGAGTCCGGCGGCGGTGTGGTCCATGGCTATGGCCTGGCGGCTTCCCAGTTGCAGCGACTGCGGGACAAGGGCATCAAGCTCACCGTAGCCATCGACAAGGTGGCGGCGAGCGGCGGCTACATGATGGCCTGCGTGGCAGATCAGATACTGGCGGCGCCCTTTGCCATCGTCGGCTCCATCGGCGTGATTGCCCAGTTGCCTAACTTCAACAAGCTCTTGAAAAAGCACGACATCGAATTCGAGATGCACACCGCTGGCCAGTACAAGCGCACCATCACCATGTTCGGTGAGAACGATGATCTGGGGCGGGAAAAGTTTCGTGAGGAGCTGGGCGCCATCCACGAGCGGTTCAAGGCGTTCGTGGCCGAGCACAGACCCAACCTCGACATAGACAGTGTCACTACGGGGGAACATTGGCTGGCGAGCCAGGCCAAGGGGCTGGGGCTGGTGGATACCCTCTGCACCAGCGACGACTACCTTCTGGCCCAGGCCAGCCACCACAAGGTGGTCGGCATCAGCTATCGCAAGCCAAAGAGCCTGACCCAGAAGCTGGGCCAGCAGGCGGGCCTGGCGCTGGAGTCGAGTCTCGGCCGGCTGTGGCAGCAGAGCCCCTGGCGCTGAGGCACAGTTCAATGGGTTGAAACAAGAGAGCCGGGCATTGCCCGGCTCTCTGTTTATCATTCTGTCGCAGCAAGATCGTGAACAGGTTCTCAGCGCTGGAAGGGGTAGACGGAGCCGAGTTTGAGGATCTGGGTCAGCTCGTCCAGTGCGGTACGGGACTCCTGTACCAGTGCCGGGTCGCGCAGATCATCCAGCGCCAGACTGTCGCGGTAGTGGCGATCCACCCACTGATCCAGCCGGGCGAACTGGCTGTCGTTGATGAGGCAGGCCGGGTTGACCGCCGCCAGCTCCTGATCGTTCATGGCGACCCGCAGCCGCAGACAGGCGGGGCCACCGCCGTTGCGCATGCTCTGCTTCACGTCCATGTAGTGTATCTGCTTGATGGGGGTGCCCTGGGCGATGAGCTTGCCGAGGTAGGCCGATACCGCCGGATTGTCACGACACTCGGTGGGGGCGATGATCGCCATCTCACCGGACGGCAGGGTCAGGATCTGGGTATTGAACAGATAGGATTTCACCGCATCTTGTACCGACACCTCGGCAGTCGGTACCTCGATAAAGTGCAGCTCGCCTTCGCCGAACTTGTTGCGCACCTCGACCAGTGCCGACTCGGTATTGAGAAACGCCTGCTGGTGGAAGAAGAGCACGTTCTGGTTGCCTACCGCTATCACGTCGTTGTGAAACACCCCTTGATCGATCACGTCCGGATTCTGCTGGATGAAGACGGCACTCTCTTCACTCAAACCGTGCAGGCGGGCGATGGCCTGGCTGGCTTCCAGGGTCTGGCGGGCCGGATAGCGCTTGGGGGCGGGTTGGGAGACATCAAACGCGCTGCGGCCATAGACGAACAACTCGACCCCGGATTCGCCGTAGGCACGACACAGTCGGGTGTGGTTGGCGGCGCCCTCGTCACCAAAGTGATCGTTTTCCGGCAGGTGCTGGTGGTGATAGAAGTGACGGTCGTTGTTGAACACGGCGCGCAGTATGCGGCCCGTCACCTCGGGTTCGAGGGAGCGGTGGAACTTGTTGGTCAGGTTGGCGGGGGTGAAGTGAATGCGGCCATCCTGGGTATCGGCACTCGGGGAGACGGTGGCGGCGTTGGCGGTCCACATGCTGGAAGCTGAATAACAGGCGGCCAGCACGGCGGGTGCCTGTTTCGCAGCCTGGGCCAGCACGCTTGCATCATTGCCGGTGAAGCCGAGACGGCGCAGGGTAGCCAGATCCGGCCGCTCCTGCGGTGCCAGCACCCCCTGGGTCATGCCAAGCTCGGTCAGCGCCTTCATCTTGCGCAGCCCCTGCTTGGCGGCCTCCTTGGGATTGGACGCTTCCTTGGCATTGCTCTGGGAGGCAACGTTGCCGTAGGACAAGCCCGCATAGTTGTGGGTCGGGCCGACCAGGCCGTCGAAATTGACCTCGAAGTGCTTCATTGAGTACATCCTTTCGATTTTTATATGGGTAGCGGTTCCTTCCGCGCACAAAGCTGCGGGATGCAGCCATTATAAGGAGATTTTGTCTTTTGTAACAAGCTGATAACTAAAGTGGTTTGTTATGTTGCAAGAGCGGTTTGTTATGTCGTTTCAAATATAAAAAAGGGGTGGATATGGCATAAAAATAAAAAAGCGGTTGCTTCCCAAGGCTCGGCTTCGCATTAATAAATAAAGAGGTCAGGTGGTTCGGGCTGGTGAGCTAATTTGCTCACAAGATTGCTTTTTCGCGTCAAATCTCTTATACAGCCCCACAAAACCGCACACCAACCCCGTCGGGTGCAATGAGGATAATAGTTACAGCATGGGCAAATCACTGGTCATAGTGGAGTCTCCGGCCAAGGCCAAGACCATCAATAAATATTTGGGCAAGGACTACGTGGTGAAATCCAGCGTCGGTCATGTTCGCGATCTGCCCACCAGTGGCAGCGCTAGCAACGAGCCCAAAAAACCTGTCATTCGCGGTATAAAGCTGAGCGAATCAGAGAAGGCTGCCAAGGATCGCAATGCCCTGTTCTCACGGATGGGGATCAATCCGACCGCAGGCTGGCAGGCCAACTACCAGATTTTGCCCGGCAAAGAGAAAGTGGTCAGTGAGTTGCAAAGTCTGGCCGCCAAGGCCGACACCATCTATCTCGCAACCGACTTGGATAGAGAGGGAGAGGCCATCGCCTGGCACTTGCGCGAGATCATCGGTGGTGACGACAGCCGCTACAAGCGGGTGGTGTTCAACGAGATCACCAAGACTGCGATTCAGGAGGCGTTTGCCCAGCCATCCGAGCTGAACATCCACCGCGTCAATGCCCAGCAGGCCCGTCGTTTCCTCGACCGGGTAGTGGGTTACATGGTCTCCCCCCTGCTGTGGAAGAAGCTGGCCCGTGGCCTCTCTGCCGGCCGGGTGCAGTCTGTTGCCGTGCGTCTCATCGTCGATAAAGAGCGCGAGATCAAGGCGTTCGTACCGGTCGAGTTCTGGGATCTCAACGCCGATCTGCTGACCGGTGACAAGGCCGACTTGCGCATGGAAGTGGTCAGCCGCAACGGCGCCGACTTCAAGCCAGTCACCCAGGCTGAGACCTTTGCCGCCGTGGCCGCTCTGGAAGGGGTCGACTACAAGGTGGTGAACCGGGAAGACAAGCCGACCGGCTCCAAGCCGTCCGCCCCCTTCATTACTTCCACCCTGCAACAGGCGGCATCGACCCGTCTGAGCTTCGGGGTCAAGAAGACCATGATGATGGCCCAGCGTCTGTATGAAGCGGGTTACATCACCTATATGCGTACCGACTCCACCAACCTCAGCAAAGAGGCGGTCGAGGCGCTGCGTGAATATATCGGTGAGCAGTATGGCGCCGCCTATCTACCGGCCGAGCCGAATCTGTATGGTTCCAAGGCTGGCGCCCAGGAGGCTCACGAGGCGATCCGTCCCTCCAGCGTGCTGGTGACTGCCGAGATGCTGGAAGGCATGGAGCCGGATGCAATGCGTCTGTACGATCTCATCTGGCGCCAGTTCGTGGCCTGCCAGATGACACCGGCCCAGTACGACTCCTCCACCCTGACCGTCAAGGCCGGTGAGTTCGAGCTCAAGGCCCGTGGTCGTACCCTGCGTTTCGCCGGTTGGACCAAGGCATTGCCACCCATGGGGCGCAAGGGCGAAGACAGCCAGCTGCCGGCGGTGACAGTGGGCGAGGTGCTCAAACTGATCAAGCTGGATCCGCGCCAGCACTTCACCAAGCCGCCTGCGCGCTTCACCGAAGCGGCCTTGGTGCGCGAGCTGGAAAAGCGCGGCATAGGCCGTCCGTCTACCTACGCCTCCATCATCTCCACCATCGTGGATCGCGGTTATGTGCGGGTCGAGAGCCGCCGTTTCTTCGCCGAGAAGATGGGTGAAATCGTCACCGACCGTCTGGTGGAGAACTTCGTCGAGCTGATGAACTACGAGTTCACCGCCAAGATGGAAGACAAGCTCGATGGCATCGCCGAAGGCAGCCTGGAGTGGAAGAAGGTGCTGGACGCCTTCTACGAAGAATTTACTCAGGAGCTGGCAAAAGCGGATCGGGATGCGGAAGAGGGTGGCATGCGTGCCAACCAGATGGTGCTGACCGACATCGACTGCCCGGATTGCGGCCGCAAGATGGGCATTCGTACCGCCACCACCGGCGTCTTCCTCGGTTGCTCCGGTTACGCCCTGCCGCCGAAAGAGCGCTGCAAGAAGACCATCAACCTGGTCTCCGCCGACGAATTTGTCTCCGCCACCGACGGTGACGAGGCCGAAACCGAGGCGCTGCGTGCCAAGCACCGCTGCGGTGTCTGTGGCACCGCCATGGACGCCTACATCATCGACGACAGCCGCAAGCTGCATGTCTGTGGTCGTAACCCGGATTGCGACGGTTACGAAATCGAGAAGGGCCAGTTCAAGCTCAAGGGTTATGAAGGCCCCAGCATAGAGTGCGATCGCTGCGGCTCCGAGATGCAGCTCAAGAACGGCCGTTTCGGCAAGTACATGGGCTGTACCAATGAGACTTGCAAGAACACCCGCAAGATCCTGAAAAACGGCGACATAGCGCCGCCGAAGGAAGATCCTGTACCGCTGCCCGAGCTCAAGTGCACCCAGTCCGATGCATACTTCGTGCTGCGTGACGGGGCGGCGGGCCTGTTCCTGGCCGCCAGCAACTTCCCGAAATCCCGCGAGACCCGTGCGCCTCTGGTGGAAGAGCTCAAGCGCTTCAAGGATCGCCTCTCGCCCAAGCACCAGTACCTGGCTGACGCTCCGGCGTCAGATCCTGACGGTAACGCCTCCATCGTTCGCTTCAGTCGCAAGACCAAGGAGCAGTACGTGATGACGGAGGTCAACGGCAAGGCGACGGGCTGGACGGCGCACTACGACAACGGCAAGTGGCAGGAGAGCCTGGCCAAGTCGAAGAAGGCGTGATGGCGCGCAGTTCACACTATGATGAAAGAGGCCCCTTGCAGGGGCCTTTTTGTTGGGAGATGACGGTATACTGAAACGGCTGCAAGGATGGCAGCGCTGTACATGGAGGTTGTGATGGAGATTAACGAGATCCGGCCGGGAATGACCTGCTTGACCCGGGAAGGGACTGCCTATGTGCTGGAAGTAGACAGGCAGAGTCTGCTGGTGTTGCTGCAACGGGAGTATGAAACCATACCCGTGCAGGTGCGCAGCGACGAGATCCTGGCTCCCCTCACACTGTGACTTGAAAGGGAACAAGGAGGCATGACTGCTCTTTGATTCGAAAGGAAACCAAGACAGATAGCCGCGCTGTGACTCAACAGAACATCATGAGAAACCGCAGCGCTCTGGTTTAACAAAAAATAGCAGCGCTTTAAAAAGGGATGAGGAATAGCAGCTCGGCGAGGTCGGGCTGCCATTGCCACTCCCGCATCTTTACCCTTCCGCCTACCACAGGCACCCCCTCCTGCTGCAATCGCCCCGTCTGTTCCATAAAGCCAGTCGACCCTTTTGGCAGTGAAATAGTGCCGCCTGCGCCCAGCACGCGATGCCAGGGCAGCACCTTGTCCGTTTCCCGCAGCACCTTGCCCACCAGTCGGGCTCGACCGGGCAGCCCAGCCAGATCCGCCACCTGACCATAGCTGACCACCTTGCCGGCCGGGATCAGGGCGAGGATCGCCTCGATGCGGGCGACCTTGTTCAGGGTGGCAGGGGCTGGCTCTATTCTCATGGGTCATGACTCTCCAGAAACGACAGAAGCGCCATTGTGGCGCTTCTGTCGTGGGGGGGCAACCCGGCGTCAACCAAAGGTCTGACTGAGCCCCTTGAGCTGTCTGGCGCGCTCCAGCAGCTCCTGACTCGAGTCGTCGACCTCCTGCATCTTCTGGCTATTGGCCTGGGAGTACTGGGATATCTGGTTGATGCTGCGGCTGATCTCCTCCACCACCGCCTGTTGCTGCTCGGCGGCGGCGGCGATCTGGGTGGAGTGTTCAGTGACCAGCTCTATCTCTTCCAGTACGGAATGCAGGCTGCTGGCGCCCTGGCGGGTCATCTCGGCGCACTCGCGGGTCTGTTGCAGGTTCTCCTGCATCATCCCCTTCCAGCGTCCCAGTGTGTGCTGGATCTGCTGTATGCTGCCCTGGATCTGCTCGGTCGCCTTATGGGTGCGGGTCGACAGGGTACGCACCTCGTCGGCCACCACCGCAAAGCCGCGGCCCTGCTCACCGGCCCGCGCCGCCTCTATGGCGGCGTTGAGGGCCAGCAGGTTGGTCTGATCGGCTATGCCCTGAATTTCGCCCATGACGCTGCCGATCCGCTCCGACTCGCTGGCAAGTTCTACCGCAGAGTTGAACGCCAGTTCAGCCTGTTTGGCGAGTTGCTCGATGCGCTGTTCGGTCTGGCTCAGCTGTTTGTTGGTGTGCTCGCAGCGGCTGCGTGCCTCGTTGACCTGACCGTTGGAGTCCTGAATGTTGTGGGCAATCTCATGAGCCGTGCTGGCCATCTGGGTCATGGCGGCAGCCATCTGCTGGGTCTGGGCATCCTGTTCGTTGATGTCGAGACAGGCCTGATGGGATGCCTGTTTCAGGTTGGTGGCCAGGGTCTGCAGGGGATGGGTCGCATCGCTGATCCGGCCCAGCACGGTACGGATACGGGCCTGCAGCATCTTGATGTGAAAATCGGCGATGGCGCCCGGGCCGTCACCCGAATAAACCAGCCGGGTCAGGCTGTCATACTCCCGGCCGAGCTGCTGCAGGTAGAGGGGCAGGGAGAATATTTCCCGCCAGTAGGCGCCACCGATGAGCAGCAGGGGCAGCAGCATCAGCAGGGCTGTCATGGCACCCTTGCTGAGAAAGGCCCAGCCGAGCAGGCCGAGCAGCAGCAAGCCGAGCAGCGGCAAGCGCACGCGGTTGAGAGAGGGGAGGCTGCTGGCCGAGCCACGCTCCGTCTTGAGCAGGGCCTGATAGGTCTGGCTGGCGACGCGCTTGAGCTGGGGTTCCGGTTTGCAGCGCACCGACTGGTAACCGCTGATCCTGCCCCCCTCGTAGATGGGGGTCACATAGGCGTCGACCCAGTAGTAACGGCCATCCTTACAGCGGTTCTTCACCATGCCGCGCCAGGGCTTGCCCTCTTTGAGGCGGGCCCACAGATCGGCAAAGGCGGCCTTGGGCATGTCGGGGTGGCGCACCAGGTTGTGGTTGTGACCGACCAGCTCTTCAACGGGGTAGCCGGCAATGCGACAGAAGGCGGGATTGGCGTAGGTGATCACCCCGCGCAGGTCGGTGGTGGAAACGAGTTGTTCGTCGGCAGGAAACTCCACTTCGCTGTCCAGGGTATGGACGTCTCTGCGAGCCATAGGAATACGCTCCGATGTTCTTGTTGATAGTTTTGTCGTTGTTATTGTGGCAGATCCGGGCGTGGTTGCAGGTGATTGCCAGGGCGCGCCGAGTCGGCTTCATAGGGGGCTGAATTTTGCCAACAATGGCGGATGAATGGTAGGGGAAAGTTGGTTTTTTGTTGGTGGATGGTAAAAAAGGCGACCCAAAGGTCGCCAGACAGAAAGATAACACTACCTCTGTGGTACCCGATAACGCACCTGTAGCTGGTCGAGGATCTGCAGCTGGCCAGGCAGGCGGGCGGCGAAGTGATCCCACGCCTTGCGGGTGGCGTCGCTCCAGGCTACCTCGGCGGTGGCCAGCATGCGCGGGAACAACATATAGTCGAGACGGTCACGAGAGGTCACCAGTTCCGACCATAAGGGGCTCAGCACCCCCAGGATGTTATCGTTGGCATGGAAATCGGCCGGGGCAGGATCACATCGATAGACCTGCTCCAGATTGAGGGTGCCCGCCCAATAGAGGCCGGGTTCGCGGGGATCCTGGCTCCAGGCCAGATCCAGATAGAGGTGCTGGGCCGGTGCCATCACAACGGGATAGCCCGCAGCAGCGGCATCCAGCCCTGCCTGGAAGCTGGTCCAGGCGAAGATGGTGGCATCCCGGCTGACCTTGTCGCCGTGCAATATTTCCTCCCAACCCAGCATCTGCTTGCCCTTGCTGGCCAGATACTGTTGGCAGTGGCGCAGCAGGTGGCCCTGCAGCTCGCGGCAATCCTGATATCCCTGCCGTTGCATCAACTGCTGGCAGGCTGGGCTGTCGGTCCATACTCCGGTCGGTACCTCGTCCCCCCCCATGTGTACCAGGGGGCCCGGGAACAGCTCGCACACCTCGTCAATTACCGCCTCCAGGAACTGATAGGTGCCGGGCAGGGCCGGGTTGAGCACGTTGTCGTCGAAATATTGCACCGACAGGTAGCGGGAGCGATCCGCGTCCTCGATCAGTAGCCCGGGCAGCGCCTTGATGGCGGCGTGGCAGTGGCCCGGGATGTCGATCTCGGGGATGACGGTAATGCCGAGCCCGCTGGCATAAGCCACCAGCTCGCGTACCTCGCTTTGGGTATAGTAGCCGCCATAGGGCTCGGGACCGCCACTGAGCTGGGGCCCCACAGGCAGATCGTGGCCGCGCCAGGCTGCAATCTCTGTCAGCTGCGGGAAAGCCTTGATCTCGAGCCGCCACCCCTCGTCATCGGTCAGATGCCAGTGGAAGCGGTTGAACTTGTAGAGGCTCATCAACTTGAGCAGGCGCTTGAGGCTAGCGACGGATTGAAAGTGGCGGGCGCAGTCGAGGAAGATGCCGCGAAAACCGAAGCGGGGGGCATCGACCAGCTCGATGCAGGGCAGGCTCTCTCCGTGCTGCAGGGCCCACTGGGCCAGGCTTGTCAGGCCGTGGCGCCAGCCAGCCTCGCCAGCTGCGGCTATGGTCACCCCCTCCGGCGTGATGGTGAGGCGATAGGCTTCGGCAGCCAGGGGGGCCTCGATCAGCCGGATCTCGGCATCATGATCCTGCTCCAGCGCCAGCCCTGTCAGCTCGTTGAAATGGGCCAGCAGGCCGGTCAGCGACCCGGGCCCGCTGACATGAGCCCGCTCCGCCAGCCGGAAGTTGCCCTCCAGCAGCACCAGCTGATCCGGCTGGGGCACTATGCCGGCGAGGGGCTCGACCTCTGGCAGATCCGGGGCGCCGGGCCCGCTTGGCGGCAGGCCCAGCTCTTGTTCCAGCAAGGTGACCGGCATCAGCTGGGGGCCAGTGCTCGCCTCGGGCAGGCTCAGGAAGAAGCCCTGCGGCATGTCAGACAATCGCTTGATGGGGGTGTTGCGACAGCAAAAACGCAGCTCGCTTTGCCCCTCGGCCGGGATCAGCACCTTGTAGCTGCCGCTCTGACGCTCCAGTCTGGCACCTTCGAGGGAGGCGGGATCTATGTGGCGTGCTAGGCAGAAGTGAAGTTTCCAGGGGGCTGCCGGCAACTGGCTCAGGTTGAATCGGAACCAGACGTCCTCGCCATCGCGTCGGTCAACCTGGGTGTGGATCAGGGGTGCAGACATGAAAATTCCTCTGATGGAGTTAAGGGAACAAACAGGGCGATCATCTCCTTGTGGTACTGGTCAACCCGGGGAGGGATCCAAAGTGCAGGCATGGGTATTCCCCGGAGCGGGCAGAGGGGGATCCTGTCCCCGCCGGCGGGCAGATCAAATTGGACAAGGCTCAGTAGTGCAGACATGGGAACGCCTCCGACTGGGCAAACAGTATGGCCCCCTCCAGTGCATCGGCCTTGGGGTTGACCAGATTGAGGTGCGCCAGCCGGGGAGCGAGGCGCATGCCGATGCCGCCGAGCAGGGCAATCTGGCTGGCTCCCAGCTGCTGCATCCCCTCCAGCAGGGTATTCAGCTGGGCGCAGGTCTCGTCAAGCAGCTGGCAGGCAAGCTCGTCGCCGTCGCTGGCGGCATCGAACACCCAGGGGGCGAAGCGGCCGTAGTCGGCGGGAATGGCGCGGGCGGCCCAGCGCACCACTTCGGCCTGATCCCGTTTGAAGTGATCGAGCAAGCGGATGGCCAGCGTGCTGGGGGGCAGGATGCCGTCGTGGCAGAGCAGGGATTGCTGGATAGCGCGCAGCCCCAGCCAGGCACCGCTGCCCAGATCCGAAATGGGAAAACCGCGACCGGAACAGGTGTGCAGCTGACCGTGGCGATAGATGAGCCCGGCCGAGCCAGTGCCGGCGATGAGGATGGCCCCCTCCTCGCCGCCAAAGGCACCGAGGCAGGCACCGAAGGCATCGGAGGTGAGCCTGACGCTGGCAAAGGGAAAGGGCATTTCGAGCATGGCGTGATAGCACTCCGCCAGCTCGGCGGAGGCAAGCGCCAGCCCGACTCCCATCCGTTGCTGTGAATCGTTACCCAATCCGGCTTCAACCCTGGCCAGATCGATGGCGGCCAGCACGTTGGTGTGGGCGACCTCTATGCCGAGCTCCAGGTTGGATCCGGCGGCGCGCCCCTCACCCAAGAGCTTGCCCGCCTTGTCCCGAATGCGGGCGCGGGTGTGAGTGCCGCCGCCATCCACACCGACCCAGTACTCAATCATGCTGTCCTCCCTGTGCGCTCTGCCAGCTGATGATCAGGGCAAACCAGGCGGAATGTATGGAGGATCCACTGCTCTTCCCCAGGGCTAATGATGTCCGAGCCGCTCTCAATCATGGCGACCTCCCTGCGCGCTCTGCCAAGTGATGGCGAGGGAAAACCAGGCGGAATGTATGGAGGATCCACTGCTCTCCTCCAGGGCTAATGATGTCCGAGCTGCTCTCAATCATGGCGACCTCCCTGCGCGCTCTGCCAAGTGATGGCGAGGGCAAACCAGGCGGCGTGCGGGATCCACTGCTCCCCCCAGCGCCAGTTCTGATCCAGCCGATCCTTGTACTGCTCAGGAATGAAGGCAAGGTCGTTTTCATCATCGAACCCTGCTGTGATGCCGTTGCAGATGCCGCCGAGGGCATTGGGATAACCGGCTGTGTAGCCCGGGTTGTTGATGCCGTGGCCCGCCAGCATGCAGACGTTGAACGGGTTCTGCCCCAGGATCCAGTCGAGCTGGCGCTGGCCGAAGCCGAGCAGCGGCCCGGATTGCTGCGGGAGCTGCTCGGCGGCGGCAAAGGCCATGGCGGCCAGGGAGGCCAGTCGGGCATTCTCCCCCTGCCACCAGTAACCGGATTCGTTGTGGTGGGGCATAAAGAAGCTGACGCGAGGCGCTTCATCCACCCCTTTTACATACTGGCGGGCGAGGGAGAAGGGGTTGCCTGCTTGGGCGCAAAGTGCCAGCTCGGCGGCCAGCGCCTGCTGCACCACGGTTTTCACCTGAGCCCTGCGCCCCTGATCCGGCTCTACGCCTAAATATTCCAGCAGCGCCAGCACCGGCAGACCCGCTTCGGCGGCGTGGTAGTAGGGGCGTGAACCATCCTCATTGGCCGACCAGTAGTGACCCAGCTCCGGATGGATGCGTTGGCGAGCGCAGAGCTTGCTGGCCCACACTCTCGCCTCGCTTAGCCACTCATGGCCTAGGGTCTTGGTCAGCTCGACCGTGGCCAGCAGGGCGCAGTAGTCATCGATGATGTTCTCGGTCCCGTCGTCGAGATAGGCGAGGTTGTGCTCGCGCAGGTGCAGATAGCCACGGCTGGCCGCCTCGGCGTAGCGGCTGGCATCGAAGTCGCCACTGACGCTCTCGCGGGCGGCGCGGGCCAGCGCGGCGATAGCCATGCCCCCCCCTTGCCGGAAACCGGCCTGCCAGTTGGCGGATTTGATCCCCTGCTGGGTGGCGTAGGCGCACAGCTCGCGCTGCTCCGGGTCCTTGCTCCACTTGTCGAACAGCGTCATGAAGAAGAAGCCCGACTCATCCTGCATCCGGCAGAGGAAATCGGCGCCGTGCAGCGCCTCGTCATTGAGCCGCTTGCACAGGTTCACCCCGTCTATGTCGCGGCGTGGGGCCAGCAGTTCCCGGCACTTGAGCAGGGCCCACACTACCATGGGGGTCTGCTGGGGGTTGAGGTAGTTGGCGTAGGAGAGGTGGCTCAAGTACTTGCTCATGTCGCCACTGGCGTCGAACCAGCCGCCGTGCACATCTTTGTGCTGGTCGGTGCCAAACAGGCAGGCAGTGCGGTCGGCTCGATCGAAGGCGCCGCTGGCGCGCTGGCCCTTGAAGTAGTGAATGACGTCGGAGAGGCAGCGGCTGGCCAGCAGATCCTGGCCGATGGCGAAGCGGGTAGAGCGGACTATGCGCTGCTCCGTGGCGGCTGCGCCTGTGGGGGCAGTGATCGCCTCCAGCCGGTAGTGGCCGGGCTCCTTGAATGCGGAGAAGTCGGCGCTTAGGTAAGCGCGGCCCTGCCAGCCAGGGACCTCACCGGCCGCTTGCAGTTGGGTTTCAAACAGCGTCTGGCCATCGCTTAAGCGTTGCAGCCTGACATAGCCGCCGAGATCATGGGCAGGGGAGGTTTGTAGCAGGGCGACCTTGTGCCCGTCGCGCTCGTAACCCACCTGATTGATCAAGAGTTCCATCAAGGTATTGCTCCTGTGGTTCACCCCATTGCGGTGAGGCACATAGCGGGGCCGTGGTGGCCCCGCATCGAGGCATGGCCGGACTGGCTTGTCCGGCCGTTTTAGTGGCGAGTATCACTCGTAGAGATAGCAGCGCACGAAGTGGTTGTCGGCGAGTTTGGTGATGGGGGGCAGCTCATCCTTGCAGCGGGCCATCGCCTGGTTGCAGCGCCCGGCGAAGGGGCAGCCACAGGAGTCCGGCGTCCAGAGCGGTATCTCCCCCTTGCGGCCCCCCTCCAGCGCGGCGTGGATGCTCTTCTCGGGGTCGGGCACCGCCGAGATGAGCAGCTGGGTGTAGGGGTGCTGCGGGTGGTGCAGTATCTCGTCCACCTCGCCCCACTCCACCATGTGACCCACGTACATCACCGCCAAGTCTTCCGCCACATAGCGTGCGGTGGCGATGTCGTGGGTGATGTAGAGCATGGAGACCCCCAGCTCGTTTTTCATCTGCTCCATCAGGTTGAGGATGCCGATGCGAATGGAGACGTCGAGCATGGAGGTGGGTTCGTCCGCCAGCACCACTTCCGCCTCCACCGCCAGGTTGCGGGCTATGTTGACCCGCTGGCGCTGGCCGCCGGAGAGCTGGTGGGGGTACTTGGCCGCCGTGGCCTTGGCCGGGGTCAGTCCCACTTTTTCAAGCAGGGTATAGACCATCTCGGGCAGATCTTTCTTGTCGATCACCTTGCTGTGCAGCAGCAGGGGGCGGGCTATGTGGTGGTAGATGGTGTGGGTCGGGTTGAGAGAACCGAAGGGGTCTTGCCACACCATCTGCACGCTCTGGCGATAGTCGAGCAGGGCCGTGCCCTTGTTGAACTCCTCCAGATCCCGGCCGCGATAGAGGATGCGGCCGCTGGAGAGCTTGTACATCTTGGCGATGATCTTGGCGATGGTGCTCTTGCCGGAGCCCGACTCCCCCACCACCGCCAGGGCGCGGCCCCGGTGCAGGTTGAAGGTGATGTCGGAGAGGGCCCGCATCTTGCCGCTCTTGATGGCATTGGAGTTGACGGGGAAGTCCTTGTAGAGGTGCTGGACTTCGATGATGGGCGCGTCGGTTTGGGCGATTTGCATGACAGACATCCTTAACAGCCAGCGGCCTTGTCCAGATAGAAAACGGGATCCGGTTGCTCATCCTGCGCCTCATAAAGGTGGCAGGCGGTTTGTTGCCCCGGGCGGATCTCGACCAGGCGGGTGTACTCCTGGCGGCAGCGATCGTGCACCTTGCCACAGCGGGCCTGGAAGCGGCAGCCGACCGGCACCTCCAGCAGGTTGAGCGGTGTGCCGGGGATCCCTTCCAGCACGGTTTTCGGGCCGTGCAGGGGCGGGAAGGAGTTGCCTAGCCCTTTGGTGTAGGGGTGCAGCGGAGCTGTCAGGATCGCCTTGGAAGGCGCCACCTCGATCAGCTCACCGGCGTACATGATGCCGATGCGATCGCAGAATTCGACCATCAAGGAGAGGTCGTGGGTGATAAACAAAATGGAGAAGTTGAACTGCTCTTTCAGGGCATAGACCTTCTGCAGTATCTCTCGCTGCACCACCACATCGAGCGCCGTGGTCGGCTCATCCATGATCAAGAGCTCGGGGTTCAGCGCCATGGCGATGGCGATCACCAGCCGCTGGCGCATGCCGCCGGAAAACTGGTGCGGATAATCCTTGAGCCGGCTCGGATGGATGTCGACTATCTCCAGCAGCACCTGGGCGCGCTTGATCGCCTCATAACGGGTCATGCCGGGATTGTGGGCCAGCAGCACGTCGCAGAACTGCTCTTCCATGCGCAGCACTGGGTTGAGGGCGTTCATGGCGGACTGGAACACCACGGATACCTGTTGCCAGCGATAGGAGCGCAGCCGCGCTTCGCCGTAGTGGAGTATGTTCTCTCCCTTGAACAGGATCTCGCCGCCGCTGATGTAAGCGGGCGGCTTGTGCAGCCGGGCCACCGAGAAGGCGACCGTGGACTTGCCGCAGCCGGACTCGCCGGCGAGGCCGAACACCTCCCCCGGGGCTATGTCAAAACTGACCGAGTTGACGGCGCGCACGTCGCCGCTCTCCGTGATGTAGTCGACGCAGAGGTTGCGTACCGACAGCAGGGGTTGCTTGTTCATGCTGTCCTCTCCTGTGGTGCTGAGACGGGCGCGGCGAGTTTTTTCCAGCGATGCAATCCCTTGTGGGAGCGCAGTTGCGGGTTGGCTATCTCGTCGATGGCGAAGTTGAGCAGGGCCAGGCCCGCGCCCAGGGTGGCGATGGCGAAGCAGGGGGCCAGGATCTCCCACCAGGCACCCACCAGGATGGCACTGGAGGTCTGGGCGTTGTAGAGCATGATGCCCCAGCTGACCACGGTCGGATCGCCGAGCCCCAGGAACTCCAGGGTCGCCTCGGTGACGATGGCGTAGATGATGGAGCCGATGAAGCTCACCCCTATGATGGAGATGAGGTTCGGCAGTATCTCCACCAGAATGATGCGCCAGGCCGGCTCCCCCAGCACCTCGGCGGCGATGACGAACTCTTTTTCCCGCAGGGCCAGGGTCTGGGCCCGGATGACCCGCGCGCCGTAGGCCCAGGAGGTAAAGCCTATGATGAGCGCGATCACCGTCGGTGACGCCTCCCCGATGAAGCTCGCGAGCACCAGCAGCAGGGGGAGGTTGGGGATCACCAGCACCACGTTCATCAGGAAGGTGAGGCACTCGTCGATCACGCCGCCAAAGTAGCCAGCGGTGATGCCGACCGTGATGGCGAGGGCGCACACCAGTATGCCGGCTCCGAAGCCCACCATCAGGGAGATGCGGGCACCGTTGGCAAACTGGGACCAGATATCGTGGCCCATGCGGGTGGTGCCCATCACGTATTCGGCGCTGGGGGGCTGGTGCGGACGGGAGACTCGCTTGGTCGGCTCATTGCTGGCCAGCAGAGGGGCGAACAGTGCCATCAGCACGAAGCTGACCACGATGAAGAGGCCGAAGGCGGCTTTCTTGTTGCCCAGCAGGATTTTCAAAATAGTCGGCATACGCATCTTATTTGCCTCCTGTACGCAGACGGGGATCCAGGAAGACGTAGAGCACGTCGGCCAGGAAGTTGAAGCTGAGCATTGTGATGGTCATGATGAGCAGCTGCCCCTGAATGAGGGGGTAGTCGCGGGCCAGAATGCCCTGATAGAGGGTCAGACCCAGCCCTGGGTAGTTGAAGATCACCTCAGTGATGAGGGAGCCGCCGATGACGAAACCGAGCGCCATGGAGAGCGCGGTGACGCTCGGCAGTATGGCGTTGCGGGCACCGTAGTTGAAAATGACCCTGTTGCTGGAGAGCCCCTTGGCCTTGGCCATGGTGATGTAATCCTCCCCCAAGAGGTTAATCATGTTGTTGCGCATGGTGATGAGGAAGCCCCCCACCTGCACCATGGCAAGGGTGGCGACCGGCATGATGGCGTGGGTCATGATGCTCTTGATGTGCTCCCAGCCAAAATCGGCTTTTATCTCCGGGCTGTAGGCATAGCCGATGGGCAACCACTCCAGACTGACCCCGAACAGGAAGAGGGCGAGCAGGGAGATGACCACGGGCGGAATGGCCTGTATCACCAGGGTGAGCGGGGAGAGAATGCTGTCCATGGCGCCTCCCCGATACCAGGCGGCGAAGATGCCGACGATGGATCCGACGGAGAAGCTCAGTATGGTGGAGGTGCCCACCAGGAACAGGGTCCAGCCGATGGCGCGTCCGAGTACGTCGGCCACGGGTTGGGGGTAGTAGCGCACCGAGGTGCCGAGATCCCAGGTGAAGACACTCTTCACATAGGTGAGAAATTGGGTGCTGATGGGGCCGTCCACAAAACCGAAGGTGGCCTTGAGGGCCTCCAGCGCGGCGGGTTCCATCATGGCGCCAGCCCGGGCAAACATGACGGAGACAGGATCCCCCGGCATGGCTCTGGGTAGCAGGAAGTTGATGGTGGCGGCCACCAGAAAGGCGACCAGATAGAAGGAGAAACGTCTTAGTATAAATCCCATGGTGAACCCTTTTACTGCAAGCCTACCCCGCGCCGGGCAAAGCTCCCCCAACCCCGAACAATCAGGGGGATGGAAGACATGGCGGGGAGAATGGCCCCCCGCAGGGGGCCGGGGTGGTTAGCTGTTTGGCTTGAGTGACAACACGTGCAGCAGACGTTCCGGGGTATCCGGGTGAACCTGCGGCTTGGCGACCGGGTTGTCGGCACTGAACCAGCCATTGAAGCGCTTGGTGCTGTATTCGTACCAGGTCGGGTTGTTGAATACCGGGATTATGGTCTGGTTGGCACCGACCTTGTCCTGGATCTCGAACATGATGGCCTTCTGCTTGGCCGCATCGGCGGTCTGGGTGAAGTCATCGATCAGCTGGTCGAGGGCCGGGTCCTTGTAACGGGGCGCCGCAAAGCGGTTGCCACGCTCACCCATGTTGCGGGAGTGGAAGGCGGTCTCGAAGTACTTGTGCGGGTTGGCACCGGCAAAGTAACCCTGCAGGGCGACGTCGAAGTCACCGGTGATCAGGTTTTCGGTCCAGACGGTGGCTTCCGGGGTGGCGGTCTTGGCGTTCAGGCCCAGGGCCTGCAAGCCTTCGACCCCGATCTGGGCGGTATTGACCCAGTCGGTCCAGCCGTTCGGTACCAGCACCTTGAACTCGATCTTCTTGCAGCTCGGGGTGTCGAGGAACTTGTCGCCGTCACAATCCTTGTAGCCCGCCTCTTTCAGCATGGCCTTGGCGCCTTCCAAGTCGAACTTGTTGAATTTGCCGTACTTCTTGTCGACTTCCGGGTTGTTCCAGGAGTCGAAGGCTTTGCCGAGCCCTGAGGGATACTCGTTGACGGTCGGGTAGCCATAACCGGCGATATCCACCATGGCCTGACGGTCCATCGCCATGGAGAAGGCGCGGCGGAAAGTGATGTCGTTGAAGGCTTCGTGGTTGCCCGGGTTCTTGGTCTGGAAGTTGACGTTGAATGCCACTGTGCCGGAGGCCGGGAACCAGTACTTGTTGTTTTTCGGATCGTTGCCAACGTAGAGGCGCTCTATGTCCGGTACGAAGGAGCCGAACCAGTCAACGTCACCCTTCATTACGGCGGCCAACACCTGGTCGTTGGTGGCCATCTGCGGCATGCGCAGGCAGTCGATGGCGAGGTTGGCGTTATCCCAGTAGTGCGGGTTGCGGCACTGGGTGTAGAGCTGGGCGGAGAAGTTGTCCACCTCGGTGAAGGGACCGGTACCGACCGGCTTGTCGTTGGTGAAGGCGACCGGGTCTTTTACCGACTTCCACTGGTGCTCGGGGACTATGGGCACCAGCACCAAGTCATTCACCACGTTGGTATTGACGTCGGTCAGGTCGAACTTGATCTTGTAGGGACCTAATTTCTCTATGTTCTTGATCTGGGTCCAGATAGAGCGCTCATCCAGCGCCTTGTTGGCTTTCACCAGATTGAAGGAGAAGAGGATGTCATCCGCATCAAAACCTTCCCCGTCGGACCACTTGACCCCTTCACGCAGATCGAAGGTGACGGATTTCAGGTCATCGCTGAACGCATAGTGAGTGGCCAGACGATAGACGGGTTTGCCACCCTGCATATCGTTGAAGATCACCAGAGGTTCATAGATGAAGTGACGAGTGGTATGGAGCAAACCCGCTTGCAGGAAGGGGTTGAAGTTTTTGACCCAGGCGGTCTCCTGTTGTGCGACCAGGGTCAGCACAGTCTTGTTTTCAGTAGCCATGACATTGCCGGCGGCCCCGGCAAGCATCATGGTTCCCAGCAGTACAGCAGTAGAGATTTTGGATACTTTGGCAAGCATATTATGTCCTTTCTTATTTTTTGGCATTCCCGAGGGTTCGCCTTGTTTTGTGTGAGCACCGACTTCGCATGCTGGGGAGGTCGGCCCTCTGTGTTGGTCAGGTGTCTAACCTTTGTCGTTCTGTTTTCCAACGTCCCTAGCAAAGCAGAGTTAACAGGAAAACAACAACTGTTCCGTTCGTCGATATCGTAAAAATCACAGCCCCGACGTCAATATCGTCAAAATGGTTTTTAACCCATTTTAAATCATGAAGTTATGTTATTTACTTTGGCGTAATAAGTCCCTGTCTGCAGGCCATTCATGACAATTGTGTGAATTGGATCGGCTCTTGTTTTGACGCGTTTTACCCGCTTAATTCTGCACAAAAAAAAACCGCCCCGGCAAGTGTGAGCCAGGGCGCAGTTCGGGGGGGATCAGGATTTGCGGTTGGCGAGTTGACGCAGGGTCTGGGCGCTGTGGTGCAACTGCTGGCGCAGGGGATCGCTCAGCGGACTGTGGGCGAGCACATACTCGGCGGTGGCGACGACCGTCTTCCAGCGCGGTGCCTTGGGTAGAGTATCCAGGCTCAGGTATTTATCGAGGGTACGGGTCTGGGGGCTGGATCTGTCCATGTAGACGCGCCACAGCTTGCTCTTCTCCGCGAGCACTATCTTGCCCTTGCCGGTGCTCTGCTGCCAGGCATCCAGGGTGAGGCGCATGGTATCCACCAGAGCTCGGCGCAGGGGTTCGTCATCCTGTTGGCGAATGAGATCGTCGGCCAGTGAACGGAATTCTCCCCCCAGTCGGCTCAGTTCACCCAGCAGCTGACCGTCCTCTATGATGGCCTGGCGCGACAGGCTCTTGAGGGCGTTTTCCAGAGCCATCACCCGGTTCTCGTCCTGGCGCAGCTCAGTGCTGAGGGTGAGGGCGAAGGCGGCCTGCCCCCCCAGGCTGATGGAGAGGGCGCGGGCATTGAGATCGTCCTGCTGGCCTGCTACCAGAAACGCCAGTCGCTGCTCCTGCTGCGCCTTCAGGTCGGGCCACTGGATTGCCAGCGGGAGGGCCAGCCACTCATCCAGAGGCTGGCCCTCCATGGCTTCCGGCTCCTGACCCAGCAAGCGGGCCAGCACCCGGGAGGCAAACAGCACAGTGCCCTGCTCATCGATGAAGACAATGGGATCGGCCCCTTCCCCGAGCAGCGCCAGCAGCCGCTCCTGATCCTGATGCAGTTGCTCCTGCAGGATGAGGCGATGCTCTATCTCCTGCTTGAGCAGGCGGTTCTCCACCAGGGAGGCGCGGCCCGCACTCGCTTCCAGCAGGGCCCTGACCCGGGCAAACAGCTCCTCCTTGCAGAAAGGTTTCACCAGATAGTCGTTGGCGCCGGCGTTGAATCCCTCTTCTATATCTTTTGGCTGGTTGAGGGCGGTGAGCAGCAGCACCGGCAGCTTGTCTTTCGGGTGCTGCTCGCGCAGGCGGCGGCAGACGTCAAAACCCGAGAGGGTCGGCATCATGACATCGAGCAGAATCAGGTCGACCGGCTCCTGGGCCAGCTTGGCCAGGGCGTCGTGGCCATCGCTGCTGGGCAGGATGCGATAACCGCAGGGTTGCAGCAGGTGGCGCAGGATATGCAAATTGATGGGCTCGTCATCCACCACCAGTATGAGGGGGGCATCCTGTGGCGGGGGAGGCAGATCATCGCTCTCCCAGTCCGGCAAGATGAGCGGCTGCTGGCGCACCAGCTGGTGTTCAATCTGGCGGCTGTCCAGGGTCAGGTTGCCCGCCTTGCCGCTGGCGAGCGGCAGGGTGAAGGCGAAGGTGGAACCAACGCTCGGCTCGCTCTCCACGAAGAGCTCGCCTCCCATCAGGTGTACCAGCTGGCGGGTGATGGAGAGGCCGAGGCCGGCACCCTGCTTGCTCACCTCGGGGCTCATCTGTACCAGTGGTTCGAAGATGTGCTCCAGATGGTCTTTGGCAATCCCGATACCGGTGTCGGTCACCTTGATACGCAGGAAGTTGCCCTCCACCAGAGCGCTGAGTACCACCTTGCCCTGGGGCGTGTACTTGATGGCGTTGCCCACCAGGTTGTAGAGCACCTGTTCGAGGCGCTGCTCGTCGGCCAGTACCGGCGGCAGTTCGGCCGGGCTTATGTCCACCAGAGTGAGGGGCTTGGCCTGCACCAGGTGCTGACAGAGATCCAGCACCAGCCGTATGACCCCCTTGGAGGCGACTGGCTGGGAATGGATCTCCAGCTGGCCGTAGCGCATCTGATGGTAGTCGAGCAGGTCGTCCACCAGCCGGGCCAGACCGTCGGCGCTCTTGATGATGAGGCCGAGCTGATTTTGCTGCCCTTCGGTCAAGTCCTGCTGACTGGCGAGCATGGACTCCGCCATCCCCTTGATGCCATGGATGGGTGTGCGCAGCTCGTGGGAGGTGTTGGCCAGCAGCTCATCTTTGAGCTTGTCCGCCTGTTGCAGACTGAGGTTCTGCTTGTGGGTCAGTTTGACCTGCTGTTGCAGCTCCTGGGTCTGGCGCTCGATAAGCTCAATCTTGTCCTTCACCGAGCGCTGCATGTGGCGAAACGCCTGAGCCAGCCTGTCTATGTCATCGTCGGTGCGAGGGATAGTGATGGGGTGATCCAGGGCGCCATCGGCCACCTGCTCGGCGGCGGCGGTGAGGGATCGCAACGGGGCCGTGATGGAGTGGGAGAGCCAGCGGGAAAACAGGATCAGCAGCAGCAAGGATCCGGCTCCCAGCAGGATCACCAGCGTCTCCAGCTGACGGATGGGGCGATAGGCCTCGCTGGTGGAGATCTCGGCGATGAAGGCCCACTCGGTGTCGAACACCTTCACCTGGGTATAGGCGGCCAGCACATCGTCATCGTGATAGGAACGAAACAGCCCGACACCCTGTTCACCGGAGAGGGCCTTGACCACCAATGGGGTCTGCAAGGGCCTGAAATTGGGGCTGAAGCTGTTCTCGACACTGAATTCCGGCGCCAGCCAGGCATTGGCACGCATCCGCTTGTCCGGCCCTATGAGGATGGTCTCGCCAGTTTCTCCCAGCCCCTCCCGCTCGGCCATGATCTGGTTGAGCTTGTCCGGCAGCAGTTCGAAGATCACCACGCCGCGCACATAGTCGTACTGCATGACGGGGGCGGCCATGTAGGCGACCACCTGGCCGGTCAGCTCGTTGCGGCCAAAGTCGGTGAATTCGAAGATCTGCTGCGGTTTCTGGCCGCCGTCGAGGCGGCGCTTGATCTTGGCGAAGGTGCTGCCAAGGCCGCTGGCCTGATAGGGGCCGGAGAGCAGGTTGGTGGCAAAGTTGGGGCGCTTGATGACTGAATAGACAACGTCGCCGTTGAGATCGATGAGGAAGATGTCGCTGTAATTGGATTTGCGCACCATGTCGGCATAGCCGCGATGAAAGCGCTGGTGCACCCGGCCATACATCTCGTCTGCCAGGATCAGGGCACTGATGGCCGGTTCGATCTCGACTTTGGGCTCGGGTTTTTGCAGCTTGTCCCAGGAGCCGGGCACATAGCGTGCCTGGGCGCGTGCGCGGGCCTCCTGTGGCGTGGTGCCGAGCTTCTCGAACGCACCGGTAAAGCCGTAGAAGCGACCTATACTGTTGCCGGCAAAATCCTGCTGGGAGAAGTTGATGATCTGTTCTTTGAGGTTGCCGAAGTAATCCTCCAGCTGGCTCTTCTTGATGTTGCGAACGGACACCAGGTGGTTGGAAGTCTGGGTGGTGAGATCTTTGCCATGGCTGTAGAGGAAGAACAGGGTAACGACCAGGAAGGGCACCAGACCCAACATGAAAAAAGCCAGCATTAGCTGCGGCCTGAGCCCACGAGGCTTGAAGATCCATTTCATCGTGTGATTTTCAATTGAGAATCCAGTTACTAAGCGGCACAAGTCTCTGACTAAAGACTAATCATTTCAATGACTTTATCTTAAATTCGCCTGTGGGGTCACAGCCTGATGTGGTTTTTTTGGTCAAGCCGTCTAAACCCTGAGCAAACAGTACGGGCAAGGGCTAAAAGTGCGAAAAAAGGGTTGTGCCCGCGCTCGGGGTACGTATAATGCGCCTCGTTGTCAGGTAACTGGCATACGGCAGTCAGGCGGGAATAGCTCAGTTGGTAGAGCACGACCTTGCCAAGGTCGGGGTCGCGAGTTCGAGTCTCGTTTCCCGCTCCAATTTCTCATAGCACCAACTATGGGTATCACTTTCAAGGCAACAGCCTTGTCAGCATGGCGCGTTAGCAAAGCGGTTATGCAGCGGATTGCAAATCCGTTTAGTCCGGTTCGACTCCGGAACGTGCCTCCATATCCTTCCAGTTCAATATCATTTCAGCGATAAGTATCACACACCACAGGTGTGCTTTTCTGTTTCTCAATATCCCTGCTGAGTCAGTAACTGTTCACAGCCCTGCTGTTGCCACTCCCGTTCCAGATAGCGATTGACCTCCACCAGATCCTGCCCCCGGAATTGAAATTGCACTGCGGCCGAATGTTCGGTCAGATCCGCCATCTTCTGTTTCAGCAGGCCGCACTGCCACAGGCTGACGGTGGGCACGCCCTGATAGGCCAGGGTGATGCTGTCGCCTTGATTGAGTTGCCAATCCTGCCATTCCGACCAGAGCAAGAGGCCCAGTACCCCCAAGACCGCCATTTCCGCAGGTTTCATCGCACAAACTCCCTCCTGACTGCCAACCCATTAAATCTGGTCGACGCACATCCCTTTGCCAGTTTTTGTTACCTGTAAGTTAATTAATGTAATTGGATTTCATTATATGGCTTTTTGTGGATTTTTTTGCGAAAAAATGGCGTTATTGGTGTAGTAATCCTACAGTTTGTGGAGTAATCTTTGCTCAGTGGTCTTACCAGTAAGGAGTGCTATCATGTTTCATCCCTTTTCTCTGACTCAGATAATTCTTCGTCGCATCTATGCGCTGCTGGTGGGTATTCTGGCCTTCCCCGTTATGCTGTTTCGCAGCGATCGTGCCCGCTTCTACAGTTACTTGCATCGTATCTGGAGTAAAACCAGTACCAAGCCGGTATGGCTCAAGATGAGCGAGCGCGGTGAGCGGATCTTCTACTAGACCCCATTCATCTTAAAAAAGAGAGCTTCGGCTCTCTTTTTTATTGTGCTCCAGAAATAGCAGTGGTTCCCCTCCTGCCGAACATCTCCTATTGCTCCTTTCTGATGGACTGACCGGTGCCACAAGCGGGAGCTGATCTTTGGTCTGCCGGGATCCGGCGGGCGAAAGTGCTTTTCTCGTGACTGGCTAACGTAAGAAAATATGTGTTATTAAACAATGCATTAGATGATGATTTCTGAGTCGCCGCCCTTGTTTTGCTCTTTTCATGAAATTAATTCTCTGCTGTTCCGGTTCTATTGCAGGTACCCCGCCACGACACTGAGCGGGGTCATCACACTCAACAGCACAAGGATCACGAACATGAACGTTAAAAAAAGCACAGCGATCGCCTCCGCCATGACAGGTCTGCTGGCACTGGGTGCCCAGTTCATCGCGGCGCCAGCCATGGCTGCCGAGGAAAAGGAGAAGTGCTACGGCGTGGTCAAGGCCAGCAAGAATGACTGTGCGACCAAGAGCAGCTCCTGCGCCGGGACCGCCAAGGAAGATGCCCAGGGCGATGCCTTTGTGGTGATGCCCAAAGGGCTGTGCGAGAAGCTGGTGGGCGGTTCGCTGCAACCCAAGTAAGAGACATCAGGCAGGGGATGGCCAAGGGGCCGCCCCCTGCATCCTCTCTGATTGGCGAAAGCGAGTCTTGCGATGAACCCTTTGATTGGTATCGGATTACGCACTCCCCATTACGACGGGATCCGGCAAACCCTGCCGGCAGTCGGTTGGCTGGAGGTGCACAGTGAAAATTACTTCGAGCCGCACAGCCAGGGCTTTCAGGTGCTGAGTGAGTTGGCGCAACACTACCCCGTCAGTCTGCACGGCGTTGGCATGTCCCTCGGCTCGGCCGACCCGCTCGAACAGCGCCATCTGCAACAGTTGTCATCATTGGCAGCGGCGATCAAGCCGGTACGGATCTCCGAACATCTGAGCTGGGGCAGCATTGGCGGACGCTACTTCAACGACCTGCTGCCTGTACCCTATACCCGTCAATCCCTTCGCAACATGAGTGACAAGATCCAGCAGGTACAACAGACCCTGGGTTGCCGGTTGCTGATGGAAAATCCCTCCTCCTATCTGCAACTGGCCGGGGAGATGAGTGAATGGGAATTTCTGGCCGAGCTGCAGCAACACAGTGATTGCGGCATCGTGCTCGACCTCAACAATCTCTACGTCAGTGCCTTCAACCACGGTTTCTCTTGCGATGAGTATCTGGCGACGATCGATCTCGCCACCGTCGGGGAAATCCATCTGGCTGGTTATACCGAGAAACAGCTGCCCGAAGGTGCCCTCTATATCGACACCCACAGCGCCCCTGTGGTGGAGCCGGTCTGGGAACTCTATCGCCAGATCTGCCGCAAGCAGGCCATCCCCACCCTGATTGAGTGGGATCTCGAGATCCCCCCGCTGCCGGTCTTGCTGGTCGAAGCTGAGCAGGCCAGCGCCATTCTGGATGCGGCGCAAGCTGCAAACATGGTTCGGGAGCTAGCCCATGGTTGAACTGAAGCAGTTGCAACGGCACTTTGCCGATGGCCTGCTGGGAGAGCCTGCCGCGATTGCCCCCCACATCAGCTCCCGGTTGTTTCCTGCCGAGTCGGTGCTGCAGGTCTATCGCAACCACTTCATCCTGAGTCTTGGCGAGGTGCTGGCGAGCAGCTATCCCGCCGTCAAGGCCATGGTGGGAGACGAATTTTTCGTGGCAGCGGCCCGTGGTTTCGTACTGGACGAGCCGCTGCAGGAAGGGAGCGTCATGCACTATGGCGCCGGTTTTGGTCAGTGGCTGGCCCGCTTGCCAACCACGGCCGAGTTACCCTGGCTGGAGGCGCTGGCGCAGTTCGAGTGGCAGCTTGAGCGTGCCAGTCTGCTGCCGCTGGAGTCCCGCTGCTGGCCAGCCGAACGTCTGGCCGGATTATCGCCGCCACAATGGGAGCGGCTGCGGCTGTTGCCTGCCACGGATCTGCTGCTGGTTGCCAGCGACTACCCGGTGCTGGCCCTGTGGCAGATGGCGCTACACGGTGGGGAGGCGGTGGGGGATCTCTGTGCCCCTGTCTGGCTGGTATTGAAGAAGCAGCTGGATTATCGGGTCACGCCGTTGCCTTTAGAGGCAGGTGAGTGGGCGCTGCTGCAAGGCTGCCTGGAAGGCAGACCCTTGCCCACCCTGCTGGCAACCGATCCCGTGGCGAGTGATCATCTCACCCGCCTGGTAATGCTTGGTCTCTTGGTCGATGTGGAGGTGATGCCATGATGGGAAACAAATGGCTGGCGCTGGCCAGCTCGAGTAGCGACCTGCCGCGCTGGATGAGCGGTGCCGTCTTGTTGCTGGCGAGGCTCTGGGTCGCCTCGGTCTTTATCACTTCAGGCTGGCTCAAGCTGACGGCGTGGGATTCAACCCTCTATCTGTTTGAATCCGAGTATCAGGTGCCCCTGCTGCCCTGGTTGTGGGCCGCCTATCTGGGGACGGCGACCGAGTTGCTGCTTCCCCTGTTTCTGCTGGCAGGCCTCTTTACCCGTCCGGCTGCTCTGCTGCTGTTTGGCTTCAATATCATGGCGGTGATCTCCTATCCAACCCTCTGGGCGGGAGGCTTTTACGATCATCAGCTGTGGGGCTGGATGCTGCTGACCCTGACCATCTGGGGCGGCGGTGTGCTGAGCCTTGATCATTGGCTGACAGGCCGCCGCCGGTGATGAGTCTCAGATATCTTCCGATGACAAAGGGTGCCTGATGCTGCTATTTGTCATGATGATGAACAGTCAGGGCTATTGGCCTTGTCCTCAATGGAGAGAGCAATGATTATTCGTCAGGCAGATATGGCCGATATTCCCGCCTTGGTGAGTTTGCGCATGGGACTGTTTTGCGAGGTGGGGGAGTTGGCCGATCCGCTGGCCGACCTGGATCTCTGGCAGGCGACCAGTGCCTATTTCAGTGCGGGGCAGGCTGATGGAAGTGCGCGCTCCTGGGTGGCGGAGGTCGGGGGAGAAGTGGTGGCAAGTGGCACCCTGTCACTGTTTGTGCGACCACCCTATCCTGGCAATGTGTCGGGGAAGGAGGCCTACCTGCTTAATATGTATACACTGCCAGCCCATCGAAAGCAGGGCATGGCCAGCGCCCTGCTCGATGCCATGGTGGCCCATGCCAGCGCCGAGCAACTGGGTCGGGTGTGGCTGCATGCCAGTGAGCAGGGGCGTCCCCTGTATGAACGAATGGGTTTTGTGGCCAATCCGGCCTATCTGGAGTGGCAACCAGCAGTGTGACCCCGAGCGATGCGAAACTGATCCAACACGGGCAGATATTCGTACCCATCGTCCAGCGCAAGCGCGCCTGCTCTCTACGTTGTGTCTCTTTTCATGGATGGCAAGAAGATAACCGGGCGAGCGCCGGCAGTAAAACGTCGGTCAAAGTCTGATCCGGCGATTTCGCTCAACTATGATCAGCCTCATCAGGCTCGTACTCGCCCACATTGACGGCGGTTGTCGTTTGCGAGTTCCCACATCGTCGGTAAAGGGGTATGACATCCATGTTCAATAACAAGCTGAAGGCACAACTGCTGGTCTGCCAGACGCAGCTCGGTGAGCTGCATGGTTTTGTCGATGCCGTCAAAGGTGGGATGGCGACCGTCACCTTCACTCCGGATGGCGGTATCTTGGAGGCCAATGAGCCTTTCTTGAACCTGATGGGATACAGCGCAGCTGAACTCCAGGGTCAGCATCACAGAATGTTTTGCAGCAAGGCACTGGCTCAGTCGTCTGATTACCAGCAACTCTGGGCCCAGCTACAACAAGGCAGGGTCCAATCCGGCATTTTTCCGCGCATCAACAAGCGGGGCGAGGCGCTCTGGCTGGAGGCGAGCTACTTCCCGGTGAAGCAACAGGGGCGAGTGACCCAGGTGATCAAGATCGCCAGCGATGTGACCGAGCATCACCAGCGCCTGCTGAGTCAGGAGGCCGTCTCCAAGGCGCTTGATCGCTCCCTCGCCATGATAGAGTTCACCCCGACGGGGGAGATAGTGACCGCCAATGCCAATTTCCTGAGTTGCATGGGGTACAGCCTGTCCCAGATCAAGGGGCACAACCACAGGATGTTCTGTGATGATGCCTTCTATCGCGAACAGCCCCGTTTCTGGGAAGAGCTGGCACAGGGCCAGTTCAAGTCAGGGCTTTTTCTGCGTCGCAACAGCCACGGTGATGACATCTGGCTGGAAGCCACTTACAACCCGGTCAGGGACGAGAGCGGCAAGGTGACCAAGGTGATCAAGCTGGCCACTGACATTACCGAGCGGGTGATCAAGAGTCATGCCATCCGGGATGCCGCCCAGGTGGCTCATGCCACGGCGCAAGAGACATTGCGCAGTGCGGAGCAGGGCGCCGATCTGCTGCGTTCCGTGGTGGAGACCTCCTCCCTTGTCAGTGAGCAGGTAGACAAGACCATACAGCTGGTCAACCAGCTCAACGAGCAATCCAAGAGCATCGAAGCCATCGTCTCCACCATCAGCAGCATCGCCGACCAGACCAACTTGCTGGCGCTCAATGCGGCCATCGAAGCGGCTCGCGCCGGCGATCAGGGGCGCGGGTTTGCCGTGGTGGCCGATGAAGTGCGCCAGCTCGCCGCTCGCACTTCCCTCTCTACCGACGAGATCGCCAAGGTGGTGCAGAAGAACCGTGAGCTGACGGCCAGGGTGACGGACGACATGGCAAGAGTGGCCAGCAGCGCCGAGCTGGGCAAGCAACAGGTCGACAAGGTCAATGAGGTGATGGTCGAGATCCGGCAGGAAGCCAACAATGTCTCGGCGACCGTATCCAGTCTGTCCATCTGACATCGGGATTCGTTCTGGCCTGAATGGGTATAGTATTTCCTGCAGGCAAGATCGCCGTTATAGCTAATGGAGCAGCTCATGACCTTCAGCGGTCTGCGATTATCTGAATTGATAGGTTCGCTCAGTCATGCCCTCGACATGACTGAGGGGCAACCCAGAGGGCACTGCATCCGCTGTTGCTGGATTGGTTCCCGGCTGGGGGAGCAGCTTGGCCTGGATGCCGGGCAGCGCCACGACCTCTATTACACCCTCTTGCTCAAGGATCTCGGTTGCAGCAGCAATGCGGCCCGCATTTGCGAGCTCTATCTCACCGACGATCTGCACTTCAAACGCGACTTCAAGCTGGTGGATGGCTCCCTCTCCGAGGTGGTCAACTTCGTGCTGGGCCACACCGGCCTGCAGGCGGATCTGCTGGGGCGCTTTCGCAGCTTGTTCCACATCTTTCGCAACGGCGATCAGATAGCCAACGAACTGATCCAGACCCGCTGCCATCGCGGCGCCGATATCGCTCGCCAGCTGCGCTTCAGCGACGAGGTGGCCGGTGGCATCCTCTCTCTTGACGAGCACTGGAATGGCAAGGGTCGGCCGCTGCAGCTGGCCGGTGAGGCGATCCCGCTTTTCTCCCGCATCGCCCTGCTCTGTCAGGTGGTGGATGTGTTTCATGCCGCCGCAGGGCCAGAAGCGGCGCTCAAAGAGGTGCGCGAGCGCAGCGGCAGCTGGTTTGATCCCGAGCTGGTCAGGCAGTTTGAAGCCATGGCCGATGAGCCCTTCTGGCAAGGGCTGGCGGATCCCCAGCTGGCTGAGTGGGTATTTATCCATCCGGCCGGGCAGGGGGAAGTGGCGCTCGATGAAGATTATCTGGACGAGATTGCCGCCGCCTTCGGTCAGGTGGTGGACTCCAAGAGCCCCTACACTGCCGGTCACAGCGGCCGGGTGGCACTCTATACCGATATCCTCGCCACCCAGATGGGGATCCCGGAGCCACGGCGGCGCTGGCTCAAGCGCGGCGCTCTGCTGCACGACGTGGGCAAGCTTGGGGTGAGCAACGCCATCCTCGACAAACCGGGCAAGCTTGATGCCGATGAGTGGGTGGCGGTGCAGATGCATGCCGCCTACACAGAAGAGATCCTGAGCCGGATCGGAGCCTTCAAGGAGCTGGCACAGGTGGCGGGGGCCCATCATGAGCGGCTCGACGGCAAGGGCTATCCCAAGGGACTCAAGGCAGAGGAGATTGCCCTTGAGACCCGCATCATCACCACGGCCGACATCTTCGATGCCATCACCGCCAAGCGTCCCTATCGTGGTGCTATTCCCGTGCCCCAGGCGCTGGAGATGATGGCCGAGCAACTGGGATCTGCCATAGACCCCGACTGTTTTGCTGCGCTGGAGGCGGGGATCAAGGATTTCTCCATCTACCTCACGGCCGAGCAGCCGCTGGCGGATGCCGGTTAAGTCCGTTGTCCTGATCCCTGTTCAGTCCAAGGCCCCGCTTCGCGGGGCCTTTTGTTTTCAGCGGTCGTCCGACTGGCTGCGGGGCGGGTGAAGCACCAGTCCCAGCAGGCGGCGCAAGTGGGTGAGCTGCTCGGTGAGCTGCAGGTTCAGCCAGAGATAGCCGCTGATGGCGGCCTCGCCCCTGGCATCGAGTCGCACCCGGGTCGCGGCCTCCTGCAACTCGCTGATGGCCTGCTCAGCCCCTTTCAATTCGCCGCTCTTGAGCATGAGCGCCAGCTGGATCATCACGGCCTCGGTCGCCTGCTGGCAGGCGCGCAGCTCGGGGGTACTCTGCATCAGAAAGTGGCTCTGGCGATCACTCCAGTAGGTGTTGGCCAGCATCTCCAGGGTGCAGAGGGTGTTGCGCATCGTGGTCTGGATGGCCTCGAACAGGGCGCTGCCAAGGCGGGTCTCCTTGACTGCCGGAGCCAGCAGGGGGCGCAGGCTGACCATCTTGGAGAGCAGACGAGAGTGGCTTTGCGCCAGCCTGGGCCGCTCCAGAATATTGGGGGATAGGTGGGTATGGTAGAGCCGGTGCGCCTGCAGCAGGGTGTCGTGCATCTGCAACCGCCAGTGGCTGTAGGCGCGCTGGGGGTAGATGCTGCAAAACAGCAGCGCCAGCAGGGAGCCCAGGATCACGTCGGCACTGCGCCACAGCGCCGTCTCTATGTCCCCCGGCATGGCCCCCATGGTGACCCCCAGTGTGATGCCGATGAGCAGCCCCACGTAGGGGCGCTTGCCGAGCGCCAGATAACCGCACAGGAACATGATGCAGCCGCACCACACCAGGGTCAGCGGCAGGGAGTAGAGCTCCAGATAGAGTGCCACCACACCGCAACCGGCGCCGAAGATGGTGCCGACCACACGTTGCAGGGCGCGTGACAACACATTGCCCCAAAACGAGATGGGGCCCATCACCACCACCAGCGTGATCAGCGGCCAGGTGCTTTCCGGCAGCTGGAGTTCACGGGTCAGCAGAAAGGTGAGCATGAAGGCGAGCGCGATGCGCAGGCCGTGGACGATGCGATAGCGGCCATAGATCAGCAGATCGAGCCGGGAGAGCGGGGTATTCAGGCGCAAGGGACTAGCCTCGGGTCATGGGCGCAAGCACCTCGCCACGCCCGGCGAGGTGCTTGCGATGTATCAGGCCACTCGTCCCTGGAGTGGGTGGATCCAGACCCGCTCGCCGACCGCGATGGCCGGCTGGGCGGGGACAATTTCAATCAGGCAGTTGGCATCGGCCATGGAGCTGAGAATGCCGGAGCCCTGCGGCCCAGTAGTGCGCACTCGCAGCACGCCGCTGGCATCCTGGTGGAAGACGCCGCGCAGAAACTCGGTGCGGCCAGGGCGGCTCTTCATCTGCTGCTCGGCCTGCGCCGAGAGGCGCAGCGGCTGCCAGAGCCGGCCCTGCAGGCGGGCGATGGCGGGTTCGACAAATTGCAGGAAGCAGACCATGGCCGCCACCGGATTGCCCGGCAGGCCGAAGAAAGGGGTAGTCCCCAGCTTGCCAAACGCCAGCGGGCGACCCGGCCGCATCTGGATGCGCCAGAAGTCGATCTGGCCAAGCTCCGCCAGCACCTGCTTGATGAAGTCGGCATTGCCCACCGAGACGCCGCCCGAGCTCAGCACCAGATCGGCGCTGGTCGATGCCTGCTCCAATTGCTGGCGCAGTATGGCCGGATCATCCGGGATGATGCCCAGATCCATCACCTCGCAGCCGGCGGCGGCGATAAGCGCCATCAGGGTGAAGCGGTTGCTGTCGAAGATATGGCCCGGGGCCAGCGTCTCGCCCGGCGCCTGCACCTCATCGCCGGTGCTGAACAGCGCCACCTTGAGCGGGGTGCGTACCGACAGGCTGGCCTGACCCAGCGAAGCGGCGAGCCCCAGCTGGGGGGCGCCAAGGCGAGTACCGGCCACAATGGCGACCGCGCCCCTGGCGAGATCCTCCCCGGCCAGACGCACGTTCTGCCCCGCCTTGATGGGAGCGCTGATGGTGACCCACTCGCCCTCGATATTTGTCTCTTCGCGCATCACAACAGTATCGACGTCAGGGGGCAGCGGCGCGCCCGTCATGATCTGCACCGCCTGACCAGCCAGCACAGACTCATGGTGCTGCTGGCCCGCCAGCACTTCACCCACCAGTTGCCAGCGACCGGCTGCGAGGTCGTCGCCGCGCAGGCCAATCCCGTCCATCGCCGAATTGGCGTGGGGGGGCACATTGATGGGGCTCACCAAGTCCTGTGCGAGCACGGCGCCGTGGCACCGGGCCAGCGGCTTGTCGCAGCAGGCGCTGCTTGGGCTGAGGGCAGCCAGAATGGCGCTGCGGGCCGCCTCCACCGACAGAAATCCCGTTCCCGGCACCTGTTCGGCATGCTTGGCCTTGCTCGTGTAGCCGCAGACGAAGTCGGCGATGGCCGCCAGATCATTGATATTGAGCTGGGGCAAGTCGGTCTGCTGTGGCAGATCTGCCGCCAGCGCCATTATGTCGCCATCGTCCGGGAACAACAGGGGCTTGCCGAGTTCGGTGCGATGCAGCTCTATCTTGGGGAAGTGCTCGTGTTTGAACCCTTCCACCAGCAACAGGTCGAGCCGGGTCTGGTCGAAGCTGGCCAGCAAGGCGTGAAACGGGGGCTCGGCGTCGGGCGTCTCGACGATGCGGGCGTGACGACGGCGCGAAGCCGCCATCACCTGATCCGCCCCCGCCTTGCGCAGGCGGTAGCTGTCCTTGCCCGGCTGGTCGGTGTCAAAGTCGTGATGGGCGTGCTTGAGCACACCCAAGCGCAGACCGCGGCTTACCAGTATGGGGATGAGTTGTTCCAGAAGCGTTGTCTTGCCGGTACCGCTCCAGGCGGCAAAGCCGAGCAGGGGAAGAGTGGGGGCCGGGGTCATGCAGTGGCTCCTTGTCGGGGGTCGGTAGACGAGTTCAGCAGACGCGCCTCGTAGGCGGCCAGCTCGGCCGGGCTGTTGAGGTTGATGAAGGCATCCGGCTGGTCGGCAAAGCTCACCACCGCCATCTTGTGGCGGGCGAACCAGATATCTATCTTGCGCTCACCCTCGGCCAGGGCATGGGTGAGCGACGGCAGCAGGGACTTGTGCAGCAGGGCCACCACGGGTTGCAGCCAGTCACCATCGTGGGCCACTACCAGTTCGGTATCCGGGGTGAGGGCTGCGCAAAAGCGGCTCATCAGATCATGGGGCAAGGCGGGGCCATCGCAGGGGACGAACAGCACCCAGTCGTGACGGGCGGCGGCAAGGCCGGCCTGCATGCCCGCCAGCGGGCCGAGATAGTCGTTATTGTCATCGCTGATGACGGGGGCCAGCGCCTGATAGCGAGTCTGACTGCGGTTGGCGTTGATCAGCACCTCATCCACCTGGGGGCGCAGCCGCTCCAAAACGTGGTCGATAAGGGGGCGTCCCGCCAGTGCTACCCACCCCTTGTCTTCGCCCCCCATGCGGGTGGCGCGGCCACCGGCCAGGATAACGGCAGAGACGGGGAAGACGTCAGTTTTGGATTCGCTGTTTGAGGTCATGTCGCTCGATGATTTTCAAAGGAGTGGGTTCGTGCAGCCGGCCACGGGCGAGGGTCCATTGCCGCTCGCACAGGTCGGTCAGATCGTTGCTCTGGTGGCTTATGATGACCAGGCCGCTGCCCTGTTCCCGCAGATCTTGCGCCAAGGCGGCCATCAGGGCAACCGAATGTGCATCCAGATTGGCGGTGGGTTCGTCCATCAGTAGAAAGGCGGGTTGCAGCGCCCAGGCGCGGGCCATGGCCAGGCGCTGGCGCTCGCCACCAGACAGTATGCTGATGTGCTCCCGCGCCAGCCCCTCCAGCTCGACCCGGCGCAGCGCCTCGAACACCCGTACCTCATCGGCGGCCTGATGGCCGAGGGCCCAGGCCACGTTGTCGTGCACGCTGCGATCGAACAGATAGGGGGTCTGGTGCAGATAGGTGACCCGGCCCGGGCCGGGATCCCGTTTGATCCACTGCTCGAGTCTGGCGCACCAGCCGCAGGCGAGATTGGTATGGCCCCGGGTCGGTGTCAGCAGGCCGGCCAGTATCTTGAGCAGGGTCGTCTTGCCCACACCATTGGCCCCGCGCAGCCAGATGGCGTCGCCTGCCGCGATGGAGAGCCGCTCTATCTGGAACAGGTTGCGCTCGCCAAAGCGCATCATCAGCTGGTGGGCGGTCAGGGCCATGGGGTACTCCAGTTGATAAACAGTGGGGGCATGGTCAGTTCTTCAGATAGCTGTGGCCGCGACAGAGATGGGGTCAGCAGCATCCGGTTAGGGATAAAAGTGCGCAGCGTCATGGTCAGTTTTTCAAATAACTGTGGCCGCGACACGCGGTCAGCAGCAGGTTGAGCAGCAGAGCCAGGCTCAGCAGCACTATGCCAAGGGCAACCCCCTGGGCAAAGGCACCCTTCTGGGTTTCCAGCGCGATGGCGGTGGGGATGTTGCGGGTAAAATGCAGGATATTTCCCCCCACCATCATGGAGCAGCCCACCTCGGTGACGATGCGGCTGAAGGCGCCAATCACGGCGGCCAGCAGGCCGAAGCGGCACTCGCGCATCAGTCCGAGCAGCGCCCTCGGCCAGGAGAGTCCCAGGGTGAGCGCCGTCTCCCAGGCACGTCTGTCGCTCTGGATAAAGGCCGCGTGAGCCATAGTAGCGATGACGGGGAAGGCGATCAGCATCTGGCCCACCACCATGGCTTGTTGGGTAAAGAGCATCTTCCAGTCGCCGAAGGGGCCGGCCCGGGAGAGCAGCATGTAGAGCAGGAGGCCGATCACCACGGTTGGCACCGACTGCAGGGTATTGATGCAGGAGAGCCAGAGCCAGCGCGCCGGGATCGGCAGATAGGCCAGCGCAAAGCCGAGCAGCAGCGCCGGCAGCAGTACCAGCAGCAGCGCGATGCAGGAGACGGAGAAGGAGACCCCCACCACCTGCCACAGCTCGGTATCGCCCCCGAACAGCAAGGCAAGCGCCGCCAGCGTTGTATCCAGCAGAGTCGGCATCAGGCGCTTCCCCTATCGTGCGGGGTGAGAGCCATCCATGTGATCGTATGGAACAAGGGCTGCATTATTTCCCGTTGGCATCGGCTACAAACAGCGCCTGGCCTGCCACCTTGAAGTCACCGATAAGCGTCTGGCCGTGCTCGGAGACCAGCCAGTTCTTCAGGGTGCGGGCCCCTTCGGTGTTGAGATCCGGGTAGCGCTTGGGGTTGACCAGAATCACCTGATAGGGGTTGAACAGACGTTTGTCGCCTTCCAGCAGCACGGCGAGATCCAGTTTGCTCTGATAGGCGAGCCAGGTGCCGCGGTCGGTCAGGGTATAGGCGCCCAGCTCGGAGGCCATGGTGAGGGTCGGGCCCATGCCCTGGCCGATGGACTTGTAGCCGGCAAACTCGGGTTTGACGTCGGCCGCCTGCCACAGTGTCTTCTCCTTGATGTGGGTGCCGGACTCGTCCCCGCGGGAGATGAAGGTCTGTTTTTTATCCTTGATGGCCTGCAGCGCCCTGGCGGCGTCATGCAGCTTGGTCAGACCCGCGGGATCCTGGCTCGGGCCTACGATGACGAAGTCGTTGTACATCAGGTGTGCCGGCTCTATGCCAAAGCCTGCGTCGACGAAGGCCTTCTCGGCTGAGGGGGCATGGGTCATCACCAGATCCGCGTCGCCGTTCTCACCCATTTTCAGGCTCTGGCCGGTACCGGCCGCCATCACCTGCACCGGATAACCTGTCTCCTTGGTGAACTGGGGCAGCAGCCAGCCCAGCAGGCCGGACTGCTCCGTGCTGGTGGTGGTGGCGAGGCGAATGGGCGCCTTGGCGTGGCTGGCGGTACTCAGCAAGGGGAGGCTCAGCAACAGGGCGGTGGAGAGGGCAAGGGCGAGACGTTTGCGCACGGTTCCTGTGATCATGATGTTCATCGTATCCGGGTGATGGGGGAGAGGGCAGGACTAAGCAAGCAGGGTGCCAAGCTGGCCGCACACTGCCAGCAGCGCAGTTTTTAATGTTGAAACAGTCGGTTAAGAGCGTTAATTGCGTGATGGCCTCGTCGCTTTTAATAAAGGGGGTTGGCACTCGGGGCCGGTTAGCGACAAAATGTCCCACAGTTTATAAGGTCGGTGGGACAATCCCGGAACCTTGTCGAATCTGAGGTACTTTTTTCATGACTGCACCCGCCAGCCGTTGGTCTGCCCTCTCTCTGCTTATCGTCGATGACGAGCCCGGCATGCGCAGCTTTCTGGCCAAGGCGTTGGCCAGGCGCTTCGCCCAGATAGAGACGGCCGCCAGCGTGGAGGAGGCGGAAGCCCTGCGTTGCCGCCTGCATTTCGATCTCATCATCGCCGACATCCGGCTGCCGGGGCGCTCCGGCATCGAGTGGCACGAAGCCATAGACCCCGCCACCCGGCGCAGCGACATCATCTTCATGACCGGCTTCGGCGACATGGATACCGCCCTCAAGGCGCTGCGCCTCGGTGCCAGCGACTTTATCCTCAAGCCCTTCAACCTGGACCAGATGGTGCAGGCGGTGGACAGGGTGATAGAGCGCCGCCAGATGGAGCGGGAGAACCTGCTGCTGCGCCGGGAGGTGAGCAAGCTGTTCCCGCCCACCCTGATTGGTGACAGCGCCAAGACCCGCGAGCTCAAGACCCTCATCGCCAGAGTCGCCCCCTCCAACGCCGCCGTGCTGGTGGAGGGGGAGTCCGGTACCGGCAAGGAGCTGGTGGCTCGTGCCCTGCATCAACTCTCAGGCCGGATGGGGGCCTTCGTGCCGCTCAACTGTGCCTCCATCGCCCCCGAACTGCTGGAAAGCGAGCTGTTCGGCCACGTGCAGGGGGCTTTCACCGGTGCCCGCAAGGGACGCGACGGCCTGTTTCGGGTTGCCCATCAGGGCACCCTCTTTCTGGACGAGATAGGCGAGATGCCGCTCGCCATGCAATCGTCCCTGCTGCGGGCTCTGGAACAAAAAGCCATCCGGCCGGTCGGCGCCGAGCGCGAGCTGTCGGTGGATGTGCGCATCGTCGCCGCCACCAACCGCAACCTCAAAGCCGAGGTGGAGGCGGGCCGCTTTCGGGAAGATCTCTTCTATCGCCTCAACGTGGTGGCACTGCCGGTGGCACCCCTGCGGGATCGCGTCGATGACATCCCCGCCCTGGTGCACCACTTCACTCGTCAGCTCACCGCCGAAATGGGGATGGGCTCGCTTAGCTGGACTCACGAAGACGTGGTGGCCATGCAGGCCTATCCCTGGCCCGGCAACGTGCGCGAGCTGCGCAACCTGATCGAGCGCTGCCTGCTGCTGGGCAAGCCCCCCGCCGACTACTGGCAGAGTGCCCAGTCCAGCGATCAGAGCAAGGGGGGAGAGGGATATCCCCTGGAGTGGGCGCTGGCGGAGGTGGAGAAGGCCCATATTCTGCAAGTGGTTGAGCGTTTTGAGGGCAACAAGTCCGCCGCTTCCCGGGTGCTGGGGGTGGCGCGCAAGACCCTGGAGCGCAAGTTCAAGGAGTGGGCCATCGAATGAAACTGCTGATCCTCTGCCGCTGGCGGCGACCATGACGCTGAGCCTGCTGCCCCGCTGGTTGAAAACAAAAGTCCGTTGGCGCCTGCTGCTGCTCACCTCTGTGCCCATCATGCTCACCCTGGTGGGCATGATGGGGCTGACGCTTTACTGGACCCTCACCTACAGCTGGCAGAACCTGCTCACCAATGTGCGCGGTGACCTCGGGGTGGCCCACCATGCGGTGAGCGTGCAGCAGCAGCGTCAGGCCGAACACCTGGAACACCTGCGCGATGCCTGGGCTTTTCAGCTGCGACTGCGCGAGACGCCCGATGAGTTGCAGCAGTGGGTGAAGCCACTGGCGGCCAACTATGACCTCGACTTTCTGCGCTTGCGCAGTGGCGCCGAACTTGATCCGTTGACGGCTCGGGAGCGTGCCACCCTCGGCGCCGGGCGCAGCATCAGCCAGTTCGTGGTCTGGTCTCGCGAAGAATTGCAGGCCCTCTCGCCCGCCCTTGCCAGCCGCGCCGTGTTGGACAGGGAACAGACAGCCGCCACGGTTCAGGAGACACGGGGGCTTGTCAGCCTCTCCATGACCCCTGTCATGGGGCGGGATGGATCGCTCTGGGCCGTGCTGGAAGGGGGTGAGCTTATCAACGGCAGCACCCGACTGGTGGATGAGCTCAAGCGCCAGGTGTTTGCCAAAAACACCCTGCCAGAGGGAAGCATAGGCACCGTCACCCTGTTTCTCGATGATCTGCGGGTGAGTACCAATGTACCGGTCAGCAGCAGCCGTCAGGTGGGCCGAGCCGTGGGCACCCGGGTCTCGGCGCCGGTGCGGGAACAGGTGCTGGGGAGGGGGGAGCTCTGGATAGATCGCGCCTTCGTGCACGATGCCTGGTATGTCTCCGGTTACGAGCCTCTGCTCGGGGCTGGCGGCGAGCGCATCGGCATGCTCTATGTCGGCTTTCTGGAGTGGCCCATCATTCGCACCTACCTCACCAACCTGCTGGAGCTGGGCTCAGGCGTGGTACTGCTCTTGCTGCTCTCTGGCCTGCTGGTCTATCGCGGCGCGCGGGATCTTTTCACCCCCATAGAGCGGATGCACAAGGTGGTGCGTCAGGTGCAATATGGCAAATCGGCCAGGGTAGGGCAGTTGGCTCTGGATCCTGACCACGAGCTGGCCCAGCTGGGTCGCCAGTTTGACGCCATGCTGGACCGGCAGGATGCCCATCGCCAGCAGATGGCCCGCAGCGCCGACGAGCTGGAGCAAAAAGTGGCCGAGCGCACCTTGAGCCTTAAGCAGAAGACTGCCGAGCTTGAACACCACATCCATATGCTGACCCAGGCGCGCCAGCAACTGCTTATCAGCGAGAAGCTGGCGGCCCTCGGTGAGCTGTGCGCCGGTGTGGCCCACGAGATCAACAACCCCTTGGCGGTGATCCTCGGCAATGTGGAGCTGATGAAACTGGAGCTGGGGGAGGCCGCCGCACCGGTCAGCGAGGAGCTGGCGCTGGTGCTGGCACAGATCGAGCGCATTCGCGCCATCACCCGCAGTCTGTTGCAATACTCTCGCCCCGGCGACTACGAGACGGCGCCTGTCTGGCAGCACCTCACCCCCATCATCGAAGAGAGCCTGACCCTGGTGCGCTCCGCCCTGCGCCAGCAGCAGGTGAACCTGGTGGCTGATCTACAGGCCCAGCAACCCATAGAGGCGGATCGCCAGCAGTTGCTGCAGGTGCTGATAAACCTGCTGGTCAACGCCAGCCACGCGCTGGGGGAGCAGGGGGAGATCCGGGTCGAGAGCCGCGACTGGTTCGACGAGGCGGGAGGACTACAAGGGGCTGAAGTGCGGGTCATCGACAACGGCAGCGGCATAGACGCCGCCATCATGGACAAGATCTTCGACCCCTTCTTCACCACCCGCGCCACAGGCACAGGCCTTGGGCTGGCCCTGAGCCACCGCATCATCAGCCGCTGGGGCGGGGAGCTGGTGGTGGCCTCCACTCTGGGGAAAGGAAGCTGCTTTACCATACGGCTGCTCAGCCGCGCCCGCCTGCCCGCTGGCAGCGAGCCCCGCCAGCTGGAGGGGTGGCGCATTGCGCTGGGGGCCGAGGGGCGTGAGTCTGGCACGGCGGGACATGAACCTGACTCGGCAGTGGGTGAGTCACGGAAAGGGTAAGTGCCTGCCCATTTATCAGAGTGGATGAATAGCACAGATGGGCAATAAAACAGACGGGCCTGCCAGGGTGGCAGGCCCGTGTTTGTCACTGCTGTCGGCACAAGGTATGGGGCTAGCCTCTTTCGCTACTGCGGGCTCCACACCAGCTTGCCGCTCTGGGTCAGGTCATAGCCGCCGAGGCGAGCCGCCAGCTCGCGCCCCTCGGGGGATTGCAGCCAGCTGATCAGCTGTTGCAGCAGGGTGCGAAAGAAGACCCCCTGCGGCATCACCAGATCGAAGCACTCCTGCGACAAGGGCATAAAGCCGAGGCCAAACTCGGTGGCGGTGCTCTGGGCGCCGGGCCCCACATCGGCATCGCCACGGCTGATGGCGGCGGCCAGCTCCCGCTCGCTGTTGACCTCAAGGGTACGCTCCAGCCGGGTCAGCGACTCCCCCTGGGTTTGCAGCCACTCCTGCAGGGCGCGCTGGCTGCCCGCCCCCTCCTGGCGCATGGCCCAGCGCCAGTCGAGCGCCTCTTTCGCCTCTTTGGGTTGCAAGCCCTGGCGCAGCACCAGCCCCTGCACCCGGCGAAAGCCATGCACTATCACCCATTGGCGGTGGCCCTGATACTGCTGCACCAGCGCCGGATGGCGCAGGTGGGCCTCCTCGGCCTGCCCCCAGTGGATGGCTACGATCTCCACATGGCCGCGCGCCAGCATCGCCAGCCCCTGACGGGTGCCGCACGGGGTGTAGCCCACCAGTGCCTGGGTCCCGAGCTGCCGCGCAAGCGTGCTGCAACCATAGTGCAGCAGCACGTCGTCAGAGCCCGCCAGCAGCAGCCGGTCATTCATCACCCCCTCGTGGCAGCTGCCGAGCAGCCAGCGATCGAGCAGGGATCGCGGAAACAGCCACTTGCCGGTCGCCTTGGTGGCGGGGATACGTGCCTCGTTGGCGAGCTGGTAGACCTTCTTCTCGTTGAGATCGAGATACTCGGCCACCTGCTTCACATTCATAAACTCGTTCATGGCTTGCGTTTGACCCTCTGGCTGGCGTGGTCGAGATACAGGGCGATCTGCTCGGCACTAATCAATTCATTTATGGCTTACTCTCGCTGACCCCGGCCTGAGGGGCTGCCGGGTAGCACCTGCGGCTTCTCGTCCAGCACGATATGGTCGTGGCCGCTAAAGACCTCGAAGTGGCGCCCCTTGGCGCGGGCAATCATGGTGATGCCGAGCTGGCGGGCAAGATCCAGCCCCATCTGGGTGACGCCGGAGCGCGACAACAGCACCGGAATGCCCATCTGCGCCACCTTGATCACCATCTCCGAGGTGAGCCGCCCCGTGGTGTAGAAGATCTTGTCGCTGCCACTCTCGCCGCGCATCCAGAGCTCGCCCGCCAGGGTATCCACCGCATTGTGGCGCCCCACGTCCTCGACAAAAGAGAGGATTTCGGCGCCGCGACAGATGGCGCAGCCATGGACGGCACCCGCCATCTTGTAGGTTTCGTTATGGGCCGACAGCGCCTTGAGCAGGGCATAGAGGGTGCTCTGTTTAAGCTCAGGCGCCGCCAAGACCACCCCTTCCAGCTTCTTCATCACGCTGCCATACATGGTGCCCTGACCGCAGCCGGAGGTGACCGTCTTCTTCTCCAGTGACTGGTCGAGATCTTCGGCCTGCTGGCTGCTCACCACGGCGGCGGCCTCGCTCTCCCAGTCGACGATCACCGACTCGATGGCCGAAATATCCTCGATAAAACCCTGATTTTTAAGATAACCCAGCACCAGTGCCTCGGGGCGCGCCCCCAAGGTCATCAGGGTTACTATCTCCTTCCAGTTGAGGTAGACCGTCAGTGGCCGCTCACAGGCGATTTGGCGGGTTTGCATTGTGCCCTGCTCATCCATCACCTCGACGGCCATGGTGAGCTGGGCGGCAGCATTGCTTTTGATAAAGGTCGGTGTCATGGGCCCCTCGCGACCGGTTGCCGGGATCTAAGGGAAGGGATACAGCAAGTTTTGTTCCAGATGGGTGTAGCTGCAAAGGTATATATAGTAAGTATCTAAGGTGGCTATTTCTGATATTTTCGTTAGCTAGGTGTAGACAAAATACAAACATTAATGTTTATATTATTGCTTAGATCAAGTCATTGACTACATTAAATC
>NZ_CAWRFG010000001.1:1558488-1763661 GCF_963900955.1 Aeromonas sp. 9A
GAATATAATATGGCGAAGCCAAGAGTTTTTGTTTCTTCAACATACTATGATTTAAAGCATATAAGAAATAGTTTAGAAGCATTCATTGATGGTATGGGATATGAAGCTGTATTATTCGAAGATGGAGATATACCATTTCATCACGATTCACCACTTGATATATCATGTTATGAAGAAATAAAAAACTGCCATATTTTAGTGTTGATTATTGGTGGGCGGTATGGAAGTCCTATTTCAGAATCAGAATCAGAAACTGAAATAGGATTGGATTTTTACAACTCAGTGACCAAAAAGGAATATGAGACAGCACGAAAAAATGATATTCCAATATATATTTTCATAGAGAAAAATGTTCATTCAGAATATCACACGTATAAGAAAAACAGGAAAAACCAAAGCATTGAATATGCACACGTAGATAATGTTAATATATTCAAACTAATAGATGACATTTATGCTCAAAAGAGAAACAATATAATAAGAGATTTTGAGAAGTTTGATGATTTATCTAGCTGGCTTAAGGATCAATGGGCGGGATTATTTGCTGATTTTTTATCAGATAAAAAGAGAGATAAGGAACTGGAGGATCTTTCAGCACAGGTGTCAGGGCTTAAAGAACTTAGCTCTGTTCTAAAAAATTACACAGAATCTATAATGGCAAAACTTCAGCCGGAAAACTTTGAGCAAATAATCAGGGCGTCAAATAAATCCCTCAGGGAAAGTTATATTAAAATTTTCGAAAACAACCCAATGATTAAATATTTCTTAGGCTGTTCACCAAAAGGAATAGGTGTTGCGAGATTATATGATGCGTTCGAAAAATCGAAAGATGTTGGCGAGTTTCTGACATCTGCTGGCTATGATGATGAATTTATCCATGATATGGAAAATAACACGAGTGCACATCGAGACTTTGATCTTCTAAAAAAAGAGATTGGATAGCTTTATATACAATCGTAGATTGCGAACTACTAGAGCGTACTCTATCTAACGGTTGTGTGTTGGAATTGCTGAGCATCCTGCCAGCCTCGATGGAAAACCTTATCCCACCTTGGCCCCACTCTTGCTAAGTCTTATCCCATTGATGGCCGTGGCCGCCCTGAATCTCCTGCTGTGATACGCCCCGAACGGGGTGGATCACGGGGGAGGGCGGCCCGGTAGAGACCTTCTGATGGGAGCCGTGACAGTGCAAGACACAAGCAAACCCCTCTCCCCGCAGCGCTGGCTGAAGCTGGAGTTAAAGGCCATCGACAGCCAGGTTGGCCGCTGGCATAGCCGCCGTTTCGAGATTGCGGCGCTCCACCCTGCCGAACCTGAGGCCGCCGGTGCGCTGCCCCTTACCCTGTTTCGCGATGAGCGGGGGGATTATCGCTTCAATTTGAGCTCCGGTTCGCCCCGCCTCTTTGTGACCGGAAGCCGCGTGGACAATGGCTTTTTGGCCGATGGCCTGACCCTGAGCCAGACCGTGGCCGCCGCCTATATGGATGGCGAGCGGCAGGTGCTCTCCTGCCCGCTGCCCGAGGCACTGCAAGCCTGGGTCGAGGCCTTTATCGGCCGCCACGGCGAGCTGCTGGAGGCCCGTCGTAAGGGCAAGAAGGGCAAGGGGCGGGCGCAGGATCAGCTCGGTGTCGATAGCCAAGATCAAGTCAGCTGCGGCGCCGTCAAAGCCACCGGCCCCGATGGCCGCGAGCGTGGCAGCGACGTCGGAAACAGTGCCCATGAGTGAGTTCCTCAAGCGCTGGTCGTCTCGCAAGAGTGAGGCGCGCAAGCATCAGCCATTGCAGCCAAGGGAAGAGGTCATTTCCGAGGTGGTTGCTGCCCCCATCGAAGGCAGTGGCGAAGGTGAAATTCCAGATATTGCAATGAATAACGCCGTAGTCAGCACTGACAATGGGTGCTGTGAACCTCTTGCCGTTGAGGGGGCTGAGAGTAGCGAACCGTCGCTAACAACGGCCCGGCCGGGCAAGGCCAAACTCCCCGACAAGGAGGCGCTGCGGGCCATGTTTCGTAGCCACAAGCCGGATGGGCTCGACGACTACACCCAGGATTTCAGCCAGCCCGAATTGCTGCCTGCGGCCCTGACCGCCGGGCTGCGCAACTGGCTGGTTGATCAGGTGACAGCCCTTGAGAGCGAGACGGCCAATCCAGCCACCGGAGCTGCTGAACCGGCCGCGGTTATGAGCATTGCTGCCGCAGACGAGCCGAACGGACTGGCTGATAACCATTCTCAAACCCCCACCGACGATTGGGACATTTTGGTTTCCCGTGATGGACAAAATGTCCCAACCAAGGATGGGGGAATGGAACCCTCAGGATCCTGACTCCCTGTCAGTTACTTTTTTTCCGGGGGAGTTGGCTCGCCTCTTGCTCTCCCGGTAGACCAACAAGCGCCCCATCCCATGAGGTGGCGCGCACAGGAGTGCATGTGAGCATCGAACTACCAATTTCAACCTTGCCCCTTTATGAGGGTCGCGCGGGGCGCAGTGAGCAGCATGGCGATCGCAACAGCCGTGCCCGTGCCTATGCCCTGCAGCATACGGTCAAGACAGATAACCTGATCCCGGCCACTGTTTCTTACCAGAGTCAGGGGCGCCTGCTGCTGGTCGGCCCGGAAGATCGCATTCGCCGCACCGCCAGCCTGCTGCCCGCCGGGGTGAAGTCCACCCTGCTGGTGACCGAAGCGGTCCACGATGCCGAGGCGGCAGATCTCGAGACCATTTTTGACGCCACCGCATCCCTCGCGGCCCTGACCCTGCGCGAGCCGAGCCTGACAGGGTATCTGGGGCAGTTCCAGCTCACCGGCCTCAATGGGCAGGGGGAGCGAGTTAACCTGGCTGTGCTCTGTTTTCCACAACAAGCGACGGTGGGTAGCGAACCGCGCTTTGATCTGGTGGCCGATCTGGGCCGCACCCCGCTCTTTGCACTGGAGCGACCGCCGGTCGGTTATCTGCATCTGGCCGATGACCAAGGGCTGGCCGAACGGCTTGCCGAGCTTTGCGTGCTGACCGGTATCTTCGACAAGCCGCGCTATTTTCGCCTCGACCCCGAGGCCTGCGCCTTTACCGCCCGCGGCGTGCCCGGTTGCAGCCGCTGTCTCGATGTCTGCCCGACCGATGCCCTCAAGCCCATCAATGGCCGCATCCAGATCGATCCCCATCTCTGTCAGGGCTTCGGCAGCTGTGCCACTGCCTGCCCGACCGGGGCGATTGCCTATCGCCAGCCCGATGCACACACCAGCGGCGACTACCTGCTGCGCTTGCTCAAGCACTACCTGGAGGCGGGCGGCGAAGCGCCCCAGCTGCTGATCGCCGGTGAAAACGAGCGCGAATGGGTGGAAGCCGCACTCACCCGCCTGCCCGCCAACTGGCTGCCGGTCTGGGTGGAGGAGAGCGCGAGTTTAGGTATCGAGAGCTGGTTCGCTGCCCTCGCCTATGGCGCCAGCGCGGTGCGCATTGCACTCGGTGATGATGCCCCCGCAAGCGTCCGTGCGCTGCTGGAACGGGAACTGGCGAGTGCCGCCGTGCTGCTGGTTGGCGCCGGTCTTGCTGCCGCTCGCATCGCCCTGTTTAACGCAGATGTTGAAATAGATGAGCCAATTTCCGGCCAGCCAGCTGTTGCTCTGCTGAAGAGGCCGCTCAAGGGAGACAAACGGGAGAACCTGTTTGCCGCCTTCGACGCCCTCTGGCAGGTCAATCAGGGCAGCCGCGAGATGTTGGCTGTGCCCCGTGGCGCCCCTTACGGCAGCGTGGAACTGAAAGAGTCTGATTGCACCCTCTGCATGGGCTGCGTGGCGGTCTGCCCGACCCGCGCCCTCCACTCTGTGGGACACACGCCTGGCCTCAACTTTATCGAGCAGGACTGCATCCAGTGCGGCATGTGCGAGAAGGCGTGCCCCGAGCAGGCCATAGTGCTCACACCACGTCTGCAGCCTGTGCCCGAGGCGCGCCGCGCCGTGCAGAGCCTGAAAGCCGAAGAGGCTGCCTGCTGCATTCGCTGCTCCAAGCCGTTTGCCCCTGCCTCGATGATCCGCCGCATCCAGCAAAAGCTGGCCGGTCACTCCCACTTTCAGAACGAGGCCGCCCAGCGGCTGCTGATGTGTGAGGACTGCCGGGTCAAGGATGTGTTTTCAGCGCTGGCGGCGGATCCTGCCGCCCAGCTCAAGATATGAGGGGCCTGTGATGAGTGAACAACCTAACAGCCATACCGTACTGAATGCAGGCGAACTGACCGTGACCGAACTGGAACAGAGCAGCGCCGACATGTATGCCCTGCTGGCGAGCCTCTGGCGTGCCGCGCCCCGTGGCGAGCAGCTTGTCTGGCTGCAAGGCTTGCAGGCTATGCCGGGCCCCTTTGCCAGAGGATTGGGGCTGGTGCAGCTGGCGGCCAGTAGCCATCACGAAAATGAGCTTGCCGAGGAGTATCAGAACCTCTTTATCGGGCTGGGGCGCGGGGAAATCGTGCCCTTTGCCTCCTGGTACCTCACTGGCTCCCTGATGGAGCTGCCGCTGGCGGTGCTGCGCGCCGATCTGCAGTCCCTCGGTTTCGAGCGCCAGAGCGGGGTGTGCGAGCCGGAAGATCATCTGGCCGCCCTCTGTGAGGTGATGGCGGTACTGATTGGCGAGCAGCACCCGGATCGCAACCGCTTCTATGAACGCCACCTTGCCCCCTGGGTACTCGCCTGCTGCCGCGATCAGCAACAGGCGAAAGGGGGCAGCTTCTACCGGGCGGTCGGGGCGCTGGCCGAAGATTTCTTCAGGCTGGAAAACGAATTGCGCCTGCCGTTTGGTAGCCCTGTGGTAACGCTGCCATGAAGCGGCACCCACTCACTCATAGCGAAGCCGGCACAGTGCTGCTGGCCATAACAAAAACAGAGGTCACAGAAAGATGAGCGATGAAAAGCTGAAAGACCCGTCCCGCCGCAATCTGATCAAGGGAGTTGGCGTGGTCGCCACCATAGGCGTGCTGGCCGGTGCCACCGGTCGGGTGGTGGGCAAAGAGGTGCTGACCCACGACACCGAGCCTGACAAGGGCTATCGGGAGACCCCCCATGTTCACGACTTTTATCGCACCCTGCGCGGCACTGACTGAGCCGGATCAGTGAAGGAGAATTCATGAAACTGACAAAACGTGCCGAGCAGCCCCAAGTGGGCGAGCAGGGCCACTTGCAGAATAATGCAGCCGCTCGCGGTCAGGGGCTGACCCGTCGCGCCTTTATGGTCAACTCAAGTCTGGTGGCCGGTGGCGCCGTGGCCGCCGGTTGGCTGGCCCCGGCCATGATGCAGCGGGCCGAGGCCAAAACCGTGGCGGCCGAGGTGCCGGTCGAGGTGAAGCGCACCATCTGCTCCCACTGCTCGGTGGGCTGCGGCGTCTATGCCGAGGTGCAAAACGGCGTCTGGACCGGTCAGGAGCCCGCCTTTGATCACCCCTTCAACCTCGGCGGCCACTGCGCCAAGGGGGCGGCCCTGCGCGAGCACGGCCACGGTGAGCGTCGCCTCAAATACCCAATGAAGCTGGTGGGCGGCAAGTGGCAGCGCCTGAGCTGGGAGCAGGCCATCGAAGAGGTGGGCAACGAAGTGCTGCGCCTTCGCAAGGAGTCCGGCCCCGACAGCGTCTACTGGCTCGGCTCCGCCAAGCACTCCAACGAGCAGGCCTACCTGTTTCGCAAGATGGCGTCCCTGTGGGGCACCAACAACGTGGATCACCAGGCGCGGATCTGCCACTCCACCACGGTGGCTGGCGTAGCCAATACCTGGGGCTACGGCGCCATGACCAACAGCCTGAACGACATGCACAACAGCAAGTCGATCATGTTTATCGGCTCCAACCCGGCGGAGGCCCACCCGGTCGCCATGCAGCACATCCTGCTGGCAAAAGAGCGCAACGGCTGCAAGATCCTGGTGGTTGACCCGCGTCGCACTCGCACCGCCGCCAAGGCGGACATGTACCTCTCTCTGCGTCCGGGCACCGACGTCGCCTTTATCTGGGGCATGCTCTGGCACATCTTCAAGAACGGCTGGGAAGACAAGGAGTTCATCCGCACCCGTGTCTATGGCATGGACGAGGTGCAAAAAGAGGTGGCGCGCTGGACGCCTGCGGAAGTGGAGCGGGTGACCGGCCTGAGTGAAAAAGAGGTGTATGGCGCCGCCAAGTTGCTCTCCGACAACCGCCCTGGTTGCGTGGTCTGGTGCATGGGCGGCACCCAGCACACCACGGGCAACAACAATACCCGTGCTTACTGCATCCTCGAACTGGCCCTCGGCAATGTGGGCAAGAGCGGGGCGGGCACCAACATCTTCCGTGGTCACGACAACGTGCAGGGCGCCACCGACTTTGGCGTCACCTCCGACTCATTGCCCGGTTACTACGGGTTGGAAGAGGGTTCCTGGAAGCACTGGGCCCGGGTGTGGGACCTCGATTACGAGTGGATCAAGGCACGTTTTGACAACAAGGCCTACAACGGCAAGTTGCCGATGCAGAACAATGGCATTCCTGTCTCCCGCTGGGTGGATGGTGTGCTGGAGAACGCCGACCTCATTGAGCAGGGCGCCAATATCCGCGCCATGTTCTACTGGGGCCATGCGGTCAACTCCCAGACTCGCGGCCCCGAGATGAAGAAGGCGATGCAAAAGCTCGACATGATGGTGATTGTCGACCCGTACCCCACAGTCGCCGCCGTCATGAACGATCGCACCGACGGCGTCTACCTGCTGCCGGCTACCACACAGTTCGAAACCTATGGCTCCGTCACCGCCACCAACCGCTCCATGCAGTGGCGCGACAAGGTGATAGAACCCCTGTTCGAATCCAAGGTCGACCACGAGATCATGTATCTGCTGAGCAAGAAACTCGGTTTTGCCGATGAGCTGTTCAAGCACATCAAGGTGGAGAACAACGAGCCGCTGCTGGAAGACATCACCCGCGAATACAACCGCGGCATGTGGAGCGTGGGCTACACAGGCCAGAGCCCGGAGCGGCTCAAGGCGCACCAGCAGAACTGGCACACCTTCCACAAGACCAACCTCAAGGCCGAAGGCGGCCCGGTCAGTGGCGAAGTGTACGGTCTGCCCTGGCCCTGCTGGGGCACTCCCGAGATGAAGCATCCCGGCAGCCACATCCTTTACGACACCAGCATTCCGGTGTCGGAAGGGGGCGGCGGTTTCCGCGCCCGTTTCGGCATCGAGTATCAGGGCGTGTCGCTGCTCGCCGAAGACTCCTGGCCCAAGGGCAGTGAGGTGGAGGATGGCTATCCGGAGATCACCGCCGATCTGCTGAAGCAGCTCGGCTGGTGGGACGAGCTGACCGAGGCCGAGAAGAAAGAAGCCGAGGGCAAGAACTGGAAGACGGATCTGTCCGGCGGCATCCAGCGGGTCGCCATCCAGCACGGCTTCGTGCCCTACGGCAACGCCAAGGCGCGCTGTGTGGTGTGGACCTTCCCGGATCAGGTGCCCAAGCACCGCGAGCCGCTCTACACCCCGCGTCGGGATCTGCTGGCGGACTACGCCACCTGGCCTGATTCGAAGAGCCTGTGGCGCCTGCCGACCCAGTACGCCTCTGTGCAGGAGAAGGACGTCAGCAAGGAGTTCCCGATCATCCTCACCTCCGGCCGTCTGGTGGAGTACGAGGGGGGCGGCGACGAGACCCGCTCCAACCCCTGGCTCGCCGAGCTGCAGCAGGAGATGTTCGTCGAGATGAACCCGGCGGATGCCAACGACGTCGGCGTGCGCGACGGTCAGGATGTGTGGGTCGAGGGGCCGGAAGGGGGCCGGGTGCTTGTCAAGGCGCTAGTGACCCCAAGGGTCAAGCCGGGGCTGGCCTTTATGCCGTTCCACTTCGGCGGTCACTTCGAGGGCAAGGATCTGAGATCCAAATATCCGGAAGGGTCTGACCCTTATGTGCTGGGGGAGTCGGTCAACATAGTCACCACCTATGGTTATGACCCTGTCACCCAGATGCAGGAGACCAAGGTCACCCTGTGCCGCTTTCGTAAAGTAGGAGCCTGAGACCATGGCCAAAATGAAATTCATGTGTGACACCAAGCGCTGCATCGAGTGCAACGGCTGTGTGACGGCGTGCAAGAACGAGAACGACGATGCGCTGGAGTGGGGCATACAGCGCCGCCGGGTGGTGACCCTCAACGACGGCCTGCCAGGGGAGACCTCCATCTCGGTGGCGTGCATGCACTGCACCGACGCCCCCTGCATGGCGGTCTGCCCGGCAGACTGCTTCTACCACACAGATGACGGCATAGTGCTGCACAACAAGGATCTCTGCATCGGTTGTGGTTACTGCCTGTTTGCCTGTCCGTTCGGTGCCCCACAGTTTCCCAAGAGCAGCGCCTTTGGGGAGCGGGGAAAGATGGACAAGTGCACCTTCTGTGCCGGTGGCCCGGAGGAGGACCACAGCGAGGCGGAGCGCCAGAAGTACGGTGCCAACCGCATCGCCGAGGGCAAGCTGCCCATGTGTGCCGAGCTCTGCTCTACCAAGGCTCTGCTGGCCGGTGATGCGCAGGTGATCTCCGACATTTTCCGCGAGCGGGTCGCCTATCGCGGGGCCCCTCACGCCGCCTGGGGCGGGGATGAGCAGGATCTGTTCCATGACGCCAGCCAGCCGCGCGATGGCAGAGGCAAGGGGCTCAAGCTTGGCAAGCAGGAGGGCGGCCAATGAGACACTGGCTGACGGCGCTGCTGACGGCCTTGCTGCTGTTCAGTGCGCCCGGTTTTGCCGATGCCGAAAAAGAGACGGTCGGCTTTGCCGGCGCCGACTACTGGCGGGCGGTGAAGGATGGAGAGGTGGGCATCACCACCTCCAGGGGCGCCGAACACGGTGTGCTGATCAATGTGACCGGTGAACAGTGGCGTACCCTGCGTAATACCTGGGTCTCGCCGTTCGGTGCTCTGGCCATAGGTGGTTCCGTCCTTGCCTTGCTGCTGTTCTACCTGTGGGCAGGCCAGCTCAAGCTGGCTCACCCTCGCACCGGTCGCAAGGTGCTGCGTTGGACCCCGTTTGAACGTGCCTTGCACTGGTATACGGCGGCGCTTTTTCTGCTGCTTGCGCTTAGTGGCCTGATCCTGCTCTACGGCAAGTTTGTGATCCGCCCGTTCGGGGATGGGGTGTGGGGGGCCGCTATTCAGGGCGCCAAGCTGACGCACAACTACCTGGGGCCTCTGTTCGTGCTGGGGCTGCTGGTGATGATCCTCAAATGGTTGCGCCACAATCTGCCGACCCGGGTGGATTGGGAGTGGTTCCGCCAGGGTGGGGGCATCTTGCCCAATGGCAAGCATCCGGATGCGGCGTTTTGCAACGGCGGGGAGAAGGTATGGTTCTGGCTGCTGTGCAGTGCGGGCCTGCTGGTCTGCATCACAGGGCTGGTGCTCGACTTCCCCCTGTTTGGTCAGACCCGGGAAGTGATGGCAGTGAGCAACCTGTTGCACGGGATCGGTGCCATCGGGCTGATTGCCGCCTCATTCGGTCACATCTACATAGGGACTGTGGGAACAGAAGGGGCGCTGGAGGGAATGAAGAGCGGCTATGTGGACGAGAGCTGGGCCAGGCAGCACCACAGGCTCTGGTTTGAAGAGGTCAAGGATCAGCTCGACAAGCCGGATGGTCGTTGAGCCGCAGCACTGAGATCGGGGCTGGTCCCGATCTCAGTACTCCCCTCGTTCCAGTCGATCGAAATAGTCCTGATAGCGTCCGCTGGTGATGGCTTGCTGCAATTTCTGGTTGAACTGGGCCTGCAATCTGGCCGAGTCCGGCATCTTGTGCGGGAACATCACGAAGCTGTTGTTTTGCAAAAAGGGTGTCTGGCTGTGGGTGATGGTCGCTGCGGTGGCCGGATCAAATTCTTTGCGCAGTGCGGTCAGACCGATGCGCAGCTCCTGAGGATAGAGGTCGATCCGGCCGCGCAGCAATTTGCCGAAATTGAGCTTGATGTCTGTGACCCGCTGCTGGCTTACCTTGCCCTCTGCCACCATGGCATCAAGCTCGGGCCCGTAGCTGTAGGCAATGTCGCCCCCCAGACGCAGGCCTGCAATCTGGTCCAGTCGCTCGGCGTTCAACTGCCGTGACGTGAGCGAGAAGAAGACGAACTGCTCCTGCAATACCGGCTCGCTGAACAGAAAGTCCTTCTCCCGTTCCGGCTTGTGCATCCAGACAGCGGTGGCGTCATAGAGCTGGCTGCCTGCCGCCAACGAATAGACCCGGCCCCAGGGGGCAAAGTGATATTTGACGCTATAGCCCGCTTCCTGAAACAGATCGCTGATGAGGTGAGCCACGGGGCCGTAGTGTTTCGACTGCTCCGAGACGAAAGGGGGCCATTCACCGACTATGATGTTGAGCACCCTGGGCGGCGTGGCCATGGCAGGGGGACTCGACATGGCCAGCAACAGCAAGACCGGCAGCATCAGACGCAGAGAAATAAGCTTGGCTATCAACAATATAGAAACCACTCTTGGCTGGTGGACAGTGAAGGATGGTCAGAATGGCCGCAATCCTAGCATGACTTTTGTCCATTTGTCGCAACACTGGCTGAGTGTCACTTTGGCTTGGTATTTTGGCCGCAGGGTATGCCCAAGCTCACAAAACCGAAAGATTAAACGGCATATGATTGATTTCATTATGAGTCTTGCTCTCCTGCCGAACGGCAACTTCACGTAAATCAAAGAGAATGACTATGGCTACCGGACAATATCTGCTGTGGAAAGATGCACAGGGACAGGATTTTCGCCCCGTTGCACTGACAGGCACTGACCTGCTCAACGATCGCAACCTTAACAAGGGCACCGCCTTCACCGAACAGGAGCGCGCCGACTTCGAGCTCGACGGCCTGCTGCCTCCTCAGGTGCAAACCTTTGAAGCCCAGCTGGAGCGGGTGTATCAGGGATTTCTGAGCGCCTGCAGCGACATCGAGAAGTACCAGAACCTGCGTGCCTTGCAGGATCGCAACGAAACCCTCTTCTATGCCCTCTTGTCCCGTCACGTGGAGGAGATGACCCCCATCATCTATACCCCGACCGTCGGCAAGGCGTGTCAGGAGTTCAGCCACCGTTACCAGAAGGCGCGCGGCCTCTATATCACTCCGAAAAACGTCGAGGACATGGGCTCTCTGGCGCGTCATCTGGACGCCAAGTCGGTGCGCATTATCGTGGTGACCGACAGCCAGGGGATCCTGGGGATCGGTGATCAGGGGGTGGGCGGCATGGGCATTCCCATCGGCAAACTCTCCCTCTATACCCTGGCGGCCGGTATCCACCCCGCCTGCTGCCTGCCCATAGCGCTGGATGTGGGCACTGACAATCAGGCCCTGCTGGATGACCCCATGTATCTGGGTCAGCCTCACAGACGGATCCGTGGCAAGGAGTACGACGACTTCATCGAAAAGTTCGTGGCCGGGGTCAAGCGCCACTTCCCGAACGCCGTCTTGCAGTGGGAAGACTTCAGCAAGTCCAACGCCTTCAACAATCTCTCCCGTTACCAGCAGGCGCTGCCCTCCTTCAACGATGACATTCAGGGCACGGGGGCCGTTGTGCTGGCCGGCATCATAGGGGCGGTCAAGGTGAAAGGGGAAACCCTGGGACAGCAGAACTACCTGGTCTACGGCGCGGGCGCCGGTGGGGTCGGGGTGGCAGATCAGATCTGCGCAGGCATGATCCGTGAAGGGCTGGATCCCCAGGCGGCCCGCGATCGCATCTATATCCTGGATACCCAGGGGCTGGTGTGCGACAACCGCGAAGGGCTAGACGAGTACAAGCGTCGTTACGCCAAGCCGGGTCTGTTGCTGGCGGGCTGGGATACCGAAGCCCCCGGCAAGGCCAATCTGACGGACGTGTTGCGTCATGTGCCCATCACTGTGCTGCTGGGGACCAGCGGCGCCGGTGGCGCCTTCAAGGAGGAGCACATCCAGTTGATGCAAAAACATTGTGCTCACCCCATGGTGTTCCCGCTTTCCAACCCGACTGCCAACTGCGAGGCGCTGCCGGAAGACATCTACCGCTGGAGTCAGGGCAAGGCGATCGTTGCCACCGGCAGTCCGTTCAATGATGTGCACTATGAGGGCAAGCGTTACCGCATCGGACAGGGCAACAACGTCTTCATCTTCCCGGGCGTGGGGTTGGCGGCCATCGTCAGCCAGCTGAGCGAGATCAGCCCGGATATCTTCACCACGGCGGCTTTCGCGCTGGCCGAGTGCGTGAACAAGGAGGATCTGGCCCAGGGCTCCGTCTATCCGCGCATTCGCGAGTTGCGCAATATCTCGGTCCACGTGGCGACCGCCGTGCTCAAAGACATAGTGCGCAAGGATCCGTCCCACCCGCTGATCGGGCAGGATCTGCAGCAGCACATACTGAGCCACATGTGGGAGCCGCTCTACCTGCCTTATCGCCGGGTATAACCGTCCAAGAGAGCAGCATGAGAGGGAGATGGCTTGGGTCATCTCCCTTTTTTTCGTTTGAGCCCGCCATGTGACTGCACCGTCAGATTGATGCTCTTGTCATCCCGGGGTCAGTGGCGACAGAAGATCCCTATTGGTGCTCAATACATGACCCCGCTGAAGAGCTTGTCAATAAACTCCACCAGAAAAACGATTGGCGTCTGCCACAAAAGTGCGTAAAATCGCATACTCGATGCTTGTAGCAACGAATCCCGCCTAAAAAGCCAGTTTCATGCCCTCCCCAAGCAGTAAAAGGTAACAAGTGACGCCTTATGGCTCGTTTCGTGCCTTGAAAAAGTCTTGTGATAACTGAAAAGTGTCAAATATCCCTGTCAGTTATCAAAAAATTAAGGACATCCATGTTTTCCTTAGTCAAGCAAAGTGTCGCCGGGCTGCAAATCCTGTTTGTCGCCTTCGGTGCCATGGTTCTGGTGCCCCTGCTCACCGGACTGAACCCCTCCATGGCCCTGCTTGGCGCCGGTGTGGGAACCCTGCTGTTCCAGCTCTGCACTCGCCGCCAGGTCCCGATTTTCCTCGGTTCCAGCTTTGCCTTCATCGCCCCCATCATTTACGCCACCCAGACCTGGGGACTGCCGTCCACCATGTTTGGCCTGTTTGCCGCCGGTTTCATGTATTTCATCCTGGCGGCACTCATTCGCGTGCGTGGCATGGGCTTTGTGCACAAGCTGCTGCCCCCTGTGGTGATTGGCCCAGTGATCATGGTGATCGGCCTTTCGGTGGCCCAGGTCGCCTGCAACATGGCAATGGGACGTGCCGGTGCCGAGCAGGTAGTTCCGCCCACCACGGCCTTGACCCTGGCGGGTATCTCGCTGGCGGTGACCCTGATTGCAGCCGTGTTCTGCAAGGGCTGGATCAAGCTGATCCCCATACTGTGCGGTGTGATTGCCGGTTACGTCTCTGCCGTGCTGATGGGCCACGTGAGCTTTGAGGGCATGATCAATGCTCCCTGGCTGGCACTGCCCCATTTTGAAACACCGGAGATCAACTGGGCCGCGGCGCTGTTCATGCTGCCGGTGGCCATAGCGCCCTGTATCGAGCACATAGGTGGCGTACTCGCCATCGGCGGTGTGACCGGGCAGGACTACACCAAGAACCCGGGCCTGCACCGCACCCTGGCCGGTGACGGCATAGGTGTCTGCTTCGCCGGTTTCATCGGTGGCCCACCCGTGACCACCTACGCCGAAGTGACCGGCGCCGTGATGATCACCCGCAACTTCAACCCGGTTACCATGACCTGGGCCGCCGTGTTTGCCATCATTCTGGCCTTCTTCGGCAAGTTCAACGCCCTGCTCACCTCCATCCCCATGCCGGTGATGGGCGGTATCATGCTGCTGCTGTTCGGATCCATCGCCGCCATCGGTCTCAAGACCCTGGTGGAGTCCAAGGTGGATCTGGGGCTGTCGCGCAATATCGCCATCGTGGCCGTGACCCTGACTGTGGGCGTTGGCGCGCTGGAGATGAAGATCGGTGACTTCGCCCTGGCTGGCGTCGGTCTGGCCTCGGTCGCCGCCATCCTGCTCAACCTGATCCTGCCTGCCAATTCCGAAGAGGGCGTGATGGACGCCGCCAAGGATTAAGCAAGGGAGCTACCGCTCACTGTGAAAAACAGGAAGCCACCTCAGGGTGGCTTCCTGTTTTTGGTCTGGCAATGAATGAGGTATGGTTATTGTGGTGTTATTTGACACCGTTTCAGCACTAAATGCTCTATTTGGCGTATGTGTTGACGTATCTGCTTTCGTGACCTTAGCTAAAGGACAGGTTTGGCTCTGAGGTTATGCTGCGCAATATGAAAAAATGGATGTGGGTGTTTTCAATCATTTTTTTGTCCCTTGCCTCTCTGGTTGTACGACTTGTCATGGTATTGCACCGGGCAATTTTCCCATCAAGCCCTGGCCATCATGGCGCAGCCACTTCTCATCCTGATCACCAGATCCTTTGGTCAGCCAAGTCAGCCACTATCTCGTTACTACAGCTGATCCACCCCCCATCTGCTTGCTGCCACATGTGTCATGAAGGCGGTGAACCGTGAAAGCCGGCGCGACCCAGCCAGGGTCATGACAGCCCAGTCATCGACAATGGCGGGTATTTAGGGATGAGTTATGAGCAAAGTGAGGTTGCAATGACATATCAACTGTTGTGGAAAAGTGCCCTGTTCTCCGTCTCTTCGGTACTGGCCATGAGCGCAGTTCAGGCCGCACCGCTGAATGTGATGACCGAGGATTATCCGCCCTTCAACATGCAGGGGGAGGGGGGCAAGATCGTCGGGCTCTCTACCGAGGTAGTGGAAGAGTTGCTCAAGCGGGCCGGCGTCGAATACAAGCTGAGCATGATGCCATGGAAGCGTGCCTATGAAGACACGCTCAGCACCCCCAATAACGCCCTCTACTCCACGACGCGGACTCCCGAGCGGGAGGCTCTGTTCAAATGGGTTGGCCCTCTGGTCAACAATAACTGGGTCTTTTTTGCCAATCCCGACTCCAATATCACGATAGCGTCGCTGGAGGATGCCAAGCAGTATTCAGTCGGTGGTTATAACGGTGATGCTGCGGCAGAGTTCCTCAAGGCGCAGGGGTTCGACAAACTGCAACTGGCGGCCAATGACACGGCCAACGTGAAAAAGCTGGAGGCTGGCCGCATCGATTTGTGGGCGACCGGCGAATATCTGGCCCCATATCTGGCCAATCAGGAGAAGACCACCAATCCCAAGCCGGTATTTGTGTTCAAGGAAACCCAGATGAGTTTGGCCTTCAACAAAGAGACACCGGATGATCTCATCAACAAGCTCAACGAGATCCTTGCCGCCATGAAGGCTGACGGCACCATCGAAAAGATCAATGCCAAGTACCAGTAACACCAGGAAGCGGCCAAGTATCGATGTCGGGAGGGAACCATGGATTGGAATAGTCTGAAGTTCAGGATTGCCGTGCTGACCTCCCTGTCGGTGAGTCTGCTGCTGGTACTGTTTGGCGGCTACAACTACAGCGCCGCCAGAGCGGATAGCTATAACAGACAGGCCGCGTTGGTCGAGCAGGCCATCAGCCGGCTGCAGTTGTCTTTGCCCGGCCCGCTCTGGAATTACGAGTCGGCGTTTATCGAGGCATCGCTGAAATCGGAGCTGGCCGCCGATGCGCTCAGCGCCCTGCTGGTAGTGAACAAAGATAAACTGGTGGCGGGGTTTGCCCGTGAGCCTGCTGGCGACATTCAGGGGGTCGCCCAGCTGCCAGCGGATACCGCCGCCTATAGCGGTCATGATCTGGTGTATGACGACAATGGCCAGCAGAACACTGTGGCCAAACTGCTGGTGCTGACCAGCGATGACACCATTCAAATACAGCTTCGCCAACTGCTCATCACCACTGTCTGGCAGATAGTTGTGCTCGATATCTGCATCATATTGTTGCTGATGGTGCTTATTCATCGCAACGTGTTGCGGCCCTTGCATCAAATGAACTCAGCCGTTTCTGACCTGGCCCGGGGGGATGGTGATCTGACGCAGCGCCTCAAGATCCGCCGCCAGGACGAGATGGGGGCTCTGGCTGGCAACATCAATCAGTTCATCGCCAAGCTGCAAGGCACTGTGGCCGAGATCAACACCCTCTCAGCCGGTGTACTGCAAACGGCGGAGCTGTGCGATTCCCTGGCGACCGATACCCGCCGCGGCAGTGATGAACAGCAATCAGAGCTGGATCAGGTGGCGACCGCCATTACCGAAATGAGTCATGCAGTACAGGAGGTCGCAGGCAATGCGGTGAAAACCTCAAGTGCGACCGATGAAGCCAGTCTCTATGTCGATCAGGGCTACAACCTGGCGGGCCATGCCAATGAGGCCATTCATCAACTGGTGGGAGAGGTGGAGCGAGTCGCCAACCTGATCCGCTCGCTCTCGACGGAGAGCAGCAGCATCGGCAACATCATAGAAGTGATCAATGGCATTGCCGAGCAGACCAATCTGCTGGCGCTCAATGCCGCCATTGAAGCGGCCAGAGCCGGAGAGCAGGGCCGTGGTTTCGCCGTGGTGGCCGATGAGGTTCGTACCCTGTCCGGGCGTACCCGGCAATCAACCGAAGAGATCAGTGCCAGCATAAAGCGGCTGCAACAGGCGACACAAAATGTGGTGTCCGGCATGCAGCACAGTCAGGACAAAGCATCGAAGGCAGGTGTCGAAGCGGCAGATGTGCAGGTATCTGTCGAGAAAATAAAGACCCAGGTCAGTCTCATTCGCGAGATGAACATGTATATCGCTCAGGCGTCGGAAGAGCAGCATTCGGTGGCGCAAGAGGTCAGCAACAGTGTCAATCGCATTGCCGGACTCAATAATGACAGTGCCGCCCGGGTGGCTCAGGTAGCGGAGGCAAGCAGCGACCTGCGCCAGTTGTCGGCCCAGCTCGACAGCTTGCTCAAGCAGTTCAGGGTATGAGTTTTTGGTGGAAGAAATGGTCATGATGAGGCGTCACAGATGCCGATAGCACAGCCAATCGGGCGGCGAAATCAGCAAAATAATGAGTTTGTCGATCATCAGGGGCCATTCACGAATGGCCCCTTTGCATATCCGCTTTGCAGAAGGGGGGCGCGGCGTCAGGCGCGGCGGCTACAATCAGAACGCTTGCTCATGACCTAGGAGAGAAAGATGAAGAGAAGATGGATGCTGCTTTTACTTGGGCTGCTATGGGGTGGCGCTGTTCAGGCCGGGGCTGTGTCCTATCAGGTCGATGGTGCGCCCTTCGAGGGTTACTACCTGGCAGCCCCTGACAAGCAGGCACCGCTGGTGGTGCTGGTACATGACTGGGATGGGTTGACAGAGTATGAAATCAAGCGAGCCAGGATGCTGGTAGCGCTGGGTTACAACGTCTTTGCCGCCGATCTGTTCGGTGCAGGAGTCAGGCCGACCGCCATGGAGGACAAGAAACGGCTTACCGGTGCTCTGTACCAAGACAGGCCCAGGATGCGCAAGCTGTTGCAAGGGGCCTTGACCGAGGCCGCCAGGCAAGGTGGGCGGTTGGATAACGCCGTGGCCGTCGGTTACTGCTTCGGTGGTGCCGCTGTGCTTGAGCTGGCCCGCAGCGGTGCCAGTCTCAAGGGGATCGTCAGTGTGCATGGCGGGCTGGAGACACCGGCCGGGCAGGACTACCAGCAGACCCGGGCGAATTTTCTCATTCAGCACGGCAGCGCCGATCAGGCGGTGTCACTCGATCATTTTGCGGCGCTCATTGCCGAGCTGGAGAGTGCGGGCATCAAACATGAGGCGACCAGTTACAGCGGTGCCCCCCATGCGTTCAGTGTGTTTGGCTCGGACAATTACCGCGCCGATGCCGATGCAAAAGCCTGGCAGCGCTTCACCGAATTCCTGGGGGAAGTGACCAGGGGTTAGATCGGCCAGAGTGAGATAGATAGTGAGGTAGAGAGTGAGACAGCAATTTCAAGCCATGGCACTGCCATGGCTTTTTACTGTCCGCATCTCACTGTGTTGGCAAGGCCAGTATCCTCACCCACATGGCCCCTTCCCCGACGGGATGGCGCGCGAGCAGGGTTAGCTGGCCGCTATCGGGATCGATACTGTGGATGGCTATCTGGTGAGAGGCCTGCCCGGCCGCCACCAGATAGCGACCGCTGTGATCGATGGCAAAACCGCGGGGCATGGTCTCGGTCGGGAAGTGGGCGAGGGCAGTCAGGCTGCCATCTTGCTCAGCTATGCCAAACAGGGTCAGCAGGCTGCTGGCCCGCTCGCAGCTGTAGAGAAAACGGCCATCCGGCGTGACATGCAGATCCGCCCCCCAGCGCTCTCCCTGATATCCCTCGGGCAGCATATCCAGGCTCTGTTGCTGCCTGATCTGGCCACCCGCGTCACGCCGATAGCGGTTGATGGTGCAATCGAGCTCGTTCAGGCAGTAGATGTCGCCATTGACGGGATGCAGCGCCAAGTGTCTTGGCCCGGCCCCTTTGGCGGTATGCAAGTCCCCAAGGGAGTGGGGCAGCAGTTGACCATCTGCACTCAGGATAAAACGGCGGATGGCATCTTCGGTGAGGCAGGCGACCAAAGCCTCCTGTTCTCCTTGTTCGTTGGTCAGCAAGGTAACAGAGTGAGCCGTCATCAGTGGGGCCAGCTGTTGGTGCGGCGCCTGCACAATACCGCTGGCATCGATGGGGGAGACGGTGACGTGGTTGAAGGCATAAGAGGCGGCAAACAGGAAGCGCCCGCTGGCATCGATAGCGGTATGGGAGGCGCTGCCCGCCAGAGGGGCCGAGCCCTGTTCTGCGAGTTTGCCATCTGCGTCGATCCGGTAGCTTATCACCGCAAAATCGGGGCGCACGGCAGCATGGAGCCATTTTCCGTCCGGGCTGATCACCAGGGGCTGTACCTGTCCTTGTGTGCTTACCACTTGCAAGAGTTGCATCTCCCCCGAGTCGGCCAAGGAAAACACATGGATCTGCTGGCTGCCGGGGCTGGCGACATAAACGACTTGCTGCATTGTGCTTCTCACTCCTGATTATGGGCAACGGCAGGCCAATCTTATCCCCATCCCCCGGGATCTTGCCTGTTCTTTTGTTCGGGTCGGGCACAGGGGGTTGCCATGACGGCAAAGCCAGTTGGCGTGGCTGATGGGGGACTGGCAATGAAAAGGCCCCGTGACGGGGCCTTTGGCGTTTGATACCTGTTGCATCAGCCGGGCTGCGGGCCCGGCAGGGCGGGGGGCAGGGTGGAGTCGGACTCCACTTTCTGCTCTTCGCCCTTCATGTTCTTGATGTAGACATCCATCTGGTTGAACGCGATCTCGATGCCGTTCGCCTTGAACAGGGCGTCGATCTTGCGGTTCAGTTCATCCACCGCCGGGTTGCGATCGCCGAGCTCACTCACGAAGAAACGCAGCTCATGATCCAGGGTGCTGGCCCCGAAGGTGAGGAAGTAGACGATGGGAGCCGGGTCTTTCAGCACGCGGCTGTTATCATCGGCTGCCTGTTTGAGCAGGGTGCGGGTCAGCTCCAGATCCGAGCCGTAAGCCACCCCTACCCGCACGATCACCCGGGTGACGGTATCGCTCAGGGACCAGTTGATCAGCCGCTCCGTCATCAGCGCCTTGTTCGGGATGATCACCTCCTTGCGATCGAAGTCGGTGATGGTGGTGGCGCGAATGCGGATCCGGGAGACGGTGCCCGAGTAGGTACCAATGGTGACAGTGTCACCGATCCGGACCGGACGCTCGAACAGTATGATGATGCCGGAGACGAAGTTGCCGACCACCTCCTGCAGACCAAAGCCGATCCCGACCGTCAGACCGGCGGCGAGCCACTGCAGCTTGTCCCACTGCATGCCCATCAGGGAGAGGGCGGTCAGGGTACCCACACCGATCAGCACATAGTTGAGCATGGTGGTGATGGCGTAGGCCGTCCCCTGGGCGAGGCGCAGCTTGGAAAGCACCAGCACCTCCAGCAGACCGGGCAGGTTGCGGGCCAGTGACCAGGCTGCGCCCAGCATGAAGATGGCAGTCAGCACATCGCTCAGGCTGACGGGATAGAGCACTGCACTGGTGCCAGAGCCCACGCTCTTGTGCCACAGCACCATGCTGTCGAGGTAGGAGAAGACCGCCACCAGATCGGACCAGAGCCAGTAGAAGGCGACGCCGAATACCAGCAGCAGTACAGTGCGGGTCAGACGCAGGGATTGCTGGCTGACATCCTCCAGATCCATGGGCTGCTCTTCGATGGACTCGCCACCTTCCGCGTCTTCCTGGGATTTGTGTTCACGCTTGGCCACGGCACGGCGGTAGGCCAGACGGCGGGCCGCCAGCTCCAGACCACGCAGTGAGGTGCGGTAGACCAGGCTCCAGATGATCAGCAGGTAGAAGGACTCCACCAGACGGCCGGTCAGTTTCAGCGCCGTGTAGTAGTAGCCCAGTCCCACCAGTACCATCAGTGCCACCGGCGCCAGCGCCAGGGCGACCGCAGTGATCGACTGTTGCATGCTGCCCTCTCCCTTGATGAGGGCGCGAGAGATGGGGAACACCAGATAGGTGGTGAGGCCCAGCAGCAGCAGGGTCAGCGCCTGACCGACCACGTCGTTGCCCAGCGATGAGGGTTCTACCACAGCCTTGGTAGAGAGCATGATGAGGGGCAGCAGCGGCAGCCAGAGATAGCGCATGCTGGTGCGCTTGGCCTGCAACTCGGCCTTCGGAATACGGAAATGGGATTCGGCAATGCCGCCCGGGCGCATCACCGCCAGATAGACGCTGAACACCAGATAACCGAGGGCCAGGTTGAGGGTGATCTGGAGCATCAACTTGTCACTGAGCAGACCACAGTAAGCGAGCCAGAGACCGGCAGCCAGAATGAACAGGCTGCCCGGCAGGCGTTGCAGCACCGTATAGAGCAGGGCGCGCGGTGTGTGCCACTGGCTGTCCTGGCGAAAACGTCCCAGATCCTTGTTGATCCGCTTCAGCCGATTGAGCAGGGAGGGGCGCTTCCAGATCAGCAGGCCGCCGATCAGCAGCAGCGGGAAGGCGAGCAAGGAAACCGGCAGCAGCATCTCGCCCCAGCCGTCCCAGTCCGGTTTCAGCACCCAGTCTGAGGCTTGCTTGTAAGCCTGGGCTGGCCAGTTGATGAACCATTTTACATCGATGGGTTTGTTGCTGCTGACCCAGAAGATGTGTTGCTGCAGGGTGAATTCGATGGAGGCGTAGATCCGCGCCAGCTGCTGCTGGGTCAGCTGCAGGCTGATGGCGTTGGTCAGCTGACTGTCGAGCTGACGGTTGAGCTGATCGAGCAGGCTGATGCGGGTGTCGAGCAGGGTGGAGAGGTTGGCTCTGTCCTCTGCACTGACCGGCTCGCTGCTGCTGGCGATCAGGTTGTCCAGATACTGGGTTTTCTGGAACAGTTGGTCACGTTGCTGGCTCAGTTCGAACTGTGCCAGATGCAGGTCGGCGATCTGCTCTTCCAGATTCTTGACCAGAGTGGAAGGGGCCGACTCCAGCTGCTGGTAGAGCTGATAGAGGATGCGCGACAGCAGCAGGTTGCCCTTGAGCATCTGTACCTGTTCGTTCAGGTTGCGCTCTGTCTGGGTGCCGCGTTCCAGCCAGCTCTTGGCTTGCAGGTTCTTCTGCACCAGATTGTTGAGATTGGTGGTGGCACTGACCAGTTGCTGGCTGAGCTGATGATTGAGCTCCTGCTCTTTTTGTACCAGCGGGTTGTCGGCAATGGCGACCAGTTCGCCGGTCTGTTCTGCGGTTTTTTCGGTATCCCCCAGACGTTTGGCGCTGCTCTGCTCTTGCAGCAGTTGCAGTTTTTGCTCCTCGTTGGCGAGGCGGGCATTCTGGTAGTCCCGTTGCTTGACCGCCAGATCCTGCATGCTGGTGCGGTTATCCAGCTGTTTTTGCAGATTGGCCAGTTGCAACTCCAGCAAGGTCAGCTCTGCGCCCAGCTTCATCTTCTCGGCACTGCTGACGCTGTCACCGACGTTGAGGCGGGTACGGATCTCCTGGCTGCGCTGATAGGCACGGCTCATGTTGGTCTGAGCCCGCTCCGGCAGGGTTTGCAGACTGGTGAGCTGGCTGCCGATGGTGCCGAGGGTTTCCTGGGCATCCTGCATGTTGGCAATGACTTCGGGCTGGCGACTCTCCAGCTCGGCCAGACTCATGCGAGCGTACTCACTCTTGATCTGCTCGGCGCTCTTGTTCTGGGTCAGGGCATCGAGTTTGGCGCTGATGTCCCTGAGCTCACCCGGCAGAGAGCGGAGACGTTGGGTTTGACTCTTGGCCTTGGCGTGCTCCTTCTCGATGCTGTCGAGCAGGCTGAGGGTGTCTGTCAGAAACTTCTGGTCGGCCTGCTGGCTGACGGTGAGAGCATCTGATTTTCCGAGGGCATCGAGCGCCCGCTGTACGCTGGCCCGTTGGGGCACATCCTGCGCCATGGCTTGCGGGGCGCAGAGGCTGATGAGTAAGCAGAGCAGCGGCAACAGGGCTGCCGAGGCTCTTTTGAAACGTGTTGAGGGCATAAAACTTCCGGGTTATTACGCGATATTTGGGACATTTCCCACTTGGATTGAATCCGCGTGGATTCTAACACCGGGCTTGAACGGGAAGCAGGGGGGCAGATAAAAAAAACGGCGCCCGCAGGCGCCGTTTTATCGGTTCAGGACTGATTAGAGTACGTGAACGGAGGCGGTGTTGGTGGTACCGCTCGGTACCAGGGCACCGGAGACCATGACGACCACGTCCCCCTTCAGACCCATGCCGCTTTCCAGCGCCGCTTCTTTGCCGATGCGATAGAAATCGTCGGTAGAGGCAATGCTGTCAACCACGTGAGTCACCACACCCTTGGTCAGAACCAGTTGGGCTGCAGTTTTCTTGTTGGTGGTGATGGCCAGGATCCAGGCTTGCGGGAAGTACTTGCGAATGGCCTTGGCAGATTTGCCGCCTTCGGTGGCGACCACGATCAGCGGGGCGTCCAGCTTCTCGGAGGTCTCGACCGCGCCTTTACAGACCGCTTCGGTGATGCGCAGCTTGTTGCTGTCATTGGCAGCAGACAGGTTGGACGGCATAACGGCATCGGTACGCTCGCAGATGGTGGCCATGATGGTCACGGCTTCCAGCGGGTACTTGCCCTTGGCGGACTCACCGGACAGCATGACTGCATCGGTACCGTCCAGGATGGCGTTGGCCACGTCGCCAGCTTCGGCGCGGGTCGGACGCGGGTTCTTGATCATGGAATCCAGCATCTGGGTGGCGGTGATAACCACTTTGCGTGCCTTGTTGCACTTGGTGATGATCATCTTCTGGGCGAAGATCACTTCTTCAACCGGAATTTCCACGCCCATGTCGCCACGTGCCACCATGATGCCGTCGGAGACAGCCAGGATCTCGTCGAAGTTGTCCAGGCCTTCCTGGTTTTCGATCTTGGAGATGATCTGGATGTTCTCGCCACCGTGGGCTCTCAGGTGCTCACGGATTTCCAGCACGTCTTCTTTCTTGCGAATGAAGGAAGCAGCAACGAAATCAACGCCTTGCTCGCAACCGAAAATGAGGTCGCGCTTGTCTTTCTCGGCCAGGGCCGGCAGCTTGATAGAGACGCCCGGCAGGTTGATGCCCTTGTTCTCGCCCAGATCACCGCTGTTCAGCACTTTACAGATGACTTCACGCTCGGTGATTTCGATCACGTCCATGCCGATCAGGCCGTCATCCACCAGGATGCGGTTGCCGACGCGCAGGTCGTTGGCGAAACCGGCATAGGTCACGGCCACTTTGTCTTTGTTGCCAATGACGGTCTGGTCGGTGGTGAAAGTGAAGGTCTGGCCAGCGACCAGGGCAACGTCGTTGCCGCCTTCCAGCTTGATGGTACGGATTTCCGGACCCTTGGTGTCGAGCAGTATGGCCGCGTGCTTGCCGGTTTCGGCCATGACAGCGCGCAGGTTGTTGATACGACCACCGTGCTCGGCGTAATCGCCGTGGGAGAAGTTCAGGCGCATGACGTTCATGCCGGCATCCAGCATTTTAGCCAGCATTTCTTTGGATTCGGTCTTGGGACCTATGGTGCAGACGATTTTGGTCTTTTTCATGTCAGTCTTCATGGTTAAGGAGTTTCCGCCGTGCAATATACACCAGTTTTTGGATACTTTTTATGATCCAGAAACAACGTTTTGACCAGATAACGTTTTCTTTTCAGGGATAACGTTTTCCTCCCGGTTACTTTTTAGGGCATAAATTAACTGGTTTTCGCAGATCTGGCATAAATGTTGCCATATGTGTCTCGGCGCCAGTCAGCCTCGTCAGATGTTGTAAAATGACGATCCTTCCCTGTCATCAAGCCGTCATCAGTCTCGACAAGAATAGACACTGTGACTGAACATGAGAGCTGCAATATGGCGCCCTATCTGCTGATACTCTCTCTCGCCCTGCTCGGGATGCAGGCACTGCCCGCCAGCTGCTGGCCGGATGATCCAGCGCCTCTGGATGGGGACGTCAGCGCCCTTGAGCTCGCCGAATTGCACCAGATGCTGGCGGCCAGTGAACCCCTTCTCTCCCGCCCAGCCTGGCAAGCGCTGCGTCAGGCCACTCTGCTTGGCTGGCATCCACAATCCCGCTGAAAACCGTGTGATGAGCAAGAAAGGGAGGCCGAGCCTCCCTTTCTTGTCTTATTGCTGCTTGTTCAACCGGGTGTCACTCAGTTGATCTTGCCCATCTCGATGGCGAAGCTGGTGGCCAGCTGGGCAAACTTGAGGGCATGGCCAGCCGAGGCATCGGAGTTTTGCAGGGTATCCTGCGCCGTGTGGATCTTGGGGTTGTAGTCGTTGAAGCGTGACTCGAACGGCATGGCGGCGGGATAACCCTGATTGTGCCAGGAGGCGTGATCCGAGCAACCGTAGCCGCAGCTGTCATAGCCATAGCTTATTTGCGGCAGGTAGGCGTCAAGCAACTGGGTGAGATAGCCGGTCAGTCCCTGGTCCGTGTAGTCGGTCATGAAGACGATATCCTCAATCGAGCCCTGATGGTTGGTCATGTCCAGCTGGAGCGCGGCCAGTACCCTGGTATTGGCCGCCTTGTAGCGGGTCGCTATGTCCTTGGAGCCGCGCAAGCCCACTTCTTCTGCCGCATAACCGATAAATTGCAAGGTGCGCTCCGGCTGGCGGCCCTGCTCGGCGATGACCCTCAGTACCTCGGTCAGGGTGGCGATGCCGGAGGCATCATCGTCGGCGCCCGGGGCCAGGGTGCGGCTGTTGGGAGCCGAGCCTGCGGTGGAGTCGAGGTGGCCGCCGAGCACCACGACTTCGTCAGGATAGCGGCTGCCCTTGAGGGTCAGCACCACGGATTGCTGCGGGTAGCCGCTGTGTTTTACCCGGCTGACGCTGGCCCAGGGCAGGGCACTGCCGAGGCTCTGCCACTGGCTGGCGACCCAGTCGGCGGATTGCACCCCGGTTGTGGTGGTGTAGTAGCGGTTGCGCCAGCTGGAGAGCTTGCTGATGGTGCCCACTATGTTGCCCTGATCCAGATAGGGCAGCAGCCGGTTGACACTGGCACCCTGAGTCAGCGGCGGCGGGCTGAACAGGTTCTGGCTGAGGGGTTGGGCCATGCTCTGCAGCGCATCTGCCAGCGTGCTGTGAACCACATAGCCGCCACAGCGTTGGTGGCCTTCATGCATCAGGTGGGAGAGGGTACCCAGCTCGCTCGCCTCTATCTGGGCCAGCTGTATGGGGGCGCCGCTGGCGCTGAACAGGGGGGCCAGCTTGGCCTTGACCTGCCTGAGTTCGACGCCGCTGTCGGCACCGACCGTGATCCAGACGGGTTCAGCGGCCTGCACGGCGAGGGGCAGCAGGGGAAGCAAGAGGGCGGTCATAAAGAGTTTCATGTCGGATCCTTCCGGGTATTGTCACAGGTGACTAGCATTGGTGGGTGTCATAAGACGACCACCCCAGTCTAGCCAAGGGGGCGTTCACCGGATCTGCCCATCTGGTATGCGGACTCCCCCGTCCGGTGGGGGCCGCTGCACAATCTGCTGTTTACCACCGGGCTTGTCCCGGACTGGCCGGAGCTTTGTGCTGACCTGGCGACGGGTGGCAGTGTGGTTGTACTGTGTTGGCCAAGGCGCCCCGGCTGGGGGGCAGACGAAGGGAGCCAAACTGTGCCATGGCGCCGAGGTGCGTTCGGGATTGCCGATATGACTCATCAGCCATCGTCAGCATGAACCGGTCACAAGGTTAGCTACGGGCAAATGAAAGGGGCTTGCTGCCCCTCTCTGGTTGGATGGGGATGGATCAGGTCGGTTGGCTGGTTATTTCGGCCAGCATGCCGAGGGCGATTTCCCGCTCCCCCGTGATCACCTTGTCGGCTCCTTGCTGGGTGAGAAAATGAACTTCGTCATCACTGTCGGCACAGGCGATCACCCATATGCCCGGGTTGATCCGTTTGGCCCTGGCGATGGCATCACCAGCCTCGAAGCTGTTGGGGATGGCCAGCAACAGCCAACGGGCGTCGGCGATGGCGGCGCGACACAACACCTCGTCATCGGCCACGTTGCCGTTGACACAGGGAATAGCGGCCTGGCGCAGGCTCTCCAGCCGGTGCAAATCCTGCTCTATCACCACCAGATGTTGCTCGGCGGCGTGCAGCCCTTCCACCAGCAGGCGGCCGACCCGGCCAAAGCCCACCAGCACAGTATGCTCCTTCATCTCGACGGCCGGACACTTGCACTCGGCCAGTGCCTGGGTGTTGTCGGCATCCGGGTGTTTCTCCAGATAGCGCTCGACGGCGTTGAACACCAGCGGATTGAGCATGATGGAGAGGCTGGCACCCACCAGGATCAGATCCCGGGCCGCTTCCGGCACCAGCTTGAGCACGATGGCGAGCCCTATCAGGATGAAGGAGAACTCGCCGATCTGGGCCAGGCTGGCGGAGATGGTGAGCGCTGTGCGCTGGCTGTAGCGAAACAGCCGCACTATGGCGTAGGCCGCCACCGACTTGCCGAACATGATGATGAACAGGGTGGCCAGCACCGCCAGCGGATCCGTCAGTAGCACAGCAGGATTGAACAGCATGCCCACAGAGACGAAGAAGAGCACGGCAAAGGCATCCTGCAACGGCAGCGTGTTGTTGGCGGCGCGATGGCTCAGCTCGGAGCTGTTCATGACGATACCTGCGAAGAAGGCGCCGAGGGCGAAGGAGACGCCGAACAGCTTGACCGCCCCGAAGGCGATGCCAAGGGAGCCGGTCAGTACCGCCAGCGTGAACAGCTCGCGGGAGCCAGTGCTGGCGGTGTGAGCCAGCAACCAGGGAATGAAGCGGCTACCCACCACCATCATCAGCGCCACGAACAGGGCGACCTTGCCGAGGGTCCAGCCCAGATCCAGCGCTATGCTCTGCCAGCTCATGCTCTGATCGCCGTGCTGGATATTGGCGAGTATGGGCAGCATCACCAGCGCCAGCACCATCACCAGATCCTCGACGATGAGCCAGCCGATGGCGATGCGCCCCTGCAGGGTCTCCAGGTTCTGGCGGCTCTCCAGCGCCCGCAGCAGCACCACTGTACTAGCGGTGGAGAGGGCGAGGCCGAACATCAGGCCGGCGGTGAGATCCCATCCCAGCAGGGAGGAGAGCCCCATGCCGAGCAAGGTGGCGACCGCTATCTGGACTATGGCCCCCGGGATGGCGATCTTCTTCACCGACATCAGGTCGCTGAAGGAGAAGTGCAGGCCGACCCCGAACATCAACAATATGACCCCCAGCTCCGCCAGCTCGGGCACCAGCGCCATGTCGGCCACATAGCCCGGTGTGAAGGGGCCCGAGATCACCCCGGCCGCCAGATATCCCACCATGGGGGAGATCTTGAGACGATGGGCAAGCATGCCGAGTACGTAGGCGAGCACGAAGCCGCCCACCAGAGTCGTGATAAGGGGAAGGGAGTGGTCCATGTCGTCACCTCGCTAATGGCAGTCAGGGGGCTACCAGATCACCGCAGGGGATGAAGAGGGCAGCTGTCAATGAGCAGGGGGCGAAAGAGACAGATGTTGGCCGCAGCGAACACTGGATATTGGGGACAACAGTTGTCGTTTCTGTTGAAAAATAATACAAATTTTGCTTAAAAGCAATATTTATCCACATTTTGACGCTTATTTGCGATTAAAAGTGCATAAGTGTCGAAATGCAGGGGGAAAGGGGCGCCTTTATCCATTTCGTTGGCAGGAATAATTCATCGTTGATGATTTTCCCTGTATAGGTGGGTGCCAGCACGTCACAAGCACCAAGGCGACCCTGAGGTCGCCTTGGTGAAGATACGCTGGTACTCACTCGCCCTTGGCAATGCCCTCGCGTCTCGGATCGGCGGCGCCGAACCAGCCGCCGGCATTGCGCTCGACCCCTTGCAGACCCGAGGTCTGCTCGCTCAGTACCACTTCGTGGCCTCTCGCTTTCAATCCCTCGACCACGCTCTCCGGTGTGCGCCCAAGCTCCAGCTCGGTGGGACCGTTGCGGCTGCCGAAGTTGGGCAGGTTGATGGCCTGCTGCAGGTTCAGCCCCCAATCCTGGGTGCCGAGCAGCGTCTTGCCCACGTAGTTGATGATGGCGGAGCCCCCCGGTGAGCCCAGCGTCATGGTCAGCTCGCCGCTTGGCTTGTCAAACACCAGCAGGGGGGACATGGAGGAGCGTGGCCGTTTGCCAGGCTCGACCCGGTTCGCCACCGGCAGACCGGCGGCATCCACAGAGGTGAAGGAAAAATCGGTGAGCTGGTTGTTGAGCAGGTAGCCGTTGACCATCAGCCGCGAACCGAAACCATCCTCGATGGAACTGGTCATGGAGACCGCCATGCCCGCCTTGTCGACGATGGAGACATGGCTGGTGGAGGGGAGCTCGGGGGTCGCATCCTTGCCGCGAGCCAGTGCCAGCGGCGGCATACCGGGCTGGGCGATCCCCATGGAGCGCTCGCCGACAAGCTTGCTCCGCTCGGCCAGATAGCCCTTGTCCAGCAGCCCCTTGACCGGCACGCTGACAAAATCGCTGTCTGCCACATACTGGTTGCGATCGGCGAAGGCGAGCCGCGCCGCCTCGCTGTAGAGGTGGATGGCATCGCTTGACGCGGCAAGCTGACCTTCTGGCGTCGTCACAGGTTTGAGGGCCGCCATGTCGCGGCTCTCCAGCATGCCGAAGATCTGTCCCAGAGCTATGGTGCCGGAGGAGGGGGTCGGGAAGCCGCAGATCTGGCTCTGACGGTAGTCAAAGCAGAGGCCGTCCCGCAGTTTGGCGCGATAGCTGGCCAGATCGACCGCCGCCAGCACACCGGGATTGGTGGGATGCTGGCGCACCTTGGCCACCATGGCATCTGCCAGCGGCCCCTGATAGAAGGCATCCGCCCCCTGTGTGGCCAGGGTCTTCAGCACCCGGGCCAGTGCCGGGTTGGTGAGCGTGCTGCCGGCGGGCCTTGGTGTGCCATCCGGCAGATAGAAGTAGGCGCGGGCATCCGGATCTTTGGCGAGATAGGGGTCTTTTGCCAGCAGGGTGGCGAGGCGCGGGCTGATGACAAACCCCTGCTCCGCGAGGGTGATGGCGGGCTCGAACAGCGCAGCCCAGGGCAGCTTGCCGTAGCGCTGATGGGCCAGCGCCAGCGCCCGTACCGTGCCAGGCGCACCCACAGAGCGACCGCCTACCACGCCGTCATAGAAGGCCATGGGCTTGCCATCCTTCATGAACAGCTGATCCGTGGCGGCGGCAGGGGCCGTCTCGCGACCATCCACAGCCGCAACCTTGCTGCCATCCCATACCAGCAGCAGGGAGCCGCCACCGATACCGGAGGATTGCGGCTCTACCAGGGTCAGTACCAGTTGCACGGCGATGGCGGCATCCACGGCGCTGCCACCCGCCCGGATGATCTGGTAGCCCGCATCCACCGCCAGCGGGTTGGCCGCAGCCACCATGAAGTCATGGCCCTGCCAGCCCTGTTTGTCAGTCCAGCCGCTGGCGGCTTCCGGGGCGATCAGGGTCTGGGGGGGCGGGGCATACTGAAAGCCCTTGTCACCGGCGCAACCGGCCAGGAGGGCGAAGGCAACGGCCAGCCCTGCGGGTTTGAGCAACATGACACTCTCCTTGTCTGTTTTATGAGCGCGAAGGATGACTATGTCACGATTGGCACTGGTTGCTCAAGTTGTTGAACCAGATCAATACCTTACTCATTTATCAATAAAGGTCATGCACCGCAGACACAAAAAAACCGCCACTCGGGCGGTTTGTGCAATGCAAGCAGGCGTTGATCAGATGGACTGCTCTTCGCCACCCAGGGCGGCAAACAGTGCCGGGATGAACTGGGCCAGCTCGGCGGTCACCAGGGCGAAGTCCGCATCCAGACGTGCGGCGGGATCTTCGCTGGTCACGTCGTCGTTCTGCTCGCGCAGCTCTTCGCTGAATTTCAGGCGCTTGATGGAGAGGTCGTCCCCCAGCACGAAGCTCAGGGTCTCGCCCCAGTTCAGAGCCAGCTTGGTCACCAGCTTGTCGTTGGCCAGGTGGTTCTTTATCTCGTCGGTCATCAGATCCTGCTGCTTGCAGCGGATGATGCCGCCGTGCTCCATGGCACTGCGCAGCTCGGCTTCGTCTTCCAGTGCGAAGGTAGCGGGCAGGTTACCCTCGCTCAGCCACTCAGTCATGGTGATCTCGGGCGGATTCTTGAGCGCCACCGGCACCACCGGCAGGGTGCCGATGCTCTTGCGCAGCAGGGCCAGCAGATCGTCCGCCTTCTTGGCGGAGCCTGCATCCACCACCATCAGATTGTCGGCCGGGTTGATCCAGGCGAAGGTCTGGCTGGTGCGGCTGAAGGCGCGGGGCAGCAGGGTGTGGAGTATCTCCTCCTTCAGCGCTTCCTTCTCTTTCTTCTTGAGGGCACGACCCTGCTCGAATTCGATCGCTTCTACCTTCTCCGCCAGCATCTCCTTGATGACGGTACCCGGCAGCATCTTCTCTTCCTTGCGGGCACAGATGAGGATGTGGCCTGAGGCGGAGTGGGTCAGGGTCGAACCGAATTTGCCAAGGGGCTTGACCCAACCGAACCGGGACATGTCCTGACTGCCGCAAGGGGTGAAGGCACAGGCCTCGAGCTGGGTTTCCAGCTGATCCACTGTCAGGTCAAAGGGGCGGGTAAAGCGATAAATCTGCAGGTTTTTAAACCACATGGCGTCCTCGGTCTCATAGATTGTCCGGCGGGCATTGTACTAGAGAGGCGCTTTGTGATCAGCCAATCATTCTCGTAAAAAAAGGGCGATCGAGTTCACAGGGAGTCATGTTCGTCCCCAACCCTGTCATCAAAGTCCCCTAGACTGCGGGTGTTCAGATTGTTAACAAGGATGCAAATATGTTGAGGCCGAGTCGGTCCGAGGACATGGAAGAGATCGTCGAAATCTGGTTGCTGGCCTCCCTGCAGGCCCACGATTTCGTCGATGCCTCCTGCTGGTGGCAGGCCCAGGAGGATCTGCGCACCCGCTATCTCGACCATGCCCGCATCTGGGTGTTCGAGGAGCGCGGCGAGCTGCTCGGCTTCATGGCGCTGGTGGAGGATTACCTGGCTGCCCTGTTCGTGCGCCCCGACCGGCAGGGGCGCGGCGTCGGCCATGCCCTGCTGCAGGAGGCCAAGGCGCAGGGGGCCAGACTGCATGCGCGGGTGTTCGTGGAAAATGCGCAGGCGGTGCGTTTCTACCGCCGCCACGGTTTCGTGATCCAGGGTGAGGAGTCGGATCCCCTCACAGGTCATCCCCAGTACAAAATGTGTTGCGAGCCCGCCTGAATCTGACGCCACCGGCCTGTTTTGCTTGAAAAGAAAGGCTGGCATCCTCATCTTGTCTCCATCGGGTGCCGCTGGCACCTCTCCTGGATCCGAGTCGATTTCTCATGAAAATCCTGCATACCGCCGACTGGCACCTTGGTCATCAACTCCATGGCCATGAACGCCGCTTCGAACACGACAGCTTCCTCGACTGGTTGACCGATACCATCAAGCAGCGGCAGATCGATGCTCTGCTGGTGGCGGGCGATCTGTTTGATACCGCCAATCCCCCCGCCAGCGCCTGGCAGCAACTCTACCGTTTTCTGGCCAGGCTGCGGGCCGAGATGCCCCACCTCAACATGGTGCTGATCGGCGGCAACCACGACTCCCCCTCCAAGCTGGATGCCCCTCACGAACTGCTGCGCGCCTTCGATCTGCATCTGGTGGGCAGCATCAGCCGTGACAGTGAGGGCAAGCTTGAAACCGACCGCCTGCTGGTGCCGCTGCAAGACAGGGAGGGAAAGATAGCCGCCTGGTGCGCCGCCGTTCCCTTCCTGCGCAGCAGCGACCTGAGGGTTGAACAGCTTGAAGAGGGTCAGGATCGGCTGATTGAAGGGGTACGGCGGGTCTATGAAGAGGTATTGACGCAAGGTCGCGCGCGCTGCGAACCCGAGCAGGCACTGATCGCTATGGGCCACGCCTATCTGGCGGCAGGTCAGCTCTCCGAGCTCTCAGAGCGGCGGGTACTCGGCGGCAACCAGCATGCCCTGCCTGCCGATATTTTTGCCAGCGCCGACTACACGGCGCTCGGTCACCTCCATCTGGCCCAGAGCCCGGCCGAGGGTGTTCACTACAGCGGCTCGCCACTGCCGCTCTCGCTGGCCGAGGCCAACTACAACCATCAGGTGCTGGAAGTGACGTTTGAGGGGGGCAAATTGGTGGGCATGGAGCGGATCCCTGTGCCCCGCGCGGTGGAGATGATCCGCCTGCCCGAGAGCGAACTGGAAGGGGCGATCAAGGCCATAGAGGCCTTGTCCCTGCCGGCGCTGCCCAGCGAGGCACAACCCTTCCTCGAAGTACGACTGCTGTTGCCCAGACCCGAGGCCCGCATCCGCGAACGCATTTTGGCGGCGCTGGCGGGCAAGCCGGTACGCCTGGCCCGTATCAGTACCCGCTATCTGGGCTCTGGCCAGGGGCTGGCCGATGGCCAGAACCAGCGCAGGCTGGATGAGCTCTCCCCCACTGAGGTGTTCAGGCTCTGCTATCAGCGCCAGTTTGACGGTGAACCCGAGGCCGAACTGGTCGCCTCGTTTGAAGAGATATTGCAACAGGTGAAGGAGTCCGGCGCATGAAGATCCTGTCCCTCAGCGGTGAGAACCTGGCCAGCCTGACCGGGGCCTTCACCATCGACTTTACCAAGGGGGCGCTCGGCGCCGCAGGGTTGTTTGCCATCACGGGCAACACGGGCGCCGGCAAGAGCACCTTGCTCGATGCCATCTGTCTGGCGCTGTACGACGAGATGCCGCGCTTTATCGCCAATCGCAAGCACGTGGCCGAGGTGGGCCGAGCGGATGACGAGGAGAAGCTCAAGGCCAACGACGTACGAGGCATCCTCAGTCGCGGCCACGCCAGCGGCTGTGCCGAGGTACGGTTTCGCGGCTGCGATGGCCGCATCTGGCTGGCCCGTTGGGCGGTGCGCCGGGCGCGCAACCGTTCCGAGGGGCGTTTTCAGGCTCAGGAGCGCAGCCTGACCGACGTGGCGTCGGGTCAGGTCTTCTCCGGCAGCAAGCGGGAGCTGCAGGATCGCATCGATGAACTGGTGGGGCTCTCCTGGGAGCAGTTTCGCCGCGCCGTTATCCTGCCCCAGGGGGAGTTTGCCGCGTTTCTCAAATCGAGTGCCGACGAGCGCTCCGCCCTGCTCGAACGGATGACGGGCACCGAGATCTATTCCGCCATCTCCATCCAGACCCATGAACGGGCGCGGGAGGAGCAGCAAAAATTGGCCACCATCGGGCAACGGCTCGGCGACGTGGCGCTGATGGACGAGGCGACCCGCGAGCAGTGGGTCGCCCAGCAGTTGGCGCTCTCCACCAGCCTCAAGCACGAGCAGCAGCAGCGCCAGCTGTTGCAGGACTTGCGGGACCTCAACGATCGCATCGCCGCCCAGTTGCTGGCCTGCGAGGAAGGACAGACGGCACTGGCCGCCGCAGAAGCGGCTCACGCCCAGGCGGCTCCCGAGCGGGAGGAGTTTGGCCGCGCCGAGCAGGCCCAGGTGGCCCGCGCCGATCACGATGAACTTGCTCGCCTCACCCTGGAAGTGCAGCAGCAGGAGCAGCTCATTGGCCAGCTGGGTCCCGAGCTCGAACAGGTCGAGCAGACCCAGCAGCAGGCCGCGCTGCGCGAGCAGCAACTGCTGGCCGACAAGATAGCCGCCGAGCGCGAATGGGGGGCGCTGCAACCCGAACTCAAGCGGGCGCAGGAGCTCGATACCCGGATCAGGGAGAAGAGCAACCAGTTGCAGGAAGTTCAGCAGCAGGGGGCGCAGGCCCGCGCGCTGCAAGTCGCCCTGCAACAGGAGTGGCAACAGCAGGCGAGCCGGGTGCAGGCGCTCGAGGTGCGGCGTCAGCAATGGGCGCTCTGGCTCGAGGAGCGCAAGGCGCTGGCACCCCTGGCACGCCAGTGGCAACCCCTGCTGGCGGCCATGCAGGATTGGGCCGAGGGTCGGGATCAGCTGCAACATCTGCTGCAAAGCCGTGAGCACAAGAGCCATGTCCTGCGGGATCTCAACAGCCGGCTGGAGCAGGGACAGCAGGAGCGGGACTACTGGCAGCAGGAGCGCGCCCGGCTGCAACAGCAGCACGACCAGTTGCAGGCGCAGGAGTGGGACGGTCAGGTCGCCAAGGCGCAGGAGCAGCGTCAGACCCAGACCGAGCAGCTGGCACGGGTGCGCCAATTGCTGGAGCTGGCGGAGGCAGGCCGTAATCACAGCGAGCAACAGGAACGCTTGTTGCAAGAGATGGCGCTGCTCGAGCAACATTTGCACCGACTGGCTACCCAGCACGAGGAGCTGGTACCTGCGCTGGAGCGACTCGGGCTTCAGCGTGACGAGGCGCGTCATGCGCTGGATCAGGCCCGTGCCGTCGCCAGCTTCGAGCAGTATCGCCACGTGCTCAGCGACGGTACGCCTTGCCCGCTGTGTGGCGCAGAGGAGCATCCCTATCGCCAGAGTCAGCCGCAGGTGGCCGGAATCCTGGCCCAGCTGGCCGAGCGTGCCCGCCAGCTGGAGCTGGAGTGGGAGCGACTCAATCATCAACATATTCAGGGAGAGAGCGAGCGCGTCGAGCTGACTCGTCAGCTGGTTGCCCGCCAGCAACACCAACCCGAGCTGGAGGCGAGAGCCGAACAGCTGACCCAGCGCTGGTTGCAGTGGGGTGGTGAGACCTTGTTGGGCCACGGGCTGCCCTTGCGGCAAAGCCCCGCAGAGTGGGCGGATCTGCTGGCGCATCTCTTGGCACAGGGGGAGGCGCTGGAGCTGGGGCTGGTGGCCGGACAGCGACAGCTGCAACAGGCCCAGCAAGGCCAGCAGATGCTGATGGGACTGCGCAATCAGCTGACTCAGCTCACAACCCGTCATCAGCAGTTTGAGCAGCAGTGGCAGGAGGCCGAGCGGCAGAAGATAGAGTGGGAGGCCGAGCTCAAAGCGTTGGCCGAGCAGGAAGTCACACTGCGCCAGCGCCTGGTTCAGGGTGAAACCCGGCTCGATGAACAGATGGGGGCCGAACCCTGGCGTCAATGGCTCGGCAGCCGGCAGTGGCTCGAATGGCAGCAGACCTGCGAGGCCTATCTGCACGGACAGCGCGAGTGGGAGCAGCTGGGCAGCGAACTTGCGAGCCTGACCCCGGCGCTCAGTGCGCAGGAGGCAAGGGTTCAGAGCCAGAATGAACAGCTGCACAAGCTGGAGCGCGACTACAAGGAGGCCGAGCAACAGCGCCAGGGACTGTTGGCCAGCCGCGAGGCGTGTCTTGGGGGGCGTGCCATCGCCGAGGTCGAGGGCGAGTGGCAGCAGCGACTTTCACGGGGAGCCAATCAACTCGAAGAGGCGGTGGGCGCACTGCGGGCCGCAAGGGAGCGACAGACAGAGCTCAAGACACGGTTGACCCATCTTGAGCAGGACAAACAGGTGAGTAGTCGCCGCCGCCGTGAGGTACTGGGGCGCTGGGCTGCCCATGCCACCAGGCTCGGGATTGCCGAATATGATCTGCGCCGATTGCTGGCCATCCATCCGGAGGAGCTCAAGGCCCGCCGAACAGCCCTGCAGGGGCTGGATGATGCCCTGGCCGAGGCGCGCACCCGGCTGGCCGAACGTCAACGGGCGCTGGCACTGGAGGAGGTGAAACGGGAGCGTTATCGCGAGCATCACGGCGAACTGACGGCACTCTCCACCGAGGCCCTTGCCGAGCGCCTTGGCGCTTGCGAGGCCCATTGCCGCGAACTGGAGGAGCAGCTGTTCCAGTGCAAGAGTACGCTGGCCCAGGCCGAGGCGGCTGCCCTCAAGGCAGGCTCCTTGCAAGAGGCGCTGAGTCGCCAGCAGGCAGTGACGGATCACTGGCAGCAGCTGTCCGAGCTTATCGGCTCTGCCAGCGGCGCCAAGCTGCGCACCTTCGCCCAGAGCCTCACCCTGGAGCGTCTGCTGCTGGAGGCCAATGCCCAGCTCGGCGAGTTGTCGCCACGCTACCGGTTGGAGCGGGTACCCGGCACGGATCTGGCGCTGCAGGTGGTGGATCTCGACATGGGGGACGAGGTGCGCTCTGTGGACTCCCTCTCCGGCGGCGAGAGCTTCCTGGTATCGCTGGCGCTGGCGCTGGCGCTCTCCAGCCTCTCGTCGCGCCAGACCCAGGTTGAATCGCTGTTTATCGACGAGGGCTTCGGCACTCTGGATCCCGACAGCCTGGATCTGGCGCTCTCCAGCCTCGACTCCCTGCAGGCTGCCGGTCGCCAGATAGGCGTCATCTCCCATGTGCAGACCCTGGTGGAGCGGATCGGTGTGCAAATTCGGGTCGAGGCCCTTGGCGGTGGTGAAAGTCGGGTGGTGTTGCCCTGATGGTGGCGCTTCAGCTATGGCAAAAGGCCCCTGTCAAAGGGGCCTTTTTGTTGGCGTGTTCAAGGCGGGTGCTTATTTCCGCTCGGGCAACATATTGGTCAAGGTGTTGTCCTTGAGCACATGATGGTGATAGATGGCTGCCGCCGCATGCAGGGCGATCAGGGCATAGCCTATGTTGGCCAGCGTTTCGTGCAGATCCTTTATCGTCCCCTTCAGAGCATCATCCGGCGCGAGCAGGGCGGGCAGCTCACATCCGAAGAAGGGGATGGGCTTGCCACCTGCGCTGAGGAGCAACCAACCCAGCAGCGGAGCAAGGATGAGAAAGCCATACAGTGCCAGGTGGGCGAGGTGACCGAGTGTTCGCATCAGGGGTGACAGGGTGGGCACTATGCGGGGTGACGGGCTGCTAAAGCGCACCAGCAGCCGTACGACAACCAGAGCCAGGATCAACAAGCCCACCATGAAGTGCCACTCCTTCATCAGGTCACGACCGGCCGAGCCCTTGGGGAAAATATCCCTGAACTCCATCAATGCGTAGACGGCCATCATCAATAGCAGGGTCAACCAGTGCAGCCCGATACTCAGGCTGCCATAACGCTGTTCGGTATTTTTCAACATGCTCGTGTCCTTCTCGGGGCGCTCATTGCATCACTTTTTATCTCGTTGGGCGGGCTTGGGGTGGCCGGACCCTGGTGCATCCCTTTCCATGTTACGAGGCTTGTCCGGGCAAACATTGATCCAGATAACCTTTTAACACTGAATGCTCATCCCGCTGGCTGTGGTTGCACCTTTCATCACGGAGCTATGCTTCTGATAACCCTGCCCGCTATGGCAGTGATGACGAGGGTTTGATCCATGAAACATGTCGGCTTGGGTAAGGGTCTCCTGTTCATGTTGTGCGCCCTTGTGGCCGGGGGGATGGGGAGCAGCAATGGCCACCTCTCTGCGGCTGAGTCTGAACATCCAACGCGCTTTTCTGCCTATCTGGGCCTGTTGCCGGGGCTCATCGATTCCGATGGTAGCGGCCCCTTCGTCAATCTGGTCAAAGCTATCGCTGATCTGGACGATGGGGTCGAGGTGAGCGTGATGGTCTATCCCATGTCGCGGGCAACCCGCAGCGTTGTGGTGGGGGAAGCGGACTTCAATCTGCCCGCGTTGCGCAATCCCTATATCGATGAATCCATGCTCCCTTATCGTTTCAGTTCTGTGACCTTTGGCAAGGTGACCCATGTGCTTTACAGCAACAGCACAGCTCCAATTACGCCTGCCATGGTACTCGGTTATGAGTACACCAAGCGCGATCTGCTCATCGAGGGGGTGAGCGACTTCTGGCCCTTCTCGGTCAAACGTTCCCTCTCAATCGAGCAGTCCCTTGGCAAACTGAGCAGGGGCCGTATCGACGCCTTTCTCTGGGCGCAGGAGGAGGCCGATTTTGCATTGAGGAAGATGGGGCTGACCAATATCCACCGTGTCTATTTCGGCGAGTTCGACGATGTGTTTATTATCCCGAAAGGAGAGAAGGGGGATGCGGTGGACCGCTTCCTGACACAGTCCATCGGCAAGCTCAAGACCTCCGGTCAGCTGGACAAGATCTACTCTGCCATCCACGGCCCCTATCAGGAGTGGCAACCGGGAGAGAACACTGCGACCAAGGTGGTCCGAGAGGCTCAATAAGCGGATTTACCCAGCCTGCGGACTCACTTACTGTTGAGCGAAATATTGGTAAGGGAAATACCTTGAACATATCCGAGTCAGCGATATTGAGCGAACTGCAGCAGATCCTGTTTCGATCCTTTGATGTGATCCCGATACCGATCCTCATTTCAGAGGCGGTCTGTGGTGACACTCTTGGCACAATACCAACAACCCTGTCGAACATTCCCATCCGGCATCACAGGTTCGTGAATCAGGCATTCTCTGCGCAGCTGGGTTACACCCTGGCCGAGCTGCCGGATATGACAGCCTGGTTTGCGACTGTCTATCACGATGAGCAGACCAGAACTCAAGCCATCCAGGACTGGAATCAGGTTGTCATGACCAGTCTGGCCAACGGCTCTGCCGTGGCGGAGATGTCTACCCGGATCTACTGCAAGAATGGCCAGCGCCGCTGGTTTACCATCACAGCCCAATTGACGGCCGATGCCATGCCCGGCTGGCACATAGTGACGTTTCGTGACATTCACGATCTGCACTGCATGATAGAGGAGGTCAGTCGCCTCTCCTGTACCGATCCACTGACAGAACTCAGCAACCGGCGCGGAGCCGAGCAGCAGCTGCAGGCGCACTGGCTGCAGGGGCGACCTTTGTCAGTGGTTCTGTGCGATGTTGATCACTTCAAGCAGGTCAACGATCGATATGGTCATCCCGCCGGGGACGCGGCCTTGTGTGGGGTTGCCCGCATCATGGAGGAGCAGTTGCAGGGAAAGGAGTGTCTGGCGCGCTGGGGAGGGGAGGAGTTCCTGCTGATCCTGCCGGGAGCGGATGCCTCCCGGGCGGTCTCCCTGGCCGAGCAACTGCGACAGCTGTTGTCTGCCAGTCAGATAAATTGGCACCATCACCATTTCTCACTGACGATGAGTTTTGGCTGCGCCACGCTGACGACGGGACAAAGCCTCGACAACCTGTTGCTGGTGGCGGACAGGGCGCTGTATCAGGCGAAGGCGCAGGGGCGAAACCGGGTATTGTTTGGCAAGGAGTAGTCGGTATTCACTGCCATTTTTTCATAAAAAAACCGAAGCACATGGCTTCGGTTTTTCGTTGCAGCTACTGGCTTGAGCCAGCCGTGCATTATTTTTTGATGCGGATCACCGGGGTCTCGCCCACAGTCACGGCACCTGTCATCTTGATCAGCTCTTTGATCTCATCCATGTTGGAGATGACAACCGGCGTCAGGGTCGACTTGGCTTTCGCTTCCAGAATGGCCAGATCGAACTCGATGATGGTGTCGCCGCGCTTGACCTTTTGACCTTCCTGAGCGATGCGGGTGAAGCCTTCGCCTTTCAGTTCAACGGTATCGATACCGAAGTGAACGAACAGCTCGATACCAGAGTCGGATTCCAGCGAGAACGCGTGGTTGGTCTCGAAGATCTTGCCGATGGTGCCATCGCACGGTGCAACCATCTTGTTGCCAGCCGGCTTGATGGCGATACCGTCGCCGACGATCTTCTCGGCGAAGACAACGTCAGGCACATCTTCGATCGGTACGATTTCACCTGACAGCGGGGCAAAAATTTCGATGCCGCCGGTATCAGAGCTATCATCGGAAACCAGTTTCTTCAGTTTATCGAACAGACCCATAGTAAAAGCTCCTAGAGATGATTGTCGCTGTTTGCAGCCGATCTTAGCAGACTGCCTTCTGCTTAATAAAGTTATCTACACAGGCTTCGATTTCGGCGGCAGTTGCGTAGCTCAGTGCCTGGTCAGCCATTGCCTTCACATCTTCGAAGTTGGTGTTGCGGATAAGCTTCTTGATACGCGGTACAGAGATGGAGCTCATGGAGAACTCATCCAGACCCATACCCAGCAGCAGCAGTGTGGCGCGTTCGTCACCAGCCAGCTCACCACACATACCGGTCCACTTGCCATTGTCATGGGAAGCGTCGATAACCATCTTGATCAGGGTCAGGACGGAGGGTGACAGCGGGTTGTACATGGCGGAGATCATCTCGTTACCACGGTCGACTGCCAGAGTGTACTGGGTCAGGTCGTTGGTACCGATACTGAAGAAATCCACTTCTTTAGCCAGATGATGAGCCATCACGGCAGCAGCCGGAGTCTCGATCATGATACCCACTTCGATGGATTCATCAAAGGCTTTGCCTTCGGTGCGCAGTTCGGCTTTCAGCTTCTCTACGGTGGCCTTGAGGCTGCGGAACTCTTCGACTGAGATGATCATCGGGAACATGATGCGCAGTTTGCCGAAGGCAGACGCACGCAGTATGGCCCGCAGCTGGGCATGCATGATGTCTTCGCGATCGAAGAAAATACGCACGGCACGCCAGCCCAGGAAGGGGTTCATCTCTTTCGGGAAATTCATGTACGGCAGTTCTTTGTCGCCGCCAATGTCCATGGTACGGACAATGATCGGCTGATCCGGCATGGCCTCTGCCACTTCTTTGTAGGCCTTGAACTGCTCGTCTTCGGTCGGCAGCGCATCGCGATCCATGAACAGGAACTCGGTACGGTACAGACCCACGCCTTCGGCGCCATTGCGGATGGCACCTTCGGTATCCTTGACGGTACCTATGTTGGCGCAGACTTCGACCTGGTGACCATCCAGGGTGATGGCAGGCAGGTCTTTCAGCTTGGCCAGCTCATCTTTCTCAGCCTGGAACTGGGCCTGGAATTGCTTGGCTTCGTTCAGCTGTTCAGCGGTCGGGTTGATGATGATCTGGTTGTTGATCGCATCCAGCACCAGCATGTCACCGTTCTTGACGCGCTCGGTGATGTCGTTGGTGCCTACCACGGCCGGCAGCTCAAGGGAGCGCGCCATGATGGAGGTGTGAGAGGTACGGCCACCGATATCGGTAACGAAACCCAACACATATTTCAGGTTGATCTGGGCAGTTTCGGACGGAGTCAGGTCTTTGGCGACCAGGATGACCTCTTCGTCTATGGTGCTCAGATTGACTACGGCGATGCCCAGCACGTTCTTCACCAGACGGGTTCCGATGTCACGGAAGTCGGTGGCGCGCTCGCGCAGGTAGGGATCGTCCAGATCGGCCATCATCTTGGCGTATTGCTCGATGACCTCGTAGACGGCCTTATCAGCGGTGGCCTTGTTGTCTTTGATGAAGGATCTGATATCCCCTTCCAGCTCCTCATCTTCGAGCAGCATGATGTGGCCTTCGAAGATGGCCTCTTTTTCCTCACCGAAGGTGCGACCAGCCATGGCTTTGATGGCTTCCAGCTGTGCAGCTGACTTGGTGCGGGCTTCGAGGAAGCGGTTGATCTCGGCGTCAATCTGGTCAGCAGAAATCTTGCCCTGATTGATAACGATTTCATCTTCTTTAAGAAGAAGCGCCTTACCGAATGCGATACCGGGGGACGCAAGAATGCCAGATATCATAATCCTTCCTATTAAAACGACTGTGGGGGAGGAATAAAGCTGGATTACTCCAGCTCGTCCATCAGGGCAACCAGCTTCTCAACGGCTTTCTGAGCGTCCGGGCCGTCGGCCTGGATGGTCACGTTGGTGCCTTTGGTCAGGCCCAGGGTCTGCAGCTTGAACAGGCTCTTGGCGCTGGCGGATTTGCCACCGGAGACCACAGTGATCTCGCTTTGGAATTCTTTGGCTTCTTTCACGAACTGAGCTGCCGGACGGGTGTGCAGGCCGTTTTCAGCAGTGATAACAACAGACTTCTCGTACATGGTTTCACCCCATATTATTGATATTCTTTGGAGAGATGGATGCTTTTGACGCTTCCTTGTCTCACCGTGTCAGTATGGATATGTTGTAAAGTAACGAAATCAGACCTGCAATGGTTTAATCCAGGTCAATTTTCTGTGCAGTATTCGGTGTTTGCCGCTACTCTTTTCCGTTATCGCGCTACAAGCCGCAGAAATACTGGCTTGAAATTATTTTATAACGAAAAATAACACTTTGTTACTTTGTGATACCTAGTCGGCAAACACCTCGTGACGCCGCACAGGATATGAAATTTATCACAGGATGTCTGCTTTTTTTGTCACTCGTTTGTTTGTTATTTTACCCCAAAAAATAAGGGGCCGAGTGGCGCTGCCAAGTGCTCAGTCTAGCTCATAAAGAAACGGCGCTCCTGGGAGCGCCGTTGTTTTGAAATTATCCGATCACTTACTGTTGCAACTCCTGCTCGCTGAACACGCCGGCAAACAGCGCGCTGGAGAGATAACGCTCGGCGGCGCTCGGCAGTATGACGACGATTGTCTTGTCGGCAAATTCCGGCAGCTCGGCCAGACGGGCGGCGGCCACGACGGCTGCCCCGGAGCTGATACCGGCCAGAATACCTTCCTCTTCCATCAGACGGCGTGCCATCTCGATGGCATCATCACTGCTTACCTGTTCGACGCGGTCCAGCAGGGTCAGGTCCAGGTTGCCCGGGATGAAGCCGGCACCAATGCCCTGGATCTTGTGGGGACCCGGTTTGATTTCGAGACCGGCCAGACGCTGGCTGATCACCGGTGATTCACTTGGCTCGACGGCCACCGAGATCACTGCCTTGCCTTTGGTCTGCTTCAGGTAGCGGGAGACGCCGGTAATGGTGCCGCCTGTACCTACACCGGCCACGAATACATCCACCTGACCGTCGGTGGCATCCCAGATCTCGGGGCCAGTGGTCTTCTCGTGGATTTCCGGGTTGGCGGGGTTTTCAAACTGTTGCAGCAAAACGTATCTGCCCGGCTCTGATTCGAGGATCTCGTTGGCCTTGGCGATAGCGCCTTTCATGCCAAGAGGGCCTTCGGTCAGCACCAGATTGGCACCGAGCGCCTTGAGCAGCTTGCGGCGCTCCAGGCTCATGGTGGCCGGCATGGTCAGGGTGATGGGATAGCCACGGGCGGCGGCCACAAATGCCAGAGCAATACCTGTGTTACCACTGGTGGGCTCGATGATCTCCTTGCCCTGGGTCAGTACGCCGCGCTTCTCGGCATCCCAGATCAGGTTGGCACCGATGCGGCACTTGACGCTGAAGCTCGGGTTGCGGCTTTCAATCTTGGCCAGTACGCGGCCCTTGGTAACACGGTTGAGTCGAACCAGCGGGGTGTGACCTATGGTCTGGCTGTTGTCCTCAAAAATTTTGCTCATGGTGCTATCCCTGTTTGTTACGGCGATGAAACAAGATTACCCTGTGGTTTCTGAATGAGAAGTGACGATTTGTTATAACAATATGTTATTACAAGATATAGAGCTTATTCTTTCTTACTGAGGCCTCGATCTCAAAAAGGTCTCTTATCGTCAAAGGAATGGACGTTATGGGATTTGCAGGAAGCGATCGCTATCTCGCCTCAGAGGCGCTGAAGATGGCGGTCAATGCGGCTATAGTGCTGGAAAAACCTTTACTTATCAAAGGTGAACCTGGCACTGGCAAGACAGAGCTGGCCGAGGCCGTGGCCAGTTCGCTCGGCACTCACCTCATTGCCTGGCACATTAAATCCACCACCAAAGCCCAGCAGGGGCTCTATGAATATGATGCAGTGGCCCGGCTGCGTGATTCCCAGCTGGGGGATCCGCGAGTGGGGGATATCAGTCATTACATTCGCCAGGGCAAGCTGTGGCAGGCTTTTACCGCTGATGAACGGCCCGTGCTGCTTATCGACGAGATAGACAAGGCGGACATCGAATTCCCCAACGACCTGCTGCTTGAGCTGGATGGGATGGAGTTTGACGTCTACGAGACCGGCGAGCGAGTCAAGGCCCGCCGGCGCCCCGTTGTCATCATTACCTCCAACAACGAGAAAGAGCTGCCGGATGCCTTCTTGCGTCGCTGCTTTTTTCACTACATTCGCTTTCCCGACAAGGCCGAGATGCAGGCCATCGTCAACCTACACTATCCGAACCTGAAAGCGGCGTTGCTGGATGAGGCCATGACGCTCTTCTTCGAACTGCGGGAAGTGGAAGGGCTGCGCAAGAAGCCCTCTACCTCCGAGTTGCTGGACTGGATCCGGCTGCTGCTGGCCGATGATATCTCTCCCGAGGCGATGCGCACCCGCGAACCGGGCAAGCTGGTCCCGGCGCTATACGGCGCCCTGCTGAAGACGGAGCAGGACTTGCACCTGTTCGAGAAGCTGGCCTTCCTGGCCCGTCGCGGCAACTGACACCATGCTGATCGACTTTTTCAGCCAGCTGCGTCGTCACAAGATCCCCTGCAGTTTGCGCGAATTGCTGGACTTGCACGCCGCGCTGGCAGCCCGGCTGGTCAGTGTCGATATGGATGACTTCTATCAGCTCTCCCGCTGCCTGCTGGTCAAGGACGAGGCTCATTTTGATCGCTTCGATCGCGCCTTTGCCGAGTATTACGACGGTCTGCAGGCCAGCCACTTGCTGCCCGACGCCTTACCTGATGAGTGGCTACGCAAGGAGTTCGAACGTTTGTTAAGTGCCGAAGAAAAGGCACTGCTGCACTCTCTGGGGGGGCTCGACAAGCTGCTTGAAACCCTCAACCAGCGATTGGCGGAACAAAAAGAGCGCCATGCCGGCGGCAACAAGTGGGTGGGGACTGGCGGCAGCAGTCCGTTCGGTCACGGCGGATTTCATCCGGAAGGGATCCGCATGGGGGGAGAGGGCCAGCATGGCAAGGCGGTCAAGGTGTGGGAAGCCCGCCACTATCGCAACTTCAGCGACGACTCGCCCCTGGGCCAGCGTGCCATCCAGCTGGCCCTGCGCAAACTCAGACGCTGGGTGCGCAAGGGCAATCCCGACGAGCTGGATCTCGACGACACCATCCAGAGTACAGCCCGTCAGGGCTGGCTGGATGTAAAGCTGCGACCCGAGCGCCACAATGGTGTCAAACTGCTGGTCTTCTTCGATGTGGGTGGTTCCATGGATGCCCACGTGGCCGAGGTGCAGCGGCTCTTCTCGGCGCTGCGCCACGAGTTCAAGCATCTGGAGTATTTCTACTTTCACAACTGTCTCTACGACTTCGTCTGGCAAGACAACGCCCGTCGCTTCGAGGAGCGGTTCGACACCCTGAGATTGTTGCGCACCTACGGCAGCGACTACAGGGTGATTTTTGTGGGGGACGCCAAGATGGGCCCCTACGAGATCAGCTGGCCCGGCGGTGCCGTTGAGTACTGGAACGAGGAGGCTGGTCAGGTATGGCTCGCTCGCCTGCAGCAACACTTTCCCAGGCTGGTGTGGATCAATCCCATCCCCAGGCGCGAGTGGCTCTGGCATCCCTCCATCAAGTTGATGAATGACGTGGTTGGCGGGCGTATGCATCCGCTGACGCTGGCTGGTCTCGCCGCGGCGATCGATCAGTTGTAATGACCTCTCTACCCAAATAAACCAACAAGCCGGGATTGCACCCGGCCAGGAGCAAAGATGACTTCTATCGTGATCAGTGGATCAGGCCTCTATACCCCGCCTTTTGCTGTCAGCAATGAAGCGTTGGTGACCGCCTTCAACCAGTATGTGGACCTCTACAACGAGGAAAATGCCTCCGCCATCGATGCGGGTCAGCTATCCGCCAAGCAGCACTCGAGCTGCGAATTCATCGAGAAGGCGTCCGGCATCAAGAGTCGCTATCTGGTGAGCAAGGAGGGGGTGCTGGACCCTGACATCATGCAGCCCTTGCTCCCCGAGCGGGCTGACGATCAGCCCTCCATCATGGTGGAGATGGCGGTCGCTGCCGCCGAGCAGGCGCTGATTGCCGCCGGCCGTGAGCCGGGTGAGATTGATCTGGTGATAGTGGCGGCTTCCAACATGCCAAGGCCCTATCCGGCGCTCTCCATCGAGTTGCAACACTATCTGGGGGCGAGCGGCATGGCCTTTGACATGAACGTGGCCTGCTCATCCGCTACCTTTGGCATCAAGACGGCGGCGGACATGCTGGCGGCAGGCACCGCCAAACTGGCGCTGGTAGTGAACCCGGAGATCTGCTCCGGGCACCTCAACTTTCGTGACAGGGACAGCCACTTCATCTTCGGCGATGCCTGTACCGCCGTGCTGCTGGAGCGGGAGGCCGATTGCAAGGTGGCCAACCCCTGGCAACTGGTGGCCAGCAAGCTGGTGACCCAGTACTCCAACAATATCCGCAACAACTTCGGCTTTTTGAACCGGCTCAGTCCGCGTACCCGTCATGGGGATGACAAACTGTTCCGCCAGCAGGGGCGCAAGGTATTCAAGGAGGTGCTGCCGCTGGTGTGCGATCAGATTGCCAGCCAGCTGGATGAGCAGGGCTGGACGGCGGACTCCTTGAGCCGACTCTGGCTGCATCAGGCCAACCTCACCATGAACCAGTTCATCGGCCGCAAGCTGCTGGGCCACGATGCCAGCCAGCAGGAGGCGCCGGTCATTCTTGATAGCTATGGTAATACCAGCTCGGCGGGTTCCATCATCGCGTTTCATCTGTACAATCGCGACCTTCCTGCGGGGGCCCGTGGTGTACTCTGCTCGTTTGGCGCTGGCTATTCGATAGGGAGTCTGCTGCTGCGGCGCCTGTGAGGGGCGGGGGCATATCCCCTCCGTCATAACAATAAACAGCGGTCAGGGTGAAATCATGCAGAAAATCACGGGGCGCTGCGCCCTGCATTACGGGGTGACACTGTCACTCTTTTGCCTCTACGGGTGGCAGGTCTGTCCGTTTTTGGAGAGCCTGACCCTGCCTCAGCTGCTGGGGCCTGCCTTGCTGGTCTTCGCCATCATGTTTGCCGTGCGCGATCGGGTGTTGCACCGGTTGGCCCTGCCTGGCAGCGGGCTTGGCGGCTTCGGGCTGGAAGTGGTCTTCTACCTGCTTGGGGCGTTGCTGCTCTCGGGCTATAACGGCTTCATGTATGACTTCCCGCTGGAGAGTCACCTCAAGATCCTGTTGGGGATGACCACCCTGGGCTTTCTGGTGGCGGCGGACTTGTCGCTGGTGCGGGACTGGAACCTGGCCAAACTGCGGGAGTATCAGGGCTCGCTGGTGCTGACCCGGCCGCTGGCCATGCCGGTTTCCCGTAAGTTCACTCTGTTTACTTTCACCACGCTCGCACTGTTGGGGGGTGTCTTTTTCCTGCTGTTCAACAAGGATCTGGAGTGGTTGGCGACGGTGGACAGAGGCATGTCGCGGATCGATGCCCAACACTACATATTGCTGGAAATCGCCTTCGTGATGGCGGTGACCTTCGGTTACCTCTGGCTGATTATTCGTGGCTATGGCCGTAATCTGACCCTCTCCCTGATGCACCAGACGCGCGCCATGGCGCAGGTGCAGTGTGGCGATCTGGATGCGCGGGTGCCGGTGACCCGGGATGATGAATTCGGCCTGATTGCCGCCAGCACCAACCAGATGATCGGCGAGCTGAAGGCACGCAGCGATGAGCTCAACCTGACCCGGGACGTGGCTATCCTCGGCCTTGCCTCGCTGGCAGAGACCCGGGACAACGAGACGGGCGCCCACATCATCCGTACCCAGCACTACGTCAAGGTGCTGGCCGAGTACCTGCGTCGCCACGACGGAGAGCGTTATCCACTGGATGACACCACCATAGACCTGCTATTCAAGTCGGCGCCGTTGCACGATGTGGGCAAGGTGGGCATTCCTGATGCCATCCTGCTCAAGCCGGGCAAGCTGACCGATGAAGAGTTTGCCATCATGAAGCGCCATCCCCAGATAGGGGCGGATGCGCTGGCCAGCGCCGAGGCTCAGCTTGGTTCTAACTCCTTTCTGCGGCTGGCGCGCGAAATTTCCCTCACCCACCACGAGAAGTGGGATGGCAGCGGTTACCCGGCCGGCCTGGCCGGAGAGCTTATCCCGCTATCTGGCCGCTTGATGGCGGTGGCGGATGTCTACGATGCCCTCATCTCAAAACGGGTCTACAAGCCCGCCTTCACCCATGAAGAGGCGAAAGCCATCATAGTGCAGGGGCGCGACAGCCATTTTGATCCTGGTATGGTCGATGCCTTCCTTGCTTGCGAGGGAGCCTTCAGGCAGATCGCCGCCGAACACAGGGATCAAGAGTGACAAAAAACACATCAGGGTGCTTTTTACTCAAATAGCGCCGAGATCAAGCAAATTCTATGGCGAGCACCAGACAGTCGGGCTCTGTGATGCGAAAGCGTACGTTGAGGTCAAACAGCCTGACGCCGTACTCCTTTTCGTCCGGCTTGCCTTTCTTGTAGGCGGGGCGAGGGTCCTGGGCCAGCACTTCGCTAACCAGCAGACGAAGCTCGGGGTGAGCCTTGAGCCAGGGCTGCAGCTGCTGCTCCGCTTCGGGGGTGAAGCTGACCACGAGAGGCGGGGTGGGGGCCTCGGGGGCAAAGCCGCCACGGGCGTCCGGCAGACTGTCGGCATAGGGAATATAGGGCTTGATATCGACGACAGGAGTGCCATCCAGCAGATCCACGGCGCCGAGCTCCAGCCACAGTTTGCCACGCTCGCGACCAACGCCGTGCAGCTCGACCACCGACAGACCCAGCGGGTTGGGGCGGAAGGTGGAGCGGGTGGCAAAGACTCCGACCCGTTCGTTGCCGCCCAGGCGCGGCGGACGTACCGTCGGGTGCCAGCCCTGATCCATGGTCTGGTGAAACACAAAGCTGAGCCACAGATGGGAGAACTGCTCTATGCCGCGCAGCACGTCCGGCTGATCGTAAGGGGGCAGCAGCTCGAGGCGGGCGCGGGCCGATTTGACCAGACCGGGCTGGCGGGGGATGGCGAACTTCTCCTTGTAGGGAGAGTGGATGATCCCGAGGGTGTCGATTTCGAACTTCATGGCGGATCCTGACTGAAAACCCCGGCAATTTAGCACAGGCAGCCTCAAAACGCAGGCTCTGCCTCGCTACGCTCATTTCCCACGTCCTGTCGTGATCCCCGTCCCATACCGGCACTCGGGAGCTGTACCCCGGCACCAACTTGCGTAGGGTGAGGGCAGATGGAGCAGGGGATGGCATTCGCGCTCTGCTCTGTGGCGAAGGCGTTCAGATGGCGCCGGATTGGAGATACATGGATGAAATTGCTGATTATCGGTGGCACCGGCTTTCTGGGCCGCCACCTCACCACGCTGGCGTTGGACTGGGGGCACGAGGTGACGCTATTCAACCGGGGCCGGCATCAGCACCCGGACTGGCGTGACCTAGTTCAGCTCAACGGTGACAGGAACAAGGATCTGAGCCCCCTGCAAAGCCAAGGGTTGCGCTGGGATCTGGTCATAGACACCTGTTGCTACCGTCCCGAGCAGGCGGTGAGCCTCTCGGCAGCCCTGCTCGGGCGCTGCGAGCGGCTGATCTTTATCTCCACCATCAGCGTTTATCGCGACTTCGCCAGCCGGGGCATGGATGAATCGGCGCCGTTGCACGAGATTGTCGAGGGGGAATTGCCCACCGATTACGGTCCGCTGAAGGTACTGTGCGAAGCTGCGTATCGGGATCATTGGGGCGAGCGGCTCTGCATCCTGCGCCCCGGTGTCCTGTGCGGCCCCCATGATCCGACCGGCCGTCTGGCCTGGTGGGTGAAGCGGGTACAGCAAGGGGGGCCCTGGTTGCTGCCGGGGGACGGGCAGGATCGACTGCAATACCTGGACGTGCGCGACTGCGCCGAATTCGTGCTGCGGGCCGCCGAGCAGCAGCTGGGTGGCTGTTTCAATCTGCTCAAACCCGGTATTGCGCTGGTGGACTGGCTGGATCGCATCACCGCCAGGCTGGCGCCCGCCACACAATGGCAAGCGCAGTGGCTCCCCTGGCCTGAGTTGCTGTCAGCCGGCGTCGAACCCTGGCAGAGCTATCCCACGCTATTGCCAAACGAGTTGGCTGAGTATGCCGGCTATGGCCGCATCAGTGCCGAGGCAGCCATAGTGCAGGGGCTCAACTTTCGACCGCTGGAGGAGACGGTCGCCGATCTGATGCAATGGTTGATGGACAACGAAGGTGCCGTGGTGGCTGGTATGACTGCGGAGCAGGAGGCTGCGCTGCGTCGGCGCCTGCGGGTTGGCAGCCTGTAGTAGGACTCATCCTGTCTGAATGGTGATTGAAGTGAAAGAGGGCGTCCGTCGGGACGCCCTCTTTCACTATCCGGCTGTGCTTTCTAGCGTAACTTGGCGCCGCAATTGACCAGCAGCTCTTGCAATATGCTGCGATGACAGCGAGACGCCTGCTCGCAGTAACAGCCCACCGACAGATTGGTGGTATGGGAGAGGGCAGCCAGCAGCGCCAGATCGTGGCGGGCACAGGGGGTGGCCATCTCGGCCTTGTACTGCTTGCAGAAAACGGCCCAGAGGGCAGGCGTATCGGCGGCCTGGCCCAGCTTCATGGTGTCGCTGCTGGGCGCCAGATTGGGAAACCAGACGTCATACCAATCCTGACTGGCAAACGCCTGCTTGGGCACACCACGGGGCGGGCGCCGCACTGTGCCGATGCGCAACCCTTCATCTTCAAGACGAGGACTGCCGAGCCGGACTATGGCCAGGGCCATGGGGTATCCTTACTTCTCTTGTGCCACTTTGAGCGCCTGCCCGTAGCAGATCACCTGTTTTAGGCAGCCCGGAGTGTCACTGAACTCGGCGCACTTGTCGAAGGTGACGCCATTGCCACCCATGTCGGCCACGCGGCGACGGGCCAGGGTGCGAGCTTCACCTGCGTTCGGCACCGGCTGCTTGGCATCGCTCTGGCAAGATTCCCCCTCGACGGTGCCGAGGTAGAGGTAGTTGAGGTCAGCCAGCTGGTTCTGTTCATAGATCTGAACGCCGCCCGGCTTGAAGTACTCGTCGAAGTTTTCCTTGTCCAGATTGCTGTTGAAGGAGAAGTCGGCGCAACCGGAGGCAATCAGGGGCATCATCAGGATCAGGCGTTTCATATCAGCATCTTTTTGAACTGTGAGGGCGGACATTATAGGGGCCAGTCGCTGCCTGCGACCAGCCCCAATTTTAGCTGTGAAGATGAGGTGTGACGGGGATCAGACAGGCTCCGCCGGCCTGTCTTAAAGGAGGGAGGCGTCCGCAGGTGTATCCTACCTCTTTCATTCTCAAGCCGGTGTCAGCCGCTCATAGAGGCTGCGATAGTAGTCGTCAGCCAGCAGATCATGATGAGGCGCACACAGACGGATCTGCCCCTCTTCCATCAGGGCAATACGGTCCATCTGCTCCAGCCCCAGCAAGCGGTGGGAGATGAGCAGCAGGGTGCGATCCGCCCCCAGCTTGAACAGCAGATCCATGATCTCCCGCTCGGTCTGGCTGTCGAGGCCCTCGGTCGGTTCATCCAGCAGCCAGAGCGGTGCATCGTGCAACAGGGCGCGGGCGATACCGATACGGCGTCGCTCGCCACCCGAGAGGGGGCGACCGCCATCTCCGAGCCAGGCATTCAACCCGGTATCGCTGTGGCCTGCCTCATCCTCCAGCAGATGTGCCAGACCGACCTGGTTCAGCACCTCGGTCAGCTGCTCATCGCCGGCCCCGGGGGCGGCCAGTTTCAGGTTGTCGCGCAAGGTAGCGGCAAACAGATGAACCCGCTGGCTCACCACAGAGAGAGACGCGCGCAGCGCCCCTTCGCTGTAGTCCGTCAACGGCTTGCCATCGAGCAGGATCTTGCCCGCCTGCGGGCTCCATTCACGGGTCAGCAATCCCATCAGGGTGGACTTGCCGCAGCCGGTCTGGCCCAGCAGAGTCAGTTTCTCACCCGCCTGCAGTTGCAGGGTACAGCCACGCAGCACGGGATGCGGGTTACCGGGATAGCCGAAATAGAGATCGCTTATCTGCAAGACGCCCTCTTTGGCATGCTGCTGCTCGTTCCCCCACTCGGGGGCCTTGGCCTCCTGCAGGATCTCGTTGAGGCGGCGAGCCGAAGTGAGGCTGGTGGAGAGGTGCTGGAAAGCCCCCGCCAGCGGCAGCAGGGCCTCGAAGCTTGCCAGGGTGGCGAACACCATCAGCGCTGTGATGGGGTCAGGTGCCGCACCCGCCACGCCGTGACCGGCCAGCCAGAGCATCAGGGTGAGTGTCCAGCCGCTCAAGAGCTGCACGCTGGCATTGGCCAGTCCGCTCACCCTGGCCATACGGGCCTGTGCCGTCAGCAGGGCCTGTTCCGCCTGTTGCAGCTCGCTGAGCGCCTTGGGGGCTGCGGCAAACATCTGCAGCTCGGCCTGACCGTCCAGATAGTCCACCATGCGGGTGCGCATGGACGATTTCTCGGCTATCAGCGCCTGACCTGGCTGGCGACCGAGGTAGTAGAAGACCAGCGGCAGGGCAATCATGCCAAACAGCAGTATGGCGCCCAGCGTCAGGGCGAGGCGGCCATCGAAGAAGGAGAGGAATATGACCAGTCCGGTGCAACTGAGCAGGGCTGCGCCTATGGGAGTGACCAGCCGCAGATAGACGTGATCCATCGCATCGATGTCGGCCACCAGCCGGTTGAGCAGATCCGCCTGACGAAAACCGGCCAGGGTGCCGGTGGAGAGTGGCGAGAGCTTTTGCCAGAACCAGACTCGCAGCCGGGTCAGTACCCGGAAGGTAGCGTCATGGCTCACCACCCGCTCACCCCAACGACCTGCGGTGCGGATGATGGAGAAGAAACGCACCCCGCCAGCCGGTGTCATGTAGTTGAAGGTATCGCGGCTGGCGACCGCCATTCCCGCCACTGCCGCGGCGGAAAGGAACCAGCCGGAGAGGGACAAGAGCCCCATCCCCGCCACCAGAGTGACCAGTGCCAGCAGCAGGCCCAGCGAGAGACTCAGCCAGTGCTGACGATAGAGGCGCAGAAACGGCAATAGATCAGTCATCGAGAGAACTCCCGGAACGATGGGACAACAGATGGGCGAAAGCCCCCTGGGCTTGGCTCAGTTGCTGGAAGCTGCCTTGCTCCACCAGTTGGCCACGGGCCAGTACCAAGATGTTATCCATCTTGGTGAGTTCATCCAGGCGGTGAGTGATCATCAGCAGAGTTTGACCTGCCGTCGCCTGTTCCAGCGTGGTCATGATGGCGCGCTCCGAGTGGCGATCCAGGCTGGCGGTGGGTTCATCCAGTACCATCAGCTGGGTCGATTTGAGCAGGGTGCGTGCCAGGGCAAGACGCTGTGCCTGACCGACCGAGAGACCGCCGGCCTGATCACCGACCGGATAGTCGAGTCCCTTCTCCATGGCAAACTCCCAGGCCTGAGCCCGCTTGAGAGCATCTTCCAGCTCGGCGTCGCTGGCAGATGGCTTGGCCAGCAGCAGGTTGTCGCGCAAGGAGGCGTGAAACAGCTGGGGATTCTGGGAGAGCCAGCCCAGTTGCAGTCGCCACTGACTCATGTCGAGACTGGCAAGCTCCTGCCCGTTGAGCTTGAGCTCACCACGATAGGGAGCAAAGCCGAGCAGGGCATTGACCAGCGAGCTCTTGCCCGCGCCGCTGATCCCGATCAGTGCCGTGCGTGAACCGGCTGCCAGCGTGAAGTCGATGGGGCCGACCAGCACCTTGCCTTCGGCGCTCAGCACCTCCAGGGCACGGGCTTCTACCTTGACGGGGCTGTCGGCATGAAAGGAGGCATTGCCGGAGGCGGGCTCGCTGACCTCGGCTTCGAGGAACTCCAGCAACTGTTCGGCCGCGCCTATGGCTTGCGCCTTGGCATGGTAGTGAGCGCCCAGCTCGCGCAGCGGAGCATAGAACTCGGGGGCGAGGAACAGCACGAACAGGCCGGTAAACAGGGTGACCTTGGTGCCATAGTGGCCAAAATTCAGATGATCTATGTAGGAAAAGCCAAAGTAGACCGCGACCAGCGCCACCGAGAGGGCGGCGAAGAACTCCAGCACGGCGGTACTCAGAAACGCCAGACGGAGCACTTCCATGGTTCGCTCGCGAAAATCTTCCGACGCGTCGCGAATGGCGTCACCCTCCGCTCGGGTGCGCATGAAGAGTTGCAGGGTACGCAAGCCCTTGAGGCGATCGAGAAAGTGGCCGGAGAGACGGGCCAGTGCCTGGAAATTGCGGCGGTTGGCATCGGCGGCACCCACACCCACCAGGATCATGAAGAAGGGAATGAGGGGAGCTGTGCCCAGCAGGATCAGGCCAGCCGCCCAGTTGACCGGGAACACGGCTACCAGGATCACCAGCGGAATAAAGACGGCAATGGCCATCTGCGGCAGATAGCGGGAGAAGAAATCCTGCATATTTTCAATCTGTTCCAGCAAGAGGCTGGCCCAGCTACCGGCAGGGCGGCGTTGTATATAGGCAGGGCCGAGACGGCTGAGGCGAGTGAGGACCAGCTCGCGAATGGCCTGGCGCACAGCGCTGCCCGCCTTGAAACTGGCAACCTCGCGGCCATAGGCCAAAGCGGCCTTGGTCAGGGTGACCAGCAGCAGGGTAATAAAGAGAGGAATGGATTGCTCCGGGGTTGCCCCCTCGATGATGAAGCCATGCAACAGGGTCGCCAGCAGCCAGGCCTGGGCGACCATCAAGATGCCCTGGCCAAGGCCAAAGCCGATGGAGAGACCGATCCAGCGTCGGCCGTGGCTCGATTGGTTGCGCAACCAGCCATAAAGACGTTTTTGAGTTTTTTTATCCATTACCACCATCCTCGCGTCGAGTGGCGCAAGACTATCCTCGCCCCTCAGGCTTGGCAACCTTGTAAATTTCTGGTGTTGAAAATGTTTGATTGAAAAAACACCTTGCTGCTCATTAGTTGGTCGAACAGCTTGATTTATGGTAAAAAACACCATTGCGGTGATTGCGCTCAGCGGCAAAATGCATATAGTAGAGGCCCTGACGCGGGTGTAGTTCAATGGTAGAACGGTAGCTTCCCAAGCTGCATACGTGGGTTCGATTCCCATCACCCGCTCCAAATTTAGATGCAAAGCCTGCATCAATGCGGTAACTGCACAAGCCCACAGGCTGATTGCAAGGGGTTGAACTCCCGTCTCGCACTTGATTTTGATGTCCTGCGGGCATCGTATAATGGCTATTACCTCAGCCTTCCAAGCTGATGATGCGGGTTCGATTCCCGCTGCCCGCTCCAGCTTTCATGCAAAAAGCCCACTCGTAAGAGTGGGCTTTTTGTTTTGTGTTTGCGCTGGATGATGGCAAACATCAGGCAGAGAAAAGGCGCCATGGGCGCCTCGTAAACTCACTCTGCAATGACGAAACGGGCTTATTCCTGCTCCAGCTCGCCACAGAAACGGTAGCCTTCGCCATGGATGGTAGCGATGATTTCCGGTGTGTCGTTGACGCTCTCGAAGTGCTTGCGAATGCGGCGGATGGTGACATCCACAGTGCGGTCATGGGGCTTGAGCTCACGACCTGTCATCTTCTTGAGCAGTTCTGCACGGGTCTGGATCTGGCCCGGGTTTTCGCAGAAGTGCAGCATGGCACGGAATTCTGAACGGGGCAGCTTGAACATGTCGCCAGCCGGGCTGACCAGTGCGCGGCTGTTGATGTCCAGTGCCCAGCCGTTGAACAGGTAGCGCTCAACCAGCTTCTTCTCTTCGCCGCCAGCGGCCACATTCATGGTGCGGCTCAGCAGGTTGCGGGCACGAATGGTCAATTCACGGGGATTGAACGGCTTGGTGATGTAATCATCGGCGCCGATTTCCAGACCCAGGATCTTGTCCACTTCATTGTCACGACCGGTCAGGAACATCAGGGCGATGTTGTCATCTTCACGCAGCTCGCGCGCCAGCAGCAGGCCATTTTTGCCTGGCAGGTTGATGTCCATGATCACCAGATTGATGGTGTGGGCAGTGAGGGCTTGATGCATCTCGTCGCCATTATTGGCCTCGAGTACAACGTAGCCTTCGGCCTCGAAGATGCTTTTCAGGGTATTGCGGGTGACCAGTTCGTCTTCGACGATCAGAATGTGTGGTGTTTGCATGAGTATTCCCAGATTCTTATCAGTTAGTTATCTAAATTTTAACACTCTTTGGCGTTACCCGACCGGTCCTGAAAATTTATTACGTCATCCTGGGTATGAATGTCAGGTCGGATTATCGCGAATTTGGCATCAGCGTCGGCAAACATCCCTGTGCCACACGTGGGCTCTCAACAAGTCTGATCGAGAGAAGCCTGGAAAGGTAGTCCATTACAAAAGTGGCTGCATTTTATCAGTTAACAGGCGCATAACAACACTCTTTGCCGTCAGATAGCAACTTTTTAACTCTGGATTGATATAGGTCAAACCCTGAGTTCACAGCATGATACTTGGGGTTACCCCCATTTTCGCCCTTATAAAATGTAATGGAATGTAACATGTGGTTGACATGATTTTGTGGGAAAACTACAAAAAAATTTGTTTTATTGCACCATTTTTGGCACCTCAATGGCCTGTTTACGCCATTGTGACGGCCTGGAATCCTGCCAGCCGCGAGGTAGGAATGCGTCGCAATACCCGCCGTCAGCGCGCCCTGTGGCGGGCCATCGCCGCGTCTCCCACCATGATGGCGCTGGGGCCATTGTGGGGCAGTGCTCCTGATGCAAGTTGGCGTGAATCATCGCTGGCGCTGGCTTCTTCTCGTGGTGAGGCCATCGATTTGGCAGCTCGTTTCGGCCAGAACGCCATCTATTGGGTGGAGCAGGGCGAGCTCTGGTTGCAGCCCGTGCTGATGAAAGGCGAACCACTCCATTTGGGCAAAATTGAATCCCACTGGATTGTCAGATCAACGGCTTGATGAAAGAATGAGCGAATTCATGTCCATGGAAGGAGGCTTATGATGCTGGATCTACTACCCGACCTCTGCGATCAACATGGTGATGCCCTGCAAGTCGCCGATCCACTGTTTCACGATTTTGGTGGCAAGCCGCTGTTTTATGGCCAGGCGGTCACGCTTTCCTGTTATGAAGACAACAGCCTGGTGCGAGAGCTGGTCAACCGTCCCGGTCAGGGGAGGGTGATGGTGATTGATGGCGGCGGTTCGTTGCGCCGTGCTTTGCTCGGCGATCAGCTGGCCATCAAGGCGGCGGAGCAGGGTTGGGAGGGAATAGTGATCTTTGGCGCTGTGCGCGATGTGGGGACACTGGCAACCCTGGCGCTGGGGGTCAAGGCGTTGGCTGCTTGCCCGGTCAAAACAGAGAAGCTGGGTCAGGGAGAGCTGGATGCCGTGGTGTCGTTTGCCGGTGTGACCATACATCCGGGTGACTATGTTTACGCCGACCTCAACGGCGTACTGGTCAGTGCCACCCGGCTTATCTGATCGGTCAGAAGTTGAAGCCTACGCCCAGGCTGAGGGAGTGCTCAGTACTGAATGCACTCACGCCGTAGTTTGCCGTGATGGCAAGCTGCGGTGTAAGCAGCAGGCTGGTGTTGAGCTCCAGCAGTGTGCTGGCCTTGTGCACTTCCAGCTGTTTGAGCTGGCTGCCGATGTTCAATGTGGGGGAAAACTGGTAGCGCACCCCAGAGCTCAGGTTGTAGCCGGACTGTTCGCTGTGCGGGCCTATGGCCGGGCCCGCTTCCATGTAGAGGCTGACGTCATCCATGATCGGATATTGATAGCCGGTGTTGATGAGCCAGAGGTCGAAACTGTCGCTGTGATGAGTCTGGCTGTCGAGCAGCACGCCTGAGTAGCTTTTGACGTAGAGCTGGCTGTCAGCCTCGCTCTTGAGGAAATCCCAGTCGGCGGACTGGGCACCGAGGCTGAGGCATGAAGCGAGTGCGATGATGAGTGGTTTGACCATTCTTTTCCCCTCCCTGGGTCCGGAACAGGAATACAAGCATGGCACATGCCAGTTGGTAGTAAAGGGAACGGAGATCACAATAAAAGAGTTTTAATCTGCCTCAGTCTCGTGATAAACAGGCCACCATCATCACGTTCCTTCCCCTATTTCGCTTATATCAAGAGGTGAACCCATGAACAAGAAACTGACCCTGCTGGCCGCATTGGCTCTGGGAGGCTGCGCCATGACCACTGGTTCCAATCTGGCTGCGCTGCAAGCGTCTACCTGGCAACTGCAAGGTGCGAGCGATGATACCTTCACCCTGCAAGTAGCGGGTGACAAGGTGGCGGGCAAGGGCGGCTGCAACCGCTATTTTGGCGGTATCACCCAGCAGGGTGACGGCGTATTGACGCTGGGTGCCATGGGCTCGACCCGCATGATGTGCCCGGGTGATCTGGCGGGCAAAGAGATGATCTATCTGCAGCAACTGGAGAAGGTGGCGACCTTCAAGGTAAGCGGCAAGCAGCTGGTGCTGAGCGATGCCAACAAGGTTGCACTGCTCACTTTCGACGCCATGCCTGCGGCCAAATAACTGATATTTCTGTCAGGGGTTGTCGTAGCGTGAGCCGGCAGCTGTCATCAAAAAGGGACGCCGCGGCGTCCCTTTTCAATACTGCGCCATAGCGTTATGGCAAGACTCCCGGTTCTGCCGTCGCAATATGCATTGCATCCCAAGTTGGCAGCAAGGCGAGGCTCGCCTCCTCATCCCCCTCGCTGAAACTTGAAGCGCTTCTTGCGTCGATAGGGATAGACATCCTCGAATACCCCCACCTTGATGTTGCTCTGCAGCATCTTCCAGTAGTTGGCGTCGAACATCTCCTTGTGCAGCTGCATCATGATCTCCCGCACCTGGGGCTTTTGCAGCAGGAAGGTGGCGAACTCCTCGGGGAAGATGTCGTTGGGGGCCACCGAATACCAGGGCTCGGCGCTCCATTCATCTTCCGGGTAGCGCGGTGGCGGGATCTGGCGGAAGTTGCACTCCGTCATGTAGCAGATCTCGTCGTAGTCGTAGAACACCACCCGGCCGTGGCGGGTGACGCCGAAGTTCTTGAACAGCATGTCTCCCGGGAAGATGTTGGCCGCCGCCAGCTGCTTGATGGCGTTGCCGTACTCCTCCAGTGCGAGCCGGGTCTGCTGCTCGTCCGCCTTGTCCAGATAGAGGTTGAGCGGGATCATCTTGCGCTCTGTGTAGAGGTGCTTGATCACCAGCTTGTCACTGGTGATGGTGAGCGCCGAGGGCGCCACCGTCTTTAGCTCTGCCAGGAGCTCGGGCGAGATGCGATCCAGGGGAAACTCGAAGTTGGTGAACTCCTGGGTATCGGCCATGCGGCCCACCCGATCGTGCTGTTTTACCAGTCTGTATTTCGCCCGCACCTGCTCGTGACTCACATCCTTGGGGGGGGTGAACTCGTCCTTTATCACCTTGAACACAACGTCGTAGGAGGGCAGCGTGAACACGCTCATCACCATTCCCTTGATGCCGGGGGCGATGACAAATTGTTCCCGGCTCTGGGCCAGGTGTTGCTGGTAGTGACGATAAAGCTCTGTCTTGCCGTGCTTCTGGCAGCCGATGGCGTTGTAGATCTCATAATCGGGCTTGTGGGGCATGATCTGGCGTAAAAACACCACAAACAGCGCCGGCACTGGGGCGTAGACCATGAAGTAGGCGCGGGCGAAGCCGAACACGATGGAGGCCAGCTCCGGTTCGAAGATGACGGTATCCACATAGATGCTCTGGCCTGTGCTGAGCAGCGGCAGAATGAAGGGGAACACCTGCCCCTTCACCCGAATAAGTCCCACCAGATAGGCGCCCTTGTTGCGGTAGAACACCTCTTTGAGCATCTCGATGGCGAAGGGCTCGTCATGCAGGATCTGCGGGCCGTTCTCGGCAAGATGGCGGTGGATGTCGACAATGTCGCGCTGCTTGTCTTCATAGGGGAGGGTGAAGCTGTAATCCCCCAGCATCTGGCTCAGGGTCTGGGGCAGATGGGTGAGGTCAGTGCGATAGACCCGCAGCAGGGCGCTCAAGTCGGGATGCTCCCCCCGGCTGCGAAAGGGATGGATGTAGAGGTTCTCGTCGCGAATGTTGCGATGGCGGAAGATGCGGCGATAGACGGAGTTGAAGAAGGACTCCGCCACCTCGAAGTTGTCACAACGGGGCAGCAGATCACTGAAGGCGCCTTTCACCCGTTTGAGCAGCTCCTGAGTGGCGTGATGCTCCCCCATCATCTGCTTGATCAGGGCCGTGGTGGCGCCGACGTGGTGATCATAGAGGCGAATGCGCTCGCGTCCGGCCAGCTGTACTCCCAGCCAGTCACTGTTTTCGAAGCGGCTCTTGCTGCCCTGGGTTATTTCGAGAAACCGGCTGTAAAACGACTCGAAGCGTTGCAAGATCGTCTCGGCGACGGCCTGTTCCAATGGCTGCTGCATCTCTCTCTTCCTTGTGATGTGTCGGCCGGTATGGCGGCTGAGTCCGGGGCTGGTCTGTCGTCCTGTCCTTGCCCTGCAAGCGCTCAATCACTCACGGCATTCATGCCGGGAATGGCTGGCAGTTTGTTCACACGTCTGGCCACTATGGCAACATTCAAACATCTGTTCAAGTGGCAATTTTTGGGGATAAACGGTAGATTGCGCCCCTGTTTTGCCGACGGTTTGCAGCCTGTTTCAGATGTCGGCCCAGCCCAAGAGGAAACCCAATGAAGCTCTATTTTGTACTGGTGGCACCTGCCCGGGCACCCAATGTCGGGGCCGCTGCCCGCGCCATGAAAACCATGGGCTTCGATGCCATGCGACTGGTGGCGAGCCGGGTACACGAAGAGGAAGAGGCGAGCTGGGTGGCCCATGGGGCGCAGGAGATTTTGACCCAGGCCGAGGCGTTCGACACCTTGCCAGAGGCACTGGCCGACATGGATCTGGTGATCGCCACCACGGCCCGTCAGCGTGGCCGTTATCAGCACTACCTCACTCCGGGGGAAATTCGCGATCAAATCCGTGCCAAGCCGTCTCTCAACAAAGTCGCCATCGTGTTTGGCTGTGAAGAGTCCGGCCTTTCCAATGAGCAGCTGGCCCATGCGGATTTGCTGAGCTATCTGCCCCTCAAGGTGAGCTACCCGTCCCTGAATCTGGGGCAGGCGATCATGCTGTATGCCTATGAGATGAGCCAGTTGCTGGATGAGCCGCAAGCCGTAGCAGAAAATTTTGATAGCGTCGGACAGGTTCGGGTACTGAAACACAAAACAGCAGAAATACTTGGTGAACTCGGAGTTTCGCAGGATGAAAAACTGCATCAATGGGTGATGGACCGGGTGCCCATGCTGCCACAGCGGGATTTGAACATGCTGCATCTGCTCTGCAAAGACCTTGCTCGCCGATTTGGCAAAGAGGTTTAAGTTGACAGCCCGGCGCCCGGCGCGGTATTGCTAAAAGCCAGCTTCGTTCAAGAGTGTTCGTCATGCAGTTATTCACCAACGTCATCACCACCACCATTATTACCGGTACCACCACAGGTGGCACTGGGGCCGGTTGATGCGCTGACGAACAAGCACAGAAATCAGAAAAGGCCCGTACCCACCCAGTACGGGCCTTTTTGTTGGATTGGTTTTTAGATTGAATTTCATAGATTTACAGGGAGAGAAAGCGATGAGAGTGTTGAAGTTTGGCGGGTCGTCACTGGCCGATGCAGAGCGTTTTTTACGGGTAGCGGATATCGCGGTCAATACCCACGGCCAATCCCAGGTTGCCCTGGTGTTGTCGGCACCGGCCAAGGTGACCAATCACCTGGTCGCCCTGGTGGAGCAGACCAGTCGCGGCATGGATGCCAGTTCCACCCTGTTTGAAATCAACGGCATCTTCTCCCGCCTGCTGGCCGGATTGAAGGCAGCCTATCCGGCGCTGGATGACAAGGCGCTGCAGGCCCGTCTCACCGCCGAGCTGGATCAGGTCGAGCGACTGATGCAGGGCATTCGTCTGCTGGGCCTCTGCCCGGACAACGTGCAGGCCCGCATCCTGAGCCGTGGGGAGAACCTCTCCATCGCCTTCATGCACGAGTTGCTGCGGGTGCGTGGCCTCGAGTTGGACATCATAGTGCCGGAGCAACTGCTGGTCACCGACGGCGGTTATCTGGAAGCCCACGTCGATATCGAAGCCTCCCGCCTGCGCTTTGCCGCCAAGGGGCTGCGTCCAGCTGTAGAGGGGCAGGGCCCCGCTGGAAAAGAGTCATGCCTCTACCTGATGCCGGGCTTCACCGGTGGCAGCGACAAGGGTGAAACCGTGCTGCTGGGTCGCAACGGCTCCGATTACTCAGCCGCCGTGCTGGCCGCCTGCGTCGATGCCGAATGCTGCGAGATCTGGACCGACGTGGAAGGTTGCTACAACTGTGACCCCCGTCTGGTGCCGGATGCCTACCTGCTGAAAACCCTCTCCTACAAGGAGGCGATGGAGCTCTCCTACTTTGGCGCCAAGGTACTGCACCCGAAAACCATCGCCCCCGTGGCCCAGTTCCACATTCCCTGCCTCATCAAGAACAGCTTCAACCCGCAAGGGCCGGGCACCTTGATCGGTGTCGAGCAGGGGGATGATGACCTGAAGGTAAAAGCCATCTCGGATCTCTCCGGCATGTGCATGTTCAACGTCTCCGGCCCCGGCATGAAGGGCATGGTGGGCATGGCCGGCCGCATCTTCTCCGCCGTCTCCCGCGCCGGGGTCAGTATCGTCCTCATCACCCAGTCCTCCTCCGAGTACAGCGTCAGCTTCTGTATCCACAGCTATGACCAGGAGAAGACCCGCAAGGTGCTGGAGCGCGAGTTCGAGCTCGAATTCAAGAACCAGCTGCTGGAGCCACTGGATATCATCAGCGATCTGGCGATCATCTCCCTCATCGGTGACGGCATGCGCACCAGCAAGGGGATGGCGGCGCGCTTCTTCACCTCCCTGGCGCAAGCCTCCATCAACATCGTCGCCATCGCCCAAGGGTCGAGCGAGCGCTCCATCTCCGCCGTGGTGCGGGATCGCAAGGTGGCGGAAGCCATCAAGGCCTGCCACCAGAACTTCTTCGGCAGCCAGCAGTTCATCGATCTCTTTGTGGTCGGTGTCGGCGGTGTGGGCGCGGCCCTGGTGGATCAGATTGCCCGCCAGCAGCCGGTGCTCGCTGAGCAGGGCACTGGTCTGCGGGTGGTCGGTATCGCCAACAGCCGCCAGATGGCGGTCAACAAGGATGGACTGGCGCTAGTCAATTGGCGTGAACAGCTGGTGGAAGCCCGTGACAGCTTCAGCCTGGAAGCGGTACAAAAGTTGGTGGAAGAGAGCCACCTCATCAATCCCGTGATCGTCGATTGCACCTCTTCCGAGGCCGTCGCCGTCCAGTATGCCGACTTTCTGGCCGCCGGTTTCCATGTGGTCACCCCGAACAAGAAGGCCAACACAGGGTCGCTCGATTACTACAAGGCGCTGCGCCGCACCGCCCGCCAGACTCGCCGCAAGTTCCTGTACGAAACCAACGTCGGCGCTGGCCTGCCGGTCATCGAGAACCTGCAAAACCTCATCAAGGCCGGTGACAAGCTGCGCGCCTTTGATGGCGTGCTGTCCGGGTCGCTCTCCTTTATCTTCGGCAAGCTGGATGAGGGCATGGCCTTCTCCGACGCCACCAAAATTGCCCGCGGCAACGGCTTTACCGAGCCGGATCCCCGCGATGACCTCAACGGCATGGACGTGGCGCGCAAGCTGCTGATCCTGGCCCGTGAAGCCGGTATGGCGCTGGAGCTATCCGACGTGGAAGTAGAGCAGGCCCTGCCGCCGGGCTTTGACGTCAGCGGCGATGTGGAAGCCTTTATGGCCCGTCTGCCCGAAGCTGACGGCTGGTTCCGCGACCAGTTCGCCGCCGCCCAGCGTGAAGGCAAGGTGCTGCGCTATGTGGGCTCCATCGAGGGTGGCAAGTGCAAGGTCGCCATCAAGGCGGTCGGTGGCGACGAGCCGCTGTTCAAGGTCAAAGACGGGGAGAACGCGCTCGCCTTCTTCTCCACCTACTACCAGCCGATCCCGCTGGTGCTGCGCGGCTATGGCGCCGGTACCGAAGTGACTGCGGCGGGCGTCTTTGCTGACGTGCTGCGCACCCAGAACTGGAAGCAGGAGCTATAAGCATGAGTTCAGAGATGAACCCCTATATGGCGGAAGGCGCCATGGGTAATGACAGAAGTGTGGTTGCCTACGCCCCCGCCTCCAGCGCCAACCTGAGCGTGGGATTCGATGTACTGGGGGCGGCGCTCGCCCCCGTGGATGGCTCTCTGCTCGGTGATCGGGTGCAGGTAAAAGCGGCTGACGTGCCTTTTGCCCTCTCATCCGTGGGCCGCTACGCCCACAAGCTGCCCGACGATCCGAAAAAGAACATTCTCTACGACTGCTGGGTGGCCTATGGCGAGGCGCTGGAGAAGCGTGGCCTGACCATGCAGCCGCTCGAAATGGTGCTGGAGAAGAACCTGCCGGTGGGCTCGGGTCTGGGTTCCAGCGCCTGCAGCGTGGTGGCGGCACTCGAAGGGCTCAACGCCTTCCACGGCGCGCCGCTCAATGAGCACGACTTGCTGCTGCTGATGGGGGAGATGGAAGGGCGCATCTCCGGCTCCGTCCACTACGACAACGTGGCTCCCTGCTATCTCGGCGGCATGCAATTGGTGCTGGAAGAGCACGGCGTCATCAGTCAGGGCATTCCGGTGTTCGAGCAGTGGTACTGGGTGGTCTGCTATCCGGGCACAGTGGTGTCGACCGCCGCTGCCCGCGCCATTCTGCCTGCGCAATATCGCCGTCAGGATTGCCTCACCTACGGTCGTCGGCTGGCTGCCTTTGTCCACGCCAGCTACACCAGGCAAGAAGGGTTGGCCGCGAGCGTACTAAAAGACGTGATTGCCGAACCCTACCGCGCGGCGCTCATTGAAGGCTTTAACGAGGTGCGGGCTCAAGCGGCCCAGAACGGGGCGCTGGCCACCGGCATCTCCGGCTCGGGCCCCAGTGTCTTCGTGGTGATGAAGGATCTGGCCCAGGCCGAGCGCATGAAGGATTGGATGGACGCACATTTTGTGCAGAACGAAGATGGATTTGCCCGGGTCTGCAAACTGGACATGGCCGGGGCACGGGTAACAGGAAGCGAGCTATGAATCTTTACAATATCAAGGACAAGAGTGAACAGGTGAGCTTCGCGCAGGCGGTGCGTCAGGGGCTGGGTCGCGATCAAGGGCTCTTCTTCCCCGAAGTGATTGCGCCGCTGGCCGATGTGGATGCCCTGCTGGACTTGCCGCTGGCCGAACGCTCTGCCCGCATCATCAGCCACCTGCTGGGGGACGAAGTGCCCGCGGCCAAGGCAAGCGAGCTGATTAACGCCGCCTTCACCTTCCCGGCGCCGCTGGTGAAACTCAAAGATGGCACTTATGCCCTTGAGCTGTTCCACGGCCCGACTCTGGCATTCAAGGATTTTGGCGGTCGCTTTATGGCCCAGTGCCTGGCTGCGTTCAGAACAAATGACAAGATCACCATATTGACCGCCACCTCCGGCGACACCGGCGCCGCCGTGGCCCACGCCTTCTACGGGCTGGAGGGGATTGAAGTGGTGATCCTCTATCCCAAGGGCAAGATCAGCCCCCTGCAGGAAAAGCTCTTCTGCACTCTCGGCGGCAACATCCGCACCATCGCCATCGACGGCGACTTCGATGCCTGTCAGGCGCTGGTAAAAGATGCCTTCGACGACGAAGCGCTGAAAAAGGCGATTGGCCTCAATTCTGCCAACTCCATCAATATCAGCCGTCTGCTGGCGCAGGTCTGCTACTACTTCGAGGCGCTGGCCCAGTTGCCCAAAGCCGATCGCGCCAAGGCGGTGATCAGCGTGCCGTCCGGCAATTTTGGCAACCTCACCGCGGGGCTGATCGCCAAGGCGCTGGGGCTGCCGGTGAAGCGCTTTATCGCCGCCACCAACGCCAACGATACCGTGCCGCGCTACCTGAAAACCGGTCAGTGGGAGCCGCACCAGACAGTGGCGACTCTGTCGAACGCCATGGATGTCAGTCGCCCCAACAACTGGCCACGAGTAGAAGAGCTGTGCCGCCGCGAAGGCTGGGCGCTGGAAACCTTGGGCTCCGGCATGCGTGACGACGCTCAGACCCGCGATGCCCTCAAACGCCTGCATCAGCTGGATTACCTGTGCGAGCCCCACGGCGCCATTGCCTGGGATCTGCTGGGAGAACAGCTGGCCGAGGACGAAGTAGGGGTGTTCCTGTGCACTGCCCATCCCGCCAAGTTCAAGGAGTCGGTGGACGAGATCCTGGGTCTTGATGTGCCGCTGCCCGGCCCGCTCGCCAAGCACGCCGAACTGCCGCTGCTGTCCCACAACTTGCCCGCCGACTTTGGCCGTCTCAAGGCCTTCCTGCTCGGTTAAGTTGATTGCCAATCCCCCGACTTCGGGGGATTTTTCTATCCGTTGCTTTTTATCCATGACAAGGCGGGCAAGCCGCCCCATAAGGAGTGAAGATGAGTCAGCATCCCCTTCGAACTCTCATCGAGACCTGCGACGCCGCCATCTCCCGGCGCGATTTCGACGCCCTGATGGCCTTCTACGCCGAAGATGCCGCCCTAGTTGTCAAACCCGGCATGGTGGTGCGTGGCATCCCCGCCATCCGCCGTGCCTTCACTGCGATCTCGGATTACTTTCAGGGGCAGCTCAAGGTGGAGCAGGGCGCCATGGAGGTGATCGAGGGGGCCGACAATGCCTTGGTGATCATGGAGACCCGGCTCAATTACCCGGATGGTCAGGGGGGCCTAAGTGAGGAAACCCGCCGCGCCACCTATGTGTTTCGCAAAGAGGTCGATGGGCAGTGGCGCTGTACCATAGACAACTCCTACGGCACTGCGCTGCTGGCAGCGGTGGAACCCGCGTCTTCTGCCTGAGCGCTCATCAGGGGCTATCGCAGAGTGAGGGCTGGTACAAGCCCCGAATGGCAGGAAATCAATAAGCTGCTGATATAGAAACACTTGTTAGACGTTGCTGTGGTGCGGCGCCGGTTTGTTGCAGGTTCTCTCCGCCATAGTGGCTGCGCTCAGAAGAATAAAAATCATGGGAAAAAACCGCTGATGGGGAGTCCCTTGACCAGCCGGTCGGTGGCTGTTAATCAGGGTGCTGCATGAAGCCATCATGGACGAACAAGGCCGGGACCCTGCTCAGGGTTGGTGGCCGATGGCCGGATAATAACGAATCAGGGAGCAAACCATCATGTGGCCGTACCGAAAAATAATGACTCAGTCCCTCAAAACCCCTTTGGTGATCGCCAGAATCATCTTCTACTTCGCCTTGCTCATGCTGCTACCGCTGCCTTTTATGGTGACTGCAGACTCTGTTCTGGTGGCAAGTGGGCGTGTTTATTACTTCCTCTTCTCGCTGCCCATAGCCATGGTGCTGATGCTCATCTCTAGCCTGATGGCCATCATGATCGCGAAAGTGGAAGCGCTGAATAACCGTTGATGGTGAGAAGCCCATCCCTGCTCGCCGATGCAGATAGTGACTCGTCAAACAGGATAAACGGGAAACAAAAAATCCCCCGAGCGCGGGGGATTTTTATTGCGCGAACAGGCCGCGCTGCGTCAGAACCGGGAGGCTAGAAACCTTGTGGTCACCGGTTTGTTGTACCTAGGTTTTCTGACTGTCTGTTAGTGGTGAGCGCCGACAGGTCTACTCTACGGCCGTTTTTTCACAGCTGGGGTTGCCCAGATCGTCGTGAATACTGCAATCCCAGTTATGCACACCATCGCTGAGCTGGTCGTATTCCACCTTGGCTGCGGCCAGATTGACCCCTTCCAGTTCGGTCGGCTTGATGTTCACATACCAAACGCGTGTGCCATCGGTGACGAAGTTCTCCTGCAGAGGTTTGATTAGGTCGCTGTCGACCCCTTTTGGCAGGGGGCCCAGTAGCTTGTTGCCACTGTAAAATCCATCCTTGGTCACGGCCGACGAGAAGTTCAGGCAGTGGAAGCTGGCGGCATCCACTGCTTGTTGAGCCTCGCCCTTGAAATAGAGAGTGTCATCGATCTTGGCCCAGCCTTGACAGGTATCGTACAGCGCGACTTTGCCCTTATGGGGGATGACTTTGGTCTGTTCGGCCACATAGTAGTAGTGACGCTGGTCGGCGGCCTGACCATGGGCCGTCTTCAGGTGTTTGGGATCTGCCCCCTCGAGTACTTCGCCGGTGACGAGAAATACATGGCGCCCGTCACTCGCGAAAGGGTGGTCGAGCAATGCAAACGCGGCTGTATTGACCGGCACCTTGATTTGCTCGCAATAGGCATAGGCCTGTTGCCCGCTCAGCAGGAAGCTGCCAAGCGCCTTGGCTGTGTTGATATCAAAGCTTGCGGGCAATCGCTGGTCGTTACAGAAATAACGACCTTGTGAGAGGGCGATGCTGAAATCATCATTGCGATATGTGACATCAAAGTCTGTCGGCAACGCATCTGCAAGGGGTTTGCCTGGCAGGTTGCCATAGGGTTTGAAGACCACCTTGTCTGCTTCAAGTTGATAGGGAGCAGTAACTTCGGCATTGGTCACTAGCGGCAGACAGCACACCAGCAGGGCGCAGTAGCGAACGTTCATAAGGACTCACTGTTTATTGAATAGGTGGGTGATGATGCAAAACGGCAGCCTGGGTCTCGAGAAAACAGCATGCCTCCAAAGTGGTGCCGTTTGGAATCATACTTAGGGTGGTTTCCATATGGCAAGCATAAAGCAGCGTCAAGGCAACCCACCCGGGAGGCGGGGGCGCTTTGCGACTTTCAAATTGGGACACCCACCTTTTTGACAGCGGCGCACTGCTGTACTTGGCTTGAGATGAGAGGTCACTGTCAGCGGGAGGAGCCATGACTATTGCCCGTTCACGTCAAATCAGTCTGCAGGATACGCCTTACTACCATGTGGTCAGCCGCTGTGTGCGGCGGGCTTTTCTGTGCGGGGAAGATGCCCATTCCGGTCAGAGTTACGAGCACAGGCGCCAGTGGGTAGTCGACAAGTTGGGTCAACTGTCGCGGCTATTCGCCATCAGCGTCTGTGCTTATGCGGTGATGAGCAACCACTATCACCTGGTGCTCAAGGTGGAGCAAGATACCGCCTCCAGTTGGAGCGAACGGGAAGTGGCCGAGCGCTGGGTAGCGCTGTTCCAGTGGCCGTTGATGGTACGGCGCTGGTATCAAGGGGAATCCTTGATTGAGCCCGAACTTATGGTGGTGCAGCAACTGATAGAGAAATGGCGGGAGCGGCTTCATTCCATCAGCTGGTTTGTGCGGCTGCTCAATGAAACCCTGGCACGGCAGGCCAATCGAGAAGATGGCTGCAAGGGCCATTTCTGGGAAGGGCGCTTCAAAAGTCAGGCCCTGCTCACCGAGTCAGCCCTTCTGGCCTGCATGGCGTATGTGGACCTCAACCCGATACGGGCTGGATTGGCCGACCGGCCCGAGCAGAGTGATTACACCAGTATCAAACAGCGTCTCGAGAAAGATCCCGGCACCGATGTTTTGTCACCACTATTGCTGCCGTTTGCCGGTAAGTGCGAACCTGACTGCCTGCCCTATGCCTTTTCTGACTATCTGATGCTGGTTGACTGGACAGGCCGTGCAATTCGGACCGACAAGCGGGGTTATATTCCGGCCCACCTGGCCCCAATCTTGGCGCGGTTGGGCCTTGATGGTGCCCGATGGCTGAAACAGGTGGCACTGTTTAGGCGGCAAGGGATCAGAGTTGTGGGAGACAAGGCGCATTGTCGGCAGTTCGCCCGCCACTGTGGTCAACAACGATGTCATCAGCCACCGTACTAATCGATTAGACCCTGTTTTCTTCCCATTTTTGGCATATGTTCCGCTGTCAGGCATTGCCATGTTTGTACAAGCTGTTTGTCAGATAAAAACCGCTCGTTGCCCAATTTTTACTGTTTTCTTGGGGGGAGTATTCATGATTGCAGAGATAGCCAGCCGAGCAGTGGCTGCCTCAGAAAGGTGGGTGTCCTAGATTTTCCCGATGGCTGAAACAGGTGACGCTGTTTAGGCGACAAGGGATCAGAGTTGTGGGAGACCAGGCGAATTGCCGGCAGTTCGCCCACCACAGTGGTCAACAACGATGTCATCAGCCACCGTACTAATCCGTTAGACCCTGTCTTCTCCCCGTTTTTGGCATATGTTCCGGTGTCAGGCATTGCCACGTTTGCACAAACGGTTGGTCAGGTAAAAACCGCTCGATTGCCCAATTTTTACTGTTTTCTTGGGGTCAGTATTCATGATTGCAGAGATAGCCAGCCGAGCAGTGGCTGGCTCAGAAAGGTGGGTGTCCTAATTTCTTCTCCTAATTTCTTTTACACATATCTTATTGACATGTGGAGTTAGCCAATATCGGTGATGCGGTATCAACAAACCATTTTGTTGCAACTTGGGCAATAGTCTTTTTATGTGTCAAACGGTCACCATTTAAACTATATGTGATGGTTATTAAACGCCCCAAGTTATCGACCATACTTTCTGCGCGGTATAAATCATTGATATTATTGGTTGGTATGAAATCAATTACACCATCTTTGTTGTAGTATTCAGATGTCATAGAGACTGCTCTTATGTAAACATAATTTTCTTTATATGCTACAGTAGTCGGGGTTATGGATAGATGCCATGATGTATTTGTTTGTAGGTTTTCTCCATCAACCACGACCTTTACATCATAACCATTCTTTACATAAGTTAAGAGTGTGCATAAATTCCCATGGATAATATTTCCTTGAACGTCTGTTTTATAAGCAAGATGCCAGTCTGCATGGGATGAAAGTGGAGTTAAAAGGAAAACTATTGGAATGATTTTTTTCATGTTATTGTACCTCGGTCATTCTGTTTTATATTAATTTAACAAAAAGTGGGTGTCCCAGTTTTCGCCACTGTGGTCAACAACGATGTCACCAGCCACCGTACTAATCTATTAGACCCTGTTTTATCCCTGTTTTTGGCATATGTTCCGGTGTCAGGTATTGCAACGTTTGCATAAGCGATCTGTCAGGTAAAGCTGCTCGCTTGCCCGATTGTTACTGTTTTCCTGGGGTCAGTATTCATGATTGCAGAGATAGCCAGCCGAGCAGTGGCTGGCTCAGAAAGGTGGGTGTCCCAGATTTCTTGCTTTAAAGTAATTGCTTGTTTTAAAGTTCGTTTATATTCTCATGAACTCCTGAGAGTAATGATCTAAAGCTTTTTTTGTTAAATAGTATTTAACATCTTCCCCAAAGATGGAAAAAGCTAGGTTTTTTATAATTGACTGATCTGCGGTCTTTTTTTCAGAAAAAACCTTATAGCAATCACCAATTATAAGCAATATAGCATGCTCAAAGAGATGTCCTTGAATTGTTGAGTAGAAGGAAGTTTTTTTATAGTCCAGTATTGATTTCAGAAAAGCCACGTAGTGTTTGGATATGTGCCCATGCAGTTTCTTTCTTGAGTCAACTTTTACTCTACGAAACTCATTTTTCGATATGGGCCATTTTTTCTCGCCATTAATTCCAATGCCTTTGCTTTTGGAGCCGGAATTAGGCAGCATATTAATGCTGAATAATTGTCCTGACGCTTGAATTCTCGAAATTTTATCAAGTCTTCCAATGCATCTTGATGCTCTTGTATTATATAAATCCACGATGGATATATCTTTCATCGATAAATTGTAAACAATGTCTCTACAAAGTCTTTTGGTCCAAAAATCATTTTCCCAACTATATCCATAAGTCATAAGTAATTTCGGCTGATTGATAATGGAGCAAAAAAGACCATCATAATCCTTGTCAATAAAAACAATGCAATTTTGAATTTTGTTGTCAATAATCCTCTTGTGATAATCAAGAGCATTGAGTTTATTCCCAACTAACATTACTTTTATTTTTTTATTTTTTTATGTTTTGTAAATGTCTGAGCTAGAGAAAGATAATATTTTGTATCGTATGCTTTAGTATCTTCCTGTGCAGTTCCAGAGTGACACCTACCCTCGGTATAGATTATAAAGTCTACGTTATGAAACGCATTGTAATTTTTTATTCCATTAGGTGTTCTAGCAAATGTTCGTCCTATAGCCATTAGAAAATATCTTCCATATTTATTATTTTATTTTGATAAGAGCCGACTACATCAGGAGAGTGAGTTGCAAAAATTATTTGTGCATTAGGATTTAGCTCTAAAATTGTATCCGTTAAATATTCTTGCCACATAATGTGAAGTGATATTTTTGGCTCGTCTGCTATGTATATTACGCTATCTAGATTTTGAACCAAAGCTTCCGATAATATTATTAAAAGTTGCTTTTCTCCCGAGGAAAGATCATAAAGTGGGATATGTCTGCCATTTTTAGCTGTTACTTTTAGTTCATTTTTATCTGAGAGGCTAATGGTCTTCCTACCTGCAAACATTTTATTTATTATTGTTATGAAAGTATCTCTTTGTTTAAATATTTCTTTTTTCTTCTCTTGTAATTCTTCATATTCCGTTACTAAGGAATGAATTCTCCATGCATTATAAAGAGTTGCAAAATCATTAACGGATACGCCAGAAACTTTTTTCTATCTTGAATCTTGCTGAGTTTATCAAAATGTGATTTTAGTTTTACATCAGAAAGTCGCTTTTCTACACCTAAAATATCAAAAATTTCATTGAGAGTTTTCTTTTCTTTAACGATGTCAAGTTCTCTTGAAAAAGTGAATATTGACTCAACGCCTTCTTGATGTAGCATTGCAAGAAAGCTTTTCTTTTGAAACTCTAAGGTGTGCTCCGTAAATTTTTGTGATAAGAGTGAAAAAAATCTCACTAATTCATTATTTAGTGTAAAGAGCTTTCTATCGATAGATGATGTGAAATTTTGCCTAAGTTCTATCTCATTCAATCTATCTTTATCAGCTATGTCATAACGATGTACTGATAACCAAGAAACTTTAACAAAGTTCTCAAGATGATATTTAATGTCATCAGTATAATCCTTTACATTTACAACTCTTTTATAAAACTTATTTATATTGACATTGTCGACAATTCCTAATGGGGATAAAGATACACGCTCTTTTATTACAATTATTTTTGGTTTTCTTAAACTATTCGTGCTTTTTAATGTTATTTCTATTTTTGAAAAGTCTATTTTATCTAACTTTTGATGATCTGCAGTTAAAGCTGCAGCGATCAGGTTAATAATAGTTGTTTTCCCTGTACCATTTGTACCTATAATGTAGTTTATTTTTTCATCAAAATTGCTCTGGAAAGATAAATGTCCCCACAGACCCTCTATATGTAACGATGAAACTAAATTCATAAGAACCTCTTTTTATAATTAAAAAGATAAAAATGAGCCTCCATGTTCTTTAGAGGAGATTATCTATATAGGAAATGTACTGGCAACTCTATGTTGCGCTGCGCTCAGCACCAACCTACGAATTGCATCAATCACGGTTCAAAATCCACGCTACCGCCCCTGGATTACAGCTTCCAATGCGCTCTATCGACCAGCGTGCGGGGCACCGGATGGTGCTGTAGGCGCCGAATGACCAGCATATCCTCAAGCCTCATACGCAAACCAGTCAAAAAGTGACGTAACTATCAGGAATATCTGCGTTTTATGCGCCAGCTCAAGAAATCGCAGAGGCAGAGCACAGGATTCCCATGGCCCTTGATTCTATTGGTGTTGGTGGGCGTGGGGGGGAATAGGGTGGCGTGCTTGCCGTTGGAGAAGGCTGGGAGGGGGCAATCTCACTCTGGCAATCGGCGCTATAGTGCGGGCGATGGCTGCCCTGTGCTCCGTGTCCCAAGCTGGCGAGGCGGGGGATCTGCGGCAACAATCAGCAGTTGCAAACACATCACAATAAGGAACGTCATATGAAGCGTATTGCCATCCTGTTCGGCCTGCTCTGCGGCAGCGTGCTGCTGACCAACCCGGTTTTTGCCAACAACTCCGCCCAGTTGCAGTGCGAGGCGCAGGCCGCGGCCAAAAAACTGGCGGGCGCCGCCAAGACCAGCTTTGTCGGCAAGTGCGTGAAAGATGCCACCGGTGCCAAGACTGGTGAGTGCGAGAAGGCGGCCGCCGACAAAAAGCTGGCCGGTGCGGCCAAGAACAGCTTTATCCAGAAGTGCGTGAAAACGGGCGCGGCGGTGGATCCGGCGGCCAAGTGCGAGAAGGCGGCCGCTGACAAGAAGCTGGCGGGCGCGGCCAAGAACAGCTTTGTCCAGAAGTGCGTCAAATCGGCATAAGCCGACAGGTCGACAGTGCATGCTAGCGGGGGCCATCAGGCCCCCGTGCTTTTTGGGGCGCACTGATGGAGCGGGGCACGAGGCTTGTATCGGGGCGGCAATAGCGACACTATTGACTCCTTTTGTGGGCACCACAGAGGCGCCGCCATGACCTGTCGTTACCGGACAAGGCGTTGGTGAGCCGCATTTGTGCGGGAGTACGCGGGATAAAAAGGAGCAGAGCAGGATGATGGAAGGGACGGCGTGGCGCTGGCTCAATGAACCGGCCGAGTGGCACCAGACAAGCGACGGCTTGCAGGTGGTGACAGACCAGCAGACCGATTTTTGGCGCAGCACCTGGTATGGCTTCGAGCGCCACAGCGGGCACCTCTATGGCTGTGAGGTGGCGGGGGAGTTTACTTTTCAGGTCTGCGTCGAGGGGGAGTTCACCACCCTCTACGATCAGGCGGGATTGATGCTGCTGCAAGACGACGAGCACTGGCTCAAAGCGGGGATCGAGTACAACGATGCCCAGCCGATGATCGGCAGCGTGCTCACCAATCCGCGCTCTGACTGGGCCACCGGCATTTTCACCGGCAATCCGCGCCGCTTCTGGCTGCGGCTGACCCGGCTGGCCGATTGCCTGCGTCTGCAATACTCCACCGATGGCAAGGTGTGGCCGCTGCTGCGCCTCGCCCCTTTCCCGCCAAGCGAGCGTTGCTTTGTCGGGGTGATGTGCTGCACCCCCGAGCGGCAGGGGCTGGCGGTGCGCTTCTCTGACTTGCGCCTCACGCCGCCTCTTGGCAAGGCGCTGCATGACCTGAGCTAGGCCAGCGTTTGTTGGCGCAGTGAAAGCGTTAACCGGCAGAACCAACAATGTCATTGACCCGTTGCGCCAGTAGCCGGGTCTATCGAGCGGGAGTGCAGTCGCCCTCCCGCTTTTTGATGCCGGTTGCCCGGCGCGTCAGGAATGGCGGATGACTGTGGCGGGCAAGCCGTAGCAAGCAACGTCGAAAAGCATGCGGCACGCAACACCGCAGAGAACAAGTTGCCGGAACTGGGATCTCGATCGGGGCAACAGGACTTTTGTCCTGCAAGGGAAGGCGAGGCGGGGGCTAGGATGGCCACATCAAAACAAAAAAACGAGTCAAACTGGAGCACAACAACAATGACCGCTCATATCAATGCCAACCCGGGCGATTTCGCCGAGACCGTCATCATGCCGGGGGATCCGCTGCGGGCCCGCTATATCGCCGAGACCTTTCTGACCGATGCGCGCGAGGTGACCAATGTGCGCAACATGCTGGGCTACACCGGCTACTACAACGGCCAGCGCATCTCTGTGATGGGCCACGGCATGGGGATCCCCTCCATGGTGCTCTACGCCCACGAGCTGGTGAATGACTTCGGGGTCAAGCGCATCATCCGCATCGGCAGCCTGGGAGCGACTCAGCGCCACGTGCAGATGCGCGACGTCATTCTGGCGCAGGCGGCGGGCACCGATTCCCCCACCAATGCCAAACGCAGCGCCGGTTACCAGATGGCGACTTCGGCCGACTTCGCCCTGCTGCACAAGGCGTTTACCCTGGCGCAGGAGAAGGCCATTCCGGTCAAGGTGGGCAATATCTTCACTGGTGACCTCTATTACGATCCGGACGAAAACCTCATTCCGGCGCTGGAGAAGTTCGGCGTGCTCGGCATCGACATGGAGGTGGCCGGTCTCTACGGGCTGGCCCATCAGCAGGGGATCGAGGCGCTCGCCATCCTGACCGTCTCCGACCACTGCCTGACCGGTGAAGAGACTACTGCCGAGGAGCGGCAGCTCTCCTTCAACCAGATGATCGAGCTGGCGCTGCATACCGCGCTGTAAGCGCTGCCGCTCAGCCAGTCCTGCCCGCACCCTGACCCCTATGAGAGATCCAATATGAACAATAAGCTCTCCCTCACTGCCATCAGCTTCCTGGCCAACTTTGTGATGGCCGGTTTTGCGACCCAGTTCGGCATGCTGATCGAACCCATCGCCGCCAAGTTTGGCGCCGACGTCAATCAGGTGGCCTCCATCTTCTCCCTGCTCAACGGCGGGGCGTTGGCGGGCACCATTGCCGCCTTCTTCCTCATCGAGAAGGTGGGCCTCAAGCGGATGACGTTGCTCTGCTACGGCCTGATCGCGCTGGCAGCGGCGTCGCTCCATCTGACTGGTTCCCTCTATATGGTGATGGCGGCCATGACTGTGATTGGCCTGTGTGGCGGGGTGGGGCTCTGCATTGCGGGCACCCTGGTGGTGAGCGTCTGGAAGGAGCGGATGCAGAGCACCATGCTGGTGGTGCAGGATGCCACCTTCAACGTGGCCGGGGTGGTCTTTCCGCTTATCACTACCTACACCCTCACTCACTCCATGGCGTGGAGCTGGAGCTATCTGGCGGTGGGAGTGGTGGCGCTGGCCACCATGCTGGTGGCTGTGCTGACGAACTTCAGGGCCTGCGAGGCGGGCGGCGAGAGCGCCGGTAACGAGCACTCGGAATGGAACCTTGGCATCATCAGCGGCGGGCTGGGGCTCTTTCTCGGCATGCTGGCGCTTTACACCTTCCTCACCTGGGCGCCCATGTTCGTGAAGAACAAGTTCGGCATCCCCTTCGAGGAGGCGGGCAACATCATTACCCAGTACTGGACGGCGGCCCTGCTCGGCGCCCTGGTCTCGACCGCCATCGTGACCCGTATTCCGATCCGCACCTTCCTCTTGGTGATCATCACCCTGGCGATGGGGATGACGACCTTGATCGTTACCACCGACAACCTGAGCCAGCTGCCTTACCTCACCTATGGTTACGGCTTTGTCTGCGCCGCGCTCTACAACGCCTTTATTGCCTACGGAGTGTCGTTTGTGCGCCAGGCATCGAGCAAGAACGTCTCCTACATCCTCATCAGCGGCAGCGCCGGGGCCATGTTCAGCCCGGCCATCAGCGCCCTGCTGGAGCAGGTGATCGGCTTGCAGGCGGTGATGTACGCCATCCCGCTGATCTACGGCCTGATCCTTGCCATGCTGGTGGCCTCGCTGCGCATCGCCCGGCCCCAGCCTTGTCTGACCTGATGTAGGGATTGAATAGCAAGAGGGGCGGTATCGACCGCCCCTCTTTATTTGTTTGCGTTGAGCTGGATACTTAAGGCTGTTCCAGAAACCCCTTGAGCCCCGCCAGATCTCGGATCTGCAATCCTTCCTCGCCGCGTGCCACCAATCCCTTGTCCATCAGCTCCTTCACTGCCCGTCGGTAGACGCGGTCAGTGGTGCCGAAACGCTCCGCCTCCTGATACCCCTTGCTGAAACCGCTCACCGGATTGTCATGACAGTGGCTGTGGTAGAGATCGAGAGCGATGTTGTAGCTGATGGGGTAGAGCATGCGGCAGGTGAAGATATCCACTGTGTCCTGATAGTCGATGGCAATGGCCGTGGCAAAGAAGAGCGCCACCTTGGGGTGGGCGACCAGCGCCTGCTCCAGCCGTTCGCCGTCGATGCGAGCCACCTGAAGCGGCTCCTCGGCCATGATGTCGAGCTGGCAGCGATAGCCGGTGAAGAACTCCATCTCGCCAAACAGCTGGTTGTCGCACTCCAGGGTGCCGAGCTGAAAGCGGCGGCCGTTCATGGCGGTGTGGCCCATGGCAATGCGGCCGTTTGGCACCAGCACCAGATCCCGCAACGGCTCCCCCTGGCGCATCAGGGGCTCCCCCTCGGAAATAAGGCGCCGCTCCATGATGCAGGAGCTGACCACCTGTTCGATGAGATCGTGGCCGGCTTGCCAGTGGGGCTGGAAGCGCCCCTTGAGAAGGGGTTTGAGTTGCATGAAGTGCGTGCGCCTGCTGAAAACAAGCGGCTATTACAGCACGTTAGCCAGGCCCGATTCCAGCACTGCCAAACAGACCCGGCCCCTGCTCAACGAGATCAGCCTATTCACTGCTGTTGTCGACGACGACTCTGGCGCGTCCCGCCTCCTTGGCTTGGTAGAGCTGGCGATCTGCGGCCTCAAGCAACTGCTGTGGCGAACTTGCCAGAGTGGGTATGCGGGTGACGACGCCCAGGGAGATGGTGACCACCTTGGCTACGTCCGAGGCGAGGTGCTCGATGGCCAGCTCGCGCACGGCGACGCACATGCTTTCGGCGATATGGACTGCACTGGCCAAGGGGGTGTTGGGCAGTATGCATGCAAGCTCCTCGCCGCCGTAGCGAGCCACCAGGTCGTGTGGCCTGCCCACCCGTTCGGCCAGTACTGATGCGATGGCTTGCAGACATTGATCTCCGGCCTGATGGCCATAGTGGTCGTTGTAGCGTTTGAAATAATCGACATCGAGCATGATGAGGGAGAGTGGCGTGCGGTCACGACAACCCTGGCGCCACTGCAGCGCTAGACCATCATCGAACTGGCGCCGGTTTGGTATGCCGGTGAGGCCGTCCAGCATGGCGAGATTGCGTAGCAAGTCCCCCTGCATTTTCAGGGTCAGGTGGGCCTTGACTCTGGCCCTGACAATGTTGGGGCTGATGGGCTTGCTGATGAAATCAACTGCACCGAGTGCCAGACCATACTCCTCATCGGTCTCTTCCTGCTGGGCCGTGATGAAAATAATGGGAATGCTCTGGGTATCGGGATCCTCCTTGAGTCGCAGGCAGACTTCGTGACCGCTCAGACCTGCCATGATGACATCCAGCAGTATGAGGTCTGGCATCAGGTTGTGACAAAGCGCGATGGCCTGTTCCCCACTGGTTGCCATGAAGACGTCGCACTCCTCGCGAAAGAGTTGGTGCAGTAACCGTATGTTGATCGCCTGATCATCAACAATCAGCAACTTGGGGCGGCGGGTGATGGGCAGGTTCCAGGGCATCAGTGCGGGCTCCGTGGCTGAAGATTCAACAGTGTGTGCCCTAGGGTGAGGGCAGCGGTGAAGTCCAGATTGTCGATCAGGGTGGCGAATTGACTGAATGTGGTGCCCAGATGCGGTGGCGTCTTGCGCCCGAGCGCGTCAGCCAACTCGACAGCCTCCAGATTGCCACTCTCCAGCAAGCTCATGATCTCCTGCATGGCTGCCTGCCACTCGGCGAGTGGCAGGGCATCAGCCTGTGTCTGGAGGGGGCGCAGCAGCGGGGAGGTGAAGGTCCGGTTCAGCCGTTCAGTGCTGAGCCAGGCGGTCTCTTGCAACTGAATGAACCAGCTTTCGTCGTTCAAGATTTGCCTGGCCTGCTGCTCGTCTGCGTGCAGCAGGGTTTGCTCCTGTTCTCTGGCCTGGGCAGCCAGTCTGCTGGCCCCCATGGTACTGGCGCTGCCCTTGATGGCATGCAGTGTGGCGCAAACCTCTTTGACTTGTCCGGTCGTAATGGCCTGGTTCAAGGCGACCAGCTGTTCCGCCAGGTCCGGACCGAACAGGCTCAGGATCCGGTGTAGCAGTTCGATATCGTCATCAAAGCGCTGGCGTATGATGGACTCGGCCTCTAACAGGGCCTCACCCGTATCGGGTGTTTCTACCAAGGTCGGGGCCTGTGTGGCGGTCGCTACCCTGCCGGTTTGTACCAGCAAGGTCGAGACCAGCGGTTCCAGGGCGATGGGTTTACCCACGTGCTCATTCATGCCGGCGGCCAGGCAGAGTTGGCGATCCGTTTCCGATACATTGGCGGTCATGGCGATGATGGGCAGATTGGCAAACTGTGGATGGGCACGGATCTGACGTGTCGCTTCCAGTCCGTCGATATCCGGCATTTGCATATCGATCAGCACGGCGTCAAAAGCAGGGTTTTGCTGCAATACCATGGTCACGCCATCCCGCCCACACTCGGCAAGTTGTACCCGGGCACCCTCGCAGCCAAGCAGCTCGAAGGCAACCTGGCGATTGAGAATATTGTCTTCCACCACCAGCAAGTGAAGGCCGCTCAGCCGCCGGGTATGCTGCATTGGCCCGCTTGGGGTGGTGTCGCGCCCATGGATCGCCTGATAAATGGTGTCTGCCAGCTGTTTTGGCGTCACCGGTTTGGTCAGCAGGCTGGTGAAGGGGGTAACACCTGACTGGTGAGACTCGGTAAGTATCTCGTGGCCATAGGCGGTGATCATGATGATCTTGGGCGCAGGATGTAACGCTGCCTGCTGTTGGATCCGTGCGGCGGCGCTCAGTCCATCCATGTCCGGCATGCGCCAATCCATCAGGACAATGTCAAAGGGATGTCCCTGATCGTGAGCCTCGCTGACCCGCCGTATCGCATCTTCACCGGAGTGAACGCACTCTGCCTGCCACCCCAATAACGACAGAGTGCGTTGCAGCAGCTCTGTTGCCATCTCACTGTCATCGGCAACCAGGATCTTCAACGAGGGGTCCAGACCGTGGCAGGCCTCTTTGATTGACTGGGATTCGGCCTGTGCCAGTGTGATGTCAAACCAGAAGTGACTGCCACGCCCCGGCTCGCTTTCGACCCGCAGCTCCCCCCCCCATCAGGGTGATGAGGCGCTTGCAGATAACCAGCCCCAGCCCGGATCCGCCAAAACGGCGGCTGGTAGAGGTCTCGGCCTGGGTGAAGCTTTCAAAGATGCGTTCCAGCTGGTGGGGGCTGATCCCGATGCCACTGTCGGTCACAGACATGCGCAGGGTCACAGCCTGCTCATGATGGGCCAGCAGCGCTACTTTGATGATCACATGCCCCTTGAGGGTGAACTTGAGGGCATTGCCCGCCAGGTTGGTCAGGACCTGTTGCAACCGCATGCTGTCACCAATGAGGTGATTGGGCAGGCGGGGGTCGATATCAAACATGACGTCGATCTGCTTCTGACTTTGGTTGCCATCCAACACTATGGCCAGATCACGCATCAGGCTTTCGATGTCAAAGGCATGCAAATCGAGCTGCAACTTGCTGGCCTCGATCTTCGAGTAGTCGAGAATGTCGTTAAGTAGGCCCAGCAGGGATTTGGCTGCCGAGTGTGCCTTGACCACATAATCAAGTTGGCGAGAGGTCAGGTCTGTGTATTGGATCAGTTGCAACATACCCAGCACGGCATTGAGCGGAGTGCGTATCTCATGACTCATGTTGGCCAGGAAAGAAGACTTGGTCTGACTGGCCGCATCGGCCTGCTCCTTGGCATAGAGCAGGCGTGACTCCAGCTCGGTCTGGGCCGTAATGTCTCGGTTGAAACCTATGGCGCGAAGGGCCTTGCCTGTGCTGTCTCTCTCCACCTTTGCGCCAGCTTGTATCACACGCTGTTCACCACTGGATAATGTTACCCTGAACACGGGGTCATAAACCCCGGTCCCGGCCACGGCCCGTTGCAGGCTGTCGGTAGTGGCCGCCACATCGTCCGGATGTACCCGGCTCGCCCAGTGCTGATAATCGAGCCCCTCATTTCTGAGTGCCAACGGCAGGTCATAGATCTCGAACATGCGGTCGCTCCAGATCAGGGCGTTGGTCTCAAGATCCCAGGACCAGATCCCCAGTTCGGCCACCTCCGCGGCCATTTGCAACTGATCACGGGTCGACAGGATCTCCTTGCGTTGTGCCAACTGCTGGGTCATGTCGGTGATGATGCAGACGAACATGGTGGAACCCGCGGCTTGCATCATCCCAATTGACATTTGCAGGGGGAACTCGGAACCATCATGCCGCAGACCAATAAACTCCTTGCTCATGATGCTGGCCAGATTGAGCTGAGTGAATGAATGAAAAAATGGGACATCTGTCTCGACGTTATCCGTTGCTTTCAATAAGTCTTCAATCCGCTTGCCCTGGGCTTCTTGTGACTGATAGCCGAAGGTGCTCTGTCCGGCTGGGTTGAGGGACTGAATGATGCCCTCTTGATCTATGGTCATGATGGGGTTGACCGCCGTATCCAGGATGGCTCTAGTGATTTCGAGGCTCTCTGCCAGCTTTTTCTCGGCCGCCTTGCTCTGGGTTATATCCAGCCCTATGCCCAGATAGCCACGGCTTTCGCCCTGTGCATCGCGGATGGCCGTGATCACCAGGGTTACGGGGAAACGTGTGCCATTCTTGCGCACATAGGTCCACTCCCGGCTCTCGGCCCCATCCCGCTCAGGTTTATAGATGAACACCTGGAAGCCGCCGATTTGCTGGCCATACTCACTGCTCAGTTCGGTACCGCGTGCCATCACCTCATCACGAACGTGAAAAATGCCCGGTGTCTGCGTACCGACGACCTCGTCGGCACGGTAGCCAAGGAGTCTTTCTGCCCCTTCATTGAATAGTGTGATAGTGCCCTCAAGGTCGGTCGCTATGATGGAGATGGCAGAGGCTGAACGCAGCACATTGCTCAATAACACATTGATCTTGCTCAGTTCTGCCGTACGCTCCGCGACCTGATTCTCCAGATTGGCATTGAGCACCAGTATTTGCTCCTCTGCCTTCTTCTGCGCCGTGATGTCCCTGATGGTTTCTGAGATACCGACTATCTTGCCCCGGTTGTCATAAATGGGGGAGATGGAGATGGACAGCTCCAGCATGTGTCCGTCTTTGTGCTGACGGCGGGTGTGGAAGCTGGGGATCTTTTGCCCCTGCCTAATGCTTGCCAGTAGGGCTTTCTCGTTGGCGTCATCATCACTGGTACCGAACAGTTCAGCACTGCTGTGCTCTAGGACCTCTTCGGCCGAGTAACCAAACAGATCTTCTGCCCCCTTGTTCCAGCTCACCAAGATGCCATTCAGTGTCTTGGCGATGATGCCATCGCTGGCGCTGGCAACAATGGCTGCCAACTTGGCCTGGTTTTCAATGACCCTGAGGCGCTGTTGCTGACCAATAGCACGCATGCGGAAGACCAGCATGGTCAGCAGGGTGATGATGCCGCCGGTGAACAATATGATTAACGGTGAGGTCTGCTGGAGTCGGGTCAGATAGAGGGGGTGAGCATTGAGGGAAATCAGCCAGAGGCGGCCATAAATGTTCCGCTCGGTGGTGTGTGTCATGACGATATGATGAGGATTGTTGGACTCATGGGTGAGGGCGCTGGTGTAGAAGGGCTTTGCCTGTTGCGTTGCAGTGATATCACTGAGGCTGATGTGAAAGGTGTCGCTTTCCAGATGCAAGGCGCCCAGCACATCCTCTGTCAGTAGAGGGGCGTAACTCCAGCCAAACCCTGCTTTTTCCCGCTCACTGCTGGTGGCGGGTGTGATCACGGTGCGATAGATAGGCATCATGATCAGAAAGGACTGCAGTGGTTTGCCCGTGGCTTGAATCAAGGTAATAGGGGCGGTCAGTCTGACTTCACCACTGCGAATGGCAGAGAGTGCGGCCTCGCGACGTGACGTTTCGGAGGCAATGTCCAGTCCGATTGCCGCCTTATTACGGGATTCCGGCTCTATGTATTGGATGATGAAATGCTCACCGTGATAGGCCGACAGCTGTTGAATGGTGAAACCTGGCCGCCCATCCTTCTGGACGTAGTTGATGAAGTTATCGAGGTCGGCATTGCTGACCCGTCTGATAAACCCGAAGCCGCGAGCGCCGGGAAATTCTTTGTCCACGTCTCGGGTCAGGCTATAGCGAACGAAGTCCTGATGACTGAAGTCATGTTCGCCAGCGGTTAAAATCGCACCACGTACCCCCCTCAGCCCATATTGATAAAGCTCTATCCGGGTCTTTATGGTGTCAGCGATGTCTTCCGTGGTGGCGGCGATGGCCACCTGAGCCTGCTTGTCATTGTTGTATTGGAGGAGAATTGCGCCAAGCAGGGAGAGCAGAAGGCCGAGGCATAAGATCAGGATCGCACTCCTGTTCAAGATAAAAAAGGGGTGGTGATTGCTCACGTGGAAGCCTCCTTGCTTCACTGGAACGCACCAGACATGTGCGCTCGGCCTTGTCAGCCAGAGTAACGTTAACTCATTGGAAGTAAAACTTAATATCCAGCATTTAGAGACAAGGGCGCGGAGAGTGGTGCCCGTGTCTGGTTAGAAGATGGTATCAAATGGGTTTCAACATAGCTTAATACCAATCGCCACCTTCCGCTCAGAGCAGAGGTTGCTGAGAAGCGGCCTGCATCCGGTCATGCAAACCGGTAAGAGCCCATATAGAGGCTGCCGCCATCCCAGCTGTCGTGCAGCTTGTGGGGCTTGTCCTGGCCGGCGGCCCCCAGGGCCACAAACAGCGGGCGCAGGTGATCGTCATGGGGGTGTGCTTCCACCGCTCCCGGGGCGCGCGTTCTGTACTCTTCCAGCGCGGGCCTGTCACCCTCGCTCATGATCTGCTCCAGCCAGTTGACGAAGGCGCTGGCCCAGCCCGGCACCGGTGAGTTGTCCGGCCCGAGGGCCCGCAGGTTGTGGGTAATGGCGCCGGAGGCCAGTATGCCTATCCCCTGTTCGCGCAGGCTTTGCAGCGCTTCCCCCAGTTGCCAGAGCTGGGCCGGGCTGAAACTGGCCGGGATGGAGATCTGCACCAGGGGGATCTCGCTTGCCGGATCCATCAGGGAGAGCGGCGACCAGACGCCGTGATCCAGCTCGCGGCGCACCTGTGTAGCCAGCAAGCCCGCCAGCATCAGCTGATCGCCCACCGCCTCTTGCAACCACAGCGGACTCGTTGCCGGCCAGCGAATATGGTAGAGCGGCTCCGGAAAACCGTAGAAGTCATACATGAGCGCCGGATTGGGCTCGACGTTGATCTGCAGGTCGGTGCGGCTGAACCAGTGTGCCGAGATCACCACCAGTCCCTTGATATCGCCAAGGCGCAATGTTTTCAGGAAGTGGGTGGCCGGTTGGTCGCGCAGAACCAGATCCGGAGCGCCGTGAGAGATAAACCAGACGGGGGCGATAGACATGACAAGACTCCATATAAGCTGTGTCGGTACGCATTGCGTACCCGAAACCGGGGTCAGGGCGTCGGGCCACTGACGATGGGGTCATTATCAGCTCAGGAAGTAAGGTTAACAATCCAGCGATATGTATAAGCACTGTTCACCATTGGTTGATAGTAACTGTGATTGGTGTGACAGGGCTGGGCCGCAGACAAGCAGAAACAACAAGGCCAGCGCAGTGCGCTGGCCTTGGCATAGGAAGCTGTCGAGGGACGGACTTACTGGATGTCCAGCAGCTCAACGTCAAAGATCAGCACGGGCGCTCAGTGGGATCTTGCCAGCGGCGCGATTGGCATAAGCCTGCTTATTGGATACCCAGCAGCTCAACGTCAAAGATCAGCACGGATCCCGGCGGTATTTTGCCAGCGGCACGGTCGCCATAAGCCAGATTGGCGGGGATGTAGAAGCGGGTCTTCTCACCTTCCACCATCAGCTGTACCCCTTCGGTCCAGCCAGCAATCACCTGATTGAGGCCAAATTCGATGGGCTCGCCGCGGGCGACCGAGCTGTCGAAGACGGTGCCGTCCAGCAGCTTGCCCTCGTAGTGTACCTTCACCTTGCTGGTGGCTGTGGGGTGAACCGTGCCTGTGCCCGGGGTCAGCACCTCGTATTGCAGACCGGAGGCCGTGGTGGTCACCAGAGGTTTGTCTTTGTTGCTGGCGAGGAACTCGGCGCCCTTGCGCACATTTTCCACCGCTTGTTTTTTGTTGTTGCTGCTGGAGTAGAAGTAGTAGGCGACACCGGCAATCAGCAACGCGATCAGAATGAATTTCATCAGTTTTTCCTTAAAGGCAATGAAGGCGGCATCTTATCCCAGTCGGGGAGGGAGGGCGAGCCGGGACGCAGGAGGATGTGACGGGGCAGACAGACGACGAGGGGGCCAGGATCCAGCCCCCTCGTCTCATTAGAGCGGGTTACTTAGCCGCCACCATCATGAGGGCGGGCAGGGCGAAGAAGAGCCCGGCCACATAACCCAGTGCCAGCAGTTTGTTCTCGCTGCCGACCCGGGCCAGCCCCTCGGCGGCCTTGATGGGCAATTCCCGCAGGAAGGGCACGCCATAGATGAGCACAACGGCAAACAGGTTGAACAGCACATGCACCAGGGCTATGGTCAGCGCCAGCTTGGCACCGGCACCGCTGATGGCGGTGGCCGCCAGCAGGGCAGTGATGGTCGTACCTATATTCGCCCCCAGGGTGAAGGGATAGAGCTGGCGAGTGCTGAACACGCCGCCACCGGCCAGGGGTATCATCAGGCTGGTGGTGGTGGAGGAGGACTGCACCATGATGGTGACCAGGGTACCGGAGGCGATACCGGTCAGCGGGCCACGACCCAGAGCCTTGTGCAGCAGCTCCTTGGCGCGACCTACCAAGACCTGTTGCAGTACCTTGCCCAGATAGGTAACGCAGGCGAGGATCAGCAGTATGCCGATGACGATGGTGGCAATGGCGGCGCCCTTGCCCGGCAAGAAGGCGACCGCGCTGTCGACAAGGTTGAGCGCAGGGGCAGTGAGGGGCTTCATAAAGTCCACCCCTTTCATCGACAAGTCGGCGGAGCCCACCAGCAGCGTAGCCAGCCACTCGGCGCTCTTTTGCAGCAGGCCGAACATCAGCTCAAGCGGCAGGAAGATAAACACCGCCAGCAGGTTGAAGAAGTCGTGTACGGTCGCGGCGGCAAAGGCGCGGCGAAACTCGGCTCTGTCCCTGATATGACCCAATGAGACTATGGTGTTGGTGATGGTGGTGCCGAGGTTGGCTCCCATTATCATGGGGATGGCCATGCCGATGGGCAGGCCGCCCGCCACCAGACCGACGATCACCGAGGTGACAGTGCTGGAGGATTGCACCAGGGCCGTCGCCAGTATGCCGAGCAGCAGGGCGACAAAGGGATTGTTTGCGAAGGCGAAGATCTGGGCTGCGCCCTCTGCGCCGCCGGAGAAGCCCTTGAAGCCGTGGGAAACGGCGCCAACGGCAACCAGAATGATGTAGACCAGTGCGATAACCGTGACCCAGTTGAACAGCGATCTGAAGTGGGATGCTCGCTGTTGTGGCAAGGATTGCGTCTGTTGCATGTAGCCTCTTGAGGACGGTGATACCGTTCGGGGTTGAAGTAGACCTGCGCATTTAATCAAGGCTCTATGACAGAAATATTACAAAGTGACACTTTTATGATGGTTTGATGACAAGGCTGCACAGAGGGCCGGATAACAAGAAGGGGAGCCATGGCTCCCCTTCTGCTTTTTGCGGTGTGGCGCGATCCCTTATTGGGAGTCGGCTGTCTCTTCGTACTGACGGAAGGGAATGCGGAACACCGCCAGACGCAGGAACAGATAGGTGACCCCGAGACCCGCCCAGATCAGGCCCAGCTCCAGGGAGCTCTGCTCCAGGTTGATCCAGAGCGCACCGATAGTGGCGGCGCCGAGCAGCGGCAGCAGCAGGTAGAGCAGGTGATCCTTGATGCTCTTGTTGCGCTTCTCGCGTACCCAGAACTGGCCTATGACCGACAGGTTGACGAAGGTGAAGGCCACCAGGGCACCGAAGTTCACCAGCGCCAGCGCTGTGTCGAGATCAAACGACACGGCGGAGAGGGCGAGACAGCCCACCATCAGCACGTTGATGGCCGGCGTCCGGTATTTTGGATGGATGTAGCCAAACACCCGCTCCGGGATCATGCGATCGCGCCCCATGACGTAGAGGATGCGCGACACGCCTGCGTGCGCCGCCATGCCGGAGGCCAGTACCGCCACTGTGGTACACACCAGCACCACGCTCTGGAAGAAGGCGCCGCCGACGTAGAGGGCAATCTCGGGCAGCACGGCATCGGGCTCCTTGAAGCGGGCCAGATCCGGGAAGTAGAGCTGCAGGCAATAGGAAACCACCACGAAGATGACACCGCCGATGAGCGCGGTCAGCACGATGGCGCGCGGTATCACCTTGCCAGCGTTCGGGGTCTCTTCTGACAGCGAACTCAGGCCGTCGAAGCCGAGGAAGGAGAAGCAGAGGATGGTCGCACCGGTAAAGAGCGGCACCACGCTGGCGGATTCGAAGTGGAACGGCCGGCTGCTCATCAGGGTCGCTGCGCCCTCACCCTGGTAGATGCCCCAGCCCATCAGACCGATGAAGAGGGTGATGATGGCCAGCTGGATCACCACTATCAGGCCATTGAAGTTGGCTACCAGGTTGATGCCGCGCAGGTTGAGGAAGGTCATCACTGTCACCAGACCGAAGATGAAAATCCAGGGATCAACCCCGGGGAACATGGCGGTCAGGTAGATCTTGGCCAGCAGGATATTGATCATCGGCATGAACATGTAGTCGAGCAGGGAAGACCAGCCCACCATGAAACCGACGTAGGGGTTGAACACCTTCTGGGCATAGGTATAGGCAGAGCCCGCAGAGGGGAACTTGCGCACCAGATGGCCGTAGCTGAACGCGGTCAGCAGTATGCCGCCCAGCGCCAGCAGATAGGCGGTGGCGACCCGACCCTCTGTGATGTCACCGACGATGGCGAAGGTATCGAACACGGCCATGGGGGTCAGATAGGCAAGACCCATCACCACCACTTGCCACATGCTGAGGGTTTTTTTCAGACGAACGGGTTGCTGGCTCATTCAGGCTTCCTCCTTGCACGGGCGGCAGGAAGTGGAATGGCTTGAGGCCATGGGACCGGGTTCTCGCGTACTCACAACATCGGTATGCAAACCACAGACGTTGGTCGCGCGGCGACCAAAGCAGGTTCCGGTGGCGACCGGAGACAAAGCAAACAAGAGCCCCATGTTTTTCCTCATTGCGGCATTAGGTTCATCTGAACCTTGATATCATTTCCGGAAGTTGTCCGGCCTCGAGTGGTAATAAAATTTTTCAAAATGAAAAATAACCGATGTGGGATCACATCGGTTATGAAAGCGGCGGGATTTTGCCCCAGATGGGGGGGGAAGACAAGCCACTAAAGGCATTCCGGGCAAGAGAATTATCAATGACCTGTTTTATATCAATGAATGGCGCCGTCACCCGTTCGGGGGAGATCGGCGCCAGCCCAGTGTTGGCAAGGCTTGCAGTTCAATAGGTCGGCAAGGATACGCGCCAGAAGGTGGTACGCAAAAACAGATAAATTCCCCCTATGGCAGCCCAGATAATGCCGAGGATAAGAGAGGTTAGTTCGAGATTGAGCCAGAGAATCGCGACAGTCCCCGCCCCGCACAGGGGCAGCACCAGATATTGCAGGTGATCCTTAAGGGTTTTGTTGCGCCCCTGACGCACGTAATAGCAGGCGATCACCGACAGATTGACCACGGTAAAGGCCACCAGGGCACCGAAGTTGATCAGAGCCAGGGCGATTTCCAGATCGAAGCTGATGGCCGACAGCGCCAGTATGCCCACCAGCAGGATGTTGAACACGGGTGTCTGCCACTTGGGGTGGATATACCCGAAGGTGCGCTGGGGCAGCACCTTGTCCCGCCCCATCACGTAGAGGATGCGGGAGACACCGGCGTGGGAGGAGAGTCCCGACGCCAGCACGGCCACGCAGGCACAGACCAGCACCACGCTCTGGAACAGCTTGCCGCCCACATAGAGGGCAATCTCGGGCAGCACTGCATCCGGCTCCTTGAAGCGGGAGGCATCCGGGAAGTAGAGCTGCAGGGCATAGGCCACCACCACGAAGATGAGGCCCCCCAGCAAGGCCGTCAGGAAGATGGCTTTCGGGATCACCTTGCCGGCGTTGGGGGTCTCTTCACTGAGGGCGCTCAGGCTGTCGAATCCCAGAAAGGAGAAACAGAGGATGGTGGCGCCGGTCAGCAGTGGCAACACCTCTGTGTTGGCGCTGTAGATGGGCTGCAGGCTGACGGTACCTACTCCTTCGCCCTGGGCGATGCCGTATCCGATCAGGGCCAGAAACACCACCATGATGGCGATCTGGATCAAGATGATGACACCGTTGAGGTTGGCCACCAGATCGATGCCGCGCAGGTTGATGAGGGTCATCAGCGCCGTCATGGCGCAGATGAAGATCCAGGGTTCGATGCCGGGAAACAGGGCTGTCAGGTAGATCTTGGCCAGCAGCATGTTGATCATCGGCAGGAACATGTAGTCGAGCAGGGATGACCAGCCCACCATGAAGCCCACCACGGGGGAGAACTCCTTCTGGGCATAGGTATAGGCGGAGCCGGCAACTGGATAGTGGCGCACCATCTGGCTATAGCTGGTGGCGGTGAACAACACGCCCACCAGGGCCAGCAGGTAGGCGGTAGTCACATGGCCCTGAGTGATGTCGGTGACGATGCCAAAGGTATCGAACACCACCATGGGGGTCATATAGGCCAATCCCATCACCACCACTTGCCACAGGGTCAGGGTTTGCTTCAATCGAGCCGGGCGTTGAGCCATTGGCCTCTCTCCTCGAATTTGGGGCGTATGTCCCGCGCCGCAGGCAGGCGAAGGACGCGTGACAGTGTGGCTGGCCCTGGAGGGAGCCCAGCTCGCCTGTCATCATTTTTTGGGGCGGGGATGATACCGTATGAGCAGGCCGTCCGCGATGGGCGGCCTGCGGTTATCTGACGGTATTTTTCGCCATGACCGATGAAACCGGGTGGATCTAGCTCTGACTGGCAGCGGTGAGCGCCTGTTCCAGCAGAGCCAGCCCTTCCTCGATCAAGGCCGAAGTGGCGGTAAGGGGCGCCAGGAAGCGGATGACGTTGGCCCGCACGCCGCAGGAGAGCAGCACAAGCCCGCGTTTGCCGGCCTCGGCCACCAGCCGTTTGGTGAGGTCCGGGTCAGGCTGGCTGGCATCCCGGCCTTTGACCAGCTCCATGGCCACCATGGCGCCGGGGCCGCGAATGTCGCCGATGCAGTCAAAACCCTCGGCCAGCTGATGCAGGCGAGCCTTGATCTGCTCCCCCTGAGCCAGGGCTTTCTGGTTGAGTTGCTCCTCTTCGATCACCTCCAGCACCGCCAGGGCGGCGGCGCAGGCGATGGGGGAACCCGCATAGGTGCCCCCCAGACCGCCCGGCTTGGCGGCGTTCATGATGGCCGCCTTGCCCACTACGGCCGAGAGGGGGAAGCCACCGGCCAGACTCTTGGCGAGCGTCATGATGTCTGGTTCTATGCCGCTGTACTCGGTGGCAAAGGTTTTGCCGGTGCGACAGAAACCGCTCTGGATCTCGTCACAGATGAGCACTATGCCGTGCTGATCGCACAGCTTGCGCAGGCTCTGCATAAAGCTGGGTGAAGCGGAGTAGAAACCCCCTTCACCCTGCACGGGTTCGAGAATGATGGCTGCCACCCGGGCCGGTTCTATATCCGAGCTGAAGCAGAGATCCAGCGCGGCAAGGGCATCGGCCTCGCTCACCCCCAGGTAATCGCTCGGGAAGGGCAGGTGATAGACCTCTCCCGGGAAGGGGCCGAAACCCGTTTTGTAGGGCACTACCTTGCCGGTGAGTGCCATCCCCATCATGGTGCGACCGTGGAAGCCCCCCTTGAAGGCGATGGTGCCGCTGCGGCCCGTGTGGGCGCGGGCTATCTTGATGGCGTTCTCCACCGCCTCGGCGCCGGTGGAGAGAAACAGGGTGCGTTTTGGCGTCGGGCCTGGCACCAGGGCGTTGAGCTTCTCGGCAAGCTCGATATAGCCGGGGTAGGGGGTCACCTGAAAGCAGGTGTGGCTGAATTTTTCGAGCTGTTCACGCACTGCCGCCACCACTTTGGGGTGGTTGTGGCCCGTGTTGAGCACGGCGATGCCGGAGGCAAAGTCGATGTAGCGGTTGCCCTCCACGTCCCATAGCTCGGCGTTGAGAGCCTTGTCGATAAACACTGGCAGCAGGGTGCCGACGCCGTTGACCACGGCCGCTTCACGGCGGGCCTGCCAGGCCTGGTTGTTGTCTGCATGGCTATCTGAATGACTCATCTTTTCTCCCTGAGAGGCCTTGGCCCCTGTCTCAATGTGGCGAGCCTCCCAACCGGGAGCGCTCACTTGGTCCTTTTCATGACGGTATGCCTGCAAAGGCACGCTGCAGCTTGATAGCAGGACCCCATCCCGCCCCTCCCTTGGCAGGTGGGGCAGTTTGCTCCTCCTTCTTGAGAAGGGAGAAGCCGGGGTCTGGTATAAATCCGCTCCTAGCGAATGCCCCCAAAGCAGAGATATTTGGTTTCCAGATACTCTTCCAGCCCCTCGGCCGCCCCTTCGCGGCCCAGACCCGACTCCTTGATGCCGCCAAAGGGGGCCAGTTCGGTGGAGATGATCCCCTCGTTGATGCCCACCATGCCGTATTCGAGCTGTTCGGCTACCCGCCACACCCTGGCGATATCCCGGCCATAGAAGTAGGCGGCCAGCCCGTAGGGGGTGTCGTTGGCAATGGCGATGGCCTCGGCTTCGGTGTCAAAACGTACCAGCGGAGCGACCGGGCCGAAGATCTCCTCCTGCAAAATGGGGTTGGTTTTATCGACATTGCCCAAAATGGTGGGCTGGTAGAACAGCGGGCCGGCGGGATGTGGCTCGCCGCCCACCAACACCTTGGCGCCGGCGGCTTCGGCCTGCTTGACCAGCTCGGCCACCTTGCTGGCAGCGGCGAGGTTGATCAGCGGGCCTATCTGGGTGCCCTCGCTCATGCCATCCCCCACCTTGAAGCCCTGCACGGCGGCAGTCAGCTTCTCGGCGAAGGCATCGTAGACACCGGCCTGCACCAGGATACGATTAGCGCAGACGCAAGTCTGGCCCGCGTTGCGGTACTTGGAAGCGAGCGCCCCGGCGATGGCGGCGTCGAGATCGGCATCGTCAAACACGATGAAGGGGGCGTTGCCTCCGAGCTCCAGCGACAGCTTCTTCATGGTGTCGGCGCACTGGCGCATCAGCAGCTTGCCAATGCGGGTCGAGCCGGTGAAGGAGAGCTTGCGCACTGCTTTGTTGTTGCACAGCTCGTTGCCCACCGCTGACGAGTGATGGGTGGTAACGATATTGATAACGCCAGCCGGAATGCCGGCCGCTTCCGCCAGTGCCGCCAGCGCCAGCGCACACAGCGGAGTCTCGGCGGCAGGTTTGATGACGATGGTGCAACCGGCTGCCAGCGCCGGGCCCGCCTTGCGGGTGATCATGGCGATGGGGAAGTTCCATGGCGTGATGGCGGCGACCACCCCCACCGGCTGCTTGATGGTGGCCAGACGCCTGTCGCTGGAAAAACCCGGAATGGTGCGGCCATAGGCGCGCTTGCCCTCTTCTGCGAACCACTGGATAAAGCTGGCGCCGTAGGCCACTTCCCCCTTGGCTTCGGCCAGCGGCTTGCCCTGCTCGCAGGTCATGATGCGAGCCAGCTCGTCCTGATTGGCCATGATGAGTTCAAACCAGGCGTAGAGTTTGTTGCTGCGCTCCTTGGCCGTGAGGGCGGCCCAGGGCGCTTGCGCCGCACTGGCGGCCTCGATGGCACAGCGGGTGTCCACCTCGTCCATGTCGGGTACCTGGGTGATGATCTGGCCATTGGCCGGATTGAGTACCTCGAAGTGGCGTCCGCTATGCGCCTCGCACCAGCGACCATCTATATAGGCAAGGGACTTGATCAAGGAGAGAGCGGGTTGTGATGCTGACATAGAAGGAAGCCTCGATTGTGGGTCAGGGTGGCCAAGGGATCCTGTGCTGCCACCGTATAGAATAATAAGCACAGGAAGACCATAAATTGAGCTGAAATGTTTTTCAAGTGTTAAATATATTTGAGTAAACGGGGCGCTGCATGCTAGAAATGGAGCTGTCAGAGCGATTTTACCGGTTTTTGTGGGATTGGGTGTGCAAAATAATGAACGGCACGTGCCGTGCAGGATAACGAACAGGTCCGGCAATGTGACTCGCTATTTTAACCGGTTGCGCCCTCGCACCGATCCGCAAGCACACTCGACAGGCACGCAAGCAGATAAATACGCAAGTCGGCAGGCACACAAGGAGGTGGGCGATGCAGCAACCACAAGCAGAGGCAAAGCGGCAGACCATGACGGCTAACCCGCTGATGGACAAGAGTATGGGGGAGCGCCTCGCCGCCACACGCCGCCGTCTCGGGCTCTCCCAGCGACGGGTCGCCGAGCTGAGCGGGCTGACCCACGGCGCCATCTGCATGATAGAGCAGGACAAGGTGAGCCCGTCGGTGGCCTCCTTGCAGAAGCTGCTTAACGTCTATGAGCTGCCGCTGTCGCGCTTCTTCGCCGAGGAGGAGGGGCGTGCGCCAAGCGTGGTGATCAAGGCCGAGCAGTTGATCGAACTGGGCAGTCAGGGGGTTTCCATGAAGCTGGTGCACAACGGCAATAATCGTCGCCAGCTTGGCTTCATGCTGGAGACCTATGCCCCAGGCACCGACACGGGCGGTCAGGTCAAACATCTGGGGGAGGAGGTCGGTACCGTGCTGGAAGGGTCTGTGATCCTGACGGTGGCCGGGCAGACCTACCCACTCAGTGCCGGGGACAGCTATGTGATCGACACAGGCGAGCCCCACAGTTTCAGCAATCCGTCGGGGCAGACTTGTCGCATCGTCAGCGCCCATACCCCGGCCAACTTCTAGTGTCGAGACTATGTCTCGTTTGGGAAAAGAACCGGTAAGGAAACAGGGATCATGACCGAGCATGTAAACAGTTACTACGCAGCCAGTGCCAATCAACACGCACCCTATCCGACATTGACCGAGCAGCTTGAGTGCGATGTCTGCATCATAGGGGCGGGTTACACCGGCCTTTCCAGTGCGCTGCATCTGGTGGAAAAGGGCTATTCGGTGGTGGTGCTGGAGGCGGCCCGGGTAGGCTTTGGCGCCAGCGGTCGCAACGGCGGCCAGATCGTCAACTCCTACAGCCGCGATATCGACACCATAGAAGCGAACTGCCCGCCGGATCAGGCAAAGCTGCTCGGCTCCATGTTGTTTGAAGGGGGGCAGATCATCCGCGAGCGGATCAAACGCTACAACATCCAGTGCGACCTGCAGGAGGGGGGCGTCTTTGCCGCCGAGACGGAGCGCCAGCTCCATGAGCTCAAGGCCCAGCAGGCCCGTTGGCAGAAGTGGGGCAACGACAAGCTGGAGCTGCTCGACGGGGACGGGATCCGCGAGGTGGTAGCGAGTGATCGCTACGTCGGCGGCCTGCTCGACAAGAGCGGCGGCCATATTCACCCCCTCAACCTGGCGCTGGGGGAGGCCGAAGCCATCCGCATGCAGGGGGGGCGGATTTTTGAGCAATCCGCCGTCACCAGCATCACCCCGGGCCAACCGGCACTGGTGAAGACCGCCAAGGGGGCGGTGAAGGCGCGCTTCGTGGTGGTGGCCGGCAACGCCTATCTCGGCAACCTGGTGCCCGAGCTCGCTGGCAAGAGCATGCCCTGCGGTACCCAGGTGATCGCCACCGAGGTGCTGGGGGAGGAGCGCGCCCGCTCCCTCTTGCCGCAAAATTACTGCCTGGAAGATTGCAACTACCTGCTCGACTACTACCGCACCTCCGGCGATCACCGTCTGCTCTACGGCGGTGGCGTTGTGTATGGCGCGCGGGATCCGGCAGATATCGAACGGCTGATCATCCCCAAGATGCTCAAGACCTTCCCGCAGCTGGCAGGCGTCAAGGTGGAGTTCACCTGGACCGGCAACTTCCTGCTGACCCTGTCGCGCCTGCCACAGTTTGGCCGCATCGGCCCCAACATCTATTACATGCAGGGTTACAGCGGCCACGGTGTCACCTGTACCCATCTGGCGGGCAAGCTGCTCTCCGAGGTATTGAGTGGTCAGGCAGAGCGCTTCGATGCCTTCGCCAAGCTGCCGCACTATCCCTTCCCCGGCGGCCGCCTGTTTCGTATCCCCTTTACCGCCGCTGGCGCTGCCTGGTATACCCTGCGCGACCGCTTGGGGGTGTAAGCGCCGCCGATTCAGCCCGCAAGTCGTTCACCTTGGCAGATGCCAGAAACAACAAGGCCACCATTATGGTGGCCTTGTTGTTGACTGCAGTGACAGACCCGCTGGCTCGGTAATCCGAAGAGGCAGGCCGCAGCAGTTAAACGGACTCGATATAGTAGGCCTCAACGGTGCCTTTCAGGGTGATCAGGATCGGCTGACCGCGACGATCCAGCGCCTTGGGGGAGGGGATCTTCACCCAGCCTTCACTGATGCAATACTCCTCGACATCGGTGCGCTCTTTACCATTGAGTCGAATACCGATCGGGTGTTCGAAACAGGCTGCGACATGGTGCGGGCTGCGCGGGTTGCCCGCAAGGTGATCCGGCAGTGCCGGTTTGGTGTTGGTATCGCTCATCAATATGACCTGAAATGGGTAAAAAGTGCGTCATTGTAGAGAATGCCGTCATGGCATTCAAGGTGGTCATAAAGCCCATAAGCAGCACCCGCCACCCATTTTTGGGGCTTCATTATTGCTCGTTGGTGTTCAGGATGCTTATTGGCTTTTTCGGTCAGTGTCGGGCTTGGCTGACTGTTTGACATGACGGCGCGCAACATATTAACGGGGCTGCGTTTCGCTTTGTTTTCTGAATGCACTGGGTGTCAGGCCCGTTAGGCGAGAAAATTCGCGATTAAAGTTGGATTTGGTCTGGAAGCCCGCATTCATCAATATCTGGGTGACGGTTTCATCTGTCGTCAGTAGCGCTTTTTTTGCATGCTCGATACGATATTCATTGATCACTCTGGATATGCTTTTTTTGTGTACCTGATTGACCGCCGTCGAGATCTGTTTGGCGGGAATGCCCAGCTTGCGCGACAGCATTGCCAATGTCAGATCCGGATCGAGAAAACTTGCTTTTTCTTGCATCAGTTTATCCAGCATGACGGTAATCTCGTTGGCACGCTCTTCTGTCAGCGATGGTTCCGCGCTTGGCACCTTGGATATATGTGGTTTCTCTGGTTTACCTACGTCATCAAATGATGGCGTATTGACACCCACCATGATCACGGCAAGTGCCAGTGCTGGCAGCAGTATCAAGTGACCTAGCGTTAGAATATAAAGGGAAAACTTGCCCTGATTAACTGCAAAGTCGATGGATATGGCGGTATCGATCACCGCAGAGAATAATAACATCCAACCCGCTGCGTTTTCGGCCCTTTTCACTCCTTCCCAATGACTTAACGAGACATGGATGAGGAGCGGCTCCTTCGCGGAATAACGTACCAGAGCAATACCATAAAACAGATAAATTGCAGTGAGGATCTCATCCAGAGGTAGCGCAAAAAAGGAGTGAGTAAAGAGGCTGATTACCACCAATATAGGCCCGATGGCATGTTTATAAGCAATTCTGCCTGTGTCGGTGCTCGCACGGGTAAAGATGTGCCAGGCCGCGACCGGGATGAGTGATGCAAGTATTGGTTGGGCAAAACTGAAGAGAACAATATCGAAAGTCCAGCGAAGCCCTACAAGTCCGGTGGTAGCTGCACAGATCGCCAAAAACAGGCAAGCCGTTTTTGCTTGTTCGGCCAATCGCACATACAAGGTCACCGCCAGCAAGGCCAGCATTAGAGAGACAACGAAGGGTACGGGAATTGCGAGCATAACTGATCCTGATCCCAGCCATGGTAGTGAAAAGATAACGTCATGCCAGCATAACGGTTCGCATCCACGTAAAGAAGAATGTCACGGACAAAGACAGGTTTTAGCACGTCCTAAAACCGGTTTCAGGACGTCTCACGCCGCGTTCGCCACCAAGATGGGTGACCAAATAACGCTGGAGATATCCTGAATGTTCTCTTTTTATTTACTTGCGTGGCGCCGTTACTTTGATTTTTCCGGTTTCTCCTCCAGAAAGGAGTTCTGGATGTTCATGTGGGTGCATTTGTTGGTCACTCTTATGTGTATCGCACTGGATGTGCGTCTGGATGATATGACCTGGCTGGATATGGGCTATAGCGTGGCAAGTGCCATTCCCGTGGTTGCACTTGTCGTCCGCCGTCTGCACGATATTGATCGTTCGGGATGGTGGGGATGTGTCTTTTTTGTCCCTGTCATCGGCCCCTTTGTGTTGCTCTATTTTCTCTCGCAACAAGGCGATTCATACGCTCAATCAGCGGGGAGGACATGATGAAACATTATCTATGGTTGCTCATGTTGGCGTGTCCGGTCCTGCTCGCCGAGACTGTTGATATTCATGATTTCCCCAAGGGGGCGCTGGGTATATTGTCGGTAGAGCGTTTGACTCAGGGAAGTCTTTTATGGATGCAGGGGCGAGTTGGTGAAGGGAGCTATACCACAGCTGATAGCGAAGGTCGCCACTGTACAGTCAAGGTACCGGTTGTGGTTGGGCGGGTAGCAAATACCGGGCTGGGGATAGACTCAGTGACGGGACTGTCGATCATTGTGATGAATCAACAGCTAAGTGACGCCTTGATCAAGGGCGAGCGTATTAATAGCAACGAATGGCAGTTTGCCAGGGTGGCAGAACAGTTGTCAGCAGATGGTTACATAGTAAAAGGCATTGAGGCAGATGAAGGGTTTGTTCTAAATTCAAAACGGCGCTGGATTTCCTGGCTGCTGGATGACAAACCCGCGTTGAACTGCCGCTAATTGAATATAAAAAACACCGCCAGCTGGCGGTGTTTTGATATGTCGGCTTATTGGGCCAGTGATTTCAGTTGCTGCTTGTCCGGCGGGTTATTCCAGTCGATGGGGCCGTGGGTGAAGCGATACTGCAGGCGGGGCAGGCTGGTTTCCAGCCACTCTTCCCGAAAATAGGCGTAGCCCTGATCCCAGTCAGGATCGTTTGCCCAGCCGCTTTGCAGGAAGTAGAGGCGAGTACCCTGACCTTCAGGCACAAAACGCAGGCTGACCTGAGTTTTTTGCAGACGAATATGGGGCAGGGAGGGCGGAAAGTTCCAGCTGAAGCTGAGCAGGTCGTGGGGCATGACGGCCATCACCCGACAGCCTTCGCTACCACGTTCACCCAGCGGGGCATCGGGCCTGAAATAGATCTCGAAGGGACCATTCGGTTCGGGCACCATCAGACATTCCGGCGCCAGGAAGCTGCGCAGGCCGCTCTCGGTTGTCCAGGCACGCCAGACATCGTCGATATGGGCCGGAACAAAGATGTTGCCTTCTATCTGCTTGTTATCCATAAATCAGCGAGCCTCAAACCATCCATACATGGGACTCAGGCAGTATAGCCCCATGGGCGATAAAATGGACAGAGGTGTGTCACACCCGTGCCATCGGTCGGCCGTTATCCTAACCATGATATTTGACACTGTGTGGCGATCCATCCGACAGTGTTGCCAAGTGATAACAGTGACGAAGGAAGGCCTGATGATCAGAGTCATGCGAGAGACGGATATTCCCCAATTGGCGCAGCTGTACCTGAAGGGGCGGCGTCAGACCTTTCACTGGGTCGACCCTTCCCACTTTCGGCTTGAGGATTTCGACGAGCATACCCGGGGCGAGCAGCTCTGGGTGGCTGAACAGGGTGGCACCCCTTGCGGGTTTGTTTCCATCTGGGGGGATGAGAGCTTCGTGCATCATCTCTACGTGTCGGCCGACTGGCATGGTCAGGGGCTGGGGCGGGCACTGCTGACCCAGGGGTTGGCGGCTTGTCGGAAGCCGGCCTCACTCAAGGTGGCGACCCACAATACCTCTGCTCTGGCCTTTTATCATCGCCTCGGCTGGCAGAATACGGAGGAAACGGGTCACTGCGAGATCACAGGCCCCTGGCGTCGCTTGATCCTCAAATAACATGATGTGAAGCGCGAGGGTGAGAATATAGGGGTGGCAGGCATGGGGCGCTATGGGGCAGTAATATATAGCGCCATTCGTCTACCTTGAGCCTCGTCTGAGTGGTACAGGTTTTAACCACAATGGCCAATTGTGAAAATAGCTGACATAAGTGTGATGAGAAATATGCCAGGGTGTGTCCGTCTATTTGTCAGGCACGCCGGGGAGAATTGTGAGGTGAGCGATCACGGCGGTTGCGACAATGAGCAACGAGTGAATAAAGTCGCTGGCATATTCAGCCAATCGCTTTTGTTAAGAAAGTGACAGGAACTATAAAAACAGTATGTTGTTATCAAACAGGCATGCTATTCTCAAGCTGTGTTATCCCTGTGACAAACAAAAATAATTTTGTGAGGAAGTAATGAACGAATTTCTGAAAGTTCTGCTGAACATTCGCAGCCTGCGTGCTGCCATCCGTGAATTGCCGTTTGAACAGCTGCAAGAAGCGAAAGAAAAGTTTGAGCTGGTATATAACGAGCGCGCCGAGTCTGTTGAGCAAGAGCGTGCCGAGCAGGAAGAGCGTCAGCGCAAGCTGAGCGAGTTCACCGAAATGCTGCAGCAAGCCGGTATTGATCCCCGTGAGCTGATCAACAGCGCCGCTGCCCCAGCCGCCACTGCTGGCGCCGCCAAGAGCAAGCGCGCACCGCGTCCTGCCAAGTACAAGTATCAGGAAGATGGCCAGGAGAAGACCTGGACCGGCCAGGGCCGTATGCCGAAAGCCATTGCCGAGCAAGTTGCGCTGGGCAAGGATCTGAATGATTTCCTGATCTGATCCACCGGATCGATCATGAATGATGCCGCCCGCGAGGCGGCATTATTATTTGTGCTCACCGAAGTATTCTCCTGTCAATTTCCTCCTCACTTTGTACCGTCCCTGTTTGTCGCAGTGCGACAGCATACTGTCAGCCGTGATGTTTGCCTTTCTTATTGGCCGATTAATTGTCATGTCTGCATCGGCTTGTGGTTTCCCCATCTTGTATTGCCAGCAGTTCACCGACGGCCAATGAGAGACGAGTCACTGGACTCATACAGCCCATTGTATATTCGCCTCCATCATTCCCCAGAAAACTAGGGGGCATTAAGCTGCCCGCAAGCAAGCTACGATTCTTTTTACTCATCGAAGGGCTTTTTCCATTAACTGGCATGCTTTTCAGTTTTATCTGACATGGTGTAAAGGGGAGCCGGTATGCCGGTTGTTGGTCGTCGAGTGACGAATGAAGAGAGGTAGCGCGGATATTTTCTTTATCCCATCCAAAGCCCGCACCCTATGGTCTTTATCCTGAACGGATAAGTCTGGACCATTTTATTTGGCGACCTGGCTGACTAAATGGTAATGACGGGACTTGCAGATAATAAGGCTCCCGCTGGGGAAGCCTTCTCTTGTTCAGCTGGCCAATTGGGCATCCCAGTGTACCGTTCCAGGCTGGCGTCGGGTTCTGCTCTGGCGACGCATCTCGACAGCCTCGGCCAGCATGGCGAGCAGGGTCTGGGTATCGTCCCAGCACAGGCAGGCGTCGGTGACCGACTGGCCATAGGCGAGTTCGTTCAATGGTGCAGGCTTCTGGCTGCCCCCTTGCAAGAAGCTCTCGACCATGACGGCGGCGATGGCGTCGCTGCCTTCCCCCAGCTGACGGCAGAGCTCACCTGCCACCCGGATCTGATTTTTGTGCAGTTTCTGGCTGTTGCCGTGGCTGCAATCCACCATCAGGCGGTGGCTGAGCCCCTGCCGCGTCAGGCGTTCGGCGGCATCCTCCACGTCGCTCTGGTGATAATTGGGGCGGGTGCCGCCACGCAATATGATGTGGCCTGCGGGATTGCCTTCGCTCTTGATCACCACAATGCCGCCCTGACTGCCCGGCGCTGTGAACAGATGGGAGGCTTCACTGGCCTGAATGGCATCGATGGCGACCCGGATATTGCCGTCCGTGCCGTTCTTGAAGCCGACAGGGCAGGGCAGCGCCGAGGCCAGCTGACGGTGCACCTGGGATTCAGTGGTGCGGGCGCCGATGGCTCCCCAGCTGATGAGGTCGGCAAGATAGAGGAAGCTGGTGGTATCGAGAAACTCGGTGGCGGTGGCCAACCCCAGACGGTTGATGTCGAGCAGTAGCTGACGTGCCAGCTGCAGGCCGTGACCTATGTCGTTGCTGCCATCCAGATGGGGGTCGAATACCAGCCCCTTCCAGCCCACTGTGGTGCGTGGCTTCTCGAAATAGGTGCGCATCACTATCTGCAACCTGTCTTGATAGGCGTCGGCCAGCCGTACCAGTCGCTGTGCGTAATCGAGGGCGGCGAGGGGATCGTGGATGGAGCAGGGACCTATCACCACCAGCAGGCGATCGTCTTCTCCTGTCAGGATCTGGCGAACCTGCTGGCGATGGTGATCGATCTGCGCTGCAACCTCGCTGGGACAGGGATGAAGTGCCAACAGGTCGGCAGGAGTGGGAAGAGCCTCCACCGCGAAGGCGCGCATTACTGAGTTCAAAACTGCCATCTGGATTACCTTGCTGTGCAAACGGGAGTGAATGACGTGCGCTCCACATCCAAACCCGGGGCATGGAGAGAGGCTGCAATGGGGCGTCATCACTGTTTATTGTTGAGAGTGATTATCATTATCTGGTTGTTTGCATCAAATCAAGCACAACCGCTCGGATCACCACAATGGGGGGCAAGGAGCAAATCAGGGGAGTGCAGATAGCAATCAAGCCCATGACCGGCAGGCCATGAGCTTGATATTCCAAGGAAAAAATGGGCAGGTCAGCTGTCCATCACATCATGACGGGCGTGGTGATAGGCTTCTTCATCCTTGCCGTGGCGCCAGTAGGGGACTGCGTAGACCCGAGTACGATCCACCTCCAGGGTGCGCCTGACGTGACGGCGCAATGGCACCACCAGCCCCTCTTCACCGCCGAACCAGAAGTAGCTCGCCTGCCCCTGCATCGGCAGAGCGGTGAAATACGCCACCAGTGGTTCAGTCTGCTCGGGGGTGCCGATAAACCAGCGCAAGGTCACGCCAGCGGGTAGCGACAGATCCTGCACATCTTCCTGATAGGGTACCAGCAGGGCGATATGGCCCTGGGCGTCGGCGGGCATTACCTCGGCCATGGCGCTGATGGCGGGCAGGGAGGTGAGGTCACCCACCATGTAGTAGTGCCGGGCGGGCTGCAGCATGGGATCCGGGCCACCCGGGCCAGAGATGGCAAGCAGATCGCCGGGTTTGACCTGCATGGCAAAGCGGCTGGCGGGGCCGGCATCGCCGTGCAGAGCGAAGTCGATGTCCAGCTCCAGTGCCTCGTGACGAAATGCCCGTATGGTGAAGGTGCGCATGATGGGGCGCTGGCTCGGGTCTTCCCAGCGCGGCCCTTGCGGGGTGGGCGTGGGCAGTACGGCATGGGTCTGGCCCGGCTGTGGCAGCATGATCTTGATATGGGCGCCGCCGCAGGTGAAGGGGTAGTCAGCGAGTTCCGGGCTGGTCAGGCAGACTCGGCGCAGGTGCGGGCTCACATCCCGGACGTGTTTGACCGTGAGCAGACGAGGGCGATTGACCGGGGTGGGCTGAGACATATGAATACTCCTGACTGACAATGGCGCCCATTTTTCATTAAATGAAAACTATTATCAATTGCTTTGTGTGACAGGCAATCAGGAAGGGGACATCAAGAGGGGAAAAAGCACCGCCTCTCATGGCATGAGAGGCGGTGTTGAGCGGCGCTGGCTCAGCTGCGATCACTGCCCCCCAGCGCTTTGTAGATCCTGGCCATGGTATTGAGCTGCTCCTTTTGCTGGTTGAGCAAGGAAAGCTCGGCATCCCACAGGCGGTTCTGCTCATCCAGCCAGGGTTGTACCCCGGTGGCACCGGCCTGGAAGCGAGCCCGGGCAAGCCGTTCCGCCTCTTTGGCAAACGTCAGCTGCTCGGCCAGATAGTTCAGGCGCTGCTCGCCGTGATGGCGGGCGGCCAGGCCATCTTCCACCTCCACCAGGGCGGTATAAAGCTGCTTGCGAAATTCGGTTTCGGCAATCTGGTAATCAAGCTCTGAGTTCGCAATGGAGATCCGGGTCTTGTTGTATTCGAGGAAAGGCAGCGCCAGGCTGGCACCCAGAGTGCCCACCGGATTTTGCAATACCTGGGTCAGGGTGTCCGAGGTGCTGCTGGCACCGCCGGTGAGACTCAATGAGGGATAAAAACCGGTGCGGATCTCATCCCCTTTTGCCAGTGTCTTGCGCAGGCGCAACTCGGCGGCGCGCACGTCGGGGCGCCGCGCCAGCACATCCGCTGGAATGCCGACCGCCAGTGATGGCACTGGGGTCGTCGTCAGTGCGGTCGGGGCAAATTCCAGCGGTCCGCTGCTGCGCCCAAGCAAGAGGCGCAGCCCGTTGCGGGCCTGTTCCTGCTGCATCAGGAGCGAAGTGAGCTCAGCCTGTTTGTTGGCCTTCTGCTGGCTGGCCTGCACCAGATCGAGCCGGGTAATGGCGCCGGCCTGGTACTTGGCCTGGGTCAGCTGTTCGGCGCGGGTGTAGTTTGCCAGTTGCCGCTCGCCCAGTGTGATGGCCGAGCCGAGATAGGCCAGCTGCCAGTACTGCTCCAGCGCCTTGCCGATCAGCATCAGGCGGGTGGCCGCAAGATCCTGGGCTGAAGCCTGGGCTTCCCAGCTCGCCTGATCCCGCGCCGAGGCGAGCCGACCCCAGAGATCCACCTCATAACTGAGGGTGAGAGAGGGGCCCATGCTGCTGCTGGCACTGCCATCTTTCAGATTTTTGGTGCCGTTGGCCCCCAGGCTGGCACTGACCGAGGGGGCCTGGTTGGTATCGGCAAAATCTGCGCCCAGCAGTGCGCTCCTGAGCCTCAACCCGGCGACCTGCATGTCCGGGTTGGCGGCCAGCACGGCTTCCACCAGTTGATCCAGCGCCGGATCATGGAACCCTTGCCACCAGAGGCCGGCCTGCTGATGAGTGAGGCCGTCATCCGGCTGTTGCCAGCTCGGAGCCAGTGCCAGATCTTGTCTGTGATAGGTGCTCTGCTGGCTGCAGGCGCTCACGCCAGTGGCAAGGGCCAGGCAGAGCGCCAGTTTGGATAAGTTGTGCATCGTCATTCCCTCGCCAGCGCCTCGACCGGATCGAGCCGGGCGGCATTGCGGGCGGGCAGGTAACCAAACAGGATCCCGATGAGCGAGGAGCAACCAAACGCCATCAGGATGGAAAAGAGCGAGAACTGCATCTGAATACTCTCCACGAACAGGGAGAAGAGCAGGCCTATGAACAGGGAGACGCCGACCCCGAGCATGCCCCCGAGCAGGCTGACCATCACTGCCTCGATCAGAAACTGCTGCAAAATGTCGGACTGGCGAGCGCCGACCGCGATGCGGATCCCGATTTCGCGGGTACGCTCCACCACCGAGACCAGCATGATGTTCATCACCCCGACCCCGCCGACGATGAGGGAGATCACCGCGATGGCGGAGACCAGCAGCGTCATGGTGGCTGTGGTCTTCTCCACAGACTTGATGATGCTGTCGCTGCTGAAGGTGAAGAAGTCCTTCACCCCGTGGCGCTGGGTCAGCAGCTCGATGGCAGCCTGTTCGGCAAGGGCGGGTTGCACCCCGTCCTTGACCCGAATGGTGAGCTGGCTGAAGTGGTTCTGGGAGATGAGGCGGCTCATCACGGCGCTGTAGGGCAGCCAGACGTTCACTGACTGGCTGCTACGGCCAAACCCTGTCTCCTCTTCCACCACACCAATGATGCGCACCGGCAGGGTGCCGACCAGCACCACCTGGCCGACCGGATCTTCCTTGCCAAGCAGGCTCTCTATGGTTTTGCCATCCACCACTGCCACCGCGGCCCGGTTCTGGATATCGCGCTCGTCAAACAGGCGGCCACTGGTGAGCTTCATCCCCTTGACCCGGAAGAAGTCGCTGCCGACCCCCACTATGCTGCCACTGCTGGTTTTGTTGCGATAACGCAGCTGACCCGACGAGGCAATCTGGGGGCTGGCCCCTTCCAGATAAGGCTGGCCGAGCAGCGCATCGAGATCCCGCTTGTTGAGGGTCTGGATGCTGGCAGCCTTCTCGTCTCCCCAATCCTTGCCCGGGAAGATGTCGATGGTGTTGGTGCCCATGGCGTTGATCTGGTCGACCACCTTGGCACGGGCCCCCTGACCGAGCGCGACGACGCTCACCACGGCGGCTATGCCTATGATGATGCCGAGCATGGTGAGGAAGGTGCGCATCCGGTGTGCCAGCATAGCGTGCAGCGCCATGCGTCCCGCCTCGCGATAGCGATCCCAGTCGTTGCCGCTCGCTCTGGCGGCGGGGGAGGCGGCCGGGAGGCGGGCTGTGGTCGTAGCCGGTTTGCCGCTGTCTTCCAGCACCCGGCCATCGCGCAGCGTGATGATGCGATCCGCGTGGCTGGCCACTGCCATGTCGTGGGTCACCAGAATAATGGTGTGACCCTGGGCGTGCAGTTCCTTGAGGATGGCCATCACTTCCTTGCCGCTCTGGCTGTCGAGGGCACCCGTGGGTTCGTCCGCCAGGATCACTTCGCCGCCATTGGCCAGTGCCCGGGCGATGCTGACCCTCTGCTGTTGACCGCCGGAAAGCTGCCCCGGGGTGTGATGGCTGCGATCACTCAAGCCCAGCCGTGCCAGCAATGCGTTGGATCGCGCCTGCCGATCGGGGCGGGAGGTGCCGGCATAGACGGCCGGGATCTCCACGTTGGCGGCGGCGTTGAGGTGTGGCAGCAGATGGTAGCGTTGAAAGATGAAGCCAAAGTGGTGACAGCGCAACCGGGCCAGGGAGAGGGCATCCAGAGTGGCGGTGTCCTGCCCCCGAAACAGATACTGGCCCGCGCTTGGGCGATCCAGGCAGCCTAGCAGGTTCATCAGGGTGGATTTGCCGGAGCCGGAGGCGCCGACGATGGCGATCATCTCACCCGCTTCAATGGTCAGATCCAGCGGATGCAGGACGGTGACCTCCTGCTCTCCGCTCTGGTAGCGTCGCTCTATCCCTTTGAGCTGGATCAGTGGCTCACTCACAACATCATCTCCACATCGGGGCCGTTGACGGGAGCACTTTGACCCAGCTTGACCTTGTCCTGCTCGGTGAGGCCGCTGACTACCTCGACCTTGATGTCATCTTTCATGCCGGTCTTGATGCGGCGTGTCTCTTTCTGATCGTCATCCTTGATCAGGGTGACTTCGTACTCGTTCTCCCCCAGCTTTTTGCCAAGGGCCGTCTGTGGAATGGTCAGCACCTGCTTGCGCTCGCCGAGCACTATGGTGACTTGCGTGGTCATGGCGACTCGCAGGGTGTGATCCGGATTGGGTACGTCGAACAGGGCGTAGTAATAGACGGCGGCATTGCTGGTGGCCGTGGTGCTGGTGGCCTGCTCGTTGATGTTGGTGGGGGCCAGTTCGACCGTGCGCAGGGTGCCGTGATAACGGGTATCCGCATCGCCCATCAGGGTGAAATAGACCGGCATGCCTGCCTTGACCCGGGTGACATCCGCCTCAGAGATCTGTGCCTTGACCGTCATTGTCTCCAGATTGGCGAGCTTGAGCAGGGTGGGCACAGTCTGGCTGGCGGCCAGGGTCTGGCCCTGGCGGGTCACTATGCTGACGACTGTGCCATCCATGGGGGCCAGAATGCGGTTATAGCCCAGCTCCGTCTTGGTGCGATCCACCTTGATCAGCGCATTCTCGATCTCGGCCTGGGCGCTCTGCAGCTCGGCCCGGGTGACCGCCAACTGGGCTTCGGCGCTCTCCAGATCGGCGCGGGAGCTGGCTTCCTGCTTGAACATCTGCTGCTGACGGCGCCAGGCCAGCTCGTTTTGCTTGAGCTGTGCCTGTTTGATCTTGAGCTGGGCACGGCGGCTGGCAAGATCCGCCTCGGCGGTCTTGAGGTTGTTCTGGGCGATCAGGGGGTCTATCTCGGCCAGCAGGTCACCCTGCTTGACGCTCTGTCCCGCCTCGACGGCCAGATAGGTCACCTGACCCGAGACCTGGGCACCCACATCCACCTGCTCTATAGCCTGCAGGACGCCACTGGCCAGCACAGTCTGCTCCACATCCTGGCGGGTCACTGGCGCGCTCAGCACCGGGTCCGGGGTCGTATTAGGCCAGGCCAGCCAGGTGATGGCAGCCAGGGGGATGAGTGCGAGCAGGGCAAACTTTCTCTGCTTGGGAGTTATCTTCATTTATCACCTGAATGAAACGTGCGAAGGCATGCAAGGGCAATATCCTGCAGCAAACGAGGCTTAAAAAACAGCGATGAATATGTAAGGAAACATGTAGATAGGCTTGTCATTAGTGAGGCTGCCAGCGGGCTTTGCAGCGGTGGCGGCAATGAGCAAGTCGCGTGGTGGACGGGTAAAAATGCGCGTGTTGACGGCAACAAGAGGGGATAGGGGGAGATGAGGCGCCCACCACTTGAGTGGGCGCCTGTCAGGTTAGCTGACGGCTTTGAGCTGCTCTACGTAGGGTTCGTGGCAGATCTGGATATCGATCGGCAGCTTGTAGATAAGCAGACGGGCCAGGGATCCTTCCATCCAGTGATGGCGGCTGCCCACCAGCAGCAGATCCGTCGGGTGTGAAGCCAGCCAGTGCTTCAGGTCCGACACAACGTCATCGACCACCAGGCACTGATAATCCACTGGATGCTGCAAGGTGGTGATGAGTTCACTGATGATGGCCTTGGCATCCAATGTGCCCTGGGCACTGCGCTCTTCTTCGGACAGCGACAGGCTTTCGCGGCGCACCTTGCTGCTGTGAGTCAGGTGCAGCAGGGTCAGCTCAGTGCCCATGCCCTGTGCCAACCGGCTCGCTTTGGCCAGCGTCTCCTGCTCGTAATCCTTGCCTTCCAGCAAGAGCACAATATGGGTTGAGGTCATAAGCAGTTCTCCTTGGCATGACGCTAACATGTCCTGGTTGTCTGGCGTCACCCTCTGTCGGTGATGCATAGTGAAACCATGTTCGTATACATCAGCATAACAGACCGAGTTGAATGGAGAATGAAGGGATCCCGCATATTTGACGGTTAGCGGGGGAATTGCGGATAAAAATGGTATTTTTTTAGCATGTTTGCATGGTCAGCAAGCGCTGCATATCTGAATCATGCTGCCTGGTCTCTATCTGAGTATCGCGTGACGCAGTGAGCACGAACAAGCAGGATGAGGGCAGTTGACGACAGGGCGTACAGAAAAAGTCGCATGCCGACCGAGGTGGAGTGTCAAAGCCATGGGGTAGAAAGAGAGGGCAGGGAACCCGGCGTGTACCGCTGCCCTGCCACTTGGCATCACACCGGGTCTGTTGACAGATAGTGGGCCAGCCAGGGAAGACCCTCCTTCTTGCGGCTGACGGCACCGGCCAGATGGATGGGTTGCTCGGGCAAGATGCCGTTGCTGGCGAAATAGAGCAGGCTGTTCCCCTTGGCGAGATCGGTCAGCATCAACACATAGGCATCCAGTTTGTCCTGTTCCAGCCGGGCCTGCATGGCCTGAACCAGCTCTGTTTGCCGTGACTGAAGCTGTGCCGGATCCATCACGCATATCTGGCTGACAGACAGTGTGTAACCGGCAATCTGGTACGCCTTCTCATCGGCGATGAGCAGCTCGGCCAGGGGAGCATCACCTAACTGGGTGCGGCGTTCCAGCAGGGTCTGCGCGAAGGGCTCCAGCGCCAGATCGGTCAGGGGCAGCAGCGCATTGACGGCTGCGCGATCACGGGGCGTGGTCGTCGGCGAGGTGAGGCTGAAGGTGTCGCTGATGATGGCGCCCAGCAGCAGGCGAGCCTGGGAACGGGAGAGGTTGTCATAGCCCATCAGCTCCAGCAGCACAGTGGCACTGCAACCCACAGCGCGGATCCAGGCATCGAGGGGGCCCCGAGTCACAAGAGTGCCGATCCTGTGGTGATCGATCAACCCCTGCACGTCTGCCTCGGCAAGGCCCTCTGGCCCCTGCTCCAGCTCGCTGAAATCGACCAGAAACACAGATGTGTTGGCCACACTCCCCTGCAGCAGGGGCGGGGCATCGACCCCGGCGGTTTCCAGAATGAAGCGGGTCTCGGCGATGGGGTCACCCAGTGCATAGGCCTGGGCCGGTCTGCCCTGGCCATTGAGCCAGTCGGCGGTGACCAGAGCGGTGCAGATGCTGTCGCTATCGGGGTTCTTGTGACCAAACACGTGGAGCATAAAGGCATTCCTGAAGTTGGAGGCGCCTGGTCGACCGCGCAAGGACGCTGGCCGGACAAGGGGGCAGATAAAACAGGTGAAGGCGCACGGGTTTTTGCTCCCGACCTGGTCTCACTCTATGCGTCGGTGCTGGTCATGGCAACCAGGATGACTCGCACCGTCCTTGATGGTCACACCGTCACCGAGCTGGTTGTGTCGGCTTGCCCGAGCACCTTGTTACGGAGCCAGACCTGGCACTCGGAGCTGGGTCTTGTTGCTGTGCGGTACTATGAGGTTGAGCCAGGATTGGCTCCCGTACTCTGGTCTGGCTCCCACACTCGATCCTGGCCAGAGAGTCCCCTGGATGTCGGCTAACCAAGCGGCTGGTTTGTGGGGAAAAATAGAAGAGAGGATCGGGCGATCGCAACGTCAGATAGCCATATAAAGAAGGGGAGCCTCACACCCGCAGGTGTGAGGCTCCCCTTTTACTGGCCGTGTTGGACGTCCCTTCTCAGGAGGCCAGCAGCTCGCGGGCATTGGCCAGGGTATTGTCGGTGATATGGTCGCCGCCCAGCAGGCGAGCCAGCTCCTTGAGGCGAGCGCCCTGATCCAGTGCCTGCATCTGGGTCTCCGTTGTCTTGCCATCGGTGTGCTTGCTCACCACCATGTGCTGGTGGCCCTTGCCTGCCACCTGTGGCAGGTGAGTGACCACCATGACCTGAGTGGATTCACCGAGCTGGCGCAGCAAACGACCCACCACGGCGGCGGTGGGGCCGCTGATCCCCACGTCCACCTCATCGAAAATCAGGGTTGGGGTCGATACCTTGCGGGCGCTGATCACGACGATCGCGAGGCTGATCCGCGATAGTTCACCGCCCGAGGCCACCTTGCCCAGCGGCTGGATGGGTTGCCCCGGGTTGGTGGTGACCATAAATTCCACCCGATCGATGCCAAGCGGCGACAGGCTGCTCTGGGCATCCGGCCGCACCTCGATGGCGAAGCGGCCGTCCGGCATCGCCAGCTCGTGCATGCTGGCGGTCACCTTGGTGCCGAGTTCCTCGGCGTAACGCTGACGGCTCTGGCTCAGTGCCTCTGCGGCCTGTACGAAGGCAAGGCGGGCTTCGGCCAGTTCATCTTCCATGCCCTCGAGGCGCTCTTCATCAGAGTTGAGGCGGGCGAGATCACTGGCAAGATCCTGATGATGCAGGGCCAGCTCGGCTGGTTTGACATGGTGCTTGCGGGCCAGATTGATGGCTTTGGAGAGGCGGGCTTCCAGCTCGGTGAAGCGCTCCGGGTCCAGCTCAAGCCGATCCAGATAGCTGCGCAGCTCGCTGTGGCTCTCCTGCACGCCTATCATCGCCTCGTTCAGCATCTCCAGCACGGGGCTGAGGCGGCTGTCCATGCCCACCAGACTCTCGGCTTTGTCGACGGCGACCTGCAACAGGCCGGCGATGGTGGTCTCTTCGTTGTCATAGAGCAGATCGAGACAGGCGCCGCACTCCTGCATCAGTTCGGTGCCGTTGGCGAGCCGCTGATGCTCCTCTTCAATCGCCTCGAATTCCCCCGGTTGCAAGGCAAATTCGTCCAGCTCCTGCACCTGATATTCGATGAGCTGACGGCGGGCTTCCCGCTGTTGCTGTTCGGCCTTGAGGCGATTGAGCTCGTTTTGCAGCTGACGCCAGAGCTGATAGTGCTGGCGCACCTCTTCCAGCAGCAGGTGATGGCCGGCATAGCCATCCAGCAAGCTGAGCTGGTAGTCGGGTTTGAGCAGGAGCTGGTGGGCGTGCTGGCCGTGGACGTTGACCAGCAGTTGACCGAGATTTTTAAGCTGGGTCAGGGGGACGGGCACGCCGTTGATGTAGCTGCGTGATCGCCCTTCGGCAGAGAGCACCCGCCGCACTATGCATTCACCTTCGTTTTCCAGCTCGTTGGCGGCGAGCCAGGCACGGGCGGCCGGGTTGCTGTCCAGCAGGAAACGGGCGCTGACCTCTGTCTTGTCGCTATCGGGGCGCACCATGCTGGCCTCTGCCCGCTCACCCAGACAGAGGCCGAGTGCGTCTATGGCGATGGATTTACCGGCACCCGTCTCACCCGTGATGCAGGTCATGCCGGGTTGCAGATCGAGTTCGAGAAACTTGACGATAGCGAAGTTGTTGACGGTCAGCTGGGTCAGCATGGTCTCATCCTGTATGGGCCAACATTACTGTGTATGCATCCAGTATATACTGGTTTTCCATACAGTAAAGAGTCGACCCGCAACAGGATGGACAAGAGCGTGTTGAAAGCGGCTTAGAACAGCTTGCTGCCCCAGCCGAGCTTGTTGCGCAGCACGTGGAAGTAGCTGTAATCGAGCGGATGCACCAGGTGCAGCTTGTGCTTGCTCTTCTTGATGAGGATCTCGTCCCCCGGGTGTACCGCCAGTGTTACCTGACCGTCGCAGCTCACCTGCATGGCGTCATCCTGATTGTCCGGTGAGACCAGCAGGCGCACCTCGCTGTCCGCATCCAGCACTATGGGACGGCTGCTCAGGGTGTGTGGGAACATGGGCACCAGCGTGATGGCGTTGAGCTTGGGAGTGAGGATGGCGCCGCCCGCCGATAGCGAATAGGCGGTGGAGCCGGTCGGGGTGGCGACTATGATGCCGTCCGAGCGCTGGCTGTACATGAAGCTGCCATCGATATAGACCTCGAACTCGATCATGTGGGCTATCTTGCCCGGGTGCAGCACGGCTTCGTTCACCGCCAGGTTGCTCGATTTGCGCTCCCCGTGACGATAGACGGCGGCTTCCAGCAAGAAGCGGTGTTCACTCTTGTAGTGGCCGGAAAGCACCTGTTCCAGCGGCAGCAGATAATCCTGCGGCGACAGGTCGGTCAAAAAGCCGAGATTGCCCCGGTTGACCCCGATCACCGCCACATCGAACCGTGACAGCACCCGGGCCGCCCCCAGCATGTTACCGTCCCCGCCGACGACGATGGCCAAGTCCGCCTGCTCACCGAGCTGGACCAGATCCATCACGTTTTCATCCATGATGCCGAGGGTGTGGGCGACCCGGCTTTCGACCAGCACCTTGAAACCACGGGTAGTGAGATACTGATGCAAGCCGGTCAGGGTCTGGTTGGCCCCTTCGTGGTGGGGTTTGCCAATCAGGGCAATGGTTTTGAACGGAGAATCCATAGTCTGTCGGGTCTGGGATGAGTATTGGGGGCAGTATACCCCGCTTTGTGGGGGATTTGTCTGCTGCCAGCGTTCTGCTCGCGCCATCGTACCGGGAAAAGTGGCAATTTACCTGTCGGTGCGGCTCATTGGCGACGATAGCGCCTTTTTCCCCTTGAAAGCCGAGGCTGCGTCCCCATAATAGCGCCATTACAGGGTCTGTTGCCGACTTGTCTCGCACCCGAACGTCAGCAGACCCTCATAAGCAACCCTGAAATTGGAGATGTCATGAACCACGAAGAACAAAAGGTTGAAACGATGGAGCAAGTGGAAGCCCAGCCAGTCGAGCCGACCGATGTAGACAGTGAAGTGACAGCCGAGCAGGCCCGCATTGCCGAGCTGGAGGCCCAACTGGAAGCCGCCCAGCTGGCGTCCAATGAAGAGCGTGAGCGTGCCATTCGTGCCGTCGCCGAAATGGAAAACCTGCGTCGCCGTGCCGCCCAGGATGTGGAGAAGGCCCACAAGTTTGCGCTGGAGAAATTCGCCGCCGAACTGTTGCCGGTACTGGACAACCTGGAGCGCGCCATCGAGCTGGCCGACAAGGAGAGCGAAGAGCTCAAGCCGATGATCGAAGGGGTCGAGCTGACCCTGAAATCGATGCAAAGCGGCGTGGCCAAGTTTGGTCTGAATCCGCTTGATCCGCTCAATCAGCCGTTTGATCCCAATGCCCATCAGGCGATGAGCATGATCGAAAATGGCGAGCTGGCACCGAACACTGTCATCGCCGTGATGCAGAAGGGCTACGAGCTCAATGGTCGGGTGATCCGTCCGGCCATGGTGATGGTCTCCAAGGCGCCAGCCTGATTGCCATCGCTGTGCTGAGCCCGCCGCTCGGCGGGCTTTTTATTGGTTGCGGCGCCAACAGCTTATTTTTGGCGTCATTTGGCAAGCATTCTTCCGTAAACAAGGCAAGAATGTGCGGTTTTTTGAGGGTAGGGCTTGAAGCGTCAACTTGAGACCCCATATAGGTTCCAAGGCCACGGCGGCACAAAAAATTTGATGCCGGGAGCTTGAAAGCCACACTGGCAGCCCCCACCTAGCCGTTAACGCATTAAGGCGAGTTCCTCGCCAGTTTATTCAAAGTATTTGGAGATTCGTCAAATGGGTAAAATCATCGGTATTGACCTGGGTACTACCAACTCCTGCGTCGCTATTCTGGATGGCGACACTGCTCGCGTGATCGAGAACGCAGAAGGCGATCGTACTACTCCGTCCATCATTGCCTATGCCGATGATGGCGAGATCCTGGTTGGTCAGCCGGCCAAGCGTCAGGCCATCACCAACCCGAAGAACACACTGTTCGCCATCAAGCGTCTGATCGGTCGCCGTTTCGAAGATGAAGAAGTGCAGCGTGACCTGAAGATCATGCCGTACGCCATCGCCAAGGCTGACAACGGTGATGCCTGGGTGGAAGTGAAGGGCAAGAAAATGGCACCGCCGCAGATCTCTGCCGAAGTGCTGAAGAAGATGAAGAAGACTGCCGAAGATTATCTGGGTGAGCCGGTGACCGAAGCCGTTATCACAGTGCCGGCCTACTTCAACGACGCCCAGCGTCAGGCTACCAAGGATGCCGGTCGCATCGCCGGTCTGGATGTAAAACGCATCATCAACGAACCGACCGCTGCTGCTTTCGCTTATGGCGTGAACAAGGTCAAGGGTGAGCGCAAGGTTGCCGTGTATGACCTGGGTGGCGGTACTTTCGATATCTCCATCATCGAGATCGACGAAGTCGAAGGGGAAACCACCTTCGAAGTACTGGCGACCAACGGTAACACCCACCTGGGTGGTGAAGACTTCGACAACCGTGTTATCAACTATCTGGTTGACGAGTTCAAGCGTGAGCAGGGCATTGACCTGCGCAACGACCAGCTGGCCCTGCAGCGTCTGAAAGATGCCGCCGAGAAAGCCAAGATCGAGCTCTCTTCTGCCCAGCAGACCGACGTGAACCTGCCGTACATCACCGCAGATGCCACAGGTCCCAAGCACATGAACATCAAGGTGACCCGCGCCAAGCTGGAATCCCTGGTGGAAGACATGGTGAAAGACTCGCTCGAACCAGTTCGCACTGCCCTGAAAGACTCTGGTCTGGCAGTCGGCGAGATCGACGACGTCATCCTGGTGGGCGGTCAGACCCGTATGCCTATGGTGCAGAAGACTGTTGCCGAGTTCTTTGGCAAAGAGCCGCGTAAAGACGTCAACCCGGACGAAGCCGTGGCCATGGGTGCTGCCATCCAGGGTGCCGTACTGTCCGGTGAGAAGACCGACGTACTGCTGCTGGACGTGACCCCGCTCTCTCTGGGTATCGAAACCATGGGCAGCGTCATGACTGCGCTGATCGAGAAGAACACCACTATCCCGACCAAGAAGTCCCAGGTGTTCTCCACTGCCGAAGACAACCAGTCTGCCGTGACCATTCACGTGCTGCAGGGTGAGCGCAAGCGCGCCAGCGACAACAAGTCCCTGGGCCAGTTCAACCTGGAAGGCATTCGTCCGGCTCAGCGCGGCCTGCCGCAGATCGAAGTGACCTTCGACATCGATGCCAACGGTATCCTGCACGTTTCTGCCAAAGACAAGGAGACCAACAAGGAGCAGAAGATCACCATCCAGGCTTCCTCCGGTCTGTCTGATGAGGAGATCGAACGCATGGTACGCGAGGCAGAAGCCAACGCGGCCGAAGACAAGAAGTTTGAAGAGCTGGTGCAGACTCGCAACCAGGCTGACGGTCTGGTCCACTCTGTACGCAAGCAGATCACCGAAGCCGGTGACGCCCTGCCTGCCGACGACAAGACCAAAATCGAGACTGCATTGAGCGAGCTGGAAGCCGTCATCAAGGGTGACGACAAGGCTGTCATCGAAGCCAAACAGCAGGCTCTGCTGGAAGCGTCCCAGAAGCTGATGGAGATTGCCCAGCAGCAATCCCAGGCTCAGGGTGCTGGCGCCGATGCCAACCAGTCCTCTTCTTCTTCCAAGGCTGACGACGACGTGGTCGATGCCGAGTTCGAAGAAGTGAAAGACGACAAGAAATAAGCCACACCCAGATGGGTAGAGCCCGCTCTACCCATCGGCTTGATCGATGAATTTACGGGCGTTGGGTGACCAACGCCCGTCTGCATAACTGTTTACGTAGCAACAGGATCAGTATGTCAAAGCGCGATTTCTATGAAGTGCTCGGGGTATCGAAAGGTGCCGATGAGCGCGAGATCAAGAAGGCGTACAAGCGTCTGGCGATGAAGTTTCACCCGGACCGCAATCAGGGTGATGCCGCATCCGAAGAGAAGTTCAAAGAGGTCAAGGAAGCCTATGAGATCCTGACCGACGAGAATCTGCGGGCTCGCTATGACCAGTATGGTCATGCCGGCGTGGATCAGAGCCAGGGTGGCGGTGGCCACGGTGGCTTTGGCGGCGGTGCCGATTTCGGTGATGCGTTCGGCGATATCTTTGGCGACATCTTCGGTGGCCGCAGCGGCGGCGGTCGTCGTGGTCCTGCCCGGGGTTCAGACCTGCGCTACACCATGGAGCTGACCCTGGAAGAGGCGGTGCGCGGTGTCTCCAAAGAGATCAAGGTGCCGTCCCTGGTCCACTGCGAGGTCTGCAACGGTTCCGGTGCCCACACCGGCAGCACAGCCCAGACTTGCCCGACCTGCCACGGTGCCGGCCAGGTGCAGATGCGTCAGGGCTTCTTCGCGGTGCAGCAGGCCTGTCCGCACTGTCACGGTCGCGGCAAGATCATCAAGGATCCGTGCCGCAAGTGCCATGGCGAAGGTCGTTACCAGAAGACCAAGACACTGTCGGTCAAGATCCCGGCGGGCGTCGATACCGGCGACCGTATCCGTCTCTCCGGCGAAGGGGAGGCGGGGGAAGCGGGCGCTCCGGCCGGGGATCTCTATGTACAGGTACACGTCAAGGAGCACGAGATTTTCGTGCGTGACGGCAACAACCTCTACTGCGAAGTGCCCATCAGCTTCACCGCTGCTGCGCTCGGTGGCGAGATTGAAGTGCCGACCCTGGATGGCCGCGTCAAGCTCAAGGTCACTCCCGAAACCCAGACCGGCAAGATGTTCCGCATGCGGGGCAAGGGCGTCAAATCAGTGCGCTCCGGCCAGGTGGGGGATCTGATGTGCAAGGTGGTGATCGAGACTCCGGTCAAGCTGACCGAGTCCCAGAAAGAGCTGTTGCGCCAGCTGGACGAGTCGTTCAGCGGTGCCGCCGCCAAGACCCACAAGCCGAGATCGGAAGGTTTCTTCGAAGGGGTGAAACGCTTCTTCGACGACCTGACCCGCTGATCTCAACGCATCCCAGCAAAGCCGGCCTCTGTGCCGGCTTTCTTTTTGCCTGCCATTCGGCCCGTCTCTTCGTTATTGAGTGGATCCTGATGAGGGATCCACCTCACAACTCCCGCCAATTCATTCTGTACAAATGTTATCCCGCTCACAGAGTGGCTGAAACGGTTTAGCTGGCATCTTGAGTTGGCTAAAGCGGTTTAGCTATGCTCTCTTCGCCGATAAAAACAGAGCCCGACCGGGCAACACACGACAGGTGAGGAAGATGACCATGTTCAAGAGCAAATTGGCGTTGGCAGTGGCGCTGGGATTGGGGATGAGCAGCCCGCTGTGGGCGGCGGAGGGCGGTATCGAAGCCAGGCTGGCGGCGCTGGAGGCGCGGGTACAGGCGGCCGAAGCGAGAGCCGAGGCGGCGGAGAGCCGTGCCAGTCAGGCCGAAATAAAGGCGAGTGCGGCCAGCGAGCAGGCCCAGGTCGCCAACACCCGCAGCCAGAAGGTGGATGAGAAGACGGCGGGGGCACAGGGCTTCGAGTTTCACGGCTATGCCCGCTCTGGCCTCCTGGTCAACGGCAATGGCAACGGTGGGCGGGGCGGTCCCTACATCACGCCGGCAGGATCTGTGGGGGGCGCAGTGGGCCGGCTTGGCAACGAAGACGACACCTACATGGAAGCGAATCTGCTCAAGACCCAGACGTTTGATGACGGCAGCTGGGCACGCTACAAGCTGATGCTGGCAGATGGCGTGGAGACCAGCAACGACTGGACCGCCAGCGATTCGAGCCTCAATACCCGCCAGGTGTTTGCCGAAATAGGCAATCTGGCGAGCTTCGATGGCGCTTTCAAGAATGCGGTGCTGTGGGCGGGCAAGCGCTTTGATCGGGACAACTTCGACATCCACTGGCTCGACTCGGACGTGGTCTTCCTGGCCGGCACCGGCGGCGGTGTCTATGACGTGCAACTTGCCGACAGCTGGAAGGCGAACTTTTCCCTCTATGGTCGCGACTATGGCGACATCAGTGCCAGCGGTCTGTCGGACATAGAGAGCTACATCCTCACCATGAACAACCGCTTCGGCAACTGGCAGTGGATGGTGAACGGCCTCTCGGCCAATGACAACGAACAGCGCATCAACGACGGTGGCAAGGGAAGCGAGGCGGCGGACAAGGGGGCCCATACTCTGGTGGCTTATCACGCCGACAGCTTCTTTGGCATCAACCCCGGCTTCTCCAAGGCGGCGATCCTCTACGGTCATGGTCTGGGTGCCGAGCTCAAGGGCTTGGGTTCCGACAGCGAACTGCTGCCCGATGCCGATGCAGTGCGGGTCGCCGTGTTTGGTGCTACCGACCTCAACTCGCGCTGGCGTTTCGCACCGGCCCTGCTGGCAGAGCAGAGCCAGGATCGTTACGTGAAAGGGGATGAATACCAGTGGCTGACCCTCAATACCCGGGTAGCCCAGGTGCTGAGCCAGAACGTCGAGCTGGTCTATGAGGCGGCATGGCAGTACATGGATCTGGATCCCAAGGGCTACAAGGGTCGTCAGGCGGTGAACGGCAACTTCACCAAGCTTACCTTCGCCCCTACCTTCAAGGCACAGACCGCCGGCTTCTTCGAGCGTCCGGAGCTGCGGGTGTTCGCCACCTGGATGGACTGGTCATCGGAGCTCGACAGCTACGCCAGTGACGATGCCATGGGCCAGAGCAACTTCACCGCCGGTGGCGAGTGGAATTTTGGCGTGCAGATGGAAACCTGGTTCTAGTTCGTTATCCCGATCACAAAAATAGCAGCCGGTGCCAGGATCTGTTGGTTGGCTAAATCGGTTTAGCTGATAATGAAAGCCAAGAGATGAGGGCCCGGCCCCGTCAGTGAATCCTGTGCAGCAGTGGAGTAGCAAGGTGACGAATCGTGTGTGGGTAATGGGGGATGCGGTGGTGGACTTGATCCCGGAAGGGGAACTGCACTACCTCAAGTGCCCGGGTGGCGCACCCGCCAATGTGGCGGTCGGGGTGGCGCGACTCGGCGGCGAGTCAGCCTTTATCGGCCGGGTCGGCGCCGATCCGTTTGGCCGCTTTATGGCCGATACCCTGGCAAGGGAAGGGGTGGATACCGCTTGTCTGCGGGCGGATCCTGCTCATCGAACCTCCACAGTGCTGGTGGAGCTCGATGAAGAGGGGGAGCGCAGCTTCACCTTTATGGTGCGCCCCAGTGCGGATCAGTTTCTGACCCCGGATGAGTTGCCCGGCTTCCAGGCCAGCCAGTGGTTGCTCACCTGCTCCATCGCCCTTGCCAACGAACCGGTGCGCGGTAGTTGCCTGCAGGCCATGGCCGCCATCAAGGACGCGGGGGGACGGGTCTGTTTCGACCCCAACCTGAGGCCCGAGGTGTGGGGCAACCCCGCCGAGATGCTGCCAGTGGTGCGCCAGGCAATTGCCCTGGCGGATGTGGTCAAGCTCTCGATTGACGAGTTGCAGCTGCTGAGCGGCGAGGATGATCTGGCCGCGGGGCTTGCCACCATATCAGGCCCGGCGCTGGTGCTGGTGACCCGGGGGGCGGCCGGAGTGGTGGCCCGCCTCGAGGGCGAGCTGCTGGAGTGGGTGGGGCCGAAAGTGACCCCGCTTGACACCACGGGGGCGGGGGATGCCTTCGTCGCCGGACTCCTGGCGGCGCTGGCACAGGGCGAGCGGTTGCCCACGCTGGCCGAGCTGCCCGCCATCCTGGCTCAGGCTCACGGCTGCGGGGCGCTCGCCACCACCGCCAAGGGGGCCATGACGGCACTGCCGACCCGCACAGAACTGGATGCCTTTTTGCGATCAGCCTCAAGCGGTTGTTGATCTGCGGCTAGAACCGCAGCTCAACAGACCCTACTCTCATGTGACAAGGGCCCGCCAGCGTGGCGGGTCATAAGAGGAAGAATATGAATATCAGTGCGATAGCCAAGGATTTGGTGCCCCTGCTCGGGGGCAAGGAGAACATCGTCAGCGCTGCCCACTGCGCCACCCGATTGCGGCTGGTGCTGGCCGATGACAGCAAGGTGAACAAGGCCGCCATCGACAAGCTGGAGGGGGTCAAGGGGTGCTTCAGCAACGCGGGTCAGATCCAGGTGATCTTCGGCACCGGTCTGGTCAACAAGGTCTATGCGGAGTTCGTGGCTATTACCGGGACAGGGACGGCCAGCAAGGCTGAGCTGACCGACATGGCGACGGCCAAGCTCAACGTGGCCCAGCGGCTGGCGCGGACGCTCTCCAACATATTCGTGCCCATCATTCCGGCAATCGTCGCGTCCGGTCTGCTGATGGGGCTGCTCGGCATGGTGCGCACCTATGGCTGGGTCAATGCCGACAGTGCCCTCTTCGTCATGCTCGACATGTTCAGCTCGGCGGCCTTTATCATACTGCCCATTCTGATCGGGTTCACGGCGGCGCGTGAGTTTGGCGGCAACCCCTATCTGGGGGCCACCATGGGGGGGATCCTCACCCACCCGGCCCTGACTAACGCCTGGGGTGTGGCCGGTGGCTTCAAGACCATGGATTTCTTCGGTATCGATGTCGCCATGATCGGCTATCAGGGCACCGTCTTCCCTGTGCTGCTGGCGGTCTGGTTCATGTCCCATCTGGAGAAGCAGCTGCGCAAGCGCATTCCGGACGCGCTGGATCTGATCCTCACGCCATTTCTCACCGTCATCATCACCGGCTTTGTGGCCCTGCTGTTTATCGGCCCGGCCGGACGGGTGCTGGGTGATGGCATCTCGTTTGGTCTGAGCGCCCTCTATGAGCAGGCAGGCTGGCTGGCGGGGCTGGTGTTTGGCGGGACTTATTCCCTCATCGTCATCACCGGCATCCATCACAGCTTCCATGCCATAGAGGCGGGGCTGCTCACCAATCCTGCCATAGGCGTCAACTTCCTGCTGCCCATCTGGGCCATGGCCAACGTGGCCCAGGGTGGTGCCTGTCTGGCGGTCTACTTCAAGACCCGGGATCCGAAAATCAAGGCCATTACAGTACCGGCGGCCATGTCCTGCCTGCTCGGCATCACGGAAGCGGCGATCTTCGGGGTCAACCTGCGCTACATCAAGCCTTTCCTGGCCGGCCTGCTCGGCGGTGCCCTGGGGGGCGCTTACGTGGTGGCGGCCAAGGTGGGGATGACGGCGGTGGGCCTGACCGGTATTCCGGGCATGGCCATCGTCCAGCCCATGAATCTGATCCACTATGTCATCGGCCTGGTCATCGCCTTTGGCGCCGCCTTCGCTGCCTCCTGGCTGCTCAAATACAAGGTGGAGTGATGAAGGAAGTCGATTTTTTCCAACAGATAGTCCGGTCCTTGTTGACCGGACAGCTCAAGGCGGCGGCCGATCCCCATAGGCCCCGCTGGCATCTGGCAGCCCCGGTGGGGCTGCTCAATGACCCCAACGGCTTTATCGAGCACGGCGGCCGGTATCACCTTTTTTACCAGTGGAACCCGCTGGGCTGCACGCACAGCAACAAGGGGTGGGGGCACGTCAGCTGCAGCGATCTGCTGCACTGGCAGCACGAGCCGGTGGCGCTCTTGCCCACCGAGGCGTATGAGAGCCACGGCTGTTATTCGGGTTCGGCGGTGAGCGACGAGCAGGGGCGCCTGATCCTCATCTACACAGGCAATGTCAAATATCCGGATGGCAGCCGCACCGCCTATCAGTGTCTGGCTCGCGCCGACGGTGAGGGTGGTTTTGACAAACTGGGGCCTGTGCTCGATTTACCTGAAGGCTACAGCGGCCATGTGCGCGACCCCAAGGTGTGGCATGACGGCCAGCAGTGGCTGATGGTGCTGGGAGCCCGCACCTTGGACGACAAGGGGGAGGTGCTGCTCTATCGCGGCCAGACGCTGGACAAGTGGCAGCTGGTTGGCCCCATCGCCGGCAGTGGGCGTGGCGGCCTCGGTGAGTTTGGCTATATGTGGGAGTGCCCTGATCTTTTCCCGCTGGCCGATCGCCATGTGTTGATAAGTTGCCCGCAGGGTATTGCCCCGCAAGGGGAGGATTACCGCAACCTCTACCAGTGTGGCTGGCTGGCGGGGCAGTTCGATGGCGAGCACTTCGAACATGGGGCTTTTCACGAGCTGGACCGCGGCTTCGAATTCTATGCACCGCAGACCACCCTGGATAGCCAGGGGCGCCGCCTGCTGTTTGGCTGGCTGGGGCTGCCGGAGGAGAACGAGATGAGCCAGCCGACCATTCCCTATGGCTGGATCCACCAGATGAGCTGTCCACGGGAGCTGTTCTGGCAGCATGAGTGGCTCTGCCAGCGGCCGGTGGCTGAACTTGCCGCCCTCAAGGGGGAGCTGACCCGTTTCGAGGGTGTCGTCAGCGAGTTTCCGGGGATGGCCATCGACTCGGCCTGGCTGGATCTGACGCTGACCGGCGCAGGCAGTCTCTGGCTCGGCGCCGTGGCCGAGCTGGTGTGGCAGAAAGGGCGCATTGGATTGCGTCGCCAGAACTGGCAGAGCGGGGAGTGGGAAGAGAGGTCAGCGCCCTGGCTGGGTGGCCCGCTGACGCTCTTGTGCGATCGATCCAGCCTCGAATGTTTCGTGGATGATGGTCGTCAGACGCTGTCAGCCCGTTACTTCCCCGGTGAAAAGCCGCAACTATCGGCAGGTGATACAGGCGAGGGCGGCAAAATTTGCCTCAATCACTGGCCGCTGTCGGCGTGCCTAGTACAATAGCCCGGTTCTAGTCAGCCGGGAGGCCAGGTGGAGAAGAAGAAACGGATCACGATTGCCCAGATAGCCGAATTGGCGGGGGTGTCCAAGGCGACCGCCAGTCTGGTGCTCAACGGGAAGAGTGCGGAGTACCGCATTGCCGACGATACCCGCAAGCGCATTCAGGCGGTGGCGGAGGAGTGTCACTACCTGCCGAGCTTTCACGCCCGCTCCCTGCGTGAGACCCGCAGTTACACCTGGGGGCTGGTGATCCCCGATCTCACCAACTTCGGTTTTGCCCGCATCGCCCGCGCCCTCGAGGCGCACTGCCGGGAGGCGGGTATCCAGCTGCTGATCGCCTGCTCCGAGGATGATCCCGCCCTCGAGCAGCGGGTGGTGGACAACCTCATCAGCCGCCAGGTGGATGGGCTGATTGTCGCCTCCAGCGGCCACAGCGATGACATCTATGCCCGCATTCACGACCGCCTGCCGGTGGTGCAGCTCGACCGCCATATTGGCGAGTCGCGCCTGCCCATGGTGATCTCCGATGCCTGCAAGGCCACCGCCGAGCTGGTGCGGGACATGACCAGCGAGTGCGGGGCGGAGATCTACTACTTCGGTGGCCTGCTGGATCTCTCCCCCAGCCGTCACCGGCTGGCGGGCTATGAGCTGGGGCTCCATCGCGCCGGTTTTGAAGCCGATGCTGCAAGGGTGCGTCATCGCGACTATCAGCCGAGCTCCGGTTATCAGCTGATGGCCGAGCTGGTGGCCGAGCTGGGAGCGCCTCCCAGGGGGCTCTTTACCGCCTCCTTTACCCTGCTGGAAGGGGTACTGCGCTATCTCAACGAAGCGGGGCTGATGGAGACGGGCATGCGGTTGTGCACCTTCGATGATCACGACCTGCTCGACTGTATTCCCATGCGCATCGATTCTGTGGCGCAGGATTGTCCGGCGCTGGCCCTCGCCGCCTTCGAGCTGATGCAGCAACTGATTGCAGGGAATGTTCCCGGCCAGACCGCCCAGGTCATAGCCCCCAGAGTGTGCTGGCGCAGTCGCCGCTAGTCGCGCAGGTTCGTTCCCATCGAACAGCCCCGCCAATGTTGGCGGGGCTGTTCGTCTATCGGGAGAGGACGCAAAGATATTCCCCGTGCGTTCAATCCGTGGTGCTGGCGCGCCAGAACACCTGCTTGATATGGGGATGAATGGCCAGCTTGACCATAAGGGCATCCAGTTCGTCGCCATCGATGGAGGTGGCCAGCAACACGGCCGATATCTCCAGATCCCGCTCGCCGAACGGTGCTATGTCCAGTTCGCTCAGGGGGTAGTTGGCCTGCTCCATCATCTCTTCCAGCCAGTGCAGCACCTCCTTCTGATATTCGCGCTGGGCGAGGGCCGTGACTCTGTAGGTCACCTCGGTATCGGTATTGTCCACCGGGCGGCGGTTGATCTGGTTGACCAGGGGGCGCAGCAGTGTGTTGGCAGCCAGCACGAAGAGGGCGCCGAGCACCGCCTCCATGGCGAGCCCGGCCCCGCTGGCCGCGCCCACGGCGGCTACGCCCCACAAGGTCGCTGCCGTGTTGATACCGCGGATATTGCCCGACTCGCGCATGATGACACCGGCGCCGAGAAAACCGATGCCGGAGACGATATAAGCCACCACATGGACCACGTTGTAGTTGCCGCCGTGCAGGTCATAGATGCGCTGGGCCAGGCTGACGAACAGGGCGGCCCCCACGGCGACCAGCACGTTGGTGCGAAGACCCGCGGTACGCTGGCGGTACTGGCGCTCCAGCCCCACCAGGCTGCCCAGCACGAAGGCCAGCAGCAGGCTGGCCAGGGTGTCGAGCAGGGAAATCATGTCTAGTTGCTGCCACATTCTCATGGCTTACTCCTTCTGATAACTGATGGCCTTCGGGATGCATGATGGCGTGCCAATGGGCACTCCTAATGAATCGCAAGGCTGCATGCGGTAAAGACCACCATGGAAAATGAAAACGGACGCCCGGGTCGCACAGACCTGGATGCTCAGGCGCTCAATGGAAGGCGACGGGCAAGGTGTCGGATCAATGGAGAGGGGCCAGCATTGCTGGCCCCGGATTCACCTGATAGATGTCAGTTGAGCACTGGCTCGGCATCACGCCGGGGGCGCAGCTCCCAGCGTACCGGGTGGGCTACCCCGACCTGGTGCACGAACTGCACCAGATACCGGCGCTGGGGCGGGGTGCAGTGCAAGTTCAGCACCAGCTCCCGACCACCACTGCGCCCTGGTCTCAGGGACTGCATGGGATGCAGCCCTGCTGGTTGCAGTGTGTGGCTCACCATGTCGAGTACCTGCTCCATGTCGGCGCGATCCTGGCAGCGGATCTGCAACCGGTAGTGGTGCTGATTCGGCTTGCCACGCAGCCAGAGTGGCAGCAGGCCACGGCCCAGTTTGCTCAGCAGGGGGTGAGCCTGGGTGGACCCAGATTTGGTTGAAATAAAACGCATAGCAGCCTCCTTGTGGGAAGCAGAAACTATGCAGGCAAGGTGTCCTGGGCCATTGGCCACGAGTCACCTGACGTCAAGTGTAAAAACAGAGAAGAGGGGAGTGGATTTCCGCTTCTCGCAGAGTTGCGAGAACGCGGCAGAGGAAGACCTGCGGCTATCTCGCGACCTGGGTGCCGACTATGAGGGTCGGCCTACAACTGTCACTTGATGAATTGCCCACTGATGGTCTCCGCTGTTGATGAACGGCCAGATGGTACTCATCCAGAGCGATGAGGTAAAGCCCTATCCTCCTTCAGCAACATTTAGATACAAGTTTGTCAATAATGTGAGCCAGTTGGCTACATCAGCGACAACCCAGTCTGCGCAGTACCATGGCGGCAGGGCAGAAACCGGTGAAAGCGCTCTGGATCAGGTTGACCCCGACAAAGACACTCAGCCAGAAAAAGCCCGGATGGACCCATTGGGTCAACGCCAGTGACAGCAACAGCATGCTTCCCGCCACGATTCTCACTCCGTTATCAACAGTCATATCTTGCTCCTTGGTTGTTTATCCGGCTGGTTGCGAAGGTTTAAAATTAGAAGTTGCTAATTTAGGTTTTATTTATAGAATAAAACCAAATATAAGCAACTACTAATTTATGCCTATGGCCCCTTTCGATGAGATGACCCGCCACGCAAGCGAGGCGGCTGCCCTGCTCAAGGCGCTGGCCCATCCAGAGCGATTGATGGTGCTCTGTCAGCTGATTGATGGGGAGAAGGGGGTCGGCGAGTTGCTGGCCCACAGCAAGTTGGGGCAGTCAGCCTTTTCCCAGCAACTGGCGGTGCTCAGGCGTAGCGGCCTGATCCGATCGCGCAAGGTTGCCCAGCAGATCTACTACTCGCTGGCAAACGAGGCGGCGGCGGATGTGCTGGCCGTGTTGCAAACCCATTTTTGTCACTCCCAAGAGGATGAGGTGTCTTGATGTTTGAAACCCAATGGTTGCTTGCCCTGTCCGGGGGCATGCTGGTGGGGCTCTCCGCCCTGATGTTGATGCTGTTCAATGGTCGTGTGGCTGGGATCAGCGGCATTCTGGCGGGAGCCTTGCAGCACAGGCATGCCTGGCGCTGGCTGTTTTTGTTGGGACTGGGGGCGGGCGCCTGGTTGGCGTTCAGCCTAGGCTGGGCCCGGATGCCGAGCTTCAGCGCTCTGCCGACCTGGCCACTGGTCGCGCTGGCGGGTCTGCTGGTGGGTATGGGTACCCGTCTTGGCAATGGCTGCACCAGTGGTCACGGTATCTGCGGCATGGGGCGGCTCTCGGTGCGCTCCCTCTTTGCCACCCTCACCTTTATGGTGGCCGGTTTCATGACGGTGTTTGTCACCCTGCATCTGTTGTAACGAGGTAATGAGATGAAACTTTTTATCAGTCTGCTTGCAGGTCTCTTGTTCGGGCTCGGTCTGGCCATCTCCGGCATGGTGGATCCGGCCCGTGTCATCGGTTTTCTCGACCTGGCGGGGGCCTGGGATCCCAGCCTGGCCTTCGTGATGGGGGGCGCCTTGCTGGTGTTTATGCCGGGCTACCAACTGTTGGTCAAACCGAGCAGCCGCAGCCTGCTCGATGAGCCATACCAGTTTGGCCAGCTCCGGCAAGTGGATCGCCGCCTCATCGCAGGATCGGCCCTGTTTGGTATCGGCTGGGGGTTGGTTGGCATCTGCCCGGGGCCAGCCTTGAGTCTCATTTCCAGCGGTCAGCCCATGATATTGTTGTTTGTGGCAAGCATGGTGGCCGGGATCTTGCTGGTTGATAAGGGATTGAATCGGGTATGGGTGAAGGTGCGGCCATCTCCCATCGCCTGATCCTGTGGCGTGAACCGCTGGCGTACTGAACCGCAGCACCACGGAGGGAGGTTATCATGAAGCATTTCCGGTTGCCGGGGGCCACCTTGCTGGTCATGACATCCACCCTGGCGCTGGCCGGGGTGGCAGAAACCCTGACCTCGTTTACCCTGTCGCCGCAGCCGGTGACCGACTGGCTGACGCTGGATGGCACCGTCAGTGCCATCAATCAGGGGACGGTGGCGGCCCAGACCAGCGGCCGGGTCTCCCGCATGCTGGTGGATGTGAACGATCAGGTGCAGGCGGGGCAACCGCTGCTGGAGATCAGCGGCAAGGAGCAGTTTGCCGCCGTCATGGGTGCGCAGGCGCGACTGGCCCGGGCGCAGGCCCAGCAGGTGGAGGCCGAGCGCCAGCTCGCCCGCTTTCAGGCGCTGATTGCCAAGGGGGTGATCACCCGCGCCCAGCTCGATAATGCAGAGGCTATCGATCGCGCCGCCCGCGCCGAGGTCAATGCGGCCGATGCGGGCCTCACTCAGGCCCGCGAGGCTTACGGTTATACCCGCATTCTGGCCCCCTACGCCGGGGTGGTGACCAAACGGCTGGTGGAGCTGGGGGAGACTGTCGCCCCAGGTACCCCGCTGCTGTCGGGCTTCTCCCTCGACACCTTGCGGGTGGAGGTGGAGTTGCCCCAATCCGCCCTGACGCTGGCTCGTGAGCCTGCGGATGTGCAGGTGCTGCTGCCCGGTGGCAAGGCCGTGACTCCCGTCAAGCTGACCCGCTTCAACTACGCCGACAGCCAGAGCCACAGTTTCCGGCTGCGCCTCGATCTGCCGCCGAACACGGCAGGGGTGCTGCCCGGCATGTGGCTCAAGGTGCAGCTCAAACAGGGTGAGCGTCAGGTGTTGCAAGTGCCGGAGCCCGCCCTGCTGCGGCAGGGGGAGTTCAACGGCGTCTACCTCAAAGAGGGGGAGGGATGGGCCCTGACCCCGGTGCGGGTCGGCCACTGCGAGGCTGGGCTGTGCGAGGTCCTGGCGGGTCTCAAGGGCGGTGACACCCTGGCCCCCGATGCCTGGACCCGTCAACAGGAGGTGCCCCATGAGTAGCGATCTGAACGGCAGCCATGGCCGCCTGGGGCCGGCGGGTCGGCTGGCGGCCCTGTTTCAGGGCTCGGCCATCACCCCGTTGCTGGCGCTGGTGGGGCTCTTGCTCGGCCTCTTTGCCGTGCTGGTGACCCCCAAGGAGGAGGAGCCCCAGATCGATGTCACCTTCGCAGACGTCTACATTCCCTTCCCGGGGGCCAGCCCGACAGAGGTGGAATCCCTCGTCACCACCCCTGCCGAGCAGGTGGTCTCCCAGATAAAGGGGATAGATACCCTCTACTCCTTCTCCCAACCCGATGGTGCCCTGCTGGTGGTGGTGTTCAAGGTAGGCGTGAGCCGGGAGCAGGCCATCGTGGATCTCAACAACCAGCTCGACTCCAACCGCGACTGGCTGCCACAGGGGATCGGGGTGGGTCAGCCACTGGTCAAACCCCGGGGGATCGATGATGTCCCCATCGTCAGTCTCACTTTATGGAGCAAAGAGTGGAGCAAAGATGGGAGCAAGCAGCTGGGTGCCCCCGAGCTGACCCGGGTCGCCTACGAGCTGGAGACCGAACTCAAGCGCATTCCCGGTACCCGGGACATCTACAGCCTGGGGGGCCAGCGCACCGTGCTGCGGGTGATACCGGACCCGGCGGCCCTGAGCGCCCATGGCATCAGTTGGGGCGAGCTGAGTCAGCGACTTGCGGCCGCCAATCAGGTGGGCCCGATACAGGCCATCGAGCAGGACAACAGTGAGATCAAGGTGCAGGTGGGGCAGTTCCTGCAAAGCGAGCAGGAGGCTCGAGAACTGGTAGTGGGGCAGCAGGGCGGCAAACCGGTCTATCTGGGGGATGTGGCCAGGGTTTCTCTGGGTCAGGAGACCCCGACCAAACGCAGCTGGATGGGGCAGGGGCAGGGGCAGGCCAGTTATCCGGCGGTGACCCTGGCCATCGGCAAGCAGCCGGGTCAGAACGCGGTCGAGGTGGCCAAGCGGGTGGAGGCGCGGGTCGAGAGTTTGCAGAACCGGCTTATCCCTGCGGGGGTCGAGGTGACGGTGACCCGTGACTACGGCGTCACCGCCGAGACCAAATCCAACACCCTCATCGGCAAGCTGATTTTTGCCACCACGGCGGTGGTGCTGCTGGTACTGGTGAGCATGGGCTGGCGCGAGGCGCTGGTAGTGGGGGTGGCCATCGTCATCACCCTGGCGCTGACCCTGTTTGCCAGTTGGGCCTGGGGCTTTACCCTCAACCGGGTGTCGCTGTTTGCGCTGATCTTCTCAATCGGCATTCTGGTGGATGACGCCATAGTCGTGGTGGAGAACATCCATCGCCATCGCCATCGCAGTCTGGGCAATGGGGCGCTCAAGGATCTTATTCCGGGGGCGGTGGACGAGGTGGGGGGGCCGACCATACTGGCGACCCTGACCGTGATCGCGGCCCTGCTGCCGATGGCCTTTGTCAGCGGCCTGATGGGCCCCTACATGAGCCCCATCCCCATCAATGCCAGCATGGGGATGCTCATCTCCCTGCTGGTAGCTTTTATCTTCTCCCCCTGGCTGGCGAACCATTTGCTCAAGGGGGAGGTGCATGGTGCCCACGGCGAGGCCAAGACTGGCCTCTTTCACCGGCTGATGACCCCTTTTCTGATCGGCGCTGGCGCCAAGCGTGCCAGACGCAAGCTCTGGCTGGCGGTGTTGCTGCTGGTCGGGGCGGCCACCGCCATGCCGGTGGTGCAGTGGGTGGTGCTCAAGATGCTCCCCTTTGACAACAAGTCGGAATTCCAGCTGGTGCTCGATATGCCGGAGGGGGCGACCCTGGAGCAGACCGAGCGTACTCTGCTGGCGGTGGGGCGGGAGCTTGCCAAAGTGCCGGAGGTGAAGGATTACCAGATCTATGCCGGTACCGCGGCCCCCATCAACTTCAATGGCCTGGTGCGCCACTACTTTATCCGCAGCGGCGCCAACGTGGGGGATATTCAGGTCAATCTGGTGGACAAGCATGAGCGCCATCGCAGCAGCCACCAAATTGCCCAGTCGGTTCGGGAACCGTTGCAGGCCATCGCCAGTGCGGCGGGGGGCAACCTCAAGGTGGTGGAAGTACCCCCCGGCCCGCCGGTCTGGTCCCCCATAGTCGCGGAAGTGTATGGCCCGACACCGGCCACCCGTGAAGCAGCGGCTCGCGTCGTTCAGGCCCACTTTGTAGCCGCGGCGGATCTGGTGGACGTGGATATCTATCTGACCGACCCGCAGCCCAAGTGGCGGCTGGTGGTGGATCGGAGCAAGGCGGCCCTGCTCGGGGTCGATCTCGGGGATCTGCTGACCACCCTCAATGGGGGCGTGGGCTATCAGGATGCCAGCTGGCTGCAGGGGCACGGCGCCAAGTATCCGGTGCCGATCCGCATCGAGCTGGCTCCCGGTGACAAACGGGATCTGGCGGGTGTGCTTGCCCTCAAGGTGCGTAGCCAGAGCGGGCAGCTGGTGCGGGTCTCAGAGCTGGTGAGCCGTCGTGATGAGGTGGCCCCCAGCTATATCATGCACAAGAATATGCAGCCCATGGTGATGGTGGTGGCCGACATGGGCGGCCATACCGATAGTCCGCTCTACGGCATGTTTGCCGCCGGTGCCGACATAGACCTGCCCCAATATTACGTGCAGCAGCCCGACAAGCTGGGGGAGGTGGCGCTGTTGTGGGACGGGGAGTGGAAGGTAACCTACGAGACCTTCCGCGACATGGGCATTGCCTACGGGGTGGGGATGATCCTCATCTACCTGCTGGTGGTGGCCCAGTTTCGCTCCTATCTGGTGCCGCTCATCATCATGGCTCCCATTCCGCTCACCCTCATCGGGGTGATGCCGGGCCACGCCCTGCTGGGGGCCCAGTTTACCGCCACCTCGATGATCGGGATGATAGCGCTGGCCGGGATCATAGTGCGCAACAGCATACTGCTGGTGGACTTTATCGAGCAGCAGCGAAGAGCCGGGATGGCGTTCGAGCAGGCGGTGATCGAAGCGGCGCAGGTGCGGGCCAAACCCATCATGCTGACGGCGCTGGCAGCGATGATCGGGGCCCTGTTTATACTCGATGATCCCATCTTCAACGGACTGGCCATCAGCCTGATTTTCGGGATCCTGGTCTCCACCCTGCTCACCTTGGTAGTGATACCGCTGCTCTACTACAGCTTGATGGCGCGGCGTGTTTGACGGGAGCAGAGCGCGGCCAGTGCTGGCGTGAGACAGCAAGGTTCAGTGTTTCACCAGACCGGGCGGGGGAGAGGCGAGGGGGCCATCGGGCGAGAGGAGGGCCTCTTCCTGCATGCTGGCCTGCAGCAGCGGGAAGTAGCGCCTGTCCTGCTTGACCATGTGACCCAGCACCAGGTCCTGCAGAACAAAATCCAGTAGTGCAAGATTGGTGAGCTCGCCAGTGCGGGCCGCCTGATAGAGGCTGTCGGCCCGATGGAGCAGCTTTTGATGCTCCTGACGGTGAGTGTCCAGCTCGGCGTATTCCAGCTTGGCCAAAATGGCCTCTTCGTTGTTGAAGTGGCGGGTAGCCAGGGCCAGCAGGGCCTCGAAGTTTTGATGAAACTGGTCTGTATCCTCTTCCATGGTCAGCACACCGTTGAGCAACTGGTTGGCCAGGGCAAACAGCTGGCGATGGTCATCATCGATCTGCGGGTGGCCGCAGTCGTGGCTCTGTTTCCAGCCCAGCTGCATCTGGTTGGCTGCCTCTCGCGTGATCCCGCCCGCCATCTGGGGCGTGAACAGCTGGATGCGGTTGCGCCCCGCCTCCTTGGCCTGATACATGGCCTGATCGCCGTGATTCATCAACTGCTTCTGGGTGGTGCCGTGCTGCGGATAGAGGGCTACACCGATGCAGCTGGAGATATGGAAATGGAGCGCATCCGTCATGGCAAAGGTCTGGTTGAGACTCTGGTGGATGGCCTCGGCGATGGCGATGGCCCCCGCCTCTCCCGTTATCTCGGGCAGCAGCACCATGAATTCATCCCCGCCGATCCGGGCGACCGTGTCCCCCTCCCGCACACAGTGCAGCATGCGCTTGGCGACGGTGGCCAGCAGCCAGTCGCCTGCCTCGTGCCCATGCTGATCATTGACCGGCTTGAAGTGATCGAGATCGATGAACAGCAGGGCAAGCGGTTTTCCGTCCGCCTGTTGCAGTGAGTGTTGCAGCCTGTCTTGTAGCAAGCGACGGTTGGGCAGGTGAGTGAGGGGATCATAAAAAGCGAGCTGGCGCATCATCTCCTCGCTGGCTTTGCGATCGCTGATGTCCCGGGTTACGCCGAGCACAGAGACGGGGTTGCCATCTTTGCCGGCATGCAGTGTGGTCACCACTTCTGTGTGGATGAGGCGCCCATCCTTGTGAGGCTGATCCACCAGGGTGACTCGCTTGGTATTGATGTGATCCCCCGCCGCCCAGGTTGCCAGCGACTCCTTCATCTGGCGGGCGATGCGGTCGGCAGATTCAGCCGTCATCAGCTCCTCGCCCGTCTGGGCCAGCACCTCCTCGACGGTGAAACCACGCAGGTGCTGCACCGACGGGCTCAGGTAGGTGAAGCGACCACTCTGGATATCCATGGTCCAGATGACGTCGGCACTGTTCTCCGTGATGAAGCGGAAGTGGCGCTCGTTGTCGGCTATCTCCTGGCTTAGCTGATGGCGTGCCTTGCTCTCTTCCCGCAGACGGCGGTTGAGACGCAGGAAGATCATCAGCAATATCAATAGGAAGGCGCTGACCAGCAGGCCGATGGCGATGCCCTGATAGATCATCAACTGCTGTTGATGTGCTCTCTCTTCCTGCTGGCTGTAGAGGAAACTATCCAGATCCGGCATGGCGGTGAGCAGGCCGAGGTCCATATAGGTTTGCGCTATGTGTTGCCAGCGGCCGGGATACATGTAGCCCATCTCCACCAGATCGGCGCGGATCAGCGGCTGCATCTGCTTGGCTTCAAACAGCAGCTTGTTGCGGTCCAGGGCTGGATTATTGGTCGCCGGATATTGGGTGAGGATCCAGGCCACCACCTCTTCCGGATGTAGCATGGCGTAACGCCACCCCTTGAGGCTGGCTTCGCGAAAGGCTCTGACTCTCGCCCCGTGGTCGCGCAATTCACGCTCGGAGGTAAACAGGTTGTCACCGTAGAAGTCGATACCGGCGCTGCGGGGAGTAAAGGTCTGATAGGGCACACCGCTGCGCTGCAATGTGTAGGTTTCATCCGTGTTGTAGGCGCTCATGGCGTCCACTTCGCCCCGAATTAGCGCATCTGCACTCAGGGTATGGGGCTGGCGGTGGAGCAACCCAAGCGCAACCCCTTCGTGTTGCAGGTAGGCGATCAGCTCTTCGGAGTGATATTCCAGCATCAGACGGCGGCCAACGAGATCATGCACGTTGTCGATATCGGCACGGGCCAGCAGCACCAGAGGGGAGTGTTGAAACGGGGTGGCCAGGACCACGACAGGTTGGCCGCGCTGGCGATCCAGCAGCAAGTCACTGCTGCCGACTCCATAATGGGCGCGTCCCGAGACAACTTCGTCGACCACATCCGTGCCCGGGCCGGCCTCTCTGAGCCTGACATCGAGCCCTGCATCCCGGTAATAGCCCTGGGCGATGGCCGCATAGTAGCCAGCAAACTGGAACTGATGATGCCACTTCAACTGTAAAACAATCGGATCCTGTGCCGCGACTCTGGCCGGAAGACAGGCCAGTATGATCAGCAGCAACGGTATGAGCAAAGGGCCAATATGCCGGCCCGAGCAATGGAAAAATGCAGGGGGTGAGCTCAAGTAAGGCCGCCTAGTGATGTATCTATGGCTAGCGTCGGGTAATTTCTCTCATGCTGCAAGTGTCAATCCCTCGGTCAGGGGGGGATTTTTGCACGGTTGTGACCGTATCGGTGCTTTTGGCGTCATTCTTGTCAATTTTTGATGGTCTATGGCCACAACCTGGCCTGGTTGAAGACTGCAGGTGAGAAAGAAAGTGGTAATATCGGCCCGCTATTGACTCGATAAAGGCCTGCCCATGACTGCTCTGCGTCTGCTAGTTTCCGACTCTCACGATCCTCTGTTCAACCTAGCGGTGGAGGAGTGCATCTTCCGGCAGATGGACCCGAACCAGCGGGTACTGTTTCTGTGGCGCAACGCCAATACAGTGGTGATTGGCCGTGCCCAGAACCCGTGGAAGGAGTGCAACACCCGCCGCATGGAAGAGGATGGCGTGACCCTGGCCAGGCGCAGCAGCGGAGGTGGCGCCGTGTTTCACGACCTTGGCAACAGCTGCTTCACCTTCATGGCGGGCAAGCCGGGCTATGACAAGAGCATCTCCACCGCCATAGTGCTCGATGCGCTCAAGCTGCTCGGGGTGAGTGCCTTTGCTTCCGGGCGCAACGACCTGCTGGTGGCCACCCAGGACGGGGATCGCAAGGTGTCTGGCTCGGCCTATCGGGAGACCCTTGATCGCGGTTTCCATCACGGTACCCTGCTGCTCGATGCAGACTTGAGCCGCCTCGCCAATTACCTCAATCCCGACCCCAAGAAGCTGGCGGCCAAGGGGATCAGCTCGGTACGCAGTCGGGTAGCCAACCTGTGCGAGCTGCTGCCCGGGATCGAACATCAGCAGGTGAGTCATGCGCTCATTGAGGCCTTCTTCGCCCACTACGGTGCGCGCGTCTCCCCCGAGCATATCTCCCCGACCCAATTGCCGGACTTGCCTGGCTTTGCCGACACTTTCGCCCGCCAGCGCAGCTGGGAGTGGAATTTTGGTCATGCGCCTGCGTTCACCCATCAACTGGACGAGCGTTTCGACTGGGGCGGGGTGGAGCTGCATTTCGATGTGGAGAAGGGGGTCATAGGTCGGGCGCAGATCTTCAGCGACAGCCTGGATCCGGCCCCATTGGATGCATTGGCCCAGCGGTTGGTGGGCGTGGCCTATCGCAGCGACGCCATAGCCGCGCTGTTCGGGCAACTGAAGGCCGATTTCCCGGCTCGGCAAGCCGAGCTGGATGCGCTTGCTGGCTGGTTGCAGGCGGCACTGCGCTGACCGCATTGTCCTGGCAGCAAGCTTACTAACGAGGTGCCCAAACGCACCTCAAGATAAACGGCGGGATGGAGAGTCCCGCCGTTTATCTTGTCCGTCAATTCACTGTTTTTGCAGCTGGGTGACCGTCAGCTTGCCAGCCGGGTTCTCGGCGTGGAAGCGCACCGCATCTCCGACCTTTAGCCCCTTGGTCAGGGCCGGATCCGCCAGCAGGAACACCATTGTCATGGGGGGCATCTTGAGGTTCTCGATGGCCTCGTGCTTGATGCCGATCTTGCCATTGGCCTCGTCAATACGGCTGATGATCCCCTTGGTCATCGCGCTCTCTCCCGTCGCCTGCATATCCATCCCCTCCATCTGGGACATATCGTGGCCCTCGTGGCTCATGGTCATCTCGGCCCGGGCCTGGAGAGAGGCAAGGCCGAGCAGCAATGTCATTGCAAATGTCTTGTAGTTCATGGTCTTTTCCTCGTGATTGATTCAAACACTTTGTTGATTGCAAAAAGGGTTAGTCGGCTGGTTGGTCGGCTTGTTTGCCAAGGCTGCGGCTGCGCCACAGGTAGTAGGCGGCGGGCAGCACCAGCAGGGTCAGCACCAGGGCGCTCACCATGCCGCCGATCATCGGCGCGGCGATGCGCTGCATCACTTCAGAACCAGTGCCCTGGCTCCACATGATGGGCAAGAGGCCGGCGATGATGGTCACCACCGTCATCATCTTGGGGCGCAGGCGCAGGGCGGCGCCGTGGATCACGGCTTGATGCAGACCCGCCTTGTCCGGCTTGCCGCTGGCGATGAGGTCATCCCAGGCGTGGTTGAGGTAGACCAGCATCAGCACGCCTGTCTCCACCGCCACCCCGGCCAGGGCGATAAAGCCCACCCCCACCGCCACCGAGAGGTTGAAATCCAGCAGCCAGAGGGTCCAGATCCCGCCCACTACCGCGAGCGGCAAGGTGGTGAGAATGAGCAGCACCTCCTGGAAGCGGCGAAACGCCAGATAGAGCAGCAGCACGATAATGGCGACGGTCAATGGCACCACGTAGGCGAGGCGCGCCTTGGCCCGCTCCATGTATTCGTATTGCCCGGACCAGGTGAGGGCATAGCCCGCCGGCAGCACCAGCTTCTTGTTAACCTCGGCCTTGGCCTGTGCGACAAAAGAGCCGATATCGCGGTCGCGGATATCGACGTAGACCCAGCCGTTTAGCCGCGCGTTTTCGCTTCTGAGCATGGGGGCTTCGTCGCTGATGTAAACCCTGGCCACGTCCGCCAGCGCGATCCGCTCCCCCTTGGGGGTGACCAGCGGCAGCAGCTCCAGGCTGGCTACCGAGTCGCGATAGCTCTGGGGGTAGCGCAGGTTGATGGGGTAGCGCTCACGCCCCTCTATGGTCTGGCCCACCTCCATGCCGCCCACCGCGGTGGCGAGCACCGCCTGCACATCGGCGATATTGAGGCCGTAGCGGGCCGCTTTGAGCCGGTCGATATCCACCTTGACGTAGCGGCCACCCGCCACCCGCTCGGCGTAGACGGATGCAGCGCCCTCCACCTTGCCGACAATCTGCTCAAGCTGCTGGCCGAGCTGCTGGATCACCTTGAGGTCCGGCCCCGCAATCTTGATGCCGACCGGGGTCTTGATGCCGGTGGCCAGCATGTCGATGCGAGTCTTGATGGGAGGCACCCAGGCGTTGGTGAGGCCGGGGAAGCGGATGAGGGAGTCCAGCTCCTCTTTCAGCTTCTCCGGCGTCATGCCGGGGCGCCACTGGTCGCGGGGCTTGAGCTGGATGCTGGTTTCCATCATCACCAGATCGGCTGGGTCTGTGGCGGTCTCGGCGCGCCCCGCCTTGCCGAACACGTTCTGCACCTCGGGCACGGTGCGGATCAGCTTGTCGGTTTGCTGCAAAATTTCCCGCGCCTTGCCCACCGAGATATTGGCCGCTGTGGTGGGCATGTACATTATGTCCCCCTCATCGAGCGGCGGAATGAACTCGGAGCCCAGATACTGGAGTGGCCAGAAGCCCGCCACCGTCACCAGCAGTGCGGCGGCCAGCGTGGTCTTGGGGCGCGCCAGCACGGCCTTCAGCAGCGGTATATAGGCCTGGCTCAAGCCACGGTTGAGAGGATTGGCCTGCTCAGCCAGCACTTTGCCGCGAATAAAATAGCCCATCATGACTGGAACGAGCGTGATGGCGAGCGCCGCGGCGGCGGCCATGGCGTAGGTCTTGGTGTAGGCCAGCGGATGGAACATCCGCCCCTCCTGCGCCTCCAGCGCAAACACCGGCAAAAAGCTCATTGTGATGATGAGCAGGGAGAAGAAGATGGCGGGCCCAACCTCGATGCTCGCCTCGGTGATGATGCGCCAGCGGTTCTTATCGGTGAGCGCCTCCCGCTCCATGTGCTTGTGGACGTTTTCGATCATCACGATGGCGCCATCCACCATGGCGCCGATGGCGATGGCAATGCCGCCGAGCGACATGATGTTGGCGTTGATCCCCTGCAGGTGCATCACGATAAAGGCCACCAGAATGGCGATGGGCAAGGTGATGACCACCACCAGTGACGAGCGCAGGTGGAACAGGAAGGCGACGCAGACCAGCACCACCACGGCAAACTCCTCCAGCAACTTGCCGGAGAGGTTGTCGATGGCGCGCTGGATAAGGTCGGAACGATCGTAGACGGTGACCACCTCCACCCCCTCCGGCAGGCTGCTCTTCAGCTCCGCCAGCCGCGCCTTGACCCCGTCTATGGTGTGCTGGGCATTCTCGCCATAGCGCATCACAATGATGCCGCCCACCACTTCCCCTTCGCCGTTGAGCTCGGCGATACCGCGCCGCATCTGGGGGCCGGTGACCACATCCGCCACATCCCCCAGCAGCAGCGGGGCGCCGCGCACAGTGGTGCCGAGCGGGATCTGCTTGAGGTCTTCCACGCTTTTGAGATAGCCATTCGAGCGCACCATGTACTCAGCTTCCGCCATCTCGATGACGGAGGCGCCTGTCTCCTGGTTGCCCTGTTTGATGGCGGTCTCGATAAGGGAGAGCGGAATGCCGTAGGCACGCAGCTTGTCGGGGTCGACCCGTACCTGATACTGGCGCACCATGCCGCCGACGGTGGCGACCTCGGAGACGCCATTCACCGTCTGCAACTCGTACTTGAGGAACCAGTTTTGCAGCGAGGTAAGCTCGCTGAGATCATGCTTGCCGGTTCTGTCCACCAGGGCGTACTGATAGACCCAGCCTACCCCGGTGGCATCGGGGCCGAGCTGGGGGCGGGCGGAGGCGGGCAGATTGGGGGCCACCTGGCTCAAATACTCCAGCACCCGGGCACGGGCCCAGTAGAGGTCGGTGTTGTCGTCAAACAGCACATAGACGAAGGAGTCGCCGAAGAAGGAGTAGCCGCGCACCGTGGTGGCCCCCGGCACCGCCAGCATGGCGGTGGTAAGCGGGTAGGTCACCTGATCCTCCACCACCTGGGGCGCCTGACCCGGGTAGGAGGTCTTGATGATCACCTGCACGTCGGAGAGATCCGGCAGGGCGTCCACCGGGGTTTGCTTCACTGACCAGAGCCCCCAGGCGGTGAGCATGACGGTCAACAGCAGCACCAGAAAGCGGTTGCCCACGGACCAGCGAATGATGGAAGGGATCATGACTTCTTCTCCATCTGGGGCATCGCCATCTGATGCTGGCTATGGTCCATGCCTTCCATCGTCTCTATTTCACCCGCCGCAGGCTTGGTGGCATCGCCGCTTGCCGGCGCTTGCTCCTGATGGATGGTGGTGATGCGGTACTCATCCCCCTCCTGCATCACCTGCAGATGGAGGGTCTGCCCCTCTGCCAGCTTGCTGATGTCGACCTCGTCGGCCACGGTGAACTCCATCTCCATGGCGGGCCACTGCCACTCGGGGATGGGTTGGTGGGCCACCATCAGGGTGCGGCTGGTCAGATCGATGCTCTGTACCGTACCTTGGGTCCACACCTGCGCCGGGCGTACCGCCGTCATACGCTGGAAGTCCGAATCGATGGCAGATTCCGAATCGAGCAGGAACTGGGCCGAGCTGACGATGCTGTCACCCGTTTCGACCCCCTCCTCGATGGCGACCTTGTCACCAAATTGGGGGCCCAGGGTGACGGCGACCGACTTGAAGTTGCCATCCCCCAGCGCCAGCACCAGCCTGTCCTGGTTGCCGGTGCGGATCACCGCTTCGCTCGGTACCACCAGCCGGGGTTCCCCCTGGCCGGTGCGAATGGCCACCTTGGCGAACATGTTGGGCTTCAAAAACTCGTCCGGGTTGTCAACGCGCAGCCGCACCTTGAGGGTACGGGTGGCCGCATCCAGGGTCGGATAGAGGTAATCCACCTTACCTTGCCAACTGCGGCCGGGAGCATAGTCGAGGGTCATGGTGACCGGATCCCCCACTTTCAGCTGGGCGGCTTGACGCTCGAACACCTCGGCACTGACCCACACCTGCTGCAGGGTGCTGATGTTGAACAGGGCGGCGGCGGGCTCCACATACTGCCCTTCGCGCACCTTGAGCTCCGAGACATAGCCGCTGCTGGGGGCGTAAATGCCAATGGTTTCGCGCACCTGACGGCTGCGCTTGAGGGCGGCGATTTGATCCGCCGGCACCTGCAGGGACTTGAGCTTGCCCTCGGCGGCGCGCAGCAGCAGCGGGTTGGCGGTGTTGAGAGCGAGCAGGTACTCGTGCTGGGCGTTGACCAGATCCGGCGCGTAGAGCTCGTAGATAAGGCTCCCCTTGGTGACCCTCTGCCCTTCGCTCTTGATGGCGAGGGTACGGATCCAGCCCGCCATGCGGGCGTTGATGGCCTCCAGCCGATCTTCGTCATAACCGACATAGCCCACCGTCTCGATCTGCTGGTGGATGGGCAGTTTTTCGACTTTGGCTAGCCGCACCCCCAGGTTCTGTTGGATCTCGGGGCTGATGGTGACGGTGCCCGGCGAGCCGTTTTTCTGCTCCTCATAGACGGGGATAAAGTCCATCCCCATGTTGTCCTTGGCCGGGCCGTCGCGCTTGTCGCGGGGATCCATGGGGTTGACCCAGTAAAGGGGCGTCTTCTCTTTGGCGGTTGCACCGTCGCCAGTCTGTTTGGCGGCCCAGTAGCCGCCACCGGCCCCGAGGGCCAGCAGTAGGGCTGAGACAAGCAGCTTTTGGCTTGATTTATGGCTCATAGGGAACCTCCGACCTGCATCAGGCGGGCGCTAATGGTGCAAGGGTGAGCGGCAACTGGCTCGGTCAATCGGGCAGATGACATGTGCATCTTCTCTTCTGTCAGGCCGCCGGCTTGTGATGGTGACAGACGCATAACGAGCGTCTGGTTGCTGCATCTATCGCAGCAGATCACACAGGCTGGGCGGCAAACGGGGCGTTGCTGACGAGTCAGCGGACGCACGGCTCCCTGCTATTGCTGGCGGTGCCAGCCGTCACAGGGTCAGGCAAGGACGTGCAGTGTCGGGCAAGGTCAGCCTTGTCCCATGCACGGGAGAAGATCCTTCTAGTGGCGCAGCACCGACAGCATCAGATGTCGGCGGGGCCAGGAGGGGGGATGAGTACCGCGGCTGCGCAGGAAGGGATCCCGCAGCCAGTGATCGAACAGATGGCTGGCGATCCCCAGATGGGGCAGCAGCAAAAGGGGGAGGGCGAGCAAGGTCAGTAGCGCGGCCAGCAGTGGCAGGCCGGCCCCGATTGGCGAGGTGAGGCCGCCGTGCATCTGGCAATCTCCCTGGCTCTGGGTGCTGGCCTGGCCATCGTGGCAGGGGAGGCTCTGCATGGCCGGGGAGGTCTCGGCGTTGCCGCTCATGATCATCATGGTATCCGGGGACTGGGCAGCGCCTTCGTCGACCGTGGCGCCATGCCAGCTAATGCAGAGGGTGAGATTGCAGACGAGCAGCAGCCCCAGCAACAGCCGGGCGATGAGCTCTGTGGGCAATCTCGATGACAACATGGGTGGTTTCCCTGCGACAGATGGGCCGAATGTAAACCTTACCGAAAGGTGAAGGTCAAGGCGTGGCAAGCCCCCTCTGTCAAAGAGTTGATATGGATTAAGAAATGGCGGAATTGCGAACAAAAAAGCCCCCGCATCGGCGGGGGCTCAGGGTCAGGGGCGACAGGATGCCAGGCTACCGGGATCAGGCGAAGGTGGCCCAGATGGGAGCGTGGTCGGAGGGTTTCTCGATACCGCGCAGCTCGTAGTCGATGCCGGTCTCGGTCACTGTGTCCTTGAGGGCATCGGAGGCCATGATGAGATCGATGCGCAGGCCGCGGTTCTCGTCAAAGCCCTTTGAACGGTAGTCAAACCAGGAGAAACGTTCGCACTCCGTGGGATTGGCGGCGCGGAAGGTGTCGGTCAGGCCGAAGCCTTTCAGGCGTTCCATCCATTCGCGCTCGATGGGCAGGAAGGAGCACTTGCCCTCTCGCAGCCAGCGTTTGCGGTTTGCCTCGCCGATGCCGATGTCGAGATCCGTGGGGGAGATATTCACATCCCCGATCAGCACGAGTTGATCATTCGGGGTGTGGTGAGTCTCCAGATAGTGCTGCAAGTCCTCGTAGAACTTCTGCTTGGCCGGGAACTTGGTCTCGTGATCCTGGTTCTCCCCTTGCGGGAAGTAGCCGTTCATCACCTTGATGAGGGAGCCATCCTCCCGTTTGAAGGTCGCCATGATCATGCGGCGCTGGGCATCTTCCGGATCGGTAGGGAAGCCTTTTTGTACCTCGACCGGCTTCTGCTTGCTCATGATAGCCACCCCGTAATGGGCCTTCTGACCGTGGAATTCCACGTGATAGCCCATGGCTTCCACGTCTGCCAGCGGGAAGGCCTCGTCGTGTACCTTGATCTCCTGCAGGCCGATCACATCCGGCTGGTGTTTGTCGATGATGGCTTGCAGCTGATGAAGGCGGGCGCGCAGGCCATTGATATTAAAAGAGATGATCTTCATGTCAGGGATGCTCATGTCATTTTTATAAGTCGCTATTGGACTAGGAATCCGCCGCGGATGCAAGTTCAGGGGCCGGCTTGGCCCCGCTTGCATGGGCGCTTGCCCCGGCGCCAACGTTAGCCGGGGAGGGCGGCGCCACTCAACGGGTCATTTTTTTCACGAACACCACCACAAACAGCGCCAGCGTGAAGCTGCCGGTAAAGGCCTCGAAGGCGGCGAAGATCCGCGACAGGCCGACGGGAGTGAAGTCGCCATACCCCAGGGTAGTGAAGGTCACCACGCTGTAGTAGAGGCATTCGAGCAGGAAGATGGCGTTTTGCTCGAAGGGGGCGCCGGGCTGGTAGATAAGGTGCTCACCCTGGAAGCTCAGGCCGAAGAAGAAGTAGAAGATGCTGCAGATGAAGATGAGCAGCAGGGAGAAGAGCACCACCCGCATCGGCGCCTCGCCGTAGCCGCAGAAGAGATCGACTATCCAGGAGGTGAATCTCTGGATTGACCAGAGCGGCAGCTGCAGGCGGCGCATGGTGAGCTCCCGCTGTATGTAGCGGCCGGACATGGTGAAGATGCCTTGCGCCTCCGAGGCCTTGCGCAGATCCCGGTAGGTCTCTTCGGCCTCCTTGAACCAGATGCGGGCTTGCGCCGGATCCCGCTCGCTGCGTCCGCGCCGCTCCTGCATCAGTCGTTTGCCGGTGTCGAGGTTGTCGAGGCGGGTGTTGTGCCAGCGGATGCCGAGCAGATTGACGTCGTCGAGTTCGGCGCAGTGGAGGTTGGCGTCACTGAGATCCGCCTTCATCAGGCTGCCGCCCTTGATGCGAATGCCGTAGAGGTGGGCACCTTGCAGGTTGGCCCGATAGAAGTTGCACTGCTCCAGCAAGAAGCCCTGCGGTGCTCCCTTCTTCACCAGATTGAGCCCGGCCAGGTTGGCACGGGCCAGTTGCAGGCCGTGGCACAGACCGCCCTGATGAATGTAGTGCTCAAGCTCATGCGCCGTCTGGGGATCCTGATGATCGGCGTGGGGATCGTGCCAGCGGCACAGCTCGTGCTCCCCTGCCTCCTCGCTGCAGTGACGCCCGTCCGCCACCAGATATCGACACATCGCCATTGCGGTTCTCCTCCCCTCGCCGAGTCTGTATCAGCATAGGCGAGGGGAGCCGCTCTTGGGTCAGCTGAGCTGGGTAAACTCCTGACGCAGCTTGCGAAAACGATCCTGCTGGGTGGGGTTGAGGGGGATGCCGTCCAGCACCTCCAGCGTCTCCTTGCACTCGGCGCCAAACTCCGGGCTCTTGCGATTCTTCTGCATCAGTTGCAGCAGCACCTGGATCTTGTTGAGGGCAGCACCTGTATTGGCGGGGGCGCGGCGCAGGGCCTCGCGAAAGTGGCCGAGGGCCTGCTCCAGTTCACCGCTCTGATAGGCCTTGATACCGAGATCGTTGAGCTGCTGGTAACGCTGACGCCGCTCCAGCACTGTTTTGTCATCGCGGGTGGCCTGGATGCAGGTGGTGAGCAGCCTGTCTTCATCTTCCGCCAGCAGTGCCTGCAGGCTCTCGGCGTATTCGAATTCGCCGAGCTGGTAGAGGGCCAGTATGGTCTCGCCCAGCAGGCTGGGGGGCATGGTGGCCGGTTGATCGAGCCAGTTCTGGTTGGCGCGATAGAGCATCTTCTTGCCCTTGAGCAGCTCCCCCAGGGCGATCTGCACCCTGGCCTGGCAGATCTGCTCGAACACCGGATAGTTGAACTCCGCCATCATCAGCGAATCGCGGATGCGAGACAGGGCCGAATTCACCTGTTTCTGCAGATTGGCGATGTGGTAGCTGTCGTTGCTGTTGAGGGCGTACAGGGTCAGGGTCTGGATATAGGCCCCCAGATAGTGAGGGGTGCGATGGATGGAGTTGCGCGACAGGTCGATGAGGGACAGCAATACATCCTTGGCCTGGGCGTAGTCGTGACGCAGCAGGCACACTTCTGCCAGCCGGCGGGAGAGCTGCACCGACTGGGGCGAAATATCCACCGCTCGCTTGAGCTCCTGCTGGGCCAGCTCGCTATTGCCAAGGGCCAGCTGGGATTCTGCCAGCCACATGTGGGCCTCCACCATCAGCGGGGTATTCTTGAGGGTGGCCTGCAGGTGGCTCACGGCCTCCTCGTTCAGGCCCAGGGTGTGGCACGCCTTGCCCAGCGTCAGCCGGGCCCAGCTGTTCTCCTGGCCAGCCAGCAGTTGGCGCATCAGGCTGCGCGCCTCCTTGACCTGCCCCAGCTTGAGCTGGGTATCGGCTTGCAGGCAGCGGCAGAAATTGGCAAAGCGGGGCACCGCATCGGCTCGCTCGGCACAGATGGCCAGCAGAGCAGGCAGGTCGTCCTTGGCCAGGGCGGTAAAGACGCTCTCCAGCGCCTGACGGCGGGCGAGGGCACGCTTGAGGCGAAACGAAAACTGTTCCTGGGAGAAGGGCTTCATCAGGTATTCGTCGGGCTCGGCCTCCAGCGCACTCAGCACCATGGCGCGGGAGCTGTCAGCGCTCACCATGATCACCACGCTCTGGGGGGGGATGAGATGCTGATCCCGCAGACTTTCCAGCAGTTGACGCCCGTTCTCGCCGCCCCCCAGTTCGTAGTCGAGCAGATAGATGTCAAAGGTCTCTTTCTGACAGCGACGCCGGGCTTCCTCGGCCGAATTGACATAGGTGATGCGATTGATGCCCAGGTTGATCAACATGGCCTTCATCATCACCTGAAAGGATCGCTGTTCGTTGACCAGCAAGATGCGTTTGGGCTTGGGCTGGGCTTTTTTCTCTGCTTCGGGTTCCGGTGTCTGCATCTGTCAGGGTCAAGGCGCTACGGGCGGATAACAGAAGTGTGCCACCAAAGCGCGCAGACAGGCAATTGAACATGGGCCGGCCCCGCTGTTTTTCAGCGGGGCCATACGGCTTATGGCTTCTCTTGCACCAGATAAGGGGCAAACTGGGGGGTGAATTTCGCGGTAAAGCCCTGCTCCGTCTTGATGATGAGATAGGCCGCCAGCTGATGCTCTTTGGCGAAGGCCATTGCCTGATCAGGCCCCATCACCATGAGTGCTGTATCGAGGGCGTCGGCCTCCAGCGCTGTGTTGGCCATCACGCTGGCGGAGACCAGCTTGTGGGTCACGGGGGCGCCTGTTGCCGGGTCGATAATGTGGGAGTAACGCTGACCATCGAGCTCGTAGTAGTTGCGATAGCTGCCTGCGGTGCTGAGGGCCATGCCATTGGGGGTCACAACATCGGAGAAGGCGCCGGGTTGATCCGCCGGTTTGACAATGGCGACGCGCCAGGGCTTGCCCTTGCTGTTGTTGCCTTTGCTGCGCACTGCGCCCGCCACTTCGATGAGGTAGTTGTGGACTCCCTTGTGCTCTAGCAACACGGCGATTTCATCCGATGCGGCGCCTTCCCCCAGGGTAGAGAGATCGAGGTAGAGATCCGGGATTGCCTTGCTGAGCAGGAAGTGATCCCCCTGCGGGGTCAGGGTCAGTTTGTCGATACCCACTCTCTGACGCGCCTTGGCGATCTGTGCGTCACTGGGTTTCTTGAGCGGGCGCATGTCCGGCCCGAATCCCCAGAGGTTGACCAGAGGGCCCACTGTGACATCCAGCTTGCCCTGACTGAGGTGTCCCGTATCAATGCCCTGTTGCACTATGGTTGCCATGGTGGCCGGAATCATCATGGGCTTGTTGGCTGGCCCCTGGTTGAAGCGGGAGATGAGGGAGCTCTTGTCATAGGTGGAGATCTCCTTGTTCATCCGCGCCAACAGGGCATCCAGCTCACGCTTCAGCTCTGCTTCACCGCCCGGATAGAGATCGTTCACCGTCACCACATAGTAGGTGCCCATGGTTTGACCCTGAATGCGGGTCTGGGTGGGGGCTGGCTGGCAGGCGGTCAACATCAGCACCAGAGGTAACAGCAGGCCACGCAGGGCCGACATGGAGGTGAACGACATAAGCAACATCTCTATCTCAAACAGGGCGTTGTGCCATAGGGGCGCCAGCTTAGCCAAGAGGTTGGCGGGTGGCGAGCGTCTGGCGCACAAAATCGCGGACAAAATTAAACACAGGTGGGCCTATGACGAGGCGGGTGCGTATCCATTCAGGCTCAAGGTCTGTTGTTAATAAGGTCAATCTGGTGACTTGACCCGCAGCTTTGCACTAAAGCCATAGCCGATTGACAACACTTGAGTAGAATAAGGTCGATTTTGACAGCATCTTTGCCCGTTGTGGATCACAGCCTGAGGCAATTGTGTTGCCATTTATTGCCAATCAAAGGAGAAGATGATGAAAAAGGCGATTACCCTGCTGTTTCTGAGCACCCTGGCGGCCCCGGCTCTGGCCGATGAGTGCGCGTTGGTCATCGAAGGCAATGATGCCATGCAGTTCAACCTCAAAGAGATGAGCGTACCGGCGACCTGCAAAGAGGTGACAGTGACCCTCAACCACACAGGCAAGATGCCGGTGACCGCCATGGGCCACAACTGGGTGCTGTCGAACACCGCCGACTATCAGACTGTCGCCACCGCCGGCATGAGCGCCGGTGCCGACAACAACTACCTGCCCAAGGATGATCCGCGGGTGCTGGCCCACACCAAGATGATTGGCGGCGGTGAGAGTACCAGCGTGACCTTCAAAACCGACGAGCTGGCCGGTAAAGACCTCACCTTCTTCTGCTCCTTCCCCGGCCACTTTGCCATGATGAAGGGCAGCTTCAAGATCGGCTAAGCCGCTTGTGCTGTTTGTCATGAAGAAAAAGCCGGGCTGCCCCGGCTTTTTTATGATGCGCAAATCTTGTATCGATCGCGGATGTAGATAAGCCAAGCGATTGAATAAATGATTCATTTCGTGATCTGGCAAGGAGTGGCCGCGCCTTGGACGGGATAAAATAGGCCGCAAGCGGGGCCTGCTGGCCCGGACACTGAATGGATGTGAGTGATGAGCGCAGTCAAATGGGTTGTCAGCTGTTGTCTAATGCTTGTGTGCGCCCTGGCGCTGGCGGCTGAGCCCCCGGTCAAGAAGAGCCGCAACGGCATCTGCCACCCCCAGGGCGGCACCTACTACAGCCGCACCAAGCACTATGTTCCCTACGACACCATGCAGGCCTGTCTCGACAGCGGGGGCCGCGCCCCCAAACGGTGATCCCGTCTCCAATGGCCTGCGCGGGCCTCTCCCTTATCTGGCTTGCAGGGTAAAGAAGGCGATGGCGGTCTTCTTCTGGCACTCCAGCCGTATGCTCTCCTCGCCGGTCACCACCAGGGTGTCGTTGACCGCCAGGGTATGATCCTGAACCGTGAGCTGACCGCTCAGCAGATGGCAGAGGTAGGTTTTGTCGGCCTCCAGGGTCAGGGTGAGGGGAAACGGCAGATTGAGCACCCGTACGTTGGCGCTGATGCGCGAGGGATCGTAGATGAGCCCCAGATCCGTCACCTCTTTTTTCAGCAAGGCGCAGTGGGTCTCGTCATCCCCGCTGAAATGGGCCGCCTCCAGGGTCGCGTAAGGGTGGCCGTTGAGCACGAAGCCGGCGCCGCTGACGGGCAGCAGGATGCGCTGATAACCCGGGAACCGGGAGAATACACCGGCTTCCTTGATGGGGGCCGAGCTCAGCCGGTAGTCAAAGTCGAGCTTGTCCAGAGTCGCTCCCCTGGGAGAGATGAGGATCTGGGCTGTGGTGCCCTGCTTGTTCTTCCAGGGCATCTTCAGCTGGTCCGACTCTTTAATCAGGGTGATCACAATGGCGCCTCGGCAGGTGGGTGAGATAAGTGGTCAATGAGGCCAAGTGATACCATTCCGCACGGCGGCTCACAAGGCGGCAGCTATCCGCGGCCGTCCGGTTGCCCACTATTTCAGCACTCTTTCGCTGTGCAGGCCGGCTGTCAGGTTACCGGCCTGTCTCTGCCACCCGTTCTGCTCAAGAAGACGCCACTCGACCCGGTCCGGGGGAAGGCAATCGTCAGGGTGTGATCACAGCGCTGTTAAACGGGCAGAGTGTCGTTACACTGGCAGCTCCGTTGTTGTCTGGAGGCCCTATGAGCCACAAAATCATTCTGGATACCGACCCGGGTATCGACGACGCCATGGCAATTCTGTTTGCCGAGGCGCACCCCGCCATCGATCTCATCGCCATCACTACCGTCTTTGGCAACGCCACCATCGACAATGGCACCCGCAATGCACTCTGGCTCAAGCAGAAGTACGGCATGAAGGCGGATGTCGCCCAGGGCGCGGCCGCGCCGCTGCTGCGCGATCCCGTGGGGCCGACCACTGTCGTGCACGGCCCGAGTGGTTTCGGCGATGTCGAGGCCGGGGAGGTGAGTCTCGCCCCGGATGCCCGCCCGGCGTGGCAATACATAGTCGACGCGGTGAAAGCCGCCCCCGGCGAGATCACCCTGGTCACCATAGGGCCGCTCACCAACCTGGCGCTGGCGCTGCAGGAGGCACCGGAGATCACCGGGTTGGTGAAGCAGGTGGTGGTGATGGGCGGTGCCTTTGGCGTCAACGGTCATCGCGGCAACGTCACCCCCTATGCCGAGGCCAATATCCACGACGATCCCGATGCCGCCGACCGGGTGTTTACCGCCAACTGGCCCGTGGTGATCATAGGGCTGGATGTGACCCAGCAGAGCTTCTTCAGCAGTGGCTATCTGGATGCGCTGCGCGATGAGGCGGGGGAGCCGGGCCGCTTCCTGTGGGAGGTGAGCCGTTTCTATCTGCGCTTCTACTCGGAGCGCATCGGCCTGGATGGTTGCCACGTACATGATCCCTCCGCCATCGCCTACGTGATCGATCCGACTCTGTTCACCCTGAGAAAGGGGCCTGTGCGGGTGATCAACAGTGGCCCCGCCATCGGTCATACCCTGCAAAAGTTCGATGACAAATCCCATCCTCATGACGGCTGGGCCGACTATCGTGCCCAGCATGTGGGGGTAGCGGTACGGGATCAGGCGCTGCTGGCGCTCTATCGCGACACCCTGGTGGCCTGGGGCAAGGATTGCTGACCTGTGTAGGGTGACTGAACGCAAGGTGAGTCGACGGCTGTGATCCGCACCAAACATTCCGCGAGTGGGGCCGCTTATACTGTCTGACAGCAAGACGTCAGCGGGGGTGGAAATAGCCTGGAGTGACGTGCTGACACTGAGTCGTTAGGAGGGAAGAGATGGCCTGGTTATCCTTGTTGGTGGCAATTGCCCTGATCGGGTGGTTGATGACGCTGGGGCGGGGAGCCCTGTTCGAGATCCGGTTGCAAGCGGACAAGGTGGTGGTCAAGCGGGGCAAGGTATCCCCCGCGTTTTTGGCCCAGGCCCGGCAGATCCTGCACCACGATCCCGTGCGGGGCCGCATCCTGGGTCAGCGGGACGGACACGGGATCAAGCTGGTCTTCTCCCGTTCGATCCCTGAGCCAGTCGCCCAGCGTTTTCGCAATATCTTCCCTTACGCCGATTACCACCAGTCAGCTGTGTCCACCCAAGGTCCCAAGTCCCGCAAGGGCTGACGCCCTGATGGCACACAGCAAACGGGCCTCCATGGGAGGCCCGTTTTTTATGGCGAAGGTCAGCAGTCGCGCTACTCGTGCAGCTCACGTTGGGCCTTGACGGCTGCCGGTTTGATGGCGGCCCCTTCATTGCCCCAGGAGGCGCGCAGCGTATTGGCCAGCTCGGCCATCTGCTCGTCGTTGAGGGTCCAGCCATAACCTGGCATGTGGTAGCCGATATGGCCCTGAGTGATCGGGGTCTCGGCGCCGTGCAGCAGCACGTTGAGCAGGCTGGCCGGATCATCGGCCAGCACAGTCTGGTTGCCCACCAGTGAAGGAATGACATGGTCATTGCCCTCACCGTTGACCCCGTGACAGGTCGAGCAGTACATGGCGTAGTCTGCCTTTCCGCCCGCGCTGGCGTAGGCCCGGTTGCCCTGACTCACCGGCGTGTCGTCACTGAGCTCGGTGAGATAGGTGGCGATGCTGGCCAGATCGGCGTCGCTGAAGTACTGGCTGCTGTGAGTGATCACTTCCGCCATGGGGCCAGAAACGGCCTGATGCTGGCTGAGGCCGGTTTTCAGCAGATCGATGATCGCCTGCTTGTCGTACCGGGCACCGCGGATATTGGGGGCATACCAGCCATCGAGCGTTGCACCGCTCAGATAGAGGGGGTCTGCCTCGGTCAGGGCCTTTTCCTGCATGCCGAGCCCGCGCGGGGTGTGGCAGCTGCCACAGTGACCGGCACCCTGCACCAGATAGGCGCCGCGATTCCACTGCTCGCTCTTGCCCGCTACCGGGGTGAAGCGACTGTCATCGTGATAGAGCCAGTTCCAGCCCATCAGCGGCCAGCGCATATTGAGCGGCCAGGGGATGTCGCTCTCCTTGTTGGCCACCGCCAGCGGGGGAACCTCCTTCATCAGGTAGTGATAGAGATCTTCAAGATCCTTATCGCTCATCTTGGCGTAGGCAGTGTAGGGCATGGCCGGATAGAGCTGGTGACCATCCCGGGCCACCCCTTCGCGCATCACCTTGATGAACTCCGGCAGGCTGTAGTTGCCGATGCCGTGGGTCTTGTCGGGGGTGATGTTGGTGGCGAACACTGTGCCTATGGGGGTCGGGAAGCCCTTGCCACCGGCAAGCGGGGCACTGGCCTCGCTGGTGTGGCAGGCGGCGCAATCCCCCAGCTTGGAAATATACTCGCCTGCCGACATGGCGGAGCCCGCCTGTGCGGGTTGGGCCGCCATGGCTGCCAGCAGGGCGGTGGCGGTCAGTGACAGGGCGCGGATCATTGGGCACCTCCTTTTTGCATGGCGACCAGCTCGTTGACCGCGCGCCAGGCCTGATCGATGGCGGAGTGGGCGTAGGGGCTCCAGTCCGAGTCGGAGTTGGCGATAGTGATGTTGCCGATGGGCTGACGACCCAGCTCAATCCATTTTTCGCACTGCGCCTCGTCATCAAACAGGGTATTGGTGATGTAGGAGTAGCCGTGGGACCAGCGGTTGACCGTGATGGCGAGGATGTCCTGCTCATGGTTGAAACCGGCACTGCCCAGCATTCCCTGCAGTTGTTCGCGGATCATCTGTTCGTGCTGCTCGAACGGCATGCCGAGGATCATGGCGCGTCCCTTGCGGGACTGTTCGCGAGCCGACAGGCCGCTGCCCGGCAGGGTCGGCACATAGACCATGTGCAGACACATGGGCTGATTCGGATTCTTGGGATGCTCATAGCCGCCGAGGTTGACCGGGTAGTCCAGCTTGACCCGGCTGTAGGGCGCCGCGGGGGAGTAGACCTCGTGCACTCCCAGCTTGACGAAGGATTGCCAGTTCTTGATCACCACCTTGGTGTAGACCAGCGGCGCCTTGGCGTTCTGGCGCAGCGCCTCCTTCTGGGGCTCCGCCATCTCGGGCACCATGTAGGGGATCATCATGTTGTAGCCGGCCATGACTGACTGTTTGGCCCGCACCCTATGGAGCTTGCCCTCCTTGATGTAGGTGACATCCACCCCATTGCTGCCATCGGTGCGGCGGATGTTCTTCGCCTGCAGCGCCGTGCTGCCAAGGCGCAGTTGCACCTTGTGCTCCGGCAGATCGAGCTTGCCGTAGTCAAACTTGGCCAGTACCACATCCTGCATGGTGTGGCCCGGCGCCACCTGCGGGATCAGCTTGCGCACCATCAGACGAGTGAGGCCGGCGTTGCCATCCGGGAAGTGGAAGATGTAGGGATCGTCCAGCTCTGCCTGCTCCTCGGCATCGAGAGGAGTGAGATCCAGCCCGTCGAAGCCAGGTAGTGCACAGAGCCGCGCATCGGCGCAGGCGGTGGCATCGATACCGACCGCCTGGAAGTCGTTGGTGCGCTGCTGGAAGTAAGTGATTGCACGCTCGCTCAGACCCACCTTGTCTCGCAGGAAGCTGGTGTAGCTGTTGCGGGTCATCCAGAGGTCTTTCTCCTCCCGGCTCATGCCACTGAGGTAGTCGATCTTCTCTTCGTGCAGGGCCAGCAAGGCTGCACGGTCGCGCTCATTGAGCGGGAAGTCACCGATGAATTCGGCTAGGGGGCGGCCGTTGAGGCGATCCCGGGGGATGTCGTCGGCCACGTTGTGGCCAGGGTCACCGCTCACCACCTTGTTGACGCCAAAGTGCTTCTCGTCGAAGTAGACGCCGCGGCTCAGGCCCAGATCCGGATAGAAGGTCTGCTGGAAGCCGGCGGCCAGTTCGTCGATGTTCACCTCGAGCGTCTTGAGCAGGCCGAGCGCGATGGGGCTGTAGACGGAGCGCGGCGATTGCAGGGATTCACTGCCGCCGTAACCCAGCCGCAGGCCATCGGGCGTGGTGAATTCGTTGCGCTTGGCGTGGCCGCCAAAGTCGTCGTGGTTGTCGAGCAGCAGGATCTTTTTATCCGCGCCGAGCAACTGTTGATAGAAGCAGGCGGCGGCCAGACCGCTGATCCCGGCACCGACGATCACCAGATCATACTCCCCCTCGAGGGGAACATTGGCGAAGTCATACTGCTTGCCGTCGCGGGCTATGCTGTGGGCCGGTTCAAAGGAGCCCGGGTGGTTGCCCCGCAACCCTGTGAGGGCGGGCGGATAGGCAAGCGTCTTGTCGGCCAGCGCCTTGCCGCCCTCTGCCGCCTGCAACAGATTGATGGGGGCTATGCCTGCCGCTATGGTGATGGCTACGCCGTTGAGAAAGTCTCTGCGTGTGATACTCATGGCAATCCCTGTGGTATGAAGAGTCAAATGGGGAATGGGATAGGGTCGGTTTCGTTACTGGCTTGGCAACGAAGGGGCGCAACCTAACGCCATATCCGGATGGAGTCCATGGGTTTGATAATAACTTATTAAACAAGATGATGACGGTTGTGATGAAGCAGACCCGATGAAATGCATGAGACAGGTATGTTCAGGAGATAGTCTCACCAAGAGCATGGAATTAACTGGAATGTATTTTGATTAATTAAGGGTCTGTAAGAGTCTTTATATCTGCTTTTTATGTGGTTATTTCCATTGTTGAAAACAGGGCCGATTGCAGCTGACGTAAATACAGGAAAAGTCATTTAACCGCATTAAATAAAGGGTTTAAAACTGACTGTTCACTTGCTGAGCTAATTCTGATTGAAATGAAATCAATGTTGCTGGTTAATAATTGCACAGTCTTGTGAAAGTGGCGGCTGTCAAGGCATTAACATACATCACAGGTCACCTCCAAACAGAAAACAACTTGCAGATTAATTTCCCACCTTGTTTACATCCATTCTCAATGCAATATAATGATGCGCTTTTTTTATACCTTTACGCCTGCGAATGATGAGGACACTGCATGAGACCTTTTGAATTAAAGAGGGGCTTGGGTGCTTTGCTGTTGATCGCATCGGCCAGCTTGCTGACCGGCTGCGACATGGCGTTGATGAACCCCAAAGGGCAGATTGGTCTGGAGCAGAAATCACTGATATTAACCGCCTTGGGGCTGATGTTAATTGTGGTGATCCCTGTGATTATTATGGCAGTGGTATTTGCCCGTAAATACAGGGCATCCAATACCGACGCCAAATATACCCCGGATTGGTCTCACTCCAACAAGATTGAAGCGGTTGTCTGGACCGTTCCCGTCATTATCGTCGTCATTCTGGCGACCATCACCTGGAAAACATCCCACGAGCTGGACCCTTACAAGCCGCTCGATTCCGAGGTCAAACCGATCCTGGTTGATGTTATTTCCCTCGACTGGAAATGGTTGTTTGTCTACCCGGAGTTGGGGATTGCCTCGGTCAATGAATTGGCCTTCCCGGTCAACACGCCGGTGAATTTCCGGGTGACGTCTGACACCGTCATGAACTCCTTCTTCATTCCCAAACTGGGCGGGCAGATTTATGCCATGGCCGGTATGCAGACCAAGCTGCATCTCATCGCCAATGAAGCCGGGAAATATGACGGCATCTCCAGCAGCTATAGCGGTGCCGGTTTCTCCGGGATGAAGTTCAAGGCCATCGCTACGCAGGATCAGGCAGGTTTCGACGCCTGGGTCGCCAAGGTGAAACAGTCGCCCAAGCAGCTCACCACAATGGCGGAGTTCGATGCCCTGGCCAAGCCGACCGAATACCATCCTGTGGAGTATTTCTCCAGCGCCGATCCGGCACTGTTCGTCAACCTGATCAACAAGTTCATGGGTGACATGGGCCACGGTGAGCATAAAGGGATGGCGCACGGCGAGACCATGGATCACACCACCATGGATCAGCAAACAATGAACCATGACGCCATGGCGCATGACACACAAATGGATCATGCCGGGCATCATATGACGATGCCGACGGATGACAACTCTGTGAAAGCGGGATCCGAGGAATAACTGATGTTTGGAAAATTAACGCTCGATGCCATTCCGTACCATGAACCCATCATCATGGTGACTGTGGCCGGTATCATTCTGGGTGGCCTCGGCCTTGCCGGGCTGATCACCTATTTTGGCAAGTGGCAGTATCTGTGGAAAGAGTGGTTCACCTCGGTCGACCACAAGCGTCTGGGGGTCATGTATCTGATCCTCGGCATGGTCATGCTGCTGCGCGGCTTTGCCGATGCGGTGATGATGCGTACCCAGCAGGTGATGGCCTCGGCCGGTGGCGATGGCATTTTGCCGCCCCACCACTACGACCAGATCTTCACCGCTCACGGTGTCATCATGATCTTCTTCGTGGCCATGCCGCTGGTAATAGGTCTGATGAACATAGTGGTGCCGCTGCAGATCGGTGCCCGTGATGTGGCCTTCCCCTTCCTCAACAACATCAGCTTCTGGTTCACCGCCGCCGCCGTTGTGTTGATCAACGTCTCCCTGGCGGTCGGCGAGTTTGCCCAGACCGGCTGGCTGGCGTATCCGCCACTCTCGGGCCTGGAATACAGCCCTGGTGTCGGGGTGGATTACTGGATCTGGAGTCTGCAGATCTCGGGGCTGGGTACCTTGCTGACCGGCGTCAACTTCTTCGCCACCATCATCAAGATGCGTGCCCCCGGCATGACCATGATGCGTCTGCCGGTGTTCACCTGGACTGCCTTGTGCGCCAACATTTTGATCATCGCTTCCTTCCCGATCCTGACCGTCACTGTGGCACTGCTCACCGCTGACCGTTACCTCGGCACCCATTTCTTTACCAATGACATGGGTGGCAACATGATGATGTACATCAACCTCATCTGGGCCTGGGGCCATCCCGAGGTGTATATCCTGGTACTGCCGGTGTTCGGGATCTTCTCGGAAGTGGTGGCGACCTTCTGCAAGAAGAAGTTGTTCGGTTACACCTCGCTGGTGTGGGCGACCATCGCCATTACCGTGCTCTCCTTCATCGTCTGGTTGCACCACTTCTTTACCATGGGGTCCGGCGCCAACGTGAATGCCTTCTTCGGCATCACTACCATGATTATCTCCATCCCGACCGGGGTGAAGATCTTCAACTGGCTGTTCACCATGTACCGTGGTCGCATCGAGTTCACCTCGCCCATGCTGTGGACCATAGGGTTCATCATCACCTTCACCATAGGTGGCATGACGGGGGTACTGCTGTCGGTACCGGCTGCGAACTTCGTGCTGCACAACAGCCTGTTCCTGATCGCCCACTTCCACAACGTCATCATCGGCGGCGTGGTGTTTGGCTGCTTCGCCGGTATCACCTACTGGTTCCCCAAGGCGTTCGGCTTCACCCTGGATGAAACCTGGGGCAAGCGCTCCTTCTGGTTCTGGATTGTCGGCTTCTTCGTGGCCTTCATGCCGCTCTACGTGCTGGGCTTCATGGGCATGACCCGTCGGGTCAGCCAGCAGCTTGATCCGGCCTTCCACCCCTGGCTGGTCGTGGCCGCCGTGGGTGCCGGCCTGATTGCCATTGGCGTCTTGTGCCAGGTGATCCAGGTGGTGGTCAGTATCCGTGACCGCGAGAAGAATCGCGATCTGACTGGCGATCCCTGGGGTGGCCGTACCCTGGAGTGGGCGACCTCTTCACCGCCGCCCTTCTACAACTTCGCCATCGAGCCGACCATCACAGGTCTGGATGCATTCTGGGAAGCCAAGCAAAACGGCATCGCCTATCAGCAACCCAAGCAGTATGCGCCGATCCACATGCCCAAAAACACAGGGGCGGGTGTCATCATCGCAGGCTTCAGTGCCCTGTTCGGCTTTGCCATGATCTGGCACATCTGGTGGATGGCGATTGCCGCCTTCGTCGCCATGATTGCCACCTGGATCATCCACAGCTTCAACGATGATGTGGACTACTACGTGCAGGTTGACGAGATCGAACGCATCGAAGGTCAGCATTTTGCCAACATCAACAAGGGGGCGTGACGCCATGGCGACCGACGTTCTACATCACACTCACGAGGGTGCCCATGACCATGGGCACCATGATGCCGGAGCCAACAAGGTATTCGGTTTCTGGATCTACCTGATGAGTGACTGCATCCTGTTTGCATGTCTGTTTGCAACCTATGCAGTCCTGGTCAACGGCACCGCCGGCGGCCCCAGCGGCAAGGACATCTTCGAACTGCCGTTCGTGTTTGCCGAAACCATGATGCTGCTGTTTAGCAGCATCACCTTCGGCTTTGCCATGCTGGCCATGAACAAGGGCCGTGCCGCTGCCGTCAATGGCTGGCTGCTGGTGACCTTTGTGCTGGGCGCCGGCTTCATCGCGATGGAAATCTACGAATTCCATCACCTGATTGCCGAGGGTTATGGCCCGGATCGCAGTGCCTTCCTCTCCGCCTTCTTCACCCTGGTTGGCACTCACGGCATCCACGTGACCAGCGGCCTCATCTGGCTGATCGTCATGATGGTGCTGGTAGCCAAGAAGGGGCTGACTGATCGCACCCGTTCCCGTCTGATGTGCCTGAGCCTGTTCTGGCACTTCCTGGACGTGGTGTGGATCTGCGTGTTTACCGTGGTCTATCTGATGGGAGCAATGTAAATGAGCACTCATAGCGTTGACAATCATGGCGCCAGCCACGGCAGTGCCAAGAGCTATCTGATCGGCTTCGTGCTGTCAGTCATACTGACCGCCATCCCGTTCTGGATGGTGATGGACGGGGGCTTCACCCACCAGACCATGCTGATCACAGTGGTGGCCATGGCGGTGGTGCAGATCTTCGTGCATCTGGTCTACTTCCTGCACATGAACACCTCGTCCGAGGAGCGCTGGAACCTGGTGGCACTGGTGTTTACCGTGCTCATCATCGCCATCGTGGTCGTGGGTTCCCTGTGGATCATGTACAACCTCAACATCAACATGATGGTTCACTGAGCAGGTTGGCAATGATGATGAAGCAATACCTGCAAGTGACCAAGCCGGGCATCATCTTCGGTAACCTCATCTCGGTTATCGGCGGATTCCTGCTGGCGTCCAAGGGGAGCCTGGATGTGCCCCTGTTCATCCTGACCATGACCGGTGTCTCACTGGTGGTGGCCTCCGGTTGTGTGTTCAACAACTACATAGACAGGGACATCGACTGCATCATGGAGCGTACCAAAAACCGCGCTCTGGTGAGGGGGCTCATCGCCCCCGGCGTCTCGCTCTGGTATGCGAGCGCGCTCGGTGTTGCGGGCATTGCACTGCTCTACTGGGCGGCCAATCCGTTGGCCGCCTTGCTGGCGGTGCTGGGCTTCATTGTCTATGTGGGGGTCTACAGCCTCTACATGAAGCGCCATTCTGTCTATGGCACCCTGGTTGGCAGCCTTTCGGGTGCCGCGCCACCCGTCATCGGCTACTGCGCCGTGAGCGGCCAGTTCGACTCGGGGGCTCTGATACTGCTGGCGATCTTCAGCCTGTGGCAGATGCCGCACTCCTATGCGATTGCCATCTTCCGCTTCAAGGATTATCAGGCGGCCAACATTCCGGTACTGCCGGTGGTGAAGGGGATTGTCGTGGCCAAACACCACATCACCCTCTACATACTGGCCTTCATGGTGCCGACCCTGATGCTGTTTCTCGGCGGTTACGCCGGTTACAAGTATCTGGTGGTGGCGACGGCGGTCAGCGTCTGGTGGCTGGGCATGGCGCTGTCGGGTTACAAGCAGGCGGTCGATGACTCCCTCTGGGCCCGCAAGCTGTTCATGTTCTCCATCGTCACCATTACTTGCCTGAGCGTGATGATGTCGGTGGACTTCCAGCCGGACGCGACGCCGGTATTGGTGAGCATGCTGCCCTGATGGTCCGTGTCTCCAGCCCCCAAGGCTGTGATGCAACCCAGGAAAATCAATAGAATCCAGAGCCGGGAACCTTCCCGGCTCTGTTATTATGAGGCCCGCCCCACGGGGCACGGGTGCATTGTCGGCTTTTTCGGGTGTGGCGTGCCTTGTCATCCGCCCCTTCACTCTTCTCTCTCTTTGACCTATCGAGGCCATCATGAATGATTTCACCATGACGAGGGGCGAGCGCCGCGCCACCTGGGCGCTCGGCTCCGTCTTCTCTTTGCGCATGCTGGGCATGTTTATGGTGCTGCCGGTGCTGACTACCTATGGTATGTCCCTGGCCGGCGCCTCCGAAGCCCTGATCGGCCTTGCCATCGGCATCTACGGCATGACCCAGGCGCTGTTTCAGATACCGTTCGGCCTGCTCTCCGATCGCATCGGCAGAAAGCCCTTGATCGTCGGCGGCCTGCTGGTGTTTGCGCTGGGCAGCGTGATCGCGGCGCTGACCCACTCCATCTGGGGGGTCATCCTCGGTCGCGCCTTGCAGGGCAGCGGGGCCATCTCGGCCGCCGTGATGGCGCTGCTGTCAGATCTCACCCGCGAGCAGAACCGCACCAAGGCGATGGCTTTTATCGGGGTGAGCTTTGGCATCACCTTCGCCATTGCCATGGTGACGGGCCCCCTTATTACCCATGCGCTGGGGCTCTCCGGCCTGTTCTGGCTGATAGCCTTGCTGGCCCTTGGGGGCATTGGCATCACTCTCTGGCTGGTGCCGACGCCGACCAGTCATCTGCTCAACCGCGAGTCCAGCATGGTCAGGGGAGGGATGCGCACCGTGCTTACCAACCCGCGCCTGCTCAAACTCAACCTCGGCATTTTGTGCGTCCATACCCTGCTGATGTCGAGCTTCGTGGCGTTGCCGCCACTGCTGGAGCAGGCCGGGCTGCCCCGCGACAGTCAGTGGCAGGCCTATCTGGTCACCATGCTGGTCGCCTTTGTGAGCGTGGTGCCGTTCATCATCTATGCCGAGAAGCACCGCCAGATGAAGCGGGTATTCCAGGCTTGCGTGCTGGTGATGCTGATCGCCGAAGTGGTGCTGTGGCAGGCCGGGTTGCAGCTGTGGGGGCTGCTCGCCGGGTTGCAGCTCTTCTTTATCGGTTTCAACGTAATGGAGGCCCTATTGCCATCCCTCATCAGCAAGGAGTCCCCCCCCGGTTACAAGGGCACCGCCATGGGGGTCTACTCCACCAGCCAGTTTATTGGCGTGGCTCTCGGTGGCAGCCTGGGCGGGCTCTTTTACAGTCTGGGAGGCGGTGCACTGGTGTTTGGTTGCTGCGCCCTGCTGGCCCTGATCTGGCTCGGTGTGAGCCTGACCATGCAGGAGCCCCCTTATGTGAGCAGCCTGCGCATCGTGCTGCCGGAAGGTGTGGAGGCGAGTCCGGCGCTGGAGCAGAAGATCCGCGCCTGCGATGGGGTGAGCGATGTGATGCTGGCCAGTGCAGAGCGCTCTGTGTACGTGAAAATCGATGCCAAGCGCCTCACTCGCCAGGATCTGGAGCAGTTGGTCGCCGCCTGATCTCTTTGTGCCATCGATAAAGAAGCCCGCCAATTCGGCGGGCTTCTTGTTTGGTTTTTTGTGGGGCAGGGCAATTGCTCAATCAGCCTTGCAGCTTTGCTCCCGCACCAGTGTTTGCCTGTCGCCCAGCAGCAGGGTGCTGAGGGCGTTCCTGGCGCACTGTGAAGAGTACAGCTGGCCGTGCCGGTTGCTCTGCTCCACCCGCACCAGACGGGCGGCGCTGCCAAAGGCCGCCTGCATCTGGCGCGTATTGCTGAAAGGGGTTATGGGGTCATACTCTGCCCCCAGTACCAGCGCCAATGATCCAGCTGGGAGCGCAATCTCTCCGGCGCCCACAGTGGGAACTGGTTTGCGGGGATGGGGCCAATCTGCACAGGCATGGAAGCTGTTATCCAGCATAAAAGCCCCCGCACCCTGGAAGCTGGCATCTTCCGGATCCAGATCCTGCCAGCGGTAAGATTGGCCGTTGTCGGTGCAGTGAATCGCGGAGAAGAAGGGACCGCCCATGATCTCCTCGTAGGGATTGTTCCCCTCTTGCTCTTTGGCGAGACGAGCCAGCAGTTCGCTGGCATCGTCCTGCAGCCAGAACGCCAGCTGATCGTTGACCTCTTGCCCGGTGAGCGCATCTCCCATGATCGCATCCCACTGCTTGTGATCCAGAGTATTGCCCTGGTTATCGACATACTGGCCCTTGTCGTGCACCTGCCGGGTCACCTCCACGCTGCGCTGCAGCGCCTGGGCACCAAAACGCCAGTTGAAGACGCGCCCTGCATTGGCGGCATCCTCCCGGAAGATGGCCGGATAGCGACCCTCGCTCGGAGGCATGGAAGCGTCGACTATCACATCGGCCACGTGACTCGGGTAGCGCTGGGCGTAGAGCGCCGCGAGGCGGGTGCCGTAGGAGAAGGTGAGGGGGGTGATCTTGTCATGCCCCAGGTGTTGGCGCAGGCGATTCATGTCCTGCACTATGGCCTGGGAGCCCAGATGGGTGGCATAACGACGAAATGGCTCGTCGCAGCGTTCCAGTATCAGTTTGCTGAGAGCCTTGCCGTGATCGCCGCTGTTGTTCAGCGCCGGCAGGGTACCCTTGTCCCGCTCAATGAATAATCTGGCGAGCTCACTTGGGGTCATGTCCGGTTTGACGCCGTTTTTGTCTTTCAGCAGGCAGCTTCTGAGCTCGTGTCCGAGTGCACTGTAACCAACCCCTCTGGGATCCATGGTGACGATATCGTAATGTCTGAGAATGTCAGGATCGGCACTGCGCAGGGCTGTGAGCAGGGGGCCTATCCTCGGGGTTGCTGAATCGGGGTCGCCCGGGTTGAAAAAGAGGGTGCCGCGATAGTCGCCGGTGGCGCGATAGTGCACATAGAAGAGATCGATAGTGTCACCCTTGACCTTGCGGGTCTCCTGCTTGACCTGACCCAGGTCGATGCCGTTTGACCAGGAGGGAGTCGAGAACCGGGTTGTGCTATCTGACCAGGAAGGGGATGAGAAGCGAGTCGTGTTGCCGGAAAGGAAGGAGCTTGCTGTGGTGGGTGCAGGGCGCTTCTCCCATTTGGTCTGTTTGACGTCGATCCACTCCTTGTCGTAATCCAGCGGTACCGTCAGGTAGTGGCAACTGAGCTGACTGGCGATGTCATCTTGCTGCCACTCCTGCTGCAATTGGCGACAGACGACACCTGTGTCATAAGCGGCGGTGATATGTTGTCCCTTGAAGGGGGGATCCTCTTTCTTTTCCAGTTCGCAGCCCGCCAACAGAGTGGGTGCCAGTAGAGAGATCATCAGCGTGTATTTCATCGTTTGTTTCCATCGTATTGCCTGAACAAACGGATGGTAAGCGAATGAACAAGATGAAGCGCAGCGATTAATTGTGTGAAAATATTGCTGTTGATTATATCAAAAATAAATGAAAGACATTAAATAATAAAATAGATAGTAACTGTTGCGTGCAGAGCCATTATTTTCAATTTACCCATCTCTGCGCCGGAGATTTAAAAGATGTAATTAAACAATTAGTTAGGTTTTTTTTGAGGATTTCGTTACCTTGTCTGCTTGGTTGCCAATATAGTTTTCAATATAGGCGACTTGATGATGGCCGCTATCTGCGGCTGCTGTTGCAGCCTGTATTTTGGTTGCCTTTTCGCCACGCTGGCGGCTTCTTGCTGTGGATGATAAATAAGATAATAGTGAGCTGTCGCCATCTGGGCGAGAGCGGACCAAATAAAAACGCCCACTCATGAAGTGGGCATGTTTATTTTCTGGCCGAGTGCTGGCTATTAGCGCTCCAGCAGAGGGGCGGAGCGGTAACTCCAGAGGCCATAGGTGCGCAGCGCATCGCGGTAGATGCCGAGCAGTTCACTGTCGCTCACTTTGGCCAGTGCCGAGAGCGGCTTGTCCGGGTAGCTGACGCTGTCTATCTGGATCCCGGCGGGACCGCTCTGCCAGCAGGCGATCTCCAGCAAGGTCTGGCCACGGCGCACGTGGCTGGCGGAGCTCACCAGGGTCGCATACTGGATCTGGTGACGGGCCAGGGCATAGCCGCTGTAGAGGGCATTTTCCACCGTGCTGGTGGCGTAGTTCTCCTCAATGATGCGCGAGCGATCTACCCCTTTCTTTACCAGCCAGTCGGCCATCAGCTTGCCTTCGGTCTGGCGGTTCTGGGGCACGCCACCTGTCAGTATGATCAGCGCAGACGGATTGGCCTGGGCCAGGGAGCGGGTGGTCTCCAGCCTGCCCAGCAGGATCTCGTGCATGCTGCCATCCGGGTTGAGGGCATACCCCAGGGTGACGATGGCTTGCCGCCCCTTTTTCTTTTCCCGGCCCTGACGCTCCTTGAGCGGAGTGGCATTGACTCTGTCTATGGTGTCGAAGATGCGTTTCAGATCGGCGGCGCGGCCGCTGTTGAGCTCGCTCACCCGCTTGAAATAGTCATCAGCCTTGCCCTGATTGCCTTTGAAGCGCTGCCAGGTGGCGAGATAGGTGTTCAGATCCAGATCGTCTGGCGCCGTGCTGAGACCCTGCTCGAACAGTGTGATGGCCTTGTCCACGTTGCCGTTGTAAATCTGGGCGTTGGCTGCCGAGATCAACAGGTCGGTGCGGTAGGGTTCGAGTTGATAGGCTTGCAGCAGCAGTTCTGTGACCTGCTCCATGTTGCTCGGCATCTTGGCGGTGAAGCCGGCAGTGGAGATGCGAGCCGGCGACTTGAAGACCTGCCAGGCGTCCGCCAGCAGTTGATCAACCACCTGGCGCTTGCTGATGTACTGTTCGTAATTTTGCTCCTTTTGCAGGGAGCGCACCGAGGTCGCCCAGGCATTGGAGGGGATAAACGCTGGCAACATCAACAGACTAGCCAGGGTCAGGGCAACCGCATTTTTCTTCATCATGGCGTTCCACCGAGGGTTAAGGGCGCTATGCCATCGCATGACCCGTAGGGGCTTTTTCAATAAAAACATCAACTTGATGATTGCCCACTCTACTCCTTTTCAGATGAAAAAAACGTGAACCGCTTCAGTTATCGGGGGATGGGCTGTAGTGGTGGGGCCAAAGAGAGCCGCCAGTTCTGCAATGCAGAGCAAAGAACCAATACCCATGCAGATACCGGGGCAGGGTGTGCTTGTCACCTGCCCCCGGCGTTTTGCCGGGGGGTCAGGTGCCGAGGTCACTTTGGCTTTGCAACCTTGTCGAACCAGGCTTTCCACTGGGGGACTGCGGTGGCGAAGGTGCCGCGATGGGTGGTCGGGCCGGTCGAGATGGCCTCGACGTTCTGGTTGCCCGATCCCATGGATTGGGCATACGTCATCGCCATGCGACCGACTCCCGGTGTGATTGCCTCATCGGTTTCCCCGTAGTAGTTACGTACTGGTGACTGTATGACCCAGCGGTAGGCGTGAGCTGAGCCGATCAGCTTGCCGAACGCCGAGTTGGCAAAATAGTGAGGGTCGAAATAGGCCGGGCGGATCAGCTTGTGCAGATCTGTGGTGATGTCGGACGGATTGAAGGGCTCTCTGTCATAGGCCTTCTTGGCAATGTCGTAATACTCGTCGGTCAGCAAGGAGCGGGCGAGCCCGGGTATGCCGTAGTAATGCTCGTAGGCAAAGGATGAGAGGATCATGATGCTGTTGAGCCAGACGGCATCGAACTTGCGCGGGTAGACCAGAAAGCCCTGCATCAAGGCGTAGACATCCAGCGGTGCGCTGGCGGTGGCGGCGCCATCGACCTTGACCCCGACTGCTTCGAGTTTCTCGAGGAAAGCCATGGTCACGAAGCCCCCTTGTGACCAGCCCGCCAGAAACAGCTTGTCGCTGACGATCTGCATGTGGGCGAGCACGGTGCGGCTGGCCATCAGCAGATCAAATGTGGCTTGTTGATGGCTGCCCTTGACCATATAGCCTTCCGGCTCGGTCGAGGTGCCTAGGCCAAAGTAGTCGGCACCGATGAGCAGGTACCCCTGACCCGCGAACTGCGCGATCATCAACTGGGTTTCCGGTGACTGATCGGCAAAGGAGGTCACCTCATTGTGACCATAGACGGTGCCGTGCTGATAGGAGACGGTCGGAAAGTCCTGGCCACCGGTGTCAGGCACAGCCAGCAGGCCAGAGGCCACTGTAGGCTTGTTGCCCATCTCGGGGATGACGGAGTGGTAGCTGATGTGATAGAGGTGCACGGCATTGCGCGCGGGAGTATACGAGACAGTGATGCCGGCAAAGGCAGGTGTGTCACGGGTCAGGATCTTGTTCAGCTGATCCTGATCCCAGCGTGCAATCAACTGGTATTGGATGCCTGACGTTACCTGAACCGGCTCGCTCTGTTGGGCGAACGCCGGTGATACGCCTATGTGCAAAAGCAGGGTAAAAATACCGAGACAAATCCAATTTCTCATCCTGAAGACTCCATTTTCCAGTAAAGATACGCAATGTGGCGCTGTTCATTGCCCGGCTTTCTGCGTCTGCAGGTCCTGGATGTGCCAGCGTGAAAACAAGGCAGAGACAGAGCCTGACCACCGTCAGTGTATTCCTGTTAGCCAGCCCAGAGTGATCCATCTGCGCCATGGATGCGACCCCCTTGAGGCTTGATTGCTCACTGCTCATGTCACGGGCTAAACCCGAAAGGGACAGTAGCGCGTGGTGATAATCGGTTCCCGATCATCCAATGGCCTGTTTGTTGATGGCGACCCGGCATCTGGAGGGGTGGGGTGACTCACAGTACAAGGCGAGGCTTGCCTGGTCAGGCTGATGCCCGCTTCTGCAGATGGGGGGCGATGATATGGCGGTTGGGGGCAAGCTCCGGTTGCTGCATCCGGGCCAGCAGCCGCAGGGCAGCCTGGCGGCCAATTTCGCGGGCCGGTGAGCTGACGAAGGTGAGGGCAGGATAAGTGAGCTCGGCCTCAGCCACATCGTCAAAGCCGAGCAGGGCGACCTGTTGGCCTATGTAGTTGTCCTTGCCCACTGTGCGTCCGCTCGCCTCCACCCCGTAAATGCCGCCGAGCGCCACCTCGGGGTAGTGGCAGAGCACGGCCGTCACCTTGGGGTGCTGGTGCAGCAGCTGGGCTATGGTGTCGGCGGCGCTGCGCTGGGTGCGTTCGCATTCGAGCACCCACTCGGGTTTGAAGGGGAGGCCGTATTGCAGCAGGCTGGCGCAGTAGCCGCCGATGCGCTCGGCGCGGGTGAGGGAGTCGGCCCGCCCGCCCACGTAGGCGATATGGCGGTGGCCCTGCTCGATGAGATAGGTGGTGGCCTGCTGGGCGGCATGGGTGTTGTCGGGGCCGATAAAGTCCACGTCATCCCGATAGTAGGAGCGGGCGGCGCACACCACCGGCAGCTGTGAGCTCAGCAGGGTCTCCAGGGTTTTAGCCGCCGCGCCGCGCACCGGATTGAAGATGATGCCCGCCACCCCCTGGCGTGATAGCGACTGTATGCTCTGCTGCAAGCGCTCCGGGCTATGGCCGCACTGGGTCAGAAACAGCAGGTAGCCCTGCTGCTCCAGTACCTCGCTCACCCCTGCCGTGACCTCGGTATAGAAGGGATCCGTGATGTCGCGCAGGATCAGCCCCACCAGGTTGGATTGCTGGCTGCGCAGGTTGGCGGCGGCGCTGTTGGGCACGTAGTCGAGCTCTTTTATCGCCTGCTGTACCCGCTCGGTGGTGGCCGGGGAGATACGCCCCTTGCCGTTGAGCACCATGGAGACGGTAGTGACCGAGACTCCCGCCAGCTGGGCGACATCGGTGATCTTGACGTTTTTCGAGACGAGCGGTTTGGACGACATAGGTTTGGACGGCATGGGTTGTGACGACATAGTGCGAGTGCTGCAGCCATGGGCAAAGAGACCGGAGAACCACAGCATACCCCCTCGTATACCCAAGTGAAACGTTACATCACGGCTGTGCCGATCTGGCTCACAGATTTTGATCCACTCGCCATTCGGGCCTGCCATTCTGTGATCCTGTCGGCACTTGTGAGTTGATAAAACGTTTTATCATCCACAAAACCTGATGCGGTCTCTCTCCCCTGCCTGCCCTCCCTGAGTGCAGTACGGGAGATCGGCATCGAGACGTGACCTTCACTTCACAAGGATCAGACACATGGCCAAGTCCCCCGCCAAATCCACCATATGGGAGTTTCTGCAGAGCCTCGGCAAGACCTTTATGCTGCCGGTCGCCCTGCTGGCCTTCTCCGGTATCCTGCTCGGTGTCGGCAGTTCGCTCACCAGCGATGCGGTCAAGCAGAGCATGCCCTTCCTCGACAATACCGTGTTGCAACTGCTGTTCCTCTGGATGACCAAGGTGGGGCTGGTGGCCTTTATCTACCTGCCGGTGATGTTTGCGGTCGCCATTCCGCTGGGGCTGGCGCGGGAAGAGAAGGGCGTCGCGGCTTTTGCCGGTTTCGTTGGCTATGCGGCGCTCAACCTCTCCATCAACTTCTATCTCACCGTGGCCAACGTGATCGGTGATGCTGCGGCGGAGAAGGCCTACGGGGTGAAATCGATCCTAGGCATCAGCTCCATCGACACCGGCATTCTGGGGGCCATCATAGTCGGGGTGATCGTCGCCAAACTGCACGCCCGTTTCTACACCTACAAGATGCCGGATGCGCTCGCCTTCTTCGGCGGTGCTCGCTTCGTGCCCATCATCACAGTGCTGGTGTTGGGTGTGGTCGGTCTGGTAGTGCCTTTCGCCTGGCCCTGGTTTGCCGCCGGCATCAACGGTATCGGGGCGCTGATTTCCCAAGCCGGCCCCTTCGGTCCCTTCCTGTTCGGTACCGGTGAGCGTCTGCTGCTGCCGCTCGGTCTGCACCACATTCTGGTGGCGCTCATTCGCTTTACCGAAGCGGGCGGCACGTCGCTTGTGTGTGGCAACGAGGTGAGTGGCGCCCTCAATATCTTCTACGCCGAGCTTTCTTGCGCTGACACCAGCGGCTTCTCGGTCTCGGCCACCTCCTTCCTCTCTCAGGGCAAGATGCCTGCCTTCCTCGGTGGCTTGCCGGGTGCGGCGCTCGCCATGTATCACTGCGCTCGCCCTGAAAATCGCGGCAAGATCAAGGCGCTGCTGGTCTCCGGTGTGGTGGCCTGCGTCATCGGCGGCATCACAGAGCCGCTGGAGTTCCTGTTTTTGTTCGTGGCACCTGTGCTCTACGTCATTCACGCCATCCTGACGGGGCTGGGCTTTATGACCATGGGGCTGCTCGGCGTCACCATCGGCAACACCGACGGCAACCTGATTGATTTTCTGGTGTTCGGCGTGCTGCAAGGCACCGCCACCAAGTGGTATCTGGTGCCGGTCGCGGCCGCCATCTGGTTCGCCATCTACTACAGCGTGTTCCGCTTCGCCATCGTGCGCTTCAACCTGAAAACGCCTGGCCGCGAGATTGAAACCAGCGAAGCTGCCCAGCCCGCAGGCAAGAAGGCCGGCAACAGCGGTTACAACGGTGAAATCATCCTTAACGCTTTGGGCGGGGCTGATAACATTCTGGCGCTCGATAACTGCATCACCCGCCTGCGGATGTCGGTGCAGGACATGAGCCGGGTCGATGACAAGGTATTGAAAGCAAACGGCGCCATCGGGGTGATCAAGCTCGACGAGCACAACCTGCAGGTGGTGATCGGCCCCCAGGTACATCTGGTGAAAAACCAGCTGCAGAGCCTGATGGGGGCCTGAACCGGCCAATAAGATCCGAACGGGGGGCGCAAGCCCCCTTATTTGCCTCTCCCAATATGTCTCCTGTTTATGGAGGGAGAAACTTCATGTACGATATTTATGACTTCGACCATGTGGTCGACCGCCACGGCACCTACTGCACCCAGTGGGACTATGTGGCCGACCGTTTTGGTCATGCTGACCTGCTCCCCTTTACCATCTCCGACATGGATTTCGCGACAGCGCCCTGCATTCGCCAGACCCTGGCCACCCGCCTTGAACACGGGGTATTTGGCTACAGCCGCTGGAATCACGGTGACTTCAAGGGGGCGGTGAGCGACTGGTTTGCCCGCCGCTACGGGGCAGAGCTCGACCCCGAAACCCTGGTTTATGGCCCCTCTGTCATCTATGTGATTGCCCAGCTGGTGAGCCTCTGGTCGGCGCCGGGGGAGGGGGTGCTGGTGCATACCCCAGCCTACGACGCCTTCGGTAATATGCTGGCCGCCAACGACAGGGTGCTGCTGCCATGCCCACTCAAAAAAGCAGAGGGGAGTTACCAGATAGACTGGCAATGTTTCGAGCAACAGGCCGCCCGCCCCGATTGCCGGATTTTGCTGCTGTGCAGCCCCCACAACCCCACCGGCCGGGTCTGGACGCGGGACGAATTGGGTCGGATGGCCGACATCTGCCAGCGCCACGGGGTGAAGGTCATCTCGGACGACATCCATATGGATATGAGCTTTGCCCGCTACCTGCCGTGGAGTGAGGTGGCGGCGGATGATAGCTGGGCGCTGGTGAGCTCGGGCTCCAAATCCTTCAATATCCCTGCCCTTGGCGGCGCCTATGCCTTTATCGCCAACGCCGAGGCGCGGGCCGCCTATCTGCAGCGACTCAAGGCGGCCCATGGCCTGTCTTCGCCGCCCATTCTCGGGGTGCTGGCCCATATCAGCGCCTATCTGGACGGCGCAGCCTGGCTCGATGCCCTGAAAAGCTATCTGTACGACAACCTCGCCCATGTGGCGGCGCGGCTCAACGCCGCCTTCCCCGCCATTGACTATCGGGTGCCCGAGGGGACCTATCTCGCCTGGATTGACCTGCGCGGCCTCGGCATCGACTCCACCGAACGGATGGATGCGCTGCAAGCCTTGCTGGTGGAGAAATACCGGGTCGCCATCATGCGCGGCGACACCTACGGCCCGGAAGGTACAGGCTATATCCGCCTCAACGTCGGCTGCCCGCGCCGGAAGGTCGAGCAGGGGCTCGATGCCCTGATCGCCGCGCTGCAGGAGCTGCACGCCGGATAAAACAAGCCGCCTCTGGGCTAATGCCAGTCAGTTAAGCCTGACTGGCATTGTTTTTATTGGCTTTTTTTACACTGTATTTCTGTGGCCTTGGCTTCACGCAGCGGGGGTAACTTCGTTCCCTTCGTGCCGGCAGCACAAACTGCCGCATTGCTGGCGTGAAGGAAGTCGAGGGCCTGTTCGATACGCATAAAAAATCCGAAACCAATCAATAGGTTTCGGATTTTTACACATCAGCAGGATCGGTCAATGGATCCTTAACTGATCGGCATTACCGCCTCTGGGCGGCTTATTTATTGCGAGGCCGCCTTTTCAGGCTTATAGCGGGTTTTTAATACTTCCGTGGGCTGAGTGTGCTATCCCCGTCCGGGTTGCCGGTTGGCGCTTCACACCTGCCTTGCATTGAAAATGTAGGGATTGAAATAAACGGAGGAGCCCTCGGCCCCTCCTGCTGCACACCGGATTAAACGCCCTCGTCAGGCCACCTTGCTGCCCGTCAGAGTGCGGGCCAGCAGTCCTTCCGGGTTGTGGATGGCCTCTCTGGTCTTCACATCAATGACCTCGATATTGGCGAAGCGCTCCCGGTTCTTGATGGCCACATCGTGGGCCAGGATGACGCAGCGAGCATTGGCCACGTCCTTGGCGCTGATGCGGTTGATGATGCCGTTGGCGCCCTGAGTCTCTACTTTCAACTTGATCCCGGCCTTGGCGGCCGCCTTTTGCAGGCTCTTGGCTGCGAGGAAGGTGTGAGCCACCCCTGAGGGGCTGGCGGTGATGGCGAGTACGTCCGCTTCCCCTTCCGCTTCGATGATCTGATAGCCGCTGTCGGCGGCTGTCACTGTCTCATCCTCGGTCACCGGCTTTTTCAGCAGGTTGACGATAAGGGCCGTGGTCAGGGCGCCGAGCACGGTTCCCAGGATATAACCCATCTTGCCTTCGACCACCGGCAGCACTATCCAGCCACCCACCCCAGGGGGCATGGTTGATGCTGTGCATCATGAAGCCAGTGATGTTGCCGACTATGCCACCAGCGACGATTGCCGGAATGACCCGCACCGGGTCGGCGGCGGCAAAGGGAATGGCCCCCTCGCTGATGCCTATCATGCCCATAATGGCGGCCGCCTTGCCTGCTTCACGCTCTTCCTTCTTGTAGCGACGGGGGGAGAGCAGGGTTGCCAGCGCCATGCCGAGCGGTGGCACGCAGATGGCGATGCCGACCCCGCCCATCAGCCAGGGCTGGGTGTTGACCTGGGTCTGGGCGAACAGGGTCGCCACCTTGTTGACCGGGCCGCCCATGTCAAAGGCGGTCATGCCACCCAGGATGGCACCCAGCATCACCTTGCCGGAGCCCGCCATGCTGGAGAGCCAGTGGTTCATCCCCTCCATCATGGCGGCGATGGGCGCCCCTATCACCCACATGACGATGCCGCACACCAGGAAGGTGCCGATCAGCGGATAGATGAAGATGGAGCCGAGCGAACTCATGGAGTCCGGTAGTTTTATTCGCTTGAGCTGGTTGACGATAAGCCCGGCGATGAAACCCACCAGGATGGCGCCGAGAAAACCTGTGTGGAACTGCTGCACCGCTATCCAGGAGCCGATCATGCCGGGCGCCAGCCCCGGTTTGTCCGCCATTGAGTAGGCGATGTAGCCGCCGAGCACGGCGGTAAAGAGGGTGAGCCCCGCTATTCCCATGTCGGCCATGTCCTTGAGCACGCCCGCCTCGGGCACGGCGCCCTTGCCGCTCATCATCACCGAGAGCGACAGCAAGACGCCCCCAGCGACTATGAAGGGGATCATGTGGGAGGTGCCAAACAGCAGGTGCTGCTTGAGGGTATTGAGCTGGGCCTTGATGCTGCGATCCTGGGGTTCAGGTGCACTGGCTTTCGGTTGAGCTGCTGCCTCGGCGCGCACCGGCTGCTTGCCGGCTAGGCCGACAGGCGCCGTGGCTGCCAGCAGCTTGAGCACTTCGGCCTTGCTGGTGGCCGCCTGCATCCGGGGGATAAAGCCGGGTTCCAGCAGCTTGGTGGAGAGCTCGGCCAGCACCTCGATATGGTGGTTGGCGCCGCCAGCCGGGGAGGCAATCATGAAGAAGAGTCTGGAGGCCAGCCCATCTTCGGCGCCGTAGTCGATCCCCTGCCGGCTGATGCCGATGACGATGGCGGGCTGCAACACGGCTTCGCTCTTGGCGTGGGGCAGGGCAACCCCCTGTTCAAAACCCGTGTTGTCGAGGTTTTCACGCGCCCAGAGGTCGCGTACGAACTGATCCTGATTACCTATCTTGCCGCAGGCTTTGAGCCGCGCGGCCAGTTCGACAAACAATCCCTGCTTGTCGTTGGCCGCTATGTCGAGGCAGATCAGTCCTTCATCTATCAAGGTGGTGAGCATAGGTGTCTCCTGGCTCTGCGAGCACTGGTGATATGAGTAACGAACGGAGCAAACGATTGACCTGCCTATTGTTTCGCCCAAGCCATGTCACCGAAATCGGATATATGTGCCCTTTACTGGATTTTTGTGTCAATGCCCCGGCCCTGTGAGCAGGCTCGCACTTTGATTGTCAGGTTAGCGCTGGGCTGAATGGATTTAAATCTGTTTAAAAACAAATGCTTGATTATTTTTATGGAATGATGGGCAAGAGGCGTTGCGGCTCCACCCTCTTGCAAAAGGGGAGGTTGGGACGGGGTTTTGAACCCTTTAACCGCCTCTTTAATGTGAGCCGTTTGGCAAAAGTGCTGCCAGGGAGGGGGATCTTCTTTTGCTGCCTATGTCTGTACTGGTAAGCCGGGTCAAGGAAAGGAGGCCAGGCATAAGCAGTCGTAGGGGATTGGCCGCCTGGGTATATGCATAGCCCCTTGATATTGCAGCACAATCCGGGTGTGCAGAATGGTCCTCTGCCGGCTTGGGGAGCATGGGCTGCATGGCTTCATAGAAGCTACCACCCATTTTTTAGATTGGTTTATAGATAATCAATCGTTTATTTCGTTGGGCAGTTATGGGGATCGGGGTGTCTGACTAGGTGAGCAGGTTGGCCAATAGCGCCGTCAGCCAGTCTTAACCTTGTCATGCTAACCCAATGATGTAAGGAGACATTCTGATGGAAACACTTGACCAGAAGATCGACACCATGCGTGAAGAGTTCAAGCAACAGGAGCTCAAGCAGGCCCACGACAAGTGGCAAGCCAGAGTCGATGAACTGCAACAGATACGGGCAGGGGAACGGCAACCGGATGAACTGGATGAGTAGCCGCTGATCCTGTCACTGGCCGATAGCCAAGCCAGTTGTCATCGTCATCCAGCAGAAAAGTACAACCCCCACAGCCCGCAAGGGAGGTGGGGGTTTTTATTGGTCAGGTGGTACACGTCATGCAGGGCAGGCTAACGGTGAAGATGATTTCCAAAGAAAAACAACAAGGGCCATCAGTGATGGCCCTTGTGCGTTTATTCACTCATTGACCCCGTGTCGGGTTCACGCCTTAGCAGCGGTTGCCGGCGCGGGCGACCCGGCCTTCGGCCAGCAACTGGTAGTGGCCGGTGGCAGCAGGGATAAAAGCGGACTGCCCCTTCTCGAGACGCAGAGTGTCGTCACCGCGTTTGAGGATCACGGCCTCGTCGATGGCAAACAGGATCTCGGCGCTGGCGGTGGTGAGCTGGTGCTCGCCCGCCGGGTAGACGCTGAAGGTGAAGTCCGGCACCGGCACCTCGAAGTGCTGCACCGCCCCTTCCATGCGGGGAGCAAGCAGGATCTGGTCGTCCGGCTTGGGCAAGCAGCGGGTGCAGGCCAACAGCTCGGCCACGTCTATGTACTTGGGAGTGAGCCCGGCGCGCAGCACGTTGTCGGAGTTGGCCATGATCTCGAGGCCAGTGCCGTGCACATAGGCGTGGGGGGTGCAGGCATCGAGGAACATGGCCTGACCCGGCTGCAAGGTCACCACGTTGAGCAAGAGCGGCGAGAAGAGCCCCACATCCCCCGGGTACTGGGCGGCCAGGCTGGTGATGAGCGCAAAGGTTTCTTCATTCTGATGTGCGGCGGCATAGGCCAGCAGGCCCGCCAGGGCGTCTTCCTTGCGCGCACCTTGTAAAATCAGCAGCTGGTGGAAGAAGTGCTGCAAGCCCGCTTCGTTCTGGCTGGCGGCAAGGGCCGCAACCAGATCGGCGATGGCCGCCAGCTTGACCCGCTCGAACAGCGCCAGGATGGCGGGAATGGCACGAAAGCCGTTCATCGCCTGATAGGGGGTGAGAGCAAACACCAGCTCCGGCTTATGATTGGGGTCTTTGTAGTTGCGATTGCCCGCTTTGATGGGGATGCCAGCGGCTTCTTCTTTGGCAAAGCCCGCTTCGGCCTGGGCCTTGCTCGGGTGTACCTGGATGGAGAGGGCCTTCTCGGCGCACAGCACCTTGAACAGGAATGGCAGGCTGCCGAAACGGGTGACTGTGGCCTCGCCCAGCGCGGCGGCCGGGGCTGTGTCGATCACCGCTGAGAGCTTCTGCGTACTGCCCGCCAGGGTCACCTCGGAGCAGCCGTTGGGGTGGGCGCCCATCCACAGCTCGGCCTGGGGTTTGCCCGCCGGATTGGGGATGCCAAACAGGGTGGTGAGGGAGTCATGGCTGCCCCAGTCGTAACCTTGAATCGGATTTTGCATTAACAAAAAAGAGGGCAGATCGCGACTGCTCATAAGGGATGCCTCATTTAGTGTGAAGAAAGTCGGGTGAAGAAAAGGGTGGCATTGCTGCTGTGGGCCGGACTATAACATGGGCGGTTGTGGCCGCAGCAACCGCTTGCCTCTCTCTATTTGATCAGGATCAGCATGTCACTTATCTTCAGCCAGCTGCTCGATGGCGCCCTCCATGAGCAGGCCCCTTTTGAGCAGATCTGGTTTGCCCAGGATCAGGGGGTGCCGCCCGGTTTCAGCTATCAGGTCAACTTTCCCCGCCTCGAACTGGTGTTCAGCGGCGAATACCTCAACCAGGTCTGGGACAAGGAGCTGGGCTGCAAGGAGATAAGCGTATTGCCGGGACAGGCGCTCTACATACCGCCCAACGGTTGGAACAAGCCACTGTGGACCACGGACTGCTCGGTGCTTAGCCTGCTGTTTGGCAAGCGCCAGCTCGGTTTCAGCCTGGTGAGCAAGCGGCGGGAAGACCCCGATTTTTTCGATGTGCAAAAGCACAGCATAATGGCGCGGGCCGGCCATGTGATCGAACACATACTGGCGGCGCTCAATGTGCTGACCGAGGATCCCGGCCGCTCCCCCACCGACAACCACCTGTTGCAGGCGCTGCTCACCAGTACCCGCCAGCTGCTGGCGGAATCCGCCGCCGAGCGGCCAAGAGGGGCAGACCTGTTTCATGGCATCTGCATCTATATCCAGGAAAATTTTCACCGCCCCATCACCCGTGACTCCATCGCCCACCGCTTCAACGTGTCGGCCAGCCATCTCTCCCACCTGTTTCGCGAGCAGGGCCACATGCGCCTGGCCGATTACATCAGCTGGGTGCGGATCGACAGGGCCAAATTCATGCTGAAAAAGTACCGCTTCCGCCTTGAAGAGGTGGCGAGCCGCTGTGGTTACGGCGATGTGAACTATTTTTGCCGGGTGTTCAAGCAAAAGACCGGGCTGACCCCCTCACAGTACCGCTCCCTGAGTCAGCCGCAAGGGCAGGGGGATAGGCTGGTGGTATGAGTCATGCCGCCGTCTGGGCCCGAGTACAACAGGGTTGGATGGTGCCGAATGTATGCAGGGGCGAGCGAGCCGGCCGCATTGTGATCCAGTACTCGACTATGGTCTGACATGCGTGCTCGCCATTTGATTATGAAAACGAATGGGCTAAGATGGCCGCGCGCAACTTACAGATTGATAACAAACGGAAGTTAGGAGATGCCGATGGAAAGCAAAGTAGTTATCCCGACCCAGGGCCAGAAAATCACAGTCGATGCCAACGGCAAGCTGCAGGTTCCCAACCATCCGATCATTCCGTTTATTGAAGGGGATGGCATCGGTGTGGACGTGACCCCGGCCATGTTGAATGTGGTCAATGCCGCGGTCGAGAAAGCCTACAAAGGCGAGCGCAAGATCGCCTGGATGGAGATCTATACCGGCGAGAAGTCGACGCATATCTATGGCGAAGGTGCCTGGCTGCCGGCCGAAACCCTGGATTTCATTCGTGAATATTGCGTGGCCATCAAGGGCCCGCTGACCACTCCGGTCGGCGGCGGTATTCGCTCTCTCAACGTGGCCCTGCGTCAGGAGCTGGATCTCTACATCTGCCTACGCCCGGTCCGTTACTACGAAGGCACCCCGAGCCCGGTCAAGCGTCCTGACCTGACCGACATGGTGATCTTCCGCGAAAACGCCGAAGACATCTACGCCGGTATCGAGTGGAAGGCGGACAGCGATGAAGCCAAGAAGGTCATCGCCTTCCTGCAAAACGAGATGGGCGTGAAGAAAATTCGCTTCCCCGAGTCCTGCGGCATCGGCATCAAGCCCATGTCCAAGGCCGGTACCGAGCGTCTGGTGCGTGCCGCCATCGAGTATGCCATCGACAACGATCGCGACTCCGTGACCCTGGTACACAAGGGCAACATCATGAAGTTCACCGAAGGTGCCTTCAAGGATTGGGGCTATGCCCTTGCCCAGAAAGAGTACGATGCCCAGCTCATCGACGGCGGCCCCTGGTGCTCCTTCAAGAACCCGAAAACCGGCAAGACTATCGTGGTCAAGGACGTCATCGCCGACGCCTTCCTGCAACAGATACTGCTGCGTCCGGCCGAGTACGATGTCATCGCCTGTATGAACCTCAACGGTGACTACATCTCCGACGCCCTGGCTGCCCAGGTCGGTGGTATCGGTATCGCCCCTGGCGCCAACATCGGCGACGGCGTGGCTCTGTTCGAGGCGACTCACGGCACTGCGCCTAAATACGCAGGTCAGGACAAGGTCAACCCGGGTTCGCTGATCCTCTCTGCCGAGATGATGCTGCGCCACATGGGCTGGGTCGAAGCGGCCGATCTTATCATCAAGGGCATGGAAGCGGCCATCGCCAACAAGACGGTCACTTATGACTTCGAGCGACTGATGGAAGGTGCCACCCTGCGCTCCTGCTCCCAGTTCGCCCAGGACATGGTCGACCAGATGTAATGGGATCCAGAAGGTCTTGAAAAGCAAAACCGGCGCCATGAGCGCCGGTTTTTTATCGGTGAAGAGTCAAGTGGCTTACTGCGCTTGCTCTGCGTGTTGCTGATAGCGCTGCTGCCATTTGCTGCTTTCGGCTTCGTCACCCTGGGTCTGCCAGAACTCGCAGATGGAGTTGGCGAGCTCGGATGCCATGGCGTGATCTCCATCGCGGCGACTCATCAGATATTGTCCCAGCCAGCTTTGATATTGTTTCATTGCCCGATCTCCTTATCTAAGGTGCCCTTGGGCGTTGCCCGTCTGGCAAAACAGCCTCTCGACCGCGGCCAGACCTGACTCAACCAGGTCACTGTTTTTCTGCGCACCTCTGTTCGTTGTTATCACCGGATTGGGTAGCGATCTCGCGGGATAACGGTGTGAACGGGGCGCAGATGTCAAAAAACGGACCCTATCCTATCACAAAATAACCAACTTGGGGGGATTGGCAGCCGAAGGAGGAGACGTGACGTGCTCATGTTCAGCGCAAAGGATGTGCCATCTTGCTGATCCATGAAGAGAAAAACCCGCCAGAGTGGCAGGTTTTTCGGGTGAAAAAAGATCAAATTTTGGCGGTGGCTAGGTATTTTTCCATCTCCTCGGCGGGCACCATGCCGCCGCCGGTGGCCCATACCAGATGGGTGGCCCGGGCCAGGGTCGCGGCATCGAAGCCGTGCGCCATCTGCCACTCGCGATCAGCCGTCACTCGCCACGGGCCCGGCATGCCGGCCAGCGCCGAGGGTTCGAGTTTGATCTGCTCATCCCGTGCCAGCAGCCCCAGCAGATCATACATCTCTTGATCGCTCAGGGTATAGAAGCCATCCAACAGCCGCTCCATGGCGCGGCCGACGAAGCCGGAAGCGCGCCCCACCGCCAGACCGTCGGCGGCGGTGAGGTTGTCAATACCCAGATCCTGCACCGAAATCTGATCGTGCAGGCCGGTGTGGACCCCCAGCAGCATGCAGGGGGAGTGGGTGGGTTCGGCAAACAGGCAGTGTACGTGGTCCCCGAACGCGAGTTTCAGGCCAAAGGCCACGCCGCCGGGGCCGCCGCCGACGCCGCAAGGCAGATAGACGAACAGCGGGTGTTCGGCATCCACCTTGATGCCCATCTCATCGAACTGCTTTTTCACCCGCTCGCCCGCTACCGAGTAGCCGAGGAACAGGGTGCGGGAGTTCTCGTCGTCGATAAAGAAGCAGTTGGGGTCGCGTTCGGCCTCCTTGCGGCCCTGCTCCACCGCCATCCCGTAATCCTCGGCGTATTCCACCACTATGACCCCGTGTTCACGCAACTTGCGCTTCTTCCACTCCCGCGCATCGGCAGACATGTGGACTGTGACGGTAAAGCCGAGCTTGGCGCTCATGATGCCGATGGACATGCCGAGGTTGCCGGTGGAGCCCACGGCAATGCTGTACTGGCCGAAGAACTGGCGGAACTCTTCGCTGAACAGCTTGCGATAGTCGTCTTCTTCGCACAGCAACCCGGCCTTGATTGCCAGCCGTTCAGCGTGGGTCAGGACCTCGTAGATGCCGCCGCGTGCCTTGATGGAGCCGGAGATGGGCAGGTGACTGTCTTTTTTCAGCAGCAGCTTGCCGGTGACCTCGACACCGTAACGCGTATTGAGCGTTGCCTGCATCGCCGGGATGGCGGCGATCTCGGACTCCAGAATGCCCTTGCTGGCGCGGGTCTCGGGGAAGGCTTCACACATGTAGGGGGCGAAGCGGGCAAGCCGGGCGGAGGCATCCGCCACATCGCTGCCATCCAGTCCCACATGGGGCAGGCCAACCGCCAGCGTGCTGGCCTTGGGGTTGAACCAGGTCACGGGCTCGAGTGCGATCAGGGAGCGAACCAGCGGAAATTGAGCGATGAGATGCGAAATGTCGTTCTTTTTCATAGGAGTCTCGGTCTTGTTACAGGATATAGGAGAGCAGGAAGGTACCGGCCAGCGCCATCAGGGAGGCGACAAAGGTGGCGGTAGTGTAGTACTTGAGCGTTTCATTCAGGGTGGCGCCGCAATACTGCTTGACCAGCCAGAACAGGGAGTCGGTCACCATGGTGCAGCCAATGGCGCCGGAGCCGATGGCGAGCGTCATGATCTCGGGGCTTATCTCGGGGTAGTGCACCATGATGGGGGAGACGATGGCGGTGGCCCCCATCATGGCGACCGTGGCCGAGCCGACGGCTGCGTGCAGCACTATGGCCACCAGCCAGGCCAGCAGGATAGGGTGCATGTCCAGCTGGGAGAGGATGGTCGCCAGGCTGTCCCCCAGGCCGCTCGCCTTGAGCACGCCGTTGAAGGCGCCGCCCGCCCCTATGATGAGCAAGATGTTGGCGATGGAGGAGAAGCACTCCTCTGTCTTGTCCAGCAGCCCTTCCATCTTCATGCGCTGACGGATCCCCAGCACGTAGTAGGCGGTGAAGGCGGCGATGAACATGGCGGTGATGGGGTTGCCGATAAACTCCAGCACTGTGTAGAGGTGGCTTGCGTGATCCATGTTGAGCTCGGCCACCGTCTTGGCCAGCATCAGCAGTATGGGCAGCAGCACGGTGAAGAGAGAGGCACTTAAGGTCGGGAGGCTTGCCTCGTTGCGCGCCTCTATATTCGCAAAGGCGGCGGGCACCTCCTTGAACGGTACCCGTTTACCGAGCAGCTTCAAAAACAGCGGGCCGCCGACCAGGGAGGCAAACAGCCCGACCGCGAGACCGTAGACGATGACGGAACCTATGTCGGCACCCAGCTGATTGGTGACGTAGAGCGCGGCCGGGTGGGGCGGCACTATGCAGTGCACAGCCATCAGGGCGGTGCAGAGCGGGATGGCCAGCGTCAGCAGCGAGGTCCTGGTCTTGCGGGCGATGGAGAAGGCAAGGGGAATGAGCAGTACGACTCCCACTTCGACAAACAACGTGATGCCACACACCAGACCGACCAGCACCATGATGACCTGAGGCGAGAGCCAGCGGCACTTTTGCAGGGCGAGCCCGATGCGCTCCGCCGCCCCCGATACCTCCATCATCTTGCCGAGTATGGTGCCAAGGCCGATGACGGCGGCGAGAAAGCCCAGGGTGCCGCCTATGCCTTCCTCCATGGCGTTGACCATCTTGACCGGGTTCATCCCCATCATGGTGCCCACATAGAAGCTCGCCAGCAGCAAAGCCAAGAAAGGATGCACCTTGCCCTTCACTATGGTGAAGACAATCAGAATGATGCTAGTCAGCAAGGTACCGACGACCCACACTTCAGAATTCATACTGCGCCTCTATGTGTCATGAGTGATGATTAGGCGCCTATTGAATGAAAATGACGGGCGGCTGACAAATGATGAAAATGGCGTCTTGGGTGAGCATGATTGATGCAAAGGTGCCACATTCATCACGTTTATCGGATTTTATGGGATTTGGGTTGTTTGGTTGCATCCAAAGATGGGATTTCTGGCTATCATCTGTGCGTTTTTTGGGGGCGAAGAGGCGTGCCAGATGTATACCGAAGACAACTACGTATCGAGAAACAAGCTGCTAAATGGTTATCAGCTCTCCAAGCTGCATACCTTCGAGGCGGCGGCCCGTCATAGCTCGTTTGCCCTAGCGGCGGATGAGCTGGCGCTGAGCCCCAGTGCGGTGAGCCACAGGATCAGTGCGCTGGAAGAGGAGCTTGGTTTCAAGCTGTTCCAGCGCTTTCACCGCAAGGTGATGCTGACCGCAGAGGGGCAACGAGTCTTCTGGGCGCTCAAGTCCTCGCTGGAGTTCATCAATCAGGAGATCCTGGAGATCAAGCATCAGGAACTGTCCGGTTCCCTGACCGTCTACTCCCGCCCCTCCATAGCCCAGTGCTGGCTGGTGCCCAGACTCGCGGATTTTTCTCGCCTGCATCCCCAGATCGATCTCAACGTCATGACAGGTAACGAGAACATCAATCTGCACGGCTATGGCATAGATCTGACGATCTATTTCGATGACAAACTCCCTGAGCGGCTCGCCATCCACCCGCTGATGGATGAGTACATGGTGCCGGTCTGCAGCCCCGAATATGCCGAGCAGCATGGGCTGCTGGACAATCCTGACCACTTGCCTTGCTGTCGCCTGCTGCACGACAGGCAGGCCTGGGGCTATGACTCGGACAGCGACGAGTGGAGCAGTTGGGCTCGCCAGTGCGGCATCTCCCTCGACGCCTGCCAGTCGAACATGGGGTTCGATCGCTCCGATCTCGCCATTATCGCCGCCATGAATCACGCCGGGGTCGCCATGGGCCGCAAGAACCTGGTGAGCAAGCGGCTGGCCAGACATGAACTGGTTGCCCCTTTCTCTGGCATGGAGGTGCGCTGCGAGCAGCGTTACTACATAGCAACCTTGCCCAACCGCGAGTGCCCCAAGATCCAGGCCTTTATCGACTGGGTCTGCGCCCAGGCACAGGAGACACAATAAGCGGCAGGGCCAAGCGCCGTTTTATTCCTCGTCTGGCGTGCGGGATGGAGGGCGAATACCCGGCAAAAAACGGTGTAGATGGCATGAGAGGAACCGGAGATCTCGGGGAAATTTGTCTCACATCTCAGCGAGTTAGCAGAATGAACTGTCAGTAAAGGCTCAATCGTTCGATACGGGATGGAAACAGGATACAAATAAAAAGGGCCACTTCTTGCGAAGCGGCCCTTTCCAAACGTTTGGCTGGGGGAGTCTGAATTTTAATTGTAAGGTGCTGATTTTGTTTGTTTTGTGTTTTAAGGTGTGAGTGGAGGTGGTACATGTGGTGGTACACGCTGTAAAACCACTCCTTCTCAAAGGACACATCCATAACATTCAGTAGCCTAGCCGCCTTCACAAGATGCGGGTTCAAATCCTTGCCGATCGCTCACCCAGTCATGTAGTCACGTAACCACCGTTCTTGCTACGAACGCTTCACTGCAAACTTCGCAGCTGTAGCTGGCATTGAGTAGGAAGTATCAAGCGAGACTCAACGGCATCAATCACAAACGGCACCACCCATAAACGTAATGGTTTGTGGCCAGCAATGGGGAAATCAAAAGGCTGGGCTATCGGCTCCTGAAATGCGCTATGGGCTGGATACACCAGGAACATCTCTCTGTCCCCATCAGGGTCATCAAAGTAGTGATGGCCATAGGCAAACATCTGATAAAAATCACCTTGCTGCAGATCGTACTTATCGGTGCCGTTCCCTTTCGCGGGGTCTAGCAGCTTCCATTTCGTATCCAGCACGCTGATCACCTTGCTGCCCTGCTCAATCACCATATCGGGTTTAAGCCGAAACCATGCTGCGTCATGATGGGAAACCAGGTGTTTACGCTGCGCTTGGGCGGTTAACGTCAGCAGCGGTGGGAGTGTGGCTCGCAGCGTTTTCGCCACATAGTCTTCAAAAACCCGCTCCATCGGGAACAGCAATGAGATTGCCCGGTGCCCCCCGCTCATGGTTTGTGGAGAAAAGCCCTCTAGAATCAATTTGGCCCATGCCAGCGGCGTTTGGTAATGGCTCATTCCCCGGTCAATGCGCAAGCGGGCAAAATCGCACTTGTAGTCGGTACTGAGTGGAACCTCGCAAAAGATAAAGGTCAGCTCTTGCAGCAACCTTTGGTTACTCCCACTGCGCGTGATGGCAGCCAGCGCAACCAGTGCCGAATGCAGCAGGCGGTTGGCAGGGCGATCGACTAAGAATTCATCATATTCACAATGGAACTTGTGTTTGGTGATGATGTTTTGACGCAACTGACGGGCGGTATTGAGCTTGCCCTTGAGGTAGCTCAGATTCTCCTCACAGCGAACATAGTCACTGCGCAGCCCCTTCTTGACCAGGGTATTCACCGAATCAAGAAATTGGCTAATGAACACCTCCAACAACGGCATTTTTTGCTGGCGGATGTTGGCGTTCGTTGTTTGAAGATGGGAAAACTCCCGCAATGCTCGCAGCATGATCAACAGCGCATGCCGGGCCTCTTCACAGCGGGCGGCAGGGGAGGGGGGCGCGGTATCATTGGCCTGAACTGGCCTCCCCAGCTTGGGCAACACCTCAACTTGAGTACCATCAGGGGTGAAGATCACCCCTGCATAATTTTGTACCTGTAGCGCTTCCACGCCGAGTTTCTTGCACAACCGGAACAGGCGATTATCCTGACCGCTCCCCAGTGCCATCTCCTTGAGGTAACGAAACGCCAAGGGCGAAATTGCCTCCACCTCATGCGGGATCGGGGTAATACCGCTCTCCTCGCTCACCAGATAGGCGTACTCAAACAGCGCAATATCGTTACGAAGTGACATCTTCTACCTGCGCAGCAGAAGGTTGTGATGCGTGATCCTGCACGTACCGTTGGGCCACATCAGGGTCATGAATTGCCAGATAGGCCATGCCCTCATCCCACACCGAATGCTCATGATCCGCCAGCTCATAACGGTGCTGGTTCACCCCGAACTGATCCGGCTCATAGTCATTGCCAAATAACATCTTGAAGTCGATCGGGCGCTGTTGCACAAATTGCAGCTCCGCCAACTCTTTGCCACTGACTTCTCGCTTTTGGTTATCCCCGAGTACCAGGCGGATCTTGTGCCAATCCTCATAGAAGTACTCCTGCAGTAGCGGGATCACCTTGGTCTGAAATGCCTCCTTGAGTGCGAGCAAGGCGCCAGCGTGATCGCCATTTTTCACCGCCTGATAGGCCGGGTAAAAGAACGCATGTCCCAACGTATGCTCGCGGTCATAAAGCACCTCAATACGCTGATTGAGCCTATCAAGCAGCTTGCCAAGGCTGAGTCTGTTACCGTTGCCGATATCGATGGAATCATGACCCGCAAACAGACTGCTATCAGGCATCATCTCAATGAAGTCAAAGCGACGGCGCAGTGCGGTATCCATCAATGCCAAAGAGCGATCGGCGGTATTCATGGTGCCGATGATATCGACGTTCGATGGCACGCTAAATGGCTTGCCACTGTAGGCAAGTTGAATGGCCATGGGATGCTGACCCTCGGCCCGTTTATCGACCTCAACCAGCGAAATGAGCTCACCAAAAATCTTGGAAATATTGCCGCGGTTGATCTCATCAATAAAGATTGCGTACTGATGCGAAGGGTCTTGCTTGGCGCGGTGACACAGCTTTAAGAATTCACCCGGCTCAACCGAATAGTGAATATTACCCTCATCGTCAGTTGTCGCTCTCAACCCCTCGATGAACTCTTCGTAACCATAGGATTGATGAAAGGTGGTTGTCACATAACGCTTGATTTCGTCGGCGGATTGCGGTCCGCGGATCAGTTCAGTATGTAACTGCACCACCTCATCCACCAACTCCAGCCGGTCATCGAGCAACTGCCACACGGCGTCTCTTGATTTATCAAAGACCCCGGGTTCACTGCGCCCCTTGTAATTGACCGTTGCCGACTCTGCGATGGTAAATTTCTGCAGATAACTCCACGCCGTTTGCGCCAGATTATCGGTACGCCCGTTAATACTCGCCTTGGTCTGGAAGTATTTACAGCTCACAATCTCGGCCACTTTGGCACGCTTGCCCAGACTCAGCAATGACAACACCAGCACCTGCATCCAGTTAAGGGGGGCCAATTTATCGCGCAGCCACAGCGACTCATCCACCACGGCCGGGCGATGGGTGTACTGTGCTTGCAGCTGTTGCAAGCGGTAGGTTTTGCCGGTTCCCGGTGGCCCGTAATAGATGACATTTTTAGGCTGTGAACCGGCCGTAGGCGCTGCGCTGGTCAAATAGTCTGCATCTCGCTCCTTGACCTGATGAACCTGATGGGATTGGCCATGACTATCATCATTTGATGGCTCAGTGAGCCATTCATACAGGTTCCATAGCAAGATATTACGGGTATACAGATCCCACTCACTGGAGACGATAGAGTTCACCGCCGCGAGTAATGTTTGATTGTCCTCTAACCAATCATCGTGTGGTTTAATATCAATTTGAAATTGATTTTGAAGACCTTGGTACAGTGGTTTAAGGCAAGAACCATCAGCAATACTGGTGTAAGTTTTGGGAGATGCAGCACCAAACACCCGGTTAATGACGACCTTCAGATACCGTTCAAATGTCCCGTCACTCTTCCAGCGTTGAAATACCTTATGATAGGTTTCCTGAGTAGGAGACTGAATAATTTCCATGGTTAGCTGGCGCAGGAATTCAATATTGTTATTGAACTCTTTGTTATACATTAACCCTTGACCAGCACTGGCGATGCCATTGGATTTATCACGCCACAGTTTATTGATATCGGCATCCGTTACTGGCTTACCATGTTTTATCTCTTCGGCTAATTGGCAGGTAGCCTGATAATCCTCATACCATCGCTGATTAAAATCATGTTCTTTTGTCCAACGCATAAACTGCACTAACGAGTGGTTATCCTTACCGGCCTCCCACAAATCCGCGAGCGTGGCCGTAACATCAGGTTTGATCGCAATGCCTGATGTTTGCGAACTCCAGGTTTGGCCAGGCAGCGCTGCTTTTAGCAGCAACATCGGCAATAACCCCGCCTGGCAAGATTGTCGCAAGTCCTGCAACTCAAACTTGATGTAAGAGCGGTTCTGATCCTTATCTTTCCAGTCTGAATCACTAAACCGGGCTTGGGTGACGACCCCTTTGGCAATGATCCCGCGCGGCTCCTTACCCAGGCGGATCAGATAAACCGTATCTCCAAATTGAGGTTGTTTACTTCGACAAGACCAGCGGATCTCATCGCCCTCGTGATAGTCCAGTAGGCCGGTTGCATTGCCATCACCACCGGTAGAAAATTGCTCAGGATTCCAGGTCAACAAAAAAACCGACATACACAATCAGCCTCAAAATGCGCCTGGATAAGCAGGCTATGGAAATGTGGGGTCAGGCAATCCCGCTATGCCTGTCTGCAATACGGCAAAAGAAAGAGAGCGGTAGCGGCCATCGCTGCTACCACCCCGAATGGTCATGGGCTTAACTGCCCTGGTATTTCTTGAAGTTCTCCGCCTGCTCTAACACGCTCTTGTAGACCTCGTCGTTGGCCACTGGCGGGAAGCCGAATTTGTGTAGCAGCAGGATCAGGTCAACCTTCAGCTTGGCCTTGATATCGTCGCGGTTGCTCCAGTCAGGATACTGAGCGTTGTTATCGACCGTCACCTTCATCTCCTTGGCCAGCTCCAGCATCTTGGCCTCGTCATAGGTGAACTGGTACTTCACGCACATGTGCTTGAGGATATCGAGAAACGCCTTCTCCTCCATGTCGATACCAATATCGGCGAATGACATCATCTCGGATTTGATGTCGTAGATCATGTCGGTCATCTGCTGGGTGAAGGCATCGAACTCTTCACCGTTGAGCACGTCGTTCTCTTTACGCTGGTTGTACTGTTCCACCAGCGCCTGGAAGCGTTTGGAGAAGTTGATCCCCTGCAGCTGGTTCACCTTTTGAAAATCGCTGATGGCCTTGGCCAGCATCTTTTGCAGCAGTTGCATCCGGGTGTTGGGCAGCTTGATCTTGCCGATGCGGGCCATGTACTCGTCATCAAAAATATCGATGGTCTCGGCCTTGTCCTCACCCAGGGTGAATATCTCCTCCACCCCTTCCGCCTTGAGGGCCTCGGCAATCATCTCCCGCACCTTCTGGTTCATCTGTGCGGTATCAGGCGCATCACCCTTGGTGAGCTTGTAGACGATGGAGCGCACTGCCAGATAGAAGTGGATCAGCTCGCGCTCCTCTTGGGCAATCTCCTCACTGCCCACGCACACGTCATAGGCGGCCTTGAGCCGTTTCACCAAGCCCATAAAGCGCAGCTCAATCTTCTTGGTCTGCAGGGCAAACTCGGCGGCGCGGTTTAGGCAGTCGAGCTGCAGAGTTGGCGTGCCAGAGAAGTAATCACTGTTATCGAAGGTATGGAACACCTGGCCCAGCAGATGTAGGTGATTGCGCACCTCGATCAGCGACTGCTGAACATCCTCAAAGTTGGACTTGTCCGCCTTCGAGTACATGGCCAGCGCCATGTTCATCCGGCTTTTGATCCCGATGTAATCGACCACCAGCCCCTTCTCCTTGCCCTCAAAGCGGCGGTTGACCCGGGAGATGGTCTGGATCAGGTTGTGCTTTTGCAGCGGCTTGTCGATGTAGATGGTATCGAGCTCCGGCACATCAAAGCCGGTCAGCCACATGTCCACCACGATGGCGACCTTGAAGTTGGATTTGGGGTTCTTGAACTGTTTGTCCAGCTCCCGGCGATACTCCTTGGTGCCGAGCAGGTCATACATTACCGCGTCATCATCCTGGCCACGGGTCATCACCATATTGACCTGGGGCAGGCGTATCAGCTCCTTGGCCTCTTGCTCTGAGAGGGAGACGCCATCGCTGGCCAGTTTGGGCTCGAACCACTTGGGCCGCAGAGCATTAAGGCTCTGATAGAAGGCATAGGCAATCTCCCGGCTAGCACAGACAAACATCGCCTTGCCTTTGACGGTCGAGCCTTCCGCCACCCGTTGCTCGTAATGCTTGGCGAAGTCCTTGGCCAGCGCCTCGATGCGATCCGGGTCGCCCAGGATCGAGTTCATGCTAGCCGTGGTTTTCTTGCTCTCTTCAATCTGGTGCTCGCTGGCCCCCTGCGCTTCGCACTCCTGATAGTACTGTTCGATCTCTTCCAGCTTGCTGTTATCGAGCACCACCTTGGCGGCGCGCCCTTCATAGACAATACGTACCGTGATCTGGTCGTTGACCGACTCGGTCATGGTGTAGCTGTCGATGGTGGGGCCGAATACATCCAGGGTGGCGTCGATAGGGGTGCCGGTAAAGCCCACATAGGTGGCGTTGGGTAGCGAGTCGTGCAGGTACTTGGCGAAGCCATAGGTCTTTTTGATGGTTCCCTTCTCTTGGTCGAAGGTGAGCTTCAAATCGAGGTTGATCTGGCTGCGGTGGGCCTCATCAGAGATACAGATGATATTGCTGCGATCAGAGAGCTTTTGGATATCTTCGGTGAACTTGTGAATGGTGGTGAGGAATACCCCGCCACTGGCGCGGCCAGCCAGCTTGTCACGCAGATCCTGACGGCTGGTGACCGGCTCAATCACCGCATCGCCGATAAAGGCGGTGGCGCTGCAGAACTGCTTGGATAGCTGCTCATCGAGATCGGTACGGTCGGTAATGAGGATGATGGTCGGGCTGGCAAAATCGATGCTCTTCATCAAGAGGCGCGCCAAAAACTGCATGGTGTAGCTCTTGCCGCAGCCGGTGGCGCCAAAGTAGGTGCCACCCTTACCGCTACCTCCGTGATTTTCTACCACCATCACCCCGGTGCTGTCAGGGCGGCTCACCAGCTGTTTGCGCTCTTTTTTGATGTTGTAGTAGAGCTTGCGGGCCGCGTAATACTGCGGATAACGGCAACAGATCTTGGTTTCACTCTTGGATGTGTCAGGGAAGAAGACGAAGTTCTTCAGCACATCGAGCAGCCGCACCGGGTGAAACAGTCCCTGGATCAGGGTGTAGAGACCGTTAATACCCTCCTGCTCTGTGGACTCGTTACCGGTGACCTTGCGCCAGGCATAGTAGAACTCGTAGGGGGCGAACAGGTTGCCCATCTTGTTGTTCACCCCATCACTGACGATACACAGGGCGTTATAGACGAACAGCTTGGGAATATCGCGCCGGTAGCGCACGCAGAGCTGGCGCCAGGCGTCATAGGTGGTGGCTTCTTCACCGCGCACCGCTGATTTGAACTCGAACACCACCAGCGGCAGGCCATTGACGTAGAGGATGGCATCGGGAATGCGGGTCTGTAGCCCGCCATCGCGGGTCTGGCCTTCGATCTCGAGCTGATTCACCACCCGATAGATATTGTGGTCGGCTTCGGCGATCACATCCTCTTGCCCCACGAACAGCCTGGCCAGCTGGCTGGGCAAGGCGTGGGTGTTCATCAACTCGATATAGAGGTCTTTCTGATCCCGGCCTTCGCGCTTGAGCAAGAAGCCATTACTGAGCCAATGGCAGAAGGTTTTATTGCTCTGGTACAGGTCACTGGCAGGCAGGGTCTGCAACAGATGCAGAATGGCTGCAATTTCACCCTCGGTAATGCCATCGGCCTGATATTGGCGAGCAAGGTACTGGCGCAGGTCATCAGCAATCAGCACCTCGCTCTTATCCTTGCGTGGCACATCGCTACCGACATAGTGGGGGTAACAGGGCTGGCCAGCTGAGTTAAGATGCTGCCCCAGCAGGGCGATAATGGCCTGTTCCAGTTTTGCTTCCGTGAAAATATGGCTCATGGCAATGGCTTCTTCTATTTGCTCAAAATGGGTTCGTTAACGCTGGGCGTATCGGTGATGGCGAAGGGGCGGCGCAGCTATTGCGACGCAGCCCACCGGTTTAGGCCACCCCTTCCTTGGCAAAGTCAGCCTCAATTTGATCGAGACGTAGCTCGCCGGAAATGAGCTTGGGAAGCAGCGTGTCGCGGAGTTGAGCAAGCGTTATGTTTTCATGGTGACGACCATATGATGATGTATAAAAATTGCTCACTTTTTCGGAAAAGAACAGTCTCAAATTTAATGGCGGTACGATGAGTCCCCATTCCAAAATGGCTTTCTTATCTCCCCTTGGCATTTTTGAACCTTTGGAGGTGGCCATCATGAAATCAAAGAATGAGTCTTGATACATCAAGTTAAATACGTAACATTCTGTGTCAGCGTTTTTTGCCTCGAACCCAAGCACATCGTTGGAGTGGCCACCGTTACCATTAGCAAGCCATATTTTTTTGAAATAAGGCCTGATGTTGGAAATGAGAATGCTGCCCGTCGTGTATGCAGGGACACTATTAACGGTTGGCAAATTAGCCGCTGACTGAAAACCTTTTCTATCTGCGAGCATATTTTCTGTAGATATATAGTTCTCAAGCGTTAGCTCTTCGGTATCAATACGCTTGGTACTATAACGAGCCACATCTGCTACGCATCCATGTTCCCACCCCTGTGGCACCCAGCCACCGAGGCCAAGAGCAGGCTCTGCGCACTCTTCAAAGGCGGCGGGGAACAGTTGGCGAGTAGCATCTGGCAGTGGCTTGAGGTTACCACTTTCACGTACCGTTCTGCGGGCCTCGGCACGGCGCAGCAGCTCGTCAGGCAAGGCTAAATCTTGCTCGAAGAAGCCTGCATCCAGCGCGTTATCAACCACGGGATCGAAGTCCACAAACCACGACTTAAACAATGCCTGCGCCATCTGTTCTAGTGTTTGGTTAAGTTGGATATTAATATATTGTTTTGCCAACAATCCAAGAGTAACTCTGGATATATGTTCCTGAATAATCATCGGAGGAAGAGGGACTTCGAAGCTTTCTATATGTCCTTTTGTAATCGCCCTTCTGCTTCCACCTGCATTGAAGCTTTCAATGTATGATTTGGTTTCAGGTAAGCATAGATAGGCCATTAGATAGCCAGGCAAGCATTTAGTTGTATCCAGTCTAATTATTGCCACATGCTGGTTAACTGCAGCCGGTAGAATTTCTTCTGGTACTAAGCAGCAACGCGAGAATGTCACGCCATCACCGGTGATATTGAGAAGTACATCATCTTTTTGGAGATGAACCCCTTTTAGCTTGTTTGCATCTTCATCAGATATAAACCTCAAGCCATTCACATCAAATGTGAAGTCATAGATATTCTGACTTCTTATAAATGCAAAGTTCGTACGTTCAGAAATATACGCAGACTCCCCCCCACGAGGAGTTGAACCAGAACCAATTTTAAGAGATATGTCTTTTAAGAAAGCCACATCCCAGCCATTACAGCTTGAGAAATAGGGATTTTTACTCTCCATAACCCAGCCCCTCCATATTTTGACGGATAGCCCGATCTAGCTCGGCTGCCTCGTCCATTTGGCGATAGAGGATTTGAGTTAGTTCCTGCATCTTGGTCTCAAAGGCAATGCCATCATCTTCAATGCTGGCGGCCCCCACATAGCGGCCCGGGGTCAACACATAGTCGTTGGCCTTTATCTCATCCAGGGTTGCTGCCTTGCAGAAACCGGCCTGGTCTTGATACTGCTCGACACTGATCTCTTTTGCCTCAATACGGCGCTTGAGTTCGTCCTCATCACTGCGCCAGGCGTGGAAGGTATCGGCGATGGTGGCTATATCGCTAGTCGTCAGCTCTTTCTGGGTGCGGCTGATCATGGTACCGAGGTTGCGGGCATCGATAAATAGGGTCTCGCCACGGCGATCGCGATAGCCATATTTGACGCTGGCCTGTTTGCTCTTGCTGATAAACCACAGGCAAACCGGGATCTGGGTGGTGTAGAACAGCTGGCCCGGCAGAGCGATCATGCATTCGATGCGGTCATCTTCAATCAGCTTTTGGCGGATCTCCCCTTCACCACTGGAGTTTGAGCTCATGGAGCCGTTGGCCAGCACAAAACCCGCGATGCCATCCTCGGAGAGCTTGGAGAGCATATGGAGTATCCAGGCGTAGTTGGCGTTACCGGTTGGCGGGGTACGGAAGCCGGCAAAGCGCGGGTCGTTGGTGAGCTCCACCTCGTTGCGCCAATCCTTCAGGTTGAAGGGCGGGTTAGCCATGATGAAGTCGGCTTTGAGATCCGGGTGCTGGTCGGCAAAGAAGGTATCGGCCGGGCGCTCCCCCAGATTGCCGGAAAGACCGCGCACCGCCAGGTTCATCTTGGCCAGCTTGTAGGTGGTGCTGGTCAGCTCCTGACCGTAGATGGCGATATCCTGGCTCTTGCCCTGATGGCTTTGCACAAACTTGAGGGACTGGACGAACATGCCGCCCGAGCCACAGCAGGGGTCATAGATCTTGCCCTGGTAGGGTTCAAGCATCTCGGCAAGCAGGGTGACCACGGCTTTGGGGGTATAGAACTCGCCGCCGCCCTTGCCTTCACTGGCGGCAAACTTGCCGAGGAAGTATTCGTAGACCCGGCCCACCAGATCCTCTTCGGTCAGGTCGCATTCATTGGCGAGGGTGTCGATGTTCTCGATGCTGTCGATGAGGGACGCGAGCTTGGTCGCATCCAGCCCCAACCGGGAGAAGTAGTTATCGGGCAGGGCATTGGCCAGCGAGGCGTTGCGTTTCTCGATGGTTGAGAGGGCCGTATCGATAATGACGGCGATATCATCCTGCTTGGCACGGGCACAGATGTATGACCAACGGGCCGCTTCGGGCAGGAAGAACATATTGTCTTGCTGGTAGAACACATCCATATCGACAAAGGCCTCTTGGCCGTTGGCGATCAGCTGTGCGTGCTTGGCCTCGAACTTGTCGCTGATAAACTTCAGGAATACCAAGCTCAGCACCACGTGCTTGTATTCGGAGGATTCCACGCTGCCACGCAGCTGGTTGGCGGTATCCCAGAGGGTCTCTTCAAAGCCTTTGCTGGCTTTCTTGGCGGGCGATTTAGCCATGTATCTGTGTTCTCTTACTTCTATTTTTCAGAAAAAAACCGGAGTCCAGCGCCTTGATGGCGAAGACCTGACGGGGTGCTACATCCATGTTGTGTTCAAAGTTCCTGCCCGAGCAGCAGTAATGAGTGCCGGGCCTGATCGATCTTGTTGAAGGCTTGCTCAAACATGAAGGGCATCCGTTACTGCAAAAAGCAACCGCCAGCCAGAGCAGGCAGTTACTATCAATGGATTGAGTGGGCGGACATTCTACCGTCTTGCTCGGGTCTCATAAACCGTTATGGATGCTTTTGGAGCGAGATGGGATGAAGATCAAGGAGGAGCGCTTTTGCTGGCTTGTTCTTGACTGACAAGCCAGTGGTACGGGGTGGATTAGCTAGATGAGATAAGCGTCGATAGCAGCCATAAACTGGGCCTTGATCGCCAGTAATTCAGCTCGTTTTGGTTGTGGGTCGAGACACGGCCAAAACTCGAGCCAAATGTCGTCTGCGGTAAGGAAATCGGAGGCCACGTTTGCCTTTAGGGCCGGGGAAAATCTCTCCAGCGTATCGTGTATCTCGAATGGAAAACCAATCGTAAAACTCTCTTTTTGCATTGTGTGCCTGCATGGTTGCATACGGATACAGGATGATAATGGTCGTTGCAGGCCAACACGAATTTTAACGGTCGATAATTGAGCAACCGAAATGATCACTTGTAACGGGACAAATGATTTTGTGTTTTTTGTGCCTAGGTTGCAGGTGTGGGTACTAGGCCCCCACAGTTCAATCCCTTGCCACTGTTGGGTTTGCCGCCTATGAGCAGACTGGCGGTCAGATCAAAACACTTTTTCTAGGTCAGAAAAACGATTGCTTAGTGGAGAGCAAAAGTGATCATCCCCATGACGATCGTTTTTGTAGGTGATTCCTTGCCTGATGTGGGTTTGGCGCCGATGAGGCATGAGAAAAACGATCCTATTTTGGCACCAGGGTAGAATTGGCAAAAAGTGATCATTTTGTCGCATTTTGAAGCACAGGTAGGGCTACGGCCCTCGTAATCATTGGGTTGTGAGAAAGTACGGTCACATTCTGTAATTAGGATCGCTTGTAACAGATAAAGTGATCCTTTTAGGGATGATCACACAGGGATTTTTTCCAACGCCCAACCCCATGGTTCATTTAGAGCTCCCCTAGGGTATGAGGCGAAACGCCAACCCACCGGTTTCAAGACCGTATTCAAACGGCGAAAAACCATCCTGTGATTTGAGTGATCCAAGTTGTAGAAATCTGTCAGTTCCTCATTGCTAACACCAGGGTCTGTAGCCACGATCAGAATGTGGGCATGATGGGGGTGCCATTCCATTGCGCAGACAAGGTGTGCCAAGTGATTAATCGGCCCCAATTTGGCAATGGCCCGGTTTCTTTCTGCTCGTTCCAAGCTGCGCCGGTTAAACTGCCCGGTTTTTCTTGCCCAGGTTTCCCAGAATGGAGTGATGAGCGCAACACCAGGGGCTGGTTTGCAAATTTTATGCAGAATTTTGCTTTGTCTTTCGGCTCTTTTTTGCTCCTGCTGCCGCAGTTTTTCCTCTTTCGCCATCTCCTTGGCGAACATTTTATGAATCTCCGAGAACATTCGTTTCTTCTCCAAGTTGTGGTGTGCATCCCACGCCTCTAGCTATCTATCGAACTGATCGGCCGTTCTATTTCACTCTATATATGAAAAAGATGGTGACAGTGGTGACATGGTTACAACGCTCATAAATCCGCGCCACAACTGAGTTTGTCTGTCACCACCCAGTAGTAAATCGAATGGTGACTGGTGGTGACATATAGTGAACGTCATCACTGTCACCACTTTGTCACCACCATCAATCCACTAAAGTGGTGACAGCACAATCCCTTTATTCATAGGGCTTACAGCGCTGTTTGGTGGTAGCGTCATCAGTGTCACCAAGGTGTTTGCGTTGCTTATTTGCGAGTACCGGAGTGCCCAAAAAGGGGAAAACTCGGCCACCACTTACCTCTGGCTAGCCCTAATCGCGATCCTCCGGGCCGCATGCCTCACCGGCTAATACTCGCTCTGTTAGCATGTACACCCATACTCGACTACCCATGCCTGGCAATCGAACTTGTCGCTGTAAACGCCTCCTATCTTTGCTTGCCAGTAGATAGCCAGCATCCATGCACAGTTGCGCGGCTCGCTTTGGATCGCGCCCTTTGGTGAGCTCGCCCCAGCCGGGCGGCAACACAAAGAAGCTCACTCCATCAGACCCGGCCTTGCGATAGCCCACCATATTGGCAGGTCGATGATTGACGTCGAGCCAGTCAGCAAAGCGGGTGTATTGGTGGGCAGTAACGAACCCGCGTACTTGCTCCAGGGTGGCGGCGTCTTCTTTGTTGCCAAGGTGGCCCCGTTCCACCAGCCACGCCTTGAGACAAGCCCGCACTGCCCTGATCGCCTCACCCTCTGGCCAACCCGTTACGCCAAGTCGGGTCGCCAGTTCACCGGCAGCGGCCACCAGCGCGAACCGGTTGATAGCTCGTCCTACTTGGTTGCCTGCCCCCTTTGGCGTTAGCTCACTGGCAAGGAGCTTGATCTCGCTCGCCAAGCGTTCGCGGTGTGTATCCAGATCGAGTGCCAGCCCTTCCACCAAGGCACGAAAGGCTGTGCCATGTTGGCGTTCTGCGTTGGCCTTGAGGGTATCGGCAAAGATACGTCCGCCCTCCATGCCATGCAGCCATTCAAACGCCCCATGGTGGCCGGTGTCGCTCGGGATCTGGATGGTTCGCACCTCCATTCCTGCCTGGGTGCGCTGGCCAGCACTGGCTGCATGATCTTCAAGGCTCAATTCACCAGTGGAGAGAAACAGCAAGCGCCACGCCTTACGCTCCCTCAACTCACCGTCCTGTTTGCTCCGGCCCTTGCCTTGTCCGTTTGCCAGCATGTAGGCCACTTGCCCGGCGTCTTTACCGTCAAGCTCTCCCAGTTCGTCCAAGCAGAGCAGGGCGTCATTGCGCCGACTGGCGATCCCCTCAATAGCGTTACCTGTTGCCCGCCAAGTCTGGCTGTAACGATCTGGGTGACCGTAGACACTGGCAGCGGCCTTCATGATGGTTGTTTTGCCGTCTGTGCTCTCCCCCTTGAGGTGAAAGCCACCTCCTTCCATTCCCACTAACGTGAGCAGTGGGGCTGCGAAAGCCAGTGACAGTGCAAAGCAGAGCCGGGAGTTACTCACGGCCAGTGCTGCAACCTCCTGTTGCCACTCGGCCAAGGTGCCTCGCTCGGTGAAGTCACTGGCAGCGTATCCCGCTGTTTGCAGGATCACTCCCTCGGCATCTAGCCCTATCGCCCCTTGTGGCAGCACATAGGCATTACCATGCCAGCCGGTTCGCTCTACACAGGTGATCCGCCTCTCTGGCTGGCAAGCCATCAGGTACTCGGTTAGCTTTCGCTTGTGACCCAGCTCTATAAACGGCAAGCCTGCATCCAGAAGGGCAGTGAACACCTCTTCACCATTGCGCGGCACCAGCGAACGGATAGGCATAGCCCACTGGCGCGTCCGTCCGGCGCTATCTTGCCATTCCAGAAGGCGGCCATAACCCCGGCCATGTTCATCACTGGTTTCAGCCAATACTTGCACTGGGCTTGATATGGGCACCAACTCTTGCCGAGCATTGTCTCCCCGGCCCACCAGCTCCCACACACAAAGGCGACCCCCCTTGATCTCGAATCCTACTGGGAGCGCCTGTTCCTCGGTCTTCTCATCTTCACTAATAGGGAGAAGTGGGACGCTCTCGGCTTCTTCTTTCTGGCTGGCGGCGTGGCCTTGGGGGCTGGTGGTGATTGATCTGACGCTCATGATTACTTCTTGTGTCTTGGTCAGTCCGTGGACTTGGTGGTAATCGTTCCAGTCTCCCTGACTGGGCGGTAGGGCCACCAGGGCCCCCACAGCTAGGGCCGCTTCCTCTGTCTGGCGTTGGGTGATCTCGTTGCGCTGGCCTGCCTCGTCTAGGTCGTGATCGCCGCCGATGATGATCTCGGCGGTGGGGTGCTGACGGCGGATAATTTCCGCCACGTTTAACAGGTTGCCGCTATCCATCGCACAATAGACGGTTGCCCCGGTAGCTAGGTGAACAGACAACCCTGTCGCATATCCCTCAGCCACTGCTACCAGCTCCCCGCCTTCGATGCGGTGGAAAGCTTGTTGCTTCTGGCCACCTACTAGGTAACGCCTTATGCCATCGCCGCGAATTAGCTGGACGTTCACCAGCTGCTTCGCTTCATTTTCCAGCGGTACAACAGCGCACCCCGGTGAAAACACTTCATCTCCAATCTGGATCAAGGTTTTGTTTACTGCGCACAGGTGAGCACCTAACCCCTTGCGTTCAAGGTATAAGGGATGGCCTTGTCCGCAGTCGGCCATGATGGCAGCGGCGTGGCGGGCAGCCTTCTTGCGTTTTTGCTCTACCAGTCTGCCTTCCTGTTCAGTTTTGGCCCTTTGTTGCTGGTGGATGTGTTCCCGTTCAGCAGTATCCAGACCACCTGCAGACACTCCTACCAGCGGGGCTATCAGCTCAGCAGCCTCCTTGATCGGCTTGCCAGTCACCAAGCTAACCAACGTCAGCCCATCCCCGGCACCGCACTGGTTACAAATCCAAGTGCCGCGCCCACCCTTGTTATCGAGCCGAAATCGGTCTTTGCCACCACAGGCAGGGCAGGGGCCATGCTTACCCCTGTGTGGGGTGTCGATCCCCACAGCCGTAAGCAGATCGGGCCAGTGACCGCTAGCAGCAGCGGCCACATCCGAGACGAATCCTGCTTTGCTCATCCCTCACTCCCGGTCTGAACTGCCGCCAGCTTATTGCAGGCCCGGGCATCAAAATTAGCCTTTATCTGGAGGATTCTGAGGCTATGTTTCCCGATTTTTGGCAAGGCTTCGCCCTGAGCGCTATGCCCATTGATGTTCATCGTCATGGTGTTGGTCTCTAGCGGAGTTAGCTGGTGGTTGCGTCGTTGTCAGATTGGGAGGGGGATGACCATTCGGGCTGTCCTAGCACATAGGTAGCAGTGTTCTTGTATATATGGTCACGATACAGCAAGTGTGACTGTATATGGGTCGTGATATTGAACCCCTTTTGCCGCAGTTGCAAAATCCTAGCAGGAGCTCTCAAGATGTTGTGCTTATGGATGAAATCTAAGCTAGAGGTTGGCCCCTTTCGAAGGATGGTCAGCACTTGCGCGAGCTGCCCGGTAACTGTTGGGCCAGTACATAAGGTGGTATTCTTCGGGTGTTCAAACTGGGTCGTGCCGTTCTGCGGCGCGGCTTTTTTTTTGGTCATTTTTAGTCCCCCCTATTCCGCATGGCGAGCGGCAATGCGCTCCGCAATCCAAGTGTCTATCTCGGATTCCACAAAGGCGACAGATCTCCCTCCCGCTGGTGATAAACGGACGGGTCTAGGTAACTGGTCACGAGCGATCAGGTCGTAAATGCTGCTCTTGCTTAAACCGGTTTTTTGGATCACCTCCTTCAGTCGGATGAGGCGAGGTTGAGTATTAGTTTGCGGGGCGTGTATATCCATAATCGTCCTCTTTGGTCTCTGTGTTCGATGAGGCGATTATGGATATCTGGATATTTTTGACATCCGAATTTCAAAAAAATTATTTTTCGGGATGTGAGATTCAGATCGTAAAGAAGCTTATCCTAGTGATGAGTTAGGTTAGCTGAGGTTCACTTTCTGCTCTCATCGCGAGCGAGGCGCATGGCATTCACTTTGCCATCGCCCCCTTTGCTATCTAACCAAAAATATAACGTGTCTAGGTATTTTATATTGGCAAAGTTCAGCGCAAAAGGTATGCGAGTTTCGTGCATAACCTTGGCTGTTATCCTTTCGTCAGGATATAGGGCTTTTGATAACTGAGGTGCGCTATATTGGAAGCCATGGGCCTTTGCCCACAACATAAGATCTAGCATTTGTATCACCTTATAGTTTATTAGTCTGTTGATTGTGCTAGGTCCTGCTGTTCCAAAGCCTCCTTTATCTGGTTCTGGAGTGTTAAATTTTTCTCGTAAGAATGGTAATTGCTCGGCTAGTAATTGAAGCAGCTCTTTATCAGTCCAGTTTCTTAGGTTCACGATAAGCTCAAAATCTCCCGATCCTGATGGAGCATATCGAATTCGCATGTGTCGAGAGTGTTTTGCGCGATCAAGTGCAACGGCTGGTGTAAGAAAACCACCGTCTCGTTTAAACATTCGGTCTTCTGCCCAAGGTATTCGGTCGGGTAGATGAATCGGGAGGGGTTCATGGAGCATTGTTGGTTTGAGATCACTATTACCGAGATAAAACCTATTAAAAGGGCGCGAAAGACCCTCAATGCCCTTTACTCTTACGACAGCTTCATCCACTAAAATTCCATTTGTAAGCTCATCAATGAACTTATATTTAGAGAGACAAAACCATGTAGGTAATGGAGGTGTTTTGGTATTTTCTTTAAGTGGCATGGTCTTCCAATTTTATATACTTGTTATATGTTCTACGTTAACGAGGCAGGTTCCAACACCATTTTTACGCTTGACCCTGCAATTGTTCAGGCTGATGCTACTTACCCACAACCTTCAAGGCTTGAAAACCGCTCGCCAGAGAGAGGTTTCCTTGGCTAGCCTGTTCTATGTGGTTGCTCCACCAGCCCATCATGATCACCCGTTGCTCAAAGTAGTCGGAGCGGTTATAGGCACGGCGGATCTCGTTATCGTCGGAATGGGACAGCGCTGCTTCGATGGCGTCAGGGTTGAACCCTTGTTCGTTGAGGGTGGTACTGCCGAGCGAGCGCAAGCCGTGGGCTACCAGTCGCCCGCCGTAGCCCAACCGTTTCAGGGCAGCATTGGCACTTTGATCATTGATATGGCCGAGCGGGTCGCGGTAGCCGGGGAACACAAAGGGGCGGTGACCGCTGATCGGTCGCATCCGTTCCAGCAGGGATATTGCTTGTGGTGTCAGGGGCACTCGGTGCGGGCGATCCATCTTCATACGCTCTGCTGGGATGTTCCAGACTTTGGCCTCCATGTCGATCTCATCCCAGCGAGTACCGGCTGATTCACCTGGGCGAACTAAGGTGTGCAGGCTCCATTCAATTTGACAGCGCGTTGTTGGGTCTAACCGTCCATTGGCAATGTCAGTCATCAGGAGCGGTAACTCTTCCGGCTTGAGGGTCGGCATATGCTTTTTGGTGGGTTTCTTGAACACCTTGCGAACGGCGGCGCAGGGATTGGCGTCGAGCAGGCCGTGGTTAACGCTGTAGTCGAGGATCTCGTTAATTCGCTGACAGAGGCGACGTACTGTCTCAAGTTTTCCATCAGCCTCCAGTGGGCGTAGCATCTCGATTACTTTCGGGGCTCGGATTTGGTCGATGGGCATGGAGCCGATGAACGGCAGCACATATAGCTCAAGGGATCGCCACGAATCGGCGGCATACGCTTCTGATACGTCGTGCCGTTTCAGTTCCAGCCATTTGCTGGCCATTTGTTCGAACGTGTTGGCACTGGCTTCTTGCTCGGCTTGAGCGGTGGCGAGCTGTTCTTCTTTGTGGAGCTTGGGATCAATGCCTTGGGCCAGCAGGGCGCGGGCTTCTCGTCGTCGTTCTCTGGCTGCGGCAAGGGATACTTCTGGATAAGTACCAAATCCCATGTTGGTACGCTTCTTATCGGCAGGTTTCTGGTATTTGAATACCCAGCGCTTTCCACCGGTTGGCTTAACTCTCAGCTCTAGCCCTTCACCATCAAGCAGGGTGAACTCCTTGGCTTCGGCCTTGGCATTTTTCACTTTAGTGTCGGTTAGCCGGTTTGTCCCAGTCTCGCGCGTCTTCTTGTTCATCTTACCTCTTAGTACCACTGAATTTAGTACTACAGCCCTTGTGGTACTCATAATGGTACTAAACAAGCTGGCTCCTGGCGACTCCCTCGGACTTTTTCGGACAACAAAAAACCCGCAAAGCCTTACGCTGTGCGGGTTTCTGTACTTCTTCGTTCCCGGCCGGAACATTGTTTGGTGGAGCTGGGGGGATTTGAACCCCCGTCCAAAATTACTACATCCTCGGTACTACATGCTTAGTCACTCTTTACATTCGCCAACCCGCTGCGGAGAGACACGCCACGAATTGACTAGCTCGATTGGTTTTAATGCTTCCGCCCCGAGCAGGACTTCCACACGATCCTGTGAAGGATGACCTTCCGATTCCCTAGGACACAGGCAAGCTAGGGTAGAAGGGCTCTATGCAGGTTATTAAGCTGCTAGTGCGTAGTTTTCGTCGTTTGCGACTATTTTTTTGCGGTTTGTTAACGAGGCCTACCGCACCTCGGCATGCACCTTGGGTTTCGTGAATCTTGTCGAATCCAGAATCAGCCCCAAGTTGTCAAAAGCGATTGTACGCAAAAATCCTGTCATGGCAAGGAGTTGATAGCAATCGACCGGCCTTGGCCGGTCGATTGCTGGTTTATTGGACGCCGCGCAAGCGCTGGCGGCGCACAATCAGCCGCGATGCTTGTTCTTCATGATGCGGGCTTTCTCCCGATCCCATTCGCGGGCCTTGGTGTCTTCCCGCTTGTCGTGTTCTTTCTTGCCTTTTACCAAGCCGATCTCGACCTTGACCCAGCACTCTTTCCAGTAAAGTGCCAGCGGCACTATGGTGTAGCCCTGACGGGCAGTCAGGCTCTCCAGCTTGTCGAGCTCATGGCGGCTCAGCAGGAGTTTGCGGGTGCGAGTCGGGTCACACACCACGTGGCTGGAGGCGGCATTCAGTGGCAAGAAAGTGGAGCCGAACAGGAAGGCTTCGCCTTGCATGAAGATGACATAGGCTTCGCTGATATTGGCCTTGCCCGCCCGCAGGGATTTGACTTCCCACCCTTGCAGGGACAGACCGGCTTCCACACGTTCTTCGATGAAGTACTCGTGACGGGCGGTTCTGTTGAGTGCAATGGTGCTGGACCCGGCTTTGTTTTTACTGTTCTTTTTGCTCATGACGGGCGCCTTTGGCAATGATTAGGAAGGCGCATTATACGTGGGTGGCGGCGGCTGTAAAACGCGCAACCGCTCAAGTGGCGGCTTTGTGAGCAGTTTCGGCGGTGATTTTAGCGGACAAGGTGATAAAATCGGCCCGATTGGATGAGGAAAGCCCATGCCCCGTATTACTCGCAGTGCCCTGGTGATGTTCAGCGCCGAACAAATGTTCCGGCTGGTCAATGATGTTCACTCTTATCCGGAGTTTCTGCCCGGTTGTGTCGGCAGCCGCGTTCACGAAACCGGCAATGACTACATGACGGCCTCGGTCGATGTGGCCAAGGCGGGAATTGCCAAGACGTTTACCACTCGCAACCAGCTCGATGCCAACCGGCAGATCAAAATGGAGCTGGTTGACGGCCCCTTTAGCAAACTGGCTGGCTGGTGGACCTTCACGCCGCTGGATGTGGATGCCTGCAAGGTCGAGTTCGACCTCGATTTTGAGTTCACCTCCAAGCTGATCGAGCTGGCATTTGGCCAGATTTTCCGCGATCTGGTGGGTTCCATGGTGCTCGCTTTCTCCAACCGCGCCAAGGTGGTGTACGGTGTCTGATTTACTCAATATCGAGGTGGTGTACGCCCTGCCCGAGCGCCAGACGGTGCTGCGCATTCGGGTTGCCCCCGAGACAAGCGTGCTGGCTGCCATCGAGCAGTCCGGCATCGTGACCAAGCACCCGGAGATCGATCTGTCGGTCAACAAGTTCGGTATCTACAGCCGTCCGGTCAAGGGTTCCGAGTTGCTGCAGGATGGGGATCGCATCGAGATCTACCGTCCGCTCATTGCCGATCCGAAAGAGATGCGCAAGAAGCGGGCAGAGAAGGCCAAAGAAGAAGGGCGCGCCGATGTGGTGACTGGTGGCCGGCCCAATACCAACCGCAAGCGAGGGGATGCAGACTCGGCCTGATGCCGAGCGCTGTGATCACAAAAGGCGCCTGGGCGCCTTTTTGTTTTTTGCCGACCGCACTGCTGTCGGGTTGGCGAGTTTTTTAAATCGTCCCCGCCAGAGGGCGAAAAGGTTACATGGCGAGCAGGCGCTCGTTTTCCACCACCTCGACGCCACTCTCCTGCTGGCCGAGCACTATCATGGCGTGGGCGACCTGGCTGGCGTCGATGGCGCGCCAGCGGCGCAGCTTGCCGATGAGCAGGGGACGCAGCAGCGGATAGAGTGCCTGAAAAAATTGCTCGGAACGGCGTGGCGGCTGGCGGTTGCCGAGCAGCATGGCGGGGCGCACTATGGCAAGCCGTGGCCAGGATTGCGCCAGCAATGCTTGTTCCATCTGCCCCTTGGTGCGGGGATAGAGGGCCGGTGAGCGTGGGTTGGCTCCCAGACTCGAGACGACGATGAGGCGTTGACAGCCGTGGCGGCGAGCGAGCTTGGCAAAAGCCAGCACATAGTCGTGGTCGACCCGACGAAATGCGTCGTCAGAGCCTGCCTGCTTGCGGGTGGTGCCCAGGCAGCAGAAGGCGATGTCGACAGGAGAGGGCAGGTCCAGATCCGCCAGTTGTTCGAAGTCGGCTGGCAGCCAGTGATGCCGGGGTTGGGGAGCCCCCGCCTTGCGACAGAGCAGGGTCAGTGAGTGAGCGGGATCGAGTTGGCGGACAAGGGCTGTGCCGATCAGTCCGCTGGCACCAGCAATCAGGATCTGGCTCATCAAGCACTCCTTGCGAACGAGATAAAACAAAACCGGCGCTGGGCCGGTTTTGTGAATGCGATCAGAGCGGGGTGTGGAAGGCCGCTGGTAACGGGAAGTCGCCGGTGACCGTGGCCAGCTTGTCGTTGGCGAAGGTCACGGTGAGCTCTTTGCGCTCTTTTTCGCCGCGCCCCGGCTGGAATTCATAGAGGTAATACCAGGTGTTCGGGTCAAAGCCATCGCGCAGCATGGCGGAGCCCAGCACGAACTCGACCTGTTCGCGGGTCATGCCCTGGCGCAGTTTGTCGACCTGTTTTTGTTCCACATAGTTGCCCTGGGGAATATCGATGCGATAGACCAGGCTGCAACCGGACAGGGTGAGGGCGGTCAGGGCCGCGGCAATCAGGTGTTTCATCCGCATATCGAGTTCAGATCATCCATTCAAGTCTTTTACGCTGGCCGAATCATACCTACTCCCTTGGCGGAAGTAAAAGCCATGGAAAAAATAGCCAGAGGGCGCCTGGCCCTCTGGCCGATGGGATCACTCCTCAATGGTGGGGATGGGGCGGACCAGTCGCAGCATGACACTGGATAATCCTATTCCGCCAACGTTGAAGGTTTCCCCGCTGCCGGCAAAGTTCAGAAAGTCGTATCCTTCCCCCCCCGAGCTGTCTGAACCAAAGGCGATGTTGGTCAGTGCCCAAAGTTGTTGTTCAGCTGCGCGGCATGCAGTTTTGACATCATCGGGAGCCTCGATCCACTGTTCGGTTACCTTATCCCACTTGGACGCTGCGTCAGCACACAGGGTTTCTTTGTCTGCCGCTATCTGTGATTGGAGGGATGTCGAAGGGTAACCTTGTGCCGAATAAATGGCCGGCTGGCACTGGTTGTTGTAGAGGGTAAACAGTTCCTTGATGTCGGGGGCCCGCCAGGGTTGTGCGGGTGTACCAAGCCGGTCGTTGGCCTGCTTGATAACGCCCATCAAGGGATTGTCTTCAGCGTTGGCGCGGGTTGAAATAAACGCGGGTGTGCCTTCACAGCCGGTGCCATCGGCACTGGCTTGCTGACCATAGGGACAATAGAGCCACTGCAGACCTGTGGCTCTGTCGTTGACCACGTTCAGCTTGCCCTCGGCCGTGTCGACTTGCTCGCTGACGAAACGGTTGTGATCGTCCTGATAGCCAGGCAGACACTCGCGGGCCTGGCTGGTGACCGGCAACAGGGTGGCGATCAGCAATAGGGGGGGGAAATAGCGGTGCATCTTATTCTCCTGTGACCTTGAAGCCATCGCTGACCAGCATGACGTAATGGGGTTGATACTGGCGGGCGATACTGCCTCTGAGGTCAGAGCCTGGCCGTACCTTGTAGGCATCCGGCCCGCCATCATCCTGGCTCCAGGTGCCGACCGGGCGACTCACTGGCATGACATCTGCCGTCCAGAAGCCGTAAAAGATACCTTCCAGCTCGTTCCATTTGCCGTAGGTGTATGTCAGGCCGGAATAGAGCGGGAAATAACGGGTATCGAGCGCTATGGGGTTCTCTTTGGTCAGGGTCATGATGCCGTAGAACTCCTGCTGGCTCGGGGCGCGCCAGTTATCCAGGCCGCACAGCTTGCTCTGATTGACCTGATTGACCTGACGCTTCAGGTTGCAACGGCTTCTATCACTTGCCAGGGTGCCACTTTGCGGGTCATAGCAGCTGCCGTTGAAGGCGTTGTCGCTCTGGATATCGTCATAGGCAAACAGGCTCTTGTCATCGTGCAGGGAGGATTCCCCATCCTTGTGTTGCACCTTGGTCTCCCATACCAGCCCGCTCAAGGCATCGACCACGCAGGCGAAGGGCAACTGTTTGTAGGAGAGGTCTTGCCGTGGCAGGGGTTGTCCCTGGCTGTCCAGCTTGATGTAGCGAGCGCCAAGCACCCCATCCTGATTGCTGTTTACGGCCTGACCGCTCAGAGGGTCGCAGCGATTGTCCAGATCCCGTCCCCGCTTGCCGTCATCGTCTCCCATGCTGTGGGTGATGCGGGTATCGGCCACATGCAACTGGCCCGTCCGATAGTGGAGGGGGGCGCTGATGGTGCCGCCTTCGCTCATCACTCTTATCTGGTAGTCCTGATAGCGAGGGAGACCCTTGAGCGTGATGCGAGTCTGCTGGCTGATGCCTTGCTGTTCGGCGTTTTCAATATGCTCAAACGGGGTTTTCCCCCAGCCAATCCGGTACTGACTCGCCCCCTCCTGGGGTTGCCAGCCGAGGGTGACCCAGTGGCTGCCATCCTGATCACGGCCCTGGCCCAGAATGGCCAGGCCGATCACTTGATCTGACAACACCTCGCGCTGACAGACGGGGGAGAGGGGGCTGTTGGGG
>NZ_CAWRFG010000001.1:1763761-1871032 GCF_963900955.1 Aeromonas sp. 9A
CTGTTGGGGTAGGGGGTGACCCAGCTACCCGGTGTGCTGGTACCGGGATAGAGAAGTGCATCGCTTTCCGAGTTGCGGATCAGACCGGCCGCCGCCTTGATGATGTGGGAGATGTTCTTGTCTGGATTGGCATTCAACAGGGGGCCCAGCCCGCTATTGTCGGCGATGGCGGATTCCAGTTTGAACAGGTCCGGTATCTGATTGTTGCGGGACACGGTTGAATATTCATTGGCCATGTTGATCTCCAGCCAGCTCAGCAGTTGCTGGCGAAAATCAGTGCCCTCGATCAGGTTGACGGGTTGCTGCCAGAGCTCCCCCTCGGCCTGCAGGGCGACCATGGCTGCCAGCAGCTCAACCTGATGCCTCGGCAGTGCCTTGAGTTTTTGATCCAGCTCCGCCAGGGTCCAGGCTTGCCAGTCCAGGAAAGAGCCCATGCCGGCACTGAGTGTGGCTTTGAGCAGCAGGGCTTGCTGGGCCGTGCTGGTATAGCCCACTTGCAGGCGCGGGAATTCGCTGGCGGTGAGGATGCCGTCCCGGTTGCCGTCCTGCTTGACCAGTTCGCACAGGGATCCGAGTACGGATCGCAACTCCACCTCGCTCTTCTCATCCTGCACCACCAGGGTGAGGGTGTCCTGCATCAGGTCGTCGCTGGTCTCGCTCTCGCCAGGCTGGCAAGTGGTGAAGGTATTGTTGAGGTCCGGCAGTGCGAGGGTGAGGCTGTACTGGTTGCCCTGTTTGACGGGCAGACCGTCAAGCACCTGGCCATCCAAGGCCCTGATGGGGAGTTGCTGTGGCCGTATTGGACGTTCCGGTTTGAAGTAGTACTGGTTAAGGCCATCGTGATTGGGCTTGGCGCCTATCTCCACCATGACGGTCGGCTCACCAAGCCGCGAAGGGAATATTCCCTGCAGGGTCAGTTGTCGATGAGGGTAGAAGGTGGTGTGCAGCTGATAGGCCGGGGTGCGGGTGTCGAGGGCCACCATGGCTTTGACCGCAGCAGCCAGCATGGTCTCCGTATCGACAGGCAGTGCCGTCCCTTGCTGGACGGCATAGTTCAACAGCCCTTCTTGCAGATCAGCACCTGGCTGAACCTGCTGGTAGGCAACCAGGTGCTCGGCCAGCTGGGTGATCTCGCTGACAGGGATGGGAATGTCGCCATCGAGTACCAGTTGCAGCAGTGCGGTCAGCTCGCGGGCCATGCCGTGATTAAGCTGTGGATCGCTGACCAGCAGCGCCGTGACATCCTGCCTGCCTTCCCGTTTTTGCAGTGCCGTGGTGAGGCTCTGGTATGCCAGCAGCATGGGGGAGAGGTGCAGATGGGGTACCTCCTGCTCGGTGATGATGCCATCCCCATTCTGATCCTGCTTGAGCAGTTGCTCCAGCGAGGGCAGCTGACTGCTGAGGATAGGCGCACTCTGTTGACGGTTGCTGGCGGTCAACCTCAGTGGTTTATCCTGAGGCCACTGGCTCAGCTTGAGTTTGAACCCAAAGCTGCCGTCGGCCAGGGCGCTCTGAGTCACGCACACCTTGTCGGCGCAGAGCTGGATATCGAATTGGGCTCCCTGCTCGTGTGTGATGGAGAGCGCACCCGCCAGATCCAGGCTGGTGGGTTTGGTGGCGGGATCTGGTGCCTTGTCCGGTTGATCCGGCGGTGTAGGCGGGGTCACAGTACCTGTGTTGCCTGTGTTGCCTGTGTTGCCTGTGTTGCCTGTGTTGCCTGTGTTGCCTGTGTTGCCTGTGTTGCCTGTGTTGCCTGTGTTGCCGCTTCCGCTGCTGCTCCCCGAACCCGTGCCGCTGCTCCCGGTGTTGTTGTCCGATGGCGGGGTCACGGGATCCGGGGGGGGAGGCGTGGTTTGACTGCTGCCGTTATTACCGCTGGTGTTGCCGTTGTTTCCTTCCTGATCCGGGGTACCCAGCTCGGCCTTGCATGCCAGCAAGGTTGCGCAGCAGAGGGCCAGGATCAGGGGTCGCGTTGTCCTGAACAAGATCGACTCCATTATTGTTGTATAGGTGAATAAGCTGCTGAACCAGTCTCTTCTTGCGAGTTGAACGATTAGTGCAGATTTTTTTGCTGTTAAAAGTGTCAAAAACGAAAATTCACTCTGCGAATTATTTCATTTGGTGATAATGATATTGATTCTCGTTTGTGATCTCAATATCATATTGTCGATGTTTAATTTCAGACATAAAAAACAGGGACAATAAAATGAAGATGCGAGTTTGGGATTACCTTGGGGACTATCTGAAGGATGACACCGGCGCCACGGCGATCGAATACGGCATTCTGGCGGCGGGGCTGGCGGCCGGGATCCTCGCCATCTTCGGCTCGGACGGGATCTTCATCACGGCCTTGAAGGAGAAGTTCACCGCCATAGTGGCGGGGTTGAACATGGATGCCGCGGGCAAGTGACAGCGCTCGGGCAGTGGCTGGCCATATTGATGGCGTGCTGGTGTCTGGTCAGCGACCTGTTTGAGCGGCGTATCCCCAACTTGGCTGTGCTGGTACTGGCACTCTGGGCGCTTTGGCTGCTGCCGTTCAATCCGCTTTCGTTGACCTTGGCCCTGCTGACACTGCTGCTGGGGCTGTTTGCCTATCACAGGGGCTGGTGCGGGGCCGGTGACAGCAAGTTGCTGGCGGTCTGCCTCTATGGTGCATCCGGACGCTGGCCCGAGTTACTGCTCTGGATGGCGCTCTCGGGTGGCGTGCTCAGCCTCGTATGCCTGGTTTATGCCCGTTTCCGGCCATCTCCCGAGCCCGTCACAGTGCCTTATGGATTCGCCATTTTGTGGGCGGCGAGTCTGACCACTCCTCTATTTATGTAGTCACACCTATGAAGAAACTCCTCTCTCTTATCGCTGCACTGCTGGTGCTGGCGGCGACGCTGGCTGCCTTCTGGCCGGTTGAACCGGCGCCGCAGAAGACAGTTCCACCGCGAGACCTGACATCGGAATCGACAGCTTCCGACAGGGTCGCCCAGGTGCTGGTGGCCGCCCATAGGGTACAGGCCGGCTCCTTTATCCATCCCGAGGATCTGGTCTGGCAAACTCTGCCCGCCGCCGAGGAGATGAATCTGCCGGGGCTCTTCCTGTTCGGTTTTACCGATACCAAGGCACTCAAGGGAAGTCTGGTCACCCGTACCCTGGAGTCGGGGCAGATTGTCTCGTCTGATGATCTGGTGCGCCCGGAGCAGAGCCACTATCTCTCCGCCATGATGGCACCGGGGATGCGGGCTGTGACCCTGGCGCTGGGGCGGGAGGCGGCCAGCCATGGCCTGATCCGGCCCGGCAACCGGGTGGATGTGATCCTCACCAGCAAGCATGCCCGTCAGCACAATGCGCAAGGGGCCGAGGTGACCAGCAACCAGTCGGCGGAGATCATTCTGACCGACATCAAGTTGCTGGCCATCGATGCCCAGGTGACCGATATCGCCGCGCTCAACGGCACTGCGGCGGCGCAGGACAACTTCGATCAAGTGGCTGTGACCTTCGAGCTGGCCCCGCGGGCGGCAGCCCGTCTGCTGCTGGCCCATCGATTGGGAGAGCTGGCACTGGTACTGCGCTCGGCCCAGGGTGCCCCTGCGGGCAGCGAGGCTGTTGCCCTGCCGGAAGGGAGCCTGATATGGGCCGAGCAGGTGGCCAGTGGCCAGAACCCGAGGGCCATTCCGGGTCACGGAGTCCGGATCAGTTATGGCGACGGCAACGACCGTAACCGCCAACCTTAATCAACCCAGAAAGGACACGATGTTGCGAACACTCGCCATGGTGCTCGCCCTGCTGCCGTTATGGGCAGTGGCGGCAGAGAGTCTGACTCTCACCCCCGAGCAGTCCACCCTGCTCAATTTCGATGAACCCGTGCTGGATGCCTTCGTCGCCAACTCGGAGTTGGTGCGGGTACACAGCCCCTCTGATCAGCAATTGCTGATCTATGGTCGCAAGGTTGGCCGCACCGATCTGGTGGTCACCGCGCAGGATGGCCGCACCCTGGGTCACTACCGGGTGCAGGTGGTGGCGGATCTTGCCCCCCTCAAGCAGCTGGCCAGGCAGCACTTTCCCCAGAGCCGACTCACCTTCAGCGAGTCTGGCGGCGCCATAGTGGTGGCAGGGGAGGTAACCAGTCCGCTGCAAGCCCACGAGATCCTGGCCATGGTGGAGGCGTTCGCCAAAGGCATTCAGCCTCAGGGAGTCCCCTCTGGCCCAGTCGCCCCCGCTCAGCCTCAGAGCGGCAATCAGGATGAGGGGGCGGCGGTCGCCGGTGGTGGCAGCGGGCAATATGCGAACGTCATCAACCAGTTGCGTCTGGCGGGCTCGGATCAGATCAACATATCGGTGCGCATCGTCGAGATGCAGCGCACCACCAGTGAACAGCTGGGATTGCGCTGGAGCGCCATGGGGGAGTACTTGCAGCTGGGTGTCTCGCCGGGCAACCGTTTCCCCAAACCCGCCGAGCGGGGCAGTTGGGGCGGCAAGAAGGATGTGGTCTACATCAACGCCATCATAGATGCACTGGTGGAGAACAGCCTGGTCAATGTGCTGGCCGAGCCGAACCTGACTGCCAAATCCGGTGAGGCCGCCACCTTCATGTCCGGTGGCGAGTTCCCCTTCCCGGTGGGCAATGGGGATAACGGGCCCGAGATCGAATTCAAGAAGTTCGGCATCTCGCTGGAGCTGACCCCCACCTTGCTCGACAACAACCGCATCAGCCTGACGGTTTCACCCGAAGTGTCGACCCTGAGCCGGGAGAACAGCGTCTCCATCGCCGGGGTCGTGGTGCCGGGCATAGAAACCCGTCGCACCACCACCACCATAGAGCTGGCGGATGGCCAGAGCTTCGCCCTGGCGGGCCTGGTGCGTACTCATCGCAACCAGAGCAACGAGGCCTTGCCCTTCCTCGGCGAGATCCCCGGGCTGGCCCCCTTCTTTGGCAGCAACAGCTTCAAGAACCAGGAGAGCGAACTGGTGATCATCGCCACCGCCCGCCTGGTGCAGCCCACCAGCGATCCCCTCTCCCTGTCGACGCCGCTGGATCACTATCGGGCGCCGAGCCGGTTCGAGCGGCTGTTCTTCACCGACATGGGGTCAACCGAGCGACCTGGTGCGCAAGCGACTCGCCTGTTTGGCAACTACGGCTACAGCTACTGAGGGAAGTGACCATGTTAAGAGAGACACTGTTGCTGGCCCTGGCGTTACCGCTGATGGCCTGCACCACCCAACCCCCTGCCGCCACCCTCAAGGATCAGCTGCAGTTCCGGGTTGCCCCGTCGCAACTGCAACAACAGCTGCAATGGCAACTGGCCCCGCTGGCCAACCGGCTGGAGGCAGGATCCCTGCACCTGACGATCACGGGCCCGCAACCCGGTAGCCGGGAGCCAACTCCGGAAGCTCTGCGCCAGCAGTTGGCCCAGTGGCTGGCGCTGGAGACCCGCCTCACCTTCATCCCGGCGACCCGGCAAGCGTATGAGGTCGAGCTTGACGCCACCTTGCAATCCGACACCTGCCGCTATGCCAGAGGCGTATCTTTGGCATCGCCCGGCGCTTGTCTGGTACTGCGCAACCAGTATCGCGCCCAGAGTCATGGGGAGCACTGGGCCCGTGGCGCCCGCTATGACGGCAGTGGCAGCGCCCTCGATGCCGGTGCCGTGCAGCGCCTCTATCAGGGCAAGGCCAAGTCGGCCAAGAAACAGCAGACGACAGGGGAGTAGTGCATGAGTGAACAAGCCAAACAACTGGTGGCTGTCACCCGCCAGCCCACCCTGAATGCCGGGGTTGGCCTGGTGCTGGCCCAGCTGGCCGAGGTCGACGCCCGACAGTTCCCGGGCTCCCTGGCCGAGGCCAGGGCCCACTGCCTGGCGCAAGGGGCCCCCGATATCCTGCTGGTGGAGGTGGAAAATCCACAGACGCTGGCGGCCGATCTGGCCGCCCTTGCCGAGTGCTGCCCGCCCCAGATGCGGCTGGTCCTGCTGGGGGAGAGGGGGGACGTGACCCTGTTCCGCTGGCTTATTTCGGTGGGGGTGGATGATTACTATCCGGCGCCGCTGGATCCCGATGCCCTGCGTACCGGCCTGCTGCGTCTGCTGGGGGTGCCGCTGGTGACCTCATTGCGCAAGGGGCGGGTGATCTGCGTGGTCGGCGCTGCCGGTGGCGTGGGCACCAGCACAGTGGCTGCCAATCTGGCCATGGCGCTGGCTGATCAGCATCACCGTCAGGTTGCGTTGCTGGATCTCAACCTTCATCACAGCCGTCACCCTATTTTGCTGGGCAGCGACTATGCCCCACCCGGTGAACAGTGGTGGCAGGCCACCGATCGGCTCGATGGCACCCTGCTGGCCCACACCGCCCATCAGCTTGGGCCAAGGCTCTTCCTCTTCTATGACGAGGGGCAGGAGCTGGTGCTCGGTGCCGAGCAACTGGTGGCGGCTGTCAACGTGATGGCGGAGCACTACAGCACCCTCATTATCGATGTGCCGGATCTGCGCACCCATGGGCTGCGTGCCTTGCTGCAAGAGGCGGACGTAGTGCTCTGGCTGCACGATTTCAGTCTGGGGGCACTGCGGCTGCTGGGGCAATGCCCGCAAGGCGGGCAGGCCCAACGCCGCCTGCTGGTGGGCAACCACTGCCGTGGCAAGGAGGGGCGGGTGCCGGTGCAGGAGCTGGAGCGCGTCTGTGGTCAGCCCCACGCCGCCGTGCTGCCCTATGATCACGGCGCCTTTGTGCGTGCCGAGCGTGCCGGGCAGCCGCTCATCCAGCAAAAGAGCAAACTGGCTCGCGCCCTGACCTTGCTGGCGGGTGAGCTGGTGGGGGCTCAGGTCACAGGGCGAGGGCGGCGCTGATGTTTGGACAAGCCAACAGCCGACTGCCGTCGGTGCCAGGGGCGCTGCTCACCCTGTCTGATGCCGCGCGGGAGGCCTTCTACGAGCTGGTTGAACCCTCGGTGGCCGCCACCTTGCCGCGCGCCGCGCTGCTGGAGCGGGTCACCCGTGCCCTCGCGCAGCTCTCGACCCGCCGCATGCTGCCCTATAACCGTCAGGAGCTGACCCTGCTTGCCCGTCAGCTGGTGGACGAGATGGTGGGCGTGGGGCCGCTGCAACCCCTGCTCGATGACCCCGAGGTCTCGGACATTCTGGTCAATGGCCCGGACAAGGTCTATGTGGAGCGGCACGGCAAGTTGACCCTCTCCAGGGTGCGCTTTCGCGACCGTCAGCATGTGTTCAACGTGGCGCAGCGGATCGTCAATGCGGTGGGGCGGCGGGTGGATGAGTCCACCCCCATGGTGGATGCCCGACTGGCCGATGGCAGCCGGGTCAACGTCATTGCGCCGCCCATCGCCCTGTGCGGCACCACCATCTCCATCCGCAAATTCCCAAGCAGCCGCCTGACCCTGACCCATCTGGTGGAGAAGGGGGCCCTGTCCGATGCCATGGCCCGCTTTTTGGGGCTGGCGGCGCGCAGCCGTTTCAACGTGCTTATCTCGGGGGGAACGGGGTCGGGCAAGACCACCTTGCTCAACGCCCTGAGCAAGCACATCAACGACGACGAGCGGATCATCACCATAGAGGATGCCGCCGAGCTTTCCCTCGATCAGCCCCATTGGGTGCCGCTGGAGACCCGCAACGAAAGTGCCGAGGGCAAGGGAGAGGTGAGCGTACGCGCCCTGGTGCGCAACGCCCTGCGGATGCGGCCGGATCGCATCATTCTGGGGGAGGTGCGCGGCGCCGAGGCGTTCGACATGTTGCAGGCGATGAACACCGGCCATGACGGCTCCCTCTGCACCCTGCACGCCAACACCCCGGAAGATGCTCTGTTGCGGCTGACCAACATGTTGCAAATGGGGGCTGAGCGGCTCTCCGAGCAGATCATCCAGGCCCAGATCGCCAGCGCCGTGGATCTGGTGGTGCAACTGGAGCGGATGCGTGATGGTCAGCGCCGGATCACCGCCATCAGTGAAGTTACCTCGCTGGAAGGGAGCCAGATCAGGATGCAGTCGCTGTTTCGCTTCGTGCTGGAATCCGAGCTGCACGGCAAGCTGCAGGGGCGTTTTATCGCCCATCCTCTCTCGGCCGGAGTCGAGGAGAAAGCCCGTCAGGCGGGTTTGCTGACCGAACTGCATGACTGCATGGCGGGTGCCGGGGAGCCGGTGTCATGAGCACGCTCATTCTGGTGTGTCTGGGCTGGGGACTGGCCTGCCTGTTGCTCTGGCAATGGCAGAGCCGACGCGAAGCCTGGCAGCAGCAGTGCCAACGCTATGGCCAGCCCGCACAACACAAGGGGGCACGGCCTCTGCCCCACTGGTATCAGCAGATGGTGACCATGGTGGGCCAGGATCAGCTGACCCGCTGGACCTGGCAGGGCCCGGCGGGGGCGGCCCTTGCCTGCGTCTTGCTGGTGGCCAATGGTATGCCGTTCTGGCTGGCACTGCTGCTGGCGGTGGGCGGGGCGCTTTCCCTCGGGCTGGTGGTCTATCAGCAACTGCAACAGCGGGCGCTGGAGCGGTTTCGTACCCAGTTGCCCGAGGTGATTGACGGCATGATACGGGCGCTGCGGGTCGGGGCGCCATTGGCGGATATCTTCAAGCTGGTGGCCTGCCAGCAGCACGGCCTGATGGCCAGGTTGTTTGGTCAGATGCATGACGAGTTGCAAGTAGGTCAGCCGGTGGCGCAGGTGATGCAACAGGCGGCGAACCGGGTCGCGGTGGCCGAGTTTCAGTTTCTGACCATAGTGCTCAGCCTGCAACAGGAAACGGGCGGCCGCCTCTCGGAGGTGCTGGCGCAACTGGTGGAGACACTGCGTGCCCGCCAGACCCTGGCGGCCAGCATCCAGACCATCACGGCCGAGAGTCGCAATGCCGCCAAGGTGCTGGCAGCGCTCCCCGTCATCATCTTGCTGGTGCTGTTCACGACCGGGCGGGAGCACTTCACCTACCTGATGACCACGGCCAGCGGCCAGTGGGTATTGGGATATGTCTCCATCAGCGTGGCGGTCGGGCTCTGGCTTATCCGTCGCCTCACGCGTCTGCAGGGGTAGCCCATGACTGTCATGCAACTTTTCGGATTGGCGCTGGCCTGCCTCGCGTCGGCGGCAGTCGTTGGCTGGCACGGTTACCGGCAACAGCAGCAGTGGCAGGCCCAGAGCCACCGCTATGGCCCTGTCCGTCAACGCAGGGATGCGGCGCGGGACTGGCTGGCCTGGTGCGGTCGCGGTTACCCGGTCGGCGCCCGGGAGCAGGCCCGCTTGCAGCAACTGCTGGCGCAGGCGGGGATCTTCTCCCGCCATGGCTTTGACCGGCTCAGGGCGGCCAAGTTATTGGGTGGGCTGGGAGGGGCCCTGGCGGCCTTGCTGTGGCGTCTGTTGGCGGCACCCGCCGACGGTTTCACCCTGATGTGGGTGCTGGTGGCCTATGTGGTGGGGGCCGGTGTGCCCGAGCGCTGGCTGCAGTGGCGTGCCCGCAAGGTGAAGAGTGCACAGCAGAAGGTGGTGCCCGATGCCATCGACCTGCTGGTGATCAGCGTCGAGGCAGGGCTGGCGCTGGATCGGGCGCTGCTGCGGGTGGGCCACTATCTGGGAGCGCTGGAGCCGGGCCTGGCCCGCCAGTTCCTGCGCACCCATGCGGAGATCCAGATGCGCGGCGATCAGGCAAGTTGTCTGGCGCGGCTTGCCTGGCGCACCGGTTTGCCCGAGCTGGACAGGCTCGCCAACACCTTGCAGATGGCCCAGCAGTACGGCTCGCCGCTGGCCGAGACAATGCGCACCATCAGTCAGGAGGCCCGCCAGATGCGGCGGCTGGCGCTGGAGGAGCAGGCTGGCTCCTTGCCGGGCAAGATCACCCTCATCCAGATGGCGCTCATCATGCTGCCCATGCTGGTGCTGATCATTGCTCCCACCCTCAATTTGTTGATCAACAGCCTGCGCTGAGCGGGCCACAGGATTTGAAATGCGATCACGACTTAATTGCTTGTTGTTGCTGGCCCTGCTCGGGCTGGCAGCGTGCAGCAACCACGGCAATACCCGCCAGCAAAGCCAGAGCAATGGCATGGCGGTGGCCAAGGCGGCGTTCGATTCTGCCCAGTATGACAAGGCAGAGCGGCTCTATCAGGCCTTGCTGGCTGACGATGCCACCCTGGAGGAGGCGCAGCTGATGCTGGCCCGTACCCGTTATCAGCAAGACAAGAAGCAGGCGGCGCGTGATGGCTTGCAGCAGTTGCTGGACAAGGGGGGCAAGCAGGGGGCTCAGGCCGCTCACTATCTTGGCAAGTTTCTGCTGGATGATGGCCTGAGCGCCGAGGCTGCGCTGGCCTATCAGCAGGGACTGGCACTGGCCGGACTGAACCGGGACGAGCGCGCGCGACTCAGCAATGGCCTGGGGGTGGCCAGCTTGCAGCAGGGGGCCTTTGGCAAGGGACGCCAGCAGTTTGAAGTGGCGGTGGCGGCGGCCCCCGACGAACCGGATTATCGCGCCAACCTGGCGCTGGGCTGGCTGATGGAGGGCAACAAGGTGGCGGCCCGTCAGGCATTCGAGCCGCTGCTGCACTACCAGAGCCTGCCCCCCAGGGTGGAGATGAATTATGTCCTGCTGCTGCTGGCGGAGGGCAATCAACCCCAGGCTCGCCTCATACTGTCGCGTTTTCTTAGCGCCAGCCAGCTGGAGCACGACATCAGGCTGCTCAAGGCGCAACTGGGGCGGGGGACGGGGGCGTGAGACGCGAGCTCGGTGTGGCCAGCATAGAGCTGGTGATCATATTGCCGCTGCTGCTGGCACTGCTGTTGCTGGTGGTGGATGTGCTGCGGGTGCATCTGCAATACAGCACCCTGGAGCATGGCTTGCGATCCGTGCTCCGTGAGCTGCAGGCCGAATCTGCGGCGGGGCGGATCCCGTCGGCTGACGGGATCCGCCTTCGCTTGCAACAACGAGGGCGAGGGGAGCTGGATGGCGTGACGGTGAGCGTCACCCCTCATGTGTCGTTGGAGGCCATGCTGGGCCAGGAGGAGGGGAGCCCGGATCCTGCCAGCGAGATCCGCCTGCCTGCGGATCCCGTGCTGGAGGTGACGGCCAGGGTCCGCCCCCGTCTACAGCTCACCCCGAGCTGGCTGATTGACGATCGCGAGCTCAGCTATCAGAGCACCCTCTTGTTGCTCACCGACCGGCTACCGGCCGGAGGGGCAGGATGAGTCGCTGCTCCTGTCGCCACCGGCTCCCGGTGTCGGGCCCAGGCGCCATGGAGGGCAGCATCAGCATAGAGGCGATGATGTTCATTCCCGTCTTGCTGGCCCTGCTCAGTTTTGGCAGCGAGGCACTGCAACTGCTGCGCCTCGAGCAACGCCTGCACAATGTGGCCTACAACGTGACCCAGATAGTGACCCAGCAGGGGACGGGGCAAAATGCCGCCGCCGTGTCGCAGCTGGCCTTCTATCAGCGCTTCGTGCAGGGCCAGCTGTCTGCTCTGCAAGAGGGGCAGGCCGCCCTGACCATAGAGCAGTACAACAGCGCCAATGGCGAATTGGTTCCCCTGCTGCAGGGCACTGGCTGCGCCGGCCAGGGCAACTGGCCGCAATTGCGGGTGGGCACCTTGATGCGGGTGACCCTCTGCTATCGCCTCGGGCAAGGGGAGGGCGGCATGTTCAGCCGGTTCTGGGCGGGCCGCACCCTGGTCACCCACTTTATTCAGGAGATCCATTGAATGGGACTGCCCTTGCGCCAAGGGGGCGGGCTCTCTCCCGCCTTTGCCCTTATGTTGACAGGCGTGCTGGCGCTGACCGGCGTTGTCATCGAACTGGTCCGTGGCTACAGCGGCCAGAGCCTGCTCAGCGCCGCCGCCGATGCGGTGCTTTACTCTGCCGCCGACAGTGACACTGCCGCTGAGGATGCCGTCGCTCTGGTGCAGGCCAATCTGGCGGGCCGCCCCTTGCAGGTGGCCCCCCCCAGCTTGAGCCAGAGCGAACAGGGAGCCCGGGTTATTCTGCAGGGGCATGTGCCCGCACTGATGGATCTCTCGGCCATTGGCGAAGGGGGGGACATGCCGGTGGCGGCAGCGGCCCGTGCCAGCAGTGCCCGAACTCGTATTGAAATTGCCCTGGTGCTGGATGTGTCCAATTCCATGTCCGGGGCGCCGATAAAAGCGATCAAGCAGGGGCTGACAGAGTTTGGCGAGGTGCTGTTTGGCCGCGAGCGGCGCAATCAGGACAGGGTCGTCAGCATCATCCCCGCCACCGGACTGGTCAATATCGGGGATCATCCTGAACTGTTTCATCCAGAGAGCCTGGCATTTCCCTTCGGGTTGCAGACGCTGGCCCATGAGCGAGGCTGGAGCAATTTGCTGACCCGTGACGTACCGGGGCGCCAGCGCAAGGCATTCTGTGCCCGCCTGCCGGAGCATGTGGACGGCATAGACCGGCTGGCGGAACTCACCCCGGGCTGGATCCGCAAGCTGGAGCAGGCTCCCGTTGGCGAGACGCAACCCAGGTTGCACTACAGCACCAAGCCGCCAGCCATCAAGCAGTATGAAGATGGCACTCCCCTGCGGGCATTCGCCCCGAGGGAGAACCCCCTGGAGCGTTACCTGGAGAACCGGCGTGACAAGCTCGGCATCTTCGATGATGCCGACTGTGGGGTGAGTCCCATTCAGGCGCATCTGTCGACCCGGGCCGAGTATCGCCAGGCGCTCGATACCCTCTACGCCGCCTTCAACACCAATACCGCTGAGGGCGTGATGTGGGGCTGGCGCCTGCTGTCACCCCAGTGGCAGGGGCGCTGGGGCCGGGGGGCAGCCGAACTGCCGCGCCCTTACGGACAAGCGGACAACCGCAAAATCATGGTGCTGTTCTCGGACGGCGAACACATGGGGCCCGAGGCGGCGCTGCGTGATCGCAAGCAACTGCTGCTGTGCCGGGAAATGAAACGCAAGGGGATCCAGGTCTATACGGTGGCATTCGAGGGAGATGCCCGCTTCGTGGCGCAGTGTGCCAGCGACCGTTCGCAGGCCTACAAGGCGACCAGCGGCAACATTCGCACCGTGCTGACCCGATTGGCCAGCGCCATCAACGATGTGGTGCTGACAAAATAGTGTGAAAAAGGGGCCAGATCAGGCCCCTTTTCTTATCTATTGGCAATGCGGTTTACATGGCGGCGCGGAAGATGGCGACTATCTCTTCGTGGCTCGCCTGTTTCGGGTTGGTGAAGCCGCAGGCATCTTTCAGGGCGTTGCTGGCCAGCACGTCGAAATCATCGGCCTTGACGCCGAGCTGCTCCAGACCGGCCGGGATCTTCACATCCAGCGCCAGCTGCTTGATGGCAGCGATGGCGGCAGCGGCGCCCTGTTCGTCGTTCATGGTGCTCACGTCAACGCCCATGTAGCGGGCCACATCTTTCAGGCGAGCGGCGCTTACCTGGGCGTTGTATGCCTGAACGTGGGGAAGCAGCACGGCGTTGCAGACCCCGTGGGGCAGGTCATAGAAGCCCCCCAGCTGGTGCGCCATGGCGTGCACATAACCCAGGCTTGCGTTGTTGAAGGCCATGCCGGCCAGGAACTGGGCATAGGCCATCTGCTCGCGGGCGTGCAGGTCATCGCCCTGATTGACCGCGGTACGCAGGTGTTTGGCGATGAGCTGGATCGCCATGATGGCGCTGGCATCGGTCACAGGGGTGGCGATGGTGGAGACATAGGCCTCGATGGCGTGGGTCAGGGCATCCATGCCGGTGGCGGCGGTGAGGCCGGCCGGCTTGGCCAGCATCAGCTCGGGATCGTTGACCGACATCAGCGGGGTGACGTGTTTGTCGATGATGGCCATTTTCACCTGGCGTGCTTCGTCGGTGATGATGCAAAAGCGGGTCATCTCGGAGGCAGTGCCGGCTGTGGTGTTGATGGCGATGAGCGGCAGCTGCGGTTTGGCGGAGCGATCCACCCCTTCGTAGTCCTGGATGCTGCCGCCATTGGCGGCCACCAGGGCGATGCCCTTGGCGCAGTCATGGGGCGAGCCGCCACCCAGCGAGATGACGCAGTCGCAGCCGTTGGCCCTGATCATGGCCAGACCCGACTCGACGTTGGTCATGGTGGGGTTCGGCTTGGTTTCATCGAAAACCAGGCTTTCAATGCCATGTTCCGCCAAGAGGGTGGTGAGCTTGGCGACCACGCCTATCTGGTTGAGGACACGATCGGTGACAATCAGCGCCTTGCGATAGCCATAACCCTTGATATCGGCTGCCGCCTCTTGCAGACAGCCCGCTCCCATCAGGTTGATTGCGGGAATATAGAACTTGAATGTCGCCATGATGGACTCCGTATGATTAGCCATTAAGTGGTATACGGACGTCAAAATAGCATCGTTAGTGGGGATGAAAAGGGGTCAATGGTATCCTGTTTGCAACTTTATGGACTCGATCACGTACCGATAAACCGGGGCGAGACAGGGATTGACAAGGCCGCTTGCCCCTTTCTTGGCAGAAAAACGTTTTTCAAGAAATTCATCAAGTTAGCAAACGTTTTGCGCTGAATTTGTCACTTTCAATGCGTGGAAGTGTGAGGTGCTTCAAGGAATTGGAAAGCGCTTTCGACCATAGTTGGCGCCTCCCCAGAGAGGGGAGTGAAGGTTTGAAAGTACCATCAAGAATCATCTTAACTTGCGCCCTGACCATGTCGGCCGGGAGCAACCAGGAGTCCACTATGTCTGATGTTTTTCACTTGGGTTTGAAGAAAGCTGATCTGCAAGGCGCCACCCTGGCGATCGTCCCCGGTGACCCCGAGCGCGTCAAGCGCATCGCAGAGCTGTTGGATAACCCGGTGCACCTGGCCAGCCATCGTGAGTTCACTACCTGGCGCGGCGAGATGGACGGTAAGGCCGTGATCATCTGCTCTACCGGTATCGGTGGCCCGTCCACCTCCATCGCGGTAGAAGAGCTGGCCCAGCTGGGTATCAATACCTTCCTGCGTATCGGCACCACAGGCGCCATCCAGCCGCACCTTAACGTGGGCGACGTGATCGTGACCACAGGTTCCGTGCGCCTTGACGGTGCCAGCCTGCACTTTGCACCCATGGAGTTCCCGGCTGTTGCCGACTTCGACTGCACCACGGCGCTGGTCAACACTGCCAAAGAGATGGGCTCCAAGCTGCACATCGGTGTGACTGCTTCTTCCGATACCTTCTACCCGGGTCAGGAGCGTTACGACACCGTATCCGGCCGCGTAGTGAGCCGTTTCCAGGGTTCCATGAAAGAGTGGCAAGCCATGGGCGTGCTGAACTATGAGATGGAATCTGCCACCCTGCTGACCATGTGCACCAGCCAGGGCCTGCGTGCCGGTATGGTGGCTGGTGTTATCGTCAACCGTACCCAGCAGGAAATCCCGAACGCCGAAACCATGGCGAGAACCGAATCTGATGCCATCAAGATCGTGCTGGGCGCCGCCCGCAAGCTGATCTGATAGCCACACCGAGTGGGGGGTGGGGGCCGTTGCGAAAGCACGGCCCCTATCTTTTATCTGCCGTTTGCCCCGTTTTACTCCAGTTGGTCCTCTGTTCCCTCTCTTGTTGCCTTCGCCTGTTCTCACACCCCGTCTTGATGCTGCGTCTCGCTAGAAGGGGCTGGCACATCTGACCGCCATCGGCTCGCCGCTCACCGGATGCACCAAATCCAGCTCGCTCGCATGCAGCATCAGCCGCGGTGCCTGTTCGCAGCCGGGCAACAGCAGGCCACCATAGAGATCGCAGCCGAGGATGGGGTGACCCACGAGCTGGCAGTGGATCCGCAGTTGATGAGTACGGCCGGTCTCCGGTACCAGTCTGACCCGAGTCAGTCGCTGGTTTTCCCCCTGTTCACTTTCACGACAGAGGCGATCTTCCACCTCATAGCGGGAGCGAGCAGGTTTGCCGCTGGCGGCGCAGATCTTCATCAGCGGGAAGAGAGCGGGATCCTTGGCGATGGGGGCATCGATCACCCCCTCATCGTCGGCCAGATGACCGCACAGCAGGGCGCTGTAGGCCTTGCTCACAGCCCGCTGACTGAATTGCTGGCAGAGCAGGGCGTTGATGGCCTTGTTTCTGGCCACCACCATGAGACCTGAGGTGCCAAAGTCGAGGCGGTGCACCAGGGTGCAGCCGGGATAATCTTGCACCAGCCGATGGTGGACAGAGTCGAGGTTCTGCGGGTTCTTGCCCGAGAGGCTCAGCAGGCCGCTCGGCTTGTTGATGAGCAGCAGGTGCTCATCTTCAAACAGGATCTCGATGGCAGCCTCGCAGGGCGGGGCGATGAAGGTATCGACGATGACGGACATAGGGTACACGGGCTGGAAACGGGGGGCGATCATACTCGAACCGGCTGCGCGGGGCGAATCGAGGGTGAGCCGGCGACATCCCTCACGGCGAGTTTGACAGCAACTGCTTGATAAGATGGGCTGAGTCCGTTTTGTGACTCCCTCCCGAGTTAATCTCGTCACGGGTTGTTAAGGTATGGTTCCCCGTCATGTTGCAAGGAGTCCGTTCATGGCATTGCCCGTTATTCTCGATTGTGATCCCGGCCACGATGATGCCATCGCCCTCATACTGGCGCTGGCGAGTCCCGAACTCAAGGTGCTGGCGGTGACCACCAGTGCTGGCAATCAGACACAGGAGAAGACCCTCAACAATGCCCTGCGCATTCTCACTCTGCTCGGCCGTGACGACATTCCTGTGGCGGCAGGAGCGCCCAAACCACTGGCCCGCGAGCTTATCATCGCCGACAACGTCCACGGCGAGTCAGGCCTCGATGGCCCCACGCTGCCGGATCCCGCCTTTGCACCCCAGGCCATGACGGGCCTCGAATTGATGGCCAAATCGCTGCGCGAGAGTCCGGAGCCGGTCACCCTGGTGCCGACCGGCCCGCTCACCAATATCGCCCTGCTGCTGGCGGCGCACCCCGAACTCAAGCCCAACATCGCCCGTATCGTACTGATGGGCGGCGCCGCGGGGGCGGGCAACTGGACGCCAGCGGCGGAATTCAACATTTATGTGGACCCTGAAGCAGCCGATATGGTCTTCAAGTCAGGTATTCCCATCACAATGTGTGGCCTCGATGTGACCCACGAGGCGCAGGTGATGGACGAGGACATAGCGCGGGTGCGCGCCATTGCCAATCCGGTGGCCCGTTGCGTGGCCGGCCTGCTCGACTTTTTCATGATCTACCATAGGGATCCCAAGTGGGGATTTGCTGGTGCGCCGTTGCACGACCCCTGTACCATTGCCTGGTTGCTGGCTCCCGGTCTGTTTCACGGGGTCGAGTGCCGGGTCGATATCGAGACCCGGGGGTTGCATACCACAGGGATGACGGTGGTGGATCGCTATCAGCTCACCGGAAAACCGGCCAATGCGCTGGTGTTGCTGGGACTGGATCGCCCGGGTTTTATCGACTTGCTGGTCGAGCGACTGCGGTTTTTTGGCTGACGGCCATTGCACTATTGAGAGAAGGGACGGGAAATGTACAAAGCGTCGCTGGCACTGCTGGCCGGGTTGCAATTGACGGCCTGCTCCACGCCGTTCGAATCCATGTGGCAGGGGTTGGCGACCTGCGATCTCGACCATCTCTACCTCGACAGCGAGACCGGCGAGCCGGCCCACCCTCAGCTTAAACACTTCACCCCCTACAAGGTGACGGACGGGTTTGCCTGGTACAAGACCCATGAAGAGTTGCATGGTCTGCCCATCAGTGGCTTTCTCATCCCCTCGTCCACTTTCGAAGTGCACGCCCTGTTTGTGGACACCCCCATCGCCAATGCACGCAGGCTGACCCACAATGCCTATGGCAGCGAGTTTGCCGACGAGCAGAAGCACAATGAGGGATTGGCCCCCTTGCTGCTGCGCGACCCCAACAACCCCAAGCGTTCCATCATCGACTGCACCCAGGCTGAGACCCAGGAACCGCTGCCGGAAGAGCCCTTCCCGGAGTAAGTCGTTTCCGCGTGCCGAGACCTGTGTCTGCCCGGGCAATATAAAAAGAGGCCAGCCTTGCGGCTGGCCTCTGTTGATCGTCACCGGTGCGATAGTGCTATGGATAACCCAGCGTTTGCTTGATTACGGGCAACTGTGCCTTGATCCAGGCTGGATTGGATAGACCCCCCAGTCACCGGTGCGATAGTGCTATGGATAACCCAGTGTTTGCTTGATGGCAGGCAACCGGGCCTTGATCCAGGCCGGATTGATGGGACCCCAGTCGCTGATGCGATAGTGCCCCTGCAGGTGGCGCGCCCCTTCCGTCTGCTCGAAGCCGCAGCTGATATCGAGATCAGCCAGTGCCGCCAGGGTGTCCTGGGCGGTGCGCCGCGGCATGCCGGTGGCTGCCATGATGGCCGGGATTGTGTCCGTGCCGCTGCTTATCAGCCAGGCAACGTAAAGCCGTCGGTAGAAACTGGTACGAGTCTTGCTCGGCTCTGTCATATCTCGTCCTCGAGCCGGTCGAAGTAGCGCCAGGTCGCGATGGCGGCTTTGCCCATCACCAGTGCCCAGATACCGAACCAGAACCAGCGGAAGAAACTCCAGGTGGAGGCCTCAGGACCCGTACTCTCTATCTTGGTGACGTTGGGGAACATGGTGAACATGTTCACGCGCCAGCCGTAGGAGGTAATGATGGCCAGACGCTTCTCGAACTCCATGGACTTGGCTTTTGCCTGCACATCGGCCGCGTTGAACTTGAAGTAGAAAGGCCAGCCCCAGCCGGTATCTTCATTGCGAAATACCCGGATCTGTTCGCCCGGGCGTTCGGTATAGATGTAGTAGACATCCGTGGTGGGACCGTCAGCCGGGTTTTTCTGGCTGATGGGGCCATCCTTGTCGGTGCGCTTCACTTCCACCCCTGTGATGGTGGCTATGGTGTGCTCCGGCAGGTAGTAGTCGAGCCAGATGGCGGAGACGAGGGCGATGAGGCCCAGGCCGATGAAGGCCGGTTTCTTGAAATGCAGCTTCATGGTGATCTCATGTGAGGGGAAGTGACGTGCCTCTACCATACTCACATTTGGTGCGACAGCCCAGCCCCCAATGAAGCCACATTATAAAAAAGCCGTTTAAAACAATAACAAATGTGTCCATTCATTAACATAAAGGCCCCGCTTGCGGGGCCTTTGTGTCGATCGCGCAAGCGGACGTCACAACTGGAACTGGGCCAGCTGTTTGCGCTGCTGCTCGGCGAGCTGTGACAGTTCGTGACTGGCGGCGGCACTCTGGCTGATGCCGGCCACACTCTGGTTCACTATTTCGTAAATATTGGTGATGTTGCGGTTGATGTCGGCGGTGACGCACGACTGCTCTTCGGCGGCGGTAGCCACCTGGGCATTGGCTCCATTGATCTGGTTGACCGCCTCCGTGATGCCACCGAGCAGCGCCTGCACCTCGCCGGAGAGCTGCTGGTTGTGTTCAAGGATGGTGAGGGTCTCCTGCATGCCGTTGTTGGCGGATTGGGACTGGCTCTGCAACTGCTCTATGATGGTCTGGATCTCCTTGGTGGAGTCCTGCGTGCGGGCCGCCAGCAGGCGTACCTCGTCGGCCACGACCGCGAAGCCGCGACCGGTTTCACCGGCGCGAGCAGCCTCGATGGCGGCATTCAGGGCCAGCAGGTTGGTCTGCTCCGAGATGCTCTGGATCACTTCGATCACCTTGCCGATCTGCTCGGACTGGGACTTGAGGCGCGCCACCACGGCGGCGGCGCTCTCCAGACTGCCCGCCATGCGGCTGTTGGCAGCGATACTCTCCGCAAACAGAGCCAGCCCTTGTTCGACCCGGCTATTGGCATCCCGCGCCAACCCATCTGCCAGGGCGGCGTTGTGGTTGACGTTGTCGGCCGTGCTGGCCAGCTCGGTCACGGCGGAGGCCACCTGTTCTGTCTCGCTGCGCTGCTGCTGGGCATTGGTCTCGGACTGGGTCATGACGGCGGCGAGCTCTGTGGCGGCAGAGGCCACGTTGCCGCTGATACCGGTCAGTGTATGGATTGTGCTGCCAAGCTGCGTCAGTGTCTGGTTGATATCTTTGGCCAGCTGGCTCAGCTCGTTGCTGCCATCGGCGTTGGCCCGCACGTTGAAGCGCCCCTGGGCGACGGCGCGCATCACCTCCTGCAACTGGCCTATGGGGCGGACTATCTGGCCGGACAACCACCAGCCACCGAGCAGCGCCGCTATCAGGGTGGCACTCATCATCAGCAGGGTTCGCAACAGGGTGGCGTTGTAGTGCGCCTCTTCCTCGGCAATTTCGGTCTGGATCAGCTGGTTGATGCGCGCTGACATGGTGTCGATCTGCTTGATCAACTGCTCCCCCAGCTCACGAAAACGCAGCCGTGACTGCTCGTAGGTGGCAGCATCGCCACCTCCCTGATGTTTCTGGGCCAGCAGCGGCAACATGTTGTTGCGGGTGTGGCCGAGATAAGCCTGCAGGGCGGCGGCCACCTGGCTGTTGTCCTGCTCGGCACCTGTGATCACCAGTCGGGACAAGATGGTCCCTATTTCCTGTTCCGCCGCATTGAGATCGTTTGGCAACTGGGCGAAGCGCGCCGGATCGTACAGGCCATAGATGGCGTTGGTGCGCATCCGGTAGGTGGCGTGGATCAGGGCTGCGATGTCGTCCTTGTGGCGCGTCACGCTGGTGGTGGTCTGGTTCATGTCCGCAATGGCGCTGTCTATTTCCTGCTTGCTGATCCCGGCCATCAGGACCATCAAGAGGCTGGCGAGCAGGAGTGGAACAAGCACTTGAAGACGGATGGACAGGTTACTCAACGACATGGCAGGTCCTAACCCAAAAGAGGAGTGAGGCGGCATATTACACAGGCGCGACAACTATTATCACAGGGTTTTTATTGCTGAAATCATGCTGAACGAAAAGGTTTTTTCTTGTGTTAAAAGAGTGTGATAGGCAAGATCTCAAGCTTGTTACCATGGAGGTGTAGTGTGTCCGACTGGATTGATCCCGCGATTCTGGCGCTGTTTGTGCCTACGTTCTTTTTTGTCTCTGTTACCCCCGGCATGTGCATGACGCTGGCGATGACCCTCGGCATGAGTCTGGGGGTGCGCCGTACCCTCCACATGATGTGGGGTGAACTGGTCGGGGTCGCGCTGGTCTCTGTGCTGTCGGTGATCGGGGTGGCTGCCGTCATGCTCAACTATCCGGCGCTCTTCTCTGCCTTCAAATACGTGGGTGGCGCCTATCTCATCTGGCTCGGCATCCAGATGTGGCAGGCCAAAGGCAAGATGGCCATACCGGCGGATCTGTCGGCCGGACAGGAGACACGCCCCCTTGGTCTGGCCATGCAGGGTTTTGTCACTGCCATCGCCAACCCCAAGGGGTGGGCCTTCATGGTCTCCCTGCTGCCTCCTTTCATCAATGCAGCCAAGCCGATGACGCCCCAGATCAGTGCCCTGGTGGCCCTGATCCTGGTGATCGAGTTCTCCTGTCTGCTGCTCTACGCGGGCGGTGGCCGTACCCTGCGCCACTTCCTCGCCAAGAGCGGCAACGTGACCCTGATGAACCGGATCGCCGGTTCCCTGATGTTCGGTGTCGGTGTCTGGCTGGCGCTCGGCTGAGTGCCTGTCGGCCAGTGAACGCAGTCCTGTGATGGGGCGGATAACGTGTCTCGTCAGGCTGTGACAGCAAGGCCATGACAAGCAACGAAAACCCAAAACGAAAGCCAACAGAGCAGCCCCTGCCCCGTCGGGGCTTCTCTGTTTGGTCGCCATCGAGGTTATTTTCCACCAGCGGGTATTCATGCCAGCGTGAGTCTGTATCAGGCCAATATCTGGCGAGTCGGGTACATTTACTTACATTTTTTTTGTTTTCAATCGGCCCTTAATTCATCAGTCTCGAATGGCATTAGATGCATATTGTCGACGCTGTTCGCGACAGGGGTACCCCCTGCTGCTCGTTTTTATGGTCAAGGATGGTACTCAATGGTGAAGGTAATAGGCGCCGCTTTGCTCGCTTTTTCTGGCGGGGTTGCGGCCGGCAACGGGAAAAACCTGGATTTTTACAATATAAAGGAGCAGCAACTCACCAGGATGTTTGCTCAACATCAGAATATGGCACCGGGTCAGTCAATAAAGGATTTCTCGCAACTGTTTCTCGAGAATCCTTATGTTGCCAATCGGCTGGTGGGATCGAGCGACCAGCAGGAAAAACTGGTGGTGGATTTTGGTGAGCTGGATTGCTTCACCTATCTGGATTACGTTGAGTCACTGCGACACTCAACGAGTGTGCATAATTTCATCGAGAATGTCATGTACACTCGTTATGTAAATGGTGAAGTCAACTACCTGACTAGAAAGCATTTTTTCTCTGATTGGGTCCATAGTGGCAATCAGGTGAAGGATGTGACCCATCTGGTCGGCAACTATGTGGTGACCGCCGCCAAAGTATTGAATCAAAAAGAAGATGGCAGTCACTATATTCCGGGGCTGGCGGTGAAGGACCGCGACATCACTTATATTCCTGGTGATCGCGTGGACGAAGACATGCTGAGCTTGCTGGAAGATGGCGATTATATCGGTATCTATACCAATATTGCCGGTCTGGATGTGACCCATACCGGTATTTTCATTCGGGGTGAAAATGGCCCCGTACTTCGCAATGCCTCTTCTGTTTCGACAAATATGAAGGTAGTGGATTCGCCTTTTATTGACTATGTGAAAAACAAGCCGGGCATTCTGGTTTACCGCGCAACAGAGGGCAATATCCGGTCATGATGGGGGCGGCCACAAGGGGACCAAATCAGCCTTGATTGCCATGGCACCTTGAAATACGCAGCTCATACATGTCTTGATCTATCCACAATACCCCCAGTCCTGACTGGGGGTATTGTTTTATACCGCAATGGCGATGAGGTGGTTTATCCCCTCTGCCATACCTTTGGCCACTGTCGGGTATTTACGCCGTCTTGAAGCGCCTGACCCAGGGATTAGCACTGATACCGTGCAAGATGACGCTCAGTATGATGGTGCAAAGCACAGTGGCTATGATGGGTTCTTGTCCCAGCAGCGCTGGCTCGTGTTGCAACACCATGACGGCAAAAACAATGCTGGCGAGCCCCCTTGGTCCGAACCATCCGATGAAGAGTATCAACTCGGGTTTTAGTCCTGTCCCCAGCAGGCTCAGCCAGACCGGCAGCATGCGCAGCAGGGTGAGGCTGGCGGCGGCATAGAGCCAGTATTGCCAGTGCAGCAGCTCCGGCAGCATGGGCATCAGGGTGGCGCCGAACACCATCCAGATCACCACGGAGAGCAGGTCCCCATACCCTTCGCAGCTATCCATGTAAGCGTGTTTGTGCTCCCCCAGTCTGCGGCCCATCAAGAGACCCCCGACGAAGGCGGCGATAAAACCGCTGCCCCCCAGGGTCTGGGCAAGCGCAAAGCAGAGCAGGGCCAGCCCCGGCATGGTGAGCTGGCGCCAGAGCGGCAGTTGCCAGCCGTTGAGGTAGGAGGTTTTCAGCAGCCGTATGGTGAGGCTGGTGAGCACCAGGGCCACCAGCAGGCCTATGCCTATCTCTTCCAGCAGCAACGTCATGGCCAGCATGCCCGTGCCTGTGTGCTGTTCGGTGGGGGCGATGAGGGCGAGCAGCAGCAGGAGCACTGGCACGCAGATACCGTCGTTGAGGCCACTCTCCTGATTGAGCCCCTCCCTGATGGGCGCAGGCACGGCCGGATTGCTGACCACGGCCTTGCCGAGCGCCGCATCTGTGGGGGCAAGAATGGTGGAGAGGATGGCCAGCTCCAGCAGCGGCAGATCCGGGTAGAGCCAGAGGCCGAACAGGGTGCCCCCCAGCAGGGTGAGTGGCAGGCCGATGAGCAGCAATCGTATGGGGAGGGCGCGGTTGGCAGCCAATACCTGCCAGTTGGTGTTGGCAGCGTCATTGAACAGCACTATGACCAGGGTGAGCTCTGCCAGCAGCTTGATCCCCTCGCTATTGACCGAGAGTGACAGCAGACCGAGCCCGCCAGGTCCCAGCAGCCAGCCCATCAGCAGGAACAGCAAGGGGCCATTGATCAGTCGGGATTCGAAGCGACCTGCGATCAGGCTGTAGATCAGCAAGAAGGCGGCAAACACCGCCAGGTTCTGGTAGATCAGGGATGCGTCCATGCAGCCTCCTGTGGCATCTGGCGTGGCTTGTCTCAGTCGGTCAGGCAGTCAGGATCAAACACATATTCACCGGCCAGCCAGCGCAAGATTTCGTTTACACACACCTGATCCTGAAACGGCAGGTAACGGCGCTTGAGATGGGCTATCTGCTCCTGGGTGAGCAGGGCCAGCCCCATGTCCTGAAACAGCGGCAGGTCTGCCTCTATCATCGCCGAAATCTGCGGCCCGCAGGTGGCATTGAGGGAGGCGTGCAGCGCCTTGTCAGCATCATACTGCTTGCCGAGCCGGTAGCTCATGGGCAGGGTGGCAAGCGGCAGCACAGAGAGCGCTGCCTGCTTCATGGGGTTGACTGCGTGGCCCGCGACCAGATCCACAAGTTCTGCCGGACGATTCTCGAAGGCGCGCAGATGCAGGAAGCTGCTGGCCTTGCTGCCATCGTTGACCGGGTAGTTGTCCCACAAAAAGGGTTTGCGCCCGAGCAGCTCGGTCACTTGTTTGAGGTGGGGGGCCGGGTATTCGCTGGAGCAGACCCTGGGGCCTGTCCAGAAGATCTCGAAACGGCGGTCGAGTTGCTGGCCTATATCCTCCAGATAGCGGGGGGGCATGGCGCCGAACACCTTTTCCAGCACGGGATCCGTGGAGTAGTAGCTGGGGCAGAAGATGAGACGGCCGGCCTTGCTGTGGGCCGCAATGTCGTGGGCTATGGTGAGCTGGTGGTGGGCCAGATCCGGGGTATCCCCCTTCATGTCGTCGAACAGCACAGCCAGTATGTCAGGCTGCAGCGCTTCGTCGATGAGGCGCACCTTCTCCAACAGGGCCGGGCGCTTGCGATCATAGTCGTGGTGGGCACCCATGGGGCTCAAGCCCACCCCGAAGGCGAGGCCGTTGTCGCGGCACTGGCGGGCCAGCTGGCGCAGAGCCTCGAGCTCGGCTTCAGGCCAGGGCAGTGCCCAGTGCTTGCGCAGATAGCCATCTTCTTTCGGGGCATAGATGTAGAAGCCGTAGCCGTGGCGTGGCAGCCATTGAGCGTAGCGGGCGCGGGCTTCCCAGCTCCAGCCCTTGCCAAAGAATCCCTCTATCAATCCCAGATTGGGAAAAGGGGGTTGCAGGCCAGACAACTCGGTTTGGTAAGGCATAATGAACTCCCTGCTCGCAAAGGCGGGTCAGACGATGTGCGTCAGACCGGGTCTTCTTCCTGAAAGCGCACCCCTATCTTGCGGGGCTTGCCCTCTTCCATTTCGGCCACTGTCCAGATCAGGCCCTGCCATTCGACCTGATCGCCGACTACCAGATTATCGCCCAACTGGTCGGCAAGAAAATCGCCAAGTGTCTGATCCGCCACCTCGCTCACATCCAGCCCGTAGAGCGGTGCCAGGTCCACCATATTGGCGGCCGCCTCCAGCAGGAAGTCACCGAAGAAGCGCGGACCCAGATCCTGCTCAGGAGCCTGACTGAACAGCTGGCCGAGAGCCGGCAAATCTCGCTCGTGTCCTATGACGCAGAGGATGTCATTGGATTGCAGGCAGGTACTGCCCGAGGGGTGCAGCAACTCCTGATCCCGGAACAGGGCGCAGATGCGGGTCCCCTTGGGCATGCGCAGATCCCGCAGGGGCGAGCCGATGCACCACTTCTCGGCGCTGAGGCGGTAGACGAAGGTCTCCCACTGGCTGTCCAGATCTATCTCAAGCCCGGATCGGTTGATGGGTGACGGCGGTGCCGGTACCTCAACCCTGGCCAGCTTTGATGCCAGCGGCAGCGAGCTGCCTTGCAGTATGAGGGAGACCAGCACCACGAAGAAGGCGACATTGAAGTAGAGCTGGGCGTTGGGCAGCCCGGCCATCATGGGGAAGACCGCCAGTATGATGGGCACGGCGCCGCGCAGCCCCACCCAGGAGATGAACCAGCGCTCGCGGGGGGCGAAGTTCTTGAACGGCAAGAGGCCAATCCAGACAGAGACGGGACGGGCGAACAGTATCATCCAGGCGGCGAGTGCCAGCGCCGGCAGGGCGATGGGCAGCAGCTTGTGGGGGGAGGCCAGCAGCCCCAGCACCAGGAACATGCCGATCTGGCTGAGCCAGGTCAGGCCATCGAGTACCGACAGCGTGGTACTGCGACTGCGCAGGGAGAGGTTGCCGAGCAGCAGGCCGGTGAGATAGATGGCGAGGATGCCGCTGCCTCCGATGGCCGTGGTGAGGGCGAAGATGAGCAGGCCACCACTGACGGTCAGCAGGGGATAGAGGCCCGGAGCCAGCCTGGCGCTGTTGATGAGTTTCCACAACAGCCAGCCGCCGCCCAGACCTATGCCGGCACCGAGGCCAAACTGCTTGCCCAGTTGCAGCAGCAGGAAGAACCAGTCCAGTCCCTGTTGGTTGGTGGCAAGAATTTCGATCAGGGTGACGGTGAGAAACACCGCCATGGGGTCGTTGCTGCCGGACTCTATCTCCAGGGTGGCACTGACCCGCTCGTTGAGGCTGCGCCCACCGAGCAGGGAGAAGACAGCCGCCGCATCGGTGGAACCGACGATGGCGCCGATCAGCATGCCCTGCATCAGGTTGAGGTCGAACAACCAGGCGGCGGCCAGACCGGTCAGCCCTGTGGTGATGGCCACGCCGACGGTTGCCAGCGAGAGCGCTGGCCAGAGTGCGACCCGAAAAGAAGAAACCCGGGTACGCATGCCGCCGTCGAGCAATATGATGGCGAGCGCCAGGTTGCCCACCAGATAGGCGACCGAGTAGTCAGCGAAGTGAATGCCCCCCGGCCCATCTTCCCCGGCCAGCATGCCGACCGCGAGAAATATCACCAAAATGGGGATACCAAGGCGAGAGGAGAGCGCGCTCAACAGGACACTGGCTCCCACCAACAAGGCCGCGACTAAAAAGAAACTGTTGATGGTGACGGCATCCAATGGCGAACTCCTTCTGTCAAAATGCAAAACAGGCACATTATATGCAGTTTGTTGGGCGCGGTGTGGCTTAATTGTGCATTTATTTGCAGTTTTTTACATTTTCAGTGCTGCCAGGAACTGGGTTTTTACCTTGAAGATGGCGGGAAGGAAGGGAGAAAGAAGTCCTGTTCTATGTGAACGGGATCACTGAGCCATCATCAGGATGGGGAGGGAGAATTCCGCCCTCGTGAAAAGCAGCAGGGGCGCCATAGTGGCGCCCCTGGCGGGCTGAGAGGACGATCAGTCGTCCTCGTCATCCTTGACTTCCCGTATCTTGTCCTTGTATTTGGGCAGCTGTTTCTCCAGCCGCTTCATGTCCTTGATGGCATTGAGAAACATGCCAAGCAGGAAGAGCAGTGGCAAACCAATCCACAGCCAGAGATTCATGGGGTTTTCCTTTCGTCAGGACAGGTGGTGACATAACGGGCCAAAATCTCGTCAAGATGGGCCAATATGGTTGACTTGCCTTCAATATCCGCCTGTTGCAGGCAAAGCGCCAGCGCATCCGGATCCAGCCGCTGCTCCCGGGATTCCAGCGCGAAGCTGATATGCCAGGGTTCGTAGGCGACACCGCTGCCGCTACCCACAGGTCTGGCATAAGGCAGGAAGAAGCCGAAGTCATTCATGTGGTCAGTCAGCCAGTCGCCGAGGTCGCTAAACCAGCCCCCGGCTTCATACTCCCAGGGCTCCAGCGCCAGCTTGGTACCGGCAGGCAGGCAGTCGGGGTCATAGATGTCCAGATCCGTGCCCCAGTGATGGCGGCTGGTACCGGGCAGGGCGCTCCAGCGCAGTATGGCGTGCAGCCGTTCGCACTCGCTCAGTTGCAGCGTATCCATAGGCTGGTTGTCGACATCCAGCAGGGGGCGCTCACCGCGCCACTTGCCATTCCAGATGGCGAGCTGACGCTCGAAGCTGCGCCAGCTGGAGGCCGCCTGCAGGTTGTGCCCTTCATGGGCGGCGGCCACCTGCATGTCGTTGAAGGCCGCTGCAGTGGCAGCGGTCAGACGATGGGGCCCGCGTCCCACCAGAACAAGGTGACTCTCGTCGAGCCCCAGCAGTTGTTCCTGGGTCATGCCAGCAATCTCTCGAGTACCCCTTGGTACATATCTGCCAGCAGATCCAGATCCTCGGCCTTCACGCACTCGTTCACCTTGTGGATGGTGGCATTGACGGGGCCGAGTTCGATCACTTCGGCCCCTGTGGGGGCAATAAAGCGCCCATCCGAGGTACCGCCCGTGGTGAGCAGTGCCGGTTGCTGGCCATTGACCGCCGCTACCGCCGCCACTGTGGCCTCCAGCAGGGCGCCGGTATCGGTCAGGAAGGGCTGGCCGGAGAGGGTCCATGTCAGCTCGTAGTCCAGACCGTGCTTGTCGAGCAGGGCCTGGACGCGCTCACGAATATCCATGTCGGTCAGTTGTGTGCTGAAGCGGAAGTTGAATTGAACCTGCAACTCCCCCGGAATGACGTTGGAGGCGCCGGTGCCAGCCTGGATATTGGCAATCTGGAAGCTGGTGGGGGGGAAGTAGGCGTTGCCTTCATCCCAGACAGTCGCGGCGAGCTCAGTCAATGCCGGCGCCGCCTTGTGGATGGGGTTGTCCGCCAGATGGGGATAGGCCACATGCCCCTGTACGCCACGCACCAGCAGATCCCCTGTGATGGAGCCACGTCGACCGTTCTTTACCACGTCCCCCACCACATGGGTGGAGGAGGGCTCGCCGACGATGCACCAGCGGATCTTCTCGTTGCGCGCTTCAAGGGTGTCGATGACACGCACTGTGCCATTGATGAAGGGGCCCTCTTCATCCGAGGTGATGAGAAAGGCGATGGACCCCTGATGATCCGGATGCTCGGCCACGAAGCGTTCGACGGCCACCACCATAGCGGCGAGGGATCCCTTCATGTCGGCGGCGCCGCGACCGTAGAGCACGCCATCCTGGATGGTCGGTTCGAACGGCGGTGTGTGCCACTTCTCCAGCGGTCCGGCCGGTACCACGTCGGTGTGGCCGGCGAAGCAGAACAGGGGGCCTTCGCTGCCACGGCGCGCCCAGAGGTTTGTGGTGTCTTCAAACACCATGGGTTCGATGACGAAGCCAAGACGCGCCAGGCGTTCGCTCATCAGGGTCTGACACCCTTCATCCTGCGGGGTAACGGAGGGGCGGCGGATCAGATCCTTGGCCAGTGCGATGACGTCCGACATCAGCGTTCCTTAAAAAAGTTTAACGAGAGAAGAGGGATTGATAGTGATCAGCCTTGAAACCCAGGGTCAGCTCGCCGTCCCGATCCAGCAGCGGGCGCTTGATCATGGCCGGATGTTCCAGCAGCAGTGCGCGCGCTTTTGCGGTATCCAGCCCCTGCTTTGCTTCATCCGGCAGGGCGCGGAAGGTGGTGCCACGGCTGTTGAGCAGGGCTTCCCAGCCAAGCTTTGCCAGCCAGCTATCCAGCGCGGCGGGATCCAGGCCATCGGCTCTGTGGTCGTGAAAGCGGTAGTCGATGCCAGCCTCGTCCAGCCACTTGCGGGCTTTCTTGATGGTGTCGCAGTTTTTGGGAGAAATGCCGTATAGCACGACTTTGCATTCGGTCTTGTTTTCCATGGAGTTCACCGTGTTCCGTTCAATGGGCCATAGCATACAGGCGATCATCATGCGTGGAAACGCGACCATTTTTTGGGCTGTTCATGCTGGCTGGTGGCCTGCTTCACTATGTTGTGAGTCAGTTCGGCAAAAATAACCTTTAGTGCATGTTGTGTAAAGTGCCGATCTGTTGATAGTCTCACCCAGTCTTAGTTTTTTGTCTAGTGCACCTGTGCTAGAGGTGAGCTAATCGCAAAGGAGTTGTTATGAGTCGTAGCCCGAAGGCGTATTCCTATGTTCGTTTTAGTACCCCTAAGCAGGCACAGGGGGACAGCTATCGCCGTCAACTCAAATCGGCTATCGACTACTGTGCCGAGCACAATCTTCAGCTGGATGCAAAGACGATTGAAGACTTTGGGGTGAGTGCATTTAGGGGCAGCAATAGGACTGACGGGGCGTTAGGCCGCTTCATTGATGCGGTAAAGGGTGGGGAAATTGAGGAAGGCTCGTACCTGTTGGTAGAGTCGGTTGATCGTCTGAGCAGGCAAGCGATTGAGAAGGCGTTGTCCCAGTTTCTTGAGATTCTGAATGCGGGCGTTGTGATTGTTACGCTTTCTGACAATCAAGTTTTTCGCAAAGGCGAGGTGGATTTCACCAAGTTAATTGTCTCTATCGTTTACATGGCTCGTGCGAATGACGAATCTGAGATGAAGAGCCGCCGGAGTCGTGCTGCATGGTCAAATGGCCGTAAAGAGGCCAGAGAGAACAACAAGGTGATGAAAAACTCCCGCCTACCGTCATGGCTAACTAGGGAGGGGGATCAGATCGTCCCGATCCCAGAACGAGCAGCGATTGTGAACGAGATGTTTGAAATGGCTAAGTCGGGTTGCGGCTATGAGCAGATCGCCAAGGCTTTTTTGGAAAAGGGCTACAAGACGTTCGGCAAAGAGGCGGACTGGCGCCCAGCAGGTATTCAGGCGGTCATCAAGAGTCAAGCCGTGATAGGTGTTTTCCAGCCACATGTTATCGATGGCGGTGAGCGGGTGCCTGATGGTGAACCGATTTTGGGGTATTACCCCACAATAGTATCCCCCACCTTGTTTGAAGAAGTGCAATACCTTATCGGCACGAGATGCAAACATAGCGGCTCTTATCGCAAGGGTATTTACAACAACCTCTTTAGCGGAGTTCTTCGCTGCCAATGTGGTGAGCCGCTGCGTTTCCACAATAAGGGTAAAGCAGGGAGTCCTCGCAATTATCTTGTTTGTCCCAAGCAGAATATTACTGGGTGTGAACTGCCAAATATGCTCTACGACAAAGTTGAACCGCAGCTATTACAGGCCGTCAGCTTGTTATCTGCGGTGATGCAACAACGAAGGGCCACGACTGAAAAAACACTTGCTCTGAAAGATGAGCTGGCGAACCTGCGAAAAAAGCTGGAGTTGGAAGTCAAGAAAAGGAATAAAGCGGCTCAATCCATGCTGGAGCTTGATGATGATGCCGTATTCCGAGAGCTGTTCACGCAGTGCAAGGCAAATTGCCAAGCCTTAGAAGGGCAAATCAGCCAGCTTGAGGATGACCTCATGAGCCGAGAGTTATCGGAGAAAACACTCGGGAAGATGATACTGCCAGAGGATTTGAATAGTACCGATCAGCGGCAACGGTTCAACAGCCAGTTAAAGGCTGCGATTAAAGAAATCAGCGTTATCAAGACTGACGACTCAGTGGCTGCGGTGTTCACGGATCTTGATGGTCAGTTCATGCTTGAGCAGGCTTTCAAGCCTAAGTTGGCTGGCAGCAGTATCCGAGACAGAAGCGGTGAAGAGTTGCTCAGAACGACAGCTGAGGCCCCCTACATTGACGCCAACTGGGTGAAGGGCGAAATCGACGAGTACGAGTCTTTCCAGAAACAAACTGACTCCGATTATGACGACGATTTCGAGGACTTTAGCTCGGAAGAGTCGAAGTAAAGACCACGTAGGAGGCAGTTTTGGGCATCACTGGGATTTTCATTGGGCATCCTTCCCAAGGGCTTATTGACCCAAAGGAACTGCTCTCGCGGATACCTGGATTTAACCGTCGATACAGCCAATATGTTCGGCGGGCAATAGCCAATATTCGGCAGGTGCAGGGGCTTGAACTACCGGACGTCCCTGAACCTGATAATGGGTTGGGCTGGTGGTCGCCATTGCAAGCCTTGGCCGTGTTGACCTATGGCCCCAGCTCTCACCTGAACGTTGCGTTGCTTGCGGAAATCGAGCGGCTAACCGAACAATCGTTGCCACAAGAGGAAAACCAGAGTCGCTATGAGGCTGCGTTTTACGTTGAGTACTTGGCCCCATTGGTTGCTTACTTTGAAGTACAGCAGCTGGGTTTGCGAACAGAGGTGATCCCACAGTTTGCTTGTGGCCCCTATCGTGTGGATTTTCGGGTGAATATGCAGTGGTTTGACCCTGACGGGAAGTACTTCGACAAACCGCTCAGGAAGGAAGCGTACTTGCTGGAGTTCGATGAAAAGTACCATCTAGAGCCAGTGAACCGCAAAGCAGACCAACAGCGTGATGCCCACATTGAGCAGTTGACGGGTCTCAGACCGATCAGGATACGCCACGAGGAGCAAGAGCTATGGGAGACCCTCTGCCGCACACAAGGACGTATCCAGAGCGTTGAGGAGTACCTGCAAGAACTACTAGAGATGATGGCGGAACCGACTGAGGGGCGATACATCGACATCACCAGAGCGTCTGCCCAGAGTGCTTATACCTGCGATCAGGTCGGGTATCTGCGTAACCCTGCCCAGCCTCTAAGAGATCTCAAGCGGATAGCCCATCGACTAGGTTGGCGGTTGGATCAAAGCCATAGCGGGAGTAAGGCCTATCACCGCCTGACGATTCTTTGATGTGCACATTTTCGGTAAATGTGCAATTACCATTTTAGACATTTGCACATCAAGATCGTTGAGAACATCGCAATCGGTTGCCAAATGTGTACGTTGTGTATGCTGTGTACCCCTGAATTATGCACTCCATTTAGTGGGGGGCTTCATCTACCTAGTCATTACTGCACCGAGGGGGGAGCTTAGAAGCCATCCAGAGGGGAGATACCGCGAAGATGATAAGGATCTCTCGCAGCCAGAGGACCCCATAAAACTATCCCAAGTCCCTCCAGCATAAGGAAATTTGGTGGGCAATATTGAGACCCTTTGCCGGTATAAGACAGATGGAAACACCATAGGAGAACCCCATGGAACACATCACATCTGGCCCCTTGTCGGGAGCCATCCAGCAAGGAGAAGGCGTATGAATGAGCAGCAAGGAAACCCGTTACTGAAAGCGTTGGAGGCGGCACTGCTGGCAGCCTTGGGCGTCCTCATCAAAGAGGCCGTCAACTCGATGCAGACACCACCGCCCCCGCCGAAAGAGCCGGACGCTCAATAGACCATGCCCGTGTGACAGACCGGAAGCCCCCCGGCAACCCCTGTCACACGGGTTTGATTTCGAGTTTTGACACGTTTTTCTTGTAGGGTCTTGAGCCTATTGGGAGGCCATCATGGCAATCATCGGGTATGCCCGTGTCTCGACCACGGGACAATCGCTGGAGCAGCAACTGACAGCACTGGCGGAGTGTGAAAAAGTTTTTCAGGAGAAGGTCAGCGGGAGCAAGACGGATAGGCCGCAACTACAAGCAATGCTCGAATTCGCCCGCTCAGGAGACGTGCTAAAAGTGACCAAATTGGATCGACTCGCTCGAAACACCCGTCACTTGCTGGAGATCACAGACCAGCTACACGCCAAAGGGGTAACATTGCAGATCCAGAATCTGGGCATCGACACGGCAACGCCAACAGGCAAGTTAATGCTGACCATGATTGGGGCCATCGCCACGTTCGAGCGGGAAATCATGCTAGAGCGTCAGGCGGAAGGGATCGCCTTGGCGAAGACCAAAGGGGTCTACAAGGGCCGGAAACCGACAGCAAGGTTGATGTCGGAGGGTGTGATAGAGCTTCATCAACAAGGAATAAAAAAGACAGATATTGCAAGGCGGTTGGGAATCAGCCAATCAAGTATTTATAGAATACTTAGCCTAGTTTAAACAAAAGCCCCTTAATTTAAGGGGCTGAATCGCGGCCTTTGATAAGTCCGTTCTTAAGGTAACAAGTATTGAGGCACCAACCAGTAAAGGCTAGAGTGATGAAAAACCCAACACCACAGCTAACTAAAAACTCGACGGGTGAAATTTTCATCATTGTTTCATATGTTAGGTAGATAAACCCACCCCAGAAAGAGAAAGCTATAACATCTATAAGAAAATTTGCTCTACCAGCATCTACAGCACTTATGAAGCCTGTCAACGCCGTCACAAGGGCAGAAACCGAATCTACAACGCTCCCTGTAATGGCTTTGGTGCTACCAACTACAGCAACACCAAGACTTTTGATAGACGTTGCGAAAGATTCATGCCATCTAGGTTGTAGTGGGGATGTTTGAGGCATAACTGGCGAGGGGCTCCCCCCTTCTGGCTTAGTCATAGTGTAAGTGCTTAGTCAGGTTAGTTAGCGGTAGTTATTTTTTATTTGATTCATTTGAATTCCATTTGCAACAGCAACACCGAAACTACTGATGATTGCTGGCACAAGGACTATCGGAGAGAACACATCGAATATCAGTAGCGTACTACATAATCCCATTACAACAGTTGCCAGAGTGGAAGAGCCTCTGAGAGTTGAATGGATTTTTTCTGCGTTGGAGTAACTGATAGTAGTAACCATACAATCCTCCTGTAGCGTACAAGGTGCAACGATATCCACTGTTGGTGGAACTATGTCAAGCACAACAGTAGCATGATTTTTTACTAAGGATACAGGAATAAGCTCGGAGATTTGTATCTTCTCATCTCCGTTTGAAGATGGTTGAACAGACTGAGAGCAGATACCAAAGACAGTGGCAGTAGTAACGGCTAAAGCACCAATGAACTTGTGGCCACTGCTTTGGGTGTAGTGACCGTCATAGTAGTTGGTAGTCATGATGTCGTCTGTTATTTTCGGGGTTCATTTAGGACTAATGTAAGCATGTCATAGAAGGCTTTCAATTCCTCAAGTGACATGTTCACAGCAGTCATGTGCTCTCTTACTGGAGAGGAGGCTATACCAACCCCCTCTTTAATTTGGAATTGACCCACTTGCCCAGGCACTAGCTCCAGTTCCTCATGCATATAGCGAGCTCTATCAGCGTAAAAGGACAGCTCCACTCTGTCGTTTGCTAGGCGATTACAAGCCACGCCAGAAGCAACGTGTGGCTGATAGCTAGGGCTGTATGAGTGAGGCAGCACATGTACTTGTTGCTGCGTTGCTGTTTGCTGAGTCATTGTGATCGATAACCATGGGGGATATATAGGTAGGTATCTTACTTGCTTAGTTAGGTCAAAAACAAGGAGTGTGTCCATATGAAAACAACTCCATGTTTAGGTTCTTATACAAATAATGTCTCGCAGTTTTTGATGCCATAGAGGGTGGTGGCCATGGGGAGTCCTTGTCTGCGGGCGTGGGCCCTGAAAGCTGAAACTTGAGATCTGAACATGAAATCAAGGAAAGGCCCGATTCTGGCATTGTGGCGATCTCAAGGCAACGCTGGCGCTGCGACTCGGGGGATTTTACCAGGGGAGTCGCCAGCCAAAGGGCCAGAGTCAAACGCAGTGGCGAGGGGAAAAGAGCCCGGCGCACGGGGCGCCGGAGGGGATCATAGCTCGCAGAGGGATTGGCACCAGAGATGCAATTCTGACTCGAACCAGTTGAGCATGGCGTGGTTGTCGTCGCGGCGATGGCGGATGAGGCTGACCTCGAAGGTCGGCAGGGTAAAGCGGGTCTCGTACTCCACCAGATCCAGCAGCGGCATCAGCGGACGCAGCACCCTGGCTGGCGAGGTCAGCAGCAGGGGGGCATAGGGCAGTATGAAGGGCGCTGCCAGAAAACTCTGCACTATCAAGGGGGTATGGCGGGTCATGCCGTGCGCTGCGAGCAGGTCATCGACTATGCCCCCTTCGCTGCCACGGGGGGCGACCAGCAGATGCTGGGCCTTGGCGAAAGACTCTATGCAGAGCACCTGACCCTGAAAGGGATGGCTGCTGTGGGCGGCGCAGATCAGCTTGTCTTCAAACAGCGGGATACGGCGAAAGCGACCGGGTACCTCGTCCTGTTTGCTGATCACCATGCTGACAACCCCTTCGTCGAGCTGGTCCTCGTAATCGGCATTGAGGGGCACCATGTGGATGCGCAGGTTCGGCGCTTGCTGCTGCAGGCGCCCCAGCAGGCTTGGCATCATCACATATTCCACATAGGTGTGGGCACCGATGCGCAGTACTCCCTCGAACTGGCTCGGGTCGTGCTGTTCGGGCTGGCTGAAGGTCTGCTCTATGTCGTGCAGTATTTCCCGCAGTGGCAGCAAGAGTGCCTGTGCCCTTGCGGTAGGCTCCATTCCCAGGGGGGTGCGGATCAGCAGGGGATCGTCATAGAGCAGTCGCAGGCGGGCCAGAGCCCGACTGACGGCTGGCTGGCTCATGGCGAGTCGCTCGGCGGCCTTGGTGGTGTTGCGTTCCTCCAGCAGGGCCTTGAGCACCACCAGCAGGTTGAGGTCGACGCCTCGTAAATTCATTCTGTGCATAATGGAATACTAATAAATCATTTCCTTAAGCAGGGCCTTCACTTTAGTCTCACTCCCCGTCGATGGTCAGCATGAAGCTTGGATAAATCAGCGATTTATACAAACCCATGCTGTCCTGTTACCTCTTTCGCGTGGTGCCGGGGGTGGCAAGATTCGACAGCCTGAACTCTTTACTCTGGTCATCCAGAGCGTTGCTTGCTTAGTACCCGCCTTTGAGGCGGGTTTTTTTTGCCTGCGGTTCAGGAAAGCGGGCCCGAAGAAGTACAAAACGCGCCAGCGGGCGCGTTATGGTGATGAATGTCTGGATCAGGGGGCAACAGGCCATTGGTAGTCAAACACCCTGGCACGCTCCCAGGGAGCGTCCGGCAGGCCGGAGGAGAGGCCGGTGTATTTGCCCACATCGTCCACCACTATGGTGGAGAGGATCGGCAACTGGTGTTCGGTGCAGTACATGCGGATGCGTTGCAGCAGGGTGCGCAGCTCATCCTGGCTATTCTCCAGCCCGGCCTGCCTGGCCAGTTTGGAGTAACGAATGGTAGTGCGTTCCTTTGCTGACTCGACGAGGATGTCCCATAGCTTGTAGTCGCAGCTTGTGGTGCCTGCAGTGGCTTGGTTTGTCATAACTCTCTCCGGCGCGAAATGGTCGCTGTATGTCGATGGGCATCTTGGCCAGTTCACTGGCCCCTGACGTTGATCCAGAGCAAAAAAGCCTGAGGTTCCTCGCCAGAATGCTTGGCAAAGGGATTCTAAAGCTTTGCTATTAGTTTAAATTTCCATTTTTTATTGTTTTTTTGGAGTTTTGTTCTGGCGAAGTGAGGCTCCGCCATGATTGGCGACCAGGAGCAAGGAAAAACGGTGCCGTCTATGTCTGTATCCTCCTGTTGCTGGCTCATATGGCCTTTGACCAAACCGCGACCGGATCAACGATTGAACCCGCTTGTTTGCCGCCAGCAGAAGAGCCTGCATTCACCGCCGCCAGGCTACTCCTCCTCTTTTGCCAGGTAGGCCAGGTGTGCCTGCGCTGCCAGATGCCAGCCATCGAGCCCAAGAGGAGCGGCAAAGCCCGGGCCGTCGGTCACCATGGTGTGGTATTCCCCTTGTTCCCCACACAGATCGAACCCTTGCCGGTCTGCCAGCGCCTTCAATTCAGTGATGGCGGATGTGTCCAGCACTCGGCCGACCCAGTCGGGTGCCAGCGTGCGGGTATCGACGCAGGAGAGGTGGGCGACGATGCCACGCCCAAGCATGTCGCTCAGCAACGCTTCGCGAGATTGCTGCCAGAGCGGTGTGTGTACCTCAAGCCCCAGCGGGCGGCAGCGTTCGCGGATCCAGTTGCTGGCGCCCTCCACGCTGTCGATATCGCCGGTGATCACCCCATCGAGTTTCCACTCCTGCCGCAAGTCGGCCAGTGCCCTTTCGTAGCTCTGATCGAATGGCGCCTCTATGGTAACCAGCTGGTGGGGCAGGCCCAGCGCCTCGGCCTGACGGCGTACCAGTGGCAGGGGATGAGCGAGAAAACGGGGGGATGGCGGGGCAAAGGTGACCAGTGCCACCACCTGATGCCCCTGCTCACGGGCATGACAGAGGGCCAGCATGGCATCTTTGCCGCCGCTCCAGAGCAGGATGACGCGAGACATGGAGTCGATTCCGATGGTGAAAGAGGGAGCATGCTACCCAGTGGCGGGGGCGCAGGTAAAGCCGTGGCGTGAAATCGTAACGGGAATAGACAGGGGGAGAAAAGAGCAGGCCCCCGAAGTTGGGGGCCTGTGTGGCAATGGCGTGATAAACGCGGCTGGGATTAGAGCAGTATGCTGGTCAGCAGATAACCCAGGGCGCAGGAGCTGCTCACCCCGATCAGCCCCGGAATGATGAAGCTGTGGTTGATGATGAACTTGCCGATGCGGGTGGTGCCGGAACGGTCGAAACCGATGCAGGCCAGATCGCTCGGGTAGGTCGGCAGCACGAAGTAACCGTAGCTGGCCGGCAGGAAGGCGATCAGCAGCTTGGGCTCCACTCCCAGCGCCAGACCCATGGGGGCGATGGCGGTCAGGGCGGCAGCCTGGCTGTTGACCAGCTTGGAGATGAGGAACAGCACCAGGGCGTAGGTCCAGGGCTGGGCTTGTACCACGTGGGACAGGGTTTCTTTGAGCAGCGGCATGTGGGCCTGGAAGAAGGTTTCGCTCATCCATGCCACCCCGAACACGGAGAAGATGGCGACCATGCCGGCCTTGAAGACAGCCCCGTTGGCGATCTCGCCCGGTTTGACCTTGCAGCGCATCAGAATGATGGCACCGGCGATCAGCATCATCATCTGGATCACCAGGTTCATGGAGAGAGGGCCTGTCTTGTCCTTGATGGTGAACACGGGGCGCAGCCCTTCGTTGGCGCCAAGCAATACCACGGCAGCGATGGCGGCGAAGAAGATCCAGGTAGACCAGTAGGCCTCTTTCGGGAACTTGGTGTTGAGCAGGGTTTCACCGCCGCCATAGATGAAGGCGTGCTGCTCCGGATCCTTGATCCTGGCCTGAAACTCTTCGTCCTTGTCCAGATCCTTGCCGCGACGCAGGCTCCACAGGGCCGCCATCATCACGCCGGTCAATGAGGAGGGGATGGCAATCATCAGGATATCCAGCAGGCCGTAAGCCTCACCGATACCGTGTCCTGCTGCCAATATGGAGACCATGGAGACCACGGCGACCGAGACTGGCGAGGCGCAAATCGCCATCTGGGAGGCGACGGAGGCGACCGCCATCGGCCGTTCCGGGCGGATGTTCTTTTGCAGCGCTATGTCGGAGATGATGGGGAACATGGTGTAAACCACGTGGCCGGTACCGCACAGGAAGGTGAGGGTCCAGGTGGTGAGCGGGGCCAGTATGGTGATGTATTGCGGGTGACGGCGCAGCAGACGCTCGGCCACCTGCATCATCAGGTTGAGGCCGCCGGCGGTCTGCAGGGTGGCGGCGCAACCGATCACTGCGAGTATGGTCAGCATGACTTGCACTGGCGGTTCGCCCGGTGCCAGGCCGAACACGAAGGTCAGCAGGAACAGACCTATGCCACTGATGAGACCCAGTCCCATGCCCCCAAATCGGGTACCCAGCAACAAGCAGCCGAGTACCACCATAAATTCCATCAAGATCATTCCATTACCTCGCGTGATTTAATCCATATCTGTGCTGTGTTGAGCTCATGGACCGGGATTGTCTGTTTTTATTTAGCCCTAAAGGGTTAGTGGGTATTGTGCCCTTCTCAAAGGGGCAAAAAATTGAGGTACTTCAATAACTCATCGGTTTTTGATTTAACTGCATAAAAACCACGTATTAACATGATTGTTATTTGAAGGGGGTCTGGTTGGTATCATACGGGGCTGGTATCTTGAGGTGCACTGCAACAAGGCTGCAGCCAGAAGGGGAAGTGTGATTAATTGTGGTGGCAGCGAGGGGCGAATACCGTGGGGCGGGCAACAAAAAGCCGACCCTGAGGTCGGCTTTGTCGGCAAAGGGCCGTTATCAGAATTCAGCGGTACGGGGTGTACGGGGGAAGGGGATAACGTCACGGACGTTGCCCATACCGGTCACGTAGACCACCAGACGCTCGAAACCGAGGCCGAAACCGGCGTGCGGGACTGTGCCGAAGCGGCGCAGATCGCGATACCACCAGTAATCTTCCTTGTTCAGCCCCATTTCGGCCATGCGCTGATCGAGTACCTCGAGGCGCTCTTCACGCTGGGCACCGCCGATGATCTCGCCGATCCCGGGGGCCAGTACGTCCATGGCGGCAACTGTCTTGCCGTCATCGTTGAGACGCATGTAGAAGGCTTTGATGTCTTTCGGGTAGTTCTTCACCACCACAGGAGACTTGAAGTGCTCCTCGGCCAGATAGCGCTCGTGCTCGGAGGAGAGATCTATGCCCCAGGAGACCGGGAACTCGAACTTCTTGCCGCAGTTTTTCAGCACTTCGATGGCATCTGTGTAGTCGATCTGGGCAAAGTCGGAGGAGACGAAGCGTTCCAGACGACCGATGGCATCCTTGTCGACGTGCTGGGCAAAGAACTCCAGATCGTCGCGGCGCTCGGCCAGTACGGCGTTGAAGACGTACTTGAGCATGGCTTCGGCCAGGGCGGCGTTATCGTCCAGGTTGGCGAAGGCAATTTCCGGCTCAACCATCCAGAACTCGGCCAAATGGCGGCTGGTGTTGGAATTCTCGGCGCGGAAGGTGGGCCCGAAGGTGTAGACCTTGGAGAGGGCACAGGCGTAGGTTTCGACGTTGAGCTGACCGGAAACGGTCAGGAAGGTCTCCTTGCCGAAGAAGTCCTTGTCGTAATCGACCTTGCCAGCGTCGGTGCGCGGCAGGTTTTCCAGATCCAGGGTGGAGACGCGGAACATCTCGCCGGCACCTTCGGTGTCAGAGGCGGTGATGAGCGGAGCCGCAATCCACAGATAACCCTCTTCATGGAAGAAGCGGTGGATGGCCTGGGCCAGGCAGTTGCGCACCCGGGTCACGGCGCCGACTATGTTGGTGCGCGGACGCAGGTGGGCCTGTTCACGCAGATACTCTATGCTGTGGCGCTTGGCGGCCATGGGGTAGGTGTCCGGATCTTCGACCCAGCCTACGACCTTGACGTCGGTGGCTTGCAGTTCGAAAGCCTGACCGCTGCCCTGGGAGGCGGCAACCACACCGGTCACTTCCACGGAGCAAGCTGTGGTCAGACGCAGCACTTCATTCTCATAATTGGCCAGGGTATTGGGGACAACTGCCTGTACCGGATGGAAACAGGAGCCGTCGGATACGGCCAAAAATGAGATCCCCGCCTTGGAATCACGGCGAGTCCGGATCCACCCTTTTACTGTCTGGGTGGTGCCAACCGCATATTTACCGGTCAGCACATCTACTACGGATGCGTGCGTCATCGAAATATTGTCTCCAGCTTGTTCTTGCAGCGCTATTTGCAACACTAGGGGTCTGGCCCGGGCATTCACTGGCCCATCATGGCAGACTAAGCCGACAATCTTACCCGCGCGGGTTTGATAAACAAGCAAAAATGTCGGACTCTGGAGGTGATTTATGCCCGGATCACCTCATGGCCGGGCCAGTGGGGCAGGGGATGGACGTGAAAGAGCGGCGACAGGGACCGGACTGGTTGACCAGAGGGCTGCAGGGCTTGGTGATCCTCTGCTGGGCGGGCTTTATCGTGCTGCTCTCCCTCTATCACTATGCGCGCCCGGAAGTGGCGTACGGTTTTCTGGTCTACGGGGGGATAGCAGTTCGCGATTATTGGGATCCCGTACTGACTCCCTGGCTGGTTTATTGGCTCTGGGGTTGTTGCCTGTTGACCCTGGCGGTGTTTTTGCTGGAGCGTAAACGCAGCCGACGACGGGAGGACTCGCTGCACGTCAATCTGACCATACTGCTGCTGATATTCATCGCCAGTTTGCTGTTCTACTATGCGGGCTAATCCTGCTTTTTGTCCGGCTTCGCCTGCGCGGCAGGGCGCTTGCCGAGCTGGCGTTCCACACTGTCGAGCATCTGGTTGTAAGCCAGTGCCACCCGGCCAATCTCGTCCCCTTCATCCCCTTCCAATCGGTGACCGAAGTCATGCAGGTCGGTGGCTTCTTCCATGGAACGGGTCAGCTGGTTGAGGGGGCGAACTATCCAGGTGCGAATGACCCAGAGGGTCAACAGCAGCCCCAGCCCGAAGATACCGGTGAGAATAAGTGCCGACGTGAGAATGTTCTGCTCGACCCGGGTAAAGAGGATGTCGAGGGAGTAGTCAAAGCGCACCGCCCCCAGCACAGTGTTCTCCGGTACCAGATGGCAACTTGTGCAGTCTGTGCCGCGAAAATCTTTCTTGGCCAACAGGGGGCGGGTTACCACCAGCTTGCTGTGCATGCCGTCGTGCACCACCTCCAGGCTGCCCTTGCCCGCCAGCGCCAGTCGATCGTACTCATCCTTGCCCTGCTCTGTCTCGCGGCCCGGCCCGTATTGCTTGCTGATGGCATCACCACGGACGATGCGGGCATCTTCCACGTGTGCGTGATCGAGGAACTTGTTTCGCAGTGTGTCGCGAGCGTCCATCTTACCGGTCAGCATCAGCATGTTGAGGCCGTCGAAATAGGCTTCGGTCTGCTCGCGGCTCTGCTCCTTGATGAGCGTCAGGATGAGGTCGCGCTCGCGCACCGCCTGATAGGCCGCGGAGAAGACCAGCACCATGGAGAAGATGAACAGCAGGAAGAAGTTGATTTTGGCAGCAATGGAGAGGCGCATGGGAGCAGTACATCTGTTGGGTAAAACCCGCGCAGTCTACTCGTCATGGTCGCCCGGGTCTGGTGTCTTGCTCACATTCTGATAAAAAAGAGTCAAAAGGCCCTGCATTCTCATGCAGGGCCTTTTCATGCCGGCTTAAAACTCGCCGCTGGCGATGGCTTCATGGATGGCCTGGGTCAGCAAACTCAATTGTGCCGGTGTGATGACGAAGGGGGGCATCAGGTAGATGAGTTTGCCAAATGGCCGGATCCAGGCACCCAACTCCACAAACTTGCGCTGGATACGGGCCACATCTACCCGCTCCTTCATCTCCACCACGCCGATGGCGCCAAGCACTCTCACATCGGCAACCAAAGGGTTCAGGGTCAGCCGCACCAGCTCGGTTTTGAGCTGATGCTCGATGGCCTGCACCCGCTCCTGCCACGGCGAGGCCAGCAGCAGATCGATGGAGGCACAGGCCACGGCGCAGGCCAGCGGATTGCCCATAAAGGTGGGTCCGTGCATAAAGACACCCGCTTTCCCGTCGCAAATCGTGCGGGCGACATGCTCAGTGGTGAGGGTGGCTGAGAGGGTCATGTAACCGCCGGTGAGCGCCTTGCCAAGGCACATGATGTCGGGGCTGATGCCAGCCCAGTCACAGGCAAACAGCTGGCCTGTGCGACCAAACCCGGTGGCAATCTCGTCGGCAATCAGCAGCAGGCCGAACTCGTCGCACAAAGCGCGTACCCATTGCAGATAGCGGGGGTGGTAGAAGCGCATGCCGCCCGCTCCCTGCACTATGGGTTCGAGGATGATGGCTGCGATCTCTTCATGATGGTCAGCGACGAGCGTGGCGAGATCCACCACACACTCTTCGTCCCACTGGGCGTGGAAACGGCAGCTGGGGGCCGGGGCAAAGTAGTGCTCGGGCAGGAAGCCTTGGTAGAGATCGTGCATGCCGCCATCCGGGTCACAAACGCTCATGGCACCGAAGGTGTCGCCGTGATAGCCGCCGCGCAGTGTGACGAACTTGGCTCTGGGGGTGCCTTTGGCGTGCCAGTACTGCTGGGCCATCTTGAGCGCCACTTCCACCGCCACCGATCCCGAGTCGGCCAGAAACACCCGGTCCAGACCGGCCGGTGTGATCTCCACCAGCTTGCGGCACAGCTCGACCGCCGGGGCATGGGTCAGGCCGCCAAACATGACATGGGACATCTTGCCGAGCTGGGCGGTGGCGGCCGCGTCGAGTTCAGGCACCTGATAGCCGTGGATACAGGCCCACCAGGAGCTCATGCCATCCACCAGTTCGCGACCATCGGCGAGGGTGATGGTCACCCCTTTGGCACTGGCCACTTCATAGCAGGGCAGGGGATGGGTGAGAGAGGTATAGGGGTGCCAGATGTGATTCAGGTCGAATTCTTGGTTGGTCATTTTATATTCTGTTGTCAATTGGTTTGATCTGGTCGGTGTTGACAGTCTACGCGCGCTCTCTACACTAGCCAACAATTTCAGCCACTTGGCTCCTCACTCGCTGGATGGCGCGGGGCAAAGTGGCGGGTCCGGGCTCGGCCATCCAGGATGGCGGGCGCAGGATCCCACTTATAACAACCGGAAGCCATGTATGAATGCTTACACAGCGGGCGGCCACGCCCTTCGTCACGACTGGACCCTCGCTGAGGTTCAGGCCCTGTTTGCCCTGCCATTCAACGATCTGCTGTTCCAGGCCCAGACGATACACCGTGCCCATTTCGATCCCAACGAGGTGCAAGTGAGCACCTTGCTCTCCATCAAGACGGGTGCCTGCCCGGAGGATTGCAAATACTGTCCCCAGAGCGCCCGCTATCACACCAGGCTTGAGACCGAGCGGCTGATGGAGGTGGAGAAGGTACTGGAGCGGGCCCGTGAGGCCAGGGCCAACGGTTCGTCGCGCTTTTGCATGGGGGCCGCCTGGCGCAACCCCAAAGAGAGGGACATGCCCTACATACTGCGAATGATCGAAGAGGTGCGAGGGCTGGGCATGGAGACCTGCATGACCCTTGGCATGCTCACCGCCGATCAGGCCGCCCGCCTTGGTGCCGCAGGGCTCGATTACTACAACCACAACCTCGACACCTCGCCGGAGTTCTATGGCGAGATCATCTCTACCCGTACCTATCAGGACAGACTCGATACCCTGGAGCATGTGCGCGGCGCCGGCATGAAGGTCTGCTCAGGCGGCATAGTCGGCATGGGTGAGCAGGCAAAAGATCGGGCGGGTCTCTTGATGGCGCTCGCCAACCTGCCGCGCCACCCGGAGAGCGTGCCCATCAACATGCTGGTGAAGGTGAAGGGGACGCCGCTTGAAAACGAAGAGAATCTCGATTCGTTTGAATTCATCCGCACCATAGCGGTGGCACGGATCATGATGCCTGCCTCCCATGTGCGCCTCTCCGCGGGACGGGAGAAGATGAACGAACAGATGCAGGCGATGTGCTTTATGGCGGGGGCCAACTCCATCTTCTACGGCTGCAAATTGCTGACCACTCCCAACCCGGATGAGAACAGCGACATGCAGCTGTTCAAGCGACTCGGCATTCGCCCCGCCCAGCGAGCCCAGAAGCCGGATCAGGTTCAGACATTGGAACTGGAAGCCGAGCTGCTGGCCGAGGTGAGCCGCCAGAACGCGCCGGATGAGATGTTTTACGATGCTACCCGTCCTCGCGCAGGGGTTGCGCGGTCATGAATGGCCTGGCGGTAAAAGGCCCCTTTGCATTGGGCGCGGCTCTGGCCGAGCGCGAGCAGGCCGCCTTGCTGCGTCGCCGCATCGCAACACAAGGCAGTGTGGCTGGGCGATTGCAGGTCGCGGGGCGCGACTACCTCAATTTTTCCGCCAACGACTATCTGGGGCTGGCGGATCACAGCGCCATCAAAGCCGCCTTCAAGGACGGGATTGACAGCTATGGGGCTGGCTCCGGTGCCTCGCCCCTGGTGACCGGCTACAGCCGTGCTCACCAGCAGCTGGAAGAGACGCTCGCTGACTGGTTGGGGGTGGAGGCGGTGCTGCTGTTCAACTGCGGATTTTCCGCCAATCAGGCGGTGCTGAAGGCCTTGCTCGGCAAGGATCATCTGCTGTGGCAGGACAGGCTCAACCACGCCTCCCTGCAGGAGATGGGCAGCCAGCTCCCCTGCAAGATGAAGCGCTTCGGTCACAACGATATGACTGCTCTCGAGCGCCAACTCGAACCAAACCGGGGTTTGATCGTCTCGGAAGGGGTGTTCAGCATGGATGGGGATCAGGGCCTCTGGCCTGAGCTTGCCCGCCTGGCCGCCCAGAGCGGCAACTGGTTGATGATCGACGATGCTCACGGCCTTGGCGTGCTGGGGCCCGAGGGGCGCGGCACCCTGGCGGCGCAAGGGGTGGCTCCGGCATCTGTACACATCCAGATGGGCACTTTTGGCAAGGCGCTCGGGGTGGCCGGGGCCTTTGTCGGCGGCAGCCGCGAGCTGGTGGATTATCTGGTCAACTTCGCTCGCCACTATGTCTACAGCACCCATATGCCGGCCGCTCAGGCGTGCGCGGTCAGCAAGAGTATCGAACTGGTGCGGGTCGCCGACGATGCCCGCGCTCATCTTGGCCAGCTGATCGCCCGTTTCCGGCAAGGGGCACAGGCGCAGGGCTGGCAACTTGGTGCGAGCAACACCCCCATACAGCCGCTGCTGGTGGGGGAGAGCAGTGCGGCCCTGCAACTGGCCGAGCGGCTGCGGGATCGCGGCGTCTGGGTGAGCGCCATCCGCCCGCCCACTGTGCCGGTCGGTACGGCGCGGCTGCGCATCACGTTAAGCGCGGCTCACAGCGAGCAGGATGTGGATCGCCTGCTCGAGGCCCTCGGCCCTTGCATCCTGTCGGCCAGCAGGCGTGAGTTTGCCGCAGAGCCGAGAGGTGTTCGCCATGCATGAGCGCTTTCAGCAGGTTGACAAGGCGCAGCTCGCCCGCCGTTTCGGGGCGGCGGCCCGCCACTACGATGCCCATGCCCGTTTTCAGCAGGAAGTCGGTCTGGCGCTATTGGATCGCATGCCCGGGGAGCCAGTGACACCCGCTTCCTTGTCAACCTCTCCCATATCCGGGCTGGATCTGGGTTGTGGTACCGGATTTTTCCTGCCCCACCTCGCCAGTCGTTGCCACCAATTGCATGGACTGGATCTTGCCCCCGGCATGTTGCAGCAGGCGGCTCTGCGTGGCAGCGGTGCGCAACTTGTGTGCGGCGATGCCGAGCGTCTGCCGTTTGCAGACGGGAGCCTGGACTGGGTCTTCTCCAGCCTCGCCCTGCAGTGGTGTGAACGACCGGCGCAGGCGTTTGCCGAACTCCACAGGGTACTCAAACCCGGTGGACAACTGCTGTTCTCGACCCTGCTTGTCGATTCGCTCTGGCAGTTGCGTGAGGCCTGGCGCACGGTTGACGACCATCCCCATGTCAATCGCTTCCTCAGCCTGCCACAATTGCAAGATGCCGTTGCCGCAGGGGGCTTCACAGCGCCTTGCCTTGAGAGTCTGGCCTGGGCGCTCTCCTATCACGAGTTGAGCGGTCTGCTGCGCGACCTCAAGGGCATAGGAGCCAGCCAGCTCAACGATGCGCGTCAGTCGGGTCTGAGCAGTCGGCTGCGCTTGCAGCGCCTGACGGAGGCTTATGAAGCCTACCGTCAGCCGGATGGCCTGCTGGCCGCCAGCTATCAGGTGTGCCTGGGGCGCCTGATCCGCCGATAAGCCGCCCCTTGCCTGGTCTGTCCGGGGGACGCTATGTGCGAACAAGTCGGGCTGAACTCATCTTCTGTCCCGGATACTTGATATGCAGGTGATCTGCCCCTATAAACGGCGGGCTGTCGCCTGATTTGTGTTGAGGAGTCATCATGGTTAAATCCTTCTTTATCACCGGCACAGATACCGATGTGGGCAAGACGCTGGTCGCCCGCACCCTGCTGCTGGAGTTTGTCGCCCATGGCATTCAGTGCGCCGGTTACAAGCCGATCTCCGCTGGCTGCGCTCGCACCCCGGATGGGTTGCGCAACCTGGATGCCGTCTTGCTGCAAGAGGCGGCCAACCTGTCGCTGCCTTACGATATGGTCAATCCGTATGCCTTTGAACCGCCCATTGCGCCCCATATCGCCGCCAGCGAGGCCCGTGATGCCATTACCCTGAAGGGACTGTCTGACGGTCTGCGCCAGATAGAGCAGGCGGGGGCCGAGCTTGTCGTGGTAGAGGGGGCGGGCGGCTGGTTTCTGCCGCTGGATCGCAAGCATCTGCTGTCGGATTGGGTCAAGCAGGAGAACATGCCGGTGATCATGGTGGTGGGGGCCAAGCTGGGTTGTCTCAACCATGCGCTGCTCACCTTTGCCGCCATTCGAAATGACAATCTGCCGGTGGCAGGCTGGGTCATGAATCGGCTGTACGGATCCATGAGTCACTACCAGGAAAACCTGGACACCTTGAGGGGCTTGCTCCCCGCGCCGTTTTTGGGTGAAATACCCTTTGTAAACAATCCACTTGAGGCTGATTTGCGCGGGCGTCTCGATATATCCCCTCTGCTCTGAACCCGACATTCAGCGAACATTCATCGAATCTATCTATTATGCGGAACAGGTGTGATACCGACCGGCTGTGAACCGGAACGGGAGGCACCTATCCATATCTCACAAGGAGTCTATATGAAGCGAATTATGCTATTCCTGGTGACCAACCTGGCCGTCATGCTGGTGCTGGGGGTGGTACTCAATATCCTGTTCTCGGTTCTGGGGATCAACAAGTCCAGCATTTCCGGTCTGTTGATGTTCTGTGCCGTGTTCGGTTTTGGGGGTTCCTTTATCTCCTTGCTGATGTCCAAGTGGATGGCCAAGCGCAGCTATGGCGTCCAGGTCATCGAGCAACCCCGTAACGAGACAGAGCACTGGCTGGTCAGCACAGTTGCCCGTCAGGCCCGTGAAGCGGGTATCAAGATGCCGGAAGTGGGGATCTACGACTCACCGGAGATGAACGCTTTTGCGACCGGTGCCAGTCGTGACGACTCCCTCGTCGCTGTTTCGTCCGGCCTGCTCTACAGCATGAGCCGCGACGAGGCGGAAGCCGTGCTGGCTCACGAAGTGAGCCATGTGGCCAACGGTGACATGGTGACTCTGACCCTGATCCAGGGGGTGGTAAACACCTTCGTGATGTTCTTCGCCCGTATCGTGGCCGGTGTCATCAGCAACTTCTTCAGCTCCAACAACGACGAAGAGAGCAGCAGCTCCGGTGGTTTTGCCTACATGATCACAGTGTTCGTGCTGGAGATGGCATTCGGTGTGCTGGCCTCCATGATCGTCATGTGGTTCAGCCGTCAGCGTGAGTTCCGCGCCGACGCAGGTGCCGCCAAGCTGGCGGGGCGTGACAAGATGATTGCTGCGCTGCAGCGCCTCTCTCGCGGTGCCGAGCCACAGATGGAAGGCTCCATGATGGCGTTTGGCATCAACGGCAAGCGCTCCATGAGCGAGCTGTTCATGAGCCACCCGCCCATCGAACAGCGCATCGCTGCCCTGCGTGGTTGATGCCATACGGTCTTGAAAAAGGCCTTGCCAAACAAACGGCTGCCCTTGGGCAGCCGTTTTGCTTTGCCGGATCTGCTTACAATTTAAAGCGACCCATCTCCTGGCGCAGCAGCCGTGACAGCTGCTTGAGCTTGGCGGCCTCCTGCGATACGTGACGGGCCGCATCCCCCGACTGCTCGGAGAGGGAGGTGATGTGGCCGACGGTAGAAACTACCTCGTTGGCGGCGGTGGATTGCTCGCGCAGCGTGTGGCTTATCTCCCCCATCAATCCGGTCAGGTTGGCTGCATGACTCTTGATGCTGGTGATGGCCTCGCCGGTCTGGTTGGCCAGACTCACGCCGCGAGAGACGTTGTTGACCGTATTCTCCATGCTGCGGATGGAGGCATCCGCCCCGCTCTGGATCTTGCTGATCATGCCGGTGATCTGCTGGGTCGAGGCCGCCGAGCGGCTGGCGAGATTGCGCACCTCGTCTGCCACCACCGCAAAGCCCCGCCCCTGTTCTCCCGCCCGCGCTGCCTCTATGGCGGCGTTGAGGGCCAGCAGGTTGGTCTGATCGGCGATGCCGCGGATCACCTCTATGATGTCCGAAATCTGCTGGGTGTGGCTGTTGAGCTCGGAGAGGCTGCTGGCCGCATCCCCCACTGTGCTGGAGATGTTCTCTATGCTGTCCAGGGTCTGCTTGATGACGCCGGAACCCTCTTCCAGGGTGTTGGCCGACACCTTGCTCAATTCGTCGGCATGGGTGGCGTTGTCGGAGAGGTGGCTGATGCTCACCACCAGCTCCTCGATGGCGGCCGCCATTGTCTGGGTACTGGTCTGCTGGGAGGTGGCAAACTGGGCTGTCTGCTCCGCTATCTGGGCTATGCTGTCGGCCGAGCCTGACAGTTCCTCGCTGGAGTGGGAGACCTGGGCGATGATCCCCTTGAGGGTTGACTGCATGGTGGCCAGCAGGCCGATCAGGCTCTCTTGTGCGCCAACGGGTACCTGGATCTGACGGGAAAAATCCCCTTGCGCCAGACTGTTGAGATCGCTTCTGAGCTGGCTGACCGAGGTGCCGGTCAAGTCGAGCAGGGCCCGATAGGTGCGCCACAGGAAGAACATCAATACCAGGCCCAGGGCGATAAACAGATAGCGCAACATGGCAGACTGGCTGGTGGCATCGTCCACCGCCTGCTGGGTGCGGGTCTCCATCATGACGTAGAAGTCATCGATGGGGGCCATGATGCGCCCCTTGTTCTGGTGATAGGCCTTGTCATGCATCATGGCGATGGCTTTTTGCTGGTTGGCCGCGAGATCCCCCTCCTGCTGTTGTACCAGCTTGAAGGCGGCGACTTCGGTACTGACCAGGGCATCCGAGTTGTTCTTGGCCTCGTTGAGTTTGGCCAGCTCACCATCGGTAAACCCGGCATCCTTCATCAGATCGATGAGGCCACGCCGCAGCGAAGTGTCGGGTCTGGGGTTTTGACCACTGGCCGCCACGAAATCCCAATAGATGCGGTTGTAGCCTTCCGGTCTGTTCTGTTCGCCGTTGCGTATGGCCAGGATCCGCATGTACTGCTGCTCATAGGTGGGATCCTTGGTGATCACATAGGTGCGACCGAGCCGGGTCAGATCGTCGGAGGATTGCCTTAGCTCATCGGCCAGCAGATAGGATTGGTAGCGTTGTTGATAACTCTGCTCGAGTTTTGTCCCTGACCAGGTGTAGGCAAAAAATACCAGCGATAGCAGGATCAGGGTGACAACGGAGAGCAAGAGATTGAGTTGAAAGGCAGGTCTGTTCTGTTCCATGGTTTGAGCGTCCTTATTCTCACCAGAATAACCCCCTTTGTCACACGGCGAAGGCCGGTACTTCTGAAGGTTTTTATTGTTCTGCAGTGAGTATAGGGGGCCAGAGGAGCAGCATGGCTCGGGTATGCCGAGAAAAGGGAAGGGGGTAAAAACAGCGGGGAAAATAAGGGCCGGGGGGCGCTTAACCCATGATGCTCCCGGCCCGCACTATTATCGCGGCCCGATCACCAGATCGGTCAAGGGCACGGCGCAGCAGGTGAGGATCTTGCCTTCGGCCCGCTCGGCTGCCGTGATGGCCGGGGCATCCGGGTGATCCACTTCTCCCGAGACGAGGGTCTGCTTGCAACTGCCGCAGATGCCGGCGCGGCAGCTCCAGGGCAGCTCCACTCCCTGCTTGTGGGCTTGATCCAGTATGGTGCCCTGATTGTTGCCGGCAAAGGCCTCTTCACCGATACGCAGTTGCACCGCCTGATGGGGGCGAGCCACCGAGAGAATGGCGCCGCCAAAGCTCTCCTGCCTGATGCGATCCGCAGCCACGCCGAGTGCGGACAATCTGGCGGCCGCATCGGCCATAAACCCGTGAGGACCGCAGATAAATACCTCACGCCCGATCAACCCCTTGACCTGGGCCAGATGATCATCGCACAGCCGCCCTTTGAGCCCCTGCCAGTGAGTATCCGGCTGGCTCAGGATCAGGGTCAGTTGCATGCCTGCCCGGCTCAGATCGTGCAGCTCGGCGGCGGCCGGTATGTCTGCTTCGCTGCGGCACAGGTGCATGAAGTGCACATCCTCGAGCTCGCCGCGCAGGGCCAGGGTACGGGCGATGGAGAGCATGGGAGTCACGCCCGAGCCGGCCGAGAGCAGCAGCAGGCTGCGCTCGGTGCCGAGGTGAAACTCGCCAGCTGGTGTGGCCGCCAGCAGGGTATCCCCCACCCGCAGCTGGTGGTGCAGCCAGGGGGAGATGCGCCCTTCACCCAGGCGCTTGACGCTGATGCTGTAGCGCTCCGGCAGATCCGGGCTTGAGCTCAGGGTATAGCGCCGTTGCAGCCGCTCGCCCTTGATATCCAGACTGATGGGCAGGTGCTGGCCCGGCAGGTAGTCGGGCAGCGGCTCGCCGTCGGCGGCTTCGAACCAGAAGGTTTCCAGATCCCGCGCCAGCGGCTCGCGGGCGACGCAGACCAGCTCCCGCTTCTTCGGCGCCGCATTGGGATAGACCACAGCCCTGGCGGTTTCCAGCACCTCTATCTCGCTGCCCGCCTCAATCCAGCCCTCGTTGAGGGCCACCAGATTCTGGCCGAAATAGACATCCCCATCCTCGCCACGCCGGTAACGGGTGAGGGTAGCCAGCGGTTCCTTGAGGGCGTTGAAGCGATCCGTGCCCGCTTCCACCGTGGTCATGATGCAGCGGCTGCACGGCTTGGCCACACTGAACTCCACCTCGCCGATGCGGATGCGCACCCAACTGTCCTCCTCGAACGGCCGGGTACCGGTTGCCACCAGGTTGGTACGGAACTGGCTCATCTGGTGCAGGGCATCGGAGCGCAGGTTGAGGTCATCGAGCGAGCTCTGGCTGATCAGCAGCAGGGGATAACCGTCGGCGAAGCTGACCCGGGTGCCGGTTTTTTCCCGGAAACGATCCGATTGCTCGCCGAGCCAGAGCAAGGCGACCGGCTCACCCGCGACCTTGCTCAGCCAGAGATCGGCGCTGATATCGGTATGCAGGGCGGTGAAGCTGTCGCGCCAGACGCCGGTAGTCCGAGGTGTGCGGGAAAAATCCTGTTCTCGCAGCGTGAGCGGTTCAAATCCCGGATAGCGCAACTGCAAGCCGCCCTCTATGGGGGTCGCCACTACTTGCTGTAGCTGGGGATGGGTACGGGCTGTGATAAAGGTGCCGTCCGGTTTGACCACCATGTAGCGGCGATCTCCCTGCAATCCTTCTTCGGTCACCAGAGCGCGAGTCAGTGGCATGCCTGCCGTTGATTTGATGGGGTAGAGATGAATGCTGTCGAGTGTTGGCATGTCCTGATCCTGTGAAGTGCCTTGTGTCAACAAGGGGAAGAGCGCTGTGACTGTCGTGGCAGCCATCCCTGCAGTGTGCTGCGCCGGTTGTCGAAGGTGTGACATGGTCAACCCAATCACATCTTCAATCGGGCAAGATGTTACAGGGGTCACGTTCTGTTCTCCATACCCCATAAAGTGCAACATTATTTGATCCTGATCCGTCAATCAGTACAAAAATCAGTCCACTATCGAACCAGCTTCCAGTTTCTAACGCTTTCGCTTCTTCCCTCTCCGGCCACCGTCCGCTTCGGCTAAACGGTATCAAGTGCCATCGGATGGGGCCTGTCACACAAAAAGAAGAAAGCAATGTATGAGCAAACAACTGGATATGACCCCACAGCCGGATCTCTCCCAGAAAACGGGAACAGGCCCGGTCCGTACCCGGCTGCCCGTCTGGCGGCCGGCCCTGCCACCCTGCAACCACGCCTGCCCGGCTGGCGAGAACATCCAGGCTTGGCTCTCCCTCGCCGAAGCGGGCCGCTTTGAAGCAGCTTGGCAGACCCTGATCGAAGAAAATCCCCTGCCTGCCGTCCATGGCCGGGTCTGCTATCACCCCTGCGAGAGCGCCTGCAACCGCGCCCAGGTGGATGATGCCGTTTCCATTCACGCCATCGAGCGTTTCCTCGGCGACGAGGCGCTGGCCAAAGGCTGGCTGCCCGCGCCGCCAGCTCCTGCCAGCGGCAAGAAGGTGCTGGTGATCGGCGCCGGTCCCTCCGGCCTCTCCTGTGCCTGGCACCTCAACCGGCTCGGCCATCAGGTGGAGATCCGTGAAGCGGGGCCGCTGGCTGGCGGCATGCTGCGCTTTGGCATCCCCGCCTACCGGCTGCCCCGCGACGTGCTGGACAGGGAGGTGGCCCGCATCCTTGCTGCCGGGGTGACACTCACCCTCAACCACAAGGTGGAAGACGTGCTCAAGGCGCGCGATCAAGGGGGCTTTGACGCCGTCTTTATGGCCATCGGCGCCCATCTGGCCAAGCGGGTCGATATTCCGGCCCGGGAAGCGGGCAAGATCCTCGATGCGGTGAGTTTCCTCGAGCAGGCCAGTCTGGCCGAAGAGCAGGGACTGCCGCCTCCCAAACTGGGACGGCGGGTAGCGATCTACGGTGGCGGCAATACCGCCATGGATGCGGCCCGTACCGCCCGTCGTTTGGGCGTTGAAGAGGCGATGATCATCTACCGGCGCGACCGGGACCATATGCCTGCTCACGCCTTCGAAGCCCTTGAAGCCGAGGAGGAGGGGATCAAGATCAACTGGCTGCGCAGCATTCGCCAGCTCGACAACACCAGCATTGAAGTGGAGGTGATGGCGCTGGATGCCGAGGGCAAACCGGTGCCCACCGGCAAGTTCGAAACCCTGGAGGCGGACTCCCTTATTCTGGCGTTGGGGCAGGAGGTGGACTTGAGCGTGCTGGAGTGCATCCCCGGCGTGCGGGTCAACCAGGAGGGAGTGGTGCAGGTAGCCGACAACCTGATGACGGATGTGCCGGGCCTGTTTGCCGGCGGTGACATGGTGCCCTCGGAGCGCACCGTCACCATCGCCACCGGCCACGGCAAGAAGGCGGCGCGCCATATGGATGCCTGGCTGCGCGGTCGCCACTACCACAAACCGCTTTCCTATCCATTAGTGGGGCCCGAGCAGTTGCAACTCTGGTTCCAGACCCACGCGCCCGCCAGCAGTCAGCCGGTCAAACCGGCGTGGGCGCGGGATGACTTTGGCGAGATCATAGGCGGACTGGATGAGACGGCCGCCCGTTACGAGGCGGCGCGCTGCTACTCCTGCGGCAACTGCTTCGAGTGCGACGGCTGCTATGGCAGCTGTCCCGAGCAGGCCATCGAGAAACTGGGGCCGGGTCTGGGGTATCTGGTGGATGCGACGCGCTGCACCGGCTGCGGTGCCTGTCACGACCAGTGCCCTTGTCATGCTATCGAGCTGCGCCAACCGGAGGAGTCCCAATGAAACATGAATTGATCATGGTCGACGGCAACGAAGCCGCGGCCCGGGTGGCGTATCAGCTGAGTGAAGTGTGCGCCATCTACCCCATCACCCCGAGCTCGACCATGGCTGAATTGGCCGATGCCTGGGCGGACGAAGGGCAGACCAACCTGTGGGGCAACATCCCCACAGTCGTGGAGATGCAGAGTGAAGGGGGAGCGGCCGGGACTGTGCACGGTGCCCTGCAGGCGGGGGCGCTGGCCACCACCTTCACTGCCAGTCAGGGGCTGATGCTGATGCTGCCCAACATGTACAAGATCGCAGGCGAATTGACCGCGGCTGTGTTCCATGTGGCGGCCCGCTCACTGGCGGCGCAGGGGCTCTCGATTTTTGGCGACCATCAGGACGTGATGGCGGCCCGCAGCACCGGCTTTGCCATGCTGGCCTCCGGCTCGGTGCAGGAGGCGCAGGATCTAGCGCTGGTTGCCCACAGTGTCACCCTGCAGTGCCGGGTGCCCTTTATCCACTTCTTCGACGGTTTTCGTACCTCCCACGAGGTGAACAAGATCACGGCCCTGCATCGGGATGAAATTCGCGCCCTTATCGACAATGACTGGGTGCGGGCCCACCGCGCCCGGGCGCTCAACCCGGATCATCCGGTGATGCGCGGCACCGCCCAGAACCCGGATACCTATTTCCAGTCCCGCGAGAGCGTCAACCCCTTCTACGAGGCAGTTCCGGCGCGGGTGCAGCAGTGCATGGACAAGCTGGGGTCCCTCACCGGCCGCCACTACCGGTTGGTGGAGTATCACGGCGCCCCTGATGCCACCGACGTCATCGTGCTGATGGGCTCCGGGGCGGCCACTGCCCGCACTACTGTGGATTGGCTCAACCAGCAGGATCGCAAGACAGGGGTCCTGGTGGTGCGCCTCTATCGCCCCTTCCCTGTGCAGGCGCTGCTCGATGCGCTGCCTGCCAGCGTGCGCCGGCTGGCGGTGCTGGATCGCACCAAGGAGCCGGGCGCAGGGGGTGAGCCGCTGCTGCTGGATGTGCAGAGCGCCCTGATCGATGGCTTGCAGCGCGGCCTTCTCAAGCGGCTGCCCTGGCTCAGTGGCGGTCGTTATGGCCTCTCCTCCAAGGAGTTCACCCCGGCCATGTGCGCGGCTGTGTTTGAGGAGCTGGCATCCGATGCGCCGCGCCCGCGCTTTACCGTGGGGATAGTGGATGATGTTTCGGGCCTCAGTCTGGCCTGGCACCCCATCGGCGATCTGGAGCCTCCTAGCCGGGTGCGGGCGCTCTTCTTCGGCCTTGGCGCCGACGGCACGGTTGGCGCCAACAAGAACAGCATCAAGATCATCGGCGAGCTGGAGGGGTTCCACGCCCAGGGCTACTTCGTCTACGACTCCAAGAAGTCGGGCTCGCGCACCGTCTCCCACCTGCGCTTCGGCCCCGAGCCCATCGACGCCCCCTGGCTTATCGAGCAGGCCAGCTTCATCGGTTGTCACCAGTGGAGCTTCACCGAATCGATGGACTTGCTGGAGCACGCTGCGGAGGGGGCGACCCTGCTGCTTAATGCCCCCCATGAGGCTGACAAGGTGTGGGGCCAACTGCCCGAGCGGCTGCGGGCCCGTATCCGCGCCCTCAATATCCAGCTCTACTGCATCGATGGGGATCGGGTGGCCGAGCAAAACGGCATGGGCAATCGCATCAACACCATAATGCAGACCTGCTTCTTCGCGCTGGCCGGGGTCTTGCCACGGGACGAGGCGATTGCGCTGATCAAGGAGAGCATAGAGAAGAGCTATGCCCGCAAGGGGCCCGAGGTGGTGGCGCGCAACTTCGCTGCGGTGGACGATACCCTGGCTCACCTCTGCAAGGTGGAGATCCCGGCCGGGGACGAGCAGATCAGCGACTATCCGCTGCCACTGGCACCGGGGGGCAGCGAGTTTGTCCAGCGGGTCACTGGCGAGATGCTGGCGGGGCGCGGCGATCTCATCCCCGTTTCCATGCTGCCGGTGGATGGCACTTACCCCACCGCCACCAGCCGCTTCGAGAAGCGGGATATTGCCCGCGAGATCCCCATCTGGCACTCCGATATCTGCATCCAGTGCGGCAACTGCGTCTTTGTCTGCCCCCACGCGGCGCTGCGGGCCAAGTTTTACCATCAGGACTGGCTGGCGACCGCCCCCGAGGCGGCCCAGTCGGTGCCCGTCACCGCCAGGGGCTTCCCCGACAGCCGCTATACCCTGCAGCTCTATCCGGAGGATTGCACCGGCTGCGGCCAGTGCGTGCAGGCCTGTCCGGTGCGGGTCGGGGCTGATGAGGAACATGAAGGCACGCGCGCCATCACCATGATGGACAAGGCGCCGCATCTGGCTGGCCAGAAACAGGCGCTGCGCTGGTTCGAAAGCCTGCCGTGGCCTGCCCGCGAGCGGGTGGATTTTTCCACCGTGCGCGGCGCCCAGTTCCTGGAGCCCCTGTTCGAGTTCTCCGGTGCCTGCGCTGGCTGTGGCGAGACCCCGTATCTCAAGCTGCTGACCCAGCTGTTTGGCGATCGCATGCTGGTGGCCAACGCCACCGGTTGCTCCTCCATCTATGGCGGCAACCTGCCGACTACGCCGTGGGCCAAGAATGGCGAAGGAAAGGGGCCCGCCTGGTCAAACTCCTTGTTCGAGGACAACGCCGAGTTCGGCTTTGGCTTCCGCCTCACCGCCGATCAGCATCATGGTCAGGCGGTGACAGCCTTGCAGGCGATGAAGGGGGAGCTGGGCGCCGAGCTGGTGGAGTCGCTTATCAGCGCCCCGCAGCGGCTGGAGTCGGAGATCCGTGCCCAGCGCACCCGGGTCGCGCAAGTGCGTGAGCGGCTGGAGGAGGTGAAATCCGGCAAGGCTCGCGAGCTGCTGTCCCTTATCGATCAGCTGGTGCGCCGCTCGGTCTGGATCATCGGCGGCGATGGCTGGGCCTATGACATCGGCTCGGCGGGGCTCGATCATGTGCTCGCCTCCGGGCGCGACGTGAACGTGCTGGTGATGGATACCGAGGTCTACTCCAACACCGGCGGCCAGATGTCGAAATCGACCCCGCTCGGTGCCGTCGCCAAGTTCGCGGCGGGGGGCAAGACGCTGGCCAAGAAGGATGTGGCGCTGCAGGCCATCTCCTACGGCAACGTCTATGTTGCCCGTATCGCCTTTGGCGCCAACCCGCAGCAGACGCTGCAAGCGTTGCGCGAAGCGGAGGCCTATCCGGGTCCGTCCCTTATCATCGCCTACAGCCACTGCATCGCCCATGGCATCGACATGGAGCTGGGGCTGACCCAGCAGAAACGGGCGGTGGACTCGGGTCACTGGCCGCTGCTGCGCTACAACCCTGTACTGCGCAGTGCGGGGCAGAACCCCTTCAGCCTCGACAGCCTGCGCCCCTCCATTCCGCTCGCCGAGTACAGGGCAGAGGAGAACCGCTACCAGGTGCTGGCCCAGAGCCACCCCGAGGAAGCCGAACGGCTGATGCAGGTGGCGCAACAGGTTGCCTGGCAGAAGTGGGCCACCTACGAGGAGATGGCGACCCGGGAGGCCAGCCATTTCCATCCACCGGTATGATGATGGGGATAATTCTGTATAGCGAAGCGGGCCAGCGGCCCGCTTTTTGTATCTGGAGTGCAAGAGGGTCTATTTTCGCTATTTGACTGTAAGCACGGTCGTTATGGTTGTAATATCTTGAGAATCAAAAATGATGTGTTGATATGTGGAATGAGGCTGGGCAGGATATACGGAATAACAAGATATTGATGTGATCGATTTCTATGCGATATGATTTATTTAAAAGGACTATTTATGGAAGAATTCTATAAGTTGATGCAAGAACAAAAATGGTCAGAGATTCTTTTATTAGCTAAAACAAAACATAATGCCTTAATGCGAAATCAAGCTGAATGGCAGAGCATTTGCAGATTTTTAGAAAGTGAGTTTATTAGTTATATTTCAAATGAGAAATATATATTGGTGGGTAAGTTGTGTTTTGAATATCTAAGGTTGGAACTGGCTAAATATATCTACATAAGTGAATCAGCGCGCAATACTATCGAGGATATAGGGTTTTCAGCTTTGGAAAAGAGTGAGCCATCATCATTGATAGCATTTTCCAAGTTGTGTATCCATTCAACAAATGCCAAAGAATTTATTGAAAAGACTAAAGAAAAGGAAGTGGCTACAAGTCAAAGGTTACAATCAACTCCGACGGGAAAACCTAAAGCTATGCGGGTTGATTGGCTACAACCGTTGTTTAAAAGTAAATTGGAATCTGAGTTTTACCAAGCATTAAAAAATGTTTTCCCTACCTATTTCATTTATCCAAATGTTGCTTTAAGCAATATTTTTGAATTTGATAAAATACAAGAGCATCTTGGGGTAAACTCAAAGAATTACTTCTTCAAGGCAATCATTGACTTTGTTGTTTATGATCCGACAGATAATCATACTCCCAAATATTTTTTTGAAGTAGATAGTGCTTATCATGATACTGATAAAGCAAAACTAAATGATGAATTAAAGAATGGTATTTTCTCAATTGCTAATATTGAATTGTTCAGGATCCGTCCAAGCGATCAAATTGACGGTAATCGTTTCGGTTTTGAAACTGCTATACGAACTAAAGTTTCACACGCCAATATAAAAAACTAAGTATGGGATGATATCGCACCTATGGTGCAGACTAATTCTTTCTTTTCATTCCAAGGTAGGTAGCTGCGGGGCAAACAGCGTCAAGCAGGAGAAGGGGATGATGACAGAGCAATATATAGCCGGGACGATCGGCATTCTGGGAGTGGGGTGGCTTGGGCTGCCGTTGGCGGCCTGATAGGGTCTACTTAGCGCCGTCGTGAGCGGCCAATAAAAAGCCCGGCTTGAGCCGGGCTGGAGGGATAAGTTGCTTATCCGGGTATTCGTCGAGGCGTCTAATGTGGATGTTGTTTGAGGATGTCGTATATCTCCTCTTTCAGTTTGAGTTTCTGTTTTTTCAGATCCTTCACCTCGGAGCTGTAGTCGCTGGCATGATGCTTTTCCAACTTTCTAATCTCCGCATCCAGGTCGTTGTGCAAGTCAAACTTCTTCTGGAAATGGACATCACTGCTCTTCAGTTTCGAGATGAGATCTCTGTACTCTGGGAACATGTAATGAAGCCTCCTTGGTTTCGTTTGATTGTGCCTTCAAAACAAAAGTACCCCTTCCCCCCAGAGATAAATGTGATCCCGATCGAATTCGGAACCAATGATTTGCTGCATGGGGAAGATCATTTTTAACTCATTGAATCACAAGCTGATAAGTCATTTGTAAGTAAGGTTTTGAGCTTCAAACTGGAATCTCGATCACAGTTGTGACGGTTTGATGACGGCGGCGGGCTGGCAAGGGGGCAGCAAAAAGGGGCGCAAGGCCCCTTTTCGTAACGGGTATGGCGTTTACTCTTTTTTCTTTTTCTTCTCGGGCAGCGGCTTGCCATCGCGGGCGATGACCTTGCCCACTTCGAAGCCTATCTGCGCTGCCAGCTCTTCCAGATCCGGCGCCTTGGCTTCGTTGCCGATTGCGTACTGGTAGTTGGCTATGGTGATCTTCTCGGCCACCGGGGTGCCCGGCACTATGGGCTCACGCCAGCCCTGCCCCACATGAGCGACGAGCGTGCCATTCATGATGAGCTCGCCGACGATTTCCTGGGTGGGGACGCCCTTGCCGTAGGTGAGACCCTGCGGGTGCTTCTTGCCGACCAGCGGCTCAGTGCTGGCAGGCATCAACTTGGTGCGGATTAGCCACTTGGGATCCTTGGTTTTGCCAAGCGCTTTGCCTGTCTGGTATTCGTTGATTTTGATGGTCTTGATCATCTGGGCCATAAAATCTTTGGTCAATGCTTTCTGGGCTTCGCTCGTCTCGTCGATGGCGATGGGCGCCACATACCAGATTTTGGAGGCCTGCGCCTTGGGGGCGGCGGGCGCGGTTTGCGCCATGGCCAGCGGGCTGAGCAGGATGGCAGCCAACAAGAGTCCGATTTTCTTCATTGTGATTCCGCTTATGTTTCAACAAGAATTTTGTTTTGCCAGCGACGACTGCGCCAGCGCCAGAACATGGCCAGACCGCGCACCCACTCATCGCAGGCGAGCGCCAACCAGATGCCGACCAGTCCATAACCCTGCATGATACCAAGGAAATAGGCGAGCGGAACGGCAATCCCCCACATGGAGACGAGCGCCATGTAGAGCGGGAAACGGGCATCCCCGGTGGCACGCAGGGCGTTGATCACCACCAGGTTGAAGGTGCGGCCGGGTTCGAGGATGAGGCTGATGAGAAACAGCTGTGCCACCTGGGTGATGATGTCCGGATCGTCGGTGAACAGGCTGATGATGGCGCGGCCGTTCAGGGCGGCGGCGATGGCGATCAGGGTAGTGACGATAAGGCCTAACTTGAGGCTCTTCATCAGCTGGTTATAGGCCTGCTCGAAGCGGCGCGCCCCCGCCAGATGGCCGATGATGATCTCGTTGCCAAGGCCGATGGAGAGGCCGAACAGCAGAATGAACAGGCAGATCTGGAAGAAGTAGGACTGGGTCGCCAGCGCCTTGTCACCGAGCAGGCCGACGAAGGCGGTGACCACCATGAACTGCAGCATCCAGGAGAGGTTCTCCCCCGCCGCCGGCAGGCCTATGTGCAGCACCTTGTCCAGCATGACCTTGCTGGGACGGACAATCTCGGGCAGACGCAAGCGGATGCCTGTCTTGCGCGTCACCAGCCACACCAGCAGCACGACGCCAACGATGCGACCCGCCACAGTGCTGATGGCGACCCCGGCTACCCCAAGCTGGGGCAGGCCGAACCAGCCGTAGAGCAGCAGCAGGTTGCCGACGAAGGTGATGAGGTTGACGGTCAGGGTCACGTACATGGCCTGACGGGTATGACCGTGGGCGCGCAGGGTGGCGGCCAGACAGAGCGCTGCCGCCTCCGGCAACAGGCACAGGCCGATGATCTGCAAATAAAGGGTGGCATCGCCCATCAGGTGGGCGGGCAGGTTCATCAGGGAGAGCATGGTGCCGGCACCGGCGAGCACGCCGACCGCGGCCACCAGCCCCACCAGCAGGTTGAAGCCGATGGCGGTGTGGATGACGATGCGGGCTTTTTCCCGATCGCCAGCCCCCAGATACTGGGTGATCACCACGCTGGTGCCTATGCTGACGAAGCTGAACAAGGTGATGGCCAGATCAAACACCTGGTTGCCGACCGCCAGTGCGGCGACGCCCTGATAGGAGACGTGGCCCACCATGAAGGTGTTGAGGGCCCCGGTCAGAAAGTGCAGGGCGAGATCGATAAACAGCGGCCAGGTCAGGGAGAAAAGTGTGCCCGGGCCCGCGTGGGGTTGAGTTTGCATGGGATGTCCAAATACTGGGGATGGCTCTCGTCAGCGCCATCTGGACGGGCATTTAACACCAAGAGCCTGCGGGGTGCAATCTTGCCTTGGGAGGAGAGTGTGCCAGACCAGCCCTGGGCATGGTCTGGCACCCGATCAGGCCAGGGTGGCGCCCGCCTCCTGCTCTGAGGGCAGGGTGAGCCGCGCCGAGTCCGGCAGGGAATCATCCTGGGGCCAGTGGGAGAGGATGGCGTCCGTGGTGCTCTCCACCACGGCGTCATCCTTGAACACCGGCTCGCGGTAGCAGCGGGTCATGCGCAGCGCCTGATACATGTCGGGGCAGAGGATGACACCCTCGTCGCCCACCCGGATCCCCGCCTGCTTGAGCCACTGGCTCATCTGGCCGTGGCGACCGGCCATCACCATGTGAATGCCGCGTCGTTTCAGATCCCTGTGCAGCTCCCCCACCATGCTCATCACGCTGATGTCCTGATGGGTGAAACAGGCCACCGCATCCACCACCAGGCACTTGGGATTGTGGGGATCCTGTACCAGCAGCGCCAATACCCGCCGTTTGAAGTAGGGGGCGTTGAAGTAGGTGAGCGGCGAGTTGAAGCGATAGACCAGGATGCCGGGAATGGCCTTGGCCTGTTCGTTGTCCCCCAGGGTGCGTACTACCCCCTCGTCATCCATGCCGAGCAGTTGATCGGTGGGGCGCATCACGTTGCGCAGGAACTGGAACAGACCCAGCAAGACGGCGAGGGTGATCCCCGGGATCACCCCCATGGCCAGCACGCTGATGAAGGTGATGAGCGCGAGCCAGAAGGCGGATCTGTCGGAGTGGCGCAGAGCCCACAGACCGCGAAAGTCGGTGAGTGACAGCGCCGCCATCACCAGCACAACGCCGAGGGCGGCGGTGGGTATGTATTGCAGCGGCGCCGTCAGATAGAAGGTGATGATGGCGATCACGGCGGCGGCTATGATGGAGACCAGCTGGCTCTTGCCGCCGTTGGCATCGTTGACCGCGGTGCGAGAATCGGCGCCGCTGATGGCAAAGCCCTGAGAGGCTGCGGCCGCCAGATTGGCCATGCCAAGGGCCCGAAACTCCTTGTCCGCATCTATCTCGTAGCCGTTTTTGGCGGCGAAGCTGCGGGCGGTGAGCATCATGGAGACGAAGCTCACCATGGCGAGGTTCAAGGCGGGCAGCACCAGTTCGCGCATCAGGCCGGGAGGAAACTGGGGGAGCTGAAACGCGGGCAGGCCCGAGCCCACCAGACCGAGGGTGGCGATTTCGTGATCCCCAAGGCTGAAACCCCATACCAGCGCCCCCGTCACCACCATGGCCACCATGGAGGAGGGCCAGGCAGGCTTGTAACGTTTGGCCAGCAGCAGGGTGAGCAAGGCGGTCAGGCTCATGGCCAGGGTCGGCAGATGGGTTTGAGTGATGTAGTAGGCCCCGCTGGCGATCCGCTCTATGAGGTAACGCTCATCGAAGGTAAACCCGAAGATCTTGGAGAGTTGCCCCACCATGATGGTGATGGCTACCCCATTGAGCAGCCCCATCAGTATGGGGCGGGAGAGAAAGTCCGCCAGCACCCCCAGCTTGAAGCGGCTGGCGATGAGGCACCAGAAGCCCGTCATGGCGGTCATTGTCATCACCAGTTGCCAGTGGCGGGTAGCATCACCGGCGGCGAGCGGGGTCACTACCGCTGCGATGACGGCGCAGGTAGCGGCATCCGGGCCGACGATGAGCTGGCGGGAGGTGCCAAACAGGGCATAGACCAGCATGGGCAGTATGCAGGAGTAGAGGCCGACCAGGGGCCCCACGCCGGCGAGCTCGGCATAGGCGATGGCCACGGGCAGCGCCACGGCCGCCACCGACAGTCCAGCGCGTACATCCGGCATCAGCCAGGCCCGCTGGTATTGCAGCAGGGCGGCGAGGCCCGGTAGCCAGCGTTCGAGAGAGAAGAAGTCGCGCATTATTTAACCCATTGAGTTACAAACAGCTTTTCCCTAGTGTGCCCAAGGTTGCCGAAACATTGCAATGCGGTTATGGCCAGTTCACCACAAGGTCAGGCCAGATGCTCAGCCAACGTTTTTCCTGGATGCGCTGCACAAACACCTGGCTCTCCTGACGACAGCGCGGATTGGCACTCACCTGCAGGGACCAGTTGTGGGCAAAACCGTAGGGGGCCAGCCACTCGAACTCCTCGTCCGGCAGCAGCCTGACCCCGATGCAGGTAGGTACCTCCACCCAGTGGCTGAGGGCTTCCAGACTGCTGACAAAGGGGGAAACCCGCTGGCGCTGGTGCATCCGGGCCTGATTGCGCACTTCCCAGCGCTGGCCGGGCAGGCGGGCCGTCAGCCACTGCTCATGTTCAGACTCTGCCAACCCTTGCGGGTCAAGGGGGTCGAGGTAGATGAGATCGATATCGTTGAGCGGGGTAGGTACGGCTTTGCCGTGCAGGTGATCCCAGATGAGGTTGCGGATAAAACCCGCCCCCAGCGCCCAGTCGGGCAGGGCCAGCTTGGCGGCGGCCTGCAAACAGGTCATCCGCTGGCGATCGGCTCGCAGCAGGCGCTCTGTCTGCGCTCTCAAGTCAGCGTCGTCTTGTGCCAACTGGGCCAGCACCTCAACCTGCATTGCGGCGCAGCCAGACGTCTATGTAGCTGCAGCTGGGCACTATGGTGAGCCCCTCGGCCTGGGTCCAGTCGTAGAAGGTGCGCGCCAGCTGATCGGCGATGCCCTGTATCCTGAGTTCTGGCGGGACGAAGGTGCTGTAGGCATCTATGGTCTTGGCATCGAGCCGGCGGTAACGCAGCCTGGACTCCTTGCCATCCACCACACAGATGAATTGTTGCTGGTTGGCCTGATGAATGATCTCGCTCATGCTTGCTCCTCGATACGGGGGATGGGGCTATCTGACCATGTTGGCAACCCTTTGCCAACTGTGCGGGCTCGCTTACACTGCGAACCCCATCGGGTGCATACCCGCTAGCCAAGGTATAGAACAGTTAACAGAGGATGGATCCCATTATGGCCTTCGCCACGCTGGAAGATCTGATTGGCAATACCCCCTTGCTGGCCCTGCGCCGCATCAATCCCTGGCCCGACGTCACCCTGCTGGTGAAGCTGGAGGGCAACAATCCCGCCGGTTCGGTCAAGGACAGGCCGGCGCTGAACCTCATCAAGAGCGCCGAAGCGAGCGGTCGCTTGCTGCCGGGAGCCCGGCTCATCGAGGCCACCTCCGGCAACACAGGGATCGCCCTTGCCATGGTGGCGGCGGCGCGAGGTTACCGGATGCGGCTCATCATGCCGCGTACCATGAGCCAGGAGCGGCGAGATGCCATGCAGGCCTATGGCGCCGAGCTGGTGCTGGTGGAGAACGGCATGGAAGAGGCGCGGGATCTGGCGCTGGCCATGGAGGCCCGCGGCGAGGGGCTGGTGCTCGATCAGTTCAACAACCCGGCCAACCCGGATGCCCACTATCAGTCGACCGGCCCCGAAATTTGGCGCCAGAGCGAGGGGGCGGTCACTCACTTCGTCTCCGCCATGGGCACCACTGGCACCATAATGGGGGTCTCCCGTTATCTGAAGGAGCAGAACCCGGCGGTGCAGGTGATAGGCCTGCAACCGGCAGAGGGGAGCCAGATCCCGGGCATTCGCCGTTGGCCTGCAGCCTATCTGCCCGCCATCTTTGAGCCACAACGAGTCGATCGGGTGCTAGATGTGACGCAAGAGGAGGCGCTGGTCATGATGCGCCGACTGGCGCGGGAGGAGGGGATCTGCTGCGGAGTCAGCTCAGGTGGTGCCGTGGCCGGTGCCCTGCGGGTGGCGGCAGAGATCAAGCAGGGGGTGGTGGTGGCCATCATCTGTGATCGGGGGGATCGCTACCTCTCCACCGGGGTCTTCACGCCGCCAGAGCAGGTGGCCACCTAGCGTGGCGCTCGGTACTGCCTGACACCAAGATGTTATTAATCAGTACCTTGCTGATAATTTTCTTCATGTACAACTTGTAACAATCCATCCTGTTCGCAAGGTTGAATCCCTCTCTCTCCTGTTTGACACTCGGCGCCCTCTCGTCACCGATGCAAACAGGAGCGTCACATGATCTTGCCTTCCTCTCTGAGCATTTCCCTTATTGGCCTGAGTCTGGCCCTGACAGGCTGCGCCATCGAACCCTACGCCTACCAGTGCGGCGAAAAGCACTGCTCCGTCATCGACCACAAGGGGGAGAAACATGAGCGGCCGCAGGATGAGATGAAACCCGTCTGGGAGCGTAACCAGGAGCGGGAAGAGGCCATCCGCCGCAACAAGGAGTCCATCTGGCGCGAAAAAACGCCTGAAGATAACGGCAACTACGGCGCCGGTGCCACCATCCGCTGGTAACTGAGGGCCCCGCGATGCGGGGCCCTCAGCCTGATTACTCCCACGCCCGTTCCAGCAGGTCGAGCAGTTGAGCCCGGTCGGCATCCTTGCGGTTATAGAGCAGGGCGCCGTCATTGATGGCGAGATCCCGGATCTCGGGCAGCAACCCCTTGTCGGTGACGCCTGCCTCACGCAAGGTGCGCGGCAGCTTCACCGCCTGCCACAGGCTATCGCGCAGGGCGCACAGGGTCTGGATGGCCGCCTGGGCCCGCTCTGTGGCCGGGGTTGCCGCAAAGCGCTCGGCACCGACCAGAGGCAGCAGCAGGCGGGCCAGCTCAGGGTCTATGCCCGGGCGGTTGTAGTCGAGCACGGTCGGCAGGAAGAGGTTCATGCACAGACCATGGGGCAGGTGACAGCGGGCCCCCAGGCTGTGGCCGAGGGCATGCACCAGCCCCACCATGGAGTTGGAAAACGCCATCCCCGCCAGGGTGGATCCTTCTGCCAGTTGCAGCCGCAGCTGCTTGTCCTGAGGGCTCTGCAGCACCTTGGGCAAGGCGTTGGCGATTTTCTCTATCGCCATCAGGGCCAGTGCGTCACTGACCGGATTCTTGGCATTGCCGATGAAGGCCTCGATGGCGTGGGTCATGGCATCCATGGCGGTGGCGGCCGTGATGTTGAGGGGCAAGCCCTGGGTGAGGCGCGGATCCAGCACCGCCAGCTGGGGCAGCAGGAAGGGGGAGGTGAAGGGCACCTTGCGCCCGCTCGCCTCATCCTTGATCACCGCCACCAGCGTCACCTCGGATCCCGTACCTGCCGTGGTGGGCACCACCGCCAGTGGCTGCAGGGGCCGGGTCAGACAGCCTGCACCAGCGTAATCCAGCAGCCGCTCCCCGCCCATGGATGCGAGGATGTTGACCGCCTTGGCGGTGTCGATGACAGAGCCGCCGCCCAGCGCCACCAGGCTGTCGCATTCGAGCTCCCGATAGCGGGCCGCGATCCGCTCCACCACGGCGGTGGAGGAGTCGGCCGGGATCTCGTCCCAGATGTCGGCGACCGGCAGCTCCCCCTCGGCCAGCACATTGGCCAGCAGGGTGGCGAGCCCTGTGCCGCTGACCCCCTTGTCGGTGAGCAGCAGCGGACGGCGTGCCCCCAGACCCGCCAATTCGCCAGCCAGCTGTTCCAGCGCCTGCTCGCCCGCCATCAGTTTGACCGGACAGAAGAAATCGTAATAGCGACTCATTTTGTTCATCCTTTTATTCAGCCGGTCAGCAGACCCAGGTAGATGTGGCAGGCACGCGCCAGTTTGTTGCGCGGGCTCGGATAGTGGCGCAGCAGCGGCCGCGCTATGAAGGCGGGCAGGATCAGGGCCTGCAATTGCTCCAGTGCCCGCACCAGGTGCATGGCGACGGTGAGATCCCCTTCCACCAGCAGGCGGTTCTCACTGAACGCCTGATTGACCCCGAGCCGAAAGCTGAGGGCACGAAAGGCGATACCCGGATGTTTGAAGCGCACCCGCAGCGGGTGCAGATTGCTGCTGGCATGTGCCGGTACGCCGCACTGCCAGCGACCAGCTGCTTTATGGATGATCAGCGCCTGGGTGAGGCCCGCTACCTCCAGCCGTATGGTGAGGCCGTCGGGCAGGGGGGCGAGTTCACGCCGCACCGCCTCATCGACCCGGGCGGCGCGGCACAGGGTGCGCCCTATGACCCAGAGCAGGGTGGCGATCCAGAGACGGCGGCCAAGGGCCACCAGGGATTCAAGCGTCCGGTTTTGCATGAGGATTCACTCCCGAGATGGCAGACCAGAAGAGGGCGAAGGCACTGGCTTGCCAGTGGGCATCCTGCCCCAGTTCAGGTTGATCGACAAACAGGGAGGCGCACGCCAGAAACTGGCTCTGGCATACCTCCAGCATCAGGGCCGGCGGGGCTTGCATCAGGGCTCCGCTGGCCTGGCCCTGGGTCAGCAGTTGCGGCAGAAAACGCAAGGTCTCGCTCAGGATCTGGCTGCGCAAGGAGCGCGCCAGCAGGGGAGAGTGGAAGAAGCCCAGCACGAATTTGAGCTCGTTGGGATGGGCCTGCATCCACTGCATGGCTTGCTGCCAGTAATGACGGGCCTGCTCGCACAGGGACAGGGCGGCGTCCGCCTCCGTGATGGCGGCGCCGAGGCGCAGTTTGATGTCCTGATAGAGGCACTGGATCAGCACCTCCTTGCTGGGAAAGTGGTGAAACAGGGTGCCATTGGCCACCCCTGCCGCCTTGGCGATACGGGCGGTGGCGGCGCCTTGCAGCCCATCCTCTGCACACAGGGCGAGGGCGGCATCCAGGATCTGGCGGCGTTTGTCGGTCATGGGTTTGCTCATGCAGGCCTCGTCACGGGCGGTTAGCGTAAAAACAGTGCCATCATCAGCCGCTGGTGCCAGCGCCGATAAGGGGGATGAACCAGGGAGCCGGTACTGAATTTGCCACGGCTGAGCACGGTTTTGGCCTTGGAGAAGGTGAGAAAGCCTTCATGGCCGTGGTAGTGGCCCATGCCGGAGGCACCTATGCCGCCAAAGGGCACATCATCGGCCGCCACCTGGAACAGGCTCTCGTTGATGGCCATGCCGCCGGAGTGGGTCTCCCGGGTTACCCTGGCTTGCAGGGCCGGATCCAGGCTCATCAGATAGAAGGCGAGGGGACGGGGACGGGCACCTATGTAGGCGAGCGCCTCGTCGATGCTGTCGTAGGGTACCAGCGGCAGCAGGGGGCCGAAGATCTCCTGTTGCATCACCTGACAGTGGTTGGGTACCTCGGTCAATAGATGGGGCACCAGCCGGTGGGCCAGGTCGTCCCGGGCCGGGTTGCCGCAGGGGTGCACCTGGGCACCCGCCTGTTCGGCCTCGGCCAGCCAGCCGGTGATCCGTTCATATTGGCGCCCATTGATGATGGAGCCGTAATCCGGGCTGGCCAGTCCCTTGGGATAAATGCGGGCAAAGTGGTTGCGATAGGCCTCGATGAAGGTCTGCTCCTGGCCCCGTGGCAGCAGCACATAGTCGGGGGCCACGCAGATCTGGCCGGCGTTGAGGCTCTTGCCGAAGATCATCCGCTCCACCGCGAGTGCGATGGGCATGTCGGGGGCGACAAGGCAGGGACTCTTGCCGCCTAGCTCCAGGGTGAGCGGGGTGAGCTGGGGGGCGGCCGCGGCCATCACCAGCTTGCCCACTGCGGTCGAGCCGGTGAACAGCAGGTGATCGAAGGGGAGGGCGCTGAACGCGGCGGCCACTTGCGCATCCCCCTCGACGACCGTCACCTCCTCTTCGTCGAACACGCCGTCCAGCAGCTCGCGCAGCACGGCATTGGTGTGAGGGGTGAATTCGGATAGTTTGAGCATGGCCCGGTTGCCGGCGGCGATGGCGCTGATGAGAGGCCCCAGGCTCAGCATCACGGGGAAGTTCCAAGGCACTATGATGCCGACTACGCCAAGGGGCTGGTAGAACACCTCGACTTTGGCCGGTGCCAGCAGCAGACCGGTATGGCGGCGATGAGGGCGCATCCAGCGTTTGATCCGCTTCTGGGTGTAGTTGATCTGCATGACACAGGGCAGGATATCGGCGATCAGGCTGTCGTAGTCGCTGCGCTGGCCATAATCCCGGGCCAGGGCGTCGCACAGTTGCTGCTTGTGGTCGAGCAGGGCGCGCTTGAGCTGATTCAGATGGGCTCTACGTTCACTCAGGCCAGGCATGGGATTGGCCTGACAGGCTTGTCTGAGCCTGGCCAGCTTGTTTGGTAGCGACAACTTGTCTGTGGTGCTCTCTTGCAACTGAACCAGGTCCATGGCCTACCCCGCTTGTTAATTGACCGACTGATTGGTCGGTCTAAATTTAGCGGCTTGTTAACCGGCTGTAAAGTTATCTCATCTGGCTTGGCACAGGGTCGCGGATGACTCACCTGTGAACTGTGCGACCCACCACACTTTCAGGGTTTGAGGGTTGGTGGTTTATCCAATAAGGGGTAGTTTTTGGTTATCAACCTACAAGGAGTGAGCGATATGACCAGGGAACTGAACAGCTTGTTGGCCCGGCTTGATGATGTGGTCGAGCGGATGCCGGATTGCTTCAATACCTATGAGTTTGCCCAGAAGCTGGCACTGCAACATCAGCGCGAGTTCTTTGCCGCGGGCCACTCCCTGGCCGAGCAGGAGGGGCGCCTGTTGCGGGTGCTGCACCAGAAGATTGCCGAGGCGCTGGCCAGCAGCGATGTGGTGATCGAGGGGGCACTCTTGCCATGCGTGACCCCCTGGGGTGAGAAAGCCACCTCGCCGCGCTGGCATCGCAAGCACTGAGTCTGCAAACAGACAATGAGAAAGGCCCGTCACGGGCCTTTCTCATTTCTCATGGTGAGCGGGGCTCACTGCGTCAGGCGGCGAGCCTGCCAGTAGCGACTGTTCCAGTAGACATTGTCGAGGCGCGAGCGGATCACGCCCTTGCTGGTGGAGGCGTGGATAAACTCACCGGCACCGGTATAGACACCGACATGGTATTGCTGCCAGCCGGTCTTGAAGAAGACCAGATCCCCGTGTTGCAGCCGGTAGCGATCTACCGGCGTGCCGAGACTGGCCTGGGATTCTGTGGTTCTGGGCAGGTTGAAGCCCAGTACCTGGCTGTAGGCAAGCTGGGTGAAGGCGGAGCAGTCGAGGCCCGCCCGGCTGGATCCGCCCATGCGATAGGGCACACCACGCCACTGCTGATAAAAGCTGTCGAAGGCACTGCTCTGACGAGGTGGCGGCGGTTCGGGCGTGCTGGAACAGGCGGCCAGCAACAGGGCCAGCAGGGGCAGCAGTAACTTGCAATCCATAGGGGCTCCTTCGACTCGACGACCCGCTCATCATAAACGGGGTTTGGGGCTCGAACATAGCCTTGGCCGTGATAAAACCCATTTTAACAAGGCATGTCGAGTATAAAGGGGGTCGTATGGATTTCATTTATACCATCAAGTACCACTAATTGAATAATATCATCCGGCTTACTTGAATAAGCATTTCAATATTAACGCGTTTATTCTAATACGATTTAAATAAGTTTATTATTATCCTTGTTGACGTCACTGTGTGATCTGTGTCACGTTCTGATTTCAGGTTAATTCGTTATGATGTTTCTGCGTAATATATACAGTCATGCTGATTACCTGAATGAAGAAATAACAGTATCAAGCTGGATATATAGGGAATTATTTTGTAACAGGCTGTAAATGATATTAACCCCTGGCTTGCATTGATTAATTATGGCGCCAGAGGAATAATTCCACCAGCAAAGAGGAGGGCAGCATCATGATCGCAAGCCCATAGCAGTCAGTGTTTCCTCGCACCCTGTCGCCCGTGCAATCCGGGTTACAGGCAAGGCAGACACGATAGACATATGAGTCAGGCCAGTATGTCATATCCGTGATGGCGAGACTCATGACAGATGTCACCCGCATCACAAATGGGGCGCGCACCAGAGCGCGACAACCGTGTAATAGCATCGGTGAACGCCGAGTCGTCCACCCTGGACTGCATTGCGGTCCTTGCTCTGCCATATGAAATATCACCCATCAATCCGTTGTTAATTCACAGCGAGAAAAATGGAAGATACAGCTTGGCTGGCAAAGAGAATAACGCCTCCATATAACCATTGATAACAGGGTTATGCTATTTCACTGCATGGGGAAATAGTCTGGCGGGATTCGATCAGGAGATAACAATGAAAAACAATAAACCACGCAAATTAGTCACTCATATTCCCGCCCTCAGTCTGCTCGCGCTGGCCTTGCTGGCTGGCAGCGTTCATGCCGAAGACATAGGTGAACGCACCGATCAGGGCACCGCCATGCTGGCCAGCCTGCAATCGGAGCAGGGACTGGTCTACCTCAACGCCAGCAGCTGGCTGGATGAACAACAGGCAGCCAAGGCGTTGACCCGTGACCAGTTGCGCGAGCGTGTGCTGGGGCAGGGGGAGCGTATCTTCATCGATTTCAGCGGCATCACTGACAAGGCCGAACGGCAACAGGCCAGAAAAGCCATGGAGCAGCTGGCAGGCATCTCGTTTGATGCCAATTGGGTGCTGGTCTCCGCCTACAAGGGGGATCTGCTGTTTACCCCGCTGGGGGGCGCGGATGATCCTGCTTTCTATCAGGTGATGGAGCGAATCGACACCCTGGCAGGGCAGGGCAAACGCCACAAACGCTCCCTGACGCAAACCGCGACGGCGGAAGCGGGCCTGCCTCACGTGGCTTTTTATCTCAACGTCAATCGCAAGATCAGCGATGGCGAGTGTACCTTCCCGCGCTCACGCACCTGGGATCGGGGGGATCGCCTCTTTTGTGACTCGCCAAACATCTCGCTGGTCTATCGGGTGAATCTGGAGCGCTCCCTGCAATTTGGCAACACGGGGTCAGCTACGCCGGATGCCAAGATAGTGCGGATCTCGCTGGATGACGAGTCGGCAGGTGCCGGTATTCAGCTCAATGAGGACCTCACCTGGAGCGAGAACATCGCAGATTATCTGCTGCTCGATGGCTGGGCGCGGGACTATGCCACCGATGCCATTGCCCAGGATTATCGCTTCACCATCGACGCGTCCAATACCAAGGCGGCTGTGCTCAAGAGTCTGCCGACCAATCTCAACAGCAAGTATGAGCATCGCGAGATCTCGGGTTTCGAGGTGGGGGTGACCGGCGGGGTTGAAGTGAACAAGGATGGGCCCAAGGCCAAGCTGGAGGCGTCAGCCAAGTTCAGCCAGCAGCGTCAGCTAGCCTACAACACTCAGGATTATCGGGTCGAACGCTCGGCGCCGAGTGCCCAGAAGGTGAGTTTCAGCTGGGTGCGGGATCAATACGCGACGGCGGAGTCACTGCTCTCCTCCAAGACCGCCACCGTCTGGGGCATGGGGTACGATGTGGATCACAACCGCATCCAGCCGCTGAGTTACAAGGGCTTCGTGCCGAATCTGGATGTCATCTACAAGGCGGCGCCCGACGAGACGGGCAGTACCGAGTTCAAGATCGACTCTTCGGTCAACATCCGCCCCATCTACACCGGTATCTACAAGCACTACTACGTGGTGGGAGGGCATGTCTCCTTCCAGGGGTTCGAGGATGTCGACAAGCGCAGACGGGTGACCGCCCCAACTAGCTTCAAGGTGGATTGGAACCATCCGGTATTCACCGGCGGACGCCCGGTCAACCTGCAGCTGGGAGGCTTTGACAACCGCTGCCTGAGCGCCGGCGCCGAGCATGGCCTGAGCGCCGTGACCTGTGACGAGACTTCGGCTGCCCAGTCCTTTATCTATGACCAGTACGGCCGTTATGTCAGTGCGCTGGATACCCGTCGCTGCCTGGATGGCAACAACCTCGGCCAGTTGCAGAGCTGCAGTCTGAGTCTGGGCCAGCGCTGGGAGTGGAAGGCGGACAGCGATGCGCTGAGCAACCTGAGTGCTCATCAGCTGCTCGGCCACAACAAGCAGACCGGTGAGCTGGCGCTCTATGACGAGAACGGCAATCCGGCGGATGTGAGCGTACGGACCCTGACCTCCTATACCCGCATCTTCGGGCAACCGGCCGGCAACTGATCTGCCGATGTGTCTGAACCAATGAAAACGCCGGCAAGCTGCCGGCGTTTTCATTGGTTCAGAACGTGACTCAGGTCTTGGGCTCGATGAGCGGAGTGAGCAGCTCGGCCAGCTTGTAGAAGGTCTGTACCCGGGTGGTGCTGGGGCGCCACACCAGGCCTATCTCGCGATACGGCTTTTCACCCGGCAGGGGAATGGCCACCAGGTCGGTGTTGTCGAGAATGCCGGAATCTATTGCCATCTGGGGCAGGAAGGTGGTGCCAAGCCCGGCACCGACCATCTGTACCAGGGTGTGCAGGCTGGTGGCGGCAAAGGGGTTTATCTTGCTCTTATCCCGCAGCCGACAGGCGCTGACCGCATGTTCGGTGAGGCAGTGCTCCCGTTCCAGCAGGAAGATGCTCTGGTTGGGCAGCTCCTTGTAGTCGAATGGCTTATGCAGACCGGCCGCCATGCTGGCGGGCATCACCATGTGGAAGGGATCCTGGCCAACCATCTTGCAGTGGAAGCCGCCGATCTCCACCGGCAACGCCAGGATCAGCAAGTCGAGCTGACCCTGTTCCAGCTGCTTGAGCAGGTTGGTGGTGGTGTCTTCACGCAGCAACAATTCCAGTTCAGGATAAGCCTTGCCGCACTCCTGCAGCAGCTTGCTGAGCAGGAAGGGGGCTATGGTGGGGATGCAGCCGAGCCGGACTGTGCCGTGCATGACGCCGCCCTGATGTTGCCCCAGTTCCATCAGATCTCGCGCGTCCGAGAGCAAATTGCGAGCTCGCTCGACGATTTCCATGCCGACCGGGGTCATAATGAAGCTCTTGTGGTCCCGCTCCACCAGTTGCAGGTTCATCATGTCTTCCAGCGTCTGGATCCCGGTACTCAGGGTGGACTGGCTGACATGACAGGCCTTGGCGGCGCGATTGAAGTTCTTGTGCTCGTCGAGAGCGACCAGATATTGCAGCTGTTTCAGGCTGGGCCAACGTTGCATAGGAAAACCCGATGAATGCTATCTATTTAATTTGATTTAACTAATCTACCACTGGGTATAGGGTTTGTCGCTTGAATTAGACGGACTTGGCTCTAGGTAGCCCAATCCTGACAGGATTGTTCACTTCACATAATGAGGAATTGAATATGGTATTGGTAGGCCGTCCCGCACCTGATTTCACCGCTGCTGCCGTTCTGGGCAATGGCCAGATTGTTGACTCCTTCAACCTGGCATCCCACATCAAAGGCAAAGCAGCCGTCCTGTTCTTCTATCCCCTCGATTTCACCTTCGTCTGCCCGTCCGAGCTGATTGCCTTCGATCACCGCTATGAAGAGTTCCAGAAGCGCGGTGTGGAAGTGATCGGTGTTTCCATCGATTCCCAGTTTTCCCACAACGCCTGGCGTAACACCAAGGTGGAAGATGGCGGTATCGGTCAGGTGAAATACCCGCTGATCGCCGACGTGAAGCACGAAATCTGCAAAGCCTATGACGTTGAGCACCCGGAAGCCGGTGTGGCCTTCCGTGGCTCCTTCCTGATCGACAGCCACGGCATGGTGCGTCATCAGGTGGTCAACGATCTGCCCCTTGGCCGCAACATCGACGAGATGCTGCGCATGGTCGATGCCCTGCAGTTCCACGAAGAGCATGGCGAAGTGTGCCCTGCCCAGTGGGAGAAGGGTAAAAAAGGCATGACCGCGTCTGCTGATGGCGTTGCCAAGTACCTGTCCGAGAACGCTGCCTCCCTGTAATCGGGTCTGCGTACCAGATACCGAAAAACCGATGCCATGGCATCGGTTTTTTTCTGCCTGCCGCCTGCCAAATCATGTAACAGGCCGAATGTCAGCCATAAAAAAGCGCGCTTCAAGGCGCGCTTTTGCTATCTGGGTGGTGGGGCTACTCGTCAAAGATACCGAAGTGATCCTTGGCGAAGCTGACCCGCTGCTCCACGTTCATCTTGACCTGACCCAGCTTCTCGATGGTTTTGAGATTGGGCACCAGGCCGCGACCGTTGGCAATCTGGATGGCAAGGCCGGGACGGGCGTTGAGCTCCAGCAGCATGGGGCCGCGGAACTTGTCCAGCACCATGTCTGTGCCTATGTAACCCAGACCCGACATCTCGTAGCAGGAGGCCGCCAGCGTCAGCAAGGTATCCCAGTGAGGCACCTTGAGATCGTACAGATCGAGGCCGGTATCCGGGTGATGACGCAGCGGATTGCCAAACTGTACCGCCCGCAGCGCCCGGCCGGTGCGCAGGCACAGGCCCACACCCACGGCGCCCTGGTGCAGGTTTGCCTTGCCGTCGGAGGCGGCGGTGGAGAGGCGCATCATGGCCATCACCGGAAAACCCTTGAAGATGATCACCCGTGCATCGGGCACCCCTTCGAACGAGTAACCGTCGAACACATCATCAAAGTTGATGAGGCCTTCTACCAGTGCCACGTCGGGCTTGCCGCCGAGGGAATAGAGCCCCGCCAGAATGTTGGAGACATGGCGCTCCAGATCCTGACCGGTAGACGCGCTGCCATTCGGTTTGAAGAAGAGACCCTCTTCCTGACGGAGGATCACCAGGATCCCCTTGCCGCCGGAGCCACGGGCCGGCTTGATACAAAAGCCCGGCCAATCTTTTACCAGTTCGGTAATGCGGCCAACGTCATGCTGCTCGCGGATGGTGCCGATGAGTTCGGGCACTGTCACACCTGCATCCAGCGCTATGCGCTTGGTCTGCAGCTTGTCATCCACCAGCGGGTAGAGTCGACGCGGGTTGTAGCGGCTGATATAGGAGTGGTTGCGCTTGTTCATGCCGAGGATGCCTGCCTGAGACAGGCTCCACGGGCTGGTGTATTTTTCCCAGAACCACATCTGTTACTTGTCCTTACCCGGGGTGGCGCCAGACTTGATCTCGTTCACCAGCGGCTTGAAGCGCTTGAGCTCGCTCAGCTTGTAGCCGGTGTAGTTGCCCAGCAGCAGCACGGTCGCCATCAGCACCAGCTGCAGGCCGAGGAAGTTGAAGGTCAGATGGCGGATCAGCTCGTTATCCATGGCCAGGTAGGCGATGACCGCCACCAGCAGGGAACCACCGCCCTGACGCACCACCTCTTTCGGACCCTCTTCTTCCCACAGAATGGACATCCGCTCTATGGTCCAGGAGAGGATGATCATCGGGAAGAAGGTGATCTTCATGCCGTCGGTCAGCCCCAGCTTGAAAGCGAAGGCGGAGAAGATACCGATCATCGAGATCACCATTATGATGATCGCCGATATTCGGGCGACCAGCAGCAGGTTGAGCCGCGACAGATAGGAGCGGATGACCAGACCCGTGCCGACGATCAGCAGGAAGCCGACCAGGCCGGTAACCAGCGAGGTCTGGATGAAGGCGACCGCGATCAGCACAGGCATGAAGGTGCCCGAGGTCTTGATACCGACGATAACCCGCAGGAACACCACCATCAGCACGCCGATGGGGATCAGCAGCAAGCCTTTGAACAGCGCCTGCTCTTCCAGCGGCAGACTGTGGATGGAGAAGTTCTGCATCTCGGACTTTTCAAACTTCTGCGCCAGCGCCACGTTGACCGGTTGTTCCTGCTCGATCATCGAGAAGGTTACCCGAGAGTTGTGGCCGCCGGTGACATCCAGCAGGGCGCCCGAGTTGTATTCCCACAGCAGCAGGTTGGCAGGGCGACCCTGTTCACCGGTTTGCGGATTGAACAGCTTGTAGTCGGTCGGGCTGTTGAATACCTGCAGGTAATCCACCAGCTCCTGGCGACGACGGCCGTCTTCCAGACTCAGGGCATGGACCACCCGCGCCGGGACGTCAGCGTTGCTCAGCAGCTCTGCAATCAGGCTGGCCCGGCTCTTGTGAGATTTCAGCAGCTCGGCGTTCTGCTCCTGTTTCTCTATTTCCTTGATGATCTCGCGGGTCAGGGTGTAACCGTCGGCAGAGCGTTCCTGGGCCCGTTCGGAGATCTGCTTCATGGCAGTGGCGTAAGGCTCGCTCTCTATCTGCTTCTCGATGACGGGAGGCTTTGCCAGGGCCGCCGGCTTGGCATGGTCGTCAGCCATCATGTCGACGCGGTAGTAGAGCTCCTGGCGGCCTGAGGCGGAACGGATCGACCACTCGGCGCGGGCATCCCCGTCCTTCTCGACAAATGACAGGCCGTAGCCCGGGCTTGCGGCGTTCTCGTTCATCAGGGTGAAACCGGGCTGGGTGCCCGGAATGGCCAGGGAGGCGATCACCGGCTCACCGGTGGCTTCAAATTCGAGCTTGGCCTCGATGGACCAGATCTGGCGTTTCTCACCCGGCGTCAGCGGTACATCCAACGCTATGTGGTGATAAAACGTCATCCCCAGGCCGACAATGAACAGCAGGGCGACCAGCAAATAGAACGGCTTACGGGAAACCATGGATTATTTCACATCCTTGAGCGTGGGTTTTGGTTGGATATATTCGCGGGCCACATCAACCACAGCGATGTCTTTCAAAAATTCACGACCCAGCAGCACGGGGAAGGTCATGTCACTGCGATCTTTCAGGGTAAATTCAGCCTTTTCGGTCATGTCACCGATCCGCACCGCCAGACGCACCACGGGACGACGATCGAGATCGTCGGCAGAGGCCTGACGCACACGTACGTGGCGTACCAGCGGCGCTTCGATCTGGATCTTGTCATCCATCTCCTGGTGGCTCAGGAAGAAGCGCACCCAGTTCTTACCGTTACGCTCGAAGATGGTGATGTCCTGGGCGCTGATGGAAGAGGTGGTCGCGCCGGTATCGACCCGCGCCTGGAAGGCGTCATTGGCGGCATCAACCCAGATCCACTCTGCTTCACCCACCAGCAATTTGCCGTCGACTGTGTGGCCCTGGCTCGGGGCCTGACACTTCTCGGTCGGGATCGCCATGGGTTTGGGTGGCTCGGGAGCCAGGTTTTCGAGCTTGCTGTCGACTTTTTTCACGGACTCTTTCATGTTGTTGACATCGGTGTTGAGCTGAACCAGCAGGTGCTGTTGCTGCACATACTGCTTCTGTTGCTGTTCCATGGATGTTTGCAGGCGTTGCTCGCTCAAGCTTATCTCGCCGCGAAGCTCTGCCAGCGTCAAGGTTGGTACCGGAGGCGCTTTATCCACACTGACACACCCGCCGAGACTGAGCAGGGAGAGCAGGGTCATTCCTTTTAATTTGCTTTTCATGTCATTCATTTAACTGTGCTTCCTGGAATTGGGTCAGTGTAACTTCCGCTGGCGCCATCGGCTAGTCTTTGGCCTTTCTGGCAATCAGTACGGCACGTTTCGGCGCCGGGTGTCCTTCTACCGTGAGCGTTGGGTCCGCAGGATCCAGATAGTCGCTCAGGGATTCATTGATCATCCAGTCGGTACGACGCTGTTCGTCGGTGCTGGTCATATTCTCGTCTACGATCCGCACATCGGTAAATCCGCAGCGTTCCACCCAGAGTTTGAGCGCCGCGCTTGAGGGGATGAACCAGACGTTGCGCATCTTGCCGTAACGGTCGGTGGGCACCAGCACCTCATTGACGCCACCATCGATCACTAGCGTCTCCAGCACCAGCTCGCCGTCGTCTTTGAGCTGGTTGCGCAGCTGTTCGATGTGCTCTATGGGGGACTTGCGGTGATAGAGCACCCCCATGGAGAAGACGGTGTCAAAGGCGCGCAGGTCAGGCAGCTCCTGAATGCCCAGCGGCAACAGGTGAGCGCGCTGATCGCCGCCGGTGAAGTGACGAATGGCCTCGAACTGGCACAAAAACAGCGGGCTCGGGTCTATGCCGACGGCCAGTTTGGCCCCTTCGCCGACCATGCGCCAGAGGTGGTAGCCGCTGCCGCAGCCCACATCCAGCACATAGCGGCCGGCCAGCGGGCTGATGTGGGGCAATACCCGATCCCACTTCCAGTCGGAGCGCCACTCGGTATCGATGTGGATGCCGTGGACCGTGAAGGGCCCCTTGCGCCAGGGCATGAATTGGCGCAGCAGACTCTCGACCTTTTTGCGCTCCCCTTCACTCAAGCTCTGACTATTGCCTATCTCGACGCCCCGTTGCAGCTCGATATGGCCGGGCGCTGTGGTGGGCAGCTTGTTGAGGGCGCGATTCCAGCGCGGCAGGTCCCCGTGCAGGTTGTCGTGCTGCCAGGCATGCAGCTGAGCGGGCAGGGTATGCAACCAGTGGCTCAGCCGGTTCTTGGCGATCAGTTGATAAAAATTGGCAAAGTCGATCATGGCTTAGTTGGCGTCGCTGGATTTGATGGCAATCATGGAACCGAAGTTGAAGCACTGGAACCAGAGATCCTGATGAACGAAGCCGGCGCTTTGCAGGCGGGATCTGTGGGTCTCCAGGCTGTCGGTACGCATCACGTTCTCGAGGGCGTTGCGTTTCTGGCTGATCTCCAGCTCGCTGTAGCCATTGGCGCGTTTGAAGTCCAGGTGCAGCTCGATGAGCAGATCGTTGACCGGTTCATCCTCGAAGCGGAACTTCTCGCTCAGGATCAGGATGCCGCCCGGACGCAGACCATCAAAAATGCGCTGGATAAGGGCCATCCGCTTTTCGGGGTCCACGAACTGCAGGGTGAAGTTGAGCACCACCACAGAGGCGTTTTCGATCGCTATGTCGCAGATGTCCGCTTCGACCAACTCCACCGGCACCTCGGATTTGAAACCCGAAAGGTGGGCACGGGCGCGTTCTATCATGGGGTGAGAGAGATCCACCGCCGTGATGTGGCAACCCGCTTGAGTCAGGTGGCGACGCATGGCCTGGGTGGCGGCGCCGAGGGAGCAGCCAAGATCGTACAGACGGCTCTGTGGTTGGGCATAACGGGCAGCCATCATGCCGATGGCGGAGATGATGTTGCTGTAGCCCGGCACCGAGCGCTGGATCATGTCGGGGAAGACGTCGACGACCTGTTCGTCAAAGCAAAAGTCCCCCAATCGGGCGATAGGGGCAGCAAAAATTTGGTCTTTGGTATGCATGCTTGCGCAACCTGACAGCCGGGGTGTAATCCGGCTGTATTGTTCAATTGAGTCGTTGGGTGATACCCATCAGAGTAGATATATCACCTGTTTACGAACGGGGTGACTGGCCTTGAGTTCCTTCGGGCCGTCCCAGTTCGTATGGGCCATGTTCCGGACCCTTGCTTGGGGCGCTAGTGTAGAGGATTGATGGGCATTTGTCTTGACGCCGAGCCCTGTCCGGCCACAAAAAAGTGGCTTTTTTTGCGCCTGATGAATGGCTGGTGCAGTGGCTGGCTAAAAGCGCAGCACGCCCTGGCGCGCGCGATCGTTTTCCCCCGGCCAGGGGGCCATCTCCTGTCCCAACAGGTGTGTTATCTGACGGGCGAGTTCGGGTGACTGGGCATTGTCGGCGGTATGTATAAAGAGGTAGAGATCCTTTCCATCCGCCAGCCATTGACGCCAGTGTGGCAGCCAGCCCGGCAGAAAGGGGTGATTGGCCGCAGGTTCCGGCAGACCGATGAGTCGCACCACGGGGGCGCTGGCGGTGGCCAGCAGATGAACCGGCAGTCTGGGCTTCTTGCCCTGGGCATCTATCATGGCCGCCGTGGTAGCTGGCACAGAAAACAGTGGCCGGCTGTCGAGCATGATGCGGTTGATGCCTTTTTCCATCAGCATGCGGTTGAGGCTGCGCTCCGCCTCGCCCTTGGCGAAGAAATCGGGGTGGCGCACCTCGAGGGCATAGCGAAACGCTGCCGGCAGCCGATTGAAGAATTCGGCGAGGCGGGGAAGGCCGCTCGGGCCGAAGCGCGCGGGCAGTTGCAGCTTGAGCAGTCCCAGCTTGTCGTGCAGTGGAGTGAGCAGGCGAATGAAGTCGGTCACCTGCTTGTCTACGCTCACCAGATCGCTCTGGTGGCTGATTTCTTTCGGAAACTTGAAGCTGAAACGAAAGTGGGCAGGCACCGCATCGGCCCAGCGCTGCACTGTGTCAGGGGTGGGCGAGGCGTAAAAGGTGGTGTTGCCTTCCACTGTGTTGAACACCCGGGCGTAGTGAGCGAGATGTTCGGCGGGTTTGGCGCCCACACCCAATAATTGACCGGGCCAGGCCGGGTGCGACCATTGTGGCAGGCCCAAAAAGAGGCTCATGGCGGATCCTGTCTGCGGGTTTATCTCGGTTTATGCCCATTTTTTGCCTTGAGACGCAAAAAACAGGGCAAAGGAGGCTGCTGGCCATTTTACCCAAATGGGGGTTTTCCTCTATAATGCCAGCCCTTTTGTTTGCCAATTTGTTGTGACTCGCCCCGCTGTGCGCATATTGTGGCGACGGTAGCGGCCATGAATTGGCCAAACAACGATGCTTTCCGATGCCCTCTGACCGACTGCCCGGCCGCTTGCCAGCCGCCTCTGGTCGAGCCGATATCGGTGGCAGGTGTCCGATCCAGGGGGTCGGACGGTACGAGACAGATTTCAAACCGGGCAAGAACAAGACTCTGGCCAGCTGTGAGACGGACTGTGCTGCCAGTCGTGCCCGGCGGCTCAGGTTAACCGTCTCTCTACAATTTCGAAGGAAGAAGTCCATGCGCTCTATCTATTGCGGACAGGTCAATGAGGCCCATGCCGGGCAGACCATTACATTGTGCGGTTGGGTCCATCGTCGTCGCGACCTCGGCGGTCTGATCTTTATCGACATGCGTGACCGGGAAGGGATCGTGCAGGTGTTCTTCGATCCGGACAAGCCGGACGCCTTCGCCCTGGCCTCCGAACTGCGCGGCGAGTTCTGCATTCAGGTTTCAGGTGTGGTACGTACCCGTCCTGACTCCCAGCGCAACAGCGACATGGCCACAGGTGCCATCGAAGTGTTCGCCCACGAGCTCACCATCATCAACCGCGCCGAGCCGCTGCCGCTGGACTTCAACCAGGTCAACAGCGAAGAGCAGCGTCTCAAGTTCCGTTATCTGGATCTGCGTCGCCCCGAAATGGCCAAGTACCTGAAGACCCGTGCCAAGGCCAGCGCCTTCGTACGTCGCTTCATGGACGAGCACGGCTTCCTCGACATCGAAACCCCCATGCTGACCAAGGCCACCCCGGAAGGTGCCCGTGACTATCTGGTGCCGAGCCGGGTGCACAAGGGCAAGTTCTACGCCCTGCCGCAGTCCCCGCAGCTGTTCAAGCAGTTGCTGATGATGTCCGGCTTCGATCGCTACTACCAGATCGTCAAGTGCTTCCGTGACGAAGACCTGCGTGCCGACCGCCAGCCAGAATTCACCCAGATAGACGTGGAGACCTCCTTCATGACGGCGCCCCAAGTGCGCGAGCTGATGGAAGAGATGATCCGCAACCTGTGGCAACACGTGCTGGCCGTGGATCTGGGCGACTTCCCTGTCATGACCTTCGACGAAGCCATGCGTCGCTTTGGCTCCGACAAGCCGGACCTGCGTCTGCCGATGGAGCTGGTCGATGTGGCAGACCTCTTGACCTCCGTCGAGTTCGCCGTGTTTGCCGGCCCCGCCAACGACCCGAAAGGCCGTGTGGCAGCCCTGAAAGTGCCGGGCGGAAGCGAGCTGTCCCGCAAGCAGATCGACGAGTACACCAAGTTCGTCGGCATCTACGGCGCCAAGGGCCTGGCCTGGATGAAGGTCAACGAAGCCGCCAACGGCCTCGAAGGGGTTCAGTCTCCGGTTGCCAAGTTCCTCTCCGATGAGATAGTGCGCGAGATCCTGGCCCGTACCGGCGCAGCCGACGGCGACATCATCTTCTTCGGCGCCGACAGCAAGAAAGTGGTGGCCGATGCCATCGGTGCCCTGCGTCTGAAAGTGGGCCGCGATCTGGGTCTGATGGAAAACAGCTGGAAGCCGCTGTGGGTCATCGACTTCCCCATGTTCGAGGAAGACAGCGAAGGCGGCCTGGCGGCCATGCACCATCCCTTCACCGCGCCGAGCAACCTGGGTCCGAGCGAGCTGAAAGCCAACCCGCTCAGCGCCTATGCCAACGCCTACGACATGGTCATCAACGGCTACGAAGTGGGTGGCGGTTCTGTGCGTATCCACAACAGCGAGATGCAGGCCACCGTATTCGACATCCTCGGCATCACACCTGCCGAGCAGCGTCTGAAGTTCGGCTTCCTGCTGGATGCGCTGAAGTACGGTACCCCGCCGCACGCCGGTCTGGCCTTCGGTCTGGATCGTCTGAGCATGCTGCTGACCGGTACCGACAACATCCGGGACGTGATTGCCTTCCCGAAAACCACGGCGGCCGCCTGTCTGATGACAGACGCCCCCAGCTTTGCCAACCAGGCGCAGATGAGCGAACTGGCGATTGCGACGACCGTCAAGGGTGATGAATAAGCCGGCATCCGGCACAGTCCCGGCCGCGCTCAGCGCGGCCTACCCGGTCACTTTGTGTTATTGAAATCTAAAAAATATAACGGAGAGTCTCTATGGCAGGTCACAGTAAATGGGCCAACATCAAACACCGCAAGGCAGCTCAGGATGCCAAGCGCGGCAAGATCTTCACCAAGCTGATCCGTGAAATCACCACCTCGGCCCGTATTGGTGATCCGGATCCCGCCAACAACCCGCGCCTGCGTGCGGCTGTGACGGCAGCCCTGACCAGCAACATGACCCGCGAAACCATCAACCGCGCCATCGCGCGTGGGGCCGGTGGTGGCGACGGCGAGCAGCTCGAGACCATAGTGTATGAAGGCTACGGCCCGGCCGGTTCTGCCGTCATGGTGGAGTGCCTGACCGACAACCGTAACCGTACCGTTGCCGAAGTGCGTCATGCCTTCAGCAAGAGCGGCGGCAACCTGGGGACCGATGGCTCGGTTGCCTACCTGTTCAGCAAGAAAGGGCTGCTGACCTTCGTCGGTGTCGATGAAGATGCCCTGATGGATGCGGCACTGGAAGCGGGCGCCGATGACGTTGTGACCGAGGAAGATGGTTCCATCGAGGTGTACACCACCCCGAACGACTTCGGTACCGTGCTGGATGCGCTGGAAGCCGCCGGCTTCAAGGCCCAGAACGCCGAAGTGACCATGATCCCCTCCACCGAAGCAGAGCTGGATGCGGAAACCGCCCCCAAGCTGATGCGCCTCATCGACATGCTGGAAGATTTGGACGACGTGCAGGAGGTGTACCACAACGGTTCCATCTCTGACGAAGTCGCCGCGACCCTCTGATCGCCAGAGTGCACACGTGAGGAGATGGCATCACAACGGCGCCATCTTCCTCCGACGAAGTCGCTACGACCCTCTGATCCTATGCTGAGCACATATTAAAAACGGCAGCCTTCAGGCTGCCGTTTTTGTCTCTTGTTCTCTTCCCGCCAAAGGACTCGCTCCCCTTAACTCTCCCTTAAGTTTGGCTTTTTAAGCTGGCTGCAGTATCCGGGCCCCTGCCCATTATCGCTATCGCCTTCAAACAGCGTCGCGCGGTAAGCGAGATGCCAACAACGGGAATGCCCATGCCGGGCTCCCAGTCCTGCCTGATTTGTCGGAGTATCGTTATGCGCATCACCCTGGGCGTGATGAAGGTGAATCTGTTGCTGGTGCTGCTGTTTGCACTGGTGTTCAACTGGCCCATCTTCCTGCACTTTTACACCATTCTCACTCAGCTGGACCACGTCAAGGCGGGCTTTGTCCTCTCTATCCCCCTGGTGTTGCTGGCCGCACTCAATGCGGTGTTTCTGCCCTTTACCTTCCGCTATCTGCTCAAGCCCTTCTTCGTGCTGCTGATCCTGCTGGGTTCTGTGGTCAGCTACGCCATGCTCAAATATGGCGTCATCTTCGACAGGGATATGGTACAGAACATGGTTGCGACCAATACGGGGGAGGTGAGCGCCTACCTCAATGGCTCGGGTCGCGCTCTGGTTCCTGCTGACTGGTGTGCTGCCGGCGCTGGCCTTGTTGTGGGTGAAGATCGAATATCCCAGCCCCTGGTATAGAGGGTTTGGCCTGCGATTTGGCTCCATCGCCCTGTCACTGCTGTTTCTGGTGGGTATGGCTGCGCTCTATTATCAGGATTACGCCTCGGTCGGGCGCAACAACAAGTCTCTTGGCAAGGAGATAGTGCCAGCCAACTATGTACACGGCTTCTATCGCTATGCCAGAGATATACTGTTTGCCACCCCCATTCCCTATCAGCCGCTGGGGACGGACGCCAGGGTGGTGGGGCAGGGGAACAAGCCGACCCTGATGTTCCTGGTGGTGGGGGAGACGGCGCGTAGCCAGAATTACTCCCTCAACGGCTATCGCAAGCAGACCAACAGTTTCACCGAGCAGGAAGCGGGAGTCATCTCCTTCAAGGATGTGCGCTCCTGCGGTACGGCCACGGCTGTCTCCGTGCCCTGCATGTTCTCCAATCTCACCCGGCGCGGGTATAACGACACCCTGGCCCAGTCCCGGGACGGCATGCTGGATGTGCTGCAACACGCAGGTGTCTCTGTGCTCTGGAAGGAGAACGATGGCGGCTGTAAGGGGGTGTGCAAGAATGTGCCCACCATAGATATCGAGGCCAAGGCCTTCCCGCAGTATTGCCAGCAGGGTTCATGCTACGACGAGGTGATGCTGGAAGGGCTGGATCGACAGATTGCCGACATGAAGGGCAAGCAGGGCAACAAGCTGGTGGCTTTTCATCTGATGGGCAGCCATGGTCCGACCTACTATCGCCGTTATCCTGCGTCCGAGCGTTTCTTCGTGCCGGACTGCCCGCGTAGTGACATCGAGAATTGCAGCAACGAAGAGCTGGTCAATACCTATGACAACACCATTCGCTATACCGACAAGGTGGTGGCGCAACTGATAGAGAAGCTCAAGTCACTGCAAACGGATTACAACGTGGGGTTGGTCTATCTCTCCGACCATGGCGAATCCCTCGGTGCCATGGGGCTCTATCTGCACGACACTCCCTACCAGTTTGCGCCGGATGATCAGACCCGGGTGCCGCTGCTGACCTGGTTTTCTCCGCAGTTGCAGGCGGATCGTCAGCTGAACATGGGGTGTCTGCAACAGGAGGCGAGCAGCAAGCGCTTCTCCCATGACAACTTGTTCCACTCTATGTTGGGGATCATGGATGTGCAGACCAAGGTATATGACGGTGCGTTGGATCTGTTCAAGCCCTGCCGGGCGGGATAAACCGGCGAAAAGCGCACAATAAAAAACGGCAGCCAATGGCTGCCGTTTTTTGTCTCGCAAGGCCAGCGCCTTACTTCTGCTCCATGATGATCTGCAACAGATCACCCTCCAGCAGGGCCCGTTTCACCAGGGCGAAGCCGCCTATGGTGGGCTGGTTCTGGAAGCGGGCCTTCACGATGGGCAGGCCACGGTGGAAGCTGGGCAGTGACTGGTGTTCGACACAGCGGCGAATGGCTGGGAAGAGGATCTCTTCGGCGGCGGTGATTTCGCCTGCGATCAGCACCTTCTGCGGGTTGAACAGGTTGACCGTGATGGCCACCGCCCGCCCCAGGTGCTCACCCACGTTCTCGATCACGCTGCGTGCCAGCTCATCCCCGGCCATAGCCGCCTTGCACACCTCTTGTATGGTGATGTGCTTCTCCTGCAGCGAGCTCAGGTGACCGCGACTGATCAGCTCTTTTACCTTGTCGACAATGGCCTCGTTGGAGGCGATGGTCTCGAGGCAGCCGAAGTTGCCGCAGTGGCAGCGCTTGCCCAGCGGTTCGACCTGAATGTGGCCGATCTCGCCAACGTTGCGGTTCTGACCGAGGAACACCTTGCCCTTGGTGATGATGCCGGAGCCGGCACCCTGGTGCACGCTCACCAGAATGGAGTCCATGCAGTCGCGGGACTCACCGAAGAAGTGTTCGGCCAGTGCCAGCGAGCGGGTGTCGTTGCCCACGTAGCAGGGGAGGTTGAAGTGGTTTTCCAGCAGTTTGGCCAGGGCCAGATTGCGGATCTGGTATTTGGGGGTATAGATGACCATACCCGATTCCGGATTGACCAGACCCGGCATGGTCAGCGCTATGCTGATCAGGTTGCGGTTGCGCTCCTGCTGGGAGTCCATGAAGGCACCAATTTCCCGCAGCAGCATGTCGACCACCGGCTGTTGATCGATCTCGGTCACCTGGGTGACGTGTTGATCGAGCTCCTTGCCATCGAGATCGTACAGGCTCAGCTGCAGATAGCCGCGGCCGAGCTTGGCGGACACAAACTGAAAGCGATGCTTGATGGTGGTCAGGGAGATGGCGCGCCGCCCGCCGGTAGAGGCTTGCGGTGAGGTCTCCTTGATCAGGCCATGCTCGATCAGTTGCCGGGTTATTTTGGTCACGCTGGCCGGGGCCAGCTGACTCAACTCGGCAATTTTGACCCGCGAGATGGGGCCTTGCAGGTCGATGAGCCGATATACGGCTGCACTGTTGACCTGCTTGATAAGATCTACGTTTGCTATTTGTCCGCCAGTCATAGTGTCACTGTGTTGTGTAGTGTCCGTTAACCACGGTCCCGCAGACCGTGAAGGTCTGATCAAAGACAGTCAGGTTGGCTATTTTTCCGACCTGGATACTACCGAGACGTGAGTCCCATCCAATGGCGCGAGCGGGATAAAGAGTGGCCATTCTCAGTGCTTCATCGAGCGGTAATCCGACCTGTTTGACCAGATTCTCCACCCCCTCAATCATGGTGAGGGCAGAGCCGCCGAGTGTACCATTCTCGTCGACGCACTGACCATCGCGGAAATAGACGGTTGCGCCACAAAAATCAAACTTCTCAAAGCCTTCCGGTGCACCGGCGGGGGCGGTCGCGTCGGTCACCAGCACCAGTCTCTCCCCCAGCATCTTGTGGGCCAGTCGTACGTTGGCCCAGTGCACATGGTGTCCATCGACAATGACGCCGGCATAGACATCCTTGCGATCATAGATGGCACCCACCACACCCGGCTCGCGGCCGTTCACGGTCGGGGTCATGGCGTTGTAGAGGTGGGTAGCAAAACGGATGCCGTCATCAAAGCCGGCCATGGCCTGATCGTAGTTGGCGGCGGTATGGCCAGCGGAGACCAGTATGCCTGCCTCTACCAGCTGACGGATGTGCTCGGGCTTGTTGCGCTCCGGTGCCAGGGTGATCTTGGCGATGGCATCGCTGTTGGCGCAGAAGAAGTCGATCATCTCGTCGGCGGGCTGGCGGATCTGGGCGGCCGGGTGTATGCCTTTGCGCTTGAGGTTGGTGTAGGGGCCTTCCAGATGCACGCCCAGCACTTCATTCGGGTGCGCGGCCATGTAGTCGCGGGTCACGGCGACGGCCCGCTTCATGTCCGCATCCGGGCTGGTGATCAGGGTCGGCAGGAAGCTGGTGGTACCGGATTTGAGGTTGGCGGCCTGCATGATCGCCAGTGTCTCTGTGGAGATGTCGGTGTTGAACATGACGCCGCCACAGCCGTTGAGCTGCACGTCGATAAAGCCGGCGCAGAGGTTGGCGCCATGCAGATCATGTCGCTCTATACCGGCAGGCAGTTCGGCCTGATGCTGGATGGCGACAATCTTGTCGCCCTCGATCACGACCCCGTAACCGGTCAGCACACAGCTGCCGGTGTAGAGGGTGCAATTGGTCAATGCGTACATGGTGGCTCCTTACAGACGGCCGATGTTGGCGGCTTCGAGCTGCTGGAAGTAACGCACCGTCTTAACCTTGAGCTCCATGGTGGAGGGCTCGTCGCACACCATCATTCCCTTCGGATGCAGTTGCAGGGTGGAGATGGTCCACATGTGGTTGACGCTGCCTTCCACTGCTGCTTGCAGGGCCTGGGCCTTGCCGTGGCCAGTGACCAGGATCATGATCTCTTCGGCGTCCATCAGGGTGCCGACACCCACTGTCAGCGCCAGCTTGGGCACCTGCTCCATGTCACCGCCGAAGAAGCGGGAGTTGGCGATACGGGTGTCCTCGGTCAGGGTCTTGACCCGGGTGCGAGAGGAGAGGGAGGAGGCCGGTTCGTTGAAGGCGATGTGACCGTCATTGCCGACGCCACCCATGAAGAGGTTGATCTTGCCATAGGACTTGATCTTGTCCTCATAGCGCTTGCATTCGGCCACCAGATCCGGGGCGTTGCCGTTGAGGATGTTGATGTTTTCCGGGCGGATGTCGATGTGACAGAAGAAGTTGTTGTGCATGAAGCTGTGGTAGCTCTCCGGGTGATCTTCCGGCAGGCCGACATATTCGTCCATGTTGAAGGTGACCACGTGCTCGAAACTTACTTCACCGGCTTTATGCAGCTCGATCAGGCGCTTGTAGGTGTTGAGCGGGGTGCCGCCGGTGGGCAGGCCCAGTACGAAGGGGCGATCGGCCGTGGGTTTGAACCCATTGATACGGTCAACGATGTAACGGGCAGACCACAGACCCACTTGGCTGGCAGATTTCAACGGGATCAGGCGCATTGTAGATACCTCTGTACGGGTTGCTGCCGGGGTGTCGGCGGCAAATAGGCTAAGACGGATTCAAGTTGTTTTATAGCGTAAATAAAGATTGCGAACTAAGCCACATGTATCCGCTACCTTTATCTCGTTTGGGTGATAATGATCACGATTACAGGTTTATTAATTTGCGCAGCGAAATAAAAGCCCTAGACTGCCAATCAAGCCTTGATGGCTTATGCGTCAAACGTGATAAGCACTTAATTTCTAGAAAAACATTAACTAAGGAGAGGAACCGTGAACATTCTCGGTTATTTGCAAAAGATCGGCCGTGCCCTGATGGTGCCGGTAGCGGTATTGCCTGCCGCCGCGATCCTGATGGGGGTTGGCTACTGGATTGACCCTAACGGTTGGGGTGGTGACAGCGCGCTGGCTGCCTTCCTGATCAAGGCCGGTGCCGCCATCATCGACAAGATGGCCATCCTGTTTGCTGTCGGTGTTGCCTACGGCATGTCCAAGGACAAAGACGGCTCTGCCGCACTGGCCGGTCTGGTCGGTTTCCTGGTCGTGACCACACTGCTGAGCCCGGGTGCCGTGTCGCAAATCCAGCAGATCCCGCTGGATCAAGTGCCTGCCGCGTTCGGCAAGATTGAGAACCAGTTTATCGGTATCTTGACCGGTGTGATCGCCGCCGAGCTCTATAACCGCTTCAGCAGCGTCGAACTGCACAAGGCGCTGGCCTTCTTCTCCGGCCGTCGTCTGGTGCCGATCGTGACCTCAGTGGTGATGATCATCGTCTCCTTCATCCTGATGGCCGTCTGGCCGGTCATTTACGGTGGTCTGGTGAGCTTTGGTGAATCCATCGTCAACCTGGGCTCTACCGGTGCCGGTATCTATGCCTTCTTCAACCGTCTGCTGATCCCAGTTGGTCTGCACCACGCCCTGAACTCAGTGTTCTGGTTTGACGTGGCCGGTATCAACGACATCCCGAACTTCCTGGGTGGCCAATCTTCCATCGACGCGGGCAAAGCTGTCGTGGGTGTCACTGGTATGTACCAGGCTGGCTTCTTCCCCATCATGATGTTCGGTCTGCCGGGCGCAGCCCTGGCCATCTATCACACTGCCAAGAAAGAGAACAAGGACAAGGTTGCATCCATCATGATCGCCGCCGCCTTCGCCGCCTTCTTCACCGGTGTGACCGAGCCGCTCGAATTCTCCTTCATGTTCGTGGCACCGGTACTCTATGTCATCCACGCCCTGCTGACCGGTGTCTCTGTGTTTATCGCCGCCAGCATGCACTGGATCTCCGGTTTCGGTTTCAGTGCGGGCTTTGTCGACATGTTCATTCAGTCACGCAACCCGCTGGCGACTCAGTGGTACATGTTGCTGGTGCAGGGTCTGGTGTTCTTCGGCCTCTACTACGTCATCTTCCGTGCCGTCATCGTCAAGTTCAACCTGAAAACTCCGGGTCGTGAGGATGATGAAGCCGTACCGGCACAGGCTCAGACCACTGACCGCACCGAACTGGCTCGCCAGTATCTGGAAGTGCTGGGTGGTCAAGACAACCTGGTCACCATCGATGCCTGCATCACCCGTCTGCGTCTGACCCTGAAAGACCGCAGCATAGTGGATGAGCGCAAGCTCAAAGCCCTGGGCGCGGCCGGTGTGGTCAAGCTCGGTGAACAGAACCTGCAGGTGATTCTGGGCCCCTTGGCCGAGATCATTGCCGGTGAGATGAAGGCCCTGCGTTAATCGGGCGCCAAGCTCGCCTCAAGTCTAAGTCCATTGTTGACATAACTAGGGCCCCGCCACGGGGCCCAATATAAAAAACGCCAAGAAAATCCAACCTTTACTTCAAATGAGAGCAGCAGTTATGAACTTGAAACATTCTCTGTTAGCCATTGCCATGTCTACTATTTTTGTCAGCCAGGTACAGGCAGCCGATGCCGCCAAGCAAGCCGTGGTCGACTCCCTCGCCAGCAACCTGGTGGTCAAGTACGAAGTCGTCACCAACGACGGTGCCGGTGCCGGCCTCGATTGCCAGGCGCTGGGTTCCGAGTGGGCTAGCTGTGGCGTTGCCAAGCTGCACCTGACCAATACCGGTGCTGACGTGACCTCCAAGGATTGGGGTATTTATGTCTCCTCCATCCGCCGTATCCAGCGTGTCGACAACGACCAGTTCACCATCACCCATCTGACCGGCGACCTCTATCGTTTGACGCCAACCGAGCAGTTTAAGGGCTTTGCCAAGGATGCCACGGTCGAAGTGCCGCTGGTGGTGGAATACTGGGTATTGTTCGAATCTGACATCATGCCAAGCTGGTATGTGGCTGCCGACGGCGCCGAGCCCAAGGTGATTGCCAGCATGAGCAACATCGACGACGCCAGCACCTACGAGAAGCCGATGCCGGCCGATGGCTGGAAGCGAACCAAGGATGACAACAACATCCTGATGAACAGCGAGACCCGTTTCGATGCCAACCTGACCAGCAGCCTGCTGCCAGCCAGCAAGATTGATGATCAGATACTGCCGACCCCGCTCAAGCAAGTGATCAAGTCGGGTCCGCAAGTGGACTTCTCCACCATCAAGCTCAACGCGCTGGACTTGCCAAGCGATCGCGCCGAAGCCCTGAAGGCTCAACTGACCAAGCTGGGTGTTACCCTCTCCGACACCGGCTATCCAGTGACCGTCAAGCTCGGCAGCAAGCTCAAGCAGGCCGAAGGTTATGACATGACCATAGGCAAGCAGGGCACTGTGATCCAGGGGCACGACATCGAGGGTGCCTTCTGGGGCGCGCAATCCCTGCTCTCCTTGCTGGGGGTGAACGACAAGCTGGTGAGCCAGATGAGCGTCGAGGATGCGCCGCGTTTTGAATACCGCGGTATGCAGACCGACGTGGCCCGTCACTTCAGAAGCCTCGAAACCATGAAGAAGCTGGTTGACCAGATGTCAGCCATGAAGCTCAACAAGTTGCACCTGGGTTTGACCAACGATGAAGGCTGGCGTCTGGAGATACCGGGTCTGCCGGAGCTGACGGATGTAGGCAGCCAGCGTTGCCACGATCTGTCTGAAACCAAGTGCCTGATGCCGCAGCTGGGTTCCGGCCCGACCAGCGACAACCAGGGTTCCGGTTTCTACAGCAAGTCTGACTACATCGATTTGGTGCGTTATGCCAAGGCCCGTGGTGTCACCGTCATCCCCGAGATCAACATGCCGGCGCACGCCCGTGCTGCCGTGGTCTCCATGGAAGCGCGTTACCAGCGTCTGATGAGCGAGGGCAAAGAGGCCGAAGCCAGCCAGTTCCGTCTGACGGACCCGGCGGATACTTCCAATGTCACCTCGGTCCAGTTCTACGACAAGATGTCCTTCATCAACCCTTGCCAGCCGGGTGCTGCCACCTTCGTGAGCAAGGTGATGGATGAAGTGGCCCAGATGCACCAGGCCGCCGGTCAGCCGTTGACCGCCTGGCATTACGGTGGTGACGAGGCGAAGAACATCATGCAGGGCGGTGGCTATCAGGATCCGGCCGTTACCCAGAAAGCCGATCTGGTCGCCTGGAAGGGCAACGTCGATTCCAGCAAGCAGGACAAGCCGTTCGGCAAGTCGCCGGTCTGCCAGAAGATGATCGATGATGGCAAGATCAAGGACGTGGCCGAGCTGCCGGTTTACTTCGCCAAGGAAGTGAGCGAATTGGCAAAAGAGCGTGGCTTCTCCACCCTGCAGGCATGGGAAGATGGCCTCAAGTACGCCAATAGCGCCAAGGATTTCGCCACCGACAAGACAGTGGTCAACTTCTGGGAAACCCTCTACTGGGGTGGCTTCAACGAAGCGATGAAGTGGGCGCACAAGGGTTATGACGTTGTGCTCTCCAACCCGGATTACCTCTACTTCGACTTCCCGAACGAGGTACACCCGGCCGAACGTGGCTACTACTGGGCAACCCGTTTCAATGACACCCGCAAGGTGTTTGCCTTTGCCCCGGAAAACCTGCCGCAGAACGCCGAGACCTCGGTTGACCGCGACGGCAACGCCTTCGTGGCCAAGGGTGACCAGGATCCGGTCAAGTTCCGCGGTATCTCCGGTCAGCAGTGGAGTGAAACCGTGCGGACCGATGCCCAGTACGAGTACATGGTCTACCCGCGTATCTTCTCCGTGGCCGAGCGTGCCTGGCACAAAGGTGGCTTCGAGCTGAACTATGTGAAGGGCCGCGAGTTCTCCGGCGAGACCAAGCATGTCAACAAGGCCACCCTCAACAAAGAGTGGAACCAGTTCGCCAACCTGCTGGGTCAGCGCGTGCTGCCGAAGCTGGATCAGGCCGGTGTTGAATACCGCCTCTCAGTACCGGGCGCCAAGGTCATCAACGGCAAGCTTGAAGCGAACGTGGATCTGCCGGGCTTGCCCATCCAGTACAGCCTGGACGGCACCACCTGGACTGACTACGACGCCGCGGCCAAGCCGAGCGTGACCGGCAAGGTCTACCTGCGTACCACCAGTTTCGATGGCCAGCGCACCAGTCGCGTCACCGAGCTGAACTGATAGCAGCCAACCGCTAACACCAGGCGGGTCGCAAGACCCGCCTTTCCCAAGGCCGACACTGCATCGGGTTTGGGAAAGGTTGACTGTGCGTGTGAGCCTTTGTTGTGTGTGTGTATTGTCTGTTTTTGTTTTTCATCACCTTGAACCCCGCCCAGTGCGGGGTCTTTTTTATCTGTCATGGCATTCGGCTGGGGGGCACGTGCCGTTTTGGCCTGCCCGCGCCCCGAATTGGGTAAATTCAGGTTGAGACAGGGCGCGTAATGAGGGATCATAACCGGCTTGATGGCGGGGGGATGAGGGTGCCAGCCGGCACAACTTCCGCCAGTGACGCATTTTTGAGGTGAGCCATGAGTCAGGCGAACAGCCCAACTAACTTTATCCGTCAGATCATTGATGAAGATCTGGCCAGCGGTAAGCACAACCACGTGCATACCCGTTTTCCGCCCGAGCCGAACGGTTATCTCCATATCGGCCACGCCAAGTCAATCTGTCTGAACTTTGGCATCGCCCGTGACTATCAGGGCCAGTGCAACCTGCGTTTCGATGACACCAACCCGGTGAAAGAAGACATCGAGTACGTGGAGTCCATCAAGCAGGACGTGCAGTGGCTCGGCTTCCAGTGGAGCGGCGAGATCTGCTACTCCTCCGACTATTTCGACAAGCTGCACGGCTACGCCATCGAGCTTATCGAAAAGGGTCTGGCCTATGTGGACGAGCTCTCTGCGGAGCAGATGCGCGAGTACCGTGGCACCCTGACCGAGGCCGGCAAGAACAGCCCGTTCCGCGATCGTCCAGTGGCCGAGAACCTGGCGCTGTTTGCCAAGATGAAAAACGGCGAGTTTGCCGAAGGCACCGCTTGCCTGCGCGCCAAGATCGACATGGCGTCCCCCTTCATGGTGATGCGCGATCCGGTTATCTATCGCATCAAGTTTGCCCACCATCACCAGACCGGTGACAAGTGGTGCATCTATCCGATGTACGACTTCACCCACTGCATCTCGGACGCGCTGGAAGGGATCACCCACTCCATCTGTACCCTGGAGTTCCAGGACAACCGTCGTCTGTATGACTGGGTGCTGGACAACATCACCATCGACTGCCACCCGCGTCAGTACGAGTTTTCTCGTCTGAACCTCGAATACACCGTCATGTCCAAGCGCAAGCTGAACCTGCTGGTGACCGAGAAGCACGTGGATGGCTGGGACGATCCGCGCATGCTGACCGTTTCCGGTCTGCGTCGTCGTGGCTACACCTCTGCCTCCATCCGCGAGTTCTGCAAACGCATTGGCGTGACCAAGCAGGACAACATAGTCGAGATGAGCATGCTGGAAGCCTGCATCCGTGACGATCTCAACGAGAACGCACCGCGCGCCATGGCCGTGCTGCATCCGGTGAAGGTGGTCATCGAGAACCTGGCGGCCGACGAGGTGTTGACCGCACCGGCGCACCCGAACAACGCCGAGATGGGTACCCGTGAACTGAACTTTACCCGCGAGATCTTCATCGACGAAGCGGACTTCAAAGAAGAAGCGAACAAGCAGTTCAAGCGACTGGTGCTGGGCAAGGAAGTGCGTCTGCGCAACGCCTATGTGATCAAGGCCGAGCGGGTCGAGAAGGATGTGGATGGCAAGGTGACTTGCATCTACTGCTCCTACGATCCCGAGACCCTGGGCAAGGATCCGGCGGATGGTCGCAAGGTGAAGGGGGTGATCCACTGGGTCAGCGCCACTCACTCCCTGCCGGCCGAGATCCGTCTCTACGATCGTCTGTTCAAGATGCCGAACCCGGGTGCCGAGGATGACTTCGAAGGGGCACTCAATCCGGATTCGCTGGTGATCATCGAGGGGGCCCGCGTCGAGGCTTCCCTCAAGGACGCCAAGCCGGAGTTTGCCTACCAGTTCGAGCGCGAAGGCTACTTCTGCGCCGACAACAAGCTCTCCAGCGCCGAGCACCTGGTGTTCAACCGCACCGTGGCCCTGCGGGACGTCTGGGGCAAGGCCGAGGCCTGATGGCCAAAGTCTGACAAGCAGAGGGCAGGGGAGACCCTGCCGCTCTTGCCCGGATTGCGAATGCAAAAAAGCCAGCGTTATGCTGGCTTTTTTATTGACCGGTGCAAGCGTCTATGAATCTTCGTGCTTGCAGTCGCCATTGGCGCAGTGGCCGTACAGATAGAGGCTGTGATTGGTCAGGCGGATGTTGTGATGCTTGGCGATATCGCGCTGGCGCTGCTCGATCACCTCATCGGAAAACTCGATCACCTTGCCACAATCGAGGCAGACCAGGTGGTCGTGGTGTTCCTGGGTGGCCAGCTCGAATACCGACTTGCCACCTTCGAAGTGGTGACGGGTAACAATACCGGCATCATCAAACTGGTTGAGAACGCGATATACGGTAGCGAGACCAATCTCTTCACCCTGGTCGATCAGTCGTTTGTACAGATCTTCCGCACTGGTGTGCTGGCAATCCGGCTGTTGCAGGATTTCCAGAATTTTGACGCGGGGCAAGGTGATCTTGAGCCCGGCCTTTTTTAACGCTTGGTTGTTGTCTGCCATATTCTACTTATTCGCATTCTCGAAGGTGTGGTTATTCTGATTGACTGCCGCTGGAATGGCAACCACGAACTCGCTTGGCCTGTCATTATAGGTCGTAGCCAACCTAAAAATAAACCCAGTAATTCAAGGGCTTTAGCGCAAAGTCCGCCATCTGGCAGAATTGATCAAATCCTGTCGCCGGCTTGCTCAGCGGACGAATGTTGATAAGATGTAACCTTCTTCATTGTCTGGTCGGATGAGATCCATGGATTGGCTTTTTGACAACGCGGCCTGGGTGCGGCGCGCCCTCAACGCCTGGCCTCCCTTCTGGGGCGCAGGCATCAAGATAGAAACCCTGAGTGATGACTTCCGTTTTTGCCGGGTGACGTTGAAGTCACGCTGGTGGAACAAGAACGCCAACCGGACCCAGTTTGGCGGCAGCATGTTTGCGATGACGGATCCCATCTATCCGCTGATGCTGATGGGGTACTTCAAGAACCGCTATTACGTCTGGGACAAGGCGGGCAGCATCAACTACATCAAGCCGGGCAAAGGCAAACTGGTGGCCGAGTTCAACCTGACCGACGGCAAGCTGGCGTCCATAGTGGCGGCGACCGAGGGGGGCAACAAGCACTTCCCCGAGTTCGAGGTCACGGTGCAGGACAAGAGTGGCGAGCTGGTGGCACAGGTCAAACGCACCCTCTATGTGCGTGCCAAACCCGAGCACAGAGGTGGCTGAAAAGATCGGATCGCAAAAACAACAAGGGCCCCACCGGGGCCCTTGTTGTCAGAGGTAGCTGGCTTGCCGGATCACTCCAGCTCGGCCAGGCACATCTCTTCATGCAGCTGCTTGCACCAGCCCTTGACGCGCTCGGCGGTCAGTTCCGGCTGGCGATCTTCGTCGATACCCAGACCCACGAAGTGCTTGTCATCCACCACAGCCTTGGAGGCTTCAAACTCGTAACCGGCGGTTGGCCAGTTGCCGATGATGATGGCGCCTTTGGCTTCGACGATGTCACGCAGTGTGCCCATGGCGTCGAGGAAGTACTCGGCATAGTCTTCCTGATCGCCGCATCCGAAGATGGCAACCAGCTTGTTGGTGAAGTCGATCTCTTCCAGCTCGGGGAAGAAGTCATCCCAATCGGCTTGGGCTTCGCCGTAATACCAAGTCGGGATACCGAACATCAGCAGATCGAAGCTGTCGATGTCGGCCTTGCTGCTCTTGGCAATGTCACGGACTTCAATCAGTTGTTTGCCCAGTTCTTTCTGGATCATCTTGGCGACAGCTTCGGTATTACCGGTATCGCTGCCGAAAAACAGACCTACACTAGCCATAGTGTTTAGTTACCCGTATCTGGTGTTAATGCTTAACGGTCAGATTGCGATGCCTGCTGCGAAAGCAGACTCAATCTGTTGCTTCAGGATAGATTGGATCAGCTCGGCTCGGCTGACGTTCTGTTGTAACGCAAGTTGGTTCAGGCGCTCCAGCAACTCGGCCTCCACCTTTAACTCGACCCGTTTCAGGCCGTTCTCGCGATCGCGCTTAAGCTGGTTGCGCTTGTTGATCTTGAGTTGGGTCTCACGGGGGAGTGGATTGGTCTTTGGCCTGCCGGGGCGCTTCTCATTTGCGAACAGATCCAGTGTTGTTCGATCAGTTTGCTGTTTGGCCATACATCACAGATGAAAATAAGTTAGCCGACCCCTGAGCCTTCCCAGCCCAATTCGATCAGCCCCTTGGCGACAAAACCCGCGCAACCCAGACAGAGTACCAACCAGACGATGACTCGACCAAAACGGGGCACGTTGCCGCGTTTGAGTACGTCGTGAATGGCCAGGCCAATCAATATGAAAATGGCCAGCAAGAATAACTTCAGGCCTAGACTCTCAATCAGATCGATATGTTCACTTAGCATGGATTGCGCACACTCCTTATGACGGGCGCACTATATCACAAAGGATTTGAAACTGTTAACCGCCTGTCGACAGGAAATCCACAACCAATTTGTTGAACAAAACCGGCTTTTCGGCGTGCAGCCAGTGGCCTGTTCCGGCGATGACGCGCGCCTTTGCCGCCGGGAATTGTGCCATCACAGTGTCGGTATATTGGGGCTGCATATAGTCCGAATCGCCGCCCTTGATAAAGAGTGTCGGCCCTTCGAATCTATGCTGGTTGTCGGGCCAGCCCATGATGTTGGCGTAATTGCGCTCAAGGGCTGCTACGTTGAAACGCCAGCCCCAACCGGACTCTCCCTTGGCGAAGGATTTGAGCAGGAACTGGCGTACGCCGGCGATCTCGATGTGCTCGGCCAAAATGGCCTCTGCCTCGCTGCGGCTCTGCACTGGCTGGCGCAGGGTGGCGTTGAGACCGGCGAACACATTCTGATGGCGGGAGTGGGGATAGGCGACAGGGGCTATGTCGGCCACCACCAGCCGTGCGATCCTGGCGGGAGCCTGCTTGGCCAGTTGCATGGCGACCTTGCCGCCCATGGAGTGACCGACCAGGGATACCTGATCCAGGGCCAGGGTATCGAGCAGGGCGAGCACGTCGGCAGCCTGCTGGGGATAGCTCATCTCATCGCTGTGAAAAGAGGCGCCGTGGTTGCGCAGATCCACGCTGATGACGCGATAGTGTTCGCTCAGGGCGCGTGCCAGCAGCCCCAGGTTGTCCAGGCTGCCGAACAGGCCGTGGATCAGCACAACTGCCGGGCCCTGGCCCTGTTCCTTGAAGTTCAATAATGGGTTTTGTTGCAAAATGACACCTTGTCGGTAGTGGGCTTTTTTGCCTGATTTTTAACACACTGAAAGAAAAGGATTTCATTCCTTGAGGGTCATTTTTTTGTGGTTTTTTTTCAAAAAAATGACGCCGGATGCGCTATCAGTGCGGAGGATCACACACTTGGCCCCGTATTATGCCGTATTCTCGATGAGATTCATGCACATCTGCCAGCCCTTGGCTTGGGCTGCCGGGTTTGCCTATGTATAATCGCCGCATCCGAATTTCGACGAGTCCAGCGCATCCCTATGAAAACCATCGAGCTTGATGACGATCTCTACTTCTATATCGCCAGCCAGACCCGGCACATTGGTGAGAGTGCCTCCGATATCCTGCGCCGTCTGCTGGAACAGCCCACGCACATAACAGTGCCGGTTGCCGAGCCTGTGGACCTCCCCCAGCCGAGCGTCGCCACCGATGCCATGGGGCTGCAGGCCCTGCTCGACTCTGGCGAGCTGCAAAAAGAAGAGAAGTCCATCAACCGCTTCATGCAGGTGCTCAGTACCCTCTATCGGGATAATCCGGTCGGGTTTACCCAGGCCACCGAAATCAAGGGGCGCAAGCGCGTCTATTTCTCGCGGGATCCAGAGGCACTGCGTGCCAGCGGCAGCACCACCAAGCCCAAGCCTGTGCCGGATACCCCGTTCTGGGTGATCAGCAATACCAATACCAGTCGCAAGCAGAACATGGTGGCCCAGATGATGGCCAGCATGGGCTACGACGAGGCGCTGATCGCCCAGGTAAGCAGCGCGATTTAACGGTTCATCAAGTTCAGGCCTTGCCCGGCAAGGCCGCCATCAAGCAAGGATAACGCCATGGCTCAGCATTCCCACGCCGGTCAGCCGGCTCGTTTAAGTGACCTGACCAACATTCCCCGTCTGGTCAGCGCCTACTACCTCAACAAGCCTGACATGAGCCGCCCCGAGCAGCGGGTGGCCTTCGGCACCTCCGGCCACCGTGGCAGTGCCTTGCACAATGCCTTTACCGAGTCTCACATCCTGGCGGTAACCCAGGCGCTGGTGGAGTATCGCCAGCAGGCCGGCATCACGGGCCCGCTGTTTGTCGGCATGGATACTCACGCCCTGTCTGAATCCGCTTTTGCCAGCGCAGTCGAAGTGCTGGCGGCCAACGGCGTCGAGACTCGCATTCAGGCTGGTATGGGCTTCACGCCGACGCCGGTGATCTCTCACGCCATCCTGCGCCACAACGCCAGTAAACCCGCTGCGCGCGCTGACGGTGTGGTGATCACCCCGTCCCACAATCCGCCGGAAGATGGCGGCTTCAAGTACAACCCACCCCACGGTGGCCCCGCCGAAGGTGAGATCACCAAGTGGGTGGAAGACAGGGCCAACGCCATTCTGGAAGCCGGTCTGGCCGGCGTGAAACGCATGCCATTCGCCGATGCCCTCAAGAGCCCCTTCGTGGTTGAGCACGACTATGTCACCCCCTATGTGGACGACCTGAAAAACGTGCTGGACCTGGATGCCATCAGAGAGGCCGGTATCAAGATTGGTGTCGACCCGCTGGGTGGCTCCGGCGTCGCCTACTGGGACGTCATCGCCAAGACTTATGGCCTGAACATCGAGGTGGTCAACTATCGTGTCGATCCTACCTTCTCCTTCATGACTCTGGATAAAGACGGCAAGATCCGGATGGATTGCTCCAGTCCGTTTGCCATGGCGGGCCTGATTGCCCTCAAGGACAAGTTCGACATCGCCCTTGGCAACGACCCTGACTACGACCGTCACGGCATCGTCACCAAGGCGGGTCTGATGAACCCGAACCACTATCTGGCGGTGGCGATCCAGTATCTGTTTACCCATCGCACCGGCTGGCCCAAAGCGGCTGCCGTCGGCAAGACGCTGGTCTCCTCTTCGATGATCGACCGGGTTGCCGGCGAGATTGGCCGTACCCTGAAAGAGGTGCCGGTCGGCTTCAAGTGGTTCGTGGATGGCCTCTACAGCGGCGAGTTTGGTTTTGGTGGTGAGGAGAGCGCAGGCGCCTCCTTCCTGCGTAAAGACGGCACCGTCTGGACCACCGACAAGGATGGCTTCATTCTGGCGCTGCTGGCGGCCGAAATTCTGGCGGTCACCGGCAAGGATCCCCAGGTGCATTACGATGCACTGGAAGCCAAATTCGGCCGCTCCAGCTACCGCCGTATCGATGCCCCTGCCAACAGCGCGCAAAAAGCCGTGCTCTCCAAGCTGGATCCGGCACTGGTCGAAGCATCAACCCTGGCCGGTGAGCCCATCATTGCCAAGCTGACCCGCGCGCCGGGCAACGATGCCGCCATCGGTGGCCTCAAGGTGGTGACTGAGAACGGCTGGTTCGCGGCGCGTCCCTCCGGTACCGAGTCCATCTACAAGATCTACATGGAGAGCTTCAAGGGCGAAGCACACCTGGATCTGATCCAGCAAGAAGCCCAACAGATTGTCTCTGCTGCGCTGGCTAAGGCGGGCGTCTGACCCATACCGTTGGCGGGCTGAATTGAACATCGGATAGATAGCAAGAGGAGCCACAGCGGCTCCTCTTTTTTTATGGTTCTTTTTCTCGGTTCAGGGTTTTCCCTGCTCGGACTCATGCCTTGTCATCGGTGATCGCCGCCCCGGCGATATTCGCCCTGCGGCTTGCCAGCGTTTGAAGAAGGAGCGCGCCGGCAGCTTCATCAGAAACAGTGAGAGCAGGATCACCCCTATGCCGAGCCACTGCCGGCCATCCAGGGTTTCACCGACCATCAGCACACCCAGGGAGACCGCCACCATGGGGTTGGTGAGAGCCAGCATGCCCATTACCTCGGGGCCATGACGCTTGAGCCCCCACAGCCAGGCCCAGTAGGCCAGCGCCGTGTTGAGCAAAATGAGCCAGACAAGCCCGGGTGCTGCAGCTGGTTGGGGCAGTGGCATGGGGCCGGCCAGCCACCAGGCGAGCGGGATCAGTATCAGGCCGCCGAGCAGCAGTTGCCAGGCGGTGAGGGCCAGCAGATCGCTCACCGGCCAGCGCTGCATCCAGCGGCTGGATTGGCCGATCAGCAGGGTTGCCAGCAGGGCGCATGTCACGCCTATGGGATCCAGATTGGCGGAGGGATTGAGCAGCAACAAGACACCGGCGAGCCCCATCAGCCCCAGCAGCAACCACTTCAGGGTTGGCCGCGTGCCATCCTGCAACCAGGCCAGCAGCATGAGAACCAGCGGCAGTGTGGCCCCGAGCGTGCCTGCCACTGCCCCCGGTAGCCGGAAGGCAGCCACAAACAGCAGGGCAAAGAAGGCGGCTATGTTGCAAAACGCCAGCAGGAACTGCTTGCCCCAGGGCAGGGGCGGTAGACGCGGATGCAGCAACAACAGGAGCAGCCCAGCCGGCAGCGCCCGCCACACGGCCACCCAGTAAGGGGAGTAGTCAGTCAGGTAGAGGCTGACGACGGCATAGGTACTGCCCCATAGCAGGGGGGCCAGCAAGGCAATCAGCAGTGGCATGGCTTATCTCTTTATGAAGTATCTTTTTGTGAAGATAACTTAGTCTCAAATTGGTTTACTATCAAGTATCTCGATAAAAAGATAAGTGACCAAGATGGATAGTGATCATGTAGACCTGTTGCTGGCCCAGTGGGCGCGGCAGAGACCGGATCTCGACTGCTCTCCCATGGGGGTGTTGGGGCGGGTGGCGCGCATGGCGGCCATCGCCGGCCGTGAGGTGAGTGAAGAGCTCAAGGCGTGCGGCCTTCTGGGCTCAGACTTCGACATACTGGCGACCTTGCGCCGGGCCGGTGAGCCGCTGACGCCGACCGCGCTCTATCAAGCTGCCATGTTGAGCTCCGGGGCCATGACGGCACGGCTCGACAAGCTGGCAGCGCGTGGCCTGATCGAGCGACAGGCGGCGCCGAGCGACAGGCGCAGCCTGCTGGTCTGCCTGACGGCGTCTGGGCGCGAACTGGTCGATCGGGCCGTCGAGCGGCATGTGGCGAACGAGCGGCGTTTGCTGGCGCCACTGACCGAGGCTGAACAGGCTCAGTTGGCTGCCCTGCTCAAACGCTGGTTGCTGGAAAACGAGTAATAAAAACGGGCCAGCTGGGCCCGTTTTTATTGGCAAGTTGCCTGACTCAGTAACCGCCTCTGGCAGCCTTGACCGCCAGCCCCAGCTGCCACACCGCCATGGCATAGTGGGTGCTGTGGTTGTAGCGGGTGATGGTGTAGAAGTTGGGCAGGCCGTACCAGTATTGATAGCCGGTGCCGACATCCAGGCGCAGCAGGCTTGCTTCGCTGTGGTTGCCAAGGTTGCTGATGGGATTCAGACCGGCGCGGTGCAAGGTGGTGATCGGGTAACGGGTCTGAAAGCCATGCTCATAGCCGGGTAGCTGGCCCTGACCACGCACCGCTACCGGTTGACCCTGCTCCCAGCCATGCGCCTTGAAGTAGTTGGCCACGCTGCCGATGGCATCCACAGGATCCCACAAGTTGGTGTGGCCATTGCCGTCAAAGTCCACTGCGTAGCGCTGGAAGCTCGATGGCATGAACTGCCCATACCCCATGGCGCCGGCGTAGGAGCCCTTGGGTTCAGTGGGGTCCATCCCCTCATCCCGGGTCATCACCAGGAAGGCCTCCAGTTCGCCGGTAAAGAATTCGGCGCGGCGCGGATAGTCGAAGGCCAGAGTCGCCAGCGCATCCAGAATGCGGGTCTTGCCCATTACCCGACCCCAGCGGGTCTCCACGCCTATGATACCGACGATGATTTCGGGCGGCACTCCATACTCCTGCTCGGCACGGTTGAGCTCGCTCTCGTACTCACGCCAGAAGTTGACGCCGTTTTGCACGTTGTCCGGCGTGATGAACTTGGCGCGGTAGCGATTCCAGGCGCCGGTCGGTCCGATTGGCTTGGCGGTGGTGGGGGCCTGGGCATCCATCAGCCGTATTATCCAGTCATAGCGATCCGCCTGTGCCAGCAGTCGATGCAGCTCGATGCTGTCAAAACCGTGCTTCTCGACCATGCGTTGGACGAAGCTGTCCACGTTGTTGCGATTGGCGAAGTCTCCCTTGCTAACCCCTTGGCTGTAAGCAGGTTTTATTTGTGGCGTCTGATTGATGAAGGCACTTTTGAACGGCTTGGCCACGGGTTTGGGAGCAGGCGTGCTGCTGCAACCGTAGAGCAGGGGAAACAGGGAAAGAGTGAGCACGGAGACAAGGCGACGCATAAGGTTCTCATGAGCCTGAAAAAGAGTGTCGACATGGTAAAACATTGTCATCCATGCGCAAGTACTCAGTGCATGGATGACGGCTCAAACTCGTGGCCTGCCGATGGGCTGGTGCGCTCCGCGCCCCTATGCCCTAAGCCCGAATAACGTTACTCGCCAAGGGTATGGTAACCGCTCCAGAGCCGCGTCAGGGTGGTGACAAGACAGAGCAGGGCAAAGCCGTAGGCCAGGGTTGCAAACCCGGCGGGCCAGAGGCACATCAGCACGAACAGGGCTATGGTCTCGCTCCCCTCCGTCAGGCCCCCGAGATAATAGAGGGACTTGTGGTGATAGACGGGATTTTCAATACCCCGCTTGCCCGCCATGATGGCAAAGGCCAGAAAGCTCGACCCCGTGCCCATGAAAGCGAACAGCAGGGTGGCGGCGGGCAGGGCGTTGGCGGGGGCGCTCAGGGCAAACCCCAGCACTACGGCGGCGTAGAAGATGAAATCGAGGGTGATGTCCAGAAAGCCGCCGCAATCCGTGATCTTCGTCTCTCGCGCCACAGCGCCATCGAGCCCGTCCAGCAGCCGGTTGAACAAGATGACGAGCAGCGCCCAGGAATAGAGCTCCAGGGCCAGCAGTGGCAGTGCCAGCATGCCGATGGCAAAGCCGGTCAGGCTTATCTGGTTGGCGCTGATCCCGGCTCGGCAGAGGGGTTTGGCCAGCCGGGTGAGGGGACTGCGAATAAGGGGGATCAGATGGCGGTCAAACAAGGTCGGTGTCCTCTTTGGTAAAACAGGGAGTGGTGAGCGTCAGGATAGCCCCCGGCGCATCCTCCTCGTCGTGGGTGACCAGCAGGGCGGGTATCCCCAGCGCCTTGAGTCGCTCGAACACCAGGGTTCTGAAGGCGGCGCGCAGCGGCTTGTCGAGGCGGGAGAAGGGCTCGTCCAGCAACAGGGCCCTGGGCTCTGCCAGCAAAGCCCGCAGCAGACTGATCCGCGCCCTCTGGCCGCCGGAGAGTGCTCCCGGCAGCTTGTCGGCCTGATCGACCAGCGCTACTTCTGCCAGCGTGTCCAGCGCCCTTGCCCGTCTGGCCGCCGCGCCCTTGAGGGGGGCAGGCATGCCGAACATCAGGTTTTCAGCCACCGTCAGATGGGCAAACAGCAGGTCATCCTGAAACAGCATGCCGATACGCCGGGTCTGGGAAGGCAGTGAGGTGAGCAGCCGTTCACCCAGCCGTATATCCCCTTCCAGCCGGATCGGCCCCCTGGGCGGCAAGACACCCGCCAGCGCCCCCAGCAACGAGCTCTTGCCACAACCACTGGGGCCCATCAGGGTCAGCACTTCACCGGGGGCAACCTGTAGCGCAGGCAGCGACAGCAGCAGGTTCTCATCGAGGTAGAGATGAAGTGGGGTTGTGCTTAGCATCGGCAGCTTCTCGTGTTCATCGGGCGTCCTTGAGCGCAGGGTTGAGCCGGGCTGGCAGCCAGAGTGCCAGCAGATAGATGACAAGGGGCAGCAGCAGTTGCAGCAGGCCATAGAGGCCAGCCAGCCGCCGGTTGAGGCCGCTGCCAATGGCCACCGCCTCGGTAGTGATGGTGACTACTCTGCCTGCGCCAAACAGCAGGGTCGGCAGGTATTGGGCCAGACTCACCGCTGCCCCCACCGCAAAGGCAAAGAGCAGCGGACGTGCCAGCAATGGCCCTTTCACCCGCCACCAGACGTGCCAGGGGCGGGCCCCCAGGGTGAGCGCGGCCTGAGTGATGCGCGGGTCGAACTGGCGATAAGGCCCCTGCAGGCAGAGATAGACATAGGGGAAGACAAACAGCAGCTGGCTCCAGAGCACCCAGTCC
>NZ_CAWRFG010000001.1:1871132-2197211 GCF_963900955.1 Aeromonas sp. 9A
ACCCAATCCCGCCCCCCAGCCAGTCAAGCCCCAGCCGGATGCCAAACAGCAGGCTGGCCTGGGGCAGCAGCAGTGGCAAACAGATGAGCCAGAGGGGCCAGGGCCGACGGCCTTGCTGAGCCTCCAGACTCAATACCGCCATCAGCAGCGCCAGCAGTCCGCTCGCCAGTGCCAGCAGGGTACTCGTCACAAGCAGGGGCATCAGGTCCGGCAGGAGTACATGCCAATGGTGGCTGCTCCACTGACCAGGCAGCAGGTCGGGGAAGGACCAGCGCCGGGTCAGCGACCAGATCACCAAGGCTGCCAGCACTGCCAGATTGATGGCCATCAGGGTAAAGGTTGTGATGCCGGACAGGCTGGCTGTCAGCGGATTTGGCTCGGCGCGCCGGCCATCGAGCCAGGCGTGCTTGCCGACAGTCGTGTGGCCCCACTCCAGCAGCCGCAAACCGGCGAGCAGCAGCAGGTTGATGGCGAGCAGCAAGAGGGCGCCGCTGGCGGTGGCGCCGCGCCAGTCAAGGTCTGGATCCTGATACCAGAGCCAGAGCCGCACGGCCAGCGGGGCAGGGGCATCGGGCCCCAGCAGCAGAGCGAGATCCACCACAGCCACTCCGTACGCGGCCACCGCATAGAGGGGCAGGCGCAGGGCGGGCCAGAGCGCAGGCAACAACAGGCGCCACCAGATCTGCGGGGTACTGAAACCCAGGCTGGCGCCAAGCCACTGCTGGCGGGCCAGCTTGGCGGGTTCTTGCGCTGCCAGTGCCATCAGCAGCAGGAAAGGGGTCTCTTTGAGGATCAGCGCCAGGATAAGACCAAGCCCGACCGGGTCTTTGATGGTCTGCCAGTCCGGGGGCAGCTCAAAACCGGTCAAGGAGGGAGAGACGAGCCGCAACAACCAGCCGGAGGGGGCGAGCAGGAAGGCAAAACCGATGGCAAAGGCGACATGGGGCAGCGCCAGCAGGGGGGAGAGCAGACGGCGCAGCAGCCGAAAGCTGCGGCTCTCTTCCCCGTTCTTGACGCTGTGTGCCAGCAGCAGGGCGGTCAACAGCAGGCTGCCCAGGGTGGAGGCCGCCGCAATCCAGAAGCTCAAGGCTGCCGAGTGCCAGAGCCCAGGCTGGGCCAGCAGCCGCTGAACATGCGGGCTGAGTGTCCCCTGTGTCACCAGCAGCCACAGCCCTCCCAGCAGGGGGGCGGCCAGCAGGAGGGCGCAGAGGAGGGTAAACATGGGGCGCCAGCCGAGGGTGCGGCGGATGGCGTTGCCGAGTCCTGCCGTCATCAGTGACCGTAACGCTCGGCCCAGGCCGCTTCGAGCTTGGTCTGCCAGCTGGGATGGGGTTCAGCCACCGCCTTGAAGCGCAGGGCTGGTACCTGTTTGGTGGTCGCTGGCAAGGCGTCGCTGCGCAGCACGCTGGGATCGCCCCAAAAGGCGGGCTCGGCCTTGCGGGCCTGGGCTGCCGGGCTCAGCAGAAAGTTGGCCACTACCTTGGCGCCCGCGCGGGCGTTGGCGTTGAAGGGGATGGCGAGAAAATGGCTGTTGGTGAGCGCCCCTTTCTCCATGGCCACGGCCACCACGCTGGGGGGCAGGGCGCCGTTTTGCACCGCACTCTGCGCTTCTTGCGGGTTGAAGCTGATGGCCATGGCCAGCTCACCGTCATCCAGCAACTGGCGGGTCTCGGCGGCGCCGGTGGGGAACAGCTTGCCCTTGCGCCAGAGTGCGGGGTGGAACTCGTCGAGCCAGACCCAGAGCGGCGCTGTGAGTCTGGCAAAATCGGCATCGGTTGCCTCCCGATAGAGGGGGGCAGGATCCGGGGTCAGCTCCAGCAATATCTGTTTGAGAAAGCTGGAGCCATGAAACTGGGGCGGCTTGGGATAGCTGAAACGACCGGGATGGGCCTTGGCCCAGGCGAGCAGCGCCTCTGCGGAGCGGGGGGGATTGCTCACCTCGTCCCCATTCACCATCAGGTTGAGCTGGCCTATGCCCCAGGGCGCTTCCAGTCCCTCTACCGGCACAGTGAAGTCCTCACTCACCGGCAGGCTCTTGTCCACCAGGGCCAGGTTGGGCAGCTCATGGCTGAAGGGGGCACCCAACAGCCCCTGCTCCTTGAGCGCCTTGAAATTCTCGCCGTTGACCCAGAGCAGATCGATGGGGCCTCCCGTGTTTTTGCCGGCCTGTTTGTTGGCCAGCAGCTGGCTGACGCTCTGGGCTATGTCATCCACTTTCACCTGTACCAGTTTGACCTGATATTGACGCTCAATCTCCTGCCCCGCCCACACCAGATAGGTGTTGATCTCCGGGCTGCCGCCCCAGGCGTTGAAGTAGACGGTCTGGCCCCTCGCTTGATCAAGGGTCTGCTGCCAACGGGCTCCCTCGTCGGCAGTGTCATCGGCAAAGAGTGTGCCGCTTGCCAGCAGGGGCAGGGCGCACAACAGGGATTTAAGCAAAGGCAGGGTCTTGAACATGGGCGTTACCTTGGGCAAAGGGTCAGGCGCCGCGGCGCCAGTGGTGATAACGGGCCAGCAGGGCCAGCACCCGAGTGGGCTGATGGGCCCGTTTCCATTCACCGGCCACGTACTTGTTCCCCTCCATCAGGGTGGGATAGGCGTGGATGGTGGCGAGTATCTTGCCAAGCCCCAGCTGGTGGCGCATGGCGAGCACGAATTCGGCGAGCCGTTCACCGGCGTGAGTGCCCACTATGGTGGCACCGAGGATCTTGTCTTTGCCGGGCACCGTCAGCACCTCGATAAAGCCATGGCGTTCCCCATCGGCAATGGCGCGATCCAGCTCCCCTAGCGCGAAGCGGGTCACCTCGAAGGGGATTCCTTGAGCCATGGCCTCCTTGCGGTTGAGACCCACCCTGGCAATTTCCGGGCTGGTGTAGGTCGCCGCGGGGATCACCCTGTAATCCGCCTTGAAGCGCTTGAACTGGCCGAACAGGGCATTGACGGCGGCATACCAGGCCTGATGGGCGGCAAAATGAGTGAACTGGTAGGGGCCTGCCACATCGCCCACCGCCAGTATGCTGGGGTAGTTGGTGGCGAGAAAACCATCGACAGCAATGGTGCCGCGTGGCGCCAGCTCGACCCCCAGCGTTTCGAGGCCGAAGCCGCTGACATTTGCAACCCGCCCCAGTGCCAGCAGCAGTTGATCCCCTTCAACCATCAGGCGTTGATCACCCCGACACAGGTGGAGCCGGATGGGGAGGTGTTCCCCTTGCTCACTCCCTTCTTGCGGCACATAGTCGACCCGCTCGGCACACCAGCCGGTGAGCAGGGTGACGCCGTCCGCCGCCATCTGGTGTTGCAGAGCATCGGCTACGTCGCGCTCTTCACGAGGCAGCAGCTGATCGGCCAGCTCCACTTGGGTGACCGGGATGCCAAGCAGGGCAAAACTCTGGGCCAGTTCGCAGCCGATGGGGCCACCGCCCAGCACCAGCAGGCGGAGGGGCGGGGTGCGCAGCTGCCAGAGGGTATTCGAGGTGAGATAAGGCGTGTCGGCCAATCCGGGCAGGTCCGGCACCAGGGGGCTTGCCCCGGTGGCGATCACGATATGGCGGCTGGTGAGGTGCCGGCCATTCACCTCCACCTCCCAAGGGGAGACCAGTTTTGCTTCGCCCTCGATGCACTCCACGCCCAGATTCTGATAGCGCGCCACCGAGTCGTGGGGTTCGACCTCCTTGATCACCTGTGCCACCCGCTCCATCACGGCGGCAAAATCGGCGCGGGCCTGATTCGGGCTAAAACCCAGTTCCCCGGCCCTGCGCTGCTCGGCGGCAAAGCGGCTACTTCGGATCAGTGCCTTGGAGGGAACGCAGCCGGTATTGAGGCAGTCCCCACCCATCCTGTGTTTCTCGATAAGGGCGACCTTGGCCTTCACCGCCGCGGCGATATAGCTGGTCACCAGGCCGCCGGCACCGGCACCTATCACCAGCAGGTTGTAGTCATAGCGGCTTGGCTTTTGATAGGGGGCATGGAGGCGACGCAGGGCCAGCCATGTCATCGCCCTCTTCATCAAAAAGGGCATCAGTCCTAGCAGGGTCAGCGCCACCATCAGGCCGGGGGAGAGAATATTGCCCGTGTTGGTGAGGGTTGCCAGCTCGCTTCCCGCCAGCACATAGACGAAGGTGCCGGGCAGCATGCCAAGCTGGCTCACCCAGTAGTAGGTACTGACTCTGATGGGAGTGAGCCCCATCAACAGATTGACCAGAAAGAAGGGGAAGAGCGGGATGAGGCGCAGGCTCAGCAGGTAGGCGGCGCCGTCTTTTGCCATGCCGGCCTGAAACGTGGCCAGATTGTCGCCAAAGTGTCTGAGTACCCAGTCGCGCAGCAGGAAGCGGGCGCTGAGAAAAGCCAGTGTGGCCCCGATCGTACTGGCAAAGGAGACCAGCAGCAGCCCCCAGCCAATACCGAATACAGCGCTGCCCCCCAGGGTGAGCAGGCTGGCGCCGGGCAGTGAGAGGGCGGTACTGATCACATAGAGAGTCACAAACAGCAGGCAGGCGGCGACAAAATGGGTGTCGACCAGTTGTGCCAGTGCATCCTGGTGGGCCTGCAACTGGGACAGGCTCAGGTAGCGGCCGAGATCGAGGGTGAAAAAGGCGCCAATCAGGCAACCCATCACCAGCAGGAGCAGCAGGCGGGCGCGCTTCATCAGGCGTCCTTGCCGGGCTGCTGTTCCTGAGCTGCCACGGGGCGCTCAGGTTGCACCGGCAACTGGCAGAAGCCCTGGGGGGCAATATCGAGGGCCGCATTGAACTTGGCCGACATGTTCTGGAAGGCGACAAGGCCGGTCAGCTCCACCATGGCATCGTCATCGAACCAGGGCTTGAGGCGAGCCGCCTGCTCGTCGCTCACCCCATCGAGCCCTGTCATGGCTTCGGTGTAGTCGAGCACCGCCTTTTCCCGTTCGTCGAACAGGGGGCTGGTGCGCCAGTGTGCCAGCGCCTCCACCTTGTCGCTGGAGCCCGCTCGCTTGATGAGGGTCATGGCGTTGATGTCGACGCAGAAACGGCACCAGTTGAGCTGGGAGACCCTGACCGTCACCAGGGAGCGCAGCACGGGATCGATGGGAGAGCGCTTGCGGTTGATGACACCATACAGGGTGGCCACGGCGGCAAACAGCCGTGGTGAGCGGCCCCAGCATTTGCCCGGGATCAGCACCTGACCGTAGTTGCGTTTTTGCAGCCAGAAAAAGGGGCGGATAAACCAGGCATATTCCCGGTCCGGTTTGACCTCAACGCGCATACTGATCCTCTTCAATTTTCTTCATCTTGGGTTTATAGGCGCCGCCTAACCGTTCGTTGAGCAGATCCAGAAATGCATGGATCCGAGCCCGATTCGCCCCTAGATCGCTGCGCCCCTGACGGGAGGCAGAGCGCATGTCGACTCGGGTCTCCTTGGGGCCCGCAAAGACTCTCAAGGCCACGTCATCCTGAAAGCCAAACCAGCGAGAGGTGACGACGGCATCAATGCCGGTTGGGCTGGGTCGTTGCTGCCAGCCGAGCTCTTCCATCAGCTCGCTCGCTTCCGTGATCACCTCGACCGGGGAGGCTCTGGTATAGAGAGGACCGGGATTTTTCTCAAATACTTGCAAGGGGGCCGGATTTATCGGCAGATCCTGCGGGCTTCTCAGTTCGGCAGCCCAGGCAAGGGCGGGGGGATGATAGGGATCCGTGCTGACATCGTTGGTCAGCGGCATGCGCAGTGCTTGCACCACAAACAGCAGGGGCAGCAACAGGGGAACTATGCCCCACAGGCTTGGCACCTTGTGCCGGCTCCAGGGCAGGCGCAGCAAGAGACCAAGGGCGATCAGGGCGCTGACGAGACAGAGGGCGAAGCCTGCCCACCAGGGCCAGAGATGCATGCGACTGCCGAGGGCGCCAGCCAAGGGCAGCATCCAGGCCAGCAGTGGCCACCACAAATAACTGGGCATAACGGGGATCCACTGGTTATGATGGACATGTGCCCAGAAGGATAAACTTAATTGACTGATAACGTTAGTAAATTTATCTCAATCCTGCTGCTTTTCCAAAGCACACCTCTCTGGGCGGACACGGCTGTCATGGCGGCAGGGGACATGTGGCGTGCCGAGATCATATATGAAGCCGTGCCCGGCGTGACCCGGGTCGAGCCCGGTTATGTCACACCCGAGCTGAAAGGAAACTCGGATGCTGAAAAGAGGGGGCTGCGGCGTCAGGCGGTACGCATCGAATACGATCCGGCTTTGGTGGGATATGGGGATCTGCTCAACATTTTCTGGCAACTGGTAGATGGCAATGATGGGGGCGGGCAATATTGCAACCGTGGTCAGGCATTTGCCCCTGTGCTGTTGCCAAAGGATGATTTTCAATGGCGTCTGGCTGACATCAGCCTGACCCGCTGGCAGGCCCTGCATGGTCGGGCTAGCCGGGTATCGCTCTGGCCGGATAGCAAGTTCACGCCGGCACCCGAGATGGATAACTGGGCACAACGCCATCCCTGGCGCTTTGGCTTCTATGCCCGCCGGTGCGGCGGTTGGCCCCTGGTGTTGTCACCCGAGCTCTGAGCCTTCCGTTTATGAGCTAGTTGTGTAAACCCACCAGGTTGTTCACAGATTGAAGACGGCTGATGGGGGGCTTATAGCCCAGACTTGCATGAGGACGATGCCAGTTGTACTCATGCAGCCACGGTTGCAGGTGTTCTGCCCGTTGCGCGGTTGAGAAGAGCGATTGTACAAGCCATCAGGCCCCTCCTGGCGATATCGAGTGAGCCACTTGTAAGCGGTGCGGGTACTGACGCCGGCAGCGTGAGCGGCCTCTTCAACGCGCAGGCCCTGCTCAATGATACGTTGGACAAGAAGCTGTCGACCAAAGACGGTTAATCGGGCATTTTTATGGTTGTTCACTGGGGCACCTCGGATGATTGGTTTGGTTGGCGCCTCCAGTTTTCCGGGAATGCCCCGAGTGAACAACCTACAGAGAGATCACAGCTAGTCAGTTGCGGTATAGCACCTTGATGAGGTGAAAGCCGAACTTGGTGCGTATCGGGCCGAGCACTGTCAGCAGTTCGCCCTTGAACACGGCATCGTCAAACGGCTTGACCATGTCACCCTTCGAAAACTCCCCCAGATCCCCCGAGCGCTTGGATGAGGCGCAGGTGGAGAAGCGCTTGGCCATTTGGCCAAAGTCGGCTCCCTTGGCAAGTTTCTCCTTGATCTCCAGACACTGCTTCTCGGTCTTGACCAGGATGTGCTGGGCACAGGCTTTCTTCATTCGGGTGCTCCTCGGCGGATGGCAAATCGGGGCGCAAGATTACCCCAATTCATCGCACACGTCAGCCGGACTCTGGCATTAGCCACGCAGGTGAGCCGTCAGATGCGCCCTTGGGCGTGATTGCCACAGTATCTCCAGGCCCAGCAGGGCATGCAGGCTCCAGATGGCCAGGGGGTTGAGCCAGTTGCCACCCAGTTGCAGGGTGGCCAGCGCACTGCCTGCCAGCAGCAGGGTGACACCCGGCAGGCGCCAGTGTGCCGGCAGCGGTGCCAGCATGGCTAGCCCCAGTAAAATGGCGAGCCCGAACGGCAGATTGAGCGCGGTAAAGGCCAGCGCCTGCTGGCCGTTCATGCCCGTCAGCAAGGCCAGCATGGCGCTGCAACAGGCGAGAAAAGTGATGAACTCGAGACGATCGGCAATATAGTCAGCCATCTGTTCGCTACGTGCATGCATGATGTGTCCCCTCAATGAATAACGCCAAGGCTGGCGAAGATGATGTGCGTCCCTTTGTTGATAGACCCAGTGTGGTGGAGGGAGAGGCAAGGTGGCAGCGGGATAAATCGATTGAGGTGAACGAGGCTTTGATTATTGTTACTCAACCAATTGATTTATATCGTCTAAATAGACATGCCTTCAAGGGAGGGGGACGCCAGGGCCAATGTTTGGGGGCAGGCCATGAGGGCGATGATGTCATTTTGACCGTTTGCCGACAATGGATGTCGCATCATCCGGAGCGCCTTGAGAGTTGGCCCCTGGCGTGAATCGCCGTCGTTGAGGCGGTACTTCATGGCCTGACGGGCGAGGAATTCCCCTTTTTACCCGCAATGGCGCAGGTCAGCGTGGCCGGCGCGGGGGTAAAGGGGGTCACCCGGTCGGCAAAGGCTTCAATAATATGGTGAATTTCAATGCCACCCCGCTCTGATGTTGGGCTGGGGATATGCTAGGATGAGGCGCGCTTGCCATCGAGTGAGCCTCATTATCGTTCTGAATACTGCATTATTTTAATCATGTTCTTCGGGGAAATTGACGTTTGACAGGATGCAATCCGCCCCTGCCAGCAGGGATCTCACCGCCCGGACGGGCGTTCCGTCGCGGGCTTCGCGCACTTGGCCTGAGCCTCTGTCTGCTGCTGGTTGTCACGCCCGCCATGGCGGCCAAGCTCACCTATCAGATCAAGGGTCTGAGAGGGGATAACAAGAGCAACGTTGAAGCCTACCTCAATGCCCTGCCTGTCTATCAGGAACGCCAGTTCCGCCCCGCGCGCGCCAAGATCACCGAGAGCGTGCAAAAAGCCTTGCAGGTCTATGGCTACTATCAGCCCAAGATCACCCTGAGCCGCGACAAGCAGGCTCCCTCCAAGGTGGTGATAGAGGTGGATCCGGGCAAGCCTGTCATCATCTCTCGCCTCGATATTTTGCTGGAAGGGGACGCGGGCAGCGACGAGGTTTACAGCGAGCTGCTGGACAAGCTGCCCTTGAAAGAGGGCGATGCCCTCAACCACGGCAAGTACGAATCCATCAAGGCGGATCTGGGCAACCTGGGGCTGGCCCGGGGTTATTTCGATGCCAAGATCAGCAAGAGTCAGGTCAAGGTGTTCCCGGATCAGGGCACGGCCGAAATCTTCATCCTGTTCCGCTCCGGCCCCCGCTATCACTTTGGCGAGATCCACTACGACGCCACACCGGAGGCGCTGCGCCTCATTCGACCGCTCATCAACATCAAGCGTGGCGACCCTTATCTGGCGATCCGGATGGCCGAGATGTCGCAGGATGTCTCCTCCACCAAGCTGTTCAAGCAGGTGGATATCAAGCCCATGATCAGTCAGGCCGAGGGCAACCGTGTGCCTGTGCAGGTCACCTTGTCCAACCGGGTTGACCACGAGATAGAGACGGGGGTCGGCTTTGCCACCGACGTGGGCCCGCGCATGAGTGCCACCTGGGAGAAGCCCTGGGTCAACCGCTATGGTCACCGTCTCAACGCGACAGCCAATGTCTCCGCCCCTCAGGCCGATCTCAGCTTCGATTACCAGATCCCGGTGGGCAACCCGCTGCGGGATTACTACTCCCTGCAAACCGGTTATCGCTATACCAACAACAATGACACCCGCTCCGATCTCGCCACCTTCAGTGTCCACCGCTGGACGCGGCGTCCGGAGACATGGGACCGTGACGTCTTCATCCGGCTTGAAAACGAAAGCTATGTGCAGGGCAAGGATGAAGGGAACAGCTTGCTGCTGATCCCCGGCGTCTCCTGGTCGCGGCTGCGGGTGCGCGGTGGTCTGGTACCGGACTGGGGTGATCGCCAGCAACTGACCCTGGAGTTTTCCGACCCTTACTGGGGGTCGGATATCAGCTTCATGCGGGTGTGGGGCCGCAGCAAGTGGCTGCGTACTTTGGGGGATGATCACCGCTTCCTGCTGCGGGCCGAGCAGGGCGCCATCATAGGGGACAGCTTCTCGTTGGTACCCCCCTCCTTGCGCTTCTTTACCGGGGGCGATCAGACGGTGCGTGGCTACGGCTATGAGACGATCTCGCCGCGAGACAGTGATGGCAAGTTGCTGGGGGGACGCTACGTGAGCGCCGCCAGTGCCGAATACAACTACCGGTTCAGCGACAAGTGGCTAGGTGCCCTGTTCGTGGATGGCGGCACGGCAACCGAGGATTACAGCGAAGCCTGGAAGATAGGGACAGGTGTAGGTGTGCGCTGGGTGACCCCCATAGGTCAGGTCAGGCTCGATCTGGCGGTGGGCATTTCCGAGGAAGACAAGCCGCTGCGGCTGCATTTCGCGCTGGGGCCTGAATTATGATTTCGTTTGAACGCACGTTTCTTTGGCCGCTGCGGCTGCATGTTTCGCGGGGGTCTGCACTGTGATCTGGGTAAAACGCATTTTTCTCTGGCTGATGGGGCTGGTCTTCTTGCTGCTCATCGGTGTCAGCCTGCTGGGGTTCACCCACCAGGGCAACAAGTGGCTGTGGTTGCAGGCCAGGGCTGCGCTGCCTTCTCTCAAGGGGGATCTGGTGGCTGGCCAACTGGGCTACGGCTGGACCCTGGAAGGGGTCGGCTGGCAGGATGAACTGGTGGATGTCACTGTGGATCGGGCCGTGCTCGACTGGGATCTGGGCAAGCTGCTGCAGGGCAAGCTCTGGATAAAATCCCTGTCGGTTACCCATCCCGTGGTGAAGGTTGCCGAGTCTGAACCGACACCGGAAACGCCATCGGAGCCTTTTGTCTGGCGGCCCTTGCCGCTGAAAATCCAGATCGACAGCCTCAAGGTGGCAGATCTGGATCTGGCGGTACCCGGGGTCGCGGTAACCCTCACGTCGCTGGATATCGGTGCCTCCCTCAATCGCAAGGGGCTCATAGTGCGTGGGCCCGTGCTCGATGGCCTGAGCGTGATCCTGGCCGAGACACCGCCTGCCAATGCAGCCAAGCCCGCTGCCGACAAGGCTGCCAGGGAGAAAGCGAGCAAAGACAAGGCGACTGCAGACAAGGCCGCCACCCAACCCATGCTGAGCGTCAAGGCGCAGCAGGCGGGCAAGGACAAGGCAGAACAGGCGGCACCCATAACCTTGCCTGCCATTCACTTGCCATTCCCGATCCAGCTGGAAGGTTTGCATGCCACCAAGCTGCACTACCAGCAAGGGGAGCTGATCGAAGGGCTCGATTTCCTGCGGTTGTCGGCCACGGCAAAAGAGGAGCGCATCGAGGTGCGCGAGCTCTCCCTGCGCCATGCCATGGCGGATCTGGCGCTCAAGGGCCATGTCCGGCTGACCGAGGATTATCCGCTGACGTTGACCCTGGATGCCAAAGCCCGCAAGGGGTTGCTGGATGGTGAACTGAAAGGGGAGCAGGCGACCCTGACCCTGGGTGGCTCAGTGGGCAAGCTGGCGCTGGCACTGCAAGCCAAGGGGCCTGTGGCCGCCAACCTCAAGGGGTCATTGGCTCCCCTCAACCCTGACTTGCCGTTTGACCTGGCGCTGGAGTGGAAGCGCCTCGGCTGGCCCCTGCACACTGTCACCAAACAAGCAGCCAAGGACGAGCCCGGCTATCAGCTGGACAAGGGCAGCCTGACCGCCAAGGGCAAGCTCTCTGCCTACCAATTTGCCTTGAATACCGCCGGCAAGGGCACGGATGTGCCCCCCTTCAAGCTGGCGCTGACGGGCAAGGGGGATCTGGAGCAACTCAACCAGATAAACCTGCTGCTCAACGCCCTGAAGGGGGAGCTCAAGCTCGATGGCAAGCTGGCCTGGAACAAGGGGGTTCGCTGGCAGGGCACCACCGAATTCAAGGAGATCAATCCCGCCGAACTGGTGCCTGAACTCAAGGGCAAGCTGGCGGGCAAGATAGTCAGCCGTTTCGAACTGAGCGAGGCGGGTCACTGGCAGTTGCAACTGCCCGAGCTGAAAGTCGAGGGCAAGCTTAATCAGTATCCGCTCGCCATCCAGGGCGAGATCAGCGGCAACGACAAGATGGAGTGGCAGATCCCGGCTCTGGCGCTGCAAAGCGGCCCCAACCGGTTGCAGGCCAAGGGCAGCCTCAGCCAGCAGGCGTGGCGACTGGATGCGGATCTCGATGCACCCAATCTGACGGGGCTCTATCCTGGCCTGAAAGGGGACATAAAGGGACAGGTGCGTCTGACCGGTAATCAGAAAGCGCCGCGGGTCACTACTGAACTGGTCTCCAGCCGTCTCTATTATGCGGGCACGGATCTGAAAGGGATCGCCATCAAGGGCAATGCCCTGGTCGGTGACAAGCCGGCCGGTGAACTGGCGCTGACGGTGGTGAGTCTGGTGCAGGGAAAAACCACCCTCAGTCAGCTGGCCTTGACGCTCAGTGGCGACCTCAACCAACATGTGCTGAGTCTGACCATGAAGGGCGATCCGGTTGCTGCCAACCTCAACCTGAGCGGCGGGCTGCGCGGAGATCGCTGGCGTGGTGCCTTGTCGGAGCTCAAGCTGAAGACGCCGTTGCGGCGCTGGGAGCTGACCGACCCCTGGGCCCTTGATCTCGATCTGCCACGCCAGCGGCTGACCATGGGGGATCTCTGCCTGACCTCCCAGGGGGCCAGCCTCTGCGTCAAGGGGAGCCAGGTTTCGGCCCAGCAAGGAAGCCTGGAGTTTGCCCTAAGCGAGTTTGATCTCAAGCGCCTGCGTCCCTGGCTGCCGGAAAACTTCCGCTGGCAGGCGGTGCTCTCAGCCGATGGTCGCGCCAGCTGGCGTGGCAATCAGCCGACACTGCACGCCAATGTGCGCACCACACCGGGCACCTTCGTGGCTGACGGGCTCAAGACCGATTATCAGCGCCTCGAACTGGGGGTGGACTTTGAACGCCAGCAGGCGGCGATCCGGCTCGACTTCGTCTCCAAACAGATAGGTCATATCGATACCGATCTGCTGATCAAGGATCCGGCCGGTCGTGGCACTCTGTCGGGCCAGCTCAAGTTTGATGACCTCAAGCTGACGACGTTTGCACCCCTCATTCCCGAGGTGCGCTCCCTGCAGGGGGTCATCTCGGCCGATGCCCGCTTCGATGGCACACTGGCGTCCCCTCTGCTGTTCGGTCAGCTCAACCTGCTCGATGGAGAGGTGCAGACCCACTCCGACATGGTGACCCTCTCCAAGCTGGTGACCCGTCTCAAGATAGAAGGCAACCGGGCCGAGCTTGACGGTGCCATGCTGGTGGGCAAGGGCCCGCTGGCGCTGGGGGGCTGGCTGAGCTGGGCCAGCATGCCGGTGACGGGCAGTCTCACCATTCAGGGCAAGGAGCTGGAAGCCCAGTATCCGGGCATGGGACGGGTACGGCTCTCCCCCGACATCGCCATCTCGCTGGGAGAGGAGACCCAGGTCAGTGGTCAGGTCGATATTCCCTGGGCGCGGATCCTGGTCAAGAGCCTGCCAGAGAGTGCTGTTTCTGTCTCCGACGATGTGACCGTGATCTATGACGACCTGCCGCCTGTGCCCAAGGCGGCGCCGCTGCCGATGGCCATCAAGCTGGCCATTCGGCTTGGGGATGACGTTCGGCTCGATGCCATGGGGCTCAAGACCCGGGTGGGCGGCGGCATCAATATCAGCCAGCAGCCTTCCCGGCCACTGGCGGGCAACGGTCAGCTGGTGCTCAACGATGGTCGCTTCAGGGCTTATGGCCAGAACCTCATCATCAAGGATGGCCGTATCCTCTTCTCCGGCCCGCTCGATCGACCCTTCCTCAACATAGAGGCCTATCGGGATCCGGATACCATAGAGGACAAGGTGACGGTCGGGGTGCGGGTGACAGGGCCGGCGAGCAAGCCCAAGATCACCGTCTATTCCGAGCCGCAGATGGCACAATCAGAACAGCTCTCCTATCTGCTGCGCGGCAAGGGCTTGCAGACCAGTGGTGAAGATGGTGGTTTCAACGGCCTGCTGGTGGCCGGTGCCGTCAGCCAGGCCAATGGCGTGGTCTCCAGCCTGGGGGAATCCCTCGGCATGAGCGATGTGGCGCTCGATACCGCCGGCAGTGGCAACAACACTCAGGTGACCCTGTCGGCCTATCTGTTGCCCGGTTTGCAGTTCCAGTACGGGGTCGGCGTGTTCAGCCCCATCGCCGAGTTCAAGCTGCGTTACGAGCTGATGCCTAGACTCTATCTGCAGGCCATGAGCGGCGTCGCCCAGGCGGTGGACATCTTCTACCGCTTCACCCTGTAGGGCAGGGGGATGCAAAAACGGGAGGCCTTGGCCTCCCGTTTTCATGGGGCAGTGTGAGGGTGGGTCACACGACATCCTGATGGCCAGAAATGCGAAAACCCGGCGCCAGGCCGGGTTTTCTGAAGAGTGGTGGAGGGAGAAGGATTCGAACCTTCGAAGGCAGAGCCGTCAGATTTACAGTCTGATCCCTTTGGCCGCTCGGGAACCCCTCCACGGGGTATTGCATACGTTTATTGGCCTGACTTGCGTACTGGCTGCACTTGAAATGGTGGAGGGAGAAGGATTCGAACCTTCGAAGGCAGAGCCGTCAGATTTACAGTCTGATCCCTTTGGCCGCTCGGGAACCCCTCCACAAGTGCGAGGCGCATACTAACAGATCTTCTGTCGTTGTGAACCCCTTGGCGGGATTTTTCCTGCTCAAAGGATCCGATTTGCGGCCGATAAGCAATGAAACCACTATTTCCAAGAGTTATCTCATGTTACCCAGCGCGATTCGTGATCAGCTGTTGGTTGACGAGGCCCAGCTGGGGCAGCGTCTCAACCGTGATCTCCAGCACGGAGACAGGGCCGACTTTCGTCTGCACCTGGCCCTGCTGACCGATGCTGTAGAAGAGCAGCCCTGGTTCGATCCGATGCGGGTTTCCAAGCTAGATACCCGGGTCTGGCGCAGCCATTTTGAACTACCGGCCGTGACCCCCTTGCAAGGAGGCGAGGATGATGGGGGATCTGCGCACCTCAATGAGCAGTTGCAGCAGGGAGGATCCATGGTGGATGTGAGGCTTTGGCTGGCGCTGCGATCACCGCCTTTGCTCGGCCCGCAAGCTGCGCTGGATCCTGCCGTCTATGACAACCTCTCGCCCCTGGGTCGCGAGCGCTGGCAGCACAAGCTGGCGGATCAACCAAGGCGTGACGATCCCTTGCTCATGTTGCCAGTCCTCAATGCACTGCAAGAAGGGGTGGATACGCGCTTGCACTGGTTAAGTTGAGGGCAGCGGCACAAGCATGAAGGGGATCGTACAAAAGTCAGCATGCAAAAAGGCGGGAAGATCCCGCCTTTGAATTCAAATTGGTGTGATGTGATTGCGGATTATGCGTCGGCTTCGTCCGGCTGGGGGATTTCCTTGGCACTGGCCGCCGCACGACGGGCAATGGGTTTTTCGATGTGACGGGTGAGCTGACGCTCCAGCTTTTGCCCCAGTTCAGTGATGGCGGCGTAGAGATCCTCGTGTTCTGCCTGGGCAAACAGTTTGCCGTTGGGGATGCCAGCAGTGGCTTCAATGATGAACATCAGACGCTCTTTGGAGACAATCACATGAGGTGTGATGAGAGGCACCTGAAGACGTTCGAGCTTTTCAAAGCGGGATTCAATGCGCTCGCGGATAGCCGGGGTAATGTCGATGATTTTGCTGGTAATTTCGATTTTCATATTGGCCCCCTTCGGGTCGTCTTGCTTGTGTCTTCACCTTCAGATTACTCATGGGGGAATAATGAAATGTGATCTGGGTCACGAAATGGGCCCTTTACTATCACGGGACATATAAATTGTGATCTTTTCCCGTTCTGCACCAAAAAGCGCTTGAGCTCCATGAAACAGGCAGGCAGTATGGGAAAACTTGGATCGTTTCTGTCCCTTCTTGGCAGCGCCGCATGTCGACCTCATGTCCGGTTTCCACCGCTTAGTCTCGCATCTTTCGCACTTCCCGCCGCACCTCGTCATGCCGTAGTGCGACCTGTGAATGTGGGCGCTATCAAGTTATTCGGGCATTGAACGTGGTTGTTGTGGTGTTGGAGTAGTACATGAAACAGCAAGCCACTCAAATGATGTGGTTTTATGATCGACAACAGGAGCAGTGGAGCCTGTCCGATCATGCCTCTTACCAGCTTTGGCAAGGGGAGGGCGCACACCCCTGGGCCGGTCAGCTGGCTGCAGATGATGAACCCGGATTCTCCGATTTTCTCTCCAGACTCTATCACTCGCACCAACCGGCCCAGTTTATCGGCCATTTGAACGATGAAGAGGGGAGCGTGCGCCACGTGCTCTGGAGCGGTCAGTACATCCCCGCCCAGCAGGTTTGCTGTGGCTGGCTTGCGCCGCTCGATACCACCCGCAGCACCCCCTTGCCTGTCGAGTTATCCCAGCAGCTTCCTCTGTTGCAAGACCCCTTGCTGGCCCAGCTGGCCCAGGCCCTTTCCGCCAGAACAGGGCTCGATTTCTTCGATACCCTGGTCAATCAGCTTGCCCATATTCTGGTTGCGGATGCGGTCTGGCTGGCAGAGCGCACCGGCAGCGATCGCCTCAAGGTGCTGGCCTGTCACGGCATCGACCTCAAGGAGTACGAGCTCGCTGGCATGCCCTGTCAGCAGGTTTATCGGCGCGGTGAAGCCTGTGTGGTTACCCTTGAGGCCCATTGTCAGCTCAACCCCCAACTAAAGGCGGGGCAGCGTTATTACGCCCAGCCGCTGTTTGACCGAAATGGCCAGATCCTGGGTCATCTGGCCCTGCTTTTCTCCGGCGAGATTGAGATCCCCAATCTGGGCTCAGTGTTGACCATCTTCTCCGTGCGTATGGTGGCCGAGCTGGAGCGGCTGCAGAGCGACGCCCAGTTGCGGCTCTCTGCTGTGGCGTTTGAAACTCATGAAGGCATCATCATCACGGATCCTGATTTCAAGATCCTGCGGGTCAACCATGCCTTCAGCCAGATCACCGGTTTTGACAGCCAGCGGGTGATAGGTCTGCATCTGGGCAATGAGCTTTGGTCAGGGCTTGATGGCCTTGGTTACGAGCTCAATACCCTCAACCGCTGGCAGGGGGAGACTCAGCGCCTGCACCTCGATGGTCACACCTATCCCCAGTGGGAAATCGTCACGCCTGTGCAGGATGACAAAGGCGTTATCAGCCATTTCGTCATCTGCTTCGAAGACATCTCTGAGCGCAAAGCGGCTGAGCGCCGCATTCAGGATCTTGCCTATTACGACGAGCTGACCGGCCTGCCCAATCGCCGCCAGTTGCACGAAACCCTGGCGCAGGCATTCAGCGAAGCGAGCCGTGACAACCTGATCGGGGCCCTGCTGTTCATCGATCTGGATCACTTCAAGACCATCAACGACTCCCTCGGTCACGCTACCGGCGACTGGTTGCTCAAGGAGGTATCCAGCCGCCTCAAGCGATTGGTGCGTCAGGGGGACTGCCTGGCCAGACTCGGCGGTGACGAGTTCGTGCTGCTGCTGCCCTCCCTCTCGGCCAGCCCGCCTCAGGCGGAGATGCAGGCCGACCTCATCGCCGAGCGGCTCATCAGCGAGATTGCTGCGCCTTACAACCATGGTGTGCAGGTGCTGCACATAGGTGCCAGCGTCGGTATTACCCTCTTTCCTGGGCGTGAGCAGGGGGTGGATGACTTGCTCAAGCAGGCTGATACCGCCATGTATCAGGCCAAGTCGGCGGGCCGCAAGACCCGGCGCTTCTTCGATGCCTCCATGCAGCAACAGGCGGATCGTCGCTTGCTCATTCATAACGAATTGCGCAATGCCTTGAGCCAGCAGGAGCTGACGCTCTATTACCAGCCCCAGCACATGGTGGAGGGAGGTGACATCATAGGCGTTGAGGCGCTGATCCGCTGGCAACCGCCGGGGAGGGCACTGGTCTCACCCGCCGAGTTCATTCCCATTGCCGAGGAGACGGATCTCATCGTCGACATCGGCAACTGGGTGCTGCACGAGGCGTGCGCCCAGTATGTGCTGTGGGAGGAAAACGGCATCCATATCCCCCAGCTGTCGGTCAATGTGAGTGCCAAGCAGTTCCATGCCACCGATTTTGTCGAATGCATTCACGACGTACTGGCGGCGACCGGCATGGACCCCGCCTGCCTGAATCTGGAGATCACCGAGTCGGTGGTGCTGGGGCATGCGGAAGACACCATCAGCAAGATGAGCGAGCTCAAGGCCATTGGCATCAGCTTCGCCATCGATGACTTCGGTGCCGGCTACTCCTCCCTGAGTTACCTGAAACGGCTGCCGGCCGATGAGCTCAAGATCGACCGCTCCTTCATTCAGGACATTCCCAAGGATGGCGACAACATGGCCATCGTCGAGGCTGTCATCGCCATGGCGCGTCACATGGGGTTCAACGTGACGGCAGAGGGGGTGGAGTCCCGCCAGCAGCTGGAGTTCCTGCAAGCTCAGGGCTGCCATTTCTATCAGGGTTACCTCGCCTCCAAGCCGCTGCCTGTGCCCTATCTGGAGCGCTATGTCCGGCGTCTGACCCACAACGACCATACCTGTGTGGTGGCAGAAAAATAGTATGGTGGGCGAGCTGTAGCCCTTGATGTTAACGGGTAGAATGAGTGGACATGACACCACCGCCAGCGGGCGGTGGCATTGCTGCTCAATGGAGACGTCTTTGGTGAAAGCCGTGCAGGGAATCATATTATCGGCGCTGTTCGTGCCAGGACTTCTGATGCCAGTCGCGGCACAGACAATGGATCAGTCCCTCTATCGTCAGGCTTATGACGCGGTACGTGCCAACGATCAGGCTCGTTTCCAGCAAATTCGTGCCCGTTTGACCCATTATCCGCTGTTGCCCTATCTGGATTATTACCAGTTGGCCTTTCGGCCCGGGGCGGCAGACTATGACAAAGTAACCCGTTTCATTCGCGAACACGGCGATACGCCGCAATCCAATCGCCTGGAGCGCAGCTACCTGACCCATCTGGCCCAGAGCCAGCAGTGGTCCCAGTTCCTGCGCTTCTACCCGGCCAAGCCTAGTTCCACCGATCTGCTCTGCATGCACTATCAGGCCCGCTACTACACGGGACAGCAGACCCAGGCCTTGCAGGAGGCGGGCAAGCTCTGGTTGAGCGGCCAATCCCGTCCCGATGCCTGTACCCCTTTGTTCCAGCTCTGGCAGCAGGCCGGATTGCGCACTCAGGAGAAGGTCTGGACCCGCATGACCTTGGCGTTTGAAGCGGAAAACCCCAACCTGATCCGCCACCTCGGTGCCCAGCTCGGCAGCGGCATGCAGCCTTATGCAGACCAGATGATCGCCTTGTTCGAGCAGCCTGCAAGGGCGATGAATCCGGCTTATTTTTCCACGGCAGCGCCCTCCCGGCGCCTGCTGTCACTGGGACTGGCCCGTTATGCCAATCAGCAGCCCGAATCCGTGTTGCGCCAGCTTGCGCAAGCTCGCTCCCGCTTTGGTTTGACGCCAGCCGAGGTGGCTCCGGTGGAGCGGGCTGTGGCCCGTCGCCTGCTGCTGGATCGATCCATTTCCCAGCGCAGTTGGGTGGATGCCACTGTCGTGCGGCTCGATGACCCGGATCTGTTGGAGCTCAGAGCCCGCCTTGCCATCTGGGAACAGGACTGGCGCGGCCTCTCCGGTTGGGTCAAGCGCATGCCGATGGCTTTGCAGAAAGAGGACCGCTGGCGTTACTGGCTGGCCCGCTCGCTGGAAGTGCAGGGGCAGAAGAAACCGGCGCGGGATCTCTATCTGGAAACAGCCAACTTGCGCGGCTTCTATGGCTTCATGGCGGCTCAGCGTACCGGCGTACCTTATCGCATCAAGAACCAGAGCGCCGGCACCAAGGTGCCTGACTGGCGTACCGCAACTCACCGCTGGCCCTTCCTGCTGCGGGTGCGTGAGCTGCTGGACATGAACGAAATCACGGCGGCGCGCGCTGAGTGGGTCCACAACATGGATCGCAACCCGGTTGCCCAGCGCATCGAGTTCGGTCATATAGCGCTCAATCAGGGCTGGCATGAGCTGGCTATTCTGGCCAGCATCCGCGCCGAAGCCTGGGATGCGATCGAGTTGCGTTTTCCCAAACCCTACAAGCAGACCTTCAGCCAGATGGCGCGGGAGCGCTCGGTCGATATGAGTCTGCTTTATGCGGTGTCGCGCCAGGAGAGCGCTCTCTACCCGCGGGCAGAATCGCCGGTGGGGGCGCGCGGCCTGATGCAGTTGATGCCGGGTACCGCCAAGGAGACAGCCAGCAAGCTGGGGGTGCCTTATCGCAATCCCGAGCAGTTGTTCGAGCCTACCCTCAATGTCAGGTTGGGGAGTGCCTACCTCAAGCGCTTGCTGGATGTGTATGACGGCAACCGTATTCTGGCGACGGCGGCTTACAACGCCGGGCCGGGGAGGGTGAAACGCTGGCGGGAGCAGAGCCGCAATCGGCCAATGGATGTCTGGGTCGAGAGCATCCCCTACAAGGAGACGCGCAACTATGTGCAGAATGTGCTGTCGTTCGATCTCATCTACCAGCACAAGCTGCAACAGCCGCTGCGCTTCATGTCTGAACGCGAGCTGAGTCACGCTTATTGAGACGGCAGCCGCCCTGGCGGCTGCCCAATTCCCTTTCCTTCCCCAAAATGGTTATTATCCCACAAGGTTTTGTTACAAAAGGAAACCTGTCAGGTGATCGGGCGCCACGTCTTGGTCTGACAGGTTCGATATAATCGCCCGATCAACACAGACAGGCTTCCCCAACAAAGGAATTGATAGTGGCAACGATTAAAGACGTTTCTCGGTTGGCCAATGTGTCCATTTCAACTGTGTCGCGGGTGATCAACAACACGGCACAAGTGGCACCAGAAAAGCGTGTGGCCGTATTGGCGGCCATGAAGGAACTGAATTTTCGTCCCAACAGTTTTGCCCAGGCGCTGGTCAGCAAGCGATCCAACTGCATCGGCGTACTGGTAGGGGACCTGTGTGGTGGCCCCTTTTTCGCCCAGATGATGCGCGGCATCGAGACCATGGTCGACAAGGCGGACAAATTCACCATCGTCATGTCCGGCAACCATGATGCGGCACGTGAGCGTCATGCCATTCAGGCGCTGCTGCAGCGCCAGTGCGATGCCTTGATTTTGCACAGCAAGGCACTGCCGGACGAGGAGCTGAGCGAACTGGTGGCAGGCAATACCCCAATCGTCTTCATCAACCGACAGGTACCGGGTGCAGAGGATCGCTGTGTCTGGCTGGATAACCAGGCCGGTATCACCACCGCGTGTCAGCATCTGCTGGATGCCGGGCATAGCAAGATTGCCTTCGTGACCTCGGATGACGAAGAGTTTGTGGATGGCTTGCAGCGGATGGCGGGTTACCGCTACGCCCTGCAACGGGCGGGCATTGAGCTGGATCCAGCGCTGATTGGCCGTGCCTTCGCCGATGAAAATGGCGGTTATGTGGCCATGGGCGAGCTGCTGGAGCGGGGCGTAGAGTTCACTGCCGTGCTCGGTTTCAACGACGCCATGGTGGCGGGAGCCATCTCCTGCCTGCTGGAGCGTGGCTACAAAATCCCGCAGCAGATCTCTGTGGTGGGTTTTGATGACATCCCTTATGCCCGTTACATCTACCCCAAGCTCACGACAGTGCGCTATCCCATCGAGGAGATGGGTGGCCGCGCGGCCGAGCTGGCCTTGCGTCTGCTGGATCACAAGCCGGTTGACGGACTGACGCTCAAGTTCGAAGCAGAACTGGTCAGTCGCGAATCTGTCGCCTGATGAGATGAAATTGGCCCTGAATGGGCCAATTTTTCACTGACTCCGCATTAAAAATTGAAACCGTTTTCAGAAATCCTTTTCAACTGTGATCCGCTTCAAAGCTTTTTGGCCAGCCTGCCACTAGCATAGGCCCCACGAATTAGGAGCCTGCGCTCCCGATTTTCCCGCTGTGGGAGGTAACTGGTCAATCCAGCTATTTCCTTCGTTACTTTCGACGGTCATCATGGATGGCCGTTTTTTTTTGCCAGGATTTTTTGCCAATGACAACAGAATGCAGGAACCAGACGGGAATAGTGGGAGCCGGTTGGCTGGGGTTGCCGCTGGCGCAGGCGTTGCAGGCGCAAGGCAAGGCCGTGGTAGTGACGGTCAGCTCGGCCGAGAAGGCCGAGCGCTTGACCGCCGAAGGCGTGAAGGCCTGGCCGCTGCAATTGTCGGCCCGGCTGGATGTTTTGCCGCTGGTCTGCCGCGAGCTGGTGATCTGCGTGCCACCGAGCAAGACGGAGGATTACCCTGCGGCCATCGCCCGGTTATGCCAGCTGGCAAAAGCTGCGGGTGTGCAGAGAGTGCTGTTCGTCAGCGCCACTTCGGTATGGGCGCCAGGGCAGGGGGAAGGGGAGCAGCCCAGACCCGGCCACGCCAGAGGGGAGCGAATGCTCGCTGCCGAGCAGGCTGTGTTGACCGCCGGTTTTGAGTGCGCCATGGTGTTGCGCCCCGCCGGTCTTTACGGCCCGGATCGCCATCCCGGTCGTTTTCTGGCGGGCAAGACCCTCGATGGCGGAGCCCAAGCGGTAAACCTGGTGCATCTGGAGGATGTGGTGGCGGCCTGTCAGCTGATGCTGGCGCACGCAGAGAACGGGGATGCCTATAACCTGACTGCTCCCGTGCATCCGCGCCGCGAGCAGTTCTATCCATTTGCGGCTCGCCTGCTCGGTTTGCCGGCACCCAGCTTCATCGAGCCAGCCGGGACCTTTGCCCCCATCGAGGGCCAGCTTATCTGCCAGCGTCTCGGTTTTAGCTACCGCTGGCCCGATCCGGCCCACTGGTTTGCCGAGCAGGCCGCACTGGGTCACTGAGGCTGCCTCGCCTTCGTTCAATTGTGTTTCCCTGCCGGGTAACATGCGGCTCCAAAGGCCCATTTTGGCTGAGAACGCAGGGCAATTGAGGTTTGCCAAGGCGGGGCTCGCCCCCTATCATGCCGCCATTCATGATAGAGAGAGCGGTAATGATGATAGATACAAAACGTCACCCTGACGGGGAACTGTTGCTGAGAACCCTGGCGATGCCAGCCGATACCAACCCCAATGGCGATATCTTCGGGGGCTGGATCATGTCCCAGATGGATATAGGTGGGGGCATCATGGCCAAGGAGCTGGCAAAAGGACGTATTTGTACCGTTTCCGTCGAAGGCATGACCTTTCACAGCCCGGTCAAGGTTGGTGATGTGGTGTGTTGCTACGGGCGTTGCCTGAAGATTGGCCGCAGCTCCATGCGTCTGAAGCTGGAGGTCTGGGTCAAGCCGGTGCTGCGTGCAAACGAGGCCCAACGTTACTGCGTGACCGAGGGGATTTTCACCTATGTTGCCATCGACGAGCAGGGTAAATCCCGTCCGGTACCCATCTGATCCGGCTCAGACAAGTCGGGCGTTGATGATGGATATTTCCTGCTCAAAGCCGGTTTTTTGCCGTATCATGCGTTCCAGCATCTCTTCCGAGCCGACACACTGCTCGGTGTCGAACAGGCAGAGATCGCACTTGGGATCCCGTCTGATCTGATAGACGGTGGAAAGCTCCACTTGATGACAATTTCCTTGTTGATCATAAAATGTCACGCGGTACTGGTGCTGTCTCGCCATCGTTGAATTCCTTCTGGATGAGCCTGGCCGGACACGAGCTATGAGCCTAGTCGGCAGCGGTGACGTTTGTGATGGTCATGACACAATGCAGAGGCAGGTGGTTGTTAGCCAATGAAAAATAGTTATCGCATTCTGGGTACGTCGCTGTTGACGTTGGGGTTGGTTGGCTGTTTCGAGGTACCGGATCAGGATCATATGATCACGGCGCAGGGCATCATTCCCGGCGTCAACTGCCAGAAGCCGCCACTGGTGGCGCTGGCCTCCACCGCCTTGCCCCGCGAGTTTGGCATCACAGTCTGGAACCTCTACAAGGGTCAGCGTAAAAACTGGCGCGAGGGGCTGGACGAGTATGCCAAATCCCAGGATCTGGTGTTGTTGCAGGAGTCGGCGACCCGTCCGGACATGCTGGACTGGCTCAAGGCCGGTGAGTTTCAGTGGCAACAGTTGCAAGCCTTTACGCAGGGCGGCGTTTCATTTGGCGTCATGACGGTCGCCAAAACGCCACAGGCCTTCGTCTGCGGCGTTCGTTCCCCCGAGCCTCTGCTACGCATTCCAAAATCTGGTCTGGTCAGCCTGTACCCCTTGCAGGGCGATCCTGACGGTGTGCTGGTGGTTAACCTGCATGCAGTCAACTTTGAACTGGGCATGGCCACCTTCCGCGAACAGCTCAATGACCTGACGGCTCTCATTCGCCGTCATCAGGGGCCCGTCATTCTGGCCGGGGATTTCAACACCTGGAGCGACAAGCGGGAATTCTGGTTGAACAAGCTGGTGGGGGAGCTGGGGTTGCAGGAAGCCATTCCTGTGCCGGATCTGCGCCGTACCGCATTTGGCCGTCCGCTGGATCATCTCTATTACCGCAATCTGGATCTGGTGGAAGTGAGCAGCCCGGCCACCGATGCCTCGGATCACAATCCCATCATGGCGCGCTTTTCGGCCCAGGCCATCACTCCCTGATGGATGTTCCCGGATAAGAGCAGCAAGACTTGATAAAAAAACACCCCGCACTTGGCGGGGTGTTTTTTTATGGAGTGGTGAACAATCAGCTGCTGTTCTTCACGAACAGGGTCAGTTCCTGACCCGGCTTGAGATAGTCACTCTTGCCGAGCTGATTCCAGCGCATCACATCCATTACAGCAACCTGAAAACGGGTGGCAATGGCGGAGAGAGAGTCACCACGGCGTACCTGATAGACCATGGACTTGTTGCTGCTCTTGCCCTGCTTGGGCCAGATCACCAGCTTCATGCCGGGTTTCAGGGACGATTTGGCATTGAGACCGTTCCACTTTGCCAGCTCGTCATGATTGACCCCGTGAGCTTGGCTGATGCTCCAGAGGCTGTCACCGGAACGCACCTTGTACTGGAGCTTGCCCCCGCTGCGCTTGGCGACTTGCTGCGGCTTGCTCTGAACGGCCGGACTGACACCAGACTTGCTGCTGCCGGTCGGGATCATCAGGGTCTGGCCACGGCGCAGATTGTTGCCACGCAGGTTGTTGGCCAACTTGAGCTGTTGCACGCTCACCCCGTTGTTCTGGGCGATGCGGGAGAGGGTATCGCCACTGACGACCTGATAGGAGCGAGTGCGGATACGCTCGCCCTGTGGCAGATCAGCCAGCGCCAGCTCCAGGGTATCGGCATATTCGACCGGTACCAGCAGCCGATAGGGGCCCTGGGGAGACGTCGACCAGCGGCTCAGGGCCGGGTTGACCTCTTTCAGCTGAGCCGGACGCAAGCCCGCCAGCTGAGCCGCCACGTTCAAGTCGATCTGGCCTCCGGTATTGACCACCCGCAGCTGCGGTTTGTTGGCCAGTACCGGCAGGGTGACATTGTAGTTGTCCGCATTGCGGATCATGTCAGCCATCGCCAGGATTTTGGGAACATACATCCGGGTTTCGCGCGGCAGATCGAGAGACCAGTAATCGGTGGGACGACCGGCCTTCTGGTTGCGCACAATGGCGTTTCGCACGCGCCCTTCACCGGCATTGTAGGCAGCCAGAGTTTGCAGCCAGTCGCCATCAAAGAAGCGGTTCAGGTACTCCAGGTAATCCAGCGCGGCATTGGTAGAGGCCAATACATCGCGTCGGCCGTCATACCAGCTGTCCTGGCGCAGACCGAAGTTCTTGCCGGTCGCAGGCACGAATTGCCACAGGCCGACCGCATTGCTGCGGGAGCGGGCGTGGGGATCGAACATGCTCTCGATCATGGGAATGGTAATAAGCTCCATTGGCAGCTCACGCCGTTCGATTTCCTCTACCATCAGATACAGGTAGGGCTCAGCCCGGCTGGCAATGGTCGCCAGATGCTTATCGTTGCGCAGTAACCAATCACGCTGTTGGCTGACACGGGCATTGTCCTGTGGTTCAAACTGCATATCATCGCTGATACGCACCCACAGGTTATCCGTGTCATCCAGTGCGTCGATCTGTTCGTCACCGAACAGGAAGCGCGTCGAATGTTTTTTATACGCTTTTTTGTTGACTTGGGGGGACTTGATCGGCTCGATTGCCGTTAGCGCCCGGTCATCCTGATGGCTCAGGTTTTGGCAGCCGCTGAGAAACAGCGCCGCCAATAAGGCCGTTCGTACCTTCATCTCGCTCAGGTCATCTCTTGAAAAACAGCTGGCATCATAAGGGGCAATGGCCCCCTGATCAAGGTTCGTTCAAAAAACGTCCTTCCAGCTGCGCAGGACGGCGAAGGTATCCTCTGGATTTTCCAAGCATTTTAAGGCGTGTTTTTCAGCAGAAAATTTCACGGAATCCTGCTCGCAACGCAGAAAAACGTTGAAATCACGCTCATCGCCCAGGCGAGAAGGGAGACTCGGCAGGCCCTGCTGGCGCAGTTTGCTGATCATGCCGATCCGCTGCTGGATCGCCTTGTTGTCGGGCTCGACTGCGTAGGCGAAGCGCAGGTTGGAGAGAGTGTATTCGTGGGCACAATAGATGAGGGTGTCGTCGGGCAGGGTCGCGAGCCGCTGCAGCGAGTCATGCATCTGGGCCGGGGTACCTTCGAACAGGCGACCGCAACCGCCGGAGAAGAGCGTATCACCGCAAAACAGCATGCCATGGCCGTGGTAGGCAATATGGCCATGGGTATGACCGGGCACATGAATCACATCCAGGCTCAAACCATGCCAGTTGATCTGATCCCCGTCATCGAGCCACTGACCATGGTGATCGGGCATGGGGTCATGTTTGGGGCCATACAATCTGGCATGGGGGAAATGCTTGAGCAGGGCGGTGACGCCGCCCACATGATCCTGGTGGTGGTGAGTCAGCAAGATGGCATCGAGCTGCAAGTCCAGGGCAGCCAGCCGATCCTGCACGGGGGCCGCATCGCCCGGGTCGACCACCAGGCAGTGATTTTCGTGTCTGATCAACCAGATGTAATTGTCGGTAAAGGCAGGAACTGTGATAACGGTATACATGAGTTAGCTTCTCTTTAGGGAGGGTATCTTATATAACTGGATGGCGTTCGCACCCCAAGTTGAGCCCCATTATGCAGTTGGCACGTACCGAACAACAAATCGAGGTCCCGACCAGCTGGTCGGCGTTACCCATGGGGGACTGGGTGGCTGCCGAGATCCAGGAGCGGCTCGATAGCTGGTGCCCACATCTGTTTGGTTATCATCTGCTTAAAGTGGGCGCCCTGAGCGCCGAGCTCTCTTGCGGTTGCTCTTCCATTCGTCACCAGATAGGGGTGGCGACCAGTGGCCGCTTGCTGGATATCAAGGGCGATCCGCTGGCCTTGCCGGTACGCACCGGCAGTGTGGATGCCTGTCTGCTTGCCCATTGCCTCGATTTCTCGCCCGATCCCCACCAGGTACTGCGTGAAGCAGAGCGGGTGCTGACCGACGATGGCTGGCTCATCGTCAGCGGCTATAACCCGCTCAGTCTGGTCGGTATTGGTCATTGTCTGCCTTTCCTGCGCCAACGTCTGCCCTGGTCGGCACGAATGTTCACCCCGGCACGGGTCACCGACTGGTTGCAACTGCTCGGTTGTGAGGTGATGTTTGACGAACGCTTCGGCTATTCGTTCATGGGCAAACAGAGCCGGATCGGCTGGTGGCGGGAGAGTGTGGGGCGGGATTACTGCAGACCGTTTGCATCCGTCTATGTAATAGCGGCGCGCAAACGGCGTTTTCCGCTCATCCCGGTGCGTCGTCGCTGGCGTTTGCCTGAGTCGATAGCTGCACCGGGCATGGCACGTCAGGGCTGGTAGCCGGTATCTTCGGCGAGTTCTTTGCCGCTGGCGGCATCGCGCGCCAGTTCATCGCAGCGTTCGTTCTCGGGGTGACCCGAGTGCCCCTTGACCCAGAGCCACTCGATCTGATGGCGGGCCACTTCGGCATCCAGCTCTTTCCAGAGATCGACGTTCTTGACCGGCTGACGATTTGAGGTCATCCACCCCTTCTTCTTCCAGCCGATGATCCATTGGGTGATCCCCTGGCGCACATACTGGCTGTCGGTGGTAAGCCGTACCTGGCAGGCGGCATTGAGGGTACGCAGCCCCATGATGGCGGCCATCAGCTCCATCCGGTTATTGGTGGTCAACCGAAAACCGCCGGAAATCTCCTTGCGGTGATCGCCATAGACCAGGACGGCGCCATAGCCACCCGGGCCGGGATTACCGAGGCAGGAACCATCCGTGTATAAATCAATGTGTTTTAACATGAGCAATCGATCTTTTTTAGCGTGAGTCTTGGGGTAAACTAGCGGGTAAGGCCGAAGTTTGACATAGATTGGATCATGAACACACCCCAACTGAATCGCCAGATCATTCTGGATACTGAAACCACAGGTATGAACACAGCCGGTGGCCCCATCTATCTGGGACACCGCATCATAGAGATTGGCTGTGTGGAGGTGATCAACCGCAAGCTGACCGGTAATCACTACCACGTCTATATCAAGCCGGATCGGCTGGTGGATCCCGAGGCCATCCAGGTACATGGCATCACGGATGCCTTCCTGGCGGACAAGCCCTCGTTCAGCCAGATCGCCAACGATTTCATCGAGTTCATTCGTGGCGCCGAGCTTATCGCCCACAACGCCCCCTTTGACGTGAGCTTCATGGACTATGAGTTCGGCAAGCTCGGGCTCAACTTCAAAACCAGGGATATCTGCAGCATCACGGATACCCTGGCGATGGCGCGGGATCTTTTCCCGGGCAAGCGTAACAACCTGGATGTGCTGTGCGATCGCTACGGCATAGACAACTCTCACCGCACCTTGCACGGCGCCTTGCTCGATGCGGAGATCCTGGCCGACGTTTACCTGCTGATGACGGGTGGCCAGACCAAGCTGAATCTGGCCACCGAAAGCAGTGAGAGCGAGCGCAATCAGGACACCAGCATTCGTCGGCTGGAGAGCAATCGTCCGCCGCTCAAGGTAGTGCGCGCCGGCGCCGATATCGAAGCGGTGCACGAGGCCAGGTTAGACCTGGTCCAGAAGAAGGGAGGTGCCTGCCTGTGGCGGCAATGAGCAAGCTATGGAGTGGCCTGCTGCTGTTGACCTCATTGACGGTCACGGCCAACGAGGTGTTTGCCCCCTCTGACATTCCACTGCTCGATAATCGCTTTCGCATCGATTATGGCGTGAAGGAGATTACCTTCATCGTCACGCGCAAGCCGGGCACCTCCTCCGTGATCCTGGTGCGACCCGATGGCAGCAAGCTCTATGTCGGCAAGGTCACACCACCCGAGGTGGGCTGGTTGGCGCTCAAGGACCATGATCTCATCACCATTCGAGATCCCATGCCGGGTCCTTGGCAGGCCATCGGCGAGGTAGACCCTGACAATCGGGTGCGGATCCTGTCGAACATCAAGCTTGAAACCGAGCAGTTGCCGACCCAGCTCTATCAAGGGGAGGTGATCAAACTCAAATCCTGGCTGTTGATTGACGATGCGCCGCCCAAAGACGGGTATTACCTCACGGATCTCGGCATGACGGTGAAGTTGCAGCGTTTCAACGATGATACCCAGCAGGGTGAGCCCATTCTGGATGAAGTGCTTGGCCACTACCTTGATGATGGCAAGGGGCTCGACGAGGTGCCGGGAGATGGCGTCATGACCGCCGAGGCTCTGCTCGATGTTCCGGCCGGCAAGTATCGGGCTTTGTACAGCACCGGCAATCAGGTCTTCTCCCGGGCCAGGTCTCAGGATGTCCTTGTCTATCCGCTCCCCGTCAACTTCACCTTGACGCCCCCGTCACAAGAGGTCGGTGCCCGGCTCTCTTTTTTGATCGACGGCGATGAGCTGGATCCCGCCTCCGTGGTCGTCAAAGGCAAGGCGATGAACACGACCAATGAGAGTCTGCCTTTCAGTGCTGTGGCAACCGGGTTCAAAGTCGAGGTGGATCTGTCGGCGCTCAAGGCGGTTGGTCAGTATGAGGTGAGTGCGACTCTGTTTGGGACAACCCGGTTGGGCCGCGAGATCCAGGTCATACTGCCGGTCAAATCGTTCAATATTTTCCCCGTGCAGGCGGCCCCCCCTCCGGTTACACCTGTGGCATCGGTTGCGGTACCGACCCAGGTCAAGTTTGAGGAAAAAGAGAGCAGCGGCTGGTTGATATGGTTGCTAGGCGGGGCAGGGATACTGGTTGTCCTGCTCGGCGGGGTGGGATTCATCTTGCTGCAAAAGCGCCGTGCGATGAAGAAAGCGATGGCCGCGCACAAGGCTGAAAGCGAAGGGGCCAAACCCGAGGCCAAGCTGGACCTGAACCTGCCCGAACAGTAACGAGCAGGCCTTCACTAAAAAGCCGCCTGTTTGAAGTGAACCCCATTTATTGGACACGTTAGCTGGCGGATGACATGGTCTGAGTTCGGTACTGTACCGGGCTCAGGCCGTTTAGTTTTACTTTGATCCGTTCATGGTTGTAGTAGTGGATGTATTCATCTACTGCATGCTTCAATTTCTCTGTATCTTCGTACTCTTCGTTAAACCAGCATTCGCTCTTCAGCAGCCCGAAAAAGTTCTCTACCACCGCATTGTCCAGGCAGTTCCCCTTGCGTGACATGCTTTGCTTCACGTCCCTTGACGATAGCCTCGCTTGATAGCTCGCCATCTGATATTGCCAACCTTGATCCGAGTGCAGCACCGGCGCGTCTCCTGGCTGTAATGTCGCCAGGGCTTCATCCAACATCTTGTCCACCAACAGCATTCCTTGGTGCGTTGCCATGTGCCAGGCGATGACCTCGCTGTTATACAAGTCCAACACGGGCGACAGGTACAGCTTCTGCCCTTTGAGAGTGAACTCCGTCACATCGGTGACCCATTTCTGGTTAGGGGCATCGGCGTGAAAATCGCGCTGCAAGAGGTTCGGTGCGATATGGCCGTATGTCCCCTTGTACGAGCGATATCTCTTACGGCGCAGGTTCGAGGCAAGGTCCTGTTTTCGCATGAGCTTACGCACGGTTTTATGGTTGAGAGGGTACCCCTCATTGCGCAACGCCAGGGTGATCCGCCGATAACCATAGCGCCCCTTGTGGTGATGAAACAGCGCCTTGACCCGTTGCGCTTCATGCTCATAGGTCACTGTTCTGGTACCCGATTTCACCTGCCAATAGAAGGTGCTGCGTGGCAACCCTGCGATATACAGCAGAATGGCCAGCTTATGGTCCTGCCTTAGCCCGGAAATGACGTTTGCTTTTTCTGCTGCTTTTCCCGAGCCAAGGCATGCAGTTTTTTTAGATAGGCGTTCTCCGCACGCAGGTATTCGAGCTCTTCCTCGGCACTGTGGAACGTGGGATAGGGGGCGGTGAGCGGTTTGCCGGGTGGTGTCTTCCCTGAAGTCATGGCGCGTTCTCTGCGTTTATCACGAAGGGCCATGATACCGCCTTCACGATAAAGACGCGCCCACCGGCTGACGGTGCAGGCCGCGGCGATCTTGAACGTTGCGGCTGCCTTGCGAGAAGAAGCGTTATTTTCCTTCATCCAAAGCAGCACCTTCAGTTTGAATGGTGCGCAATAGGCTTTGGTTGTGATGGTCAAGCCATGGTCGCCACTGGCTTTCCAGTGCTCGGTCCAGCGACGAACGGCGCCATGATCGACGCCAAACAGTGCTGCCGTTTTTTTGGCACCGTCATGGCCGTTGAGATAATGGAGAGCAACCTGACGTTTAAAGTCGGTCGAGTATTTTTGCTTTCCCATATAAACGAAAACCCCTACTCGTTGGGTGTCCAACTTTCGGGGTTCACTTCATGTTGAGGCGGCTTTTTTATATGCGGCAGTTGGTGCACGGGTGTGAAAGGGGTCAATGATCCCCGACGTAGATATCCTTGTGCTGATCGCGGATCTCGAGGAACTTGTCCAGATTGGCCAGCATCAGCTCCACCAGTTGGGGATCGAAGTGCTGTCCCTTCTCTTCTTCTATCAGCGCCAGTACCTTGTCCAGCGGCCACGCCTTCTTGTAGCAGCGATCCGACCCGAGAGCATCAAACACGTCGGCCAGCGCCACGACTCGTCCCTCCAACGGAATATCGTCTCCCTTGAGACCGCGGGGATAACCGCTGCCATTCCACTTTTCGTGGTGGTTACCGGCTATGGTGGCACCTATCTGGAACAGGGCCAGGTCGCTGCCGGAGAGCATGTCCTGCCCCAGTTGGGCATGGGTCTTCATGATCTCCCACTCTTCCGGTGTCAGTTTGCCTGGCTTGTGCAAGATGGCATCCGGGACCCCGACCTTGCCGATATCGTGCAGGGGAGAGGCGCGCTTGATGAGCTCGCTCTGCTCCTCGCTCATGCCAAGCAGCTGGCAGAGCAGCTCAGTGTAGAGGGCGACCCGTTTGACGTGCAGGCCGGACTCCTTGGAGCGGGTTTCCACCAGCTCGCCGATGCGATAGATGATCTCGCGCTGGTTATCTGCAATGACCTCGTTGAGCCGGATGTTCTCCAGCGCCACTATGATGTTTTCGGTAAACAGGCTCAGCAACCCCATGTCCATCTGGCTGAGCTGACGGGTGGTTTCGATGTGAAACAGCAGGTGATGGCGGGGATTCTGACAGTAGAGCACCATCTGGTTGCCATCATAGACGTTGGCGCGATTGGTCATGGCCTGACGCAAAATAGCAGGAGCATCGACAAGCCGCACGGACGGGTGGCCGGGCAGCAGAGGCTCCAGGATCTGATCCCTCACCTCATAGGCAAGCTGCTTCACGTCATAGATCTGGGACTCTTCCAGATTGAGCAGAGCGCTGAGCTGTTCCTGCGCGCCCTCGACAAACTGGCGTAGAGCCCGTTTTTCGAAGATCCCCTTGGAAGCCTCAATGACCTTTTCCAATCCCTGGCGATTGCTCTCGAGGGTGCGGATGTCGCGGTATGAACGCAGGCTGGCCCGCAGCAGGGTACGCAGCTTCTGGGAGGTGAGCTCTGTCTTGTCCTTGTAATCGTTGATGTCGTAGTTGGTGACCACATCATCTTCCGGCGCTTGCCCCGGTTGCCCGGTTCGCAGCACGATGCGCACCATCTTGTTTTGCAGATCTTCGCGCACGAATTTGACCACATCGAGACCGGCGTGATCGACTTCCATGACCACGTCGAGCAGCAACAAAGCTACGTCCGGGGTCTTGGCGAGCAACTCCTTGGCCTTGGCAGCTGAATAAGCATGCAAAAATTCAATGGGTTTGTTATCGAATTCAAACTTGCTCAGGGTGATCTTGGTGATGCGATGCACTTCGGGCTCATCATCCACAATCATCACCTTCCATCCAGCTTGCTGCTGTTCCTGAAGGGGCAGATCGTCATCATCAATAATCAGGATTTGGTCATCCATCATGCAATCCTGTTTGGGATCCTGTGCTTACATTAACTTCTTCACTAAGGATAGGAAACTTATTGAGAAATAAAATTTGATCTGTGAAATCTCTTTGTTGTCATCGTGATCCAGGTCCATAAAAAACGCCTCCACATGGGAGGCGTCAGGTTCGTTTTCTGCGTATCAGGCAGCTCTGTGATAGGCCGATGGTTCGAACAGGGCCTTGTTGGCAACCAGGTCGATGGGGTCGAAATCATCAACGTTGATGGTACGCAGGCGGCTCTCTTCGGCCCGGCGCAGCAAGTCGGCCTCATTCTGGTTGAGCACACCGAGCGCCAGACCCGCATCCGCCACCTTGTCCAGTTGCATAAACAGACGCTTGATACCGTCAGCTTTGCATACTTTGTCAAACAGCGGTTCGGCCGCCAGCACGTCATCCAGCGCCTGTTCCAGCAAGCCGAAGGGGTTGCCCTCTTCGCGGGTCAGATACTGGCCCCGGGCCAGACGGCTGCGGGTCTCGCTCGGCGTTTGCAGCAGGCGGGCTACTTGCTGGTCCAGCTTGTCGCTCGGGCGCTTCATGTCACGGCCAAGGGGCAGCACTATGACGCGCAGCGCAAGGCCAATCCAGCGGTTCGGGAAGTTGCGCAGTAGCTCGTCGATCGCCTCTTGCGCCTTGAACATGGCATCTTGCAGTGCCCAGTGCAGCAGTGGCAGATCCGCCTGCTGACGACCCTCATCCTGATAGCGCTTGAGGGCACTTGAGGCCAGATAGAGCTGACTCAACACGTCGCCCAGGCGAGCGGAGACACGCTCCTTGCGCTTGAGCTCGCCGCCCAAGGTGCCCATGGCCATGTCTGACAGGAACGCCAGGTTGGCCGAGAGGCGGGAGAGTTGCTGGTAATAGCCCTTGGTCTGATCCTTGTAAGGAGCCGCGGCGAAGCGAGCACCGGTCAAGCCCAGCCAGAAACTGCGCACCAGGTTGCTGATGGCAAAACCGACGTGGCTGAACATGGCCTTGTCGAAATCCTTCAGCGCTTGCTCCTTGTCCGGATGGCTGGCTGCCAGCATCTCCGGCAGGACATAGGGATGGCAGCGGATGGCGCCCTGACCGTAGATGATCATGCTGCGGGTCAGGATGTTGGCCCCTTCTACTGTCACTGCGATCGGGGCTCCCTGATAGCCACGGGCCAGATAGTTGTTCGGGCCCATGCAGATGGCCTTGCCGCCGTGGATGTCCATGGCATCTATGATGCACTTCTGGGCACGGTCGGTGAGGTGGTATTTGACGATGGCGGAGATGACCGAGGGTTTTTCCCCCAGATCGATACCAGTCACTGTCAGGTTGGCGGCAGCGCCCATTATGTAAGCGTTGCCACCGAGACGGGCCAGCGGCTCTTCAATGCCTTCCATCTTGCCGATGGGCAGCTTGAACTGGCGGCGGATGCGGCTGTAGGCGCCGGTCGCCAGGGCCAGCATCTTGACGCCGCCCGTGCTGTTGGAGGGCAACGTGATACCGCGGCCAACCGAGAGGCATTCGACCAGCATGCGCCAGCCCTGACCGGCCATGGCCGGGCCACCTATGATGAAGTCGAGCGGTACAAACACATTGTCGCCACGGGTCGGACCATTCTGGAACGGCACGTTGAGCGGGAAGTGACGACGGCCTATCTCGACCCCCTTGATGTGGGTCGGGATCAGGGCACAGGTGATGCCCAGCTCTTCTTCGTCACCCAGCAGGTGATCCGGGTCGCGCAGCTTGAAGGCCAGACCCAGCACGGTAGCAATAGGGGCGAGCGTGATGTAGCGCTTGTTCCAGGTCAGGCGCATGCCAAGCACCTCTTCCCCTTCCCATTCACCCTTGCAGATAATGCCGAAGTCGGGAATGGAGCCGGCGTCGGAACCCGCTTCCGGGCTGGTCAGGGCGAAGCAGGGGATCTCTTTGCCTACCGCCAGGCGGGGCAGGTAGTGGTCTTTCTGCTCATCGGTGCCGTAGTGTTGCAGCAGTTCACCCGGGCCGAGAGAGTTGGGGACGCCTACTGTGGAGGCCAGCACGGCGCTGGCGCCACACAGTTTTTGCAGCACACAAGACTGGGCATAGGCGGAGAATTCCAGACCACCGTATTTCTTCTTGATGATCATGGCGAAGAACTTGTTGTCCTTCAGGTATTGCCACACCTCGGGGGAGAGATCGGCCCGCTCGTGAGTCACTTCCCAGTCGTTGACCATGCGGCAGACGTTTTCAACCGGACCATCCATGAAGGCTTGTTCTTCGGCTGACAGAACGCTGACCGGGATGGCGTGCAGCTTCTTCCAGTTCGGGTTGCCGGCGAACAGGTCCGCTTCCCACCAGGTGGTCCCGGCTTCGATGGCTTCCTTCTCGGTGCGGGACATCTCCGGCATGATCGACTTGTAGATCTTGAACAGCGGCTTGGTCAGCTGATTTCGGCGAAAATCCACCAGGTTGAGGGGGATGGCAATCACGGCGAACAGTGCCCACACCAGCAGGGGGACATGGCCATAGAGGGTGCCAGCGACCAGGGCGGCGGCCGTGGCAAGCGTGGATGTGAACAGAGACGCCCGGCGATAAGCCATGGCGCCGATCACCAGGATCACCCCGAGCAGAGTGAGGGTCGTCGTCATTTTTCGCTCCTTGCATGAGTTGCCGAAGTTGGCTAAGCAGTAGGTTGACTGATCCAGAGGTCTGACCTGTTGGATATGGCCCCTGTTGTAATTCATACGCACAAACTTATCAAGCTGTTTACAAGCTCGTTACCTTCACGCTGTGAGCGGCATAACGTCCTGCAGGCGGCATCTTGGCTGGCTGGGGGGCGACGATTGGATTGGCTTGTGCGACAATGACGCCGCCCACATTTTGGAAGAGACATCATGTACCAAGAACTGATCCGCAATGAATTGACCGAAGCTGCTGGCGTGCTCCAGGCGTTCCTAGCAGATGAGCAGAATCTGAAGAACATAGAGGCAGCCGCCAAACTGCTGGCAGACTCCTTTAAACAGGAAGGCAAGGTGCTCTCCTGTGGCAATGGTGGCTCCCACTGTGATGCCATGCATTTTGCCGAGGAGCTGACGGGCCGTTATCGCGAGAACCGTCCAGGCTATGCCGGTATTGCCATTTCCGATCCCAGCCACCTCTCCTGCGTCTCCAACGACTTTGGCTACGACTATGTGTTCTCCCGTTATGTGGAAGCGGTCGGCCGTCGCGGTGACGTCTTGCTCGGCATTTCCACCAGTGGCAACTCGGGCAACATCCTCAAGGCCATCGAAGCCGCCCATGCCAAGGGCATGAAGGTGATAGCGCTGACCGGCAAGGATGGTGGCAAGATGGCGGGTCTGGCCGACGTCGAGATCCGGGTGCCGCACTTTGGTTATGCCGACCGCATTCAGGAAGTGCACATCAAGGTGATTCATATCCTGATCCAGTTGGTCGAAAAAGAGATGGCCAAGTAATAAGGAGTCCGCTGGTTATGTGCGAACTGCTCGGCATGAGTGCCAATGTGCCGACCGATATCTGCTTCAGCTTTACCGGTCTGATGCTGCGCGGCGGCAAGACGGGGCCACACAAGGATGGCTGGGGGATCACCTTCTATCAGGGGAGGGGGTTTCGCACCTTCAAGGATCCCGAGCCCAGTGCCCAGTCGCCGATAGCCAAGCTGGTACAGGCGTTGCCCATGAAGAGTCGCGCCGTGGTCAGCCATATCCGGCAGGCGAACCGCGGCTGCGTATCGCTGGAAAACACCCATCCGTTCACCCGTGAACTGTGGGGCCGCTACTGGACCTTTGCCCATAATGGCCAGCTGACCGGCTACAAGCGACTTGCAACCGGGCGGCACCGTCCGGTGGGAGACACCGACAGCGAACATGCTTTTTGCTGGTTGCTCAACCGACTGGAGCAGAAATATCCCAAGCGTCCCGCCAATTTCCCTGCCATGTTTCGCTATCTGGCGACCCTGTGCGATGAATTGCGCGGACTCGGGGTATTCAACATGCTGCTGTCGGATGGGGAGTTTGTGATGACCTATTGCAGCAACAACCTGCACTGGCTCACCCGGCGTGCTCCGTTTGGCGAGGCCCGGCTGCTGGATGAAGATGTGGTTATCGATTTTCAGAGCGAGACAACCCCGGATGACGTGGTCACCCTGGTGGCGACCCGCCCGCTCACTGGCAATGAAAATTGGGTCAAAATGGCGCCCGGCGAGTTCAGCCTGTTTCGCCTTGGTGAGAGAGTATGCGGCAGTTAGATTCGGTAATCGTCTGATTTAAATGTAAAAAAATACCAGGGTAGAATCCTACCCTGGTTCTTCGCAGCAGCCATACAGGCAAAAAGGGATGAGAGAGGTGTTGCTGAGCTGCATCATTCTCACGGCCTTCATTGTTATTTAAATGTTAATTTATTGGCAATATTTATATTTCAATAACGCCTGCCTCTCGCCGAATTAATAGAGCTCGATCACACTTTCCTTCTCTCCACCGTTTGCCGGTCAGCAAGTGAATATGGGTGAGGGATGACGCTGTCACGTCGGGCATCTATAGTATGGTCTGTTTGAATACCACCAGAGAGGGCTGAGGGATGGAATGGTTGGATCAGAAGGTGCTGCGACAGCTGGCGGAAGATATAGGTCAGGAGATGATGCCGGTGGTGATCTCGGTGTTCATCGAGGAGGTGGGTGAGCAGCTCACCCAGCTTCGGCCTCTCTACGAACGGCGGGACTGGCCCGCGCTGGCCCGGCTTGCCCACAGCATGAAATCGTCCTGCGGCAGCTATGGTGCCCAGCTCAGCTATCAGCAGGTGGTGGCACTGGAGCTGGCCTGCAAGCACGAAGATGCCGACGAGGTTGCCCGCTTGCTGACCCAGCTGGAGCAATCCTTGCCTCAGGTCCTTTCCCACCTTGCCAATTATCACTGAGCTTGTTGCGCAGTGACCCCAGTGTTCATCGCTGCGCGTCTTTGCCAGTTACTAGCGTTGATTGATCAGTTGCTGGATAACCCTATCCAGCGCCAATTTGAGTTTCAGCCGATCGTGGCGATGGGGGAGGTCAGCCTCACCCAGTTCGGCCTGGATCAGCTGGCTGGCGAGCTCGACAGGATATTCCCCTGCTGGCGCCAGAATGGCATCGACACGGCCTGCACCGACCCGTGATTCCAGCCAGCGCCACTGATTGAGCAGACTCAACTGGCTGGCAGGGCCATTTTCGGCCACCAGATTGCAGATGAACACCAGCATGGCATCGCTCTCGTTGATGGCTTGCGCCACCTCGGCCAGCAGCAGGGGCGGCATGATGGAGGTGAGGAAGCTGCCGGGTCCGAGGATGATCATGTCGGCCTGAGCCAGGGCTTGCACTGCCTCGCGAGTCGCGGGTACTTCCGGGCTCAGGCTCAGGGAGAGGGGAGGCGTATCGAGTTGATCGATGGAGACCTCTCCCAGGATCTGGTTGCCACAGACGGTGTGGGCACACAGATCGGTGGGAAATTCTGACATGGGTAACAATTGTGACTCTATTTTCAGCATGTCACTGATGAGCTTGATAGCATCAAGAGGGCGTACGCAGAGGTTGTCGAGCGCCAGCAGCATCAGATTGCCGAGGTTGTGGCCCGCCAGTTCGCCGCGGCCGGCGAAGCGGTATTCGAACAGCAGGCTGCCAATACTGGGGTCGGTGACCAGTTGATTGAGGCAGTTGCGCAGATCTCCCCAGGCGATGCACTCCTGGCTCTTGCGCAGCCGTCCTGTGGATCCGCCGTCGTCCGTGGTGGCGACGATACCGGTCAGGCGCTGGCCGAGAAACGAGAGTGAGGAGAGCACACGGCCCATGCCGTGGCCACCACCGATGGCGACGACCCGGTCAAAGTCATTGATATTTTTCTGCCACATGCAGCTGTCCTGTGGTTGGGCTCAATCGAGGGCCATTCTAGCCGACGAAACGGGATAATTGTTTGATTAAGGTATGATTTTTGCTTACCTCCAGCATCATGAACAACTAGGAGATGGTGTTGAACTTTCTGACGGCTCACTCTCTTGAAGAGACCTCCCTGCTGGCTGCGCGGCAGGTCAGTGAGCGGCTGCTCGCTCAAGCACCCCATTCCCCTTCGCTGTTATTGGTCTATTTTACCCAAGCCCACGATGCCGAGGAACTGCGTCGCCACCTCAAACAGCAGTTTCCAGCCACTCGATTGATAGGGTGCAGCTCCTGCGGCGGTGTCATGACCCAGACAGGACACCATGCTTGTCAGGGATTCGGGCTGGCGGTGGCGGCTCTCTATGATGACAAGGGCGCCTACGGGGTAGCCGGGCAGACGGGGGATGACGTGGATGTACGCCAGTTGCTGCGCAATGCCATCGCCGATGGCGGGCGTCCTGGCGAATTGCCCCAGCTCATCTTGTTGCACGCCAGCCCGGGTCAGGAGGAGGCGATGCTTGCCAGCATCGAAGCCGAGCTGGGCACGACCGTCCCTGTCGTGGGGGGCTCGGCGGCAGACAACAGCGTCGGCGGTGACTGGCAGCTGTGCTGGGACGAGGGCAGTGCCCGCGAGGGCGTCGCGCTGGCCGTGCTCTATCCTGAGTGCCAGCTGGCGTTCCAGTTCCACTCCAGCTATGTCCCTACCGAGCATCGTGGCACCATTACCGCCCTGGCAGGACGGGAGATCCTCACCATTGATCATGCGCCTGCCGCCGAGGTCTATGCCCGCTGGATTGGACGAACCACGCCCTGGCCTGTGGGGCCCATACTGCGGGAGACAACGCTCTCGCCGCTGGCTCGTCAGGTGGGCACTCTGGACGACATGCCCTACTACAAGCTCTCCCACCCGGAGGCGGTGACAGAAGGGGGCGGTTTGCGCCTCTTTACCGATACCCAGATCGGGGAGAAATTGCTGCTGATGTACAGCAGCCAGGAGGGGCTGTTGCAGCGGAGTCTGAACGCTACCCGCATCGAACCCGAATACGGCATGACCACAGAGATGCGGCCGTTCGGGGCCCTAGTGATCTTTTGTGCTGGTTGTCGCTTGGCTCTTGGTGATAGCTTATGCCAATTCGTCGACCAATTTCACACACGGCTGGGGGATATCCCCTTTATTACCCCGTTTACCTTCGGTGAGCAGGGGCGTTTACCCCACGGTGAGCTGGCACACGGCAACCTGATGGTATCGAGCGTGATCTTCCTCGACAGCTGATATATGGCGCTGGAAACAAGATGATAGGTAATACCGAACTGGAAGCCCTCGGGGACAAGCTGCAGACCACGCTGGTGGAGCTGGTGCGTTGTCGGGAACGCGAGGCCAAATATCGCCAGGAGTCGCAGACCCTGCTGTGTGGCGTGGCTACGCTGGCCGATGCCCAGACCCTGGAGCAGGTGCTGGACAGTCTGATCCAGGTGCTCAAGCCCTTCATCGGTTTCGAACATGCGGACGTGGTGGCCTGGGAGGGGGATGTCGGCGTCACTCACCTCAGCACCCAGGATGGTGAAGTGGGTCGGGACTGGCAACTGACGCCCCTCTTCTCCCGCGCCATCGAGGGGGAAACACTGGTCATCTATGATCCCACCCAATTGCCTGAGCTGGCGCCGCTGGCCCACGTATCCGGCTGGGCCAGCGTCATGATGACGGGGCTGCGCGCCCCCGGTTTCTCCGGTGTTCTCATCTGCCGTCACGCCGTCATGGGTACCTTCGATCTCAAGAGCAAGGCCGCGATGCAGCGCTGCCGCCCGCTCATCTCCCAGGCCCTGGTCAACATCGCCTATCGTGCCCGGTTGCAAGAACAGGTTGAACTCAAGACCCTGGCGTTGCAGACCAGCGAACAGCGTTTTCGCAGCTTTGCTGGCATGGCCTCCGACTGGTTCTGGGAGACGGACACAGAGCACAGGCTCAGCTATGTGTCGGCGCCCGGCTATCACGGGGATGTGCTGGTGCATCAGCCCGGCCAGAGCCTCTACGATTACGCCTATGACAGACGGGATCCCGAGTGGGGCAAGTACCGTCGTCTCATCGCGCTGCATCTGCCGGTGCGGGCGGTACGGGCCCAGGTCAGCCTGGTCAAGGGCCCCTGCTGGATGGAGATCAACGCCGAGCCCTGCTTCGATGCCGCCGGTGTATTCATCGGCTATCGGGGGACTGCGCGGGATGTGGGCAACCAGATCCGCCGCGAGCAGGAATTGGCACGGGCGCGAGATGAGGCCGAGGCGGCCAACCGCGCCAAGTCGCAGTTCCTGGCCATGATGACCCACGAAATTCGTTCCCCCATGAATGCGGTGCTGGGCATGCTGGACTTGTTGCAGCACGCCCAGCTTGAACCCCAGCAGCAGACTCTGCTGGGACATGCCACCCACTCGGCACGCCTGCTGCAAACCATCATCGACGATGTGCTCGACTTCTCGAAAATCGAATCCCATACCCTGGAATTCCATTGCGAGACCCTGCACCCGACCCAGCTGTGCCAATCCCTGATCGAGCCGCTGCAAGCGCGTGCCAGTAGCAAGGGGATTATCCTGCGCTGGCTGGTGGATGAGGCAGTGCCCCCCCAGTTGCAGGGGGATCCGGTACGCCTGTCACAGGTCATCAGCAACCTGCTCGGCAATGCGGTGAAGTTCACCAGTCAGGGCAGCGTATCCTTGCAACTGGGTTGGCGCCATGAGCGGCTGCGAGTCTCGGTCACCGACACCGGCATCGGTATCTCGGCCGAAGATCAGGCGCTCCTGTTCGAGCCTTTCTCCCAGGTCGACAGCTCGGCGACCCGCCGTTTCTCCGGCACCGGCCTGGGGCTGGCCATCAGCAAGCGGCTGGTGGAGCTGATGGGCGGCGAGATCCGATTGCAGAGTGCCCCTGGTCAGGGCAGCTGCTTCTGGTTCGAGCTGCCCGGCATGGCGCTGCCATGCGAGTGCAGCAGCCGGCCCGAGCCGGATCAATTGCCCATTCAGGATCTGGATGTGCTGGTGGTGGAAGACAGCCCGGTGAACCAGCTGGTGGTCTCGCTCATGCTGCAAAAACTGGTGACCCGGGTACGACTGGCGGCCAATGGTCTGGAGGCGCTCGCCCAGGTGGCGGAGCAAAAGCCGGATCTCATCCTGATGGATATGCGGATGCCGCAGATGGATGGATTGGAGGCGACTCGCCGCCTGCGGGAGCTGGGCTGCAAGATGCCCATCGTCGCCTTGACGGCCAATGCCATGGCCGAGGACAGGGCTCGTTGTCTGGCTCAGGGAATGGATGACTTTCTGGCCAAGCCCATCAGCCTGATGCGGCTCAGAGAGTGCCTGCAACGCTATTTTCATCCCGAACTGCCGGATCGCAGGTAAAAAAAATGGTCAACCTGGGTGGTTGACCAATTCTTCAGCAAATACTGAAGAGAGCACGGGATAAATCGGGTTGTATTGTTCTATATGAAAAAGTCGTGCCAACTTTTTCAGAACCTGTTTATGCGGCTTGCAGCGGTATTGTCTGTTTTTATTGCTATCCGCTGTTTGCAAAATGCGAAATTGTTATTTTCATTGTGGGAATATTCGCATTTTGCAAAGACTCTTTGACTCACTGTGCGATCAGTCGGCGCAAGAATTGACGAGCCGCTTCGCTATTTTGTTTGGCAATCAACATCTGTTTTTCATAGATCGGCATGGGCAGGATCTCGAGCCAGCGTTGGCAGAGCCAGGCCGCATCGTCAAACTGCTTGTCCGGATAGAGCTCATCGAGCTCGGGATACTGCTCGAACACTTCCCGCAGCCGGGTGACCAGCGGCTTGTCACTGAAGTCTGAATGGGCGCTTGGCCAGTTCGGCAGGGCTTCGACCCTGGCACGGCGCAATCCCATCTCGTCCGTTTCCATCTCATGGATGCAGAAGCGTTCCATTCCGAGCACAGTGACGCCGAGCAGACCATCATTCAGGGTATAAAAATCGGTCACCTTGACCCGGGTACCGACCGGCAGGATCCGCCCGGATTTACCCGTGGTGGTCGCCTCTTCCATCACTATGCCGAACCCCTGGTCATTGATGAATGACTCTTTGAGCATCTGCAGGTGGCGCGGTTCAAACAAACGCAGCGGAAGCTTGCCACCAGGCAGTATGTGGGAAGGCAAGGGGAACAATGCCAAAGGTTGAAGTTTCATGTTCCGTCCTCCATTGAGTAGTTGCTGAATAGGACAATGCAGCGACTGTGCCAGAGGATGATAAAAGCCACAGAATGGGGGCGTCAGCATCCAGCTTTAGGGTTAAATTTATTAATAATCAGTAGTTTATGTTTTTATATTTTCTGCTGACGTGACCCCGTAGTCAGCTGAATACGGCCGGTTCCTGGTTACTCGGTCCCCACTCTCTTCGCGTCCTGAATTGAAGCGCATCGCATCTTGCAAAGAGCCAAGTGCAAAATGCGCATGGCCGTTGCGGCGGCTTGTGAGCCGCGCCGCTGGCCTGAGTGCAAGGTGCGAGCAGGCAGGGGAGCCCTGTTCGGGCACGAGAAGATAGAAGTGTGTCGCAGTGACGGATGTGGTGAATCGGCGGGTGACTCCCGCTTCCACACAAGCGGGATTATGTGGTCGTCCATCTTGCTTCTTGCAGAGGCAAAGGGTGGCAGGCCCGGTTTCGGGCGGATTTAGCGCAGATGGCAGATTCGGGCAAATTTAGCGCAGATAAGGAAAGCCCCGACGATGCGGGGCTTTGGTTTTTTCTCAGTCTGGTCAAGGCATGAATATAGAGCGCAACAAGGCGCTCGGTTGCATGCTCTGCCAGCGCGCGTTAGTTGCGCTGCTCCAGGTACATGACGGCTGCTTCCACGCGGCTTTGCGCCTCGAGTTTCTTCAGCAGGCTCTTGACGTGCACCTTGACCGTGCCTTCGGAGATATGAAGCACGGAAGCGACCTGTTTGTTGGAGAGGCCCTTTGCAATTTCGCGCAGGATTTGCATTTCGCGACGCGTTAAGCTTTCCAGCTTCTGTTGCAGGTGGTCCAGCTCGTAGATGTTCTCGAGGTAGGGACGCAGCGGCTCGCTCAGGATCTGCTTGCCGGTCATCACGTCTGCCAGCTGGGCCAGCAACATCTCTGGCTCGGTATCTTTCAGCAGGTAACCATCGGCGCCGGCCTTGAGCAGGGCGACTACGTCCTGGCGAGCATCGGAGACGGTCAGGATCACCACGCGGGAGGTGACTTCCTCGGTGCGCAGCGCCTTGAGGGTATCCAGACCGGAGAGCCCCTTCATGTTGAGATCGAGCAGGATCAGATCCGGTTCGGACTCTTTGGCCATGGCGACGGCATCGGTGCCGTTGGACGCCTCGCCAATCACCTCTATGTTCTCTTCCAGTGCCAGCAGTTGCACAATCCCTTTGCGCATGAGGGGATGGTCATCCACGACCAGAACACTATATTTCATCTCGTCCATCAGGCATCTCTTGTTAGGCTGGTGGGAAAGGTCAGATGTACGCAGGTGCCTCTGGGCGGCTGTTCGCTGATGGTCAGCAGACCATGCAGCTTGCTGGCACGCTCATTCATGATGCTGAGGCCATAGTGGTTGACCGCCGAGCTTGCGATCCCTATTCCAACACCGTCATCTGAAATCTGAACCTGAATGTTACCATCGGCGAGGGTCTCACAGCTAACATCAATCACTTGCGCGCTGGCATGTTTGATGGCATTGAGCACTGCCTCACGGATCAGCTGCAGAATATGAATGTGCTGACCCGCTTCAAGATCCGTGTCAGCCAGACCGTAATGGAGCCTGATCTCGGCCTGGGTCTGAGGCTTGAGCTGCTCCAGCATCACCTTGATGGCTTCCCCCAGATTGGCATCGCCGATGCTGAGGCGGAAAGTGCCCAGCAGCTCGCGCAACTGGGTGTAGGCGCTGCTGAGTCCCTCGTCGATCTGCTGCATGGCCGCCTCTGCCTTGGCGTTATCGCCCTTGGCAAAAGAGCGTTTGAGCAGAGTGGACTGGATTTTGAGGTAGGAGAGCGCCTGGGCCAGCGAGTCGTGCAGCTCGCGGGCGATGACGGCTCTCTCTTCCATCAGCAACAGCCGCTGATGTTGCAGCAGGGTCTGATCCTTGTGCAGCACCTGGGCCAGCAGCATGGAGAAGTTTTTCATCAGCCGCTCGTCGATGGGGTGAGTGCTTATCATGTCGAGCCGGCCGTACTCCTGCTCATCCATCTGCAGATGAAAGCTCACCACTGAGTCGAGATCGCCGGGCCAGCCCTTGCGGCCTGTGATGTAGTCCGGCATGGCGTTGTGTTCAAAGCGGGTCAGCCGGATATGGTCTATGTGCTGATGGGCCGCGGCCCGCTCCAGCAGTTTGAGCAGAGTGCGCCGACTCAGCGGCGCCGCATGCAGCTTCTGGGCGGTGGAATAGAGAAAGGAGAGGGTGTCGTTGGCCTGTTGCAGCTTGGCCGTTTTCTCTTCTACCTTGCTCTCCAGCTCCCGATAGAGCTTGCCGAGCTCATCTGCCATGGTGACGAAGGCAGCCGACAATTCTCCCAGTTCATTCTCGCAATGGGGAGGCAGGGTGAGATCGAACTCCTGGCGCTGGATCTGGCGGGCGCAATAGACCAGCTGGTTTAGCGGGGCCACCACCTGCTGACGGGTGAAGCGTACGGTAAACCAGGCGATGGTGATGATGGAGAGCAGGCCCAGCCCCTCCGCCAGTGCCAGCATGCGCACCTTGAACTCCACGTGGTACTGCATCTGATTGACGAAATCATCGATGGCCGCGACAAACTGTTCCGTATTGTCGGTGTAGCGTTTTGGGGTGGCGTTCTCGATGTGCTCGCGCATCATCTGCCATTGCAGCAACACCTCGCCATAGGTACGGCGCAGGGAGGCCGGAGTGATCCAGCGCTGTGTCTCTTGCAGCTCGCGTGCATGCAGGGTCTGTTCGAACTGATCGAGCCGTCCCAGCACTGGCTGGCCCTGCTCTATTTCGTAGGCCATGCGATAGGCCTGCATCCGCAGCGAACCCGACAGGTTGATCGCCTTGGCATCGGGCACCGAGTAAAACAGGGTCACCATGGCCACGACGGCGATCAGGCTCGCCATGAACAGAATGAGCACCATGGAACGCCCGATGGCGCTGCTGACCGAATGTACTTTGAACCATTTTCCCATGCTGGCTGGCGTCCCCGACCTCTGGCAATAACCCCATAAAGTTGCGTGGGAGTGTACTCCAACTTGTGCTAGCATCGAAAAACTAGATGAACTCCGAGCTGTTTTGCCTAAGTCCTTGGGATAGGGGAAAGCCGCCGTCAGCCGATGTTCGAGCTGTAAGGGTCAGGAAAGAAATGCCCTGGCCTCCCGTATTTGGAAAGGTGTTTATGTTGCCACTGCAAGATGGTTTTTCCCGTCGTTTTTACTATTTGCGCCTGTCGGTTACCGACGTGTGCAATTTTCGTTGTACCTACTGTTTGCCCGACGGTTATCGTCCCGAGGGTAGAAAGTCGTTCCTGTCTCTCGATGAGATCCGCCGCATTGTCTCCGGCTTTGCCGCCATGGGTACCCGCAAGGTGCGTCTGACCGGGGGGGAGCCGTCACTGCGCCGTGATTTCACCGCCATCATAGAGACGGTGGCCAATACCCCGGGTATCGAAAAGGTGGCCATGACCACCAATGGCTATCGCTTGAAAGAGCGGGCCCGGGAGTGGTTCGATGCGGGCCTCACCGCCCTCAATGTCAGCGTCGACAGCCTGGATCCCCGCCAGTTTCACCAGATAACCGGTGAAAACAAGCTGGCGGAGGTGATGGATGGCATTGAGGCGGCGCTGGCCGCCGGCTTCAAATCGGTGAAGATCAATGCGGTGCTGCTAAAGGGGCTCAATGACCATCAGCTGGATGCATTTCTGGCCTGGATCAGGCACAAGCCCATCGAGTTGCGTTTCATCGAACTGATGCAGACCGGCGAGATGGACACCCTGTTTCGTGACCACCACGCCAGCGGCGAGCTCATCAAGCAGCGGCTGCTGGATGGCGGCTGGGTACAGCAGTTGCGCGGTACTGATGATGGTCCGGCGCAGGTATTCATGCATCCGGCTTCGTTGGGGGGAGTGGGGCTCATCATGCCCTACAGCAAGGATTTCTGCGCCGGTTGCAACCGGTTGAGGGTCTCCTCGGTGGGCAAGCTGCACCTGTGCCTGTTCGGTGATAACGGGGTGGAACTGCGTGACTTGCTGTCAGCCGACAGCCAGCAGGATGCGTTGCAACAGCGCATTCGTCAGGCCCTCATCGGCAAGGCGGCCACTCACAGGTTGCATGAGGGGAATGCCGGTATGACCCCTCATCTGGCTTCCATCGGCGGTTAAGCCGCTAACGACTCTGCAAAAATAGCCATCGATTAATAAGCAATCCTCAAATGGGGGTATTTTGACCTGCCCCCATTCTTTGTTCCTGCGCCAAGGGTTTGATCCAGCGCAATAATCCCCCCTGTTTATCTCCCTGGTGGTATATCCCTGAACTTGTCAGGGCCGCAATATACACCCACTCTTATAATAGGTATTGAAAATGCCTGTCATGAGACTCGCTTGTGCGCTATATGGCACCAGACGTTACCACCAGGAAGGAGTCTATATGCCGGATAGGGTCAACCTGTCACGTCGTGGTTTGTTTCGGGGACGCCTGACATCGAGCGAGCCTCAGGTGCAGTTGCCCTGGTCCGTCGCCTGGCCCGATTTTGTGGCCGACTGCACCCGTTGTGGTGACTGTCTGACGGCCTGTCCGGAGCAGATCCTCATCAAGGGTGACGGTGGTTTCCCTGCGGTGGACTTCCTGCGCGGTGAGTGCACCTTCTGCGGTGACTGCGTCACAGCCTGCAAGGCGCCGGTATTTCGTTCCATGACGGAGGCGCCCTGGCAATACATAGCCCATATTGAAGCCAACTGTCTGGCCAGTGCGCAGGTCTTTTGCCAGCGCTGCCAGGACAGTTGCGAAACCCGTGCGATCCGCTTTTCTCCCATGCTGGGCCGTGTGCCGACTCCCAGCATAGATACCGCCTCGTGTACCGGTTGTGGCGCCTGCGTGATGGATTGCCCGGTGGGCAGCATCCGGGTTGGTGCGCCCAGACCCGAGGCTCCAACATGAATCATGTATGTGTGAAGCAGGAGCCACAATGAACCAAGAGTTCCATGTATCGAGCCTGGTGGTGCTGACCCAACCCCCCTTTCGTCACCAGCTCGCGCAGCAGATTGCGACCCTTGAAGGGGCCGAGGTCCACGCTGTCAGTGACGAGGGCAAGCTGGTGGTGACGCTGGAAGGTCCCAGCCAGCGCCCCATCATGTCAGCCATTGATGCGATACAGGCAATGCCGGGCGTGCTGTCCGCCGCCTTGATTTACCACCAGTTCGATGAGCTCGATGTCGAATGCAAAGAATAGAAACGCCGTGAGGCCGGAGCCGCGAGGTTCACGATGCCCGATAAAAGCAATAAAGCGCCATGAAGCTGAGCCAGCGCGGCTCGTCACAATGGCTGTCATTGATGTGATTACGCAATGCGAGGAGATGTCATGAAGCTGAGTCGACGCGACTTTATGAAGGCCAACGCGGTGGCAGCTGCCGCAGCCGTGGCCGGTGTCAGTGCCCCCACCCTGGCGGCGAACCTGATCACCAGTACCGACAAGACCGCCATCAAGTGGGATAAAGCCCCGTGCCGCTTCTGTGGTACCGGCTGTTCCGTGCTGGTGGGTTCCCAGGATGGACGTGTCGTGGCGACCCAGGGTGACCCGGATGCGCCGGTCAACCGTGGCCTCAACTGTATCAAGGGCTACTTCCTCTCCAAAATCATGTATGGCGAGGATCGTCTGACCCAGCCCATGCTGCGCATGACCAATGGCAAGTTCGACAAGAATGGTGACTTTGCCCCCGTCAGCTGGGATCAGGCATTCGACATCATGGCCGAGAAGTTCAAGGCGACCCTGAAAGAGAAGGGCCCCACCGCCGTCGGCATGTTCGGCTCCGGTCAGTGGACAGTGTGGGAAGGCTACGCCGCCGCCAAGTTGATGAAGGCGGGTTTTCGTACCAACAATCTGGATCCCAACGCTCGTCACTGCATGGCATCCGCCGTGGTTGGCTTCATGCGTACTTTCGGCATGGATGAGCCCATGGGTTGCTATGACGACATCGAGCAAGCTGATGCCTTCGTGTTGTGGGGATCCAACATGGCCGAGATGCACCCCATCCTCTGGTCACGGATGTCCGATCGTCGCCTCTCCAACCCTGATGTGCAGGTGCATGTGCTCTCCACCTTCGAACACCGCAGCTTCGAACTGGCAGACAACGGCATGGTATTCACGCCCCAGACCGATCTGGCGATCCTCAACTACGTCGCCAACTACATCATCCAGAATGACAAGGTGAACTGGGAGTTCGTCAACAAGCACACCCAGTTCCGCAAAGGCACCACCGACATCGGCTATGGCCTGCGTCCGACGCACCCGACCGAAGCCAGGGCCAAAAATCCCGGCAATGGCGACTCCATGCCGATGAGTTTCGATGACTTCGCCAAGTTCGTGGCGGACTACGACCTGGAGTCTGTCTCCAAGCTCAGTGGCGTGTCGAAAGAGAAGCTGGAAAAACTGGCTCAGCTCTATGCCGACCCGAGCAAGAAGGTGGTCTCCTACTGGACCATGGGCTTCAACCAGCACACCCGTGGGGTCTGGGCCAACAACCTCTGCTACAACATCCACCTGCTGACCGGCAAGATCTCCACTCCGGGCAGTGGTCCCTTCTCCCTGACCGGCCAGCCCTCTGCCTGCGGTACCGCGCGGGAGGTCGGCACCTTTGCCCACCGCCTGCCCGCCGACATGGTCGTGACTGATCCCAAGCACCGCGCCATTGCCGAGAAGATCTGGAAACTGCCGGAAGGCACTATCCCTGAGCAGGTGGGGTATCACGCCGTGCTGCAAAACCGCATGCTCAAAGATGGCAAGCTCAACGCCTACTGGGTGATGTGCAACAACAACATGCAGGCCGGCCCCAACATGAACGAAGAAGCGCTGCCCGGTTATCGCAACCCGGCCAACTTCATCGTGGTGTCCGACCCTTACCCGACCGTCACGGCGCAAGCGGCTGATCTTATTCTGCCCACCGCCATGTGGGTGGAGAAAGAGGGTGCCTACGGCAATGCCGAGCGTCGCACCCAGTTCTGGCACCAGCAGGTCAAGCCGCCGGAAGGGGCCAAGTCCGATCTGTGGCAGCTGATGGAGTTCGCCAAGCGCTTCAAGGTCGAGGACGTATGGCCCGCGGAGCTTATCGCCAAACAACCCGAGCTCAAGGGCAAGACACTGTTCGATGTGCTCTACGCCAACGGTCAGGTCGATCAGTTCCCCAAAGAGCAGAGCAAGGGCGAGTTCAATGACGAGTCCGAGTCCTTCGGTTTTTACGTCCAGAAAGGGCTGTTCGAGGAGTACGCCACTTTCGGCCGTGGCCATGGTCACGATATGGCGCCGTTCGATCAGTACCATGAGGCGCGCGGTCTGCGCTGGCCGGTAGTGGATGGCAAGGAGACGCTGTGGCGCTATCGCGAAGGGTTCGACCCTTACGTGAAGGCGGGCGAGGGGGTGCGTTTCTACGGCAAGCCCGATGGCCGCGCCGTTATATTCGCACTGCCTTACGAGCCGGCCGCCGAGGCGCCGGACAAAGAGTACGACATGTGGCTCTCCACCGGTCGTGTGCTGGAGCACTGGCACACAGGCACCATGACCCGTCGGGTGCCCGAGCTCTATCGCGCCTTCCCGGATGCGGTGCTCTTCATGCACCCGGAAGATGCCAAGGCCCGTGGCGTACGCCGTGGCGAAGAGGTGATCGTCTCCTCTCGCCGTGGCGAGGTGAAGACAAGGGTCGAGACCCGTGGTCGCAACCGTCCGCCCAAAGGCCTGGTGTTCATGCCCTTCTTTGACGCAAGCCAGCTGGTCAACAAGTTGACCCTGGATGCGACGGATCCGCTCTCCAAAGAGACGGATTACAAGAAGTGCGCCGTCAAGGTCGTCAAGGCGTAAGGTGGGGGAGCGCGAGATGAGTCGTAGTCGCCGCCAGTTTCTGGCCGACATGGCCAAGGGGGCCTGCGGTGTGGGCCTGCTTGGTGTGGGTCTGGGCGGAATGGCGCGTCAGCAGGCAGCGGCGGTGCCCGCCCAGGCACTGCGTCCGCCGGCAGCCCTCGACGAGGCCGAGTTCCTCAGTGCCTGTGTGCGCTGCGGACTCTGCGTCGACGCCTGTCCCTACGACACCCTCAAGCTTGCCCGGCTGTTTGAACCCGTCACCACGGGCACCCCTTATTTCCAGGCGCGCGCCGTGCCATGCGAGATGTGTGACGACATTCCCTGCGTGGTGGCCTGTCCAAGCGGAGCCCTGGATCAGGGGATGACCGACATCGATCAGGCACGAATGGGGGTAGCTGTGCTCATCGATCACGAGACCTGCCTCAACTATCTGGGTCTGCGCTGCGATGTTTGCTACCGGGTCTGTCCCTTGATTGACAAGGCCATCTCGCTCGAACTGGTGCGCAACCCGCGCACCGGCAAACACGCCATGTTTTTGCCGACGGTGCACAGCGACATCTGTACCGGTTGTGGCAAGTGCGAGCATGCCTGTGTGCTGGAGGAGTCCGCCATCAAGGTGGTGCCGCGCCAGCTCGCCAAAGGGGAGCTTGGCCATCACTACCGGCTCGGCTGGGAAGAAAAGCGCAAAGCGGGCAAGTCACTCATCGGTGAGCGGCTCACACTGCCGACCCGTAAACCGGAGGGGTTATGAGTCGTTATCCGGGAGCCGAGGCCAGCGCTAGGCTCGGCTGGTGGCGGGCACACTGCTTCCTGCTGCTGCGTCGTCTGACCCAGTTCAGCGTGCTGGGGTTGTTTCTGCTGGGGCCGCTGGCGGGTGTCTGGATCCTCAAGGGCAATCTCTCCAGCTCGCTGTTGCTGGAAACGGTGCCGCTGAGCGATCCCTTGACCCTGCTGCAGTCGGTGGCGGCGGGTCATTGGCCCATCACCACCCTCTGGATCGGGGCTGTCATTGTGCTCTTGGGGTACTGGCTGGTCGGGGGACGGGTGTTCTGCTCCTGGGTCTGTCCGGTCAACCTCGTCACGGATGCCGCCGCCTGGGCCAGGGCCAGACTTGGCCTCAAGGGCAATGGCCAGTTCAGTCGCAATACGCGTTACTGGTTGCTGGCCATGGTGCTGGTGGTGCCAGCCGTGGTGGGTGTGATGGTGTGGGAGCTGGTCAATCCGGTGTCCTTGGCCATGCGCGGCCTGCTGTTTGGAATGGGGGCTGGCTGGGCACTGTTGGCGATGATCTTCCTGTTCGACTTGTTCGTGGTGGAGCGGGGCTGGTGTGGTCATCTCTGTCCGGTGGGGGCCTTCTACGCCCTGGTCAACCGGGTCGGGTTTATCAAAATTTCTGCCAAGGGACGCGAGCGGTGCAGCAACTGCATGGATTGTTATGCGGTCTGCCCGGAGCGGCCCATTCTGCGCGGCCCCGTTCACGGTGCCAAGCGTGGTCACGGGCCCCTGATTGCGGCTCAAGAGTGTACCAACTGCGGCCGTTGCATTGATGTCTGCGCGGAGCAAGTTTTTGAAATCACTGTAGGTTTTGCCGTCAAGGCAGAGAAAATGTCGGAGAACACATAATGAAAAAGCTGATTGGAGCAATGCTGGCCTGCCTGATGGCGGGTTCCTTGATGGCCGCCATCCCCGAGATCACCAATAGCACAGGGGGGATCAAATCCGAGCGGGGGAGCACGGATCTCACCACGGAGGCTGAAGCTGCCCCTTTGAAGAACTTTCGCAAGGACGGGGATCTCTACGATCGCCAGTACATGCATCAGCCGCCGCTGATCCCTCACGATGTTCGCAACTATGAAGTGGACACCAAGGTCAACAAGTGTCTGGCCTGTCACAGCTTCAAGAATGCCAGCAAGATGAAGGCCCCCAAGATCAGTCCCACTCACTTTGAGACCCGTGACGGCATGACCCTGGGTGAAGTATCGCCGCGTCGCTACTTCTGCCTGCAGTGCCACGTACCGCAAGCGGATGCCAAGCCGCTGGTGGAAAACACCTTTAAACCGGTTGAAGCACTGAACTGAGGAGTTCGCAGATGACATTATTCGGCGTTGTTCAGCGAGTCTGGAACACCTTTAACACTCCAGTGAACGAAGCACTGAACTGAGGAACCCATAGATGAAATTACCCGGCTTTATCCAGCGTCTGTGGACCACGTTCAAGTCACCGTCAAAGGCAGCACTCTGGGTGCTGCTGCTGATGGGCTTTTTCGGTGGCGTCATCTTCTGGGGTGGCTTCAATACTGCCATGGAAGCTTCCAATACCGAGAAATTCTGTGTCGGTTGCCACGAGATGAAAGACAACGTGTTCGTGGAGTACCGCGACACCATTCACTATGCCAACCGTTCCGGTGTGCGGGCCAGTTGCCCGGATTGCCACGTGCCTCACGAGTGGACCTACAAGATCATTCGCAAGGTACAGGCCTCGAAAGAGCTGTGGGGCATGTTGACTGGCAAGGTGGATACTCGCGAGAAGTTCGAGTCGCACCGGCGCGAAATGGCCGAGCGGGAGTGGCAACGCATGAAGGATACAGACTCGAGGGAGTGCCGCAATTGTCATAACTTCGAGTACATGGACTTCTCTTTGCAAGGCAAGCGGGGTGCCCAGATGCACTCCACCAGTCTGGCCAGTGGCGAGAACACCTGCATCGACTGTCACAAGGGCATAGCTCACCAATTGCCTGACATGACGGGGGTCAAGGGCTTTTAAGCCATCTTGAACAGACCGGGGTTGTCCGGTCTGTTCATATTCCCGCCAGCCAGCTTGAAACGGTATTTGTGCCTCCTTTAAATCCCCCCTCTTGCGCGAGTTTTGGTAGAATCGGGCCGCCGTGAGTCGCAGGGAGTGAGCGGGTGGTCAAGGTTGTGCCCGAGCAGGCACTGGCCATCCCGAGAGCAGGTACCGCAAGCCGGGATCCTGACCACTCTCTTCTTCTCTTTTCTCACGGTCTTTTGCTATCAGGAGCTGCCCATGGGACAGAAAAACAGCGCATTCATTCCTCTCAAGATCGCCGTGTTGACGGTCTCCGACAGTCGTACCAGTGCCAATGACAGTTCGGGTGATTATCTGGTGTCGGCCGTGACAGAAGCAGGTCACCAGTTGGCCGATCGTGCCCTGCTCGCCGACAACCTTTATCAGGTTCGTTCCCGGGTCAGCCAGTGGATTGCCGATGAAACCATACAGGTGGTGCTGATCAATGGCGGCACGGGTTTTACCGATCAGAACTGGGTGCCGGAGGCGGTCGGCGTACTGTTCGATCGCACCGTCAAGGGCTTTGGCGAGTTGTTCCGCCAGCTCTCGTTTGCCGAAATCGAAGGGTCGGCCATGCAGAGCCGTGCCCTGGCCGGGCTCGCCAACCGTACTCTGGTCTGCTGCCTGCCCGGTTCTCCCGGTGCTTGCCAGCTCGGCTGGGAGCAGCTTATCCGGGATCAGCTCGATGCCCGTACCCAGCCCTGCAACTTCGTGGCCCATCTCTGAGTCGCGAGTCATTGATCCCAACACTATGTCAGCCTTAAAGGGGAGCGTGATGAACCTGACCCATCTCAACCAAAGCGGCGAAGCCCACATGGTGGACGTGACCGACAAGCAGGTCACCGAACGTGAGGCCCGCGCCGAGGCCTTCGTCGCCATGGCATCTGACACCCTGGCCCTGATCCTGAGCGGTCAGCACCACAAGGGTGACGTGTTCGCTACCGCCCGCATCGCCGGCATCATGGCGGCCAAGAAGACCTCGGATCTTATCCCGCTCTGCCATCCGCTGGCATTGACCAGGGTCGAGGTGGAGATAGTGCCGTTACCTGAGCAAAACAGGGTTCATATCCGCACCCTCTGCAAACTCTCCGGCAAGACAGGGGTGGAGATGGAGGCGCTGACGGCCGCATCGGTTGCAGCGCTGACCATCTATGACATGTGCAAGGCGGTGCAAAAGGACATGGTGATCGAACAGGTTCGACTGGTGGAGAAAAAGGGCGGCAAGTCCGGCCACTTTCAGTTGGGATCGAATGCAGGAGATAACGCATGATCAAGGTACTGTTTTTTGCGCAAGTAAGAGAGCTGGTGGCCTGTGACGAACTGAGCCTGCCCTGTGACTACGCCACCGCTGAAGCGCTGCGCAACAGCTTAAGCGAGCGCGGCGACAAGTGGGCACTGGCGCTGGAGGCTGGCAAATTGCTGGTCGCGGTCAACCAGACCCTGGTGCCCCTCGATACCCCCATCAATGATGGCGATGAAGTGGCCTTCTTCCCCCCAGTGACCGGAGGTTAAGGATGCGCGAGATAATGACCGTGGATCGCACCACTGAGCTGTGCGGTGGCGACGAAGTGGCCTTCTTCCCTCTCCTTCCAGTAACGACCGGAGGTTAAGGATGCGCGAGATAATGACCGTGGATCGCACCACTGAGCTGTGCGGTGGCGACGAAGTGGCCTTCTTCCCTCTCCTTCCAGTAACGACCGGAGGTTAAGGATGCGCGAGATAATGACCGTGGATCGCACCACTGAGCTGTGCGGTGGCGACGAAGTGGCCTTCTTCCCTCTCCTTCCAGTAACGACCGGAGGTTAAGGATGCGCGAGATAATGACCGTGGATCGCACCACTGAGCTGTGCGGTGGTGACGAAGTGGCTTTCTTCCCTCTCCTTCCAGTAACGACCGGAGGCTGAGCCATGTCTCAAGCAACCACGATACCCATAGATCGCATTCTGGTGCAGCGGGAGGACTTTTCGCTGGCCGACGAGTATGCCTGTCTCGCCACCCGCGCCGACAGTGGCGCCATCGTCACCTTCGTTGGCAAGGTGCGCGACTTCAATCATGGGGAGGAGGTGAAGGGGCTGGCACTCGAGCACTACCCAGGCATGACAGAGAAGGCGTTGGCCGATATCGTGCATGAGGCCCGCGAGCGCTGGCCGTTGCATGAGTGCACCCTGATCCACCGCATCGGCGAGCTGTGGCTTGGCGATCAGATAGTGCTGGTGGCGGTGAGCAGTGCCCACCGTGACGCCGCCTTTGACGCCTGCCACTTCATCATGGATTTCTTGAAAACTCGGGCGCCGTTCTGGAAAAAAGAGCTGACCGCCGAGGGTGTACAACGCTGGGTCGAGGCCAAGGATAGCGACAACGCCGCCGCCGCCCGCTGGCAAGCCTGACCTGTTCATCACGAGGGGCGCAGGTTCAACGGGAACCACGGCCCCGCTTAGGGGCGCGGATGTTCGGGCCCCCATCAGGAGAAAGGGAATGAAACCGCTGTTATCTGTTGTCATCGCAGGGGTCTGCGCTGCTACCTTGCATACCGGTGCCGTGCAGGCCGATGAAGTGAAGGTGGCCGTGGCTGCCAACTTCAAGGGCACCATGGAGCGTATCGGCAAGGCGTTCACGGCCAAGACCGGCCACACTCTGGCCATCTCGTCTGCCGCCACCGGAGTGCTCTACACCCAGATCAGTCACGGCGCGCCGTTCGATCTCTTCCTCTCCGCCGATGTGGCGACTCCCGAGAAGCTGGAAAAAGAGGGCAAGGGGAGCGATCGCTTCACCTACGCCATCGGTCAGCTGGGGCTGTGGAAGAAAGGGGGCCCGGCTCCTGACGAGGCGACCCTGCGCAGCTGGAAAGGCAACCTTGCCATCGCCAATGCCCGCACCGCACCCTATGGTGCCGCCGCCATGGCGACCCTCACCCATCTCAAGATCGATCCCAAGCAGTACCGGCTGCTGACCGGTGCCAACATCGGCCAGACCTGGCAGTTTGTCGATACCGGCAATGCCGAACTGGGCTTCGTGGCCTGGGCCAATCTGGTGGACGCCGGTAAAACCGGCGAAGCCTGGGCTGTGCCTGCCAACTTCTATCCCGCCATCGAGCAGCAGGGGCTGGTATTGAAGAAAGGGGCCGCGGTGGAGGCGCTGGTGGCCTGGCTCAAGGGCCCGGGTCAGGTGCAGATCAAGGCCGCGGGCTATGCCCTGCCCCAATAAGGGCGTAGACCTGATGCGATACCCTGAGTGGTCGGCCTTCGGGTCGGCCACTCTTTGCAATGAGGATGGACACCATGCCGTTGGCTGCATTCAACCGGGAGCGGGACGATGAGTAGAGGTTGGCTGGCAATGAGTTGCCTGACTCTGGATCAGGTCTACTGGGAGATCAGCTCATTTGCAGTGTTTGGTGCTGAACCAGGCGCTGGGAGTGAGTCCGATGAGTGAAGGGGATCTGCTGGCGATCTGGCTCACCCTCAAGCTGGCAGCCTGTACCACGGGCATATTATTGCTGCTGTCGCCGCCGCTGGCCTGGTGGTTGTCCCGCAGCCAGCACAGATTGCGGCCGCTGGTGGAGGCCTTGGTGGCCTTGCCGCTGGTACTGCCCCCCACTGTGCTGGGGTTTTATCTGTTGCTCGCCTTCTCCCCTGAATATGGCTTTGGTGCCTGGTGGCGTGACACCTTCGGCGCCCCGCTTGCCTTCAGTTTTCTCGGCCTGCTGTTCGCCTCCATCCTCTATTCGCTGCCGTTCGTGGTGCAGCCGCTCACCTCCGCCTTCGTCAACATGGGCAACAAGGAGCTGGAAGCTGCCGCCACCCTGGGGCTGGGGCCGGTCGAGCGCTTCTTCCACATCATCTTGCCGATGACCCTGCCCAGCTTCGTGATGGCGGCGGCCCTCGGCTTTGCTCATACCCTTGGGGAGTTTGGCGTGGTGCTGATGATTGGCGGCAATATCCCTGGGGAGACCCAGGTGCTCTCCATCGCCCTGTTTGATCACGTGGAGGCGATGGATTACCGACACGCCCACTATCTGGCGGGCGGCCTGATGGGCTTCTCGCTGGTGATGCTGGTGCTGGTCTATGGCGTATTACAGCGCCGGCAGCGGAGATTGTTCGGATGAGCCAGCCAGCCACTATGTCGCAGAGCAACGCTCTGCACCGCCATCCCTTGCAATTTGATGCCCGGCGCGAGTTTGGCCCCTTTACCCTCGATTGCGCACTGACCCTGGAGCTGGGGGGCATTCTCGGTCTGTTTGGCCCCTCCGGCTGCGGCAAGAGCACACTGCTGCGCATCATGGCTGGGCTCGATCGCCAAACAGGGGATCGCTTGTGGTGGGGCGATCGGGAGTGCGCTGAACTGCTGCCCGAAGCGCGCCGGATCGGACTGGTGTTTCAGGATTCGCGGCTCTTTCCCCATCTGACGGTGCTCGGCAATCTGCAACTGGCGGCCCGCAAGGGGCGAGGGCGCTGGCAGCCCGAAGCGCTGGCGGCGCGGCTCGGTTTTGCCGATCTGCTGGGGCAGCCTGCCCATGGTCTCTCCGGCGGCCAGCGTCAGCGGGTGGCGCTGGGGCGGGCGCTGCTGGCCGAGCCCGATTTGCTGCTGCTTGATGAGCCCTTCTCGGCGCTGGACAGCCGCAGCCGCATCCATCAGGCCCACGTGCTCAAAGGCTTGCAGCAGGAAAGCGGCATCCCCATGATCTTCGTCAGCCACGCCATGGAGGAGGTGAGCCTGCTCTGCGATCAGCTGGTGCTGCTGGAAGGTGGCAGGGTGGAAGCGCAAGGCAGGCCGAGCGAGATCTTCGCCCGCACGGATCTGTCGCTCGCCAGTCGCGACGATGCCGGTGTGATGCTGGATGCTACCCTGGCCCACTACGATGACGACGAGCAGATGGCGACCCTGCATCTCGGCGAGCAGACATTGCGGGTCACCATGACCCATGTGCCGGACGAGAGTGGCCCCTTGCAGATCAAAGTGGCGGGGCGGGATGTGGTGATCGCCACGGCGCCTATCGAGCACTCCAGTCTCTCCAACTGTCTCACCACCCGTTTGATGGCGGTGCGCGAGGTGCGCCCCGGCCAGACCCTGTTGCAGTTGGCGCTGGGTGAGCAGATACTGCTGGCCCGGATCACCAGTCGCTCCGCCACCCGTCTGGCGCTGGCGCCGGAGCAGCAGATATACGCCTATATCAAGGCGGTCAGTCTGGTCAGTGAAGGTTGAATGGGTGGTGATCTGATACATTGTGGGGCGGCATACCCGGCTAGCGCAGAGGATATGCCCGCAAGCTGGCTGGTGACTATCGGGATAAACAGGGCATGGTTCAGGCAATGAGTCGAGAGGCGATGAACTGATGCGTCGCAATCAGGTAATGAAATCCAACGGTCTTGCCCTGCGCAGTGCGGGGGAGGGTCCCTTGCTGTTGCTGTTGCACGGGCTTGGCTTTTCCAGCCTCGACTGGCAGGCGCAGATAGAGCGTTTTTCCGAACACTACCGGGTGGTGGCGCTGGACTTGCGCGGCCACGGCCAGAGCATGCAGGAGGGACCGTTCGACGTGGCGACCCTGGCGGCCGATGTGGTGAACTGGCTTGATGAACAGCCTGAGCCCGCCTGGGTGGTGGGATTGTCGCTGGGGGCCATGGTGGCGCTGGAGCTGGCCTTGCAACTGCCGCACAAGGTGCGAGGTCTGGTGCTGGTCAACGGCTTTAGCGAGTTTTTGCTGGAGACCCCCAAGGAGCAGGAGCGTTACGCCCAGCGCCTCAAGTGGCTGCGCTGGTTTGGCATGCGCCCCCTCGCCTGGTGGCTGGGTCGCGAGCTCTTCCCGGGGCCCGATCTCGCCCAGGTGCGCCACACCTTTCGGCTGCGCTTCGTGCGCAGCAACAAAAAGAAGACCTATCGGGCGCTGCTCGATGCGCTGCCCGGCTGGTCGGTACGCGCACGGCTTGGCAGCATCTGGCAGCCGGTGGCCATCATCTCCACCAGTCACGACTACCTGCCGCTTGCCAAACGGGTGGAGCAGTTCGCCGCCCTGCCCAACGCCAGTATTCATACCCCCAATGGCCACCATGCCTGGCCGGCAGAAGATCCTTCAGGGTTCAATCACCTGCTGCAGCGGATCCTCTCGACCCATTGAACAGATCCTGCCAGACAGCAAAAAGCCGAACCAGCAGGTTCGGCTTTTTTGTGGATATCAACCGGGTTCAAGGGTGAGAGCAGACCGGGCAGTCGGGGCGTTTTGGCAGCTTCATCTCGCGGAAGGTGCCAGTGAGCCCGTCGATCATCAGGAGGCGGCCGCTGTAACTGCGGCCCATCCCCGCCAGCAGCTTGATGGCCTCCAGCGCTTGCAGGCTGCCGACCAGTCCGACCACGGGGGCGAGCACCCCCGCTTCGACGCAGGTCAGCGCCTGCTCGCCAAACAGGGCGCTAAGGCAGGCGTAACAGGGTTCATCCTCCTGCCAGGTAAAGCTGCACAGCTGCCCTTCGAGCCGGATGGCGGCACCACTCACCAACGGTACCCCGTGTTTGCGCGCGTATTGGTTGAGCAGATTGCGGATGGCCAGGTTGTCGGTGCAATCCAATACCAGCTGGTGCCGGGGCAACAGAGCATCGAGCAGTGCCTCGTCGGCAACCGCGGCGTGAGTCTCCACTTTGAGCCAGGGAGTGAGGGCGCGCAGCGCCTCTGCCGCTGACGCCACCTTGAGCTGGCCAATGCGCGCATCCGTGTGCAGCACCTGGCGTTGCAGGTTGGAGAGTTCCACCTTGTCAAAATCCACCAGCGTGAGCTGGCCGACCCCGGCCACCGCCAGATACTGGCTGGCGGCGCAGCCCAGGCCCCCCGCGCCAATGACCAGCACGCTGGCCTGTTTGAGCGCCTCCTGCCCCTCGAAGTCGAAGGATTTGAGCACTATCTGGCGGTTGTAGCGCAAGAGTTCTGCGTCAGAGAGAATGTCGCTCACAACAGCAAGCTCCCGAACGGCTCGACGGTGACGGTTTCCCCTGCAGCCACCTTGCCCCGCTCACGCTCCAGCACTATGTAGCAGTTGGCGTGGGACAATGAACTGAACACGGCGGAATCCTGGGAGCCTGTGCTGCGCACTTCCAGGCCGTCTGGCCCCTGGCTCAGAATGCCGCGCTGAAAATCGAGCCGACCCGGGGCTTTCTTGAGGGGCTCGGCAGCGATGGCCCGCAGTTGCAGCGGACGCTCGAATTGCTGGCCGGCCAGCTTGGCCAGTGCCGGTTGCACCAGCTGATCGAAAGTGACCATGGCAGAGACAGGATTGCCCGGCAGGCCAAAGAACCAGGCGCGGGGCAGGCGGCCGAAGGCGAATGGTTTGCCCGGCTTGATGGCCAGTTTCCAGAAGCCGATCTCGCCGAGCTCCTCAAGCAGCTGCTTGGTGAAGTCTGCTTCACCGACCGACACGCCACCCGTGGTGATGAGGGCATCGGCCTCGCTGTCGACCCGCAGGAAGGCGGCGCGAAGGGCAGCAGGGTCGTCCGGTATGATGCCAAGGTCGAGGCACTCACAGCCAAGGCGCGCCAGCATGGCCTTGACCCCGTAGCGGTTGGAGTCATAGATGTCGCCGTGGGCGAGCGGGGTACCGACCGGCTTGAGCTCGTCACCCGTGCTGAAAATGGCGACTTTTAGCGGGCGGCGCACCGGCACTGTGGCGATGCCCAAGGAGGCCAGCAGTGGCAGTTCTCGCGGGGTGAGGCGGCAACCCGCACTCAGTACGCTGGCCCCCTCGCGAATGTCTTCCCCGCGGCGGCGAATATTCTGGCCCGGGGTGGGCGGCACCAGAAAGGTGATCTGGTTGCCGTCGGCCTGCGTTTCTTCCTGCATCACCACAGCATCTGTGCCCACAGGTATCGGAGCACCGGTCATGATCCGCACACAGTGACCGGCGGGCCACTCCCCCTGATAGGGCTGACCGGCAAACGCCTTGCCTGCCATGGTGAGCGGAGTGCCGCCAGCCAGATCCGCCAGCCGCACTGCGTAACCGTCCATGGCCGCATTGTCGAAGGGAGGCACTGACAGAGGGGAGGCGATATCGCCAGCGATCACGCGGCCAAGGGCGTGGGGCAGGGGCACTTGCTCTGTGTCGCAGCAGCAGGCGAGTTGGTCCAGCATCCCTTGCAGGGCATCGCTCAGGGGGAGTAGTCCGCTGGTATCAAATCCCATCGTCATTACCTCTTTGGTGTGGTTGAGGGCAGATTATCCCAAAAATCAGTGTGGATGGGCAGGCTTATCAAGGGCTGGCACCAGGTTGCCTGACACAGGGTGGTGATGGAATGGCGGCGGAATAGAGATTGTTTGTCGCAATCCTCCCCGTATGGGGTGGGTCATCAAGGGGTAAAACCCGACGGATTGGCATAAAGTCAGGAGACGGACTTGAGTTAGCTTGAATTATGGCAATAATCGCCGTTTACTATTGCGCCACAACAAAGTGCCGCCACAGACAAGGTGGCCATTACAGTCCCTGAGCGTGGGAGAGGAACAAGATGACGAGCTTAAGCCGGGAAGCCCTGTTGGTCAGGGCAGCCCTCGAGGCCGAGGGCCTCGAGACACCTCTGGTGGCCAATGCGTTGAATGGTCAGCAGAAGAAGGAGAAGATCGAAGGCCACATGCGCGCCATCATGGAGACGCTGGGGCTGGATCTGACCGATGACAGTCTGGCGGAGACGCCGCACCGTATCGCCAAGATGTACGTGAACGAGATCTTCTCCGGTCTCGATTACACCACCTTTCCCAAGGTGACTGTGATCGAGAACAAGATGAAGGTGGACGAGATGATCATGGTGCGGGACATCAGCCTCACCAGCACCTGCGAACACCACTTCGTCACTATCGACGGGCTGGCCCATGTGGCCTATATCCCCCGTGGCAAGGTGATCGGGCTGTCGAAGATCAACCGCATAGTGCAGTTCTTCGCCCGCCGTCCCCAGGTGCAGGAGCGCCTCACCCAGCAGATCCTGCTGGCGTTGCAGACCCTGCTTGGCACCAAGGATGTGGCCATCAGCATCAAGGCGACCCACTTCTGCGTGAAGGCACGGGGTGTGATGGATTCCACCTCCTACACCACCACCACCTCCCTCGGTGGTGTGTTCAAGACCCAACCCGATACCCGCGCCGAGTTTCTGGGCGGCTTGAAGGGCTGATCTGTCAGGAGGCATGGCGCCATGGTGGTATGCCTCCTTTCTCCCTTCTTCTCTCCCTCTTCAGTTCATGGGGCCCGTCGGCCATCTCTCCTGTTTCATCCACAAATTTCCTTAAGGGATTGACCAGTGCGGTCGATATACCTCGGTATGGCCCACTTTGGCTCTCTTTTGGGCCCATGCTGAGCCACAAGGGGCGGGCATCTGTGGTTATGTTGGCCGCCGCCATGCCTCCCCGCGGGCCTGAACGGGCTTGTCAGGCAGGCACCCCGCACCCTTGAAAGGTTCTCGCCTCGCTCATGTAAGGATACATATTCATCAGGGCTGGATGAGCCGCCATGGATGGCAGTCACAGGTCCGTGCCGACAGGCGCGGATCAAACGGGCGCTATCTGTTCACTCATATCCAGGACATGCCATGAATACCAGTACCATGACCATAGGCAAGAAGCTCACCGCCGGCTTTGCCGTGCTCGGCCTGATGGTGGCCTTTATTGGCGGCTTCTCGCTGCTTGAGTTCAGCAACATGAACCGGGCCGCCATCGGTTTCACCGACAGCATTTTGCCCGCCGTCAACCGCACCAGTGCCATCGGCGAGAGCATCAGCGAGCTGCGCCGCTATGAGCTGGGATTCTTCCTGGTGGCTTCGGATCCGCAGAAAAAAGCGGAGTATCGCAGCGAAACCAGCCGCAGGTTTGAACAGGTCGCCCAGCAACTGGTCGAGCATGACGCCACCATCTGGGCGGAAGATGTGGAAGAGCGCCGCACTTTCGATACCGTCAAGGCTGACTGGGCCCGCTACGCGGCGCTGCACCAGAGGGTGAAACAGTTGCAGGATAGCGATCAGCTGGCGGCTGCCCAGCAGGTCTTCATGAGCGAGGGGATCCCGCTCTACCTCAACCTGACCAAGTCGGTCAGTGACCTCATTCGCATCAACCATGGCTATGCCAAGGCGTCGCGCAAGGTGGTGGTGGCCGCTTATGACTCCGCCAAGTTGAGCGTCACAGTATCGCTGCTGGTCGGTCTGGTGCTGGTGGTCGGCCTCTCTGTGGTGCTGACCCGTCAGATCCGGGACCCGCTCATCATGCTGGCCCGTCAGGCTCAGCGCATTGCCAACGGCGATCTGGGCAAGGGAGAGTTGCAGGAGTGGATCCAGGACAACCGCTTCAACCGCGACGAGCTGGGTCAACTGGGCTCGGCGCTCAACCGGATGCAAAACGCGCTGGCCAATCTGGTGAGCGAAATCGCCGGCTCCGTGAGCCAGCTCAGCAGCGCCGTGGAGGAGGTGAGTGCCATTTCCGAACAGTCCGCTACCGGCATGGCTCGCCAGCAGAGCGAGGTTTCCCAAGTGGCTACCGCCATGAACGAGATGCAGTCCACGGTCAACGAAGTGGCCCGCAATACCACGGATGCCATGAGTGCGGCCAAGGATGCTTCCCATACCTCGGCCCAGGGCAACCAGGTGGTGCGCAGCGCCATCAGCAGCATCGAGGATGTGTCGGTCAAGATTGAACAGGCGGGAGTCGTGGTGCAGCAGCTGGAGACCGACAGCGCCAACATCAGCATGGTGCTGGACGTTATTCGCGACATCGCCGGCCAGACCAACCTGCTGGCGCTCAACGCCGCCATCGAGGCCGCCCGCGCGGGTGAGCAGGGTCGTGGTTTTGCGGTGGTGGCGGACGAAGTACGCTCCCTGGCGCAGCGTACCCAGGACTCCACTGCCGAGATCAGCAAGATGATAGAGCTGCTGCAGAGCCGCGCCGCCGAGGCGGGCAGCGCCATGCAGCTGAGCCGTCAGCAGATGCAGGCGAGCGTCGGGTTGGCGCGGGATGCGGGCAGCAGCATAGATACCATCAATGGGGCCGTCACCCAGATCACCGACATGAACACCCTGATCGCCACCGCCACCGAGGAGCAGAATGCGGTGACCGAGGAGCTCAACCGCAGCATAGTCAACATCCACAATGCCGCCGACGAGAACGCCCAGGGGGCGCAGCAGACTGCCCAGGCCTGCGTCGAACTGAGCAAGCTGGCCACCTCGCTGCATCATATGACCCAGCGCTTCACCCTCTAGGGGCAAACCCGTCACTTAACGGGTGACCGCTGTTATAAAACAAGGCCCCGCCAAATTGGCGGGGCCTTGTTGTTTCTGGCGATCTTGAGCATGGAGAGCGTCAGCTCAGTCCGACTATCTCGCCGCCTTCGTCGATGTCGATATGGCGATAATTGGTGGCAGGCTGCCGAGGCTGTGGCTTGGCCTGCAACTGCTGACACTGCCATCAACCATCAGCTCAGTCCGACTATCTCGCCGTCATCATCGATGTCGATATGGCGATAGGCCGGCAGGCTGCCGAGCCCCGGCATTGTCATGATGGGGCCCGCCAGCGCATAGACGAAACCGGCACCGGCGCACAGCTTCACCTCGTCGATGGGCACCTCGAAATCAGTCGGCACTCCCTTTTTGGCGGGATCGTGGCTGATGGAGAGCGGCGTCTTGGCCACGCAGATGGGCAGGTGATCCCAGCCTGCGGCCGAGAGCGCAGCCAGCTGGCGGCGTGCTTTGTCAGAGAGGATGACACCACGGCCGCCATAGCCGCACTCCACCAGGGTGGCGAGCTTGGCACACAAGCTCATCTCATCGGGATAGAGCAGCTGGATCTGGCTTGGCATCTCGCAGGCAGCGACCACGGCCCTGGCCAGTTCACTGGCGCCCGCACCGCCCTCTACAAAGGCGGTCGAGATGGCTGCACCACAGGCACCGGCTTGGCGCGCCTCGCGCATCAGCAGATCCAGCTCGGCCTGGCTGTCGGTGGGGAAGCGGTTAACCGCCACCACAACGGGCAGTCCATAACGGCGGGCGTTGTGGATGTGCCAGGCGAGGTTGGCGCAGCCTTTCTCAAGGGTGGGCAGGTCTTCCCCCAGGAGGCTCTTGGGCAGCGGTTGACCGGGACGGATATCGAGCAGGCCGCTGTTGGCCTTGAGGCCGCGTACCGTTGCCACCAGTACCACGCAGGCTGGTGTGATGCCGGACTGGCGGCTCTTGATGTTGAAGAACTTCTCCAGCCCCATGTCGGAGCCAAAGCCGGCCTCTGTCACCACATAGTCGGTCAGTTGCAGCGCCATGCGGTCGGCGATCACAGAGGAGTTGCCGTGGGCTATGTTGGCAAAGGGGCCGGCGTGCACCAGCACAGGGGTCTGCTCCGTGGTCTGCATCAGGGTCGGTTGCAGCGCGTCTTTGAGCAGCACCGTCATGGCGCCGGCGACTTCCAGTTGCTCGGCCGTGATGGGTTGGCCCTGGCTGTCGAGGGCCAGCTGGATGCGGCCGATGCGAGCGCGCAAGTCTTTCAGATCGCTTGCCAGCGCCAGAATGGCCATCAGCTCGGAAGCCGCCGTGATGACGAAACGATCCGTGCGCTCCACCCCATCGGCCGGGCAGCCCTGGCCTATGGTGAGGTGGCGCAGGGCGCGATCGTTCATGTCGAGGGTGCGCGGCCAGAGGATGTTGGCGGGATCGATATCGAGTCTTGCCAGCCCGGTCCTGGCGGTGAACTGACTGCCGAGTTTGGTCTCATGGAACAGGCGGGCATCCAGCGCGGCGGCCGCCAGGTTGTGGGCGGCGGTGAGGGCGTGGAAGTCACCGGTCAGGTGCAGGTTCATCTCCTCCATTGGCACCACCTGGGCGTGACCACCCCCGGCGGCGCCCCCCTTGACCCCGAATACGGGACCTAGGCTCGGCTGGCGTATGGTGGCCATGCTGGGCTGGCCTATGTGGTTGAGCCCCATGGAGAGACCCAGAGTGGTGACCGTCTTGCCCTCACCAAGGGGCGTTGGCGTGATGGCGCTCACCAGCACCAGCTTGCCCGCTTTTTTGCCGGGCTTGCTGGCGGCTTGCTTGAGCAGTTCGAGACTGAGCTTGCCCTTGTAGTGGCCGTGAGGGCTGAGCAGATGGGCCGGGATGCCCAGGCGCGAAGCCAGGGCCTGGATGGAGAGACGGGGGGACTGGCGGGAGATCTCGATATCGCTTAGCATCAGCACCTCGTTGGCATGTCAGGTCAAATATGCGGCGCAGTCTAGTGGAATCAACAGGGTTATCCAATGAGTAATAACATTTTGTCCGGCAGTCGTGAGCTGCATCTAACACCCATACAGCTGGATCTCAATGCGCTCTACCATCCTCCCAAGCGGCCGCTGACTGCTCTTGGCGTGATCAGCACCTTCATGCCGCTGTTTGGCTATGGCTGGCAGGCGATGACCCAGGATCCCGAGACCCACTTTCGCCATGAGCTTGGCAAGCGCATCAACAAGCACAAGACGGATGAGGCCAACCTCATTCTGATGTTGCAGCTGGCTGGCATGCTCGATTGCCACTGCCTGCACATCACGCTGCCCTATACCCTCGGCGAGGAGCTGCTCGCCACCTTGCAGCGCCGTCTGCCGCGCTGGCAAATAACGCAGACCGATCAACTGCTGGTGGCCGAGCTGCCGTTGCCCGCCGCACCAGCATCCCCACAGTCCGACTCCTCTGCATCATAAATCCCGGCACTGGCTCACGCTTTGCGATCCCAGTAGTGCGGCGCCAGGTAGCGCTCCTGCACGAACTCGATAAAGCAGCGCACCTTGCCGGAGACGAATCTGCGATGGGGGTAGAGGGCATAAAGCCCCACCTGCCCCTTCTCCCACTCCGGCAGCAAGGGGACCAGCTCCCCTGAACGCAGCGCATCCCCGACGATGAAGGTGGGCTGCAAGATAATGCCCTGATGATCGCAGGCGGCCCGGGTCAGGGCTACGCCATTGTTGGCCCGAAGTGGCCCCTGCGGGCGCACGCTCAGCTGTTCTCCTCCCTGCTTGAAGACCCAGTCCGGCTGGGTCAGGGTATAGATGAGGCAGTCGTGCTGCTTGAGATCCTCGGGGCTGTTCGGGGTGCCCCTGCGGGCCAGATAGGTGGGGCTGGCACACACCTCCAGCTTCATCATGGCCAGCGGCTTGGCGACCAGAGAGGAGTCCGGCAGGTTGCCGATGCGCAGCGCCAGATCGAACCCCTCTTCCACCAGGGCCACCCGCCGGTCGCTGTACTCTATTTCCAGTTTCAGATCCGGGAAGCGTTCACGAAACAGCGGCAGGGCAGGGGAGAGATGCAGGTAGCCAAAGTCCATCGGCACGGACAGCTTGAGGGTGCCCTGGGGCTGCTGGTTGTTGCGGGTGAGCTGGCTGTGGGTCTCTTCCAGCTCTGCCAGCAGGGCCTGGGAGCGCTGGTAGTAAAACTGTCCCGCCTCAGTGGGGTTGACCTGACGGGTGGTGCGCGACAGCAAGCGGGTGGAGAGGGACTCCTCCAGTTGCTGCATCAGCTTGGAGGTCATGGCGACCGAGATGCCGAGCTGGTTGGCGGCCTTGGTAAAACTCTGACATTCCACCACCTTGATGAAGGTGCGCATGGCGGCTATCTGGTCCATCTTTCACTCTCAGTTGATAATTATTTTAATAAATCGCTGATTATCTATTCCGATATGGAGGTTAGCATCTTGGTTGTTGTTGTGAACCCCCAATATGAAGGAACGAACGGATGAAAATGACTCAGGCCCTGCTGGCCTCCTGCCTGTTTATGGCGGCTCCCCTGATGGCGGCCGATTACGACGTCGATGCGGCTCACACCACAGTCCAGTTCAAGGTGGGGCACCTCGGCTTCTCCGAGCTGGTAGGCCGTTTCAACACCTTCAGCGGCACCTTCAGCATGGACGATGCCAACCCGGCAGCGGCCAAGGCGAGCTTCGAGATCGACGCCGCCAGCGTGGACTCCAACCATGAAGCCCGCGACAAACACCTGCGCAGCCCCGATTTTCTGGACGTGAAGCAGTACCCCAAGATGACCTTCGTCAGCACAGCGTATGAAGGGACCAAGGAGAAGGGCGTATTGAAAGGCACCCTGACCCTGCACGGCGTTGCCAAGGAAGTGGCGTTTGACCTGGTCAAGATTGGTGAAGGCAAGGATCCCTGGGGCGGCTATCGCAGCGGCTTCAACGCCTCTACCACCATCAAGCGCAGCGACTTTGGCGTGAACTACATGTTGCCGGGTATCCCGGACGAGATGAGCATCAATCTGTTCGTCGAAGGTGTGCGCAAGTAATGGGCGCAGCACTCTTGCTACAAACCCTGGCGGCCCCTTTGGGGGCCGCTTTGCTGTCATGGCGCTGGCCACGCCTCGGGTATCTGTGGGGCGCCCTGGCGCTCTGGCTGGTGGGCTGCTTGCTGGGTGGAGTCTATGGCGTGCCGGTCAAGGCGTGGCAGTGGCTGCCACTGGCCTTGCTGGTGCCGGCGATTGCTGCGCAACTGGCAGACAAGCGGGCCGCGTTGTTGCTGTTCGCGGGGCTCGGTGTCCTGGTGTGGTGGCAGGGGCTCGCCTCTGTGCTGACCAGTGAACCGCGGATCTGGCTGGCGCTGCTGCCTGCCATCGTCTGGGTTGGCTGGACTGATCTGCGTGGTGACAGCCGGGAAGGGCTGGGCTTTGCCCTTGGCTTTATCTGGCTGGCGCTGGTGATCGGTATTGATGGCAGTCTGCTGATTGCCCAGCTGGCCGGGGCGCTCGCTGCCTTTGCCGGTTTCCGTGCCCTGATCGCTGTGTTTGCGGGTGTGACCGCCACCCCTGCGGCCCTGGCCCTGGCGCTCGCCTTTATGCAGATGCTTGCCTGGCAGTATGTGGAAGTACCGCTCACTGTCTTGCTGCCGGTCTGGCTGCTGCCCCTGCTGGAGTGGACCCTGCGCAACAAACCTTGGCTACAGCGCTGGCTTGTGCTGATCCTGTTGGCGGGGGCGGGCACGGGGTTGAGTCTGTGGAAGGTGTGGCCCGAGGCCTCTCTCTACTGATTTTTAGCATAAAAAACAGGCTATTAACGCTAAAGTTGCCGACCTCGTCATAGTCTGTACAGATAAAGATTGAGCCACTTGGTGGTTTCAGATAAAAAGGATTTTCAATTATCTGGACACACACAGAACCCGGTCATGCCGGGTTTTGTTTGCCTGCATGTTTGCGGCGCGCTAAGGAGGCCACAGTTGCGCAGTCAAGGATCTGAGCATCTGTTTTTTCGCCATTTCACCGAGCAGGGACGTCTCGACGGTCTCTGCATCCTGCTGGTTACCCATCTGCTTCCCGATCGCCCCCAGTTTATCCAGGCCCTCGCGCAAATCGGGCGTATCGGCGCCATCCTGCCCAAACCCAAGTCAGTACACGGACCGACCCTGACCTGGGCCCAGCAGCACTATCCCGTGCTGCCACTGAACCGGCAGTGGACCAATGCGCCGCAGGGGGTGATCGATCATATCGCCCCCTTGGTCGCCCCCCACGAGCGGCTCATCATACTGGATATAGGTGGCTACTTTGCCAAGACCCAGGCGACCCTGAGCGAGTATTTCGGTCCCCGTTTTCTCGGTGTGGTGGAGATGACCGAAAATGGTCATCAGCGCTACGAGCAGGAGGTGCTGGCCACCCCTGTCATTTCGGTGGCGCGCAGTCCCCTCAAGCAGGCCGAGGATATCCAGATTGGCCTGAGCGTTGTCTATTCCGCCGAGTCGCTGGTCCGTACCCTCAACCGTACCTTCAACGTCTGCCAGGCTGCCCTGTTTGGCTATGGCAAGGTGGGACGCAGCATTGCCCGCGAGCTCAGGTGCCGCAATTTGCACCTGGAGCTGGTGGAGACAGATGTGCTGCGCCAGGTGGAGGCGCTCTCCCACGGCTTTAAGCTGGTGGGAAAAGAAGAGGCCCTCAGCCGGGCCGAGCTGGTGATCTGCTCCACCGGCAACGGCTCGCTGGACCTGGCCGATTTGCAGCGGTTGCGCCCCGGCACCATGCTGGCGTCGGTCACCTCGGCGGATGACGAGTTTGCATTTTGTCTCTCCCAGTTGCCCTGGCCAAGCCAGGAGGTGTGCCCCCATGTGCTGGCGCTGACGCGCCCGGATGGCAGTCAGATTTTTTTGCTCAATCGGGGGGAGGCGGTCAACTTCGTCCATGGCGCCGTCATCGGCGAATATGTCTATCTGGTGCTGGCGGAGATCATCGAAGGGGTGCGCCAACTGGCGCAGCAATCCATGGCCCCCGGCTTGTTCGATCTGCCGCAATCGACCATGCGCATCATAGCCCGCCACTGGTTGGCCGATTTTCACGGGGTCAGCCAATAAGCGAGGCAGGTCGCGCATCTGCTTTTTGAGCAAGGCATGGCGGGCTGTTATTGGTTTATCATCCGCTGGCCGATTTTTATGGAGTGATTCAATGACCGACGTACAGAGCCCCATCAGCAAGCCCCGTATCGAAATTCGTTACTGCACCCTCTGTCGCTGGATGCTGCGCGCTGCCTGGCTGGCCCAGGAGCTGCTATCCACATTTGACAGCGATCTTGGCGAGGTGGCGCTGGTGCCTGCCAGCAAGGGGGAATTTCGCATTCTGGTGAATGGTGTGCTGGTGTGGGACAGGGTGGCCGACGAGGGTTTTCCCGAGGCGAAAGAGATCAAGCAGCGGGTGCGCGACATTATCGCCCCACAGCGGGATCTGGGTCACTCGGATCGCAAGCCCGCCGGTGAGTGATGGCCGGGGTTCGCATTTAACAATGTGGATATGAGCGATTCGGATACAAACAGGGAGGCGGCGGCCTCCCTGTTTGTTGTCTGCCCGTCACTGTCTGTGACGTATGCTCAGGCGCGCGCCGCTGTGGCGGCGGGTGTCCTGCCTTGTTCATCCAGATGGGGGCCATCGGGCTGGTCGCCAATCTGCTGGCTGCCGATATAGCGGGCCCGCTTGTGGGGTTTGATGCGACTCACGTCCACCCACACCAGGCCATCGATGCAGTGGTTGAAATCGGGGTCTATGCCAAAGTCCATAAACTGCACACCCCCCGGTTCGCACAGCTCGGAATACTGCTTGTAGAGGGTGGGGATGGCGCAACCCAGGTTGTCGAGCCGGGCCTTGAGCGCCTTGAGATCCGTCCCGTAATCCTGCCCCTCAAATAGCGGCAGCGTCTCGGGATAGGGGCGACGGGAGGGCGCCAGCGCCAGCTCGGGGGCAAAGTGCTGGCGATAGAAGCTCACCAGCAGATCCTTGGCCGCTGGCGGCAGGCTGCCGGAGAGTGAGACGGGTCCGAACAGGTAGCGGTAGTGGGGATAGCGGGCCAGGTAGGCGCCGATGCCGAACCAGAGGTAGTCCAGCCCCCGTTTGCCCCAGTAGGCAGGCTGAATAAAGCTGCGCCCGAGCTCGATGGCCAGCTCAAGTCGTGGCAGCAGCCTGGCTTCAAAGCCGAACAGGGTGTGGCTGTAGAGGCCATCCAGCCCCTTGCTCGCCATCAGCTCGGCCACAGGGGCGAAGCGATAGGCGCCTATGATCTCGAGCCTGGCCGGATCCCACAGGATCAGGTGGTGATAGTTATCGTCGAAGCCATCGAGATCCCGCCGTTTGCCCGAGCCTTCCCCCACGGCGCGAAAGGCGATCTCCCGCAGACGACCGAGCTCGCGCAGTATCACCGAATGGCTCAGCTCGTGGCGCCGGTAGAGGTAGATCCCCTGACCATCGGGGGTGTGGCCGAGAGCTTCACACGCCTCTATGGCCTGCTTGAGCTGACGGCGCTCCTCCGGCTGGGCAATGGGGGCCTCGGTCGCCAGCTTGCCCTTCTTTCCTCTCCCGATACGATAGAGGTGGCTGCGCACCAGTTGCGCCGCCGTCTTGGCAGGCAGGTCGCGAAAGCTGTCGACGGGAATGCGCGCCCCTATGGTGATGGGGATGCGCCCCCCTTGCTGGCGAAACAGTTGCTTGACCAGCAAGAGCCCCGCCCAGGCGTTGTTGAGCCAGGCGCCGAGATAGAACCCCAGGCCATTGCGCCCGCCGACGTGAATGGGCACCAGCGGGGTGCGGGTGCGTTGGGCCAGCTTGATAAAGCCCCCTTGCCAGGGGCCATCCTTCACCCCCTTGATGCCGAGTCGCGACACTTCGCCGGCGGGGAAGATCACCAGGGCCCCCTCGCTGGCCAGATGCTCGCCCATGGCCAGAATGGCGCGCCTGTCCGTCTTGCCATGCATGTTGTCGACCGGCAGCAGCAGAGGGCGCAGCGCCGTGAGTTGTGCCAGCAGCTGGTTGGCGACTATCTTCACGTCCGGCCGGATGCGGCCGAGCAGGCGCAGCAGCGCCAGCCCGTCCAGCGACCCTATGGGATGGTTGGCCACTATGATGACCCGGCCGCTGCTGGGTATGTGCTCCAGCTCCGCCTCGCTCACCTTGTAGTCAAAGTCGATCTGTTGCAGCGCCTGCTCGACAAAGTCGAGGCCGCGCAGATGGGGGTAGCTGCTGGCAAAGTGCTGGAAGGCCTTCTCGTGCAGCAACCAGCGCAGGCCCTGGCCAAGCAGGGGGCGCAGCACTGGGTTGTTCGAGAGATGGGGGAGGTGCTGTCGTAGCAGGGTATCGACGCTGAACATGGGGCTGGGCTCCGGTGATCCTTTGCCCCAGCATGTGCCGCCTCTGTTCCCGCTGTGTGTCTGCGGTATGACAATTTTGTGGCAGGGGCTGCTTGTTACTCTGGTGTACGCATCTCCTGTTCCCTCTCTTTGCTGGCCACGAAATGACCGTGTGATGGCGGGGCGAGCCCATTGTCTCGCCCCGCACGAACCCGGGTTATCCCCGCCAGGCTGAGGTCAGCCGCACCAGCGCCACCAGGGTGGCGACCGCTTTTTCCATGGATTGCAGCGGGATGAACTCGTGCTTGCCGTGGAAGTTGTGACCGCCGGTAAAGAGGTTGGGGCAGGGCAGCCCCATAAAGGAGAGGCGGGCCCCATCTGTGCCGCCACGGATGGGTTTGATCTTCGGCACCACGTCGGCCGCCAGCATGGCAGCCCTGGCCAGCTCGACTATGTGCATGTGCGGCTCTATCTGGCTGCGCATGTTGCGATAGCTGTCGGTCAGGGTGAGCTCGATGCGGGCCTTGGGGGCATCCAGCTGCAGGGAGGCGACCCGCTCCTTGAGCTGGGCCTTGCGGGCGGCGAAGGCGTCATCATCAAAGTCGCGGATGATGTAGTGCAGGGTGCTTTCCTCAACTGTGCCGCTCATCTGGGCCAGGTGGAAGAAGCCCTCGTAACCGTCAGTACACTCCGGGGTCTGCTCGGGGGGCATGGCTGCATGAAAGCGGGCGGCCAGGGTCTGGCTGTTGAACATGCAGCCCTTGGCGGTGCCGGGGTGAACATTGTTGCCCGTGATGCGCACAGTGGCGCTGGCGGCGTTGAAGTTCTCGTATTCGAGCTCCCCCAGCTCGCCACCATCGACGGTATAAGCCCATTTAGCCGGGAATCTGTCCAGGGGGAAGAGGTCGGCGCCACGGCCTATCTCTTCATCCGGGGTGAGACCGACCCAGAGATCGCCGCGGGGGATCTCGGGGTGGGCCAGCAGATAGTCGATGGCGGTGAGGATCTCGGCGATCCCGGCCTTGTCATCGGCCCCCAGCAGGGTAGAACCGTCGGTGGTGATGAGATCCTGCCCCAGGTAGTTTTTCAGGCAGCGGTATTGGCGAATGGCCAGTACCTCGTCCCCCTTGCCCAGGCAAATATCGCCTCCCTGATAGCTTTCGATGATCTGGGGCACCACCTGCTCGGCGGCGTAATCGGCTGTGTCCATGTGGGCGATGAGGCCGATGGCAGGGGCATCAGACTGGTTGCCCGGCAGGCAGGCGGTCAGGTAGCCGTGCTCATCCAGGGTGACCCGGGTCAGCCCCATCTGCTCCATTTCATCTCGCAGGGCCCGGGCAAAGATCAGTTGCCCCTCGCTGCTGGGACAGGCGGGATTGGTCGCATCGGAGCGGGTATGAAAAGTCACGTAACGCAGAAAACGCTCAAGCAGGGTATCCATTGGCAAGCCTCACACTTCAAACCGGTAATGGAGGGCCATTTTGGCCAATCAGGTTGAGAGTCTTATTGCGTCAGCGCAGGTTTTCCCCATTTTCTGACGCAGCGGCCAGGGAGGTATTGAGTCGGAGGGGGCAGTTTGTTGTCATTTTTCATGCATGAAAATAGCGTTTTTATTGATACACAAGCATCGCCATAACGACAGGGAATCCCCTGAACTGCCCCCTGACAAGGCATGCAGCCTGCCATGCCCCGAGAGCCGGCTTTTCATGGGGGGCAACCGCAGGGGAATATTCTGCGCCATCCCAGAGCCAGCCTGCCTGGCAGCAAGATTTGCTCACCTTATTAAAAGCAGTTTTTGAACACTATTTTTTATTGTCACCGCTGGCGGTAAGTGTGTACACTCCGCGCCGATCCAAGGGTAACTCTGAAGCAGGCAGACGCCACCAGAGACCTGAAAGATCATACGCCTATAGGGCGAGGCACGCAGAAACGACAGACACTGCTGGGGTATGGTTTCTTTAATACCGGTTAGGCTCCGGTATCAGGGAGAACAACGGACACTCATTAACCATCTGACCGAGTGAGCCAGCGGCTCATCATCTTCCCTTGTCATGGGCGGTCACTGGTGTTGGGTAGGCTGTGGTTGTTGTCGTCTATCAACACGCTTGCGTGCTGACGCCTTCGCTTATCTTCCTTGAAACCTCCCTTGTCGTTGTGATGGTGCCGAATGATGAACTGACGGCGTGGCTGATGCTGTCTGTCATCAAAGTACCGCGGCGCCCCCGTTAAGGTGGCACCGCATACCGTTGAGCTTGATGTAAAGCCACCAGCCCCACATCAAGACTCGTTACTTCCCAAGATCCACCAGGCAGCCTTTGGCTTGCCGCGATGTGCAATAGCTGGATGTGATGGAAGGTAACAAGTGGTGAAACGAAGGCGGTCATCCGTCGCGCTTTCATGACTCGTTGCTGTTCAGATCCCACCAGGCAGCCTTGGCTTGCCGCAACTTGCAATCGATGGTCTGGATGTGATTGAGGGTAACGAAGGCGGCCACTGGTCGCTCATTTGCGAGGCATAGCCCATGACTAACTGGTCCAGCAAGGACTCCTTGAAGGTCTACAACGTTCCCTACTGGGGTGCGGGTTTTTTCAACATCAATGACGCCGGTCATGTGACCGTCGCTCCCGACAAATCGCGCCCTGATGCACACATTGTCATCTCTGATGCCATCGAACAGTTGCGCCAGTCCGGTTTGACCACTCCCGTGTTGCTGCGTTTCCCCGACATCCTCAAGAGTCGGGTCGATGCACTGTTCAACGCTTTTGGTCAGGCCATCGAGAAGTCAGGCTATGAAGGGGATTACCTCTGTGTTTACCCGATCAAGGTAAACCAGCAGAGTCGAGTCATCGAGACCATCAGCCAGTCTTACAGCGACAAGCCACGGCTTGGCCTGGAAGCGGGTTCCAAACCGGAGCTGCTGGCCGTGCTCTCCCATCACCATGAGCAAGGCTCGGTGATCGTCTGCAACGGTTACAAAGACCGCGAATATATCCGCCACGCCCTGCTCGGCAACCTGATGGGCCACAAGGTCTACATAGTGGTGGAAAAACCCTCCGAACTGGAAATGGTGCTGGACGAGTCAGCTCGCCTCAACATCAAGCCCAATATCGGGGTGCGTGCCAAGCTCGCGTCCACCGGCTCTGGCATGTGGGAATCGAGCGGCGGCTCCATGTCCAAATTTGGTCTTTCCGCTTCCCAGATCCTGGCGCTGGTCGAGCGTTTGCGTAGCCTGGACAAGCTGGATTGCCTGCAACTGCTGCACTTCCATCTGGGCTCCCAGATCGCCAACATCCGTGACATTCAGGGCGGTATCCGCGAGTGCGGTCGCTTCTATTCCGAGTTGCGTCGTCTGGGTGTGCCCATCGACGTGGTCGACGTCGGCGGTGGCCTGGGTGTGGACTATGAGGGCACCCGCTCCCAGAGCCATTGCTCCGCCAACTACAGCCTGTCCGAGTACGCCAACAACGTGGTATGGGGCATAGGCGATGTGTGCCGCGAGTTTGATCTGCCGCACCCTACCATCATCAGCGAGTCCGGCCGTGCCCTGACCGCTCACCACGCCGTGCTGGTCACCAATCTGATTGGTGCCGAAGGGGTGGAGATGAGCGACATCAGCGCGCCGGATGAGGATGCACCGACCCTCCTGCAGAACATGTGGAAAGGGTGGCTGGATCTGCGCGGTGAAGATCCCTCTTTGCTGGAAATCTTCCACGACTCAGTGGCGGATCTGGGTGATGTGAATGCCCAGTACACCATGGGCTTGCTCAATCTGGAGCAACGCGCCTGGGCCGAGATGCTGCACCAGAACACCTGTCTGGCACTGAAAGAGATGCTCAACCCGGTCAACCGCAACCACCGCGCCCTGGCCGACGAGCTCTCCGAGAAACTGGCCGACAAGTGCTTTGCCAACTTCTCCCTGTTCCAGTCCCTGCCGGATGCCTGGGGTATCGGTCAGGTGTTTCCCGTGATGCCGCTGACCGGGCTAGATCGTCCGCTCAGTCGTCGTGGCATCCTGATGGACATCACCTGTGACTCCGACGGTCAGGTTGAACACTACGTCGATGGCCTGGGTGTCGAAAGCACGCTGCCGATGCCTGAATATGCCGAGAACGAAGTGTGCCACGTCGGCTTCTTCCTGGTCGGTGCCTATCAGGAGATCCTCGGAGATCTGCACAACCTGTTTGGTGACACCCACTGCGCGGAAGTGTGTCTCGATGAAGAGGGCAAGATGGACATTCGCAATGTGGTGCGCGGCGATACCGTCGACCAGCTGCTGCGTTACGTCAACATCGACCCCTCCGTCATTCGCGAGAACTACCAGCGTATCGTCTCCCACCCGGCGCTTGACGACGCGACCCGCAAAGCCCTGCTCGACGAGCTGGAGCTGGGTCTGCAAGGCTATGCCTATCTGGAAGACGAATAAGCCTCTGGCTTGTTCGCCCCGTCGGTGGAAATAAAAAGACGGGAATGAAAAAACGGCGCCTTCGGGCGCCGTTTTTGTTGATGGCATTTTATGCCCTTTCCGAGAGCAGGGAGGCGGACAGCCATCTTCATATGAGTGGTGGATGGCGGTAGTGCGCGGCTCAGGGCCCGGATCCGGCAGATATCCGCCTCAGCCAGCCTCTTCCCTTGATCTGCATCAAACCTGTGGTGGGCGGGTTATTTTACGGTCAGGAGTGATGTGGGTGGTATGTAACAAAAGGATGTGACTATGGAACTGGAAAGGGACCCGAGATGCTATACCGACCTCTGTATCGACGGTAAGTGGTATCACTATGACCACTGCAGCACACATGTCTACATGCTGATGGGGGGCGCGGCCCCGAGTCTGGAGCTGACCCACGAGCCCCGCAGCGAAGAGGAGCTGATCGAGATGCTCCAGCAACTGGCCCGCTTCTGACGCAGGCTATCTGCTGCTCGTCACATGGCCATCGGACACCTTGCCGCGATGGCCACTTATCGTCTCTTGTTGGTTTTCTGCTAACGATGCCTGCTGGCGACTTCTGTCAACCAGTCTTGTCAGCGCGTTTTGCCGCCCAACAACCCCTTGCCGACGTCCATCAGGGCGATCGCCGCGGCGTAGCCACTGTCTGATTTGCCCATCTCGTCCGCCAAGTAGAGGAAGTTGGATTTGTATTTCTCGACGGCCTCACTGCGACTCGCGGCATCGATAAAGTCTTCCTGCACCTCGAATCCCTGCGCCAGCAGCGCCTCTTTCTCGGTCAGAAAGGTGGGGGAGGCCATGTCGATAAAGGTGTACTGCTGCCGGTTGGATGCCGGAATGGAGAAAAACTGGTATCTAGCCATGTGCGATTCCTTGCCTGAACAGGTGATAAATGATGTGACCTTCTTCTCGTCGAACTGTCCCCTTGAGCGCCATGATAAAGTGGCCATAAAAAGTAACGTTCGAGTCTTGTTTTGTTCGAGATTACCCTGACCAAAAGCACGGCACAACGAAAATATGCGACTTTTTTCGCCAAGAAAAATAATGCAGCAGATGTCATGGCAGCAAAAGCCAGACCCCATCAGGGCTGGCTTTGCAGTTCATGTGCCGAGGGGCTCGACAAGGACGTAGTCAGTTGAATGTCATCAGTTGAACGCCAGGAAGGGCGAGACACAGAGCAGCAGGCCGGTGATGATGATGATGTAGAGGGAGATCCCCTTGTACTTGTGCAGCGCCGGCACCTGATAGACCAGATAGGCCGGGATCAGGCATCCCACCATGCCGAAGATGGGGCTGCAGATGGAGGTGAAGCTCAGCACGGGGGCGTTGAGCACGATGGCGCCCCAGGAGAGCAGCACGGTGAACAGCATTATGCCCTTGCCCACCAACCCCTTGTTGATGCGATCCTCGGGCATCATCCGGCGCAGCAGGTTCATGGCCAGCCCCTGGCAGGCTTCACGAAAGCCCAGGTAAACCCCGAAGTAGGCGGTCATCACCGCGAAGATATTGAGAGTCAGGCTCAGCAGTTTGAGGGTCTGGCCCGGCATGCCCTGGGCTACCATCGCCAATGCCGAAATGTTCTCTTCGGAGGCTTTGACCGCCTGCTCGTGACCCATGGCTAGGGTGAAGGATACCGCGTAGAAGAACACCACCACGAACAGGATGCCGAAGGCGATGTTCATGGCGCGCATCGCCTTGAAGCGGGCCACTTCCAGCGACTTCTCACGGGATCGGTAGGAGATCACCATGGGGCTCAGACTCTGGATGAAGAGAATGGAGGTGAGTGTGAAGGGCAGCATGACAATAGCGTCCTTCAGCCAGTTCCCGGCGGTCGGCATAGCGGTGATGTTGGCGGCATCCCACTTGTCCACCATCATCAGGCCGAGCACGGCCACCACGCTTATTTTGGTCAGCACCATGAAGGTTGAGATCTTGAACAGCAGGTTCTCGCCACGGGAAGCCAACGCCACCAGGCCGCAGATCAGCACCAGACCGTAGAAGGGGTTTTCCGAAAGCAGCTGAGTGGTGACGCCAAAGCTCTGCAGGAAGGAGGCGCTGTCATTGGTGATGGCGGTGGAGTAGACAAACACCCAGATCACCAGCATCACGAAGTAGAGGGCGCCGAGCAGCATGCCCCAGTTCTTGCCGAGATAGCCGGTGATGACGCTGGGGTAATCCTTGCACTCGGGCGAGGTGGCCAGGGTATTGATGAAAAGGCGCTGGAACATATACATGGCTGGGTAGCCGATCACCGCCGACAGCAGAAACACCCAGAGGCCCATCAAGCCGACCTGCACCGGCAAAAAGACGATCCCCGCACCGATGGCCATGCCGATGCTCATGATGATCCAGCCCCAGTCGGTGCTGTCAAAACGAACCGCTTCTTTCCATTCCAGCGTGCCCATGGCGGGCCGGGTAAGTGTCGTACTGTGAGCGTCCATAAAGTACCTTCTTTTTGTAGGGTTAAAATCATAATGCAAATATAGTTGAGTAAAAAAGGATTAAACAACGATTTTTTTACCTGCTTTTCTAAAACAAAGAGATTGATCACGCTTAAATAGGGATTTGAACCTAATTTATGACTTTATTTAAAAATTTAGTTGAATTTTTAATATAAAAATCAAATAATGTTGAGCGAGACATGATTGTTGTGTGCAAAAAAAATTGAATAAATGAGGTGGCTACATGAAACGTATCATCACAGCAACAGCGACACCTGACGCTATTGGTCCCTACAGCCATGGCACCGCCTATGGTGACCTTATCTTTACGTCCGGCCAGTTGCCCGTGTGCAAGCAGCAGGGCGGGGTGGTGGCAGGGGGCATTGCCACCCAGACTCGCCAGTCGCTGGAAAACCTGAAAGCCGTGCTGGAAGCCGCTGGCGGATCGCTGGAGACAGTGCTCAAGACCACCTGCTATCTGGCCGACATCACGGATTTCGCTGCCTTCAACGAGGTCTACCAAGGCTATTTCCAGCAAGATTGCCCGGCCCGCAGCTGCTTTGCAGTGAAAGACCTACCCATGGGCGTCAAGGTCGAAGTAGAAGCGATCGCTCATATCGCCCGTTAATGCGGCTAAAAAGGTGCAAGTGATGAAACCAGCGTGGCAGCAGTATCTGCAGATTATTCAACAGGTTGTCAAACCGGCACTGGGCTGTACCGAGCCAGTCGCCGCCGCTTACGCCGCCGCGGTCGCCGCCCGGCAACTGGGATGCGCACCTTGTCGCCTCGAGGTGGTGGTGTCGGATAACCTCTACAAGAACTCCATGGGTGTGTATGTACCGGGCACCGGCAAGATAGGGCTGGCCATTGCGGCTGCCGCCGGCGCCCTTGGTGGCAACGCCGAGGGCGGACTGGAAGTGCTGGCCGCCATTGAGGCTGATCAGGTGGCCAGAGCCCAGGCGTTGATCGATGCCGGAAACGTGCAGGTGAGTCGCACTGCCGCTCCCGAATTCATCTACTGCCGGGTGACTGTGTTTGGTGTTGATGAACAAGGGGAAGAGCACAATGCCGACGTGACCCTGTGCGGTGGCCATACCCGCATTGTCGAGCAGCGTCGCGATGGCAAGGTGACCTTCAGTGCCGAGCAGAACCAGAGTGGCACCACAGGGGCCATTTGCGATGGGGTGGAGATCAGCATCGCCGCCATTCATGAATTCGCTAGCCAGGTGCCGTTTGATCAGATCCGATTTATCCTCCAGGCCAGCGAGCTGAACGGCAAGCTCTCCGCCGAGGGGATGAATAACCCCTATGGCCTCGAAATTGGCCGCACCATGCAACAGAACATCCATGCCGGCCTGATTGGTGAAGATGTGATGAACCGTATCGTGATGATGACGGCGGCCGCCTCCGATGCTCGTATGGGAGGCGCCAGCCTGCCCGCCATGAGCAACTTCGGCAGCGGCAATCAGGGCATTGCCGCCACCATTCCGGTGATGGTGATTGCCGAGCGCTACGGCGCCAGCGAAGAGCAGCTGGCGCGGGCACTCATCATGAGCCACCTGGGAGCTATCTACATCAAGTCTCACTATCCGCCGCTCTCTGCCTTCTGTGGCAATACGGTGACCAGCGCGGCAGCGGCCATGGCCATGGTCTATCTGGCAGGTGGCAGCTTCGAACAATCATGCTTCGCCATCCAGAACGTGCTGAGTGACAGTGCCGGTATGGTGTGTGACGGGGCCAAAGCCTCCTGCGCCATGAAGGTGAGCACCTCCTCAGGCGCGGCGGTGCGTGGCTTTCTGATGGCCCTTAACAGCCACTCGGTATCGGGGCAGGGGATCGTCTCTGACAACGTGGAACAGACCATCCGCAACATAGGTCAGATGGTGATACAGGGCATGGCTGCCACAGATACCACCATTATTGATATCATGTCTGCCTGAGTGCTTCTGTCGGCTGCTGCCCCGCGTGCATTGCGCTGGTGCAGCAGCCCTTTCCAAAAGGTCCCAATGTGAAGCTGCAAGAGTTGAGCCCGACAGATTTCGAGATCCTCAAGGCGATGGAGATCATAGTGGACGGTATCGCCGCCATGTATGGTCAACATACCGAGGTGCTATTGCACAGCCTGGATGCGCGTAATCCTTCCATCATCAAAATTGCCAATGGCCATATCACCGGTCGCAGTGTCGGTGCCCCCATCACCAACCTGGCGATGATGAAGCTCAAGAGCGGCCAGGATATCTCCAGCCCCTATATGACCAAGTGCGCCACCGGCAAGACACTGCGCTCACTGACCACCGTCATTCGCAACGGCGAGCAGCAGCCGATCGGGCTGCTTTGCATCAACAGTGACATGGATGCCCCGCTGCAATCCGTGCTGCGCACCATGATGCCGGAGTGCATGAGCGCCCACGAGAATCACGCCACCCCTGAGGTCTTCGCCCGCAACATAGACGAGGCCCTCAACAGCACCATAGACACCGTCAGTGCCGAGGTACGTGGCAACGACGCCGTGCCGCCGTCACAGAAGACCCGGGTCATGGTCAAGCAACTGCATGATCTGGGGATCTTCGAGCTCAAAGACAGTGCCCAGATAGCCGCCCGCCAGCTCGGCATCTCGGTGCACTCCATCTACCGCTATCTGCGGGAAATCAAAAAGGGCTGAGCCCGCCCAGCCTGAACGCCGTGGCAGGAACCGGGTCAATCCTGACCCGTTTGCCCGCCAATCGCTGTCATATGAGTCTCCATTGCCCCACTCATCTGTTATCTTCTGACCTTTCGTCTGTCTCAATTTGCTGGAGAAATCATGTCTCGAACCCTCTATCTGCTTCGTCACGGCCAGACCCGCTATAACGCCGAGCAGCGGTTACAGGGGCGCTGCAATTCCGACCTGACTGACAAGGGGGAGGCGCAGGCCACCGCCATGGGTGCTCGTCTGCGCGATGTGCTGGACGAACCCGCACGCTGGACTCTCTACGCCAGCCCCCTTGGCCGAGCTCGGCAGACGGCGCTGTTGGTATGCCAGCAGCTGGGGCTCGATAGTGAGCGCATCGTCTGGGATGCGCGACTGGTGGAGTTGAACATGGGGGAGTGGGAGGGCTGCCGGGTATCGGATCTGGTGGCAGCTCACCCCGAGCTTGATATCAGCCAGCCGGACTGGTATCTGCAGGCGCCCGGTGGTGAAGATTTTCAATGTATTCAGCGCCGGGCCCAACAGTGGCTGCAGGATGATCGCATTGCCGAGCGTGCCATCGTGGTTTCCCACGGTTTGTTTGGCGCCATGCTGCGCGGTGCCTATGCTGACATCGACTACACCACCACCTGGTCACAAGACCTGCCGCAGGATGCTTTCTTCAAGCTAAATGACGGCCAAATCGAGCGGATTGAGTGCTGACCCCGACGAAAACGGCTCGCCACTGGCGAGCCGTTTTCTTTAACAGGAGTTAGCCAATCGCCAACTTTGCTGCTTCTTTCCACATGAAGGGGGGCATCGGAGTAGTCAACCGCCATTTGATGTTCATCGGTTGGCTGCCGCTATGGGAGATGTACTCCACCTCACCAAAGTTCACAAAGCCAAGGGTGCGGCCAAATTCATCTTTGCTCTGCTCACGGACGAACAAAAACAAACGCTTACCCTCTGCTTTGTGGTTTATGTAACTCAGCCCCTTACCCCGCTCGGGGCGAGCGCTGTTTTGGCTCTGCCAATGGAACAGTGACTCGTTGATGGCGTAGTCGTGATAACGGGTAGTGGGGGAGAAGTGCTGCTCAGTTTTATTCAGCGTTACAAACAGCAACTCGATATTTTGCTCTGCGATGACATATACCCCTTCGCGAGCCGTGGGTTGCTGCGCGAAGGTGGTCGCGCCAAAGCCAACCAGCACCTGCTCTCTGGCATAACGGGCATGCAGTTGCAGTGGATTGCCGGGAAGGTCAGGCATGGCCAGTTGCTCGTGTTGCACCTGGTTGATCAGCATGGGTAATAGATCTGCCAGCTCGGCTCTCAATTCTGGTTGATTGAGTTGTTTCAGGCTGTGCGCCAAGGAGCTAAAGCCTGCAGTGGGGCCGCTCTGTTGCCAGAAGTCGTAGTGGCACATCAAGGCCATACGTTCATCGTGCTCGGCCGTTAAGGTAAAGGCGTCTGCCACCAAGGTTTGTAGGAAGTTCAAGTAATGGAGCGCATCGCAGCCCAATAGCCGGGTTTTGATAGCCCGGGTGTAGAGGGTGGATAGCTTTTCATCGCTCATTTCTGAAACAGAGTGGTTGCGGGCCTGTTTGACTAAGGCGCTCCAATTGCCGCGCTTGTAGATCTCCTCAAGGCTGATGTGAGGGTAGAACTTCAAAAAGTTCGCCAGCGTCAGCGGTAAATCGCAATCCTGTGAGAAACGGCGGATCAGGCCCATGAGGCGCGAGGTATTGAGAGTCGCCTTCTTGATATTGCTCAGAATTAACTCTTGGGTCTGTTTTGAGAGCTCGATGCGGCAACCCAATGGGGCATGGGGAAAGCCTTGTTTGATTTCGTGGCTGATCGCCTTATTGGTTTTACCCACCAGTGCCCGGAATTTCTGGGCAAAGTCATATTCCGCATGGGCATTGCCAACAAAGTCCAACACGGTGCAGCACTCTTTATTACTCGCCAGCCGCAGGCCCCGCCCTAATTGCTGCAAGAAGATGGTGAGGCTTTCCGTTGGTCGTAAAAACAGCAAGGTATCGACTTCCGGGATATCGACACCTTCGTTAAAGATGTCCACCACGCAGAGAATATTGATAACGCCGGTACGCAAATCCTGTTGTTTACTATGGCGCTCGTCTCGGTTATCGCTGGTGAGGATGTCAGCCTTGATGCCCTTCAATAAAAATGCCTTGCACATAAAATCGGCATGTTCGCGGCTCACACAAAATGCCAGCGCTTTGATCTTGGTAATATCGGTGACGATCTCATCGAGGCTCTGGACTATTTTCTGTACCCGCTGCTGATTGTGGGTATAGATATTGGTGAGCTCAGTGATGTCATAACGACCATTTTTCCAAGCGACTTGGCGCAAGTCAGTATCATCATCGATACCAAAATATTGGAATGGGCAGAGATGGCGACGATTGATGGCCTCGGGCAAGCGGATTTCTGCTGCGATCACACCACAAAAGTCCGCAAGAATATCACCGCCATCATGGCGCTCTGGCGTTGCGGTCAATCCCAACAGAATGTGAGGATCAAAGGCTGCGAGCAAACCACGATAACTGGCCGCCGCAATATGGTGAACCTCATCGATGACGATGTAATCGAAATAGTCTGGGCTAAGGCGCAACGTAGCCAGCTGGTTATTCAAGGATTGCATCGAGGCAAATAGCTGACGGTAGTGGGTTGGCACGGCGCCGCCGACCAAGAGTTCGCCAAAATTGGATTGCTTGAGCACACCGCGGTACGAGGCCAAGGCTTGGCGCAAGATCTCCTCTTTGTGGGCGACAAACAGAAACTTGGCGTCGGGTTTGGTTTTCAGAAAACGTGCAAAATCAAAGGCGGAGATCAGGGTTTTCCCTGTACCGGTGGCCGCAACCACCAAGTTACGAAAGCGCTGATGTAAAGCGCGCTCCATCGCCAATTGCTCAAGGATCTCCTGTTGATGGGGAAACGGCGTGATATCAAAGAAATAGGCAGGACTATTTTTGTCACCATCCCCACGGGCCTCTTGCAGCGCATGCTTTAATTTCGTGCGGCTTTCGAGCTTGCCATCGAACAGCTCAAAATCATCGGACTCCCAATAGGTTTCAAAGGTACTCAGGGATTTCTCGATAATATGAGGGATCTCTTGCGAGGTGATTTTTAGGTTCCACTCCAAGCCACTGGTGAGGGCAGAATGAGAGAGGTTGGATGAACCTATATAGCCGGTATGAAAGCCAGTATTTCGGCAAAAGAGATAGCTTTTAGCATGCAACCGCTCGCGCTGGGTGTTATAGCTGAGTTTGACTTCAGTGTTGGGCAGGCTAGCTAAAAATTCGACCGCCTTGGCGTCGGTTGCCCCCATATAAGAAGTGGTAATCACTTTTAATTGGCGGCCGCTGCGAGTGAACTCTTCCAGCTCATGACGGAAAATACGGATACCTGCCCATTTGATAAATGAGACCAGCCAGCAGATGCTATCTGCCGATAATATCTCCCGTTTAATCTCCGACTCCATCGACAAACCCGCATTGCTGCCGCAGAACAGCTCACTTTGCGTCAGACCTGTCAGAGGGAAAATATCCTCGGCATATTGCTTTAAATTGGCTGAGATGGGGTTATCCAACTGGTAGAGCGCTGTCAGAATTTTTCCCTGACTATTGATGAGGTTCTCGCCAATAAAGTCTGGGTCTTGCGTGCGATCCTTTAGCCAAAGCAATAACTGGTTAGCCAGCTCAATCTGCCGTTGCAGCTGATCCTCTCCAGTGACCGAGCCCACCGCATATTCCAAAACCCGGCTCAGAAATCGCGATAACCAGACTGCCGCTTCGGCAGGTTCAAGCTGGCGTTCCCCTACGTAAAAGCGCTCGCGGTCGAGTCGAGATGTCAGCAGTTGAGTAATGAGTTGTTCATAAATACCGCATTGTTGCATCGCACACAGGCCTTGAACGTTGTACATGAGGGTGGCGAGAAGAGTATCATTTTTCCCAACCAAATCAGTAAGCTGTTGTCGCCTGTTACTCGTTTGAAAATCGCCCCGGTTTTCGGTAATAAAGCCCGGCAGTGACAACCACAGGGAGGTGGTGATGGATCCGGTTTCTTATCTTTTTTCGGCCTATCTCAATCTGGTACAGCAGCAGGTGTCGGATCACTACGGCACAGAGCCCAAGACGCTGGTGGTGGAATATGAGGGGGAGCAGGTGCCCTTTGCCTTCCAGTTCTGGCAGATCCAAACCAAAAGTGTCTGCCGTCCCTATGAGCAAGATGTGCGGCGTTTCAGTCAGTGCACGGTCAAGGCGGCTGCTCTGTTTCAGACGCTCTGCGATGGTCTGACCCGACAGGATGACAGCAGCTGGCAACTGCCCAAATTTCACACCATGTACTGCTCGGCGGCCATCATCTATCGGCCGATGATCGCTGAAATTGGGGATAACAAGCAGAGTCCGGCCAAGCTGGCGGAGCGCGCCTGTAATCAGGTGATTCTGGCTGCGATGGACAGTGACGATGAGACCTTACTGGCCCAGCGCGACAAAGCGTGCGCTGCGGTGCAGTGAGGCGGATTTATCTGACAACATACTCACTTGGCCTGTCTGTGCGCGCCACGACACACATCTGTACCCCTTGCCGGGTATGATGGGGTGGCCCACGGTTGTGGAAAGTGTCGGGCATTCATGGGCATATGCCTGCTACATCAGCCAGATCACCACCAGGAGGAACCATGATCAGCCATATCGACCATCTGGTATTAACGGTCAGTGATATTGAGCGGGCCGTGGCGTTTTACAGTTCGGTGCTCAAGATGGAGGCCATCACCTTTGGTGCAGGGCGCCGGGCGCTGCGTTTTGGCAACCAGAAGATCAATCTGCAATTGCCGGGGCAGGAGTCGCGCAACCGGGCTCAGGTGGGGGCGGGGGATCTTTGCCTCATCACCCGTTGGCCGCTGGCACAGGTTATCGACCAGCTTGCCAGCCACGGGGTGGCGATAGTCGAAGGGCCCGTCACCAAAAGCGGCGCCTGCGGGCCGATAGAGTCAGTCTATTTCCTCGACCCGGATCAGAACCTGATTGAAGTCAGCATCTATCCCTGAGCCATCACCCACGTCGGCATCATCAACAAAAGGGGCCGTCAATTGACGGCCCCTTTTGGTTGCGGCTCCCTATTTTTCTGTACTACGTGGTGAGGCGGGATGGCCTTCTTTGGCTCGCTAACTGGCCTCCAGCAGCTTTTCGATGGGATAGGCGCTGGAGACGACCAGCTCATCCCGGATCTGTTTGGCCTCCCGGATCAATGTGCGGGCGGCGTTCTGTTCGGCGGCAGAGAGCGGCTGTTGCTCTTGCCTGGCGTCAAGCAATCGCACCCCGAGCCGGGAGAGGGCATCCACTTGTTCCACCATGGGGGCGAGCGCGGCAAGATCCCGGTTGTTGGCGCTGAGCTGACGCATCGCGGGGGTATTGGCCTGCCAGCCGAGCAGCAGGGTGCGGATCTCCAACTGGCGCGCCTGGTGCACCGGATCGGCGAGTAGTTCATCTACCCAGCCGTCGAGTTGGCGAATGGTCGCGCTTTCGGGGGGAAGTGCATCGGCCAGCCGGTTTAGGGGATCGTAGCGGTCATAATTTTCATTGGCCGACTTTTCGTGGTGGCGATGATAGTACTGGGCCTGTTCGACTGCCTCGGCAAAGCGTTGTAGGGGGGATATATCTGACTGATTGGCCAGCCGCATCATGTTCCGGATGCCATCCCACTGGTGCTGCAGTCCGACGGAGAGGGTGCCCCAGCGGTCCATGTAGGCCAGTCGCTGATACATGCTCTTTTCATCGTTAATATCCTGCGCCGACCAGAGGCGCTCGGCGATGGCATAGGTGCGCGGCCAGAGCCGCAGATCCAGCGTTTGCTCATTGACCAGCTCGCTCCAGAGGGTGACTTCGCCGCCGAGCACACGGCGGGTCTCATCCCCTTGCAGAAATACCGGGTAGCTGTTTTCAGGCAGTTTGGTCCCTGCCATCTGGCTGCCACCTATCTGTTTGCCCGTGATGGGGTAGGTGGAGTTGGCCACCTGCAGCACCCCGGAGAGGGTACCAGAGGCGAGGGTTACGCGCGGCTGGGTCTTGCCCATCCAGCTGTCCATCCAGAAGGTGGTGATGCCGTTGTGCTCGCGTACATCCTGTACCGGACGTCGGGATTTTCCCTCGAAGTCGATGAAGCCGCGCAGCTTGCCTTGCTGATCCCTTATCAGGGTGAAACTGCCGCTGACCGGGCTGCCCCGCTTGCGAGGCGCTTCAAAGGCCCAGCTTTGCCACTGCTCGCCAGGCTGCGGGGTATCGGCAAGAGGTTGTGGGACGGGCAGGGGATCATTGCGGTAGTGATAGGCGGTTGGCTGGGGTTGATCGATGTAGTAGCCAGTAGAGAGCAGCGCTTGATGGCCCTGTCTGGCCGCTTCTCCCAGCGCATCTTGCCCCTGCCAGGACTGGATGACGACGCTTTTGGGCAGATCCGCGTGCAGTGTCTCATCCCAGCCGATCATCTTGCGGCCATGGCGGGCCAGGATCTGCTCCAGCTTACTGTTGAAGTGGGCATGCAGTTCTTGGGTTGTGGTCAGCTTGTTGGTCTGCATATAGGCCTGTACGGACTTACTTTGCTGCCACTGTTCGGGGTCTACTTCGTCCCCACCAATGTGCAGGTAGGGATCGGGGAAGAGGGTGACCACTTCGGTGACCAGCTGGTCGATAAAGTCGTAGACTGCCGGTTTGCTAGGATCGAGCAGCGGCTTGTGGACGCCCCAACGGCGCTCGGGGGCGTAGTCGGTGACCTCCGTCATGAGCTCGGGATAGGCCGCCGCAATGGCTGACGCGTGGCCGGGGAAGTCGAGCTCAGGAACGACTCGAATGCCGAGCTGGGCGGCATAGTCAACCAGCTCGCGGATTTGGGTCTGGGTGTAGAACTGGCCGTCTGATCCTGCCTCCTGAAGGCGCGGGAAGCGTTTGGATTCAAAACGCCACCCCTGATCATCGGTCAGGTGCCAGTGAAAGACGTTGAGTTTGGCTGACGCCATGCCGTCGAGTTGACGCTTGAGATCCTCGAGGGGCAGGAAGTGGCGAGCCGAATCAAGCAGCAGGCCACGCCAGGGAAAGCGCGGTTGATCCGCGATGGTGACAGCAGGGATTGAGTAGCCGCCTGGTCCGCTTTGCAGCAGCTGCAGGAAGGTCTCCATGCCGCGCAGGGCGCCATAGAAGGTGTTGGCTTCAAGGCGGGCACCCTGCTTGGTGATCTGCAGCTGATAACTCTCATCTTCACTCTCCTGCTGCGGGAAAGAGGGGATCCCCTGCTTGACCGCTATCTCTAGACCTGGGCCATCGGTGCCCGGTACCAGAAACAGGCCTGTCTGGCGTTCGATGCGTTGTTGCAGCCGACGTTGTGCCTGCAGCAAGGAGGGGGAGCGGGCCTCGCTCAGGGTGATGGTGAAGTGGCGATCGACGGGCAGCCCCCCCTTGCCCAGCATCACCTCCTGGGGATAGGGCATCAGGGGAAGATCCGTATTGGGCGCAGCCGCCCAGGCGAGGGAGGAGCAGGCCAGGGCGCTTATCGCCAGCGCCAACATCGTTTTTTTCATCGAAGACCTCGAGTACAGAGTGGAAACTGGCCTGCCAGTATGGGGGGCCACAGTGTGTTGAAGGGGGGGGCGTTTTTTCCGGCTGAAAATGGAAAAAAGGCGGCTGCACAGGGAAAGTTGTGAAGGAGCTAACAGTTCAGGGGGGGGACAGAAGCAAAGCTGTGATTCTGCAGGTGTTTTTCGACACCATCGCTTTGATAGAAGTTGCGTGCCCAATCACATTTCACAACATCTTGAGGACACCATAGCGACGTTTGGACAAGGAAAAGAAAAAAGAAAGAGAGACGCCACCTGTTGCGCTGCTTGATGTTGAAGAGCGCAGTCAGACCACTCATGTGCAAAGGGGCCGTCAATTGACTGCCCCTTGTGTTATCGCTATCGCGCCAGCGTTGCTGCGCCGATTTGCCAGCGATCCGCTAGAAAGGCGATCCGCTATCTTCTGCATCCTGTAAAAATTGCTCGACCTCGGCCTGATAGGCCTCGTCATTGTGACTGCTGCTGGCGGGTTTTACGGCTGCAGGCTGGGTGACGGGGGTTGCAGTGAGTGTCTCCATGACCCTCTCTTGCAGATAGGGATAGAAGGGGTTGGAGGAGGTGCGGGTGAGGGCACCTGGATTGACGATCAACATACCGCGCTCCCCGCGCAGGGCCAGCCCGCCCAGGTTGATACCGTACTGGTTCAGCTGCTCCGGGTGCGGCGCCATGCCGTAGAGGGGATCGTCCATGGGGAAGGGCAGCGCCACGTGGGAGAGGGAGTAGATCTCCTTGGGGTAGTCGATGCCAAGAGGGTGAACTTGCTCGAGCGTGCTGCCTGCGACCATCGTTTTTGCCTGGGTCAGGGGGCGGGACGCCGCCTCGTTGCCGACCACCGTCAGCGCATAAGGCTGGGGCTGGCTCGGCAGCAGATGGCTCAGGGCCAGCTCGGAGGCACTGTTGAGCAAGGGGCCGAAAACAGAGCCGCGATTGATGTCGAACAGCACCAGCTCGCTGCCGTTGTTCGGCAGGAAGTGGTAGAGATCGGCGATGATGGAGCGGGTGCTGACCGTGTAGTCCATCACCGACTGGAAGGTGAGTGCCGGCGGGAAGGCCGCCATTTCACCGCTGGTCGCCAGTTGGCGCACCTGCTGCTGAATGGCGTGGGTTAGCCGGTAGGATTGACGTGCCCCATTGACCGGGAAGGAGTTGTATTTGAACGGGTTGAATTCGGGCATGATGCCGAGCCAGGCCGCGTTGGCAAAGGCGGGCAGCAGGGCGGGCACTGCCTTCAGGCCGGCGAAACGGGCAAAGCGGGTCACCCCTATCATGGGGGAGATGAGCACCAGCCGATCCGGCCTTGCCAATGTCCCCGTTTTGTCTTCCAGCGCATCCAGCGCGTATTTCACCGCCAGCGCGCCGCCGTTGGAAAAACCCACCAGATGCAGTGGCAGCGGACCCGGGGCTTGTGCTCGGGCCTCGCGCACAGCCAGTCGCGTCGCCGCCAGCCAGGTCTCCCACTCCATATTGACCAGCCCGGCGGGCACGGTGCCGTGACCGGGTATGCGCAAACCAAGGGCGATAAAGCCCTGCTCGCGATAGCGCTGGGCCAGGTGGCGCAGGCTGTAAGGGGAATCGGTCAGGCCATGCAGGAACACGGCTACTCCCTTCACTTCGCCCTCGGGGCGCAGCAGGTAGGAGCGATTCCAGTCGTCTTGAAAGTGGGCAGGGTTGATGGGCGAGCCCTGATAGTAGCGATTGCCCGCCAGCTGTTGCTCCGGCGGCGTCTTGGCGACCACCTCCTGCTCCACCAGATCGAACAACTGTTGCTCGCGGGCCTGATAGGCTGGCCAGTCGCTGCTATCCAGTTCGTCGGCGCAGAGCTCGGGGGGAATAAAGGTATGCCACAGCTGCAGCGGCGCAGCCTGCCAGGCGAAGTAGGCGATCACCCCCCAAGCGACCAGCAGCGCAAGCAAGAGGGTCAGAAGAGAGCGGCGAAGGAGGCGACGGGTACGAGCCAGCATGGTGTGATCCTTGGCGATGAGGGGTGGGCCCGCCTCCTGGGGTGGGCAGCCGAGAGAGCACCGCGGTCAAGCGGCTGAAAGATGGCTTAAAGCCTAATAGAAACAAGATGATATGTATAGCTGAGGTAGACGTCCTCTCCAGGGGCATCCCCTTGTCAGCCAGCTGGTCCGCCCGGGCCGGCAATCTGACAGCTTCTGTGCGCCAGCGCGGTGAGCCGTGCGCTGGCATCAGGACGACAAGCCAGCCGAGAGCCACTGAGCGGTAACTATCTGCGCTTCACAGCAGCCAGTTATGCTACTGTATCGGCGTTTTTTGATGGTTAAGCTGGCCTTGGCCTTTTTGAAGATGGAATGGTATGCAGAACTTTGACGAAGTGAACCGGCTGATGCAGCAAACAGCCTCCCTGACGATGCCGGCACCGGCAACCGTGCAACTGGATGGGGCTATCAGCCTGTGGCAGGTGACCCATGCTGGCTAATGAATCCATGCGCCTGAACAAGTACATCAGCGAGAGCGGCATCTGCTCGCGCCGCGAGGCCGACCGCTTTATCGAGCAGGGTCAGGTCTTTATCAACGGCAAGCGGGCCGGGATCGGCGATCAGGTGTTTGCCGGGGATCTGGTCAAGGTCAATGGTCAGGTGATCGAGGCGCGGGAAGCCGACAGTCTGGTCTTCATCGTGCTCAACAAGCCGGTGGGCATAGTCTCCACCACTGAGGCGGGCGAGAAGGACAACATAGTCGACTTCGTCAACCACAGTACCCGTGTCTTCCCCATAGGGCGGCTCGACAAGGACTCCCAGGGGCTCATCTTCCTGACCAACCACGGGGATCTGGTCAACAAGATACTGAGGGCGGGCAACGATCACGAGAAAGAGTACCTGGTGACCGTCGACAAGCCGGTGACCGACGATTTCATCAAGGGGATGGGGGCCGGTGTGCCTATCCTCGGTGCCGTCACCAAGAAGTGCAAGGTGAAGAAAGAGGCGCCCTTCGTGTTTCGCATCACCCTGGTGCAGGGGCTGAATCGCCAGATCCGCCGCATGTGCGAACACTTCGGTTTTGAAGTGACCAAGCTCGAGCGCATTCGCATCATGAACGTCAGCCTCAAGGGGTTGCCGGTGGGTGAGTGGCGCGATCTGACCGACGATGAGCTGATCGAGCTGTTCAAGCTGATTGAGGACTCCTCCTCCGAAGTGAAACCGGCCAAAGGCGACAAGCCCAAGGTGGCCAAAGCCACTGTTGCTCAAACCGGCAAAGCGGCGCAAGGCAAAAAGCCGCGCCGGGATGATGACCACGAGATTGGCGGCCGCCCCAATGTGCCGGGCCCGGAAGCCTTCGAGAAGAAGGTCCCCGTGGGCAAGGGGGCTGTTGGCAAAGGCGGCGCCGGTAAAGCCGCCGCAGGCAAAGGCAGTGCAGGTAAAGGGGCGCCCAACAAGGGCAGCAAACCGGCCGCAGCCAAACCGCGTGCCGGCCAGTCCGGCCGCCAGAAGAAGGGGCGCTGAGGCGCACCCTGAGCGGCGTCAGCCTCTCCTTGTTATCCCCAAAAACACCGGCCTCAGGCCGGTGTTTTGGTATCTGCATACAGGGATTACAGCTCGTCGCGGGGTGTGGTGACGTAGTCAGGTAGTGTGCTGATCGCGCGCTCCTCTTGTAACACAGTGGCAGGATCAAGGTTTCCACCCACGTTGCGCGGATCCGTCGGTATGGTGGAGGGGATCACCACCGCCTGCTCCGCCAGGCGCCATCCCAATATGGTTTCGAGGCGTCCACCTTCTTCTTCCGGCCCTGTGATGGCGTCCAGTTGCAGCGGCAAGGGGTGCCCAATCAGGCGACTGACCTCATCAACGGCATCAGGGGACGCCAGTGTCAACGAAGTGGCATAGAGACGGGGCAGGGCGGTACGGGGAACATAGACCCGTAACAGGACGCCATTGCGGATCCGTCCCCGCTCATCTGCGTCCTGATCCTGGGCGTAGCCATAGGCGAGGGCAGGATCTCCTGCGACATAGAAGCCTTGCCAGGGGGCTATCGAGGATTGATCGCGCTCGTGAACACCTTCAAACACTATGCTGTGGGCCGCTTCGATAAAAGTGCCGTGGTAGCCGACAAAGGCATAGCCACTGTCAATCAACTGTTGATGGGCCTGGCTAAGACGGGCCATCGACCAATTCTGGGTGCCAGCCGTTGTAAAACGGACGCTCTCCCCCTCACCCAGGAAGCTGGCACCATTCGGATAATCTCGCTCTTGCAGGGCATTGGCACTGTCGGCTGGGGCAAGGCAATTGAGATCTGCCGCCGGACAGGTGAGATTGACCACATCGGCGCTGGCGGCTTGCTCTTGAGTATTGTGTGCATGCTGTCGGGTAAAGGCGTCACTCTGGGCGGCGGCCATGGTCAGGGCCAGTCGCGCCTGGGCCGGGTTTTCCCGAATGGCTTGTGCCAGCTGCCCTCGGGGGGTTGAACCATCCTCGGGAGTGGTGTGGCTCAGCGCCTGGGCAATCACGGAATCAAGCTGGGACCATGGCAAGCGTGTCAGGACATAAAGGGTGATCAGATTGTGGACCGGGTAGCCGCATTGGCTCAGTTCTTCCCAGCCTCTGGGTTGACGACTGCGCGCCAACGCTTCGAGCGGAATGGCACACACCTGATGGGTGGTCAGGGCTGCCAGGCTGTCGGCCTTGGCAAAATGAAGGCGATGGCTGATGGCGGTAGGGACAATATGGGTGTCGTGAGAAGCCGGAGTCCCAGCCAGTATCCGATAAACCTTGCCTTCCCAGGTATCACCCAGATTACAGCTGCGTTGAGATAGATAGTTGTAAACCGCATCCAGCGGGTCCAACAGGCAAAGCACCTTGCCGGTATGCCACTCGCTCCAGCGCTTTTGGCGACTGTGATGGGTCGGCGCGGCCACGAAGCCGACTCCCGCAGCGCTGAGGGTGAGCGTGCGGTTGACTTCGTTGTTTTCAACATGTCTGACATAGAGTGTCGCGTTTTTTGCCATGTTGCGCAGCAGAGCGTCACTGACTTCGATGCTGTAGATGGGGGAGATATGGCTGATGTCGGAACCTGCATCCAGCTCATGGAAGAAGACCTTGATGCTGGCGGGCGCTTCATTCCCGACGGGCACCAGCCAGTGCAGGGACCAACTGCCCTTCCCCTGTCTGTGGTAGCTGTAACTGCGAGGCTCCTTGCCTGCGGTGGCGCTGGTTAGCGTGATGCTCGAGCCATCGCTGCGCAGGGTCAGGGCATTGTCGATGGCGAGTTTGAGGCTGTTGCTTCCTTCACCCAGCACCATGGAGTAGTGCAATACGCCTTGTTCTGCTTGTTCATCAAGCAAAGTGGAGAGATCGAGTTGGCTGGATCTGACACCTTGGCCAAGGTCCAGGTTGCAGCGGGTTGCGCACTCCTGCCACAGATTGAATGACTCTTCAGCCATGGCCGGTGAGATGACACCGCCTAACATGGCCAAGCCACTGAGTAGAGAAGCCCATTTTGCATTTTTCCGCATGTTTTTACCTTCTGGTGATATCAGGGCCACTGGTGTGTGGCGTTATCTTCCTTGGTGAATACGACATCATCCCTGCCAGACGAAATGAGAATTATGCTCGTCTGAGTTCCTCACCATAACGGTCCATAATACTGGGGCAACCCTCCATATGGGGTCGGTTAATATGTTTAAAATCAATGTGATATGAAATCATCTGTTGATGATTTACACAGCTGGCAGTGGTGAAGGGCAACCGCTTTGTCAGCGAGGAAGCTGGCAGGCAGGAGACATCCTCACCCGGTCGGGGTGAGGATGTACTGACGCAGAAGGGTCAATTGACGGCGACGGGGTTGGGTGCCGGCTTGGCCAGCCCCATTACGCTGGGGTAGTGGCGGGGATCCAGGCGCAGCACCAGCAGGCTCATCAGCACCAATCCCCCCAGTTGCCACTGCCAGGCGGCGGCGAAGTCGCCGCTCAGGTGATGGAGGCGGGCGGCCACCCAGGGGCCGGTTGCCGCCAGCATAAAGCCGAACCCCTGCATCAGGGCGCTGAGGGTGCCGGCGCGGCGCGGGTCGGGCAGGTGATCCAGCGCTATCACCATGATGAGGGAAAAGCTGCCGCCAAGCCCGGCGCCGCACAGCATGCACCAGAGGATGGGGGCGGCTTGTGGCGCGAGCCAGAGGCCGCCAAATCCTGCTACCTGCATGATGATGGCAAGGCCCATCCAGGGGCGACGATCAAGCTTGCGAGCTGCCAGCAGGGGCAGGCCGAGACCGCTGGCGGTCTGCGCCAGCGCCAGCCAGGCCACCAGCTCGCCCCCCTGCTGGGCGCTCCATCCTTGCGCCATATAGGCGGGTGCCAGCCAGGCGACGACGATGCCGTAGCCGCTGTTGATGATGCCAAAGCAGCCGATCAGCAACCAGCTGCGGGGCAGGGTGATCAGCCGCTGCTCACCGTGGGGAATAGCCACCACGGCGGCGCTTGGCAGGCGGACTTTCCACCCTAGCCAGACCATGGCCAACAGCACCGGCAGACTCCACAGGGCAAGCGCCCGCGACCAGTCGAGGCTTGCCGCCAGTTGCGGGGTGAGGCTGGCTCCCAGCGCCCCGCCTCCCATCATGCAGGCAGAGAAGATCCCCATCACCAGTGGCACCTTGTGGGCGAAGCTCTGCTTGATAAGGCCGGGCAGCACCCCTTGCACCAGCGCCGAGCCGAGGCCACAAAGCGCCGCGCTGGCGATCAGCAGGGCGCCGCTTTGGGCATCAAAGCGCATGGCGTTTCCCATCCCCAGCAGCAAGAGAGCCGCCCCCAGCAGTTGGCTTGGGCCCGTGAGGCGGCGCAGGCCAGGTGTGATCAGCACGCCGACGCCGATAAGCCAGAGGGGCAGCAGGGTGAGCCAGGCCAGGGTATCCATGTCCAGCGCCAGCACGTCGGCAATGTCGCGGCTCAAGGGGCCTATGGCGGTGAGAAAGGGGCGCAGGTTGAGGCCAATCAGGATCACCAGCACCAGCAGGGCCAGATCCTGCTTGCTGTGGTGCAGGGTGCTGGCGGGCAGGTCCTTACTCATGGGCTGGTTCCGCCTCTGAGTTGTCTCCATAGAGCGCGGCGGCGCCGAGGGAGACTGGCAGTTTGATGAGGGGCAGAGGTGGCGGGTTGAGGGGCAGTCGCAGCTTGTCATAGCTCGATGTGCTGTCAAAGCCGAAGGGGGCCGCATCATGGTTATCAAAGGCGTAATAGACGGCGCGGATGCCATTCATCACCAGCGCACTCAGGCACATGGGACAGGGGTGACCGCTGGCGTAGACGATGGCCCCCGCCAGCGGCCCGGATTGGCTGGCCTGGCGCAGGGCTTCCAGCTCCGCATGGCGGGTGGGGTCACCCTCCAGATGCATGGTATTGACGGCGCTTGCCACCAGTCGGTCATTTTGTACCAGCAGGGCTGCGAAGGGGCGACCTCCTCGCTGCCGATTCTGCAGGGCCAGTTGCAGCGCCTGCTCCAGCCACTCTGGATGGGAAGGGGCCGTGAGGGAGGTCAGCGACGAGACAAGGTGGGAGCCTGAGGGCTCGGCAGGAGAGTGGGGCATGAGAGAAACCTTGAACCTATGGGGGAGCAGACCAGCCTAGTGGTGCCATCAATCATTTGGAAATTAAATGATAGAATGACATCCAGTAATTTTGTAAATGGAGAATGCCATGCTGGATCCCCTGTTGCTGCGCAGCTTCGTTGCCATCATAGACACGGGCAGCTTCACCCGTGCCGGTGAGCGGGTGCACCTGACCCAGTCCACCATCAGCCAGCAGATACGGCGCCTCGAGCAGCAGCTCGGCTGCCCGCTGCTGGACAGAAGTGGTCGTCAGGTGGTGACCACGGCGGAAGGTGAAAAGCTGTTGGGGCTGGCCCGCCGCATTCTGGCGCTGCTGGCAGAAGCCGAGGCACAGGTGACAGAAGCGAGCCTGCAATTGAGCCTGGGGGTGCCGGAGGATTTCGCCGCCGGCGCCATTGCCCCCGTGCTGGCCGCATTTGCCCGCCAATATCCGCAGGTGCGGCTGGAGGTACAAAGTGGCCTCAGCCACGGGATTTGGCAGCGCTTCGAGGCCGGCGAGCTGGATCTGGCGCTGGTCAAGCAGGGCCGGGGGCGAGGAGCACCACTCGCCAGCTGGCGTGAACCCCTGGCCTGGGTCGACAGCCGCGACTGGCCTGCCTGTGATCGCGATCCCCTGCCGCTGGTGGTGTTCCCAAGTGAAGGGCTCTATCGACGCCAGATCACGGATGCGCTCGATGGGCAGGGGCGGCGCTGGCGCATCGCCTATGTCAGTGCCAGCCTCGCCAGCTTGCAGGGTGCGGTGAGCGCCGGGATCGGGGTTAGTCTGCTGCCAACACGTCTGCTGCAACCGGATCAGGTGGTCCTTTCGCACTGGCCCAGGATCAATCCGGTCGAGTTGGCCCTGCACCTGGGGGCGGAGCGTGGCGAACCCCTGGCCCGCCTCAGCGAGGCCCTGATCGCCCTGTGCGACCAGGTGATGGGGCCTGCCTGAATGGGTCGGGCGCACTGTTGAGGGGCCCGCCTCAGGCCATGGCCTGGCGCGGCACAACGGCGAGCCAGAGTTCCACTTCGCCGCTGTCGGTGTGGGGGTCATATTCGGCGCCATAGCGCTCGAAGTCGGGCTGGTGGGCAGACTGGTAATCCGATTGAGCCAGCCAGTCCAGCGCCTGCTGCCAGGTGTTTGGCATGGTCGAGACATGACCCTGATGCAAAAAGACGGCATAGGTCTGGGGCTGGATGCGCATCCGCCCCAGCGTCTTGGGCAGTACCTCCAGCGCGGCGACTTCCACCGCACACATATATTCGCATTGTGTGGCGGTCACGCCGCAAATGACGCCATAGGCATGCTCCCCCAGCTGGCCCGGCAGCGGACCCAGGGCGCTGAAATCGCGCCACTGACCGCCGAAGTCGGCGTGCTCGAACTCATGGTGGCGACGCAGGCCGCCAAACAGCATGGGGCAGCCACTTTCGAAACGGATGGGATCTGTCATCTTGCCTCCTGTGCTGGGTGAGGCGGCAGCGCTGCCACCCTCAGTGATCCTTGCCTTCCTTGAGCTTGCGTTGATAGTCCTCGGATACGATAGCCAGCGCCGCCAGCGCCAGCGCGGGATCGATCCGGTTGGTTTCCAGCAGCTCGATAAGATCCACCGCCAGCTTGACCTCGGGCGGGGCATTTTCCAATGACATAACAGACTCCGTAATGGGAAAAGCGCCATTATACAGAGCCGCACCCGGATAGGGACCGGCCCTGTATCACGGGCGATGAAGGGCTCAGAGGTGCTGACGCATCTCCTTGTCTATCTCTTCGCGCAGGGCCATCAGTTTTTTGGCGTATTGCTGCAAGCTCAGATCGGCGGCCGAGACAGGTTGCCACTGGGGCACCCTGGTCGGTGTGCCTGTCTCGTCCATGGCGACGAAGATGATGATGCAGTGGGTGGTCTTGTGGCGCTGCCGGTCCGCTGGATGGCGGCTGTAGACATCCACCGCCAGGTGCATGCTGGTGGTGCCAGTGTGAATCACCTGGGCATGTACTTCCACCAGTTGGCCTATCTGGATGGGGCGCAGGAAGCGGATCCCCCCCACGTAGACGGTGACCGCATAGCCGCTGCACCAGCCGGCGGCGCAGGCGTAACCGGCCTGATCGATCCACTTCATCACCATGCCGCCGTGCACCTTGCCGCCAAAGTTCACGTCGGCGGGTTCTGCCAGAAACTGCAGGGTCAGCTCGCGGGGTGGGGTCATGCTCTCTCCTTGTCTTGACATAGTCGCGGTACCGGTTGGTTCATTGGCGCCATGGCGGGCCTGAGAAGCTGGCCAGCATTTATGTCAGGTATACCGCGAATGGCGACAAGATGCACAGCGCCCGGCGTGATATTGGGCGCGTATTCACTCTTGGTTCATAAACTCGGCGCAAGCATGGGGGGGTCAATTGCGAGGAGTCATGATGAAACAAATGCTGGATCAGTTGTTGGGCGCTGGCAAAGGTTGGCTCAACGAAGGCGGCGACAGCCGCAAGGCGCAGATGAAGGGCATGGCGCAGGGCGGCCTGGCTGCCGGTGCCATGGCTTTGCTGCTCGGCAACAAGAAGATCCGCAAATATGGCGGCAAGGTGGCGGCGGTGGGCGGTGCAGCGGCCCTTGGCGGGCTGGCCTACAAGCTTTATCAGGATTGGCAGGCCCAGCAGTCGAGCCCGGCGCAACCGACCCAGCCCCTCGATACCTTGCAGGGCAATGCGCTGGATGCCCGTGCAGCCTTGCTGGTCCGCGCCATGGTGGCGGCCGCTCGGGCCGACGGTCATATCGACAGTGCCGAGCGCGAGAAGATCCAGCAGTACCTGACCGAGCAGGGTCAAAGTGATACGGCGCGCTGGATTGACACCGAGCTTGCCCGCCCCCTCGACCCCCATGCCCTGGCGCGTGAGGTGACCGACATGGAGCTGGCCACCGAGGTGTACCTTGCCTCTCTGCTCGCCATCGAGACGGATCACTTTATGGAGCGCGGTTATCTCGACGAGCTGGCCCGTGCGCTCAAGCTCGATGACAACCTCAAGAGCAGCATAGAGCGGCAGGTAGCACAGCTGAGCGCTCCCGCCTGACAGGAACCAATACCATCGGTAGCCGATAACGCCCCTGTCACGGGGCGTTGTTGTATGTGCATCTTGCGGTCATCAAACTGTATCAGGATACAATTGACCCTTCTTGTTGTCGGTGACTCCCCCTATGATGGGTCTTTCCCCACAGACTAAAAAGTGGGGGTCACTTTGTCAGCAGCAAGCCATACAAGGAGCATTCATTGAAAATACGCAAAGCAGCAGAGAGCGATATTGACGCCATTGTCGAACTGAATCGGCAAATAGGCTTGATGCACTTTGAGCATGTGCCGCAGGTGTTTTGTGCACCTTCTGTCGAGGAGCGAGATTTTCTGCTCAATGCCATCAGAAACGAAGGCCGTCTGTTTTGTGTTGCCGTGGATAATGAGCAGGTGTTGGGGTTTCTGAGCGCAAGAATCGACATCAATGAAGCCATCCCCTTTCTCACCAAGTTGCCCATCTGTCACATCAGCTCTGTGGTGGTGGATGAAAACCACAGATCCAAAGGCATAGGCAAGGCGCTGATTGACCATTGCGATGGCTGGGCCAAGGCCCATGATGCCAGCCAGATCAAGCTGGAAGTCATGTCATTCAATGAGAGAGCCAAGTCGCTTTACGAGTCCCTCGGCTTTAAACGACAGTCTGAAATTTATGCCAGATAGCCCCATGGATCAGGCTCGCTGCGGAGCCTCTTGGCTGTACGGATAGCCGCCGACCAGGCCCCAGTCACGGGGCCTTGTGGTTTCCGGCCTCCAGATGGGGCGCGAGCTGCTGGTGAATAAGTTCGGCCAGCTGGGCGAGGGCGGTTTCCAGTTGGGGGCGCCAGGGATGGGAGCTGTTGAGGCGCAGGCAGTGGTTGTACTGCCCCTGACTGGAGAAGAGCGCGCCGGGCGCCAGTGAAAAGCCGCAGGTGAGCGCCCGGGCGTGCAGTGCCCGACTGTCGAGACGGGTGTCAAATTCCAGCCAGAGGAAATAGCCGCCATCGGGGGCGCTGATGCGCACTTCATCCGGAAAGAGGCGCAGCAGGGCGGCCCGCATCTGTTGCTGGCGCTGGGCCAGGGTGTGGCGCAGACGGCGAAAGTGGGCATCTACCCCGCCCTGGCGCAACATCTCGGCCAGTGCCAGCTGGCTTGGCACATTGGTCGACAGGGTCGACATCAGTTGCAGCCGCTGAATGCGCTCGGCATGGGGCCCCGCCACCACCCAGCCGACCCGAAAGCCAGGGGCCAGGCATTTGGAAAACGAGCTGCACAGCAGGCTGTCGCCCCGCACATCCCAGCACTTGAGCGGTTTGGGCCGTTCACGGCCAAAGTAGAGATCGGCGTAGACGTCGTCCTCCACCAGTGGCACCTCATGCTGGCTCAGCAACTGCATCAGCGCCTGCTTGTGGCCGTCTGGCATTGTGTGGCCCAAGGGGTGCTGCACATTGCCCATCAGCCAGCATGCCTTGATGGGGCGCTGGGCCAGCGCCTCGGCCAGCAGGACGAGATCGATGCCCACCCCCGGGATCACCGGGATCTCCACCGCATTGAGTTTCAGCCGCTCTATGGCCTGCAGGGCGCCATAGAAAGTGGGGGATTCCACCACCACCCAGTCCCCCGGCTCTGTCAGTACCTGCAAGCTCAAGGAGAGTGCCTCCATGGCCCCGGTTGTGATGATGATCTCCTGCGGGCTCACCGCCAGGCCATCACTGGCGTAGCGCTGGGCGATGGCGCGGCGCAGCGCCACGTTGCCGGGAGGCAAATCGGCTACTGTGCTGAAGGGATCGAGTTTGCGCATGCAGCTCGCCAGTGCCCGCCCGAGCTGGGGATGGGGGAACAGGGTCGGATCGGCCACCGACATGCCAAGGGGCACCAGTTCCCGCGACTTGCTCGCCTGCAGCACCTCGAATACCAGATCGTTGATGTCCACCGAGCCTGTGTAGTGCGCTTGCTGCTGTGCGCTGGCTCGCAGCGGGGAGGGGGCGGCTTTGACGTAGTAGCCGGACTGGGGTCGCGCCAGTATGAGACCGCGGCTTTCCAGCAGCTGATAGGCCTGCAGCACCGTCATGGGGCTCAGATGGTGGATCTTGCAGCTCTGGCGGATGGAAGGAATGCGCTCCCCCGCTTGCCAGACGCCGCTCGCTATCTGTTGCTGCAACTGATCTGCCAGCTGGCCGTAGAGGGACATGGAGTACTCAAACTGTTATAGGTGTAATTCACTATAACTGCATCTGTTATAGGTGTCATGACCCATGGTGTACTTAACCGACGAGAACCTGTCTGTTAAATGCAACATAGAGAGTCATGCATGATAAGCCTGGATGATGTGGTCAGCCTGTCCCGAATACAGTTCGGTGCGACGGCGATGTTCCATTTTCTGTTTGTGCCCCTCACTCTGGGGCTGTCCTGGATCCTGGTGATCGCCGAGTCGGCCTACGTGATGACCGGCAAGGTGATCTACAAGGACATTACCCGCTTCTGGGGCAAGTTGTTTGGTATCAACTTCGTGATGGGAGTGACCACGGGGATCACCCTGGAGTTCCAGTTCGGCACCAACTGGGCTTACTACTCCCAGTATGTGGGGGACATCTTCGGTACCCCGCTGGCGGTGGAGGGGCTGATGGCCTTCTTCCTGGAATCCACTTTGGTCGGCCTCTTCTTTTTCGGCTGGGACAAGCTCTCCCGTGGTCAACACCTGCTGGTGACCATGCTGGTGGCGCTCGGCTCCAATCTCTCCGCGCTCTGGATCCTCATTGCCAACGGCTGGATGCAAAACCCGGTGGGCGCCGAGTTCAACCCCGTCACAATGCGCATGGAGCTGGTGGATATCGCCGCCGTGCTGTTCAACCCTGTGGCTCAGGTCAAGTTCGTGCATACGGTGGCGGCGGGTTATGTGGCGGCCTCCCTGTTCGTGATGGGGATCAGCAGCTGGTATCTGCTGCGCCGCATGGAAGTACGTTTCGCCCTGCGATCCTTCGCCATCGCCTCGGGCTTTGGTCTGGCCGCCATCCTCTCGGTCATCATACTGGGTGACGAGTCGGGCTATACCTCGGGGGAAGCGCAGAAGGTCAAACTCGCCGCCATTGAGGCGGAGTGGGAGACAGAGCCAGCCCCTGCTGCCTTCACCCTGTTCGGCTGGCCCGATCAGGATGCCGAGACCACCCATGCCGCCGTCAAAATCCCCTACCTGATGGGCATCATAGCCACCCGTTCCCTCGATGAGGTGGTGACCGGCATCAAGGATCTTAAAGTGCAGCACGAGGCGCGGATCCGCAGCGGCATGCTGGCCCATGATGCGCTGGAAGCGCTGAGGGCAGACGGCAGCAATACAGCCGCGCAGGCCACCTTCGATCGTCACCGTCATGATCTCGGTTACGGCCTGCTGCTCACCCCCTATGCCAGGGAGATCGGCAAAGCCGATGAAGGGGCCATTGCCAGGGCCGTGGCGGACTCAATCCCGCAAGTGGCGCCACTGTTCTGGAGCTTCAGGCTGATGGTGGGGATTGGCATAGTGCTGCTGGTGCTGTTTGCCGCCTCTTTCCTGCAACTGTGTCGTGGCAGACTGGTGCAGTCGCCGCGCCTGCTCAAAGTACTGTTCTGGAGCATACCCCTGCCCTGGATTGCCATAGAGGCGGGCTGGTTCGTGGCCGAGTTCGGTCGCCAGCCCTGGACCATCAGCGACGTGCTGCCAGTGTCTGCCTCCGTCTCCTTGCTGCAACCGGGCCAGCTCTGGTTCAGTCTCATCGCCATCTGTCTCATCTACACCAGCCTGCTGGTGGTTGAGCTGTTCTTGTTGCGTCACGTGATCCGCAAAGGGCCTGCCAGCCTGCAGACGGGTCGTTATCAAGGTGAAGTGTTGCAAAACGGGAGTCCTGCCTGATGGATTACGAAACCCTGAAATTGGTCTGGTGGGGGCTGGTGCTCTTCATGCTCATCGGCTTCGTGGTGATGGATGGCTTCGACCTGGGGGTTGGCCTGCTGTTGCCCCTGGTCGGCAAAACAGACGATGAGCGGCGGGTGCTGCTCAACAGTGTGGGCCCTGTGTGGGAGGGCAATCAGGTGTGGCTGATTGCCGGTGCAGGCGCCCTGTTTGCCGCCTGGCCCCTGGTCTATGCCGCCGCCTTCTCGGCGCTCTACGTGCCCTTCATGTTCCTGCTGTTTGGGCTCTTTCTGCGCCCGGTCGGCTTTGACTATCGCAGCAAGCTGGCCTCACCCCGCTGGCGACGCTGGTGGGACAGAGCCCTGGTGACGGGGGCCCTGCTGCCGACCCTGGTGTTTGGTGCGACGCTCGGTTTTCTGCTGCAAGGCTTGCCGTTTCGCTTCGACGCTGCCCTGCGCATCCACTACGGTGCCTTTGAGTTTCACTGGCCCTTGCTGTTGACCTGCATGGGCACGGCACTGGCCCTGCTGATGCTGCACGGTGCCAGCTTCTTGCAGTGCAAGACGCAAGGGGTTATCGCCGAGCGCTGCGCCCGTCAGAGCCTCTGGCTCGGCCCCCTTGCCAGTGGCCTGTTTGCCCTCGGCGGCGTCTGGCTCAGCCAGATGGCGGGTTACCAGATAAATGAGATAGGTGATCTCAATGGTGCCCTCACGCCGCTGATGAAACAGGTGGGGCTGGCGCCGGCGGGTTGGTTCACCAACTTCCTGTCGTACCCTTGGCTCTGGAGTGTGCCGGTCCTCGGCCTCTTGCTGCCAATGGTGAGCACGCTGGCAAGCAGTTTTGGCCGGGCGCGGCTGGCCATCCTTGCCAGCGGCGGTGCCTGCGCCACCATGATGCTGACCATCGCCATCGCCTTGTTCCCCTTCGTACTGCCTTCGTCGCTGGATCCGTCGAGCAGTCTGACCCTGTGGGATGGCACCTCCAGCGAGCGCACCCTTTTCATCATGCTGGGGATAGTCGCCGTGCTGATGCCCATCAATATCGGCTACACCCTCTGGGTCTACCGGGTGGTGCGGGGCAAGGTGAGCACCCAGCAGGTGCGCCAGCACGGCCATAGCCTCTACTAACTCAACTAAAGGGACATCTCGACTATGTGGTATTTCACCTGGATATTGGGGCTGGGGTTTGCCCTGCTGTGCGGCTTGGTCAACCTGCTCTGGCTGGAGGCCCGCTGGGCCGCTGACGAGGATCTCAAGGAGTCTTGAGTCCGCTATAGCTTTTTTGGATATGGAAAAGGCCGACACCCAGTGTCGGCCTTTTGTCTGCACAAGGGTTTAGAGTGCCAGCGCCAGTCTGGCTTCGCGCCGCTCGCTGACATGGGTCAGCCCATAGGCCAGCAGCACGATAAGGGCGCCAATCCAGGGTGTGTGCATCAGGCCCAGGTGTTCCACCACCAGGCCACCCACCACGGATCCCAGTGCTATGCCGACGTTGAAGGCGGCGATGTTGAGGCCGGAGGCGACATCCACCGCATTGGGGGTATGGCGCTCGGCCTGTTGCACCACCAGCACCTGCAAGCCTGGCACGTTGCCAAAGGCAAAGGCGCCCCACACCAGCACGGTCAGCACCGCCAGCACAGGGTGTGGCGCAGTGAAGGTGAGAGTGAGCAACACCAGCGCCAGACCACCGAACAGCAGTTTCAGGGCGGGCAGGGGGCCCAGTCGGTCTGCCAGCTTGCCACCCCAGATATTGCCAAAGGCTACAGAGACACCGTACACCAGCAGGATCAGGCTCACGGCACCGGCACCAAAGCCGCTCACCTGCTGCAATATGGGGGCGAGGAAGGTCAAGGCGGTGAAGGCGCCGCCGTAACCCAGGGCTGTCTTGGCATACACCAGCAGCAGCGGTTTCTTGGTCAGCACGGCGAGCTGTTCGCGGATGGTCGAGGCCGCCCCCTTGGGCAGGTTGTTCGGGATCAGCAGCAGGCTGCCCACCATGGCGATCACACCGAGCAGGCTCACTACCAGAAAGGTTTCACGCCAGCCAAACACCTGACCAATCCAGGTGCCGAGTGGCACGCCGGTCACCAGCGCCACTGTCAGGCCGCTGAACATGATGGCGATGGCGCTCGCCGCCTTCTCTTTGGCCACAAGACCCGTGGCTATGGTGCTCCCCACCGAGAAGAAGACCCCGTGGGCCAGACCGGTCAGGATGCGGGCAACGATCAGGCTATCGTAACCGGGGGCCTGCCAGGCGAGCAGGTTGCCTGCGGTAAAGAGCGCCATCAAGCCAACCAGCAGCCACTTGCGCGGTAACTTGCCGGTGAGCGCCGTCAGCAGCGGCGCGCCTATGGCGACGCCGAGGGCGTAGAGGCTGACCAGCAGGCCCGCCGTGGGCAGCGAAACATTGAGTTGTTCTGCAATGGTGGGAATGAGCCCCACGATCACGAATTCGGTGGTGCCGATCGCAAAGGCACTCAGGGTGAGGGCAAATAATGCCAGTGGCATACAAACTCCTTGGATAGTGACTCCCGACGGGAGAAGGTGGCCAGTATGCCGAGTCGCTTTGTTGGCAAAAATGACGGTGACATCAAATTACTTTTGCCAAATCAGCATCAATAAGCGGCTCTGCTGTGCCCCGTTCGACCAGGGATGACGGCAGGCCGGGAGCGCGAAGGCGAGATAAAGAGGGTTTGAGAAAAGAAGTCTTGAGGAAAGAGGGGAAAGACGGAGAGGAAAGCTGGGGTTGGGCATGGCTGGCGGCTAGCCAGGGTAAGGGTTGCAACAAGAAGGGTAACAAAAAAACGGGAGGCATTTTGCCTCCCGTTTTGGTGCTTTCTGGCGCTGTCGTCATGGGTGAGTCCCTATGACCCTCACGCCTCACAAGGGGGCCTTTACTCTCCCTAAAGCAGGGAAAGATCGTGAGGGCCGAGTTTAGTCCCAGGCCGGCGCAAAGTCGGGGTCGGCGCAGCGTTCACCCCGCTCCAGGGTGGCGATCTGGGCCATCTCTTCACTGCTCAGGGAAACTTCGAGGGCAGCCAGATTGGCGGCCTGATGCTCCCGCTTGGTGGAGCTCGGGATCACCGTCATGCCCTGGGCCAGTAGCCAGGCCAACGACACCTGGGCTGCCGACACCTTGTGGTACTTGCCTATCTCCATCAAGAGCGGCTCACTCAGCACCTTGCCGTAAGCCAGCGGCATATAGGCGGTGATGGCGATGCCCTGCTCCTGGCAGAATTCCACCACCTTGCGGTTTTGCAGCAAGGGGTGGATCTCTACCTGCTGGTGAGCGATGGCGCCGGGACCCAGAATGTCGATGGCTTCTTTAAGCTGGGCAACCGTGAAGTTGGAGACCCCAATTTCCCGGGTCAAGCCCAGGGATTTGGCTTCGGCTAGCTGCTCCAGATAGACGGCCATCGGCACCTCGTTGTTGGGAGAGGGCCAATGGATCAGCGCCAGATCCAGATAGTCGGTGCGCAGTTTCTCAAGGCTGGTTTTCAGGCTAGGGATCAGTTTGCCTTCGGCAAACTCGCTGGTCCACACCTTGGTGGTGAGGTAGATATCCGAGCGGGGCACCGAGGTCGTCGCCAGCACCTCGCCCACTTCGCTTTCGTTGTCGTAAATCTGGGCGGTATCGATATGGCGATAACCGAGCGCCAGACCGGTATTCAGGGTTGCAAGCAGGGGCTCACCTTTCAGGCGAAAGGTGCCCAGACCCATGGCAGGCATTTTCATCATCAATTTCCTCAAATGGGGGGTTTGGCCCTTGCCCAGAGCAAAGGCGTTTGCTTGGTGCAAAGGCCGTGGCGGCGGTGCAAGTTGGCAGCGCCATCGTCAACGAGTCTCGGAATGCTCAGGCCGGCAGTCGGCGGTAATTGCGAATATTGCTGCTGGCAAACCAGGGCTCGGCCGTGGCGATAAAGTCGAGGAAGTGAGCTTGCTGCCGGTGGGCCGTGAGCGCGGCTTCGCTCTCCCACTCTTCGTGCAGCATCCAGCTATGGGGATTGTCCCTATCCTGATGCAGCTGGTAGCGCTGGCAGCCAGATTCCTGCAGGGTGGCCGCCATCAGCGGCTCAAGGGCGGCCCGGAACTGGGCGGAAAATTCGGGTTTGGCTTCAAGTTGGGCAATCACAATCACGGGTGATGACATCTGAACCTCCTAGTTAAGACGGGAGTCAGTATGCCCGCCCCAGACTGGGGGATACAGGGCAGCAGTCGCAAAACACTATTGAGATAAGAGCAGCAATGGGACACATAAATGCCACCGACAAAGGGCGGTGTCAGGTGATAGCTAGATTTGTACAATCCATATGTACAAATCTAGAGCTATACATTCAATAAAGTCCATTAACCCTTATATTTTTCATGTAATTTTAATTTGTGTGACTCTAAAAACTTAAGTATATCAAGTTTAATTTTTGATTTTTGTTCTGCGGGCATCTTTCTTTGTATGTTGATATTGTCGACCTCCATCATTAATTCGCTGTTTTCTTCCTGCTCTGGAAAGCAAATAGTTACAGTGCAAGTACCTTGGTGCTCATCATCATTAAGCTCATAACTTGATGTAACGCTATATAGCTTTATATGGCTTTTTAATTCTTGCTTTATGAAGAAAAGACTTGTATCTAAGCCTTGTCCTTTAAACATCAAATTTTTCACTTTTTCTTCAAACCACTCCATTTCTTGTGGGCGGCTATCTTTTAGGTCATCATCAGGTGAGAAAGTTACTTTTTTCATGTCCTTATAATACAAGTACATTTCATTCGTTCTGGCCAGTTCCAGCAAGAAACCAATTCTTGCTTCATTTGTAAAATCGCCAAACAAGATTTGTTGTAAAGGTTGGTCAACAATATAATTGTGTTCAGATAGATGCTTATGTACTCTCGTGGATATTTTGTTCAGCACATTAGCAGTTTCTTTTGATGTATGCTTCATTGTAAGTCTTAAATCAACATTGTCATTTGTTAATTTTAATTCAATGGAGCCGTTGTGAAAGGAAACATCATCACCGAAATTTTTAGTCTTATCAGTTCTTTTTAGCGTAACCTCGGCGATTATATGGTTGGGATCTTTTCCATCTCCTGCGGCGGAAAATGAAGGTACATTGTCGATAGATATAACACCGAAAGGATCATTTATTAGATTTGAAAAATCAAAATCGAAAGGAAGAGCGTTAAGTAATGTTTCATCACTATTCCATTTTAAATTCCGTGTTCTTATCTTAGGGTTGTCTTCTTTCGATTGGATGGCTTCTTTTAGCAACTCAAACTCTTCAGGAGATATGCCAGTCTTAACAAGAAGTGGCCCTAGAACAACTTTATCAGTTGATGAACTGAAGGTTCCCCTCGATTTTAGGATGGCTTGTATATCAGGAGCTTTAATCATTGAGTTTCCAATAAACTGACGTAAATAATCACCAGTTGGAATAAAGAAAGCATCACTCATTAGCAAGACTCCTAAAAGTTGGCAAATAGTTCTTAATGGAAATGTTAATTGAAGTCTCAAAAGAGCTAAGGACTTTTCTTTTTATAACATCATGGTCATCTGAGAAGTAATCAGGGGTTAACACCTCAAAGTCACTAACATGATCTAATGTGTTATCTCTACAATATGTTATTAGTTTTGAAAAGTTGTCCTCTGAGAACCCATTTATAGTTGAAACTATAAATTTGTATGTATCATGCTCGCCAACTTTTTTCTTCAATAAAAATGGGATTATAGGGCTGGTCAAATATTCAACCTGAAGTTTATTGCTATGCAACACTATAGTGTTATCATTTAAATTCAATCCAGTGAGAGGGTGATAAAAGTACCACTCCCAATCTTGGTATGTATATTCTATAAAGTCTATTGTTTTAAGTATAAAAGTTACTTTCTTATTATCTATTACATAAAGTTGTTTTACATCATACTCTGAAATGAATCTGCTGCTTTGTAGTCGAGTAACGAAGTCTGTATCATCATCATCTAAACTTGAAATGAAAAACAAAACGGGAATGTCATTTATTTGAGTGCATCCTTTAAAAGCCGAGTTAATATCTCTTCGTTCAGCAGAACGTTGAAAACATTCAGTAGTATGTACTAAGTCCCTGATATACCCTTTAAACTTTTCTGTGGCTGACTGAGGATATTTTGAATCTTTTATGTGTTTGATTGATACAATTAAATTATTGAGTGTATTAGATTCAAGAGATGACTTGTAGGAATATTGGAAATCAATGCCATGTTGTTTCTTCTCACCTCCTTTTGCTTCAGGAAGCGCATGTGTATTTGGGTTGTAACAGGTGTAATACATGCCTTTTTGTGGAGAGTTCCAACCTATTCTACTGAAGAATTTATCTGCAATTTTCTCTCCAACCTCACCAATGGTTTTAGATCTTTCCCCAGCCATCTACCTGCTCCACTTAAATTTTTAAATATATAGGCCACAATCCGTTGATAGAGGTTACCAATCATGGAGTTGGCATCGAATGGCGATGATAATCTATTTGGTCCTCTAATTGGCAGCGCAAAGATCACAAAAATATGTTCGCTCATGCTTTTTGTTGTTGATACAACTAGGGACAACGGCTGGCTTGGTATATGGGGTGGGGCTGAATTGTTTCTCGCCCACCCCTCGCCATCAGGCCGCCGGTTCGGACCAGACCGCAAACTCATTGCCGCTGGGTTCGACAAAGTGGAAGCGGCGGCCACCGGGGAAATCAAACAGCGGGTGGTTGAGGGTGCCGCCATGCTGGCTCACCTTGGCCTGGGTTGCCTCTATATCGGCGCTGTAGAACACCAAGAGCGCGCCGCCTTGCGCGCTCTGGCTGCACAGATCGGCGCGATAGAAGCCGCCATCCAACCCTTCTCCCTCGAAGGCGCAATAATCGGGGCCATAATCGGCAAATTGCCAGCCGAAAACGGCCTGAAAGAAGGCCTTGGTGGCGGCAAGATCCCTGGCCGCAAACTCCACATAGTTCAGTTTTTCATGGGCCCTGGTCATGAAGATCTCCTTGTCGGTGATTATTTCGGTTGCCAGCGTTTTTGCGTGCGGATCGTGGAGTGGGGCAAAGCGTCCCAAGGGGTCAGCTTGAGCTGCTTGCGCCGAAACCAGAGCCAGGTCGCCATCAGCAGGCCGAGCCCTATGCCAAACAGCAGGCTCTGGCGCAGGGCGAATACCGGGCTCACCTCATCTTGCCAGCCGAAGAACCACATCAACACCCCCCAGATAGCGCCGGTGGGGATCCCCAGAGCAAGGACATTGACCAGAAAGCGTTCGTAGTGGGGCGGCCTGATGGTGAACCCCGCCTTTCGCAGCAGCCAGATGATCGGGGGGTTGTAGTTGAGCGTCTGCAGGCCCTTCTCGACCAGCTCTCTATGGGCGGCGGCCAGCCTGTTTTCGAATGTCATTCGGTCGTCCTTGTCATGATTGGCGCCATACGATGCCGGTTTGGCTGCATTGTACTGGCAAAGGGAGAGTCTGGTTTGAGCTGAGCATCACGTTATTTATCTGTGGAAATAAAGAATTTGGGATCATGACGACCTTGCCAACCCTGAGCGATTACGCCTATAAAGGCCCAATACTCTTGCCTGGATAACAGCAATGAAGACCCATTCTGATGAACTGACCCTGTTCGTGGCCGTGGTGGAGGCGGGCAGTTTTCGCCAGGCGGCGGAGAACCTCGGCATGGACAACTCTGTGGTGAGTCGCGGCATCAAGCGGCTCGAGGAGAAGCTAGCCACCCTGCTGCTCAATCGCACCACCCGTCGGGTCAGTTTGACCGAGGAGGGGAGCTGGTTCTATCAGCGGGCGGTAAATATCCTGACCGAGATGAGCGAGGCGGAGGGGCATCTGTTGATGCGCAAGGAGCAGCCGGAGGGAATATTGCGGGTCGATGCGGCCACCCCCTTTATCCTGCATCGACTGGTACCCATCATCGGCGAGTTTCGCCGCCGCTATCCCGCCATCGAGCTGCAACTGCACAGCTCGGAAGGTTTCATCAATCTGATGGAGCGGCGGGTGGACATGGCCATTCGTATCGGCGAGCTGACGGATTCTTCCCTGCGTGCCTTGCCGCTCGGTCGCACGCGGCTGCGGCTGCTGGCATCCCCTGCGTATTTGAACGAACGCGGCACACCGCGCCAACCGGCGGATCTGCTGGCGGGCCACGAACTGCTGGGTTTTTTGCATCCCGATCACCTCAACCACTGGCCGCTGCTCAGTGCCGAGCAGGGGGATCGCTTTCCCATTACCCCGACCCTGCGGGCCAGCAGCGGCGAGACCCTGCGCCAGCTGGCGTTGGCGGGGCAGGGGATCGTCTGCCTGTCAGACTTCATGACAGGGCCGGATCGCGCAAGCGGCGCCCTGGTGGAGGTGCTGGCTCGCAGCAACAGCGGTGCCTCGCGTCCCGTCAATGCGGTCTTCTACTCCGATGCCCAGCGGGATATCCGGTTGCGGGTCTGGCTCGACTTTATCAAGGAGCAGATCGGCAGCCATACCCTGTGAGGGGGGAGTGGGAAGGGCCGCCCCCTCCCGGCTTCCCCTTTGCAGGGGGGAAGACGTCGCTGGCACCCAGCCGTGACAAGGGGAAGGGATTTGACTGGCCGGTAGATATACGTTGCCAATGGCCGGTGTGGATAAAGAGCTCAAAGAAGAGGCCGACATCGCTGTCGGCCTCTTTGTTTGTTCATCTCGGAAAGATGTCGGTTGCCCGATTAATCCTCTTCGGCCCAGCGGCGTGAACGCTCAACCGCTTTTTGCCAGCCGTGATAGAGCTTGTTGCGCTCTTCGTGGCTCATCTGCGGGATGAATTCACGATCCACGCTGAACTTGTCTTCCAGCTCGTCAGAGCTCTTCCAGAAGCCGACGGCCAGACCGGCCAGGAAGGCGGCGCCCATGGCGGTGGTCTCGATGCGGGTCGGACGCACCACAGGGGTGTGCATCATGTCGGACTGGAACTGCATCAGGAAGTCGTTGGCAACCGCGCCGCCGTCTACCTTGAGGGCGGCCAGCTTGATGCCGGAGTCCTGCTGCATGGCATCCAGCACATCACGGCTCTGGTAGGCGATGGATTCCAGCGCAGCACGGATGATGTGGTTGCGGTTGGCGCCACGGGTCAGGCCGACCATGGTGCCGCGAGCATACGGATCCCAGTAGGGCGCGCCTAGGCCGACGAAGGCCGGCACCAGATAGACGCCATTGGTGTCACCCACCTTGGAGGCAAAGTAGTCGGTATCGCGGGCATCGTGGATGAGTTTCAGCTCGTCACGCAGCCACTGCACGGTAGCGCCGCCCATAAAGACAGCCCCTTCCAGCGCGTAGTTCACTTCCCCTTTCGGGCCGATAGCGACGGTAGTCAGCAGGCCGTTGCTGGAGCGAACCGGCTCTGTGCCCGTGTTCATCAACAGGAAGCAGCCGGTACCGTAGGTGTTCTTGGCCATCCCTTTTTCGAAGCAGAGCTGACCGAACAGGGCAGACTGCTGGTCACCGGCAATGCCGGCGATGGGAATGCGGGAGCCGCCGCCACGGGTGGTGTAGCCATACACTTCGGAGGAGGGCTTGACCTCTGGCAGCATGGACAAGGGAATGCCCAGCTCGTCCAGCATCTTCTCGTCCCACTTCAGGTCGCGGATGTTGTAGAGCATGGTGCGGGAGGCGTTGGTCGGGTCAGTGACATGCACTTCGCCATTGGTCATCTTCCATACCAGCCAGGTGTCTATGGTGCCGAACAGCAGCTCGCCGTTCATCGCCTTCTCGCGGGCCCCTTCGACGTTGTCGAGGATCCACTTCACCTTGGTGCCGGAGAAGTAGGCGTCCAGCACCAGGCCGGTGTTCTCGCGAACATACTCTTCCAGGCCACGGGCCTTGAGCTCTTCGCAGATGGCTGCGGTGCGGCGGCACTGCCAGACAATGGCGTTGTAGATGGGTTTGCCGGTGGCCTTTTCCCATACCACTGTGGTTTCACGCTGGTTGGTGATGCCGATGGCGGCAATCTCTTCGCTGCGCAGGCCAGTCTTGGCCAGTACTTCGGTGAAGACGGAGGACTGGGTCGCCCAGATCTCCATGGGGTCGTGCTCTACCCAGCCAGCTTTCGGGTAGTGCTGGGTGAATTCGCGCTGGGAGGTGCCGACGATATTGGCATCCTGGTCAAACACGATGGCGCGGGAGGAGGTAGTACCCTGGTCCAGAGCGACGACATATTTTTTTTCAGCAGACATGATGTTCTCCACGTTTTTATTTTCCACGTTGTTACACGTTGGGGAGGGCCGCTCTTATGCGGCGGCCTCTTCTTTGGCGGTTTGGGCAGCTTGCTCGGTGGCGGCAACACGGTTGCCAGGCACACAGGGAGCCAACACTTTCACATACAGGGCGGTACCAAGCTGGGCACCGACGATGGGGCCAAGGATGGGCACCCAGAAGTAGGGGTTGTCACGACCACCAGTCATGGCCACGTCACCCCAGCCTGCCAGGAAGGCAAACAGTTTGGGGCCGAAATCACGGGCAGGGTTCATGGCAAAGCCGGTTAACGGGCCGAGGGAGGCACCGATCACGGCGATCAGGATACCGATCAGCAGGGCGGCGGCGAAGCCTTTGGGGGCGCCGTTGTTGTTGTCACCCAGCGCCATGATGCCCAGCATCAGAACGGCGGTGATCACCAGCTCGACCGCGAAGGCTTGCATGTTGGAGAGCAGGGCGTTCGGGTAGGTGGAGAAGATGCCGGCGGAGCCGAGGCTTTCGACGCTGCCGCGTACCACGTTGTGGGTCACTTCCCACTGGGTGAACAGGCCGCCATAAAGGAAGTAGACAAGGGCGGCGAAGCTGAAGGCACCGGCGACCTGAGCGATGATGTAGGGCACCACTTTACGCTTGTCGAACCCGCAGAAGGTCATCAGCGCCAGGGTCACGGCCGGGTTCAGGTGGGCACCTGAAATACCGCCGGTCACATAGATGGCGATGGCGACACCCAGACCCCAGGTAATAGAGATTTCCCATTGTCCGAAGTTGGCACCGGCCAGCACCAGGGCGGCCACACAACCGACGCCGAAAAATATCAGCAGGCCGGTTCCGATAAACTCGGCGATGCACTCGCCAAGCAGGGTATTGGGTCTTTGTATGCTCATACTTTTATTCCTTATATCCACCCAGAGTAGGTTTGATGTTCCGTTTTGTTGTTTTTTCAGTCCCATTACTGCATCCGAAAACGTTTTTTCTTGTTTTTTGAGCTGACGCAAACGTTATGCTCGTTTGCGCTCGTTCTCGGACGAGAGAGAAAATAAACCTAAATCGGCCATTCACCACTCCCTCCCCGCAGGAACTGTGGACAAGATCCCATTCATTGCTAAAAAAATGTGACGGAAAGCAAGTTGCAACAGGGTTTGTACCACTTAGTGGGTACCTCTATCCCTTGCCCTGCAAGGGATAGCCGCTGATGAGTGTTTACTCATCCGGCGCTTTATTTTGTAATAAAACTGCAATATTTGAGCCTCCATCACAGATTAAATGTTCACATATGAGCACAATAGGCTCGCTTTCGAATCAGGACTCCTCTGGTTGGTCAGCATGGACAGGGCACCCTCAACCGCCCACAACAACAATAAGGAAGCAGAACATGCTTAGTCTCTTCAGGCCTGCACCACACATAGACAGGCTTCCGGCCGACAAGGTCGACCCCTTCTACAAACGCATGCGTTGGCAGGTGTTTTTCGGGATCTTCTTTGGTTATGCCGGTTACTACCTGGTACGGAAAAACTTCAGTCTGGCGATGCCTTACCTGATCGAACAGGGATTCTCCCGCGGTGATCTGGGCCTGGCCCTGTCCGGGGTTTCCATTGCGTATGGTCTGTCCAAGTTCCTGATGGGGAACGTGTCTGACCGATCCAACGCCCGCTACTTCCTCTCTGCCGGTCTGCTGTTGTCGGCCGGTATCATGTTCATGATGGGGACTGTGCACTGGGCTACCTCCAGCATCGCCATCATGTTCGTGCTCTTGTTCCTGAACGGTTGGGTACAAGGCATGGGCTGGCCGCCCTGCGGTCGCACCATGGTGCACTGGTGGTCACAGAAAGAGCGTGGCGAAGTGGTCGCGGTCTGGAACGTGGCGCACAACGTCGGCGGTGGCCTGATTGGCCCGCTGTTCATCCTGGGGATGGGCTGGTTCAATGACTGGCGCAGTGCCTTCTATGTACCGGCTGCTGCCGCTGCCGCCATTGCGGTGATCGCCTTCTTCGTGATGCGTGACACCCCGCAATCGGTCGGTCTGCCGCCCATCGAGGAGTACAAGGACGACTATCCGAAGGACTATGATGCCAGCCACGAGAAGGAGTTTTCCGCCAAGGAAATCTTCATGAAGTACGTGCTGCACAACAAGCTTCTGTGGTACATCGCCATTGCCAACGCCTTCGTTTACCTCATTCGTTACGGTGTGCTGGACTGGGCTCCGACCTATCTGAAAGAGGCCAAGGATTTCACTGTCGACAACTCCTCCTGGGCCTATTTCCTGTACGAGTGGGCCGGTATTCCAGGCACCCTGCTGTGCGGCTGGATCTCTGACAAGCTGTTCCAGGGCCGCCGTGCCCCGGCCGGTATCCTGTTCATGGTGCTGGTCACCCTGGCTGTGCTGGTCTACTGGCTCAACCCGGCGGGCAACCCCACCGTCGACATGCTGGCTCTGGTCGCCATCGGCTTCCTGATCTATGGCCCCGTCATGCTGATCGGTCTGTATGCACTGGAGCTGGCACCCAAGAAGGCAGCCGGTACCGCGGCAGGCTTCACCGGGCTGTTCGGTTATCTGGGTGGTGCAGTGGCGGCCAACGCCATGCTGGGCTATACCGTTGACCACTTCGGCTGGGATGGCGGTTTCATGGTGCTGACCGCGTCTTGCGTGATCTCCATCATACTGCTGGCCATGACCCTCAAGCATGAGAACATCGCCGTCGCTGCCAAGAAGGCGGCTGCCGATAAGGCATAAAACGTGATCCTGCCCTTATCGATCCGAAAAGGGATCAGGTAAACTGCCAAAGGCCCCGCATCTGCCGGGGCCTTTTTTCGTCTCATCATCGGAGTTCAAGCGTGAAGCAAACCCAACGACATCTGGAGATACTGGACGTCCTGACGCGGCAGGGCTTTGTCTCGACGGAGGATCTGGTGACCCACTTTGACGTCAGTCCCCAGACCATTCGCCGTGATCTGAACGATCTCGCCGAACAGAACAAGATCCGGCGCCATCATGGCGGTGCCTCCCTGCATTCGAGTACCGTCAATACCGCCTACAGTGCCCGCAAAGTGATGCAGCTCAAGGAGAAAGAGCGTATCGCCCGCGAAGTGGCCGCCAATATTCCCGATGGCTCCTCTCTCTTCATCGACATAGGGACCACCACGGAGGCCATCGCCCGCGCCCTGCTCGATCACCGCGAGCTGCGCGTGGTGACCAACAACCTCAACGTCGCCAGCATTCTCACCGCCAAGGATGACTTCACCGTCATCATCGCCGGTGGCGAGATCCGCAACCGGGATGGCGGCATAGTGGGGGAGGCGACCCGCGACTTCATCGGTCAGTTCCGCATGGATTACGGTGTCATCGGTATCTCGGGCATCGACAATGACGGCTCTCTGCTCGATTTCGACTACCACGAGGTGAAGATTGCCCAGGCCATCATAGCCCACTCCCGCCAGGTGTTTCTGGCCGCCGACCACACCAAGTTCGGTCGCAATGCCATGGTCAATCTGGGTAACCTCAACCAGATCCACGCCCTGTTCACCGATCAGGAGCCGCCCGAGAAGCTGATGCGGCTCATGTCCCAGCACCAGATCGAATGCCACATCTGCTGAGCCGCCGTTAACCCCTATCTGGCACCAGGCCGCCATGACGGCGGCCGCTTTTCCCCCTCTCTTCCCCTTCCTCCTGCTGCTTTCCGGCTCACCACCACTCTGGGTATGAGCGCGCTCTCGCGCACGCTTTTTTGCCAGCCAGCCCCTTGCTGACGTCCTGATCACCGACTGGCAGCATTTTTAGCATTGCCAAAACAATCGCGATCACATTTTCTCCATAAAATGTTCGTTTATCATTTTTTCATGCTCTAATATGAGCGAAATCAAACATTGCTGTCATGGCAACACAAAATAAGAAAGAGTAGGTGAACATGAGCGAACATTATGATCTGGTCGTCGTTGGCGGCGGCATCAATGGGGTGGGCATTGCGGCTGATGCAGCGGGTCGGGGTCTGAAGGTTGCCCTGTTCGAGGCACAGGATCTCGCCTCTGCCACCTCCTCCAACTCCAGCAAGCTGATCCACGGCGGCTTGCGTTACCTCGAACATTACGAATTCCGGCTGGTGAAAGAGGCCTTGGCTGAGCGGGAAGTGCTGCTTGGCATGGCGCCGCATATCGCCCGCCCCATGCGTTTTCGTCTGCCGCACCGCCCGCACCTGCGTCCGGCCTGGATGATCCGCGCCGGTCTCTTCCTGTATGACAACTTGGCCAAGCGCGACAAGCTCAAGGGCAGCTGCGGCGTGCGCTTCCTGCCCCAGGACGGCTTGACCGCCGGTATCAACAAAGGCTTCGAGTACTCGGATGCCTGGGTCGATGACGCCCGCCTTGTAGTACTCAACGCCATGATGGCTCGTGATAAAGGGGCCGAGGTGCAGACCCGCACCCGCTGCATCAAGGCGGTGCGCGGCTCCAAGCACTGGACGTTGACTCTGGAGCGGGAAGGGGGCGAGCAGTTCACCGTCACCTGCCGTGGTCTGGTCAATGCAGCCGGTCCCTGGGTCAAAACCTTCTATGATGAGAGCCTGCACGAGAAATCCCCGCGCGGCATTCGCCTCATCAAGGGCAGCCACATCATAGTGCCGCGTATTCATGAGCGCGAAGAGGCCTATATCCTGCAAAACGAAGACAACCGCATCGTCTTTGTCATCCCTTATCAGCAGGATTACTCCCTCATCGGTACCACGGACGTGGAGCACAAGGGCAGCCCGCGCGAGGCGAAGATCAGCGACGCCGAAATCAACTACCTGTGCAAGGTGGTCAACGCTCACTTTACCCGCCAGATAGCGCCCAAAGATGTCATCTGGACCTATGCCGGCGTGCGACCGCTCTGCGATGACGAGTCCGATTCCCCCCAGGCCGTGACCCGTGACTATACCCTCGAGCTCTCCGGTGAATCCGACGGTGCGCCACTCTTGTCCGTGTTTGGCGGCAAGCTCACCACCTATCGCAAGCTGGCCCAAGCCGCCTGCAACAAGCTCAAGCCCTGGTTCAGCCAGATGGGTGAGGATTGGACCGCCACCAGCCGTCTGCCTGGTGGCGAATTTGATTGCTCCACTACCGAGTTGGCGCGTGCCTATATGCTCGAATTCGACTGGCTGGATGAGCGCAACGCCCATCGCATCGCCGAGGCCTATGGCAGCCACGCCCGCCTCTGGTTGCACGAGGAGCGCGGCCAGCACTTTGGCGCCGGCCTGTACGAGTCGGAAGTGCGTTATCTGATGAGCCGCGAGTGGGCCCATTCGATGGAAGACATACTGTGGCGTCGCAGCAAGCTGGGGCTTCGCCTCTCCCAGCCTGAGCAGCAGCAGCTGCACGCCTGGCTGGAACAACATCAGCACGCCCTGCCCAAGGCAAGCTGATGAAGAAGCGGGCGGCCCCTTGGCCGCCCGTCGTTAAAATGCAACAAACCTCTGCTATAACAAACACCTACACCAAATAAACAATAACAAAGAGCACCTCGCATGAAAAAAATCTCTCTCTCCCTGATAGCCCTTGGCCTGGGGGCCGCCCTTGCATTGCCCGCTCTTGCTGCCGACGAAGGCAAGATAGTGATCGCCCACCGTGGCGCTTCGGGCTATCTGCCCGAGCACACCCTGGCATCCAAGGCGCTGGCCTATGGCATGGGAGCCGATTATCTGGAGCAGGATCTGGTGATGACCAAGGATGACCATCTGGTGGTGATGCACGATCACTTCCTCGACGGCATCACGGACGTGGCCGAGCGCTTCCCCGGTCGGGCCCGCCCGGACGGTCGTTACTATGTGGTGGACTTCACCCTGGCCGAGGTGCGCTCCCTGAGCATGACGGAGCCGTTCCAGCTGGTGGATGGCAAGCAGGTGCCGGTCTATCCGGCCCGCTTCCCGCTGTGGAAGTCCAGCTTCAAGATCCACACCTTCCAGGAAGAGATAGAGATGATCCAGGGGCTCAACAAGAGCACCGGCAAGAACATAGGTATCTATCCGGAGATCAAGGCCCCCTGGCTGTTTCGCCACGAAGGCAAGGACATCTCCAAGGCCGTCTTGAACGTGCTCAAGGAGTACGGTTACACAGGGAAGGATGACAAGGTCTATCTGCAGTGCTTCGATGCCAACGAGCTCAAGCGCATCAACAGCGAGCTGATGCCCGCCTTAGGCATGGACTTGAAACTGGTGCAGCTGATGGCCGAGACCGACTGGAACGAGACCATGGTCTATGACGCCAAGGGCCAGGCAACCCCTTACGACTATGACTGGATGTTCAAGCCGGGGGCCATGAAGACCATAGCTGGCTACGCGGAAGGCATAGGCCCCTGGAAGCCGATGATAGTCACGGAGCCGGGCACCCCGGGCAAACCTGTGTTTACCGGCATGGTGAAAGAGGCCCACGCCGCTGGCCTTAAAGTACACCCTTATACCTTCCGTCAGGATGAGGGGCAGATCCCGGCCTACGCCAAGGATTTCAGCGATTTGCTCAACATCTTCCTCTATCAGGCCGATGTGGACGGGGTGTTCAGCGACTTCCCGGACAAGGCGGTCGACGCCATCAAGGCACACGGCAAATCATAAAAGAAGAGCAAGACGGGAACGCAAGCGGGGCCAGGTGCCCCGCTTTTTTATAAAATGGAGGCAAGGGCAGGAGTGGGATAGTGGTCGAGCAGTACTGACGGCAGTATCAGGGTGTAACGATATATTTACGATTTTGTCGGATCAGGGGCTTTTTACTCGCTACTTTCTGGTTGTTTAGGTCGCCTTATTGGTCGTTTATCCACCTGTTAGACAGTTAATCCGCTAGTTTCACTTGATTGTTTGTTTTTCCTTGGTAAGGTGAGGGCGGTTGCGTAACAAAGCACTGACTTGTGTAAACAAAAGAATACATTCAGTGCAATTGGCTTAAATACTGTAGAGAGAATGAGATCATGCAAAGAGACCCCCTGAACAACATCCATATCCAATCCGAACAAGTGATGATCACGCCTGCCCAGCTCAAGGAGAAGCTACCCATCTCCGACCAGGCGCTGGCTTTCGTGCAAGGGGCCCGCACTACCATAGCCGACATCATCCACCGTCGTGATCACCGCCTGCTGGTGATCTGTGGACCCTGTTCCATCCACGACATGGACGCCGCCAAAGAGTACGCAACCAGACTCAAAGCGCTGCATGATGCCTATCAGGATTCTCTCTACATTGTCATGCGGGTCTACTTTGAGAAGCCGCGCACCACGGTCGGCTGGAAAGGCTTTATCAACGACCCGAACCTGGATGGCACCTTCGATGTGGAGCTGGGGCTGCATCGCGCCCGTGAGCTGCTCTGCTGGCTGGCGGAGCTGGAATTGCCGCTGGCGACTGAAGCGCTCGACCCCATCAGCCCGCAATACCTGGCGGAGCTCTTCTCCTGGTCGGCCATCGGCGCCCGTACCACAGAATCCCAGACCCACAGGGAGATGGCGTCCGGCCTCTCCATGCCGGTGGGCTTCAAGAACGGCACAGACGGTAATCTGGGTACCGCCATCAATGCGCTGCAGGCGGCTTCCAGCCCCCATGCCTTCATGGGGATCAACCAGCAGGGCCAGGTTGCCTTGCTGCAGACCCAGGGCAACCCGGATGGCCACGTCATCCTGCGCGGCGGCAAGCACCCGAACTACGACTCGGTCAATGTGTCGCTGGCGGAAGAGGCACTGGAAAAGGCGGGCCTGCTGCCCGGCCTGGTGGTGGATTGCAGTCACGGCAACTCCAGCAAGGATCACCGCTTGCAGCCCAAGGTGGCCGACAACGTTATCCACCAGATCCAGGAGGGCAACCGCTCCATCATAGGGGTGATGCTCGAATCCAACCTGTTCGAAGGCAACCAGTCCAGCGAGCAGCCCAAAGAGCAGATGCGTTACGGCGTCTCCATCACCGATGCCTGCATCGACTGGGATAGCACAGCCGCTCTGCTGGAGCGATGCCATCGCGAGCTGGCGGCGCCGCTCAAGGGCAGAACTGCACGGTAAGCCGTGGTATCTTGTCGTAACTGATTGAACCATAGAGGTATCACTGACCACGCAGTGATACCTTGTTGCCTCTTGAATCACAGGGCGCCGCCGCCAGCGGCGCCAGCAGGGACTGGATATGGCTGAAGAGTTGAATGCCCTCAGGGACAAGATTGATGCGGTGGACAGACAGCTGATCGATCTGCTGGCCGCACGGCTGGCCCTGGTGGGGGAAGTGGGTGAGGTGAAGAGCCGCCACGGCCTGCCCATTTATGCACCGGACAGGGAGGCGAGCATGCTGGCCCGCCGTCGCACCGAGGCCGAACTGTTGGGGGTGCCGGGGGACCTCATCGAGGATGTGCTGCGCCGGGTCATGCGTGAATCTTATGCCAGCGAAAAAGACACCGGCTTCAAGTGTATGAAGCCGGATCTTGGCAAAGTGGTCATCATAGGCGGACAGGGTCAACTTGGCCGCTTGTTCGGCCACATGTTCAGCCTCTCCGGCTACCGGGTTGTGACCCTCGAACAAGCAGACTGGCCGCGAGCTGACGAGATCCTGGCCGACGCGGGTCTGGTCATGGTGGCCGTGCCCATCGACATCACCTGTCAGATCATCGACCGCCTCGGCAACTTGCCCGCCGATTGTCTGCTAGTGGATGTCACCAGCGTCAAGAGCGAGCCGCTTGCCCATATGTTGGCGGTGCACAAAGGTCCTGTTCTGGGGCTGCACCCCATGTTCGGACCCGATGTGGCGAGCCTCGCCAAGCAGGTGATCGTCTGCTGTCAGGGCCGTGATGCGGCCGCCAGTCAGTGGTTGCTGGATCAGATGACCATCTGGGGCGCGCGCTTGCAGCAAGTCGAGGCCAAAGCTCACGACGAGGCCATGACCCTCATTCAGGCGCTGCGCCACTTCGCCACTTTTGCCTATGGCTGGCACCTCTCCCGGGAGCAGGCCAACATCGACCGCCTGCTTAACTTAAGCTCCCCCATCTACCGGTTGGAGCTGGCCATGGTGGGGCGGTTGTTTGCCCAGGATCCTGAGCTCTATGCCGACATCATATTGTCGTCACCGCAGAATCTGGCGATGATCCGCCGCTACTACCAGAACTTCGGCGAGGTGTTGGGGCTGCTGGAGCAGGGGGACAGAGCCGGTTTTATCGATGCCTTCTCGCAGGTATCCGGCTTTTTTGGCGAGCATGCCGACGAGTTTCTGCGCGAGAGCCGCATGTTGCTGGCCCAGGCCAACGATCGCCGCCAGCACGGCTGATGCGATTGCACACAAGCACCATAAAAAAGGGGCCTTTTCGGCCCCTTTTCTGTCTGTGCTATCACCCGAGGTTATTCAGGCTGCGGCAGGCGCAGATCGGCGCCATCCCAGCCAAGGGGCAGGGTCAGCAGCCGATCGATCAGCTCCCGACGATCGGACTTCTCCAGATAGGCGAGGTAGAGCGGGCGGCTCAGTGGCTGGCCTCCCTCCACCAGATGCAGCTGCCCCTTTTCCAGGAAGGGACTCACCATCCGCCGTGGCAGGTAGGCGGCCCCCCCATTGGCCAGCACGAACTGCAGCGCCATGTTGGCGGAGCTCGAGTGCAGCACGGGTGTCTTTTGCAGGCTCTGCAAGCGGCTGGGTTGTGGCTCCAGGCTGGTGCCCCAGTCGAGGTGAATGTGGGGCATTTGCATCAGGCTGTCGGCGTTGGCTGTGCTATCCCGGCTCACCAGTTCAAACACCAGTTCGCCGATGGGATGCAGGGCAATCTCATCGATCTTGGTTGGCTCGGAGAGCAGGGCCAAGTCGAGGGAGCGCTCCAGCAGCTGGCGGCACAGGTGCTCGCGGGATGCGGTTTCGAGCCGCACGGCGAGGCCGGGAGCCAGCGCATAGACATGATTGAGCCAGTCGTTGAAATCGAGCTCCCAGAACACGGCGGGCGCGCCTATGGCGAGCTGCTGGCTGAAACCGGGGGAGAGTGCCACGTCCTGCTTGGCCCTACCCAGGGTATGCAAGATGGCGTCTGCATAGGGCAGCAGACGCTCGCCGGACGCGGTCAGGCGGATGTTGTTGCGATGACGGGCAAACAGACTGACCCCGAGTTGCTGCTCGAGCTGGCGGATCCGAAAGCTCACCGCCGACTGGGTCAGGTAGAGATTCTCAGCAGCCCGGCCAAAGTGCCGGGTCTTGCTGACCTCGATAAAGGTCCGAAGCAGTTCGGTATCCATTAATCGATGGACTCGTCGCTACCGCCGCCGTTGCCGCCGTCAAAACCACCGCCGCCGGTTTCCTCGTTGGCGCCGCCTGCGACTGTGCACAGACGATGCACGCGCTTGGGACCTATCACCTTCAGATACTTGAACCACACCTTGGCGTGGGGATTGCTGCCGGCAGCGCCGGATTTGACCTGTTCGATAAAGGCGCTTTCTACGTCATCGCGCGGCGCCAGGTTGCCCTGATAGAGCGCCAGCATGGCGGTGCCGTATTTTTCCAGACTGTCCGCTTCGGCAACAGTGAATTCACCACTGCGACGCAGGCCACGGGGAAAATGTTTGAAGTCGTTGAAACGCTTGTCGGATTCGAAGCTCATAGTGCTCTTTTTCTGGTTAGTTTGACCTTTGCGGGCAAGTATCATCAGGCCGTCGCAGAGTGCAAAATCAATTTTTTCACTATATGGATAAATAATTTTCATTGAAAATGATTTAGCCATGATCCAGTGGATATTCGGGGAGGGCAGGAGCAAAAAAGCGAGAAAAAAAGCGGAGTTATGTCAGGTTATGTCAAGGTTCGGCCGTCTGGGGCGACGAAATTTGGTTAAAAATAAAGCGCCGTTTGGCGCTCTATTTTGTGTCGTTCATGAACCAAAGCGGGAGGTTTGGTCTCGATGGAGACTTACTCTATCATGGCTGGCTGGGCCAGGTTATCCGCACGCCACAGACGGTAGCGCACTTCATACTCCTGCGGGACGTAGAGCACGAACGGCAGCTTGGAGTTGTAGTTCACGAAGAAGCCCTGACCGTATATCTGGACGAAGGTCTCTTTCTTCTGGACATCCGGGCAGGCCATCAGGGTGCTGATGGGATCGGATACCTTGCCGAGCATCAGGTAGTTGTAGCCCCAGCCCTTGACGCTGTGCTGCTCAAGGTTGCCGGCGAAACGCGGCACATTGCAGTCGACCATCATTTTCTTGCCGACCTGCAGCTCGACCATCATGTCGGCTTCGTTCTCGACTTCCGGCAGGCGGATCACGACACGTTCCTGGTTTACTTCGGCGGCCGGAAACATGCTGATATCAAATTTTTTCGGTTCGGCGGCGAAGGCATGGCCGCCCAGCAACAAGGCGCCCAGCAGGCTAAAACGCAATACGGTTTTCATCTGTACCTCATGGGGATTGGTTCAACGCCGCTAGACTAACCGCTCTGCCCGTTTCATGCCAGCGATCCGGGGTGCAAATCCTGCCAGATCCGGCACAGGATGACGTCTTCTGGTTATTTTCTGACAAGGTGCACATTCGGTGTACAGCGCTTTTGCACAGCTCGGAGGTGGCCGGACAAGGATCCGCTTTTCAGCGGGATCCTGTGGCCACCCCCGTGCAATCAACGCACCAGGAGTAGCTGTTTGGCCCAGGCGCCGGGCGCCCGCATGCCGACGGCGCCGCTGGTGATATCCAGATAGGCGACGCTCTTGCTGGCCGGCACCGGGGTCGAGGACCAGAGATAGACGTAACCGTCGTTCACCTCTTTCCCTTCACCGGCCATGGCGCGGGGGAAGATGGTTTCGTTGAGCGCCGGCTTGTAGCAGGCGGACTCCAGCACGCTGGTCAGCTCCTTGATGGTGGGCAGGCGCCAGCCGCCGTGGCCGCCGAAGTTGTACAGGGCATGGCTCGGCTCGGTGCGGATCCGCTCTGCGGTCAGCAGGGCCTGCTGCCAGTAAAGCCGGGTCGGTTCGCCGCTGCAGCTCTGGTTGCGCCAGCTCTGGCCGAGCTGGCAGCGCATCCAGGTCAGGCCGGTGGATCGATCCGTGACGGTGCCGTTGCCGCGATCGATGAAGCGGGCGGTGGGGCTGGTTCTGGGCATGGTGTCGTCGCAGATGGCGGTGGCCAGGGCGAGGGGGCTGCCAAGGGTCAGCAGCAGGGTCAACATCAAGCGGTTCATCGGGTTACCTCCGCCACCAGCCGCAGTTGCAGACCGTTGGCATCATCGCTGTTTTGAACTGTGGTGGCGTAGTCGGTACCGGCGTCATCGCCGAGGAAAATATGGACGATGGCGCTCAGGGGGGCGCTCTCCAGCCGACGGGACGGGGTCAGGGTCTGGCTCCAGTAGTAGCCGCTGAAATCCTTGGTGGTGGTGCCGACATCGGGGAAGTAGCGCACATCCATGGTGACCAGCTGGCCATACTGGCGGGCGAGCGAGCCGTAGTGTTGCAGGCTCATCAGCTCGCGCGAGTGGGGCATGCGCCAGCTGGTGATGCCGCACAGCTGCTGGGTGTTGAGCCACTGGCGATATTGCTCTGTGGTGCAGATGGCCTCGCCTTGCGGGCAGGCGTAGTCAAGCTCCTGCTGGGTGGGGTGATAGTCGCCAAGCTCCCAGGCGAAGGTGCGATGCAGATCGCGTGGGCTCTTTGCATCATTCAGCTTCCTCTCCCAGACGAGGCGGGTAGTGAGATCCTCCACACATTCCCACTGGGGGGCGTCATCCGGCAGGGGCTGGCCCTTGCCATCCAGCTTGCGATAGCGCAGCGGGGCCTTGCCTAGGCTGGCTTCCTGGCCCGGGTGGTCGGCGGGCTCTTCGGTGAGCAGGTAGTCGACACCATCCGTGTAGGTAGTGACGCCGCTGCCGGTGACCAGGGGATGGGAGTATTGCTGTTGCAGCATGCGGGTGACGCTCTCTTGCAGGCTGGTCAGCTCGCCGTGCTGGGCAAAGTGGCTGGCCAGCTCGGGCAGCAGGCTGCCGAGGGCCGGCCACACCACGGCTTGCAGGAGGACGGGCGAAAGGTCCGATGTCTCCGGCTCGGCATCCCTGATCACCGTCTGCAGCAGTTGCCCCAGCGCCAGGTTGAAGTCGGCCAGTTGCGACAGGGCGGCCAGCCCTTGACCTGGTTGCAGCGGCGCCAGCGCGGCCAACATCTCGTCGAGTGCCTGTTTGGGCGGATGTCCCTCGGCGATGCTGCTTTGCAGCAGGGTGCTGAGCAGGCTGGGGGTCAGGGTCTGGCCATCCAGTCGGGCGGCCGGGTGCAGCAGCGCCGGCGCTGCCGGGTTGGTTGGCAGGAACAGCAGCGGACTGGTCAGCAGGGCGGGGGCGGTGCCGCTCAGCTGACGGGCACCGGCTACGCCGCTGACGCTGGGCTCTCCCTCGTCACAGCGGGTGTTCTGGTTGAGATTGACGCACAGGGTGCCACTCTCGGGCAGACTGACGTTCAGGGTATAGGCAGGTGCCGCCAGCGGCGCCTCATCCGAGCCGCCGCCACCGCAGGCGGTGAGCAGGGGGGCCAGCAGGCAGGCCAGGCGGGAATAGGTTGGATTCATCTCTTGTCCTTGGGAAGGGGCCAGGGCCCCTTCTTCTTATATGTGGGTGGGTTACTCAGCCGCGCTGGCGAAGGCGGCGCCAGATCGCCAGCGGCAGCAGCCAGAGCAGGTTGGCCGCACCGCCGCCACTGCTGTCGTCCACCGGGAAGTGGATGATGCCGTCATCCGGCGGAGCTATGGGTTCACCACACTGGGCGCCGATGCGCTGGCTGATGCTCCAGCCATTGATGCGGCCCTGATACCCGGGTTTGCTGTCCACCACTTCCAGCGTCCATCTGCCGGCCAGCGGCTCTCCCAGCAAGGGGGTGAAGGCTTGCAGGGGCAGCAGCTCGGTAGGGAAGACACCTTTCAGCCGCGGCAGTGGGCTGTAGCCCTTGTCCCAGATCTGGATGCGGGTGCCGGAGGGGGAGTTGAGCCAGATCTCCAGCTCATCCAGGGCGTCGTGTTGCAGATCCAGGGTCAGTTGCAACTGCTCGCTCACTTTGGCGTTGGTCTTCTCCAGCTGCAGGCTGGCTTGGCTCAAGCCGCGTACTTCCTCGCTCTGGGCATCGCTGAGGAGCAGCGGCTGGCCAGTGGCGCGGCTGATGATAGGCGTGCCTATGGGCAGGCTCAGTGGCTGCTGCCACTGGCGCTCGGTCGGACTGGTCCCCGTCATGACGAGGCTTACCGGCAGGCTCACCTCATCGCCGCAGGCCAGCGGGCTCTGGGCCAGCAGTCGCAGCGTGGTAGTGGTGCTGGCACCTGCCGCCAGTGTGGTGGCTTGCCATTGGTAGGGATCGGCCTGCAGCCCGGCGGGCAGGGTCAGGGTCAGCTCATTGAGGGTCACTGGCGCCGAGCCCTGATTGGTGAGTGTCACCTGTACGGATTGACGCTGTCCCAGCTCGATGGCGCTGCCCTCGGCCAGCGCGATATTGACCGGCGCCAGCAAGAGGCCGTGCTGACGGAAGGCGTGCTCCAGATGGCTGGCGTAGTGACGGGCCGGGTAGAGCCGCGCCGCCGTGTCCACAGTGATGCGGGCCAGCTGTGGCATGCGAATGGCCGGGCCCAGCCCGAAGTGGGATTCGATGATGACGCGGTCAAACTCGTCCCTGGCCCCTTCGCCATGCTCGGTTACCGAGGCCAGCAGGGCCTGGAACAGCGGTGTGCCCCACAACTGATCGCCGTTGCTGCCGTTGATGGTGCGGTGGGCCGGATAGCTGTAGTCCGGGTGGTAGCGGGCCCGCAGATCATCCAGCTGGCGCGGGGTACGATCGGTGAAGCGTGCATCCCAGTTGAATACCATGGCCGGTTCGAACTGGCGACCCGCCTCGCTGCGCTGGCGGTGGCTGGCGGCCAGGTAGTCGCTGAAGCCCTCGCCGATGGCGCCCCAGTCTGCCTCCTCCCCGAGATCCGGCACTATGTGGTGCTGCACCGCGTGGCCGAACTCGTGCCAGATCACCATGGGATCTTCGGCATCGGGCACGCCGCTGCGGCCCAGCTCCAGTCTGCGCTCGAAAGGGTCATAGAGGGAGTTGTCCTGATAGCCGGCCTCTGTGTCTATGTCGAGGGCCCCGGGGATGAGCCCGCTAAAGCCCAGCTTCTTGATGTGGCGCTGGGCCAAGTCAAGGTGGTAATAGGCGTTGATGTCGGCAAAGCCCTGATCGTCCCGGGTCAACCGGAATGCCTGCGGGTCATCACTGCTGAAAGGCGCGGTATCGGGCTCCATGGCATCCACCACCCGGGCGTGAGGGCCGCTCAGCATATAGCGTCCCCCTTGCAGTGTGACCGGCAGGGGAACTCTGTCCTGATAGGCGGCGTCCGCCAGTACCAGTTCGTCGTGCCAGACCAGGCTGGCGTCTTGCAGCTGGGTGCGGGGATCCGGGTCGAATACTCGTGCTTCCACTTGGGTGTCGCCGGCGTCGGCGGTGCGGCTGGCCTGGGTGCTGGCCGCATCCATCCAGCGGCCCAGCTCCCGGCTGCCGTCGCAACTGGCGAACAGTTGTACATAGGTGGCCTTGGCGTTGCCTGCCTGGTGTTCGCGCACCCGTTGGCGCAGGGCGGGCACCAGGGTATCGCCGTCGCGCCAGTACCAGGCTTCGACCGCTCCCTGCGGATCGATCTCGCTGCCCGTATCGCGTAGCTGACTGAGCAGGGGATCCAGATTGCTGCTCACATCGCAGCCGGGCTCGCTGCTCTGCAGCGGCCGACTGTTGTGATAGAGGCGCCAGGGCTTGCCGGTCTTATCGACACTGACGGCCGCCTGTATGGTGGCCACCGGCAAGTCGTTGACCAGTTGGCGGAAGCTGTAGTGGTGGCCAAGCAGGCTGGCCCTGTCGTAGTCGGGGGCGAGCGTGACGCCGAGGCGCTGCTCGAGCCACTGCTGCGGCGTGGTGGTAATGGGTTTTTCATCGACAAACTGCAACTCGGCCGCCAGCAGAGGCTGTGAGAGCAAGGTTGCCGCCAGCCAGAGGGCCAGGGAAGAGGGTTTCATGGTTTACTCCAACACAAAAATGAGAAAAGGATGTGCCATCAGCGGGTAACACCAGCCAGGGTGAGCAGGAAGGCATATTCTCGCGCTGCCTGCTGGTGGGCGTTGCCAGCACTGGCCTGGTGGCCGCTGTCGAGAGCCGTGCTCAGCAGATAGGGGCCCTTGCCCGTGCTGTGCTCCCGCAGCCGGGCGACCCATTTAAGCGGCTCCCAGTAAGGCACCTGGCTGTCGTGCAGTCCGGCGGTCACGTAAACCGGGGGATAGGGCTGCCGTTGCAGGTTGTCATAGGGGCTCAGGCGACGCATGGCCGCATAGTCGGCGGGAATGGCCGGATTGCCCCACTCGGCGTACTCCTGGCGGGTGAGCGGCAGTTCGGGATCGCTCATGGTGCCGAGCAGATCGACGAAGGGCACCTGCAACACGGCGCCGGCAAAGCGGGTTGGTGCCTGATTGAGCGCCGCCGCCACCAGCAGACCGCCGGCACTGCCGCCCATGGCGAACAGCCGGGCAGGATCGATGGCCGGATCCCGGGCCAGCGCCTCTGCCACGGTCAGGAAGTCGTCCACGCTGTGCTGTTTTTGCTGGCCGCGCCCTGCCAGATACCAGTCGTTTCCCAGCATGCCGCCGCCGCGCACGTGAGCGATGGCGTAGACAAAACCGCGATCCAGCAAACTCAGCACCTGGGGCTGGTAGTAGGGGCGCATGGGGGTGCCATAGGCGCCGTAGCCGTAGAGCAGCAGCGCCTTGGGCTTGGTGATGTCGGTGCGCCACACCAGAGATACGGGTACCTTGACCCCATCCTTGCCCACCACCCAGCGTCGCTCGCTTCGGTAGGGGGAGGGGGCCTGCGTCTGCGCGCCAGCTTGCCACTGACCGCTGGTCAGATTAAGCCAGCGCTGGTGCGGCGGCTCGGCCATCCCTTGCCTGCGGATCAGGATCTGCTGGCTGGCCGGGTCATGAGCGCCCTGGATCCAGGCCGTGCCAGCTCCCTCGGTGAGATGCACGCGCTGGCTGAGCTGGCCGCTTGAATTCAGCACATCGAGCCAGTCGTCCCCTGCCTTGCGGTATTGCAGGACCGTATGGTCGGCAAACAGGCGCCACTTCTCCAGGCTCTTGTTTTCGCCGGACCAGAGGGGTTGCCAGTGCCCCTCGGCCACCTGTGTCAGACTGGTCACCTGATAAAGGCCGAGGGCACCATCTTTGTTGCTCTTGATGAGCACTCGCTCCCCTTGGGTATCCAGGTAGTACTCGACACCGGCCTGACGGGCTTTGAGCAGAGAGGGGGTTCCCTCGTCCAGCAGGTACTGCTCCGAGCTGTCGTGGTTGTTGCTCTGCAGCAGCAGGTGGCGTTTGTCCGTGGTGCCATAGAGGCTGAGCAGCCAGGCGGGATCGGCCTCCTGGTGTACTAGCCGCTCCTTGCCATCCTGCCAGGCCCACAGCTGCCATGGGCGCAGGGTGCGGCGCTCGTTGGCAAGGGTGTAGAGGGTCTTGCCGTCCAGGCTCCAGAGCAGATCGGCGGCCCTGTGCGCCAGAGTGGTCAGGGTCTTGCCGCTATCCAGATCCAGCAGGGTGATGCGGTAGTCCAGATCGCCGCGCAGGTCTTCGGCCAGGGCCAGCCAGCGCCCGTTCTGGTGCAGTGCCCAGCCGGCGAGTTCGTAATAGCCGCTCGCCGGTTGACGCGGCGCCAGTCGCTGACGGGGCTGCGCCTTGTCATCAGCCCGTTGCCACAGGCTGCCGTCGGCCTCCATCCGCCACTGGCTGCCCGCTTCAGTGTGCCACTCGGCGGGCATGGGCTCGCCGCGTGGCTGTGTCTGCCACTCGGCTTGCAGCGCCTGCTCCAGCGGCCGCTGGCTGGCGAGCTGCTGCTCGGTCCAGCGGTTCTGTTCGGCCAGCATGGCCAGCAGGGCGGGATCCTGACGGCTGTCGTCACGCCAGCCGCCATAGGGATCCCACCGCGCTACCTTGCCCTTCATCAACAGGGGACGCTTGGCAATGGCTGGCGTGCTCTGTGGCGCCGTGGTGGTTGCCGTCATGCCTGCGGCCTCGGTGGGTGAGGCCACCGGATTGGCCAGCAGAGCCGTCATTATCAATAGCGCGTGCATCAGATCCCCACGAAGGTGTAGCGCAGGCTGGCGCTCAGGTAGCGGCCCGTCTGGGTGTAGAGTCCCGCATCGCTGCCCGCTTCCTGCCCGGCTACATCCTGATAGCGGGTGTAACGGGTATCGAGCAGGTTATCTAGCTTGAGGTTGGCCTTGAGGGCGTCTGTTATCTGCCAGTCGGCGGTCAGGGCGAAGCTGAGCCAGCCCGCACTCTTCATGCACTCGCTCTGCTGCTGGGTCAGGCTGTTGCCGCAAGTGGGCACCCGGCTCATGGCGGCGGCATAATCGGCTTGCAGCCCCAGGTTCCAGTCGTTGGCCTGATAGCTGAGGCGGGTATTGCCCTCCAGCGGGGTCAGGTTGCGCGGTGACTCGCCCTGGCTGTCCTTGCCATCCACCCAGCCGAACTTGGTGGCCAGTTCCCACTGCTGGGTCAGCCAGTAGCTGGCGGCGATCTCGGCGCCCCAGGTCTCGGACTTGGCCACGTTGCGGTATTGGCGCAGCATGACGCCGTCGCTCAGACGGAAGCCCACTTGGCGCCAGTCGACGAAGTTGTAGTAGCGGTTGTAGAAGAGCGCCGGCTTGATGCTCCACTCATCCCCTTCACCGCTTACACCCCACTCGAAGCTGTGGCTGGTCTCCTCCTTGAGGTCCGGGTTGGCGATGATCTCGAACGGCGGCAGGGCAAAGTAGTGGGGAATATTGCCGTACACCTTGTCGTAGGAGGGGGCACTAAAACCGTTGGCATAGCTGAGCCAGCTGCGCCACTGATCGTTGAAGCGGTAGCTGGTGGCCAGACTGGGGGAGAGGTGCCAGCTGTGGTTGCTGGCACCCTTGCCATCTTGCGGGCTCAGCCACTGGTGATCCATGCGCAGTGTGGGGGTGAATTGCCATTGCCCAAGGCTCGCCACATCTCCCAGCCAGATGCCGGCGCGGTCCGTGCGGGCACTGCTGAAGGGTGCGGATTGGCCGGGCTGGGGAATGCCCGCCTCCAAGGTCAGTTTGTCGACCGGCCGTTCGTGGCTTGCGCGCTCCAGTTCGACGCCATAGCTCAGCTTGTGTTCGATGGCGCCGGTCGTCAGATCGCGGCGAATGTCCAGCTCGCCGCCGAGCAGATCCTCGGTGAAGGTGGCCAGCTCCCGTTCGCTGCGATAGCGGGGATAGCCGCTCAGCAGGTCATTTTGCAGCAGGCTGCGTTTGTTGGCGCTGTTCTTGGCATGATTGCCGTGCAGGCTCAAGGTGAACTGATCCGCCAGCAGATGGTCGAGGCTGCGCGCCTCCCAGCTCAGCTTGGCGCCCTGGGAGCGCTGGGTGCTGTCCTCGCGATACTGGCGGACCTGCCATTTGCCATCGGGCTGGGGCACTTCGCGCGGCCCCTGATCCCGCTTGGCGTTGTCCTCGAAGTAGTCGAGTTCGAGGCGCAGCAGGTGGTGCTCGTTCAGAATGAAGCGAGAACTGGTGGAGGCACTCAGGCCATCCAGATCCGCCGGGATGCGGCTCTGGTCATAGTTGGCTGTCTCGTGCCCCTGCCAGCCAGAGAGGCGCAACAGGTGTTCTGTCTCAGCCCAGCGGGCGGCACCGGTGGCGCTCAACTTCTGCTTGTTGCTGCTGCCATCATGCAGGACTTTGCTGCTGAGGTAGGCATCTTGCCCCTGCAGATAATCCTCCGGCTGCTTGGTGGAGATGACGATGGTGCCGCCGATGGCGTCTGATCCGTGCAGGGCGGAGCCTGCCCCCTTGGCCACCTCAATCTGCTTGACGTCATCCAGGTCGAAGCTGAAACGGCCCACCTTGTCGTTGAGATCGTCGGCACCGAAGCCGTCGCTGACCCTGACCCCGTCCTTGATGATCAGCACCCGGTTGCCGCCAATGCCGCGGATGCTGATGTTTTGCGGACGCCCTGCCGAGCCGGTCACAGAAACGCCGGGTTCGTTCTTGAACACGTCTGTGAGTTCGGTGGCGATCAGGCGATCCAGATCCTCTTCGGTGATGACTGTGATGGCGCCCGAGATATCGGACAGCTTCTGTTCGACCCGCTGGCCTTTGACCACTATGGTCTCGCGCGCCTTTAGGTGAGCCGGGGTGCCAGTCCCATTGAGTTGGGTCTGATCGCTGGCGGCCAGCGCTGTGCCGGACAGCAGCATGGGCCAGTAGTGCAGCAGTATTTTCATTTTGAGAATGATTGTTATTTAAGCCTGAAGGGCGCGGATTATTGCAGAGTGGTCCATCCAGATCAACGATTGATAATCATTATCATTTTGTTTTTATGATCTTGATCAGATTGATGTTTTTGATGAAAAGGTCAGTAGTGAAAAGAAGAACGTTTGCGCCGGCAAGTGAGAACATGAAGAGGAGAAGAGGGCTATCTGGCTGGGCATAAAACCCGTCCCCTATGGGCTCCCTTGGGCATAGATGCCCAGCTGTTGTTTTCCGGCACGTGCTGCACGCAATAAAAAGCCCGCTACGGGAGCGGGCTTGGTGAGTTGTGGTTTTCTGGCCGTCAGGGGGCGCGATAGAAGCGGTTGAGCTCGTTCATCACCTGGATCATGACACCCATGTCGGGGGTGCCGTGCTTGATGGGACGGTAGCTGTTGCGCTCCAGCAGTTCAAAATCACCCTGCTTGTTGAAGTGGGTGATGGTGTTGCCCTGATAGATGGCAAAATCACGCTGATCCCCGGCCAGCAGCCAGTTGCGCGGGCTGTTGTCGAACAGACTGCGGCCTGTGCTGTAGTCCCGTGCCGGGTTGCGCACCCCCAGCATGCCCTGCATCAGGGTGGGCACCAGATCCAGATGGCTGCTCAACTGGCTCTGCGCCAGGGTGTCGTTGCCCGGCCAGGCCAGCACGAAAGGCACCTGCACCTGATAGGGCGAGTAGTTGGTGCCGTAACCCCAGCTGTTGCTGCGAGTATCGTTGAACTCCTGACCGTGGTTGGAGGTCACCACGACTATGGTCTGCTCGTTCAGGCCCTGCTGTTGCAGCTGGCTCAGCATCTGTTCCAGCAACTGATCGGTGTAGAAGACGGTGTTCTTGTAACGGTTCTCAAGCTTCTGCAGGTTTTTGGCCTGATAAGCGGTGGCCGGATTGAACTGGGTCAGCTCGGGCTGGAAGGGGCCCTTCATGTCGGCCGGCAGCTGGTAATCACCGGGGCTCGACAGATAGACCAGCGAGAACCAGGGTCTGTCCGGCGAGCGCTTGGCGAGCCACTGCTGCCAGTCACCGATCAGCAGCTGATCATTGGTCTGCTCGGAGACAAACACCTGCTTGCGCAGACCAGAGAGGATGCTCTGGCGATACTGCTGCGCATCTTCCAGCGCGCCAAACAGGCCGAACTGGTAATCCTGGCGCAGCATCTCGTCGAACAGTACCGGCGGTGTCTTGTCGTTGCGGATGTCGTCGTAATAGTGGCCGGGCAGGCCATAGAAGAGGCTGAACATCCCCATCACGTCGTCATTGCCGCCACTCATGTGGTTACGGAAATTGAGATGGCTGTCTGCATAACGCTGCAGATTGGGCATGTTGATGCTGTTGAGCATGTCGGCTCGCAACGAATCCACCACCACCACCAGCAGGTTCTTGTGGGCAATGGGGGCGTTGACGCTGAGCGGGCGCAGCGGGTAGCGCAAGCGGCTCTCGCTCTCGCCATCCTGGGATTCGGCCTTCTTCTCGTACTGATCCAGGTCCAGCCAGCCGTGCTTGGCCAGGAAGCTCTTGGCAGTCATGGGGTAGGAGAGCGGGAAGTTGGCGCGCTGCATGGTAATGGGCTGATACAGGGTGGCATCGGCCCAGCTGTTGACCACGTGGGTCAGAATGAAGCAGACCAGCAGGGCCAGCCCTACCTGATTGCCATACTGACGGCGCTTGCGCTTGTTGATCTTGCGCCACACATAGGCCGACAGCAGCAGTTGCAGCAGGAAGATGGTCGGTACCGCCACGAAGATGATGCTCCAGATCGAGCCCTCCTCGGTCTGGGCCTGATCCAGCAGCAACTGCCACACCTGAGCGTTCAAGTGGAACTTGAACAGCTGGAACACCTGGGTGTCGATGAGCAGGAGCACCAGCGCCAGGGTGGCGATGATGGCCGAAATGAAGCGCAGCAGCTTCTCTTTGGGCAGCACGAAACTCAGCGGGAATATGGTCAACAGGTAGGTGACAAAGCTCAGAAACGAGAAGTGACCTATCCAGCTGATGATGAGATAGGTCACGCCGAGCGTGGTCGATGGCCAGCTGATGGCACCCAGATAGCGGGTGGCAATCAGCATGGCCAGAATGATGTTGAAGAAGGAGAACCAATGCCCCCAGGTGATCAGGCGAGAGACATTATCACGATAGGGGTTGCCGGTTTCGACCATAGTGATCCATCTGCTTTGAGAAACGTCAAAAAAAGGCGGCGACTCAGTGAGTGTCGTGGCGAGTGTCGACCGAGGAAGTCAGTGCCTGGACATATTTTTCAGTGATCGCCTGGCGTTGTGCCGGGGCCATGCCGTTGATGATATTGGTCGTCACGTTACCCAGCACCATGAGGCTGAGGTCGACAGGCGCCTTGTGCTTTTCCAGTACAGTGATCAGGTCATTCATCAGGTCATCAAATTGCTGGTTTGTGTACTTTGATACGATGGGCATAATCTTCAGTTCATCTCGGTTCAAAGCGCCTTATAATACTTCACCCTTTCGGCTAACACTATGGCTTTGTGACATGAGTCTCGATATCGACAAGATCATTCTTCACTCCCTGCGCCAGGGCGGCGATGGTCAACCTCACGCCGACACCCGCAGCCAGACCCTGCCTGCTGATGAGGCAGTTCAGGGGCTGATGGCGGAGCTGCATCGCATTTACAACGGCAAGGGTGGCAAGGGCTTTGGCTTTTTCGCTGACCCCGAAGCTGCCGTCGCCGAGCTGGCCGACGGTGAGGAAGCCCCCAAGCAGCCTTCTCCCGCCTTTCGCATTGCCCTCGAGCAGCTGCTCGGCGATCAGCTCGAATTCGTCCCCTTCTCGGTCAATATGACCCAGCTGCTGGTCAAGAACCTGGTGGATCACGCCCTCGACGAGCAGGGTGTATTGCTGTTTGCCAAATACAACTATGTGGGGGTCGATTACCTGATGGTCGCCCTGCTGGAAGGCAAGGAAAGCGTCACCGTCAGCGAGGCGCTGGACTTGCGCCATATCCATTATCTGGATATCGGCAAGCTCAATCTGGTGGCCCGCATCGATTTGACCGAATGGAAAACCCAGCCAGACTCTCGCCGTTATATCACTTTCAGCAAGGGGCGGGTCGGTCGCAAACTGGGCGACTTTTTCATGGACTTGCTGGGTGCCCGCGAGGGCATGGATGCCAAGATCCAAAATAAAGGGCTGCTGCAGGCGGTGGACGATTATTGCGACAGTCGTCAGCTCGAACCGGCCGAGCGCAACGACTACAAGAAGCAAGTCTTCAAATATTGCACCGAGCAGGCCAGCGCCGGTGAAGAGATCGAAATCAAGGAGCTCTCCGCAGAATTACCCGGTGACGGCGACCTCGATTTTTACAGCTTCATCGGTCAGGAGTATGAGCTGGAAGAGCGCTTCCCCGCCGATCGCTCCACCCTGCGGGGCCTGACCAAGTTCGTCGGCTCCGGTGGCGGTCTGACCCTGAGCTTCGAGCAGAAATTGCTGAACAGCCGGGTGTTTTACGATCCTCAGACAGATACCCTGACCATTCGCGGCGTGCCACCCAATCTCAAGGATCAGCTGCTGCGCCAGTCGTAATGTGATCTGCTTTCCATTTTTGGCAAAAAGACACCGCACTTCGCTGCGGTGTCTTTTTATTTAATGGGGTAAGTCGCCTCGAAACCAACTCGGTGCTTTGTTAACAATTTAAACAGAATAACCACCGTGAAAGGGTTTTCAATACGGTGAAAACCCTTTCATTTGTGTTTTTTTATTTCCATTTGGTAATTTAATTTCTGTTTTTGGCGAGAAATATGCCAGTAAATGGCGATAACCCCCTGAAATAAGAAAATGTTTTCATAACTTTCTGGAAGAAAATACGTAATTGCATTTCAAAAATGCGAGTTGCGTCATGTGAGGCAGTAGCGGCTTGGGATAATATTCATCTCGCACACAATGCTCTTACAGCGCGGAACTAATACAAGGAAAGGCTCATGAAAAAGAAATTGCTGTCATCCCTGATCGGTCTGGCTACTCTGGGCGTGGCTTGCTCTGCCACCGCCGCCATTGACGAAGGTCAACTGACCATCTGGATTAACGGTGACAAGGGATACAATGGTCTGGCTGAAGTAGGTAAGAAGTTTGAAGCCGAAACCGGCATCAAGGTGACGGTTGCTCACCCTGATCAGGTGGAAGTGAAATTCCAGCAAGCTGCTGCCACCGGCAACGGTCCGGACATCTTCTTCTGGGCTCACGACCGTTACGGTGAGTGGGTCAAGGCCGGTCTGCTGGTACCTGTTACCCCGAACGCAGCCACCAAAGCCAAGTTTGAACAGTTCGCCTGGGATGCCATGGCAGTGGATGGCAAGACCTACGGTTATCCGGTTGCGGTAGAAGCCGTGAGCCTTATCTATAACAAGGATCTGCTGCCCGAGCCGCCGAAAACCTTCGAAGAGATCGCCAAGATCGACGAAGCGCTGAAGAAAAATGGCAAGCGCGCCATCATGTGGGCCTATGACACCCCCTATTTCAGCTACCCGCTGGTGGCTGCCAACGGTGGCTATGCCTTCAAGAAAACCGCTACCGGTTATGACGTGAAAGATACCGGCGTGAACAACGCAGGTGCCAAGGCCGGTGTTGGCTATATCTCCGAGATGATCAAATCCGGTCACCTGGAAAAAGGCATCGACTACGGTGTGATGGACGCCAAGTTCAACAAGGGCGAAGTGGCCATGATGATCAACGGTCCCTGGGCCTGGAGCAACCTGGACAAGAGCGGCATCAAGTACGGTGTAGCGTCCCTGCCGACCCTGAAGGGCAACCCGGCCAAAGCCTTCGTTGGCGTACTGGGTGCGACCATCAACGCCGCCAGCCCGAACAAGGATCTGGCTATCGAGTTCCTGGAAAACTACCTGCTGACCGATGCCGGTCTGGCGCCGGTCAACGCCGACAAGCCGTTGGGTGCCGTAGCACTGAAGTCCTTCCAGAAGACCCTGGAATCCGATCCGCACATCAAGGCAACCATGGTGAACGCCCAGAATGGCGAGCCGATGCCGTCCGTGCCTGAGATGAGCCGTTTCTGGTCTTCCTTCGAAACTGCCCTCAAGAACGTGACCTCCGGCCGTCAGAGCGTTGACGAAGCCCTGGATACCGCTGCCAAGCGTATCGTTCAGTAAGCATGCACTACCCGGGAGGCCGCAACGGCCTCCCACTCTCTCAAATCTCTCTTGGCGTTATAAAGGTTAATTGGCATGGAAGTAGTACCTTCTATTGAATCCTATGCCGGTCCGAAGGATAAGCACACCTGGCTTAAGTGGACCATCGCTGCTCTGGTAGCTATCCTCAACGGTTATGCGGCCGTGATGATGTACGCCAGCGGTGAGTGGGTATTCGCTCTGCTCGATCTGGTGGTGGTGTCCGTCGGTCTGTATGTCTTCATGAACAAGAAGACTTATGCCCACCGCTATATCTTCCCCGGTGTGGCTGGCATGGTTGTGTTTATCATCTTCCCTCTTGCCTACACGATCGGCATCGCCTTCACCAACTACTCGGGAGCCAACTTGCTCTCCCTTGAGCAGGCACGGGATTACCATCTGAAAAAAAGCTACAAGGTGGCTGGCGGTGAATTCGATTTCACCCTGCTGGGTGGTGAGAACAGTCAGTTTCAGCTGTTGCTGAAACAGGACGACCAAGCCTTTATCAGTCAACCCCTTACTCTGATGAACAACAAGGCCCGTGAACTGGCTGTCCGCGAGGGCAGAGTGCAGGACGCAGTCCAGGTTGTTCAGTTGCAGCCTCTGGCAGAAGAGGCCGTGGACAAGGTGGCCCCCATTCGTGCCATCGTCGATCATCGCACTCACCTGAGCGCGCTGGATCTGGTATTGCCGGAAGGTGGCATTCACCTGACCCTGAGCAGCCTGCGCAAGTTTGCCGCCCAGAAGCAGCAGTACACCCGGCTGATGGATGGCGCCGTGCTCAAATCCGGCGTGGTGATCAAAGACAGCAACCTGCTGCGTGACACCCAGACCGGCGAGCTGATGCTGCCCAACGGTGACACCGGCTTCTATCAATACATCGACGAGCAGGGACAGTTTGTCGGCAAGGGCATGGCCCCCGGTTTCGTGGTGAGCGTGGGTTGGAAAAACTTCGTGCGCATCATGACAGACCCGGGTATCCAGGGTCCCTTCATGCAGATCTTCGTCTGGACAGTGATCTTTTCCGCCGGCTCAGTGGGCTTCACCCTGGCCATCGGCATGGTGATGGCATGTCTGGTGCAGTGGGAACAGCTTAGAGGTCGCGGCTTCTACCGGGTCATGCTGATCCTGCCCTATGCGATACCGGCGTTTATCTCCATCCTGGTGTTCAAGGGCTTGTTCAACCAGAACTTCGGCGAGATCAACCTGTTCCTGGAAGCGGCGTTCGGCATCAAGCCGGACTGGTACACCACCCCCTTCCTGGCCAAGGTGATGATCCTCATTGTCAATACCTGGCTTGGTTACCCCTACATGATGATCCTCTGCATGGGCTTGCTCAAAGCCATTCCGGATGATCTCTACGAGGCGTCCGCCATGGACGGTGCCGGTCCTGTGCAGAACTTCTTCAAGATCACGGTTCCGCTCTTGATGAAGCCGCTCACCCCGCTGCTGATTGCATCCTTTGCTTTCAACTTCAACAACTTCGTACTCATACAGTTGTTGACGAACGGAGCACCGGACATCATAGGCGCCAGTACCCCGGCCGGTACCACGGATCTGTTGGTGAACTACACCTACCGGATTGCGTTCCAGGGCTCGGGTGGTCAGGACTACGGTCTGGCCAGTGCCATCGCTACCGCCATCTTCCTGATCGTCGGCGCGCTTGCACTGCTCAACCTGAAATTGTCCAAAGCCGACAAGCAACAGTAAGGAGGCTTCTCAATGGCTATCGTACAACCCAAATCAGTCAAATACCGGGTGTGGGCAACCCACCTGGTCATGTGGGCCTTCCTGGCGCTGATCATCTTCCCGGTGATCATGGTCATCGCCATCTCGTTTCGTAACGGTAACTTCTCGGTGGGGGAAATCATCCCCTCCGATCCGACCCTGGATCACTGGAAGCTGGCGCTGGGCATGTCCATCACCAACGCTGATGGCAGCATCACGCCGCCGCCGTTCCCCGTGCTGACCTGGCTGTGGAACTCCATCAAGATCGCCGGCATCACTGCCCTGATGATAGTGACGCTGTCGACCACCTGTGCCTATGCGTTTGCCCGCCTGCGTTTTCGCGGCAAGCAGACCATATTGCAAGGGATGTTGATCTTCCAGATGTTCCCGGCCGTGCTGGCACTGGTGGCCATCTATGCGCTGTTCAACAAGATAGGTGACTATGTGCCCTGGTTGGGTCTCAACACCCACGGTGGCCTGATCCTGGCTTACATGGGCGGCATAGCGCTGCACGTCTGGACCATCAAGGGCTACTTCGAGACCATAGACTCCTCTCTGGAAGAGGCGGCAGCCATCGATGGGGCGACCCCGTGGCAGGCGTTCCGCCTGATCCTGTTGCCCCTGTCGGTGCCCATTCTGGCGGTGGTGTTCATTCTGGCCTTCATCGGAACCATCACTGAGGTCCCCGTGGCCTCCATCCTGCTGCAGGATGTGAACAACCTGACCCTGGCGGTCGGTGCCCAGCAATATCTCTATCCGCAGAACTATCTGTGGGGTGACTTTGCGGCTGCAGCCGTCCTGTCGGGTTTGCCCATTACTGTGGTCTTCCTGATGGCGCAGCGCTGGCTGGTCGGCGGCCTAACCGCCGGTGGTGTGAAAGGTTAAGTGTCTTGCCGCACCTGCCACGTCGCCAGCCTCAAGGTGTTCCTGCTGGTCTGTCACAGGGCTGGCTGGTCGGCGGCCTAACCGCTGGCGGTGTGAAAGGTTAAGTTTATGGCCGGGGGAGCTGACTCCCCCCGCCGTCACGATTTGCAAAGATTCAAGAGCGGAGCTCGTCATGGCTGAAGTAGTACTCAACAACGTTCGCAAGAACTACGATCCGGCGGTCCACAAGGACACGCTGCGCAACATCAACCTGGCCATCAAGGAAGGGGAGTTCATCGTCTTCGTCGGCCCGTCCGGCTGCGGCAAGTCCACCCTGCTGCGGATGATCGCGGGTCTGGAAGACATCACCAGCGGTGAGCTGACTATCGGCGGTCGTTACATGAACGACGTGCCGCCGGTTGAGCGCAACGTCGGCATGGTGTTCCAGTCCTACGCTCTCTATCCGCACATGAACATCTACGAGAACATGGCCTTTGGCCTCAAGCTCAAGAAGATGGACAAGGAGAACATTCACAAGCGGGTGATGCGCGCCGCCGAAATCCTGGGGCTTGAGCCATTGCTGGACAGAAAACCCAAGGCGCTCTCCGGCGGTCAGCGCCAGCGAGTGGCCATAGGTCGCTCCATAGTGCAGCAGCCGCAGGTGTTCCTGTTTGACGAACCCTTGTCCAACCTGGATGCCGCCCTGCGGGTCAAGATGCGCATCGAGATCGCCAAACTGCACAAGGAGCTCAACTCCACCATCATCTACGTGACCCACGATCAGGTGGAAGCCATGACACTGGCCAACCGCATCGTGGTGCTGAGCCCGCTCAAGGGCGAGGCCCAAACCAACCTGGAGCAGTTCGGCACCCCGCTCGATCTCTACCACAACCCGGACAACAAGTTCGTGGCGGGCTTTATCGGCTCACCCAAGATGAACTTCCTGTCGGGCGAATTGCTGGAGATTGGCGAGCAGGAGTGTGTGGTCAAACTCACCTCCGGCGATACGGTGCGGGCGCGGGTTGATGCCCGTCGTGGCTCGGTCGGTGACAAGGTAGAGCTGGGTATTCGTCCCGAGCATCTGTTCCCGCTCAGTCACCCCCATGCTCACAGCAAGGTGAGCGGGATAGTGCAGGTGGCTGAACACCTGGGCGCCGAGTCTTTTGTCTATATGGATGTGGATGGTCACGACTTTACCGTCAAGGCCACCTCGGACGTGGATGTGGCTACCGGTCAGACCTACAGCGTGGGTATCCCGGCTGAAGCCTGTTATCTGTTTGACGCCAAAGAGCAGGCGTTCCCTCGTACCGCCAAGTACATTCGTACCTGATTTTTTTGCGCTGGTTTTCCTTAGTATTCAATGCCTTTTTGCCGGTCGTCAGACCGGCTTTTTATTGCCTGCCGTTCGGGAAACATGGCAGGCAGGGTGATGGTGATCAGGCCTCCAGCTCGGCGGTAATGTCGGGTACAAAGGTCTGGCTGGCCAGCGGCGGGCGTTCGTACCCCTCTGTCTTGATGGGGGGCAGCTTGATGGGTTCGTAGTGGATCGCCTCGTAGGGCACCTTGCCGAGCAGGTGGGCGATGCAGTTGAGGCGTGCCCGGCGCTTGTCGTCGGCATCGACTACGAACCAGGGGCAGTCTTCCGTGTCCGTGTAAGTGAACATGTCATCCTTGGCGCGGGAGTACTCCACCCAGCGCGAACGGGATTGCAAGTCCATGGGGCTGAACTTCCAGCGCTTGATGGGGGTGTTGATCCGCTCCTTGAAACGCTTCTCCTGCTCTTCGTCCGAGACCGAGAACCAGTATTTGATCAGGGTGATCCCTGAGCGGATCAGCATGCGTTCAAACTCGGGACAGGCCCGCAGAAACTCGCGATACTCCGCATCGCTGCAAAACCCCATCACCCGCTCGACCCCGGCCCGGTTGTACCAGGAACGGTCGAACAGCACCATTTCACCGGCGGCGGGCAGGTGGGCGGCATAGCGTTGAAAATACCACTGGGATCGCTCTCTATCGGAGGGGGCGGGCAAGGCGGTGACCCGGCAGACCCGGGGGTTGAGCGGTTCGGTAATCGCCTTGATGACGCCCCCTTTACCGGCGGCGTCCCGTCCTTCGAACAGTACCACTACCTTTAACCCCTCCTGCTTGACCCACTCCTGCAGCTTGACCAGCTCCTCCTGCAGATGGGTGAGGTGATGCTCATAGCACTTCTTGTCCAGACGCGAGCGCTTCTTGCTCTTTTCCTTCGGCATGGCTTTCTCCTTTTTGAGTCCTTTCCTTGAGTCACCTTCAGCTTGCACCAGGGAGGCGCCACTGCCAAGGACTGCGTGTTACACTGCCGCCCCGTCGCTGGCAGCAAAACAGCATGGCGATTTACACTGCCGCCTCATCAGCCGCTGGCAATAGAAAAAACATGACGCCATTTATGGCGATTTGCATTGCCGTCTTATCATCAGCAGCAGGCAACAGGAGAAAACATGAAGCAATTTATGGAGATAGCGGGCCGCCAAATGGCCTATCTGGACGAGGGGCAGGGCCCGGTTCTGTTGTTTGGCCACAGCTACCTGTGGGACAGCGCCATGTGGGCGCCGCAGATTGCCGCGCTCAAGGGCCAGTACCGCTGTATCGTGCCCGAGCTGTGGGGCCATGGCGATTCCGACCGGTTGCCGGAAGGTCCCTGTACCCTGGCGACCCTGGCCCGGGATCACTTGGCGCTGCTCGATGCCCTCGGGGTCGAAGAGTGTGTGCTGGTGGGTCTCTCCATCGGTGGCATGTGGGGTGTCGAGCTGGCCAGGATGGCACCGACCCGTCTCAAGGGAGTGGTGCTGATGGACAGCTTCGTCGGTCTCGAGCCCCAGATCACCTGTGAGCGCTACCTCGGCATGCTGGGCATGATTGGGCAGCTCGGCGCAATACCGGCCCCCATAGTGGAGCAGGTGGCGCCGTTGTTTTTTGCCAATCAGCCGAATGCGGCCTTGGTTGACGGATTCAAGGAACGCCTTGCCTCCTGGCCGGGGGAGAAGATAGCCGCCTTGGTGGCGGTGGGCCGCAGCTTTGTGACCCGGGAAGACCGTATCGACTGGCTGGAAGAGATCAGGGTGCCGGCGCTGGTCATGACCGGCTGCGAAGACAAGGCGCGCCCCGTGTTGGAAGGCTATCTGATGGCTGAAGTGCTGGGTTGCCCCTTCAAGGAGATACCGGCCGCTGGCCACATCTCCACGCTGGAAAATCCCGCCTTCGTCAATCAGGCACTGACGGCATTTCTGGCCGGGCTCTGATATCGACAACCGCTATTGCATGACGAAGAAGGGAGCCGTGGGCTCCCTTCTTTGTTTTATGATTGCTGGTTGTCACCCTCTGTCACCGGAGAGGTGCATGCGCCCTCAGACGCCGGGCAGGGCCGGATCATCCCGCTTGGGCCAGGCATTGATCACCGCCTTGACCAGGGTGGCGAGGGGAATGGCGAAAAAGACGCCCCAGAACCCCCACAGGCCGCCAAACACCAGCACGGCTATGATGATGGCCACCGGATGCAGGTTGACCGCCTCGGAGAAAAGCAGAGGCACCAGCAGGTTGCCATCGAGGGCCTGGATCACCAGATAGGCCACCATCAGCCAGACGAAATCAGAAGAGAATCCCCACTGGAACAGGGCCACCATGGCCACAGGTACAGTGACCGCTGCCGCGCCTATGTAAGGAATGAGCACGGAGAAGCCGACCGCCACCGCCAGCAGGGCGGAGTAGCGCAGTCCCATCAGGGCAAAGGGGATATAGGTAGCCACCCCGACGATAAGGATCTCGATCACCTTGCCCCGAACATAGTTGATGATCTGGCCGTTCATCTCGGTCCAGACCCGCTTGACCAGAGCCCGGTTGCGCGGCATGAAGCGGGTGAGCCCGCTGAGCAATGGCTGCTTGTCCTTGAGCATGAAGAACACCATCAGCGGCACCAGAATGAGGTAAATAAGAAGAGCCACCACGTTCACCAGCGAGCTGAGAGAGGCGCTCACCAGATGCTCGCCGCCACTCAGGATGCGTTGGCGAATGTTGTCTATCACAGTCTCGACCAGGGTGACGTCGATGATCTCGGGATAGAGGTCCGGCAGGGTGCGCACATAGTCCTGGGCATGGGCCAGCATGGAGGGGGACTCCTTGGCCAGATTGATGCCCTGACTCACCAGGGTCGGGATCAGTCCCAGCAAGGCCATCACTGTCAGTGCGATGAACAGCAGCAGCACCAGCGTGGTGGCTAGCGCGCGGGAGAGCCCGGTCCGTTGCAGCCGGTTGACCGGCCATTCCAGCAGATAAGCCATGACGATGGCCACCAGTATGGGGGCCAGCAGGTTGCCAAACAGCCAGAGCACGGCAAAGCCGAACACCAGCAACAGGAAGAGGGTGACCGCATCGGGGTCGGAGAAACGGGTCTGATACCAGCGCTTGAGTACTTCTAACATGACAGCATCCTTTCGTGACTGGGGCTCATGATGGCTGTTTGGCCCCGACAACCAACTGCAAAAAGATCGTATTGTCCGGCTCCTGTCGCAACCAGAAGTTGTGCCCCTGGCGTTGCAAGTAGGCTGGAATATCCTGCCGGGAGCCCGGGTCTGCCAGCTGAATGGACAAGGATTGACCGGGCGTCGCCTGACGCAACCAGAGCTTGAGCCGGATCAGTGGCTCCGGGCAGCGCCAGGGGGTCAGATCGAGGTGTTCCATAGGGGCTCCATCGGGCATGAAGCGGTTATTATGGCCGTGATAAGAGCATGAAACAACGCTTGTAGCCCTTGAGGGGCAAGGGTATTCTGCCGGTGTCCCGGTAGGGTCTGATTGGAGATAGAGATAACGTGGCACGCTTTTCCCCTTTGATGGCATCGCTTCCCCTGCTGGCTTCCCTGATGGGTGCCACTTTCCATGCCCAGGCGAGCAATCAGCTTCCCGACATAGGCACCGCCGGGGTGGCCGCCCTGCCCATCGAGCAGGAGGTACGCTATGGCAATGCCTTCATGCGTTTCGCCCGGGCCGGTTTGCCGATCATAGATGATCCCGTGCTGAGTCAGTACATAGACGATCTGGGGCAGCGCTTGCTGACCAACGCCGACGGGGTGCGTTTTCCCTTTACCTTCTTCCTTATCAATGATCCCAGCATCAACGCGGCCGCCTTCCTCGGCGGTCGGGTCAAGGTGCACACCGGCCTCTTCCTCTATGCCGACAGCGAGAGCGAGCTGGCCTCGGTACTGGCGCACGAAATCACCCACGTGACCCAGCGCCACATTGCCCGCTACATGGAGGCGCAGGCGAGCAGCTCAGCCATGACCCTGGCCGGGCTGGTGGGCTCCATTGCGCTCGCGGTGATCAACCCCACCGCCGGTATCGCCGCCTTGCAGACCACCCTCGGATTGTCGATGCAATCGGCCATCAACTACACCCGCGACAACGAATATGAAGCGGACCGGATCGGCATGAAGACCCTGTATGACGCAGGGTTTGACCCCATGGGCATGGCCAACTTCTTCCAGAAGCTGGCGGCCGAGTATCGCTACGCCAGCAAGCCGCCCCAGATGCTGCTCACTCACCCCCTGCCCGAGACCCGGATCTCCGAGGCCCGTGGCCGAGCCAACAGCTATGGGCGCCGCAACTTGCCCCCCAGCCTCGACTTCTGGTTGGCCAAGGTGCGTATTCAGGTGCGCTATGGCACCGAGACCCCACAGGCGCTGCTCAGCTATTTCGACAGCCGTCTGCAAAAAGGGGATTACCCCCTCAAGGATGCGGCCACCTATGGCAAGGCGCTGGCCTTGTTGCAACTCAAGCGCACCGATGAGGCTGACACCCTGATGCAGGAGCTGGCAACCCGTCATCCGGAAGACTTGTTCGTGGTCGATGCCCTGACCGATATCGATCTCGCCAAGGGACGCAGCGCCCAGGCCATTGCACGGCTGGAGAAGTTCCGCGCCCGCATGCCGGATAACGAAGTGGTGGTGGTAAATCTGGGTAACGCCTATCTGGAAGGGGGCGATTACAAGAAATCCATCGCCATCCTGGACCCCTATGCCCGGGATCACGAAGAGAACAGCCTGGCCTGGAACCTGCTCTCCGATGCCTATCGCAAGGCGGGCAGAATGACAGAGTTGCACATGGCGCGCGCCGAGATGCTCTCCCTGCGGGGGGATTATCAAGCCGCCATCGACGAGCTGATCGTGGCCCGTGGCACCACCAGCGACAAGCTGACCCTGGCCAGACTGGAGGCGCGCATCACAGAGCTGGAGCGCGCGAAAAAGGATCTCGACAGCCTGAAAGGGTGATGACTCAGACAAGCGGTGAAACGGGGTGTGCCAGCAATGGCCCGCCCCGTTTTCTTTCCGGGTGGAAGACTCTTCCCGGCCACCCTTCAGAAGGGAGCGGGGCGGCAGACTCGTGATGCAAGAGAAGCGTCGCAGACGCTCAAATGTCAGGAAGGTGCATCGGTGCTTCCCCTGGCAAGGGGAGGGGAGCTTCTCTAACGAAATTGCGCAGCCCGCACCTTGAGGGCGGCAATCTTCTGTTCGTCGAGCTCTCCCACCAGCGTCGATTGCAACATGCCCTCGCCATCGAGCAGATAGCTGGTGGGCAGCCCGGTTGGGAGAGAGAAGGGGAGGTGCGCCTCTTTATCTGCGATCAGCAGCGGGACTCTGATGTGATGGCGACTGGCCAGTGCTCCCAGCTCGGCCGGGGTGGCAGGATCGTAACTGATCACCACCACGGTTATCTTGCCCTCCTGCGCCAGTGTCTCCAGCAGCGGCAATTCCCGCAGGCAGGGGGTGCACCAGGGCGCGAAGTAGTTGACCAGGAGCGGCTTGCCGGCAAACTGCGCCAGTGTCACCGGCTGACCCTGGTCGTTGCTGAACTCGGGGGCCGGGGAGCAGGCTGTCAGCAGAGCGGCCACAATCATCCAACAAATTCGTTTCATTTCCTTTGCCCTGCCGCTTACCCTGACCATCCGTTTCCCCTACAATAGCGCCGTTTCTTGTCCCATCTTGCCATATCAGGGAGTTACCATGAGCGAGACCCAAATCTACCACAATCCGCGCTGTTCAAAGAGCCGTGAAACCCTGGCCCTGCTGGAACAGCACGGGATCGCCCCGGATGTGGTGCTCTATCTGGAGCAGGCGCCGAGTGAAGATGTCATTCGCACCCTGCTGACCCAACTGGGCTTTGCCGATCCGCGCCAGCTGATGCGCACCAAGGAAGATCTCTACAAAGAGCTGGGGCTGGCAGATCAGAGCGGCGATGCCCTCATTCGCGCCATGCACCAGCATCCCAAGCTCATCGAGCGCCCCATCGTCATCAAAGATGGCAAGGCCCGAATCGGCCGCCCCCCCGAGCAAGTGCTGGAGATCCTCAAGTGACCACTCGCTTCGCCCGTCTGCTGACCCTGGTCGGCTTCTTTGGCCTGCTGGGTTGGGTCATCCTCTGGCACCTGTTTCTTTCTCCCCACCCTGACCTCAATCCCTGGTTGCTACCGGTGATCTGGACCGTGCCGCTCCTGTTCCCGCTCAAGGGCATAGTACAGGGCAACCCTTACACCCACGCCTGGGGCAACTTCGTGCTGATGCCCTATTTCCTGCACGCCCTGACGCTGATCACCACGGATGAGGGGGAGCGTTGGCTGGCTGTGGTTGAACTGGTGTTCACCACACTGGCGTTTGTCGGCACCATCTATTACGCCCGCCTGCGCGGCCGGGAGCTGGGCCTCAGCATTCGCAAGAAGAAGGGTGAGCTTTCACAAGAAGAGAAATAAGGCACTGGTTCAGTGCGCCTTTATCTGCAAACCGGACCCTGGGTCCGGTTTTTTATGGCCGCAATCCCGCGTGGCCGCCTGTCTCTCGATAGTGGGCGAGCTGCTGCTCGCTAAATGCCATCAGTTGGGGATAGAAGCGCAGAAAGCCCAGCTCGCAGGTGTGCCAATCCATCTCATCCAGGGTGGTGAGGGCATCGCCGAGCAACACAGGGCGGCGCAGACGATGGCCTATGCCGTTGAGGGCCCGGCCCAGCCCCTCTTTGTGACGATAGGAGGCAATCCAGTTCTGCTCCGCCATCCGTTTCAGTGCCGCTGGCAAGCCGTCTGCCAGCAGCAGGTGATCTGCCAAGAGCTGGTCGTAGCTGCGCTGCAAAAAGCGGTGCAGAGGCTCTGCACAAAACTGTGACCAGTACACACTGAGCCAGTGGTCGTAGAGCATGTCCACCAGTATGCCGCCAAAGCGGCGCCAGGGCGCTTCGAAGCAGGCCACCGCCGCCCTGTGCTCCGGGTGGGCATCGGTGAAGGCATCAATCTTGCGATGCAGCCAGATCCCCTCGTCGAATTCGGGGGCGAGGGTGCTTGGCAGCGGTCCCTTGATAAAATCCCCCAGCAGATTGCCGGTGAGGGAACTTCGGGTATGGGCAGCCAGATGCAGATGAGCCAGATAATTCATGGGGCTAGGGTTGACCAGCAAATGAAAACTGAGGGTGAGCCTAGCGGATCCGGCTCTGCTTGCCTATGGCTGGCGAACCGGCGGCAAGGGGTTGGCACAAAAAAGCCCGACACTCGGGTCGGGCGTGATGGGGTTGGCAGGTTTAAATGGCCAGGAAGCCCAGGATCAGGATGGGGCCGAGCAGGCTCAGGATAAAGCCTGAGACAATCGCCACCGGCACTACCTGGATGCCACCGGATTTCTGAATGACCGGCAGGGTGAAGTCCAGCGCAGTGGCGCCACCGTAGCCGATGGCGGCAGAGGGGTGGCGGCGCATCAACATGGGGATGATGAGAATGGCGATAAGCTCGCGACCCAGATCGTTGATAAAGGCGGCGGAGCCGAGCACAGGCCCCAGCTTGTCGGCCACCAGAATGCCCGACAGCGAATACCAGCCGAAGCTGGAGCTGATCGCCAAGCCATGACTGAATGGCATGCCGAGCAACTGGGCTGCCAGCAGACTGCCCAGCCAGCTGCTGACGATAACGGTGAAGGCGATTTTCATGCCCCAGGGATTGAGCAGGATCTGGCGCAGTCGCATGCCAGAGTTGCGCATCTGCACCCCGATCAGCAGCAGCAACAACATCAGGGCCCACTCACTCAACTTGTCGATGGGCAAGATCCGCAGATCCACCAGCAGTCCCAGCAGCACGCCCCCCAGTACCACGAAGCAGAGCTGGAGTGATTCCCACAGCAGGTGCAGCTTGCTCGGCATCTTGGCGTCACTCGCCTCATGGGTCGGCGGGCTGCGTTTGTCGAGCCACCAGAGCGCCAGCAGGTTGCAGAAGGTAATCGCGGCCAGCATGACACCGGCCACCTTGAAGATCACCGCAAGGTTGCTGCCCAGGTTCTCCACATAGGCGAGCCCCAGCCCCATCAGAAACAGGATGAGATAGACCATCTTGCCCAGCGACTGATTGACCAGCTTGATGAGCCGGGCGGAAGAGAGGGGGATCAGATAGCCGATTGCCAGCGGCAGCAGGATCAGCAATACATTGAGCAACATCGGGGCCTCGATCACAAAACTGATAAAAATGACACCTTATCACTACTTATTGGCTCTGTGTCACATATCTGTGAGTTTGGATGTTTCATCCGGGGCTTTTTTATCAAGTTGTTATGTTTTTGGTGCAAATCCATGCACTGATGTGGCGCAGTGGCTCGCCTTGGTGCAGCAGGAGAATCGACGAGTCAGCCCACTTTTCAACAAGATGCAAACATCCGCAGGGTGAATAAAGCTGCTTGGGTACGGTTATGACCATGATGCAGGAATTTTCTTGCCACCCTTGCGATGTGGGTATAAAAAGGCGGTGTTGCCGTACTGGTCTGGATAGGGTTTTATGCAGACAAAGTGCTGAAAAATACCGATTAGACCAATAAAAATACAGACAAAACACCAAAGACCACCGTTCTGTATTGTTTTTTGACTAGTCGAGTGATATTTTCGCTGAAGGTTGCCATCGGTTAACTTTTTGTTAAATGGACGATGGCTGAGTCACGCCGTAGCGGCGTCTAGGGACAGACAAGGTTGTAATGGATGAGCGACGTTGCCGCACTGGAAGTTCGTGAACTGCACAAGTATTTCGGCACCCACGAAGTGCTCAAGGGCATCGACATGACCGCCCACAAGGGGGACGTGATCTCCCTGATCGGCTCCTCCGGCTCGGGGAAGTCGACCTTTCTTCGCTGTATCAATTTGCTGGAAACACCCTCTTCCGGCACGGTTTCGCTTCATGGCGAGCTTATCCGGATGAAAACCAACCGGGCTGGCGAGCGGCTGGCGGAGGATGTGCGTCAGGTGGAGCGTATCCGTAGCCGTCTGGCCATGGTGTTTCAAAGTTTCAACCTCTGGTCGCACATGACCATCATGCAGAACATCATAGAGGTGCCTATCCAGGTGCTGAAGATCCCCCGCGCCGAAGCCATCGCCAAGGCGGAGCATCTGCTCAATCGGGTGGGCCTGTGGGAGCGCCGGGATTACTACCCGGGTCACCTCTCCGGCGGTCAGCAGCAGCGTGCGGCCATTGCCCGGGCGCTGGCGGTGGATCCCGAAGTGATGCTGTTTGACGAACCCACTTCGGCGCTCGATCCCGAGCTGGTGGGTGAGGTGCTCGGCCTGATGCGTGAGCTGGCCGAAGAGGGGCGCACCATGCTGGTGGTGACCCACGAGATGTCGTTTGCCCGTGATGTGTCGAACAAGGTAATGTTTTTGCATCAGGGGCGCGTGGAAGAGGAGGGCAACCCCAAGGAGATTTTCGCCCATCCCAAATCGGAACGGTTCAAGCAATTTATCTCTTCCATCTATTGATGGGCGGGATCCAACGTTAACAGTCGACGATTTTATCAAGGAGAGATACATGAACAAGCTGATGCTGGCGACTGCCATAGTGACTGCCCTGTCTTCCGGTAGCCTGATGGCCAAGGAGTGGAAAGAAGTGCGGATCGGGGTGGAAGGTGCTTATCCTCCCTTCTCCTGGACCGAGCCCAGTGGCGAAGTGAAAGGCTTTGACATCGATATCGCCAACGCCCTGTGCGCAGAGATGAAGGTGAAGTGCACCCTAGTCAAACAGGATTGGGACGGCATCATACCGGCGCTGCTGTCGCGCAAATATGACGCCATCATCGCCACCATGGACATCACGGAAGAGCGCAAGAAGAAGGTGGACTTCACCCAGAAGTACCAGCACATTCCGGCTCGCTTCGCCGCCAAGAAAGGCACTGACGTACAGCTCGACAAGGCCTTCATGGATGGCAAGGCCGTGGCGGTGCAACGCGCTACCTCCATGGATACCTACATCACCGACAACTTCCCCAACGCCACCATCAAGCGTTACGGCACCGCCGATGAAGCCTACCTCGATCTGAAATCCGGTCGCGTCGACTATGTGCTGGCCGATTCCGCTGCTATCACGGATGGTCTGCTGAAAAAAGAGGGCGGTGACGGCTTTGAATTCGTCGGCCCGAAACTGACCGATCCCAAGTGGTTTGGTGAGGGTGCCGGCATCGCCGTTCGCAAGGCTGACAAGGATCTGAAAGAGAAATTCAACACGGCGATCCTGGCCCTGCGCGCCAACGGCAAGTACAAGGAAATCAACGACAAGTACTTCGAATTCGACGTTTACGGCGAATAAGCAGATAGACGTTTACGGCGCGTAAGAAAGCGACGTCTACGGCGAATAACAACCGAACGTCGTCTACGGCGGATCATCAACCCCCCCTCCTGGCCTCCCCTTCACAAGGGGGAGGCGTTGCAAACTCCCTCCCTTGTATGAAAGAGCCAGGAGGAGGCTTGGGGTCCTTGCGGTGCCGACGGCGAACCAGGAACGACAGGCTGACTGCCGTCAGTCGTCATATCGGGCCCGTTATCTCCTGCAAGGAGTGATGGGCCTGCTTGATTGCAATGGAGCTGCATATGTGTGGTTTTAAAGAATATGGAGCCTCTGCTTGGGAGGGGCGAGCCCACTCAATGTGCAATGGAGCTGCATATGTTTGATTTGAAAGGATACGAAGCCTCCCTGCTGGAGGGCGCCTGGGTCACTCTGGAAGTGGCGCTGGCCTCGCTGCTGCTGGCACTGCTGCTGGGGATGCTGGGGGCGCTCGCCAAACTGTCGCCCTACAAGTGGGCCAGGGGCATTGCGACCACTTACACCACCGTCATTCGCGGCATTCCCGATCTGGTGCTGATGATGCTGCTGTTCTTCGGCGGTCAGGTGCTGATCAACAGCGTCTGTGCCTGGGTCAACGAGACCTACAACAACTTCTTGCTTGAGAGCAATCCCAATCAGGAGTGGGTCTCCCTGCTGCCTGATTACATCGATATCAGCCCGTTTGCGGCCGGGGTCGCCACCATAGGTTTCATCTTCGGTGCCTACATGACAGAGACATTCCGCGGCGCCATTCTGGCGGTGGACAAGGGGGAGCTGGAAGCCGCTCGCGCCTTTGGCATGCGGGCGACCCAGGTCTTTGTCCGGATCCTGTTTCCCCAGATGATGCGCCATGCCCTGCCGGGGTTTGGCAACAACTGGCTGGTACTGCTCAAGACCACGGCGCTGGTCTCCATCATCGGCCTCGATGACATGGTGCGCAAAGCGTCCCTGGCGGCAGGCTCAACCCAGTTGCCCTTCACCTTTTACATGGCGGTGGCCCTGATCTTCCTGATCTTCACTGCGGTTTCCACCTCGGCACTGAAATGGGCCGAGCGTCACTATGCGATAAAGACGAGGTAAGCCATGGATTTCTCAATCATTCTCAAAGAGTGGCCTACCTACTGGCAGGGGCTTTACACCACAGTGCTGCTGGTGGCTGCATCCCTCATACTCGGTCTGGCGCTGGCGGTGCCCATGGGGATACTGCGCAACAGTCGCAACTGGCTGATCAAGGGGCCGATCTGGGCTTATATCTACTTCTTTCGTGGCACCCCCTTGCTGGTACAGCTCTTTATCATCTACTACGGCGCTGCCCAGTGGGAGTGGCTGAAAAACAGCGCAGCCTGGACCCTGTTTGCCGAAGCCTGGTTCTGCGCTTTGCTGGCGTTCACCCTCAATACCGGCGCCTACACCGCAGAGATAGTGCGCGGCGCCGTGCTCAACATGCCCAAGGGGCAGATTGAAGCGGCCAACGCCTTTGGCATGAGCCGCTGGCAAACCCTCACCCGCATCATTTTGCCCAACTCGTTTCGCCGTGCGCTGCCCGCCTACAGCAACGAGGTGATCTTCATGCTGCAGGGCTCGGCGGTGGCTGGCATCATCACCATCGTCGACCTGACCGGCGCCGCGCGGATCATCAATTCCCGCTACTACAGCCCGTTCGAGGCCTTCCTGACCGCAGGCCTGCTCTACATGCTGCTTACTTTCGTCATCGTCTGGCTGTTCAAGAAGTGGGAAGCCCGCTGGCACGCCCACCTGCGTCCCCGCAGCCTGTAACGACCATAAAAAAAGCCCGCAAGTGCGGGCTTTTTTGTGGGTGAGTGGGGGTCTAGAGCAGCGCCATCGGTGTCAGCATCTCCTCTGACAGCAAGCCAAAGGTACCCAGTGCACCTATGGCCCCGATGAGACAGGAAGATAGTCGGGAAGCGACCCCCTGTTTGGTGGGCGCCACCTGTTCACTGTGTCGATGGATCTTCTGCATCACTGCCATGGCGCTGAGTTCAAGATGGCGATAGAAGCTGGCATTGAGCTGGGTCAGATGCAGCAGTGATTGTCGCATCCGCTCGAAGGTGTCGCTGCACACCGGGCTCTGCTTGTGCCAGAACTTCTCAAGGGTGCCACGGGTGGTGAGACCCGGCAGATCGTACAGGGCGCGTCCCATGCAGAAGGTCGGCACATCGTGCAGCAGTGCGGAGAGACCGACAGTGCTGTTGATGGTAATGACCCCCTTGAGCAGGGGATAGAGGGCCGGCAGCGGCAAGTCATAACCGTAGAACACCCGCCCTTCCAGCCCGAGCAGCGTCACCAGGCGGTTGATCTGGGATTGGTAGCTGACGTAACCCCTGTCCATGGGGTGATGTTTGAACAGCAAGACATCCTCACTGCGAGCATGTCGGGCAAAGGAGTTCATCACCTGGGCGACCATCTCTTCCACCCCGCTCAGGTCAGAGTGCTCCCTTATCTGAAAATCTTCGGTGACCTGCAGGGGCACGAAGAAGATATGGCCCTTGTGTTGGGGCAGCGCCTTGAGCAGGCGACGATCCGCCCCTCTGTACCACCACTTGACCAGACCGCCCGCCACCCAGCCTTTGGCCTCCTGATAGAGGCTCCAGGGTCTGTGGTTGACAAAATGGGGGTAGCGCCAGTGAAACAGATTCTTGCTGATGTGATAGCGGCTGGCATACCAGGCGCGGCGACCAAAGGTCTTGCCCACCTGTAATGGCGCATCATAAGGGGCGGGCCACTGCATCTCGGCCAGCTGGTCACGTTTGGCATAAAGCGGGCTGAAGGCATTCACCCCCCCTTGCTCCAGCGTCACGTAGTCCGGGCGCAGATAACCCTCTTCCATGGCCCAGACGGCGATCTTCTTCAGCTTGCAGATGCGAATGGCCTGCAGATGGTAATAGCGGCAATCCCCATAGCAGATCAGGCTGTCGATGCGATGACGCTTGATGAAGCGGCGAAAGAAGGTATTCCAGGTGTCCGGCTTGCCGGTGAAACGCTCGTTGTGACCGACGCAAGGCCAGCACTCATCCCCGCCATTGAAATGGATCTTGTAAACCTCATGGCCCGCTTCGCTCAGGGTCTGGCTGAGGGTTTGAAAGAAGGGGCCAAGCGGTCCTTGCAACAACAAAATCTTCATGTACGGCTTATCTCATGAGCTGGGGGAGGGAGGGACGTTGCAGCAGCGTCTGTGTCAGATAACTCAACTTGATCTGCCAGCGCTGCCAGAGGCTCGACTTGCGGGTCGATGACTGCCCCTGCTCTGCCAGCTGGCGGATCAGCTGCTCCGGGCTTATCCAGAGCCCGGTCTGCCAATCGATATAGAGCGGATAGGCGACCAGCGTCAGGTAGACCAGTGCCGCCAATGGCAGGCTGCGCTGGCGCCTGGCAGGGGGATGTGCATCTGTCGTCAGCCCCCAGCCACTGTAGAAGGGCTGACCCCAGGTCGTGACCTTGACACCCTGTACCAGCGCCTCGAACCCGCTGAGCGAGGTCATGGTATGCAGCTCATCCACGTGGGGATAGAGACTGGTCAGCCCAATGTCCAGCACCTGGCTGTCCACACACTCCGCCAGACAGGCAGCCGAGATGGCGCCCGCCCTGTTGCCTGCCACCACATCCGGGTGCGGCTTGAACAGAATGTGCGCCTCCGGTTTGGCGGCACGTACGGCCCACAGCAGTTGTTCATTGCTGCGAATGGTCGGGCTGCCGGTCAAGATGGAGGCATCCCCATCCACCTGGCCGACTACCAGCACCAAAGTGCGGCCATCCGCAGGGGGGGTATAGTGCTGCGGTGCGCTTACGTTGTATTTGCTGACCCTGTGCTGGCGCAGCAGATCGATCAGTGCGCTGCCCCGATTGACGTCGGCCTCGGTCAGCTGCTGGTAGTTGAGCAACTGTTCGAGCCCGCTTGGCATGCGGCTGTCGAAATAGATCCCGACCGGATCGATGGACAAGGAGGAGGGGCGACAGAGGTTGGAGCCAAGCCCCCTGGATCGGATAAAGCCATCTTCCACCCGGATGGCCGAGGTCAGATCCGGGTGGCGGCTGCCCCATACCAGCACCTGCTCATCGCCGGTCAGCCGCTTGGGCGGTGTGCGCACAAAGCGCAGCTCATCGGCCAGGTGGTGACAGAACGCCTGCATAAAGGCGCGCTTCCACAAGGAGAAACCAACCAGATAGAGTCGGCGCCAGCGCGGTGCTGTTCTCTGCTGACGGGCCACTATGGTCAATACCTCTTCTACCTCACAGCGCTGGCCCAGCACGGGATCCAGATAGCGCGGATAGAGGATAAGGGCGGCCGCCGCCAGCTGGGGCAGTGATACCTGAACCTTGCGCCGCTCACACTGCTTGCTGTCAAAGGTCAGCCCCCAACCGGCGTAAAACGGCATGCCGAAGCAATACACCGGCTTGCCGAGCAGCAAGGCCTCAAATCCGAGCTGGGAAGAGACTGTGTAGACAGCCTCCACCCGGTTGAGCAGGGCATGGGGATGGCAGTGATCGGCAACGATTTCCACATCGTCCAGTTGCAGCCTGGCCAGCACGCCGCTCTTCTTGCCAAAGCGGGTGTCTGGGTGAGTGCGCAGCAAGAGGCGGGCATCGGGGTGATTGCGACGTGCCGCCTCCACCATGGCCACAAAATCTGCTTCACTGGCCAGCGCCCCTGGAATGGAGAGATCGCCAGCCACCTGATCCACCAGCAGCACTCTGGGTCTGGCGTCTTGCAACAGGCGCTGTGCCAGCGCCGCTGGCAAACCGCCATGCTCACCTCGCGCAGAAAGACCGGCAGAGGCATCACCCGCCGGGTGAGCCGGGCGTGAGGCGTAGCAGTTGTACTTGGTGACGCCGAGGCGAACCAGCTCACCCATCAGCCGTTGCGCCCGCTCAAGCATGGCGGCGTCACAGGGCGTTGCGACAAGCTGTTCAAGCTGGCTGGGTTGGCGTGCATCGTAATAGATGCCGACGGGGTCGGCGATAAGCGACACCGCCTTGCCACCGCGGGCAGGGTGGCCGATATAACCGATAAAGCCATCTTCCATCTGCCAATAGGGCAAACCCAGGGCCTGGGCTGTTTGTTTAATCTGACGGGTATTGGCCTTCTGGCCCCAGCCCACCAGGGCATCACCGGGCTGGGGAGTGGCATCAGGGGTGAGACGCGCCAATGGCTGGCCCAGGCAGGCGCTGATCTGCGCGTCGCGGGCCAGTATGCCGCCAGATTGTGTCCATAGAGTCATGCAAGTTGCTCAGATTAAAAAGGAAGCTTAGAGAGATGCGGGTTTGAACATGTCTCTGAAAAAAGCACGTGGATTGAGGTAAAGCTTGCGCAGTTTTCGCCATAGGGGGCGCTTGAGCCGAATGCCATCCTGCCAGCGCAACAGCCCCGGATAGTCACGGATGGGATAACCCGCTTCTTCCTGCAAACGGATCATCCACTCCCGAAAGTCCGGCAGCTCTCCATTGAGGTCATTGCAGGGCACAATCGGCCCTTTCAAGGGGCCTCGCTCTGACTCTGAGCGTGACAGCATCTGTTCCAGCAACTGATCGTTGCCTGCCCTGCGCTTGTGATAGGGGTGCGTCAGAGGGCGGGGGTGCCACTGATGCACCAGAAACCGGCCGGCAAACAGATGGGGCAGGGCATAGTAACTGAAATAACGGCGAAACCCCTGATAATCCCCCGGGTGCTGTGCCTTGATATTCAAGCCATAATCATCGGGCCTTGGCCCTATGGGATAATGGCGAGTCAGCCGGTCAATCAGTTCCAGATCCTCGCCACCGTGGCCGACAAACTGTTCGTCAAAGCCCCCCAGTTGCAAAAACCACTCGCGATTGAGCAGCAAGCAACTGCTGGCCAGGGCAATCCCTTCCACCCTGTGATTCTCACCGCGCAGAAAGGATTCCAGGCAGCCTTGAAAATCCCCGTCAAACCGCTCTGTCTCTTCCTTGGTCAGATAGAGGCAGGGGTACATTTCAAAAGCAGAATAATGAATGGAAAATAAATCATGAGTTCTAGAGTGGATTTTTTCAGCAAGATGAGGTGATAGAATTAAATCGGTGTCCATGAAGAACATATATTGTTCTGTCGTGTTTTTAACAGCTAAATTCCGTATTAAACCAGGGGAGTAGACAGTATTGTTAGATTGTATTGTAGTTATCTTTGTGTTTTTACAAAAGTTGATTGCTTCAACATTAGTTGCAATGTTTACGCTAATGTAATTTGAGTTCTTTATAGAGGAAATACAATGAGTCAGTCTCTCTCTAGCAGATACCCCACCTTCTCGGTGAAAAGAGTCTTGAAAGGGTATTATCACAGAAAGCTTCACTATTTATCCTCATAAACTAAGACTGAAAGCTTAACCATCAAAAAGTATTGCTTTTATCTAAAATAGAAAAATCTGAATTATAGAAATGCTTGAAAGCACATTTAAGACGATGAGTCGCCACGTCAAATGTATCCGCATCGTGACCCTGTGCCTTCTTGGAATATAAATCAAAGATAATGTCGGAGTTTATAGTGATTTTTTTCTTTATGGTTGTAACGCCATCTAAGAAGATCTTAAAGTGTGTATCAAAATGATGAGAGTCATATATGTTTTGGATATAGTATATGCTCGGGATGTAATTCTGTTTTTCAAAAATTGAAATCACATTTGTTCTTTCGATAGGAACATCATTGTTATCAAAGTTGTTCTTTATCAGCTCACTATAATGTGAGCCATGGTACTTTTTTATATCTATTTGTGGGTTTTGAACTATTGCTTTGGACCCCTTAAGATACGCAGACATAACTAATGAACTAAAGCCACCAGCAGATGAACCATAAAAAATGGTATTTGCTCTATCAACATTAAGCTGTGATGCTATATGACTTATTATGTTTACAAATTTAACCAATGAATATTGATTTTTATTCCCTAAAAACCATCCTATATTGAATCTCCCTGTCTCTAAGGTCGGATCACTTATAACAATGGTGGATTCAGGAAATTTGTTTGCCCAACTCCATCTATGATAGTAAGGCGGCGTTACTTTTGTTGCATCAATTGCGCCTGGACTACATATAATAAGCTTGTCGGAATTACTCTTTATGCTCATATACAGGCTAAAAGACACTCCGTCTACATCTACATTTAAAATATAATTTTTATCTAAATGAATTGGGTAGTCTTTTCCTGATGAAAAATGATATTTACATGTTTCAATTATATCTAAGTTCATTTCTATCTCATAATTACATGTGCCTGCGAATAGCAGGCACATGGTAACTTATTATCAGTATGATGTGAATGCAATAGATCTTGTATGACAATCTTCACTAAGAATTCTATCGGAATTAGACATTATATCTAATAAAAATAGAGCTCGAGATGTAGCAGAGTAGTCTTTTAAAAATCGCTTTGTTATCAAACTTGATTGCTCTAGAGCAAAGCTGTAATCGTTAGTTATATTCTTAATATAAGGTTTTAGCTCATCAATTGATTTCTTAATTTCAATTTCAGGAAAGACCTCTTTCATATCATCTTCGCCAAGTGCAACAATTGGCAATCCGGATGCTGCATATTGGATAACTCGACTAGGAAATTGGAAGTAGCCGAGTGATTCCAAACCATTGAAGTAGTACTCATCGAGGCCAATGTAGCTTTCAAAGTACTGAGGAATACTTATACCGAATTTAGCTAACCTTAGCTGATCACTAATTTTACCTATATTGATATAACCATCACGTATATTTCCACCATGCATGCCATTGAAATCGCTATCTAGTAATCCGAATATCTTAATATTACAGTCTAGCCCTGCTATTTCTTTGTAGCGCTTATGTCGTACAGCACCATGCATATTACCTAAGAAAATACCATCTGTGGTGGAGTATTCAGGTGCATAGACATTCGGAAGTGCTATGTTATCAGTCCAGAAAGGAAAGTTAACACCTGCTTTATGACCATTCTTCTTATAAAATTTTAAGACACGTTCACTACCGCAGTGCAAGATAATGTCATATTCATCAACAACTGCACCATAACATGTTTTGTAAAGTACGGGGTCATCTGATAGCCAGATCGCAACAGTAGCATGTTGTTTGATTTTTGCTAACAATGCTTTATTGAGATTCATAGGTCTGAACGAGATGACCAGATCAACCGAGCTATCAATATACTTTTCTATAGCCTTCTCCATTATCTCAATATGCTTAGGATCTGAGATCATTGAGTGGCCATGTAAGATAAGATCAGTATATACGACATCATGACCTAATTCAGTAAATGCTCTTTGTAAGCTTTCACACAGATGTCTTTCTAGAATTGTGTCAAACAAAACAATTTTCATTATATCCCCACAGTACTGTTTGTTTTATAAAGGAATGCACTAACTGATGTTTCTTGTGGGTACTCCAATATACTAAAGGGATCATTGGAATATATTTTATGATCACTTTGTTTTTTATGTTTGGCTGATGGAGATAGTGCTGAATTCCATAACTCATAGCTGTCCACATATGAGTGTACGTATTCTTTATTGTTAATTAACAGTTGCCCATTGTTCTCGCAGAAATAACTTCCTTTGGTTATTACGTCGGCATCTGTAAATTTAAATGGTAATAATAAATCGAAAACGTAATTATCAAAATAATGATATTTATCACTCATAAATACAGTGGCGGACAAATTATCTCCATGTATAAGTGATAATGCCTCATTCAAACTATTTACGATTGTAGTATCGCTGCTCGATGAAAAGTGTGAGTTATCACTGATGATAATGATTTTGTTCAAGGTATACTGATTGTAGAGGTTTTGTCTTTCAACTGAAGTCAAGATGCGTTGAATATTTTCTGTGTCACATGCTGATATAATAATATTAAATGACTGCTTTGGCCTTTTAACATCAAATCCAAGTTGATGAGAAATAGACTCTGCTCTATCTAGATAGGTACAATGTGCATGGATATAACGATATCCTAAATGACTTTTCTTATACCAGAACATCTCGTCATTTAGCAGTTTTTCTGCAGCAAGATTAGCTTCGTCTTTAGTCTTTACTGTTAATACAAGACCAGGCAATTGTTCAAAGATAGCTTTTGATGTTGTAGAAATAATAGGTGTTCCTGACGCTAGTATTTCATAAACACGCCTAGACATCATGCTCGGGGAGTTTGTAATGGTATTAACATTTAAGAACACTTTGAATTTCTTATATGTATCCATCATTTCATTAAATGGAATGCTAGGTTTTATATAGTCATTATATACTTCAGGGAATTTATATCTATCACTGTCAGAGTTTGATGCTCTGTCGTAAATAATACCATTTCGACCTTCAAGAGTGGATAGAACAATATCCATCTGATCCCTTCTGTCACCATGATCATGAGCATAATATGTTCCTGCGAAGCATATATCCCCCAAGCACATAGTATTTCTGCCTACAGGATTACAAGCACTAGTTTCTGCTGCAAAAGCTAATCCATATACATTTTCATTGTAGGTGTCTTTTTTGTAGCTGTTTACTTTATTTGTGTCAGTTGTGAAAATAAAGTCACTTTCCTTTGCAATATTAAGAAATGTATCATAGTGCATTGGGTCCTCTTTATTCCAGAAGACTATCGGAATAGACTTTCTTTTTAAAATAGAAAGTACATCTAAAAATCTTTGGGCATTTATATGGGAGAAGTTTGGTGATGTCTGAGCGTATAACCAAGTGCCTTGATTCGCATTCCAGCAGCTCTCCATGAAAAAGAAATCAAAGTCACCGTTTTCTATTTGTTCCACATAACCTTCATAGGAAAGAGGTGTAACATTGAATACTGCAGACCAACATGCATGAGAGATAGGGTCAAGGAGGCTCAATACCTTGATGTCTTGTGTGCTGTCGAAGGCGGATCTTTTTATCCTAGTGTGGGTCAAAGTAGGTGATAGAGCGCGTTCTTTTCGACGCTTTACTTCAGCTCTCAGTTTATATAATTCTACAGGTAATTTAATTATATTCGTTAAAGATTTCTTACTATTAATAAGTGTTGAACCAAGGCGGTAGCTAATGGAATTTCTGGCATTAAAGTTTGCTTTATTTGATTTTGAAAGCTCTTGTTCTAACTTATTAACTTTATTGATTAGCGCAGGGATTGTTTTTTCGGAGCCGACTACGCCGGATAGCGATGCCATATCTTGAAGGGATTCAAAGATAGTATTTTTAAAATACACTCTAGAATTTGGATTCCAAGAACGGATGCCGACTTTAAAGGTCTTAATCGTTGTAGGTAAAGTTACATTACAATGAAAAATATCAAAACCTTCAATGTTGTTGATATATAAATAATATCCTGCAACTGGTGAAAGGCCAAAGCCATTGCCGTTCTTATACTTATCATCTAGTATATGATCACCAAAATCGAAGCATACTAGGGCCGATTGATTACTATCGCCATCGATGCAGCATGGAATATGTATTGATAATTTTTTGCCTGGATTTACGTACTCTTTTAACCACGTTGTATTTACATAACAGGCTCTGGCCATATTGTGATTGTGGTTAACAGTAGAAGATATTGCTTTTAAATTTGTCGGTGAAATATAGTCATTTGACTCACTATTATGCTTCCATTTCTTTATGGTAACCTTAACTCTTTGTATGTCGGAAGGGAATTTTAAGATGTCACTATATGTATTCATTCCCTTCTTTATATGAAGATACTTATAATTACCTAACACAGATGAATTGCTGATATTATTAGCTTTTAATGTATCAAGTGAAGGTTTCGATTCTAAGAAGTCAAAACACATACACATGCCATCTTTTTCATGGCCGAGTGATGAGTCAACAGTAAAGCTAAACGATGTAATTCCTTCATTATTTTCGAAAAGGCCAAGTACATGCCCATCATTTAGTATATTATGGTTATTTACTGTTGTGCATATGCTGTTTTTTGGTTGGTTGTTTCGGCTTTTTCTCTTCCGCATACTTGGTCCCGTATTTCTAGGCTAAATGCTTTCTTATAGTGACATACCATAAAATAGTTTTGCTGGAAGCATATAATGCCTCCAGCAAACATTAAATTTTAATAAGTGGCGTTTACAAAGTCGTAAATAGCTTTCCCTTTAAAATCGCTCTTGGAAAGAGATGTAAAAGAGTTATGTTTGACCAAAATTATAACTATATCCGCTTGCTGCATAGCATCTGACAGAGAAGTCAATCTGACGTTATTACGATTTTCCAGCGTAGCCGGCAGCGCTTCAATATTGGGTTCCACCGCCAGGATCTGATAGGCCGGGTTGTTGGCCAGGGTCTTGGTGATATCCAGGGCCGGGCTTTCGCGCAGGTCATCGATGTCCGGCTTGAATGCCAACCCCAGGCAGGCGATCTTCGGATTGATGATACCGGTGACCGCACTTTCTACCTGCTCCACCACATAGTGAGGCTTGTAGTCATTGACCAGACGCGCCTGGTGGATCATGCGGGCCGTGTCCGGGTTCTGGTTGACGATAAACCAGGGATCGACGGCGATGCAGTGACCACCCACGCCGCAGCCTGGCTGCAGAATATTGACACGGGGGTGACGGTTGGCCAGGGAGATAAGCTCCCACACATTGATACCCTGCTTGTCACAGATAAGGGACAGCTCGTTGGCAAAGGCGATATTGACGTCACGGAAGGCGTTTTCGGTCAGCTTGCTCATTTCGGCAGTGCGCGCTTCGGTCGCGATGCACTCGCCCTTTTTGACAAACATCTTGTAGACCTGGGTAGCAGCGGCGGTACTGGCTGCGTCCATGCCACCGATAATGCGATCGTTCTCAACCAGCTCGCGGATCACCTGACCGGGCAGTACGCGCTCCGGGCAGTGCGCCACAAAGATATCAGGGGTCTGGCCTTCAGCAACGGTATGCGGGAAGGTCAGATCGCTGCGTTCTTCGGCCAACCACTTGGCCATCTGCTCGGTCGCGCCGACCGGAGAAGTGGATTCCAGCACCACCAGGTTGCCCTTTTCCAGCATGGGGGCCAGTGCGCGGGAGGCGCTCTCGATATATCTCAGGTCCGGCTCATGATCTTCGCCCTTGAACGGGGTCGGTACGGCGATCAGGAAGGCATCAGCCTTCTGCGGGCTGGTGTGGGCACTCAGGTGGCCATCTTGCACGGCTTGCTTGACCAGGTCTTCCAGACCCGGCTCAACAATGTGGATCTTGCCCTGGTTGATGGTGTCTACCGCATGCTGGTTGACATCCACACCCACGACACGAATACCGTTGCTGGCGATGACTGCTGCAGTTGGCAAACCGATATAACCCAGACCAACAACGGAGATGGTTTCAAATTTCATTATTTTGTGCTCTCGATAGTAAAACAGGGGGCATCATGCATGCCCCCAAAAGACAGGTATGTAATCTGTAAATCAGGCAACCTGCAGGCTGCTGTCAATCTGCTGGCCCAGGGCGCCGCTCATGCCAGTGACGGCTTCAACGATGCGCTGACTGGTTTTGCCATCCCCATAGGGGTTGTTGGCATGGCTCATCACCTGGTAGGCCAGCTCGTCATCCAGCAGGCGCACCGTCTCTGCCACTATGGTCTCGTCGCAGGTACCGACCAGGCGCACAGTGCCGGCCTTGACGGCGGCAGGGCGCTCAGTGGTGTCGCGCATGCACAGCACAGGTTTGCCCAGGGTCGGCGCCTCTTCCTGAATGCCGCCAGAGTCGGTCAGGATCAGGTAGCTCTGCTTCATCAGATAGACGAAAGGCAGATAATCCTGCGGCTCGATCAGGTGCACGTTGTCGAGCCCCTTGAGGTTGCGGTTGACCGGCTCTTGCACATTGGGGTTGAGGTGTACCGGATAGACGATCTGTACGTCATCCCGTTGGGCCAGCGCAGCCAGCGCCTTGCAGATGCGCTCAAAGCCATCACCGTGGTTCTCACGGCGGTGACCCGTCACCAGGATCAGCTTCTTGCTCTTGTCTAGGAAGGGGAAACGGCTGGCCAGCTCGGCTTTCATGCCGACGTTGTTATCAATGCGGTGGGAAACCTCGATCAGGGCATCGATCACTGAGTTACCCGTCACGAAGATGGTCTCGGGGGCGATGTTTTCCATGATGAGGTTTTTCAGCGAGCTGATGGTCGGGGTGTAGTGTTGATCGGCAATGCCCCCTGTCAGACGACGCATACCTTCTTCCGGCCAGGGAGAGTAGATATTGCCGGTGCGAAGGCCGGCCTCGACGTGACCGACCGCGATGCGGTGGTAATAGGCCGCCAGCGTTGCCGCAAAAGAGGTGGCAGTATCACCGTGCACCAGAATGCGATCCGGCTTGAACTCCGCAAACACGGGTCTCAGGCCTTGCAAAATGGCGGTGGTGACATCGGTCAGATCCTGACCCGGTTTCATGATGTTGAGGTCATACTCCGGCTCGATCTCGAACAGGTTGAGCACCTGATCCAGCATCTCCCTGTGTTGCCCCGTGACACAGACTCTGACGTCAATCTTGCGATTGGCCTGGAAGGCCTTGACGATCGGAGCCATCTTGATTGCTTCCGGTCTGGTACCAAACACAATCAATACCCGCTGCGCTTTTATCGGCATAATAATCACTCCCGTGTGAGTTAATTGGTTTTTCGTATTGTCCCGAAACTACTTAATAAAGACTGAGTTCACTATTGAGCTGTGTCAGTCGGTGTTGCCAGGTGTGTTGGGCTAGCACTATTTCCCTGGCTTGCTCGCCCAATTCGTTTCTCTGACGAATATCTTTTTGTAATTGCACACACCACTCGCGTGCCGCCGTACCATCCTGTACCGCGACGATACTCTTGCCAAAAATGCTCTCCATCGCTATCGAAGGGGTGCTGATAATGGGGCAACCTGCTGCCGCCAACTCGAACACCCGACGGGATAACATGGTCGGCGATTGACTTATCGTATTGAAATTCAAATAAAGCTGATATTGCCGATACGCCTTGGCGACAGATATTGGCGAGATGGCGGGTTTGCAGTATGGCTGAAGTTTATCCGGATAACTGCAACCGTTATTTTTCTGCCAGAAGCGATCGAAAATAATCAAGCCTCTGTCCCGCAATGCATACAGCACATCTTCTTGTGCCCTGCTGCGCTCGGCCAGCTCATTGCCATAATAGCCCCCCAGAAAGGCGATCCCTGGTCCCCGTTCACCGCTCACTGCCGGTTGATACCAGCTTGGCTGTGCGGCAAACATCAGGACACCAACATGCACAAAGGCCTGATGGGGAAGGGCATGGTACCGTTCAAGGGAACCGGCATCCGTGGTATAGACCACATCGAACAGCGCCGCCGCATCGGCAAAGCGCTCGAAATGAAACGGGTCCTCTTTATTCCAGAAAATGGTTGTAATTTTCCGTTTTCGGCAAAATTCCAGTAATTTTCGCAGTTCTGGTTTATTGGGTGAACTGTGCGCATAACTGGCAATCTTGCCTTGCCAACTATTCTTGTAGCCACGCCAGGTTGACTCCACAAACAAAAAATCAGGTTTGAAAAATCTGAGTTTCCATTGCCAGTCGAGCGGGGTGATCTGAATAAGGTCGGCATCCGGGGCCAAGCTGAAAGTCGTGAACTGGTCTGCCACTAAAGCAATACGTGGTCGTTTATTATTATGCAAAGGGATTGACTCACAAGTGAAATAGAGTGGCAGCCGCTGCCACTCTATTCTTGTTATTACAAGAGCACCAGGGCTCTTGCCGAAATGGCGATTTGATAGAGCACCTCGGTAATATCCTTGGTGATCTGCAGCGACTTGGTATCAACCTGAGGCAGCACGAAAATTTCGTCACCCGGCTTGATGGCGATCTCTTTATTGTCCAGATCGCCCTTCTCAATCTGGCTGAAGGTGCCGTCACGATGCAGCAGCAGAATACGGGAGTTGCTGGCTTTCTGGGTAAAGCCGCCGGCCAGATCGATGTAGTCGGCCACAGTGCGCTTGCTGTCCATCAGGATGGCGTTCGGGAACATGACATCCCCGTGCACCATGATGAGGTTGGTCTGGCGCGGAATACGGATGATATCGCCCGGTTCGAGCCGCACATCTTCCATGTTGGTGCCATTGGCGAGCACCACCTGACCGTTGGGCTGAATATCCTTGGCGCGCTCGACCCATTGCATCAGCAACTGTGCTTCGCTGTTGCGCAGTTTGGCTTCCCCCTCGGAAGAGGAGCGGGCGGTCAGGATACTGGCTTCCAGCGCCTTGAGGGAGGAGTTCAGCATCTCCTTCTGGCGCACCTTGACCGAGTCACGATAGAGCTGGATGGCGCTCAAGTCCGCATCCTGGGTCAGTTTCAGGCCATTGAGGATATCGCCGAGGCGGGCGCCGTACTTGAGCACATACTCCTGGGCACTGTCGTGTTCCCCTTCAACCCGCACCGCTATGGAGGCATACCGCTTGTCGGCGATCACTTCCACAGTGTCACCCGAGCTGATCATGTTTTTGGCCAGTTGGGCGTCATTGATGGGGTAGTAATCCATGTGGATATCTTCCCCCTGATTGCGGCTCACCCGAATATGGGTCGCATCGGGATCGGGCCTGGCCATCTGCATCAGCTCGGCCAGGGTGACATGGGGTTTGCTCAGTTCGAACTTGTTGGCGTTCGCAACTTTGCCCCTGACCGTGGTCTGATAGCGCAGCGGTGCCACCACTATGATGTCGCCATCGCGCAGCTGGGTGGGCAGCAGGGTACCATTGACCAGAAACTGGTAGAGGTTGTAGTGGCGCAGTGTCTTGCCATTGCGCTTGAGGGCGACGTCAAGATAACTGCCGCGCTCGGCGGCAATACCGCCCGCTTTGTCCAGAAAATAGAGGATGGAATCCCCTGACTGGCCGGCAAACAGGCCCGGTTGCTTGACAAAGCCGGTCACGAAGATCTTGACCGGCTGGCTCACGTCCAGGGTGGCATAGACGCTGACATTCTTCTGATAGACGGTGGTGACGGCGCCAAGCAGGGTGTCATTCAGTTGTTCGTTACGAACCCCTGCCACCTTGATGGGCCCAACCTTGGGCAGGAAGATATTGCCCTGGTGATCGACCGTCAGGGGCTGATCGAATTCGACCCCCCCCCACAGCTGCACCTGCAACCGATCGCCGATGGCGATGCGGTAATCCGGGTTGAAACCGTTGAAGGATTCCCGGGCAAACTCACCGCGAAACAGCCAGTTGCCAAACACAGGATCCCGGGTCTGGGTATCCGTGATGACCTTGCGCACCGGGGCTCCTTCCTGGGAGATTTCCAGAGCATAAGCGGGTTGCAGCAAGAGGCCCAGACTCAGGGCCAGCAGACTCGGCTTGATATTGAGTGATCTAGTAAAGAAGGTATTCAACGACATACTCCTGTCAGTCCTGATGTTCGCGCAGGGTGGCAAGACCCATCACGACCAGACCGTAGAAAAGGCAAAGCAGAACACCGATGGTGGCCAGGTTGTAGAGACGGCGGGGATATTCGGCCTCTTCGGCCTGACTGGGCTGGCTCACCACCAGCAGGTGTTTCAATTTGCGGTACGCTTCGACGCGCGCCTGCTCCATGCTCACCAGCCCTGTCTTGTAGACGTCGGCGGCCAGCTGGGCTTGAACTTGTACTGCCTGATAGTCGGCATTGACCTCGTTGAGGGACTGCTTCTCGCTGCCGGTCAGGCGATTTTTCTCTTGCGCCAGCTGACGGGTGAGGGCATCGACCCTGTCTCTCACCGCCACCACGTCAGGGGCATTGGCATTCATATAGATTTGCAGCCGTTTAAGCTCGGCATCCTGGCGTACCAGCTCGGCTTCCAGTTCAGACACCACTCCCATCATGGCGGTACTGGTGGCCTCGGGGCTCATCAGCTGGTGCTGGTTCTGGAAGGCCAGCATCTTGGCTTGTTCACCCAGCAGCCGCTCGTGGGAGCGGGCAACTTCGCTCTCTACAAATTTGAGCTGCTCCATCGCCACCTGGCGGCTCAAGCGGTTGATAAAGCCCTCGCTCTCTTTGAGCATCAGCTGGACCGCTTGTTTGGCATAGTCAGGGTCGAAGGCTTGCAGGCTGACGGTCAGCACACCCGAGAGTTCATCCAGACTGACGGTGAGGTGATCCCGATAAAACGCCAGAAACTGTTCGCGGGTGGCATCTTCAGGCAGGCGGGAGAACATATCGGCGTGGTCGCTCTGATAGTGTTTTTTCAGTTGCAGTGCCTTATCCAGGGTGTTGAGCATATCCCAGGACTTGAGATAGTCCTGGATCACCAGCACATCCTGATGATTGCTGCCACCCAGCCCCAGCATGGAGAGCGCATCTGGCAGCATCTTGAGCTGATCTGCCTGCTTGACGATGAGACTCGCCTGGCTGACATAGCGATCGCTGGCAAGGGTGCCGTAATAGAGCACTGCCAGGCTGAAGCAGATCACCACCCAGAGAAAGCTGCCAAGCTTGATGGCTTTTTTCCAGGAGTGATGGGCGACTCGATAGCCCTTTGAATCGATAAGAAACAGCTTGGGGTCACGCTTGAATTTACGCAGCTTGCGTTCAAGCAGGGCGGTCAATTTGGCTTTGGTCATAAAAGTCCGTGGAGATACTTGAAATGGAAGATCAGAGCGTCTGGTAGATGGCGATGGCGTCTTCGATGTCGTCGTGCAGGGTCAGCTGCCCGTTTTGCAGCACTATGCCCATGTCACACTGCTGGCGCAGTGTCTTCATATCGTGGGAGACCATGATCAGGCTGGCGGTTTCCCGCTTCTGGGTGAAGACATCAATGCATTTTTGTCTGAATCTGGCATCCCCCACCGAGGTGATCTCGTCGGTCAGGTAGATATCAAAATCAAAGGCCATGCTGACGGCGAAGGAGAATTTGGATTTCATCCCGCTCGAGTAACCCTTGATGGGCAGCTCATAGTGCTGGCCAATTTCAGAAAATTCCTTAACCCACTCCTCCACCGCCTCGGTATCATGCACCCCGTGAATGCGACAGACGAAGCGGGTATTTTCACGCCCCGTCATGCTGCCCTGAAAGCCGCCGCTCAGGGCCAGGGGCCAGGAGACCCGACTGTGGCGGATCACCTTGCCTTTATTGGGCATATCCATGCCGCCAAGCAGGCGCAGCAGGGTGGATTTTCCGGCGCCGTTAGCACCCAGAATGCCGATGTTGCGATCCCCGGGCAGGGTAAAGCTGACATCTTTCAGCACATAATGGCGGCCAAACTTGGTGGGGTAGTATTTCGAAACGTTATCCAGAGTGATCATCTTGTTAGCTTGCGATTAGTCGTCGATGGCTGAGGCGATAGGCACTCATGGCGAAAGTGAGCAGTATCAGGGTCGTGCTCACCAGATAAGACCAACTACCGCCCTGGGTCTGAAAACCGGCAATCCAGCCCGAGCGGATAAGCTCCAGGGCGTGCACGACGGGGTTCCACAGCAGCAGGTGCTGATAGCTCTGGGGCACGGCCGCCAGCGGAAAGAATACCGCCGAAATCCACATCATGGGGCGCATCAGAATGGGGATCAGCTTTCTCGCCTCTTCGGAGAGGGAGGTGGCGATGCAGAACAAGGTACCCAGCGCAAAGGAGAAGACCATCAGCAGGCCATACCCCGTCAACACGGCGAGCGGGTCTGCAGGCATGGCATCAAAACCAAACCACATCAGCCCCAGGATCAGCACAAAGGCCACCAGCACACCGATCAGGGTTTCCAGCAAGAAGCGGGAAAATAGGGTGGCAAAGGGAGTCACCTGCCGATAACAGAACAGCCCCTTGTTGGCGCTGACGGCAGACTGCAACTGGCTGGCCATGTTTTGGAACATCATAAACGGCAGATAACCCGCCGCGATAAAAACCGGGGCTTCAACCCCGCCAAACCCGTTACGTTGGCGCATCCCGAAGATAAAACAGAACACTGCTATGGCAACTAACGGATCAAGTACGGCCCATGTGTAGCCCATGCGATAGTTGCCGAAACGTGTCTTGAGCTCACGCATCAGCAGGCCGAAGGTGACATCCTTCAGCACTGTCATGGGTGAGCGATGCTGGCTGGATAGAATTGGCTTGTTCAATGGTTGGTCTTTTCTTGCAAAATGGAATGGCGTTGTCTGACAGACATCAAGTGAGATGCAAGCCTATCATGTGCGTTCGATGCAAACGTAACAGCCTGCTGCAGCAGCCGGAATGGCAACGGAATTGATTGTTGGTTTTTTGTTTCTTTTTGGTGTTGTTTTTGGTTGGAAAAGGTGGTATTTCACCATGGCTACCGCACGGAAATGACATAGTCCCGTTCTAAAAACAATCAATTCGTGGTTTTTAAAAACATGAGGATAATAGGAGGGCGCTGCACAACAATGTTGTTCAGAAAATGATCCTGCTGTGCAGGTTGATTACCCCGTGCCCTTTGCGCGTCAATCTGTGACGAGCATCATGCTTTATTTTATTTGAGGCGCATCTTACTTATCAGGTGCGATTGAGTCAACACTCAATAATCAATCTGAGGAATTACGATTAATTTTCAAGTTATTGTTTTATAAGAGTTATTTAATTTTTCATTTAAGTTTAATACTTGCCGGATGAGTATCTATGGTTAAAAAACGACTAATTTAGAATGCTCCTACATAGAGGCGTTTTGTATGTGGTTGTTATTTGACCGATCAAACTGACCAATAGAGTAAATACGTTATCTGGCTATTTTTGTGAGCTCAATTAATAGACTATCGCGGGTATTTATCCTGTGATTCAACTGAAACACCTTCGCCAGCTAGACCAATTCCCTGTAAAAATCTTGTTTTTTAGTTTTACCTGTTTTGTTGACAACTCTGCTCCCCACTGACTATTCCTGAGATGTGCCCATTTGAGTTTGAGAGGGCATGCTGGATAACAAGGACGTTAGGAGGGGACATGCGCGCTAACACACTCTTGCTCTCGGGACTGCTGGCTTCGTTGATAGCCAGCACCGGAGCCATCGCCAATGACAACATTGTTGCCTTGCAACTGGGCACACCATCCGAAAACGAGAAACTCAGCATCTTCACGGCAGACGTCAAATATCATCACATGTTCTGGCGCTGGGGGGATTCCGGCTGCCAGTTTGGCTTGGGCGTGCGTGGCGGCATGCTGAAGGTGGGGGATGAGCGCACTGCCAGATTGGGCACAGGGGCGCGCGCCGAATGTCTGTGGGGGAACTGGGTGGTATGGATCCCGGCTGAGGTGCTCTGGCTGGCGGAGCATGAGTTCGGCCATCGTGGCAATGGCTTCAAGGATTACGGTGGCCCCTTCCAGTTTGCTTCCGGCATTGGTCTGGGGTACGCGATCACCAAGAACTGGCTGATTGGCTATCAGTATGAGCACATGTCCAACGCCAATATGTATGACCAAAACCCCGGCCTGGATACCCACTCCCTGCATATCGAATACCGCTTCTAAGCTCTGATCTTCTTGTTGCAAGGCCCCTGCTCGTCAGGGGCCTTTGCTGTCTGTGGGGGAGTGCTGTGTGGCGGGCAGCGAGCATGGTGCACGCGCTTAGCGCCCCAGGTATTCCCGATCAAAGAAGGTGTTGACCCAGTGGGGGCGGTAGACGGCGAGCAAGGTCATGGTCATGCCGTTGAGCAGGGCTTCGGGGAAGAGCAGCAGCGGCCAGATGGAGAGGTAGTCGGCGCTGATGGTGTGCCACGGATAGGCGCCGCTCATCCCCATCAGCAGGGCGCTGGCGATCATCTTGACTGAGATGCTCAGCGCGCCGCCAAAAAAGGCGACCACGAACAGATAGACGAACAGATGGCGGGGCATCCAGGCCCAGCTCGCCAGGAAAAGCAGCCAGCTGGTAGCGACCGGTAGGGCGATGCCAATCAGTGCCTGCCAGCCGAAATCGGCGAGGGAGGCAACCCCGAAGTAACCCAGAACAAGCAGTGTCAGGCAGGGAGCAAGCAGGGCCAGACGCCACCCCAGCAGCAGGGTCAGGCTGGTGAGGCCGAGAAAATGGACTTCCAGCCCTTCATGCAGGCCGGCGCGCAAGGTCCAGAGCGGGACCAGCACGATGGCGCCGCCAAGGCAGAGGTGCTGATAGAGGGGTTGATCAAGCAGGGTACGCAGCAGGGTGCCACGCAGGCTGAATATCAGCAGCAATACCCAGAGCAGGAGGGCGGCCGCTTGTCCTTCATTCATGGCATCTCCTTGTCATGTGATGGCGCGCTGGGCGGGCAGTGATGCAGTGTCTCAATATCAGCAGGGCTGGCGTATTCCTTGCCAGCCCTGATAAGGCATCAGTATTTGACGTTGTTGTGGTACTTGGCGAGTATGCCCTGAACTCTGTCCATGGTCTCCTTGCTGGGGGGCTTGATCCCGGTCAGATCATAGTTTTCACCCAGAACGTCCCACTTGTGCTTGCCCAGCTCGTGATAGGGCAGCAGTTCCACCTTCTCGACACTATCCCCCAGTTCGGCAATGAACTGGCCCAGTCCCTCTGCGCTCTCGTCATCGTCCGACCAGGTCGGCACCACCACGTAGCGTATCCACATTGTCTTGCCTTTGGCGGCGAGATAACGGGCGAACTCCAGGGTGTACTTGTTGCTGACGTGGGTCAGGGGAATGTGTTTTTCGTCATTGATCTGCTTGATGTCGAGCAGCACCAGATCCGTGTTGTCGAGCACCTTGTCGAGCTGTTCGTCGTAGTGACGCACAAAGCCGTTGGTATCGAGGCAGGTGTGAACACCCTTCTCCTTGCAGGCGGCAAACAGTTCGGCGATAAAATTTTGTTGCAACATGGCTTCGCCACCGGAGGCGGTAACTCCGCCACCCGAGGCATTCATGAAGTGGCGATAGCTGGTGATGTCGCTCATCAACTCCGGCACTGTCACTTCGCGGCCACCCTGGGTATCCCAGGTATCCCGATTGTGGCAGTACTTGCAGCGCATCAGACAGCCTTGCATGAATACGATAAACCGTATTCCGGGGCCATCAACGGTGCCGCAGGTTTCAACGGAATGGATCCGGCCAATGACACCGGATGCACTGGTTTCAACGGCAGGGATCTGATTACTGACAGACATAGACGACTCCAACGATTCGAGCAGGCCGTGATTTTATTACATAAATCCCTATAAATCCTACCTGTTTAGCCCGACTGGGCCGCGCCGAGCAGGCTCTCCAGGGCTTTTACCGTCAGCGGTCGACTGGTCAGGAAGCCTTGATAATGCTGGCATCCCAAGGTTTTGAGGATGGCGAGCTGCTCCTCATCTTCCACCCCTTCGGCGGTGACGGTAAAGCGGAAAACCTTGGCCAGATCCAGGATGGCCTTGACGATGGCCTTGTCCTGTTCGCTGTGAACCAGGGTTTGAATGAAGCTTCGGTCGAGCTTCACTTCGTCCGCCGGCAGATCCCGCAGATAGGCCAGCGACGAGTAGCCGGTGCCGAAATCATCGATGGAGAGCAGTATGCCGAGATCCTTGAGTTGCCGCATGCGGGCTATGCTCTCCAGCCGGTTTTCCAGCACCACGGATTCGGTCACTTCCAGCAGCAGGCGGGAAGGGGGCACGCCTGTGTCGCGCAGTATGTACTCCACTTGCTGCACGAAGCCTGCGGTGTGGAACTGGCGGGCGCTGACGTTGACCGACAGATGGGGAATGGCAAAGCCGCGATTGAGCCAGAAGCTGTACTGGGCGCAGGCGGTCTTCATCACCCAGTAGCCGATGTCCTGGATGAGGCTGGTCTCTTCGGCGATGGGAATGAACTCGGCCGGTGGCACCATGGTGCCGTCGCTGCGCTGCCAGCGCAGCAGTGCCTCTATGCCGGACAAGCTGCCATTGTCGACCCTGTATTGCGGCTGATAGTGCAGTTGCAACTCATGGTGGCGCAGGGCATCGCGCAGCTGGTTGTTGATGGTGAGCTTGCTCTTCTCTTTCTCGGCCATGGCCTCGCTGAAGAAGACATAGTTGCCCTGACCGGCCCGCTTGGCCATGTGGGTGGCGGTGTCGGCCTGCTGCATCAGCACCAGATGATCCTGGTCTTCGCTGGAAAACAGGCTGATCCCCACAGATGCACTGCAATGGAGTTTGTGATCCTCGATGTCGAACGGGGTGCGAAACAGCCCCATCAGCTCGCGGGCGAAGTGCTCGGCCAGGATCTTGGCAGTGACATAACCCTGACCCAGGGCGGTGAACAGCAGGGCGAATTCATCCCCCGAGATGCGGGCCAGCACCAGGTTGTCCTGGGGCAGTCCCTTGAGCCGCTCGACCACGGCTTGCAGCAGCTGATCGCCACAGGCATGGCCGAGGGAGTCGTTGATCGACTTGAAGTTGTCCAGATCCACCAGCAGCAAGGCGCCCCATTGACCGTTCGGTGCCTGCAGGGTGCATTGCATTATGTTGTTGAGGCTGCGCCTGTTGTAGAGGCCGCACAGATCGTCGTAATAGGCGAGCTGCTCTATGTGGCGGGCGGCGTCTTTTTCCTTGGTGATGTCGTAGAAGCTGCAGACGTAGTGACTGAATTCGCCGAGCTCATCCTTGACCCCGCTCACCATGAGACGCACCGGGAACAGATGCCCATCCTTGTGCAGGCAGCGCTCCTCGCCCATCCAGAACTCCTGCTCATCGATGGCCCGTCTGACATCCTCTTTCAGGTGATCGCCATAATAGGTCGGTCGAAGCCTGACAATATGCTGGCCGATCATCTCATCGTTGCCAAACCCCGTGATGCGGCCAAAGGAGTGATTGACCTTGAGAATGATCCCCTGGTGATCCATGACCAGCAGGCCGTCGTGGGTGTTGAAGGCCACTTCTGCCAGGCGCAGGGCATCGTCGGCGGCGAGCCGCTGCAATTCAATGGCGGCCCGTTCGTGCTGACTGCTGAGGGCATCGAGCAAGGGCATGGGGTCGGCTAGCGGCGTGTCGAGCAGCAAGGTGAGCTGTCCCATGGGGGCGCCGCTCGGACCGTGCAACGGCACACCGACATAGGCCTTGGCATTGAGGGCCAGCAGTTGGGTGGCCAAGGGATAACGCAGGGGCAGGTCTTCCACATAGAGGGCCTGACCGTGCTGGAACAACTCCTGGGCGGGGCCGGGATCCAGTTGTATGGGTTTGAGGATGGAGAAGGTTTCTCCTTCCAGCACGCAGCGCGGAATGATCCAGAGCTCCTGGCCTCGCGGCTGGTATTCGCCGACCCAGCCGATGCGGGCACCACTGATGGTGACGGCCCAGTTTACCAACGCACGGCAATAAGCGATGCCGGTCAACAGAGTCAGCTCGCCGGGCAAGGCCAGCACAGGATTGATGAGGGGTTCAGGCTCTGGCTGCCAGTGGCCGAGCAATTGGGCGCTGTGGCGCACCAGTTGCAACATCTCTTCGCTCAGCACGGTGGCGCTGAGGTACTCAAGGCTCAGCACGCCGATGAGTTTTTCCTGCTCCAGCAGGGCGCCATCGAGGCGCGAGCTCACCCCCGCATTGGCCAGATAGTAGTGCTGGCTCAACATGGGCTGGTGGGCCGCCTCGGAAAAACTCAAGGATTTGCGGGTGCGCAAGGCGCGAATGTAGCGACTGTCACCGCGAATGGCCGAAAGCCCCTCGGCGCCGAGGGCAAAGACTGGGGTCAGCTGTTCGCTGCCGAGGGAGCCATTGGCTTGATAGTGCCAGAGGATCAGGCGATCGGCCCCCAGGCTCTCCTTGAGGGCTTCCAGCATGGCGACGAACTGTTGCTGGCTGGCCATCTGGCTCAGGCGTGGCAGCTGCAAGGCGAGATCGGCGATGGGCTCCTGGCGCTGGGTCTGCAGGCAGATGAGCCAGAAGGCATCCTGTTCATGGGAGAGAGCGATATGCCACTGCTGTCCGGCGAAGCGCAGCATCAGCTTGCCCCCCTGACCCTTGGCAAGGGCTTGCTCTATGGGCAGTCGCAGGGCATCCGGCAGTTGGGCCGGCCAGGCACTTCTCGGTTCATCCAGCCAATGAAGCGGGGTTTGCATCACATCGGTCAGGGCGACCAGCCGCTGGCTGCGCACATCCAGACGAAAGAACAGCGGTGTCTGGCTGGCAGGGGGAAGGTGACTGAGCGCGGTAGACGACATGAACTGATAACATCCTGTTGAACAACTGTCGGGTGGCAAGAATACTGCAAAATCGGTGCAAACAAAATTTCATTGAAATCTAAATTAGAAATCGCTAATTTAATGGCAATTTGTTGTTCACCGGAGTCTTGCTGATGAAACGGATCCTGATTGTAGGCGGTGTGGCTGGCGGCGCCTCTGCGGCGGCCAGAGCTCGCCGTCTGAGCGAAGAGGCCGAGATAGTGGTATTCGAGCGTGGCGAGTTTGTCAGCTTCGCCAACTGCGGTCTGCCTTACCACATAGGGGGTGACATACAGGATCGGGATGCCCTGCTGTTGCAGACGCCCCAGAGCTTCAAGCGCCGTTTCAATGTGGATGTGCGAGTCTTTCACGATGTGATCGAGATAGACAAGGCTGGCAAGACACTGCTGGTGCGTCATCTGCAAACCGGTGAAGAGCGGCGAGAGCCTTACGATCAACTGCTGCTGAGCCCGGGGGCCGCGCCAATCCGTCCTCCGTTCCCCGGCATCGACAGCCCGCATGTTTATACCCTGCGCAATATCCCTGACATGGATCGCATCCTTGCTGCTCTGCAGCATGATCATCCGCGCCATGTCACTGTGGTCGGTGGCGGCTTTATCGGGTTGGAGATGATGGAGGCACTGCATCAGCGCAAGCTGGAGGTCACCTTGCTGGAGCTCTCCGATCAGGTGATGGCGCCGGTCGATAAAGAGATGGCCAATATGCTCCACGCCCGCATCCGGGAAGAGGGCATAGATCTGCGGCTGCGCACCGGTCTTGCCGCCATCGAAAGTCTGGATGTGCTGGCGGAGAAAACCGCCGCCGTGGCGAGCGCCACGCGCAGTGGCTTGCGTCTGACCCTGAGTGATGGCTCACATCTTGAAACCGGTCTGTTGATCCTGGCCATCGGCGTCAAGCCAGAAACCCTGCTCGCCGCAAAAGCGGGGCTGGAGTTGGGCCCGCGCGGCGGCATCAAGGTAGATGCCGGCATGCGCACCTCGGATCCCTTCATCCATGCGGTGGGGGATGCGGTGGAAGAGACAGATTTTGTGACCAGCGAATCCGTGCTGATCCCCCTGGCGGGGCCTGCCAACCGGCAAGGGCGCATCGCCGCCGACAACATGCTGGGGCGGGCCGAAACCTACAAGAAGACCCAGGGCACAGCCATCTGCAAGCTGTTCGATCTGGCGGTGGCCAGCACGGGTCTCAACGAGAAGCGCCTGGTACAACTGGGCCTGCCGTTCGAGAAGGCTTATGTGCATCCGGGCAGCCACGCCAGTTACTACCCGGGCGCCCATCCGGTCAGCCTCAAGCTGCTGTTCGCCCCCGATGGCAAGATCTACGGTGCCCAGGCCATCGGCAAGGATGGGGTCGACAAGCGCATCGACGTACTGGCGGTGGCCCAGCGCGCCGGGCTGACGGTGTTTGACTTGCAGGATCTGGAGCTCACCTATGCGCCGCCGTTCGGGTCGGCCAAGGATGTGATCAACATGGCGGGCTTTGTGGCGAGCAACCACTTGAAGGGGGATACCATCCTCTGTCACGCTGCCGAGGTGCAGGCCCGCCACCCCCATCAACAGGTGCTGGATGTGCGCAATGGCCCCGAACTCGACAAGCTGGGTCGCATCCCGGGTGCCCTGCACATTCCCCTTGATGAGCTGCGCGCTCGCCTCAATGAATTGCCCAGGGATAAAGAGCTGTTCATCAGCTGCCAGGTGGGCTTGCGTGGCCACGTGGCTTGCCGCCTGCTCAGCCAGCACGGCTTCAAGGTGAAAAACCTCTCTGGTGGTTTTAAAACCTGGCAGATGGCGGTGATGGACTAACCGACTCACCGCTGCCGTGAAACGCCGACCTCTGGGTCGGCTTTTTGTTATCTGTCTGGCGGTAATCTGTACTCGACATTTTGCAATGAGTTTTGTGTCAAGCGAGTCGGATGTCTTATCCTGTTGCCTATCGCGCTGCTATGGCAGCGATCCAATCCGGGATGGAACCTATGCGCCCTTTCGACCCTCGCCCTGCTGCCCACCAATGTGCCCATGCTTTCGTCTCACCACTTAGGCGCCGTTGGTCAGCCCTGTTGCTCACAGGGCTGACCAGTCTGCTCTTGGCCGGTTGCGGCCCAGACAAGCCAGCGGCAACCGCCGATCAAGCGCCCGCGGCCCGGCAAGTTGCGGGGGCGCCAGACACTGTGGTGCAGGCCAATGCCCGCCAGTATCGGGATGCACCGGCGCTGGCGCTGGTCTTCTCCGGCCCGCTGGCGCCCAAGTCCAATTGGCAAACCTGGCTCAGTGTGAGCGAGGGGGGCAAGCAGTTGCAGGGGGAGTGGGTCCTGGCCGAGGATGGCCGCACCCTCTACTTCCCGCAGGTAGCGCCTGACAAGCGTTACAAGGTGACCCTCAAGGCTGGGCTGGGGCCCGAGGCGCAGAGCTGGACCCTCAAGACTCGACCACTGGAGGCGGGAGCCTCCTTTGCAGCGAGCGGCATGGTACTGCCGCTGCGTCAGGAGTTGCGCCTGCCCATCAGCGCGGTCAACGTGGATGAGGTCAATATCGATTTCTTCCGGGTCGATGCCGAGTATCTGCCACGTTTTCTGGCCGAATACAGACCCGGCGCAGGCATGGGTAACTGGGAGCTGGAGCAGATCACCAGCCGCGCCAAGCGGGTGTTCAGCGGCCGTTACGCCCTTGAGCTGGATCCCAATCGCCGCGAGACCCGCCTCATCAACGTCAAGGAGCCGCAGCTGGCCGAGGCCGGCGTCTACTTTGCGGTCATGTCGCCCCTGGGCAACTACGACTGGCGCAAGGAGACCACCTATTTCGCGGTGAGCGACATGGGGCTCAGTGCCCGTCGCTATCGGGACCAGCTGGAGGTGTTTGTCAGCGCGCTCTCGAGCGCGGATCCCCTCAAGGAGGTACAACTCTCTTTGCTCGATGAGAAGGGCAACCGGCTGCAGGTGCAACATACCGATCTGCGGGGGCATCGCCGCTTCGATCAGGTGCAGGGTGCGCGCCTGCTGCTGGCCGAGCAGGGCAAGCATCTGGCTGTGCTGCGCCTCGATGGCGCCGCGCTGGATCTCTCCGCCTTTGAATTGGGCACCCAGCCCTGGCAGGCCCAGCAGCTTTATCTGTTCAGCGGGCGGGATATCTACCGCCCCGGCGAGCGGCTTGACAGTGAAATTTTGCTAAAAGGGCAGGATGGCCAGTTGCTGCCGGGCATGGCGGTGGAGCTGGAAGTGAAACAGCCGGATGGCCAGCTGCTGGAGCACAAACGTCTGCTGCCGGACAGCCTGGGCGCCGCCCATTATGGCCTGCGCCTGCCGGATGATGCGCCGCTCGGCCGCTGGACCATCACCCTGAAAACCGCCGCCGGCAGCCGCTTCGAGTGGCCCTTCCTGGTGGAAGAGTTCCTGCCGGAGCGGCTCAAGCTGCAACTTGGCAAGGGACCGGATGGTGAATTACTGAACCCGCAGGAGGCACTCACCTTGCCGTTGCAGGGGGATTATCTCTATGGCGCCCCGGCGAGTGCCACCAAGGCCAAGGCAGAGGTGAAGATAAGCCGCGCCACCATGCCCTTCACCCAGTGGCAGGAGTTTACGCTGGGGGATGTGCTGCTGACCGAGCAGGCCAGGGATCTGGAGCCTGTCACGCTCACCCTGGACCAGCAGGGGCATGGCGCATTTTCGCTGGTGGATCAACTTGCCAGCGTGGGGACCCTGGGGCCGCTGGAGGTGGCTTATCGTGTCTCTTTATCCGAGCCCGGTGGCAGGGCGGTCAATCGCAGCCGTACCCAGTACGGCTGGCCCACCGGTAGCCAGTGGCCTGCGCTCAAGGCCGATTTCGTGGCAGACAGAGTGGAGGGGGGCAAGACACTGCCTTTCCAGATCCTCAACCTCGATGAGCAGGGCCAGCCGGTGGCGGGCGAGGTGAAGGTGCGTCTGGTCAATGAATACCGTGACTACTACTGGCACTACGCCGATGGCGAAGGGTGGAAGTACGAGTTCAACAGTCAGCCCTATCTGGAGCAGGAGCAGACACTGCAACTGGATGGCAAGGGGCCGACTACCCTCAGCTTGCCCTTGGCGGCGGGCTGGTATCGGTTGGAGGTGGAGAACAGTCAGGGCCATCAGTCCAGTCTGCGGGTCGAGATCGGCAGTTACGCCTGGGGTGGCGGTGGTGAGCAGGCGCGGCCTGACAAGATTGCCATCACCCTCGATAAACGCGCCTATCAGGCGGGTGACAAGGCGAAAGTGACTCTGGTTGCACCCAGTGCGGGCAAGGGACTCTTGCTGGTGGAGGATGGTGACGGCCTGCGCTGGTGGCAGCGCATCGAGTTGCGAGCCGAAGGCGGTGGATTGGCAGAGGCGCGTGGCGAGTTCGAGATCCCCGTCAGCCCTGAGTGGCAGCGCCACGATCTGCATATCTCTGCCCAGATTGCCGCCCCTGACAGCGAATCAAAGCCGGTGAGCCAAAAGAGTGTGCAGAGCCTGCGCTCGGTCGGTTTGGTGCCGCTAGTGCTCGACCGGGAGGCCCGCCGCCTGCCGCTCACCTTGAGTGCGCCGGACAAGGCGGTGCCGCTCACTCGCCTCGAGGTGGCGGTGACCTCGACACCAAACAGTCAGGGCCGGGTTGTGCTGGCTGCGGTGGATAGGGGGGTGCTCAATATCAGCGACTACCAACCCCTCGATCCGTTCGAGATCTTCTTTGGCCGCAAGCGCTTCGCGCAAGACTTGTTCGACAACTACGGTCAGGTGATCCCGCCGCAGGATGGCAAGCTGGCTCGCCTCAACTACGGCGGTGATGCGCCGGCCCTGAAGAAGGGAGGTGCGCTGGAGAGCCGGGTCGAGGTGGCGGCGCTCTGGAGCGGCGAGGTGAGTTTTGACGAGAGTGGCAAGGCGGTAATCCCGCTTGATCTGCCCAACTTCAACGGCGAGCTGGCGCTGATGGCGCTGGCCTGGAACGAGCAGCAGGTGGGTCAGGCCGAGCGTGCCGTCAAAGTTGTGGCGCCGCTGGTGGCCGAGATAGGCTGGCCGCGTTTTGGGGCCAGAGGGGATCAGACCCGTGCCCTGGTGCAACTGCGTAACATGAGTGGTGAAGATCAGAGCCTGTCGCTGACCTGGACCCTGACCGGCGGCTTGCAGGCGGGCGGCGCGCTGCCCGAGACGCTGGCGCTTAAAAACGGCGAGGAGCAGTGGCTGACCCTGCCGCTCACAGTGACCGGGGCGAGCGGTGTGGCAAGCCTGCAACTGGCGGCGAGCGGCAAGGGGTTTGCGATAAGTCGCGACTGGTATCTGCCGCTGCGATCCCCCTGGCCCGCCCAGACGCGCCAGCGCTACCAGATGCTGACCCCAGGTCAGCAGATGAGCTTTGCCCAGAGCGAACTGGCCGGGCTGGATCCCGCCAATCTGCAGGGGCTGCTCAGCCTCTCAGGTACGCCCCCCTGGGATCCGGCCGGCCAGTGGCAAGCGCTTGCCCAGTACCCCTTCGCCTGTCTGGAGCAGACCCTGTCTCGCGCCTGGCCTTACTTGCTGACAACGGCTGATGAGCGTGCTGCCTGGTCAAACAATCTGCCAAACGTGGACAAGCCGGTGAGCGAGGCGGACCTGCAGCGCGCCCTGCTGCAACGGTTGCAACGACTGCAATTGCCCGGCGGCGGCTTTGGTCTGTGGGATGGCCGCTCCGATGAGGAGCAGTGGCTCACCGCCTATGCGGCCGACTACCTGCTGACAAGAAAAGAGGCCGGTGATGCCGTGCCCGAGGCGATGCTCAATCAGGCCATCAACCGTTTGCAGAGCTATCTCGGCGACAGCCAGTACGGCGAGCGCTGGAGCAGTGCCCCCGAACACAGCCGGCTGGCCTATCAGGCTTACAGTGCCTTCGTGCTGGCGCGAGTAGGCAAGGCGCCACTTTCCACTTTGCGCCTTATCTGGGAGCAGCAGGCGGATCATGCCCGCTCCGGTTTGCCGCTGTTGCACCTCTCGCTGGCGCTTTCCGCCATGGGGGATGAGCAGACGGCTGCCAAGGTTTTGACTCGGGCGCTGGCAACCCCGCGCGGCGATGACTATCTGGCTGATTACGGTTCGCCCCTGCGCGATGGGGCGTTGGAGCTGGCCCTGCTGCGCCAGCACAAGCTGGCCGAGGATCGCTGGCCCGAGTTCAGCGCCAAGGTGGCCGACACCCTGGCCCATCGCCAGTGGCTAAGCACTCAGGAGCGGCTGGCCCTGTTGCGGTTGGCACAGGTCGATCCTGCTGCTGACTGGCAGGCCAGGGTAGCGTCAATCAGTGGCGACCAGGCCGTTGCCGGTAAAAACAGTGTGCAGATCGGTGCCCCCGAGGCCCTGGCGGCCACTGGCGTCACCAACGAGGGCAAGGGATCCCTCTATGTGCAGCGCACCCTGGTAGGCTACCCGGAGCAGGCGCCCACGCGCATCAGCCAAGGCATGAGCGTGACCCGCAGCTGGTTCAATGCCGATGGTAAGCGCTTTGATCCTGCCAAGGTCAAGGTGGGCGATTTGGTGGTGGTGCGGCTCAATGTGAGCAGCGAGCAGACGGTGCCCGATGCTTTGCTGGTGGAGATGCTGCCGGCGGGATTTGAGCTGGAAAACCCGGCCCTTGGCACCAGCATCAAGCTCGAGGAGCTCAGTATCGAGGGCAAGCCTGCGTGGCAGAGCGAATGGAACGACTACCTCAAACATCAGGAGTTTAGAGACGATCGTTACACGGCCGCGCTGGATCTGAGCGAGGGGGGCAATCAGCAACTGGTCTATCTGATGCGGGCAGTGACCCCGGGTCGCTATCAGGTGCCGCCGACCCAGGTGGAAGACATGTATCGACCCGAACTGCGGGCGGTGGGCCAGGATATCCATGAGGTGACCATTTCTGAGTAATTCGCCTTTGCAGGACGAGGCGCGTCCGGCCGGTTTTTGGTCGCGTGCTCGCCAGTGGTTGCATCAGGGCAGGCTTGCTTTGCCAGGTTTGCCTCGCTGGCTGCGGCTGACGGGGTTGGGTGTGGGGGCTCTCATTCTGGTGTTGCTGGTGCTGGATCGCGCCTTCCCGCCACCACCGCTGGATCCCGCCTATGCGCGGGTGGTGCTCGATATGAAGGGGCGCCCCCTGCGCGCCTTTGCCGATACCAGCGGGGTGTGGCGTTACCCCGTGACCCTGGCGCAGGTCTCTCCCCGTTACATAGAGGCATTGCTCGGCTACGAGGATCGCCACTTCTGGCGCCATCCCGGGGTCAACCCTGTGGCCATGGTGCGCGGGGTCTGGCAGTGGCTGCGTTACGGGCGGGCGGTATCGGGGGGCTCGACCCTTACCATGCAGGTGGCCCGCCTGATCGAGCCCTATCACAGGAGCGTACCCGGCAAGCTGCGCCAGATGGCGCGGGCGCTGCAACTTGAGTGGCACTACGACAAGCGCACCCTGCTCACCGTTTATCTCAACCGTGCCCCCTTTGGTGGCAATCTGGAAGGAGTACAGGCGGCCAGCTTTGCCTATCTGGGCAAGAGTGCGGCCAAGCTCACTCATGCGGAGGCGGCCCTGCTGGCGGTGCTGCCGCAGGCCCCCAGTCGTTACCGACCCGATCGCCATCCGGATCGCGCCCGCGCCGCCCGTGACAAGGTGATGCAGCGGCTGGTCAAACAGGGAGCCTGGCCAGATGCCGTGTGGCGTGAAGGGCGAATAGAACCTGTGCTGGCGCGCGGTCACTTCACTCCCATGGAGGCGCCGCTGTTTGCCCGTCTCGCCGCTGACAGCCAGCCGGGCGCCCTGGTTCATACCACCATAGACGGCGATCTGCAGCGCTGGCTGGAGGCGCGAGTGGCGAGTTATATACGTCGTTTCCCGGAACAGACCTCCGCCGCCCTGCTGCTGGTGGATAACCAGACCATGGCGGTGCGCGCCTACGTGGGCAGCGCCGAGTATGGCAATCTGCGCCGTCATGGCTACCTCGACATGGTGCAGGCGATCCGCTCACCCGGCTCCACCCTCAAGCCGTTTATCTATGGTCTGGCCCTCGATGCCGGGCTGGTTCATTCGGCCTCCCTGCTCTCCGATGCCCCCAGGTTGGGGTCGGACTATCGACCCGCCAATTTTACCGGCGCCTTTCAGGGGCCTGTCACCCTGACCCGGGCGTTGCAGCAATCCCTCAACGTCCCCGCCGTGCAGGTACTGGAGGCCCTGGGGCCCGATACTCTGGTCAATCGACTGGATAACGCCGGGGTCAGGCTGGCCCTCTCCGACAAGCCCAATCCGGCCATTGCGCTGGGGGCGGCCGGCGTCAGGCTGGAACAGCTGGTGGCGCTCTATAGCTCCCTCACCCGGCAGGGACAGGTGGCGATGCCGGTCTGGCTGGCGGGACAAAAGGCGGTCTCGCGCCCCTTGCTGAGCCCTGGGGCCGCCTGGATCACCTGGCAAATTTTAAGCTCGCAGGGGCGGGCTGATCAGCCCTTTGCCAGCGAGGCGACCGGCCGGGTCAACCGGCTGGCCTGGAAGACGGGTACCAGCTATGGCTATCGGGACAGCTGGGCGCTGGGAGTCTCCGGCCGCTGGACCCTGGGGGTCTGGTTGGGGCGACCCGATGGCACCCCCTTGCCCGGTTTTTATGGCCAGAGCGCGGCTGTGCCGCTGCTGCTCTCCGTCTATTCGCGACTGGGGGACAACAGCCCCCTGCCAGCGCAACCCAATACGGTGAGCGAGGCCGAGATCTGCTGGCCACTGGGGCGGCGGGTGAGTGCCACCCTGCCTGAGGCCTGCTTGCAGCATCAGAGCGCCTGGCTGCTGGATGAGCAGGATCCCCCTACCTTGCCAGACCCCATGGATTGGCCTTCCCCCTTGCGCCAGGTGGCACTGACCAGTCAGGGCAAGCCGACGCTGACCCGTTGTGACGATGCCAGCCAATCTGTCTGGCGGGCGCTGTGGCCCTTGTCGCTGGAGCCCTGGCGCGCGCCAGGCGAGCGGCGCAAGGCGCTGCTCGCCAGCGGTTGTGAGGGAGAGGCACAGGAGGCGGATCTGCAGGCGCCGATTCGCATCGTCGCCTTGGGGGAGGGCAGCCTTATCCGTAGCCAGCGCTATCGCCTGCAACCCAGGGTGCTGGGTGGCGTGGGCAAGCCATTCTGGTTTCTCAATGGCCAACGTCTGCGCTGGGATGGGGATCAGGTATTGAGCAAGGCAGGCCGCTACCAGCTGGTGGTGGTCGACGAGGCGGGCAACAGCGATCGTGTCGAGTTTCGTGTGGTCCATCCCGATCACGATGCCAGTTTGCTTGCCCGTTGAGCTATATCGCCGCCTCTATGGCGCAGAGTTATTACCATTTGAAACATATTCATGTTTGAGAAGTGAAACCTGCCAACGCATAGTGTTGGGCTCTTTCAAATCCAATCAGGAGTTCCCATTGCTGCGTTCATTTTTCCCCCTGCTGGTGTTGATGCTCTCGGGCTGTGCCACGACAAATCATGGTGAGACCTCTGTTGCCCCGGAGCGCACTCGTTTCTATTCGCCTTTTGAACCGGGATCGGAGAGTTTTAGAGGCTGTCGTGATAATCCTTTTATTTGTCACCCGATGACGCAGATGCGCACTGCTGACCAATGATGGTAGTGGTGACGGGGAATATGTCGGTTGTGATGGAGGAGGCTGGGTTGGTAAGTGCCCCCCTGCCTTCATTGATTGCGGGGCTTGTCAGCCAGGCTGGCGCAGATGACCGAGGCGAGTAAAAAAATGCTGACTTTTGCGCTGGTGAAAGTGGCTCTTCTTGATGGGATGGAAGATGAGGTTGCTAGTCGGGTGGCTTGCCTTGAGCTGATGGATCATTGCCATGGCGGGCAATGAACAGCTGATCAGGGTGGTGAGCGGCAGGCTGTGAGTCGCTGGCCCCAGCAGCTGATTGAGCCCTTGCTGCGCCAGCTCGAAACGGGTCAGGGCTGCTGGCTCGGCATAGCCGCTGCCCAGCATGGTGAGCATGGCATCGAGGGCCTGATGGAACTCGGCCAGTTGCTGGCGAAAGCCGCTGCGGGCACGCAGTGCAATCAATTCATCGAAGGAGATTTCGCTAAGGTGAGTGGGCACTTGCAATGGTATCTCAAGGTGGAAGCAATCCTGGCCGCCCCGATTGTGGTAGCGGGATTCGAGCAGGTGCAGCAGCCTGTCCAGATAGTCGTGATCCGTGATGAGCGCCCCCTCATTGGCGAGTGACCACTCACGGGCGAGGCGCATGGAGAGCAGATTGGCAAAGCGCCGCGCCATCTTGATCCCCCCCTCATCCTGGCTGGCAAAGCCGTGGGCGAGGCAAAAGCCGTGCAGCCGCTCAAGACCGGCCTGGGTCGGGCAGAAGCAGTCGTGATTGGCGCTTTGACGCCAGCGAGTGATGAGTTCCCTGTTGCCAAATACTTTGTGGCGGGCAAAGTCGGGTGCGACAAGACCGCCGAGCTGACTCTCCAGCTGAGGGGTGATATCTGCAAAGAAAGCTGGCTCAGGCCGCTCTGCCAGCAGGTCGGTTCGCTGCTCCAGTGTACTTAGCAAAGTGGTGAGGCCGCTTTTCTCACTGATGGTGAAGACGAAGGCGAGCCGCTCCAGATAGAGCAGGGCAAACTTGAGCCAGAGCTCGTCACGTACCTCCATGCCGGGGTAGTAGATAAAAGTCTTCATCGGACCTTCTGTGTTGAAGCATCTTGCCAGGGCGCAGGTTCGGGAATATACGCAAGATTGCCGCCGGGCCGCAAACATTGAGTGGGAGAATATGAGTGAACGCTCAGCCTGTAGGCGCTGGCAACAAAGTTCTGATATAATGCGCGCCCTTAAATCAAGGCCACCCGAGTTGAAACCATGAAGTTCATTATCAAGCTGTTCCCGGAAATCACCATCAAGAGCAAGTCAGTGCGCCAGCGCTTCACCAAGATGTTGCAGGGCAACATTCGCAACGTGTTGCGCCGCTTCGACGAAGATGCCCGCGTACGGATGGATTGGGACAAGCTGGTAGTGAGCTCCCGCAACGATCAGTTCCACGCCCGGTATCTGGAAACCCTGGCCTGCATCCCGGGCATCCAGTACTTCCTCGAAGTGAAACTGAGCAACTTCACCGACCTGCATGACATCTTCGAGCAGACCCGCGCCGTCTGGGGCGATCGCCTGAAAGGCAAGACCTTCTGCGTGCGTGCCCGCCGCGTCGGCAAGCACGACTTCAGCTCGCTGGAGCTGGAGCGTTATGTGGGTGGTGGCCTCAACCAGCATTGTGAAACTGCCGGCGTACGTCTGAAAAAGCCTGACATCCAGGTCAACCTGGAAGTGGAAAACGACGAGCTTTATATCATCAGCGCCGTTCACCATGGCATGGGCGGCTTCCCCATGGCGACCCAGGAAGACGTGCTAAGCCTGCTCTCCGGCGGCTTTGACTCGGGCGTGGCCTCCTACCAGTTCATCAAGCGCGGCTGCCGGGTGCACTACTGCTTCTTCAATCTCGGCGGCGCCGCCCACGAGATCGGGGTCAAGCAGGTGGCCTACTACCTGTGGAGCAAGTTTGGTGCTTCCCATAAGGTACGTTTCACTGCCATCGATTTTGAACCCGTGGTCGCCGAGATCCTGGAGAAGGTGGATAACGGCCAGATGGGGGTAGTGCTCAAGCGCATGATGATGCGCGCCGCAGGTCAGGTGGCGGACTACTTCCAGATCCCGGCCCTGGTGACAGGGGAGTGCGTGGGTCAGGTCTCCAGCCAGACCCTCACCAACCTTAACGTCATCGATCGGGTGACCGACAAGGTGATCCTGCGCCCGCTCATCACCTGGGACAAGCCGGACATCATCAGCGAAGCCCGTCGTATTGGCACCCTGGAGTTTGCCGAGACAATGCCGGAGTATTGCGGCGTTATCTCCAAGAAGCCGACCGTGAAGGCCGAGCTTTCCCGTATCGAAGCGGAAGAGGCCAACTTCGACTTCGCCATCCTGGACAAGGTAGTGTCCGAGGCCCGTTACCTCGACATTCGCCGCATCGGTGAAGAGACTGCCGCCGAGGTTCAAGAGATAGAGACCACAGAAGTGCTGGCCGCTGACGAGGTGATCCTGGATATCCGCTCCAGTGATGAGCGCGACGAGAAACCCTTGGTGGTGGAAGGCCGTGACGTGCTGCACATCCCCTTCTTCAAGCTGGCCACCGCCTTTGGTGATCTGCCCAAAGAGCAGACCTATCTGCTCTACTGCGATCGCGGCGTGATGAGCAAGCTGCAGGCGCTCTACCTGAAAGAGAAGGGCTTTGACAACGTCAAGGTGTACCGCCCGTAATCAGGGGGTGACGTTTCGAATAAAAAATCCGGCCAATGAGCCGGATTTTTTATTTCACTGCGCATCACGCTCTGATGGCGCGTCGAGACAACGTGGGGATCAGGGGCAGGGGACAGGGGTAAAGGTTGACTCGCCCTGGCAACGCCAGCCCATTTCGGCCTGCTTCATCTGCCACAGGTTATTGCTGCGAAACAGGGTCAGGATATAAAGCATGTCACTCTTGTTGCCATCGAGGGCAACCGACAGCACCAGATCATTATCCAGTTGCTGTGCCTGGATGCGACTGGGTATGTCGCTATGGCCGACAAAACGCAGGGCCACTTCACGATAATCATTGACCCAGGTTTGCCGGGTCGTGCTTGCCTGACGGATCTGCTGGTTGAACTGCTGCACCGGAGTAGAAGCCAGTCGTCCAAACAGTACCTGTGTATCGGCGTGCGCCGTTGCCACATTCATCAGTAGCAGGGAAGTAATGAGCCCAAGTTTTTGCATGAGGGATTCCGGCTTACAACGACTGGATCCTATGACAACAGAAAAGCCCGCTTGGTTCAACGTAACGAGGCCGGGAGTGAGACTTGCTCCCCCGGCCCGAACATCAATGGCGTTGCAGCGAAAAGGTGGGCAGTGACAGGTGCCAGTAAATGGCAGCGACCCGCAGACCAAATACCCCCAGCATGCTGATCAGCATGGCGGTCACCCTGTCCACGTTGACCTCCAGTGCCAGGGTATAGAGGATGCCCCCCAGAATGCAGGCAGTGGCATAGATCTCCTTTTGCAGCACCATGGGCACCTCCCGTGCCAGCACATCGCGGATCATGCCGCCAGCCACACCCGTCATGGTCCCCATAATCACCGCAATCAGACCCGGAGTACCAAAGTTGAGTGCCTTCTGGGCACCGATCACGGTAAAGAGAGCCAGCCCGAAGGCATCCGCTACCGGCAACACATACCAGGGCATACGCTTGGGTAGCTTGACCATCCACATACCCACCAGCGCCGTGGCAATCACCACCCAGATATAGAGAGGGTCACGCACCCAGAATACGGGGGTGGCACCCAATATCATGTCGCGGATGGTGCCACCGCCAATGGCGGTTACTGCCGCCAGCACCATGACGCCGAAGGCATCCATCCTGAGCCGCCCTGCCACCAGGACGCCCGAAAACGCGAATACCGCAGTACCAAACATGTCGCTGATGTAAACAATCTGCTCAACCAGTGTCTGCATGGAGAACAACTCACGTCCAATTGTTGATGGGGGCGCGATTTTAGGGGGTGTGCAGGCTTCTGACCAATGATGGCCTGCAAAAATGAGAGCCAGCCCCAGTTTTTGCAGACGGGATGTGGGTGCGCGGATGCGCACTGACACCTTGCAGGTCAGGGCACTTGCTTTGCCATGGCCTTTGGCCTGTGCGGCATCCTTCTGATAAGGGGAACTTTTTGGATTTTTTCTCTTAAGTAAAACGGGAATGTGCCGATAAATAGGGTAAGCGGCGTTAATGCGATGAAGCGTTAAAAATAATGCTAAAGACATCGAAAAAGAGGCCGTTAAATAAGACGCATCGGACAGGAAAGACAATAAAGTTCGAGCAAATTAGATAGTAAATTTAATAGCTTAGGAGAATGGTTATGGCACTTTATATCAATACGAACGTTTCATCGCTTAACGCCCAGCGTAACCTGATGAACACCAACAAATCTCTGGATACTTCTTACACCCGTCTGGCATCTGGTCTGCGTATCAACAGCGCAAAAGACGATGCCGCAGGTCTGCAAATATCCAACCGTTTGACCTCCCAGATCAATGGACTGGACCAGGGTAACCGTAACGCCAACGATGGCATTTCCGTTGCCCAGACCGCAGAAGGTGCCATGGATGAAGTGACCTCCATGCTGCAACGGATGCGCACCCTTGCTCAGCAATCTGCCAACGGTTCCAACAACACCGATGACCGTACCGCTTTGCAGCAAGAGTACACTCAGCTGATGACTGAAATCGACCGGGTGGCAAAAGACACCACCTTTGGTGGACAGAACTTGCTCAGTGGTGGCTATGTGGGCTCCTTCCAGGTTGGTGCCGACGCAGGTCAGACCATCACCTTCCGGATGACCACTGCCTTTACCATCTCGGGCATGGCATCTGCCACCAGTGGCAGCGCAACGGTCACGACGACGGCATCCGGGGAGCCTTACCTGGTTACCAAAAACCCGGGAACTGCAGTCACCTCTGCCAGCATGTCGTCCATCCAGGCGGCCAGTTCAGCCCAGTCAGCCATGGCTAACCTGGACTACATGATCAAGGTGGTGGACAGCAAGCGTGCGGAATTGGGTGCGGTACAAAACCGTTTTGACTCAACCATCCGCAACCAGGCGAACATCTCCGAGAACGTCAGTGCCGCTCGTTCACGTATTCGTGACGCAGACTTTGCGACCGAAACGGCCAACCTGACCAAGCAAAATATTTTGCAACAGGCGGCATCCACCATACTGTCACAGGCAAACCAGCGTCCCCAGTCTGCACTCTCGCTGCTGCAGGGCTAACAAAAGAAAACAGGGCGGTTGTTCAGGCCGCCCTGGTCAAGAGATGGAACAAAGGGGTGTTCGGTTTGCACTCTGTTCTATCGGGAGAGAATCAATTCTCTATATTAGTAATGCCAAGTGTTGTACAGCTGTTCAGTTCTGTCATCCTTGGTCATATTCTCCTGAGCGTATGCTCATTTTAGGCCGGTTTTCCGGCCTCTTTTTATTGTGCCGTCAAATTGACGCCACTCGCCCATATCAAAGCACAAACCGTGCCAAAAGCAATCAACGCCTCTATCCGGCTCCTCGGCCAACTCTAGACCCCCTGGCTACTCTCCTGTCCTCTTCCCCTTTGCCGCCTGCCGGATAAAACTTGCCGCCTTCGGCAATTATTTTCCTAAAGCTTGTGTCCCTGCGGCCGTTAAATAAAGTGAAGCAATCGAGGGGTGTTCGGAATCCAACGCTTGCACTACTGCGGGTGGCCTGTTCGTTCAAACAGACACCCGCCAGAAGACACAGGATTGTTCAACCTGTTCTTCTAACGGTGGGACGTCGCTTTGTCGGCGCAACCCGCAGTCGCATGTTCTTCGGGAGAATATTTTTATGGCCATGTACATCAACACGAATACTTCATCACTGAACGCCCAGCGTAACCTGATGAACACCAACAAGTCCCTGGATACGTCCTATACCAGACTGGCCTCCGGTCTGCGTATCAACACCGCCAAGGACGATGCCGCCGGTCTGCAGATCTCCAACCGTTTGACCTCACAAGTCAATGGTCTGGATCAGGGTAACCGCAACGCCAACGATGGTATCTCGGTTGCACAAACCGCTGAAGGCGCCATGGATGAAGTCACCTCCATGTTGCAGCGTATGCGTACCCTGGCCCAGCAATCCGCCAACGGTTCCAACAACACTGACGACCGTACTGCACTGCAGCAAGAGTTCGATCAGCTGACCACCGAAATTGACCGCATCTCCAGCGATACCACCTTTGGTGGCCAGAAGCTGCTGGATGGCTCTTACAAAGGGTCCTTCCAGGTGGGTGCCGATGCCGGTCAGACCATCACCTTCAAGATGACATCCGCGTTCACCATCAGCGGTATTGCGTCATCGACCAAGGGGAGTGCTACCGTTGCCACGAGTGCTACCGGCGAGCCCTACACTGTGACCAAGGGCACCACGGCAGTGACCTCCAGCAGTGTGAGCAGCATCACCACTGCCAGTGCCGCCCAACTGGCCATGGCCAACCTTGATTTCATGATCAAGGCCGTTGATAGCAAACGGGCAGAGCTGGGTGCGGTGCAAAACCGGTTTGACTCGACCATTCGCAACCAGTCCAACGTCTCAGAAAACCTGAGTGCAGCACGCTCTCGTATTCGCGATGCCGACTTTGCGACTGAAACAGCCAACCTGACCAAGCAGAACATTCTGCAACAGGCGGCCTCCAGCATCCTGGCGCAAGCCAACCAAAGACCGCAGTCTGCCCTGTCCCTGCTGGGTTAACAGGCAGTGATGAGATAGAAAGAGGAGCGACGATATGGCCAATGACATTGGAATACCCTCATCGGTCACTCCTTCTTCTCTTCAGTCAAGTAGCAAGAGCGGCCAATCGGCCGCTCAAGTGCTATCTGGCACGACGGAAGAGCAGCGGGTGATGGCACAGGATGTGAAGAAGCAGCAAGAGGAGAAGGCGCAAGAGAAAGTCAGAAAACAGGATATTTCTGAGGTTGATATTGAAAAGGAGGTCCAAAACTTGCAAGAGTTCAGTAAGTTGCAAGGATGGACTGTCAATTTCAGTGTCGAAAAGGATCTCGAGCAGGTTGTCATCAAGGTGATGGATGCCCACACCAAGTCGATGATCCGTCAGATCCCGAGCGAAGAGTTGCTGGCCATCAGCAAACGGATCAAGGATCTGCGCGAAGGCGATGCGACCGGCGGAGGTTCCCGTGTCGGGCTGCTGCTCGATAACGAGATCTAATACGCAAGCATAACGAGGAGAGTGAGTATGACCACAGTAACTTCTGCCGGTGCCGGCTCGGGACTCGATCTTGAGTCTGTGATTGCTGCCAGTGTGGATGCCAAAAAGGCACAACTGCTGCAGCCAATTACCACCAAGAAGACCAATGCTCAAATCACTCTCTCAGGTGTTGGGCAACTGAAATCAGCCATCGCTTCCTTTGTGACCACGCTCAAGGCGATGTCCAAGGACGATGCATTCAACAAACGCGCCATCAACATTACTCAGGACAAGGACAATCCCGTACTCAAGGTGGAGAGTAAAACGGGGGCCTCCAACGGGCAGTACGACATCACAGTCAACAAATTGGCGAAGACCAGCAAGTTTGAAGGTGAATTTGACAAATCCACCGACCCTGTGATCACCCAGGATGGGAAACTGACCTTCAAGGCGGGCGACAAAACCTTTGATGTGGATGTCAAAGCGGGGGATACGCTGCAATCCATTCGCAAGCGTATCAATAATGATGGCGATAACTTTGGCCTCAGCGTCAACATCATGAACACGGCCAATGGCAAGTCCAAACTTGTTATCGACTCCGGTGTCAGTGGTACTGGCAAGGATTTGCAGATTACTGGCAACACCACTGAGTTGACTGACAACTTTGTCTCCAAGCTGACACAAAGCCAAACTGCTCAGGATGCCGAGATCACGGTGGACGGGAGCACACTGACCAGTGCAAGCAATACCTTTGATGGTACGATTCTCGGGCTCAAGGTAACAGTGTTGAGAGAGTCCGACAAAAATGCGGACAATACGCTCAAGTCCAACAAGGTGGATGTGACCACAGACAAGGCTGGCATCAAGGACATGGTCAAGAGCTTCATCGATGGCTACAACGCCCTGGTGAAGAAGAGCGGTGATCTTGGCAAGCGCAGTTCGATTGTTGCCGGGGTCAGTCAAAATGATGGGGGTGCCTTGGCCGGTGATGCCACTACCCGCGCCGTGATAAACATGATGAATGGGGCCATCACTGAGCCGTCCAAAAATTCCGCCACGTTTTCAAGTATCTTTCAGCTGGGTGTCAAGATGGACAACAAGGGGGTACTCTCCCTTGACTCTACAAAATTCGACGAAGCAGTTGACAAGAACTTCGACCAGGTCGTGGCCCTGTTTGGTGGCAAGGATGGCGTGGCTGGCAAGATGGCCGGACAGCTTGAAAGTTACTCCAAAACCGGTGGCTTGCTCGCCAAGCGGGAAGATAGCCTGAATTCGGATCTGCGTGATGTCAATCGCAAGCAGTCGGATGTTTCGGCCCAGCTGACCAAGTACGAAGAGACGCTGCGCGCCCGTTACGGGAGCCTGGACAGCATGCTGGCCAAGATGAACAAGTCTGCCTCATATTTGAACCTGCTCAACACCAAGAACAGTAATTCATAGTCAGGATCGGTGTTTCTATGTATCGGAAAAATATCAAAGCCTATACCACCCAGAGTCTGCAATCCGAGCTGGCAGTGGCCGACCCTTATCGTGTCATTCAGCTACTGATGCAGGGATGTCTCGAACGTCTTGCTCAGGCGCGTGGCGCGATTGAGCGTCGCGACTTTGAGCACAAGTCCCAGTCCATTTCCAAAACGATGGCCATCATCAACGGCCTGCAGGACTCGCTGGATCTCTCTTATGGCAAGGTGCCCGAGGACTTGTTCGCGCTTTATGATTACATGAAGGCCCGGATGATGGATGCCAGCCGGGATATGGATATCAGTGCGGTTGACGAGGTGATTAATCTGATGCTGACCGTAAAAAGCGGGTGGGATGCGATCCCCGTCGAAGAGCGTGACAAGGCGCTGGCACAGCAGAAAGTAGGCAGGGCGGAATGAACTGCAGCCCTCTGGTCGAATTGATGAAAACTGGCAACCAGCTGTTGGTTTTGCTTGAGCAGCGCCAGCTGCAGGCGGCTGACAAGCTGGTGGAGCCTTATCTCGGTGCGCTTGATGGTGTGTTTCAACACATTCCGTCGGATGCTGTGCTTGATGCTGAGCACCGTCAGGCATTGCAGCAGTTTCAAGCCATCCATGAGTGGGTGGGAAAAGAGAAACATCTTGCAGAAGAGGAGTTGCTGCAGTTTTCCAAGGCGGGTCGCGCCTCTGATCTTTACAAGCTGAATGCAGGTTAGGCATATCATGGATTTTAATAAAAACATTGCCGATGTAGAAAATGAACTCTCTCGCCTAGAGCGGCAAAAAAAACAGGAAGCCGCCATGCTGGATGTGCTGCCTGTTCGTCATCAGCTCAATATGGCTGCTTTCGCAAAACACATGCCCGGCATTCATGATTATTTCAAAGATTATCAGCCTGTCCGGCCATTTCGTTTTTTCTGCAATGACAATGGTATTCCCAATATCTTGTGGCTTGATGATGGGGTTTCTCTTTATGGTGAGGATCCGTTTGCAGAGGTACAGGCACAGATAGCAGAAGTGATCGAGCAGAGTGTGTTGCAGTGCATCGATTTTATTCCTCAGTGGCATATCGATGGCCAGATCCACATAAAATTTAATAATGAAATATCCAAATTAAAAGAAAAATCAGCCTTGGAAGGCTTGCGGTTGAACAGTGCACTGCACTCAGATATTCCATTGTCACTGATGTACGGGATCGGCTTGGGATACCAGCTGGGTTATCTCTATGAGCAGTGCAAGATCAGGAACCTGTTTGCCTTCGAGCCCGATCTCGATATGTTCTATGCCTCACTCTATTGTTTCGATTGGCATGAATTGTTCGAATATATGGAGCGTGAGTCACTTAGCTTGCATCTGTTCATCGGTGTTGACGAACAACTGCTGGCAGCGGATATGATGGAAGCCCTCCATCGCAAGGGGGCATTCTGGTCGGCTAGCTACTTCTCTTTTTGCCATTACCATTCTCCCAAGCTGCACGCGCTGATAAATCAGGTAGAGAGCGAGTTTTACCTGCTCAAAACGGGCTGGGGCTTCTTTGACGACAATATCTACGCGCTGGCTCACAGCCATAATCATCTGCAAGAGGGAACTCCGTTCCTGAAGCGGCAGCGTGATACATCGGCATTCAGCCAGGTGCCAGTGTTTGTTGTGGGCAATGGTCCTTCTCTGGATCAGAGCATTGACTTTATAAAGCAACATCAGCAACAGGCTGTCATCATCGCCTGTGGTACGGCTGTCAGTGCGCTTCACAAGGCGGGTGTCAAGCCAGATATCTATGTGGCCGTAGAGCGTACCAAGAGTTCGGCAGATTTCCTGCGCATTCTTGATGCCGATGACTTTATCAAGGATACCGTCTTCCTGAGCGTTGATGTTATTCACCCCGAGTGCAAAGGATTCTTCCGCAAGACGGGATTGACGTTCAAACCCAATGAACCCATGTTTTCCATGCTGATCAGTGCCTTTGGTCAGGCATTTGAATATGACACCATTGAGTTTTCCAACCCGTTTGTGGGGAATACCGGACTCAACTATGCCGCTTTGCTGGGCTTCAAGCAGGTGTATCTATTCGGCATTGATAATGGCTACAAGTCGGCCGGCAAACACCACTCCAGTTTGAGCTTGTATTACAACGACAAGAAAGAAGCCAAATATAACGAGAATCTGAAAGATACCTTCCCGGCACCGGGCAATTTTGGTGGGGAGGTGCGCATCAATCATTTGTTTGGGCTCGCCATCCATAATATGGAGCGTGTGCTGAATAAGTATCCTGATTTGCGCTGCATCAACAGCAGTGATGGGGCCTATATCGAGGGCGCCATACCTCAAGGTGTCGAATCCTTGCAGCCATCCTGGCCCGAACTGGATAAAGTACGATTGATGGATGAGGTGATGGATCGCTGCTTCCAGCCTTTCGACATGACCAGCATTGACTTCAATGCCGCGCTCAATGTGTCGCTTTTCGATGAGCTGATAGATAAATTTCAAGCGGATTGGCAACAGGTGCCGCGTGAGCACAATGCCGTGTTGGCCCTTATGCAACGACACCATGATTATCTGCTCTACTTGCTCATGAGCCGTGAATGCCATCTCTATCGTGTGATGATAGGCTCGATAAACTATTTCTATGCCAATATCATCAGCCTGATGATGGCCTTGGTAAATGCAGACTCTGACGAGTTTGAAATAAAGCTGAAAGAAGCTGAATCAATACTCGGGCGCTTCTTTGAGGAGAGCAAGGTCATGTATGCAGATGCATTCCAGCGGCAGGACTCCACCTACTTTGCTGGGCTCAATGTGTTCAAACATACCTGACCAGCAGGTAATGCCTTTCAGTGACGAGATGGTTTTCAGACACAACAAGACGCCGGCAGATGCCGGCGTTTCTGTTTTCAATATCGCTGTGTTACTGCCAGTGCCAGTGGCTATTTTGCTTGCACGCGAGCGATGGCATTGCATACCTCTTCCACGGCATTGAGCGCCCTCGGGGTGAAGCGGTGCAGTTCATCCGAGTTGATGAGTTGCAATCGTTGATGTTTGACCGCATCGACCATGGGCCATTGTTGCCAGTGACGTAAAGCGTCAGGATCCTGGCTACCAGCCAGAATGAGCGCAGGGTCAGACTTGATCACCTGCTCCAAATTGACCTGAGGGTAAGGGGTTCTGGCGCCAGCCATCAGGTTCTCTGCACCGCACAGTTCGATGGCCTGGGCTGGCCACGCCGAGCCGCTGACGCTGGTCAGGGGCGGATACCAGAGCTGATAAAACACCTTGATATGATTGGGCTGACCATAACGTTGCTTGAGCGCCGCCAGTCTGGCGAGGTAGGCATCGGCCTGAGTGTTCGCTGTCTGCTCCAGGTCCAGCAGTGCTCCCAGCGCCCGAATTTCGGTGGCCAGAGAGGCAAAATCCGTGGGCTCAGAGTAGAACACAGGGATCCCCAGCTGTTCGACAGGTGCAAGCATGCGGGATTGGGCAGAGCGCCAGGCCACCACCAGATCCGGCTTCTGGGCCAGCAGGGCTTCAAGGTTGATGCTGCGGTAGTTGGCAACGTGCGGGCGATCGTTCACTTCTGGCGGAAAATCCGATGCATCATCGGTGGCGACGATGCGATCACCTGCCCCGACGAGGAACAACAGCTCGGTCAGATGGGGGGTCAGACTGACGATGCGCATCGGTGTTGCAGCCTGCAGCGTCAACGACCAGCAGAGCAGGCAAAGCAGGGCGAAATAGTTAGCCATGGAGTTGCTCCAGCACTGTGAGCAGTGCGGCCAGTGCGAACCAACCCCAGCCAATCAGTTGCAACCGGTTGAGTATGCGTAGCGCAGTGGCGGCGGCCGGGTCGCTTGGTGCATCAAATACCGGGAAGCGAAAGAGGGTGTCCTGATAATAGCGGGGGCCACCCAGCCGGATGCCAAGCGAGCTGGATAGCTGGGCGAGCAAGATGCCCATGGCGGGGTAGGGCCACTGAATGGCCGTGCGCATCCTGGCGCCCAGCTGGCGCACTTGGGTCAGGCACAGGGGCAGTGCCAGCAGCAGTATGGCTGGGGTGCATAGGGCCTGATAAAGCACGGCGGCGGCGCGGCCGAAATGGCTGAATGCCACCTGTTTTGGGCTCCAGCCCTGATCCATCAATTGAGCGAGTCGCCACAGCAGGGCCCCCTGAACGCCCGCCAGTGCAAACCCGAGCAAGGGGCCCGCCCATTGTCCTGCCAGGCGCAGTGCGCAGGTCTCGCTGACGGCCTTGGCAATCCCCATCACGGAGAGCTTGCCGGTATCGCGCCTGAGCCAGGGAGCTGCCTGCAGGCGGGCAACGACCAGCGTCTCCTGGCTTGCCAAGGAACGGGTTGCCTTGGCCAGCTCGCGCAATGGACGGGACTCTACCATCAGCAACAGAAACAACAGGTCAAACAGCGGCTCGGAGAGGGAGAGGTTGCGCACAGCCCAGAGTCCGGCGGCGCATGGCAGCCAGACGACCAGCAGGGCCAGCAGGCCGGCCCGAAATTGTTGCTGGGGGGAGCCATCGGGGCGGTGAACCTTGTGGCCCAGGCGGGTCAGCAGGGGTACCAGGGCAGAGAGTCTGAACTGGGCAGGCCAGGGCAGTATGGCTTCCAGCAGCACGGCCCCGAGCAAAATGGCCGCCGGAGTGGCGGCCATTTGTTCCAGTGTGGCGAGGTCGATCACAGTTTGCCGAGCATCTTGATGATCATCTCGGCGGAATGCTGGCCCGCTACCTCGATGAAGGCATCGAAGGATTCAACCTGTTCCTTGCCGGCGATGTCCGACATGGCGCGCACGACCAGATAGGGCACCTTGAACATGTGGCACACCTGGCCGATGGCGGCCCCTTCCATCTCGACTGCCAGCATCTGCGGGAAATCGGCACGGGCCTTGGCGATGGCGTCTGGTTTGCACATGAACTGATCACCGGTGCAGATGAGACCAACTTTGGTCTGATGCTTGCCTTGCTCGGCGATGCAATCCTGCGCCACCGCGATCAGTTTCCCATCGCAGGGGAAGGCGGCGGGTTGCTGTGCCATCTGGCCCATCTCATAACCAAAGGCGGTCACGTCCACATCGTGAAAGCGCATCTCATCGGCGATGACCACATCACCGATGTGCAGATCCTGGGCGAAGCCGCCAGCTGAGCCTGTGTTGATGACACAATCCGGGGCAAATTTTTCCAGCAGCAGGCTGGTGGCGACACTGGCGGCGACCTTACCGATGCCGGAGCGAGTCAGGATCACCTCTTTGCCTGCCAGCTTGCCTTGATAGAATTCGCAGCCGCCCAGTTGCAGCGTGGTTGGCTCGTTCATCTGGCTGCGCAGCAGGGCCACTTCCTGTTCCATGGCGCCGATAATACCTACTTTCATCACTCACCTCGTCTCGATGGCCGCACGGCCGAATAAGTTGTTGTGGATCATAACAAAAGTTGGTGATGGCGCCGAGCATTCAGATGATGCGGGGAAAGATACGCTAGCGGTAATGCTCGACCAGGCTGGCCAGTTCCCCGCTGTTGGCGACTTGTTGCAGCGTGTTGGCAAACAGGCCAAGCCGCTCGGGCGACGTCTGCTGGTAAAACAGGATATAAAAGGGCGTTTCCTCCATGACGGTCGGGAGTATGCGGATCTGGCTGGCGAGGTTGTGTTGGCGGATATCGAATTCAAAACCCGGTGAGCGGTAATAGACGAAACGTCCCCGTTTCATCAGCAGCTTGTGGTAATTGGCGGAGCTGCTGATCCCGCCGCTATCTATGATGAGACCGCCTATGGTTTGCAGCCGCGCTATGGCGCCGCTGCCATGGTTGATAAGGATGGTGCCCTCCTTGCCGAGTGCTCTGACATCATCCCAGCCCTTGACCTCGACAGTGTCGTCGCTGCGCACCGCCAGGTGGTAGCGCACGGTAAACACAGGTGGTTGCAGATAGATGAACTGATGCCGACGCGCCGGGTTGTCGCCGACACCACAGATAAAATCGAGCTGGCCATGCCGCACGCTCTTCTCCAACCGCCTTAGCGGCAGGAAGGCTTGATCGCCCTGGATGCGCAGGGCGGGTTCTCGCTGCTCCATGAGGCGAAACAGGTCGACGCAAATGCCGCCGATCCGGCCATCCGGGTTTCCAATGTACTTGGGAGCCGATTCCGGTTGCGCCGCCGTGTGATAAACCTCGGGGGAACTGGCTGCCCAGAGTACAGGGGCAAGCAGGCAAAGCAGTGAGGCCACCCAGGATCTCATGTCATGCAGGCCCTCGATAAAGGCTCGGGGAGATCCCGATGCCAGCTATGTCAGTATCGTCAACGAATGAGATATCAGGCTACTTATCAGCATGTTATCAACCCAAGGCGGTGTCGAGGGTCATCATCAGGGCAAAGCCGGCCATCAGGCCCAGAGTGGCGTGGGTCTGGTGACCATTGCGGTGCGTTTCCGGGATCACCTCGTGGGAGACCACAAACAGCATGGCGCCCGCCGCCAGCCCCAGTCCTATGGGATAGGCGATGGCCATGCCGCTGGAGAGGCCGACCCCAAGCAGGGCGCCGAGGGGTTCGAGCAAGCCGCTTGCTATGGCAACCAATACCGCAACCCAGGGTCTGAATCCGGCGGCGCACATGGCCAGCGCCACCGCCAGCCCTTCCGGAATGTCTTGCAGGGCGATGGCCGTGGTCAGCGGCAGCCCCACCGACATGTCCCCCTGAGAGAAGCTGACCCCGATGGCCATCCCCTCCGGCAGGTTGTGCAGGGCAATGGCAAACACGAACAGCCAGACCCGGGAGCACTGCTGGTGACCTGGGCCGCAGGGGCCTGTCTTGTCGTGCTCATGGGGGGTGAACTGATCCAGCCCCAGCATCAGCAGCACCCCCAGGGTCATGCCGGCCACCACAACGGCCGCGGCGAGAAAGCCATCCCCTGTGATCCCTTCTGCTGCTTCGAGTCCCGGCAGCAGCAGGGAGAAGGCGCTGGCGGCCAGCATCATGCCGGCGGCAAAGCCCAGCATGGCGTCTTCCACTCGTTGTGGCACGGAACGCAAGAAGAGTGCCGGCAGGGCGCCGAGGGCGGTGGCGGCAAAGCCCGCTACCCCGCCGATGAGACCATAACGGACGCCTGTGCTCATATCGTCAGTCGCCAGCATGATGAGGCTCTGCAATAGCAGCAACAAGACGGCGGCCAGCGCGATGAGCAGACCGAGGGCGGTCAGTGGGCGAGCCTGCACCTGCTCGCGCAGTTGGACTGACCAGGAGGAAACCGGCAGGGCCGACACGTTATCCATAAACTTGACCTCTCTACAGCAGATGAGGATGGCTTGTAACCATCCTGTGCATTACACCCAGCCTGACCGGCTTTGTCCATGCCCGCCCGTCGATTGTCCCCATCGGCTAACTATTTGAAATGATTTGGTCGCTATAAAAAGTGCGTGATGAAAGTCTGGTTATGGGGAAAAACAACTTGCTTTCTTGCCGATAAATCCGGTGAAGGAGTGAGCGGTTTTATGGTAAAGTGCCGCCCTCGCGAAACCCGCCCTTCCCTTGGTCTTTCGCAACGCCCCACCTCCCGGCAGGAATGCCCGGGTATCAGCTCATACGGATGTGATCGCCACAGTGCACCTGCTTGTCAGCAGTTGAGGATCACCAGCCACCATGTTTTATAAAAATCTGTCTATCGGCAAAAAGATTGCCGTGGTTTTTGCGGTCATTGCCGCCGTCAATGTGATATTCGGTATTTTCCTTTCCAGCGAGTTGCGCGGCGTGCGCGACCGCGTGCTGAACTTTACCGACTCCACCCTGCCGAGCGTGCTCTCGGTAGAAAAGTTGCTCTACGACGTCTCCTATGTGCGTCGTGCCCAGTTTGCCCTGTTGATGGTTGACGATGCCGCCGATCTGCAGGCCCGTCGTGGCCGCATCCAGGACAATGTCCAGAAGGTCGAGCGTGCTTTTCGTGCCTACGAGGCAACGGTCGGTGCCGATCATGAGCGTCAGGTATTCAATCGTGCCAAGCAGGACTGGCAACAGTACCTGAACTCGGTCAATGCTGTTGATCAGATGCTGGTGCAAGGTCAGCCTGCCGAGGCCAAGGCGTTGCTATTTCAGTCAAACGCCGCCTATGGCACCCTGGAGCAGTCGGTCAACAACCTGGTGGAGGTGAACCTCGGCTTCGTGAAGGAGAACCGTGGCAGCCTGCTCGACAGCGTCAACATGGTGACCAGTTTTGCCATGGTGAGCATCGGCGGCTTGCTGCTGTTCATGATGGCCATGACCTGGTTCCTGACACGCCAGATCTGTTTGCCGCTGCACGCAGTCGTGGCGCAGGCCAACGCCATCGCCGCCGGTGATCTGACCCATCAGCTGGATCGTCAGCACATAGGTCGCGATGAGCTGGGTATGCTGGCCAAGGCATCCCTCAAGATGCAGGACAATCTGCGTGGTCTGATTGAAGAAGTGGTGGCTGCCGTGACTCAGCTTGGCGCTGCCATCGAAGAGGTGAGCGCCGTTTCCGAACAATCGGCGCAAGGGATCCAGAGCCAGCAGCAGGAGATCTCTCTGGTCGCGACCGCCATGACCCAGATGAAGGCGACCGTGGCTGACGTGGCAGGCAACACAGAGACAGCTTCCGAATCCGCCAGCTCTGCCAACGCCCTTGCCCGTCGCGGCAATCAGGATGTGCAGAGCTCGCTGGTGGCCATTACCCGGGTTGCCGAGGAGATTGAACAGGCGGGGACCCTGGTCGCCGAGCTGGAGCGTGAATCTGCCCAGATCAATCTGGTGGTGGACGTGATCCGCGGCATCGCCGATCAGACCAATCTGCTGGCGCTCAACGCCGCCATCGAGGCGGCTCGTGCCGGTGAGCAGGGTCGTGGCTTCGCCGTGGTGGCCGATGAGGTACGAACCCTGGCGGGTCGTACCCAGGCATCCACCGGCGAGATAGTGGCCATCATAGAAACCTTGCAGGCGCGCGCCAACCAGGCGAAAGAGGTGACAGGCCAAAGCTGTGACATGATCCGTCAGTGCGTGGTGCAGAGCGAGCAGACCAGCAACGGCATTCAGCAAATTGAAGAAGCGGTTGCCCAGATTGCCGACATGGCCATTCAGATTGCCAGTGCCTGTGGCGAGCAGGATGCTGTCTCCGATGAGCTGGGTCGCAACGTGGAGCGGATCAATGAATCCTCCAACGAGGTTGCCATCGGCGCCGATCATACCGCCCGTGCCTGTCTGGAGCTGAGCCAGCTGGCCGCTGGCCTGAAGCAGACCATGGGTCGCTTCCGTCTGGCTTGATGACATGAGGGCAGTGCTGGGTCGGCTCACGCTGAGCTGGCACTGTCCCCGTTGGATTGATAACAAAACCCGGCTCAGGTCGGGTTTTGTTATTTGGCAAAGACGACAGTATTGAAAAGGCCGGCGCCCAGTGAATAAACTCCTATTTGCGGCTGATTGAGCCAAGGTGGGCAGGTTGCAAAGGGGAGGGACTTGATATCGATTGCAAGACACTTGCTGAGTGCATGCGTATATCAAGCTCCCGGCTGAGGGAATGGTAGGTGCCGGGCAGGATTGTTTTGCGGCTTTGCAGATAAATTGCTTTGCAATAGACATAAAAATCTATGGTCAGCCTGAACTTTGCAAGGCCAGATTGATGATGAGTACTGACAGGGCAGGCTTGCTCTAATCTATCCGGATTCTTGGTGGGCTATCATGCCCGATCCATGATGTGAGCCGCGGAGTGCTTGCCGATGTCGAGTCCAAAGAGTGCGATAGTTGCCATGATGCTCTCCTGAAGTAGAAAAGAAACAGCCCAGCAAGCGTAGCCTGCTGGGCTGTGGGTCAGGCTGACCATCACATTAAACCCGGCCTGGACCGGGTTCAATGTGTGTGCGTTGCGGGTAACGGCTTACTTGGCCAGAGATTCCGGCAGGTTCTCACGGATCTTGCCGAGCATCTCTTTCAGAACGCGCGGGTTGGCAACCACTATGTTGCCGGAGTTTTCGTAGTTGTGACCACCGACGAAGTCGGTGACGATGGCACCGGACTCTTTGGCCAGCAGTTCACCGGCTGCGGTATCCCAAGGCTTGAGGCCGATCTCCCAGAAGCCGTCGACGCGACCGGCGGCCACATAGGCCAGATCCAGCGCGGCAGAACCGGAACGACGGATGTCGGCACATTCGATGAACATGCTCTGGAACATCTTCAGGTAGGGCTCGATGTGATGCTTCTGCTTGAATGGGAAACCGGTGGCCAGAACGGTACCAGCCAGCTCTTTGGCCTTGCCGACACGGATGCGGTAGCCGTTCAGCTGAGCGCCGTTACCACGGGTCGCGGTAAACAGCTCGTCACGGATGGGATCGTAGACGACGGCTTGTTCTGTCTTGCCCTTGACGCGCAGGGCTATGGAGACGGCAAAGTGCGGAATGCCCTTGACGAGGTTGGTCGTGCCATCCAGTGGGTCAATGATCCATTGGTAGTCCGGATTGGTACCGGCAATCTCACCAGACTCTTCAGCAATGATGCTGTGTTCCGGGTAAGATTTTTTGATGGTGTGAATGATGGCCGCTTCGGCGTCACGGTCAACGTTGGTCACGAAGTCATTGCTGCCTTTCTGGATGGCCTCGATGTTTTCGGGCTGGGAAAAGGCTTTTACTACTACTTGACCGGCGTTGCGCGCAGCGCGCACGGCGATATTCAGCATCGGATGCATAGGTTCACCACTGGATGTTAAAGAACGGGGGATAAAAGGACGCGGTATGATACCAGTCTTTTCGATAATGGCAACCGTTATACGCCTTCTCCCCGACCTTGGCGACTGCCAGATCTGACGGCTCCAATACAGACTCTTTTTGGTCTAGTCTTATGGCAGTAGCCGAATAACAGGCTGTATGAGCATAGGGATGTGGATCATGAATTTGTCATTAGTCAGTCAAAAACCGTCGGCAGCAACTACCCAGGGACTGCTAGCGGCGTTGAGAGCATCAACCGGATATGGCGCCTACTTCGACGAGGTGAATATTACCCAGCCATCGCAATGGCAGCCGGGTAAAGAGGAGGCGGCCATTCTGCTGCTCGATGGCGATACTGTCTGGCCCGAGTTCGGTTGGCAGCGAAGTGGCGATAGCTTCGGTTTGCCGGTATTGCCGCTGCTGATGCACAGGGGGGATGACTCCCTCACCATTCAGGGGCCGGATGTACGGGATCCCCGTTTTTATTTTGTCTCCAATGGCATAGCGCTGGCCGAGTCTGAACTGGCTGATCCCGCCTGCAGCCGGGTGCTATTAAACAAGCTTGAGTCCTACTTTCCGCTGCTGTCCCGCCTCATTCTGCTGCGCCAGCGCCAACCCATGGGGTTGTGCAGCTAACCTGGCGTCCTCTTTTATCGGGCTGTTCAAGCGGCGCAATATTTGTCATAACTGGCCGATATTGTGCCGCTGCTGCGAGATGCGCAGCCCACATCCAAGTTGTCTTGCTGCATGTGCACATAGCACCAACCCGGATCCGGCATAAATGGGCCGAGGTTAGCCTCTGCGCCCGGGCCTGAATCACAAGGAGTCCATGATGATCGATTTTTATACCGCAGCCACCCCCAATGGTTTCAAGGTGGCGATTGCCCTCGAAGAGCTGGGATTGCCCTATCGGGTGATCCCGCTCGATTTGTCGGCGCTGGATCAGAAAAAGCCCGAGTTTCTGGCCATCAACCCCAATGGTCGCATCCCGGCCATCGTCGATCGGGATAACGGCGATTTCGCGGTGTTCGAGTCCGGCGCCATCTTGCTCTATCTGGCAGAGAAGGCGGGCAAGTTGTTGCCGCAGGATCCCAAGCGTCGCTCCCAGGCCATCCAGTGGTTGATGTTCCAGATGGGCGGTGTCGGTCCCATGATGGGGCAGGCCAACGTCTTCTATCGCTACTTCCCGGAGAAGATCCCGGCCGCCATCGAGCGCTATCAGAAAGAGGGGCGTCGTCTGTTCGAGGTGCTCGACACCCATCTGGCGGAGCACGAGTATCTGGCCGATGAGTACAGCATCGCCGATATCGCCACCTGGCCCTGGGTGCGGATCTATGACTGGAGCGGTATTTCCATCGACGGATTGACCCATCTGCAAGCCTGGATGGCACGTATGGCGGCTCGCCCCGCCTGCCAGAAAGGGATTGCCATACCGCCGCGCAACGAGGACCCGGCCGATCTGGTCAAGCAAGCCCAGCAGATGGTGACTCGCTAAGCTGACAAGATGGCCCCGTGAAGGGCCATCTTTTTTCTCGCTTCTCCCCCTTGTCTTCACATCACCATTTCCCGCCGTTGCATCATTCATGCTCGCTGAGAAGGATCGTCTGGCCCCGCTATTAACTCCCTACAAACGAGTGATTCATCAAGAGTGGAAAGTCATTCTGCCTGATTAATTGTTATGTTATAACGACAGCATTTCAGTTGATGACAATGATTATTCGGATGGAGACGATGACAAAAAAAGACGCCTATTCAGGATGGTGTGCCCTGGCGTTGCTGGCAGGCATGAGTGCTGGTGCCCATGGCAAGCCGCTGACCATGGTGGGACCATGGGAAATCCACAGTATCGACCCGGCCAGCAACGGTGTCTTTTTTACCCGTATGCAGGTAGCAGAGACCCTTATCGAAGTTGACAGTCAGGGAGGCTTGCAGCCGGGGCTGGCCAGTGATTGGTCCCACTCAGAGGATGGCTTGCAGTGGCGATTCATGCTGCGCCCCCACGCCCATTTTCACGATGGCAGCAAGGTGAATGCCGAGCAGGCTGCGTTTGCGTTGCAACAGGCCTGGCGCAAACCAGGGGTACTGACCAGCGCACCGATTACCGCCATTGAGGCCAAAGAGGGGACGCTGCTTGTCACCCTTGCCCACCCCTTCGCCTCGCTGGCGGCTGTGCTGGCCCATCCCAGTACCCAGATCCTGGCCAGGGGGGCCTATGACGACAAGGGGGAGGTGACGCAGGTGATTGGATCCGGCCCCTATCGCATTACCCGTTTGCAGCAGCCTCAGCGGATCGAAACAGCGCGTTTTGACCGCTGGGATGGCCCAAAGGCCGCCATCGAGCAGGTCAGCTACCTGACGGTCGGCCGCGCCGAGAGCCGTACCCTGATGGCAGAGAGTGGTCAGGCCGACATCGCATGGGGGCTGGATCCGGTCAGCATACGCCGCTTGCAACAAGCGCCCAGGGTGAGCATCGCCTCTGTGACCTTGCCACGCACCATACAGCTCAAACTCAATGGGGCCGATCCACGCCTGAGCGATCCGGCCGTGCGGCGTGCGCTCAGTCTGGCCATCAACCGCAGCGGCATGGCGGCAGCCCTGCTGCGGGATCCCGAGATGGCGGCGACCCAGCTCTTTCCTCCCAGTCTGAAGGAATGGCATCAGCCCGGCTTGACACCGCTTGCCTATGACGTGCAGGCGGCGCAAGCGGCCTTTGCCGCGGCAGGCTGGCAGAAGGGGGCCGATGGCGTGCTGCACAAAGGGAAGGATCGCTTCACTTTGACCCTGCGCACCTTCCCGGATCGCCCCGAGTTGCCTCAGCTGGCGACGGCGTTGCAGGCTCAGTGGAAGGAGGTGGGTGTCGAGCTCAAGGTGGCGGTGGGCAACTCGAGCGAGATCCCGGCAGGTCATCAGGATGGCTCGCTCCAGCTCGGTCTTTATGCCCGCAACTATGCGTTGGTGCCGGATCCGCTGGTGACCCTGCTGGGGGACCTGGCCCCTGCCGGTGCCGACTGGGGGGTAATGAACTGGCAATCCCCTGTACTGACAGCTCAACTGGCGCGGCTTGGTCATGAAGCCTTGCCCACGCAAGAGGCCGCCATGCTGAGGCGTGACATCGCCGCTACCTTGCAACAGGAGTTGCCGCTGCTGCCCATTGCCTGGTATCGCCAGAGTGCAGCCGTCAGCCGCCAGCTCAAGGGTTTTGAACTGGATCCCCAAGAGCGCAGTTATTACCTGACCAGGCTGACTTGGGGGGCGCAATGACAGGCTTGCCCTTGTCTGCTGTCGTGGGCGTCCTGAGTCAGCGTCTGGTACAGGCACTGATGGTGGTGCTGCTGGTGGCCGGGCTCTGTTTTCTGATGGTGCAATCCCTGCCCGGGGATATCGCTTTTCGCATCGCCGCCGGTCGCTACGGCTATGACTATGTCACCGCAGAGGCGGCGAGCGCTGTGCGCCATGAGCTGGGGCTGGCCGAGTCGGCCCTGTCCCGCTTCGGCGACTGGCTTGCCGCCTTGCTTCAGGGGGATCTGGGCAGCTCGCTGGTCACCGGGGCTCCGGTCGTCGGTGAGATTGGTCATCATCTGGGGGCGACTTTGTCGCTGGCACTGGCCGCCGTTGTGCTGGCCCTGTTGCTGGCGCTGCCCCTTGGCAGCCTGAGCGCCTTGCGTCCGGGGGGGCTCTGCGATCGGCTGACTCTGGCCTGGAGCGTACTGATGCGGGCACTGCCGCCCTTTCTGCTGGGTCTGGTGCTGATGGTGCTGCTCTCGGTGGAGCTGGGCTGGTTCAGTGCCGCCGGGCACGGGGAGGGGCACAACCTCTGGCTGCCCGCCCTTACCCTGGGGCTCGGCCTGTCCGGCGTGCTGGCCAGGGTCGTGCGAGAAAGCGTGCTCACTGTCGTGCAGTCCGATTATTACCGCTTTGCCCTCACCAAGGGGCTGTCGCCAGCACGGGTATTACTGCGCCACGGGTTGCGCAATACCGGGGTCAGCGTCATTGCCTACACCAGCGTACAGCTGGTACTCCTGATTGAAGGTGTGGTGGTGGTCGAGAGTCTGTTTGCCTGGCCCGGCATCGGCCATGCGCTGGTGCATGCCATCTTCTGGCGCGACGTACCCATGGTGCAGGGTACTGTGCTGGTGCTGGCTGCGCTGTTTGTGCTGCTCAACACCCTGACCGATCTGCTCTGCCTCGCCATTGATCCTCGCGGTCCCAAGGAGTCTTGATCATGTCTCTCTCATTGAAAGCCGGCGCGAGCCTGCTCCTGCTGGTGGTGCTGTTTGCCTTGCTGGCACCGCTCATCTGGCCCGATCCTGCCGCCCAGGATCTGGTCAACTTTCTGGCCGACCCTTCCTGGCAGGAGCCCCTCGGGCGGGATCAGTTGGGGCGCAGCCTGATGGCGCGGCTGGCCGCTGCTACCCGCTTGTCGCTGCTGCTGGGGATCCTGTGCGTCATGACGGCCGCCCTGCTCGGTTCTCTGCTGGGTTGGCTCTCGGCCTGGCGCGGTGGCTGGACAGACGGGCTGCTGCGCAGCCTGGCCGACGGTGTGCTGGCCCTGCCCAGCCTGCTGCTGGTGCTGTTGTTCTCCGCCATGGCTCAGGGCGGCTTTGCCATCCTCTATCTCGGTCTGGCCATGGCGCAGTGGGTGGAATACTACCGGGTGGTGCGGGCCCGCAGTCGAACCTTGCTCGCATCACCCCAGGTGGAGGCGTCCCGTCTGCTCGGTTTTGGCAACGGCTACATAGTGCGCCGCCACCTCTGGCCCGAACTGGCCCCCCAGTTGCTGACCATGATGGCGTTTGGTCTGGCGGGGGCCATTCTGACCCTCTCCACCCTGGGTTTTGTCGGGGTGGGCATTCAGCCCCCTACCCCCGAGCTGGGGCTGATGATGACGGAGGCGTTGCCGCACTATCAGGAGGCACCCCGTTTGCTGCTGGCCCCCATCATGGTGATGGGCTTGATGCTGCTGGCACTGGTGCTGCTCAACCAGAAGGCAGTGCCCCATCCCCGTTCTGCACAAGGAGCCAGGTCATGACTGCTATTCATATCAAGGGCGTGCAGGTTGGCGATGGCAAGCAGACCCTGCTGCAAGCGCTGGACTTGACCCTGACTCCCGGCAGTGCCCTGACCCTGGTGGGGGAGAGTGGCTCGGGCAAATCCCTGCTGGCCCATGCCCTGATGGGCACGCTGCCTGCACCGCTACTTGGGCAAGGCCAGCTTGAGATGGCCGGTCATCACTACGATCTGGCCGAGCCCCATCGACTGCGTGCCCTGTGGGGGCGGGAGCTGGCGATGTTGCCGCAAGAGCCTGTGATGGCGCTCGACCCTACCATGGGGCTGCTGCACCAAGTGGAGGAGGGTTGGCTTGCGGGAGGTCAACAGGCCCGCTCGCGGGCGAGAGCCTCCCTCGAGCACCTGGGGCTTGCAGGGCGTGAGCGTCATTTCGCGCACCAGCTTTCCGGCGGCATGGCCCAGCGCGCCGCCTTTGCGGCCGCCACCCTGGGGCAGGCCCGACTGCTCATCGCCGACGAGCCCACCAAGGGGCTAGACAGTCTGGCCCGCGCCAGGCTGCAAGCGCTGCTGCTGGGCTATCTGGCGCAGGCTCGTCAGCTGTTGACCATCACCCACGACCTGACTCTGGCCCGGGCGCTGGGTGGCTGGGTGTTGGTGGTCAAGGGGGGCGAGATAGTGGAGCAAGGGCCCGCCGAGCGGGTGCTGCATCACCCGGCCCACACCTACACCCGGGCGCTGCTGGCGGCAGATCCCGCAGCCTGGCCCAAGAAAAGTGCACCGGCCACAGGTGACTGGTTGCTCAGGGGTGAGGGGCTGACCATGGGGTATGGCGAACAGACCCTGTTCCAGGGGCTCGATGTGCAACTGGCAGAAGGGGAGCGGCTTGCCATCATGGCGCCGAGCGGTGCGGGCAAGAGCACCCTCGGCAATGTGCTGCTCGGTCTGCAGCGTCCTTTGCAGGGGCATGTGCTGCGCCGGGAAGGGGTCGCTCACCATCGCTGGCAGAAACTCTATCAGGATCCTGTGCAGGCGTTTGCCAGTCGGGTGCGCCTCGGGACCCTGTTTGACGATCTGCTGCGCCGCCATCGGTTGCCCCGTCAGCGTCTCATCGATTATCTGGCGAGACTGGGGCTCGATGAGGGCTTGCTGAGGCGTCTGCCGGGTCAGGTATCGGGGGGCGAGTTGCAGCGGCTGTCGCTGATCAGGGCCCTGTTGCTGCGCCCCGTTCTACTGTTTGCCGATGAGCCCACCTCCCGGCTCGATCCCCTCAGTCAGCAGCAGACCATAACCTGCCTGCTGGAGGAGCTGGGAGAGATCGGCTGTGCCCTGCTGCTGGTGACCCATGACGAAGCTCTGGCCGACAAGGTGGGGGAACGCTGCCTGCGCCTGGGGATGACGGCAGGCACCCAAGATGAGGGGCTGGATGTTGCCCGCGTGCGGCGGACAGTATGATGATGAGGTCTGAAGGCATCTTGTCGATGATAACCCCTTGATTTGTGTCGCTGACGGGGTGAACAACCCCGTCACATTAGGAAAACTAGGGAAAGCTGATTATAAAGATTCGTTCGTTTTTCGTGATCTGAATCACTAAGATCACCCCAAGCCAAGGGAGTGTCCTGCTCCCGGCCGGTGCGGGTTCTCCGCCTTGTATTTTCACCTTTGATTGACTCTGTTTTTTGGATCCCCTCTGCAGATTATCTGCCAGGGGAGCGGCAGCTTTTGATGATTTGCGGGACTGAGATATGTATCGGCACAGTTTTTACCCTCTGTTTTTTCTGACCATTCTCATGGTCGCTGTGGGCCAGATGACCCAAACCCTGTATGTGCCCTCCATTCCCATGATGGCAGGGGACTTCAACGTGGCCTCCGGCCAGTTGCAGGCGGTGATGGCCTGTTACCTGATCCCGTACGGGCTCTCCCAGTTTGTCTATGGTCCGCTGTCGGATCGCATCGGCCGTCGCCCCGTGCTGCTTATCGGCATGATGGTGTTTCTGGTGGGGACTCTGACCATTCAGCTGATCCCGAGCTTCACCGCGCTGCTGGTGGGCAGCCTGATCCAGGGGATGGGCACGGGTGCCGGTGGTGCCATGAGCCGGACCGTGATGCGCGACCGCTACAGCGGCGCCGAGCTCAACCGGGCCAACAGTCTGGTGAGCATGGGGGTGATTTTCTCCCCGCTGCTGGCCCCCGTGCTGGGCGGCTGGTTGACCGAGCTGTTCAACTGGCGTGCCGGCTACTGGTTCCTGTTTGGTTTTGGTGCCGTGACTACCCTGGCCCTGCTGGCCTGGTTTGGTGAAACCCTGCCGGTGGCGGCGCGTCAAGAGCGGCTGCGGGTCGGCGCCGCCTACCGCCATGTGCTGGGCAATCCACGCTTCCAGGGCAACCTGCTCTGCCTGATGGCGACCTTTGCCGGACTTGCCGTGTTTGAAGCGGCGGCAGGCGTGCTGCTCGGCGATGTGCTCAAACTGAGCGCCCGCACTGTCAGCGTATTGTTCGTGCTGCCGCTGCCCGGTTATCTGTTTGGTGCCTGGCTCTCTGCCAAGCTCAGTTTTCGCCTGAGCCAGGGCAAACTGATGCGCCTTGGCATCGCCTTCCTGGCGCTGGGGTCGCTCATCATACTGCTGCCAGGCCTGTTCGGGGTGGTGAGTGCCGCCTCTTTGGTGGGGGGCGCCGCTGTTTACTTCATCGGTAGCGGCATCCTCTATCCGACCGCGACTTCCTGCGCCATCGAACCCTTCCCGGGTCAGGCAGGGACGGCTGGCGCCATTCTTGGCGGGATGCAGAACCTGGGGGCGGGGATAGTCACTCTGCTGGCGGCTTGCTTCCCGATGGAGGGCCAGGTGACCCTGGGGGCCATCATGACGATCATGGTCCTGCTGGTAGCCCTGAGCTTTGCCTGGCTACGCCACCATGGATCGCCCCACGAGCAGATGGCGACCTGATCCTGTCTGTGCTCCTTGCATAACGAAGAAGCCCGCCATTGGCGGGCTTCTTCGTTATTGCGCCCAGCCTATGGTGGCGTCTTCTGCCACCAGCTCCAGGAAGGCCCTCATGGCGGGGGTGATGCTGTGCTGGCGAGTGAGGAAGACGGTGCTGCCGGCTTCGATCGGTTCTAGGGGATGACACACCAGATCAGAGAGCTGGCTGGCGGAGTGGGCGAGGCCAGCGCTGACGATGGCCCAGCCCAGCTGGTGGCGCACCGCACTCACCAGATGGAACAGGGAGTCTGTCTCCAGCACCACATTCAGGTTTATCCGTGCGCGCTCGGCGGCGAGATCCAGGTATCGGCGAAACTGCATGGAGCGGCTTGGCAGCACCAGTGGCCGGGTTTGCAGACTGGCCAGGGTCATGGGCGCAGAGGAGGGGAGGGGCTCCGCCGCGCCGCGGTTTTTCAATACCGCCATCCGGTTGTGACCTTGAGGGTAAAGGTTGAAGGCGTGCCTGCCGGGTTCACCGGGGGGCTCGTCAAACCCCAGACCTATGTCGCACTGGTGCAGCGCCAGCTGTGACAGCAGGGCTTCGTTGCTCAGCACCGACAGGCGAATGACGATATCTGGGTAGCGCTGCTTGCACCTGGCAATGAGCGGCATTATGTCGACATTGGATTGGGGCACTATGCCGATGCGCAAGGTGCCCGACAGTTCGCCGTGAAACAGCGCCAGCTCCTGCTTGAGCGCCTCCTGTTCGAGCAGCATCCGCTCGGCGTACTGGCGCACCAGCTCGCCCGCCTCGGTGAGGGCGACGAACTGGCTGGTGCGCACCACCAGATCCGTGCCCAGGTTTTTTTCCAGTGCCGTGATGCTGGCCGACAGGGTCGGCTGGGTGATGTGGCAGGCCTTGGCGGCCCTGGCAAAATGCCGATGCCTGGCCAGTTCGTGGAAATAGTGCAGTTGCTTGATGTTCATGGCGGTGTTGCGAGGCGTCTGGCAGGGTGATAGTTCAAATTAATCAATTGAAAATTCATCGTCAATAGAGTGATTCTATCGGGAGATAGATTTAATTCATTGGTTTTGCCGGTGCGGCCTCTCTAAACTTGAATGCAGTTTGCATTTTTAGGCCAACCTTTCATGCCTGCATCCAACCCCATGGTTCAACCTGCCGTCCACCATGCCTTGCCTTCGCTGGATCATCTGGTGGAAGAGGTGGCGGTATCCATCAATATCAATGGCATCAACCATGCGGTGATGATGGCGACACCGGACGATCTCGACGATTTTGCCATAGGATTTCTGTTCTGCGAGTCGATCATCCGGCACAACCACGATGTGCACGATATCCGGGTATCCCCCGCTGAACATGGCTTTGTGCTGGATGTTACCATCGCCAATCGTTGTCTGGCGCAGCTACAGCAGCGTCGGCGCAGGCTGACCGGCTCGACCGGCTGCGGCATCTGCGGGGTGGAGGCGGTCGAGCAGGCATTTCCCCCCTTGCCAGCTCTGCCGCTCACCCCACCCCTTGATCTCGCCTTGCTGGTCGAACTGCGCCCGCAGATTGCGCAGTGGCAGCTCAAAGGGCAGCACTCTGGCGCCCTCCATGCGGCGCTGGCGCTGGATGAGCAGGGGCGGATCCTCCACTGCCGCGAAGATATAGGGCGCCACAATGCCCTCGACAAGCTTATCGGTCTCTTGTTGCGCCAACCACAGGCCTGCGACACCCTGGTGGTGACCAGTCGCTGCGGCAGCGAGCTGGTGCAAAAGGCGGCGCTGTTCGGCGCTCGCCACCTCGTTTGTCTGGCGTCCCCCAGCCAGCTGGCGGTCAGGTTGGCCCTCAAATACAACCTCAATGTCGTCCATATTCCCAAGTTTGATGCCCCGGTCAGCTACTCCAGCTATCGCCCGGCGGATCCCATCGGAGAGTGCCATGAGTCATATTGAAAAACCTGCCAAAGCAGGCGGTTTCTCGTCCCTGCAGTCCACCATGAAGCAAGTGTTGCGCAGCCAGAAGACCCGCCAGAACATCAAGAATCTGCTGCGGGTCAACCAGACCGATGGCTTCGACTGTCCGGGCTGTGCTTGGGGTGACAACGATCACGGCGCCTTCCAGTTTTGTGAAAACGGCGCCAAGGCGGTGGCCTGGGAGTCGACCGGCAAGACGGTGGGGGCCGCATTTTTTGCGGCCCACTCGGTGCGCCAGCTGGCCACCCAGAGCGACTACTGGCTGGAGTATCAGGGGCGGCTGACCGAGCCGCTGCGCTATGACCCGGCGACAGATCACTATGAACCGATAAGCTGGGATGAGGCCTTTTCGCTGATCGCCGACACCCTAAAGGGGCTCGACAGCCCGGATGAGGTGGAGTTCTACACCTCGGGACGCGCCAGCAACGAGGCCTCCTATCTCTATCAGCTGTTTGGCCGCCTGTTTGGCACCAACAACTTCCCCGACTGCTCCAACATGTGCCACGAGGCAAGCGGGGTGGCGCTGACTCAGTCGGTGGGCGTCGGCAAGGGCACTGTGGTGCTGGATGATTTTGACCGTGCTGATGCGGTGTTCGTCTATGGCCAGAACCCGGGTACCAACCATCCGCGCATGATGAATGCCCTGCGCAAGGCGGCGCGAAATGGCTGCAAGATTGTCAGCTTCAACAACCTCAAAGAGGTGGCCCTCGAGCGCTTTGCCAGTCCGCAGAGCCCCCTTGAGCTGCTTACCCCGGCGGCGACCACCATCAGCCATCAGTACCTGACGCCCAAACTGGGCGGCGACATGGCCGCCATCCGTGGCATGGCCAAGTACATGCTGGAAGAGGCGCCCGAGGTGGTGGAGCGCGACTTCATCGCCCGCCATACCCGCCACTTTGACGAGTACGAGGCGCAGGTGCGCGCCACCGGCTGGGTCGAGATCGAGCAGCAATCCGGCCTGACTCGCGCCGATATCGTGCAGGCTGCCCGCGTGTTTGCCGCCAGTCGCAGCGTCATCAGCTGCTGGGCCATGGGGCTGACCCAGCATCTGCACTCGGTCGACACCATCCGCGAAATAGCCAACCTGCACCTGATGCGCGGCCAGATGGGCAAGCCGGGGGCAGGGCTCTGTCCGGTACGGGGCCACAGCAATGTGCAGGGCAACCGCACCATGGGGATCAACGAGAAGCCGACCGCAGCCTTTATCGAGCGGCTCGAGCGCCATCTGCAGGTGAGCCTGCCCAGGGAGCGTGGTCACAACGTCTATGAGGCGCTCAAGGCATTGCACGAGGGCAAGAGCAAGGTGCTTATCTGCCTGGGCGGCAACCTGGCCGCCGCCGCACCAGACACCGACTTCACCTGCGGGGCCATGAAGAGGGCCGTGCTCAATGTACAGATCAGCACCAAGCTCAACCGCAGCCACCTGCAGGTGGGCAAGGCGGCGCTGATCCTGCCCTGTCTGGGTCGTACCGAGCTCGATATCCAGCGCACGGGCAACCAGAAGATCACGGTGGAGGATACTTTCAGCATGGTGCACGCCTCGACCGGTACGGCCGAGCCTGTGTCGCCGCTCTGCTTGTCAGAGACCGACATAGTGGCGCGGATGGCCCACGCTACCCTTGGCAGCGAGCGGGTCGACTGGTTGGCGCTGCGCGATGACTATGGGCGCATTCGCGATCTCATCGAGCAGACCATCGCAGGTTTCACCGATTTCAATGCCCGAATCCAGCAGCCGTGCGGCTTTCATCTGGACAACGCCGCGGCGAAACTGAGGTGGAATACCGCCAGCGGCAGCGCCGAGTTTCGTGCCAGCACCCTGCCGCGCTCTGTGCTGCCGGAGTGTACCCGCCATGCCGAACAGATGTGCGACCAGCCGGTCTTGCTGCTGCAGAGCCTGCGCTCCCACGATCAGTACAACACGACCATCTACGGCATGGACGATCGCTATCGTGGCATCAAGGGCCAGCGCAACGTGGTGTTCATGAACGGGGCGGATGCCCGCCGTCTCGGCTTTGCCGAAGGAGACAGGGTCGATATGGCGGCCATCTGCAGCGACGGGCGCGAGCGGATTGTGACCGGATTCAACGTGGTGATCTACGAGATCCCGCAGGGCAATATCGCGGCCTACTATCCCGAAACCAACCCGCTGGTGCCCATCGACAGCATAGGAGAGGGCTCGTTTACCCCCACCTCCAAGTCGATACCCGTGCTGGTCACCGCCACCCGTCAGCAGGAAAATCTGCTGCTGAGCAAATGAGATAGCGCTGCCGTGCCGGTTGGTGAGTGATCTTTAAGCAAAGAAAAAGCCCGTCATCGTGATGACGGGCTTTTTGCTGTTGGTACCCCGGAGATGCCGTTGCCGGTTTGGGCCCTTGAACCGTAGGTTCAAGGCGGGAATCGAATCTGACCGCAGGCTTCTCGGTCGTGCCGAGCATGCACAATAGCCAGAAGGCCGATCCCCTGTTGGGTATGATTATCGGCTCGGGGACTTGAACCGGCTGACGCACATCCCAGGGAATTTTAAAACGTTGCGCGATTAGGGCTGCTGGCCCTGTTCGCTGGATTCGCCATACTGTCCGTGTTCGATCAGCGCCGCTTCTATGGTGCGTTGCAGCATCTTGATCCGCTTGTCCATGGTCTCAGAGTATTGGTGATTCTTCTCTTTTTCAAGGCAGAGCTCATGGCAAAAATTGAGTGCTGCCATCACCGCCAGCTGTTCGTTGCTGGAGACCTTGGAGCGCTGACGCAACTCTATGAGTTTGTCAGTCAGCTGGTCGGCGGCCTGGCGCAGGGCGTCCTGCTGTCCCAAGGGACAGGATACCTTGTAGGGACGTCCCAAAATGACGATTTCTACGGCCTCTGTGCTCATGCCTTCCTCAATACGGCGGTGCTGATTTCCGCCTTTATCCACGTGGACAACTGGGCGGGACTATATAGCGCAGATGCAGAAGTTTCAAGGCCTTGCTGGCTCTGGAAGGGGGAGAATGCTAGGATCCTGACCATTAATTCTGCATATTTGCCTGAACTTTGAGCGGATCTTCGATGAGCAAAACGAACCCCCTGAAATACACGGTCGTGGCCGACCTGATGGAACAGCATGAGCTGATGGCAACGGCAGTGGAGGCCCATGGCGTGATCTGCGGTCTCGTCTGCGGTGGCGTGGCACTGGATGACAAGAGCTGGCTGCCGCCTTTCAACGATCTGGTCAACGATGGTTTCGGCCTGCCGGCCCCGGTGCGCCAGGTGATGACAGATCTCTATCACGAGATAGTCGAGAGTCTGATGGCCCAGAAGGGCGTCGAGCTGCTGCTGCCAAGCGATGAGGCGCCGCTCGATGAGCGCATTGACTCGCTGGTGGACTGGTCTCAGGCATTTCTGGCCGGTTTTGGCGTGGCGCAGCAGGAGCTGTCCAAAGCGTCTGAAGAGTTGCAGGAGATGATCCAGGACATCGCCAGCATCACCCAGGTTTCTGCCGAGTTCGATCAGGAGGATGACGAGAACGAAGCCTCCTTCCTGGTGCTCTACGAGCATGTGCGTCTGGGGGTCATGATGACCTTCGAGGAGTTTGGCAAACGCCCGGATACCCCGATCGCACCGCCGACCTTGCATTGATTGGCCCTTGCGATCGTCACTGCGACAGAAACAGCATAAAACAACGCAGAGCGCCCAGGTGGCGCTCTGCTTTTATCCGGCCGGGTTGCAGGTGTCGGCTTGCTGGTATAGTCCGGCAGGTTTTCGATTGCATCATGGCCGCCCCCCGATTTTTGCCCGTGGCTTCGCATCCTGGCCCACTGCTTTGTGATAGCATGAGGCCACGTTTTAGCTTCCCCCTCTCATCTCATGTCTCAATCTGATCTGGTTCACGTCGATGTGGCTATCGTCGGCGGTGGAATGAGTGGCGCCGTGCTGGCGCTCTCCCTCGCAGCGCTACGAGGTGCTGATGGCAAGCCCCTGCAGATCCTGCTGCTGGAGGCGAGTGCCCCCGAGCTCACGCTTCACCCTGGCTTCGATGCCCGTGCCATAGCGCTCTCTGCAGGCACCTGCGAGGCGCTTGCCCGCCACGGACTCTGGCCTCGCTTTGCCCCTCACTGCTCCCCCATCACCCAGGTTCATGTCTCGGATCGGGGCCATGGCGGTCAGGCCAGGCTGTCGGCGACGGAATATGGTTTGCCCGCGCTCGGTCAGGTGATTGAGCTGTCGGCGGCAGGGATTGAGTTGCAACAGGCGATCGCGGCCTGCCCGCAGATCCGGATGTTGTGCCCGGCCATGCTGGCCAGGGTCGAGCCGCTGGAAGAGGGGGTGGATTTACTGCTGGCCAGCGGTGAGCGTTACCAGACCCGACTGCTGGTGGCGGCCGATGGCGGCAACTCCTTCGTGCGCCAGCACTTCAAGATGGCGGTGACCCGCCACGACTTTGAGCAGAGCGCCATCATAGCTACCGTCAAGACGGCGCAGGATCCTGCCGGTCGGGCGTTCGAGCGCTTCACCGAGGGGGGCCCGCTGGCCTTGTTGCCGATGCAGGAGGGGCTCTCCTCTCTGGTGTGGAGCGTCGGGCGGGATCAGGTGGATGAACTGATGGCGCTCGATGAAGCCGCGTTTCTCGCCCGGCTGCAGCAGGCGTTTGGCTGGCGGCTGGGGCGCTTCGAGCGGGCCGGTCAGCGCCACGTTTATCCGCTGGTGCTGACGGCGGCTGACTATCCACTGGCCCAGCGCACCGTGCTGGTGGGCAATGCCGCTCACCTGCTGCACCCTATCGCAGGGCAGGGCTTCAACCTCGGGATGCGCGACCTTGATTTGCTCACCCAGGCGGTTGCTCGTGCGCTTGCAGTGGGGGAGGACATCGGCAGCTTTGGTGTGCTCAACGGCTACTGGCAGCAACGCAAGGAGGATCAGGCCAAGACCATCTGGCTCACCTCCTCACTGGCCCAGCTCTTCTCCAATAGTTATGAGCCCCTGGTGGCGGGCCGCAACCTCTTGCTCTCCCTGATGGGGCGGCTGACTTGTCTCAAGGCGCCGCTGGCCTCCCGCACCCTGGGGTTTGTGGCCGACCTGTGCCGTAAATGAGGTGTGCCGCCCATAGGCGGCAGCAAACCGCGTATTGAACGGGGTCGATGCCAATGGGCGTCCCCTGCTGACCCTGTCGGTCAGCCACGAAAGGAACAGATGATGCAGATGCAAAACGTGGATGTGGTGATTGTGGGAGGTGGCATGGTGGGCCTGGGGCTCGCCGCCGCACTCAAGGAGAGTGGCCTCAAGATTGCCATCGTGGAGGGGCAGTTGCCCGAACCCCAGCTCGGCGAGGCACCGGACAACCGGGTCAGTGCCCTGAGTCTGGCCAGCCAGCGCATCTTGCAGCAGGTTGGCGCCTGGGCCGGTATCGAGGCGCGCCGCCTGCAGCCCTACGAGAAGATGCAGGTGTGGGAGCAAGACAGCTTCGGCCAGATTGGTTTTAATGCCGCCAGCCTGCGCCAGGCGGCGCTCGGCCACATAGTCGAGAATCGGGTCATCCAGCTGGCGCTGCTGGAGGCGATCCTCGGTGACAGTAACGGGGAGGCGAGCAACATCAGCCTGCTGAGCCCCGCCCGGGCAGCCAGCCTGCAAAGTGGCGAGGCGGGGTCACTCCTACTGCTGGATGATGGTCGCGCGCTGTCTGCCAAGCTGGTGGTGGCCGCCGATGGCGCCCACTCCTGGGTACGCCGCCAGGCCGACATTCCGCTCACCAGCTGGGATTACGGCCACCATGCCCTGGTGGCGACGGTGCGCTGTGCCGAGCCCCATGAGGCGGTTGCCCGCCAGATCTTCACCCCGGATGGCCCGCTCGCCTTCCTGCCCCTGTGGCAACCCAACCTCTGCTCCATCGTCTGGTCCGTGCCCGCCACCCGGGCCGAAGCGCTGTGCGCCTGCGATGATGAACAGTTCAACCGCCAGCTCACCACCGCCTTCGATGGCCGGCTGGGATTGTGCAAGGTGGAAGGGGCGCGCAGCGCCATCCCGCTCACCGCCCGCTATGCCCGTGACTTCGCCCGCGAGCGGCTGGTGCTGGTGGGGGATGCGGCCCACACCATACATCCGCTGGCGGGGCAGGGGGTCAACCTCGGCCTGCTGGATGCCGCCGCGCTGGCCGAGCAGATAGTGCAGAGCCAGCGTGCTGGCATTGATATCGGTCTGCTGGCCAACTTGCGCGGCTATGAGCGCTGGCGCAAGAGCGAGGCGGCCCGCATGTTGGCGGCGATGGAAGGGCTCAAGCGACTGTTCAGCGGGGCTAACCCCCTCAAGAAGCTGGTACGCGGGGTGGGATTGTGCGCCTTCGATGCGCTGGTGCCGCTCAAGCAGGGAGTGATCCGGGCTGCCATGGGGCTCGATGGCGAACTGCCTGCGCTGGCCAAGGGTGAAAAAATCTAATACTACTCAGGTTTTTTTACAACAAAACTAATGTGACGAGGCTGATGACCCATTTTGGGCATCAGCCTTTAATCTGGGTGGTAGGCGAAACGTTTTTCTTCAAATTGTGACGAAACGGTAAAAATCAAAATTTAATCTCGTGTGAGTCGCTGTTCGACTGTTTTTATCACTGTTTTTACCTTAGTGTCTGGGGTCTGTTTACTGGCGGTGGATTAGTTTTTTTTGAGCGGCGCGCTCGCCCTCTTGTCATATAATCCGCTGCGTTCAAGGAATTACTCTTGCCCCATGGGGCTGGAACGAGCACAGACTCCGACTGTCTCTTCTCTTTCTGTTGCACAGGCGATTGACCGTACTGTTGGCTGTCAGAGGAAGGCGGATTGCGAGTGTTGTCGCGAACGCTTAAGGAAACACAGCGATGATCCAGACTACAGTACTGCATCCCAAGCACCTGGAAGCCGGCGCCAAAATGGTGGATTTCCACGGTTGGGAAATGCCCATCAACTACGGCTCCCAGCTGGAAGAGCACCACGCGGTGCGCACCGATGCCGGCATGTTCGACGTCTCCCACATGACCATAGTCGACTTGACCGGCGAACGGGTCAAAGCCTTCCTGCAACACCTGCTGGCCAACGACGTGGCCAAACTCACAGTCCCGGGCAAGGCCCTCTACAGCGGCATGCTCAACCCCGATGGCGGCGTCATCGATGACCTCATTACCTATTATCTGACCGATACCTTCTACCGTCTGGTGGTGAACTCCGCCACTCGCGAGAAGGATCTGGCCTGGATCCGCCACCACGCCATCGATTTTGCCGTGAGCGTGACCGAACGCCCCGAACTCGCCATGATCGCGGTACAGGGCCCCAACGCCAAGGCTAAGGCGGCCAAGGTGTTCACCCCTGAGCAGAACGCGGCAGTAGAAGGCATGAAGCCCTTCTTCGGCGTGCAGGCAGGGGATCTCTTTATCGCCACCACCGGTTACACAGGTGAAGACGGTTATGAAATCGTGGTGCCGCAAGAGAAGGCGTGTGACCTGTGGCAGGCGCTGCTGGATAACGGCGTGGCCCCGTGCGGACTGGGTGCCCGCGATACCCTGCGCCTCGAAGCCGGCATGAACCTCTACAGCCAGGATATGGACGAGAGCATCAGCCCGCTCGCCGCCAACATGGCCTGGACCCTGGCCTTCGAACCGGCCTCCCGCCAGTTTATCGGTCGCGCCGCGCTGGAAGCACAAAAAGCGGCGGGTACCCAGCCCAAGCAGGTCGGTCTGGTGATGGAAGAGAAGGGTGTACTGCGTGCCGGCATGCCGGTCACCTTCACCACCGCCAGCGGCGAGAAACGGGAAGGTGTGATCACCTCCGGCTCTTTCTCGCCGACCCTGGGCTACAGTATTGCCCTGGCGCGGGTGCCCCGCGATATCGGCGAGCAGGCCGAGGTGGAGATCCGCAAGAAGCTGGTCACCGTCAAAGTCACCAAGCCCGCTTTCGTGCGCAACGGCCAGAAACTGGTGTAACAACCCCATTGCGGCGAAGGGGATCGCCTTCGCCAGTACCCCTTGTACCCCCTCCAGGTACAAGTGATCCAAGTGAATAAGGAAGCACAAATGAGCCATATCCCGAGCGAACTGAAATATGCCACCTCCCACGAGTGGATCCGTGTTGAAGCCAACGGCGAGGCCGTGGTTGGTATCACAGAGCACGCCCAGGATCTGCTGGGAGACATGGTATTTGTCGACCTGCCGGAAGTGGGCAAGCAAATTGGTGCCGGTGATGACTGCGCCGTAGCCGAGTCGGTCAAGGCCGCCTCTGACATCTACAGCCCGGTGAGTGGCGAGATTGTTGCCGTCAACGAAGAGCTGGAAGGCAGCCCTGAGCTGGTCAACTCAGACCCCTACGGCGCTGGTTGGCTGTTCCGCATCAAGCTGGACGACGCGGGTGAGCTCGCCAACCTGCTGGATGCCGAAGGCTACCAGAACCTGGTGGACGAAGAGTAATGCCCCCGGGCCCTGCCAACACGGCAGGGCCCGTTTGTATGTCTGCCAGCCGGACCCGTTCCGGCCGGCATCAGGGTGAAGTCGCCCGCGCCCGCCGCTTGCAGGCATGGCCTGCCATCGGGCCAGTCTGTTTGTGCGCCAGGTTATGCGTAACAAGGTGACCCCCTGTCGATGCTGTCGCAGCATCCGGTACCGCACTGTGCACACTGCCTGCGGGACCCAGAACATGAGTGGAGTCGGTATCAGCCGGCTATCAGGAACATCAGGTCTTGGTTACCAGGACTTATTACCAGGAATAGGGAAATGACCCAGTCACTGTTTGAACTCGAACAAAAAACCGATTTCATCCGCCGCCACATAGGCCCGGGTGAGGAAGAACTGCGTGTGCTGCTGGCCGAGGTGGGCGCCGAGAGTCTGGATGACCTGATTGAGCAGACGGTCCCCGCCGCCATTCGCCGTCCGGGCCCGCTTGGCATTGGTGCTTCCATGACCGAAGTGGAGGCACTGGCCAAACTCAAGGGCTACGCCGCCCAGAACAAGATTGCCAAGAGCTACATCGGCATGGGTTATCACGATACCCATGTGCCCCATGTCATCTTGCGCAACGTGCTGGAAAACCCGGGCTGGTATACCGCCTACACCCCCTATCAGCCCGAGCTGGCTCAGGGCCGCCTCGAAGCCCTGCTCAACTTCCAGCAACTCACGCTGGACTTGACCGGCATGGATCTCGCCAGCGCCTCCCTGCTGGATGAAGCGACTGCCGCCGCCGAGGCGATGGCGCTGGCCAAGCGGATGGCCAAGTCCAAATCCAACCTCTTCTTCGTGGCCGATGACGTGCACCCGCAGGTGATCGACGTGGTCAAGGAGCGCGCCGTGCACTTTGGCTTCGACGTGGCCGTCGGCCCTGCCAGCGAGGCGGTGAGCGAAGAGGTGTTCGGTGCCCTGTTCCAGTATCCCACCACCACGGGGGAAGTGAAGGATGTACGGGCACTGGTCGCCGCCGTGCAAGCCCAGAAGGGGCTGGCCTGCGTCAGTGCCGACCTGCTCTCCCTGCTGTTGCTCAAATCCCCGGGTGAACTGGGCGCCGACGTGGTGTTCGGCTCAGCCCAGCGCTTCGGCGTGCCCATGGGGTACGGTGGCCCCCACGCCGCCTTCTTCGCCACCCGCGACGCCTACAAGCGCTCCATGCCGGGTCGCATCATAGGCGTTTCCAAGGACGCCCGCGGCAAGAGTGCCCTGCGCATGGCGATGCAGACCCGCGAGCAACATATCCGCCGCGAGAAGGCCAACTCCAATATCTGTACCGCCCAGGTGCTCTTGGCCAACATGGCGAGCTTCTACGCCGTCTACCACGGCCCCGTGGGGCTGAAAACCATCGCCTCTCGCGTGCACCGTCTCACCACCATTCTGGCGCTGGGTCTCAAGAACAAAGGCGTTGCCCTCAAGCACGCCAGCTGGTTCGATACGCTTACCGTGCTGACGGGCGACAAGGCGGCACTGATCGCCAAGGCTGAAGGGCTCGGCATCAACCTGCGCACCGATCTCGATGGTGCCGTGGGTGTGTCCCTCTCCGAAACCACCACCCGCGCCGACGTGGCCGAGCTGTTTGATCTCTTCCTCGGCAAGGGACACGGCCTGGACGTGGAAGCGCTCGACAAGGCGGCCCAGACCCATCAGGGCATTCCGCAGGATCTGCTGCGCACCGACGCCGTGCTGACCCACGAGGTGTTCAACAAGTACCACTCAGAAACCGAGATGCTGCGTTACATCCACCGTCTCGAAGCCAAGGATCTGGCGCTCAACTACGCCATGATTTCCCTGGGTTCTTGCACTATGAAGCTCAACGCCACCGCCGAGATGATCCCGGTGACCTGGCCCGAGTTCGGCAAGCTGCACCCCTTCGCCCCGCTTGCCCAGGCCAAGGGCTACCAGCTGCTGCTGGCAGACCTGGAAGACTGGCTGGTGAAGGTGACCGGTTACGATGCGGTCTGCATGCAGCCGAACTCTGGCGCCCAGGGCGAATACGCAGGCTTGCTCGCCATCAAGAAGTACCACGAGTCCCGTGGTGACGGTCATCGCGATATCTGCCTCATTCCGGCTTCCGCTCACGGCACCAACCCTGCTTCTGCCCAGATGGCGGGTCTGCGGGTCATCGTCACCGCCTGTGACAAGTCCGGCAACGTGGATCTCGACGACCTGCGCGCCAAGGCCGCCGAGGCGGGGGAGAAGCTTAGCTGTCTGATGGTGACCTATCCCTCCACCCACGGGGTGTACGAGGAGACCATCAAGGAGGTGTGCGACATCGTTCACCAGCACGGTGGTCAGGTCTACCTCGACGGTGCCAACATGAACGCCCAGGTGGGCCTCACTGCCCCGGGCTTTATCGGGGCGGACGTGTCACACCTCAACCTGCACAAGACCTTCGCCATCCCTCACGGCGGTGGCGGTCCGGGCATGGGCCCCATAGGCGTGAAGAAACACCTGGCGCCCTTCGTGGCCGGCCACGCCGTGGTCAAGACCGACAAGGAGAGCCGCAACAACGGCGCCGTGTCGGCGGCACCGTTCGGTTCGGCCAGCATCCTGCCCATCAGCTGGATGTATATCGCCATGCTGGGTGATGAGGGGCTGAAGAAATCCACTCAGGTGGCCATCCTCAACGCCAACTATCTGGCCAAGAAGCTGGGTGAATCCTTCCCCGTGCTCTATTCCGGTCGCAACGGTCGGGTGGCTCACGAGTGCATCCTGGATATCCGCCCGCTGAAAGAGGCGTCCGGTATCAGCGAGATGGACGTGGCTAAACGGTTGATGGACTACGGCTTCCACGCGCCGACCATGAGCTTCCCGGTGGCGGGTACCCTGATGGTCGAGCCGACCGAATCCGAATCCAAGCGCGAGCTGGATCGCTTCGTCGAGGCGATGACTGCGATTCGTGCCGAGATTGCCAAGGTGCAGGAGGGGCAGTGGAGCCTGACCGACAACCCGCTGGTCCATGCGCCGCACACTCAGGATGACGTGATGGATGCAGAGTGGTCCCGTGGCTACAGCCGCGCCGAGGCGGTCTTCCCGTCCGAGGCCGTGCGCGCCGCCAAACTGTGGCCGTCAGTCAACCGCATCGACGACGTCTACGGCGATCGCAACCTCTTCTGCGCCTGCATCCCCACCGAGGATTACGTAGGGGAGTGAGGTAAGTAATCTGGGTCATTAAGTAGGGTGCAGTGCTCAGCCAGATGGAACAGAACAGCTCAACAGGAGATACACAGGCCTTGCATCCAGCAAGGCCTTTTTATTCTGATAGATGCCAATAATGGTGTGAAACAAATCAGTCAGAGGGGATTACTTGCCAGCTTCGGTGGGCTTAAGGGAAAAGTTTATTTTCATATGATGTTTATAACTAACACTCCTGGAGTTCATTCTGTTATAACTACAAGAATACAGCCTTAATTAAATTGTATCTTCCCATATAAAATAGATGTATGAGGTGACATGAAAGATGTACATGTAGGTTTCTGGCTCACGCTTGCCGCATTGATAGTTGTAGTTGTTTGGTGTGGCTATTACCTTGTAGCAAGGAATATCAACCACAAAGACATGGTTTTTTCTTATACGGCATTGTTTGCAGCGATGTGTCTATTCTTATTGAATGTATATTTTCCATTCCGTAGTGAGAGTGAGGTCAAACATATACACTCACATATATATCACAAGGGTAATCTTATCTGTTTTTATAAACATGACGATGATAAGTATGTACCACTCTTTGTTGCAAAAAATAAGAATCTAATTGTTAGCTTATCTAAAATCCCTCTTTCTGAAGAGGTGGTACAGTATGATGATATTGATGCGCGAGTGGACCTTAATAAGAAATTAGTTGAATACATGAGGTCTTGTTTCATTGGTTCTCTGGCAAATGACTTCCATGACTGGGAGGGTGAGCCTAAGGGTAACATCTGAGGAACGGCTGGTTTTTTCATTTCCAACAATGTTGATAATAAACATGAATATATATCACATAAAAAAATAATTCAGTATTCAGGGGCAAATATCAGCGATGAGATGTTGGGCGATTGCAATATATCTGAGTGGATTAAATTGCCAAAAGGAACAAAGATAAAAAAATTAGACAAAGGGGTTGCATTTGAAAGCACTCATTTTTTGATAAAAATTGAGTTTGTTGTTGATATAAATCATGTGTGGGATTTAAAGTATCACCCCGATGGGATACCTTATACCATTGGTGGTGTTAACTCACCATCCGATCGCTCCATTACATACTTTGCCACGATTAGGTACTCTACAGAATTCAAAAAGGAATTGTCAGGGAACCCTAAAAAAACAATATATAAAGAGTGGTCTGATAAAATGTTTTATTTTATAAACGACAGCTTCTCATTCTCCTAAGCCTGTACAGATCCAGTTATCACCGGATCCCACCCAACATCGGCTGCATAGTCGAATGCCGCCTGTTGCAGGGGATCCGCAATCCCGCCGTGTCTTGCCAGATAAGCCTCGCCTGTTAGCGGGGCCGATATTTCTATATGTCAATAGAGCAGAATTGACTTCCGGTGGCTGCTCAACGCCATTTGGCAAAGCATGTGTACCTGCGGATAAGCCGTCTCGCCCTGCCAGGTCTTGGGTTGGGCGAAGGCCGCCTTGTTCTTGGCTGTGTCCGGGGGTACGCCACATCACCCCATCGACGGTCAGCAGTTGTAGGCCGGCCCAATCCGGGTGGTAAGACGGTTGATACCAATAGGCAGCGGTCTCGTGGAACAGGCGCTTGATGCTTTTATCCCCGAGCTTCTGGCGGGCTTGCAGAAAGGCACTGGGGACGACGAAGGGACGCTCGCCCGGCAGCAGTATATCGATCTGATTGACGAGCTGAGTCAGGGGAACATGGTCATGCCGATGATGGCCCAGACCAGCCGCTCCATGGGCGTGCGGCGACGGTGCAGAGTCACGCCCCCTTCTTCGTGGAGCCGCGCAGTAATCAGCTCGGGAGGAATGAGGTCCGAGAGTGGGTCAAGCTGAGCAGCATTGCTGGCGTGAAGGAAGTCGAGAGCTTGTTCGATACGCGTAAAAAATTCGAAACCAAATCAACTGGTTTCGGATTTTTGCATATCAGGAGGATCGGTTAATGGTTCCTTAACTAATCGGTATTACTGCAATAGCAGGGCATTTTTTGCTTACATGTTTATGAGGATGATTTTTCCAATCAGTCGAGGTGATGCTGTTAGAGATAGCCGGTGGCTTTTTCGTTAAGCTCAACAAAGCGAGAGAAGCAGATGGTTTTACGAGCCAATTTGTTGTCACGCGCTATATGACCGTGTTGACACGGACACATTGCTCATCTCATCAGGTCAACCCTCATATCAGGCTACTGCGTCGTATGGCCGGATAATGGAAAGAAGAGCTCAAATAGGGTGCCCCCTTCATTGCTGCTGACCTCAACATGACCCTTATGAGACTGCATAATGGATTTCACGATTGCCAAGCCAAGTCCCCCAGAATCATCTGGTTGGTTACGTGATGGGTCGCAACGGTAGAAGCGTTCAAAGAGATACGGCAGATGCGCTGCAGCTATTGGCTCTCCCAAGTTATGTACTCGGAGCGTCAGACAGGTTGCAGTGTGAGCGCAACTGATAGTGATCTGCGTGTCTGGTGCCGCGTAACGCAGGGCATTGGCAATCAGATTGGCCAGTGCCCGCCGGGCTAAATCGGGGTTGGCCACTAATTGGCCATGGGTTAGGTTGGCTAGCGTAATCCCTCGCTCTTGCCCCATTCCCTCGAAATATTCACACAGTTGCTCCACCAGACTGTGGAGTGCCATCGTCTCATGTCGTAGCGTTTTGTTGGGCTGCTCGGTGCGAGCCAAGAACAACATGCTGTCGACCATCCGGGCCAAGCGTTCGTACTCTTCTTGGTTCGATACCAGCAGATTCTGATACTCCGCTATTGAGCGGTCACGGCTGAGCGCTTGCTGGGTTTGCCCGGTCAAATTACTGAGCGGGGTGCGCATCTCGTGGGCCAGATCTTCGGAAAAACGTGATAGCTGAGTGAAGCCCTGTTCCAGGCGTGCAAGCATTTGATTCAGGGCGCGACTGAGTGCACTCAGTTCATTCAACTCTTCAAACTCAGACAAGCGCAGATGCAGGTGCTGTACATCAATGGCGGCGGCGTGCATCGCCAGTTGACGAACTGGTTTCAAGCCGCGCAGGCTGACCAACCAGCCGAGTAAAAAGGCTAGCAAGGCGTCTATGGTCAACGCTGCTAGCACTTTTAGCCGATAGGCGCTGAGCATCTGTTCGCGTTCACCGAGGTATTTGCCCGTAATCAAGGTCAGGCGGTGCTGCGCCGTGACCACATCCAACCAGGCCAGACGCAATAATGGGGTCTGCGAACTATCTGACAGCCTAGGTTCTGGTGCTGCAGGCAAGGTGGGACGTGGCAGGGCAAGCGGATTAATATCGATCTGTAATTGGTCATGGTCATCGACAATCCAGAGCAGGCTGTCCCGATTGCCCAACATGCTGTCGTAAAGCTGGGGGCGAGTGCGTAGGGTATCGATACTGGCACTGTCATGGATCAGTGCCTGAATCCGCTCCAGGCGGCCTAGCAATGCTTGATCATCGCGCCAGACAAGCTCACGTTGCAGTGATTGATATAAATAAAACCCCACAGCCCCGAGCAGCAACACGCTAACCAAGGCGAACATCATCGCCAGGCGAAGGCTCAATGTGCGTGGCCACCAACTCATGGTTGTACATCCAGCCTGTAGCCAATGCCACGGATGGTGTGAATCAACTTGCTTGAGTAAGGATCATCAACCTTGGCCCGCAAGCGACGAATTGCCACATCAACCACATTGGTGTCGCTATCAAAATTCATCTGCCAGACATGTGAGGCGATCAAGGTTCGTGACAACACTTCACCTTCACGACTGAGCAAGAGATGCAGTAACGCAAACTCCTTGTTGGTCAGGGTTAAGCGTTCACCATTACGAGTGACCTTGCGTGTGAGCAGGTCCAGATGCAAATCGGCGATCTGATAACGTTCGGCTTCACGCGGTGGGCCGCGCCGTAGCAGTGTCCGTACTCGAGCAAGTAACTCGGCGTAAGAGAAGGGTTTTACCAGATAATCATCGGCTCCGAGCTCCAACCCCTTGACCCTGTCTTCGATAGCATCACGAGCGGTTAAAAACAGTACCGGCGTCTGCCATTTGCGCCGAATGATCTGTAATAGCTGCCAACCGTCCAGCTTGGGCAGCATGACGTCAAGGATGATCAGGTCAAATTCACTTTCCTGAACCAGATGTTGGCCATCGAGGCCATTCAACGCCACCTCAACCAAGAAGCCTGATTCGCTCAGCCCTTTGCACAGGTAATCTGCTGTTTTCACCTCATCTTCCACAATCAATATCCGCATCATCCCCTCCCATCACAGCCCTCTACTTTAGAGCTATATCGTCGAACGTCCCATTACAAATTTGTCATCTCAAGGCAATCAGTCTGAGCGCCATGTTTATGCACTATGGCGAAGAACCGCTCAAGGGAGCGTCCAATGGGAGGATTGATGCTTATCCGAAAAAAGTACGCCTTATCAGCCATGGCGTTGGCACTGAGCTCCAGTGTGGTGTGGGCGGAAACCCCGCTAGTTGCACAACGCTCAGATGTGACCTTGTCGATGGCCAATCAGTTGCTGCAAGCGACGTTGGCTGCCTGCCACGCAGAGGGGCGCACCGGCGTCGCAGCAGTGGTCGATCGTGGTGGTCATCTGGTGGCACTGCAGCGGGATGACAACGTCGGACCGCACAATACGTTGGCTGCCCAGCGTAAAGCGTTCACTGCGTTATCAACGAAAACGGCCACCGGCCTGTTAGCTGAACGGGCACGCAGTAATCCTGACGCGGCAAACCTCAATACAGTGGCTGAGTTATTGCTGCTAGGCGGTGGTGTTCCGCTAAAAGTGGGCGATCAGGTCATTGGCGCTATCGGTGCCGCTGGCGCTGGTGGCGCTCAGTTCGATGAAGGTTGTGCGCTGCAAGCAATCTCACACGTGTTACCTACCCTTAAATAACTTGGAGAATATGATGAACATGCTGAAAACCCTGATCGCCGGCGCTGCTTTGTGCAGCATCTCGACAGTTGCGCTGGCAGCAGCCAATCCGCTGAGTGTCCATGTGCTTAACCTGCAAGATGGCTTGCCGTCACCCGGGGTGAGCGTCACCTTGGAAAAGAAGAGCGGTGAGAATTGGAACACGCTAAACACAGCTTCTACCAATGAGCAGGGGCGCATTACTGAACTGTATCCAGCAGGTAAAGCGCTGGAGAAAGGCACTTATCGCGTGACGTTTAAGACCGGTGACTGGTTTAAGCAGCACACAACGGCCACCTTCTTTCCAGAAGTGCCGGTGATTTTCGAAGCTGATGGTAGCGTACCGCATTACCATATTCCGTTGCTGCTCAGCCCTTACGGCTTCTCAACCTATCGCGGCAACTGAGTGGTGAGAGCCAAGTTGACCTGACGGACTGCTAGTTGTGTAAACCCACCAAGTTGTTCACTCGGGTACCTCGGATGATTGGTCTGGTTGGCGCCTCCAATTTTCCGGAAATGCCCCGAGTGAACAACCTACAGAGAGATCACATCTAGCAGCCCGATAAAACCAAGGCCACCCCAGCGGGTGGCCTTGTTGTTTATGGCGAATGTCTGACATGACATCACGCCGGAGTCTTCCCAGCCTCGGGCTACGTCAGGACTTGGCCGGTGCAAGCAGGGCCAGGGCTTTGGCCAGGGTATCAACGGATGCCTGATGCTTGCCTGCCTTGTGCAGGGTTTCCCCTTCGGCGCGCAGCTTTTTCACCTCGGCCAGTTGCTCTGCACTGAGGGCCGGGCCTTTGGCGAGGGCGTCATCGATGCTCTTCATGTCTGCAGGGCAGTGAAAGGCGAGGGCGTTGCCGGCAAAGAGCAGGCCGATCATCAACAGTTTGGTTTTCATGTTTGTTACCTCAAGGAGGGTGCTCATCAAGGATAGCGCGCCCCTTGCAGGGCCGGTTGGGTTGATGTGGGCAGGAAGCAAGCGGTACCATGACTGTTTAGCTCATTAATGAGCCACACAGGGAGACCCAATGTCACTCACAAGGTTGCTGTCACCCTTGGCCAGTCTGGTGATTTTTATCCTGGGCCACGGCATGTTCAATACCCTGCTGACGGTGCGCCTCTCGGCCGAGCAGGTGTCGGTGCAAGCCATAGGCCTGGTGTCGGCCGCCTATTTTGGCGGTCTGGTGCTGGGCGCTTTCGTCAATGCGCGCCTCATTATCCGGGTGGGTCATATCCGGGCCTATGCGGCCTACGCCTCTCTGCTCTGTTTTCTGTTTCTGCTGCACGGCATGGTGGTGGAACCCGTCAGCTGGGCGGCGCTGCGGCTGGTGGGGGGCTTTGCCACCGGCGGTCTGTTCGTGGTGCTGGAGTCCTGGATGCTGGTCTCTAGCTCCCCGGCCAACCGGGGGCGGCTGATGTCGCTCTACATGATCCTGCTCTACGGATCCCTGGCCATGGGCCAGTTGCTGCTCAAGTGGGTGGATCCCATGGTGCTGACACCGTTTGCCCTGTGTGCCATGGCGGCCACCCTGTCGGTGGTGCCGCTTGCGCTCTCCCGGGTGGCCACACCGGCCATGGTAGCGCCCCAACCGGTCGGGGTGATCGAGCTGGTGCGGCTCACCCCGGCGGGCATGGGCAGCAGTTTCACCTCAGGCCTCATCCTCGGTGCCATCTACGGTCTGTTGCCGCTTTATTTTACCGATAGCGGGGCTTCGCTTTCGCGGGTGGCGGACATGATGGCGCTGGTGATCCTGGGGGGCATGTGCCTGCAGTATCCCATTGGCCGCATCTCTGATCGCTATGACCGGCGGCTGGTGATCCTGCTGCTCAGTGCCGTGCTGACCCTGCTTGCTTTGCTGATGGTGTTGTTGCCCGAGGATTGGCGCGAGCCAATCGCCGGCGTCCTGGTGTTCTTGCTGGGGGGGATGGCGTTCTCCATTTACCCCCTGAGTCTGAGCCATGCCTGCGATGAGCTGCGCCCGGATCAGGTGTTGGGGGCCAATCAGGGGTTGCTGCTCGCCTACAGTTTGGGTGCCATGATAGGACCATTGCTGGCGCCTTTTGTCATAATGCAGTTCGGGCCACAGGGGCTGTTTGTCTACTTTGCCCTGTGCGGCGCCCTGCTGACGGCGTATCTGGGCTGGCGCAAGCGGCAGCGGGCACCCATTCCACTGGCCGAGCATCAGGTGTTCATGCCGGTACCACCCAATACCCCCATGACAGCGGAGCTGGAGCCGAGAACGGATCTGGAAGGGGAAGCTGTGACTGCGACCTTTGCCACGCCCGAGGCGGAGGATGTGAAGGCCAACTAGCACTTGGTGAATAACACGGATAAAAAAGCCGACTCCAGGGAGTCGGCTTTTTACTGGCTCGAGGGCGTTATCAGGCGGTCACGGCATCGGCCTTGGTGGAGACTTCGGTCGCTTCCGGCGCCGCATTGCGGATGAGGTAATCAAATGCCCCCAGCGCTGCGGTTGCACCGGCTCCCATGGAGATGATGATCTGCTTGAACGGCACTGTAGTGGCGTCACCGGCAGCATAGACACCGGGCAGGGAAGTGGCGCCCTTGGTGTCGATCTCGATCTCGCCGAAGCGGGTCAGTGCCACCTCGCTCCCCTTGAGGAACTCGGTGTTCGGCACCAGTCCGATCTGGACGAAGATGCCAGCCACCGCCAGGTGCTTGATTTCACCCGTGGTGCGATCTTCATAATCCATCCCCACCACCTTGCTGCCATCACCGATCACTTCGGTGGTGCGGGCGCTCATGATGATGTCGATGTTGCCCATGGAGCGGGCTTTTTTCTGCAGCACTTCGTCGGCGCGCAGGGTATCGGCAAATTCCACCACTGTGACGTGCTCGACGATGCCGGCGAGATCGATGGCTGCTTCGATACCGGAGTTACCACCACCTATCACTGCCACCCGCTTGCCCTTGAAGAAGGGACCGTCGCAGTGGGGGCAGTAGGCCACGCCCTTGGTGCGGTACTCGAGCTCGCCCGGCACGTTCAGGTCACGCCAGCGGGCACCGGTCGCCAGGATCACGGCGCGGCTCTTCAGAGTAGCGCCAGAGGCAAGCTCCACATTCACATAGCCGTCCTTGCTGATGGCGGCGGCACGTTGCTCGGTGATCACTTCCACACCGTACTGCTTGACGTGCTGCTCCAGGCTGGCGGCCAGCTTGGGACCTTCGGTGTAGGGCACAGAGATGAAGTTCTCGATCCCGACCGTGTCCATCACCTGACCACCAAACCGCTCTGCGACGATGGCGGTACGAATGCCTTTACGGGCGGCATAGATGGCTGCTGCGGCACCAGCCGGGCCACCACCCACCACCAGCACGTCGTAGGGCGCTTTTTCATTGAGCTCTTCAGCCTTGCGTTCTGCAGCGCCGGTATCGAGCTTGGCAATGATCTCTTCCAGCGAGATACGGCCCTGGCTGAACGGCTGACCGTTCATGTAGACGTTCGGTACCGCCATGATCTGGCGCTCGTTCACTTCGTCCTGAAACAGGGCACCGTCGATCATGGTGTGGGTGATACCGGGATTCAGGGTCGCCATCAGGTTCAGCGCCTGTACCACGTCCGGGCAGTTGTGGCAGGAGAGGGAGATATAAGTCTCGAAGTGAAACTCGCCCTTCAGCTGCTTGATCTGCTCCAGTACGGCCGGATCTGTCTTGGAAGGGTGGCCGCCGCTTTGCAGCAAGGCGAGCACCAGAGAGGTAAATTCATGACCCATGGGGATGCCGGCAAAATGAACGCGCGGGGCTTGGCCCTGTGGTGCAACGCTCATGGAAGGCTTGCGGGCATTGCTGCCATCAGTCATGGCAATTTTGGGGGACATCTCGCTGATCTCGCGGGCCAATGCCAGCAGCTCTGCGGATTTGTCACTGTCGTTGCCGGACACGCTGATCTCGATGGGATTGACGATGTACTGCAGATAGGTGTTCAGCTGTTGTTTGAGGTTGGTATCCAACATCTTCGAATTCCTTCTTAATGATTGCGGGTCGGCGATGACTGGCCTGATGCTCCAAGAGGAGGCCAGAAAGCAGACCGGCCCTTGAATGGGCCGGTCTTGGAAGCGGGAGGCTTAGATTTTGCCTACCAGATCCAGGGACGGGGCCAGGGTGGCGTCGCCTTCTTTCCACTTGGCCGGGCACACTTCACCCGGGTGGGAAGCTACGTACTGAGCGGCTTTGACCTTGCGCAGCAGTTCCAGCGCGTCACGACCGATGCCACCAGCGTTGATTTCAACGATCTGGATGATGCCTTGCGGGTCGATAACGAAGGTGCCACGGTCAGCCAGGCCAGCTTCTTCGATCATGACGCCGAAGTTGCGGGTGATGGCGCCGGTCGGGTCACCAATCATCGGATACTGGATCTTCTGGATGGTGTCGGAAGTGTCGTGCCACGCCTTGTGAGTGAAGTGGGTGTCGGTGGAGACAGAGTAGATCTCGACGCCCAGCTTCTGGAATTCGGCGTAGTTGTCAGCCAGGTCACCCAGCTCGGTCGGGCAAACGAAGGTGAAGTCAGCCGGGTAGAAGAACACCACGGACCACTTGCCTTTCAGGTCTGCGTCAGACACCTGAACGAACTTGCCATTGTGGTAGGCGGTGGCGTTGAACGGCTTGATTTCAGTGTTGATATAGGTAGACATGTATTAGCTCCTTGGTGATGTACATATGCCTGTCTGGTATTGAAGAGTCTGTCCGGACCAGGCGTTTAACGTTCGATGGATTCATCATAGGGGCTTTTCTTAATCGATTAAAGCCGCAAAATTGAATCACTTCAATCTATCTATTAGATAACCCATCGTTACTGTACCTAACATGAATATCTCTGGCGTACAGAGGTAACCCCTTGTCGAGATTCAACATCTGTGCGGCACATCGGCTTTTCAAGGTCCGAATGGCTATTTGTATTGTGAGGCGGCAGGACGGTGCAGTGGCGTGCTACGCAATGGGAGCAGGAAGGGCAAGGCCGGGCAGGATAGTGCAGATAAAAAAATCCCGGCGTTGTCGCTATGACAAGGCCGGGTCATCAAACAAGGAATGGCTATATAAACAAAAGCTTTACAGCAAAGACTAACTACGGGGTGTGCAAACTTGCAGACATATGAGAGGAAGAGGCCGGGTGCACAATCCCTCGTCTCCCCCTCGGCAACTATTGCATGGGGGAGATAATAGTGTGATGCAGATCACAAAGCAAGGTTATGGTGTAAATTTTCAATCAAAATGAAAGTATTTCAGTTCTAATGCCGATTTAATATGCCGAAAACGCTTTTATTGTAATTTTGTTACATTATTTTTAGATCAGAAGTCGCTGGGTGGCTCCTGTTCCTCCATCAGTTCGAGCAAGTTGATGGCGACCGCAATGAAATCCGACTCTGTCACTATGCCGATCAGCTTGCGCCCCTTGAGCACCGGCAGGCAGCCATATTTGTGGCGCTGCAGGTAGAGGGCCGCCTCTTTGATGCCGGCGTGGGGATCCACGCTCGCCACCTGGCGGGTCATGATCTCGTCGAGCTGGACGCTGTCGGTGAATTCCGCCTCCCGCTCCGGGTTGATGAGCAGCAGTTTGGACTCGCGGGTGGCCAGGATGTCGGTGAGAGTGACCAGACCCAGCAGATGATGGTGTTCGTCGACGATGGGAATATGGCGGATCCGCTCCTGCTGCATCAGATCCATCGCCTGCTTGACGCTGTTTTCCGGACCCAGAGTGAAGGGATGTTCTGTCATGATCTCGGATAAGGTCATCATGGTGGGCCTCCTTGTGTATCTGCTTTCACCCTAGCCCAGCCCCCGCAGGCAAAACATGATCAGGGTCAATACAGATCATTAAAGAATCATTAACAGGATGGATGTCGCAATATTGCTCGCTATCCCTTGTCTCTCTTGGGTTTTTGGTCTTTTGGGTTGCCTTGGAAGAGGGGGATAACTAGACTAGCCGCCGATTCCCCCGAGGTGAAAGATGCAAGTATCCGATTTTCATTTTGATCTGCCAGACGAGCTGATTGCCCGCTATCCGATGGCAGAGCGTACCGCCAGCCGCCTGTTGCAGCTCGATGGTCAAAGCGGCGCCCTGCGCCATGGTCAATTTGTGGATGTGCTGGACCAGCTCAACCCCGGCGATCTGCTGGTATTCAACAACACCCGTGTCATTCCGGCGCGCATGTTTGGCCAGAAGGCCAGCGGTGGCAAGCTGGAGGTGCTGGTGGAGCGCATCTTGGACGAGCACAGCGTGCTGGCACATGTGCGGGCCTCCAAGGCGCCCAAGCCGGGCACCCGCCTCATCCTGGATGGCGGCCCCGATGGTGAAAAGGTCGATGCCGAGATGCGTGCCCGCCACGATGCCCTGTTCGAGATCCATTTCCTCGACCCGCGCCCCGTGCTGGAGATTCTGGAAGCCATAGGCCATATGCCGTTGCCCCCCTATATCGACCGTCCCGATGAGGACGCCGACAAGGAGCGCTACCAGACCGTTTACAATCAGAAACCGGGCGCCGTGGCGGCGCCGACCGCCGGCCTGCACTTCGATGAGCCGCTGCTGGCAAAGATCCGCGCCAAAGGGGTTGAAACGGCCTTCGTCACCCTGCATGTAGGGGCGGGGACCTTCCAGCCGGTGCGGGTGGACAAGATTGAAGATCACCACATGCACTCCGAATACGCCGAAGTGCCGCAGGAGGTGGTGGATGCGATCAACGCAACCCGCGCCCGTGGTGGCCGGGTGATTGCGGTGGGGACCACCTCGGTACGCTCCCTGGAGAGCGCAGCCAAGGCAAGTCTGGCCCAGGGCAAGCCGCTGGCGCCCTTTTTCAGCGACACCGACATCTTCATCTTCCCCGGCTACCAGTTTCAGGTAGTCGATGCCATGGTCACCAACTTCCATCTGCCGGAGTCGACCCTGATCATGCTGGTCAGCGCCTTCGCCGGGTACGATCACGTGATGGCGGCCTATCAGGCGGCTGTGGCCGAGCAGTACCGTTTCTTCAGCTACGGGGACGCCATGTTCGTCACCCGTCGCCGGGCAGTGGCATAAGCCTCGCCCTTTATACCGGGCCTTCGGGCTCTCTATTGTCAGACTGTTTCTCTGACGCAACGAGGTAGCAATGAAATTTGAACTGAAAACCACTGACGGCCGTGCCCGTCGCGGTCAACTGGTCTTCGAACGTGGCACTGTGCAGACTCCCGCCTTCATGCCGGTCGGTACCTATGGCACCGTCAAGGGGATGACCCCGGAAGAAGTACGCGAGACCGGCGCCGAGATCCTGCTTGGCAACACCTTCCACCTCTGGCTGCGGCCGGGGCAGGAAGTGATGCGCGCCCACGGCGATCTGCACGACTTCATGAACTGGCAGGGCCCGATCCTGACCGACTCGGGTGGTTTCCAGGTGTTCAGCCTGGGGCACATTCGCAAGATCACCGAGGCGGGCGTGCACTTCCGTCACCCCATCAACGGTGAGAAGATCTTCCTGGACCCCGAGAAATCCATGGAGATCCAGTACGATCTGGGCTCAGACATCGTGATGATCTTCGACGAGTGCACCCCGTATCCGGCCACTTACGAAGAAGCGCGCAAGTCGATGGAGATGTCCCTGCGCTGGGGCAAGCGTTCCCGCGACAAGTTTGATGAGCTGGGCAACAAGAACGCCCTGTTCGGTATCATTCAGGGTTCCGTGTATGAAGAGTTGCGGGATGTGTCCCTCAACGGCCTGCTGGAGATCGGCTTCGACGGTTATGCGGTTGGCGGTCTGGCGGTGGGTGAGCCCAAGGAAGACATGCACCGCATCCTCGAGCACGTCTGCCCGAAAATTCCGGCTGACAAGCCGCGCTACCTGATGGGCGTGGGCAAACCGGAAGATCTGGTGGAAGGCGTACGTCGCGGGGTCGACATGTTCGACTGCGTGATGCCGACCCGCAATGCCCGCAACGGCCATCTGTTCACCACGGATGGGGTGGTCAAGATCCGCAACGCCAAGTATCGCAGCGACACCAGTACCCTGGATGCGGACTGCGATTGCTACACCTGCAAGAACTACACCCGCAGCTATTTGTACCATCTGGACAAGTGCAACGAGATCCTTGGCGCCCGTCTGAACACCATTCACAACCTGCGTTATTACCAGCGAGTGATGCAGGGTTTGCGGGACGCGATCGAGCAGGGTAAATTAGACGACTTTGTAACTGAGTTTTACCGTCGGCAAGGGAAGCCCGTGCCTCCGTTAGCTGAAAATGACGTGAAATAACAACGATATATAAGTTAGTTATCAAATCTACATCAAATGAGAGGTTGTTAAATGAGCATTATCTCCAAGGCGTATGCAGAAGGCGCAGTTCCGGGTGCACAGGGTGGTGGCATGGAAATGATCATCATGCTGGCCGTGTTTGGCCTTATCTTCTACTTCATGATCTACCGTCCCCAGGCCAAGCGTGCCAAGGATCATCGCAACCTGATGAGCTCCCTGGCCAAGGGTGACGAAGTGCTCACCTCAGGTGGCCTGGTTGGCAAGATCGCCAAAGTGTCCGCCGATAGCGAATACATTGTGCTGTCCCTGAACGATCAGACCCAGGTCACCATCAAGCGTGATTTCGTCTCTGCCGTACTGCCCAAGGGTTCTATCCAGTCCCTTTAATCTCCTGAGGAGCACAGCGTGTTAAATCGCTATCCGCTGTGGAAATACCTGATGGTGGTCTTCGTGATCGCCATCGGTTTTCTATATGCAGCCCCCAATCTTTACGGTGAAGACCCGGCCTTGCAGGTGTCTGCCAGCCGTGGTGCCGAAGTCAAGCTGGACACCCTTGACTTGGTCAAAGAGACCCTTGAGGCCGCCAGCATTCCGGTCAAGCATGCTGCATTTGAGCATGGTCTCATCCTCGTTCGTTTCCAGAATACCGAAGATCAGCTCAAGGCGCGTGATCTGGTTGCCAACAAGCTCGGTGACAATTTCATTACCGCCTTGAACCTGGCGCCGTCTACTCCTGCCTGGCTCGAAGCCATCGGTGCAGCGCCGTTGAAGCTGGGTCTTGACTTGCGCGGCGGTGTGCACTTCCTGATGGAAGTGGACATGGCCGAGGCGCTGACCAAGCAGCAAGAGCAGATGGTGCAGGATTTTCGCACCGAGCTGCGTACCCAGAAGATCCGTTACTCCGGCGTACGTCGAGTCGGTGATCAGGTACAGGTTCTGTTCCGTGATGAAGCGGATCAGGAACGTGCCGTCTCTTATCTGCGTCGTCAGAACCCGGATTTGACCTTCACCACAGAGCAGAAAGGGGATGAGTTCGTTCTCAACGCTGCCCTCAGTGATGCCAAGATCAAAGAGGTGAGAAAGTATGCTCTCGAGCAGAACATCACCATCATCCGCAACCGGGTGAACGAGCTGGGGGTGGCTGAGCCGCTGGTTCAGCAGCAGGGTGCCGAACGCATAGTGGTACAGCTGCCCGGTATTCAGGATACGGCCCGTGCCAAGGAGATCCTGGGCGCGACCGCGACCCTGGAATTCCACATGGTCGATGAAACGGCCGATATCCAGGCTGCTGCCGATGGCCGTGTACCGCCGAGTTCCAAGGTATACAACGACCGCAATGGTCGCCCCGTCGTGTTGCAAAAACGGGTGATCCTGACCGGTGACCACATAGTGGGTGCCCAGTCCGGTTTCGATGAATACAGCCGTCCCCAGGTCAACATCAAGCTTGATGGCCAGGGTGGCAACAAGATGGCGAATTTTACCAAGGACAACGTTGGTAAAGGCATGGCTACCGTCTTCATCGAATACAAGCCTGTGGGCCAACCCGGTCCGGATGGCAAGCGCAAGTTCCGCAAGCAGGAAGAGGTGATCAACGTCGCCACTATCCAGTCGCGCCTTGGCAGCCAGTTCCGCATCACGGGTATCGACAACGCCAACGAAGCTCATAACCTGGCGCTGCTGTTGCGTGCCGGTGCCCTGATCGCACCCATCCAGATCGTTGAAGAGCGCACCATAGGCCCAAGCCTGGGTCAGCAAAACATCGATAACGGTATGGAAGCCATCGGCTGGGCCATGCTGGTGATAGTGCTGTTCATGGGGATCTACTACCGCACCTTCGGCTGGGTGGCCAACCTGGCGCTGGTGTTCAACCTGGTATTGATTGTCGGCATCATGTCGATGATCCCGGGGGCCACCATGACACTGCCGGGTATTGCCGGTATCGTCTTGACGCTCGGTATGGCGGTGGATGCCAACGTGCTGATCTTCGAGCGCATCCGGGAAGAGATCCGCAATGGTCGCGGTGTGCAGCAGGCCATTCATATGGGTTTTGACCGCGCATTTTCGACCATCGCTGACTCCAACGTTACCTCGCTCATCACCTGTGTGATCCTGTTCGGTATCGGTACCGGTGCCATCAAGGGCTTTGCCTTGACCCTGGGTATTGGTCTGACGGCTTCCATGTTTACTGCCATCACGGTTTCCCGCGCCATTATCAATCTGGGCTGGGGTGGACGGCGTATCGACAAGCTGCCGATCTAAGGAAGAGACATGTTTCAGATTCTACATTTTGAAAAACCTATCCCGTTTATGCGCTATGCCAAGCCGGGTGTGGTCTTCTCTACCCTGCTGATGGTGATCTCCCTGTTCTTCCTGTTCGATCGGGGCCTGAACTGGGGTCTGGACTTTACCGGCGGTACCACCATAGAGGTGGGATTCCAGCAGTCGGTGAGCCTGGACAAGATCCACGAGGTGCTGGATGAGCAGAAGATTGAAGGGGCGACCCTGCAACACTTCGGCTCCAGCCGCGATGTGCTGGTGCGCATGACCCCAGAAGAGGGGGTCAAGGTGGAACAGCAGGGCAACGAAGTGCTGGCGGCAGCCAGGCAGATCGATCCTGATGCCGTGCTCAAGCGTGTCGAGTTCGTCGGCCCCTCAGTGGGTGATGAACTGGCCACCGATGGCGCCTTGGCCATGCTGGCTTCCATCCTCTGCATCATGGCCTATGTGGCGGTGCGCTTCGAGTGGCGTCTGGCGTTGGGGGGGATTGTTTCCCTGGTGCACGACGTTGTCATCACCCTGGGCGTGTTTGCCTACTTCCAGTACGAGTTCGACTTGACCGTGCTGGCGGCGCTGATGACCCTGGTGGGCTACTCCTTGAATGACACCATAGTGGTGTTCGACCGGCTGCGGGAGAATTTTCGCAAGGTGCGCAAGGGGGATACGGAGTACATCTTGGATCTCTCCATGACCGAGACCCTGAGTCGGACCATCATTACCTCGGGTCTGACCTTCGTGGTGGTGTTGGCACTGCTGCTCAAGGGCGGTGCCCTGATCCACGGATTCGCGGTGGCCATGGTGATAGGTGTTGCTTTCGGTACCTACTCCTCCATCTATGTGGCGAGTGCCTTCGCCATGTTCCTCGGGGTCAAGCGGGAGCACATGCTGCCGACCCTGGTGGAAAAAGAGGGCGCGGATCAGCAAGAGATCCTGCCGTAATCGACAAGGGCGCCGTGAGGCGCCCTTTCTCTTATGGGGCGGGTGAGTCATTATGCTCCCCGATGACCCATCTTCCATTACCTAAGGCAAGGAGCAAGCCATGCAACACAATCCCCGTTTTCTGGCCCTGGTCGAGGCCATTCGCCCTCAGGTGCAAGAGACTGACGTGCACCAGATCAAACGTTGGCAGGATGAGGGGCGTGCTTTTCACCTGATCGACGTGCGGGAGGAGAGCGAGTGGGCCAGAGGTCACCTGCCAGGGGCGGCCTACCTTGGTCGCGGCGTGATTGAACGCGATATCGAGACTCGCTATCCGGATCCGCAGACTGAACTCTATCTCTATTGTGGTGGGGGTTTCCGCTCCATCCTGGTGGCGGAAAATCTGCAAAAAATGGGTTATAGCCGGGTTGTCAGTGTCGATGGCGGTTTTCGGGGCTGGTGTGAGGCCGGATACCCTGTCGAATCCTGATTTATTTGAGGGAGAGGGGAACCGCCACATGACAAAGTGGCGGTTGACCTTTACCATATGCGGGGTCAAGCGTAAGCGTCGGAGTGTTCATTGAACGTCAGGAAAGGGATTGGATACCTCCTTGGTGTCCTGTTGTTGCTCCCCATGTGGGGTTGCAGCAGTAGCAGTCAGGTTAAAGCGCCTCAAGTTCCCAAGCCGCAACCCGCTTCACTGGTATTGGCGACCCCCCTGCAGGTCTCTTACCAGAGCGAGTTGGCGTTGGCGCGACTCGGTCAGATGCTCGGTGAGATGGAATTGACCACTGAGCAACGTGCCGAACTGTTTTATGAGCGTGCCGTGGTGTTTGATCGGGTCGGCTTGCGCTCCCTGGCGAGGCTGGATTTCAACCGTGCCTTGCGGGAGAAACCGGATTTTGCCGAGGCCTATAATTTCATCGGCGTCTATCTGGTGCAGCAGCAGAATTATGACGAAGCCTACGAGGCATTTGATTCCGCTCTCGAACTGGCTCCCGACTATGACTATGCCTATCTCAACCGCGGGATCGCACTCTATTACGGTAATCGCCCCGAACTGGCCGCCGCCGACATGAAACGCTTCTATGAAGCGCAGCCGGAAGACCCATATCGGGTGATGTGGCTCTATCTGGCTGAGCAGAAGCTCAATGCGCCAGCTGCCATGAGCAGGATGCGAGAGCGTCTCAACAAATATGACGACGACGCCTGGAACTGGGATCTGGTTCGCCTCTATACCGGTGAGCTCAATGCCACCCAGTTGATGGGCAATGTGGTGAAAGGAGTGAAGGATAACCGGGAGCTCGCCGAGCGCCTGTGTGAAACTTACTTCTATCTGGGCAAGTTTGAACTGGCCAAGGGCAACCGCAAGGAAGCCATCAGCTACTTCAAGCTGGCGCTTGCCAACAACGTGTATGACTTCATCGAGCACAGATACGCCCTGCTGGAGCTGGAGCTGATGGCGCGCAAACCCTTGCCGCCGGGCGCCCAGAGTTCACAGGGCAAGAGCAGCAAACAGGCATCCTGATTTGCCTGTGTCTGCGATGTAAAAAAGGCCTCTTGATGAGGCCTTTTTGCTGTCTGTGTGCTGGTATTGGTACGGTGTTATTCCATCAGAGCTTATGCCGGGGATATTTGACACCAGCAGCCGTGGCCGCCGTGCCCAGATCCGGTATTGGTACGGTGTCATTCCATCAGGACTTATGCCGGGGATATTTGACTCCAGCAGCCGTGGCCGCCGCGCTCAGGTCCGGTATTGGTGCTGTGTCATTCCACCAGGACTTATGCCGGGGATATTTGACTCCAGCAGCCGTGGCCGCCGCGCTCAGGTCCGGCATTGGTGCTGTGTCATTCCATCAGGACTTATGCCGGGGATATTTGACTCCAGCAGCCGTGGCCGCCGCGCTCAGGTCCGGTATTGGTGCTGTGTCATTCCACCAGACTCATGCCAGGGATCTGGCGCCAGTAACCGTTGCAGTCCCGCTCCTGTTGCAGGGGCAGAGGGGCCTGCCCCTGCTGGTTGGCCTTGAAGCGAGCCAGCATCTCAAGGGTGTCCAGTCCCTCCGGGGAGAGGCGTACCACATCCACCAGATCCGCCATACCGCCAAGCTCGTTGCCGAGGTTGTAACAGTAACCGGACTGGGTCTGGATGCCGTTGAGATTGAACACCTTCTGCCCCTCGCGGCTGCTGGCCAGCCGGCCAGTGGGGTAATGGATGCAGGCGAGCTCGCAGTTGTCTTTGGGCTTGTCGAGGGAGCGGGCAGTGAAGCAGCGCGCCGAATAGGCGAGCGGCAGATGGCCGTAGGCAAACACCTCCACTTCAAACTGCTGACGGGCAGCGCCCAGATCCTGACTGAGCTGAACCAGCCAGTCGCGGGAGAGCTCCACCGGCATCACCCAGCGTGTCATCCCCTGTTTGAGCAGCATGCGCAGCACATCGGCATTGTAGGCGTTGATGGCGGGGCCACAGACAAACGGGAGCCCGGCCTCGCTGGCGAGTTGAACAGTGCCCAGATCGTTGGCTTCGACCAGCAGGTCGCCGTTGTCGACCAGCCGCTTCACCTCCTTGAGTTCGGAGGGGGCAGAGATGAGGGCCAGGGTCGAGAGCACCACCTGCTTGCCGGTGCTGGCTACCTGGCGGGCGAGGGCAATCCAGTCATCTGCTTTCAGCTCGCGGCGTTTGCTGCAGACGGTTTCTCCCAGATAGATGATATCTGCCTGACTGTCGGCAGCGGCTTGGTAGAAGGCCTGGGTGTCGGCCTTGGGCCAATAGAAGAGCAGGGGCCCGAGAGAAAATTGCATTAGTTGTGCTCCTTGTGGCGACTGAAGGGGCTGAAGGCAGCATCGGTTGTTTCGGGAAGAAATGGCATCGGGCCTCCTTATTGCCACTGACGGTGATAGGCACCTAGGGTAGTCTGGCTCCCTTCGGAGACGCGGGCGAGCTGGGCATCCCACTCGGCTTTGACCTGATAGGCCTGGGGATTGGCCTGATAGGCATCGATGGCCGCACGCCAGACCCGGGTGACCTGCTCCACATAGGCGGGGCTGCGCTGGCGCCCTTCAATCTTGACTGACTGGATGCCGGTCTGGAACAGCTCGGGCAAGAGGCCAAGGGTGTTGAGACTGGTCGGCTCTTCCAGTGCGTGGTAGGTCTGGCCATCCACCTCGAAACGCCCCTTGCACAGGGTCGGATAGCCAGCATTTTCACCCGGGCCGTAGCGGTCGATCAGCACCTCGTTGAGCCGTGACTCAAGGCCGCTTGGGGTCTCTTCCCAGCGCACGAACCTGGCCGGTGAGCAGGCACCGACCGTGTTGGGGCTCTCCCCTGTCATGTAGGAGGATAGGTAGCAGCGGCCCTCCGCCATGATGCAGAGGCTGCCGAAGGCGAACACTTCCAGGCCGACGTCGGTCTCGCGGGCCAGCTGCCGGACCTGGTGCATGGAGAGCACCCGTGGCAAGACCACCCGGCCGACATTGAAATGCTGCTGATAGAAGCGGATGGCGGCGGCATTGGTGGCACTGGCTTGCACAGAAACGTGCAGCTCCATGTCCGGATAATGGCGGCTGGCGTAATCGAGCACGGCGAGATCGGCGATGATCAGCGCATCTGCACCCAGGGCAACCCCCCTGTCTACTGCCTGTTTCCATCTGGTATCGGATCCCGGGTGGGCGAAGGTATTGATGGCGATGTGCAGCTTGCGGCCATGTTGATGCACGTAGTCCACCGCCTTTTCCAGCTTGCTGTCGGTGAAGTTGAGACCGGCAAAGTGGCGGGCATTGGTGTCATCCTTGAAGCCGATATAAACCGCATCGGCCCCGTTATCCACGGCTGTTTTCAGTGCCGGCAAGCTGCCTGCCGGACAGAGTAATTCCATCGGGTACGCTCCGAGAGGGGAAAAATGCAAAAGTGGCCCGATTGTATTCATCGATGCCTTCCCACTTTTTGACCTGAGGCAGCTTTGTGTGGCTTTACCCTTCTTGAGGTAAGTCGGCACAAGTTTGATTTCCCACAGGATCCAGAGTGCAACCCTGTGCTTGAATGCGTAAAAACTTGGGAGTTCATCGTGTTTCAACAACTGCAACGTCGTCTGGTCGAACAGGCCCCCCGCTTTTTGCGTCACCCCCTCAAACTGGTGCCTTTTACCCTGCAGCAGAACCTGATGGAGCGCCTGCTGGCGCGGGTGTTCAAGGAGGCCATCGAAGATGGTGATTTCGAGTTTCTGGCTGGCAAGTGGCTGAAAGTCGAGGTATCGGATCTTGAGCTTTGCTGGTTTATCAGCGAACAGGATGGAAAGCTGGTGGTGGCACGCCATTGCGATCATGCGGATGTCTGTTTCAGCGGAACCACCAACGACCTCATCCTGATCGCTGGTCGCAAAGAGGATCCTGATTCCCTTTTCTTTCAGCGCAAGCTGAAGATTGAGGGAGATACCGAGCTGGGACTGGAGGTGAAGAACCTGATGGACAGCCTGGATCTGGACGGTTTGCCGAGCCTGATGCGCTATCCCCTGATGGATCTCGCTACCTTTATTGAAGGGGCGCGTGCCCTGTCAGCGCAGGAGTCGCACCCTGCGCCGACGGGCGGGATCCCGTCTCAAGTGTGAAGCCAGGCCAGCTGCATGGTGGCGGTAGTGACTGCGAACCCACAGGCAGCGGCATGCCCAGGCACAAGGAAGCAAGGCCATCAGGGCCATGGCATCGGGGAGGTGAGAGAGCAGCAACCCCAGCGCCAGCCAGATAAAGGGCTGGGCCTCGTAGAGCCATTCCGGCTGGAACCAGCGCTTGGTCGGAAAGATGACCAGGTCGGTACGCCGATAGCTGGAGCGCATCATCCAGCTCGCCGCACCGGCCACAAACAGCAGGGCACCTGCCAGCCAGAGCAAAGGGGAGTCGGTGAGCATGATCATGCCGACTGCCGTCAACAAATAGCAGGCAGGCAACCTCTCATAAAGCCAATGTGGGCACATGTCTCCTCCACTCGTTTCCTTCTCCATCCTCCAAGTTTAGCCAGCCTCCCCGGTTGGCTAATGATGCTTTGTTCTACAAAATGACGGTTTTGTTGTGAAATGGAACGCCATTTACGGTGCCAAAATAGCGATTGGCTATGTTACAATTGCGCGCCATTTTTGACTGAAGATTGACTGGGCATGTTGGATCAGATTCGTATCGTTTTGGTAAACACCTCTCACACAGGCAACATGGGATCCGCGGCGCGAGCCATGAAGACCATGGGGCTGACCCGGTTGGTGTTGGTTGATCCGCAAGCCTTGCCTGATGACGGCGCTCATGCGCTGGCTGCAGGTGCCAGTGATGTGCTCGCCAATGCCCGTGTCGTATCGACCCTGGATGAGGCCATTGCTGACTGCGGTCTGGTCATCGGCACCAGTGCCCGTTCCCGCACCCTGAGCTGGCCCATGCTGGATCCCCGTGAAGCAGGGGAAAAAGCCGTGGGGGAGGGGATGCAGCACCCGGTTGCCCTGGTGTTTGGCCGTGAACGCACTGGCCTCACCAACGACGAGCTGCAGAAATGCCACTACCATGTGGCCATTCCTGCCAATCCGGAATACAGCTCCCTCAATCTGGCCATGGCGGTACAGACTATCTGCTATGAAGTGCGGATGTGCTGGCTGCAGGATCAGGCTCCCGAGGTGGAGAGCGAGGCGGATTATCCCAGCGCCCATCAGCTGGAAGGCTTTTATCAGCATCTGGAGCAGACTCTGCTCAAAACAGGCTTCATTGCCGACGACCACCCGGGTCAGGTGATGAGCAAGCTGCGCCGCCTGTTCAATCGGGCCCGCCCGGAAGCGATAGAACTCAATATTTTGCGCGGCATTCTGACCTCGATCCAGAAGCCAAAGCCGCAGGATTAAACCCGACTGTATTACTCAACCATATACTTGACTGTTTTAGTCGGGTATGTGACCATGTGCCCATATTGATTGGTTCGCAAGACGGTAAGGCATATGAGACTGACCTCAAAAGGACGTTACGCTGTGACTGCCATGCTCGACGTGGCGTTGCATGCAGAGCAGGGGCCTGTGCCCCTGGCTGATATTTCGGAGCGCCAGGGCATCTCCTTGTCCTATCTCGAGCAACTGTTTGCCCGCCTGCGCAAGCATGGTCTGGTGAGCAGTGTGCGTGGTCCGGGCGGTGGTTATCGCCTCGGTCTGGCCCCTGATGCTATCTCTGTTGGTCAGGTGATCACTGCAGTCGACGAGTCGGTTGATGCCACCAAATGTCTCGGCAAAGGCGGCTGCCACGGCGGCACCCAGTGTCTCACTCACTCCCTGTGGCGTGATCTCAGCGAGCGTATTTCCAGTTTCCTGGGGGATATCACCCTGGCTGAGCTGGTGGGTCAGGCGGACGTGCGCCGGATTGCCGGCAAGCAAGATGAACAAATGAAAACCGTGTTGTCCCTGGTTGATCGGGTAGAACACGGCGATGTGAGCTTGAAAGTCCAACTATAAACAAACGTGCTTTCCACGGCCGGTCGATGTGTGACCCTGGCTGTAACGGAGAAAAACATGAAACTGCCTATTTACCTTGATTATTCGGCAACCTGTCCGGTGGACCCGCGTGTCGCAGAAAAAATGATGCAGTGTCTCACCATGGATGGCCTGTTCGGCAATCCAGCTTCCCGTTCCCACCGCTTTGGCTGGCAAGCCGAAGAGGCGGTAGACCTGGCCCGTAATCAAGTGGCAGAGCTGATCGGTGCAGACCCGCGCGAGATCGTCTTTACCTCCGGCGCGACCGAATCCAACAACCTGGCCATCAAGGGCGTTGCCCATTTTTATGTTGGCAAGGGCAAGCACATCATCACCTCCAAGACAGAGCACAAGGCAGTACTTGATACTTGCCGCCAGCTGGAGCGTGAAGGCTATGAGGTGACTTACCTCGAGCCGATGCCGAACGGCCTGTTCACCCTGGAGCAGATCGAAGGCGCTCTGCGCGATGACACCATTTTGGTGAGCATCATGCACGTCAACAACGAAATTGGCGTGGTGCAAAACATTGCCGCCATCGGCGAGCTGTGCCGCTCCCGCAAGATCCTGCTGCACGTGGACGCAGTCCAGAGCGTGGGCAAGATCCCGGTGGATGTGGAAGCGCTGAAAGTTGACCTGCTCTCTGTTTCTGCGCACAAGGTATACGGCCCGAAAGGGATCGGTGCCCTGTTTGTGCGTCGCAAGCCCCGCGTTCGTCTGGAAGCCCAGATGCACGGTGGTGGCCACGAACGTGGCATGCGTTCAGGCACACTGCCGACTCACCAGATCGTTGGCATGGGTGAAGCTTTCCGTATCGCCAAAGAAGAGATGGCGAGCGAAGGCCAGCACATCATGGCCCTGCGTCAGCGTCTGTGGGATGGCATCAAGGATATTGAAGCCGTCTACATCAACGGTGACCTGGAACAGCGTGTGCCGGGCAACCTGAACGTCAGCTTCGCTTATGTGGAAGGGGAATCCCTGATCATGGCGCTGAAAGATCTGGCGGTCTCTTCCGGTTCTGCCTGTACCTCGGCCAGCCTGGAGCCCTCCTATGTGCTTCGCGCGCTGGGCCTGAACGACGAGCTGGCGCACAGCTCCATCCGTTTCAGCCTGGGTCGCTTTACCACAGAAGAAGAGATTGATTACGCAATCAAGCTTATCCGTGACTCCATCGGTCGTCTGCGCGAGATGTCTCCCCTGTGGGAGATGTACAAAGACGGCGTCGATCTGAACACGGTCGAATGGGCTCATCACTGATCCATCGGATCAGTGATCAACGGAATTAGCAGGAGTTAGATATGGCTTACAGTGAAAAAGTAATCGACCACTACGAGAATCCCCGCAACGTAGGTGGCTTCGACAAGAACGATCCCAACATAGCGACCGGTATGGTCGGTGCTCCGGCGTGTGGCGACGTGATGAAGCTGCAACTGAAGATCAGCGACGACGGCATCATCGAAGACGCTAAGTTCAAGACCTACGGTTGTGGTTCCGCCATTGCCTCCAGCTCCCTGGTGACCGAGTGGGTCAAGGGCAAGACCCTGGACGAAGCCGCCGGCATCAAGAACACTGACATCGCCGAAGAGCTGGCTCTGCCACCGGTGAAGATCCACTGCTCCATTCTGGCTGAGGATGCCATCAAGGCCGCCATCGCCGATTACAAGCAGAAGAAAGGTCTCTAAGGTCAGGAGAGCAGTATGGCCATTACCATGACAGATGCCGCAGCGGCACGGGTTTCCTCTTTTCTGACCAACCGGGGCAAGGGCATAGGCCTTCGCCTCGGCGTCAAGACCACCGGCTGTTCGGGTCTTGCCTATGTGCTCGAGTTTGTCGATGAGCTGGCGGATGAAGATCAGGTGTTTGAGCAGAACGGTGTCAGAATCATCGTCGATGCCAAGAGCCTGATCCATCTGGATGGCACCGAACTGGACTTCGTCAAGGAAGGCCTCAACGAGGGCTTCCAGTTCAATAACCCCAACGCCAAGGGCGAGTGTGGTTGCGGCGAAAGTTTCAGTGTCTGACAGGTTTGACATACATGATGTCCTGCCGGTTGAACTGGTCGAAAACGACCAGTTCAACAACACCCGGCTCAGCGAGTTTGGTGGCGGTGAAAACGTCTGTGTCTAAGAGGTTTGCATGAATCATTTCGAGCTTTTTGGGCTGGTTGAAAGCTTCGAGCTCGATACCCGTCAGCTGGCGGACACCTACCGTCAGTTGCAAACCCAGTTCCACCCCGATCGTTTTGCCACGGCGCCCGAGCGGGAACAACTGGTTGCGGTGCAACGAGCCGCCCAGATCAACGATGCCTACACCACCCTCAAGACGCCCCTGCGCCGAGCCGAGTATCTGCTCTCCCTGCGAGGCACCGATATTCGTGGCGAGCAGCAAACCCTGCAAGACACCAGCTTCCTGATGCAACAACTTGAGTGGCGTGAGCGCCTGGCCGACTTGAAAGGGGAAGCCGACTCTGAGGGGGCCATCAAGGATTTTCGCCAGGAAATAGGGCATGATCACCAGCTGTTGATGCAACAGCTGACACTGACGCTTGCCGCTGGCGATGATCTGATCGCGGCTGATTGCGTCCGCAAACTCAAGTTTGTCGACAAGCTCCTCGAAGAGCTGGAACGATTCGAAGACTCACTGTTCGAGTCTTGATCCTTTAACGCTGGAATTTTGATTACCCATGGCATTACTGCAAATCGCCGAGCCCGGCCAGAGCGCCGCACCTCATCAGCATAAACGTGCCGTTGGCATCGATCTTGGCACCACCAATTCTCTGGTCGCGGCAGTGCGCAGCGGCCACGCCGATACTCTCTGCGATGAGCAGGGGCGGGATCTGCTGCCCTCAGTGGTGCACTATCAGGTTGATGCTATTCGTGTCGGCTTTGACGCCAAGCGAGAAGCCTCACTCGATCCTCACAACACCATCGTCTCCGCCAAGCGGATGATGGGCAAGGCCCTGGCCGACATTGATACTCGCCAGCAGCCTTACCAGTTTGTGGCCGCCGATAACGGCATGCCCCAGCTGCAGACCCGTCAGGGGCTGGTCAACCCGGTACAGGTTTCAGCCGAAATTCTGAAGAAACTGGCAGAGCGTGGCGCCGCCGCACTGGGTGGCGAGCTGGATGGCGTTGTCATTACAGTGCCAGCCTATTTTGATGATGCCCAGCGTCAGGGTACCAAGGACGCGGCCCGTCTGGCCGGTCTGCACGTGCTGCGCCTGCTCAACGAACCCACTGCGGCTGCGATTGCCTACGGCCTCGACTCCGGTCAGGAAGGGGTGATAGCAGTGTATGATCTCGGCGGCGGGACCTTTGATATCTCCATCCTTCGTCTGCACCGCGGTGTGTTTGAAGTGATGGCTACCGGTGGAGACTCGGCGCTGGGGGGCGATGATTTCGATCACCTGCTGGCGGACTGGATCAAGGCACAAGCCGGCCTTGAAGGTCAGCTCGATGCCAGCACCCAGCGCGAATTGCTGGATGTGGCCGCCGCCGTCAAACACGGCCTGACCGATGCCGCTCTGGTGCCCTGTGCCTTTGCCGGTTGGCAGGGGGAGGTGAGTCGTCACCTGTTTGAGGAACTCATCACTCCGCTGGTCAAGCGTACCTTGCTGGCCTGTCGCCGCGCCCTGCGTGATGCGGGGCTGGAGCAGGTAGAAGTGCTGGAGGTGGTGATGGTCGGTGGCTCTACCCGGGTGCCGCTGGTACGCGAGCGAGTGGGGGAATTCTTCCAGCGTACGCCGCTGACCAGTATCGACCCGGACAAGGTAGTCGCCATTGGCGCCGCCATCCAGGCCGATATCCTGGTGGGCAACAAGCCTGATGCCGAGATGCTGCTGCTGGACGTGATCCCGCTCTCCCTTGGTCTTGAGACCATGGGTGGCCTCGCCGAGAAGGTGATCCCGCGCAATACCACGATTCCGGTGGCCCGTGCCCAGGAGTTCACCACTTTCAAGGATGGCCAGACCGCGATGGCAATCCACGTGGTGCAAGGGGAGCGTGAACTGGTGGCCGATTGCCGTTCCCTGGCCCGTTTCACCCTGACCGGGATCCCCCCCATGGCGGCGGGTGCCGCCCACATTCGTGTCACCTTCCAGGTGGATGCGGATGGTCTGTTGTCGGTCAGTGCCATGGAGAAATCCTCCGGCGTGCAGGCCGAGATCCAGGTCAAACCTTCCTACGGGCTGGGGGAGGAGGACATTCTCACCATGCTGAGTGCCTCCATCGCCAACGCCCAGCAAGACATGGATGCCCGCATGCTGGCAGAGCAGCAGGTGGAGGCCGACCGTGTGGTCGAAAGTCTCAATGCTGCCCTGGCCGCCGATGGCGATGCGCTGCTGAGCACCGCCGAGCGTGCTGCCATCGACAGTGCGATCACCCATCTGCTGTCCGTGCGCGCCGCAGGGACAACCAATCAAATCAAAGATGCCATCGAGGCGGCGGACGCTGTCAGTGGTGAATTTGCAGCCCGCCGGATGGACGCCTCCATCCGCAAGGTGCTGACCGGACAAAACGTCAACAAGGTGTAATATGCCAAAACTGATTATTCTGCCCCATCCCGAGCTCTGTCCGGACGGTGCCGCGCTCGAAGGCAAGAGTGGCGAGACCATCCTGGATGTGGCGCTGCGCAATGGCATCGAGATCGAGCACGCCTGCGAGAAGTCCTGCGCCTGCACCACCTGTCATTGCGTGGTGCGAGAAGGGTTTGACTCCCTCGAGCCGAGCGATGAGCTGGAAGATGACATGCTGGACAAGGCATGGGGACTGGAGCCGGAATCCCGCCTCAGTTGCCAGGCCAGACTGGCAGACGAGGATCTGGTGGTGGAACTGCCCAAGTACACCATCAACCTCGCCTCAGAACGCCATTGATGGCACCTTAATTACACATGAGTGAATTGAGCGTGCAGCATCTCATGGTGCAGTAATGATATGGTGAAGGCCGTGACCCTCGAGGGGAACGGCCTTTTTTGTGCTCGTTATTTCCCTATTCATTAATGAAAGTGCCAATAAAAAGGAAGCAAGCGAAGATGGCTGACATGATGAAGGTAGTGTTGTCCACCCAGGCCGCGGCCGCCCAGTGGGGCGAAGGCGCCCTGCTCAGTTTCAACGATGATCAGGTGCTGATCCATCTGGACCTTGCTCGCAAGGAGCCGGATGCACTACGTGCCATCCAGCGCGCTGGCCGTCGACTCGAGTCCAGCGGCATCAAGCGGGTGAAGCTGGTCGGTGATGATTGGGATCTGGAACGCCGTTACGCCTTCGCCCAGGGCTTCTACGCCGCCAAGGGCGTGCGTGAACTGGACCTCGGTGAGCAGAGTGTTTCTGATGCCCGCGAGCTAGATGCACTGATCAAGGCGACCCGCTGGGTACGCGAGGTGACCAACGGTTGCCCGGAAGCCATTTATCCCATGAGCCTGGCGGAATCAGCCTTGCTGCTGATCCGTGGTCTGGGTGGGGATCAGGTCACTGCCCGTATCACAGCCGGCGAGGCGTTGCGTGAGGCCGGCCATATCGGCATCTGGTCGGTAGGTCGTGGCAGCGAGCGAGAGCCCGTGCTGCTGGAGCTCGACTATAACCCGACCGGGGATCGCAATGCCCCCGTGGTGGCCGCCCTGGTGGGCAAGGGCATCACCTTCGATTCCGGTGGCTATTCCATGAAGTCCTCTGACAACATGCTGCCGATGAAATCTGATATGGGGGGCGCAGCCATGGTGACAGGCGCTCTGGCGCTGGCCATCAGCCGTGGCCTGAACAAGCGGGTGAAGCTCATTCTCTGTTGCGCCGAGAATCTGGTCTCCGGCCATGCCTTCAAGCTCGGCGACATCCTCACCTACAAGAACGGCATCTCGGTCGAGATCCAGAATACCGATGCCGAAGGGCGTCTGGTGCTGGCCGATGGTCTGATGGCCGCCTCCGACAGTGGCGCGACCTACATCCTGGATGCCGCTACCCTGACCGGCGCCGCCAAGACGGCGCTGGGTCGTGACTACAACGCCGTGTTTGCCCTCGATGAAGTCGAGCAGCAACGGGCACTGGCAGCCGCTAAAACCGAACACGAGAAGGCCTGGGCCTTGCCACTCGAACCCTGGCACGTGGGCCAGCTCACCTCTGCCTTTGCCGAGCTGGGCAACGTGGCCTCTGCCGAAGGCACGGCCGGCGCCACCACGGCGGCCGCTTTCTTGTCCCGTTTCGTGCGTGACGAGGGCAAGGGCTGGGTACACCTGGATCTGGCGGCTTCTTATCAAAAATCAGGCAATGATCTCTGGGCAACCGGGGCCAAAGGCCACGGTCTGCGCACTATCGCACGCTGGCTGCAGGAGGTGAGTGCATGAAGGTCAGCTTACATTGCCGGTTGCAGGAGGTACTTGGATGAACGTCTGGTTAAGCCGTGAGTTTGCTCCCGCAGAGTGGGGGGAGGGGGCGCTGCTCTCTCACCGTGCCGATGGCATGGTGATCCATCTGGTGACCGCTACGCCGCTGATCGATATCCAGCAGGCGGCACGTCGCCTGTGCAGCCAGGGGATCCAGAAAGTGGCCCTGGCCGGTCATTGGGAGCGCGAGCAGCAGTGGGCCTTCGCCCAGGGACTGCAGACCCCCAAGGCCGAAGTTGAGCTGCAGTGGGCCACCTCGTCCGAAGAGGACAGGGAGGAGCTGGAGGCGCGCTGGCTGTGCGGACGCTGGGTCCGCGAGATGACCAATGCCACCCCGGAGCAACTGGGGCCGCTGGAGCTGGCGGTGGAGGCGGCGGCCTTCATTACCGAGCTGGCGCCGGACAGGATCAGTCATCGCATCCTGAAAGGAGAGGCGTTGCAACAGGCGGGCTGGGTCGGTCTCTATCAGGTTGGCCGTGGCAGCGATCGCGAGCCCGTGCTGCTGGAGCTGGACTACAACCCGACCGGGGATCGCAACGCCCCGGTGGCGGCGGCCCTGGTGGGCAAGGGTATCACCTTCGACTCCGGTGGCTACTCCATGAAAACCTCCCAGGGCATGCTCACCATGAAACATGACATGGGGGGGGCGGCCATAGTGACCGGTGCTCTGGCGCTGGCCATACTGCGCGGCCTCGACAAGCGGGTGAAGCTTATCCTCTGCTGCGCCGAGAATCTGGTCTCCGGCCACGCCTACAAGCTGGGTGACATCCTCACCTACAAAAACGGCACCACGGTCGAGATCGTCAATACCGATGCCGAGGGGCGCCTGGTGCTGGCCGATGGCCTGCAACTGGCAAGCGACTGTGGGGCGCCGCTCATCATAGATGCAGCCACCCTGACGGGCGCCGCCGTCATGGCGCTGGGGGGGCGTTACAACGCTCTGTTTGGACTGGACAAGGGACTGGTGAGTCGTGCCATGGCCTACGCCGATGCCGAGCAGGAGCCCGCCTGGCCGCTGCCGCTGGAGCCCTGGCACCGCCAGCAGTGCCCGTCTCACTATGCCGACACGGCCAACAGCCGCCCAGTGCCGGGCGGTGGCCCTGGCGGCGCCTCCAACGCGGCAGGCTTCCTCTCCCGCTTCGTTGGCAATGAAGGACGGGGTTGGTTGCACGTCGATCTGGCCGCCTGTTTCAGCGAGAACGGTGACAGCCTGTGGGCGCCGGGCGCCAACACCCTGGGGATGCGCACCATAGCGCATACCCTGCTGGCGGAAGCGCGCTGAGCAGGATGACAATCGTCAAGGAAAGGCACCTGAGGGTGCCCTTTTCAGCAGTGCTGCATTAGTGAGCAATAGGCAGGGTTTCAGGGGCTTAACACGGCTATCGTGCACAAGCGCACATTTTTTCCTGCCGCACTGGGCCAAGATGAGTGGTGATGTTGTTTTAAGGACTTGTTTGTTTAATAAAAAGTTGCTTTTTTGTGTGTTATTTCGGTTTTTGTTTACGTATAATCGCCGCCGAACATGGATTCTAACAATAAAACTCTGTAGTTAAGGAAAGATCTCAATGGCCATCGAACGTACCTTTTCTATCGTCAAGCCGGATGCAGTCAGCAAAAACTTGATCGGTGCCATCTATAACCGCTTCGAGAGCGCGGGTCTGAAAGTCATCGCCGCCAAGATGCTGCACATGAGCAGCGAGCAAGCCGCTGGTTTCTATGCCGAACACCAGGGCAAGCCTTTCTATGACGGATTGGTCAGCTTCATGACGTCTGGTCCTGTCATGGTACAGGTGCTGGAAGGAGAAGATGCCATCCGCCGTCATCGTGAAATCATGGGGGCGACCAACCCGAAAGAAGCCCTGGCCGGCACCCTGCGTGCCTGCTACGCCGAGAGCATCGACCGCAACGCCGTGCACGGTTCCGACGCGCCGGCCTCTGCCGCCCGTGAAATTGCCTACTTCTTCTCCGACGACGAGATCTGCCCGCGCGGCTGAGTCTGGCGTTTGAAGATGATCAAGGGAGCCTCGGCTCCCTTTTGTTTTTTGGCCTTTTGGTCAATATCCCCTTATTCTCCGGGTAGAAAGCCAGACCCATTATTTGTACAATGCCGCCCCCTGACATCGTCAGCCAATAATTTATGTAGTTTGTGGACTGAGGCCTTTGATGAGCGAAATAAAAACCAACCTGCTGGATCTTGATCGGGATGCCATGCGTGCCTTCTTCGTCGAACTGGGCGAGAAGCCATTCCGGGCAGATCAGATCATGAAGTGGATTTATCACTTCGGTTGTGATGATTTCGATCAGATGAACAACGTCAACAAGGTACTGCGCGAGCGCCTGAAGACGATCGCCGAGATCCGGGCGCCGGAAGTGAGCCGTGAACAGCGCTCCTCTGACGGCACCATCAAGTGGGCGCTGCAGGTGGGCGGTCAGGAAGTGGAAACCGTCTACATACCGGAAGAGGACAGGGCGACCCTGTGCGTCTCCTCCCAGGTGGGTTGTGCGCTGGCGTGCAAATTTTGCTCTACCGCTCAACAGGGTTTTAACCGCAACTTGAAAGTGTCCGAGATCATCGGCCAAGTGTGGCGCGCCGCCAAAATCGTCGGTGGCAAGCGCCCCATCACCAACGTTGTAATGATGGGCATGGGTGAGCCGCTGCTCAACCTCGCCAATGTGATACCGGCCATGCGCCTGATGATGGATGACTTCGGTTACGGCATCTCCAAGCGTCGTGTCACCATCTCCACCTCAGGTGTGGTGCCTGCGCTGGACATTCTCGGTGATCAAATTGACGTGGCCCTGGCCATCTCCCTGCATGCGCCGAACGACAAGCTGCGCTCCGAGATCATGCCGATCAACGACAAGTACAACATCGAGGACTTTCTCGCCGGTGTGCGCCGTTATCTGGCCAAGTCCAATGCCAACGGCGGTCGCGTGACCGTGGAGTATGTGCTGCTCGATCACATCAATGATGACATGCAGCATGCCCACGAGCTGGCCAAGGTGCTCAAAGACACCCCGAGCAAGATCAACCTGATCCCGTTCAACCCCTTCCCGGGCAATCCCTATGGCAAGCCGAGCAACAGCCGCATCGACCGTTTCTCCAAGGTGTTGATGGAATATGGCTTCACCGTCATCGTCCGCAAGACCCGTGGTGACGACATCGATGCCGCCTGTGGTCAGCTGGTGGGGGAGGTCATCGATCGCACCAAGCGCACCATGAAAAATCGGATGCAACAGGATGGGATTTCCGTCAAAATGGTTTAACTTGCTAAGCCATTGTATAGTCAGGGAATGGATACACGTACATTGATCGTAGTAGCAGCGCTCAGCGCGCTGCCCGGCTGTGTTACCGAGACCACTTACGCTGGCCAGAACTCTACCCAGCGTGAAGTGGGTCCCGACCTCAAGGCGGCTGCTCAGACCCGTCTGGATTTAGGTATTCAATATCTTCGGCAGGGTAATGCCGAACAGGCCAAGTTCAATCTTGATCGTGCCCTTCAATACGACCCCGACAACCCCAAGGTCCAGATCGGCTTCGCCTACTTCTACCAGCAGGTAGAGGACTACAAGGCGGCCGAAGAGAGCTACAAGAAAGCCCTCGCCATGGATCCGTCCAATGCTGACGCAATGAACAACTATGGTGCCTTCCTGTGCAACCGTGGCCGCTTCGACGAGGCGGAGAAGGCATTCCTGCAGGCCGTGAGTCAACCCGACTATATCCGGCTTGCCGATACCTATGAAAATGCGGCACTTTGCGCCGCTCAAAATCGCAGAAATGATAAAGCAAGCGAGTACTATCGCTTGGCCTTGGGGTATAATCCCCGCAATCCAAGGTTATTGCTGGACATGGCTGAGCTTTCCATGAAAGATGGCAAGCTGCCTGATGTGCAGGCCTATCTCGTCCGTTTTGCCGATGTGTCAGACGAGAATGAAAGCAGTCTCTGGTTGAGATTGCGGCTGGCTCAGGCCATGGACAAACCGGCACTCCTTCACCAATTCGGGACTGAGCTGGTAAGGCAATATCCCACTTCGCAACAAGCCAAGCGTTACTTAGCCAATGACTACTGAACAGCCACACGATATTCAAGACGACTCTCAGGCAGCAGGCCCAGGCCAGCTGCTGCGCAACGCCCGTGAACAGCTTGGCTGGACACGAGAACAGGTTGCGTCCCGCATTCACCTTCGTCTGACCCTGATTGCTGCGATCGAATCAGATACGTATGACAAACAGACTTCCCATACTTTCATTCGGGGTTATCTGCGCACCTACGCCAAGCTGGTCGGCATCCCGGATGAAACCATTCTGGCTGCCTACGACAAGCTGGGGTTGACGCCACCTGACAACATCGACATGCAGAGCTTCTCCCGCCGTTCCCGCCAGCAAGCCAACGACAGCCGGCTCAAGGTGGTGACCTGGCTGGTGATCCTGGTGCTGATCGCGCTCTCCGTCGCCTGGTGGTGGCAGAGTACGGCGCGTCGCTCCGCCGGTGACGAGGCTCTGGCGGCAACAGAAATGAGCAGTACGACTGACATGGGTGTGACTGGCAATATGCCGGGCGCCACCCTGGCCCCTGCGATGGAGATGGCGGATCCTGCCGTCATGCCGGCGGTTTCTGATGCGGCGGCAACTGCCGTTGAGCAGACCGTGAGCAGTGCTGCTGCAACCGCTGCGCCAGCGACCCCAAGCAGTGCAGCTGCAACGGATGTGTCCGCTGAGGTGGCAACATCGGCTGGGGAAGGCGAGACAGGGAGTGATGCAGCCACTGCCTCCCAACTCAAGATGAACTTCACCGCAGACTGCTGGCTTGACGTCAAGGATGCCAATGGCAAGACGCTGTTCAGCGGTCTGAAAAAAGCAAATGATCAACTGGTATTGGAAGGATCCGAGCCGCTCAAGCTCATCATTGGCGCGCCCATGGCGGTCAATATCGAGTATCAGGGCAAGTCCATCGACATGAGCCGTTACAACAACGGCCGGACTGCTCGCCTCTCACTGCCGCAGGAGTAATCTGTCCGCCATGTCCGCTCACGAATCTCCCATTATTCGTCGTAAATCCAAGCAGATCATGGTCGGTAACGTGCCGGTTGGGGGCGATGCCCCCATCACTGTGCAGACCATGACCAACACCAAGACCACGGATGTGGCCGCCACCGTCGAGCAGATCCGGCGGATCGAGCGGGTCGGCGCTGACATAGTCCGGGTCTCGGTGCCCACCATGGAAGCGGCTGAAGCCTTCAGGCTCATCAAGCAGCAGACCCGCATTCCCATCGTCGCCGATATCCACTTTGACTACCGCATCGCCCTGAAAGTGGCCGAGTACGGCGCCGACTGCCTGCGCATCAACCCGGGCAACATCGGCAACGAAGAGCGGGTGCGTGCCGTGGTTGATTGCGCGCGCCACTACAATATTCCGATCCGCATCGGGGTCAATGGCGGTTCTCTGGAGAAAGACATCCAGGAGAAGTACGGCGAGCCGACCCCGGAGGCCTTGCTCGAGTCAGCCATGCGCCATGTGGACTATCTGGATCGCCTCAACTTCGATAACTTCAAGGTGAGCGTCAAGGCGTCTGACGTCTTCCTGGCCATCGGTGCCTATCGCCTGCTGGCCAAGCAGATCGAGCAGCCGCTGCACCTTGGCATCACGGAAGCGGGCGGTTTTCGCGCCGGCGCGGTGAAATCCGCCGTCGGGCTCGGCATGCTGCTGGCCGATGGCATCGGCGATACCATCCGCATCTCCTTGGCGGCTGACCCGGTGGAAGAGATCAAGGTGGGTTTTGATATCCTCAAATCCCTGCGCATCCGTTCCCGCGGTATCAACTTCATCGCCTGTCCCTCCTGCTCCCGTCAGGAGTTCGATGTGATCGCCACCGTCAATGCCCTGGAAGAGCGGCTGGAAGACATCATCACACCGATGGATGTTTCCATCATCGGCTGTGTGGTGAACGGCCCGGGTGAGGCTCTGGTCTCTGACCTTGGGCTGGCGGGGGCGGCCAACAAGAGCGCCTTCTACGAGGGCGGCCAGCGGGTCGACCGGCTCGACAACAAGGATCTCATCCCGATCCTGGAGCGCCGTATTCGCGCCCGGGCGGCCATGCTGGATCCAGCCAACCAGATCCAGGTGGATAAAGGTTGAGCCAATGTGGGGCCACCTAGGGTGGCCCCGTCTTTAGGTTGCTGATTTTAAATCCCGCTTTGGAACACCCTGATTTTACCTCGGGGTCGAAAATCCCTATAATGCGGCCAAATTTCACGTCTTTTCTCGAGTATCAACGTGGCAAAACAGATCCAAGCTATTCGCGGTATGAACGATTGCCTGCCGGAGCAGAGCCCGGTATGGCAGAAAGTAGAACAGATACTGCGCCAGGTGGTTGCCAGCTATGGCTACAGCGAAGTACGCATGCCGATCGTCGAGCAGACTCATCTGTTCAAGCGTGCCATCGGTGAAGTGACCGATGTGGTCGAAAAAGAGATGTATACCTTCGAGGACCGCAACGGCGACAGCCTGAGCCTGCGTCCGGAAGGGACAGCCAGCTGCGTGCGTGCCGGCATCGAGCACGGCCTGCTCTACAACCAGGAACGCCGGATGTGGTACATGGGTCCCATGTTCCGTCATGAGCGTCCCCAGAAGGGCCGTTACCGCCAGTTCCATCAGTTCGGTGTCGAGCTGTTTGGCATCAAGGGGCCAGATATTGACGCCGAGCTCATCATGCTGACCCACCGTCTGTGGCGTCTGTTCGGCATCAGCGATCATGTTACCCTGCAGCTCAACACGCTCGGTCAGAGCAGTGAGCGCGCCGCTTACCGCGATGCGCTGGTAGCCTATCTGGAGCAGTACAAGGATCAGCTGGACGAAGAGAGCCAGCGCCGCATGTACAGCAACCCGCTGCGGGTGCTCGACTCCAAGGATGAGAAGGTACAGGCCATTCTGGTGAAGGCTCCGCGCCTGTTCGACCATCTGGGGGAAGAGAGTCTGGCCCATTTCGAGGGGCTCAAACGCCTGCTCGAGTCTGCCGGCATCAAATATGAAGTGAACGAGCGCTTGGTTCGGGGTCTTGACTACTACAACCTGACCGTGTTCGAGTGGGTCACCACCAGCCTGGGTGCCCAGGGGACTGTCTGTGCCGGTGGCCGTTACGACGGTCTGGTGGAGCAGCTCGGTGGTCAGGCGACTCCGGGCGTGGGCTTTGCCATGGGCATGGAACGTCTGGTGCTGATGCTCGAAACGCTGGAACTCAATGCCGATATCCGTCCTGCGGTGGATGTGTATCTGGCCATGGTGGGTGAGGGCACCGAGCAGGCAGGCTTCCAGCTGGCAGAGCGTCTGCGCGATGCCCTGCCGGATTTGCGCCTGATGAGCCACTGCGGTGGCGGCAATTTCAAGAAACAACTCAAGCGTGCCGACAAGAGCGGCGCGGCCATTGCCCTGATCCTTGGCGAGACCGAGGTGCAAAACGGGGAGATCACCATCAAATATCTGCGTGGCCAGGCTGAGCAACAGACCGTCACGGTCGACGCCGCCATTGCCCTGCTGGCAGCCAAAGGAGACTAAGCAGTGGAAGTTTATACCACCGAAGAACAACAGGTTGAGGTCATCAAGAGCTGGTGGAAAGAGAACGGAACCTCGGTGCTCGCAGGAACTGTTATCGGTCTGGTCGGACTCTTTGGCTGGCGCTATTACAACGACTATCAGCTCACCAATCAGGAAGCTGCCTCCCAGGCTTACAACGAGATCTCGGCCCAGCTGGCCAAGGGTGATGCTGCCACCTTCGAACAGGTGCAAGCCTTCATCACTGATCACAAGGGTGAGGCTTATGCCGAGCTGGCTGCCCTGCAACTGGCTGCGGCTGCCGTCAAGGCGAACAAGCTGGATCTGGCTGCCGAACAGCTGACTCAGGTCGCGAGCAATGGCGATGAGAGCATTCGTCCCATCGCTGCTTTGCGTTTGGCCCGTGTGCTGAACGATCAGGGCAAGGCTGACGAGGCCCTGACCCAGCTTGGCAAGATCAACAACGATGCCTTCAAAGCCCAGGTGGCGGAAGTGCGTGGCGACATACTCTACAAGCAGGGCAAGGCCGAAGAGGCCCGCGATGCTTATCAGGCAGCGGCTGATGCCGGTGGTCTGCAGGGCAGCGCCGAGCTCAAGCTGAAGATGGACGATCTGGCGCTGCCAGCCGTGACCACGGGTGGTGCTCCGGATGCGTAACTTGTTCAAAATGGTGGCCTTGGGGGCGGCAGTCTCCTTCGCCCTGCAGGGGTGTTCCCTGTTCAGCTCGGAAGAAGATCTCAACCCCATGGCGCCTTTGCCCGTGGTTGAATCTGCCTTCACCGCTGATACCGTCTGGTCCTCGTCTGTCGGCGATGGCATCGGTGACTTCTACTCCCAGCTCAAGCCGGTGGTGGAAGAGGATCGCATCTATGCCGCAGCGCGCGATGGCGACGTAACGGCCTTTGATCGTGCGAGCGGAAAAGAGTTGTGGAGCGTGGATCTGGCCGATTTGCCGGTCAACGCCGAGAAGCGCAGTGCCCGTCTCTCCGGCGGCCTGGTTGCCCGTTATGGCAAGCTGTTCCTCGGATCCGAGAACGGGGTGGTTTACGCCCTGAACGAAGAGAACGGGGAAGTGCTGTGGCAGACCACTGTGCCGGGTGAAGTCGTGGCCAGCCCCGCCGTCGAAGACGGTCGTGTGGTGGTGCTGACGACATCCGGTCGTCTGGTGGCCCTCGATACCGATGAAGGCAAGTTGCAGTGGACCCTGGCTGAAGAGCAGCCGCCGCTGACCCTGCGCAGCGCCGGGGCTCCCGTCATTACCAACGGCGCCGTGCTCTATGGCCGCGCCGATGGCAAAGTGGGTATAGCCCTGCTGAGCAACGGTCAGCCGGTGCGCCAGTCCAAGGTGGCGGATCCGCGCGGTGCGACCGAGCTGGATCGCATGGTGGATGTGGATGCAACGCCGCTGATTGCCGGTGATGAGCTCTATGCCATCGCCTATAATGGCCAGCTGATGGCACGCAAGCTGATGACCGGTGACGAGGTGTGGAAGCGCAAGTATTCCGGCTACCGCGACATGGCGGTGACCGGCAATGCCATAGTGCTGACCGACAGCCGCAGCCATCTGTTTGCGGTAGACCGTCGCAATGGTCTTGAGCTGTGGTCCAACACCCAGCTGGAAAATCGCACCGTCACGGCCCCTGTCATCCTGGGTGACTATGTGGTGGTCGGCGATGTGGAAGGTTACCTGTATTGGCTGGATCGTACCGACGGTACCATCAAGGCCATGCAGCAGCTCGACAGCAGTGGTCTCTATGCCGCCCCTCTGGTTGACGGTGACACCCTGTATGTGCAGAGCCGTGGCGGCAAGTTGTACGCTATCCCGCGTCCCTGATCGTCCGTCAATGTGAATATCCGGCTCCTGGTCTTCGGACCCGGAGCCTTTGTCGTCTTGAGAATGAGGCTTTTATGACTCCTGTAGTAGCCCTGGTGGGCCGCCCCAACGTGGGGAAATCCACCCTGTTTAACCGCTTGACCCGTACCCGGGATGCCCTGGTGGCCGACTTCCCTGGTTTGACCCGGGACCGTAAATACGGTCAGGCGAAGTTGGGCGAGCTGGAATTTATCGTGGTTGATACCGGTGGTATCGATGGCACCGAAGAGGGGATCGAGCTGAAGATGGCCGAGCAATCCCTGCTGGCCATCGAAGAAGCCGATGTGGTGCTGTTTATGGTGGATGCGCGCGCAGGATTGACGGCAGCCGATCAGGCTATCGCAGCGCATCTGCGCAAGACCCACAAGAAGGTGTTTCTGGTGGCCAACAAGACCGACGGCATCGACGGTGACTCCGCCGTGTCCGAGTTCTACAGCCTGGCGCTGGGCGATGTCTACCAGATCGCGGCCGCTCACGGTCGTGGCGTACTGAGCCTGTTGGAACTGGCCCTGGCTCCCCACCTGGAAACCCTGGTCGACGCCGCTGCCGAAGAAGATGCGCAGGATGAAGAAGAGGAGGACTTCGACGAAGAAGCCCTGCTGCGCATGGTAGCCGCCGGTGATCTTGATACCAGGGAAGATACCAAGGAGACCCCGTTCGCTGACTTGCCCATCAAGTTCGCCATCGTCGGTCGCCCCAACGTCGGCAAATCGACCCTGACCAACCGCATGCTGGGTGAAGACCGCGTCATCGTCTATGACATGCCGGGCACCACCCGCGACTCCGTCTATGTTCCGATGGAGCGTGACGAGCAGAAGTACGTCATCATCGACACCGCCGGTGTGCGTCGTCGTGGCAAGGTGCACGAGACGGTGGAGAAGTTCTCCGTCATCAAGACCCTCAAAGCCATTGAAGATGCCAACGTCTGCCTGCTGGTGATCGATGCCCAGGAGACCATCACGGATCAGGACTTGAGCATCCTCGGCTTCGTGCTCCACTCAGGCCGCTCAGTGGTGCTGGTGGTGAACAAGTGGGACGGTCTGGATCAGAAGGTGAAAGAGGACGTCAAGAACGAGCTGGACAGACGCCTGGGCTTCATCGATTTCGCCCGTGTTCACTTCATCTCAGCCCTGCACGGCAGCGGTGTCGGCCACTTGTTCGAATCCATTCAGGAGGCGTACCAGTCCGCCACCCGCCGTACCAGCACCGCCATGCTGACCCGCATCATGCAGATGGCGCAGGAAGATCACCAGCCGCCCATGGTGAACGGTCGCCGCGTCAAGCTCAAATATGCCCACGCCGGTGGTTACAACCCGCCCCGTATCGTGATCCACGGCAACCAGTTGAATGACCTGCCGGATTCGTACAAGCGGTATCTCATCAACTACTTCCGCAAGTCGCTCAAGATCATGGGCTCCCCGATCCGGGTCGAGTTCCAGGAGTCTGCCAACCCGTTCGAGGGTCGGAAGAACACCATGACCCTGAGCCAGGAGCGTCAACGCAAGCGCCTGCTCAAGGCCAAAACCAAGAAATAAGGCCCAGCGGCTGCCCTCACCGGCAGCCGTTTTTTCTTGGGAAGAGGCGAGAGGGATCTGCTGTGGGTCGGCCCACAGCAGATCCACTTTGAGAGGAGTTGAGTATGAATTCCCTGATTTGCCCGGCCTGCAACACAGCGCTGGACAGCTGTAGCCGCGAGGTGAGTTGTAGCCAGTGTCAGGCCCGTTATCGAGTCCGGGCTTTGTGTCCTGGCTGCCAGCAGGAGCTGGAGCGGCTCAAGGCGTGCGGCGCTGTGGATTACTTCTGCAATCACTGCAACTGCCTGGTATCGAAGCGGTCGGTGATCTTTGAGGCGACCCCGGCCGCGCAACCATAAGAGAATAAAAAAACCCGGCAAATGCCGGGTTTATGCTGTGTGTTCTGCTATCAGCAAGGTATAGGAGCGGTTTCTGCGCCAAATCTTGCGTTTGATGTCATTGAGCTTGAGTTTGCGTCTGGGGCTCCAGGCGCTCTTGGCTTTTCTGACCAGAGTGGTTCTTCTGCGAGCTCGCATCTTGGTCTCCTCCCATTGGGTGGCCATTTGGTACTACGAATGGAGCCTATCCGAAAATGCTGTCTACCAGTAGTTAACTTGATGAAATAAAGCGATAAAAACAATTTCGGACAGGCTCCGGTCTGTCTGGATGGTAACAGAGAACTCACCCGGAAAACAAATTTGTCAACAAGGGCTCAACGCAGTGTGATCTGCTTGACCACTTCGGCGATGACGGTGGGGCGCTCTGTGCTTTGTGGCTCGCTGCTGTCGTCCTCATCCAGCTCTTCACGTCTGTGTGCTTTTTGCTGTTCGTTGTCGAGCCAGAGCAGGCTCTGGTAGTACTGGCGCACGTTGTTGACGTAGTTGCGCGCCTCACCGCCACGGGCATAGCCGTAGCGGACCTTGCGGTGCCAGCGTGCCTGCTGCAGCAGAGGCAGCACCTCTTTCACATCGCTCCAGGCATCGGGATTCTTGCCCAGCTCCTTGGTCAGACGACGGGCGTCCATCATGTGGCCATAGCCGATGTTGTAGGCGGTGAGGGCAAACCACACCTTCTCATCGGCGGGCACGGAGGCGGGTACCTTCTCCATCATATGCTGCAGATAGCGGGCGCCACCCTCGATGCTCTCCGCCGGATGAGTTCTGTCTTTGACCCCCATCGCCTTGGCGGTGGGCTCGGTCAGCATCATCATGCCGCGCACCCCTGTGTAGGAGCGGGCCTGCGGGTCCCAGTGGGACTCCTGATAGCTGATGGCCGCCAGCAGACGCCAGTCCACCATGCGGGCATGAGTCTTGAACAGATCCTGATACTTGGGCAGCAGGCTCTTGGCCCGCTGCAAAAAGGTGCGGGTGTCGACGAAGTCGAAGTTCTGCACATGGCCGAAGTACTTCTCGTCAAGCTTGGCGATGGCGCCATCCATGAAGCGCTGGCCGAAGAAGTCGATGATGCTGGCGTAGAGGCTGTCGTCGGGCAGCTTGGTCATGGCCCAGGCCACCGTCTGGTTCTTGGAGAGCGTCAGCCCCTCGGTGAGCTCGGGGTAGTAGCGCTGGGTGCGGGCCAGCACTGTGTCCTGCACTACCGTATAGTCAATCTTGCCGTCGGCCACCTGCTTGAGCAGCTCTTCCACGTCAGCGTCCCGGTTGGTACTCCATTTCAGCCCGGGGTACTCCTTGGCCAACTCCCTGAGCAGATCCTCACCGGTGGAGCCTGCCGGTACCACTATGGAACCTTTCAGATCACCAATGTCCTTTGGCTTGGGCGAGCCATAGCGATACACCAGCTTGGGGGAGACCTGATAAAAACCGGGGCCGAAGCGAAACAGGGCACGCCGCTCCGGGGTAACGACGATGGCGGCGGCGGCGAGATCCAGCTTGCCTTTCTCAAGCAGCTCGACCAGTTCGGCGATGGAGTAGACGGGGACTATGGTGAGCTTGACCCCCAACCAGTCGGCATAGCTCTTCGCCAGCTCGTAATCGAACCCCTGGGCGAGGTCGTCACGCTGGTAATAAGAGGTGGAGCCATAGATGGTGCCAACCCGGATCTCGCCCCGTTGGCGGATCTGTTCCAGCTGGCTGGAGGGGGTGTAGAAGTCGCAGCCGACCAGGGTCAGCAGCAACATCAGCCCGATAAACAGTCGAAAAATGCAGCGCAAGTAGGTGAGTACCCTTGTTGAAAAAATCGGCATTTGTCAGAAAAGAGGGACCTTTATACCAGAGAGTGTGCACCGAGTCACACTCGGTAAATCAAGAAAAACGTTTGTCCGGCGTGAGCCAGATCCCTATAATACGCGCGTCTCAAATCCCCCCACACTTTAAAACTTGGTGAGAAAGGTCATATGGAAATCTTGCGAGGTGCGCCTGCACTGTCTGAGTTTCGTATCCAAAAACTGTTGCAACGCTTTGCACAGATGGCAAAGGCGAGTGGAGTAGAGAGCGGAGTAGAGATAGAGAGCGTTTACGCGGAATACGTGCATTTTGCCGAGTTGTCGGCCCCCCTGTCGCCGCCCGAGCGAGCGACCTTGGGCCAGCTCCTGTGCTATGGCCCGACCATTCCTGAACACACCCCCAGCGGTCAGCTGTTTCTCGTTACCCCCCGTCCCGGCACTATCTCCCCCTGGTCTTCCAAAGCAAGCGACATCGCCCATAACTGCGGCCTGACCCAGGTCAAGCGGCTGGAGCGCGGCATTGCCTATTACGTGCAGACCAAGGGTGAATTGAGCGCAGCCCAGCGCAATGAGGTCGCAGCCCTGCTGCACGATCGCATGATGGAAGTGGTGTTCGGCGACATGGAAGAGGCGAGCGCCCTGTTTGCCCACCAGGCGCCGCGTCCCTTCACCCAGGTGGATGTACTGGGTGGTGGTCGCCAGGCGCTGGCCGAGGCCAACGTGGCGCTGGGTCTGGCCTTGGCCGATGACGAAATTGACTACCTGGTGGAGAATTTCACCAAGCTGGGTCGCAACCCCAACGACATCGAGCTCTATATGTTCGCCCAGGCGAACTCGGAGCACTGTCGTCACAAGATTTTCAACGCCGACTGGACCATAGACGGCGAGCAGCAGCCCAAGTCGCTGTTCAAGATGATCAAGAACACCTTCGAGCAGACGCCGGATCATGTCCTGTCTGCCTATAAAGACAACGCCGCCGTGATGGAAGGGAGCCAGGGGGGCCGCTTCTTCCCGAGCCCTGCCAGTGGTGAGTACCAGTATCATCAGGAGCAGGTCGACATACTGATGAAGGTGGAAACTCACAACCACCCGACCGCCATTTCCCCCTTCCCGGGGGCGGCTACCGGCTCCGGCGGCGAGATCCGCGACGAGGGTGCAACCGGTCGTGGTGCCAAGCCCAAGGCGGGTCTGGTGGGCTTTACCGTCTCCAACCTGCGCATTCCCGGTTTCGAACAGCCCTGGGAGCAGGATTTCGGCAAGCCGAGCCGCATCGTCAGTGCCTTTGACATCATGCAGGAGGGGCCGCTCGGCGGCGCCGCCTTCAACAATGAATTCGGTCGCCCGGCTATTCTCGGTTACTTCCGTACCTTCGAAGAGGAGGTGCCGAGCCACAACGGCGTCGAGGTGCGTGGCTACCACAAGCCCATCATGCTGGCAGGCGGCATCGGCAACATCCGCACCGATCATGTCCAGAAAGGGGAGATCCCGGTCGGGGCGGCCCTGATAGTGCTGGGTGGTCCGGCCATGAACATCGGTCTGGGTGGCGGCGCAGCCTCCTCCATGGCTTCCGGTCAGTCAGCCGAAGATCTCGACTTTGCCTCGGTGCAGCGCGACAACCCCGAGATGGAGCGTCGTTGTCAGGAAGTAATCGACCGCTGCTGGCAGCTGGGCGATGCCAACCCCATCGTCTTCATCCACGACGTGGGGGCGGGTGGTCTCTCCAACGCCATGCCGGAGCTGGTCAATGACGGTGAGCGCGGTGGCCGTTTCGATTTGCGCGCCATCCAGAGCGACGAGCCGGGCATGAGCCCGCTGGAGATCTGGTGCAACGAATCCCAGGAGCGTTACGTGCTGGCGGTGGCGCAGGACAAGCTGCCCCTGTTCAAGGCACTGTGCGAGCGTGAGCGTGCGTCTTATGCCGTGATCGGTACCGCCACCGAAGAGAAGCATCTCACCCTCTCTGACAGCCACTTTGACAACCAGCCTATCGATTTGCCGCTGGACGTGCTGCTCGGCAAGGCGCCCAAGATGCACCGCGATGTCACTACCCTGCCAGCTCAGGGCAAGCCGCTGCAACTGGACGGCATCACGCTGAACGATGCGGCCGAGCGGGTACTGCGTCTGCCCACAGTGGCGGAGAAGTCCTTCCTCATCACCATAGGCGATCGCAGCGTGACCGGTCTGGTCAACCGCGATCAGATGGTCGGCCCCTGGCAGATCCCGGTAGCCGATTGTGCCGTTACTGCGGCGACCTACGACAGCTACCACGGCGAAGCCATGTCCATGGGCGAGCGCACCCCGGTGGCGCTGCTCTCCCACGCCGCATCCGCCCGCATGGCGGTAGCGGAAGCCCTGACCAACCTGGCGCCGACTCACATTGGATCGCTCAAGCGGGTCAAGCTCTCCGCCAACTGGATGGCCGCTGCCGGTCATCCGGGGGAAGATGCCGGTCTCTATGAGGCGGTGAAAGCGGTGGGTGAAGAGCTCTGCCCGGCCCTTGGCATCACCATACCGGTGGGCAAGGACTCCATGTCCATGAAGACCCGCTGGCAGCAGGATGGCAAGGAGCAAAGCGTCACCTCGCCGCTCTCCCTGCTCATCACCGCCTTTGCCCGGGTGGAAGATGTTCGCAATACTGTGACGCCGCAGCTGCGTACCGATCTGGGTGAGACCGACCTTATCCTGATTGACCTTGGCAACGGCAAGCAGCGCCTCGGCGCCTCGGCCCTGGCTCAGGTCTACCGTCAGCTGGGTGACAAGGCGCCGGATCTCGACAATCCGGTGCAACTGAAAGGCTTCTTCAACGCCATTCAGGCGCTGGTGGCCGATCGCAAGCTGATCGCCTACCACGACCGCTCCGACGGCGGCCTGTTTGTCACCCTGACCGAGATGGCCTTCGCCGGTCACTGCGGCCTCGACATCCAGCTGGACCGCATCGGTGGCGAGCTGTTGCCTGCGCTGTTCAACGAGGAGCTGGGCGCCGTCATTCAGGTACGTCGTGACGACAAGGAAGCCGTGATGACACTGCTGGCCGGTCACGGCCTGGCAGCCTGCTCCCATGTGCTGGGCACAGTGCGCGAGGGGGACCTCATCACACTGCAGCGCGCGGGTACAGAAGTGTATCGTGCCAGCCGCACCGCCCTGCGCACCCTCTGGGGTGAGACCAGCTGGCAGATGCAGCGTCTGCGCGACAACCCCGAGTGCGCGGATCAGGAACATGCTGCTCGTCAGGATGCCACCGACCCGGGTCTGCAGGCCAAGCTGACCTACAACCCATCCGAGGATGTGGCCGCACCCTATATCGCCAAGGGGGTCTCCCCCCGTCTGGCGGTGCTGCGCGAGCAGGGGGTCAACTCCCATGTGGAGATGGCGGCTGCGTTTGATCGTGCCGGCTTTGCCGCTGTCGACGTCCATATGAGCGACATTCTCTCTGGCCGGATCAAGCTGGAAGAGTTCCAGACCCTGGTGGCTTGTGGCGGCTTCTCCTACGGCGACGTACTGGGGGCGGGTGAGGGCTGGGCCAAGTCCATCCTGTTCAACGACAATGCCCGTGAGCAGTTCCAGCGCTTCTTCGAGCGTGGCGATACCCTCTCGCTGGGCGTGTGCAACGGCTGCCAGATGATGTCCAATCTGCGCACCCTGATCCCGGGGGCCGATCTGTGGCCGCGCTTTGTGCGCAACCGCTCCGAGCGCTTCGAGGCGCGCTTCAGCCTGGTGGAGGTGCAGGACTCTCCATCCGCCTTCTTCGCTGGCATGGCGGGCTCAGTGATGCCCATTGCCGTCTCCCACGGGGAAGGGCGGGTGGAGGTGCGCGATGCCGCTCACTTGAGCGCGTTGCAAGCCAGTGGTCTGGTGGGTCTGCGTTTTGTCGACAACCGTGGTCAGGTGACCGAGCAATACCCGGCCAACCCGAACGGTTCGCCGGATGGCATTACCGCCGTGACCACCACGGATGGCCGGGCCACCATCATGATGCCGCACCCGGAGAGGGTGTTCCGCACCGTGGCCAACTCCTGGCACCCGGACAACTGGGGCGAGGATGGCGCCTGGATGAGGATGTTCCGCAACGCCCGTGTACGACTGGGTTAAACCCCGTCACCCACGCTGCAGCGCATCAAAAACCGGCCACTTGGCCGGTTTTTTTATTGGCAGAGGCGTGGTGCAGGCATGCCCAGTGTGGGCATCCCTGCTATCAGTGGAGGAGACGAGCGTTGGTTCGATGCAGATAAAAAATCCGGAACCAACCGGGCTGGTTTCGGATTTTGTGCATCGGGCGCAGGGAGCAATGGATCTTGGCGCATGGCATCCCGGCTTGGTGAGCCATTTCTCTATGACGTGGTTTTCATGGACTAAAAACCCGAGCCGGGTTGCTGCAAAAAATCGGCCTCTTGTGGCGTATCTGCGCGACCCAGTATGGCATTGCGATGGGGGAAGCGGCCGAAGCGTTCGATGATCACCTGATGGCGGCGGGCAAAGTCGGCAAACCCTTCGAAGGTAGCTTGGGCCGGGGTTGCGGACTGTTCGGCCGCCAGTGCCTCGAACAGGGTTACGCTCCTGGCTTGCTGCTCGCGAGACTCGGCGTGCTCCAGCGGCAGGTAGAAAAAGACCCGTGCCAGCGGGGAGAGCGCCCTGTCTGCTCCAATAGACAATCCTTTCAGGCAGAGGTCGCGAGCATGGGGATCCCGGGCAAAGGCGCCGGGTGTGCCGCGATGTACATTGCGCGGCAGCTGGTCCAGCAGCAGGATCAGTGCCAACCGACCGACGGGTACCTCGGCCCATTGGGCCAGGCTGCCAGCGGCCGCTGCCTCGGCCAGTTCGCCAAAGCGGCTGGCTATCAGCGCATCGGTTTCGCGGCTTTTTCCCCACCAGAGTGAGGCTTGCCGCGCGGCACGGGTTGCATCGTCGGCATCATCGCCAAACCAGAAATCGAGCAGAGGCTGCCAGGGTTGCATGGGAACTCCTTGGATCAGAGGGTCTGGGAGGAAAACAAGGCCAATTGACCCTGATGTGGTAGCTGCCGAAATGGCGGCTTCTCGTTACACTGTGCCATCTTTTACCCGAAATGAGGAACCCCCTCTGGTCGGCATTCGCCTGTGGCGCCTGCCCGGCGAGATGGCCTGCGTGCCCGAGGGGATTTTTCCACTGATATGAGGAATGCCTGATATGGCCGGAACCAGTTTGTTGGCCCTGCTCGATGATATTGCCAGCGTGCTCGATGACGTGGCGCTGATGACCAAGGTTGCGGCCAAGAAGACGGCCGGCGTGCTGGGGGACGACCTTGCCCTCAATGCCGAGCAGGTTTCCGGTGTGCGGGCAGAGCGGGAGCTGCCTGTGGTGTGGGCGGTGGCCAAGGGATCGTTTCGCAACAAGCTGATCCTGGTGCCTGCCGCCATCGCCATCAGTGCCCTGGTGCCCTGGCTCATTACCCCCTTGCTGATGCTGGGGGGCGCCTATCTCTGCTTTGAGGGGGCGGAGAAGCTGGCCCACAAGTTGTTGCCACACGATGCAGCAGAAGGTGAGCCGAGCAGCCAGGTTGTTCCCGACGATCTGGTGGCCTTTGAACAGCAGAAGGTGAAGGGGGCCATTCGCACCGACTTTATCCTCTCCGCCGAGATCATCGTGATCGCGCTCGGCACTGTGCAAGGCAGCAGCCTGGGTTTGCAGATCTCCGTGGTGGCAGGCATAGCGCTTTTGATGACGGTGGGGGTCTATGGTCTGGTGGGACTTATCGTCAAACTCGACGACATAGGTCTGCACCTGCTGCAAAAGTCCGACGGCAGCGCCTTGCGCCGCGCAGTCGGGCAGGGGCTGCTGGTGACGGCGCCCCGTTTGATGCATCTGCTGGCGCTGGTGGGGACCATCGCCATGTTCATGGTAGGGGGCGGCATACTGGTGCACGGTTGGCCCTTCGCCCATCACCTGATAGAAGGGGCGGCCGGGGCACTTGCCACCTTGCCAACAGTGGGTACAGTGCTGGCCGCCATCACGCCAACCCTGCTCAACGCCGTGGCCGGTGTGGTGGCAGGCCTGCTGCTGGTGCTGGCGATGACACTGGTGAGCAAACTCAAACCCGCCAGATAACGGCGGTTTGTCCACTCTCGGTGCCCGGCCGACAGAGGCCGTCGCACAGATGATTGTTTGTCCTGTTTGTTGACTCGGATGGGGGCTAGGCAAGTGCCGGCCCCCTTCGTACTATCCGAACTGGCACCCGCCCATAGAGGCAGGGTCACATGACATGGATGCAAACAAACAAGGACCATTATGAACCCACCCGAATGGCTGGATGATCACATCTATGCCGCCCCCGACTGCCCGGCGGTCGACGCCGATTTTCATCAGGCCCGCCATACGCTGACGACCTTGAGTCAATTGCTGGACGAGCTTCCTCAAACCACTGACGTCAATGGCTTGCGCCACCTGCTGCGGGCCATCAGAGCCTGCTGGACCGACGTGAACCGGTTGGTGTGGAACAGCCAGACCTATGCCTACAACCGGCTCAGTCGCAATGGTTGCGACGAAGCGGCCAAGGTGCTGCTCTCCCGTGGTCAGCAGTTGCAGGCTACCCTGGCCCAGCTCAGCAAGCCGGTGACCCTGTTCTGGGCAAGCGCCCCCGAGGGGCAGGTTCGAGCCTTGCTGCAGGATGCCGAGCTGTTCGAGCTTGCCTACCTCATCCGTCATGATCGCCGCCTGCAGGATCAACGGCTGTCGCTCGAGAGCGAGCAGCTGATCGAGGGGCTCTCGGTGGATGGACTGCAAGGCTGGGGGGATCTCTACGACAGTCTGGTGGGCCGACTCAGGCCCGTGGTGGACGGAGAGCCCATGGGACTGGCCCAGGCGGATAACTTGCTGGCTCACCCGGATCGGGCGCGCCGTGCCAGCGCCTGGCACGGCATCCAGGCCGCCTGGCAGGCAGAGCAGGAGACGGTAGCCGCCATCCTCAACGCCATCAACGGCTGGCGCAACGAACTCACCGCCCAGCGTGGTAAGACGCGTCGGCTCGATGCGCTGGATGTCTCCTGCCATCAGAGCCATATCGAGCGCGCCACCCTGGATAACCTGATGGCCGAGGCTGACGCCCACAAAGCGCTGGGACGGCGAGCCCTGCGCGCCATGGCCAGCGCCCGGCAGATCACCGATTTTGCCCCCTGGGATCTCTATGCCCCTGCGCCCGCCGCGCCCTCGGCCCTGCTCAGCTTCGAGCAGGCACTGACCCTGGTGGCCGATGCCTTCGCCGGGTTTGACCCTGAAATGGGGGCCTTTGCCCGCATGATGGCCGAGAAGGGCTGGATTGATGCAGCCCCCAGCGCAAACCGGCGCAGCGGTGCCTACAGTACCGAATATGCCCATCCTCCCGAGCCTCGGGTGTTTCTCACTTTCGAGGGCACCATGGACAACCTCATCACCCTGGCCCACGAGCTCGGGCACGCCTGGCACAGCTGGCTGTTGCGGGACTTGCCGCTGGAGCAGCGCGACTACCCCAAGACGCTGGCCGAGACCGCCTCCCTGTTTGCCGAGGCCTTGGTGCGTGATGCCCTGTTGGCCGCCACCGACAACATGGAGCAGCGCAGGGCCATCGCCTGGCTGGACGGGGAGCGCGCCGCCAGCCTGCTGCTCGACGTTCCGGCCCGCTTCACCTTCGAGCGGGCCCTGGTGGCGGCGCGGGAGCAAGGCTATGTGGGGGCAAGCCAGCTGCGGCAGATGATGAAATCCGCGCAGCAGCAGTGCTATGGTGACACCCTCAGCCAGTACGACGAGCTGTTCTGGGCCAGCAAGGGCCACTTCTCCATCACCGAGCTCGGGTTTTACAACTATCCCTACCTGTTCGGCTATCTGTTCAGCCTGGGGCTCTATGCCCAGAAGGAGCGGGCCGGGGGCGATTTTGTCCACGCCTATCGCGCGCTGCTCACCGACACGGGCCGCATGAGCGCCGAGGATCTGGTGGAGAAACACCTGGGGGTCGACATTCGCGAACCCGCCTTCTGGCAGGAGAGCCTGCGCTATGTGGAGGAGGCGGTCGACCGCCTCGAGCGACTGGTGTGACGGGCTGGCCCGTCTATCGCATTGGCTGATCAGACCGGCTGTTCGGGGGTGCCCCGGCGGCCCCTGTTTCTTTCGTGGCGGGCCCGCAGCGGCCCGGCCATGCGCATTTCACCCAGGGCAGCCTCTGCCCCTTGATATTGATGACGAGCGTTTGATGCAACAAAGAGTCTACCCACAGCAGTGGCACAACCAGCATATCTATCCCGCCCTCGACTGCCCCGAGCTGGAAGCGGACATGAGCCTGGCCCGTGCCAACCTCGCCGGGCTTGCCGGTTTTATCGACGGTCTTGAGCAGGTATTGGGCAATACCGACGCCTTGCCCGATTTTTTGCGGGAAGTGCGCCTGCGGGCCCAGCGGATCCGCAATATCGGCTGGAACGTCGCCGTGCTGGCGGCATCAAAGGGCAGTCAGGATGCCTGCGATCCGCTCGCCAAGCAGCTGGCCTCCCGCGCGAGGGCCCTCAATGCCGACCTGTTCAAGGCACTGGCGCCGGTCGAAGACCTGATGCTGGGACTGCCCGAGCCCGAGTTTGAGCGGCTGATGCAGGATCCCTTGCTCGGAGAAGAGGCGTACCGGCTGCGCCATGAGCGCCGGCTGCAGGATCAGCGCCTGCCGGTGGAGGCGGAGCAGCTGGTGATCGGCCTTGGTACCGATGGCCTGCACGCCTGGGGCAACCTCTATAACGATCTGGTGGGCAAGATCCGCCTCGTTATCGACGGTCGCGAGATGGGGCTGGCCGAGGCAAGCAATCTGCTCTCCAGCCCTGTACGGGCACTGCGCCGCGAGGCCTTTGATGCCATCAGTGCCGGCTGGGAAGGGGAGCAGGAGACGGTGGCCGCCATCCTCAATGCCCTCAACGGCTGGCGGCTGGAGCTGGCGCGCCAGCGTGGCAAGGTGCGAGCCCTCGATGCGCTGGATCTCTCCTGCCACCAGAGCCATATAGAGCGGGCCACCCTGGATACCCTCATGGCCGAGACGTATAACGCCCGGGGTCTGGGCCAGCGGGCGCTGGGGCTGATGGCCGCCCGGCTCGGCATAGACGATCTGGGGCCGGAGGACTTGTTTGCACCGCCCCCGGCGGCCAGCAGTCGCGAGATCCCGTTTGAAGAGGCGATCGAGATCATAGCCGCGGCCTTTGCCCGTTTCGATCCCGAGATGGGGGAGTTTGCCCGCATGATGGCCGAGAAGGGCTGGATTGATGCGGCGCCCACCCCGAACCGGCGTACCGGTGCCTACTGCACCAAGTTTGCCGATCCGGTGGAGCCGAGAGTCTTTATCACCTATGCCGGCACCATGGACAATGTCATCACGCTCGCTCACGAGCTGGGTCACGCTTGGCACAACTGGCTCATTCGCGATCTGCCCATGAGCCAGCGCAGCTACCCCATGACGCTGGCGGAGACCGCCTCCATCTTTGCCGAAACCCTGGTGCGCAGCGCCCTGTTCGAACAGGCGCAGACCCCGGAGCAGCAGCAGGCCATCGCCTGGGCCGAGGCGGACGGCGCCGCCACCTTCCTGGTCAACATTCCGGCCCGCTTCGACTTCGAGCATGCGCTGGTGACCGCCCGCGGGCAGGGCTATGTGTCGGCACAGCGGCTCAAGACGATGACGGACGAAGCCTGGGGCCGCTGGTATGAGGGGAGTCTGGTGCGCTATCACCCTCTGTTCTGGGCGGCCAAGGCGCATTTTTCCATCGCCGGACTTGGTTTTTACAACTACCCCTACCTGTTTGGCTATCTGTTCAGCCTGGGAGTCTATCAGCAGTTGATGAGCCGTCAGGCCGCAGGGGAAACGAATGTGGCCGAGGCTTATCGCGCCCTGTTGCGGGATACCGGCCGCATGAGCGCCGAAGATCTGGTGGCAAAACACCTGGGTCAGGATATCCGCGAAGCTGCCTTCTGGCAGGGCAGCATGGTGCTGGTGGCGGCGGCGGTGGATCGCTTCGAGCAGACCTGCTGCTAGGGGTCTTTGCCGCGTAAAAAGCCGCCGGGCAGTGTGTCTGCCCGGCGGCTTTTTCATGGTTTCCCACAGATGATGCTGTGCAGGGCGTGAGGCTGATCATGGCTGATAAAGAGGGCGGCCTTGTGGTACTGAACAACCTTGGTAGGCAATCGTTTGCTGTCCCATGACACAGCCACTTGCCTCGCTAGCCAGGTGATCCCTTCGCCACAGCGGGTGCCCACTTTCATTGCCGAACGGAGCAGGTGAGGTATCTGATTGACTTAATCTGGTTTCATCCGCAACTGGAGGCGTGATCCAAAGCAAGAAAGTGGGATGTTTTGGTGGCGCAAGGCCCCGCCGCTGGGGTAGTTTCGATAGAACCGACACAGTTTTTGAGGTCTTGTCCATGATCATCTATCTGCATGGCTTTGATGCCACCAGCCTCGGCAATCATGAAAAAGTGCTGCAGTTGCAGTTTATCGATGATGATGTGCGTTTCGTGCACTACAGCACGGTTCATCCCCGTCATGACATGAGCCACCTGCTCAAGGAAGTGAAAAAGCAGCTCGACATGAGCACAGACCCCAAGCCTCTCATCTGCGGGGTGGGGCTGGGAGGTTACTGGAGCGAGCGGATCGGCTTCCTGTGCGGCATCAAACAGGTGATCTTCAACCCCAATCTGCACCCCGAGATCACCATGCAGGGCAAGATAGACAGACCGGAAGAGTACGAGGATATAGGCACCAAATGTGTGTCTGAATTTCGTAGTAAAAATTCAGGAAATTGCCTCTGCATCCTTTCCGTTCAGGATGAAATCCGCGATAATGGCGACATTGAGCGTGAATTGAAGAATTATTACAACATCGTGTGGGATGAGCGAGAGACTCACAAGTTCAAAAATATCTCTCATCACCTGCAACAGATGAAGGCTTTCAAAGAAGCCTGATCGATTGTCACGTCATGGATTCAACTATCAAGGGAGCCGATGGCTCCCTTCGCTTTAATGGAACCGAGGTAATTAACCATGACCAATATTGTTGTCGTCGGCGGTGGAGCTGGCGGTCTGGAGCTGGCTACCAGCCTGGGTCGCAAACTGGGCAAGAAGAACAAGGCCAAGATCACCCTGGTCGACCGTAACCGTACCCACCTGTGGAAACCCCTGCTGCACGAAGTGGCCACCGGCTCCATGGATGCGGGTATCGATGCCCTGAGCTACCAGTCCCATGCCAAAAACCACGGTTTCGATTTCCAGCTGGGCAGCCTGACTGACATCAAGCGCGACGAAAAACGCATCGTGCTGGGGAAGATCGTCGATGAGAATGGCGACATAGTGGTGCATGAGCGGGAGGTGCCGTACGACATCCTGGTGATGGCGATCGGTTCCGTTTCCAACGACTTCAACACCAAGGGCATCAAGGATCACTGCATCTTCCTGGACAGCCCTTCCCAGGCACACCGTTTCCACAACAGCATGATGAACCGCTTCCTGCAGTTCGCCACTGAATACCAGCCAGGTGACAAGGTGAAGATCGCCATCGTCGGCGGTGGTGCCACTGGCGTCGAGCTCTCTGCCGAGCTCTATAACGCTGTGGAGCAGCTCTATGCCTACGGTTTCAAGAACCTCACCACAGAGAGCCTGAAGGTGACTCTGGTGGAAGCGGGCCCCCGCATACTGCCCGCGCTGCCGGAGCGCATCAGTGGCGCGGCTCATCAGGAACTGGTCAAACTGGGGGTGGATGTGCGTACCGCCACCATGATCACCGAAGCCACCAGCGATGGGCTGCACACCAAGGATGGGGAGCTCATCGAAGCTGATCTCATGGTGTGGGCTGCCGGTATCAAGGCGCCGGATTTCATGAAGGATATCGCCGGCCTTGAAACCAACCGCATCAACCAGCTGGTAGTGAAAGAGACACTGCAAACCAGCCGTGACGAGAACATCTTCGTCATCGGTGACTGCGCCGCCTGCCCGCAGCCGGATGGCAAATTCGTGCCGCCACGCGCCCAGTCCGCCCACCAGATGGCGACCCAGGCATGCAAGAATATCCTGGCCAAGCTGGAAGGCGGCGAGATGAAACCTTACCTCTATCACGATCACGGTTCCCTGGTCTCGTTGAGCCGCTTCTCCACAGTGGGCAGCTTGATGGGCAACCTGATGCGCGGCTCCATGATGGTAGAAGGCTACATAGCACGCATGGTTTACATCTCGCTGTACCGGATGCACCAGGTCGCTCTGCACGGCTACATCAAGACGGGTCTCATCATGCTGGTGGGCCGCATCAACCGGGTACTGCGCCCGACCCTGAAGCTGCACTAAGCTGCCATCAGCACACGAAAAGGAGAGGCCTGGCCTCTCCTTTTTTTATCGTTCGGGCCCAGGTTCCGGCGATGAGCGCGAGCCAAATGGCGGCATGGTCGCCTGCAACGGCAACCATCATCGTGCAACTGGCTATTAGGGGGCGGGGGATGTTGTCCGGTAGAAGTTTGGGGTAGTCTGAAACCCATTTTCACCTCAGGAGCGCAAGATGATCCTCTCAACTACCCCCACGCTGGAAGGCAAAACCATTCGTGAATACCGCGGCATCGTCGTGGGTGAAGCCATTCTCGGCGCCAATATCTTCAAGGATCTGTTTGCCGGTATCCGCGATATCATTGGTGGCCGCGCCGGTGCCTACGAAAAAGAGCTGGCCCGCGCCCGCGAGATTGCCTTCGATGAACTGAAAGAGCGCGCGCAGGCGCTGGGCGCCAACGCCGTGGTCGGTATCGATATCGACTACGAGGTGGTGGGGCAGAACGGCAGTATGCTGATGGTCAGCATCAGCGGTACCGCCGTTGTAATCTAAGCCCTGTCAGCCATTGAAAAACCGGCAACCTTCTGCCGGTTTTTCTGTTTCTGCCCCGGCGTTGACCGGAACTGTGACAAATCCTGTGATCTTGCTGGCCAGCCTGTATACGCAGGGTTGCCCACTGCCGCCATACTGAAGCAAGGGAAACAGGCAGAGAGGTCAATCATGTGGCATTTTCGCTGGTTATTGTTGTGGTGCTGGCTGGGCAGCGCCGCGGGGGTCAACATTCAGGCGGTAACAGAGGAGCTTCCTCCTTACAACTATCGGGACAGAGACGGTCTGGTAACGGGTCTGTCGGTGGATCTCCTGCAACGGATGGTCGACAGGAGCAAGCTTTCGCTCGACAGCAAGGGGGTACAACTCCTGCCCTGGGCGCGGGCCTATCAGATGGCGCTGCATCACCCGAACACAGTTATCTTCAGCATGGTACGGCTGCCGGAACGAGAAGCGCTCTTTCACTGGGTTGGCCCCATAGGACCTCGCACCCTCTGGTTTTATCGCCTGGCGAAACGAGAGGAGGTGACGGCCAATCAGCTCTCTGAGTTGGCATCCTGGCGTATTGCCGTTGTGCGCAATTCGGCTGCGGCACGTGAACTGGCTGATCAGGGGCTTAATCTGGTGCTGGTGCACGATGAAGATGACAAGTTTCGCATGATGCTGCGCAGGCGAGCGGACATAGCTCCAGCCATGCAGATGGGGGCGGCCTATCACATAGAGTCGCTGGGCCACAGTTATTCGGACTTTGTCCCCCTGTTTCAGTATCAGGACACCAAGCAGTTCTACTTTGCCTTCAGCCTGGAGACGGACGAGGCCATCATCAAGGCACTGCAAGGGACCCTGGACAGCATGCGCGCGGATGGGACTTACGATGAGATCACCCAGAAATGGGAGCGTCGCTTCTGGATCAGGCCGGCGAGCGAATGAGCGTCTGCGCGGCGGCCCATGTCACTGAGGTGGCAAGGGGGGTTGTGATGGTTCGCCGCGTCTCGCCGAATCGCTCACCTGGGCCAAGCAGCTTATCCTGATGTCTTTAGGACTATTTACGGGTCACTATGAGTCCTTCAAGGTCGGCACCATAATGCCAGATGGCCGCACTCGGGACAGGACACCTGACAATGACATTACTCAAGCCGCCAGGGCTCAAGCCTGGCGACACCATAGGTTTTTTCTCCCCCTCCAGCGCGGCCACAGCCTGGGCGCCAAACCGCTTTGCCCGTGCAAAGCGGTTTATGGAAGCGCAGGGCTTCAGGCTCAAGGCGGGCAGCCTCACCGGCCAGCAGGATCACTGGCGATCCGGCACCATCGCCGCGCGGGTTGCCGAGCTCAATGCACTGATTCGCGATCCGCACGTGCGTTGCATCATGTCGGTGATTGGCGGCAGCAACTCAAACTCCCTGTTGCCGTATCTCGATTTTGATGCGCTCAAACGGGATCCCAAGATCATCATCGGCTACTCGGATGTGACGGCCCTGCTGCTCGGCATTTATGCCAAAACCGGCCTCGTCACCTTTTATGGCCCGGCGCTGGTGGCCTCGTTCGGTGAATTGCCCCCGCTGGTGGATGAGACCCTGGCCGGGTTTAGCCAGATCTGCCTGGCGGGTGGGGGCGCCGTGCCTCATACCTTGCCGACCCCTGCTTATTGGACCGACGAGCGGCTCGATTGGGAAAACCAGACTCGGGCCAAGCAGTGTCAGCCCAATCGGTTGATCTCGGTGGGGACAGGTCGGGTGCGGGGGCGGCTGCTGGGTGGCAACCTCAATACCCTGACGGGGATCTGGGGCTCTCCTTACATGCCTGCCATAGCGCACGGAGATATTCTGCTGCTGGAAGACAGCCTCTTGACAGCTGATACGGTGGAGCGCGCCTTCGCCCATCTCAAGCTGTGCGGTGTGTTTGACCGCATCGGCGCCCTGGTTCTCGGCAAGCACGAGTTGTTCGATCATCAGGGCAGTGGCAAGCGGCCGCTCGATATTCTGCTGGAGGTGGTGGGGACGCCGCGTTTCCCCATATTGGCGGAGTTTGACTGTGCCCACACTCATCCCATGCTGACTCTGCCTCTTGGCATCGAGGCTGAGCTGGATCTCGATGCCCGGACCCTTACCTTGTGCGAACCCTGGCTTGGCGAGTGAGTTATCCCGTCAACCGCATTATGCAAAGAGGCCGCAACAGCGGCCTCTTTCACTTTCTCAGGTCCGGGATCAGGGCAGGGCATTGGTCCTGAAGCTGGCCCGGATCTGGGGCACAAGGGGAGAGACGTCGAAGCCTTTCTCCTCCCCCAGCACAGGGTGGAGCAGGGGGAGATCCGGGATCGGGGTCAGATCCCCTGCCAGCAGCTGGCGAGTGGCCTGGCCCATCTGGTAGAGCTGGCGCACATGGGCGAATTGCCGTTCGAGAGAGAGGGCACCATCATCGCGGGTAAAGGCCATCATGGGGATCTGGTAGCTGGCGTCACGGGGCGGTTTGTCGCCGTGAATGCCCTTGCCTGCCGACATCAGAAAGGGTTGATGATCGCCAAAGGCCACCACCAGATAGCGTTTGCCAGAATTGTCCAGCCGTTTGAGCAGCCGCTCCAGGGAAGCCATGGCATCCACCACCCCCGTGTAGTAGGTGTTGAGCAGCTGGCGGTCTGCCGCACTCTGATCCGGACAGGCCTTGTCGAGCTGCTGGGCCTGATAGCGATCCCCGTCGAAGGGGCCGTGACCCTGCATGGTAACCGCGTAGGCAAAGAGCGGTGAGGCGTCCTGCTCGCTGCGTCTGAGCAGATGGTCGATCAGCGCATCGTCCGAGATATAGAGCCCCTTGTGCTCGAGACTGGTAAAGCGGGTATCGAACCAGCGCTCCTCATAGCCAAGGGCAGGCATCGCCTTGGCACGGCCCCAGAACTTCTCCACGTAAGGGTGGGCAAACAGGGTGTGATAGCCGCTTTGCTTTGCGCTTTGTGCAAGGCCAGGCACCTGCTCGGACAGGTAGTAATAGGGCACGACCCCCTGCTTGAGCAGGCCCACCGGCAGACCCGTGTTCATCTCGAACTCGGCCAGCACCGTCATGCCGCCTGTGGTGGGGGAGTGGATGGTCTTTTGCCACTGTTGCACGCTGGCGGGCAGGCTCAATGTGGGAGGCGGGGCGCAGATCCTGCCCTGCCAGCCGAGCCAGAGCGACTCGTATTGCAGCACTATTACCAGATCGAAGCGTGGGGGCTGCCCCTGGCTCACATGGCTGATCTGGGGAGTGAACTCATTGATCTGCAGGGGATAGCGAAACACACTGCCGCTTTGCAGCATCTCGTCCACCAGATTGAACAGATAGAGGCCGGGGCCGGAGCGGATGAGATCCCTGTGATAGTTGACCGCTCTGTCCACGTAGCGAATGTTGGCCCCCAGCAGCTTGTTGCCGGTCTGGGTCGCGAACACACAAAGGGCAAAAAAGGCGGCGGTGGCGGCGGTCGTGCGAAACAGGCCGCGCAAGACCCAACGTGACAGGGCGAAACGCCAGCAGACAAACAGCAGCGCAGCGACGCCGAGCACAGGCAATACTGGATGCTGATCCAGCAGGATGCGCAGCAGTGCCAGCAGATTGCCAAGGTCGTCACCCCCCAGCGGCACCCCGTAGATGGCGATCTTCATGAAGTTGGCGAGCAGGCCAATGCCGGAAAGCGCTGTGAACACCAGTCCCATATAGAGATTGAAGCCCGCCAGAGCACAGAGGCTCCAGCCCAGCACCATGCTGCCCCAGGCGAGATAGTAGTGCTCCGGCCTGAAGCCGGACCAGAGCAGAAACTCCCCCAGTTTGAATACCACAAAGCCGTGCAGCAACACGAAGGTGAGGTTGCCGAGCAGCAGACTGCCGATGATCCGCCAGCGCAAACTGCGCCTGAGCTTGGGCAGCAGGGCCTTGAGCACGGCGGCGCTCAGTGCCAGTACCAATACCAGGCTGGTGAAGAGGTAGGTGAGGTTGAAACCCTGCTCCGGCAGAGTCTGCAGGATCTGGCTGAATTCAGCGCTCTCGGGCCGATCTGCCAGCAGCAGGCCGATCCGCAGCTGATAGCGACTGGCGAGGGCATCGTCCGGTGCACGCAAGGTGCTGTTGAGATCCAGGGTGCAGCGCCCTTTATTGCATCGCTGGCGTTTTTCTACCGCCTGGCTCAGCTGATCTATGCGCTCCCCTTTGTCGTTGAGCAGCTCCACCCGCACCTTGTCCCCCGCTTGCAGCGGTTTGAGCAGCTGCCACTGGCTGCGCACCACCAGATAGAGGCCACGGTTGTCACTCTTGTAGAGCAGAGAGTGACGAGTGAGCGTCGCTATGGGTTGGTCGGCAGGTCCCAGCACCAGCTGCCGGGCCTGGCCGAGCCAGCTGCCGGGATTGATCTGCGGCAGTATCAGGGTCAGCAGCAGCAGCGCAGCCAGCAAGCCAAGCAGCAGGGAAGGCAGGCTGGGGATCCTGGCTGACCGGCGTGCTGAGGAGGGGACTTTCATATGAGCTCATCCTTTGAGCGAGTAACGACGAATGGCTGCTGCATTTAATGTGACCCGATGGTGAGGGGCTTGTTCCTTGTTGTCAATTTAATGACCAAACAATGAATATTTCGTGACCATGGAGCCATGCAAACTGTGATCCTGATCGGGCCGTCACACTCATTCTGTGATGAAAGCGTCATCATGACGCTTTGCTGCTGGTCTGTACCTGCCTTGCTGCTTAGTCTCTCAATAATGGATGGAGGTACATGTATGAATCCCAAGGTAGCGGCACGTCAGGCAAGATTGCTCCGCATGCTGGAGAGCAAGGAGGAGATCCGGATCGGACGCGAGCAGGATTGCCCCTTGCCACTGGCACAGCTGGTGAGACTCAGAGAGGATCATCCCGCCGTGCTCAAGGTCTATCGTCACGGGCTCACCGCCGAGGTGTTTCACCTCAAGGTGGAGGGACATCACTGGTGCCTGAAACGGCGAAGGCATGACTCCCTGGTGGCCAATATCGACGGCAAGACCGCCTTCCTGACCGAGCTGGAGCGGCGCCGCGAGATAGAGGCGCTGCGTGAGCTGCATCCCACCATTCTCTCTCACGTGGTCTGTACCTGCTTTGGTTCGGCCAGGGCAGGGGTGCTCGTCTCTCCCTGGTTGCGAGGGGTGCCGGTACACGACCTCAATGAGCGCAATCTGGCCCAGATGCTGGCGGTGCAGGCCGAGCTCGCCCATTGGGGCTGGTTTGACTGGGATCCGAGCCCGGGCAACCTGCTCGATGATGGCCAGCAGATCGCCGTGTTCGATTTTGGCTACATGTGGCCGTTCGATCCCCGCCATGAATTCAACTCCAACGGCCTCTCCGATCCCCAGTTTCATGTGCCGGAACGGCTGGAGACCCGCACCCTCTCGGGTCTCTGGCTCGACGAGCCGGATCCGTTGCCGCAGTTTCGCTACTGGCGTGGACTCTGTCTGGGCTGGGTGCAGCGCGAATTGCAATATCTGACCCGGGAGGGGGCTAGCTCGGCAGTACTGGCTCGATTGCAAGGGTTGCAGGGGGAGTGGCGCTCGGCACTTGCAAGCGATGACGCGCTGGCCGCCAACTGGTGGCGGGACATGTATCGCAGCCATCGGCTCGACATCATGGATGACCTCAGCGGCAAGAGCTGCGGCCCGCTCACTTTGCGCCGGCTCGACTGGCTTGAGAAGGCGGTGGCCGACCATTTCGCCGAGCTGGCGGATAATCTGGGGCCTGACGAGGCTGGCTATAGCCAGGCAGCATTGCTGGCCAGACTCGCGGGTCTGCGTGAGGAGATCCGCACCTGCCTGTTGCCGGTGCCGACACTGGCGGGGTAGGGGCTGGTATCTGCATCGATGACATGGGCATCAACGAAAAGAGGGGCACCCTGAGTGCCCCTCTTTTATGCGGTGTCAAACCTTGGCTGGCTCAGTCGAGCAGCTCCTGGTGGAGGCGATTGACGATGTGGCCCGCTTCTTCTTCCTTGACCAGGAAGCAGAGATTGTGGGCACTGGCGCCATAACAGATCATGCGGATGTTGTGCTCGCGAATGGCGTCAAAGACCTGACTGCCCACCCCGGCCGCCTCGCTCATGCGGTTGCCGATGAGCGCCACCAGTGCCAGACCGGTTTCCACCTTTACCTTGCACAGCTGACCCAGCTCGGCCAGCACCTTGTCGCTGAGCACGGGCTCGCCGTTGCTCTGGCTGCCGGTGTGATCCAGGGTGAGCGACACGCTCACTTCCGAGGTGGTGATGAGATCCACCGAGATGCGGTGGCGGGCCAGGATGCCGAACACCTCGGCCAGGAAGCCGTAGGCGTGGAACATGTTGAGGCTGTGCAGGGTCACCAGCACTTGCTGGCGGCGCAATGCCACGGCGCGAAACAGCGGGTTGGTGCTGGTGCTGGCACGGATCCAGGTGCCGCCGGCAGCGGGATCCTTGCTGGAGCCGACAAAGACAGGAATGTCCTGGCGCACCGCAGGTTGCAGGGTGGCCGGATGCAGCACCTTGGCGCCAAAAGTAGCCATCTCGGCCGCTTCCACGAAGCTTATTTCGGGAATGGGGCGTGCACGTGTCACCAGTCGCGGATCCGTGGTGTAGATGCCGGGCACATCGGTCCAGATCTCTATGCTGCCCGCATCCAGCGCTTCGGCGAGCAGGGCGGCGCTGTAATCGGAGCCGCCGCGACCAAGCGTGGTGGTGCGGCCATCGGCATCCGAGCCGATGAAGCCCTGGGTGATGATGAGGCTGTCGCCGAGCAGAGGTCCCAGCGCCTGTTGGCAGAGGTCGCGAGTGGCGGCGAGATCCACGGTCGCCTTGCCAAAGCGGCTGTCGGTGCGCATCAGCTGGCGCACATCCTGCCAGTGGGCCTTGATGCCACGCTGGTGCAACAGTTCGGTGAAGAGGCGGGTAGACATCAGCTCGCCACAGGCGATGAGCCTGTCAGCCAGCTCCGCATCCGTATGCTGACTGGCCTGGCGGGCCATGGTGCGGATCTCGCCAAGGGTGGCATGGATCAGGGTACTCACGTCGGCGGGATCGCCCAGTGCCGTCAGAATGGCCTGCTGGATCTCGGCCAGTTTGGCCAGCTGCGCCTCCTGGCCTGCCTCGTCCAGATCACCCTGGGCCAGTGCCACCAGCAGATTGGTGACGCCGGCGCTGGCGCTCAGTACCACCACCCGGGTTGCCGGATTGGCCAGCACCACATTGGCGCAATTGTTCATGGCCGCGGCATTGGCGACACTGGTTCCACCAAACTTGGCGACATTGATCGGGCTCATTGCTTACTCCTGTCTTAATATAAAAATCCGGTTCCATCGGGCAAAAAGAGAGGAGGAGGCTGAAAATGGCAGGAATGAGAGAAGCTATCCCGGCCAGAAGCACTCCACCCGCAGAGCCCATCCCGTACCCGCCCCTGATGGGGCGCGGTGGGGGATGACCACTACCGATGACAACCCGGGGGATTCAGCCCCCGCAGCCGACGTTGAGGTATCCAGTTGCCTCACACGTCTCGGCGCTGCTCCCCCTGACCCAAGTTCATCGGACGCTGGTGTCCTCCCTTGGGCTGCCTGGGCAGCGCTCCTCTTCTGGCTCCACCGCAGGCGGTGGAGTGCAATTAGAAATACCCTGTGCTGGATTGCACTGTCAATCGAGATTGTGAAAAAGTTAACAATCGACGACAACTCGGCACAAGATCAACAAGTTACGAAATGGTTTTTGACAAAACCTTGGAGCGGCGCTGCCAGTTGTAGAGCCGTTGCCGTTCCACTGGCAGGTCTTCCACCTCCAGCGGATCGAAGCCCCGTTCCCGAAACCAGTGAATGGAGCGGGTGGTGAGTACGAACAGGCGACGAATGCCGAGCCGCTTGGCCCGCTCGGCCACCTTGGCCACCAGCTGATCCCCCCGATTGGAGTTGCGATACTCGGGGTGAATGGCGACGCAGGCCATTTCTGCCATCGCCTCTTCCATGAAGCAGTAGAGCGCCGCGCAGCCGATGATGAGGCCGTCGCGCTCTATGATGGTGAACTTGTCTATTTCCATCTCCAGCTGCTCGCGAGAGCGGCGCACCAGAATGCCGTCCTCCTCCAGCGGGCGAATGAGATCCAGAATGCCGCCAATGTCTTCGATGGTGGCGGCGCGGGCCTGCTCGGCGCTTTCACGCACTATCTGGGTACCGAGGCCGTCGCGACTGAACAGCTCCTGCAACATGGCGCCGTCATCCTGATAGCTCACCAGATGGGAGCGGGGCACGCCGCCCCGGCAGGAGGCGATCGCCGCACGCAGGTAACGGGCTGTGCCGGACATCTCTTCCCCCGCCTGCTCCAGCTCCACCAGCAGCTCCTCGGCCTGCTCTGGGAAGAGCTCCGAGATGGCTTCGCCGTGTCTGTCCATGACGCCCTGGGTGCTGCTGAAACAGATAAGCTTGTCGGCCTTGAGATCCACCGCCACCCGGCGCGCCACCTCTTCGGAGCTCAGGTTGAAGCTCTCGCCGGTGACCGAGCAGCCGATGGGGGAGATGAGCACCAGCCCCTTCTGATCCAGCTGGCGCGTGATCCCCTCCACGTCGATGCGGCGTACCCGACCGCTGTGACAAAAGTCGATGCCATCATCCACCCCCAGCGGCTGGGCGGTGACGAAGTTGCCACTCACCACGCTGATGCGGGCTCCCTGCATGGGGGTGTTGGCCAGCCCCATGGAGAGCTGGGCCGTGATGTCGTACTGCAGGCCGCCACACACCTGTTTGATGATGGCGAAGCTCTCGTCATCGGTGACCCGGATCCGCCTGTGGTACTGGGCTTCGATGCCCGCGTGAGCCAGTGCCTCGTCGTTTTGCGGACGTGAACCGAACACCAGCACCAAACGAATTCCCAGCGTCTGCAGCAGGGCGATATCGCTGACGATATTGGCAAAATTGGGGTGGCAGATGGCTTCCCCTCCCATCATCAGCACAAAGGTGGCACCTCTGTGCACATTGACATAGGGGGTAGACTGCCGAAAGGCATAGACCAGGCTGGGTTCGCGTTCACGCACTTGAGGCTTCTTCCATAAAAAAACAGCAATGGGCTCAATATATGAAAATAAATTCACAAATCAAGACTAAATATTGATTTTGCTATTTTATGCCACCATTTTGTCCGCTTGATGACGCTGAAGAAAAACGAGAGACGAGAAGGCGGTGAAAAATACAGCAACACCAGTCTGGCTGTGGCCTTGGTTGATCCCGGCTCATAACCTGTTATCTTCGAGACTCCTTTTCGTCAGCTGTGCGATGACACAGGTTTTTATACAAGGACAGGGTTCATGGAACAGATTATTTCACCGGCAGATGCACTGCCGGGACGCCGCGATGCGATGGTGATTGGCCAGCAACATGCCGTCAATGGTCACCCGACTCAGGGCCCCTGGCCTGAAGAGATGGCAGTAGCCTGGTTTGGCATGGGGTGTTTCTGGGGTGTGGAGCGTCTGTTCTGGCAGCAGCCCGGCGTCTACTCCACCGCCGCTGGCTATCAGGGTGGCGTCACCCAGAATCCCACCTACAAGGAGGTGTGCAGCGGTCTGACCGGTCACGCCGAAACGGTACAGGTGGTATTTGACCCCAGCGTCATCAGTTATGCCGCCCTGCTCAAGCTGTTCTGGGAGCAGCATGATCCGGCCCAGGGCATGCGTCAGGGGGGCGATGTCGGTACCCAGTACCGCTCGGTGATCTTCTATGGCGACGAGACCCAGCAGGTGATCGCCCAGCAGAGCCAAGCCGCCTATCAGCAGGCCATGATGGCCAGTGGCGACAGCCGTGCCATCACCACCCGCATCTTGCCGCTGGCGCCCTTCTATTACGCCGAGGATTACCATCAGCAATATCTGGAGAAAAATCCGGAAGGGTATTGCGGGCTGGGGGGGATCGGAGTCTGTTTGCCGCCGAGCCTCAATCGCTAACAGATGGCGCCATGCTAGATCACCCCTGCTTTGATACCAAAAGAGGCCGCATTTGCGGCCTCTTTTACGCCTGATGTCGACTGACTGTCGGCGCAGTGAAAAAAATCGTAAAAAAATATGTCACGAACGGGAACTAAATAGAATTGGCCCTGCCGAACTAAGTAGCTTCCAAGGATGGCAGCCAAGACCAGACACATTTCTTGCCTCGACCTTCACTGAACGCCACTGAAAAGCTGGATAGATTGAAATGATAGCAAGCAGGGCTGCCCATTGAGGCGGCCCTTTTCATGTGTGCTGTGTGCGGAAAAATACGGGCGTCTGGGTCGGCGCCACGGGGATCAGGTGTCTCGACGGATTAGCTGATGGCGCCGTCAAACAGGTTCTTGATGAGGTCGATGAACTCTTCGAGGAAGGCTTGCTGGGCCGGGGTAGGGGCACGCAGCCAGACGGCGGAGAGCACCTCTTCCAGATCGGCGACCACGGCGTCTGCTTCCTGCATGATCATGAAGCGCAATTTGGGATCGAGCTGCGGGTTCTGTTCGCAGATGGCCATCAGGTTGCTCGCCACCCGGCTGCTCACCAGATCTTCGATGGTCTGTTCACCACCGCTCTGCTGCTGGGCTTCAAACAGTCCCAGACTCTCCACCAGATACTCAATCAGGGCGATATAGCCTTCGCTTTCTACAACCATGGCTGCCTCAATCCTCAACAATACGAAAAAACTGTGCGTATTTTAGTGGCTGGTCCTAGCTTGGCAAGCGGCAGTGCAGACGATAGCGGATAAAACTGACTCCACCCCGTTCCACGCTTTCCAATCCGGTCAGCTCAAAGCCATACCGTAAAAATAGCCCATAGCTGAAGGCGCTGGCTTCCGTCGTCAGGGTCTCGATGCCGAGCCGAGTCGCCTGGCTGAGGGCGGTGGCGAGCAAGAGGCCGCCAAGCCCCTGGCGTTGATGGTCAGCGCTCACATAAAGCAGGCTCAGGTGACCATCGTCGCTGAGGGTGACAAAGCCGAGCACGGCGCCGGCATGCTCCAGCACCCAGCCGTGGTGCTCACGCAACTGGCTGACAAAGCCCGGATGATGGGCACCGAGGGCCCACTGCGCTACCTGCGCCTCGCTGTAGTGCTCGGGGCCGCGTTGGCGTACCGCCTGCTCGAACAGGGTGATGAGGGCTGGGATATGCGGCTCGCTCAGCGGGACTATCTTGGGCTGCTCTGGCATGGGGCGTCTCACAGTGTCGGCGCTTGCGGCCGTTTGGCCTTGGGCAGGCCGGCGACCACCCGCTCATAGGAGTGGTGCACCCAGCCTTGCCAAAGATCGCTGGCAAGGGTGTCGCTCAGGGTAACCGTGTTCCAGTGCTGCTTGTTCATGTGCCAGCCGGGTTTGACCTCGGGATGGATCTCCCGCAGCAGCAGGGCGAGCTCGGGCTCACATTTGAGGTTGATGGTGAGCGGCTCTGCCTGCCAATCCACCAGCGCGAACATCTTGCCGGCGATGCGATAGACCAGGATCTCCGGGCCGAAGGGGGTGTCCTCCTGAGTGCCCGGCAGGGTCAGCAGAAAGGCTCTCAAACTCGTCAACTCCATGGTCACGCTCCTCGCCAGTTGCCATGCAAACGTATTTTTTGGGTGAAAATATCTGCTAAGATGCGCGCCTACTATACCCCAATGCCGTCGATGAGGGAGTCGCAAGATGCTGTATCACAAGACGTTCGAGCTTGGCCCCGACAGGGATTGGGTGGTATTCGTGCACGGCGCCGGTGGCAGCTCCTCCATCTGGTTCAAGCAGCTGCGCGCCTATCGCGAGCACTTCAACGTGCTGCTGCTGGACCTGCGTGGCCACGGTCAGTCCCACCAGTTGCAGCAGGTGGTCAAGGGTCACTACAGCTTTCGGGCCGTGACCGAAGACATAGTGCGCCTGCTCGATCATCTCAATATCCGTTGCGCCCACTTTGTCGGCATCTCCCTTGGCACCATCCTTATTCGCCATCTGGCGGAGCTCTGCCCGGAGCGGGTCAAGAGCATGGTATTGGGCGGTGCCATACTGCGGCTGGATATCCGCTCCCGGGTATTGGTGCAACTGGGGCGCCTCGGCCAGCACATCCTGCCCTACATGTGGCTCTACCGCCTGTTCGCCTTCATCATAATGCCGCGCCAGCACCATCAGGAGTCGCGCAACCTGTTCGTGCGCGAGGCGCGCAAATTGTGTCAGAAGGAGTTCAAACGCTGGTTCCGCCTCGCCACCGAGGTCAACCCCCTGATGCGCTACTTCAAGGAGCGAGCCCTGCCGATCCCGACCCTCTACGTGATGGGGGAGGAGGATCATATGTTCCTGGCACCGGTGCGCGAGCAGGTGGCCCGCGATGCCAGCTCCTCTTTGGCGGTGATCGAACAGTGTGGCCATGTCTGCAATGTGGAGCAGCCTGAGCAGTTCAACCGCCGCACCCTGGCATTTTTAAAATCCCTGGCCCGCGGCCGTAAATAATCTGTCTCCTCATCCCGAGTCAAATAAAGCAGGGGATATATCCGAGCCAGCGCTTATCCAGTTCTTCGATGTCACTGGAATAGCGCACTCGTGAGATGGGGCAGAGCCAGCACGCCGGCATTCCCTATCACAGCATTCTTTATTTGGTTGATCAGGCGGCGAGATAAATACCCCCCCCCGGCAGAATGTATTCTTTCAGGGGGCTTACTTTAAGACTAAAACAGTTGTTCAAGGCAGCTTTTTTTAAATGGGAATTACACATCAAAGCTGAATTCACCAGAACTAAGAGCCCGCTCTATCTTTTGCTCTGGCAATATAATTCATGCCTGTTAATTCTGATTTCAAAAACTCATCATCTAATAACTGCAGAAAATAAGAGCAGCGCTGTATGCTATTTAAGTCAAACTGATTCCCATCTTCTGTTAGCTTGAGCTTATTTTCATAGAAAGATTTACTCATAGCGAATGAGATAATTTCTTCGTTAGATAATTCTTGCTCAATAACAGCTGAGTTTTTGAAAACCTTGACAAATTTCCTTGCAAAGTGAGTCTCATTTTTTAGCCGTTTATTAAACTTTTCTAGATTATTGACAAGGCCACGTGATTCAATACTTGAACAGTATTGCTCTGCCTTAGCATGTATTATTTTGTCAAACCCTAACTCTTTCTCAAATGCATTAATGTTGTTTATTAAATAGCTTTTTCCTATTTTAGCAAAGATAAAATTGTTGTTTAGTCTCAAAACATCATCTGTCATTTTTACAACTCGGGTTTTATGAGTGGTAAAGAATACACCTTTCCCCGAAGTCCATAGCGCTGTTCTATGTATGTACTGATAAAATGAGATTACTTCCCCATCATTTCCTTTCAGTCTTATGACGACAGCTTTAATACTTGACAGACCTTTGCTTTTAACTTGGTATTTGCCAATAATTTTATTGGCTTGCATGTCGTTAACTTTGTCTAAATAATTGAACTCATGAATTCGCACATCGAAATCAAAATAATAAAGTGCATTCTTTCGATCATCGGCATTAGATAGGTTTGGAATTGAAAGTTTCTCGTTGTCAGTGAATCTGTTTTTCAGATCATTGACAAAGCCAATCATAAATTCATCCAACCCCTCACTTTCAATATCTGAATCATATAGTTCGTTATTATCATCATCAATAAAGAAAACTTTAATCCCTGTACATGTGTCCAGAATCTTCTTCATGTCAAATTTAATGTCGTCTCTAGTCATTATTTATTTTCCTAGCAAAGCATACATCTTCAGAGATAAATTTATAGGCAATGTTCTGCCCTTTTTTTAAATCATATTTTGTTATTACGATTACAGAATGGTAATGGCTTACATGATCGGCCAAGGTGGCCCTGTATAACTTGTATCCATAGATAGATAGTGTGGGGTTTGTATAATACTTATCAGTCCTAACAAAGATTATACCTATCACAACCAATAAGAATAAATAAGCAAGCAGCTTAAGTGGGGAATCAAAATTGAGCCCTGCAAATGGAACAATATATGTGGCTAAGAAGCTTAAATGCTCATAATTTTCACTTTTGCAATCAATGACCAATAAACTGTCACTAGCACTGCCATTAAGTTCAAAGTCAAATTCACGCCTTATAAATTCACAATATATAATGGAGAAAAGCATCAATATAGGAAGCCAATTAGACAATATATAATATATAACAATATTATATTTAAGTTCACTATCTGAAGATGGAGATTCCATATTGATGGACAAAAAAATCACCATAACAAATAGGAACATAAGTGAAAGAATGTAAAGCTTTATCTTCTCCTTAGTATTCATATCAAGCCTCTAACTTATTCCTTAACATAATGTCACTATCTTTAATAATAACTTTGCCATCAAATTGGATTGCTGCCGCACAATTTTCAGCTCCCAACGAGTTGTTTCTAAGCGTATTGAAGAGATGCAAACCATCGCTACATCTTGGCTGCCTTTGGGGCTCTAAGGGCCGGATGAGTAGCCTATCAAAGGCCGACCTCTCCTGTTGAGTGAAAACACAGCCAGCCCGTGGGTTTTGAATGAAATCTTGATGGCGGTCAGATTTTGATGTGGAAAGGTCGAGAGATATGGGGCGGGGAGGCGGCTTTTCCTCTTGTTGTTACACCGCCCGGTTAAGCAAGCGCGGTGATATCCCTTGCTTATCAATGCCTGTCACCGCGATTGACAGAGCTTGTGTCGACGGGCGAATCTGGCTTCCCATCAATTCAGCGCCCCTCTTTTTTAAAACCCAGCAACCAAGGCACAATGGTTAAAATAAACAGGGCTATCAGGGTGGCGAGAACCGCAGTGGATTCTCGACCCATACCCGCGGCAATGCCGATGGCTGCGGTGACCCAGATACCGGCTGCCGTTGTCAGCCCCTGGGTTTCTGTCTGCCGGGTGCCCAGAATGATGGTGCCAGCGCCCAGAAACCCAACCCCGGCAGTGAGACCCTGCAACACCCGGGTCAGATCAGCGGTTGATGCGCCTGCTTGCTGGGGGATCAGCACGAACAGGGCTGCACCGATACTGACCAGCATATGGGTGCGGATCCCGGCACTTTTCCCTTTCTGTTCACGCTCGTAGCCTAATAGACCACCCAATAAGCCGGCTACCAGCAGACGTAATACAATCTGCGTCATCTGCTTGATATCCTGAATATCCGCAAATTCAGACAAGACAGTTTTCCATATTTCTTGCCACATAAATTCCATCCTTGTACTTGCAACTTACCAACTGAACATAATGAGAAGTTCATTATGTTGCCATCAGAGACGAGTGCATGAGCTCTTCTTGGGCTGACAGGCATGCAGGTTGAAAGGGTATCAAATGGCGATTGACTCTGTTGAACAAAATGTTATCCAACCCGTGGAATTTGAACGCAATTTTGATGGCAGTCTGGTTTCTGCCTGTGCTGGTGTGGGGATAGCTGAGTAGGGAAGTGTCTATAGGGGGAAGGTCTGATGCAGTGGCCCGCCTTGTTGCTGCGTGACTCTTCGCTTGTTGCCAAGCGTGTTGGGTTGGCAGACGGGGTGAGCGAATGGCGCACAAGATTTCTTCCAGTCACCGGCCTTCCTGTTGCGATATTGGGTGTGCTGTCTGCGTCTTGTTACCCAAGTCCTTGTAACAGCTGGTTACAGATCTTGAGTCGACTGGCGAACCCTCCCTCCAGTAAATTCAGCGGCGATTGAATGCACCTCACATAACAAAGCAATTGCAAGGAACAAGCGTCAATGAGAATGCACCACAAAGCCATGCTGGCCATCGCCTGCACCGCCGCCCTGTCCGCCTGCGACAGCGAGAAAGCCGCCAACAGTATTGCCAAGCGCGCACCGCTGCCACTGCCTGATGCGGGTCTTTACGAGGCCAGCCTGTTGAGCCGCGATAATGACAAGGCGTCGTTCAAAATGATCAAGGGGCTGGAAGGGATGGCACTTATCTATCCCAAGGCGGATCGCGAGCAGCGTTGGGGTGTCTGGGTCGACAAGGATGCGGGCAAGGTGGCAACCAACAGCCAGTGGAGCGGCAAGGCGGCTCAGAAAGAGAACAAGGATGGGATATACCCCGTCTTGCTGGAGCGTACCTCCGAGCGTGGCAACAAGGTCGATAGCCAGAGCAATGACCACAACCTCATCACCTTCCGTGATCAGTCGGTGATTGACGTGAATGGCAAAGAGGTCAAGCGCTGGACCTTTGACTTTACCCGCACCGGCACCCAGTTTTGGGAGCCGGATCAGAGCACGACCCTCTACCCATCCTGGAGCGGCCACGTCGCCGTCAACAAGCTGGCCACCCGGGCGATCAGCAGCGACAGCTGGTCAGTTGCAGACGATGAGGGCTTCGCCGACGCCATGGTGGGCCAGATCAAGAGCACCAACAACAGCGGCTCCCTGACGGTGGAGATGGAATTCCCCAGCGCCGGTTGCACCCTGACCGGCAAGGGCAAGGCCGATCAGCACAATGGCCTGAGCAAGCTGACCGTGAGCGGCTTTGGCAAGTGCCGCTTCAAGGCCTCAAGCGATTTCACGCCGATTGAGAACAAGTGGGTGTTGAGCCTGGCCAAAGCCAGGGACGGGGCTCTAGCCTATGCCGCCGCGTTCACCATCCCCAATACCAAGCAGACTGCATTGGTGGTTGGTTTCCCCGAGCAAAACGGTCTGGTGCTGATGGCGGACAAACAGCCCTGAGTCACTGTTGAAGCCGCCTTGGCTGACGCATAGCGCAGCCGAGGTGATGACCGACCGAAGTGTTTTATGTTCCACCCCGTGTTTACCCCGGCCATGCCGGGGTCTTTTTGCTGGAATGAAAACCTGCGTCGGTGAGAACAGGACGTTGTTAATGCGCAACCGTATGGGGGGATTGGGTGTGAGCATTCGCAGCCATTGCGCTCAATACCCCGTCATCTCCAGATACCCCAGCCCCTTTGCATCCCCTGATACCATCACGGCCCCCTCCCAGTAGTCAAAGCGCCCTGTCATGGCCTGATTGGGTTGGCGGGCACGAATGGTGAGGTTCATATCGGCGGCGCTCAGTTGCCACTCGACGGGATAGGCTTGGCCCTTGGGGCCGCGCCAGGTTTTGCCGGGCACAAGGCGAATGCTGTCGGGGGAGAGCACTTTGCTGCTGCCGTCCTGTTCAATCAGGATGCCGTAGCGGTTCTCCGGTTCGGGACGACCTTCCTTGGTGCGCAGGCGAAACAGCATCAGCTCGCGGCCATCGCTTAATTGCAGCGAGAACCAGTCCCAGCCTGACTGCCAGTCGGCCAATACCGAGCTGCTCCACTCGTGATCAAACCAGCCCTGACCCGTGACCTTGCGCGCCTCGCCATCGAGGGTCAAAGTGCCGGTAAGCGTCAAGCGCGGGTAGGAGTAGTAAAACGAGGCGTTGCCCGGGCTCTTCTCGCTGTAACCCTGTATGCCCTGCAAGACCACAGGCTTGGCGGCATCGACCTTGAGGTTCAGCTCGCCAATCTTGCTCTGCACCTTGAGGGTGGCGGGAAAGAGTGGCTTCCCCTGTGAGGCAAGCCCCCATTCCCTGAGCCAATACTCGCCGCCGCTGGCACCCGCGAGCCCGGGGCCCTGGCGGCTGGTGCGCTCATCCTGTTGGTGGCTGCCTTTGCCGAGGTCAGTGATGGCAAACTGGGCCAGCCAGAGCTGGGGAGTGAGCCAGGGGTTGTCCGTTTTAATCTGCTGTTCAATACCTTGGCGAAACAGGGTCCACTGCATGCCATATTCGCGCCCCTGCTCATCCTTGAGGTTGCCGGTGAGATACCACCACTCGGAGCGGTAGTCGGGGTGGGCAGCGTGATCGGCGGGCAGCGTGATGGATTGGCCCGGCAGAGCCTTTTTGAACTGATCGCTGCGGCCACCGAGGATGGTGCCCAGATCGTTGGCCCAGGCCGCCCCGCCATACAGGGTGCAGGTGAGCAGCAGTAGCCAGGCATTGCGTTTTTTCATACCAGTTTCCTTGCGGCAAACCAGGATGCGAGCGCCGCGCACACAGGGGCCAGCAACAGGGCCGTGACGGCATGCAAGGGGGCGGCCTCGAAGGCGAGACGCCAGCCAAAGGCGCGGGGGTTGACCACCTCGATCAGCACCCAGGCCAGCCCATAGCCTACCGGCAGCGCCAGCAGCGCGGTAAGCAGCCCCAGGCCCGCACCTTGCCACACCAGCAGGCGGCGACAATGACGCGGGCTCAACCCCAGACTCTGCAAGGTCTGCAACTCGCTGCGCCTTGCCAGCCCCAGCACCATGAAGGCCGAGCCTATGCCGACGAAGGCGATGCCCAGGATCAGCAGTTTAAGCAACTCGGTAACCACAAAGGTCTGGTCGAACACCTTGAGGGCGGCGGCGTGAATGGCAGGGGCCGCCAGCAGGTTGACCCTCTCGCCAAAACGGGTGCGCAGGCTGTCGGCCAGCTGTTCCGGCGTTTTGCTAAAGAGGGCGAGGGATTGCACTGGGCCATCTTCGAAGGCGTGCAGAACTTGTCCCTTGTCGCTGCCGTAATCCTGATAGACGCCGGTGACGGTGAGCTCCCTTGGGCCCTGTTCGCTGGTGATGCTGAGCGTCTGGCCCACCCTGACTCCGAGTCGCACCGTCAGGGGTTCGCTTGCCAGCACCTCGTCTGGGGTTGCGGGCCAGCGACCGGTCAGCAGGGGATAGGCCGCCTTGAGGGGCGGGATAAAATCCATCTGTGCCCACTCAATGGGGTGTCCCTGCCAGCGGGCGGGCTGCACAGAACGCCGCGAGGCTTGCTCTACGGCGGGGTTGGCGAGAATGGCATCCAGGGTGACCTGGTTCAGTATGCCCCTGCTGCCGGCCGCGCCCTTGGGGGCGGTGACATAGAGATCGGCGGCCAGACGCTGGTCCAGCCAAATCTCCACGCTCGAGCGAAAGCTCGATACCATGACGCCTATGCCGATGGCTGCGGCGATGGCCAGTTGCAGTGCCATGACGGCGATGGCGGTGCGATCCAGATGATATTGGGTCTCGGCCACCGCCAGTTGGGCGGTCAGGCTGCTGCGCCTGTGCTGGCGACCCATGCGCTTACGCAACTGACCCAGCACCCAGCGCAGGGCATCCGGCAGCCAGAGCGCCATGGCCAGCAGCCAGCCACCGGCGATAAACAGGGCACCTGGCAACCCTGTCCGGGGCAGGGCGAGGCATAGGGCGCACAGGAGCAGGATGGCGATGGCGAGCCAGCGCCGACGCCACGGATGGGTGGCAGGGCGGCTGTTGCTCTCACGAAGCGCAAGGGGGGACTGGCGCAGCAGTTGCCACCAGCCGGGCAGGTTGGCGGCCAGCGTCCCGCCAAGGCCAATCAGCAGTGCCTTGAACAGGCTGATGGGGGAGAGGCGCAGCAGGTCGATGGGATTGGGGCCATAAAGGTCGGCCAGCGCCTGGGTCAGTTGTCCCATGAGGGTGAGGGCCAGGAGGCTGCCGAGCAGCAGTCCGAGCAGGGTGCCCAGAGTGGCGAGAAGGAGCAGCTCCAGTACCAGCCAGTGCAGGACCCGGCGAGGCGGCAGCCCCAGAATGATCAGCTGGGCCAGCTGGGGGCGACGCACGCTCTGTACAAAGCGCTGGGCGTTGAACACCAGAAACAGTCCCACCGCCATGGCGAGCAGAGAGAGGGCGGTGAGGTTGAGCGCCAGCGCATCGCCGAGCTGGCTGGCATCGAGCGCCGGGCTGATGGGCTCGAGCCAGAGCGGCTGATGGGGGAGATAGGCTTGCAGGGTCGCTTGCAGGGCGCGGGCCTCGGCGTCACTGAGCTTGAAGACGATGCGATCCAGCCTTCCCGCCTTGCCCAGCATGTGTTGGGCCAGACCTATGTCGGTCACCAGCAGCCGCTCCATGGGCACGGCGCCGGGCTCGAAGGTGCCCGCGAGCGTCAGGATCAGCGGGCGATCACCCTCGCCACCGCCGCTCAGCACAAAGGTGCGGGACTGCCCCGGCAGCCAGCCTAGCCGTTTGGCCTCCGGCGTCGCCAGCCAGACGCTGTCTGCCTGGTTCAGGGAGAAAGAGGGGGCTTCTTCTTTACTCACGCTGGCAAACAGCTGGCTCAGGGGGCCGGGATTGAAGAGATCCATCCCCAGCAACTGGACGCTGCGACCCTGCTCATCTTTGAGCCAGGCGTGCAGCTGCGGCATGGCATTGAGGCTTGGTTGGCTGCGTACCAGTTTGACGTAAAGCTGCTCATCCAGGCCGCCGCTCGGGGCCAGTCGATAGTTGGCATCTCCCGCCAGCTGGGTGCGGGCGGCGACGAAGTTGGTGCTGGCGCTGTGGTTGAGCAGGTCAATGGCCACCACCAGCGAGACTCCCAGCATGAGCCCGGTCAGACTCATCAGCAGCAGCCAGGGATGCCAGCGATAGAGGCGTAGCAGCGCCTTCAGCGGCAGCATAAGGCGGCCTCGCGATCACGGCTGGCCTCACTCATGGTGCGCCCCCTTGAGCTCAATCAGCTGGCCACCTTCGAGGCGAAGCACTCTGTCTGCCAGGGCGCCATAGGCCGGATTGTGGCTCACCAGCAACAGACCCGCGCCGGTTTCACGCACCGCTTCCATCATCAGTGCCATCACCTGCTCGGCGTTGTGCTCATCGAGGCTCCCTGTGGGTTCGTCGGCCAAGAGCCAGCGGGGCTTGTGAATGAGGGCGCGGGCCAGGGCCACCCGCTGGCGCTGGCCGCCGGAAAGTTGCTCCGGCCAGGCGTGGCGCTTGTGGACGAGATCGAGCCTTTTCAGCAAATCGTCAATCTCTGTCTCATGGCGTGGCAGGCCGTTGATCGACAGGGGCAGGCAGAGGTTCTCCTCCACTGTCAGGGTCGGCAGCAAGTTGAAATCCTGATAGACGATGCCAAAATGCCGGCCGCGCAGGCGTGCCCGTTCATCCGGGGACTGGGTGTCGAGCCGGGTTTCCCCCAGCCAGATCTCCCCTTCATCCGGGGGGAGCAGGCCTGCTATCAGGTTGAGCAGGGTCGACTTGCCACAGCCGCTCTGCCCCAGCAGCAAGCTTGTCTCGCCAGCGGTGAGAGTGAGGTCCAGACTGTGGAACAGCGGCAGGCGTTCGCTGCCGTTATCAAAGCTCTTGCAGAGGTTGTGCAGGGTCAGCATGGGATAACCGCTTGATGGTCAATGGCTTTCATCATGTCATCTACGCTACCACGGCCGGGAATGATCAACACGCCTTGCAACTGATCAAGAGCGCCAGTTAGTGATCACCCCAGCAAAAGAGGTGAGGATCCTCGCTGGATCCCGCTTGGCAGAGGTGGTTAGAATAGGAGCTTCCATGGGTCACAGGATGAGCAAGGATGTTACACAAGCAAGTCAGTTTTATCATCGATAGCAAGGGCAACAAGCAGGCTGCCGTCGTCCCCATCGAGATTTATAACGAGCTGATGACCCTTCAAAAGGCGCTCTCCGACAACAAGCCGGGGGAGCGCGAGCTCTACCACTTCAACGGCAAGGGTGCCGAAGCTCACGGTTATCCTGTGGGCAAGCGGCAAAATCCCGGCTTCATGGTGCTGGCGGGCTCCACCGCCAATGGCGAGGATGCGGCCTCCCTGCGTGAAGCCGTGATCGAACTGCGCCAGGAACTGCTGGGCAAGGGGATCCTCACCCCGCGCAGTGAAGGGAGGTTTGTGTTCACCGCCGATCAGCTGTTCAACAGCCCGAGCCTGGCCGCCAGTCTGGTGGCTGGCAACAACCGCAGTGGCCTGGATGCCTGGCAAAACAGCGCTGGCTACACCCTCAAGCTGTCGGGCTTTGGCAAGAAATAACCCTTTTGCCTCGACCATGCATTAATTGATAATTCATTGACCTGGATGAACTTTTGTTTTCATCCAGGTGCTAGCATCCCAGCCAGATGGTTCTATAAGGAAGAGGCCCATGTCTGTGCTAACCCGCTTTGCCGTATTGTTGTCCCTGTTCATCTCTCCTGCCCAGGCCAGTAGCGGCCCGATCCCGTTAACCCTTTCCACTATCGGCCTGTTTTGCGTGGGCCTGTTCGTATTGGCCTATGCGCTGGTGATGGCCGAAGAGTATCTGCAACTGCGCAAGTCAAAACCCGTGCTGGTGGCTGCCGGCGTGATCTGGATCCTGATCGGCATTGCCTATGCGCAAAATGGCATGAGCCCGGCCGCAGAGCAGGCATTTCGCCATACCTTGCTCGAATATGCCGAGCTGATGCTGTTTCTGCTGGTGGCGATGACCTACATCAACGCCATGGAAGACAGAAATCTGTTCGATGCGCTCAGGGCCTGGCTGATCCGGTCCGGCTTTCAGTTGCGAACCCTGTTCTGGCTGACGGGCGGGCTGGCATTTTGCATCTCGCCGGTGGCCGACAACCTCACCACAGCGCTTTTGATGTGCGCCGTTGTGCTGAAAGTCGCCAACGGGGATCGACGCTTCATCAATCTTGCCTGCATCAATATCGTGATTGCGGCCAATGCCGGCGGCGCCTTCAGCCCCTTTGGCGACATCACCACCCTGATGGTGTGGCAGGCTGGCAAGGTGCAATTTAGCCAGTTCTTTGCCCTGTTCATTCCGTCCCTGCTCAATTTTCTGGTGCCCGCCCTGCTGATGAGTCTGATGGTGCCTCGCCATGTGCCTGAGGCGGCCAGTGAAGCGGTGGAGCTGAAACGGGGGGCCCGCCGCATAGTGCTGCTGTTCCTGCTGACCATCACCACGGCTGTGCTCTGCCACAGTTTCCTCCATCTGCCCCCTGTCCTCGGCATGATGCTGGGTCTGGGATATCTGCAATTTTTCGGCTTCTATCTGCGCAAGTCACTGCCGCTCTCCCTGGCGCGCAAGCGGGCACTCTATGAGCGCACCGGGGATCATGAACGGCTGCGCAGCCTTGGATCCATTGTGCCATTTGATGTCTTCAACAAGGTGGCCAAGGCGGAGTGGGACACACTGCTGTTCTTCTATGGCGTCGTCATGTGCGTGGGGGGGCTGGGGTTCATGGGCTATCTGGAGCTGGTCTCACACTTGCTGTATGACGGTGGCAACCCGACGATGGCGAACATCTTTATCGGTATCCTGTCAGCCATTGTCGACAACATTCCTGTGATGTTTGCCGTGCTGTCGATGGATCCTGACATGGTGCAGGGGCAGTGGTTGCTGGTGACCCTGACCGCCGGTGTGGGGGGCAGCCTGCTCTCCATCGGCTCTGCGGCCGGGGTCGCCCTGATGGGGCAGGCCCACGGTATGTATACCTTCTTTAGCCATCTCAAATGGTTACCGGCCATCCTGCTCGGCTATCTGGTGAGCATAGGTGCGCATCTCTGGCTCAATAGCGCCCTGTTCTGATATACGCAGGGTGCTAGGCCTGACCCCAGGCTGACCCTTGATGCAAAAAAGCCCTGTCATGCAGACAGGGCTTTTTCAGGATCAGAGTGAGGCGCAGGTCATCAGGCCACAGCAGAGCGCTTGCCGGTCAGCAGCCAGTAACTGATGGCAGAGCCAAAGCCGCAGCCGGCGATGGCGATGGCCATGGGCAGCGGGGATTGTGGTGGGTCTAGGTTGACCAGGATGCCGACCACGGCGCCTATGCCAAAACGCAGGGTGCCGGCCAGCGCGGAGGCCGTGCCCGCCGATTGGGGAAAGTGCCCCATCAGGCCCGTCATGGCGTTGGCTCCCACCAGACTGATGTGACCGACGAACAGCACTACGGGGATGACGATGCCCCACAGGCCGCCGGTCTGGCTCCAGGCGTTGTAGATGAGCAGGGCGCCGGCACAGGGCAGCATCAGCAGCCCGTATTGCAGCATGCGCTCGGCGCCCACCCCCTTCACCAACCGGCTGTTGACGAAGGTGACCAGCATCATCAGCAGAATATTGAGGCCGAACAACCAGCCGTAGTGCTCGGTCGGCACCTTGAAATATTCGATGTAGACGTAAGGGGATGCGCTGATAAAGGCAAACATGCCGGAGCTCGACAGGGATCCGCACAGCACATAACCCATGGCCCCGCGATGGGAGAGCACACTCCAGTAGTTCTTCAGGATTTGGCCCAGCTTGAGCGGTTGTCTGTGCTCAGGCTTCAGGGTCTCCTGAATTTTCCACTGCATCACCACGCAGACCAGCAGGCTGATCCCCACCAGCAGCCAGAAGATCACCCGCCAGTCGCTGTGGGCGCTGATGTAGCCGCCGATCACGGGGGCGACCAGGGGTGCCAGTGTCATCACCAGGATGACGAACGACATGGCGCGGGAAAATGCATCCTTTTCAAACAGATCACGCAGCAGTGCATTGACCACCACCGAGCCCGCCGCCCCGCCTGCCGCTTGCAGCATCCGATAAGCTAGCAGTTCGGGCAGGGAGTCTGCCATGGCGCAGCCCACAGAGGCGATGGCAAACATGGTGAGCCCCGCCAGGATGACCGGTTTGCGGCCATAGCTGTCTGCCAGCGGGCCGTAAAACAGCTGGCCGATGGCAAAGCCACCGAGGAAGGCACTGATGGTGAGCTGGGCCCCGTCTATGCTGGTGGCCAGATCCCGGGCGATGGCCGGAATGGCGGGCAGGTACATGTCGACCGCCAGCGGGGTCAGGCCCGCCAGGGCGCCAAGCAGGATAAACAGAAAGCGGGGAGAGAGGGGTAAGGGTTGGGGCATAGGATGTCCGATCGTGAGCAAGTTCGCGTGAAATAAGGTAACAGGGGTGAGTCTATCAGTTTTGGCGGACTTGGGCAGGACTATGCCCAAGCCCGCCCCCCGTCACGCTATCACCCGTGTCCGGGTCACACGCTTTTTGGGTTTTTTGGCCCCCAGGCAGGCGAGCACCAGCCAGCAGAGCCAGCCGAACAGGGAGATCCCAATCCCCCACTGCTCTGGCCAGCGTGCTGCCAGCTTGAGAGTGAGGGTGTGCTGACCCGCCGGTATCCAGACCTGCAATAGTCCCTGCCGGTTTGCACTGACCTCGAGTGTCAGCGAATCATCCAGTCTGGCCTGCCAGCCGGGGTAGTCATATTGGTGCAGTATGAGCTTGGTGGGCTGCTGCGCCTTCACGTCCAGCTCCAGCCATCTGGGTTGCCAGCGAATGATCTTCCACTCAGCGCCTGGCTGCTCTGTGGTGACTGGGGGTTGAAACTCCCCTTTCCAGGCGAGCAAGGTCGGAGTGAACTGCCCTCTGGGCACCTGATTGGGGCGATATTCCTGGGCACTGCGCTTGCTGTCGAATTCGCTCTCAATCATGTCCTTGCGCGGTGCCTGGATGAGAGGGGAGTAAGCCACATAGGCAAGGCTGGAGACGAGCGTGACCAGCAGCAGGCCCCACCAGACCCATTGCCAGGACCGGTCGACAGGGGTGCCCAGCGCCACTACGGCCACAGTGGCCAGGGCCAGGATCAGGTTGCACCGCCAGGGAAATTGCACCCGTTGCAACGGTGGCAGCAGATGCCAGATGGGCTCGCTCAGGGGCAGCATCATGAGAAAGGAGACTGTCCCTATGATCCCCCACATCAATAATTCGGGATGACGTGGCTCCCGGGTCGCCGCCCAGGCGACCAGCAGCAGCCCCATGGTCAGCATGCTTTGCCAGGCCAGGTGGCCGCGAAAGCGCCAGTCACCCCAGCCAGAGGGCAAACGGTCGAGAAAGTTGCGTCTGAAGTCGAACATGCCGCCCCGCATCAACTCCATGGAGATGGCGCCTTGATCCAGCAGGGCGGGCAGCAGCAGGATAGCGGCCATGACCAGCCCCAGCACTTGGGCCATTGCCACTAGCTGGATCGGAAACAGGATGCGGGATCGCCAGGCTTGCAGCAGGGCGCGCAGTGTGATCAGCCCCATCATCAACAGCAGGCTGGGAAGGTGAGAAAACGCCAGCAATGCCAGCGCCAGAGTCAGCAAGGGGAGTCCCTTGCGACTGCGCTGGTTGGCGAGATCTTGTCCCAGCAAGATCAGGGGAGCCCAGACGAAAGCCCAGAATTCGGCCAGGGCAAAGCGGGCATAGAGATCCATGCCCAGATGATAAGGCAAGGCGAGATAGAGCAGGGTGGCGGCCAGGGCCCGCAAGGGGGAGGCAAAACTGCGCAGCCAGAGATAGGCAAAGAGGCCGGATAGCAGCAAGGCCAGACTGGCGCTCCAGAGCAGGGGCGTGATGGCGTCATACAGGGGGGCCTGGGGGCCGGCAAATAGGGCGCTGACATAGTAGGGCAAGGGGGGATAAAAGAAGAAGGTGGGGCTGCCAAAGCCGCCATTCATGGCCATCAACCAGCGTGGGTAGATCTCCCCCTGCCACAGTTGTTGTGCAAAATAGTGGCCGGAAAGCAGATGATGAAACAGGTCATGCCCCTGGCTTCCCCCCTGTAACCAGAGTGGCAATAGCAAGGCTCCGCTGGCCAGTATCAGTGCCAGGGGGATGAGAAACCACTCGCTTGATCTCTTCATGGATAGACTCACTTGTCACGGATGCGCAGTGAGTGTAGCCGACCGGGGCGCCAGAGCCGCTAGTCAAATGGTCGCCAAAGTGCGTTGCACTGCCAACTAAGGGTAAAAGTAGGCGGGTATCCCGAGCCAGATACCTGGCTCAGCATGAAAGCGAGGTGAAAACCAGAGCAGCTGGTTTGGTGTCGGCATGTCGCCGGTGGCGATGGGGCGTCGGCTGAGGCGGCAGGCCCCCTGTGCCAGTGCGAGTCGTGCATCCCCCCGATACCAGCCATCGGTGACGGCCAGGGCAGTGGTCTCTCGCAGCAGACGTACCCCCCACTGAGTCACCAGCGCAGGACACGCTTTCTCTGCCACTCTGGCCGCCTGCACCATGGCGGGTGGACGGGGCAGGGTGAAGGTCGCCGCGAGCAGCAGCAAGCCGGCCACCACAGCCAGCCACTCACCACGGCGCGGCAGCCAGCCTGCCAGCAGAACTATGCCGAGCAGGGTGATGGGCGCCAGATGGCGGGGATTGTCGGGATTCTGGCCAAACAGTGTCCAGATCAGCAGGACGAGCCAGTAGAGCGTCCAGAGCGGGGAGAGAGCAGTGGCTTGACCTTTTGATCTTGGCCAGCGCGGTAGCACCAGCAAGGCTCCGACAGCCAGTGGCCAGAGCGGGGTGAGCTGATCGTTGAAGGTGTGCGCCCAGCTCAGCAGCCGATCGCCGTGGGCCGCCGCCGTGTTGCCCCACAGGGTAAAGTGGCCGTCGGTAAAGCGCCGCCCCTCGCTGAAATAGGCCCAGCCATCGGCCTGCCAGACAAAGAGCAGGCTGGTGAGCCCCACCAGCGCGATGGGGAGCACAAACCTGACGCGTGTTCCCTGCTGCGCCAGCCCGAGCCAAAGGGGCAGCAGGGCCAGCACAAAATAGGAGGGGCGCAGCGCCAGCAACAAGCCAAACATGAGGCCGGCCAGCGCTATCTTTCGATACTGCAAGGCCAAGAGAGCCCCGAGCCATGCGGCGAGCGCCGGCCCATCCGAGAGGCCGGAGAGGGCGAGCGTCGGGGTGAGCGGCAGGGCCAGCACCAGCAGCCAGACTGGGGCGAGCAGGCTTGGCCGTTGCCACAGCCTGACCGCCAACAGTGCAGCCAGTGGCGCCAGCAAGCTGGTGCCGAGCAGGCTTGCCCACTGCACCGCGCGGGCTGGATCGTCTACCAGCAGATTGACAAGACGCGCCAGCCAGATAAAGGCGGGGTAGCCCGGAAAGTGGGGGGAGAACTCCAGCACGCTGAAACGTGTTACCCCGTGGGCGAAATTGAGGGCATCGTCGGAATCCAGGGCTATAGGAAAGGCAAAGAGCCAGCCCATCCAGACCCCTTGCAGCAGGATCAGCAAGTAGGGTCGATTAGCGAAGCGTAATCGGCCGTGGTGACACCCCCCTTTTCCCCTTGCGGGAGAAGGGCCGGGGATGAGGGGGGCCGTCGTCATCAATGAGAGGCCATCAAAGCGGCGCCAGCACGGCCATCAGCGCTTTTTCTGCATCGCTAAAGGCGGCGCCATCGGCGGTCTTGGCGCCCACCCCGAATACCCCCGGGTTACCGATGGCATCGAGCACCTTGGCCAGCGCCTGTTCGGCGGCCTTGCGATCCCCTTCACTGAGTGAGGGGAGGATCAAGTCGAGGAAGCGCTTGCTCTTGACTACCAGCACCTTGGCGGTTTGGTAGTCGCCAAGATTCTGGCTGGCCCCTTCGAGGCGGCGCTCAATCTCCGCTTTATAGGCGCGGTTGAGCAGGGCGGCGGTGGCGGCAGCATCTTTGGCCTTGATGGCGGCGGCCAGCGGCGCTTGCAGATCCATCTTGTGGTGCTCTTCCAGATAGGTCAGCTCGTCGGCAATCTCGCTCAAGGTGGCGCTGGCATCTTTGCCGTCAGTGGCGGCGCCGAGCAGCGCCTCACGGGCATCGATCAGCGGCTCCTTACCTGCTGCGGCATAGGAATAAGCCTGTGCTTGTTCGCTGAGGGTCAGTCCGCTGAGGGTCAGCAGCAGGGTGAGGGCGAGTAAACCCGGGCGTATGGTCATCCTGTTCTCCTTACTTATGCCAATGGCGCGGCACTCAGGCCACGCTCTGGGTTTCAATCACGGTATTTTCGTTGCGATGGTTAAAGATTGCGTGGCGTCTGTCCACCCCGTCGATCACCATGTCGGCGGCCATCATCCCCATCTCCATGGCGGTGTCGGTGAAGATGTAGCGGAATGTCCCCTGACGGCCGGTCATGATGAGGTTGCCAATCGGCATCAGCGCCTGAATGGCCGCGTCGCGGCGTGCCTGATAGCCGAGATCCATCAGCGGATAGGCGTATTCGCTGCGGGCTTCGAAGGTCTCATCGCCAAGTTTGGCAGTATCGACGCCGAGGCTTGCGAGATCGGCGGTGACCCGGCCGCGCAAGTCGGCGAGCGGCGCCTGCCAGGTGGCATCCCCCGGATTGCAGGGGATCTCCAGCATCACCGAGGTCTGGCCTTCTGGCGCCATAAAGGGGCTGCGGCGGCGCGGCTCCTGCAGGCGGGTGGCCAGAATATGGGGGTCGGAGAGGTACTGCCAGGTGTTGTCCGACAGGTTCTCCTGTTTGAGCGGCATATTGACGAAGCGCAAGGATCGGTAGTGGAGATCGCACGGCAAGCCCAGATGCTGACAGGTGAGTGGCAGCGGCAGGGTGGAGATCACCTGATCAAACGCTTCGCTCTGCTCAATGTTATCTTGTGACCAATAAACCCGTTCAATGCGGCCATCAGCCTGCTCAAGGCGAGTGATGGTGGCGCCGGTTTTGAGCAAGGCCCCCTCAGCCACCAGCCGCTCCCCCAGGGTCGCGAAGATCTGGCCGAAGCCATACTTTGGATAACGATACTTGCGGGCATAGGTGCGTACCGAGAGGTTGCCGTTGCGTCTTGGCAGCAGGCGGCGCGCCACGTCTTTGAGATCGATGAGGCTGATGCGTTGACCGGCCCAGTCTGCGGAAAGTTTGTCCGGGTTGATGCCCCACAGCTTAGCCGTGTAGCCCTCGAAGAACTGGCGGTAGAGGGTGCGACCGAAGTGGCTCTGGATCCACTCGGCAAAGCTCGCCTTGGCGAAATCGGTGGGCTTCTTGGCAAAAGGCAGCAGCAGCAAGTCTTTCACCGCACCGGCCATCAGCGGCAGCGGGGCTGTCTTGATCAGGTTGGTCAGATTGAGGGGGTAGTCATAGGTGCGCCCGCCAAAGCGGATCACGCTCTTGCGATCGGCGTGGAGCAGGTCGTCACCCATCAGCTCGTCGATAAAGGCGAGCAGCTCGGGGTTCTTGGTGATAAAGCGGTGGCCACCGTAGTCGAAGCGATACTCTCCATCGCGCCCCTTGAAGGTCTGGGTGGCGCACATGCCGCCGACGACCGGCTCCTGCTCGAACAGGGTGACTGCAAAACCGGCGCGGCGCAGGCGCCAGGCGGCCATCAAACCGGCAGGACCGGCACCCAGTACCGCAATGTGCTTCTTGTTGTTATCGCTCATGACCTATTCCGAAACTGCTTGATAGATAAGGGAATCGCGCCAGGGCGCGGCCCCCGAATAGTGTTGTTGCCGAGAGTGGCGAAACTCTTTTATCCCTTAGCGGGCGCGGCGTTGACCTGTGGGCGATAGCTGCGCTGCCAGAGGGTAACGAAGATCGCCAGATAGAGGGCCCAGGTCAGCAGCTGCAGGCCGGCCGGTGAGGCATTGTAGCCAAACAGGGCACGCAGGAAGGTACCAAATACCCCCTGATCGTCGAGAATGTGGCTGATGTTGAATACCGGCGTGGTCCAGAAGGTGATGATGTCCGCTGCCTGCAGCATGTTGACGGCAGAGGAGAGCAAACCTGCGGCTATGATGATGATCAGCAGCCCGGTCCAGCGGAAGAAGGGGGCCAGCGCCACCTTGCGGGTGGAGCGCAGCAGCCCCCACACCAGCGCGATGGAGACCAGCAGCCCTGCCAGTGCGCCCATCAGGCCGGATTGCAGATCCACCCCTTGGCCGGAGTAGAGCAGGGCTGAGAAGAAGAGCACGGTTTCAAACCCTTCGCGCATCACCGCCAGGAAGGCGAGCAGCACCAGACCAAACAGGTTGCCGCCATCGATAGCCGCATCAATGCGCGCCGTCATGGCCCCCATCTGGGATTTGGCCTGCTTTTGCATCCAGATCGCCATATAGGTGAGCACCAGGGTGGCAAACATCAGGATCCCCGCCATCAAGAGGTGGTTGTAACGCTCGCTCTCGAACTGGCTCACCACCACCTGGAACAGGAAGGCGACGACCAGGGAAGCTATAAGGCCAAGCCCCACCCCCAGATAGATGAACTTGTTGTAGCGGCTCGCCCCCAGCTTGGCGAGGTAGGAGAGGCAGATGCCGACCAGCAGGAAGGCTTCCAGCCCCTCGCGCAGGGTAATGAGAAAACTTGCAAACATCAGGTTTGAGGCTCCGTAGCGGGCGTGACGGGAAGAGGCTGCAAGGTGAGTTGCAGCCGATTAAGTTGTAGCCGAGCGAGCAGCACTATGGGTGGCTCCGGCAAGCTTGGCTCGGCGGCGCGCACCGCATCATTGACCCACTTGGGGTAGGTGCGGAAATTGAGTTTGATATCGGTCTTGAAGGGCCCTTGGGCATCCGCTGGCAGCGGCCAGGCTTCATCGCGCCAGCCATCGGCCGGAATGCGGGTATCTTCCAAGAGCTTGGCGTAGCGCCAGAATTTGAGCCCCACCGGCTTGCCCTCGGCATCGCCGAATACTTTGCGAAACAGTCGCGCATCCTCAGGGACGGCGCCATCCACCGGCTGGCCGCTGGCAAGCACCACCTTGCCGGTGGCGTCAGTGACGGTCAGCTCCAGCCAGAGTTCGCGGAAATCGGCCACCCCGGTGGGCAGGGCGTGGCCTGCGCCGGTATTGGCGACCCGCACCACCAGTTGCTGGCTATCGGCAGCCCCTTCGATGCGGGCGGAGAGCGTCGCGCTGGATCGCAGCAGGGCCAGACTCTCCTGCTCTAGCGTTGCACTCCTCAGCCCCACCAGCTGGTGCTGGGCGCCGGTAAAGTTGTGGCGATAGAGCCGCGCCTTCATGGTGCCGTTTTCGGTGGACTGGCCCGCGACCGGCGCGCCGCCATTGCCCGGCTCCGGGTTCATATGGCAGTCGATGCAGGTACGCCGCTTGGCAGGATCCTCCGCGTTTGCGAAGCTGGATTTTTCCCACTCGTCCCAGGTGTTGACGATATTGGCGCCTGTGCCCGGGGCAAACTCGTTGTGGCACGACTTGCACAGGGCCGCGTCGCGGTAGAAATCCTTCTGATAGGAGGCCTTGTGCATGGCGGGGCGGGCGTTGATCTGCCGCTCGGCCAGCCAGTGGCGGGCGCTACCCCCCGGGGCATCCTCAAACACATAGCTCTCGCGGTCTTTCAAATTCACCGTAAAGGCGCTGTTGCCGCCTGCATCTTCCACTTTGGTGATGCGATGGCAGAGCACACAGCCAGTCCCTTCCTCAACCACAGGTTCACCCGCCTTGTGGGCGGCAATCAGCGAGGCGCCGCCCTGCTCGAACATGTGGGAGCCCTTGGGCAGTTCCATCTGGCCGGTCATCACCTGCTGGGGCATGTGGCAGCCCTGACACCACTGGCCGAACGCTTCCCCTTCGGTTTCGCGGGCCAGCGCTTGCACCACCTTGTAATAGGGATGGGAGTTGCCCATCAGCCTGTGGTTGCTCTCGCTCCAGTCCTTGAACGCTTGGCTGTGGCAGTTCTGGCAGGAGGCGGAGTTGAGCCACTCTTTCGGGTGAGTGGTCGGCGCCTTGGCAGGATCCGTGCGCGGGGCATCGAGCCGCAGCCAGTTGGCGAGATAGGGGAGGTTGCCATCAGCGGTGACGAAGGCGTGCAAGTCTTCCATCATCGCTTTCACTTCCGGTTGTGGCCTGGCGGGGTCAACCACCTCGGCGCCATCGCGGGTGTCATGGCCCATGCCGCCCTGGGTCTGCTGGGTCATGCGCAGGTATTCGCCGACAAAATCCCCCGCCACCATGTTGGTGAGGTTGGCGTGGCCGTTGATGGCGTTGTCGCCGCTCTTCTGGCGATGGGCCGCCATCAGATGGCGGTTGGTGAAGTTGAACCCATCCAGATGGCAGGAGTTGCAGCTCATCCAGTTGTCCCCCGCCATGGGGAAGCGTGCATTGGCGGCGGTATTGCCTAGATTGAACAGCCGCTCGCCGCGCTTGAGCGGTTCGGGGCGGGGGTCCGTCTCCACCAGCTTGGCGAAGTGGGGCACATCGACGGTGACTCGGGCGAAGGGGCCGCTGCCGCCGCTATTGAGGCGGGTAAGATCCTGCCCCATGGCGTTGTGCACCAGAATGTGGTCGCCGTCTACAAACAAGTCCCGCGGATTCTGGCCCGGCAGGTGACGCAAGAGCTGGGTCGCCTTGGCGCCCCCCTGAAACTTCTTGCGTCTGTGACGATTGCTGTTGGATTTGCCGCTGCGCGACAGGTCAAACACCAACAAGTCTTCCGAGCCTGCCAGGGTCAGATAGACCCGCTTGCCATCGGCGGCGAAGCGCGCGGCAAACGGGTTGGAGACGATCTGGCTGCGGTTGCCGACGCTGGGCAGGTTGATCTGCAAGAAGAGCTGCTTTCTTTCATCGACCCGCTCTTTCTCTTCATCCAGATCGATGATGGAGACCGCCGGGAAGACGGTGCTCTGAAACTGGAAGGGGTGATCGAAGCTCCACAGCTCGTGGGGCAGCCAGGCTTCGCTGCCATCGGGGGAGAGGGCGATGCCATCGAGCAGGCGCGGCAGTCCCTGAGAGTCGCTTGGCGTGTCGCTGTGGGTCTCGGCCAGGGTGATGAGCTTGGGCTTGGGCAGGGTTGTTTCGGGCAGGGAGGAGCCCTTGGCGCTGTTGCCAAGCTTGGCGAGATCATAGATGGCGAGCTGGCCGGTCATGGCGTGGGTGAGCAGCAGGCGATCATCGTCGGTCAGGGCCAGCCCGCGCGGGGTCTCGGCGGTTTTGGTATCCAGCTGGAGGTTGCCCGCTGTGTCGTAGGCCTGCAGGCGGCCTGCCTCGAACAGCGTGACCCAGAACCACTGCCGCTTGGGATCGAAGATGACGCCGTAGGGTCTATGGCCGGTGGGGATCGTCCTTTCCAGGTCGAGATCATCATCCAGCAGCAGCAGGCGATCGCCGCTGTAATCGGTGACCAGCAGGGTGCCGTCGCCTGCGTGGGCAAGCTGGCGCAGATCGCCCCCCAGCTGCACCTCTTTCATTCGCTTGCCGCTATCGCGTTCAAGCAGGGTAACCGAGCCTGCGCTCAGGTTGGCGGTGACGAGGCGAGGGCTCTGCCCCTCCTCATAGGCGAGCATCCCGGCGCCCATCTGCTGGGAAAACGCAAAGGGGCTGACCAGCAGCAGGAGGAGGGCCAGCAGGGGTGACAAAAATGCACAGAACGATGACTTCAACATGGGATCAGGCGCACCATTTCAAGATGGTCCAGCGCCAGGCGTGGCGCAGCACCAGAGGAGTTAACGCCAACGCGCTTAGCCAGTGGGCCCAGCTGGCGAGGCTGCCCATGCTGTCCCCCGGGGTGCCGTGCAGCACCAGCAGCAGGCCGCTGGCCAGACACACCAGCAGCAAGGCCTCGATAATCCGCCCCGTGGTGCGCAAAAAGGGCTTGTTGCTGCGGTTCAACAGGCTGCGATGAGAGAGCCAGAAGGCGCCAAACAGCAGGGGAAAGAGGGTGAGCGAGAGCATCACATGGAGAAACAGATTCCAGCGAGCCAGGAACCAGAGCGGGGTCAGCGGCTCCCACAGCAGCAGGCCGGAGAAGAACATCAGATAGAGGGAGCCCTCGGCGGCCTGATGGTGATAGGCCAGCCACTGCCAGCAGTGTCGGGGTGAGAGAGAAAGGCTTGTCATAGGTGCTCCAGCGCCCGGGCAGTGCAGCCCGGGGGGGCAAGTTTACAATGGGGTAAAGGTAATGAAAAGAGTTATCAATTCTGGTCTTGATGAATCAATCCTGAATGAAAACAAGGGCTGGCTATTTGTGTTCCGCCAACCTTTCTGTGATTGCATAGATAAGCGCTGCTGCAGAGAAGGCCAAAAAGACGATGACTGACCACTTCATCTCCACTTCATTGCCTGTGCCATCGTCCAGAAAGGCCTTGAGCACCTCGATCCCCGCTATGGTCACCAGGGAGTTGATGACGATGAGCTTCAGGGAGGCGAAGTTGATCTTGCTGAGCCAGTTGTTGCCGAGCGCCTCGCGCTGCTCCTGAGTCTGAATAAACTGCACATAGCCGCAGATGGCCACTAGGATCAGCATCTGCGCCACCAGTACGAAGTCCACCAGAGTCAGCACCCCTGTGATGAGGTCAAGATAATGGATGTCGATGATGTCGCGGCACAGCGTATAGAGCTGCATGGCAAACTTCACCATCAAGAGCGCCACGCACACCAGAATGCACACGTAAAAGGGAAACATCATCAATCGGCTGCCATTGAGCATTAAGTTGAAACGGCGCATAGAAACTCCTGAATCGAGTGGGGGTCGCAAAGGGCAAAGCATGTCTCTACCCTCTGACAATAAACGGTCTGGACAAGATGATGTCGCTCAAGCAGGACATGACTTATCGGTTGATGTGGTCAATAGATGCACAACCAGGGTGCAATAGAGGACGACCAGCAACAGCGTCGCGAGTCGATCCCATACCAGGTGCAGCCCTTGCTGATATTGGGGCAAGGCTGTTCCCAGCAAAGTGATGTAAACCGTCATTGCAGTTTGCACCACCACTTTGGGCCAGGCTGCCGCCAATCGTCCCGCCAGCCAGATGCTGCCGGCGAGCGCCAGCAGTGACAGGATCAGGGGAGACTGGCTGATGTAGGCCAGCAGGATCACCGGGGTGGCCAAGGCCGCCGCCAGCAAGTTGGCCTGCAGCAGTGGTTTGCTGTTCATTCGTGTCAGATGGGGGTCGCTGGCGCGCAGCAGGTTGGCAATCGTGGCCCCGATCAAGATGGCACTGCTGTCTTGCAGCCAGATGGCGATGCCGATGGCCAGCAACAGAGCGGCGCTCTTTCCCAGGATCAGCATCACCCTTTCATCACCGCGCATGGCGGTCAGAGGCGTTAGCGGAGGCGAAGACCGAGGCCAGATGGCAAAGGCCAGCAGACACCATAAATAGGCGATCGGAAAGGCTTTTCCCATCAACACGGGGAGTGCCAGGATCAGCGATGGCTGGCTTTGTACCAGCACCATCGTCATCGACGACACGATCAGCACCAGCAATCCGGGCAGATCGTCAGGGTTCTTGCCAAGGCGGGCAAAGGCCAGTACCACAACCGCAGCCATGGCGAGCCAGAAAGCGACGGGATTGGTGCCGACCACATGTGCAAGAAAACAGATGAGCGCGGTACAGCCGACGATCAGAGCCAGCATTCTCACTACCATCATCAGCGGCAGGCGCGTCGGACTCAGCATCAGCATGATGACGATGAACATGGGGATCAGAAAGGGCAAGGCCTGACCCATGCCCAGGCTAACCGCCAGTGCCGCCATGGGAATGACGCCAAGACGCAGGCTGCATTGCCACCACGCTTTGTTCATCATCAGGCAATATAGGTCAGCAGGCTGACAACACGGATCCAGCCGGCGGCAATCGTATCCATTATGCCCACCTTGTTGAGATAGAAAATGACGGTTGCCTGGGAGCCATAGCGCAACCCGCGGGGGAGTGCCTCATCCAGTACCAGGCTCACTGGAAACTGGCGCGCACTGGGACTGTTTTGTGGTGCCGTGAGCAGGCCGGTGGTCTGGTCTGTGGTGGTATTGCCAGCACTGCCCCACCCCAGGGTATCGAGGTGAGCTTTGAAGACGCGGCCGGGGAGTACATCGAAGACCACTTCGGCCTTGATGCCCGGTCGCAGGTATTCCAACGAGTTCTCGGGCAACATACAGCTGATCCAGACCGCCGAGGTATCGATGAAGGTCATTGCCGGACTTCCCACGGCGGCATACTGGCCTGGTGCCAGCTGTATGTTGGTAATGGCCCCCTTGTTGGGCGCTTTGACCGTGGTGCGAATGAGATCGAGTCTGGCTTTGGCCAGGGCGGCCATCGCTTCTTTCAGCTTGGGATTTTCATTGCCGGCAGGCCCGAGGCTCTGTTCTGCACGGCGCAACTCTGCCTGTGCGGCCGCCAGGGAGGCCATGGCTTGCTGCAAGGTTGCCGTCGCCTGATCCCGCTGCGCGATCGACATGACCCCTCGTTTGGCCAGCTCGACCACCCTGGCGGCATTGTCGGCAGCGTTATCCTTGGCCGATTTGGCCTGTACCACCTTGGCTTGGGCGGTTTGCACCGCGGCAGTGTCAGCCCCGATCGATTGCCCGACTGCCGCCACATGGGCTTCTGCCTGGGCGACGGCAATCAGATAGGGCTCCTGGTTGATTTGAAACAGCGGCATACCGGCGGAAACCTGCTGATTGTCACTGACTTCCACCGCAGTCACCCGTCCGGCCACCTCGGGGGCCAGGCGGATCAAAAAGGCCTGCACCGTACCCTGACTGCCCATCGGGGTCAGGCGTTGAGCAAACAGCACATAGACCAAGACGATCAAGGCCAGCATGACTAATTGCAGCGTAAGACGCCGGACGGGATCTTTTGGCTGCTTGGTGGCTTGAGCAGGCACAGCTTCTTTTTGCATCGCATCCTCAGACATGCCAAGGGATCCTTTTAACGGTGTGAACAGCGGCGGTAATTGTGATAATGAATATCCGGCAGAGGCAAGCAAAAAAGCAAGGGTGGTGTCATGAAAGGGCACGGAAGAAGGGGATGCCGACACCCGAGCTGAGGCCGTTCGGTGAAAGTACAAGCCACTGTAGCCTGTATGGCAGCTTCGAACGTTGGATACGAAAAAGCCCAGCCAAAGGCTGGGCTTTCGAATGTGGCTCCCTCGACAGGACTTGAACCTGTGACATACGGATTAACAGTCCGCCGTTCTACCGACTGAACTACGAGGGAATTGGCTCCTCCTACTGGACTTGAACCAGTGACATACGGATTAACAGTCCGCCGTTCTACCGACTGAACTAAGGAGGAATTGCCTGTCTCGTTGAGACGGTGCGGATATTAATAGCCTGTCGGCCGGGTGTCAACCCGCGATCCGGCGCAAAAAATGGAATTTCGCCCTGTTTGTCCAAAACTTGGTCATTGTGGACTATTTTCAGCACAATAAGCAGCTTGAGATTGGCCTTTTGCTGCCACGTTATCAATTTTTGCGCTGGTGGCGGATTGCGTTCTGGCTGCTCAGTGATGGCCAACCATCCCTGTCCGTTCAATAAAAATGGGGTGGGTGAATGGAAGGTCCCATGCCTCATACAACGCCTCTATGGGGAAAGAAGAGTCTGCCGCGGGCCGTGTGCATTTGGTTAGCAGGCGAAGTGAAAAATCTGCGTACTGGTGATAAAAATCGGCGATATGCCAGCAACAAACCGCTATTTTGCGGTGTAATGGTCATTCATTGATCCTGCCCATCGAAATATTTCCTCGGCTGGAGTATGGTTGCCCCGGATACCATCGCCGTGTCGACAGTTCTGCCGGCCCTTGATGATGATCGGGCGCCGGTTCAATCCGGCCTTTATCTCCCTCTTCTGGTATTACGACATACATGCACAACCAAGCTCCCTTGCAAAGCGTGAAGCTGGCCATTGCTTTACGCCAATCCTGTATTGATGAACCCTATAGCATCCCTCGCTTTGGCCGTGACCTGATCGCCGGCGTCACGGTCGGCATCATCGCCATTCCGCTGGCCATGGCGCTGGCGATTGCCAGCGGCGTGCCACCGCAACATGGTCTCTATACCGCCATCATCGCAGGTATCGTCATTGCCGTGACCGGTGGATCCCGTTTCTCCGTGTCGGGGCCGACCGCCGCCTTCGTGGTGATCCTCTACCCGGTGGCCCAGCAATTCGGGGTCGGTGGCCTGCTGATGGCGACCCTGATCTCCGGCTTCTTTCTGGTCGCCATGGGGATGGCCCGACTTGGGCGCCTGATTGAGTACATTCCGCCGTCAGTGACCCTGGGCTTTACCGGCGGGATCGCCATCGTGATAGCCACCTTGCAGATCAAGGACTTCTTCGGGCTCCAGGTGCCCGATATGCCGGAAAATTACATAGGCAAAGTAGAGGCGCTGGTACATGCCCTGCCAAGCTGGCAATGGGGTGACACGCTGGTCGGGATTACTACTTTGGCCGTGCTATTGCTCTGGCCACGGCTGCGCTTGCCGGTGCCCGGTCACTTGCCCGCCGTGCTGGTGGGTGTGGGGCTGGGGTTTGGTCTGCACTACTTTGGTGTCGATGTGGCCACCATTGGCAGCAAGTTCAGTTATACCCTGGCCGATGGCACACGAGGCGTGGGGATCCCGCCCATAGCGCCGACTCTGGTAATGCCCTGGGCACTGCCGGGGCCGGATGGTTCACCGGTCGAATGGAACCTGGCGGCCATCGAGCGCTTGCTGCCGGCGGCGTTTTCCATGGCCATGCTGGGGGCCATTGAGTCGCTGCTCTGCGCCGTGGTGCTCGATGGCATGACGGGTCGCAAGCACAGCTCCAATGCCGAGCTGGTGGGGCAGGGGTTGGGCAACATATTGGCGCCTTTCTTCGGTGGTATCACGGCAACGGCGGCCATTGCCCGTTCCGCGGCCAACGTACGGGCGGGTGCCACCTCGCCGGTTTCCAGCATAGTGCATGCGCTTGTGGTACTGGCCGCCATTCTGGTGCTGGCACCCTGGCTCTCCTGGTTGCCGCTCTCGGCCATGGCTGCGCTGTTGCTGATCGTGGCCTGGAACATGAGTGAGGCACACAAGGTGGTGGAGCTTGTGCGTCGCGCCCCCAAATCCGATGTGCTGGTGTTGGTGGTGTGTTTGTCGCTGACCGTCATCTTCGACATGGTCATTGCCATTACCTTCGGGGTGATCCTGGCGTCGCTGTTGTTCATGCGTGAAATTGCCAAGATGACCAAGCTGCACGATTTGGCCGATCACAAGCGCTATGCCGACGAAGTGCCGACGAATGCCTTGCTCTACAAGATCAACGGCCCGCTGTTTTTTGCGGCAGCAGAGCGTGTCTTTGGCGAGCTGGTGGCTCAGGTTCAGGGGCACAAGCTGCTGGTATTGCAGATGGAGGCTGTCTCCATCCTGGATGCCGGGGGACTCTCTGCTTTCCTGCAGTTTGAAAAGCAGATGGCCAAGGCCGGAGTAGAGCTGCGGGTTGCCGAGTTGCAGTTTCAGCCGTTGAAGACACTGGCGCGTGCCAAGGTGCGCCCTGTGCCGGGTCAGTTGGAGTTTTATGGCTCTCTGGAAGAGGCATTGAAAGGTGAGCAGAGTCACGAACCGGCCGCCAGTTGATGGTATGGGATGCAGAGGTGGAAAGATTTTGCGCAGTTGGCTCGGTTCTTGAGCAAACAGATTGAAAACCGCAAAATTGCATTGACCCCAACACAATGCATCCCTTACATTACGCCCCGTCGCTACGGCATGGCCCGCAAGCGATGGTGCAACTCAGGCACCTGAAAATGTGAGAGAAATTCTGGTGTGGTGTCTGCAAGGCTGCCCGCCGACGAAGTTGGCAAGAAAGCACGCATGGCGTGATCCGAAAGCCACTTCAACGAAGTGAAAATTTGGTGAGGTGTCCGAGTGGCTGAAGGAGCACGCCTGGAAAGTGTGTATACGGCAACGTATCGAGGGTTCGAATCCCTCCCTCACCGCCAAATAAAAGAAAAGGGCCTGTCGCAAGACAGGCCCTTTTCTTTATGCCCGTTTGACGGACTGCCAGGTTCGAACGTGATATGTGTACAGATCTCGTTATCACTGACATGCAGCAAACCCCCAGGCAATCTGATTGTCCGGGGGGTGTATTTTTCCATGGCAGCCATTCGACCTCATATCGGTTCAGCTCTTCACTCAACCTCTTCATTACTCTGATCGCATCGGGTGATCTGGCCGTCATCATTGCCAGAACCTTGTTCGTATGCGTCATCAGTGGATTCCCTCCGCTACTGCTCTCCTAATTGATAACTCAGTGGGAAGCTCAGCCACAAGACGCTGTCACTTGCCTAGCGGGGTTAAGTGTCATTATGAGCAAAGCATTGCTTTAAATTTGGTTTTAAATGCTGGGTGTGCAACTTTTGGTAGTGTTATATGCCGGCTGCGCAACTTGTTGCGCTCTTTTGGGGAGGATTTAGAACTGAGTTTTTAGTAAGCATTTGTTTTTTATAAATAAAAATGTTTGGCATGGTCACTGCTAATGGTTTCGGTCGAGTGTCATTACCGTTCAACCAATCAGGAGCATACACATGCCAACTCCATGTTATATCAGCATCGAAGGTAAAACCCAGGGCAACATCACCGCGAGTGCCTTCACCTCCGATTCCGTCGGCAACATCTTCGTGCAGGGCCACGAAGACGAGATGCTGGTACAAGAGTTCCAACACGT
>NZ_CAWRFG010000001.1:2197243-2374625 GCF_963900955.1 Aeromonas sp. 9A
CTGCTAATGGTTTCGGTCGAGTGTCATTACCGTTCAACCAATCAGGAGCATACACATGCCAACTCCATGTTATATCAGCATCGAAGGTAAAACCCAGGGCAACATCACCGCGAGTGCCTTCACCTCCGATTCCGTCGGCAACATCTTCGTGCAAGGTCACGAAGACGAGATGCTGGTACAAGAGTTCCAACACGTTGTGACCGTACCGACTGACCCGCAATCTGGTCAGCCTGCCGGTCAGCGTGTCCACAAGCCGTTCAAATTCACCGTTGCCCTGAACAAGGCCGTACCGCTGATGTACAACGCCCTGGCCTCTGGTGAAATGCTGCCGAAAGTGACCCTGAAGTGGTATCGCACTTCCGTGGAAGGCAAGCAGGAGCACTTTTTCTCTACCGTGCTGACCGATGCCACCATCGTCGATATCGACTGCCAGATGCCCCACTGCCAGGATCCGGCGAAGTCTGACTTCACCCAGCTGATCCAGGTCTCTCTGGCCTACCGCAAGATTGACTGGGAACACACATGGTGTGGTACAACGGCGAGCTGCAGCGGCGGGTGTGCGGGGTTGTGAGTGACTTTGCGCAAGGGGACAGCGGCTTTCGCCGTACCCGCTATCAGCTCATGGTGCAGCCGGCCCTGTGGCGACTGGGCCTTCGCCAGAACTCCCGCATCTTCCAGGCGAAAAAGCCTGATGAAATCCTCTCCATCCTGCTGCAAGAGCACGGCATCACCGACTACGCCTTTGCGCTGAAAAACGAGCACGCCAAGCGGGAATACTGCGTTCAGTACCGGGAAACCGACCTTGCGTTCGTCAACCGGCTCGCCGCCGAAGAGGGGCTCTTCTATTTTCATGAATTCGACGCGGGCAAACACCGCATCGTGTTTGCTGACGATGCGGCTGCATTAACAGCCGGCCCCGAACTCTTCTTCAATCTTGGCAACCGCTCGTTGGAACAAGGGCCATATGTTCGCCAGTTCCACTACCGGGAAGCGGTACGGCCCAGCGATGTGGAGCTGAAAGACTACAGCTTCAAGACCCCGGCCTACGGGCTCTCCCACAAGAGACAGGGCAGCGAGCTGGAGCACCAGCGCGATAGCTACCAGCACTTTGACTATCCGGGCCGTTACAAGCAGGACGGCAGCGGCAAGGCGTTTGCCCAGCACAGGCTCGATGCGCTGCGCAATGACGCAGTGGCGGGCAGCGGCAAATCCAACAGTGCAGCCCTGCTGCCAGGCCAGTTTTTCTCGCTGACCGAGCACCCGAACGGCAATCTGAATACCGACTGGCAAATCGTGCGTATCAGCCACACCGGCTTGCAGCCCCAGGCGCTGGAAGAGGAGGGGGGCAGCGGCCCGACCGTCTACCACAACGAGTTTGGGGTGGTCAAAGCGAGTACCACCTGGCGTGCCCGCATTGGCAGCCCACAAGCGCCGCACAAGCCGATGGTGGACGGCCCGCAAATTGCCATCGTGGTGGGCCCCGAGGGGGAAGAGATTTACTGCGACGAGCATGGCCGGGTGAAGCTGCAATTCCCGTGGGACAGATATGGCAGCTCCAACGACCAGAGCTCCTGCTGGGTGCGTGTCAGTCAGGGCTGGGCGGGTGGCCAGTACGGCATGATGGCGATTCCGCGCATCGGCCATGAAGTTATCGTGAGTTTCCTGGAAGGGGACCCCGACCAGCCCATCGTGACCGGCCGCACCTTCCACGCCACCAACCGGCCGCCCTACGACTTGCCTGCCAACAAGACCCGCACAGTGCTGCGNACCCTGAAGTGGTATCGCACTTCCGTGGAAGGCAAGCAGGAGCACTTTTTCTCTACCGTGCTGACCGATGCCACCATCGTCGATATCGACTGCCAGATGCCCCACTGCCAGGATCCGGCGAAGTCTGACTTCACCCAGCTGATCCAGGTCTCTCTGGCCTACCGCAAGATTGACTGGGAACACACAGTTGCCGGTACCTCCGGCTCTGACGACTGGCGTGCACCCAGCGAAGCGTAAGCTCCGCTCTCTTATTGACGTTATTCCTTGTTGCACACCCAGGGTTCTGGCACTTGCCGTGTCAGCGGTTGCCAGACCCGTGCAAATTTTCTCCGGCCTGTTCATCTGGATGTGGTCGGAGCTTTTGTGTTTTGCCATATGGCCCGGGATCTCGGCCTTATTGCAAAGCACAACAGAGGCCAGTCGAGATGTGTTCCACTATTTCAGTGCTCGGTGACACAGGCACTGACCACGATGGTTTTCACCCATCCCCCGTGATTGCCGCCAGCCCGGATGTCTTTCTCGACGGCAAGCCAGTGGCCCGTCAGGGCGATCCGCTGGCGCCCCATGACAAGCCCAACAATCCCCCCCATCCGCGCAGCATCTCGGGTGGCGTGGGCACTGTCCTGTGCTTTTTGCGGCGCAGTGGCAAACCCATCGCCGTGACCAGTACCGCCATCGGTTGCGGTGGGGTTGTGATTGGCTCGGGCAGCGGACAGGCAGGATAAGGAACAGCGTTATGGCAGACAGCACAGGATTACAATTTACCGTCAAGGTAGGGGCGCTGCCCGAGAGCACTTTCGTGGTGGCCGAGTTTGCGCTGGAAGAGGCGCTGAACAGCCCGTTCCAGTTGCGATTGGAATTGGCCAGCCCCCAGCCGGATGTCGACTTTGCCGATGTGCTGGACCAGCCGTGCGAGCTCATGGTGTGGTACAACGGCGAGCTGCAGCGGCGGGTGTGCGGGGTTGTGAGTGACTTTGCGCAAGGGGACAGCGGCTTTCGCCGTACCCGCTATCAGCTCATGGTGCAGCCGGCCCTGTGGCGACTGGGCCTTCGCCAGAACTCCCGCATCTTCCAGGCGAAAAAGCCTGATGAAATCCTCTCCATCCTGCTGCAAGAGCACGGCATCACCGACTACGCCTTTGCGCTNTGCTGACCGATGCCACCATCGTCGATATCGACTGCCAGATGCCCCACTGCCAGGATCCGGCGAAGTCTGACTTCACCCAGCTGATCCAGGTCTCTCTGGCCTACCGCAAGATTGACTGGGAACACACGGTCGCCGGTACCTCCGGCTCTGACGACTGGCGCGCACCCAGCGAAGCGTAAGTTGATACAAAGGGGCACTGCTTGCGGTGCCCTTTGCTATCTGCGCGATTGACGAGCATCCATTTGAGGATATCTCGCCGACTGTCTTCTACTCCCCCGTTCTGCACCGCCCCGATGTTTTCTTGTACCCGTTTGCTCTTTGCGAGTGGGTACAAGAAAAAACCGAATTCACGTCTTGTCGCACGCCGTCAAGGGCGTGCGGTAGCCATGGTGTCAGAAAAACCAGGGCGATGGCGGATCTCTCACACAGTTTGAAAAGCCCCCGAATGTACGGGGCTGCACCATATCTCAGAGGCGCTCACCGATGGCAGACAGCACAGGATTACAATTTACCGTCAAGGTAGGGGCGCTGCCCGAGAGCACTTTCGTGGTGGCCGAGTTTGCGCTGGAAGAGGCGCTGAACAGCCCGTTTCAGTTGCGGTTGGAATTGGCCAGCCCCCAGCCGGATGTCGACTTTGCCGATGTGCTGGACCAGCCGTGCGAGCTGATGGTGTGGTATAACGGCGAGCTGCAGCGGCGGGTGTGCGGGGTTGTGAGTAATTTTGCGCAAGGGGACAGCGGCTTTCGCCGCACTCGCTATCAGCTGCAGGTGCAGCCGGCGTTGTGGCGGCTTTCGCTTCGTCACAATTCCCGCATCTTCCAGGCGCAGAAACCCGACGAAATCCTCTCCATCCTGCTGCAAGAGCACGGCATCACCGACTACGCCTTTGCGCTGAAAAACGAGCACGCCCAGCGGGAATACTGCGTGCAGTACCGGGAAACCGACCTTGCGTTCGTCAACCGGCTCGCCGCCGAAGAGGGGCTCTTCTATTTTCATGAATTTGACGCGGGCAAACACCGCATCGTGTTTGCCGACGATGCGGCGGCGCTGACCGCCGGCCCCGAACTCTTTTTCAATCTCGGCAACCGCTCACTGGAGCAGGGCCCCTATGTGCGCCAGTTCCACTACCGCGAGGCGGTGCGCCCCTCTGACGTGGAGCTGAAAGACTACAGCTTCAAGACCCCGGCCTACGGGCTCTCCCACAAGAAACAGGGCTGCGAGCTGGAGCACCAGCGCGATACTTACCAGCACTTTGATTTTCCCGGTCGCTACAAGCAGGACCCGAGCGGCAAAGCGTTTGCCCAGCACCGGCTCGATGCGCTGCGCAATGACGCTGTGGCGGGCAGCGGCAAATCCAATAGTGCAGCCCTGCTGCCGGGCCAATTTTTTTCGCTGACCGAGCACCCGAATAGCAGCCTCAATGCCGACTGGCAAATCGTGCGCATCAGCCACACCGGCATGCAGCCACAGGCGCTGGAAGAGGAGGGGGGCAGCGGCCCGACCGTCTACCACAACGCGTTTGATGTGGTCAAAGCTGCGACCACCTGGCGTGCTCGCATTGGCAGCCCACAAGCCCCCCACAAGCCCATGGTGGACGGCCCGCAAATCGCCATCGTGGTGGGCCCTGAAGGGGAAGAGATTTACTGCGACGAACATGGCCGGGTGAAGCTGCAATTCCCGTGGGACAGATATGGTAGCTCAAACGACCAGAGCTCCTGCTGGGTGCGGGTGAACCAGGGATGGGCGGGTGGCCAATACGGCATGATGGCGATTCCGCGCATCGGCCACGAAGTTATCGTTTCATTTTTGGAAGGGGACCCGGACCAGCCTATCGTCACTGGCCGCACCTTCCACGCCACCAACCGGCCGCCCTATGAGTTGCCTGCCAACAAGACCCGTACCGTGCTGCGCACCGAGACCCATCAGGGTGAGGGCTTCAACGAGCTGCGTTTTGAAGACCAGGCGGGGCAGGAAGAGATTTACATCCACGGTCAGAAAGACCTGAATGTGCTCATCGAAAATGATGCCGCCTGGCACATCAAGCATGATGAGCATACAGATATCGACAACGAGCGGGTAACTCGGATCAAGGCCAACGACCACCTGACGGTGGAGGGGGAGAAGCGGGACCATATCAAGGGTGACCTGTCGCTGACTGTCGATGCTTCCATGCACCAGAAGCTGGGGCAGAGCTGGCTCACCCAGGCAGGGCAGGAAGTGCACGTCAAGGCCGGCGCCAAAGTGGTATTGGAAGCGGGATCTGAGATCACCGTCAAGGTGGGCGGCTGTTTTATCAAGGTCGATGGTGGCGGCGTTACTCTGGTCGGCCCCACCATCAAGATGAACTCGGGTGGCAGCCCAAGTTCAGGTACTGGTTGGGGGGGCAAGGCCCCAATCCTGCCAGGTAATGTTGAAGTGCCTACGGCACCACCGGCAACGTTGCCAGCCCCGGCCATTCACAAGAGCATGGAGTCCATGGCACCGCTGGCCAAGCCTTGTCCAGCAGCCCCACCGCCGGTACCACCCCAGCCTGCCGGGGGGCCACCGGCTCCACCACCCGTCCCACCCCAGCTTGCCGGAGGCGCAGGGATGCCACCGCCGCCACCTGTTGCGGCCAAAGGGGAAAGCAAAAAGCCGGCAAAGAAGTGGGCAACGGTAGAGATATCCAAAGCGGATGAAGCACTTAGATATTATTCGGCGCAGGGGTACACATTGCTCAATAACTATTTGCGTGATCGCCCCTACAAGCAGCGAGAGGCCATCGATACCCTGCTAAGTCGCAGCTATTTGAATGATGAGCCGACATCCGCGAGTGAGTTTAACCAGGCAATGAAGGCCTATGTTGCCGATGTGGAGGCTGGTCTGGCGAAATTGCCGGCTTCACCTGATTTGTCTTTCGTGTACCGAGGGTTGGCGCTGGACAAGCCGGAGCTTGCAGCCCTGAAAGAGCAGTTCACTGGGGTGGGCAATATCGTTGTTGAGTCAGGATTCATGAGTACCTCACCGGACAAGGCCTGGGTCAACGATACCTTGTTGAAGATCCGCCTGCCTGCCGGTCATGGTGGTCGTCTGCTGGGAGACGCGGCGCACTTCAAGGGGGAAGCTGAGATGCTGTTTCCGACGCAGACCAAGCTAAGGGTCGATCGGGTGGTTTCCTCCATGAGAGGTGATTTCTATACCTTGCTCAATACGATTCCAACCTCTGACAATGCATCGGACAACCGCAGCAAGATCAAGCGACTGATAGAGGTTTCCGTATTATGACGTTATCTGATTGGCTCGCTGGCGAGCAAGCGGGTGAGACGTATGCCGTCATCGATGGAGCCCAGGCGATGTCAGCCGTGGCGGATTTCTATGCATATGATGGAGAGAATGCCAATCCACTTTTTGCCGGTACCGCTTTTGATGAGCAGTCTGCATTGGGGCCCTGGTTGCTACCTGCGCCTTCCACTGAGTTCATGATGGCCAATCCTGCCCTGAGCGGCTTCTACCTGATCAGCGACCAATCAGTGGAGCTGATCCGCCGCCATTGGCAGAGCCTGATAGAAGCGATACGCGAGGGAGAAGCAGTCTGGTTTCGTTTCTCTGACCCACGCATTTTTCTGCCTATGCTCAGCGCCATGACCCCTGATGAACGCGATAGTGTGCTGGGTCCCTGTTCCGGGCTCTGGATCCATGATGAAGCCTTCGTTCGCACGCCCAATGCCCGGTTCCAACCGGCCTTGCAAACTCCCTGGTTTCATATCCGGCCTCATCATCTGGCTGGACTCTACGACGAGAACCGTCATGCCTACATCTTGCGGCGGCGGTTATGGCAGACCATGACGGCTATGATGGAGCGCCATCCTGACCCGGCCGGGACCATTTTACCCACCCTTAAACAGGCCAATCAGGATGGGCTGCAAGAGGATGTGCGCGATGGTGTGGTGGCTGGCGCCTTGGCCTTGCAGGCCAATTTGCCTCTTGAAGAGATACGGGCGCCTTTGATGCTGACCGATGATGAGCTGGTTCAGGTAGCCAACTGGCTGAACAAACATCACGAATTGACAGGAGTATCCTGATGGCGGCAGATCCCCACTGTATCCCTTGCGAACGTTATGATAACTGGATAGAGATAGACGTTCGTGATGAGCACAACCGTTCGTTCAAGGGGCTCAAGGCCACTTTAACTGACGAAACAGGCAAGTCAGAAACAGTCACCCTGAAGGATGGGCCTACTCTGGTGCGTGGTTTTGCAGTTGGCCCGGTGGCTGTAAAAATCGAGACGCCAGCCTGGCTCAAGGCGGCGCAGTCCCGTGAGGCCCTCAAGGAGGGTGAGACCACACAGGTACCCGCCTATACAGACAAGTTATTCGGGCACTGCGACGTCAAACGAGAGTATATCAAGGTGACCACTGGCGACCTTTGTCTCACCGAGCCAGAACAGCCGCTACCGAAAGGACATCAGTCAGGACAGGCTCAGCCTACTCGCTTTTTCACCAAGCACTCCTATGTGATTGAAGTTAAAGGCTATCAGATCAATATCTTGCGGGTTGGGCTCTTCTTCGATGGTACTTCGAACAACACTTTTAACCATTTGATTGGCAAGGATGGGATCGAGAGATTTTTGGAGCAATGTGCCACCCCTGAGGAACGTGAAGCACTGCGCAAACAATGCGAGGCGGGGGATGTTCCTCTAAAGGTTGCAAGCCAAGCAAATGACATTACCAATATTGGTAAAGCCTATGAACTATATCGGGTGCCGAAAGGCAATGAGCTTTTAGCAAAGGTGTATATTGATGGGATCGGCACGGAGAATGCTGAAGAGGATGCTGGAGCTGGCCAAGCATCCGATTTAGGGAGTACTTCAAGTCTATCCAAAGTAGAAAAGGCCTGCGACACAACAATTATTGAAACAATAAATGAACAATTAGGCGAAATTCTTTCTAAGACTGACTGTATTCATAAAATTGAATTTGACGTATTTGGTTTTAGTCGTGGTGCTTCCGCTGCTCGGCAATTTATTAATTTTATTGATGGGAAAACAGGGCATTTGTTAGCAAACTCGATGGAAAAAGAGAGCGGAATTCAGCTCAAGGCTGGTTTCGATTGGGCTAGTCGCGATGATTGCCGTATAAAATTTGCTGGATTATTTGATACTGTAACAACCTCTGCAAGGAAACGAAACGTAACCCTGTCCCCAGACTGCGCTGAGCGAGTGGTTCATCTTATTGCCGCCGATGAATGGCGTTTTTTCTTTGCCTTGACTCGCATCACCGATGATAAACTGGGTGCCAAAATTGCACCAAACTTCACAGAAGTCATAGTGCCTGGGGCTCACTCTGATGTTGGCGGTGGTTATTACAGCCGCTGGAGTTTGAGCAATCCCAATAGCGATCCTGCTATCACCGAACAAATTGCTATCAAAGTTTGTCGGAGCGAGGAGTCGTCCATGTTCTTCGACCCTAAGAAAAGCCGAGCCTACCAAAGAGCCAAACTGTATGCCGAGGAACAGGTGATTAAGGGTTGGGGTAATGAGGTTGTTGATTTACCTAATGTGGCGAGTGCGCCGGTGAGGAATAAGATCAGCCTGCGAGTGAGGAGCAGTCGACACCCCAAGACAGATAAAATGAATGTCGAAGTTGAAGTATTGATCAATCGCGTGGTTGAAGGTGAATACTCACGCATTCCACTACACATGATGGTTGAAGCGGCAAGAGATGTGGGAGTTCCATTTCAATTATGGGATGAAGCAAGAGCTGATTTGTCACTAGTACCATTGAGTATTCGGATTCCTCATTCCAATCTAGCCAAGCTAGATGAGCAATGGATTAATGCCGCTAAAGAACGAGGTATAGTTAAAAACTTAGCGAATAAATTAACATCAGATGCCTATCGCTATCTTCGTTTTGAATACTTGCATCATAGTGCAGACACTGGATTGGTCAATATGGCGAATAATATCGATGGTAGAGATGGACGTAAAATTTACAATAATCAGGAAGGCGGATAATGAAATTCAGTTGGATAAAACTTCCTTTACTAGCGCTGGGTCTGCTGGGTTTTAGCGCTACAGGTGTTGCAAGCACCCCACAGACTATGGATTGGTCTTATATGGTGGGCTCCAACGCGGATGAAATATGGCACACAAAGGCCAATTTTTATCAGGAGGGGAAGCTCATTCACGGCTCGTCAAACGGTGATGCTGGTTATGTTGGAGCTGAGGCTTTACGAGAAAAGGATTATCGCTGGCGCATAGGTGCAGGACGAAAATTATACAACCAGCCAATTCCTGATAAAGTTGATATTGAATGGGTTTCCTTCCATGACAAAAAACGCTACGGCATCACTTTGATGCTCCCATCAAATTTAAACTCTCAGATTGCACAAGGTTACTGGATATTGAATGCAGAAAAACGCCAAGAAGTACGAAGAAATATCATCGCACTTGGACTTGCTCCAGGGGGGTACGTTGAAGTGTTTCTAACCAAGTTCAAAGTCAAACCAGATATTTTAATAGCAAGAGGCATAGCTAAGGAAATAAGGCCTTGGCAAGACGAAAAGGTGCCACTTTCCAAACAATTCAATAATGCTTTTGCGGCATTTGATAAGGATTATGGCGCCACTTACCTGCAGCACCCAATTCCGCAAGGTATGGACTGGGCCCCCATCATGGATGCTTACCGTGCCAAACAACCTCACACTGACAATGAACCGGTTAATTAATGCGCTGGATACTCTTACTGCTGCTGTTGCCATTAGTCGCAGCATGCCAAGCAGCCCCCACAGGCCCCAAACAACTGGACTGGTGGCATATGGTCGGTTCCAACTCAGATGAACTATGGGTTACTGAGGTACTCTTTTATCGCCATGGCAAGTTGGTTGATGCCTCGACGAATGGTTCCGCCGGATTTTTTGGGGCTGAAGGGTTAAAAGAAAAAGACTATCGCTGGCGCATAGGCAAGGGGCGTCGTGATATTCACCCCGTCCCCGATAAGGTAGAAGTAGAGTGGATTTCATTTCATGACAAAAAGCGCTATCGCATTAGCTTGGTATTGCCAGCAGAACTGGAAAGCATGATTGCACAACCTTATCGCATCAAGGTGAGAGATGAGTGGCGCGAAGAGCGTCGAGATAACATTGGCTTAGGCATGGCTACCGGCGGCTATGTGGAAGCATTTTTAACCAGTGTCAGAGTGACACCTGATATCCTGCTGGCCAGGGGGATTGCTAAGGAAATTCAAACTTCGCAAGACAAGGAAAATCCCGTCACCAAAGTTTACAAAGAGTGGTTCGACGATTTTGATAAAGCATACGGTGATGCCTATCAACAGTACCCCACCCCCAGTGGCATGGCTTGGGCTCCGATTATGGATGCCTACCGCGCCGCACAACCCAAGACGGATACCGATCCGGTCAATTGATTTGGATTGCGGTTTAAGAGGTATCAATGAAGCAGTACCAAAACTGGTTAGCCCAGTATCTGATCTGTCGTCGTGATAACGACCATGCCATGGCAGCAGAATTGGCAGAGAGTATCGGGGCCTTCTGATAGGTAAGGCTAATAGTCAGGGACGGCGCGGCATCAGCTTTATGCCTATCAGGTGGTCACGTAGCATAACGGAGCTGCCAGTAATATGGCATCTACTCATCTTCAACTTCTATCAGCGTAGATTTTTCTCATGACATACCGTGCTTTATGGCTTGCACTGGCGAGCAGCTGGTTAACCGCTTGTACCACAACTGCATCATTCACTGAGTCAGAGCTATCTCAAACAGCCCAACAGGGCCATGGCAAAGCCCAGTATGAACTGGCCAAGCGTTTGGCTGCCAAGCCTGATTATCCCGAGGCGATGCGCTGGATGAAGCAGGCAGCTCAGCAATCGGGCCCCTTGGCGGCGGATAGCGATATTCGTGGTGAAGCGGCGTTGCAGGTGGGTCGCTGGTATCAGTCCGGCCTGGGTGAGCCGAAGAGCCCAACGTTGGCCAATGACTGGTGGCAACGTGCGGCCAAACTGGGTAATCGTGAGGCCAGTTATCAGCTGGGGATGGATTGCCAGCTCCACCATAAAGGCAAATTGGTCAGCGAGTGTCTCGACTGGTTCGAACAGGCGGCCAAACAGGATCATGCCCAAGCGCAACTGATCCTGGGGCAGTGGTATGCCAAGCAGTCCGGTGCCGATACCGAGGCCATCAAATGGCTGGAAAAAGCGGCCGAGCAGGGCAATCGTGACGCTCAGTACCAACTCGGGCTGCGTTACGAGCAGGGAAAGGGGGTAAACAAGCGCTCCGATATTGCCCAGCGCTGGTTTGAGAAGGCTGCCGCCCAGCAGCAACCGGACGCCTTGCTGGTGCTTGCTCGCCAGGTAAGTTCGGCAGAGGCATTTACTGCCTATCAGCGTGCTGCTAACGCGGGTTCGGCGCCAGCCCAGTTGTGGTTGGGATTGGCCTATCAGGCCGGCGAGCGGGTAACGCAGGATCTTGCGCTGGGCCGATATTGGCTGGAACTGGCGGCTGGTCGAGGTTCCCATGAGGCTGAATATCAGTTGAGCTTGCTGCAGACCGATGTTGTTTCACGTGAGCATTGGTTGACGCTGGCGGCCCAGGGAGGGTTCAGTCAGGCACAAGTTGCATTGGCGGAGCTGCAACAAGAACGGGGGGAGCTGGCCTCAGCCCGTCAGAGTTTTGCGCAGGCAGCCCAACAAGGCAATGTCGATGCCCGGTACGCTTATGCCGAGATGCTACGACTGGGGTTGGGTGGCAAGGAGGATTACAGTCAGGCACTGCAGCAGTATCGACTGGCTGCCAATGCCAATCACAGAAACGCGCAATATCGTATGGGAATAATGCGTGAGCAAGGGTGGGGAGCACCACGTAACAGATTGCATGCTTATGCATGGTACTTGCTTGCTGCAACGGATGGTAATAGTGATGCAACCAAGGCGCGCGATGAGCTGGAAAAGGGGATGGCAGAAAAAGAGAAGAGTTCCGGTCAGAAACTGGCGCAGCACTGGTTCGTTAAGTTGAAAGGCGCGATTTAATCGAATGAATTTTTTATTAAAAGCGTTGTAAATCATATGCCTGTCATCTAGGCATTGAGTGTCACCTCTTATTATATTTATTTTGTTTAAATGTATCTTTTTACCCTTCCATTGGTAATTCCTGTGCCAGATGAGTTTAAAGATGAGTGAATGAACATATGTGACAAGGGTTGACGCAGCAACAGGTGCTTGGCGTCAATACCTGTCGCGTCGTCATTGCTTTATTGGATGTTCTTTTATAATAGTCATCTCGAATATCTTTTGTTTCATCTTGCATATAGGTTTTAATATTTTTTGTTTTTTCAGGGGTTGAGCATAAGTATTTGTTTTTTAACGTAAATGTTTTATTTTGATCATGTCTTATTGACGTTGCTGAATGGATGAATATACCATTCGCCGCAAATGGCGCTTTAAGCCAACATGACCTCTGACAAAGAGCAGAGGCATAATCGGGTTGTATGGATAACAAGGTGTATATTGTGTTTTTGATTATTAGAGTCTCTGCTCTTTTTGTATCAAAAACATATCAGTCGGCCTATGGATTCGCGTGTCGCTATTCAGCGACACAGTCAACTGTCATTTTTGACAGTTGTTGGTTAATCCATCGGCTATAAGCTTTTGGGTCTTGGCAGATCCACAACTTGGTATTTAGAGCATGGGAAAGAGTATCGATGGCGCCACTGTTGCGCCCAAAGAACGCATCAATATCAAATATGTGCCGGCAACCGGTGGGCAGCAGGGAGAAGTTGAACTTCCGCTGACCATGATGGTGGTAGGCAATATGAAAGGTCGTACCGAAGAAACCCCTATCGAGGAGCGTCAGACCGTCTCCATCGACAAGAACAACTTTTCTTCCGTCATGAAAGAATCTGCACTGGAACTGAATTTTTACGTTCCCAACCGCCTGGAGGAGAACAGCCAGGAGGAGATGCCGGTTTCGATCAAGATCCAGTCACTGGATGACTTCACCCCTGACAGCGTGGCCCAGCAGGTACCCGAACTGCGCAAGCTGCTGGAACTGCGTGAGGCGCTGGTTGCCCTGAAGGGACCGCTGGGAAACATTCCCTCCTTCCGCAATCGTTTGCAGGACCTGCTGTCCAGTGATGAAGCTCGTGAGCAACTGCTCAAGGAGCTGGATTTGATTAAGCCTGCCGAGTGATCGGTAGGTTGGATTGATTGACGAGAAAGGAAAACAACATGTCTTTGGTCGAAGAACAGGTTCAAGCGGGGGCCAATACCGCCTCCCCGTCCTTGCTGGACGAAATCATGGCGCAGGCCCGTATCAGCCCGGTTGATGAGGGTTACAGTGTTGCCAAACAAGGCGTTGCCGCCTTGATCGCCAATATTCTTGATAACGGTACCACCAGCGATCCTGTCAACAAGGCGTTGGTAGACAGCATGATTGTCGAACTCGACAAGAAGCTGAGCAAACAGATGGACGTCATCCTGCACGCCAAAGAATTGCAGGAGATGGAATCTTCCTGGCGTTCACTCAAGCTGCTGGTGGATCGCACTGATTTTCGTGAAAACATCAAGATCCAGGTGCTGCATGCGACCAAGGAAGAGTTGCTGGAAGATTTCGAGTTCTCCCCCGAGATCACCCAGTCCGGCCTCTACAAGCATGTTTATTCCAGTGGTTATGGCCAGTTCGGTGGCCAGCCCGTCGGTGCCGTGATAGGTGATTATGCTTTCACCCACAGCTCACCCGACATCAAGTTGATGCAGTATGTCAGTGCCGTTGGCGCCATGGCGCATGCCCCCTTTATCTCCTCGGTATCACCCGCCTTCTTTGGGGTCGACAACTTCACGGACTTGTCCTCCATCAAGGATCTCAAGTCTGTTTTCGAAGGCCCGTCCTACACCAAGTGGCGCGCACTGCGCGAATCGGAAGATGCCCGCTATCTGGGGCTGACCGCACCGCGTTTTCTGGCCCGTCTGCCATACGATCCGACCGAGAATCCCATCAAGGGCTTCAACTATCAGGAAGACATCAGCTCGGATCACGACCACTACCTGTGGGGCAATACCGCGTATCTGATGGGCACCTCCCTGACCGACAGCTTTGCCAAGTATCGCTGGTGTCCGAACATTATCGGTCCGCAGAGCGGTGGTGCCATCCACGATCTGCCGGTACATGTCTACGAGGCCATGGGTCAGCTGCAAGCCAAGATCCCGACCGAAGTGCTCATCACCGATCGTCGCGAATATGAGCTGTCAGAAGAGGGTTTCATCACCCTGACCATGCGTAAAGACAGCGACAATGCAGCCTTCTTCTCCGCCAACTCGGTTCAAAAACCCAAGGTGTTCCCCAATACCAAGGAAGGCCGGGAAGCTGAGACTAACTACAAGCTGGGTACCCAGCTGCCCTACATGTTCATCATCAACCGCCTGGCGCACTACATCAAAGTGCTGCAGCGCGAGCAGATCGGCTCCTGGAAGGAGCGTCAGGATCTGGAGCGTGAACTGAACGGCTGGATCAAGCAGTTCGTCGCGGATCAGGAAAACCCGCCGGCAGAGGTGCGCAGCCGTCGCCCATTGCGTGCCGCCCAGATCAAGGTGCTGGACGTGGAAGGGGAGCCGGGTTGGTACCAGGTTGCCATGGCTGTGCGTCCGCACTTCAAGTACATGGGAGCCAGCTTCGAGCTGTCTCTGGTAGGTCGACTGGACAAGGAATAATGCCCGATGCCGTATCTCTCTTCCTGGGATAGAGGAAATGCGGCCAGTCTGTTTGATCGTATCCGGGGGGAGGGGCTGAGCTCTTCCCCCCGCACGGAGTCTGAGGAACTGATCGCATCTGTCAAACGGCAGCTCGAACAGGTTCTCAATACCCGTCCCGGCAATTGCCGCAGCGCGCCCGATCTGGGTGTCATTGATCTCAATGACGCTACTCAGGGCAGTGCGGATATCAAGGGGCGGATCCGTGAGGCGATCCGGCAGTGCATCCGTCGTTATGAACCTCGGATCATTCATGTGGATGTACGGTCACCCGACTATCAGGCGAGTCCGCTTGAGATGTCGTTTCAGGTGACGGCCCACGTGAGGCTGGAGCATATAGAGCAGGTCACCTCGTTCAACGTCCATATGGACAGTCACCGTCACTACCGCATGGTCTGATCAATGTCGCTGGAACATTACTTCAGGGATGAATTGGCTTTTTTGCGCCTGCAAGGGCGCGAATTTGCCGATACCTATCCCGAGCTCACCCGTTTCCTGTCGGAGCAAAATACCGATCCGGATGTGGAGCGCCTGCTGGAAGGCTTCGCGTTTCTCACCGGCAATCTGCGCGCCAAGATCGAGGATGAGTTTCCCGAGCTGACCCATGGTCTGCTCAATATGCTCTGGCCCAACTATCTGCGCCCCGTACCCAGCATGACCATAATGCAGTTTTCGGTGATTCCGGGGGCCATCGCTCAACCGGCGCTGGTCAAGCAGGGGTGTCAGCTCGACAGCCTGCCCATCGACGAGGTGACCTGTCACTTTCAGACCTGTCACGATGCCTGGGTCTATCCGGCAGATATCCGCCATATCTCGGCGCAAAGTGGTAACGATCTCTCCACCATCTCGCTGGATATTGCCCTGCATGCTCCCTTGCCGCTCTGCGAGTTGCAGCTGGACAAGCTGCGTTTCTTCCTCGGTGGCGACAGCTATACAGCCTATGAGCTCTATTTCTGGCTCGCCAACCAGCTCTCCCATATCGAGCTGGAGATCGATGGCAAGCGCTTTCGCCAGGAAGCCAAGGCCCTGAAATCGGTCGGTTTCGAGCGCGACGACGCGCTCCTTCCTTATCCGAACAATGTCTATTCCGGCTACCGGATCTTGCAGGAGTATTTCTGCTTCCCGGAAAGCTTTCTCTTCTTTGAACTCAGCGGCGGCGACTGGCCGAAACAACCCTTGCCGGTGAGCGAATTCAAGCTCCATTTCTGTTTCGACAAGCCCTTGCCTGCGGAGCTCAAGATCCGCCCAGACTCTTTCATGCTCAACTGTGTGCCGGCCATCAACCTGTTCCAGCACGACAGTGAGCCGGTCAACCTCAATGGCCGTCAGGCGGAATATCCCCTCAAGGCGAGTTATCGCCATGCTGACAGTTTCGAAATCTTCTCGGTGGATCAGGTCGAGGGCTGGGTGGAAGGCAACCTGGGCCGCTCCCGCGGTACGCCGCGTATCTACCAGCCGTTTGAAAGTTTTCAGCACCAGATCGAACGGGCCAAGCACAGGTTGGCACTCTATTACCGGGTGCGGGTCAAAGAGTCGGTCAGCGGCGATGGCTTCGAGCACAACCTCTCGTTTGTACGCGGGGATGAGACCACCACGGTCGAGCTGGACGAATCCATTTCGGTCACGCTGACGTGCACCAACCGCTCCCGAGCGGCCCGTCTCAAGGCTGGCAGCATTTGTGTGCCCACCGGCAGCTCGCCTTCCTTTGCCACCTTTCGCAACCTGATCCGGCCGACCCGGCCGCTGCGTCCGGCGCTGGATGGCAGTCTGCACTGGACCCTCATCTCCAACCTGTCGCTCAACTATGTCTCTCTGTTGCGTCGGGATGCCCTGGTGCAAGTGCTGCGCACCTATGACTTCCCCGCGCTTCATGATAAGCAGGCTGAACAGGCATCGCGCAAGCGACTGGCGGGGATTGAGGAGATTGAGACCAAACCGGTGGACAGGCTGGTGCGCGGCATGCCGGTGCGCGGGCTCAAGTCGGTACTCTCCATTCGCCAATCCGCCTTTGGCAGCGAAGGGGAGCTCTATCTCTTCAGTACCGTACTGGCTCACTTTTTCTCCCTGTATGCCAGCGTCAATGCTTTCCACCTGCTGGAGGTGGTCAATCTCGACAACAAGGAGCGCTATCAATGGCCAGTCCAGATCGGTCAGCACTCCCTGATGTGACCTCCACCAGAGATGCGCCCCGTTTCAATTTCTTCCAGCTGGTTGAACTGCTCAACCAGCTGGACGGTGCCGATCAGGAGCGCGGCCTCGACCATTTGCCGAGTGACGAAAATATCCGCTTCAAGGCGACCGCGTCTCTGGGTTTTCCCACCAGCGATGTATTGCAGGTGGGTCGCGATGGCAAGGGTCGCCATGAGCTTGAAGTAGCGTTTCTCGGCTTGCACGGCAGCCAGTCACCCATGCCAGGTTATTACCTGGATTCGTTGGCGTGGGAGTACGCGCAAGGGGAGCAGAAGCTCGGGTTGTTTCTGGACTTCTTTCACCACCGCCTGCTGACGTTGCTGCACAGGATCTGGCGCAAGTATCGCTATCACGTGCGCTTTCAGGATAACGGCGAGGATGGTTTCTCCCGCCTGATGTTTGCCCTGGTGGGGCTGGGCAATGAGGCCGTCTGCCAGAGCCTGCCGGTCAATCGCGCCAAGATGCTCTCTTATGCAGGCATGTTGGCCAGCCCCAGCCGCTCGCCCGAGGTGGTGGCCGGTCTGGTGGCGCACTGTTTCGATCTGGCGGATGTGGAAGTGAGTGCCTGGCAGTGGCGCAAGGTACCCATCCATCAGGATCAGCAAAACCGGCTGGGCGGTGCTTGCGCCACGTTGGGCGGCGACTTCGTCATCGGTGACAAGGTGAACGATTGTGCGGGCAAGTTTTTATTGAAGATAAATGACCTGAGTTTTGGCCAGTTTCTCGGTTTTCTCCCGAACGGGGAACACTTCCATGCGCTGGTGACCTTTGTCTCCTTCATCCTGCGCGACCAATTGGCCTGGGATCTGCGACTCGGCTTTGGCCAGGAGCAGGCCAGGGGGTTGCGATTGGGGGAAGAGCAGAGCGCGCGCCTGGGGTGGAGTACCTTTCTCGGCCAACCGCCGAGCGACCCGTTTGTGACTATCTGTGTACAGGAATAAACGCAGGAAATTCGGTGTAGGAATCAGTGCAGGAGTGAATGTGGACGATTTTAATCAGCAACTTTCCCTGGTGGTGCTCAACAGCGAACAGCTCGATGGCAGCCAGCAGGTGCAGTACCGCTTCGACGAGATGGGGGGCACTCTGGGTGCCTCAGAGCAGGATGACTGGCAACTGCGTGACAGGTTGGGCTCGGTCATGCCGGCCCACGCCCGGATCGAGTTGAACGATGGCCGTTTCTGCCTGTGCGATCTGAGCGGTCAGACCTACATCAACGGCGCGACCTCGCCCATAGGGCGGGCCCGCAAGGTACACCTTGAGCAGGGTGACGAACTGATCGTCGGTCCGTTCCGGATGCGCGCCTATCTGGGGGCCATCTCCCCCGAGCAGAACCTGCATCAGGTGCTGGGCAACCGGCCCTCCGAGCAGCTCGATGAGTGGCTTGCCGGGGAGGAGACCAGTCAAGCCATGGAGGATCCACGCGCCCTCGCCGTCGACCCCTTGCTGGCACTGCAACATGAACGCTCGGTGCTGACCCCGCTGGTGGATCCCCGCCAGCCGTCACCACTGCGTTCACAACCGGATATGGATGCCGTATCCCTCGCCCCTTTTTCTGCTGTCGAGAACACCATGAACCAAGAATTTCTGGATATGCCCACCATAGAGAATCACCCCGACTACCACCCTCCGCTGGAGGGGGTAGATCACGTGGCGCTGACCCCCTTGATGCGCGGCCTGGGTCAGTCCCTGCAGTTGCAGGATACCCAGCAGGCTCACGACATGCTCGAAGAGATGGGCAAAACGGTGCGCGCCATGGTGGAAGGACTGCTGCAGTTGCAAACCGATCAGGCGGCGCTGGCAGACAAGCACCTGCGTCCCATCGAAGACAACCCGCTGCGCCTTGGCCTCGACTATGACGAGACCCTGGCGGTGATGTTTGCCGAGCAGAAGAGTCCGGTTCATCTGACGGCACCAGCGGCCGTGGCCGAGAGCCTGCGCAATGTGCGCATTCATCATGTGGCGAACCAACAGGCCATTGGCGCGGCGCTGGACAGCATACTGCAAGCCTTCTCGCCAGAGGCACTGATTGGCCGTTTCGAGCATTACCGTCGTACCGGCGCCCCCGGTGTGGCCGACGAAGGCTGGGCCTGGAACATGTACCAGCACTACTACCGCGAGCTCACTTCTGCCCGTCAGCAGGGGTTCGACAAGCTGTTCCATCAGGTCTATGCCCAGGCATACGACCAGGCCGTGCGTCAGCAACAGGGACTGATTTGATGATACGTGCGCTGATGCTGGGGGCCTGTCTGCTGGCCCTGGCAGGCTGTACCACCATGGGCAAGATGGCCGATGTGGCCATGGACCCGGATATCCAGGTGGGCAGCAACGATGAACAAGCCACCACCCTGGGGCTGAGCCTGCTGGCCGAGCGGGATGTCAACCCCAACGAGAGCGGGGAGGCGGCACCCATCGAGTTTCAGGTGGTGCTGCTGGCCGAAGACTCCAAGCTGCTCGCCACCGATTACGACCAGGTGACCGAGGATGTGGAAAAGGCCCTTGGCAAGAACTACCTGGATCATCAGGACTACACACTGCTGCCGGGCCAGTTCAAGTATCTGCCGCCCATCAAGCTCGATGAGAAGACCCGCTACATCGGGGTGATCGCGCGTTATGCCGATCCGGACAGCGCCGAGTGGCGCAAAGTCATCAAGGTGAAAAGCATGGGACGAGCCTATCAAATCCTGGTTCATCTGCGTCTGGATGAAGTAGAACTGCAAAAAGAAGAAGAATAACCATGTCGAGTCGAAATCGGGTTATCTGGCGTGAGGGGCTCTTCATCAAGCCCCAGCACTTCCAGCAACAACAAAGACATTCAGAGTATGCGCTGCACGCCAGACTGAGTGCGCTCAGCGACTATTTCTATGGCTTGCAGTCGCTGGCCATCAACGAGGACTACCTGGGGTTTGGCCGTATCGCCCTGGTAGGTGCCACCGGCATACTGCCCGATGGCACCGTCTTCAATATTCCCAATGACGATGTGCTGCCGGCGCCCCTGGAAATTACCGATGCCTCGGTCGCCAATCAGAAGGTTTACCTGGCATTGCCGCTCTCGGTGAACGGGGTCAACGAAGTCAATCAGGGCGGCCAGGTCGCCACCCGCTTGCAGGCCCATCGCCACGATGTGCGCGATCTGCACAGCGAAGGGGGGGATGTTGTCTCCCTGGAAGTGGGGCGAGTCAGCCTGCGGCTGATGCTGGAGCGCGAAGATCGCAGCGCCTATGCCTCGCTCGCCATCGCTCGCATTCTGGACAAGCGTCCGGACGGTGGTCTGGTGCTGGATCCCAACTTCATGCCTTGTAGCATCAGCGTTTCCGCCATCCCGACCCTCAAGCGCTTCCTCGGCGAATCGGCTGGCCTCGTGGCCGAGCGGGCTCGCAGTCTCTCCCAGCGCATTGCCGCCCCCGGTCAGCAGGGGGTCGCCGATGTGGCCGAGTTCATGATGTTGCAACTGCTCAACCGCGCTCAGCCCCAGCTTTCCCATCTGGCGCGTCTTGGCACCCTGCATCCGGAGCGGTTGCACGAGGCGCTGGTGCAGATCTGTGGCGAGCTGATGACCTTCACCGATGAATCCCGTCTGCCGCCCGAGTTTGCCGCCTATCGTCACGACGATCAGCAGGTGAGTTTCGAGCCTGTGATGCTGGCCCTGCGTCAGGCGCTGAGCACAGTGCTGTCGCCACGTGCCGTCTCCATCCAGCTGCGCAAGCACCAGTACGGCGTCATGGTGGCCATGGTCAACGAGAGCGAGCTGATGCAAAGCGCCGACTTCGTGCTGGCGGTGCGCGCCCGCATGCCGCAGGAGCAGCTGCGCAAGCAGTTGCTGCAGCAGACCAAGGTGGCGTCGAGCGACAAGATCCGCGAGCTCATCAGCCTGCAACTGCCCGGCATTCCGTTGTTGCCGCTGCCGGTGGCGCCGCGCCAGCTGCCCTATCACGCCGGTTACAGCTACTTCCAGCTCGATCGGCAAAGCCCTGCCTGGCAGATGCTGGCGGTCAGCAACACGCTCGCCTTCCACATTGCCGGTGATTTCCCCGAGCTCGACATGCAGCTCTGGGCCATTCGCAGCCAGTGATCGCATCAAGGAAACAAGCAGAGATGACCACGGACATTATCAAGAACGAGCAACTCAGCGATCTGCTGTTCGATCATGCCGAGCAGCTGGACATGGATTCGGACTACTGGTTCCGCCTGCGCGGCCAGAGCATCAACCCCATGATAGATGCGGTAACCCCCTTGTTGGGGCTGGTGCAGCGGGTACGCCTGCTGTCGCGCTACGACCGGGTGCCGGAGCTCTATCAGCGGGTGGTGACCGAGATCCAGGCCATAGAGCAGGAGCTGATGGCACAGGGCTACGAGAACGGTGTGGTGCTGTCGTTTCGCTACATCCTCTGCACCTTCATCGACGAGGCCGTCATGGGTCGCGACTGGGGTAGCCAGAGCGAATGGTCGGAACACTCCTTGCTGACCCGTTTCCACAACGAGACCTGGGGCGGGGAGAAGGTGTTCGTGCTGCTCGCTCGTCTGCAGGAAGACCCGGTGCGTTATCGCGACATCCTGGAGTTCATCTATCTGTGCCTGTGCCTCGGTTTCGAGGGGCGCTACAAGGTGATGAACAAGGGGCGTGACGAGTTCGAGCGCATCGTCAAACAGTTGCACAAGCAGCTGGCCCCCGAGACAAGCGGTGAAGCCCCCAGCGTCTTTCACCTCGACCTCGGTCGTCAGGCTTCCCGTTACAGACTGCGCAAGCAGATTTCCCTGCGCAGCCTGTTCATGGGGGGCACGCTGATCCTGGCCATTATATTTGGCCTCTATCATCACCAACTCAATAACCAGACCCAGGACGTACTGCGTCAACTGGGCGAATTATTAAAATAATTATTCTGAGGAGAGCACGCCTTGATTCGTATAGAGCTACCCGTACTGGTGGAAAGACTCAACCCCATCTGTCGTCATATGCTGGAGGAGGCTGCGGCCCTCTGCGTCAACCATCAGGGGGCCGAGATCCGCATCGAGCACCTGCTGCTCAAGATGCTGGAGACACCACTCAGTGATGTGCGCCAGATCCTCAAGCGGGCCGACGTCGGGGTCGACGAGCTCAAAACCCTGCTTCAGCCTGCCGGTGCAGACAGTGGTTATGCCCAGGGTTACCCCTCCTTCTCGCCGCTCCTGGTGGAGTGGTTGCAAGACAGCTGGCTGCTGGCTTCCGCCGAGCTGCAGCACGCCCAATTGCGCAGCGGCGTCATGCTGTTGGTGCTCTTGATGACTCCCCAGCGTTACCTGCCAGGCTCTGTGACCCGGCTGCTGGCCAACGTCAACCGCGAGCTGTTGCGCCAGCAGTTTGACGAGTGGGTGAAAGAGTCCGCCGAGACCCAAGTTACTGTTTCTACAAACGGCACCTCAACTCAGGCCGCCCTGCCAGCCGATGCCAGCCTGCTGGCCCGCTTTACCATCAACGTGACCGAGCAGGCACGCCAGGGCCGTCTGGACCCTGTTTTGTGTCGGGATCACGAAATCGATCTCATGATCGACATCCTCTCGCGGCGTCGCAAGAACAACCCCATAGTCGTGGGGGAGGCCGGGGTCGGCAAGAGCGCACTCATAGAGGGATTGGCGCTGCGCATCGTGGCGGATCAGGTGCCTGAAAAATTGCGCGAGGTGGAGCTGATGACGCTCGATCTTGGTGCCATGCAGGCCGGTGCGTCGGTCAAGGGGGAGTTTGAGAAACGCTTCAAGGGGGTAATGCAGGAGGTCAAGGAGGCGGTGCGTCCTGTCATCCTCTTTATCGATGAGGCCCACACGCTGATCGGTGCTGGCAATCAGGCCGGTGGGCTGGATGTCTCCAACCTCATCAAGCCGGCGCTGGCCCGGGGCGAGCTGCGTACCATAGCCGCCACCACCTGGGGCGAGTACAAGAAATACGTGGAGAAAGATGCCGCCCTCTCGCGCCGCTTCCAGCTGGTGAAGGTGGGCGAGCCCAATGCCGATGAGGCTACCGTGATCCTGCGCGGCCTGCGCAGCATCTACGAAAAGGCCCATGGTGTGCTGATCGACGAAGAGGCGCTGCAAGCGGCCGCCCAGCTTTCCGCCCGTTATATTTCCGGTCGTCAGTTGCCGGACAAGGCGATCGACGTGCTCGACACCGCCTGTGCCCGGGTGGCCATCAATCTGACTACGCCGCCGCGTGCCGTCAGCCATCTGCAAAACGCATTGCGTCAGCGTGAGCTGGAGATCCGCCAGCTGGAGCGCCAGAGTCTGATCGGGCTGGGTGACAACACAGAGCGACTGGCCGAGCTGCAGTCTGCCCAGCAGACCAGCCGTGATGCCCTGCGCGAGCAGGAAGCCAAGTGGCAGCAACAACAGGGGCTGGTGCATCAGATTGTCGAGCTGCGCGCCGCCCTGCTCGCCGATCAGCAGGATGAGATGCTGACCAGAGAGGCGCTGGATCTGGCCGATGCGCCGCTGGATCCGCAAGCGGCCGCCGACCAGCTGGCCGGGCTCGAGCGCGAGCTGGCCGAGCTGCAACAGGGTGAGGTGCTGGTCTCGGCCCACGTCGACAAGACTCAAGTTGCTGCGGTGATCGCCGAGTGGACCGGCGTGCCCCTCAATCGCATCTCCCAGGGGGAGCTGGATGTGGTGACCCGTCTGCCGGAGTACCTCGGCGAGCTTATCAAGGGGCAGGATGTGGCGGTAGCCCATCTGCACAAACACCTGCTCACCGCCCGCGCCGATCTGCGCCGCCCGGGCCGTCCGCTGGGGGCCTTCCTGCTGGTGGGACCGAGCGGGGTCGGCAAGACCGAAACCGTGCTGCAGATTGCCGAGCTGATGTTTGGCGGTCGCCAGTATCTGACCACCATCAACATGTCCGAGTATCAGGAAAAACACACTGTCTCCCGCCTCATTGGTTCGCCTCCCGGCTATGTCGGCTTTGGCGAAGGGGGCGTGCTGACCGAAGCCATTCGTCAGAAGCCCTATTCGGTGGTGCTGCTGGACGAGGTGGAGAAGGCCCATCCGGACGTGCTCAACCTCTTCTATCAGGCGTTCGACAAGGGCGAGCTGGCGGATGGGGAAGGGCGCATCATCGACTGCAAGAACGTGGTCTTCTTCCTCACCTCCAACCTCGGCTTCCAGACCATAGTCGATCATGCCGAGCAGCCCGACGTTCTGCTGGATGCGCTCTATCCCGAGCTGGCCGCCTTCTTCAAGCCAGCCCTGTTGGCACGGATGGAGGTGATCCCCTATCTGCCGCTGGGTCACGACACCCTGGTGCAGATTGTGGGCGGCAAACTCAACCGACTGGTCAAGCTGCTCAAGGAGCGTTTCGGTGCCGAGGTGGTGCTGGAGGATGAGGTGGCCGAGGAGATATTGCGCCGCGCCAATCGCAGCGAGAACGGGGCCCGCATGCTGGAATCCGTCATCGACGGTGCCCTGCTGCCGCCAGTCTCCCTGCAACTGCTGCAGCGTCTCTCTGCAGGTGAGCCCATCAAGCGGGTGCGTTTCTCTGTGAGCGAGCGCCAGTTCGTGGCCGAGGTGGAGGGCTGAACATGGAACAAGCCCTCGCATTTGCCCTCGCCTTGACCCAGCAGCGCGATGAGCAGCACCTGTGCCACTGGTGGACCTCGACCCTCAATGCCAGCTTCCAGCCCAAAGGGATACTGCTGGGCATGCTGGATGTGAGCGGCCGTCAGCTCGAATGCAGCGGTTGGGTCAAGGGGCAGGCGGTGTCGCTGGCGCTGGCGGTGGATGATTTTTCCCATCCGCTCGCCTATGTGCTGCACAAGGCCCAGTCCCGCACCTGGGATTCCCTGCACGGCGGCGCCCGCATCGAGCATGCAGCGTTTCGTACCTTGCTGGCCAATTTGGGCCAGCAGTGCGGCCTGCATGCCTTTCCCCTCAATGATGGCAACGGCAAGCCGTTCGCCGTGCTGGCCATGATGGACAGCGGTGAGGTGCTGCAAGAGTGGGCGGCCCGCCCCGAGCTTGCCCAGTTGTCACAGGTGTTCTGCAACCAGCTCACCCTTATTCGCGATCTGGGGCTTAGCCGCCGGGATCAGAGCGTGCTGCGCGACTCCTTGCGCCAGATGAAGGGGGAGGGAGAGCGCCAGCGTCAGCATGAGAAGCTGCTGGGCGATCAGTTGATCGGCCAGTCGGCGGTGATCCGCGGGCTGCGCGAGCAGATAAGCCTGGCGGGCCGGCACAAGCTGACCGTGCTCATCCAGGGGGAGACAGGCAGTGGCAAGGAGGTGGTCGCCCGGCTGGTGCATCAGTGCTCGGATCGCGCCGCCAAACCGTTCGTGGCCATCAACTGCGCCGCCATTCCGGAGAACCTCATCGAGAGCGAGCTGTTTGGTTACCAGAAGGGGGCCTTCTCCGGCGCGCTGTCCAACAAGACAGGGCTGGTGGCCCAGGCCAACGGCGGCACCCTGTTTCTGGATGAAGTGGGCGACATGCCTGCCGCCATGCAGGCCAAGCTGCTGCGGGTGCTCGAGACTCGAAGCTATCGACCGCTCGGGGCAGAGCAGGAGTGTCACTCCGATTTTCGTCTCATCGCCGCGACCCATCAGCCGCTCACCCGCCATGTGGAGGAGGGGCAGTTCCGGGCTGATCTCTATCACCGCCTCTGCCAGTGTCTGCTGCTCATCGCCCCCCTGCGGGAGCACATGGATGACATCCCCCTGTTGTGCCAGCACTTCATGGCCCAGTTTGCCGACCAGGATGGCAAGACCCTGGCGGGGCTGCAGCGCAAGTTCTTGAAGCAACTGCAAAGTTATGACTTTCCCGGCAACGTGCGCGAGCTGCGCAATCTGCTGGAGGTCGCCTGCGCCCACACCCGTCACGGGGAAGAGGTGGTACTGGAGGCGCTGCCCCCCGAGCTGCGCGAGCGAGTCAGCGCCCTGTTGCCCGGTTCCATGGATGATTACAACCACATCCGGGATCTGCGCCGGGCCATGCAGCAGTACGAGGCTTCCGTCATCGAGGCGCGTCTGCGCTACTTCCAGGGCAATCGCATGCTGGTGGCCGAGAGCCTGAATATTCCCAAGCGCACCCTGGATCACAAGTGCCAGAAACTGGAGGTGAACTGATGAGCGCCCTTGGCCTTTTGCCCCTGTTGCTGGCGACCGGCAGCGCATTACCCCCACAAGACATGGCCAGTTTCCAGGCGTGTCGCCGCGAGCCATCGCCGCTGATCCGGCTGGCCTGCTATGACGCCATCGGTAATGGCCTCACCCAGACGAGCGAGGGCGGCGCCTCCAAGTCGGCCGCCTGGCAGGCCATCTGGACACAGGAGCAGGCCCGCACGCCAGAGAGTGCTCCCTTCCTGCTGCAAAGCGATGCGGGGCGTGGCAGCGAAACCCTCACTCGCCCAGCCTTGCGCGGGGCGACCCTGGCCATAGGCTGTGTCGACAGCATTACCCATATCCGGTTAAGGCTCGATGCCCCCTGGGTTGGTGAGCGGGTACAGATTGAACTGGATGGTCAGCCCAGCCGCAACGCCCAGAGCTGGTTTATCCGGGATCAGGGCCTGTTGCTGGAATATGGCCGCGGCTTGCCCGCCATCGAGGAGCTCAAGCGCTGGATAGGTCATCGCGAGCTGCAGGTGAAGGCCGACAACGGCGCCTTGCTCCGGGTCGATCTCAGTGGTTTGAAAGAGGCGCTGCAGCCCCTGCGCCAACAGTGTCGCTGGTAGGGGGTGCCATGAGCTATCAACACCCCTGGTGTGCCCGCTTGCTCACCAGTTTGCCGGAAGAGCAGATAAAAGGTGCCGTGCTGGCCGACGAGCCGCGCTGGGATTACGTGGAGACCGAACTGGTCAAGCTGGGATCGCTCGCCCACAGCCAGGTGGATCTCAATGCGGTGGCCGAAGCCTGCCTTGGCTTGCTGGAGAGCCGCACCAAGGACATGCGGGTGCTGGCCCAGCTGCTGCGCTGCCTGCAACATCCGGCCAAGGCGGCCCCTCTGGGGGCTGCGCTCAGCTTGCTGGAGTCCTGGATCCGGGCCTACTGGCTGCAAGCCTGGCCCGGTAATACCAGCCAGAAACAGCGGCTGATGGTGCAGATTGTCAAACGCTTTGAAGGAGCTTTACCGCGGGTGAGCGAGAGCGCCTCGCCGGCTGAACTGGCCCAGCTGCTGGCCCAGGCCGAGCAGCTGGAGGCTGGCTGGCTGGCCCAGTGCCCGGACAAGGGGGAGCTGCTCTATCCCTTGTTGATGGGGCTGAAACGGGCCCAGCGCCAGCAGGTTGCCCAGGCCCAGGCAGATGCCGGTGGCCAACCTTCAAGCAGCACTGTTGCTGCCACCGCCAGTGCGAGCGGCATGTCGGGAACCATGGTGCTCAGTGGCAGCAGCAAGGGCTCCGGAGTCGAGATTGACAGCTCCAACGATCGTGCCTGGCGCCAGACCCAGCTCAAGGTGGCCGAGTTGCTTATCGAGCGCCAGCCGGAAGCGGCGGTGGGCTATCGTCTGCGTCGCCACGCCATCTGGGCCGGGATCACCACGCCACCCATGACGGCTCAGGGCAATAAAACCCAGCTGGCCCCCATGTCGGTGGACATGGTGGATGAGTACCGCGCCGCTCTGGCCACACTGGAGCGGTCCGCGCCGGATCTGGCGCTCTGGCAGCGGATCGAACAGAGCCTGACCCTGGCGCCCTACTGGTTCGAGGGGCATCGGCTCTCGGCCGAAGTGGCCCATAAGCTGGGGTTTGGCACCGTTGCCCAGGCCATAGCGCAGGAGCTGGATGGTTTCTTGCAGCGTCTGCCGGCGCTGCGGGATCTCACCTTCAGTGATGGCAGTCCCTTCCTGTCACCCGAGTGCAGCCGCTGGTTGCAGCCCACCAAGGTGAGTGGTGCAGGTGGGGATGGGGAGTCCAGTCTGGCCGAAGAGGTTGCCCTGCGTCATGGGGAGCTGGGGGTGGCTGCGGCCCTCACCCTGCTCGATGAAAGGATGGCGCAGTTGAAAGAGCCAAGAGCCCGCTTCCATGCCCAGTTGGTGCAGGCGGAGCTGTTGGCGCAGGAAGGCATGAATTCGCTGGCTAGCCAGCACTATCAACACTTGTGGCAAGAGGCAAGTCGCCTGGGATTGGCGCAATGGGAGCCCGGGCTGGTCAGTCGCCTGGAAAGCCATGCGGCCCCGTTGTCGAAATAAGTGCCGAAATGAGTCATTGAGTCGGAGTTGGATCACATTTTATGTTCAAAACCATCTTAACTTTTCTGCGGCAACAGCTGCCGAAATTGAAACCCTCCTGGCCCCTGCTCGGCGTGGTGCTCTGGGGACTTGCCCTCATTCTGGTGTGGTGGCTGGGTCCTCGCCTCGAGATCCGCGGCGCCAAACCGTTCGAGCCGCTGTGGGGGCGGGTGGTATTTACCCTGCTCTGGCTCTGGCTGATGCTGGGGATCCTCTCCTGGCGCGTGTGGTGCAAGATGCAGCAACTCAAGGCCGAGCGTCAGCATGAAACCGTGCTGGTGCAGGATCCGGTGAAAGGGCTCATCGACAAGCAGGCGCTGTTTCTCAATCGCTGGTTGCAGGCGCTTGGCGAACACCTGGGCAAGGGGGCGATCTACGCCATGCCCTGGTATCTGGTGCTGGGTCTGCCCGGCAGCGGCAAGAGCAGCCTGATCCACAGAGCCAATCCGGCCAACAAGCTCAACCCCAGACTCGATACCGAGCTCAGGGACGTGGCGCAGGATCAGCTGATCGATTGCTGGCTGGGGGAGCAGGCAGTGATGCTGGATCCCGCTGGTGAGCTCTTGTCTCAATCCGAGCCGGAACTCGATCCCCTGGCGCGCAAGCATGAGCGGCTCTGGCTGCACCTGTTGAACTGGCTTTCCGAACACCGCCGCCGCCAGCCCCTCAACGGTTTGGTGCTGACCGTGGATCTGGCCTGGCTCTCCGGCGCCAGCGTGGCCGAACGCAAGGCTTATGCCCAGCTGATGCGCTCTCGCCTGCAAGAGGTGTCGGCCACCATGAATACCCGGTTGCCGCTCTATGTCACTTTTACCAAGCTCGATCTGCTGCGCGGTTTCGATGTGGTGTATGAGCAGCTCGACAAGGAGGCCCGCGAGGCCGTGCTGGGGGTGACGTTCAACCCGGCCGACAGCCGGGGAAAATCCTGGCAGCAGGATCTGGCCCTGTTCTGGGATCAGTGGGTGGACAACCTCAACCAGAACCTGCCCGAGCTGATGCTGGCACGACTCGATGCCACCCAGCGCAACGCGCTTTTCTCGTTCGTGCGTCAGCTGGCGGGGCTGAAGGATTATGTGACTGCGCTGCTCGATGAGACGCTGCAAATTGAGGAGAGCAAGCCACTGCTGGTGCGCGGCGTCTATATCAGCTCCGTCTATCAGCAAGGGGTGCCGTTCGATGCGTTTGCCCAGGCGGCCTCCCGCCGCTACAACCTGCCAGAGCCCATTCACTCGGCCCTGCGCGGGGAGTCCAATACCTACTTCGTGCGCAAGTTGTTCTCCTCCATCATTTTCCCCGAGGCCCACCTGGCCGGGGAGAACCGGCTGCATACTCTCTATCGTCGTCGGCGCATGGCCATTGGCCTCGGTTGCCTGTCACTCTTTTCGGCGGCCCTGATCGGCGGTTGGCACTACTTCTATCGGGTCAACGAAGAGGCCGGTCGCAATGTGTTGACCAAGGCGCAAGCCTTCATGGAGACCAACGAGGTCGTCGATGAGCATGCCTTCGGTGTGAGTCAGTTGCCGCGTCTGAACCTCATCCGCGAGGCGACCCTCGCCTTTGGCAACTACCGCGAACGGACGCCGCTGGTGGCGGATCTGGGTCTCTATCAGGGGGACGAAATCGGTCCTCATGTGGAAGGCTCTTATCTGCAACTGCTGGGTCAGCGCTTTTTGCCAGCCCAGATGCAGGGGCTGCTGGAGGATCTCAATCAGGCGCCGGCCGGCAGCGAGGAGAAGCTCTCCATACTGCGGGTGATGCGGATGCTGGATGATGCCTCCGGTCGCAACAAGGAGCTGGTGGAGCAGTACATGGCCAGCCGCTGGCAGCGCGCCTTCCCGGGGCAGGGCCCTGTGCAGGAGCAGCTGATGGGGCACCTGGATTACGCCCTCGATCATACCGACTGGCATGGTGCCAGGGCTGCCCGTGATCAGGCCGCCATCATCGCCTTCGCACCGTTCAAGGAGCCTGTCTACGGCGCCCAGCGCGAGCTTGGCAAGTTGCCCATGTATCAGCGGGTCTATCAGAACCTGGTGGTGAAGGCGAATGACGTATTGCCGCCGGATCTCAACGTACGTGACGAAGTGGGGCCAACCTTTGACACCGTGTTTGCCCTGCGCAGTGACAATGCAGGGCAAGTGCCACGCCTGTTGACCTGGCCCGGTTTCAACGACTTCTTCCTCAAGCAGGACAAGGCGTTGATTGATCTCACCGCCATGGATGCCTGGGTGCTGGGTCAGCGCAGGCTGAGTCAATTGAGCGAGGCGGATCGCAAGGAGATCGGTCGTCAGGTCAACGACCGTTATGTCACCGATTACGTCAACCAGTGGCAGAAACTGCTGACCAACCTGGACGTGCAGACCCTTGAAAGCCCGGAGCAGGCACTGGACGTACTCTCTGCCATTACCGGCAACGATCAGCCTTTCCAGCGGGTACTGGCCTCGTTGGATGACAACACCCGGATCCGAAAGATATCGGATGTGGAAGGGGATCCTGCGCAGGCCATCACGGCCCGCATCGGCCGTCCCTTCATGGCGACCAATGCCGCCCTTGGCGGTCGTGGCGAGCAGGGGCCGCTTATCCAGGAGGTCAATCAGAAGCTGGTGGAGCTGCAGCACTATCTGGAACTCATCGTCAACGCCACCGAGCCGGGCCAGTCCGCCCTCAAGGCGGTGCAGCTGCGTCTGACCAACAAGTACGCCGATCCCGTGTTCGCCCTGCAGCAATATGCCCGCAGCCTGCCGGCCCCGCTGGATCGCTGGGTGGGTCAGCTCTCCGAGCAGAGCTCTCGTCTGGTGATCGACTTGGCCATGTCGTCCCTTAATCGAGAGTGGCAGGACAAGGTACTGGCACCGTTCAACAGTCAGCTGGCCGGTCGCTATCCGTTTGATCCGGGCTCAACCAAGGATGTGCCGCTGTCCGAGATGGAGCGTTTCTTCGCGCCGGGTGGCACCCTGGACAGCTTCTATCAGGTCAACCTCAAGCCCATGGTGGAGAGCGGCCTGATGGAGGGAGAGTTCAGCTCGCCCATCCAGACCGAGCTGGTGAAGCAGCTGGATAGAGCCGCTCGTATCCGCCAGATCTTCTTCACCCAGCAGGGCAACCTGGAGGTGCAGTTCGCCCTCGAGCCCATCGAGCTCACCGCCAACAAGCGGCGCAGCGTGCTGAACCTGGACGGTCAGTTGCTGGAGTATGCCCATGGCCGTCGTACCAAGGTGCCGTTGGTGTGGCCAAACACCATGCGTGACGGTGCCGAGAGCAAGATCACCCTGGTGCCGGCAGCCAGGGAACGTTCACCGCGCAGCGAAGGCTTCGTCGGCCCCTGGGCCATGTTCCGACTGATGGACAAGGGGGAGCTGACCCAGGTCAATGAAGCCACCTTCGATGTGCGCTTCCCGGTGGATCAGGGTTCCATGACCTATCGCGTCTACACCGACAGCGCGCAAAACCCCTTCACCGGCGGCCTGTTCAGTCAGTTCAGATTGCCTGAGTCTCTCTATTGATAAAGTGGGGGCACTGTGTGCCCCCTCAAGCTTTGGAAGCCGATATGTCACAGAATCAACAAGGTCAGCAGGCGCTGAAAGTGGGGCGTGACCCCAGGATGCTGCCGGAGTACGAGGCGCTGCGCAGCGAGATCAACAAACTCAGCCACGCCTCCCGCCCCGAGGTGGACTGGCTCAAGATCCATCGGCTCGCGAGCCTTATCTTTGAAAAGCACGGGGTGGACCTGCAGACCGCCATCTACTTCACCCTGGCGCGGTCGCGCCTGCAAGGGCTGAACGGCTTTACCGAAGGGTGCGAGTTTCTGGCCAACCTGATCGTCACCCAATGGGAGAGCTTTTGGCCACCAGTGCATCAGGAGCGAGCCCGTATCGAGATGCTGGACTGGTTCATTGCCCGCATCAGCGACGTGATCCGCCAGTACCAGATCAGCCACGAAGACAAGCGCCTCGTCTATCGCTGCGAGCGGGCGTTGCAGCTTATCAGCGAGAAGCTGCACAACGTGGGCTTGAGCCGCATTCCCCGGGTCGAAAATCTGGTGCACTTCATCGAGGGGTATACCCATCTGTTCGACGAGACCGAGATCGTCATCGTCTCCGATGAGCCCGGTCTCAAGGAGGAGCTGCAGATCCCGCCCATGGTGTTCTTCAAGTCCGACATGGAGCACGACAGCCCTTCTTCTTCAGCGTCCTCTTCCAGCACGCCACACCTGCCCCAGGGCAGCATACTGATTGGTCGCGAGAAGGGGCAGGTCAAACCCACAGTGCTCAAGATTGAACCTCACCGCAAGCAGCGCCCTGCCTGGTTCTGGTTTGGCTGCGGTCTGCTCAGCTGCGCCCTGCCGGTGATGAGCTGGCTGGGTTGGCAGCATCTGCAGCAGGAGAAAGCCGTGGCTGCCCAGCGCTTGCAGCAACCGGCCGCCGAGCTGCCACGGGCCCTCAGTTATGACGATATCCGCCAGGCACGCATCGTACTTGGCGAACAGACCCTGCAAGGCATGGAAAGTGAGCTGGTGTCCCGTTATCAAGCCCAGCTGGGACGGCTTGAGCAGACCTCGCCGCTCTACTGGTATCGCTATGGGGAAGGGCTGCGCAACTCGCTGCAGATGCTCTATCCCGACTCGCTGGCGGTCAAAGCGCTGGACAAGCAGTGGCAGACGGCGTTGGCAGGTCAGCAGGGGGATGTGATCAGCGTACCGACCTATCTGGATGCTCGCGCCGGTGTCGACGCCTTGCTCGATCAGCTGCTGGAGCTGGAGCGTCAGCGCAAGACGGTGACCATCTCCTATCTGAAGTCCCAGCTCTATGAGGTGCAGAAAAACCTGATGCAGGATATCCCGTTCAGTCTGCGCCTGAGCGAACTGGAGGCGAGAAAGGCATCCCAGGAGCCCGTCACGGCAGCCGAGCTGAAAGGTCTGGAGAACGACCTGAAAGCACTCAATATCCGTCTCTACCAGTTGCAGCGGAGCAGCACAGGTAGTTGATCATGCTGCACTGAGCAAAAAGTTGCGTTCCTTATGGTGTGTTCGACTACCAAAGCAATCTATGGCCTGGTGATCACGCTGTATTGCGCAAGCTATTGCAGCAGCCCCTGCCAGCCTTGAGGTCCATGAACCTAATGGACTGATTTAAAAAAGTATTATCGGCGTCTTTGTCATGGCACAAAGGCTGCTTGGTAGCCACCCCAAGTGTATCTGAGCCCATGGTCACGACGGTGAGCACGAGGCATGGCGGGAGTCCCTCGGGTGGCTCCCTTGCCCATACGGAGAGTTCATATGTGTCCCTCTATTGCATTGCTCGGTGACATAGGCACCGACCACGATGGTTTTCACCCATCCCCAGTGATTGCCGCCAGCCCCGATGTGTTCCTCGATGGCAAACCGGTGGCCCGGCAGGGCGATCCGCTGGCGCCCCATGACAAGCCCAATAATCCCCCCCATCCGCGCAGCATCTCGGGTGGCGTGGGCACCGTTCTGGTCAACGGCAAGCCCATCGCCGTGACCGGTACCTCCATCGGTTGCGGTGGCGTTGTGATTGGCTCGGGCAGCGGACAGGCAGGATAAGGAACAGCGTTATGGCAGACAGCACAGGATTACAATTCACCGTCAAGGTAGGGGCGCTGCCCGAGAGCACTTTCGTGGTGGCCGAGTTTGCGCTGGAAGAGGCGCTGAATAGCCCGTTCCAGTTGCGATTGGAATTGGCCAGCCCCCAGCCGGATGTCGACTTTGCCGATGTGCTGGACCAGCCCTGCGAGCTGATGGTGTGGTACAACGGCGAGCTGCAGCGGCGGGTGTGCGGGGTTGTGAGTGACTTTGCGCAAGGGGACAGCGGCTTTCGCCGTACCCGCTATCAGCTCATGGTGCAGCCGGCCCTGTGGCGACTGGGCCTTCGCCAGAACTCCCGCATCTTCCAGGCGAAAAAGCCTGATGAAATCCTCTCCATCCTGCTGCAAGAGCACGGCATCACCGACTACGCCTTTGCGCTNTGAGCTTCACGTTCCGTCGCAGACTGGTAGATCTGCTTCAGTTCAGCCGTCACCGCCTTGTAGTCCTTCCAGGAGACATAGCGCAACGAGTTGCGCACCATATGGACGATACACAGTTGCACCTTGGTCTGGGGATACTCCACGGCAATCGCATCAGGGAAGCCCTTGAGACCGTCCACACACGCGATCAGGATGTCTTCCAGGCCGCGGTTCTTCAGCTCGGTCAGGACCGAGAGCCAGAACTTTGCCCCTTCGGTCTCGGCCAGCCACAGGCCCAACAGCTCCTTGTGCCCCTCCATATTGATGCCCAGTGCCAGATAGAGCGACTTGTTGATCACCCGCTGGTTCGCGCGGATCTTCAGCACAATGCAGTCCAGATAGACGATGGGATAGAGCGGATCCAGCGGCCGGTTTTGCCATTCGTGGACCTGCTCGATGACGCGTTCGGTCACCTGCGATACCAGCCCCGCCGAGATGTCGGCGTCATACATCTCTTTGAACGCGTCCACGATATCCCGCGTGCTCAAGCCCTTGGCGTAGAGGGCGAGGATCTGGTCGTCCATCTGGGTCAGGCGTGACTGGCCCTTGCGGACGAACTGAGGGTCGAAGGACGAGTTACGGTCACGAGGCGCCTGGATAGTGACCTCTCCGTGCTGCCCTTGTAGGCACTTGGTGGAATAGCCATTGCGATTGTTGCCGGTCCCGCGGCCTTGTAGGGCGTGTTTCTGGTAGCCCAGATGCTCGTCCATCTCGGCATTGAGCGCGGTCTCGACGGTAAGCTTGATCAGCTGTTGGGTGAGGGTGCCGAGATCTTTTTCAGACTTGATGTCTTTGGCCAGCTCAGCGGCCAGTGCTTTGAGTTTGTCTTGGTCCATTTGCTTACCCACGAAGGTATCCTTTTGAAAAAGTTACTTATTCGTGGGCGGTTACACAATTGGATTTACAGGCTCNACGGCTGGCCATGACATCGACTTCAATGCGCAGGCACTGAACGTGGTGAGTACCGAGACTGATGCCGGGCTGCAGGTGGAGTTGACCAACACAGTGACCCTCAGTGACAGCGATGGCTCCGAGAGCTGGACCAGTCTGGTGTACACCTTTGACAACCTGCCGGCGGGGACCACGGCGGTGGGGGGCACCCTGGTGGGTAACGTGCTGACGGTGACAGTCACCGGCGGGGCCTTGCCGGGTGCGTTTGGGCTGGTGTTCCCGGCGGACTACTCCACGACTGGGGTAGCGGGCAGCGCGACCAACGACGGTGCGCCGATAGGCTACACAGTGGTGGCAACCACCAACGAGGGCAGCGCCAACAGCAGCGGGACTGTGACCATCAACGTGGAAGGGGACATCAGTGTCAGTGCGACCAGCCTGGTGCTGGGTGAAACGGATGCGCCGGTAGCGGTGTCGCTGGCGGCGCAGTTGAGTGTCAGTGCGACGGATACGGATGGCTCGGAAGAGGTGACCGGCGTGACGGTGACCCTGAGCAATGTGCCGGAAGGTGCGGTGATGGCGGGTTGGACCGCCAATGGCGGTGGCAGTTACAGCTGGAGCGGTGCGAGCGTGGCGGGTGTGCCGGGCTTTACCTTGCCGGCGGACTGGAGCGGGGTAGTGAATGGCAACGTGGCGGGGACCACGGACGAGGGGGGTGCTGCCAATCAGGACTTCACCGTGACGGTCACGGCTGGCCATGACATCGACTTCAATGCGCAGGCACTGAACGTGGTGAGTACCGAGACTGATGCCGGGCTGCAGGTGGAGTTGACCAACACAGTGACCCTCAGTGACAGCGATGGCTCCGAGAGCTGGACCAGTCTGGTGTACACCTTTGACAACCTGCCGGCGGGGACCACGGCGGTGGGGGGCACCCTGGTGGGTAACGTGCTGACGGTGACAGTCACCGGCGGGGCCTTGCCGGGTGCGTTTGGGCTGGTGTTCCCGGCGGACTACTCCACGACTGGGGTAGCGGGCAGCGCGACCAACGACGGTGCGCCGATAGGCTACACAGTGGTGGCGACCACCAACGAGGGCAGCGCCAACAGCAGCGGGACTGTGACCATCAACGTGGAAGGGGACATCAGTGTCAGTGCGACCAGCCTGGTGCTGGGTGAAACGGATGCGCCGGTGGCGGTGTCGCTGGCGGCGCAGTTGAGTGTCAGTGCGACGGATACGGATGGCTCGGAAGAGGTGACCGGCGTGACGGTGACCCTGAGCAATGTGCCGGAAGGTGCGGTGATGGCGGGTTGGACCGCCAATGGCGGTGGCAGTTACAGCTGGAGCGGTGCGAGCGTGGCGGGTGTGCCGGGCTTTACCTTGCCGGCGGACTGGAGCGGGGTAGTGAATGGCAACGTGGCGGGGACCACGGACGAGGGGGGTGCTGCCAATCAGGACTTCACCGTGACGGTCACGGCTGGCCATGACATCGACTTCAATGCGCAGGCACTGAACGTGGTGAGTACCGAGACTGATGCCGGGCTGCGTGCGAGCGTGGCGGGCGTGCCGGGCTTTACCTTGCCGGCGGACTGGAGCGGGGTAGTGAATGGCAATGTAGCGGGGACCACGGACGAGGGGGGTGCTGCCAATCAGGACTTCACCGTGACGGTCACGGCTGGCCATGACATCGACTTCAATGCGCAGGCACTGAACGTGGTGAGTACCGAGACTGATGCCGGGCTGCAGGTGGAGTTGACCAACACAGTGACCCTCAGTGACAGCGATGGCTCCGAGAGCTGGACCAGTCTGGTGTACACCTTTGACAACCTGCCGGCGGGGACCACGGCGGTGGGGGGCACCCTGGTGGGTAACGTGCTGACGGTGACAGTCACCGGCGGGGCCTTGCCGGGTGCGTTTGGGCTGGTGTTCCCGGCGGACTACTCCACGACTGGGGTAGCGGGCAGCGCGACCAACGACGGTGCGCCGATAGGCTACACAGTGGTGGCGACCACCAACGAGGGCAGCGCCAACAGCAGCGGGACTGTGACCATCAACGTGGAAGGGGACATCAGTGTCAGTGCGACCAGCCTGGTGCTGGGTGAAACGGATGCGCCGGTGGCGGTGTCGCTGGCGGCGCAGTTGAGTGTCAGTGCGACGGATACGGATGGCTCGGAAGAGGTGACCGGCGTGACGGTGACCCTGAGCAATGTGCCGGAAGGTGCGGTGATGGCGGGTTGGACCGCCAATGGCGGTGGCAGTTACAGCTGGAGCGGTGCGAGCGTGGCGGGCGTGCCGGGCTTTACCTTGCCGGCGGACTGGAGCGGGGTAGTGAATGGCAATGTAGCGGGGACCACGGACGAGGGGGGTGCTGCCAATCAGGACTTCACCGTGACGGTCACTGCGACCAATGATGCCCCCATGCTGACCGTCTCGGATCTGCGTATCTCTGAAGAGGGGCTGCTTGGCGCCAATCCGGATAATTCACCCAATCCGGGCGATACCACTGACAGCACATCAGCCAATGCCACGGCAGGTGTGACGGACATCGACAGCAGTGCCTTTACCTTTACTCTCTCATCACCATCCAGCTTGAGCTCCGGGGGGCAGCCTGTTGTGTGGAGCGGTATCGGCTCTGCGATCCTGGTTGGCTCTGTGGGTGGGAACCCGGTCATACAGGTATCTGTGGATCCGACGGGCAAATACACGGTCGACCTGCTGGGCCCCATCGATCATGAATTTGGAGACAATCAGGAAGGGCTGGAGACATTTACATTCAACCTGTCGGTCAGCGACGGTGATTTGAGTGATACCAAGCAGGTCAGTGTTGTCATTGAAGATGATATGCCGGTGATCACAGGTATCGAAAGCCTTGAGGTTATGAATGTGGCTACCATCACCACGGGGGGATTGTTTGGCGTCTCCTTTGGGGCCGACGGCTCTCTGGCCAGTGGTGGACTGACATTGACCGGATGGCCGGATCTGGCCGGGATCACCGAGACCTTGTCTATGGACGGGAAGACCCTGGTGGCCACTATTGATGGCAGTGGGCAACCACCCGAAGTCTTCTATACCCTGACACTCAATGAAGACAATACTTACAGCTTCAATCTTGTCACTCCGCAGCCAACCCAGACCTTCTCGATCGGTTCACAGTTCGGTGCCGGTGGGCCGGTTGAGACGATCGGAGTGACTGCTGGCGGGATTGGTGTCCTGTTCGATGGACTGCTGTTCAATGGCAGTGTCAATAACCCTCAAAATCTACCTGGCAGCGATGCAGATAATCTTAATCCGAACAACAACGGGTTCGGGATCAAAAATGGCAACCTGGACAATAACGAAGGGTTCAAGGTATCCACCACGACGGGAGTTGATGGCCTCTCTTTCAATGTGTATGGGGTTGGCAATACCAATACGAGCACCATACAGTGGGTGGCCTATGCGGCCGATGGTGTCACCGTCGTCGACTCAGGGGAGCTTGTCCTGTCAGGTCTGAATGGCGCAATGCAGCTGGCCAGCATAGAGCCCGACGGCGAATTCAGTCAGCTCTACGTGCGTTTTGTGCTGGATGGTAATGACTCGGTACGAATTGAGAACTTAGGGGTGATAGACAAGATAACGCCCCCCGATATTGAGCTCGACTTCAGCGCTACCTTGACGGATGGCGATGGCGATCAGGCCAGCGCCAACTTCACTGTATCGGTCAAGAGCAATGAGCCCCCTGTGGCGTCTAATATCCTGGTGGTGGGCAGCAACTCCTCGGATACCGCCGACAGCACGGGGACACCAGGCACAGGCGACGATCACAAGGTACCCAACTCGGATGGCAATGTGGATGGTGTTGTGGCAGGCGGTGCTGGTCACGATATTCTGGTCGGGGATGTGGGTGGCACAACCACCAATTTCATCCCGGGCCAGAGCTACAATATCGCTCTGGTTGTCGATGTGTCCGGCAGTATGGAAGGCGGACGCCTGAGCATGCTCAAGGCATCCCTGACCCATCTGGCCAATCAGCTCAAAGATCATGATGGCGAGATCAATATCACCCTGATCAGTTTTGCCACCAATGCCAGTGAACGCGTGACCATTGTAGGTCTGGATGCCAGCAATGTGATCAACTTGACCAGTGCCATTGATACTCTGGTTGCCAATGGAGGGACCAACTATGAGGCAGCCTTCAATCAGGCTGTGCAGTGGTTCAATAACGGCAGTCAGGCAGATCCCGATTATGAAAACCTGACCTTCTTTGTCACGGATGGCAATCCAACCTACTACATCAACGACAGCAATCAGGTTGCCGGTCCGGGCGATAGTACTACCTACACGGTGGTCAAGGAGTCTGTCGATGCGTTTGAATCGCTGAGCAGCATCAGTCAGGTCAATGCCATCGGGGTGACCAACAGCGTCAATCAGGAGCTGCTCAAGTTCTTTGACAACACGACGGAAACCGGCTCGCAGTTCTACTCCGCTGGCAGCTTCCTCGATCTGGCTACCTTTGGCAGTGGAGGCAGTGGCATCAATGCAGCCTCGGGGTGGGTACGTAGCGGTGATCCACAGGGGGCCCATACTGTCACTGGAGGCTACTTGCGTATCAGGGATGACCGTACGAGTTCTGATACTGACAGAACCGTATTGGCGCTGGCCGTTGCCAACGCTATCCAGATTTCGGCGGCACAAGCTGGCGCAAGCCTGCAGTTCCAGTATGCCTTGAGTTCTGTCAATTCCAGTGACAGCTTCACCTGGAAGCTGGTAAGGCTCGATGGCGGTGCTTGGGATCTGGCCAGCCCACTACAAAGTGGCACGATCACCGGTATTGGTACATCTGGGACAACATCTTACAGTACCATCACCACCAACGGGCTTGCAGCCGGGCAATATGGCTTTGTGTTTGAGCTGCTTGATAACTCCAGCAGTCGCACTGCCGAAGTGCGAATAGACAATATCCGGGTCGAGCAGGGTTTCAGCGCCCCGATAGGGGAAGCCCAGATTGTGACCAGTGCCGAGCAATTGACGGCGGCACTGACCGAGGGTGATCAGATAACCGTGCTGCTTGGGGCTGGCAATGATGTGGTCGATGGGGGCGCAGGCAATGACATTTTGTTTGGTGATGCGCTCAATACTGATGCGCTGGCAACCCAGTTGGGCCTGACCTTGCCTGCAGGATCAGGTTGGCTGGTATTCGAAACCCTGGAAACAAGTCACGGTTGGACCCGTGAACAGACGGTGGACTATATCCGTACCCATCTCACAGAGCTGAGTGTTGAAGGTGGTCGTAGCGGTGGTAATGACACTCTTCTGGGCGGGGCTGGCAATGACATTATCTTTGGTCAGGAAGGCAATGACACCCTTGATGGTGGTGAAGGGGATGATTACCTGCATGGAGGCTCAGGCAACGACACTTTGATCGGTGGTCTGGGTGATGACATTCTGATCGGCGGCCTCGGTAGCGACACCATGACAGGGGGCGCTGGCAGCGATACCTTCAAGTGGCTTGCTGGCGATGCAGATGGCAGTACGGACAACATCACGGACTTTACCCTGGGGAATATGGCCAGTGGGGGGGATGTGCTGGATCTGTCTGATTTGCTGGTTGGGGTTCCCACTGGCGGCAGCAACGATGATTTGGCGGCGGCGTTGGACAGTTACTTGCAGTTTGATACCGCCAACAAGACGTTGACGATAGACCCTGATGGTGTGGTCGGTGGTTCCGAGCTGACGATTCAGTTCCAGAACTCCCTTGATCTTGCCTCCCTGGGGTCTAACCAGGATATCATCAAGCAACTGCTGGATGATGGTAACCTCAAGGTTGATCCGTAATCAGGTAGCGGGGCCGGGCTATGCCTGGCCCCTGTTTTTTGACTGAGGGGGCGGCTAAGATAGCGGCAGTAGAGGAGAGGGTCACCATGCAGTCATTTAATTGGGTCGATATTGATGGCATTCGCTATAGCTGGGACGGGCAGGGCAGCATTACCTGCACCGGCCAGTTTGGCTATCAGGCAACCATGGCGGGTGACCGGATTGACGGGCTGGATCTTGAAAGCGAAGATGGCGACGTGGCGGGTTCCCTCAATGTGGATTTCGCGGCGGCCACCATCGCATTTAATCCGGCAATGGATGCTGAGCCACCTCACAGGGTGGTGCTGGTCGGGCATGATGAGGGGCAGCAGGAGTATTCGCTGCAGAGTTTGAGCCATGCCTGCTTGCAGGATCTGCTCATTCACTCCGACAGTATCGACTGTGTTCCACTGACCACATCCACGCTGGCAGACCCCATTAGCCAGGTACAGGGACATGTTCTGTCGTGGGATTCGTTCCATTTTGATGATGAAGACCTGATCACTTCCCGCAGTGTCGCACCTGTTGCCTCGAGTCATCCTGAGCCGATGGGCAATGAGATCAGCATCAGCATCGATATGACCAATCAGGTACTGGATCAGATACCGCCATTGCACGATATATGAATCCCATTCAGCCACGGGCATAATGACCTCACTCTAATTGATTGAGGTTTTTTTATATGTGGCGTTCCCTTCTTACCCTTTCCGCTCTGGTTGTCAGTGCTCCGTTATTCGCGCTCGAAGTACCGCAAGCCCCACATCTGGTGGTAAGTGGTTATGCCGAGCAAAAGGCCGAACCCGATATGCTGACCCTCAATGTTGCGGTCACTGCGTTGGAAAAGCAGGGCATCAAGGCCAAGCAGCAGGTCGATAGCAAGGTTGCGGCCTTCTTTGGTCAGCTGGAAGGGCTGGGCATCAAGCGCAACGATGTGGAAGCGGGCAACCTGGTGATCTCTCCCGAGTATCAGTATCCGCAGAACAAGAAACCGGAACTGGTGGGATACCGTGCCCAGCGTCAACTCGCGGTCAAACTCTACCAGCTCGACAAACTGAGCGAGCTGATGGATACCGCTCTCAAGGCGGGTCTGGAGTCAGTCTCCCAGATTGAGTACGGTCTCAAGTCGCCGCAGATCATCAAGGAGCAGGCTCGTATTGGTGCGGTCGAGGATGCCAAGAACAAGGCGGAGTCCCTGGCCAAGGCGTTCGGCATGAAGCTTGGCAAGGTTTACAGCGTGGAGTACCGCAACAATACCCCCATGCCCATCTATAGCCGTGCACTCAAGGCCGCCGCCATGGCCCCTGCCGCCGACATGATGGAAAACAGTTATCAACAGCAGCAGATCAGCATCACGGACAACGTGGAAGCCGTCTTCCTGCTGGAGTGAGGTGATGGCCTCCGGCCCTGTCCCTCACCTGTCCCAAGCCCGAGGCTCACCCCTCGGGCTTGTTGTTTTTACGGCAGTTGTTTGCGCGCATCAGCGAGCAAGTGATATCGCCTGGCGGGCAGCAGGTTCCCGCTCTTGCAGGCTTGATGGCAGGCAAGGGGGGCAGGCTTGATGGCTTGCATCCCTGTGCTCAGTACCTGGCAGCAGGTAGAAGAGGGATAGAAAAATGCCGGTCAGTGACCGGCATTTGAATAACGAGCGTCGGAAAAATCAGCCAAGGTCGGCGGCAAGACGTTCCTGACGTTTCAGCTTGAGCTGATAGCCAATGGCCAGCACAACGATCCAGACCGGGATGAGCAGTACCGAGATCTGGATGCCCGGGGTCAGGTACATGATGACCAGAATACCGGCCATGAAGGCGAGGCAGAGATAGTTACCCAGCGGATACCAGAACGCCTTGAACTTGGGCTCAACCCCTTCGGCCTGCTTGCTCTTGCGAAACTTCAGGTGCGCAAGGCTTATCATGGCCCAGTTGATGACCAGTGCCGAGACCACCAGTGCCATCAGCAACTCGAACGCCTTGCCCGGCATCAGGTAGTTGATCAGCACGCACAAGAGGGTTGCCGCTGCGGAGACGGAGATGGCCACTACGGGCACACCGCTTTTGCTGGTTTTGAGCAGGCTGCGCGGGCCGTTGCCCTGCTTGGCCAGACCGAACAGCATGCGACTGTTGCAGTAGACACAGCTGTTGTAGACCGACAGCGCAGCGGTCAGCACCACCATGTTGAGCACGGTTGCCACCAGGTTGCTATCCAGCGCGTGGAAGATCATCACGAAGGGACTGCCGCCTTCCACGACCTTGCCCCAGGGGTAGAGAGACATCAGCACGGCCAGGGCGCCAATGTAGAAAATCAGGATGCGGTAGATCACCTGATTGGTGGCCTTGGGTATGCTCTTCTCGGGGTCATCCGCTTCTGCGGCCGTGATCCCCACCAGTTCAAGACCACCGAACGAGAACATGATCACCGCCATCGCCATCACCAGACCGCTGATGCCGTTGGGGAAGAAACCGCCCTGGTCCCACAGATTGGTGATGCTGGCATCCGGTCCGCCGTTGCCGCTGGCGAGCAGGTAGCCGCCAAAGCCAATCATGCCGACGATGGCGACCACCTTGATGATGGCAAACCAGAACTCCATCTCGCCGAACGCCTTGACGTTGGAGAGGTTGATGGCGTTGATCAGCACGAAGAAGACGGCAGCCGACATCCAGGTCGGGATCTCGGGCCACCAGTACTGGACATAGATGCCGACCGCCGTCAGCTCGGCCATGCTCACCAGCACGTAGAGTACCCAGTAGTTCCAGCCGGAGGCGAAACCGGCGAAGTCACCCCAGTATTTGTAGGCAAAGTGGCTGAAGGAGCCCGCTACCGGCTCTTCCACCACCATCTCGCCCAGCTGGCGCATGATGAGAAAGGCGATAAAGCCGCCGATGGCATAGCCGAGCAGCACTGAGGGGCCCGCCATCTTGATGGTCTGGGCAATGCCGAGAAACAGGCCGGTCCCTATGGCACCGCCCAATGCGATGAGCTGGATATGGCGGTTTTTCAGGCCGCGCTTCAGCTCCTCGCCGTCTTGTTGAAGATCCATTCTTCCTTCCTTACGTCTCTGATGTCACTCGTCTGTCATCTCGCCCGTCGAGTCACTCCATGTGACCTTGCACGGCAATGCGTGCTTGAAACGTGACGAAATCCGTATTTATTTCGTTACGGTAGGTCGCTTGTTGTTTTTTGTAGCGGCTACCAACGGAAGCAGAATAGTGATAATCAGCGGTCAACGCACCTGTTTTCCTTATCATTCGTTGGTTTTTTCGGCATAAAGCAGGTTTTTAAGGACTCCAAATACAAAAAGAGGAGTGGCTGGCTGTATTGTGAACAATCGAATGCTGTTCAGTTGACTCTTTCAGTGATTCCTGTTTTATAAAGCCTCCTCAGTGAAAAGGACAGGCTTCATGCAACGTATTATTGGCAGCTTGTTGGGCGTCGCGCTCTGGTTGACGGTCTGGCTCTCGCCCCTGTTGCTGACCATGGCGGCGGGATGCATGCTGGTCTGGGCAGTGCAGGGTGACGACTATCTGGTGATGCACTTTCGAACCGTGCTGCTGACAGCTGGCGCTGTTGGTCTGCTGCCGGCGCTCTGGTTGACTGAACGAGTACGCAGGCGCTATGGCGTACTCAATTTTTACGCCATGCTGATGAACAACAAGGAGTTGAACAGCACTGGCTCTCGTCCCCGCTAGCTGTGCCACAAAAACGGAGCCATATGCTACAGCATTGGGCTCCGTTTTCATTTCTGCTTATCTGTCCCGTCAACTTGCCACCTGAGATGAAGTCGGCAATGTGTTGATTTCCGAGATATTTTCCCCTTTCAATAGAGCTGACGGCGCATGCCGGTAGCCTCCAGAATTTTCGCGCTTATCTCCTCCACCGAGTGAGAGCTGGTGTCGAGGAAGCGGATCGCCTCCTGGCGAAACAGCCGCTCCACGCTTGCCAACTCCTGCTCGCACTGTTCCAGCGAAGAGTAGCGGCTGTTGGCGCGGCGCTGATTGCGGATCTCGTGCAACCGCTGGGGCGTTATGGTGAGGCCGAACAGCTTGTGGCGATTGGCCTTGAGGGCGGTGGGCAGCACCAGGGTGCCCATGTCCTGTTCGATAAAGGGATAGTTGGCGGCACGAATGCCAAATTGCAGCGCCAGATAGAGGCTGGTCGGCGTCTTGCCGCAGCGGGAGACCCCGATGAGGATGATGTCCGCCTCCTCATACTCCTTGGTGGTGATGCCGTCGTCGTTGGCCAGTGCGAAGTTGACCGCCTCGATGCGATCGTCATAGAGCTTGCGGTTCTCCATGCCGTGGGTGCGATGGAGTCTCGGCTCGGCCTTGACCCCCAACTCCTGTTCCAGCGGGCTGACGAAGGTGTTGAGAAAGTCGTGGCCGCTCGCCTGGGCTTTGAGCACCTCTTCTCGTACTAGGGGGTCGACTATGGTGTGAAACAGTATGGGGCGCAGCCCGGTCTGGCGGAACTGCTCGTCGATACGCGCCCGCACTTGCCTGGCTTTCTCCAGGGTCTCTACGAAGGGGATGGTGACTTGTTCGAACACCAGTGGAAACTGGCTCAACACGGCGTGACCGAATACTTCGGCCGTGATGGCAGTGCCGTCGGATACATAGAATACGGTGTGCACGGGACGCTCCTGTGATACGGGTTGGCGAGGTTGCGAGCAGTCAGTATCTCTCGAAACCATATCTATTTTGTCAACCGGTCTGCTGTTCCCAAGTTGTGAAGTGGCTTGCAAACCTGAGTCGTTACCTTTTTGTGTTGGCATTGTAGAATGTCTGTGTCATTCGACCATCCCCAAATCTTGCTCGGGGATTTTTTTGACAACAAGTAGAAAACGTTTTCATGGTCGTTGGCAACAGTAGAAACGGACAATAACGCATATAACTCACGCACCTAATTTGGCGCAGAAGGTGCCATGGCACCCGAGCCCACCAACCTGGAGACATGCAAGTGCAACAGTACGTACTCTGGTACGAACAACTCGGAATGCAAGATGTAGAACGAGTTGGCGGCAAGAACGCATCCCTTGGCGAGATGATCAGCAACCTCTCTGGTGCCGGTGTATCCGTGCCGGGTGGCTTTGCGACCACGGCCTTTGCGTTTAACGAGTTTCTGGAGTCAAGCGGCCTCAACGGCAAGATCCATGATCTGCTCGATACCCTGGATGTGGACGACATAGGCGCCCTCAACCGGGCGGGTCAGCAGATCCGCGACTGGGTGATCGAAGCCCCGTTCCAGCCAGCACTGGAGCAGGCGATCTGCGCCGCTTACGACAAGCTGAGTGCGGGTCTGGATGCCTCTTTCGCGGTGCGCTCTTCCGCCACCGCCGAGGATATGCCGGACGCCTCCTTTGCCGGTCAGCAGGAGACCTTCCTCAACGTACGCGGCATCGATGCCGTCATGATTGCCGTCAAGCATGTGTTTGCTTCACTGTTCAACGACCGCGCCATCTCCTATCGGGTGCACCAGGGTTATGACCACAAGGGCGTGGCGCTCTCGGCCGGCGTCCAGCGCATGGTGCGCTCGGATCTCGCCGCCTCCGGCGTCATGTTCACCCTGGATACCGAATCCGGTTTTAATGACGTGGTCTTTATTACAGGCGCTCAGGGCCTGGGCGAGATGGTGGTGCAGGGCGCAGTCAACCCGGATGAGTTTTATGTGCACAAGCCAACCCTCAGGGGCGGGCGCCCTGCCGTGGTGCGCAAGACCCTCGGCTCCAAACTTATCAAGATGACCTACTCGGACGATGCAGGTCATGGCCGTCAGGTGAAGATCGTCGACACGACCGAGACCGAGCGCAACCGCTTCTGTATCACGGATGCCGAGGTGATGGAGCTGGCCAAGCAGGCCCTCATCATAGAGCAGCACTATGGTCGCCCCATGGATATCGAGTGGGCCAAGGATGGACAGGATGGCCAGCTCTACATAGTGCAGGCGCGTCCCGAGACGGTACGCAGCCGCCAGGAGGCCAACACCCTGGAGCGTTTTGCCCTTAAACAGGCGGGCAAGGTGCTGATCGAAGGGCGAGCCATCGGCCACAAGATTGGTGCGGGCCCGGCGCGGGTCATCTCCTCCATCAGCCAGATGGACGAGGTGCAGCCCGGCGATGTGCTGGTTACCGACATGACGGATCCGGACTGGGAGCCCATCATGAAGCGGGCCTCCGCCATCGTCACCAACCGGGGCGGGCGTACCTGTCACGCCGCCATCATAGCCCGGGAGCTGGGTATTCCGGCCGTGGTGGGTTGCGGCAACGCCACCGATCATATTGCCCCGGGTCAGCTCATCACCGTCTCCTGTGCGGAAGGGGATACCGGCTTAATCTATGACGGCGAACTCGATTTCGATGTGGCTGTGACCGAAGTGGGCAACATGCCACCCTTGCCCATCAAGATCATGATGAACGTCGGCAATCCGGACCGGGCGTTTGATTTCGCCCAGCTGCCCAATGCCGGTGTGGGTCTGGCGCGGCTCGAGTTCATCATCAATCGCATGATTGGTGTGCATCCCAAGGCCTTGCTGGAATTCGACCAGCAGAGCCCGGAGCTTCAGGCCACCATCGCTAAGATGATCGCAGGCTACGACAACCCGCGGGAATACTATGTCGCCAAGCTGACCGAGGGGATCGCCACTCTGGGTGCCGCGTTCTGGCCGGAGCGGGTCATAGTGCGGATGTCGGACTTCAAGTCCAACGAGTACGCCAACCTGGTCGGCGGGCGTGACTATGAGCCCCACGAAGAGAACCCCATGATAGGGTTCCGTGGCGCGGCACGTTACATAGCCGACAGTTTCCGTCCCTGCTTTGCGCTGGAGTGTGAAGCCATCAAGCGGGTGCGCGACGTCATGGGGTTGACCAACGTCGAGGTGATGATCCCCTTCGTGCGCACAGTGGGTGAGGCCGCCCAGGTGATGGACATTCTGGCCGAAAACGGGCTGCGCCGTGGCGAGCGAGGATTGAAGGTGATCATGATGTGCGAGATCCCCTCCAACGCCCTGCTGGCGGATCAGTTCCTGCAGCACGTGGATGGCTTCTCCATCGGCTCCAACGACATGACCCAGCTCGCACTCGGACTGGACAGGGATTCGGGCCTCATCGCCCACCTGTTTGACGAACGCAATGAAGCGGTCAAGGCGTTGTTGTCGATGGCCATCCAGGCTGCGCGCAAGGCGGGCAAGTATGTCGGCATCTGCGGTCAGGGCCCCTCGGATCATCCTGACTTTGCCGCCTGGCTGGTAGAGCAGGGCATAGACTCCGTGTCTCTCAACCCGGATACAGTGGTCGATACCTGGCTCTATCTGGCGGAGCAACACAAGGCTTGCTGAGTCTGTGTTGATTAACAACTGTGATAATAAAAACGGCGCCCTGACAGGGCGCCGTTTTTATCTTTTAATAACTGCTCGGTGTTATTTTTACGTCGTATTTTTACTTCTCTGCCAAAATAAGCGCGCCAGATCCTGATCTTACACTCCGTTACATAGGTTCACTGCCTCACCACGCCATAATAACCCTGCCATGTCATGGACAGACTGGCGGATCACCATATTCACCTCATGTCGGGTCAGGTTGAAAATATAGGTTCCACTTGTACTCGATTCATCAATAAATATGTTTCTTGTTATTAATGTGGCCAAGGCTGGCAAATGTCACAGAGCGTATCAAATCAAGTGATCAGAAGAATGCTGGCAGCCTGTCAGCAGCAAGGGGGAGATACGGATGCCATCCTGATGGCTGCCGGTCTGACGCCATTCGATATCCACCGTGAGCATGGCCGGATCCAGGCCCACAGCCATTACCGCATGCTGGGCCTGATGCAGCGGCATCTGAATGGCTTTCACGAGGGCATACTGTCTTACGATATCGCCGAGCTCTACCAGCACTATCCGGCGCTCATCAGCCTCTGCCTGAACCAGCCGTCCCCTCGCGCCGCCATCGAAGCCCTGCTGGCCTATCGCACCGTCATCGGCAACTGCGACGATTTTCAGGTGAGGGAGGGGGCGTTTCACACCCGATATGAATATATCAATCAAGGGCCTGCCGCCCTGGGCGCCAGCCAGGCCATCCCCAATTTTGTCATCCTCTACCGGATCCTGCGGGTCTATGTGCCAAACCTGACGGTGTCGGTGGGGCTCATTGGCACGCCGCTGGGCTCTCACCGCCAGCTGGATCACTTCTTTGGTACCCACTGTCGCTGGGATCAGCCTGGCAGCACCCTGACCATAAGCAATGCCCTGCTGGATAGCCGAGCCGATGGTTATAACAGACCCCTTTGCCGTTTGCAGACAAGCCAGCTTGAGCATATCTGCCTCGACATTGATGAGCGGGTGCCCTTTGCCAATCTGGTGGCTGATATGATCCGCCATAACATTCGCAGTGGTGTCATGGAGGGCGATGACAATTTACTTAAGGATGTCTGTTCGGCCATGAATATCAGCCGCTGGACCCTGAACCGGAAATTGCAGGGGGAGGGCAGCAGCTTCTCGGCTATTTTGAAACAGGTCAAGATGATGGAGGCGTGCCGTTTATTGGGGGATGGGGACCAGCCACTGCAAAATATCAGCGACCTGGTAGGTTTTTCCTCCCAGAGTGCCTTCAATCGTTTCTTCAAGGCCAATACCAATATGACGCCGCTGGCTTACCGAAATACTCGCCAATAATAACGGCGCTGGTCTCGTCAAGCGTTCCCGGTACAGAAAATGGGAGCGCACGTTAGCACGCCGCTCCCATCATTTTATGCTGTCACTGTCGCCGGCTTATTTGGTGACAGTGGTCACTGTGGCAGGGTCCACGCCTTCCGGCAGTGCCAGGGTGCCCGGGGTCGTGCTGCTCACCACTATCTCCTTGCTCACCGTGAAGGTGACCGGCGTGGTGGCGGAGACATCCGAAGAGGGGCTGATGTAGGCGCTGTAACTGCCCGGCTCCACTATCCACTGGTTGCTGGCCTCATCGAAGCTGGCGAGTATGCTGGCCGGAATGGTGAAGCTCAGCTGCTCGGCGGCGCCCGGTGCCAGCTGCTTGGTCTTGGCAAAGGCCTTGAGCTCTATGGTCGGTTTTTGCAGTTTGACCTCGGGGGCGGTGACATAGACCTGGGCCGCCTCCTTGCCTGCCACGGCGCCCGTGTTGGTGATGGTTGCCGTCAGCACCAGGCTGCCGGCCGCGCCATCGGCCAGGGTATTGCTGGTGATGGCGGGGCTGGTGTAGCCGAAGCTGGTGTAGGAGAGGCCAAAGCCGAACGGGTAGGAAACCGCCTTGTCGAAGGTGCTGTAGTAGCGATAGCCCACATAGATCCCCTCGTTGTAGTAGAGATCGTCCGGCTCGCCGTCACCGTCGGTATCTTCACCCGGGAAGGTGCCGGCGGAGGGCACGCTGGCGTAGCTTAACGGGAAGCTCTGGGCCAGTTTGCCACTGGGGTTGACTGCCCCCGACAGCACGTCGGCCACCGCATGGCCGGTTTCCTGACCCGCCATGTAGGCCAGCAGTATGGCGTCTACCTTGTGGCTCCACTGGGCTGTGTCGATGACGCCGTTGACGTTGAGCACCACCACCACCTTCTTGCCCTGGGCGTGGAAGGCGGTGCTCACCGCATCGATAAGGGCGATTTCGTCATCGCCGAGCAGGTAGTCGCCCTTGCTGTCGGTGCGATCTGCCCCCTCACCGGCCTGACGGCCTATGCTGATGACCGCCACATCCTGCTCACCGGCAGCCGTAGTGATCAAAGCGGCGAGTTCGGGGCTGACGGTGGCCTCATCGCAGGTGTAGTAGCCTTTGGCGCCGAATTGCCCCTCGTGATAGACCTTGTTGGCCTCATAAAAATCGCCGTAGTAAGTTTGCAGCGTGTCGTTGACCGGGAAACGGCTGGCCAGCCCCCGGGCTATGGTGGTGGTGCTGGCGGCGTTCACGTCCCCGCTGCCGGTGCCACCCTTGTAGGTGTTGATCTGGTTGATGCCAAAGCTGGCCACCTTGCTGGTCACGGCGATGGGCAGGGCGGCGGCTTCGTTGCGCAGTAGCACCATGCTTTCGGCTCCGGCCTGGCGAGCAAGTTTGGCGTGGGCGGTCAGATCCGGGCTGTTGCTGACGGCCAGCTGGTTGTAGGAGGGGCTCTTCATCACTTGGGTCAGGATATGGATGGCGGCCTCGGTCACCTTGGCCTCGTCGAGATCGCCCTGCTCGATGGATTGCTGCAACTGCTCCTTGACGTTGCCAGGTTCAATCAAATCCTGCCCGGCCAGCACCTGCTTGTAGGCGTTGTTGGCCACGTCGCCTGCGAACCAGTCGGACATCACCAGGCCGTCGAATTGCCACTCACCGCGCAGCACATCGGTTACGGCATCCTTGCGCTCGTTGACATAAGTGCCGTTGAACTTGTTGTAGGAGGTCATGATTGCCCAGGGCTGGGCCTCGTTTACCGCAATCTGGAAGCCGCGCAGATAAATCTCACGAAAGGTTCTCGGCTCACCGATGTCGTTGATTTGATTGCGGTTGGTCTCCGAGTTGTTGCCAAAGAAGTGCTTGATGGTGGTGCCGACGCCGTTGCTCTCCACCCCGTTGACCATGGCGGCGCCTATCTTGCCGGTCAGCAGCGGGTCTTCCGAGTAATACTCGAAGTTGCGGCCATTGAGCGGGTTGCGCTGGATGTTCATGCCGGGGGCCAGCAGGATGTCGACCCCGTACTGGCGCACCTCGTCCCCCATGGCTTCACCCACGGACTTGATCAGGCTGACGTCCCAGCTGGAGGCGAGCAGGGAGCCGATGGGCCAGGCGGTGGCGTAATAGGTGGCGCTGTCGCCGTCGCGGTTGGCGCTGATCCGCAGGCCCGCTGGACCATCGGCCAATTTCAGGGCTGGAATGTCGATGCCGTCGGCACTGCGCGCCACTCCGTTGATGTAGCCCGCCACCCCGGCGACATCCTGCTTGAGGTTGATGGCGCCGTTGGCGCTGCCATAACCTGGGCCGGAGAGCAGGTCCAGCTTCTCCCCCAGGGTGAGCTTGGCCACCATGGCTTCGGCCTGGCCGCGGTAGTAGGCATCGTCTTTTACCAGGGGATCCGAGTCGTTCTGGTTGCAGCCAACCAGCAGCCCGGCCAGCGCCAGGCTGACACCGAGTGAAACCGCTTTCATTTTTGTCGTGATAGGCATGAAGACTTCCTCGTAACTGTCTGAATAAAAAGGCAAGTGCGATATCGACACCGGCAAGTGATCGGGCCGGGCGGCCGCTCTGATGGCGGGTTCCCATGGATATCGATGACGGCTCAGGGTGGGCCAGGGTGCATGTGCAAGGGTGCAGCCATGGCCGGAGCCGCAGGCAGGTTAGCAAGTCGGGCTGGCTGCGCCTTGCCTTGGCGGAGCGAGAAATGTGCAGTTGGGAGCAAGGGTGCCAAGTTGTGACAGGGGTCGCATCACAGGCTGCGCGGCAGGGAGGGGAAAGGGGAGGCTGGATGACCCACCATTGAGGATGGTGGCAACAGGGCGGTCCGGCTTGGGTTGCGATTTGCCGCGAGGTGCAGGGCGCATGGTGCAGGGTACAGGTGCTCGGGCAAGAAGAGAGGGGCCAGCGGCCCCCCTCTGCGTGCGAGATACCTTGGGCTTCTCAGCGCAAGGGCTTGCTCACTTTGGCTGTTTCAGTGCACCGGCCAGTTCGATCTGCACCCTGACTCCTTGTTGCTTGAGCTGGGTGGCGATGGCATTCAGATCCGTGCCGGGCTTGGCCTCCAGCAGGGCGATACCGCCGCTGCTCTGCTTGAACTGCAGACCGTGGCGACCCGCCAGCGTCTTGGCTTGATTGTCATCGGCCTCGACCAGCAGGGTACCGCTGACGGTCAGCTCAGGGCTGGCGACCCCTTGCAGCAGGACGTCGCCGCTGCGCAGGGTCTGTTGTGGCACCTTGCCATCCAGGCTGCGGGCGACCCGTTTCTTGCTGCCGTTATCCGGCGTCAGGTAGGTTTTGCCATTCACCTCTATGGTGTTGTACTGCTTGCCATCGATCACCACCGATTCGTCGGCCGTTGCGTGCACGCAGACCGAGGCCAGCAGGCTTGCTAGGGCAAGGCTGAGTAAGCTGTGTTTCATGTTATGACTCCTCTGTGATCAGGAACGGGCTGCGTCGTGACCGAGTACCCGCAGGGACCAGTCGAGCAGTTGACCCGGCTGGCTGTTGTTGCGTTCGGTCAGGGTGCTGCGGGTGTTGGTTCTGCGATCGAGCAGCGAGACCTTGCGGCTGCCATTGGCCACGTCGGTCACCTCCAGGCGCCACTCGCCCTGGGCCGGTTCGCCGTAGAACTTGTGGGAGAGCATGCGCATGTCACGCAGCCCCTTGGTGCGCACATAGCCCAGCTGCTGCCGGTCGAGGGATTGTCCCACCAGGCTGTTGTTGGGGTTGAGCAACACACTGCGGGTACCGGATGGCGAGACCAGTTCGATCAGCAGGTCGGGCAGCCGCTGGTGATCCAGGCTCACCATCACCTGCACGGCCTCGACCGTCAATGGCTGATCGACCTGCGTGCTGGAGCGGGTCGGGCTGCTGCCCACATCCGGGATGGCACCAACGACGCGATCCCGGATCGTCACCTTCTGCCAGGGCAGCTGCACCAGTGGCGGCAGCGGTTCGTGGCTGGCGGCGCGTGCCAGGGTCTTGTTCACATCCACCAGGCCGAAACCATAGGTCGGGCTGTACCAGAGGCCGGCCGCGTTGCGCTCCCACCCCTCCAGACCCGTCACCTGGCGGCGCTGGCCGTTGGCGGCCGTGTAGCTTATCTGTACGGGCACCTGATTGGCGTCGAGTCGGGTGGCGTTGCGGGCCAGCAGATCGCGCAGATCCCGCACCGACAAGTCCGGATAGGCGGACATCAGCAGCGCCATGGCGCCTGTGGTGTTCGGGGTGGCCGAGGAGGTGCCGTTCATCACGCCGTTGTAGTCGCAGCTGGCATCCAGTTGCGGGTTGTTGTGCAGCCGGTTGGTGCTGGGATCGTCCACCCGGTTGTAACCCATGTCGCAGCCGGGCAGATCCGTGGTCACCATGGCTGGCGCATCCGTGCCGTATTCCCCGCCGGGGGCGCTCAGGAAGACGTTGCTGCCGACGCTGGAGTAGGAAGAACGTACCCCGTCCGCATTGATGGCGCTCACCACCAGGTTCCAGAAGTTGCTGTTGGAGGGGTCTATGTTGCTGTTCTCGAACGGCAGCTTGGGCAGGTTGCCGGTACGGTTGAGCACATAGTTGCCGGCAGCAATCCGGTTGAAGCCGTTGCCCGCTGCCTTGATATAGGCTGCGCCTTGGGCCTGCTGGGTCCGCTGTTCGAACAGGCGATCGAGCTGCACCTGATCCAGCCCGTTGGCCCCTTCAGGATCGACCAGGCTCATGCCGTAACTTTGGTTGAAGACCCGGTTGTCTGCGGTGACGGCGTTGCCGCCAAGAGCGTAGAGCCAATCTTTTTGCAGCTGCTGGCTGTTGTCATCGAGCAGGTTGAAGCCCTGCAATTGGGCGCGAGGGGCTACCCCCAAGGTGCCTATGCTGTTGTCCACCGCGGCTATGATGCCGGATACCGAAGTACCGTGGGCACTGTCGGGATCGGTCGGAGTCGGATCGTCGCTGCCGGTCACTACGTTACGTGAACCCGGGCGCACATTGTCTGCCAGATCCGGGTGCGCTATGGCCAGGCCATCGTCCACCACAGCCACATTGATGCCCTGACCCAATACTTCGGTGCGGTGTGCCCACCAGAGGTTGAGATCATTGCCCGCCACGCCGCCGCGAGGGCTGAAGGCATTCTGGCCGCTGTTGAGCAGATGCCACTGCTGGTCCTGCAGGGGATTGATGCCGGGCAGACAGCGCGCTGCGCTGCTGCGGCCGGTATCGAGTCCGGCCTCTTTGCCGGTGAGTGGGGTGCAACTCTCATTAGCCTGAACTGAAGCGATAGGCAGGGCCGAGAGCAGGGCCGAGATTGCCAACGCCAACGATGTTTTTCTCATTGATAAACTCCATCTTATATCGCACCGTCCTGGGTGCGACTGGCATCTATACACGGGAAAAACAGAGCCAAAAAGCGCTCATTTCAGTTCTGGGATAAGGCTCAAAAAAATCTCATTACAAATCTTTTTCAAACCATGTGGGGGTTCCTGCGATTCCCTTTATGTGCTGTATTGAGAACATTTCTCAGTTGGTGGATATTGATGTTTGTCTTTATAGATCAAGATGTTATTAACTCATCATTCACCCTGGCTGCGGTCGTGCCGAGGCTGCCGCTTTGAGTAGGCCTTGATCTTATATGGCTCATCCCCAAGCTGGCGTTGTGTGGCAGGCAAGCCTGCCATGCCGACAGCGGGTTTTGTGCTCAAGTGACAATAAAAACGGCGCCAGTGGCGCCGCGTGTGTGTGAGGTGCTGACCGAGAGTGGTCAGCCGCTATTTAATCAAGGCCAGGATCGGGCGAAACGCCGGATGGCGGCAATCCCCCAGCAGCTCATAGAGGCACATTTCCACCGAGGTGAGCCGCGCGCCGCGGGTGGCCAGCTGAGCGATGGCCAAGTCGCGGTTGGCGGCGCTGCGGGACGACACCGCATCCACCACCAGGGAGACATCGGCGCCGCTGCCGAGCAGCCCCAGCACAGTCTGGTAGACGCAGATATGAGCCTCTATGCCGCACACCAGCCAATGGCGTCTGCCGGTCCGGGCGAGGGCGGCTGCCACTGCCGGCTCCCCCAGCGCGCCGAAGCTGAACTTGGTCAGCACGGGGGCACCGCTCTGCAGCGGCTGCAACTCTGGCACAGTCGGCCCCAGCTTGTCCGGATTCTGTTCCAGCCAGACAACCGGCAAGCCCAGCGCCTGGGCCCCTTGTACCAGCCGTGCGCTATTGGCAATCAGGGCGGGGCTATCCTCGACGAGCCGTGCCAGCTTGCCCTGAATATCGACGACCAGCAGGCCTGTGGTAGAGGCGGTCAGCATGATGGCTCCTTGGGTCAGATCAGTGTGTGGCGCTCAGTGGACGGATAACTGTTGAACGGGACTGGTTCCACAAATAGATGAGGGTCAACGCGATGGCGGTACCGATCGGCAAGGCGAACAGATGCAGCGCAATAAAGCACCAGAAGACGACCTTGAAGCCCTTCACCGGCTCAGTGAGCCCGCGATAGGCTACATAGTTGAATGCCATGACAAACAGTCCAATGGCCAGTGCGAGGCCGATGCTGACCCCCTGTGACGGGGCTGATCCGGCCGGGTGCAGCGGGCTGACCGTGACGACGGACCATGCAACAAACGCTATCAGGGCCAAAGAAAAAAGCGTCGAAGCGATGAAGATGCCTTTGGCGATCAGCTGTTGTTTGGGGCTCATGAATACTCCTTGAATAGGGTGTGGTCTTGCTCCCTGCTCGTGATTTAGCGTGCCTTCCATGTCGTTCGCCATTGACATGGTGACGTATAAAATATGAGTCACGGCACCCTGTCGATAAGGCCCATAAACCTACCCGCAATGCCAGCATCAGTCAAAAATAAAGTAATTCAAATTGTAAATTCAGTAACAGCCATACAATTATGACATTTTGCATTATCTGCTTTAGGAAGCGGGAATGTAGGCGCATTCCTGGTAAAAGATTGAGTGGTCAGAAGTTTCTTACGAGCGCGAGGGCTGTGATGGTGTTTATATCGCCAAGAATATGATTTTCAACCCAATGTTATATTTTTATATGATTTTTTTGGAAAAAATAAATAATGCTGTTTCTATCTAGCCCTCTAGTTCTGCCTCTACGAGCCTTCAATATTTTTAATTGGTTGGTAAAGGAGGAATTACTCGAAATAATTAGCGTTTCTTTCTGTTTATTCTGTTTAATTGCTCTTTTCTATCTCGAACCCAAAGTAATGCTTTCTTTAAAACCTATCATCATTAAATATATGCCACTGCCTCTACATTGTTCCCATCAGGATCAAGCAAGAATGCGGCGTAATAATCAGGAGCATAGTGAGCACGAAAGCCTGGTTGTCCGTTGCAGCGAAAGCCTGCCTGGATACCCGCCAGGTGAAAAGCATCGACTTGTGCCTGAGTCGTGGCGCTGAAGGCAAGATGGCAGTGTGTATGTCGCTCGCCCCTTTCGATCAAAAAGCTCACCTTGTCACGGCCGAACAGGCAGCAGCGTCATCTGCCCACTTGAGTTCCACATGCAGTGGATGGAGTACGGTTTGGTAGAAGCGCTTGCAGTCGTCAAAATGCACTGTCTTGATTTCAACGTGATCGATCACGGTAACTCCTCGACGGATTGAATAAGACTATCTCCTGCTATGCGAGCTAGCAGGGCTCTGTTGCCAAGATAGACGCTACCGCCCCTGAATGACGCTGCCAGTGAGCGCCTTCTTCAGCAAGGTGAGCCTGACAAAGGGCTCTGGCTACCCAGACCCGACTGATGATCACAATAAGCCAGTTGAGGCCTGTTAGGGGAGGGGGCAAAGGCAATACTGTGTGGTTTATCAAAGATTTTCTGCATCAAGGCCAGCAAGGCATGAAGTGTGGGCTTGGCTGTTGCTTGGTTAAGCTTGCCCTGTTTTGTTGCTTGGCGACGGGAAGAGGCTCTGTTATGGTTGCACGCATCAGCCGTTTGGATGGCTAGATGGTTATGGCGAGAAGCCCATTGTAGTCGTCGCCGTCATCCTGCCACCTTTTGATGATTATTTTGACAGGGAGTCCCTTATGCAGCGTCGTTCCTTTTTTACCCTCTCAGCGCTGGCACTGCTGGCCAGCAGCCTGCCGTTTTCCGTTCTTGCCGCCGATCCGGTCAAAAAAGAGATAGTGATTGGCACGACAGTCGGGGACTTTGCCGACATGGTGACCGACTCCATCAAGCCGCAGCTGGAGGCCAAGGGCTACAAGGTCAAACTGGTGGAGTTCACCGATTACGTGACCCCCAATATCGCGCTGGCCGATGGCTCGCTCGATGTGAACTGCTTCCAGCACAAACCCTATCTGGAGAGTTTTTCAAAAGACAGGGGCCTGTCACTGGCTCCCATCACCCAGGTGCCGACCGGCCCCATGGGTCTCTACGCCGGCAAGCTGGGCGAGCTGAAGGCGTTGAAAGAGGGGAGCACTGTCGCCATCCCCAACGACCCGACCAATCAGGCGCGTGCTCTGCTGATGCTGCAGGATCTGGGTTGGCTCACCCTCAAGGAGGGGATCAATCCGCTCAAGGCGAGCGAGTTTGATGTGGCGAAAAATCCGCACAATATCAAGCTGATCCAGCTGGAAGCTGCGCAACTGCCGCGTTCGCGGGAGGACGTGGACTTCTCCGTCATCAACGGCAACTTCGCCGCCTCCAGCGGCATTGCGTTCAGCGAGGGTTTGTTCCTCGAGCGCAGCTACAACTTCATCAACTGGGTGGTGGTGAAAAGCGCCGATGCCGATCAGCCATTCGCCAAGGACGTGGCGGCTGCTTACAACTCCCCCGAGTTCAAGGCCTATGCCGCCAAGCGCTTCGTGGGTTACAAGTATCCCGAGGGCTGGCAGGGGCAGAGTGCCAGCAACTGAGCCTGGCTATCGGTATGTGACGTTATCGCACCAATAAAAACGGGCATCAGAAGGTGCCCGTTTTTGTTGGCATGGTCACAGACGTCAGTAGCGGCGCAGCCACCAGCGGGCGGCAAACAGGGCGGTCAGGCTGCCGAGCAGGGCGCTCGCCAGCACGTCCATCGGCCAGTGCATGCCGATCAGCATGCGCGACAGGCCTATGCCCAGTGCCCACAGTGGCAGCAGCCAGACCCCTGAAGGGGCACGGGCCAGCCAGATCAGGCCGAAGAACTGGGCGAGACTCATGGCGGCGATGCTGTGGCCGGAGGGAAAGGCGTAGTTCACTTCTGCCTGCCAGTGGTCCGTGAGCCATTCGGGCAGGGCCAGCAAGAGGCTCGCCGCATGCACCTGTTCGCTGCGTACCTCGACACTGCCTGAGTAGAACTGCTGGATGGCGGGGATCAGACTCTGGCCCTCCAGCCAGAGCAAATAAGGGCGTGGCTCCTGGGTCAGGTGCTTGATGATGCTTTTAATGGCCCAGTCGCCAGCGAGCATGGCAAACAGGGCGCAGACCAGTGCCAGCATGGCGGGCAGGCTCAGCGTCAGCTTGTGTCGGGTCAGCAGCAGGAGGGCGGCAATGCTGATGGCAATGCCGGGCACATCCACCATGCGGGTGAGGGCGTAGGGCCACCACAACCAGCCCGATTGCAGGGCCTGGCTCATAAAGGGTTGCCAGGGCAGGCTGGCCAGCAACAGTAGCGGCAGGATCAGGGCGGCGCTGAAACCAAGCACCTGACGGCGCGGTAGCGAAGAGGCATGAGTCGGCATAACAAGGCTCGTAACAGGTGCGCGTTAAACGGGCAGGAAAAAAGAGGCGTCATTGTGCCAGCCTCGGCGGGTCGGTCAAGTCGCGCAGGTCTGGCTGTAACATGGGCTTACAAATGAGTGTCACCCGGGCCGACATGGCAATACGGGCGTGGGGTTATCATCATCTGCGCATCTTGGCGGTTTGCCCAGGCACTGTGGTGCGATGGTGGTGAAAGAGGGTCGGCGAACAGGCATCTGAACATCTGGCCGGTTTGGGCAGGCCGGACGGAGTGATTGTGGTGAAAGGTCATGGGCGAATAAGCATCTGAAAGTTCTGCTGGTTTGGGCTAGAATGGCGCGCCTGTGGCCGGTTGCGAAGTGAGAGAGCCCGATGAAGATCGTCGTTGATGAAAATATGCCCCACGCCCTTGAGCTGTTTGCCGAATTTGGCGAGGTGATCCCCTTGCCAGGACGGCAGATGCAGGCGGCGGATCTGCAAGATGCCGATGTGCTGCTGGTGCGCTCCGTGACTCGGGTCGATGCCGAGCTCCTCGCCACCAGCCCGCGGCTCGGGTTCGTCGGCACCGCCACCATAGGTACCGATCACGTCGACAAGGCGCTGCTAGCGGCGCGCAACATCCCCTTCTTCAGCGCGCCCGGCTGCAACAAGTATTCGGTCGGCGATTATGTGCTTTCTGCCTTGCTGGTGCTGGCCGAGCGTCATGAGCTCAACTTGAGCGAGATGAGCCTCGCCGTCATAGGGGCGGGCAATACCGGTGAATGCGTGGCGCGCAAGGCCGAGGCCCTCGGCATGCGGGTGCTGCGCTGCGATCCGCCGCGGGCTCGAGTCGCCGGGCAGGCAGGCGAGACAGGCTCATTCGTCGACTACCAGACGGCACTCGGTGCCGACATCGTCAGTTTCCATGTGCCCATCACCCGCGAGGGGCCGGATGCCACTTTTCACCTGCTGGATGGGGAGGCGATCGCCGCGCGCCCTGCCGGGCAGATCCTCGTCAACGCCTCCCGTGGCGAGGTGTGGGACAACCAGGCGCTGCTCGCTCGCCAGCAAGGGCTTGAGCCCCTGCGGCTGGTGATGGATGTGTGGGAAGGGGAGCCAGAGCCCCTGCGTGCCCTGGTACCCCATACCGAGATAGCGACCCCTCACATCGCAGGCTACAGCCTGGAGGGCAAGGCGCGTGGCACCTGGATGCTCTATCAGGCGCTTTGTCAGCAGTTGGGCCGCACGGCGCGCCAGGATCTGCAATCCTTGCTGCCCGCCCCAGAGGTGCGCGCACTGACGCCGGGTCAACCGGCGGATCAGGCGCTTATCAAACAGCTGGTGCACCTTATTTACGATGTGCGCCGCGACGATGCCCGTTTTCGCAACCGGATTGAGCTGCCCGGCAGCTTCGATGAGCAGCGCAAGCACTATCCGGAGCGGCGCGAGCTATCCTCTTTGCACGTCAGCGGCCCCTTCGCCAGCGATACCCTGGCCCGGCTCGGTTTCACCGTCCAACCCGGCTAAACCAGATTCAACAGATCCAAACGGCTGGGGTAAGCGGCTTCGACGCCGGCCCCGCCCGTCTCTGGCTTGGTGTCATGCCGAGCCCTCTATCAGGCAGGTTCGCCTGCCAACGGTGATGCCAGCGTGCGTTGCCGGCACTATTTGCAATACCACAGGAGAGAACATCAGTGAGTCAGCAATTCAACGTAGCGGTATTGGGCGCCAGCGGCGCCGTGGGTCAGGCCATGATTGAAATTCTGGAGGAGCGCGCCTTCCCGGTCGGTACCCTCTATCCGCTGGCATCCAGCCGCAGCGCCGGTGATACGGTGCGCTTTTGTGGCAAGAATCTCGAAATCAAGGATGTGGAAGAGTTTGACTGGAGTCAGGTGCAGATTGCGCTCTTCTCCGCCGGTGCCGAGGTTTCTGCCAAATGGGCACCGATCGCCGCCGAGCACGGCTGCATCGTCATCGACAACACCTCCTGCTTCCGTTACGACGAAGATATCCCCTTGGTGATCCCGGAAGTCAATCCGGGCGCGTTGGCGGATTTTCGCAATCGCAACATCATCGCCAACCCGAACTGCTCCACCATCCAGATGCTGGTTGCGCTCAAGCCCTTGCACGACGAGGTCGGGATCGCCCGCATCAACGTGGCGACCTACCAGTCCGTCTCCGGCTCTGGCAAGGAAGGGGTAAGCGAGCTGGCCGGCCAGACCGCGCAGCTGCTCAACGGTCGTCCGGTGGAGCCGACCCTATATCCGCACCAGATCGCCTTCAATCTCATTCCGCAGATCGACAGCTTCACCGACAACGGCTACACCCGTGAAGAGATGAAGATGGTGTGGGAAACCCAGAAGATCCTGGGGGATGCCAGCATAGCCGTGAACCCCACCTGCGTGCGGGTGCCCGTCTTCTATGGTCATGCCGAAGCGGTGCACGTCGAGCTGCATCAACCGCTCGATGCGGATCAGGTCAAGGAGCTGCTGCGCAACGCCCCGGGCGTTACCCTGTTCGATGACGAAACGGACTATCCGACCCCGGTGCGCGATGCCACCGGCAAGGATGAGGTGCTGGTTGGCCGTGTCCGTCAGGATATTTCTCACCCCAGCGGTATCAATATGTGGATCGTGGCCGATAACGTTCGTAAGGGCGCCGCGACCAACAGTGTGCAGATTGCCGAACTGCTGGTGCGCGATTACCTCTGATCTGCGGATCTGCCGGCCCGGTGGAGGACAAGTTCCATCGGGCCTGTCCCTTGCCACCCGCGTGCGGTGTGGATGTGACCGGGGCCGCACTCTATGGCCCCGAGAATTTTTCGTGATATCAACTGATTAAGTTTTTTCCTACACTCAGGAACAAGTTGGGTGCTAAATGTGTCGGACTGCTGGCTTGCAACCTGAGCCTGATTTATATTGAACCGACTGTTTTGGGGTAACTATCCAGATTTTTCAATGTGATAGGGCCGTCATACGAAGGAACGAATATGGGACATTCCCGCATAACATTGGCAATGCTACTCGCATTGGGTCTGCTGGGCACCGCTCAGGCTGAAGACCCGGCGCGGGAGCCTTTTTTTGTTGAGCTCAAAGGCCCGGATGAACCGGCTCCGCCTGCCGTCAATTCCCAGCCGCTGGCACAACCAGTCGCCGCTCCCCGCGCCACGTCCCAGCCCAGCCGTCCCACTGCCCAGCCGATTGTGCGGCAGGTCGCGAGCAATGCCGGCAGTTATGGCCCTGTCCGTCCAACCGATACCCTCTGGAGCCTGGCGAGCAAACATCGCCCCTCCAATCGCGTCAGCGTCTACCAGACCATGGTGGCGATTTACGAGAAAAACCCCCGCAGTTTCGCCGATGGCAACATCAACCACATACTGGTGGGATCCCGCATTCTGCTGCCTACCGCCGCGGAAGCGAGTGTCATCACCGATGCCCAGGCCCGTCAGCGTTTCAATAGCGACAACGCCAGCTGGAAAGGGCTCAGCCCGAAATACCTGGCCAGCAAGCAAACTCAGCCAGCCAAACCTGCTGCGCCCAAGGTTGCTGCCGCGCCCGCCAAGGCACCCGTACCCAAAGCGGCGCCCATTCCTGCGCCGGCACCCAAGGTGGCTGCGCCTCAACCTGCAACCGAAGTGAAAGAGGTTGCCAAGGCTGCCGAGCCGGTACCAAGCCAGGCACCCGCTACCAGCGCCCCTGCACCACTGCCTGCCGATCTTGGCAAGCCGGTCGGCCAGCCCTCTACCGAAATGGCACTGGCGCTGGAAGATGCCAATGCCCAGCTCGGTCAGGTCACAGAGATGAACCACAGGCTCAAGCTGCGGTTGCAATCCCTGACCGAAGAGGTGGAAACCCTCAAGGCCCAGTTGCTGGAGCAGACAGCGCTGCAAAAAGAGATTGCCGAGCTCAAGACCAAACCTGTTCCGCCGGTTGCGGCGACGCCTGAACCCAAGCAGCACTGGCTGATGGATTTGCTCTCCTCACCGCTCAACCTCGCCATGATCATACTGCTGCCGGTCTTGCTGGTGCTGGCGCTGGTGACGCTCTGGCTGCGTGCCCGTGCCCGCCGCGAGCTGGAAGAGCAGGAGAAGAGCCTCTCCGAGTCTACCTCCATGGTGATGGATCAGGAGCACAGCGAGTTTGATGACCTGTTCAGCGCCGATATCACCGATGATGAGCCGGTTCGTCCCATGCCGGATCTCAACACCCCGGATGGTTACATGGCGGTGGAAGAGCCGGCGGCCCCTGCTGACATAGTGTTCAGCGATGACGGCGAGATGGAGCTGGCCGGTTTTGAGGCGGAACCTGCGCCCAAAGCGGCCGGTCGTGATCCGGATCTGGTGCCCGACCTGGATCTGGCCGACGATGAAGCCATTGCACTCGATGTTGAGCCGGATCTTGATCTCGCCAACGAGTTCAACCCGCCCGCCAAGGCTGGCAATGAGGTCATGAGTGAAGAGGAGCTGCAAGCTGCACTGTTTGCCGAGCTGGATGCCGACCTGACCGCCGATCTGGATCTGGATGCGGACGATGATGGCCAGCCGGATGCCGACGCCCCCATCAGTGACGAAGAACTTGCCGCCTTTGATTTGAGCGACTTTGAGAGCGCCTTTGCCGAGGCTGAAGCTGACCAAGAAAGTGCGAAACAGAGCGCCGCCGATACCAGCGCCGACGAGATGCTGGCGGAGCTGGGCCTGGCGCCGACCGAGGCGGTGGAACCGGATCTCGCGTTGGATCCCAACGAGCTGGCACTCTCCGATTTTGAGGATGCCTTCGCCGAGGTGGAATCCCATGAGGGCGATGTGAAGCCCCGTGAACAGGCCAACGAGAGTGGTTATGTCGAGATAGACAAGCTGCTGGCCGAAGCCGATGACACCACCACGGAGCAGGAACCCTATCAGGGCTTCTCGCTGGATGTGGGATTGGACGGCTTCCCCGAGGTGCTGCCGGAGTCCACCGGTTTTGACGTGGATGCCGACGACGGCGGTGTCGGGGCCAAGCTGGATCTGGCCCGGGCCTACCTCGAGATCGACGACAAAGACAGTGCTCGCGAACTGCTGCAAGAGGCGGCAGAGCAGGGAAGTGATCACCAGCGTGCCGAGGCGGAGAAGTTGCTCAAGCGCCTGGGATAACCGCCTCTCTGGTGTTAGGACCTTGAGAAGGGCAGCCTGCGGGCTGCCCTTCTCTATTATTGGGGACTGTGCGGGCAGGCTTGCTGTGTTTGGGACTTTTCACCCCGAGCGCGTATAATCCGCCCCGTTTCTTTCATCGCCTCTTTTCACCATAAGACAAGTGTTACCCATGCGAATCTCCCTAGGTATTGAATATGACGGCAGCCGGTATTTCGGCTGGCAGCGTCAGCGAGAAGTGATCAGCGTGCAGGCTGAGCTGGAGAAAGCCCTCAGCCGGATCGCCAACCACCCTGTTTCAATTCAGTGCGCAGGTCGCACCGATGCCGGTGTGCATGCCACCGGTCAGGTGATCCATTTCGATACCCACGCCATCCGCAGCGAATCGGCCTGGACCCTGGGGCTCAACTCCAACCTGCCGCCGGATATCGCCGTGCGTTGGGTCAAGGAGGTGGACGAGACGTTCCACGCCCGTTTCAGCGCCACCGCCCGTCGCTACCGTTATGTCATCTACAACCATAACTACCGCCCTGCCATTCTCGGCAGCGGTGTCAGCCATTATCACGAGACCATAGATGCAGGGTTGATGCACCAGGCGGGTCAATGCCTGCTGGGGGAGCAGGACTTTACCTCGTTTCGGGCCATAGGGTGCCAGTCCAAGACACCGTGGCGCAATGTGACGCACCTGTGCGTCAGCCGATCCGGCCCCTACATCGTGCTCGACATCAAGGCCAATGCCTTCTTGCACCATATGGTGCGCAACATCACAGGTTCCCTGCTACTGGTGGGGCAGGGGTTAAAGCCGGTGGAGTGGATTGCCGAGCTGCTGGCCGCCAAGGATCGCAACCAGGCCGGGCCGACCGCCAAGGCTGGTGGACTCTATCTGGTCGACGTGGATTACCCGGCAGAACTGGCGTTGCCACAGCTGCCGCTCGGCCCGCTGTGGCTGCCGGACTCGGCACCGGGTACGACCAGTTTTTAGTAACTGGCCCCGAAAATTTGTGGTTTAATGATCCGTCATTTATTGCCATCGAGCTATTAAGTCATTGAACAATCTAGGCTCGATGCGTTTTGTCAGGCACAAAAGCATTAAGGAATTCCATGAGCTGGCTTGAGAAGATCCTTCCCAAGAGCAAGATAACTACACCTCGTCGTCACAACATTCCGGAAGGGGTGTGGACCAAGTGCAGTGCTTGTGAACAGGTGCTCTACCGGGCAGAGTTGGAGCGCAACCTCGAAGTGTGCCCCAAGTGTGATCATCATATGCGCATCAGCGCCCGTGCCCGTCTCGAGAGTTTTCTCGATGAGCAGGGCCGCACCGAAGTCGGTGCCGAGCTGGAGCCGCAGGATATCTTGAAATTCAAGGATTCCAAGCGCTACAAGGATCGTTTGTCCGCCGCTCAGAAAGCGACGGGAGAGAAAGATGCGCTGGTGGTGATGAAGGGGACCCTCAAGGGGGTACCGGTCGTCGCCTGTTCATTCGAGTTCTCTTTCATCGGTGGCTCCATGTCCTCCGTGGTCGGTGCCCGTTTCGTACGCGCCGTCGAGGAGTGCATCAAGGAAGGTCGCGGTCTGGTCTGCTTCTCCGCGTCAGGCGGTGCTCGCATGCAGGAAGCGCTCTTCTCCCTGATGCAGATGGCCAAGACCAGTGCTGCGCTGGACAGGCTCACCAAGGCAGGCCTGCCCTATATCTCTGTGCTGACCGACCCCACCATGGGTGGTGTCTCTGCCAGTCTGGCCATGCTGGGTGATATCAATGTGGGCGAGCCCAAGGCGCTGATCGGCTTTGCCGGCCCGCGCGTCATCGAGCAGACAGTGCGCGAGAAGCTGCCGGAAGGCTTCCAGCGCTCCGAGTTTCTGCTGGAGAAGGGTGCCATCGATCTCATCATAGATCGCCGCGAGATGCGTAACCGTTTGGCCAGCCTGCTCGCCAAAATGCTGAATACTCACGTCATCGAAGAGTGAAGATGAGTTCAAACATGCAACAATCCCAAAGCCGGTCGCTGGTCGACTGGCTTTCTTATTTGGAGCAGATCCACCCCGTCAACATCGACATGGGGCTGGATCGGGTCGGTGCCGTTGCCCGTCGCATGGGCCTCACCCAGTTGCCGTTCAAGGTGATCACGGTCGCTGGCACCAATGGCAAGGGTTCCAGCTGCGCCATGGCGGCCAGCATTCTGATGGCGGCGGGCTACAAGGTCGGTGTCTACTCCTCTCCCCATCTGCTGCGCTTTACCGAGCGGGTACGCATCAATGGACAAGAGCTGGCCGACGACGATCATCGCGCTGCCTTTGCCGAGGTGGAAGCTACTCGGGGCGAGATAGCGCTCACCTTCTTCGAGTTTGCCACCCTGGCGGGCCTTTGGCTCTTTCGCCGTGCCGCGCCGGATGTGTTGCTGCTGGAAGTGGGGCTGGGTGGTCGGCTCGACGCCACCAATGTGGTGGAGTCCGATGTGGCCATGATCACCTCCATTGCGCTTGATCACTGCGACTGGCTGGGGGATACCCGCGAAGCGGTGGCAGTGGAGAAGGCGGGTGTCTACCGCGCCGGCAAACCCGCCATCAGCGGTGAACCCAAGCCTCCTGCCACCATCGCCAGCGAGGCGCAGCGCATAGGTGCCTGCCTGCGTCAGGTCGGTGTCGACTTCTCTGGTAAAGAGCATGAGACCAGCTGGGATTACCAGGGGCTGCACCAGTGGCGGGATCTGCCCAAACCAACACTGCCGCTGATGAACGCCGTGACTGTGCTGGCGGCGCTGGAATCCCTCGGCTTGCCGCTGCCTGAGTCCGCAATCCGTGACGGGCTGGCCAATGCCCGGCTGGCGGGGCGGATGCAGCGGCTGCAAAGCGAGCCCCTGGTCATTGTCGATGTGGCCCACAATCCCCATTCGGCGGCCTACCTTGCCAGCCAGTTGCGCCAGATCCCCTGCAAGGGCAAGCGCCGCGCCGTGGTCGGCATGCTCAAAGACAAGGACATGGCGGGCTCGCTCGCCGAGCTTGACGGTCTGATCGACGCATGGTTCCTGGCCAGCCTCACCGGTCCGCGCGCCGCTACCGCCGAGCAGCTCGCCGCTGCCCTGGGGGAGGGCAAGGGAGAGGCTCTGCACTTTGATGATGTCAGCGCCGCCTATCAGGCTGCATTGGCCGCATCGAGTCCTGATGATATGGTCATTGTGTTTGGTTCGTTTTACACTGTCGCCGACATTCTGGCGGGCACTGCGTCCTGATCGGCACAGGGCCGGTTGAACGGCACGACTTAGGGTTGATTATGCCGTGTCAAACCTGCTTCGGCGCGCCATCGGCCAAGCAACATGGGTAGGCGTTGACTTGGCTTCGAAGTCTCAACACAGAGTGGCTTGAAGGGACTGTCCATCATTGATGTCCGCAAAATTGCAATTAATTCTAAGTAACATGGGTGGGGATTAACTTGGCTTCGAAGTTTCAAAACAGATTGGTAGGCACCGTCATCCTGGTGGCCCTGGTTGTCATTTTTCTGCCGGATCTGATGGATGGCAACAAGCTGGAGCAAAAGGACGAGGCGTTTGCCAAGATCCCGCTGCGTCCCGAGCTTGAACCCGCCAAGCCGGCATTGCAGGTCTCTGCCGCCAGTACCTTGCCGGCGGAACACCTGGCTAGCCAACAGCAGGCCTCTGCCGCCGAGCAGTGGCAGGTCGAAGAGGTCTCGGATCCCGTGACGCTCGCCACCAACAAGAACCCATCGGCGGCGCAGGCACAGCAGCCAGCTACCAAGCCCGTTGCTCAGCCAGTGGTCAAGCCCAAGCCCGAGGTGATCGCCAAGAAGCCGGTGGAGCCACCCAAGCCCAAGCCGGTACCACCCAAACCGGTGGAAGTGAAAAAGCCGGTGGAAACCAAGCCACAGGTCGGCCAGATCAAGTCGATGGATGATCTCATCGCGAGCAAGATGGCGCCGCAGACACAGGCGCCTGCCGCCTCGTCGCAGGGCAGCTGGATCTTGCAGCTTGGTGCCTTCAAAAACGTGGACAGCGTCAATGCGCTGGTGAGCAAGTTGCGGGCGGCGGGCTATTCGGCCCAGACTTCGCCGCGTACACCGGTGCAGGGCCAGCTCAACCGGGTCTTCATCGGGCCGGATGTTTCCAGGGCCAAACTGCAGGGTATGCAGGGCCGGATTGGTCAGATGACAGGACTCAGTGGATCCGTTGTGGCCTACAAACCCTGATAGTTCAATGAGATAAAAAATACCGCGCTTCATTTCACAGATGGGCGCGGTATTTTTTTAGATGCATTTCACCGGTTTTGGCAGGCCACCTATCTTGGTGGCCTGTTTGGCTGGCCCCTCAGGAAACAGCTTGTAGAGGTAGCGGCTGTTGCCTTTTTCCGGGCCGTACTGCTTTTCCATCGCCTTGACCAGAGCACGGATGGCAGGGGAGGTGTTGAACTCCAGATAGAAAGCTCGCACGAAACGCACCACCTCCCAGTGAGGCTCTTCCATCACTATGCCTTCCTGCTCGGCCAGCACCTGTGCCAGCTCCTCGCTCCAGTCACTGCTGTTCAGCAGATAGCCCTTGGCATCGGTTTCGATGGTTTGGCCGTTGAATTCCAGCTGATGCTCAGCCATAAGAGGGCTCCTCGCAAATAGGGCTATCAGGATTGGGCGGGCATGGTAGCGCCTTGGCCCCCGGTGAGCAACCGGCTCTCGTTGGCCAGGGTGAGCAACTCGTCCGCCAGCTGGCTGATCAGGGTGAGCTGCTGGGTCAGCATCAGCTGCTCCTCGCTGCTGTCCGGCGTGATGACGGGGCACTGCCCTTCGATCTGTGCCGGTATCTCGCCCGCCAGATGGCCTGCGGCCCGCTCCAGGGTATGGCTCAGGTGGCGGCTGATCTCATCGAGTTCGCCGATGGCCTCCAGCTTGTCGCGATGGGCACCCAGCGCCGAGATGTAGGAGAGCAGGGCGTGGTTGCGCCAGGTGAGGGTGAAGCAGAGATCGAGGAAGCGGCGGCGCTTTTGCGGCTCCACCAGCATGCTCTGCCAGGCCATGGCCAGCTCGCTGTCGGCCAGATGGGCGCTCTTGCGGGCCACCCGGTAGTCGATGGATTCATCCCTTTGCTGTTGCAGGCTGGCGAGCACGGCCGCCAAGTAGCGGGCGTTGGCTGACAGAGAGTTGGCGATAAGCGTCGGCAGCCGTTTGTACTGCCAATCCGGCCAGAGCCAGGCCACCAGGGCGTAGGAGAGCAGGCAGCCGAGGAAGGTGTCGAGCAGGCGCGGCCCCAGAATGGCAAAGCCGATGCCGTCCAGTAGGTTGAAGGCCATCAGTACATAGAGGGTGATGAAGCAGACGGCGGCGCTGTAGTTGCTGCGCACCTGGGTGAAGAACAGGAAGGCGGCGAGCCCCATCACCACCAGTTGAACATGCAGTTCGGGGAACAGCCAGAGCACGGGGACGCCAACCAGCAGGCCGGCGAAGGTACCGAGCATCCGCTGTACCAGCCGGCGGTGTGTGGCGCTGTAGCTGGGTTGGCAGACAAACAGCACCGTCAGCAAGATCCAGTAACCCTTGTCCAGATTGAAGGCCTGCAGTATGCCGTAACCTACCACCAACCCGAGCGACAGGCGCAGGGCATGGCGAAACACCATGGAGTCCGGGCTGAGGTGCTGCTTGAGCTGGGCTAGCAATGGCAGGCGGACAGGACGCGCCAGAGGCGGCAAGCTCTGTGGGGCCTGCGTCGGATTTTGCAGCTCCTCGGCGCTGCCCAGCAACTGGTTGATGCTGGCCAGATTGCGGCGCAGGAACTTCATCGGCGTCAGCAATGTCTTGGGGTAGTGCTGCTTGAGGTGGGTGAACTCCAGCTGATCGCCGAGAGCCTCCAGGGTCCAGTGGATACGCTTGTTGTGGGCGTAGGGCTTGTGCACCAGGATGGCGTAACCGAGCCGCTGGCAGGCCTCGGAGAGCTGCAGAAACACCTCCTGAAACCCGTCAAGGACGATACCCTGCTTGAGCTCGGCTTCCAGCCTGCTGTAGGGATAGTGGCTGGAGGTGGCACGCTCCTGGATTTCCAGCGCCAGCAGGTAGAGGCGCAGCAGGCTGGCAAGCTCGGGCGCCGCCTGATGGCGGGTGCTGAGGCGGGCGTTGAGCGCCGATTTGGTCAGGGTCAGCGCATTGACCAGATTGATGTTGAGTTGGGCCAGATTGTGGCGAATGGCCTGGGCGCCATGCTCGTCCGCCGGAAAGAAGCGAGATTTTTCGAGCAGATAGCGGCCGAGGGCAAAGTAACTCTGGGCCAGCTGCTCATGCAGTGTCTTGTAGGGCAGCAGCCAGAGCCAGATGAGGGAGACCAAGCCATACCAGAGCGCACCGGCGCACAATGCGAGCGGCTGGTAGAGGAGATCCGGCGCCTTGGCAGCCCCCAGCATGGTGTAGATGGCGATAAGCAGGGAGCCGAAGCTGATGGTGGCGTAGCGCTGACCGAGTGCCCCCACCATCACGAAGAGGAAGGTCGACCCCGCCAGTCCGATGGCAAACAGCCAGGGCGTCGGGAAGAGGTACTGCACACACAGGGAGGCAAACAGGAAGCAGAGCAGCGTCATGGCGAGGTTCTTGACTCGGCCCCACAGGCTGTCGTCGGTTTCGGCGATGGCACCAGCCACCACCCCGAGGGAGAGCAGCACAGTGAGCTGGATATCGCCGGTCGCCAGGGTGAAGGCGAGCAAACCCACCATGGCCAGCAAGACCTTGAGGGCGAAGTAGATGTGACTATCAGTCAGCAGTCGGCGCAGCAGGCCAGAGAAATCCATCGGCATGAGACAAGAGCAACCCTTGAATGAAACGAGAACGGGATACTAACCCGCCAAGCGCTAAGCGGCCCTGATTTGGATCAGGGCCGCTTAGCTTCATATCCTTGATTTACAACTTATCCTGACAGAAACAGGCACCAATAAAAACCCCGCCGAAGCGGGGCCTTTCATCAGTTGCGGTTGCCGCCGAGCAGGCTCAGAAGGCTCAGGAAGATGTTATAGATGGAGACATACAGGGTCACGGTGGCAGAGATGTAGTTGGTCTCGCCGCCACGGATGATCTGCTGGGTGGTCAGCAATATGGCGCCGGAGGAGAACAGCATGAACATGGCGGACAGGGCCAGGCTCAGTGCGCTCATCTGCAGGAAGATGTTGGCGACCATGGCCACCAGCAGCACCCAGAAACCGACGAACAGCATGCCACCGATAAAGGAAAGGTCACGCTTGGTGGTCAGGGCATAAGCGGACAGACCGAAGAAGGTCAACGCTGTGCCGCCGAGCGCCGTCATCACTATCTCGCCGCCACCATTGTTCATGTACATGTTGATGATGGGGCCCAGGCTGTAGCCGAGCAGGCCGGTCAGGGCGAAGGTGAACACCAGGCCCATGCCATTGTCCTGGTTCTTCTGGGTCAGGAACATCAGGCCATACACACCGATGAGGAACACGGCCCAGTGCAGGGGCGGCATGTTCATCACGGTGGCGACCCCGGCCACAACGGCAGAGAAGCCAAGAGTCAGGGAGAGCAGCATATAGGTGTTGCGCAGCACCTTGTTGGTATCACGCGCGGCACTCTGGGTGCCGGTATAGATAGAACGGGTATCCATCTTGGGTGTCCTCTTGATTTCCGGGTTGAGGCGGTACATTCCGCTTCGTTATCGCATTGTATGCACTCAATGTTGGGATGACGAGCGCTGATTTCAAGCGCCACCCCAGCCTGTTGCACCCTACTATCCCAGAACAAATATGTATTGCATATGAACATGGGCTTGACGTAGTATGCACGCCGTTCGGAGGGGTGGCAGAGCGGCTGAATGCACCGGTCTTGAAAACCGGCGATGGGCGACCATCCGTGGGTTCAAATCCCACCTCCTCCGCCATATATATAGCCCAACTGATTGATTTCGTTGGGCTTTTTTGTATCTGCGATTTTTGGTATGCCAGTGAGTATGCCATTAGGTGTTGGCTGTCCTGCTCCTCGATAGCATCTCTTTGGACAGGTCATCGTCATTACTCCTTCAGTTTAACCAAAGCAAGAGAGGGCCAGCGGCCCTCTCTTGCAATCTCTTTTGTTGGTCAGTGCACACGCATCAACTTGGTCTGATGTCATCAACATTGCACATGTGGAGAGAACCCGATCAGGGACAGCTTAATCCAGATGAGCAGCCAGCCAGTCGAGCCCTTTGGCCTTGCGGATCATTGTGCCGGTGTGGATGAAAAAAATTCCCCGTCCAAAAAGTCTGTCCTGCATGTACTGAAAAGGTGGTTCTATATAGGTACTAACACTCAGGCCAGTTCAATCCAAGTTTGACCCCGAACATACTGCAATGTTCTCCAAAATCTGGGGGGCGTCCATGGCTTAACGGTCGTTATCACTACTATCCTATGATAGACTTTCTCAGATTTACATCGACTTTAATACAGTTTAGTTGAGCGTTAATGTTATGAACACCGAACAGTGGGTCACCGCCGAACATGTCGCCCAGCATTTGGGGGTGGCTAAGGACACCGTTTATCGCTGGCGCGAGCGCAGGGGGCTACCCGCGCACCGTGTAGGGCGACTGTGGAAATTCCAGCTGTCCGAGGTGGATGAATGGGTGCGCACCGGCGGCGCAGATGAAGAACAACAAAAGCAAGACTGATCGAGAACTGACTCATGGCCAAGACCAAGAAACCGACCCACAAGCCCAGCCAACCATTTTCACCTGCTGTCGACACTCTGCATCAGGAAGGCAATTGGTTATGGATACCATTACGCAAGGAGTGGCGAGACGTCACGACCAAGCCGGAGGAGATCGTTAGGCAGAGGTTCATTCGCACGCTGGTCGAGCATTACGGCTATACGCTAGAACAAATGGATCAGGAGCGACGCACGCAACACGGTCACAAGAGCCCTCGCGCCGACATAGTAATTTGGCAGTCTGCTGCAGAAAAGGACGCCGGCAGAACCCCTGTGCTGGTGATCGAGTGCAAAACTGACACCATCAACATCCAGGAGCGAGACTACTACCAAGGCGAGTCCTACACCCGCGCTGTTGGCTGTGAGTTCTTTATTGCCACCAACGCCCGACACACTGCGGTGTTCAAGCTGGTGCCAGGGCTCCCGGGTGGATTCGTTGCCATCAATGAAATTCCCAAGGCATCCGACTGGGGCGATGCCAAGCGTTTGAAAGAGATCCGCGAATCGTTGCGGACCTTCAATCGCAAGGAATTCCAAGACCTGCTGTTCGTTTGCCACAGCATCCTGCGCGATGTTCATAAGATGGATCCAGGCCGGGCTTTCGACACCATATCAAAGATCCTTTTCATCAAGATGTACATCGAGCGTTCCGGTTTGCACGGAACTTTCACTGTTGATTATCTTGATCAGCGTGCGGCGTCCCGTATGCCAAATGATCCGCTGGTACACGATGGCTTGTTTGAGCTAACCAAGGACTACTACAAGGCAGATGACCTGTTTGCAGCCACTGACACGCTGGAAATATCTGAAACCACATTCCGGCGTATCGTTAAGGAATTGCAGCGTTTCGACCTATCAAAAACAGGTGATGATATCAAGGGCTTGGCCTTTGAGTAATTTCTGGGCACGACTTTCCGTGGTGAGCTGGGCCAGTTCTTCACGCCTCGCCCGGTAGTTGAGTTCATGGTTGACTTGCTCAACCCACAGGAAAATCAACTTATCTGTGACCCCGCATCTGGATCAGGTGGTTTCCTGATTCGTGCTTTTGAACATGTCCGTGCCCAGATTGTGGCCGATGTTCAGCGGCAGAAGGATGAAGAACGAGCCCGTATTGAAGCATTGGGTCTATCCGAAGAAAAAGAAGAAACTGAGATTGAAGCAGCCTTCTCGCGCCTGAACCGAGAACTACTACCCAGCGGTGACGACAACAAACCTATCGATACCCGCGTGGGGCGCTTGGCGTGGAAGTGCATCTACGGCACCGATGCAGAGCCGCGTGCCGCGCGCACTGCCAAAATGAACATGATCATGCACGGTGACGGGCATGGTGGTATTCACTACCACGACGGCTTGCTTGACATTAACGGCATTTTCAATGGTCGCTTCGATTTGGTGCTGACCAATCCCCCCTTCGGTTCCAATGTCGGCAGCGACCAGAAAGTCGGGGGCAGCGATGAGACCCGCGTGCCCACCGACGAAGCCTACCTCACCCGTTGCCGGGAACGCGGCTACGGTGATGCCTGGGAAGAAAGTCATCAACGTCTGCTGGATGCCGCTGCAGCCAAGACGCCGATCCTTGACTTGTTCGAGATCGGCAAGGCCAAGAACAATCGTCCCACCGAGCTGATTTTCGTTGAGCGTTGCCTGAATCTACTCAAGCCTGGTGGGCGAATGGGCATCGTGCTACCCGATGGTAATCTCAACAATCCCTCGCTGGCATGGTTGCGACGCTGGACCGAAGGCCGCGCCAAGCTGCTGGCGGTGGTCAGCTTGCCTGAAGAAACCTTCAAATCGAGCAACGCAACGGTCAAAGCATCCTTGGTGTTTCTGCGTAAGTTCACCGATGAGGAGTCGGCTGCTTGGGAAGCAGCATGGACTCAAGCTCATTCCGAGCTTGATGTAGACTTTGATACACAGCGTACGGCACAGCACCTAGCTTACGCCTCGCGCATCGTTAGTGGCGAAGATGCGGAAGCAAGGCGCTTGCTGGATGAGCTGGCCGAACTGGGATTGAATCGTACCTTGCTTCCTTGGCAGCGCGGTGAAGCCCCTGCATATCCTCGCACCTGTCGACCCACCACCCAAGGCAAGCCTGTCTGGCTGAGTGACGTCTCCAAGGAGCATAAGAAAGCGGCTGCTGAACTCAAGAAGCAGGCAACTGTTGCGCTGGCTAACGTACAAAAGCACTGCGATGCATTGTTGTCGGAACTGAAGGCCAAGTACAAGGCTATCGACGAAGCCCACACAGCCGCACTGTGGGCACGTGTGCGCGAGTTGTTTGATTACCCGGTATTCGTTGCAGCCCCCAAAGCCGTCGGTATCACCTCCACTGGCGACACTGGTGAGGGCGTGGCGACCGAGTTGCCTGATTTACTTAAAGCCTATCGCAAATTTGAAAATTGGTTGGCGCAAGGCGCGCAGCCGGAGGAAACGCCAAATTTTCCGGTGCCCTCCACTGCGTAATTCGGCGGTGGAGGGAGATTGAACGCTGGGTTGAGACGGCGGCGGTTGAAGTGCGCGCCAGTGGCTTTCCTCTAGTGCCGTTGAGTGAATTGATCGTTCAGCGTCTCGAACCAGTGCGCGTTGATGGCGTGCTTGGTGAATGGCAGGCAATCACTATCAAGTTCTCCGGTGAGGTACTGCCACGTGATCGCGACGAGGCCTTCAAGGGGGCCATGTTTGCTGCGTATCCTGGCGACTTAGTTTTCTCCAAAATTGATGCTCGCAATGGTGCTGTGGGGTTGATCCCGGACAGCATCCCCAAAGCGGTCATCACGCCTGAGTACCCGGTGTTTACGCCCAAACCAGAAAAGCTCCGACCCGATTTCCTGAACCATTTGTTACGGGCGGGTCACTTCAAGGCAGATCTGCAACGCAAGGCGTCGGGCACCAGTGGTCGTAAGCGGGTCACGCCCGAGGGCTTTTTGAGCCTAGATGTGCCAGTACCGACCTTGGACGAGCAAGATACACTTATTACTACCTACACCGAAGCTTTGACCCGTGCAGGACAATTAGAGCAGGAAGCCGAAGCCATTGAGCGAGCAGGCTGGCAAGCCTTTGAAGCGGCACTTGGCGTGGCTCCGCTCCCTCCACTGCGGGATCGACCCGTGTTTGTGGCACGGTTCAAGGATGTGGAGCGTTGGAGTCACGAAAGCATTTTGCGGCAATCTGTCTGCGGGCCGGAACAGCAGCATTCATGGCCGTTAACTCGTCTTGGCGATTTGGTTATTGATCTTGAAAATGGTTGGAGCCCAAAATGCCACAACCATCCCGCCCGCGAAGGCAAGTGGGGTGTGCTCAAACTTGGCGCAGTGTCCTTTGGTACCTTCAATGCCAACGAGAACAAAGAGTTGCCCGCAACTTTGAAGCCTCGCCCCGAATACGAAGTCATGACCGGTGACGTATTGATCAGTCGTGCGAATGTAGCTCGCTATGTTGGCGCATGTGCTTACGTAGATTCGACGTCACCCCATTTACTTTTGTGCGACAAGATTTTCCGAGTCCGCTTCCGCTCAGATAGTCAATTGCTGCCACGTTTCTTGGCTGAGGCAATGAAATTGAATTCTGTACGCGAGCACATCGAATCCCGATTGACGGGCACATCGCCCACCATGAAGAACATTTCGAAGCCCGCACTATTGGACATCCGTTTCCCTTTGCCTGATACAGAGACACAGCAACACCTTGTGGATGGGGTTGCCTCCTCACGCGAAAGCGCGATTACCAAGCGCACCGAGGCCGCTGCATTGCGCAGAACAGCATGGACTATGTTTGAGGCTGCACTGTTCACAGCTACTGAAGGCCTGCCGCACAAGTAACTATGCTTCCAGCTGCAATGCGCCCAGTGGGATGAATAGCAACACCATATAGCTAGCCTAAAATTAGAGCTTTTTTGCGTGGCGGGGCTGCCAGTAGGGAGTTAGCGTAGAGGGGAGGGGCAGCCTGTGGTTTGCCGCCAAATTAGGAAAGGGGCTTTGCGCCCCTTTTCTTATGGTGTTCTAGGCTGTTCGCCAATGCTCTTTAACAGGGCGTTATATTGATGCGGATCTGCCGCATAGATCTTGTCCAAGACGTAGTTTGCGACGTTGGAAATTTCTGGAATCTCCACAGGTTTGAATCCCCGATCTGGGATCGATTCAAGGTGTGAAAACTCGTTGTTTAGTCTATTAACAAGGGCGATTGCCGTCGGATCCTCTTCGCCGAAGAATTTCTTTATCCGTTCAAAGGCATCGTTCTTGTCGTCATGGTGCGGGAACTTGAAGAACAAGAAAGCTTCTAGGAACTTGCGAAGATTGTTCCCGAAGCCATAGAACGGTTCATGGGATTCATTTGCCCCGTCTTGATTGCGGCACTTATAGATCTGATGAAACAGGTAGTTGAATTCAGTGATGTAGTCACGCAGATACGAAGGCATCAGAGAAATCTTACTTGCCCCTCCGTTTCTCTCCACGATGAAATGTTGGTGGCCACCGTGATTTTTCTCATTAGGAAGTGATAATTTCTTTAGATATTTCAAGAAATCCAGATTGTGGGTGGATATAAAAAGTTGCTTATAGCGATAGCTGTTTGATCCGTTTTCATCCTTGATGGGCTTTGCAATCAAGCTTTCAATCAAACTGAACATAAAGAAGATGTGATTCCCGTCCAGGCTGGATATTGGGTCATCTATGTAGATGATCAGCTCCTTACCCTTGCTATCTGCTTCTTCCAGCTTGGCTATGAAGTAGCAGAAGGCGATCAGGCTACACTCGCCTTCACTCAAGTTGTAGGCTGATTTGCCATCCCGAGTGATCTCAAACTTGACGGCGGTTTTCGCCTCGTTGTCCTTGGCTTCAAGCTTGATGCCATTGTGACCGAAGAAGTGATTGAGCAAAGAATTTACCCGCTCCGCTCCTTTGCGTTCATCCTTCTGTTGGCCTTGTAAGCGGGTGACATCAGCTTCTAGCTTGACGATCTCGGTTTCAGCGTCAGCATAGGCAATGCTGGCAGTATCTGTTTGCGTCTTAAGAGCAGCAATACGGGTTAATTCGGTATCATAGGTGATGTCAACGATGAATGAAGCCACGTCGGTGAGTCGCAGAGCTTTGCGTGCGCTGTCCTTGTCCTTCTCCAGTAGGCTGGTACGGCCATTGCTCTTGGCGATCAGATCGTTGATCTCGTCAGCATACTTCTGTATCGCTGCAGAATCGTGCTTGGGGGCCGGCATAGCAACGGGTTGGAAGAGAGAATTTTTCCTAGAGTCCAAGGCAGTCTTGAGCGCTTCAAGATCTTGTTTATAGACCTTCAGGCATTCAGCAAGAGATTTTTGGTTGATCTCAAACGATGTTTTTTCTTCAGCGTAGAACTTATCGCCGGTCAAAGTCAGGAAGCCAGCAATAGCCTGAATTTCGTCATTGACCGATATCAGGCATGAATCGATGGACGACTCCAAATCCGAAGATTCTTTACTAAAGTGAGAGTCCAGAACATGCCATAAATTGTGGGGCAAATCCTGACGGCAGAAGGCGCATGTATCGCGTTTTTCCTTGTGCAGTGGGATGCCTTGCTTCACCCACGCTTGAAGGGCCGTTTCGTTCAACAGCTCTTGAATGGCCTGCGTCGGCTTGATAGATCTAGAAAGAAGCTCTTCGGCTACTGTCTTGATTGAATCAATTTTTAGGCTGAACGAGACTGTATCGGAGATGTCAGGAAGTGGCTCTTGCTTCAAGAGGTTGACCTTGGTTGCCTGTTCGTCAGTGGTTAGAGGCGTGAATCCCGCCTTCTTGACGGTGGCGATATCCTTCCTGATGCTTTCAATGTTGTAGACCGCAGAACCGTAGGTGCGATTCTTTTTAATCTTATCGTTGGCATGAGAGCGAAGTTTACCCTCTAGAGCATCAGAATCAGTTTTATGATTGCCTTTCGTCCGATCCCGCTCTTTTTTTTTGGCTTCAAGTTCATGCCGAAGACCAGCTTTCGATTCAACACTGCCTAGCTTGACTTGGATCGCGGCAATGGCATCTTCGATCTCTTTGTTCTTTTCACCGACGATGGCAAACGTCTTAATCTCACCGCTGGTTTGATTGACCAAGAAGCTTAGGTTCTCGCTCACGAAGTCCCGGTTGTAGACCCGAACATCGTAGCCATGACCGGCAAGGTCAGTCTGTGTCACATCACCCTTGTCACCGTAGACAGTGAAGGTTGAACCCACGTAGTTGGGCGGAATGCGCGCAGTCTCTAAAGCACGGAAGATTCGCGAGAGTGTTGTTTTGCCAGAGTAGTTTCGTCCGTAGAGGATGTTGAGTCTCTTGAAGTTCTGGACGGTGTTTCCCGCATCCTTAAGGCTTTTCTTCCAAGTGAGGTCTGTAAAACTACCGAAACTACCGATGTCAACCTGATTGAACATGAATTATCCCTTAGCGTTGGCTATTGGCAATACCTGATACTCGGTGATATGTGCTGAGCGGCTAGGAGAGTGCTTTTTTAAATTCCATGCGTTCTCTCGACCTAAACGTTGTTCATCGCTGTGATGGTATTATCTTATCACTAGCAAGCAATAGACTGAATCGCCCCTGGTTTTCTAGACACTCTGTTGCTGACCCTGGACGGACCCCGCCGCGTTGGGCGCGGTAGGGTTGGAGAGGTATTTAGTGAAGGGGAAAGCGCAGGGTTTGTCAGTAGTGAATAATAACCATGGTGCCAGTGTGTCCACCAGTGGATATGCGGTCACGCCTTGGCGCAGTGCGTGATGTCCGCGTTTATCACGGGGTAAATTGCGATATAAACATAGCCGTGACTTCCAAGGCTATCGGCTTCGCAGGTGAAACCACCGTGATGGATGGTGATACGTTGCTGACGCTGAGCATCAAGCTCGCCAGTCAGCAATTTGGCCTCCAGTTCCTTGATGATGGCCGGGAAGGCTGCCTCCAGCCAGTCGATAGCCACCTCCTCCCATTCGCCTGTCAATGAGGCCCGGTCTGACAGAAAGTGCAGGCGATGATGTTCTTGAATAAGACGAGCCCCAAAGCGCGGCGTCACGGTATGGGGCAAGCCCCACTGCGCAAAAATCCGGGTGGGCAGGTCTGTTTCGGCTGGTTGTTGGCTATTGGTGTGGGTGGTTGTCGTGGTCATGATTAGCGATACCTCAGTTGGGTGTGGATGATTGTGCCGGGCACGTTATGGCGCTGGCGTAGTCTGGCTAGGTGCTCAGTGAGGTCTGTCAGGCTTGCCAGTCGCCCTCGGTAGAGCCTTGAGAGGTTGACGTAGTCGGGATGGTGTACGGTGATGGTCACCTGATGCCCAGGCTGCCAGCGGCCAAACAGGCGAGCTTTGGCCTCTTTGATGGAGGTGATGCCGGGCGCTGGTAACGTCTGCCGGTTTCGCAGATGCAGTTTGTTAAGCTCGGGGGCATAGTTGTGCACCTCGAGCCCAGTGATAAGACGGGTCATGTTCGGTGACTCCAATGATGCTAAGGGCCGGCCTGTGAGGGCTGGCCCTTTATGCTGTTTGTGGATAAGCGGGGCTGGGTTGTTGTGGCTGTTGACCGCTACCAGGCCACGGTGGCTAGTCGTTGTAAAACAGGATGTAGTTCACACCGGCCTTCTGGGCGGCAGTGAGCAAGGGTTGCAGTGCTGGCGGGATGGCATCAAGCTCCATGGCCAGGTTCAGAGTGAACTCATAGGCGGAGTCATCTTTCACACCGACATGTTCATGGGAGGCCATTTGCTTTACCCATTGCCATTCTGGCTCCAGGTCTGCGTCATCGTAATCGCCGATGATGGAACTCATAGCGACATCCAGTATCTGCATCACCGAATGGCCTGCCAGTGGGTTAGGTGTTGCGGGTAGGGGGTTGGTCATTGCATCGTTCCTTGTTGTCTGGGCTGTGCGTTACATCTGATTGATAACCGGTTTGCAATTGAGCCGGTCCAGCAGGTGCAGCGAGCCGTACTGGGCTACCAATCGGTCGATGGCCATCTGGGCACAGGCCGTTCTGCTGGGCTTATTCTCAGGGATTGCGTAACGCGCGGTGAGCCAGCCGCCGAGCAGTGCAATGCGGTAGCCACTCGGGATGTGGGTGAGCGAGGTGCCTATCCCCCTCCCGTGAATGAGGAACGGCACGGTCTGCCCGCCGATATCGATATCCATGCGCTGCCCCTTTAGCTCAAAGGTGGTGAGCTCGCCAGTTTGCGGATGTTTGCCGGGCACCTTGATGGTGATGTTCTTAGCCATTTCATACCTCCGGCTTGGCTTCAAAATGTCGGGTCACAACGCCTGCTTCCGGGTCGATGCTGATAAACGCCGGGGCTTGCGGGTGGTATTGGTAGAGTCGCGCCAATTCAGCGCGAAACGCCTCAACGTGTGGCGCAATCACATGGCTGGTATCCCCTTCGGCGTAGGTAAAGGTCTCCAGCTTCTCGGTGTGAATCCAGATGCCGAAATACCAGGCGTCTTCCTCGGTATCGTATTGCTGCCAGCCCTTGGCCAGCAGCGTCCGGTCGTAGTAGTAACGGTCAGCCTGATGGCTGCCACGGTCGATGCGGCAACCCGTCACGGTGAGCTCAAGCGGGATACGCCCTACCTTCAGAGCCTTCTTGACCCGGCGCAATGTGTGCCGTGCCTTGGCCTTCTCTTTGCGCGGGTCGTAGGGGTTCAGCTTGCTGCCCACGTAGTTGAGGATCCCCTCGGCATTGGCGGCTGCATTGTGCGTCAGCGTGTGCAGCAGGGCGGTGACTTCACGGCGGGCTAGTGTGCCCACGTGATAGAACTTGTTCATGATACTTCTCCTTGAAACAAACACCCCGCTAGTTAGCGGGGTGGTAGATGTCGAGGTAGAGGTAGCCGTAGCTGCGCCTCGGACTGGCTTCACACACCCAGCCCTTGTGTTCAAGGCGAAACACCTCGTCCATGTCGGTGCATATCTGGTATGCCTTGGCCATCTTGGTTAACTCTCGCAGGAAGTGCGGCAGCACCGTGTCACACTCGGCCCGCCACGCCTCGTCTGGCTCGCCGTACATACCGGCACGGTCGTCCAGGAAATCAACATAACCACGTTGCAGAATGGCTCGAGCCCCCAGCTTGGGCAGGTTCGGGGTGCCCAGTCCCCATGTCATGTGCTCGAAGATGCTCATGTGTGGCTGCTCCAGTTTGGGTTGTCGTTGGTGCCGTGGTTGAAGTAGGCACCCACAATGGTGCGTCGCCACTCCCCAACGGGATAGCCGAGGTCGTTGCACTCACGCTCCCACCACGCAAAGTTAATCTCGCGGGGTAGGTTGTCCACCATGTCCAGTGGACTCACGAACAGCGTGGTCTTGTGCATCGTTGGCACGGGCTTGATCTTGTCGGGGCCAGTGCGCTTGCCGGTCTCGTCATAGTCGTGTGCCCACTTCGGGAAGGTGAGCTGATAGGTAATGAGCCTATGCAAATCGCTATGTGCGCTCATGGCCTGAGCGACTGCGACCTGAGTGAAGCTATCGCTGAATTCGATCATGGGTGTTTCTCCCTTTCTGCAGGTGAACGGTAAGCCGCTGCCAACAGCGCAAATTGTTCGACCAGATAGCTGATACTGATGCCCAGTTCATCGCTGACCGCATCACCCAGACGATGATGCAGGTGTGCCATGTCATCGGCAATACGCTGGGCTATCTGGGCGGTTGAGCTCGGTGGTGAGCTTGTCACTGTCAGGGTGATGGAAAGGTTCATTACATCTCTCCCCAGGGGGCTTGCTCCCACAGTGACAGCCGGGTCAGCACGTCTTGCGCCAGTGCCTGCTGCAACTGCTGTAGTACCTTCACCAGCCGAGGTGCCTGCTCAGGGCTCCCACTCCATTCGCTCGATTGGTACAGGGCGCAGCAGGTGAATTTGTAGAGGGCTACCAGTTCTGCATCGGTGAGTGGTGTCTGGTGGTAGTGGTGGGCAGGTTTAAGCGAACTCAGCTTGGTCGAGCAGTGCTGACGTGGTTCCTTGCGGTCCTGCTGACGCCCCAGCTGATAGCGATGCCAGACTGCCCGCCGGTTGGCGAGCATCATCAGCCGCACCAGCCGGTCTACCCTCCACGTCCAGGTACTGGTGACATCCATTGGCGAGTTCCACCAGAGGGTGCGTAACAACTCAAGGGTGTAGTGCGGTGGCATGGGGGCATTGCAAAAGCGGTGTAGCTGCACGGCAAAGGTCAGGTAGTCCTTGCGGTCGATCATGAAGGCAGACATTGGCATAGTTCCTTGAAATGCAAAAGGCCACCTGTAGTGAGGTGGCCTTGCTGGGGGGATCGGAATATCCGGATCATGGTGTTGGACCTGATGATCCTGGTTTGATGATCCGGGTTATTGGGTGGAAACGTGATCGGCATGCATGTTATTCGGCGATCGGTATACATGTTATTGCTGTGCCCGCGCTGCGTCTGGGTAAGCCGCATCGAACAGGATGGCGTAGAGAGCACAATCAATGCCGTTAACGGCATCGTGGTGCGGGTAATAGGGCGGTGCGTCTCGGGAGCGTTCGACGTAGTCGCCAAAGCAGCTGAGACAGTCGCGTATCTCGATGGTGGAGCCTTGCAGCAAGGTCTCTTCAAACTGCTTGGCATAACTCCGGTCATCACTAGCCTTGGTGATGGCCTTCTCCAGCAACGTCAGCGCATCTTCGTTGCTGACGGCTGTCAGGCCATGGCGCAGCTTCTCGAGCGTTTCCTCAAGGGAATAGGGATTGGGTAATCGCATGGCGTTTGTTCCTTCTTGGCGTGACTAATGGCGTAGCTGGTGGAGCAGTGTGTCAATGGCCTCGATGCAGTCGGCTTGGGTGAGCAGATAACCGTTGGGGAGGTGAGCCACGATAGCGGGCTCGGCTTGCATCTGAATGTTATCTTCAAGCCAGCAGCGCAGCTCGAAGAGGATATCGAGGGCAGTGAGGTGGGTTTTGCCTGGGGTCTGGTTCATAGTTGGCCTCTTTCGGCCATCGAGACCACGCCCTCAGCGCCGACCACCAGGTGGTCGAGCAATCGGACATCGACCAGCGCCAAGGCCTCTTTGAGGGCTTGGGTAAAGACCCGGTCTGAGTGACTGGGCTCCGGATCACCACTTGGGTGATTGTGCACAGCGAGGACCGCACCACTGTTCAGTTGCAAGGCCCTTTTGACCACTTCCCGTGGGTAGATGCTGGCGCTATCGAGGGTGCCGCGAAACAGCTCCTCAAAAGCCAACACGCGATGCTGTGAGTCGAGAAACAGTGCACCAAACACTTCGTGCTCCCGGTCTTGCAGCAGGGTTTGCAGCCGCAGAGCAGCCTCGGTGGTGCAGGTGATGGCGGTGCCTTTAGCCAGGCGCTTCCTGGCAATCTGGTTGGCGATACGCAGCAGGTCTTGCTCGGTCACGGGTTCAGTGACGACATAGGTGCCGGGGCACTCCCCGGCTTTCAGTTTGTGGTAACGCATGGTGGTCTCCTGAAAAAGAAAACCCCGGCAGCGCGAGGCATGCCGGGGCTAAATGCAGAGAGGTTGTTGGTTCACTTTGAGAGTAGTTCAGCTGGCCGTGGCGGCGGATTCACTCTTCACTGGCACCAGCGGTTCGGGGACCAACACGTTCAGCGGGATAGCCAGTGCGAGGCTCAGCCGTTCCGCCAGTTCATAGGCAGGGCCGATGGTGTCATAGTCAGCAATCCAGGTAGCCAGGGCAAATCCACTGGCCTCTACCGCCCGCAGGTAGACACTGTGGTCCTGTACGGTCAGGCCACTGTCACGTACCACCTGTGTCTCCCCCTCCCGGTTAATCGCTTCGAGCTCAACAGCTATCGGTTGTTTGGGCATCAGTCCTCCTCAGTCACCACTGACGGTGACGGTAAAAAAGCCCAGCTGGGCGTAGGCAAGAAAACTGTTCTGCCACATGTTGAATAACTCTTGGGCATCTGCCATGGGGAGCGGCCCCCAGCCTTGCAGGTAGTGCTCGTTATCCAGGAAGTTGAAGTCGAGTTCTTTGCAGAGCTCGGTATCTTGTCCCAAGCCTTGGTAGCTAAAATCAGTGACGTAGTCGAATAGCCAACCATCAAGACCACGTATCAGCTGGATTTCGACCGGATGGACCCCACCACTTTGAGGTTGATAGTCAGGGTTGCGAAAGCTGAAGGTAAGCCGGGTGAGTTGTTCAAGGTCGAAGTCATATTTCACGACTTCCTGATTGAGTAGTACCAGCAGTGGCTCTGTCACAAACAGGTTAACGCCATCACGGTGAAAAGGAATTGTCATGATGTCTCCTCGTATAGATTCAGTCTTTGAACCAATCCCAGAGTTTGCTGACGCCATAGGCAGCAACCGCTCCTACTGCAAGAGGAGCTAACAGCGGGGCTGAAGCAATGCCGGTGATCGACACTACCGTCGCAGCGGCCCCACTACCGCCAGCAGTTGTGGCCAGAGTACTGGCAGCAAGCCCTGCGGTTGCACTGGTGGCCGCCTTGCCCAGCGTATGGCGGGCCACTTCGGCAGCCACTACCGTTGCTACCGCGGTCTGCAGCAGCTTCGGGGGATGCTGAACCCCTTCAATGCACTAGGTAACAAATTGCTCGCTAGTGGCAAATGGCTGGCCTTGTTCGCCTTCGCTTAGCCGTGCGTAGGCCCGTGTCAGGCTCTCCTCTCGACAGAACAGGCGTTGGACGTGGGGCCTGACCTCAATAGCGTTGTGCTGGCTGAATTCAGCCAAGGAGGTCTGCGCCAATTGACCTGAGTGATCACCGGCAGGAGTTGGTAGACAGTGAATGACCTGGTCATGGCCAACGAAAATCCCGTGATGGTGGCCTTCAGGCTGCGGTGTAACCAGGTGATCGCCGATAATGAAATGTCGTGTCATGGGGTGATGTTCCTCATCAAGGGTTGGAAATGAAAAAGGGCGTCACCATCACGGTGACGCCCTTTGGCTTTATTTTTCCTGAGCGTACTACTTGCCGCTCACGGTGATCTTCAGTGGTTGATGAAACTCGGGTGTGAAAGTGGAGATGGGGAGCCGGGTAACTTGGTTATGTGCAAAGACTTCGGTCGCCTGAATAATGGCGATTGACTTAGCTTGCTCAATCTGTCCGCAATCAACTTCCGTAAAACCGCCACCATAACGAGTAGCTGAACTCCCACCGAAGGGTTCAACTTCCAGCGTTGATTCGGCCAGCGCTTTGCCCTTCTTGTCATTAAACTGCAGCGTGATATACAAATGACCAAACTCGTCTGCCCCACCACTATCTAAAGAGAAGTGATACGCACAGACACCTTGGTTTGCGTAAACGGTGTCGGTGTGCCGGATAGATAGGTAGCGTTGGGCCTCGGCAAAACAGGTTGTACTCCAACACAAACCACTCACGAGAAATACCGCAAAGCTTTTTTTCATGCCATTTCGCATCTTTCGAATTTTATTCATGTTCAGCTAAGCCACCTTTTAAGTTGGGTGTTGGTTTCAACACGTTTAATTAACAGTTGCCGGTTTTCTGACAGAGCTCTTTCAGACTCTGTTGGCCGACCCACTGCTGAAGTTCTCGTTCTTCTTGGCGCTGTTTGGCTTTGATTGAACTGAGCTGTTGTTTATCGATACAACGCTCTGGTAACACCATTAGTATTTCGGTGCTGACCGACTGCTGTGGTTCATCTGAGAGCATAGAGTAACGCGACTGCTCAAATTCAAGCACCTTCCCGGTGTCGACAATGGAGACGTAGCAACCTTTCCCTTCATCTTCACCTTGATATATGATGCTGATATCCGAGTAGTCACCACTGCGTGGCTTATAAGAAAGATAGGTAAGTGTTTTTTTGTTCTTATCAGCTAAAAACAAAGGACTTCCAGACATTTTTCTCAGGAAGGCATATTTGGTCCATGGATATTGATTTATGACCTCTCCACTCCATTTGAGGGCGTTATGCATCTTGTTGTCATCAAAATTATCAGATGAGTACCAACCCTGAGATTTCATAGTCGCCCAAGTATCATACGTTCCTGTGATTTCAGCCGCGTGAGCAGATATCGCGGTGAATATAAGACCACTCGATATCATCATTGCTTTTAGTATACTGTTCATATCTATCTCCATTGTATATATCCCTATTGCCAAAGGACGTCCTATCGATGTTTGGCTTGCCAGTAAGAAAAATTCACTGTTAATATCACATTGCTTCTGGTAAAAATTGTGTTTGGTTAGTTTGATTTCTGAGAATACGTTGTACGCTGGAAACACTTATTCCCGTGCGCTTGGCGATTTCAGTTCTGGATAGTCCTTTGGCAACCAGTGCAAGAACTTCATTACCTTTTGCCATTGCGGTAGGCTTACGGCCCTTATACACACCTCGTCGTTTGGCTAACTCAATACCCTCTGCTTGTCGCTCTAACATCAACTCTCGCTCGAATGTTGCGATAGCACCGATCATGGTGAGCATTAACTTGCCGGTAGGCGTTGAGGTATCGATCCCCAGATTTAATATCCGTAATGCAACGTGCTTGTGTTGTAGAAATTCTGATATCTCCAATAGGTGACGAGTATTACGAGCCAAACGATCCAGCTTGGTAACCATCACCACGTCTCCCTCCTTCACATAATCCAAGAGGAGAGCAAGCTGTGGCCTATCATCACTGGCACCGCTAACCTTCTCCTGGAAAACTTTATTACATTCGGTCAGCGCTCGAAGTTGAACTTCCAGGCTCTGACCTCCCGTACTAACACGTGCGTAACCTACCAGTGCCATGGTCTCCTCCCGGTCAATAGGGCAAGGTACACTGACCCCCATGGTCAAAAGTCTCGAAGAGACCTTAATGACCAGAAAATGGAGGAAAATAGATGAAATGAGTGCCGATTTCGTGAGTGTCACTAGGGCTTGATCTATTGAATCACACCAGTGGTTTAAATAAGAAACCGGTTGTCTGATTGAGCTGCAATGGGGCGTAGAGCGTTCTATCACAACAGAATATAGGACTTCACCTTATCCCCGCCTTGGAATATCGGGTCTTGGTTGGTAGGGCCAGTACCTATAATTTTCGACCGCCCTTGAGCAACCCAACTATCTCCAGTTCAAAGCCACCGGCTGCCTGCAACCACATATAGAGAAACGGCGTTAGGAGGGGGATAATTACCGAGGCTATGCCTGGGTGGTTGGCCGATATAGGCCACGGAGTCAATGAAATGAGTCATGAAATATCTCCAATAAAAATGGGACTGATAGAGCAGTCCCTTGGTTAGGTTCATGGAGATAACATATATCTTAAATTTTTTATAATAGGAGGGGGGAGAAACACCAACTATTTAGGGTCAAAAGCGCATGAAAATTTAGAGCCAGCTATGAGCAAGGAACAGCAATTTAACACCTCCCCACATTCATGAAATGAAGAGCTTGTCAATAGATGGAAGGGCTTTTTTTGGTCTTAAGACACTGCTATTTTCGCTACAAATAGCAAAAATAGCAATGTATCACGGGGACGGTAGGCCACCATAAGGTCAGTTTACGGTGACACCTAGGAAGCTGTCCCAAGCCTTAGAGCGCAGGTGGTCATACAAGCGTGCCATATTTTGTTGTTGAGATGCGAATTGGGACATAGCCAAGAGTCCATTTTCCGTGAACGATGGTCCACATAGATGTTCAATTAAAAACAAATTTTCTGACATACAGTTAATGAAGGATGAATCTTTGAGGAAGGGAATAAGATCACCATGAAGGTCATCTTCTGTCAGCGTTGTACGGTTCATGAATATTTCTGCGCGTTGTTCTGGTGAAGCATCTGGCGATATATTGTTTAATTCAGCCGTCAACGTAGCGCTAACATGGTATAACCTGTCTAACATACCGTATATTGCTTGTGGTATTGGTTCGGTCCCATAACCTTTCTTGGAGGTACAGGTCAATTTTAATGTTAGCTGATTGTAGGCATAAATGGCACGCATGATTGAGATATTGTTCGGGGAAGATGTTAAGGCATTGCGCGACTCATTAGTGAGCGTGCTGTTCATGAGCTGGTTTATTGCAATCGGGCTTTTTTGGTCTGTGGTAATAAGGCCCTGCCCTGCAATGATGTAATGAGACAAGATAGTCAACTTGCTGTTACTCAGCTTTCCTTTATTTAAGCGAAAATGCAATCCAACGTAAAGCATCGAAAAGGCATAGGCAAGAAAACTAAATTGTTCACATGCACCATATGGCGCATCATCAGCTAATGCGTAAGCATCATCTAACTTTTCATCCTGAATGCAGTTGATAATCTTGATAAGATAGGCATAGGGAATAAAAAGAGACCGATGAGCCCAATCCTGTTGATCTATATCAGTGATTGGTTTAAAAATGGTTCGGTCATAGATATCAAAAGAAGATTGGTGTGGGCTGGAGACGAGGTCTTTTAGCTGATTTATTAATTGTTCATTTTCCTGCATAGTGTCTACCGACAACTCATGTCTGACCGGTGTATGAAGAAGATTAACCAGTGGCGCAAACTGGCGCTTTAAGTAATTGTCACCAAGCCTGTTTATTTTATTAATACCACGGTCCCCCGTCAAATTTGGCAGGAAGAAAAGATTTTGTAGATGATATTGCAGGCAAAGCATTTGTTCATCCTTAGATAACAGCTTATGATAACGGTGAACAAGTGTTTCTAAATGAGCTGATTGGCTTTCCAGTCTAGACAAAAGTGACATCGCGAGATATGCCGTGTTTAGCTTTAGCAATTTCGTTAACTCTGCGCACTCCTTCTCATTGATAGGCAGCGCATTCGCTATGATTTTAGCTCTGTCATTTTCATATCTCTTCCTAAATTCAAACATGCCAAGAATGGTATCAGCAGTTTGCATTCTGCCAGGGCCGATATTCTTGATGTTTCTTGCAATTTTCTTGGCAATATCATTTTCATTTAAATCCAAATACTGAATGTATTGTCTTAAGTAAAGCTTTATCCTCACATGCAAATTATCGGCACTGAGTGTTTCATTATCAAAATTCGATTCAAGCATTTTGTGAATGTGATAAAAAAACGACTCAGCACGTTCAATTATGCTTTCTTTGTGAGTGATAATGGCGATTATTGGTATTAATACATGTTTGACATAGCAATCCTTTACTTCTTCTTCGGATTTCAATGTGATGATTGGGATAGATGAAACTTCTAAATATAGATGTTCCAGTACACTATAACGAAAGGGCGTAAAACCGCTGGTTGTGCCACTTATTAGATCGATAAGCAAAGGCATGTAAGTGCCAAACATATCCTGGTGTGCCTTAAAGTCATTAGTGTTTTTAAAATGCCCCTTTCTGGTCTGCTTTATACCCTCTGGATTCGAATGCTCATTGATTAGTTTCAATGCGTAAAAAATATCATATATAAAGATCTTTAAAAAATGCGTCTGTACAAAAGGTTGCAATGGCTCTCTAATGAATAGCTTAGGGGCAGTTTTATAATGAGCTTGTAGACATGAATAAGGTGTAAGATTCTTTATAGCGCGTTGAGGTATACGATGATTATACCAATACGTAAAGCGATCTAACTGCATTTTAAAATTGTGCAATAGCGTTACTGATGTAGCTTTATTGTTTAATAAGGAGCTATTTCGAAAGAGCTTATCACTATCTGTACACAGCTCATTACTGATTCGCATCAATTCAAGATGTGGTAGTGCTAACGCATTGCAGATTTCAGTCGGGGCACGGGTGAGATGGGCTTCCTTTGGCAAAGGATATTTATCAAACATACGAAGGTGTTGCTCGATAAGCAGCACCCGGATCTGAAACGGAAAATGTGCCTTCACGTTCTTCAAGAACGCTATCACGTTAACGGCTTTCGTGTGTTCTTGTATCTCGATATAAGCCCAGCGCGATGCGCAATCTTGTGCGACTAGCACGTAATGATGTGCAGTGTTCTCCGGCATATCGGGCAGACGCCTGATCCTTATCTCAACAATGCCGGGCTTGTTGAGCTGACGTCGTGGTTTGACCTTTGCTCGGATGTATTGAGATAACGGGTCCGTGATGTTGGTTTCCCCATCACGCGCTAAGCTGCGGTACAGAGCGGAGCGAGACGTTGTAGACAGGACGAAGGTTCTCGCGACACACAAGAGATCATCAAGCGTCAGACGAAGCATTTTGTGCACCGCAATCAGAAACCACTGCTGCTCTTCTGTAAGCGTAGTGGGAAGACGATGTGGAGTGTGAGAGGCATCCTCCGTCGTTTTCCTGGCCTTCCAGCGTCTTACCGTTCTTTCGGATACACCCAACGTGTTCGCCAGCTCAGAGACCGTCAGTGGGGAGTTTTGTATTAACTTGCGCTGTTCGGTGGTTGTCGTGGCATTTGGATGTCGTGATGCCATGGTTGCGCTCTCCTTCAATTGTGCAAGTCGATACTGTAAAGCAAATGACTCAGGCCTGCGAACCAATCATCCGGAACAGATCTAGTAGAAGGATCCAAACTAACGATGAATATCTCCGCATGAGCTTTATCAGTAAACTATTGATTGTTATTCATTTTTTAAATTGCGGTGAAGTTGTTTTCGTTTTTTAATTTTGTCAAGATAAATATTCAAGCTCCCTATCATGCTTGGGATGAATTGAGTGCAACTATCTAACTGCATGAAAAATAATAATTAAATTTCAATCCTGATTGATGGGGCGTGACCTACATGTCATTTTTGACATCAAAACAGGGTATTAAACAGCGTTAGGCATGGTTAGCAATATTTTTTATATCGCTTCTGATAATCGATCGATGCATGAAATGATTGGTTCACTGACAAGCAAAATAGATGTGGAGGTGAACATGGAACATTCGAAGAAACTAAGTTTTATTAACGATGACGCTGTACAGGCTCAGTATCATCACACTCGGTATAATGCAGCGTTAACTAAGCTAGCGTCAAAAATGCCTTATCCTATTCAAATTATTCGCATGAAGGACTTAGTGGTGCTGCTTGGTCTTAGTCGCTCTACTATCTATAACAAAATAAATCCACGCAGCCGGTGGTATGACAAGCGATTCCCCATGCCACTGCGTTTGGGAGGTGCCTCAATAGGATGGCTGTTAGCAGATATTGAAGAGTGGCTTCACTCTTTGTCGTAATATGCTCAATATAAATCCATGCTGAAATATATAAATGGCCATTAATAAATGGTAGTCAAGCTATGAGCTATCGTCATCCTAACTGATACTGATATTACTCATGCAAAGTTACTGATGGTATAAATGAGGAGGTGATTAATGATAAAAGTTAACATCGTGCCACCCGGCGAATTTCCCAGAGACATCTGGCCTATATGTTTACAACGAGCCCTTAAATACGTAATGAATGTAAGTCAAGCTCCCGACAGTCTCATTATACCGTTGATGTTGAGTATTATGGACTTGGCATGTCAAGATTTGGTTGAAGTCCAAGTAAATGAGAGGTTAAAGTTTCAAGTAACACTGTATTTTATTGTTATCGCCGGTTCGGGGGAGCGCAAATCCTTTGTGTTCAATCTATTGATATCACCAGTTCATGATATTCAAGAAATGTTGAGTAAGGAGTATGAAGAGAAGCTTGAAAAATTCAATGCCGATATGAAAATGTGGCGTTTAAAAGAGTCGGTAGCAGATAAGGCGTATAGGAAAGCGGTTAAGGAAGGTCACCGTACTGAGCATATAGAAGAGACTATCAGGATGCTTCAGGATAGCAAACCGACAGCCCCGTCTTATCGTAATTTGATACTGAATGATGTCACGACGGCAGCAATCAAGCAGCAGCTAGGCATGGGGAATATGTCATTTTCTATCATGAATGATGAAGCTGGTCGGCTACTGACAAGGGACTTTCTAAATGAGACGTCGGTACTGAACAGTTTGTGGTCAGGTGGACGTATAGTTCAAGAGAAAGGCATAGGCCCTGGTATTAACATCAATGGTGCTCGTCTTGGGCTCACGTTAATGGTTCAGCCAAAGGCATTTGAACGTTTTTTAACTAAAAATGGGGAAGCGGTACGTGATAGTGGTTTTCTTGCCAGGTGCTTAATTGCTACGTGTGAGTCAACGCAGGGAAAGCGTCTGCAAACAAGTGAGCCTCAGCAGGGTGAGGAAGACTTGAAGTGGTTCCATGAACGTGTCGCTACTTTACTGAAGCAAGGGATAGCACGGCGTAATAACAGTCAACCGAATAATATTATTAAGCTATCAGAAAAGGCGCTAGCATATTGGAATAGAATGTGTGTGACGTTTGAAGAACATATTGCTGCCGGGGAGCTACTGGAGGCATATCGCGACTATGCATCAAAATTTCACGAACAGGCGGTTAGGTTGGCAGCAGTGATTGAGGTCTTTGTAAACGGATGTGATGCTGACATCTCGCTTGATTCAATCATGGCTGGGTATAAAATTGCCAATTGGTATTTTGACCATTTTATACAGTTAATGAGTTCGTGTGATAAAGCCGGTGTGAAGAGTGATGCGAAATTATTAGATGAGTGGCTTTATAAGCATGTATATCAAAACAACCTCGTTTCAATCGAGAAAAATGACATATTGCAGCGGGGCCCTAATCCGTTGAGAAATGCGAAGTCCCGTGATGAAGCGCTCAGGCAACTGGAATTCGATGGCAGAGTGCGAAACTATAGAAAGGAAGGGAAGATGATGATTGAGTACACCCAAGCTAAACAACGAAACGAGTTTGAAGATTCAAGAGTAGCTTCTTTTTCAGGAGGATTGCACTCAGAGTTTAAATTTGTCTCTTATCAGGAGTCAGAGGAAAGAAAAACAAAAGACCCAATACTTTGGAAATAACTAATTGGTAGGGTTTGTAAGTGTCAACTTAAATAACATAATTTAAGACTTGTTTTGTAGGCTATTCAGTTAGGCCTTATTTTACAAGGCCTTATATAGCGAGGCTTGCGTCAATTGCATGGCATTATATATCAGCTTTAAATGTCCGGTATAGGTAATATATACATGCAGTATATACATTCCTAACATATGCAGTATATACACCAACTAATATACTGCACACATGCTGTATAGATACCAAATTATATATACCTGGTACAGTACATGCCTGTTGATACAAGCATGTACTCATCAACAGTGTCAGGCAATGAGTGGCGTACACCCATTGAGAGTATATCAGTTATTAATGCGTGATGTATGGCGATGCCATTAGTATATCAATCGATAGTGCGTGTATGTCCTGAGAGCCATGAAACGCATATGCCCTCTAGAGTTGTAACCTAACGATATCCCAGACTACTAGGGACTGGTGTTAACAGTACCTGACTTAGTGAGTAATATAAATCTAGCTACTACCCTGAGCCAAGTGCTCAGGGAGATCTAGCCTGGTTAATAACACATTGGAGTAATGAACGTGTTGAATAATATTAAATTGAATTTATCCGAAGTGTCTAAGTTATTGAAACTAAGCGAAGCCAATTACGGTTCCATTGATCGTCGCAGCTTAGTGCGTAGCCTGGATGTCATTTACGATATGTTTATTCGATATCCACGTGTCTATGCATTACGTATAGACCTGCGTTTTGCTATCGAAAGCCCACCTGACGATCTTGATACGCTGCTCTGTCTGCAGCGTTCAGATCCAAGAGCGATTACCCGCTTTTTTGAATCACTCAAAGAACAACTCCGAGCGGACCACATACGCAATAACCGGCGAGGTGAACCTGAGCTGCCAGCCTATATCTGGTGCCGGGAACGGGATACCTCTGCCCACAGTCATTACCACGTCGTATTGCTCTTTAACAAAGACGTGTATGCCTTTTTAGGCAATTATCAACGTTATGATGCTGACAACATGGGTGTCAGGCTTCAGAGGGCTTGGTGTAGCGCATTAGCGCTCCCTTACCCTAATTATGCACACTTAGTCGAGTTTCCTGAAAATCACAACTGCTGGTTCACGAGAGATGATGCAATCTTAAGGAAAAGCGATTATTTAGGATTTCTATTTCGCATTGCATACCTTAGCAAACACGAAGGCAAGATAAGCGATGGCTACCGCAATTTCGGCACTAGCCAAGTCCATTCATTGAGACGTTAATTGGCATGTTGGGTGCTGGTGAAATTAAACTGCGGAAGATTAACCCATTCCTAGTCATTGTGAAAGGCTGCTAGCGTGCACCAGAGGCACTATACGCGTGTCAAAGGGCAAGTTGATACATGGGGAAGATAATTATCAGGATGTGCTATATGAGTATTACAAGCGTTTTAATGGGCATTACTAATGACAACATAACGAGAGTAGCTGTGCGAAGGTAGCTCCCCCTCTAATTTATGCTATATCCTGTTTTATGGACGGCCATACAAATCACAGACAGCAGTTGCTTTAAACTGGAACAATAATGTAATATTTATCGTGGCTGCTGCTATTTGTATCATTTTGAACGCAACGAGTCACCATTGGTCATCAGTTCGTTCTGGTTAAACATATGCATTGCCTGTTTTAGGGCTATTTATAGTGCTTGGCAGGCATCCCCTTATCGAGAGAAATCTTAATCATGAGTGAATTTCTGAAAGTGCTGTTGAATATCCGTAGCCTGCGCGCTGCAATGCGCGAGTTATCCCTGGACCAGCTCAAAGAAGCCCTCGAGAAAATTGAAGCGATTTATCTGGAACGGTTGGAGCTGGCAGATAAAGAACAAGCTGCCAATGCTGAACGTCAACAAAAGCTGGCTGAGTTCCAAGCGATGTTGGCTGATGCCGGGATTGACCCGGCTGAGTTGCTCGGTAGTACTCCAGCAGCGACTACAGCGAGCAAGGTTAAGCGTGCCCCTCGTCCTCCCAAATACCGCTATGTCGAGAATGGGGTAGAGCGCACCTGGACCGGCCAGGGCCGTACACCTAAGTTCCTGGCTGAGCAGCTCGAGCAGGGCTGTCAGCTGGATGACTTTCTCATCTAAACCTGTGGGCCATGTCGACTATTGGCATGGCCCCACCCTTATTGATGTTGATGTCATTGTTATGCTTGATTAATTCTTGATAATATTCAGTACGTTTTATCGCTTGTAAGCTGAATGCTTGACCACTACCCCGCTTCATTTCCTCAATACTGCCGACGCACTGACGCTCATCACCCAGTTCGATACAGCAACTGACGAGCACACCATCGTCACGCTGTTGCGCACCCTCAGCCAGCAGATGGGCTTTGACCACTTTCGGCTGGGATTCATTTTTCCAAGCTCTATCCAGCGCCCCGAGGTGCGTATCTTCAATGGCTGTCCTGCCCAGTGGGTGCAGGCCTATGCTGCGCAGCACTTCTTTGCGGTAGACCCGGTGGTACGCAAAGGGATGACTCAGAGCATGCCGTTTCTGTGGGCTAGTCTCATCAACGAGTGTTGCGAGCAACAGGATACCGCTGGTGTAGAGGTCATGCTGCAGGCCCATGAGGCGGGCTTGTGCGATGGCATCACTTTCCCCTGGCATGGGGCCAACGGTCATGTGGGGTTGCTGTCATTTATTACCCGAACACCCCGTCCGGAACACCAATGGCTGACGGCCACGCCATTCTTGAGCTGGCTGTCGGTGCACATCTTTGAGGCGGTCGTGCGGGTCTGCTTGTCCGATATGCCCCCTCGGGATGCGTTGAGTCTACGGGAGCTGGAGGTGTGCCAGTGGTCGGCAGAGGGCAAGCAAGTCAGTGACATCGCCCAGATATTGGGTATCACCCCAAGAACCGTGACCTTTCACCTCAATCGGGTAGTCGAGAAGCTGGGGGCGAGCAGTAAAAGTCAGGCGATATCCTGGGCGCTCAAGCAGGGGCTAGTGCGGCTAAACATCGATACGGCATTAGTGGGAAATATTGATGAGGGTGACCAATAGTTCTGACTGGCGCAATTCATTGCGCAATGTGTGGAATTTAACGCTGGCAATGCCATTTTTGCTGGCTTGATACTCTGCCTGGTGCAACATCTTGCTGCTGGTTGGGGCGGTGTCGTGGCGGGTGTTTGTAAGCTATTGATAATTAACAGTTCAATAAAGTGGCATGGTCACTGCTAAGAGTTTTGGTTGAGTGCTATCTCATTTAACCAACTTATTTAGGAACATACCCATGCCAACTCCATGTTATATCAGCATCGAAGGTAAAACCCAGGGCAACATCACCGCGAGTGCCTTCACCTCCGATTCCGTCGGCAACATCTTCGTGCAAGGCCACGAAGACGAGATGCTGGTACAAGAGTTCCAACACGTTGTGACCGTACCGACTGACCCGCAATCCGGTCAACCGGCTGGTCAGCGTGTCCACAAGCCTTTCAAGTTCACCGTTGCGCTGAACAAAGCCGTACCCCTGATGTACAACGCCCTGGCCTCCGGCGAGATGCTGCCGAAAGTGACCCTGAAGTGGTTCCGCACTTCCGTGGAAGGCAAGCAGGAGCATTTCTTCTCTACCGTGCTGACCGATGCCACCATCGTTGACATCGACTGCAAGATGCCGCATTGCCAAGACCCGGCCAAGTCTGACTTCACCCAGCTTATCCAGGTCTCTCTTGCTTACCGCAAGATTGACTGGGAGCACACCGTCGCTGGTACCTCTGGTTCTGACGACTGGCGCGCTCCTAGCGAGGCGTAAGCCTCACTTTCTGATTTCGCTATTCCTTGTATTACGTTTTGTATCTTGTGGCCGGTGTGCTCCGGCCTTTTTATCCCGTGTTTCTCCGGTCAGTCTTTGGCTGCCGGAGCCTTTTATGTTTTGCCATCCCCCTGTCTGGTTGCTGATGTAATGGGGATTACCTTGGTAGCGAGTGCGGGGGGATGGCAAAGCACACAAGAGGTTTTACGTTATGTGTCCCTCCATTGCATTGCTCGGTGACATTGGCACCGACCACGATGGCTTCCCACCGACCCCGGTGATAGCCGCCAGCCCTGATGTCTTTCTCGATGGCAAGCCAGTGGCCCGTCAGGGTGACCCGCTCGCGCCGCACGACAAACCCAACAACCCACCTCACCCACGCAGCATTGCCGGAGGCGTGAGCTCGGTGTTGGTGAACGGCAAGCCCATCGCCGTCACAGGTACCGCAGTAGATTGCGGTGGCGTGGTAATTGGTTCAGGCAGCGGGCAGGCAGGATAAGGAACAGAGTCATGGCACAGAGCACAGGATTACAATTTACCGTCAAGGTTGGCGCACTGGCTGACAACACCTTTGCGGTAGCGAGCTTCAAGTTCGATGAAGGCTTGAACCGCCCCTTTAACCTTCACCTGGAGGTTGCCAGCCAGCAACCGGATATCGACTTTGGTGCCGTGCTGGACCAGCCCTGCGAGCTGTTGGTGTGGTACAACGGCGAGCTGCAACGCAGAGTGTGCGGCGTAGTAAGCGAGTTTGCCCAAGGGGACAGCGGCTTTCGCCGCACCCGTTATAGCCTCGAGGTCAAACCTGCGCTGTGGCGATTGGGCCTGCGCCAAAACTCCCGCATCTTCCAGGCACAGAAGCCTGACGAAATCCTCAGTATCCTGCTGCAAGAGCACGGCATCACCGATTACGCCTTTGCTCTGAAAAACGAGCACGCTCAGCGTGAATATTGCGTCCAGTATCGCGAGACCGACCTCGACTTTGTGAACCGCCTTGCAGCTGAAGAGGGGCTGTTCTACTTCCACGAATTCGAGCAAGGCAAACATCGCATTGTCTTTGCCGACGATGCAGCGGCGCTGACTGCAGGCCCCGAGCTGTTCTTCAACCTCGGCAACCGTTCGCTGGAGCAAGGCCCCTACGTGCGCCAGTTCCACTACCGCGAATCAGTGCGCCCCGCAGAGGTAGAGCTCAAGGACTACAGCTTCAAGACCCCGGCTTACAGCCTCTCCCAGAAGAAGATGGGGGCCGAGCTCGAGCACCAGCGCGACACCTATCAGCATTTTGACTATCCGGGTCGCTACAAGCAGGACCCGAGCGGCAAGGCATTCACCCAGCACCGCCTCGATGCCCTGCGCAATGACGCAGTGGCAGGCAGTGGCAAGTCCAACAGCGCAGCTCTGCTGCCGGGACAAAGCTTCTCCCTGACCGAGCATCCGAACGGCAGCCTCAACACCGATTGGCAAATCGTTCATATCAGTCACACAGGCGAACAACCGCAGGCGCTGGAGGAAGAGGGTGGTAGTGGCCCGACCGTTTACCACAACGAATTTGGGGTAGTGAAATCCAGCACTACCTGGCGAGCGCGTATCGGTAGCCCCGAGGCGCCCCACAAGCCCATGGTGGACGGCCCGCAAATCGCCATCGTGGTGGGCCCCGAGGGTGAAGAAATTTACTGCGACGAACATGGCCGGGTGAAACTGCAGTTCCCATGGGACCGCTACGGCAGTTCCAACGACCAGAGCTCCTGCTGGGTGCGGGTGAGCCAGGGCTGGGCGGGCGGTCAATACGGCATGATGGCCATCCCCCGTATCGGCCATGAAGTCATCGTCTCATTTCTGGAAGGGGACCCCGACCAACCCATCGTCACCGGGCGCACCTTCCACGCCACCAACCGGCCACCTTACGACTTGCCTGCCAACAAAACCCGCACCGTGCTGCGTACCGAAACCCACCAGGGTGAGGGCTTCAACGAGCTGCGTTTTGAAGACCAGGCCGGGCAGGAAGAGATTTACATCCACGGTCAGAAAGACCTGAACGTAGCGATTGAGAACGATGCGGCGTGGCACATCAAACACGACGAACACCGAGACATCGACAACGAGCGGGTGACCCGGATCAAGGCCAATGACCATCTGACGGTCGAGGGCGAGAAGTGCGACCACATCAAGGCTGACTATTCGCTGACGGTCGATGCCTCGCTCCACCAGAAGCTGGCCCAGTCACTGCTGGTTGAGGCAGGCCAAGAGGTCCACATCAAGGCTGGTAACAAGATTGTGTTGGAAGCAGGCTCCGAACTGACCCTCAAAGTGGGTGGCAGTTTTGTGAAGGTTGACCCCAGTGGCGTCACCCTAGTTGGCCCCACCATCAAGATGAACTCGGGCGGCAGTGCCGGTTCGGGGTCGGGATGGGCGGGTCAGATGCCCGGCCTGCCGGGCGGTGTTGAAGTGCCTGTGGCGCCACCGGCCACGATAACTGCGCTTGGTATTCAGAAAACCATGGAGTCCATGATGCCGATGGCAAAACCTTGCCCGCTAGCAGACAAAGGGGGTAACTGATGGTATTGCAACAATGGCGCGAAGAAGGGTCGCTGTATGCCGTCATTGATGCGGCGGCAGACCCATCCTTGATTGCGCATTTCTATGAGCTGGGCGGAAATGATGCCTACCCACTGTTTGCCGGGACAGACTTTTCAGCGCAAGCCGAACACGGTCCTTGGCTGCTACCTACTCCCTCGCAGGCTTTTGTTGAGGCACACCCCACACTCAGCGGCTTTTACTGCCGTAGTCGCGCCTCGAAAGAAGTAATGCAGCGTCACTGGCAGAGCCTGAACAGCGCCATTTATGACGGCGAGGCCGTGTGGTTTCGCTATGCCGATCATCGCATCTTGCTACCCATGCTCACCGCAATGACGCCAGGAGAGAGCGATGCGCTGCTTGGCCCCTGCGAGCAGTTAATGATCGAAGGGCAGTGTATCACGCGAAGCCAGGATTTCATCTGGATACCAGCGAGTGAAACGCCGTGGTTCCATATTCGGGAGCACCAGCTGGCGGGCCTGTATGACGAGTCCCGTCATGCCGACATACTGCGCCGCCATTTCTGGCAACGAATAGAGAAGGTGATGAGAGCCCACCCCAATCCTAAACCGGTGATCCTGACCACGTTGCAGCAAGCGAATCGAGATGGGTTGGTTGAGGATGTGCGCGAGGGCGTCATCGCTGGAGCTCTGGCGCTGCAAGCCGATTTTACGCTGGACAGCATACGTGTCCCCTTGATGCTCACCGACGATGAATTCATGCAAGTCGCCCATTGGCTCGGCAAACACACCGATTTGATAGGAACTCACTGATGTCTGTAAGTGCACATTGTTTACTCTGCGAGAAGTATGAACGGTGGATTGAGATTGATGTTCGTGATGAACAGAACCAATCGTTCAAGGGCCTCAAGGCCACGCTGAAAGATGAAACCGGCCAAGTGAAAACCGTCACCCTCAAGGATGGCCCCACCTTGGTGCAAGGCTTTGCCGTTGGTGAGGTTACCCTGACCATTGAGAACCAGCCTTGGCTTAAAGCGGCACAGAGCCGGGAAAAGCTAAAGGAGGGAGAAACCAGCAAGGTTCCAACCTACACCGATAAATTTATTGGCCATAAGGATGTGAAACGTAAACACGTCAAGCTGACTACTGGGGATCTGTGCCAAACCGATCCAGAGCAGCCGTTGCCGGAAGGTCACAAGCGTGGCCAGGCGCAGCCAGCTCGTCTGCTCACTGACGAGTCCTACGTGATCGAGGTGAAAGGTTATCAGCTCAATATCTTGCGGATTGGCGTCTTCTTCGATGGTACCTCGAACAACACCTTTAACCATTTGATTGGCAAGGATGGAATAGAGACATTTTTGGAGCAATGTGCTGCTCCTGAAGAACGAGAAGCACTGCGCAAACAGTGCGAGGCGGGGGATGTCCCTCTAAAGGTTGCAAGCCAAGCAAATGATGTTACCAATATTGGTAAGGCCCATGATTTATACATTCGCCGCAATAAAGGTGCTCTTAGTGTTGCGGTTTATATTGATGGCATCGGCACTGAGGATGGGGATGGTGACACCGGAGCTGGACAGGGAGCCGATACTGGGAGCACCTCAAGTCTGGCCAAAGTTGAGAAGGCCTGTAAAACCAAGATTGTCGAGGAACTCAAACTACAATTAGGCCCAACGCTCAATACCCTCGACGGTATTCACAAGATCAACTTTGATGTATTTGGTTTTAGCCGAGGTGCCTCGGCTGCTCGGCAATTTGTCAACATGCTCGATCAACAAGCAAACCATCTCTTGGCTGATGCTATCGGAAATGAGAGTACCATCAAGCTAAAAGCAGGCTTTGACTGGGCTAATCGTGAGGATTGCCGTATTAAATTTGTCGGCTTGTTCGATACCGTTTGTACTGCAATGTTCAATAAGCGAAACGTAACGTTAGCTCCCGACTGTGCCGAACGGGTAGTCCATCTCATTGCAGCCGATGAGTGGCGCTATTTCTTTGCCTTGACCCGGATCACTGATGATGTTGCTGGTAACCAGATTGCACCCAATTTTACTGAGGTGCTCATTCCAGGATCTCACTCTGATGTGGGTGGTGGTTACTACAGCCGATGGAGTTTGAGCAATCCCAATAGCGATCCCGCGATTACAGAGCAAATCTCCATCAAGGTTTGTAGAAGTGAAGCATCTGCTATGACATATGACCCTAAAGATAGCAGCGCCTATCGACGAGCTAGGCAGTATGCCGAAGAGCAGGTGGTAAAGGGGTGGGGTAACGAGGTTGTTGACTTACCTAATGTGGCGAGTGCTCCGGTGAGGAATAAGGTCAGCTTGCGAGTGAGGAGCAGCCGACATCCCAAGACAGATAAAATGAGTGTCGAGGTTGAAGTGCTGCTCAATCGCGTAGTCGAAGGTGAATACTCACGCATTCCACTTCACATGATGGTCACAGCAGCTCAGGATGTTGGAGTGCCATTTATCACATGGAAACCAGATGAACGGGCGCTCATGTTGGAAAGTGGTGCACCTAAACTCCCTCGTACCGATCTGGCCAAACTTGATATGCTCTGGGTCAATGCCGCCAAAGAGCGGGGGGTGTCCAAGGATTTAACTAAGCAACTCGATGCTGAGGCCTACCGCCAACTGCGTTTTGAATATCTTCATCACAGCGCTGATACAGGATTGGTGAATAGGCCACATCACCACCGAGGCAAAGAAGCGCGTCATATTTACACTAACCAGGAGGGGGGATAATGAAATTCCGTTGGATCGGCTTGTCACTACTGGTTATGGCTCTACTTGGGTGCAGTAGCAAAGGTATAGCCAATAGCCAAAACACTATGGACTGGCGTTATATGGTGGGTACCAATGCGGATGAAATTTGGAGCAGCAAAGCCAATTTTTATCGAGATGGAAAACCTATTCATGGCTCATCAAATGGGGCGGTATCATCGGTTAGCAAGGAGTCATTGAGGGACAAAGACTACAGTTGGACCATCGGCAAGGGAAGGAGTGCTGAAAATCAACCGATACCCAATGAAGTACAAATAGAGTGGGTCTCGTACCATGATAAAAAACGCTATGGTATTACCCTGAAACTACCTGTAGACATTGGCACTCAGATGGCCCAGCGTTACTTCATCTCAAATGGCAAAAAACGCGAAGAAACGCAGCGTAATGTCATTGCCGTAGGGATGGCTCCGGGCGGTTATGTCGAGGTGTTCCTGACACAATACAACGTCAAACCAGACATTCTGCTTGTTAGGGGTTTAGCCTATGAAGTAACCGATGATTATTATGACAAGCGAGTTCCCTTGAGCAAGCAATACGGGTTTGACGAGTTTTATCAAAAATATGGTGCAGCCTACCAACAGTACCCAATTCCAATGGGCATGGACTGGGTCCCTATCATGGACGCTTACCGCGCAGCACAGCCTAAGACGGATACCAATCCAGTCAATTAATTTGGATAGCGGTTTTAAGAGGTATCAATGAAGCAGTACCAAAACTGGTTGGCCCAGTATCTAATCTGTCGTCGGGCGGGTGGCCAGTACGGCATGATGGCGATTCCGCGCATCGGCCATGAAGTTATCGTGAGTTTCCTGGAAGGGGACCCCGACCAGCCCATCGTGACCGGCCGCACCTTCCACGCCACCAACCGGCCCCCCTACGACTTGCCTGCCAACAAGACCCGCACAGTGCTGCGCACCGAAACCCACCAGGGCGAAGGGTTCAACGAGCTGCGTTTTGAAGACCAGGCCGGTCAGGAAGAGATTTACATCCACGGTCAGAAAGACCTGAACGTGCTCATCGAAAATGATGCGGCCTGGCACATCAAGCATGACCAGCACACCGATATCGACAACGAGCGTGTGACCCGCATCAAGGCCAACGACCATTTGAGCGTGGAGGGGGAGAAGCGGGACCATATCAAGGCGGACCTGTCGCTGACCGTCGATGCCTGCATGCACCAGAAACTGGGCCAGTCCCTCCTAGTGGAGGCGGGCCAGGAGGTGCATATCAAGGTAGGCGACAAGCTGGTGTTGGAGGCGGGCTCCGAGATCACCCTCAAGGGGGGCGGCAGCTTTGTGAAGGTTGACCCGAGCGGCATCAAGCTGGTCGGCCCCGCCATCAAGCTCAACGCCGGCGGCAGCGCAGGTTCTGGTTCTGGCTGGGGTGGCAAGGCCCCCGTGGTGCCCAAGGGGGTAGAAGTGATCAAGGCTCCCGAGCTGGTTGAGCTGGTCAAAGCGATCGCCACCGAGAAGGCGATGGAGGCACTCTTGAAAGAAGAGAAGCCTGGCGCGTTCTACCTCTTTTCTGAATAAGGAAACAGCATGAAGTTTGCATTTCCCATCCTCACCGCCAAAGGGGAAGAGTTCAAGGACGTCAAGGCGCTAACGGAGCTGATAAATGGCGAGCAATCGGGTCACTATCTTCTTGGCAACCACAACAAGTGGCATGGCGGCATTCATATCAGCGACAAGAGTGCCCCTTGGTGCAAGGATAAGTATCCCGTCAGAGCCATTGCCGATGGTAAGGTGGTGGCATTCCGGATGATGAAGGATTACTTGACCTCTGAATATCAGGGTGAGTCCCTACGCTATTCCAACTGCTTCTGCCTGGTACAGCACGAATATTGTGAAATAAATGCAGAAACTAAAGCGAAAAACGAGTTCACCTTCTATTCGCTGTATATGCATCTGCTGCCTTGGGATAAGTACCAAAGTACCGAGAAGCTGGTACTGAAGAAGGGTTGGAATGCGCGCAATTCCGTTCCCTATGCCAATCCCGATGCCGAGCAGCAGCGTGTTGATGCCGCTTTGCCCCGTTTCACGTTGCCCAAAGATACCGAACTGGAGATGGACAGCAGTGCGCCATCCCAGAAGGGGAATGTTGGGGGCAAGGAGTATGATTTCATCAAAGTGATTATCAAGAGCAAGCTTTCCAATGCCCAGATAAAAGAGGCCGAGAAGGCCGGCGTATTGGTCAGTGAAGGGAGTTCTGTCTGGATCGCCAATAGCCCGGATGCTGTCGAGGTGATTAAACCCAACCTGCCGACCTGGCTATTCGATCAGATAGAGGCCGAATTATCGAAGAATATGGCCGGGCGTGCAGATCCTGTCTCGGATGATAAAAGCGGTCGCTTGATGGCAGGCAGTAGCAGCGTCTCACTGCCAGTCGGCACCAAGTTGCAGTATGATGCCCACCAACTCGAATTCCATTGGATTGGTGACAAGGCACGCAAGATGGCCAGATGCAACTATGTGATGCCGAGTGGGGATGGTGTCCAGGGTAGTTGCGGTATCGCCTGGGTGTGCGTCGAAGATGAATTTATCAAGGCAAATATGCTTCCCCCCTCCCATCTCGGCGAGCTATATGTGTTGCCATCCCCTGTGGCCATCGCGGCGGGGGAGACCATAGGTTACCTCGGTCTGGTGGAAACGCCGGGCTCTCTGATTGGAGGCAAAAAGAGCAAGCATCAAGTCCATCTTGAGGTGTTCACCCAGGATCCTCGGCTTGACGACGTACTGGCCAACAAGGCGGGAACAAAAGGTGGCGCTACCTATGCCAAGGTCCCTGCGGAACTCGTCTTATGCGAGAAGAAAAAGCAGGACGGTAAAGATCTCTGGGTTGCGACCGCTGACGAAAGCCTTGAGGCGCTGGTTGAATCACCCGGGCTTGAAAAAGACGCCACCAAGCAGGAGTGGGTCTGTGTCTCGTCAGGAAAATATGTCAAGAAAGAGCAAGTCGAATTGTTGAGCCAACATGACTGGCTGAAGATTGGTTTTAAAAAGGTCGATGGTTCTGGTTCCGACGGTTATCTAGATCCCGATGCCCCTCCGGCCTTTTTCACCGATCTGGTCAAGAGCTTCGATTCCGATGGCAATGGTGAACTTAGCAGCGAAGAGATACAGGCGGCCCTGCAAAACAGCAGCAATGCAGAAAAACTTCAGAAGCTAATCGTCAAGCATCCCAGTGAGTGGTATGAAAAATCATCAGCCAGCAGTTATCTGTGGCTAGATAAACTTATGACCAAGATTGGCCTGCCAGATTTTGATTTATTGGTTGACCATGAAAAGCAACGTATCGATAAGCTTGAGTGGATGCAGAGTGCAGCGAAGCTAAAGCTTGATAAGGAGGTTTGGCATATTCAGCCATTAACATTCTCACGGCTAAATGGCAATCAGTGTTTGTGTGGTCGAGATATTGAACTGAAACATTTAGAAAGTGCAATCGAAGGGAAGGCTTCAGTGGAAAGTTTGTTTTCACGGTCTTCATATGCTGGTGTTACGAGTATTTCTGCAGATGTCTTCCTCAAAGAGCTTAATTCAGCCATGAATTTTTATGGTGTTTCAACATGCCTTGATAAAATGCATTTTTTGGCTCAATGCCTTGTTGAAACTGATTTTTTTAGAACAACGGAAGAATATAAGAATAAAGACGGCACCACTCCATCTAAATGGGACGAATATGGTGGTGGAAGTTTCTATCATGGTCGAGGTCTAATACAGGTAACACATAAAAAAAATTACGAGAAATATTTAGCGTCAATTGATTTGTTGCCTATCAATAGTGATAAGGTCGAAATGCTTGCCAGTAAAATCCATCATGCTGTGTACTCTGCTGTGTGGTATTGGGTTTCTGGCTCGGCATGGGGCGATATAAGAGGTTTCACTAAAAATAACGATTTCTTGAAAGTAACTATTGCTGTAAATGGTGGTTTTAATCATGTAAAAGAGCGAAATGAGTCACTGCTGAGATTAAGCAAGAGCATAGATTGTAGTAATGTAGATTTTTCAAAATTGAAATTTTCAAAATTTGAGTTTTCTGAAAGTGCTCTTAAAGACTCTAAATGGTATAGCGCGTATAAAGATGGTTCAATGGTTAGGAAAGCGAATCAAGATCTGGAGTCTGTTAATGAATAATCCTTCTCTCTTTTTTTTGTTGACTATTTGTGGTCTTGTACCTTCATGGGTATACGCTATTGAAGGCTGTTCAGATGAGATAGTTCACCAAGTTGAAACTAAAATTGAAAACGGTGAACCGATTAGCATACTTTCTATAAAATATAATGGGGAGGTAGAATCATTCACGGTACCCTTTACATCGGAAAATAGTTCATGTAAAAAAGTAAGCGGTAATGGAATTATAAAAATTTCAGTTGTTGCGGATAGGCCTAAAGTGAGTGCGATATATTATTTTGATATTGCTGGGAAAATTAATTATATAGGTAGTGCATCTATATTTACAAGCGCTGGTGAGGAGCGAGTAAGTGGTATTGGTGAGATAAATAAAGGTAATGATATTACTAAGGTAAATTTGGAAGGAGTGGCAAATGAAGATTCTGCCATCATAAGCAAAATAATAGATGTCCCATATGTTCATGTAAACAGTGAAGTGCCTTACTTATACAGTAAAATGCGATATATTGAGATAGATGGACTATCAGAAAGCACTGGAAGCAAAATTTGTGACAGTGGAGATCGCGTTTTTTATTATTGTAAGACCACGTCAGGGCGTTATTTGAATTTATGTTACTCTCCATTTTCAGGAGATATAACTTATGCTTATGGTAAGCAGAAAAAAGAAATATCTCTTCACGATTACTCCTTAGTTCGGGATAGGTTTATTTTCAAAAATAAAAATACTAGCTACAATGTATCTCCTGAAAAGGGAGAGATTTCAGTCACACAGAATGGAAAAGAACTGGCTGTTATTTCATGCACATGAAGTTCCATGTTAAATTATTTTTCGTGACACCGGTTTAAGGCCGGTGTCTTTATAAAAAGGTGTACAGATCTAGTTATCACCTGACACCGGCCTCAAACCGGTGTCTTGTTTACGCTACGTTATCGCGTACTTCTTTCGGTATCAATTTCAGTCCCTTCTTGAACATGCTGTAGGGCGTCTGCCCTTCCATTATTCTGCCCTGATGAGGCCGCTTGGTGTTGTACTGCTCCAGATAGCTATCTAGGTCTGTCTGCATCTGCTCCACCGACTCATACCAGGTCGTCCTCCCCTTGATGCGGAAGTTGTTCATCCAACAGTGTCCGGTGCAGCCGCTTGATAAAGCCGTTGCTCTGCGGTCTGCGCACCTTGGTTGTCCGGTGCTCAATCTCCTCCAGGTGCAGTAACAGCTCGTAGGGATGATGGTCAGGGCGCCAGTAGAACTCACGTCCGCTGTTCGACAGGACGGTATAAACCTGTGCCTGATGAGTTTCGAAGAACGACAGTGTCGTTTCATTGAGCACATGGACTGAGGTGACTGGCAGCTTGCTGGTGTAGAGCCGTCCCTAGGCGAGCAGTCCAGCACGGTTTGCAGTACACCTTGCCAACTCCTAGAGCTTGCTGATGAAAATGGTGTCGACCGTCATCAGTTCCTCGGTGTAGAGGACTTCTGTTTAGCGTTCGCGAAACTCGGGGCTGAAGTGATCGGACAGGCGCATCTGCTCGTCATTGAGTTCAATCATCTGTTCTCGATGGGGTTTATCGAGGTAGAACAAGCGGTCGAGTTTGGAGGGCAAGCCGTGACGTTGCGACACGCCACTGACACCGTCTGCCCTGAAGCTGAAGTGAGCGCCGGCACTGCCCGCAGCGAGTATTTTTACAGGCAACCGTCAGGACACAAGGATGCGATTTATTTCTACTGGACTTAGATAGGGGCGGGAGGTTTTTAAAGCAGTAAATGGGGTGGCTGATGGGGCTCGAACCCACGACAACCGGAATCACAATCCGGGACTCTACCAACTGAGCTACAGCCACCACTGAAAATTTCCATTAATACCATCCATCCCGGGGAGGGAGGATTTATTAATGGTGCGCCCTGCAGGATTCGAACCTGCGACCCACGGCTTAGAAGGCCGTTGCTCTATCCGACTGAGCTAAGGGCGCTCTGTATCGATTAGCCAAGGTGGCTCATCGATGAACTTGGTCGGTGATAAAGGATTCGAACCTTTGACCCTCTGGTCCCAAACCAGATGCGCTACCGGGCTGCGCTAATCACCGAAAATTTCTTGTCCAGCATACCGATAGCGGCGGTACTGGGCAACGGGCGGGCATCATACCCAAGCGGGAAAGGCAGCGTCAACGTATTTTTCCGCCAGTAAATTCAAGTGCCTACTTATTGCCCGCCCAGCGAGCGCTGCTAACACCTGCGCCAAAAAAATGCGACAATGCGCGGCAGTTGAACACATGGTGAGTGAAGAACGATGTCTGCCAAAATCATTGATGGAAAACAGGTTGCGCAAACGATTCGCAATCAGGTCGCAGCGCAAGTCCAACATCGGTTGGCACAAGGGAAACGGGCGCCAGGTCTGGCGGTGATCCTGGTCGGGGTAGATCCGGCGTCTCAGGTCTATGTCGGCAGCAAGCGCCGCGCCTGTGAAGAGGTGGGGTTTATCTCCCGCTCTTACGATCTTAGCGCGACGGCGAGTCAGGAAGAGCTGCTGGCCCTGATCGATCGGCTCAATGATGATGCGGACGTAGACGGCATTCTGGTGCAACTGCCGCTGCCGGCCCATTGTGATACGACCCAGGTGCTGGAGCGTATTCGTCCCGACAAGGACGTTGATGGCTTCCACCCTTACAACGTGGGCCGTCTGGCGCAACGTATTCCGGCGCTGCGTCCCTGTACGCCCAAGGGCATCATGACCCTGATAGAGACCACTGGCGTCAAGACTCATGGTTTGCATGCTGTGGTGGTCGGTGCATCCAACATAGTGGGGCGCCCGATGACGCTGGAGCTGCTGCTGGCCGGTTGTACCACGACCACCTGCCACCGCTTCACTCAGGATCTGGAACAGCAGGTGCGTCGTGCCGACTTGCTGGTCGTGGCCGTGGGCAAGCCGAACTTCATTCCAGGAGAGTGGGTCAAGCCGGGTGCCCTGGTGATCGACGTGGGCATCAATCGTCTGGCTGACGGCTCTCTGGTGGGGGATGTGGAGTTCGAGACGGCGCGTAATCATGCCTCTTTCATCACACCGGTTCCGGGTGGTGTCGGCCCCATGACGGTAGCGAGCCTGATGGAAAACACCCTGAGTGCCTGTCAGGACTATCACGACCAGGCACTGTGATGGTGGGTGAAGCCTGCATCTGATCGGCTTCACGCTCGCACTCAAAGGTCACAATAAAAAACCCGGCAACCTTGCGGTTCGCCGGGTTTTTTATTTATCCAGTTTGACTCTTACATGTTCTGTGCTTCGTTTGGCACGATGACAGAGGCGTGATTTCCTTTCGGCCCCTGCTGCAGTTCGAAGTTGACTGCCTGACCTGCTTTCAAGGTCTTGTAACCTTCCATTTGTATCGTGGAGTAGTGGGCGAAGATATCTTCACCACCCCCTTCCGGACAGATAAACCCAAATCCTTTTGCGTTGTTAAACCACTTGACTGTTCCGGTTGCCATACATCTACATCCTTTTATTGATTACCCTGAAGTCGTTGAGTAACCTGCGCCAGCCCTTTATAACTAGTAGCATACGTCTATAGCAGACGGGCGCCGATTAGCAAGTAACCAATCTAGTCTAACTTTTGAGCGAGTCAAGGAGTTGTTAACAACTGATGTGATCTGGTTAACAAGTCTATTGACAATCTTGTGTTAGACGGTAGTAATCTAGAGGTACCGAAGCGCGACTATGAGCAAGCAGAAAGAACTCTTTGCTAATGAAGAGATTGCACAAGCAGAGAAAACGAAGCTGCAACCGCCACCCATGTACAAGGTCGTCCTGAACAACGACGATTACACACCGATGGAGTTTGTGGTGGAGGTGCTGCAAAAGTTCTTTGGTATGGATTTGGACAAGGCTACCCAAGTGATGCTGAGTGTGCATTATAGTGGTAAGGGAGTCTGTGGTACGTTTACCGCCGAGATTGCCGAAACCAAAGTGGTCCAGGTCAACACCTATTCACGTAACAACGAACATCCACTGCTATGTACCATGGAAAAGGCTTGAATCTGATGACTTGATGGCGAGAACGACACCACATTGTTGCTGTACTAGGGGAGGTGCCTATGTTGAATAAAGATCTAGAAAAGACGCTGAACGAGGCTTTCAAACTGGCCCGGGACGAGCGCCACGAATTCATGACTGTCGAGCACCTGTTGTTAGCCCTGCTGGATAACAGCTCAGCCCATGAGGCGTTGAGTTCGTGTGGTGCTGATGTGGAACTGATGCGCAAAGAGATCAGCGCATTCATCGGTCAAACAACCCCGCTTATTCCCCGCGATGATGAAGACAGAGAAACCCAGCCCACGCTTGGTTTCCAGCGAGTGCTGCAGCGTGCTGTCTTCCATGTGCAATCCTCCGGCAATACTGAGGTCAGCGGCGCCAATGTGCTGGTGGCCATCTTCAGTGAGCAGGAATCTCAGGCGGCCTATTTTCTGAAAAAGGCCGAGATAAGCCGGCTGGATGTGGTCAATTTCCTCTCCCACGGAGTGCGAAAAGACAGCAAGCCCGACAACAGCAGTAACAATGCCGAGTCTGACGATGATGTCTCTGCTGCCCAGATAGAAAGCTTTGCCACCAACCTGAATCAGCTGGTGCTGGAAGGGCGTATCGACCCGCTCATCGGCCGCGATCAGGAACTGAGCCGCACCATCCAGGTATTGTGCCGTCGCCGCAAGAACAATCCGCTGCTGGTGGGTGAAGCCGGTGTTGGCAAGACAGCCATCGCCGAAGGCTTGGCCTATCGCATCGTCAAGGGGGATGTGCCCGAGGTGATTGCCGGTAGCACCATCTATTCACTCGATATGGGATCCTTGCTGGCGGGCACCAAGTATCGTGGTGATTTCGAAAAACGCCTCAAGGTGTTGCTCAAGCAGATTGAGCGCCAAGAAGGGGCCATCCTCTTCATCGACGAGATCCACACCATTATTGGGGCCGGTGCGGCTTCGGGTGGCCAGCTTGACGCCGCCAACCTCATCAAGCCTTTGCTCTCCAATGGTTTGCTGCGCTGTGTCGGGTCGACAACCTACCAGGAATATTCCCAGATCTTCGAGAAAGACCGTGCCCTGGCCCGTCGCTTCCAGAAGATCGATATTGTCGAGCCGAGTGTGGATGACACCACTCGCATCCTGATGGGGCTCAAGAGCCGTTACGAATCGCACCACGGTGTGCGTTATACCGTCAAGGCGATCCGTGCTGCGGTCGAACTCTCGGCCAAGTATATCAACGACCGTCATCTGCCTGACAAGGCTATCGACGTGATCGACGAGGCCGGGGCAGGGCAGCGACTGCTGCCGGCGAGCAAGCGCAAGAAAGTGATCAATGTGCCGGAAATCGAAGCTATCGTTGCCAAGATTGCCCGTATCCCGGAGAAATCTGTTTCTTCTTCTGACAAGGAAGTGCTGAAAAACCTGGAGCGCAATCTCAAGATGGTGGTGTTTGGCCAGGACAAGGCCATAGAGGTGTTGACTGATGCCATCCGGCTGTCACGCTCAGGTCTTGGCAATGAACGCCGCCCTGTGGGTTGCTTCCTGTTTGCCGGCCCGACAGGGGTGGGCAAGACGGAGGTCACCCAGCAGCTTGGCAAGGCGCTCGGGGTGGAAATGCTTCGTTTTGATATGTCCGAGTACATGGAGCGCCATACCGTCTCACGTTTGATTGGTGCCCCTCCCGGTTATGTCGGTTTTGAACAGGGCGGCTTGCTGACCGACTCAGTGCTCAAGCATCCCCACTCTGTGGTGTTGCTGGACGAGATTGAGAAGGCACACCCGGATGTGTTCAACCTGCTGTTGCAGGTAATGGACAACGGGACCCTGACGGACAACAACGGGCGCAAGGCGGATTTCCGTAACGTGATCCTGGTTATGACCACCAACGCTGGTGTGCAGGAGACCCAGCGCAAGTCCATTGGCTTCCAGCAACAAGACATGAGCCACGATGCCATGGCGGTGATAAACAAGACGTTCAGTCCTGAGTTCCGCAACCGGCTGGATCACACCATCTGGTTCAACCATCTGGATATGCAGGTGATCCACCAGGTGGTCGACAAGTTCATTGTCGAGTTGCAGGTGCAGCTGGATGCCAAGGGCGTGTCTCTTGAAGTGTCCGAGGGTGTCCGCCACTGGTTGGCCGAGAAGGGATATGACAGGGCCATGGGAGCCAGACCCATGGGACGGGTCATCCAGGAACACCTCAAGAAACCACTGGCCAATGAAATCCTGTTTGGATCACTGGTTGATGGAGGGGTAGTGAAGGTTGAGTTGGTAAATGACAGCCTCAGCTTTGACTTTCAGGTCAATATTGAAGCTGTCTCCCACTAAGCACTGATAGTTAGAAAGCGACAAAAAACCCCAGCCGAGAGGTTGGGGTTTTTTGCTGAATTCCTGGCTTAGCGAGAGCGGAAAACAATACGTCCCTTGGAGAGATCGTACGGAGTCAGAGCTACCGTTACTTTGTCCCCAGTCAGGATACGGATGTAGTTTTTGCGCATCTTGCCGGAAATATGAGCGATAACCACGTGACCATTTTCCAGTTCCACACGGAACATGGTATTGGGCAGGGTTTCGAGAATGGTGCCCTGCATCTCAATACTGTCTTCTTTAGCCATTGAATCCTCTTGATAAGCCACAACAAAAATCCGCTGGATCATGCCGGATTTAAGGCTATGTGTAAAGTTTACTCGGGCTTGGTGTCGATATTTTTCCATTCCCCCTGTATCAGCCGCTCGTGAGGCAGGTATTGGCGCTTGTAATTCATCTTGCGGCACGCCTCCACCAGATAGCCAAGATACAACCAGGTTCTACCTGTGCGCTTGGCCAGTTCCAACTGACTCAGAATGGCGAAGGTACCGAGGGAGCGATCGGCGTGAGCCGGATCGAAAAAGGTATACATGGCGCTCAAGGAGTGGGGGAGCAGATCCGTGGTAGCGACCCCGATCAGCCGGTTGTCCTTGCGCATTTCGAGGTAAAGTGGCGGCATCCAGTCGCAATGCAAAAAGCCCTTGTATTGGGTCCGGCTGGGGGGATACATGCTGCCGTCATGGTGGCGCTCGCGAATGTAGCGCTCGTAGAGCTGGTAATACTCGGGCTTGTCGTCATAGCTGAGCACCAGTTCAAGGTCCTGATTCAACTGCCGGATCCGCTTCTGGCTGCGGCTCGGCACGAAGCGTTCGCTGTGAATGCGCAGCGACTGGCAGGCACTGCAGGCCGGGCAGTGGGGCCGATAGATGTCATTTCCGCTGCGCCGAAATCCCGCCGTCAGCAATCGCTCATAGCCGCTGGCATTGAGCAGGTTGTGGTCCATCAATACCAGCAGTTGCTCCTGTTCATGGCCCAGATAGCTGCATTGATGCTTGGGTGTCAGGCCTACCTTGAGGATCACTTCTTCTGTCATAGGCTGATGCTCCCCGCTAGCCAGCAGTAATCTGCCAACGGCTGCCGGCTCAGTTTGGTCAGCGCCGTCAAAAACGTCTCTCTTGGCCACTCCTGGATCCCCATGGTAGCCAGAAAATCATTCTGCATCTGGCAATCGATCAGTGCACCACCGTGGCTGGCGAAGTGGTGACAGAGCGCCACCATGGCCAGCTTGGCGCCGTTGTCGATGCGGCTGAACATGGACTCACCACAGAAGAGGCGGCCGAGGGAGAGGCCATAGAGGCCAGCTTGCAACTGGCCATGCTGCCAGATCTCGACGGAGTGGGCATGGCCAAGGCGATGAAGTTGTCGATAGGCGTCGATCATGGGCGTGCTTATCCAGGTTCCACTGGCGCTGCGACGGGGGGCGGCGCAGGCCGCTATTACCTCATTAAAGGCGCGATTGATGGAAATATCGAATGAGGTGCGGCGGATAAATTTGCGCAGGCTGCGACCTATGTGCAGCTGTTCGGGGATGATGACCCCTCTGGGATCCGGCGACCACCACAGCAACGGCTGGTGGGGCTCATTCCACGGGAAGATCCCCTTGTGGTAAGCTGCCAGCAATCGTTCAGGGGAGAGATCCCCGCCGATCGCCAGCAGGCCGTTGGGTTCATCCAGTGCGTGCTCGGGGTCGGGAAACCAGCACAGCGCATCATCCAATTGGGTAAGATAGCGAGACATAAGGCGAAGAGGTTCACAGATGAAGGCCATTATCCTGATAGTATCCAGCTTGCTCTGCTTTGTCACTGCGCCCGCCGGGGCCCAGGTTTACGAGCGCAACACGGCGCGGCCCGTCAATCAGGTGGTGTTTGGCCAGGTGGAGACGGTGCGCAACATCACCCAGCGCCAGATACTGGAGTCTGAACATTCCGGCTGGAAAACCCTGGGCGGCGCCGTTTTGGGCGGCCTGCTTGGCAACCAGTTTGGTGGTGGTCATGGCCGTGAAATTGCTACCGCCGTTGGGGCACTGGCAGGGGCCGCTGCCGCGCAGCATTATCAATCAGGTGGATCCGTGGTGGAGAACAAGCTGGTAGAGCTGCTCATTCGCAACGAGCAAAACGGTTTGGTCAACGTTATCCAGGATTACGATCCGGCCATGGTGTTCATGAACGGAGACAAGGTGCGCATCCTCTATTTCGACGATGGGGTACGAGTCGACAAGACCTACTGAGGCAAGGCATATCGAGCAAGAGGGAAGGGGAGCAACCCGACGGTCTCCATTGACAGGAGCCAGTCGGGCGGTACTACACGGAACTCATCTAGCTCATGCAGATGAGCCCTGAGACACTACCTTGTCGCGACCTGTGTTTTTTGCCTGATAGAGCAGGCGATCCGCTTCACTCAGTGCCTCGTCCATGGAGACTCGCCCGACATTGATCACCCCGAAACTGGCGCGAACGAACAGCGGCGTCTCCCGTGACAAGGGTTGCTGACGCAGTTGTTGGCGCAGTCCCTCCAGCCGTTTGAGCAGCACTGGCACTGTGCAATGGGGCACCATAAGGGCAAACTCCTCTCCCCCAAAGCGGGCAATCATGGCATCGGGGAAGAACTGGGTCAGCAACCGGGTGAGGTGGCAGAGCAGTTGATCGCCGATGGCATGACCCCAGTGATCGTTGACCTGCTTGAAGTGATCCACATCGAGGACACACAGCGCGAGCGGCGTCTGCTGGCGCTGATGCTCCTCAAACCACTTTTGCCCCTCGTTGAACCAGTAGCGCCGGTTATAAAGCCCGGTCAGGTAGTCGCGGTTGGCGGATTCCTGAATGCTGTTGAACTGCTCAAGCGCCTCCAGGTTATGGCTGACCCGACACTGCAACTCTTCCGGCTCGAACGGCTGGTTGAGAAAGTCGTTGGCCCCTTGCTTGAGGTAGCGGGCAGACAAGCCCCGTTTGTCCGACACCGAGATCCCTATGATGGCGAGCTGCTGCTTGCTGTAGCGCTCTCGCAGCATCCGCACCAGGCTGATGCCGTCAATTTCCGGCATATAGTAGTCGACCAGTACCAGCCGGATGGCCGGATGCTGCTCAAGGGTGGCAAGGGCTTCGCGGGCATGGCTCGCCTCGTGGACCAGCAACAACTGCTTGCGTAGCTGTGCCATGGTGCGGTGGCGGGAGGTGCGTGAATCATCGACGACCAGCACTTCAATCTGCTGATTGAGATAGAGGCGATGCACCAGACCGACCGCGTATTGCAGGGAGTGACGTGAATCTTTCATCACATAATCCAGCACCCCTGCTTCCAGCCAGGCCTCCCGCTTGTCTTCGCTGATATCGGCGGTGAGGATCACCACTGGCAAGCCTCGCTCCAGCAGCACCTTGACGGCTTCCCCGCTGGGAGCATCAGGCAGGGTTAGATCCACCAGCGCGACCACGTATTCGTCTCCCTGGCAGTGACGTGCCCCCTCCAGGGTATCGAAGGCATCAATCTCCAGGCCAGTTTGCTGCGCGATGGCCTGGATCAACATGCGACGGATCGTCATGCTATCTTCGACAATCAATATTTTCTGTTTCATCCGGCTCCTTAACGTAAAAAGGCATGCCTCACGGCATGCCTTTTATATCCCTTGCGCTTATTGCGCGTCCAGATATCGCTCGGCATCGAGGGCGGCCATACAGCCGGTGCCGGCAGACGTGATGGCCTGACGGTAGTTGTGATCGGCCACGTCGCCGGCGGCAAATACCCCTTCAATGCTGGTCTGGGTGGCAAAGCCGTCCAGTCCGCCACGTACGATCAGGTAGCCGTTTTGCATCGCCAGCTGGCCCTCGAAGATCTGGGTATTCGGCTGGTGACCGATAGCGATGAATACGCCCATCAGCGGCAGATCCGTTGTGGTGTCATCCTGCGTGCTGCGCAGGCGCACACCGGTCACGCCCATCTGATCCCCCAGCACTTCGTCGAGGGTCTGGTGGGTGTGCAGCACTATGTTGCCGCTCGCTACCTTGTCGTGCAGACGTTTGATCAGGATCTTCTCGGCACGAAACTCATCGCGGCGGTGAATGAGGTGCACCTTCTTGGCGATGTTGGCCAGATAGAGTGCCTCTTCCACTGCGGTATTGCCGCCGCCGATCACGGCCACTTCCTGGTTTCGATAGAAGAAGCCGTCACAGGTGGCGCAGGCGGAGACGCCGCGGCCCTTGAACGCTTCTTCGGAAGGCAGCCCCAGATACTTGGCGGAGGCGCCGGTGGCGATGATCAGCGCATCGCAGGTGTATTCGGCGCTGTCGCCCTTGAGGCGGAACGGACGCTGGGTCAGCTCCACTTCATTGATGTGATCAAACAGGATGCGGGTATCGAACTTCTCCGCATGGGCCTTCATGCGCTCCATCAGGGCTGGACCGGTCAGACCTTCGGGATCACCGGGCCAGTTTTCCACCTCTGTGGTGGTGGTCAGCTGACCACCTTGCTGCATGCCTGTGATGAGCAGAGGATTCAGGTTGGCGCGGGCTGCGTAGACGGCGGCGGTGTAACCGGCCGGGCCTGACCCCAGGATCAGCAGTTTGCTGTGAGTGACTTGGCTCATGATGTGATTTCCGAGACGTGATGAGTTTGCGCGATTGTAGGTAATTCGTGATATGGGGTCAAAGGTCAGTGAGTCGATTGTGCCAATCGACCATAGGTGCAGGCGGATGCTCATTTTGAGGTGAAAAGGGTCCATTCTGGACGGATCCTGACTCAGAGAAGTGCGTTTGCCGGCGCCAGGTTGGGCGTGGCTTGCGAGTTCGCCCGGGATGGCCTTGGTCCCCCCGGTATTTCGGCTGCGTTGTCGTGTCTTGCCTCGTTGACGAAGCCGCAAACCGGATGGGTACGGGTGAGGGGCTTCTCGTCTTTGCCCGTATCTGTGTCATGCCGACGATGGCCGAACCCGGCTTCATGCGGACAATATGGTCATGATTGACAACTCTTGGCGCAGTGGCGCCCGGAGCCATCATTGCGTAGCAGATCCCTGTCTTGACCACTTCAACAGCGAGATGACGCTCAGCAGAGCGCCAAGACAGTCAGGCAGAAGAGGAGCGTGCGGGCTATTCGAATGAATAGAGATGCGTTCAGCCACTTTCTTCGCCATGGGCGGCAGCGTCAGGTCATTTCGGGCGGATGGTTTAGAGGGGGGCGCGATTGACTGACAGGGCCAGTACCCGGGACCCAATGCAAACAGGTGACACAACGGGATTAAAGAGGGGATGTTCCCCGCGGGTCAGGCATGTTTGATGTGCGGAGTTATCTGGTCTGGATGATCATCCGGTCTTGGCGAAAACGGCTGCTGCAGAGACCAAAATATCGGCACCGACAGCGCGATAATCTGCCTCATCCAAGCCAATGCCGCTTCCTGCGCCGCTTTGGACGAAAACAGTATGGTTTCGTGCTGTCAGTTCACGTACACTGGCCGGAACCATGTCTAGGCGATATTCATGGTTTTTTATTTCTTTAGGTACACCGATAATCATGCTATCCCTCGTCTATCGACCGGTGTTTTATGTTGCTTCAAGGTTACGTAACATTTGCGCCTAGCATATTCAGGTATTGACAGGATTTGTGACCATAATTATAAAATGACTGGTGATTCTTACCAAAAAATAGCCAAAGGATGGAATAAAATGATGGAAGCTAAGAGTCGGCTAAAGGATTTGGACAGGATTGACCGCAACATTCTGAATGAACTGCAAAAGGATGGCAGGATTTCGAACGTTGAGTTGTCCAAGCGAGTTGGCCTGAGTCCTACACCGTGTCTGGAACGGGTTCGTCGCCTCGAGCGACAAGGTTATATCGAAGGATATGCCGCTATTCTGAACCCTCATTATCTGGATGCGTCTCTGCTGGTGTTCGTGGAAATTACCCTCAATCGCGGTGCGCCGGATGTGTTTGAACAGTTCAACAAGGCTGTTCAGGTGCTTGAAGAGATCCAGGAGTGCCATCTGGTCTCCGGCGATTTCGACTATCTGCTCAAGACCCGCGTCAGCGACATGTCGGCCTACCGCCGCCTGCTGGGGGAAACCCTGCTGCGACTGCCCGGCGTCAATGACACCCGCACCTATGTGGTGATGGAAGAGGTCAAGCAGAGCAGTCGTCTGGTGATCAGCACCCGTTGAGTTGGGTTATGCTGTGGCTTGCCAGGCTAATGACAAGTCACGACAGTCAGAAACGAGCGGCCGGTCCGCTCGTTTCTTCTTATCGAGTTGGTTGTGAATATGGCCCAGCCCATCAGGCACTGGCTGACAATCGGTGGGCTTTTCAGGGATACTAGGCCCCCTTATCCCCCCGCATTATATGTTTTCAGAAAGGAGCCGGAGTTTGGCCGATAAAAAGCTGTTTACTCCTTTATCAGGTACACAACGGATCTTCGAAGCCGTCTTGATCGCCATCACTCTGATGGCTGCCTATCTCTTGCTTGCCCTGTTGTCCTATCATCCCGCCGATCCCGGTTGGTCGCAGACCTCCTGGCAAGGGGAGGTGAAGAACCTCGCCGGCAGCGCGGGGGCCTGGCTCGCCGATATCACCATGTTTACCTTTGGGGCTTTCTCCTATCTGGTTCCCCCCCTGGTGGCTTTACTGGGCTGGAGCCTGTTCTGGCGTCCGAGCCGGCTGCTGGATGTGGACTATCTCACCCTGTCGGTGCGCATTGTCGGCTTCGTGCTGACCGTGCTCGGCATGTCCGCCATTGCCAGCATGAACTTCAATGACATGCAGAATTTTTCCGCCGGTGGCCTGGTGGGGGACGTGATCGCCTCCGCCGTGGTGCCGCTGTTTGGCGGCGTCGGTGCCAATCTGATGTTGCTCTGCTTCGTGGCAACCGGCATCACACTGTTTACCGGCTGGTCCTGGCTCACCATAGTCGAGCGGATTGGCGCCACCTGTACCGGTTCGGTCAGCGCCATCTACCACTTCCCCACCACACTGGGTCGCTGGTTGACCGGTGGCTGGCGTCAGCCCCGTTACGAGGGAGCCGATCCCTTGCTGGAAGGGGGCGTCGGTGCCCTCGAGCTTGATGATGAAGACGAGGATGAGCCGCACTCCAGCTGGACCCGTCGTCCCAAGGGTAACGGTACCGCCAAAGGCCAGAAGGCAACCTCCGATGAGTGGCTGCCGGAGCTCGATGACGATACCTTCCAGTTCGACCCGCGGTTTGATGATGAAGATGACGAGCCGGCACCCGTGGCCAAACCCAAGCGCGCTGCCGCTGCCAATGCCCGTCGCCAGCCGGCCCTGACCACGGCCGATGACGAGGATGACGAATTCGATCTGCCCTGGGCCGAGGGTGAGGATGAGCCGGTCGCACCGGTTGCCGCCGCGCCGGGCAAGCCCAAGCGCCGTGTGCAACTGAGCATGCCCCCCTTGCCGAGCATCGAGCTGCTGGACAGACCGCCCGCCAAGACCCAGATGATGAGCAAAGACGAGCTGGACCGTATGGGCCGTTTGGTGGAAGCCAAGCTGGCCGACTACAACGTGCAGGCCAAGGTGGTCGGTGTCTATCCGGGCCCTGTCATCACCCGTTTCGAGCTGGATCTGGCCCCTGGCATGAAGGCGAGCAAGATCACCAACCTGTCGCGGGACTTGGCCCGATCACTTTCCGCCAGCAGTGTGCGGGTGGTGGAAGTGATCCCGGGCAAGACTTTCGTCGGTATCGAGTTGCCCAACCGGGTGCGCCAGACCGTTTACCTGCGCGAGACTCTCGATTGCGATGCTTTCCGTGATAGCCGCAACCCCCTTACCATGGGGCTCGGTCAGGACATTGCAGGGGAGCCCGTGGTGGTGAATCTGGCCAAGATGCCGCACTTGCTGGTGGCCGGTACGACCGGTTCGGGCAAGTCGGTGGGGGTCAACACCATGATCATCTCCATGCTCTACAAGTCGTCCCCGGACGATCTGCGTTTCATCATGATCGACCCCAAGATGCTGGAGCTCTCTGTCTACGAAGGGATCCCCCATCTGCTGACCGAAGTGGTCACCGACATGAAGGATGCTGCCAACGCCCTGCGCTGGTGTGTGGGCGAGATGGAGCGCCGTTACAAGCTGATGTCGGCGGTCGGGGTGCGTAACCTCAAGGGCTACAACGACAAGGTATTGGCTGCGGCTGCTGAGGGAGAACCGATGCGGGATCCCTTGTGGCGCCCGGGTGACTCCATGGATCAGATGCCGCCGGAGCTGGAAAAGCTGCCCCACATAGTGGTGGTGGTGGACGAATTCGCCGACATGATGATGATTGTCGGCAAGAAGGTCGAAGAGCTTATCGCTCGTATTGCCCAGAAAGCGCGGGCAGCCGGTATTCACCTCATACTGGCGACCCAGCGTCCGTCGGTGGATGTGATCACCGGTCTTATCAAGGCCAACATACCGACCCGGATCTCGTTCCAGGTGTCGAGCAAGATCGACTCACGTACCATTCTGGATCAGGGCGGGGCCGAATCCCTGCTTGGCATGGGCGACATGCTCTACATGCCGGCCGGTACCTCCAACCCCACCCGTGTCCACGGCGCTTTCGTCGATGATCACGAGGTACATAAGGTGGTGGCGGACTGGAAACTGCGCGGTGAGCCGAACTACATCGAAGAGATCCTCTCCGGTGAGTCAGGCGGCGAGGGTGGCAGCAGCGAATATGGCGGTGGTAGCGACGAAGAGCTCGACCCCCTGTTTGACGAGGCGGTGGCTTTCGTGGTGGAGTCGCGCCGTGGCTCGACGTCCAGCGTGCAGCGCAAATTCAAGATTGGTTACAACCGTGCGGCTCGTCTCATCGAGCAGATGGAAAATCAGGGTATCGTCAGCTCGCCGGGCGGCAATGGTCAGCGCGATGTGCTGGCACCGCCGCCGGTACGGGACTAAGGCTCACCCTTCCTCTACCCTGGCCATGCCCTCATCGGGTGTGGCCTTTTATCGAGAGCGTCTTCATGAAAAGCGTGATGAAAAAACAACTGTTGATAGGGTCTGTGCTGCTGGTTGCCAGCAGTCAGGTGTGGGCGGATGCGGCCAGCAGCCTCAAGCAGAAGCTGGCCGATGTGAGCCTCTTCTCCGCCAAGTTTGCCCAGACCGTCTACGACAGCAAGGGCAAGGAGCTGCAAAAGGCCGGTGGCGATCTGCTGGTGCAGCGCCCGAATCGTTTCAACTGGCATACCACCTCGCCGGACGAGAGCCTGATCGTGGCGGATGGCAAGGACGTCTGGGTCTATGACCCCTTCGTCGAGCAGGTAACCGCCCTCAAACTCAAGGATGCGGTCCTCAATACCCCCTTCATCCTGATCGCCGGCAACGATGACAAATTCTGGAAGCACTATGACGTGACCCAGGAAGGGAATGTCTACACCGTTACCAGCCACAACAAGGATGAGCTGATCGCCTCCTTTCGCGTCACGTTCGACAGGCAGAACAACATCAGTCGTTTCGATGTGAAAGAGGCACAGGGGCAATGGAGCGAATTTACCCTGAGCAGTTTCAACCGCAAGCCGGTGCTCAAGGGCAACGAATTTGTTTTCAAGATCCCGAAGGGGGTCGAGCTGGACGACCAGCGCTGATGAGCAATTTCTCTTTGGATGTCTCGTCGGGCCATCACCTGCTGGCGGCCCGCATGATGTCTTTGGATCTATCGTCGAGCAGTCCTCCACTGGCGGTCGGCATGACGCTGGATGGTCAATGCAGATGAGCAATTTATCCCTGGATTTTTCGTCGGACTTTCGTCCGCTGGCGGCCCGGATGCGGCCGCAAAACCTCGACCAGTACATAGGTCAGCAGCATATCCTGGGGCCTGACAAGCCCCTGCGCAAAGCGATCCTGGCCGGTCACTGCCACTCGATGATTTTGTGGGGGCCGCCCGGTACCGGCAAGACCACCCTGGCGGAACTGATGGCGCACTACTGCCAGGCCGAGGTGGAGCGGCTCTCCGCGGTGACCTCCGGTATCAAGGAGATCCGCGCCGCCATCGACAAGGCAAAGGAGAACAGCTGGCGCGGGGTGCGTACCATATTGTTCGTCGATGAGGTGCACCGCTTTAACAAGAGCCAGCAGGATGTGTTCCTGCCCCACATCGAAGACGGCACCATCACCTTTATCGGTGCCACCACCGAAAACCCCTCGTTTGAACTCAACAACGCACTGCTCTCCCGGGCCCGGGTCTATCTGCTCAAGCGGCTGGAGGAGGACGACATCCTCGCCATGATCGATCAGGCAATGACAGACTCCCGCGGTCTCAATGATCCGGCACTCACCTTTGCCCCCGGAGTGAAGGAGGCGCTGGCCAAAGCCGTGGATGGTGACGGGCGCAAGTCCCTCAACTACCTGGAGCTCTTGGCCGACATGGCCGAAACCAATGGGGCAGGGGAGAGGGTGATCGACAGTGCCCTGCTCGCCGCCGTGGTGGGTGAGCACGTGGCGCGCTTTGACAAGGGGGGCGATCACTTCTACGACCTCATCTCGGCGGTGCACAAGTCCATTCGCGGCTCGGCCCCCGATGCGGCCCTCTACTGGTATGCCCGCATGGTGAGCGCAGGTTGCGATCCCCTCTACATCGCCCGCCGCTTGCTGGCGATTGCCTCGGAAGATGTGGGCAATGCCGACCCAAGAGCCATGCAGGTGGCGCTGTCGGCCTGGGACTGCTTCCACCGCATCGGTCCTGCCGAAGGGGAGCGGGCCATCGCCCAGGCCATCGTCTACCTTGCCTGCGCCCCCAAGAGCAATGCGGTCTACACCGCCTGGAAAGCGGCGCTCAACGACGCCAAAAACCTGCCCGATTTCGAGGTGCCGCCGCACCTTCGCAACGCACCCACCAAGCTGATGAGCGATCTGGGCTATGGCGCCGAGTATCGCTATGCCCACGACGAACCCGGGGCCTATGCCGCCGGGGAAAGCTATTTCCCGCCACAGCTGGCTGGCAAGCAGTACTACCAGCCCACGGATCGCGGTCTCGAGAAGCAGATCGCCCAGAAGCTCGATTATCTCCACGAGCTGGATAAACAGAGCCCACGCAAGCGGGACACCTGACAGGGCGAGCCAGCCTATGTGCATTCGCCCAAGTGTGCTGGGTGATCCCCGGTGCTATATGAGCCTTGCATCGTAAAGGGGCCAGCAGGGGGCGTATTTGCCCTCGCATGGCAGGTAACGTCAGTAAAAACGACATAAATAGTCCCTGTTCGCGCGGGGGGGCGGTCTGATACACTGCCCCTCTGACCCCGCTTGTCTTGGCCTGATGCCATCTTCTTGATTTCGAAGGCCTGATTTTGAAGGCCCGAAGCTGAAGACGATAGGGGTGCGCCAACCGATGTTAACTTCCGGATCTGTTTTCTCGCCCGGTCTGATGACCCAGGCCCAGATCCCATTTTAAAAAAGTAGGTAAACCATGCTGGATCCCAAATATCTGCGTAGCGAGATTGACGAAGCTGCTGCTCGTCTGGCGACACGTGGCTACGTTCTGGACGTAGCGGCTGTCAATGCTCTGGAAGAGAAACGCAAGGATCTGCAGTCCCGTACCCAGGAGCTGCAGGCCGAGCGCAACGCCCGCTCCAAGTCCATCGGTGAGGCTGCCCGTCGTGGTGAAGATGTGGCCCCGCTCAAGGCCGAGGTGACCAAGATCAACGACGAGCTTGAAACCAGCAAGGCTGAGCTCGATTCGCTGCTGGCTGAGATAAAATCCATCTCCGATGCCATTCCCAACCTGCCGAGTGACACCACGCCGGTGGGTCGTGACGAGAACGACAACGTTGAAGTGCGCCGCTGGGGTACCCCGCGCTCGTTCGACTTCCCGGTGCGCGATCACATCGATCTCGGTGAAGCGGCCAAGGGCGTCGACTTCAAGAACGGCGTCAAACTCTCCGGCGCCCGTTTCGTGGTGATGAAGGGCCAGATTGCCCGCCTGCACCGCGCCTTGGCGCAGTTCATGCTGGACCTGCACACCCTGCAGCACGGTTACACCGAGTGCTACGTGCCTTACCTGGTCAACCCGGACAGCCTGTACGGCACCGGCCAGCTGCCCAAATTCTCCGAAGACTTGTTCAACACCGGCATCAATGGTGAAGGGGAAGAAGAGGGCAAGGTGCGCAAGTTCTCCTTGATCCCGACCTCCGAAGTGCCGCTCACCAACATGGCCCGCGACGAGATCTTCGATGAGCAGGAGCTGCCCATCAAGATGACGGCCCACAGCCCCTGCTTCCGCTCTGAAGCGGGTTCTTATGGCCGTGACACCCGCGGTCTCATCCGCATGCACCAGTTCGACAAGGTCGAGATGGTGCAGCTGGTTCACCCGGAAAAATCCTGGGAAGCGCTGGAAGAGATGGTGGGTCATGCCGAGAAGGTGCTGCAACTGCTGGAGCTGCCGTATCGCGTGATGGCGCTGGCCACCGGCGACATGGGCTTCTGCGCCGCCAAGACCTACGATCTGGAAGTGTGGCTGCCGGCCCAGAACACCTATCGCGAGATCTCGTCCGTCTCCAACTGCACCGACTTCCAGGCGCGCCGCATGCAGGCTCGCGTGCGTATCGATGGCAAGCCCCAGCTGCTGCACACCCTGAATGGCTCCGGCCTGGCAGTGGGCCGCACTCTGGTGGCCGTGATCGAGAACTACCAGCAGGAAGATGGCCGCATCGCCATTCCGGCGGCGCTGCAATCCTACATGGGTGGCCTGACCCACATAGGCTAAGCGCACTCGCGTAAATACAACGCCATGGCCATGCCATGGCGTTGTGCATTTGGGCGCCAAATCTTCGCGTTGGCACCGAAAAAAGTGCTTCATCCGGCCCCTGGTCGAACATTTAACACATTTTTATCAAGCATTGCGCAATCGTTTTTGTTAGACTGCGCCGCAATTTCGCAGGACACTTTTTCCTATGGTCTGGATTGATTACGCCATCATCGGCATCGTCGGTTTCTCCGCTCTCATCAGCCTGGTGCGCGGCTTCGTCAAGGAAGCCATGTCGCTCGTCACCTGGTTTATCGCCTTCTTTATCGCCAGCCATTTCTATCCCGATCTCGCCGTCTATTTCACCTCGTTCTCCGATCCCCTGGTACGCAACGGCCTGGCCATTGCAGCCCTGTTCGTGGCGACCCTGATCCTGGGCGGGGTAGTGAACTATGTGGTGGGGCTGCTGGTGGAAAAAACAGGCCTGTCAGGAACGGATCGGGTGCTTGGCATCTGTTTTGGCGCCATTCGCGGAGTGCTGATCGTCAGTGCCCTGCTGTTTTTTATGGATACCTTCACCAGCCTCTCCCAGAGCGACTGGTGGGTGGCGTCCAAGCTGGTACCCGAGTTCAAACCGGTTATCCAGTGGTTTTTCGGGTTCATGTTGAACTCATCCAGTTTTCTTAAACAGGTATAGTGACTTCGAGGTAGCAAAGACATGTGTGGTATTGTCGGTATAGTTGGCACCACCCCCGTCAATCAGGCCCTCTACGACGCCTTGACGGTGTTGCAGCACAGGGGACAGGATGCCGCCGGGATCGTGACCATAGACAGTGGAAACTTCCGGCAACGCAAGGCCAATGGCCTGGTGAAGGACGTGTTTGAAGTGCGTCACATGCAGCGACTGAAGGGGCATATCGGCATAGGTCATGTCAGATATCCCACCGCAGGCAGCTCAAGTGCCGCTGAAGCCCAACCTTTTTACGTGAACTCTCCCTACGGCATGGTGCTGGCCCACAACGGCAACCTCACCAACGCCAAGGATCTCAAGGAGCAGCAGTTCAAGGTGGCCCGTCGTCACATCAACACCACCTCCGATTCGGAAGTGCTGCTGAACGTGCTGGCCCACGAGCTGGATCTCTGCGACAAGATGGCGCTGCGTCCGGAGGATATCTTCTCTGCGGTGCGCAAGACCCATCAGCAGATCCGTGGCGCCTATGCCGTGGTCTCCCTGGTGATTGGTCATGGCCTCATCGGCTTTCGTGATCCCAACGGCATTCGTCCGCTGATCCTGGGTCGTCGGGCAGACGAGCAGGGCCAGGTGGAGTACATGCTCGCCTCCGAGAGCGTGGCGCTTGACGCCATCGGTTTCGAGACGGTGCGCGATGTTGCGCCGGGTGAAGCCATCTACATCACAGAGCAGGGCCAGCTCTTCTCCGAGCAGTGTGCGGAAAACCCGCAGATGAGCTCCTGCATCTTCGAATATGTCTACTTCGCCCGTCCCGACTCGTGCATCGACAAGGTCTCCGTCTACGCCGCCCGCCTCAACATGGGTCGCAAGCTGGGCCAGAAGATTGCGCGCGAGTGGGAAGATCTCGACGTAGATGTGGTCATCCCCATCCCGGAGACCTCCTGTGACGTGGCGCTGGAGATAGCCCATACCCTGAACCTGCCGTACCGTCAGGGCTTCGTGAAGAACCGCTACATAGGCCGTACCTTCATCATGCCGGGTCAGACCCAGCGCAAGAAGTCGGTACGCCGCAAGCTCAACGCCATCAGCTCCGAATTCAAGGGCAAGAAGGTGTTGCTGGTGGATGACAGCATAGTGCGCGGTACTACCTCTGAGCAGATCATCCAGATGGCTCGAGAAGCGGGCGCGGCCAAGGTCTACTTCGCCTCGGCGGCACCGGAAATCCGTTTCCCCAACGTCTATGGCATCGACATGCCCACCGCCAACGAGCTGATCGCCCACGGCCGGGAAGTGGAAGAGGTGTGTGCACTGATTGGTGCCGATGGCCTGATTTTCCAGGATCTGGAAGATCTGGAAGAAGCGGTGCGGGAGATCAACCCAGAGTTGCGCCACTTCGAGACTTCAGTGTTCAACGGTCACTATGTCACCTCCGACGTGGATCAGTCCTATCTGGATCACTTGAACGCCATGCGCAGCGATGACAACAAGGCGGTGCGTGAGTGGCAGGAAGGCACCAGCAATCTGGAAATTTTCAACGAAGGCAGTTAAACGTTTTCGTTGTCAATGACAGAGATGAGATGGGGGCTACGGCCCCCATTGTTGTGTCTGGGCAATGGGGAAGGGATGTTATCTGATTGAAAAAAAAGCACTTATGCAGCCGGGTATGGGCAGTGGCGGCGGGATCCGCTAGCATAGTCACCCTGTCGCGCCCTTCGCGCAGTCGTATCCACTCGACTAAATGCCGTATCAACCAGAACAGACGAGAATTCAGATGGATGACTTGTTAGCCCCCGTGCGCCAGTTTTTGCAGTGCGAGACCCCGGACGAGTGGGTGGCAATGGCGCGCGATGCCGCCCATCTGCCCACCCTGCTCATCGATCACGCCAACTGCGAGAACAAGGCTGCGCTCACTGCCCACAGCCTGGTGCGTCGCTACTGCCTGCCCAAGGGAAAACGTCATCTGCTGCCCAAGCTGGAATTCTATCGGGAGCTGGATGCCATCCCGGAGAAGGCCGAGATCCTGGGCAAGCGCAGTATGGGGGAGTCCGATCGCACCGTGTTTGAGGAGCTGGCACGCAACCCGCTGCTGTTTCCCATGGTGCGCCTCATTCAGGAGGAGCTGCACCACTTTGAGCAGGTACTGGCGCTGATGGCCGCGCGCAACATCCCCTATGGCCCCGTGACCGCCTCCCGCTACGCCCGCAACCTGATGCAGCATGTACGCACCCACGAGCCTGCAACCATAGTTGACAAGCTGATCATCGGTGCCTACATAGAGGCGCGCTCCTGCGAGCGCTTTGCCAAGCTGGCGCCCCATCTGGACGAGGAGCTGGGCCGTTTCTATGTCTCCCTGCTGCGTTCCGAGGCGCGCCACTATCAGGACTATCTGGCCCTGGCCGAGCAATATGCGGGTGAGGATATCAGCGAGCGGGTGGCGTATTTTGGCAAACTCGAAGCCGAGCTTGTCTGCTCGCCGGATCCGCAATTCAGGTTCCATAGCGGGCTGCCTGTCAGATCTGACAGTTGTTGATGTCAAGGGGGCTGCCTACCATGGCCATGTTCCTACTACGAGCGACGCATCATTTTTGAGCGCAATTCCCGGCCCCTGAGCCGGGATTTTTTTGCGCGTTTTCAAGCAGGTGAGCAGGGGAGAGTGCCGGTGCCAAGGCTGGCACCGGCCACGGGATCAGCGGCGGTATTCGTTGTTGTAGTTCTGGATCAGGCGGCGGGTCACCTCATGCTGGGGATCGGCGAACACCTTGAGGGTTTTGCCGCGCTCCACCACTCGTCCGTCGTGCATCACCAGTACCTCGTCACTGATGTGGCTGACCACCCCCAGATCGTTGGCTACCAGCACATAGCTCAGTCCCATGGTCTCCTGCATCTCCAGCAGCAGGTTGATGATCTGGGAGCGCACCGAGATGTCCAGGGTGGAGAGTGCCTCATCGGCTACCACTATCTTGGGGTTGAGAATGAGCGCGCGGGCCAGCGCCACCCGCTGCTGCTGACCGGCGGAGAGCATCTGGGGGTAGAAGAGGGCGTGATCCGGCAGCATGCCCACCATGCGCAGGGTCTGCACCACCTTGTCGTGTCGCTCCTCGTCACTCATTTCGGTGTTGAGCCGCAGCGGTGTCTCCAGGATCTGGCCGACCCGGATCTTGCGGTTGAGGGAGGAGTTGGGGTCCTGGAAGATCATACGCAGCAGCTTGCAGCGGGTCTGGTAGTCGCCATGCACCAAGGTCTGACCCTCGATGGCGATGTCGCCGCTGGTGGGCTCTATCATGCCGGCCAGGATCCGTGCCAGGGTACTCTTGCCGGAGCCAGCCTCACCGACGATGGCCAGCGTCTGGCCCACGTCCAGATCAAACGAGAGCGGCTTGATGGCTTCCACCGCCCGGCGGCGAAACAGGCCGGTGCGGTTTTGATAGGTCTTGCTAAGGCCTCTGACCTGCAACAGGGAGGGTTCAATCACAAGCTGTGCTCCTTGACGGGGGCGTTAACGAACATCATTTTTTCGGCTCCTCCATGTTCAGCGGGAAGTGGCAACTGAACTGGTGGCCCTTGATCTTGCTCATCAGCGGCGTCTGTACGCACTGCTTCTGGGCATAGGGACAACGGGGACCGAGTCGGCAACCTATGGGCAGATGCTGCAGCGGTGGAATGACACCGGGCAGGGTTTCGAGTCGCGACTTGTGGCGCACCAGCTTGTCAAAGTCGGGAATGGACTTGAGCAAGGCATCGGTATAGGGGTGGTGCGGGGTATCCAGGATCTGATCCCGGGTACCGACCTCCACCATCTGGCCGCAGTACATCACATTGATGGTGTCGGTCAGGTTGGCGATGGCGGCAATGTCGTTGCTGATGATGAGAATGGTGGTGTTGCCCAGCTTGTTCATCTTGTCCAGCAGCCGCAGGATCTGGGAGTGGGTGGTGGACTCCATGGCGCTGGTGGGCTCATCGGCTACCAGCAGGCGCGGCTTGTTGGCAATGGCCATGGCGATCATCACCTTCTGACACATGCCGTCAGAGAGCTCGTGGGGATAGGCGCGCATCACCTTGCGGTGATCCTTGACGCCGACCCTGTGCAGCAGCGCGATGGCTTTTTTCTTGCGCCACTGGAAGCGTTGCCAGAATTTCCCTTCAAACGAATCGGTCGGGATCGCCTCTTCCAGCTGGGCGCCAATCTCCCCGGACGGATCCAGGCAGCTGATGGGGTCCTGAAAAATCATGGCTATCTCGCGGCCCATGATCCGGCGCCGCTCCTTGGGGGCCATGGTCAGCAGATCCATGTCGTTGAAGCGCATCCGGTCGGCACGTACCGTCCAGTTGTCTTTCTGGATGCCGACGATCACTTTGGCAATCAGGCTCTTGCCGGAGCCGGATTCCCCCACCAGGCCGCGGATCTCCCCCTCGGTCAGGGTCAGGCTCACCTTGTCCACCGCCTTGACCTTGCCCTGTGGCGTGTCAATTTCGATGGTGAGGTTGCGAATATCGAGCAAGGGCATTAATCATTCCCCTCTTTGAGTGCTTCACGGATGCCTTCACCCACTAAATTGGTTACCAGCACGCTGAACAGTATGGCCATGCCCGGCAGGGTCACGGTCCAGGGGGCGAGATAGATGAGATCGCTCGAGTCGGCCAGCATGGCCCCCCACTCTGGCTGGGGAGACTGGGCACCGAGGCCGAGAAAACCCACCGCCGAGATATCGAGGATGGCGGCAGAGAGGGTGCGAGTGGTCTGGGCGACCAGGGTCTCCACTATGTTCGGCAGTACGGCCAGACGCATGATCCGAAACGGGGGCGAGCCGTCGAGGCGACTGGCGATGATGTACTCCTTTTGCATCTCGGTGTGAACGGCGTTGTAGGTCGCCCGGATAAAGGGGGGGATCAGCGCCAGCGTGATGGCAATCAGGGTGTTGAACAGGCCGGGCCCCAGGATGGCGACCATGATGATGGCCAGCAGCAGAGAGGGGATGGAGAGCAGGGTGTCGAGCAGGTGGTGCAGCACGCTCGATTTGAGCCCCTTGCTCATGCCGCCCAGGATGCCGATGGCCGTGCCGACCACCATGGCGATCAGCACTACCAGCAAGGCATTGCCGAAGGTGAAGCGCGCGCCCACCACCAGCCGGGAGAGGATGTCACGGCCCAGATCGTCTGTGCCAAGAAAGTAGTCTATGTTGCCGCTGTTGGCCCAGGAGGGTGCCAGCAGCAGGTGGGTACTGTGCTGCTCATCGATGCCATAGGGTACCAGGAAGGGGCCAATCAAGGTGATGAGCAGCAGGATCACGAAGCACCAGAGTGCCCCCATGGCCAGCGGATTGCGGCGATAGGAGGCCCAGGTCTGCTCCAGCGGGGAGAGGATCTTGAGCTCGGGGTAGAGGCTAGTTTTATCTTGCATGGGATATGGGGCTCCCGCTCATGCCATGAGCGCGTTCAGTCTTGTTTTGCATAGAGTTCTTTACGTCGTGCCGGATAGATGATGGTAGTGAGCAGCTCTGTGCTGACGCTGGTAAAGATAACGAAGCCAGCTACCACCAGGGTGGCGCCACGGATGGCGGCATAGTCCTGCAGGGCTATGCTGCTGATGAGCCAGCGACCGATCCCGTGCCACTCGAACACCACCTCCGTGATCATGGCGGAGGTAAGCACGCTGCCCAGTTGCAGACCCAGCAGCGGCAACACGGGTGGCAGGGCATTCTTGAGGCCATGGCGCCAGACAATCTGCCGGCGGGAGAGACCACGGCTCGCTGCCGCCTTGATGTAGTTCTGCTTCATCACGTCGATGAGGGAGCTGCGCACGTGGCGGATCACCTCTGTGGTGGGCACCACCGCAAGCACCAGCGAGGGCAGGATCAGGTGGCGCAGGGCATCGTGCAGTGCCGCCTGGCGCCAGGGTTCATGGCTCATCAGCACGTCGAACAGCGCTATGCCGGTGATGGAGGGCACGTCGTAGAGCAGGCTGATCTGGCCGGAGGCGGGCAACCAGCCGAGATCCAGCGAGAAGAACATCACCACCAGCAGCGCCAGCCAGAATACCGGCACCGCATAACCGATGAGACTGGCGGTCATGATGGAGAGATCCAGCGGCTTGCCTTGTGAGAGCGCCGCCAGGGTGCCCAGCGGAATGCCCACCAGCAGCGAGATGGCAAACGCCGTTGCACAGAGGATCAGGGTGGCCGGGAAGTAGTGGCCGATCTCGTCCAGCACAGGCAGGCCGGAGACGCTGGAGAGCCCCAGATCCCCGTCCAGAATCTTGTTCAGGAAGTCAGGATAGCCGCTCCAGAAGCTGGCTTGCAGGCCGATGAGCCGATAATCCAGCAGATAGGCGACGAAGGTCAGGGCCAGCAGGGTAATGAGCAGCAGACTGATGCGGCGCAAAATATAGAGAAACATGCTTACTCCCTGTGGGCTTGGTAGAAGACGGTGCCGCCAAAAGGCATCAGGGAGAGCCCCTCAATGTCGCTGCGACTGACCTGGGTGCGCAGGGCATGGGCCAGCGGGATGAGCGGCAACTGCTCGTTGAGCAGGGTCTGGGCGTAATAGTAGTTGCGCAACCGGAACGCCAGCTGGGGTGTGGTCACAGCGTCATCCAGCAGTTGATCGAAGGCTGGACTGCACCAGCGGCTGTAGTTGTTGCCACGCTCGACGGCGGTGCAGCTCAACAACTGGCGAAAGAAGTTGTCGGGGTCGGCGTTGTCGGCAATCCAGCCCGATAGCAGGCTGTCGTATTGGCCGTGGGCGAGGCGCGTTTCGATGACAGGCCACTCCTGCTGCACGATTTTCAGCTTGATGCCGACTTTGGCCAGATCGCTGCGCATCAGCTGGGCTGTCTTGAGGGCATCCGGGTTGTAGGGGCGCGAGCCCGGCTGTACCAGCACCTGCATCTCGAATCCGTGCTCAAGCCCGGCCTCCTTGAGCAGCTGACGTGATCGCTTCAAGTCTTGCTGACGCATCGGCAGAGAAGGATTGTAGCCCCAGGAGAGGGGAGGGAGCAGGCTGTTGGCCGGTTGTCCTGTCTCGAAGTAGACCGCTTGCAACAGGTTGTCGATATTGATGGCACTGGCGATGGCCTGACGTACCTGTACCTTGTTGAAGGGGGCCTTGCGGGTGTTGAGGGCCAGGAAGGCCACGTTCATGCCCGACTGTATGGACAGGCTCAGCTTCGGGTTCTGCTTGATCACCGACAACTGGCTGGCAACGGGGGTACTCATCACATCGCACTCGCCCGTCAGCAGCTTGGCCAGGCGCTTGGCGGATTTTGGCGTGATGTCATAGACCAGTTGTTCAATCTTGGCTTCGCCGCCCCAGTAGCCCGGGTGGCGCAGGTAACGCACATATTCGTTGTGGCGATACTCCTTGAAGCTGAACGGACCTGTCCCGACCGGTTGGGTGTCCAGCAGTGCGGGTGTGCCGGCGCGGCGCATCTGGTCGGCATATTCGGCGGAGAGCACTATGGCGTAGTCGCTGGCCAGCGTGGCGAGGAAGGAGGCATCCGGCCGATTCAGTTCAAACACCACCTGCAGCTGTCCCTTCTTGTAGACCCGCTTGATCAGTTGATCCAGCCCCAGGCTGTAGAAGTAGGGATACTCGCCCCCCGAAATGGCGTGATAGGGGTGCTGCTTGTCCAGCAGCCGCTGCCAGGTGAACAGCACATCGTCGGCATTCAGGTTGCGTGAGGGACTGAACCAGGGTGTGTGGTGAAAGGTGACGCCCTTGCGCAGAGTCAGGGTGTAGGAGAGACCATCGTCACTTACGTTCCAGCGAGTGGCAAGCCCCCCTTCCAGCGCCAGCGTGTTGGGGTTCACCTCCAGCAGACGGTCGTAGAGCGGGCGGGAGCTTGCATCCAGGGTCACCCCGGAGTTGGAGACCTGGGGATTGAAGGTCTGGGGCGAGCCTTCCGCACAGTAGATGAGTCCCGTCCTGGACGCGTCGTCTTGTTTCTGACAACCGGTAACCAGCACCAGCAATCCAAGCAGCAAGGGTTTGAGCATTCTCATTGTAGAACCATGTTTTTATACAAATGTGCCAGCATCGGGGCTGGCGAGTTGCAGGAGTCGGCCTGAACCGGGCTCCCTGTGGTTTCAATCCGCATCGTTATCACTGTCCAGCAGCGGGTATTTGCGCCGCATGCCACGGCACTGGTGATAGCGCAGGGCCAGCATTTCCTGTGGCGTCAATCCGCATCGTTATCACTGTCCAGTAGCTGGTATTTGCGCAGCATGCCACGGAACTGGTGATAACTCAGGGCCAGCAACTGGGCGGCTTTGCGCTGATTATACTGGGATTGCTGCATGGCTTGCTTGAGTAAATCAATTTCATACTCAGCCACCGCGTTTTTGAGATCCAGCGGCAGGCTCTGAGCGGCCGGGTTAGTCTGTGGCAGGCACTCACTGGCGATGTGCGTGGCAGGGGCGCCTTGCGCACGGGGGCGCCAGGGGGAATCGAACGGGTTGAGCACCAGATCCGAGAGCGGCAACTGGGGATTGCCCTGACGATAGATGCTGCGCTCCACCACGTTCTTGAGCTCCCGCACGTTGCCGGGCCAGGGGTAATCCAGCAGCAGCTGGGTCGCCTTGCGCGAAAATCCGGCAAACAGGGGATAACCCAGCTCCCGGGTCATGCCGTGGGCGAAGTGCTCCGCCAGCATCAGTATGTCCTCGCGCCGCTCCCGCAAGGGGGGCAGAGTGATGACATCAAAGGCAAGCCTGTCCAGCAAGTCGTGGCGAAAGTGCCCCTTGTCGGCCAATGCCGGCAGATCCTCGTTGGTGGCACATACCAGCCGTACATCCACCTTGAGGGCTTTGGCCCCACCCACTCGCTCGAATTCACCGTATTCGATGACCCGCAGCAGTTTTTCCTGTACCCGGGCGCTGGTGGTGGCCAGCTCGTCGAGGAACAGAGTGCCGCCATCGGCGCGCTCGAACCGGCCCTGATGGCGCTTGGCGGCGCCGGTGAAGGAGCCTGCCTCGTGGCCGAACAGCTCGGTTTCCAGCAGGCTCTCGCTCAAGGTGGCGCAGTTGATGGTGACAAAGCTTTGATCCCAACGCCCCGAGAGATAATGTAGGCGGTGGGCGATGAGCTCCTTGCCCGTTCCCCGTTCGCCGATGATCAGCACGGGTTTGCGCAGCGGTGCGAGGCGGGAGGCCTGCTCAATGATCTCGAGGAATGCGTTGGATTCCCCCAACAGGCTTTCCGTGGCCGTGCTCATAGTGATCCCTGTCAGTTGTAAAAGCTGGTCAATCTTACCAAAAGTTGGTGATTTTAATCATCACTTGCATGGGCTATCTTGAAACTCGACCCATAGGCCCATATAAATCAACAAGTTAAATTCCGTTCCAGATTGGCACACAAGTTGCCATTGTCAATGGAGAAACAACGTATGCCAACCACAGGAGTTCTATCATGAGTATTTTTTCCCGTCTGGCCGACATCATCAATTCGAACCTGACGTCCCTGCTCGACAAGGCAGAAGATCCACAGAAGATGGTGCGCCTGATCATCCAGGAGATGGAAGATGAACTGGTGAAGGAGCGCTCCAATCTGGCTCGCTTCCTCGCCAGCCAGAAAGAGATAGGCCGCCAGGTCAGTCGCCATCAGGAGCGAGTGAACGAGTGGCAGGGCAAGGCCGAGCTGGCGCTGGCCAAGGGGCGCGAAGATCTGGCGCGTGCCGCCCTCATCGAGAAGAAGAAGCAGAGCGAGCTGGCCGAGACCCTCTATCGCGAGCAGCAGGCAGTGGACAGCGGCATCGAGAAACTGGGTGACGAAATACGTCAGCTGGAAGCCAAGCTGGAAGATGCCCGCAGCCGTCAAAAAGCGATGGCGATCCGCACCGAAGCTGCCAGCAGCCGCCTCAATGTGCAGAGCCAGGTTGCCCGTGGCGACAGTCAGGCCGTGGTCAGCAAGTTCGAGCGCATGGAGCGTCGCATCGACGAGATGGAAGCCCGTGCCGATCTGGGACAATCGGACAAGGCCCTGGCCCAGCAGTTTGCCGAGCTGGAAGCCGACGATCAGATAAGCAAGGAGCTCGAGGCCATGCGTCAGAAGCTGGGCCAGGGCGACACCACACCAAAACAGGGAGAGTAACGGATGGAAGATCTGCTGGGCGTATTGATGGTTCCCATGGTGGTCTTCATGGTGGTGGTGGCCCCTATCTGGCTGGTGCTGCACTACAGAGCCAAGGGGCGGATCGGTACCGGTCTCGCCGATAGCGAACGGGAGCAACTGCAAGGCTTGCTGGCCCGCGCCGAGAAGATGCAGGAGCGGGTCGGCGCGCTGGAGTCCATTCTGGATGCGGAAGTCCCGGGCTGGAGGAACAAGGTATGAGTCCATCGAATCGTGAGGGGCGCAATCTCTATCGCGACCCCCAACAGGGCAAGATAGCCGGTGTGTGTGCCGGCCTTGCCGACTACTTCGGGGTGGAGACCTGGATCGTGCGGCTGCTGGCCATCAGCGGTCTCATCTTTGCAGGTTTCATCACCTTCACCGCCTACATAGCAGCCTGGTTTCTGCTCGATAAAAAGCCGGTCACTCTCTATCAAAACGAGGAGGGAGATTTTGCCGAGGTGCGCATGAAGGCGCGCAGCTGGCAGGCGGGGATCACGCCCCATCAGGCACTGGGTCGTATCGCGCAGGAGCTCGATACTCTGGAGCCCAGGCTGCAGCGCATCGAGAAGCTGGTGACTTCCAAGGAGTTCACCCTGCAACGGGAATTCAGCAAGCTGTGAATCCTTGACGGTTCGATGAGGCCTGCCGGACTCATCGAACCTGCATGACCAATCTGGTTGGCAGGTTCGGTGAGTGCAAGCGGGTCGTACGATCGAGAATAAATGGGACAAACGGGAGAACGGGATCCGCTTTGATACGCAACAAACTCGAACAAAAATGGTCGCTCTTGCAGCACAAGGCCACCGACGTGGTGAACCGGGTACGGGATCGCCACATACGACTGGCAGTGACGGGTCTTTCCCGCAGCGGCAAGACCGCCTTTATCACGGCGCTGGTCAACCAGCTTGAACATGCGGCCATTGATGGCCGCTTGCCGTTGTGGGATGCCCAGCGGCAGGGGCGGATCCTGGGCGCCCGTCGGGTGCCCCAGAAAAATGCCCACATTCCCACCTTTGCCTATGAGCGCGGGCTCGATGCCCTGTTCGGTGATCCCCCTGCCTGGCCCGAGCCTACCCGCGGGGTGGCCGAGGTACGCCTCGAGATCCGCTATCGCACCCGCCATCCCTTGCGCAAGCACTTGGGAGACATGTCCACCCTCTATGTGGATCTGGTGGACTATCCGGGGGAGTGGCTGCTCGACTTGCCGCTGCTTGAACTGAGTTATGAGCAGTGGAGCGAGCAGGTGCGTGACCAGCTGCGTCGCCCCGAGTTGCAGGCGCTGGCGACCGCGTGGCTGACAACCGCGTGGCAGGCCGGGCAGGCCTTCGAAGAGCGGCCTGTGGCGGAGCTTGCCGAGCGTTATACCGATTACCTCCATGCCTGCAAGCGCGAGCTTGGGCTGCACCTCATCCAACCCGGTCGCTTTGTGCTGCCGGGGGAGTATGCCGGTGCCCCCATGCTGCAGTTTGTGCCCTGGATGTGGGACAAACCTGCTGGCGAGCCCGCCGATGGCAGCCTCTATACCACCCTCAAGCAGCGTTTCGAGCAGTATAAGCAGCATCTGGTGCAGGGGTTTTATGAGCAGCACTTTGCCGGTTTCGATCGTCAGATAGTGCTGGTGGACTGCCTGCAACCCCTCAATGCCGGCGCCGCCAGCTTTGGTGACATGCAGCAGGCCATCGCCCGCATCATGGAGAGCTTTGCCTACGGCAAGAGCAACTGGTGGCGACGGCTCTTCTCGCCGCGCATCGACAAGCTGCTGTTTGTGGCGAGCAAGGCCGATCACGTCACCCCCGAGCAGCACGGCCCTCTGGTCTCTTTGCTCCAGCACCTGGTGCGCAGCGGCCGGGGTCAGGCACGTTTTGAGGGGATCACCACAGAGTGTCTGGCGCTGGCCGCCATCAAGGCGACCGAGGTGGGCAAGGGGGTGGCCAATGGCCGCGAGTTTCCCGCCATCCGCGGTACCAGTCTCTCGGGGGAGCCGTTATTGCTCTTCCCGGGGGAGGTGCCTGCCCATATCCCGCCCGCACAGTGGTGGAACAATCAGGGCTTTGATTTTCAGGCATTTCGCCCCTTGGCGATGAGCGCCCATCAGGCGCTGCCCCATATCCGGCTCGATGCTGCGCTGGAGTTTCTGCTCGGGGATCACCTCGAATAACCCAGGCTCTGTGGCAATGGATACAGATCAGGCATGGCTGCACAGCCGCGTGGAGGAACAAGCAAAAAGATGAACGATCAGACAAAACACAGGGCCGATGAGACGACGCCGTTGCAGGGCAAGGTGATCCTCGAGCCCAGCGTGTCGGTGGCGAGCGAAGAGTGCCCGCCTGCTCCGGCCCAGCTGCTGGAAGAGGCTAGCTTCGAGCGCCTTGACGAGCTCGATGATTTCACCGACGTGGAGCCCGCCCTCACCATCAAGCCGCGTCGTCGCCATCGGCTGCTCGGCTGGGGGTTGGGGGCGGTTGGCCTGCTCTCTTTGGGGCAATATGGCGTCTTTCTCTATGACCAGTTGCTCACTACACCGCTTTGGGGCAGCGCCTGGTTGCTGGCCTCCGGTCTGGTGGCCGTGGGCACAGCCGGCGTAGTGGGGCGCGAGTGGTTGCGGCTGCGCACCCTCAAGCGGCGCCAAGATGTGCGCTCGCGCGCCGACGATCTGCTGGCCCGTCAGGGCGTCGGGCAGGGGCAGGCTTTTTGCGAGGCGCTCGCCGAGAAGAGTGACGACAAGGGGCGCGAGGGGTATCAAAGCTGGCTGAGCCAGCTTGACGAGAGCCACAGCGATCGGGAAGTGCTGACCCTATACAGCCAATTGGTGCTCACCGAGCGTGACAAGCTGGCCCAGGCCCGGGTGGCCAAATGGTCGGGGGAGGCCGCCGTGCTGGTGGCCCTGAGCCCCCTTGCCACCGTCGACATGATGCTGATGCTGTGGCGCAACCTGCGGATGATCGAGGACATCGCCGACGTCTATGCCATCGAGCTCGGTTACTGGAGCCGCATCCGCCTCATTCGTCAGGTATTTCGCAACATGCTCTATGCCGGTGCCACCGAGCTGGTGACCGAGGTGGGGATGGACTTGCTGGGAGCCGAGCTGGCCGCCAAGCTCTCCGCCCGCGCCGCGCAAGGGGTGGGCGCGGGTCTGCTCACTGCCCGCCTTGGCCTGCGTACCATAGAGGCGTGCCGCCCGTTGCCCTGGTGTGGTGACGAGAAGCCCAAGCTCGGTGAGCTGCGCAAGCGGCTCATCGGTCAGCTGGCGGGGTATCTCAACAGGGGGTGACGGCCCGGGCCTCGATTGTGGTTGTCACAAATTGTTTACAATTTGCATCGATAGCCGACCCCGGGGTCGGCTGCTTTTTTGAGGGGCAAACCGTTACAGTGATCCTGTCAGTCAACGATGAGTCGCCGATGCTTGGATGTCCGGGCGTGCGCACAGGATGGAACCGCTCATGGCAAGTCTCTACACAGCACACCAGCCAGATCCCCTGGGTCTTGTCCATTACTCGAATGAGGAGCATGGCACCTGGCAAATCCTGATCGAGCGCCAGCTCGCAGCCCTTGCCGGCAAGGCCTGCGACGACTATCTGGCGGGGCTGGAATGCCTGAAGTTACCCCGTGATCGCATCCCCCAGCTGATGGATATCAATGCGGTGCTGCAACCCGCCACCGGCTGGTCGGTGGCTGCCGTGCCCGCGTTAATCTCGTTCGACCGTTTCTTTGCCCTGCTGGCCAATCGCCAGTTTCCGGTGGCTACCTTTATCCGGCGCCGGGATGAACTCGACTATTTGCAAGAGCCCGACATCTTCCACGAGATCTTCGGCCACTGCGCCATGCTGACCAATCCCGCCTTCGCCCACTTCACCCATGTCTATGGTCAGCTTGGCCTGCAGGCGAGCAAGGAGGATAGGGTCTTTCTAGCCCGGCTCTACTGGTTCACGGTGGAGTTCGGCCTGCTCAATACCCCTGCCGGGCTGAGAATTTACGGCGGCGGCATTCTCTCCTCCATCGGCGAGACCGCCTATGCCCTCGGTGGCCAGCCTGTGCTGCAACCCTTCGATCCCATAGAAGTGCTGCGCACCCCATACCGTATCGACATCATGCAGCCCACCTATTTTGTGCTGCCTGAGCTGGCGGCGCTCTACCGTTTGGCGGAGCAGGACATCATGGCCATGGTGGGGGAGGCGAGGCGCCTCGGCCTGCGCCCGCCACGCTTTGAGCCGGCGGCAGGCAAGCAGGCGAGCTGAACTCACCACGATTTTTCGTTATCTCATTCCCATTGATGAACAAGGAGAGACCCATGTCCGAACTGGCCAGCCAGCAGTGTGAAGCGTGCCACGCCGATGCCCCCAAGGTGAGCGAGCAGGAGCTGAGCGAACTGATGCACCTCATTCCCGACTGGCAGCCGCTGGTGGTGAAAGGAGAGCTGCAACTGAGGCGGGAATTTACTTTTCGCAACTTCAAGGAGGCGCTGGCGTTTACCAACCGTCTGGGTGAACTGGCGGAGGCTGAGTTTCATCACCCTGCGATCCTGACCGAATGGGGCAAGGTGACCGTCAGCTGGTGGACCCACAAGATAGGCGGATTACACCGCAACGACTTTATCATGGCGGCGCGTACCGATCAGTTGCTCAGCGATCCGCTGCACAAATAAGCCTCCCCCAGTGACTCGGGCCTGCCCGGCGAAAGCGGGGCAGGCCCGCATTTTTATGGGCCAGCGCTCGCACTGGCGGGATCGAGTCTGTATTATCCGGTCATTCATAGAGTTAGCTAGGAAGTGTGTCCCGAATGCGTCTTGAAGTCAGCTGTGAAGACCGCCTGGGCCTGACCCGGGAACTGCTCGACCGTCTGGTGGAGCACAACATCGATCTGCGCGGCATCGAAATCGATACCTCAGGCATCATCTATCTCAACTTTCCCGAGCTGGAGTTTCGCGATTTTCAGCACCTGATGCCTGAGATCCGCCGCATTCCCGGCGTCTATGACGTCAAGACCATCCCCTACATGCCATCAGAGCGTGAACACCACGAGATTGAGGCCCTGCTCAAGGCGCTGCCGGATCTGGTCTTCTCTCTCGACGCCAAAGGCAAGGTGACCCAGGCCAACCAGTCTGCTCTGACGACCCTGGCCCTGCCGGTGGAAGAGATACGTGGCATGGCCCTTGGTTCTCTGGTCAAGGGGTTCTCCTTCAGCCGCTGGCTGGAGGCGAGCGAAATCAAGCCGCAGACCTGCAAGCTCAGCTTCAACGGCGAAGAGTATCTGGCGGATCTGATGCCGCTGTTCGTGGCCGAAGAGAAGGGCCGCCAGGCCCTGGCCGGCGCCGTCGTGGTGCTCAAATCTGCCCGCCGGGTCGGCATGCACTTCAGTGCCTTGCACGCGGTGGAAGTGGGGGGCTTCGAGCACCTGCAGGCCGAGAGCCAGAAGATGAAGCAGGTACTGGTAGAGGCGAGCAAGCTGGCGATGCAGGATGCGCCGCTGCTCATCGTCGGCGAGACTGGCACCGGCAAAGAGCTGCTGGCCCGCGCCTGCCACGGTGCCAGCCTGCGCTCCAGTCACCCTTTCATGGCCCTCAACTGCGCCGCCATGCCGGACAACGTGGCCGAGAGCGAACTGTTTGGTTACGCCCCCGGTGCGTTTGGCAACAACACCGAAGGCAAGCGCGGCGTGCTGGAGCTGGCCAGCGGCGGTACCCTGATGCTGGACGAGATCGGCGACATGTCTGCCCATCTGCAGACCAAGTTCCTGCGGGTGCTGCAGGACGGGGTCTTTCGCCGGGTCGGTGACGAGCAGGAGGTGAAGGTCAATGTGCGCTTCATCTGTACCACCCAGAAGCAGTTGCTGGATCTGGTGCACGACGGCAAGTTCCGGGAAGATCTCTACTATCGCCTCAACGTGTTGAGTCTGGCGCTGCCCCCTCTGCGCGAGCGCAAGGCGGACATAATGGCGCTGGCCCAGCAGTTTGTTTCCCGCTTCGCCAGCGAGTTGCAACGGCCCAGACCGCGCTTTACCCGCAACATGGCCGAGTACCTGACGGCCTACCGCTGGCCCGGCAACGTGCGTCAGCTGCGAAACTGCCTCTACCGCGCCATGACCTTGCTGGAAGGGGACGAAATCGGTCCGGAGCACGTGGATCTGCCGGTGGCCGCCGATGCCATGCCGCTCATCGACGAGTGGTTCGAAGGGGGCCTGGACGAGGCAGTGAAACGCTTCGAGAGCCGGCTGCTTGAGCGGCTCTATCCAGCGTTTCCTTCCACTCGTCAGCTGGCCAAGCGCCTTGGCGTGTCGCACACCGCCATCGCCAACAAATTGCGTGAATACGGGATCAGCAAGAAGTAAGCGAATGAATTCAAGTGATATATCGAGGCTCACGCCAGCGTGGGCCCTCTTCTTATAGCGACAATTGCTGGCGCACCCCCTTGCTCTGTCGATGTTGCCTTGTCATGCTGCTGACAAGTTCAATACCACATTCATCCGGATCTCCCTGAACGGGCATCAGCCCTTCAAATAGACCGCATGTTCAATAAGCGCAGGCATGATGCACTTTTTTTCTCTGACCCGGTCCCTGGCGTGGTTGACGCTCCTGTTCTGCTCGCTGGCGCTGGCCCGCGAGCACCTTCCTTTGACCTCTGCCGAGCTGCGCTCAGAGCAGGTGCGACAGACGGTGCTCGACATACTCAGCTACACCCGCTGGCCCACCGAGCCAGAGGCGCTGCGCTTGTGCATCGCCGCGCCGACGGAATATGCCACAGCGCTGTTTGCCATCAAGCAGCAGGCCAATGGCCGGCCGGTCAGTGTACGCCGTTACGATGTCGAGGATGAGATGCTGGGGCGGCAGTGCGATGTGCTCTATCTGGGAGTGCTGGCGCCAGAGCGGCGCCTGCCATTGTTCCAGCGGCTGCGCGGCCATGCGATTCTCAGCATCAGCGAGCAGAGCGCCGAGTGTACCGCCGACGCCGTATTCTGCTTGCTGATAGGGTCGGAGCGCATTCGCTTTCGGGTCAATCTGGATGCCCTCGCCAGGAGCGGAGTGCGGGTTCACCCCGCCGTGCTGAAGCTGGCCAGGGCGGATGAGGAGACACCATGAAGGCGTTTTTTCGTTCACAGGCGCAGCGGCTCACTTTGCGACAGAGCTTGGGACGCACCCATATGGTGACGTCCCTGACCGCTGTTTGTATGGCCGGTCTGCTGTTGACCTGTATTGCTTTGCTGGCCTTACGTATCTATGCGGACCACAACCTTGAGCTGGTGGCGCGTGCCATCAGTTACACCAGTGAAGCGGCCGTGGTATTCCATGACGAAGAGGTCGCCAAAGAGGCGCTGCAGGCCATTGTCACCCACGAGGATGTAGCACTGGCCAGCATCCTGTTGCCCAATGGCAGACCGCTGGCAAGTTGGAGCCGGGCCATGACCACCCCCTGGTCTGGCCTTGAGCAGTATCTTGCACAGATCATCCTGCCTGGCCCCATCGAGCAGCCCATCATGCGGGGCGGCGTCGAGATAGCCCGCGTCCATCTGGTCGGCCACGGTCAGTACCTGCTGCTGTTTCTGCTGCAAACCCTGATGGCCATGCTGGTCTGCCTCATCCTCAGTGCAGTGGGGTCGCTCTATGTGGCGCGCTGGATGCAAAACTCCATCACTGTGCCGCTCAAGAAGCTGGCTCAGGTGGCCCACAGTGTCAGTCGTCAACGTACCCTTGCCATGCGGGTGCCCGAGGCCGACATCGCCGAGTTGCACGAACTTGGCCAGGATTTCAACTCCCTGCTCGATGAACTGGAGGCCTGGCAGGCCCACCAACGGCGGGAGAACGCCAGCCTGCTGCATCAGGCCACTCATGATGCCTTGACCGGTCTGCCCAATCGTGCTCTTTTTGAGGCTCGTCTGGATCAAGCTGTGACCACGGGCCGTTTGCAAGAGGAGCGGTTTGCGCTGCTCTACCTCGACTGTGATCGCTTCAAACAGATCAACGACACCCTGGGCCATGCCGCCGGGGATGACGTGCTGATCGCCTTGGCCAGACGGGTACAACATCAGCTTCGGCCGATGGATCTGGTATGTCGGCTGGGCGGCGACGAATTCGCCATCTTGCTGACACCTCTGTTGCAAGAGAGCGAAGCGCAGGATGTGGTGTCCCGCATCCAGCTGGCGATGGCCGACCCTGTGGTACTGGGGGATGGTCGTCAGCTGGTGGCCGCCATCAGCATAGGCCTCGCCGTGTATCCGGATGAGGGACTCACTGCCGGTGAACTGTTGCAGCAGGCTGACAATGCCATGTACCAATCCAAACGGCTGCGTCGGGAGCTTGCACTTCATGACCAGCTGGAATTTGATGTTTCTGCTGAGGAAAAATAACAATGAAGATCACTGTCCTGATGAAAACCGGCCTGATCGGCCTGCTGTTGAGCGTGTTGGCGGGCTGTCAAAGTGCCCCTCGCGGTCTGACGGCGGAGCAGATCGGCGTACTCAAGGAGCAAGGCTTTCGCCTGACCGATGAGGGTTGGACTCTGGACTTCTCCAACCGTGTGCTGTTTGCCAACGATTCGGAAACCCTCAACCCTGACACCCGTGTCCTGGTGGAAAAGCTGGGCATGACCTTGCTGGGGGTTGGCCTGAACAAGGCGCGGATCGATGGTCACACCGATTCCAACGGACCTGAGGCTTATAACGATCAGCTCTCTTTGAAACGGGCGAAATCGGTGGCCGATGTGCTGGTGTCGGTCGGCATGCAGCCGGCCAACCTGGACATCCGTGGCCGCGGTGAACGGGATCCGGTGGCAGACAACAAGACGGCTGCTGGTCGGGCAGAGAACCGCCGCGTTGGCATCATCATCAGCAACGAATAAGCCGGTTGTGTGGATAAAAAAAGAGCGCCTGATGGCGCTCTTTTTTGTGGCTGACCCGCTTGCTGCTCGAGTTGTTTGCAGCCGTGGTGACTGCTCTTGGCAAAATGATGGAAAAGGAGGATGAGTGCTGGCCCGACATGGCTTGTCTCAGCGCCTTGAAAAGATAGAATGGCGACCGACCAGAGGGAGAAATCTATGTTTCGTTTAGGGCTCATCATTAACCCGGTCGCCGGCATTGGTGGCGCGGTTGGTCTCAAGGGCAGTGACGGTGTGGTGGCTGAAGCGCTGGCTCGGGGGGCTGTGCCCAAGGCGCAGGAGCGGGCACGACAAGCCTTGTTGCCCCTGTGTGACCTTGCCACCCCATTTGAGCTGCTCACGGTCGCAGGCGAGATGGGGGCTGATCTCGCGGCGTCTCTTCAGTTGCCTTGTCGCATAGTCTATCAGCCCGCCGCAGGGGCCACCACGGCGGCTGACACTCGCACCGCCGCCGACTTGATGCGTGCGGCCGGCGTCGATCTCTTGCTGTTTGCCGGTGGCGATGGTACGGCGCGGGACATTTGCGCTGCTGTCGGGGAATCCTGCCATGTGCTCGGTATTCCGGCGGGCTGCAAGATCCACTCCGGCGTTTACGGCGTGACCCCCGCGGCCAGTGGTCGCGTGGCCGCCCGCATGATCGCCGGCGAATGGCTGAGTCTGGTGGATGCCGATGTGATGGATATCGACGAGGAGGCATTTCGCCTGGGCAAGGTGCGAGCCCGCCACTATGGCCAGCTGCTGGTACCGGGGGATCTGCGCTACGTGCAGGCGGTCAAGCAGGGGGGGCGGGAGTCCGAAGAGCTGGTACTGGCAGATCTTGCCGCGGGTGTGGTGGAGCAGATGGAGCCAGATACCCTCTACCTGATGGGCTCCGGCAGCACTGTCGCTGCCTGCATGGCGGCGCTGGGGCTGGAAAATACCTTGCTCGGCGTGGATCTGGTGGAAAATGGCCGGCTTATCGGGCAGGATCTGTCCGCCGCCGAGATCCTGACCCGGATCCGCGGTCGTCGCTGTCGTCTGATCATTACCCTGATCGGCGGTCAGGGACATCTGTTCGGGCGCGGAAATCAGCAACTGAGTCCAGAGGTGATCCGGGCTGTCGGGCTGGACCAGATCCAGGTCCTGGCTACCAAAGCCAAGCTGGCTGCCCTCGGGGGCAGGCCGCTGCTGGTGGATACCGATGATCCGGCACTGAACCGGTCGTTAAGTGGTTATCTGCGCATAACCACGGGATACAAGGATCAGGTCATCTACCCGGTGGCCAACCCGGAATAGGACATCAAGGATGCGGCTGGCCCTTGCGCCAGAGAGCCGCGATCAACCTGATCGCGATTCCACTCCCCCGAATTATTTTGCCGGCAATTTTTTGCCAGCCACTCTGAAAATGAGGCTGCGTTACATGACGATTCATGAATTTGAGCACAAGTTGTTGGGACTGATAGACGCCATGGTGGCCACGGCGACGGAAGATGAGCTGTTTGCAGGGGGCTATCTGCGCGGTCACATTTCGCTGGCAGTGGCGCGTGCCGAGCTGGAGGGCAAGACCCTGGTGCGGGATGTAAAGAGTTATGTACTGCGTAGCCTGAACGAGGCCATCCTGGAGGGGGAGCTCTCTGAACAGGATGAAGAGCTGGTACAAGCCATGTGGCAGCGTCTGCAACAACAAGCAGAAGCTTGATCGAATACACATTTCAAACAGAAGTTTTAGTTGACGCTTCCCTGAAGTTAGTGAAAGGTTAATAATAAGTTTCGCCTTTTGTTTCAGGGATTAAACTATGGCTTCTTCCTCACGTATTGCCAATAAACTGCCGCTCGAGATGCTCTACCATTGGGAGCGGCACTGTCCTGACCGAGTCTATCTTCGTCAAACCATCAACCGCGAATACGTCGACTTTACCTGGGGTGAAGTGGCTGACGAAGCGCGACGCATGGTGACGGCGCTGCGCCATCTGGGGCTGGAGCCCGGTGACAAGGTGGCCCTGCTCTCCAAGAACTGCGCCCAGTGGTTTATCGCCGATCTGGCCATGCAGATGGGGCAGTACGTGAGCGTGCCCATCTATCCGACCGCCAACGTCGATACCATCGAATATGTGCTGCGTCACAGCGAAGCCAAGGCGATCTTCGTCGGCAAGCTGGACGACTGGAAGAGCCAGGAGGCGGGTGTGCCTGCCTCATTGCTGCGCATTGCCATGCCCTATGAGACCATGCCCGCCAGCCATCAGTGGGACGATCTGCTGGAGGCGCACGAACCAATCTCCGACAGCCCGGAGCAGGTGCCGGATGCGCTGCTGAGCCTGGTCTACACCTCAGGCAGTACCGGCAAGCCCAAGGGTGCCATGTTGAGCGTCGAGCGTTATGCCTGGTCCTGTGAAAAGCTGGTGGAAGCGGTGGAGCTGACCGCCACCGATCGCGGTTTTTCCTATCTGCCGCTCGCCCATATCACGGAGCGGGTTTACATCTATGGCGGCAGCCTGTTCAGCGGCGCCACCATCGCCTTCCCCGAGTCGCTCGACACCTTCATTGATGACGTCAAGCGTTGCCGTCCCACCGTCTTTATCTCTGTGCCCCGGCTGTGGGCCATGTTCCGCATCAAGATCCACGAAAAGCTGCCCCAGAAGAAGCTGGAACTGCTGCTCAAGATCCCGTTTGTCTCGGGTCTCATCAAGGGCAAGTTGCAAAAAGGGCTGGGGCTGGATCAGGCGCGGGTGCTGGGTTGCGGCTCGGCGCCAGTGTCACCGGCCCTGCTGCAGTGGTACAACAGCATCGGCATCAAGATAACCGAAGCCTGGGGCATGACGGAGAACCACGCTTTTTCCACCCTCAACTACCCCTTCCGCGCCGACAAGATAGGCACGGTCGGCAAGGCGGGGCCCGGGGTGACCATCAAGATTTCCGATGAGGGGGAGATCCTCTGTCGCTGTGAGGGCATGATGCTGGGGTACTACAAGGATCCTGAACACAGCAGCGAAGCCATCGATGCCGACGGCTGGCTCCATACCGGCGACATGGGCAAGCTGGATAGAGAGGGCTATCTCACCATCACAGGTCGCATGAAGGATGTGTTCAAAACCGCCAAGGGCAAGTATGTGGCACCTGTGCCCATTGAAGGCTTGCTGGGACAGGAGCCCATCATAGAGCAGCTGTGCGTGATTGGTTACGGTATGCCCCAGCCCATTGCGCTGGTGCAGCTGGCCGAGAGCGCCATGAAGGGTAATCGGGAAAGCATCAATGCCCAGCTGGAGGCGGCGCGCAACCGGGTCAACGATCAACTGGAATCTCACGCCAGAATTCGTGGCATCCTGGTGGTGAAGACGCCCTGGAACATTGAAAACGGTGTACTCACCCCCACCATGAAGATCAAGCGCCACCTGCTGGAGCAAAAATACGCAAACATCGGCGAGCAGTGGTCCTCCTCCCAGAGCATCATCTGGGAATCCTGACAGATTGACGTGACTCAGCGATCAACTGCAACAACAAGGGGAGCCAATGGCTCCCCTTGTTGTTGGGCGTCATGTACCTCAGACGGCCTGGTATTCCAGCTCGACCGAACCCAGCGCCTTGAGGGTGGACTGGGCGGAATCCCGCTGGCTGATCTGGCCGTTTTTGCTCTCCAGCAGCACGGCGCGACGGATGCTGGCGAGATCTTCGCCGCACAGCACAGCGTGGGCGCAAGCCATCTGCATCGGAGGGAGGCTTGGGTTGAAGGCGGCGTTCTCGGCGTAGCGGCCGCAGAAGATGCGGCCGTCCTCGAACTGCAGCGCCACCGCGGCATAGCCCTGACTGTAGGGAGCATAGCTCTGGCGGGCGGCGGCCAGCGCGGCCTGCCACAGGGGGTCGTCGCTCTCAAGCTTGAGCTCGTCGTGGGCCTGGGGGCTCATCAGGGCATCGGTGATGTCGAGATCGGCGGGGCCGAAGGAGTGAGGAAGGAAGGACTGCAGCTCGCTCAAGTCATCCGGCAGGGAGACCTTCAGGGTCTTGGCGGTGCTCAGCTCGTTCATGAACTGGCGGCAATGGCCGCAGGGGGTGTAGTTGACCGTGATCTCGCTGATCCCTGTCTCACCGCCCAGCCAGGCGTTGGAGATGGCGGACTGCTCGGCGTGGACCGAGTGGAACAGCCCCTGGCCCGCAAACTCCATGTTGGCGCCAAAATACCAGCTGCCGCTCAGGCCGCAGGCGATGGCGCCGACGAAGAACCTGGAGATGGGGGCGACCGAGCAGGCGGCCGCCAGCGGCAGCAGGGCCAGGCGCAGGGCCCGATCGTCGAGCCCTGTGGCGGCTTTCAGGGTCGCCACCTGCTGTGGCGTAAAACGGGCCTGGAAATCGTTGTCCAGCATGGGCAGCAGCGCCGCTTTGAGCGGGGCGGACAGGGTATCGAGTGGCTTGGCAAAACGGGGATGCATAGTGTGTCCTCAAAGGCCAATTGGGGGGCCATTGTAGGGAGCAAGCTCGGCAAAATGTGTGAGCGCGCTCACGCCCTGACGGGCAAAAGGAGGAGGAGGATAAAGGAAACGTTTGTCTTGCGCAAATTGTGCGTCAGCTCGCACAGTGGCGGGCCAACAGGCCCGCAGCGCCAGTAAATGGGTGACCCTCAGGTCAACCAGTGATAAAGAGCAAACAGCAGGGGGGCAACGGCGGCGGTGAGGATGCCGCACACCACCATGGCCAGTGACGAGAAGGCGCCCTGGGTAATGCCCTTCTCGGCGGAGGTGGCGGTACCGATGGCGTGGGCACAGGCCCCCATGGCGAGTCCCTGGGCTTCAGGATCTGTGACCCGCATCAGCGTGAGCAGCGGGTACCCGATCAGAGCGCCGACGATCCCGACCACCACCACCACGGCCGCCGCTATGGCGGGTATACCGCCGATGGACTGGCTGACGCTCATGGCAAGCGGGGTTGTGATGGACTTGGTGGCGAGCGATGCCAGCAACGTCGGGTCGGCGCCCATAAAATGACCGACAACCAGAGTAGTGCAGACCGAGATCAAGACGGAGGCCAGAGTACAGACCAGGATGGGCTTGAGCCTGGCCTGGATCTGGCGGGCCTGTTGATACAGCGGCAGCGCCAGTGCCACCACGGCGGGTTCCAGCAGGGCCGTGATAGGGAGGGTGCCACTCTCGTACTGCTCAAGGGGCAGATCCAGCCAGAGCAGCAGGCCTATGATGACGGCGGTGGGCACCAGCACGGGATTGATGATGGGCCAGGGCAGACGGCGATAGAGGGCCCGGGTGGCAAAATAGAGTGCCAGGGTCAGGGGAATGGCAAGCCAGAAGATCATTTGTTCATCCTTTGGTACAGGCGCCCGACAGTGCCCAGGATCAAGACTATCCCCAGTACGATACAGAGCATGATGAGACCGAAGGACTGGCGCAGGGGCTCAAGCCAGGCGACCAGGCCAACGGCTACCGGCACGAACAGGACGCCCATATGCCGCAGCAGCAGGCCAGCACCGAGCTCGACCCAGTGCAGCTTCACCAGCTGCAAGGAGAGCAGCACGAACAGCAACAGCATGCCGATGATGCTGCCGGGGAAGGCAAAAGGCAGTATGGCGGCCAGGGTTTTACCCACCAGCAGGCAGGCGACTATGACCATGAAGTCGCGAAGGTAGAGCAAGGCACGTTGCGCAATCACCTGAGCCTCAACTTGGAAACTGTGAATGAATGGGCAGTTTACCAGAGAGGCAGAGGCGCGGCATTAAAACAATAACAGCTGAAATTAGTTCGATGATGGCTGATTTCATTGAAGATTCTTTGATAGCAGATCTTTCTGAACCATGGATTTTCAAGACCATGGCGTGCTGAACACATATTTTTCAATAACCAATCACCAATAACAAGGAGTAGCCATGACATCCCTCTTGTCCCGCGTGCGTCAACTGGCGGCCGATAGTGATCTGCCCCCTCAGTTGTTGCAGACCCGTCAGTGGGACGGGTCCCTGTGCCGGGTCCGGCTCGACAACACGGGCAGTGACGATACCCGGGTCGCTCGCTGGGTACTGTTTGATGGCAAGCTCGGCCTCCCGCTCGATACCCCTCTCTATGGCGAAGGATTCCAGATGCTGGCCCAGACCATGGGCAGCTGGCAATCCCCGCAACCTGTCGGCCGTTGCCCCGATTCAAGCGCCTATCGCATCACGGACGATGATGGCTATCACACAGTTCATAACCTGTTGCTGGTGGAGCATGACAAGGGCTGGCTGCTGCTCGCCTTTGCTAGTTGTCACCGTTTTGGCGGCGAGTTTCGCCTCTACCCGGATGGCCGCTTGCAGATCCTGATGAACTGCGAAGATCGCCTGTTGTCTGCCGGCCAGCACTGGCAAAGCGAGGCGCTGATCTGCCTGGAAGGGGCTGACAGGGAGGCGCTGCTGGCCGAACTGGCGGAGCGGATCGCCGCCGAACACGGCTCGCTGATCGGTCAGGTGGGCGAGCGCCCCAATGGCTGGTGCTCTTGGTATCACTATTATGCGGACGTCAGCGCCGATGACATTCGCGAGAATCTGGCGGTGCGTGCCGAGCGTTTCCCGGCTCTGCGCTACGTGCAGATCGATGATGGCTATCAGGCAAAAATGGGGGACTGGCTTGCTCCTTCGCCCAAGTTCGAGCAAGGGGTGGCTGCGCTGGCGGCCGAGATCCACGCCGCCGGGTGCGAGCCCGCACTCTGGGTCGCCCCTTTTATTGCCGAACCAGGTTCGCAGGTGTTTCAGGAGCATCCCGACTGGTTCGTGAAGGGGGAAGATGGCCTGCCGCTGCCCTCCGAGCGAGTCACCTATGGCGGCTGGCGCTGCACCCCCTGGTACGTACTCGATGGCACCCACCCCGAGGTGCAGGTTCACCTCGAGGGCGTGTTCCGCACCCTGCGCGAGCAGTGGGGCATTCACTACTTCAAGCTGGATGCCAACTTCTGGGGCGCCATCCATGGCGGCCGCTTTCACGACACCTCCGCCACCCGGGTGGAAGCCTATCGTCGTGGGATGGCGGCTATCTTGCACGGGGCGGGTGAGGGGGCTTTCCTGCTTGGCTGCAACGCGCCAATCTGGCCGAGCCTGGGACTGGTACACGGCATGCGGGTGAGCGACGACGTGGAGCGCAATGGCCACCGTTTTCGCCAGATCGCCCGCGAGGTCTTCTGCCGTGCCTGGCAGAACGACAGACTATGGGTGCTCGATCCTGACTGCATCTGCCTGCGGGATCTGCCGAGTCAGCAGGCCAGCCCTGTGGATTACAGCTTCCATCTGGCGGCGCTGGTTGCAAGCGGCGGCATGATGCTGGCAGGAGACAGACTGCAAGCGCTTGATGGTGAGCAAGGGGGGCAACTGCAAAAGCTGCTGGCCTTGTGTGCAGTTAGAGCCCCGTCTGCCCGTTTCGAGTCGATGGAGTTTGTCTGCGGCGAAGTGGTGTTGCCTGAAGGGGGCAGCCTGCTTTGCCTGTTCAACTGGGAAGCGCAACCCCAGGAGTGCCTGTTGCCGGAAGGTGGGAAGGATTTCTGGGACGAGGGCGCCATCGGTACCTCGCTCACTCTGCAAGGGGGCGAGGGGCGGGTGATCCGCTACCTCTGATCCTTTGCTGCCATAAACAATTCAGGCTCCCATCGGGAGCCTGAATTGTTGGTAAATCCTGTCAATATACCGACCGCGTGAGGTCAGTAACGCCACTCGAAGCCGATGGCGTAGTTGGCGGCGCCATAGCCGGGGATCTCGTTGCTGGAGAGCAGCGCCTTGAAAGTGAGCCGGGCGCTAAGCGGGATACCGAGCCCCAGGCCGATGGCGACCTCATCATTGGGGTTGCCAATCACGTCGGCCCGGATCATGCGATAGAGCGACAGATCCTTGCTCATGTGCACATAGCTTTGTGAACTTTGGTTATAGAGCTGACCAAAAACCTCCAGCTGGAAACCGGCCTGGGGGGTAATGGCCAGCGGCACCCCCACAAAGTTGTAGAGATCGGAGCGGTTGAAATAGCTGTTGGTGATCTGGGGGGTGAAGTCGGTCTGCTGGTAGAGGTGGTTGAAGTTGCTTTCGATCAGTTGATAGGTTTGCTGCGGCAACCGCAACAGGTAGTCGGGGACATCAAAACGTACTGCCGCCATGCTGGCCGATGGCAGCAGGGAGCAGACGAACAAACCGAAACCGGGCAATCCTGAGCGCATCAGATGAAGCATCTCCAAGGGTCGATAGCCAAACACAGTCAATGCAATGTTAGTGCACAAATAGTTGAAATTTCGGGAGTCTTTACTCCCCTGCCCATTATGAATGGGGTGAGGGGAGCATACAGTCATTTAACTGTGAAACCGATCACATCTCATAGATCTTCGAGGTAGCGATAGAGACTCTTGAGAATCGCAAAGTTCCGTTCGTTCCCCTGATTCTGCTCCGCCAGTGCCTCGAGACGAGGGGCATAGTCCGGCAGGCGGCGGCTGAAATAGTCGCTGCAGTGCAGACGCCAGCGTTTTTGCTCCGCCTCGCTCAGAGTGTGGGGCCAGTTGCGGGCGCGGTAGCGAAACAGCATCTCTGGCAGTCGCGCATCTGTGAAGGCAAACTCACGCTCACCCAGCAGATCGGCCGGGGTGGCCCGCACCAGATCCATGGTGGACTTGTCGCCGTGGCCGAAGAAGCCGGCGTAGAGCTGGGTATCGGGGTCCGGGTCATTGCTGCCCGCGAACTCCTGATTGAACACCTCCACCAGTTTTTCACGCACCTCGGGGTGAGCGCGCAGCAGGTTCAGGCTCTTGCGGCACTGCTCCCGGTCGATGGTGAGCTCATCGGCACGTTCCGGTGTCAGGGTGGCGGCTGGCGCCAGCACAGGGCACTTGTTGATGTGCACCAGTTTCACCGGAATGGCGGCCAGTTCCCCCAGCTCGTCCTTGCGGGTATAGAGCCGCTCGCGGATCTCCTCGCTGGAAAGCTCGATGAGCGGGGTCGGGTCGCGGGTCAAATCCACCATGATCACCGCATTCTGGTTGGTGGGGTGCCAGGCGAGTGGCGATACCCAGCTCACGCACCCCTGCCAGGGGGAGAACATGCCGGAGACGTGGACCAGCGGCTTCATGGTCACCACATCGATGAGCGCCTTGACCTTGTTCTTGTTGCGCAGGGCAAACAGGTACTCAAACAGCTTGGGCTGGGCTTTTTTCACCAGCTTGGTCATCTCTATGGTGGCCAGCACGTCCGAGAGCGCATCGTGGGCATTGGCGTGGGACACACCGTTGGCTACCGTGAGCTTTTCGAGGCGAAAACTTGGCTTGCCCTCCTCATCAAAGGCCCACTCGATCCCCTCCGGGCGCAGGGCATAGCAGGCCCGCAGCATGTCGAGGATATCCCAGCGGGAATTGCCGTTTTGCCAGGCGTAGGCGTAAGGGTCATAGAAGTTGCGATAGAGGGTGTAACGGGTCACCTCGTCATCGAAACGGATGCTGTTGTAGCCCAGCACGCAGGTATTCGGTGTAGCGAACTGCTCGTGGATCTGGCGGATGAAATCTGCCTCGCACAGTCCGTCTTTCATCGCCTTTTGCGGCGTGATGCCAGTGATGAGGCACGCCTCCGGATCCGGCAGATAATCCGCCGGCGGCTTGCAATAGATGACCAGTGGCTCGCCGATGATGTTGAAATCCGCATCGGTACGAATACCGGCAAACTGCGACGGCCTGTCCTTCGCCGGACTGATCCCGAAGGTCTCGTAATCGTGGAAATAGAAAGTAGGATTTGTCTGCTGGCTCATTTCGTGGTTCTGAATTGTGTTTATATGCTTGAAAAACAAGTCGTTATACGGTGCGTCATCTCAGATTGTCTCACTTTGTCCGATCTTGATTCAGTCCGTTTCAGACCAGTTTGGTACGTATCTGCGTACAGGTCAGGACGCGTTAATGTGTCAGTGAAAAATCAGATGACCAATCACAGGAGAGTCATATGCCACTTACTGATGCGAAGCTACGGGCCCTCTATGGTAAGCCCTACTTTGGCAAGACGGAATTGTCAGATCGTGATGGATTGTCAGCTCGGGTCACCGAGCGTGGCACCATTTCATGGCAATATCGCTATCGCTGGCAAGGAAAGGCGGCGAGACTCAAAATTGGACGCTATCCCGACCTTAAACTCGCTGATGCCAGGGCATTGATCCCTGCTATCCGTGGTGCACTGGAGCGTAACGAACACCCCAGAGTTTTCTGGGATAAGCTCCACCAGAAGCATAATGTCACACTTAAACAGTGCTGCGAGCATTTTCGTGAGCACCATCTGCCGAAGCTGCGGCCCCGTACGGTCATGCTCTATGAGCATACCATGCAGCGCTATTTCGAACCTCTGTTTATTGGTATTCCGGTGGAACAGATCCCGTTTTCCAGCTGGCTGGAGTGGTTTGATAAAATTGGCAAGAAAAAGCCCAAAAATGCGGGTCATTTATTGCGCAGATTAAAGTCCATTCTTAGCTTTTGTATTCGACGTAATCTCATTGGCGGCTCCCCGGTGTTGCAATTACGCACCGAAGACGTGGGCTCTCAACCTGAGAGAGGCACTCGCGTACTGACCATGCGTGAACTCGCTCAGATTTGGATTGCATTTGAACAGAGTAGGGCCAGCCGCGGATTAAAATTGGCCGCCAAACTGGTGATCCTGCTTGGCTGTCGCAGTGGTGAGGCATTGGGTGCGCAGTGGAGTGAGTTCAATATGGAGGAGCAAATTTGGACGGTTCCCGCTTCTCGTGCCAAAAGTGGGGCGCCAATACGTCGACCTATTCCTACCCGGGTGATGCTCTTGCTTCAAGAAGCGGCGGCGAAATCTCGGCTCAAGGGCGGCCCTGTATGTCGCTCACCGGTGAATCCAAAGATGCCATTAAGTAGTGCATCTCTCATCCAGCTAGCAGAGCGGGTGAGAGATAAACTGGATCTGCCGTATTGGCGTATGCATGACATGCGTCGGACGCTGAGTACGCGTTTATCGGAAGAACGCGTCATGCCACAGGTAACCGAGAAAATGCTTGGCCACCGAATGGCGGGTGTGATGGCTATTTACAATCTTCATGATTGGACCAATGAGCAACGTGAGGCATATGAGTTATGGGATAAAAAATTAATGGAAGCTGTAAAATCCTTGCAGGAACTAAAAATATAACCGAACCATAAAATGGTGTAATTCATCATCTAAGATGAGTGCTTTTCACTTGATATCCAGCTATTTACCGCAGCGGTCGAATAAAAGCCTTTGTTGAGAGGTGGTGGGAATTTGTTTTCTTTAATCCATCTATACAGCGTCGATCTAGATATGCCAAGTTTTTTTAATAGTGTTTTGGTTCTTATTAGTGCTGGTTCATTGTTGTTCATATAGCCTCCTATTTTTTTAGGAGGTTAAACATGATTGCTATATGTGTCAATTTGCCATATTTTTAGACGGCTTGCTTTTATGATATAGAAAAACAAGTCGTCATTTTCATACTGCTAAAATCAATTTAATAATTGTTTTTGTGTATTATAAAAGCAATGAAAATGGCTATGGAACAATATGGCTTATGGTCATGACATGTAAATTTCAATAACATTTTTGGCTCGTTTTAGCTCTCGATGGTTGGGTATGGAGTGTGTTCGTGTTGTTAAGTCAACGGGTGGCTCTATTCATTATTGGTAAAGTTGTAAAAGTGATTGGCTAGGTTAGCCCCGAGGGGGTAATAAAGTGGGTGTTAAGCAGAGAGTTAATAAAGTCTTTGTGTTTCATGGGATTGTTAATCCGTTCACAAATCATGACGTTTTTTTAAAAACATCATGTCACGCATTGCAAATTGGATTCGTTGGAGTATTGTTTGCGGTTTCATATGGTTATACTAGTTCCGGAGAAACTATTGATGTCAAAGCTACTCCTTATGGCTGCAACCTTAGTTGCAAGCAATGCGGTGATGGCCACTACGGTTATTGATGTAAACGTAATGCTTCCTAAATCCATCGTTGATCAAGATGGTGCCGAAAAAGTGTTTAACACTATTCACCAGCGCGTAGCGGCTATGGACGAGTATTACACTAGTCAGCGCACCGGCATCGTCAAAAATGGCAATCCTGAGAACCTGCATTTCGAGGTGAAGCAGATCCTCGTTATGAGCGATACCGTCCTGCACCCGACGTGTAAAACAGGCTACTCAGCCGCGGTTGTTCTGCTCAACGAAAAGGTTATCGGTGTTCGTAGCTCTTATGGCCCGAACTTCGGCATCATGGCGCCTCCACTGTGGGACGGTGTATGCACCAACGAGCAGGACATTCAAGACCTGACCTTCGCTGCGTACAGCTCTGGTGCCGACATGTGGATTTCCACCAAGGGCGGCACTGATGGCAAGTTTGATGGGATGGCTACTTCCGGCGCTGATTTTATGGTGAGTCGTTATGACACTACCGCTGATACCTACGCACATGAAGCCTTCCACCTGTTCGGCGCAGAAGATCTTTACAACCGTAAAGGTGCGGAAGGATTCTGCGACCAAGGAGGCATCTGGGCTGGTCGTCTGATGTGTGGTTACGGTGATCTGGCCAAGAACAACATGTTCGGTGGCAGTCCTTCCGCCATTGACCAAGGGGATATTTACCCTTACGGCCCAAGCGAGAGGTATTTACTCCAAAACTTCTACAACAACCCTGACAGCCCTGATGCCGCTCGCCTGTTGACGATGCCTGATGGCAACCTCCGTGCTTACTACGGATGGACAAAAGGCACTGGTGCAGGCGTCATGCCGAGTGCGGATGTTGCTGACCGCACTTTCACAATGAAAGTAGACAGCACTACCCTGACCAATGCGAAGCCGTATATCGACGTTACCATCACTGCCTCCGGTACTGATGCAGCAGGCAAGCGCCTCTCTGTTGAACTGTATAGTGAATCAGGTAGCGCTGTAGTGGGTCAGCACTACAATGATGGTATCTCGCAACTGGTGCGCTTTGACCCTACGACTGGACAGACTGCTCTGGATGCTACGGGCAACCCGACCTACACAGTGCGCGTGACAGCTCGTGACCTGGCGTTCGTCGGTGCCAAGAACTTCACCCTCGGCCTGCGTAGCGGTACTGGCGGTAATGTGATTACCCAGCCAATCGTTATCACTGTTCAAGGTGCCAACACCGATGATGGTCGCAACGATGGCGGCGACAATGGTGGCGGTGGTTCGACAGGACCGATCTCATTGCTGACTTTGGTTATCTGCGGGTTGGTTCGCCGGCTTAAAATGTGTTGATAAGCCTTGTACCAATACCTTTTTCATCATTATGGCAAGGTGGTCAAGCTGCGTTGGCATGGTGAGTCGCCAAAGCACCCAGATGTTATGAGTGTTGCCGGGAATCATTACGGGCGTCCCCAAAACACGAATTCCGATTAAACGATTTATTACAGTCAAGGCTCCCGCCATGTCGGGAGCCTTTCTTATTTCTATCTCCCTTTGCCGGATGTGTGGAGAAGTCGGACATCATGGCGCCAGGGTTAACTTGGTCGCATTTGTAGGTCCGCACTCTTGAGCTTGAAGGTACAGCCTTGCTGGATGAGCTCCTCCCGGTTGGCCAGTACCAGCGGGTAGAGCAGGGGATGTTGTTGGTGTTCACCGTTATAGCTCACCTGCATCCGCTCCAATGCGTAATGCACCAAGGGGATCCGTTGGCGGATCAACAGCTGTTTCCCTGTCATGGCATAGTCTCTGGCAATGATGGCCTGTTGTCCTTCACTGAGCCCTGGATTGGGAACGACTACCGCAGTCACCTGGGTGTTCCACTCCAGATCCTGATCCCGGCCGTGAGGGGAGGCATCCAGCAGATCCGGTTCGCCGCGAAAACGACTCATCACAAAGTCTAGATATTCCCCTTTCTTCTCGCAGTAGGCACGTACGTGCCAGCGGATCCCGTCATAGACCAGAGTGTGAGGCACGATATTGCGGCCACTCTGCTCCTCTGAACTGAGTGATACGTAATCGACATCGACCCGCAGTTGGCCGCGCGCCGCTTGCACCAAGCCACGCACGATTTTCGGGTCGATATGGCGGTTTGGCACATCCAGGATTTCGATATGGCCGTAGCGCAGATCCATCAGCGGCAGTGTCAACAGGCCCGCTTCATGTTGTCGCTGGTGCTGCTTTTCACGGTGTAGCAGCATCAGGTATTCGTCTACCTTGCCTTCACTAAAGCGCGGGACAAAGTGCTCTGTGGGTTTGTATCCCTTCAGGCTTCTGTCATAGACCAACCCTTCCGGTGAGTAGTGGGTCAGGTAGTGGTTGATATCCCGTGACGCCTGTTGGCGACCAATATTGAAGGCGGTCATCAAATGATTGGTGGTCAGCCGTCCCTCCCACTGCAAGACGATCTCCAGCAGACGAAAACGCAGGGTTTGATCCCAGGTGAGCTCTTTGGGTGCCATACGTGCTCCAAAATGCGACATGTTTATGTAACCAGTATCGGCATGAGTATACAAGCTACATATAATGAGTCCATCGAAATGAGCGCCAAAGGAGCATGTCATGAACGGGAAGCTGGATAGTGCATACAGCCATCACGCCGCGTGCCGGATGCAGCAGCGCGGTATTTCACCCGAGCTGGTGGACATGCTGCTGAGCATCGGACGTTCTTCTTATCACCAGGGGCGCGAGCTGGTTTATCTCGACAGCAAAGGAGTTACGATGCTGCGAGCCGAGTACGGAGTGCCAGCGGAATGCTGCCAGCGGCTGCGCCGTCACTATCTGGTCCTGCAAGACGGCGAGATTGTCACCGTCGGTCATAAAACCACTCACTTCAAACGCGATCGTCACTGAGGCGCTATGAACTCAAGTCTGTTATCAGGTCAGGCGGCCATGCCCCTGATCAAGGGGATCTATTGCCTACTGTCAGCCGAGCGGGCTAAGGAGCTGACCGCTCTGCTTGCCAAAGACGCGTTTCACCAACAGGGTGAGACTTCACCGTTGGCGGTGGTGACGGCATTGGCTATCCATGTCGAGCAACATAGGCTGGAAAGCACGTCACTGCCCATCTATCTGGGGCGTGAGCAACTGATGGCCGGTGCTGCCGATTTGCTGGGGGAGGATGCCAGCTTCGAAGATCAGGATGCGTTTCGTTTGTTGGCGCTGCTACTCGACAAATTGCTGCGAGGAGGGCGCGGTAGCCGTCAGGCCAAGCTGGATGGACTCACGCCAAGCGTGATGGAGTAGCGGGCGCTGGCTGCCCGCTCCCCGAATAGCGGCGCTGTGGTGCGCGGCAGCTGGCGGCGCAAGTCACGCAATCAGCTGGGCCATGCCAGCTGGCTGGATGTGGTAGAAGCCGCCCTCTGGTGCTTCTGGCATGGTGACGATTTGGCAAGCGGCGAAGTGCTACTCGGTGTGCTGCTGGGCAGGGATGATCGGGTGCGGTTGGTCTATGGTCTGTTAGTTGGTGCTTTCTACATGGATGAGTCCTTCAGACTCGGATAAGGTTGTTTTAATGCTGCAGCAAGAGATTGAAATATAAAACAAAAATGAACTTCTGCAGTTTGTGACCACGAACTTCTGCATGCTGTGTTTCACATATGAAATAGCTGGACGGGTCTGGCTTGGATCTATTACGGCAAAAGTGGATGAAGTCCTGACGGTCAAGTTACTCAAACGAACATCGTTGCTATTTGTAGCAATAGCCCTCAAATTTCATATTGTCCCCATTGTGTACCACACCCATCTGCATAAGATACATAAGCTAATATAAATCAGTCTATTAAAAATAGGCATATTGCAAAATGTAGATAATGGGGGGGCTGCAATGGCTTTTTGTGCACGAGCGGTGAAGCTATCTTTACTCACCATGCTTCTGTTACTCCGCGCTTCAGCACTATGGATACGAAAAACAGGTCTTAGATAGTGTGTTCACGGGAATTCAGCATTGATGAGTGCTGTGTCTATTTTTGATGCTCATATTCTGTTTTCTTCATATTTTAATTCAAGATTAAAATAGAGGCCGCATTTATATGTTATCAACAGTGTGATTTTGATACCTACTATAAGTATTAATCTGATAGCTAACTAAAATAGTTAGCTACAGGGTGATGATAAATAAAGAGATCTGAACCATCACTCAATATTTTCAATATGGTTCTCTAAATGGGTAATATTCATCCTGAGATACAGATACAGATACAGATACAGATACAGATGTAAATGAAGAGCAGGATGAAAAGATGTTTTTTTGAGCATCGATCAAGGTAGCGTCGAAGACTTCATAATATGCATAAAAAAGCATCCACGATAAGGGGTTCGTTTGAGGTGCAGCAAGGTGTCCTGGTTATAATTAATGGTATCCCATTGTACTATCGTTGAACAATGCTTGGAGGTGAGTGTTGGAGTGGCTTATTTTGCATAAACACCCACTAAAATCTCATTTTTAATGGTTTTAGTGAATTGTCTGTGTAGCAAGCCGGTTCAGCAAGGCGTTGTGTAGAAGTGTCTGCCACCATATGGCAGCGCCAAATGTTCATTGCCATATAATGGCACGGATTTTTGACATTGAGATAGTAGTTTTACTAGCTTAAGACTTTGTTTTTTAAAGAGCTATTATTTAATGGTTAGGGTTTGTGTACATGATAAAACCATAGCGATTTGCATGCAAAAATCTGGAAAAATCTCCGATAAAAATTGCCATAATATGGCAATGGCCTCGCTATATGCCATCAAGCAAGGCCTGTCATTAACTTGCATGGAGGATGGTGTTTTAATGGTGGTAGCTTGGTTTGTTGATGTCGCTTGCTGCACAACAGTTTGTTGAAACAGGGCGTGATATAGAATTTTTTCATGCGGCTGCATTGTGTTAATTTTTAAGGGAGAAATTCTACGAAAACGAGAGATAACAACTTTTATTTTAATAATGGGTCTAAGGTCGCTTGGGAGTTAGATAGCAATCGATTTGCTATTTATTTAGAACGAGTTTCTTTACTGGTAATGGCGAAATAAAAAGCAACTCAGAGCGTAACAACTCTGTCTGTTTCAATGTTGTTGGTGGGGGTTGCCATGTGTAACTTAATAGTTTTTAACTGCTGCGAGGATAAGTTAACGTCACGGAAGATCTCATTCATAATATTGCATCTAAATGATTTAAAACTGCATGGGAACACAGAGGGTAATAGTAAGCGCTAAGCATTCTTTGTATCTTAACTTGCCAAATAAATAGTAAGTGAGTTCGGCGGCTAAGCTGTGGATTAAGCTCTGAAGTTCAATGCCAGATTAAAAATCAGGTATCTTCGAACAATTTATCAAAAACGACCTGAGGTTGTCTGAACTCCAGACATTTACGGAGCTTTGTGTTAAGCCTTTTTTCGAATCCTGAAAGTACCTTCTCTGTCACCAATCTCAAATAATTATCTTTGGGCACATACTGCCGCAGCAAGCCATAACTGTTCTCATTTTTGCCGCGCTCTCATGAACAATAGGGGTGGGCAAAATAGATCTGTACCATCAGCTCTGCGGACACCCGCTCGTGTTCAACAACCTCGGTTCCATTGTCGACAGTAATCGTATGAACATGCTGATAATGGCGTCAGCCACCGCATTGGCCGTCTTGTTGTGAACATATATCATCAGATGGAACCTGCTTTTACGCTCTACCAAATTGACGATGGTGCCTATCCCTTGTTTGCCCAGGACGGTATCGTAACCCCTTGGTCAACTGCTGGTATTTTATGATGTATCAGTTTTTCTTTGGCAAGAAGAAGCGTACAAAAATAGGCAGTTGACCTCATCTCGCCTATGTACCATGGGCATTGCACTTATTATCTGAACTCACGTAGTTATGTCTTATTAACTCGTTAGACATGCTTTTATTTATTTCATTGACAAGCGTTTCTTTATTTATAGGTTTGGTGATATATCCATTCATACCATGGGACAGATAGTATTGCTTGGATTCAGGCATGGCATCAGCCGTCAGTGCGATGATGGGAATATGTGCCCACTGCATCTGAGAGGTACGGATCCGGGTGGTTGCCACCAGTCCATCCATCACTGGCATCTGGACATCCATCAAGACCAGATCAAATGCTGTGTGACCCAGTTTTTCCAGCGCCTCTTCACCCTGAACGGCCAGTGTGACGTGATGGCCCACGGAATCGAGCATGGCGCCGATCACCTTGCGGTTGGTGGCATTGTCATCAACCAGCAAGATGCGATAGCTTTCCTGATCCATCGGTTTGTATGGCAGGCAAACAATCGATGGGGTCGTGGCTCTGGTGGGCCAGATATAGGTAAAGGTACTGCCATGCCCTTCGTTGCTTTCTACCGAGATATCACCGCCCATCAAGCGCGCTAGGTTACGGGATATTTCAAGACCCAAGCCCGACCCACCATATTGGCGGGTGATAGACACATCCGCCTGGGCGAAACGTTGAAACAGGTTCTTCAGCTGATTTTTGCTCATGCCGATCCCGGTGTCTTGAATCGAGATGCGTACCGAGTGGCGATCCTGCGCTAACAGGGTGCTATCAACGTGGATCTTGACTTCACCCTGATGGGTAAACTTGATGGCGTTGCTCACCAGATTGAAGAGGATCTGGCGCACTCTCAGCGGGTCGATCATCAACCACCCCGGCGTATCGGGGGCAACGGTCAGGGTCAGCTTGATCCCTTTTGCATCGCAGTTGCTCTGCATCAGGGCCCGAATATCCTCCAACAGCTGGGGCAAGTGATGGGGGGTTAGTTGCAGCTCGATCTTGCCCTCTTCCAGCTTTGATACATCCAGAATGTCGTTGAGCAGGCCTAATAGATGGTTAGCCGATTCGCGTGCCGTCTCTAGGTAGTCTCGCTCCCTCGGATCCATATCCCTGTCGGCCAGCAGTGAGAGCATGCCGAGAATGCCATTCATGGGGGTGCGAATCTCATGGCTCATATTGGCCAAAAAGCTGCTTTTTGCTCTTGTGCCAGCCTCTGCCGCCTGGTTTGCTCTGAGCAGTTTGTCATTGAGTTGCTGCATCAGTTTGTGTTGTAGAAACGAGATGTTCATTTGCCGCCAGATCAACAGGGCGAGCACAAAGAGCAGCGTAAATTGCAGGGTCGCGATGAGCGTCGTCGTGATGATCTGCTGCCTGACGCTGTCGCGGCGGGCCACATCAAACAGGGTCGCCTGCTGGTTCACCTCCAGGGTCAGCTGATGCAGCAGGGGGAGCAGTGAGGCGAGCTGTTGGCGCAGCTCCTGATGGGCAAGATTGTCCAGCGTTTTGGTGGCATCCGGGCCAAGCCAGATATCCGCCAGTGAGATGTAGTGTCGTATAGCTTTGCTTGCCTGCTGGTAGATCTCTGTTTGTTGAAGCAGATTTCGATCCTTGCTCTCCAGCACCAGATCCATACGGCTGACCAGAATATCGTATCTGAGCTGGAAGGACGGTTGCGGCTCATGGAGCAGTGAGCTCTGAAAACGCAGCGCTTCGTTATAGAGCTGGAAATAGTTCCACATCACGTTGTCTTCGCCCTGGCTGGTGCTGCGTTGCAGATCCTGAAATTGCCGGTACTGGATGGTACCAATACCGGCAAAGGCCAGGAGCAGTACGCAGAGCACCACAAACAAGAAACGTTGACTGGCCGCCATGGAACGCATGATGGGATCTACTCCACTTTTATCGCACTGATCTGCCAGATAGCCCGGCCGTAATAGAGCTTGTTTTGCAGTTCGGGATATTGATCGAACGGATAGACAAGGAACAGGGGGCCTTTGTCGCGCACTGACAGTGGCTTGCCATTCATCGTGCGGGCTAGGATGACCTGATACTGCTCGGCATCGCTTGCCGGCACCTGTACCGAATAGTCATTCAGCGCGGTAATGGTGAGCTGTTTGCCGGTTGCCCCGACTTTGGCCAACACATCTTGCAGCAGGGGGCCGCGAAAGGTTTTGGCTTCGTCATACCAGGGGGTATGGGTTTTGATTTCGTGTACCGGCAATTGATCCAGCATGGCGCTATCCCACAGGGCCAGGGCCTGATGTGTGGGGCTGCTGATGGCGCCTTCTACCTTCAATACGGCGTTGTCAGGCAAAGGTGCTGCGTGTGCTGCACCACAAAGGGCTGCCAGTAGCGGTGCGATATAAAGGCCTGCTTTCATGATGTCTCCTTCCTGGAATAAAGCGGCATGCGTGCCGAGCGAACGGTGGCTTGTGAGGTGTTTCCAGAGACAAGCAATAATCGGGCCCGGTGCAATGATCGCAAATTATCCGCTTTTTAGCCGGTTACCTGGTTACTTCGGATAAAGTGAGTTGCAGTTTGCAACATTTGACATGTTCTATTTGCAAATTGGCAACAAAAACGAGGTGTTGGGGTAGGTAAACAAGGCGCAAAGAGTATCATTTGGAGAACAAGCACACTGGTGCTTCTCGGCATAACATTTGCAGCGTGGTGGATGCCGTAACAGCGCAGAGTCTTAGAATCGACAAGGAGCTAGCGATGGAAAGCATGACTTACACCCTTAATGATACCCAGGTTGTGGTACTGGAAAACGAGTTTGACGCGATGGCCGTCAGTGAGCTCCGCCCGTTGTTTGAAACCCTCTCGACCCACCCAGGAGATATCCTGGCTGATATCAGCGATGTCCATTTTATCGACTCGTCAGGTATCGGAGCCTTGGTATTTCTGTATAAAAGATTGATTATGAACGGGCATCAGATGGCGCTTGTGTGTGGCCCTGGCCAACCCCATGACCTTCTTGAAATGCTGCATATCGACAGGGTGATCCCCTGCCATGAGAGCGTCAAAGCCTATATGCGCTCCCGTGGCATGATGGCAGTTGCGTCATGAAGCGGTGGGGTCTCCTGTTCTCTTCTATTGTCCTGTCGGGTTGCGCGCAATGGCCGCCGGAGGGGTATGGTGGCATGTCAGAGGCAAGACCCACCCGTATTCCGGTCAATAAGGATGAACGGCGGGTCTGGTCTCGTTATGATGAGCGTCAGAAGGAACTCGACTTGCAGCTGACGCAATTAAAGCAAGCGAGCCTGCAGGGGTGTATGCCTGCCGAGTTGAAACGACTACAATCTCAACGTATTGATATCGAACGGGATATGCACGGACGGCTTTGGGCGGAGGTAGCCTGGCGTCAGACCGTGTTGGCACAATCACTACAACAAGTACGTTTGCGGCTGCAACAGACAACAGCGGATGGCTGTCGTGCTGATTGGTCAGGGCTCCCCTTACGCCAATGGGGGCAGACGTAACAGACGAAAAGGATGTCTATGAAACGGGGCGCTCTCGAAGGATTGATCTGTGTTCTCTTGCTGTTGTTCACCTGCCCGTTACTGGCCTCCACCTTGTTGGCTCCTGGCGATCGGTTGGCCATAGTGCAACCCGGTGAGCCTGCTTTTGATAAGCCTTTCCAGATCAACAAGCAGGGTGAGATTGCACTGCCTGAAGTCGGCAACGTCGTGGTGGGTGGGAAGACCCTGCCACAGGCGGATGAGCTGATCCGCACTGCCCTCAAACCTGTTTACAACAACCTCTCTCAATTGACCGTCACCTTGCTGGAGAAGCGGCTGCTGATCAGCGTGATGGGCTATGTCAAAAAACCCGGCAGTTATGATCTTGCGCCCGATGGCAACGTGCAGATGGCCCTCGATGCCGCTGGCGGGCTGGTGCCCGGTGCCCAGCTCAACAATATGCAGGTGCGGCGCGGCAACACGGTCTCGAGCTTTGACTACAAGCGTTATCTCGATACCGGCGATGCCAGCGTCCTGCCGCCATTGCAATCCCTCGATGTGGTGTTCGTGCCAGCTTCTCCGTTGATCGGCAACGTGCAGATCGATTTTGATGCCGCGACCCTGGCAGCAGGGGGCGATGGCGATACCGGCAAGGCGATCAAGGTGTTTGGGGAGGTCAACAGCCCCGGCGCCTTCAGCTTCAAGAGTGGCAACTCCATCGTGGATCTACTGATGCGGGCTGGCGGTGTGACCCGCTTTGCCGGGGTGGAGCGGATCCGGGTGATCAATGGTGATGCCCCCGAACTGTTCGATCTCAAAGCCTACCTCGACTCCGGCAACAACAAGCTGCTGCCCAATCTGGCGCCGGGCGCCACCATCTTCGTACCCAAGGATGAAGAGCAGATAAAACGGGGGGCGCGCACTATCTACATCATGGGCGAGGTGTTCAAACCCGGTGCCTATGAGGGGCGGGAAGGGGACTCCTTCCTCGATATTCTGGCCAATGCCGGTGGCCCGACCCGCTATGCCGAGAGTCGCCAGATCCGTTTGCTGCGGACCGATGGCACGGTTGAGCCGATCGATCTGCAGGCTTACACCGAAGGCATGAAAAAGGTGCTGCCCCAAGTCAAACCCGGTGACGCCATCTTTGTGCCGGAAAAGACCGATATCAATGAGAAGTCCTGGTTGAAGGTGGCGCCCGGTCGGGCGGTGATGGTGATGGGTGCAGTGCGGATCCCGGGCCGTTATGAATGGTCTGACGAGATGTCGCTGCTGGATCTGATCGCCCACGCCGGTGGCCCCAACGAGCGGGCCGATATCGCCAAGGTGCAGATCCTGACCGCTGAAGGGGGGCAGGCCACGCCGACGCTGTTTGACCTCGACAAGTTCCTTCATCAGGGGGGAGCGCTGGCCAGCCTGCCGAAGATCCGTGCCGGATTCACCATCATGATCCCCGAGCTGCCCACCGATCCCAGTGACAACAAGTCCCAGTGGGTGCGCCAGTCGCCGGACAGCTCCATCTATATCTTCGGTCAGGTCGGGGCGCCCGGTCGCTATGCGTTCAACGAGCAGATGGGCTTTATCGACATTCTGTCGGCAGCCGATGGCCCGACGGCGGCGGCGGATCTGCGCAATGTGCGCATTGCCCATCGCAATGGCAGTACGGCCCGGGTCAGCAAGCTCGACCTTGCCATGTACTTTGAAACCGGGGATGAAACCTTGTTGCCCAAGGTTCTGCCCGGTGACTCCATCTACCTGCCGGAAAAGAATCGTCCCTGGCTCGATGAGCCCAAGGAGAACACCATTCGGGTGCTGGGGGCGATAGCCCGCCCCGGTCGCTACCGCTTTGACTCCTCCATGACCTTGCTGGATCTGCTGGCTGAGGCGGGAGGCCCGACCAACACCGCCTATATCAAGAAGATTGTGGTGATCAACATGGCCACCAGTGGTCAGGGGGATCAGGCCCGCAGCTTCGATCTCGATGGCTTTGCCAAAGAGCCTGATTTTAGCCAGTTGCCGGTGCTGCGCGCGGGTGACACCGTCTTTATCCCTGACAGCAAGAGCAGCAACTGGGCCATTTTCATGGATGGTATGCGCGACATTCTGACCACGATTTCGGTGGTGGCCCTGGTCGGGACGCTTTGATATGAGCATCCCCATTCAATATCTGGAGCTCGAATCCCTCTACGCGGCGACGGTCGCCCGGGGGATCCGCTCGTTGGCAGTCACCTCGTCGGAAGGTGGAGAGGGGGTGAGCTCCATCTGCGATGCGCTGGCAAGGCGCTCGGAGGCGGATGGGCTGCGCACCCTGCTGGTGGATCTCAATCTCTATCACCCCGGCCGCGCCCCGGCGGTTGCCTGGGGACCCAATGATGTGCCCGAGCCGGTGGCCAATGGTCGCTCCTTGTCGCTGCTCCCGGCGCCGGGCAAGGATCTGATGGCCTTTCGCAACAAGGATACCTTGCGCCAGCTGCTGGTTCGCTGGCTGGAACATTACGATGTAGTCATCTTCGACACCTCGCCGCTCACCGCTCTCAATCGGGGCAATATTCCGGCCGATCAGGTCTGTGGTGCCTGTGAAGGGGCGCTGCTGGTGGTACTGGCCGGGGTGACCCCGACGACAGTGGTGCAAAGTGCAGTGGATAAACTGACTCGTGCCGAAGCCAATCTGATTGGCGCTGTCTATAACGACAAGCTCAACCCGGGGCTGGCCAGCGAGATCCTGCGTGAACTCAACCGGCTGCCCAGTAACCGGGTGACCGAATGGCTCAAGCGCTGGTGTCGGCGCAGTGCCTTGCTCAATTTCCGGATCTGATCGCCCGCTGATGGAGGCATGATATGGATGACTGGTTGCGATCTGCTCCGGCAACCCTGCAGGCGGTGCGCGAACTGCGCAACCGGCTGGCACAGGGGCTGTCCCTGTTTCAGATCTCCACGCAGGATCAAGCCAACTGGCTGCTCTGTTTCAGTGAACTGGCTACCAATAGCGTCAAGCACACAGACCCTCCCGCTACCCACCTCTGGCTCACCCTGAAAGCAGATGAAACGGGGTTGAGTTTATTGTTGGAGGATGATGGCGGCCCTCAACCCGGTCTTGCCAGTGCGCCGTTACCCGATGAGCTACAGGAGGGGGGATACGGGCTGGCGTTGGTGCATCAGCTGTTTGCCGAGGTCCACTTTTCCCGCGAGGGGGCGCGCAATCGCGTGACCCTTCGCCAACACGGCACGGTCAATCAATTGCCGGTTATTGCGGTGATAGACGATGACAAGGTGATGCGAGCACTGCTCACGGCCTATCTCCATGAGCACTACCGGGTTGAAAGTTATGCCGACTCCCATGCGGCTCTGTTGGCGCTGGGGAAGCAGCCCCCCGCGCTGGTGCTCTCCGACATAGAGATGGAAGGGATCGATGGCTTTGGGCTACGCCAGCAGTTGATGAAGGATCCCAAGATGAAGGGGGTGCCCTTTATCTTCCTGACCGGTCATCAGGATCAGTGGACCCAGAGTCGGGCGGGGGCTTTGGGGATCGATGATTTTCTGGTCAAACCCATCACCAAACAGGATCTGTTGTTGGCAGTTTCGCGGGTGCTGCAACGCTCGATACAGCTCAGGTCGCAATGGGGTGAGCAGCTGGATCAGCGCATGACCTCCGCGCTGCGCCCGTTATTGCCCGCGACCTCGATAGGGGAGTTCCAGCTGGCGTTGCAAACCCGCGCGGCCACCGTAGGGGGCGGGGACTTCCTGTTGGTCAAAGATCGGGTGTTGTGGCTCGGGGATGTAATGGGCCACGATGCGGAAGCCAAGTTTTTTGCCCATGCCTATGCCGGTTATCTGCGTGGCTTGTTGACTGCACACGATCTGGAGCGCGCCCCCGCACGCTTGCTGACCATCTTGTCCAATGCTGTCCACAGTGATCCGCTATTGGGAGCCACCCTGCTCACCACCCTCTGCATCGAGCTCGGGAACGAGGGGCGGGTGCAGTGGGCCAGTGCGGGCCACCCTGCGCCCTGGCTGGTCGGGCCCGGCTCCATTCGCCAGGTCGGCGTGACCGGCCCCTTGCCCGGTTTGCGCCCGGACCCCCATTTCGTGACCAATCAACGTCAGCTCAAGCCCGGCGAGATACTGTTGTTCTGGACCGACGGCTTGCTCGATAGCCGTGATGCCGTGGAACGTCAGCGCTGGGAGTCGCAGCTAAAGGAGATCTGCCTGACCTCGGGTCCCGGTCTTGAGCAGCTGGCTCATCGTATCGCCCACTGGTTTGATGAGCGCATCAATGATGCAGCCCTCGACGACATGACCCTCTTGCTGGTCGCCTGTCCCGGAGCCTGATTCTGACTCTCTTTACCTGACTGGCCCACTCTATGCAGTGCTTCATCTCAGGTGGCATGGTGCCACGGGAGGAGGGGGCTTATGTTACCCATGCAAAAAATCTGGCTGGCCATCGATGCGCGTCAGGTCGGTGGAATTGAAGTTCACATCATCCACCTGGCCAACGATCTGCTGGCAAGAGGGCTGTTCCCCACCGTAGTGCTGGTGAGCAACCATGGCATGACCCCCTTTACGATCCTGCTCAAACAGCAGGGTCTGCCGTACGAGGTATGCCGCAATAGCCGTGATTTTGTGCGGCGGCTGGCTCGTCAACCTGCATCTGTTTTGCTCCACACCCATGGCTATAAAGCCGGGATCTTGGGGCGTCTGACGGCCTGGTGTACCGGCAAATCGGTGGTTTCCACGTTTCACAGTGGTGACGAGGGAGAAGGATTACTGAAGTTGTACAGCTGGCTGGATCGTATCACAGCGCGTTTTGCGAAGTGTATTGCAGTCAGTGAGCCGATTGCTCGCAGATTGCCAGTGCCGAGTACGGTGATCAGCAACTTTGTGCCGATGCCTGCGACGCCGGCATCGGTTGCAGGTAACCGTATTGCGTTTGTCGGCCGCCTCTCGCCAGAAAAGGGGCCGGAGGCGTTCTGTCAGTTGGCCGCATTGTGTCCGGACGGGGAATTTCATCTTTACGGGGATGGCCCCTTGAAGAGCGCTTTGTGGCAGCAGTATGGGGATCGGGTGCAGCTTCATGGCTTTCGAACCATGGCCAATGAGTGGCATAACATAGACCTGCTCTGTATTACCTCCCGTTTTGAAGGACTGCCTCTGGTTGCCCTTGAGGCGATGGCACATGGCATCCCCGTTTGTACCTTTGCGGTGGGGGGCTTGGTCAACCTGATTTATCACAAATCAAATGGTTGGCTGGTAGAGCCCGGCCATGTTCGTGACATGGCGGAACTGGTCAATTACTGGCTGCGCAGTGACGAAACGACGCGCAGCAGAATGAGCCTGGCGGCGCGCAACACCATCGCCAGAGGTTACAGCGTAAACAACAGAGTGACCGATATTCTGGCCGTCTACGGGGCCTGAATAACGGGGGATAACCGCTCAAACGAGTGGCTACTGGCCACTCGTTTTTTATGTGCCGGGGCAGGGGGGATGGGGTAGATCACCTCTGTGATCATGCGGCGCTTGGGGTTCGGGGATTGGCTAAGGTGGCATCAATGCCTGCGGATTGATCTCCCACATGATGGCGATCACGCCGTCGCCTCGTGCTTGATCACTGCGGATGCCCCATAAAAAATGCCATTGCAGTGGCAGTGGCAGTGGCAGTGGCCTGATGGGCGTTGAGGTGTGGCTGACGTTTGTGCAGCGGGATTAGCGTCCCTTCTTGCCAACCATGATGGCGATCGTCTTGCCGATGATATGTACATCCTGCACCAGCCAGCGCCAGGGGTGGAGCAGCGCGACCGAGTAGGCAAGGTCAAACGCCAGCTTGCTGCGTACATCATCCAGCGACTCGTCGTAGCCCTGATTGACCTGCGCCAGACCTGTGATACCTGGCGCGACCTCATAGGTACGTTCGATAAAGAAAGGCACCGCATCTTCCAGCCGGTTGGCGATCCCTGGCCGCTCCGGACGGGGGCCGATCAGCGACATCTCCCCCTTGAGCACATTGATAAACTGCGGCAGCTCATCGAGTCGTGTTTTGCGCAGAAAGTCGCCGCTGCGGGTGATCCGGCTGTCCCCTTTGCCGCACCAGACCGGCCCCGTACTCGCTTCGGCGTCGGCGCGCATGGTGCGAAACTTGATCATGAAAAACAGCTCGGTATGGCTGGCGTGGCTGCGCCCGATCCGCAACTGACGAAAGAACACAGGCCCCGGGCTATCGAGCCGGATAGCCAGCATGATCAAGGGCCACAGTGGCAGCGTCAGCAGAAGGCCTAGGCTGGCACCGAGCAGATCCATGCTGCGTTTGACCACCAGGGTCAATCTTGGAATAGGGTGTCTCATGCTGCTTTCTCCTGTGACAGGAAGCGTATGGGGGCTCGCAGGCAGTAGCGCAGGGTGCCAATGCCGTTGTACCAGTGTCCGAGTACCAGATAGTGGATTTTGCGAAACAGGTTGGGCCAGGGGGACATAGGGGTCAGCTGGATCAACATGACCAGCAGATATCCCAGCAGTTGCAGCGCCAGCAGTACCTGAAACAGCAGGGATTGCGTTGCCAGCGGGATGGCACACAGCCACAGCAGCATCAGACAAAGTGGCATCAACACCCGCAGCCCCTTGCCGCTGGCAAAGTTGAAGGCAACCCAGCCGAATTTGGGGTGTAGCAGGGGCAGTAAACGCAGCAGTTGCTGGGTATTGCCAGCGCCAATCCGCTTGCGCCGTGTCGCTTCCAGCGCGGCATCCGAAATTTCCAGCTCCAGTGCGGCGCAGCGATTGTCATAGACCGCCCGATAACCCTTGGCGATGGCCTGCATCGGCAAGATAAAGTCGTCGTTGATGGTATCTGCAGCCAGCGGGGTGAGGCACTCCCGGCGCATCATGTAAAACGCTCCGTGGGCACCCAGCATGCCACCAAGGGCTGATTCACAGAGCTTGATCTGGCTTTGATATTGCCAGTAACTCTCCTCGCCCTGGGAGCCGGGTTGCCAGAACCGGTATGCTTCCCCGACTACGCCCACTTTGGGATCGGCAAAATGGGCGACCGCCAGCAGCAGACTGTCGATGGGGAGCAATGCCGAGACATCGGTAAGTGCAACCAGATCACTGTGAACCTGTGTCATGGCCTCGTTGAGCACGGCGACCTTGCCGCGATTGTGACTGTGATCGAACAGGCGGATCTGCAGCTGTTGCAAGGCAGGATCACCGAGTTGGCTGAGTGCAATGGGATAGCTGTTGTCGCGACAGCCGTCGAAGTGCACGTGAACCCACAGCTTGTCGGCGGGGTAATCGAGACTGGCGAGGTTTTGCAACTTGGCTGCAATGGTAGCCGCCTCGTTATAGACCGGCATCAGCAGAGTGATGGTTGGCAGCGCCTCATCGCCCGCTTCGGTTTTGAATCCCCGATCCATGGGGCTGGGATGATTGACCACTTTGCGAGCCCGCCGACCACCGAATTTGAGCAGCAGGGGATAACCGACATGGTGGTAGACCACCAGTACAGCACATAGCCAGAACACGATAATAGTCCACTCCATGGGATACTCCTCTGGTCACTGGGTCGTTATATCAACGGCTGTAAAGCTGTTGATAGGCTTGAGCCATCTGGCTCAAGCTGCTTTGCTGGCACACAAATTCACGGGTGACGGCTCGCAGGCTATGGCAATGCAGCAACCCTTGTGCCAGAAGCTGGGCGAGGCGAGCTGGATCCCGCTCAGACAAGATGTGGCCACTGGCTTGGCAGACAATTTCTCGGGCCGCGCCCACATCGCTCATCACTACCGGCACCCCGCAGGCTTGGGCTTCCAGCACGCACAGCGGCATGCCTTCTGCCAGCGAGGGCAGGCAGAAGAGATCCAGTCCCTGATAGAAGCGCGGCATATTCTCTACCAGCCCCAGAAAATGAACGCGATGGGCGATCCCCAGTTGCTGACACTGTTGTTGCAACGCATTTTGCAAACTGCCGACCCCTGCCAACGCAAGATGCACCTCCTCCGGCAAGGCGCGGATCGCCTCCAGCAGCAAGGTATGACCCTTGACCGACTCAAGGCGAGCCGCGCACCCAATCAATTTGACCTCTTGCGGCAGTCCCATCTCCTGGCGGGCGAGGGCGGCGGCGCCCGGGGCAAAGCGCTGCTCATCGATGCCGTTGGGGATCACGGTTGGTGACAGCTGGCCCAGCCTGGCCAGCAGCTGGTTAGCCACTGGCGTGGCATCGGCCACCAGAATCGGCTTGAAGGCGCGCAGCCCCAACAGGGCCAGCATGCGCTGATGGGGATCATCGAGATACCAGGCATCGTGCTCGGTGTGCACCAGGGTGGGCACCCGGGCCAGCCGACTGGCCAACCCGCCATAGAGCATGGGCCCCAGATGGTGGGTATGCACTGCGTTTGGCTTGAGCTGGCGCAGCAGCCGGGTGAGCCGCCAGAGGGTGGCGAGCGACCAGCCTGCGGGCTTTTCAAGGCAGTGAATGTTGCCTGCGAAGGGATGCAGGGCGGGCCATGCCCTCAGCACATCCTCTTTGCGCCCTTCGAGGGAGATGATGTGCACCGGCTGATCGGCAGGGCTCGCCTGAGTGAGGTTGAGCACCATGGTCTCCAGCCCGCCGGGCTGCAGGTGCTGCACTATTTGAACAACAGGTTGCACGACAGGTTGCACGATGGCGTCCCTGTGAGGATGGGGTCTGTGCGACGGGGTTGATGACAACATGGTTCGCGCTCCGGCAAGGGAAGGGGTAACACCCCGGATAGCGGGAGAATGCGAATCTTGTACCACTCTTGCGATCTGCCTACAGACGCGCTCAGCCCCTCTAGTGGCACTGCCTTTGCATCGTGCCGGGGGAGGGCCTTTCTCAGGGAGTGATGCCATGCCTGTTCAGTTCTATTACAACCTCTACATCATTCTCTTTGCCGCCTGGCGCCGTCGTTATCTGCTGGTGATCCCGGTGCTGGTGATGCCGCTGGTGGGCGTCACGGTCGGCCTGCTCACCCCCAAGGAGTATGAGAGCCGCACCACCTTTATGGTGCCGCAAGATGCTAACCAGACCCCGACCCTCAAGGATCTGATCACCCAGGAAAGCCTCAAAGATCGCTTTGCGGTGCTCGAAGCTCTGCTGCGCAGCCGTTATGTGCTCGACGGGGTGGCGCGGGATCGCGGTCTGGTCAATGACGAGACTCCGGCTGCCCAGCGCGATGCCATCATGGACTGGCTCTCCGGGGCTGTCTCATTGCGGCTGATCGGTGATGAAGTGATTGAAATCAAGGTCAGGGCCGATTCGGCCGCCAACAGTGCCGGTCTGCTCGAAGCCATTTCACGGCGCTTTTTCTTCAATCTGCTCAGCAAGGGGCGCCAGTCGGCTGAATCGTCCGAGCGTTTCCTGCAAAGTCAGCTCGACAGCCGCCGCAGCGAGCTGCAAGGGGCCGAGCTGCTGCTCGCCGACTTCAAGCGGGAGCATGCCAGTGCCTTGCCCCAGCAACAGAGTAGCAACGTCGCCCGGCTCTATGGCTTGCAAGAGCGGTATGCCGAGAGCCTGCTCACCTTGCAGCAGGCCAGGGCCCGGGTCGATCAGTTATCGCTGGGGCAGGAGAGTCAGCTCGCCCGCCAACTGGATGAGAAGCTGCAGCTGATGCGCACCGAGCTGGTGTTGCTGCGGGCCCGTTACAGCGAAGAGCACAGCAAGGTGCAGAGTCTGCGCTATCAGATTGACCAGTTGCAGCAGGAGTTCGAGCAGCTCAAATCCGAGCCGGATATGGCGCGGGGGCCCGAGTGGCAGCTGGCCCAGACGCAACTGACCGACGCAGAGCAAAACGCCGCCGGCTTGAAGACCCAGCTGGATGGACTGGACAAGGTGGTCGATTCCCAAGGTGATACCGAACGCCAGCTCGCCGAGCTGGAGCGGGATCTGGCGGTCAAGCGCACCCTCTATCAGGACTTGCTGCTGCGTTATGAGAAGGCCAAAGTGACCGGCGATCTGGGCAACTTTGAGCAGGGGGAGCGGATCAAGGTGATCGACAAACCCTTTGCCCCCAGCAAGCCGAGCAACTACCCGCTCTGGCTGTTTCTGCTGGCTGGCATTGTCGGCGGACTGGGGCTCGGCTGCGGTCTGGCGCTGGTGGCCGAACTGGCGGATGCCAGCCTGCGCCGCTCCGATCAGCTGTCCGCGCTGGTCAAGGCACCGGTGCTAAGCCGCATTCCCTATTGCGAGCTGGTGCCGGACTATCCATCCAACAGTGATCAGGCGCTGGATGGGCAGGTGCTGCCCCCTGGCTCCTGAGCCGTGTTGATAGCCACAAAAGCTGGCTATCAGCCTGAATCTGGATATTTCTGAACAGGCCTTGTGATAAGGCCTTTTTTAGGGGGATATAAACCGCGACTAAACCCCTTGTGGTTTGATCTCCACAGCTCGTCGATTTTTTCCAGCGCAGATGTGAAATATGATGTGACTCGTTATTTTACCATCTTAAATTTTTCTCTCTGTGAGGTTGGCTATGTTTTCTATTTTTGTTTATTGGCTGCGTCAATGTATTCTGATACAATCGGAACCCAAGGTCGTTTTTGTGTTCAATGTTATTTAATCGACCATTCGATGGTTTAGGTTTTTTATTTGTAATGTGTGATTCGGCACGGTTATATTGAATGCTTTTAGTATGTAGGTGGTTGTTGATTTAGTTACTGTAATGCGATTGGGATAATGATGGAAAGTATGATTTTTCATGAAAGGCTAAGGGATTTTAAAATAATTGAAAAGCAATTAATTGAGTCAAATATATTGCTTAATCCATATAACATTGATTCTGATGATATGTATAAGAT